>NZ_VLPL01000003.1 GCF_007558725.1 Fluviicola chungangensis
CAAATCATCCACACAAATCTTTAGCGGGGCAAAGCCCCTGGTTGTTTAAGGGAAGTAATAGATTGGAAAAAGTAAAACAGAATAATTATATTTAATCATTGTCTGAAAACGGGGAAGGTTACACACTCTCTGCATCTTTCTCCTTACTTGAATAGCGATATCTTTTTTTCGAAAAGGTGCGTAAAGAGGTATCACCGAAAGGATAATATTCTTCTCTATCTATGATGATTCCGTAACAGTCATGTTATAGAAATACAGGTTGTGCAGATAAGTGGTCTGAATGGCAGTTGCCCGCTCGATCAAAAGGGTATATTGTAAAAAATCAATCTCACCGCTTTCATACGATTTGGAAGCACTCGTGAAAGTCTCTGCGGCTAATTTCTCTCCGGTTTCCCTGTAATATCGAATTCCATCCAAATAAGTTTCTGCATCCGCAAGCAGCGATTGATAATCTGCCAGTAAACGGATGCGGTAATCGGCGTATTCGTCTTCACGTACAAGCAGTTCTGTTTTAGCAGCAGTAATACGTGCTTTATCGGCACCAAAGAATAAAGGAATTGCCAAACCCGCTTGCATTCCCAGGTAACGGGTCGTTCCGGTTCCATTGTTTGTTCCCTGGAAAATGCCGAACTTCAAATCGGGCAGCAGCGCCTGTTTGTTTAATTTCAGGGATTGCTCAGCCAGTAGGGAGTTTAGCTGCATGTAATTTAAAGCCGGATTCGAAGCGGTATCAAGTCCCTGAATCAGCATGGGTTGCAATTCTTCTAACTGAGCCGTGTACAAGCTGTCGGATTGAATCCATTTATTGAACTGAATGATTGCGCGCTCCTCGTTCAACCTGCTCTGATTCAACTGAATCCCGATTTCCTGTTGTTTGGTTTGAGCCGTTAATGCCTCCAGTGAATTAGACTCTCCGGCTTCCAGCTTACGCGTGGCTGCTGAAGAGAAATGCTTGTAAATGCTATCTAAATACGTGTAGTTTTTAACCATTGCGCGCCAGAACAAAATGGATTGATAAGCAGTGGTGACTTCTTTTCGCAGGCGCAATTCCGTTTGCCCGGCAACCGAACGCGCTATCTGTTCTTTCGTCTGCAAAGTGGCTCTTTGCATACCATAATAACCCGGTAGTTTGACTGTTTGGCTAATTCCGAAAACATGCAGTGCCCGATTATTCGGAGCAATGTTGTTTTGATCAAAACTGTAATAGACATCTGTTTTTCCGGGATCAAAAGCGGTCTTTCCCAATTGATGACTTACCAGTACTTGATTGTTATTGGCTTTCAATTGATGATTGCGTTGAAGACTTAAGTCGATTGCTTGTTTCAGCGAAACAGGAGTGTGTTGTGCATTTCCTGCAAGCGGAATAAAAAACAGCATGCCGATGATTCCAAGGGTTTTCAACTCGTGATTTGCCGGTTTTAAGGGCTTCGTTTTTTTATCAAACAACGCATAGAGAACCGGAAGCACGACCAGAGTAAGCAAAGTTGCTGTAATCAATCCTCCGATAACAACTGTAGCCAAAGGGCGTTGCACTTCCGCACCGGCGTTGGTTGAAACAGCCATCGGAAGAAAACCGAGAGCCGCTGCTGCTGCTGTTAATAATACCGGTCTCAATCGTTGTTGTGTTCCCTGCAAAATACGTTTATTGATATTGGTCACTCCGTGTTCCTTGAGTTCTTTGAATTGCTCAATCAACACGATTCCGTTCAGTACCGCAATTCCAAAAAGAGCAATAAAACCTACTCCCGCAGAAATACTGAAAGGTAAATTCCTGAAATACAGGAAGAGTACTCCTCCTACTGCGGAAAGCGGAATGGCGCTATAAATCATCAATGCTTCTTTGATTGAGTTGAAAGCAAAGTACAATAGGAGGAAAATCAATACCAGGGCAATCGGTACGGCAACCATCAGGCGATTCCTTGCTGAACGGAGGTTTTCGAATTGTCCGCCGTAGTCAACTGAATAACCCGCAGGTAATTTGATCTTGGAACCGATGATTTGCTGTACGTCTTTCACGACCGATTCCAAATCGCGATTCCGGACATTGACCCCGATTACAATCCGTCTCTTGGTGTTGTCGCGGGAGATTTTTGCCGGACCTTTTGTATAGGTGATTTCGGCAAATTCGCTGAAAGGCAGACTGGTTCCGTCAGGTAGCAGAATCGAAGTGGTTTGCAAATGAGACAGATCCTTCCGATGAGCTTTGTCAAAGCGAACTACCAGGTCGAATTGTTTTTCACCTTCGAAAACCATCCCGGTAGTATATCCTCCGAAGCCCGTTGTCAGAATTTTATTCAACTCGGCAATATTCAACCCGTATTTTGCAATTTTTGCGCGATCGTATCTGACACTCATTTGAGGAAGTCCTGCTACTTTTTCAACCGAAATATCCGAAGCACCGGGTACTTTGCGGATCGCCCGTTCTACTTCCAGGGCTTTCTGGTAAAGAACATCCATATTTTCTCCGAAAATCTTGATAGCCAAATCTGCCCGTACACCGGTTACCAGCTCATTAAAACGCATTTCTATCGGTTGAGTAAATTCATAATCAATCCCGGGAATATCCATCAGGGCTTGTTTGAATGCATCGGTTAATTCGTCTTTCGAGTGTGCCGTAACCCATTCACTTTTCGGTTTCAGTTTCACGATCACGTCACTTTCTTCCATCGACATCGGATCTGTTGGGATTTCAGCTGCACCGATACGTGAAACAACTTGTTCCACCTCCGGGAATGACCGCAGGATCTGTTCCATTTGGGTCGTTG
The DNA here is from genome assembly GCF_007558725.1 of Fluviicola chungangensis. Classification (GTDB taxonomy): domain Bacteria; phylum Bacteroidota; class Bacteroidia; order Flavobacteriales_D; family Crocinitomicaceae; genus Fluviicola; species Fluviicola chungangensis. The sequence goes on from NZ_VLPL01000003.1 coordinate 2,766, forward strand.
TTTCGATGGTTTTGGAAAGAGATGTCCCGGTCTTCAATATGGGCTGAATCACTAAGTCACCTTCATCCAGCGTTGGAACAAATTCGCCGCCCATTCTTCCGAATAAGAAGAATACCAGGATTAACAAGACCGAAGCACTTCCCAAAACGATCTTTTTATTTCGCAAAGCCCAAACGATCAGCGGTCTATAGATACCTTCCAGGAATCGAATCAGCCGGTTGGAAATGTTTTTCTTTTCCGGGTTGGAAGGCTTTAGGAATAAAGCAGCCATTACAGGAACATAGGTGAAACAAAAGATCATGGCTCCGATCAGCGCAAAACAAAATACCAATGCCATCGGACGGAACATTTTCCCTTCTACATTGATCAGGGAAAGAATCGGAATGAATACGATGATAATGATGATTTGCCCGAAAATGGCGGAACGCATCATTTTAGTAGTCCCTAAGAAGGTGATCTTGTCGATGAATCCACGGCGCTCTTCCCGTGGAAGTGTTTGGATGATTCCTCGCTCGGAAGTGATCTTGTATGCAATGAATTCTACAATGATCACGGCTCCGTCGATGATGATCCCGAAATCAATTGCCCCGAGGCTCATCAGGTTGGCATCTACTCCGAACAGATACATAAGTGTCAATGCAAAGAATAAACACAAGGGGATCACGGAAGCGACCACCAAACCGGAACGCACATTTCCTAACAGTAAGATCACAACAAAAATAACGATCAGGCACCCTAACACCAGGTTTTCTCCCACTGTAAAGGTTGTTTTGGCAATCAGTTCACTGCGTTCAAGAAAGGGGTTGATCCGGATTCCTTTGGGCAGTCCTCCTTGTATTTCAGCAACACGATGTTTCACTGCATCAATCACTTTTTTGGAATCGGCTCCTTTTAGCATCATGACCTGTCCCAGCACCTTCTCACCTTGTCCGTTTGCGGTAATTGCACCGAAACGATTCGCCGCACCATAACCTACGGTTGCTACATCGCGGATATAAACAGGAATTCCGTCCCGATTGGAAACAACTACGTTGCGAATGTCCTCCAGCGAGCTTGTCAGTCCTTCTCCCCGGATAAAATAGCTTTCATTACCTTTTTCAATGTAGCTTCCCCCGGCAACACTGTTATTGTTTTCCAGGGCAGTAAACACTTCCGAGACGGAAATGCCCATGGAACGCAACCGTTCCGGGTTAATCGCCACTTCGTATTGTTTCAGGTTTCCTCCCCAGGTGTTTACTTCTACTACCCCGGGAATGCCGGAAAGCTGTCGTCTGACAATCCAGTCTTGGATCGTTCTCAAGTCAGTAATTGAATATCGGTCACGGTATGTAGAATCCACATCAATGGTATATTGGTAGATTTCTCCCAAACCTGTTGTGATCGGTCCCATAAATGGCTTCCCAAACCCTGCCGGGATTTTCTCTTCAGCACTTTTAATCTTCTCTGCAATCAATTGTCTGGGTAGGTAAGTCCCCATTTCATCGTCGAAGATGATCGTCACAACCGACAGTCCGAATTTTGAAATCGACCGGATTTCCTTCACATTCGGAAGATTCGCCATTTCCAGTTCGACGGGGTAGGTCAGAAATTTTTCCACATCCTGGGTGGCAAGGTTTCTGGAAGTAGTGATGACCTGAACCTGGTTATTGGTAATGTCCGGAACTGCTCCGATAGGGATATTCATCAACGAGTAAATACCTGATCCTACAATTGCTGCTGTAAAAAGGATGACAACTAGTTTGTGCCGGATACTGTATTGAATGATTTTTTCTAACATGTGGATGACCTTTGGTATCTGGCATCAAAAGTAGAATGGGTTTCTAAAGGCTTTCTTAGGACTTTCTTAAGATCTCCTTAAAATAGATCTTTACCGACGTTCCTTGATCCAATTCACTTGAGATCGTGATGGTTGCACCAATTTTAGCAGCTGCTTTACCGGCGATTGAAAGCCCTAGGCCGGTCCCGTTGATTTCCTTGTGATTAAGGGCATCGGAACGAAAAAACGGGTTGAATAATTGGGGAATATCTTCGGGTCGTATTCCAATTCCTGAATCAGTTATTTCACAATAGATTCCACCTTTCTCTTCAAAAGTCCGGATAAGAATTTGCCCTCCTTGTTTGGAATACTTGATGGCATTTCCAACAATGTTATCCAGGATCAGGCGACCGTAAAAACGGTGAATAGAGACAGAACCGTCGCAATTATCCTGTTTAATGATCTGTAATTCTTTAGCAATAATGTCTGGATGCCTGTGTGCCAATACTTCTGCCAGCAGTAAGTCCATTTCAACGGATGTATTGATCGTGAGTTCCGGGTTAGTATCAAAACGGGCAATTTCCAATAATTGGTCGATTACCGCAGTCATTCGGTCTATTTCCTTCAGGGAATATTGAATTTTTGATTCGTATTCTTCCTGGTCACGTGGTTTTCGGATCAGCACCTCTAAAGTTCCCCTTAAAACAGCAAGCGGAGTCCTCAATTCATGGGAAGCATCCGAAGTAAATTGCTGTTCCCGGTGCACGGCATCTTCTATGCGATCCAACAGGCTATTGATCGAATAAGACAAATCGTATAACTCATCTTTACTTGCCGGAAGCGTTACCCTTTCATTCAAATTGGTACGGGTAATCCTGTTTGTTGTCTCACTGATTGCAACAACCGGAACAATACTTTTTCCTGCCAGATAAGAGGTAATAAAGAACAAACCGATCAGAATAACTGGAAATAGTATCATCAGAACAGTCCCCAGGTTTTTGAGCACGGTTAAAGAAGCATCCATCGACATCGCAGCTACGATAAATCCTTTTACAGATCCGTTCCGGATGATTGGAATTTGTACCTGGCGTATATTTCGTCGGTTCAATTGGGTATTGAAATGCCGGTCGTTTGCTTGTTCCTGTTGGAATACAAGGTGTTGCCCTTTTAAATTTGGTGATTTTGCGAGCAGGTTTCCGTTTCGGTCAACAATCTGAATAAAAACCGGATTTACCTGAACTTCCTGGTGTTCTGCTTCTTCCATTTCTTTCTCGTTGATAAAACGGATAGAACGGGATGTTAATTCGACCTCAGCGAGGTGTTTATAAGATTCAAACGTTAAATCTTTGTCCAGGTTGGTATAGATTGTTTCCCTTACAATGAAATAAACCGTCCCGAATACAATGAGGATAACCAAAGCCGTAGCCAGCATAAAACGGGTTGCTATTCTCCTTCTGAAACTCATCATTCTTTGGCAATGTATCCGACCCCGCGAATGGTTTGAATGTAGTTTTCATGTTCTCCGAGTTGCAATTTTTTCCGGAGAGCATTGATATACACATCGATGACACCGGTATTGTATTCAAAATGAATATCCCAGACACTTTCAATGATTCGGGTTCTAGTACAAACCATTCCTTTGTTCCGGATCAGCATTTCCAGCAAAGCAAATTCTTTTTGAGTCAACGTGATTTCGGTTCCGTTTTTAAATACGGTATGGGCTGATAAATCAATCGTTAACGGTCCGAGCGTCAGCTGATTGGTCTCTCCGGATTTCGGACGCAACTGTACGCGGATACGTTCTAACAATTCCTCGAAATGAAAAGGTTTCTTAATATAGTCGTTTGCTCCGTTCTGTAACCCGAAAATAGTTTCCTGAAGCGTATCTTTAGCTGTCAGAAAAATAATCGGTGTGGTTTTAAAATGTTTTCGGAATTCCGTGCAAATTTCAATGCCGCTTTTCCCCGGAATCATCCAATCCAGGAGCAGCAGGTCGTATTCGCCTGAAAGCGCCAGATCCAGTCCCTCATTGCCCGTATGACATACATCCACGGCAAAAGACTCTTCTTCCAATCCCTGTTTCAGGAAATTGGCAATACCGATCTCATCTTCAACGACTAATAACCTCATGCTGCAAAGATTTAAAAAATATACCAGTCGTTCAATAGTCAATTCTTAAAGTTTGCTTAAGAATTCAAACCGATTGTTTTCTGCTTTATTTCCAGGCAATTATTTTCAATCGTCTGACAAATCTGATCTATACTAACAGATGTTGCAGACTCCGAAAAGGGTTCGCCGAACAAATTGGCCAATTTATTAACTGTTAAAAAGACGGTGCTTATGATCACCATGATTGGAATCGCGAGTAACTCCAAATTGCTTTTTTCTCCCCCTAAGTCAATATCCCCAATAAATAAGGGAATTAACAAGATGTATACGGTAACAATAATCCGCGTGAAAGCGCTGTAAATCATCAAAAACGGGGTGTTTTTAATTCGCTCCGCTTTCCCCTGAATTTCATAGAAACGATTCATGTGTTGCATCAAATCGTTTTTTTCGAGTCCCGCTTTCGGAGAAAAATCACCTTCAATTATTTGAGTTATTGCTACTAGTAACTCATTGGAGACTTTATTCTTCAGATTGATACCGTACTTGCTAAAAAACGCAACTGTTTCCTCTTCAAAAGAAGGTTCCTTTTGATTGTGCATTTCTCGTTTAAGTTGACGGACATATTCAATGGTGAGTGAAATTAGATCACTCGCTTTTTGACCTGTTGGACCGTCCGATGAGTTCGTAACGTTATTCTCATTTCCATAATAGACATAAATCTTTGTCACAAAACTTCGGGTATTATTGGTCAGTTCCCCGAATATTTTTCGTGCTTCCCACCAGCGGTCATAAGCAGAATTCATTCTGAATCCCAGGAAAAATGCAATCGCCAATCCGAAGACAGAGCCTATTTGAGTTGGAATTTGGTAAATCTGATCTCCTGCAAATTCTTCTATCCCCAGAATAATGCCGGCATAAATGCAAGAAAAAAGCAGGTAGGGAACTGCTATTTTTAACAGGTGTTTAACTCCTTGGCTTTCTGTTACGATCATCCTGTTTTCATTGATGAGATTCATCTGAGGTGGCAGCACTATTTTCACGGATTTCCGTATGACGAATTTCACCTCCGGAAGTACCGGTTTGCTTTGCGAAGAACAACACGGCGAACGAACAAATCAAAATAACAAAACTTGCCGGTTTGGAGAGCGGCTTTTGTTTCCAGCTAAGCCAAAGTGAAACCAATGAAAGTAATCCAAGACCATAAGATAATAAGGCAAATAGTTCCGCTTTTTCTTCGTGTTCGTGAATGAACTTGCCTGAAATCCCTTTGATCTCTTCGACCACTTCTTCTGCTCCTTCACCGCTCGACATCGCCAAAAGGGTAGTAATGGAACCTAAAATAAAAACAAAATAACCGGTTCGTTTAATCGCTTCGGAACGGGAAAGAACTCCTGTCAACAAAACAATTGCTCCGACCAGCGGAAAGATTAACGGTAAATGATTTACCACCAAATGAAAATGTGCACCATTCATAATAATCCAATTTTAAGTTATTAAACATTCACCCCGAAGAGATAACCTACTAATGCGGACAAACCCATCGCCAGCGTTCCCCAAATAGTAATTCTCAAGACAGCCTTCGGTACTTTTGAACCACCTGTTCTTGCCGAAATTATTCCCAAGATAGCCAGGAACAAGATGGTAAAACCATATAGCCAATATTCCATAACTTGAACTGGAGCAAACAAAACAACCAATAACGGTAAAGCTCCTCCGATTGAAAACGCTCCGCACGATGCCATGGCTGCCTGTATTGGTTTGGCTTGACTTACCTCATTTATTCCTAATTCATCTCTTACATGAGCATCCAGCGCATTGTGCTCCGTCAACTCCATAGCAACCTGCATAGCGGTTTCCTTTTTTAATCCTCTCTTTTCATAAATCTGAGCTAAAATATTCAATTCCTGTTCCGGCATTTCCTTCAGTTCTACAATTTCCCGTTCAATATCTGCCTTTTCGGTATCGGTTTGAGAACTTACAGAAACATATTCGCCGGCAGCCATAGATAAAGCTCCGGCTACCAAACCGGCTACAGCTGCCAAAACAATAGGTCCTCTTGAGTCACTTGCTGTTGCAACTCCTATTGCAAGACTGGATAATGAAATAATCCCATCATTTGCACCCAAAACAGTTGCTCTTAACCAATTACTGCGATGAATAAAGTGATTATCCAAATAGTTGTCAATTGTCAGTAATTCAGATTTCTTTTTCATAATTTCTGCAAATTCATGAATGATAGGGTTACTCCATATCTTCCTTAGCTATATTTAGCTGATTTCTAACATTACGTTTTAAATTGGAAAAGGAATTTAATATGCAAGGATATCCGGAATAAATCATTTCTACAATGATATAAATCAGTTAGTTTATTCAATTTCCGACTTCAAAGCGATTATTAGTTAGATGTTGAACTTTTCGAATCTACGAAGTGTTAAAATTCAAATCGAAAGGAAAATGATCCCTATTTGATTTCATGTTGTTTAAACTCCTTCACAAAGCCTATTTCAAATTAATACTTAAGTAAAATGCAAGAAGGAACAGTAAAACTCTTCAATGAGACAAAAGGCTTTGGTTTCATTAACGATGTTAGCACAGGAGGTAAACTTCAATTTGGAAGAAGGTCCGAAAGGATTCAATGCAGTGAACGGTTTCCCCCTTTTTTGTGCTTCATTTTTGACACGACGAGAAGTTTGTGCCGATATTATTTTCAACGCAGGAAATGATCGTCGGTAAGTTGTGTCCCCGCTGCTAAAAAAGAAGGCTGTCCAAACGATCAGCCTTCCGTTACCGTTCTCTCATTTACTGAAATCCCAATAAGAGGGATAATAATAAGGCAATTCCTCTGCGATTAATCACCCGCATGATTTTCTTCCGAAAGGACGAATCAAAAAAATATTTCAGGATATATTCCATAGGTATAAGTTACGAAATTCAGATGAGTTATACCAATGATTAAACGAACAAATCTCCGAAGCTCCGATCTTTCAATAGTGATTACGGTTTCTTTTTGATTCGCGTTAAATTGTAGGTGACGCTCACAAACCAGCCATAATTCACCGCATCCACTTTTGGAACTTCGGTCATTCCGCTTTCAAGAGGGATATCTGCTTTATTTCCATCGCTTGAAACCCTGCTTGACAGTTTATACGATTTACCCATAATTCCCCCGGTAGAAAGGCTGATCGTATTTCGGGTTCCGAAGGATCCACTGATACCCAAAACAAAGCCTGTATTGGCATCAAAGGTTGAAACCGAAACTCCTGCAGTTGGTCCGAAGGTGAAATTTCTGCTTAGTCTCCAGTTCGCATGTAACAAAGCCATCACGCTCAAATCAGCATCGCGGCCATTTTCTTTATGGATGTAGGGAGAACCGTTATTTGCCATGGAATAAGTTGGTTTTACCAAAGAATTCACTCCAATCCCCGTAGAGAAATCGATTTTGAAAACACCGGTTCTGTAGATGTCAGTTGAGTAATTACAAATCGTATCAGTCGGATCAAATCGATTTATTACAATAATTTGCAAAGTAGTTACTTCTTTCTCCGGGAAGTGGATATCCGATTTTGCGTAATTTTTCGGTGCTTCTTTTGCGAAGGAAATAATATAGCTAAGCAGTTTTGGATAGTTTTTGGAGTTTAATTTATTTATTACACCTTCCATACTGGCTAACGTTTGAACATACTCAAACTTACTGTTGGGAGACTCCGCGTTGAACTCTTTAAGAGCATTATAGAGTCCTTTAACATAAAAAATATCGTTTTGAAATTCATTTAATTCTTCCGAATAATCGGTTGATTTAAAACCTAGATCTTTTAATCCTTTTTCTGAAGCATCCTTTATTAAAGTCATCTCATCTAACTTTATATCTTTAATAGTATTCGGATATTCATCAATAAATCGAATTATTTTATTCAATTTTTCTACAAGATCTGCTTCTTGAATAGAAGAATCTTTAAAATCTACCAAAGCCCTAAATCGTTTGTCCTCAAATAGTGCTTTATCAGACAAAGTGATGCTTTCGAGTCCGTGGAGATACTGCTCCAGAATTGCTGGTGGTTCCGTCTCCCAGTCAAAATCATTGAACTTAAACTGTACTTTGTATAGGGCTGTATTGAAATCATCTAAACGAATCAGGTAATTACTTTTATGATTTACAGATTGATTACTTAGCCCTGTAATTCGTTTGTGGGTAAATTTTCCTGGAATTGAGTCGTATGTTATCTTTTGTCCCTGTGAAAGAAAGGCAAGTATTGAAAAGATAATGGCAAGATTAATGCCACTAAAGGATTGATTGAATAAATCGTACTTTTTCCCGATTATTATCGGTTTGTTTTCAATTGTTTTCATAAGTCGCTGTTTTTCAGTAAATAATTGCGACAAAGATTTTCTTTTTTCGAACATTCAAAAAGAGCCCTTCCCACAAAACCTCCCCGTATTTTTCCCGGTCCTGTTTTGCAGGAAGTCCCTGCTTAAAAACTTGCGCATAAAGGATTTAATGTGGAGTTTTGCACTTAAACTTAAATTATGATATTATGTCTAGACCAACACCAATTACTCAGCTAGTAGCTAAATTTCCTTTTTTGAATGGGATGGGAAATGAGTTTCTTTTAGATATGGAACCGGCAGTGGTTCCTACTACAAATCCAATGCCCCAGATCGTTGATTTTCGCTCGCATTTTAAATGGAAGGATAATAACTATCTGGACGTTATTGCGATGGGGATAAAAAATACGGCTTTGAAAGACCTGTATCAAAAAGCATCAAGTAAGTACTCAAATGGAGATGTTTACCTCACTGCTCTGAGAATTCACCACGGTGCTTCTGGTTATTCCCAGGAACTTTTTTTCTCACCTCTGTACTTAAAATCAACGGACGGAGGGGTGAATTTTCAGGTAACTGAACTTGGAAGATATATGTATGATCATCAAAATGAGGTGTTTATTGAAGGAGTTGCTTCGGGAGTTGATATAGAATACAGAACAAATATTTATGTTAAACCAACTCTTGCGGGTTCATTTGGAAATTTTTCGTCTGGAGCTGATGTTGAATCTGTAACTTATCCTTTTCAAACCATCTATACTATGATTTTTGATAGTTTGACATATAATGAAAACTATGTGACAATCACCAATGCTTTACCAAAGGACAAAGCCACTGGAAATCTGTTGATCAAGCATTCTCTGTTACTCATGGCTGCTGAAACGGAAATTGGAGCTATATATCCAACCTTTCACGGGAATTATGCCAATCGTTCGCATTTATGCCCTCCAGGGTGCAGAATAATCAGTGACCTGGATAAAGCATAAGCCTGTAAATAGTATATTAGCATGTCACTCGATTACATTCATACCGACATGCTTACGCTTTTCACTGAAATCTCATGTATCTCATTGGCCCTCTTTTTTGGAATCCTTGCTTTTCGCAAGATGGACCGGTTTTTCCGGGTGCTTCTGCTGCAAGTAATGGTCTGGAGTTTGTTTTACGCATGTTCACACGTCATTACTAGCTACCAGCACGCGCATCATTTACCCATAAACAATCAGTGGCTCATGAATATTCACATGCTCATTGAAACAGGAATCCTGCTCGCAGCGGCTTGGTGTGTATTGCCGAAAATGCTTCGAACACCGCTGGTAATCGGAGCATTTTCTCTTTTCCTGCTCGTTTTTGGAGTGCAGGGCAGCGGTCAGGGATTCGGAACTTACCTCAATTATGCAGACGTGACTGCCTGTATCGGAATTACACTGGTTTTTTCAGTGGTCCTTTACAACTTCGGACAAACCACAAGTACTGCATTCTGGAAGTCACCTGAGAAATGGGCATGTTTGGGTATCCTGCTCTATTTTGCCTGCAGCGTGCCTTATGTTTCCATGATGAATTACCTGGAACGCACAAACCCTGCGATCAATACCTTTTTATATTACCTGATCAGTGGTGTACTGGCAAATGTCAGGTATTTCTTATTAGCTCTTGCGTGCTGGATGATCTATCGAAATACTAAAAAACAAACAATCCACCCATGAATGATATTATTCTAAGTATTGTTTCCGCTACACTGCTCATTTTGCTGCTCATCGCCGGAATTACAATTACTTTTTTTATGGCAGGCAGACAACGGATGCGCCAGGAACAAATCCTGACGGAAACAAAACTGGCATTCGAACGCGAATTACGCCTGGTGGAAACGGAGGTCAGTGAACATGTCATGGGACAGTTTGCCAACGAGCTCCACGACAACATCGGGCAGTTGCTCACCGCCATGCATATCGAGATTGAAAACCGGAAATTGGACGATCCGGGCAGCCAGGACGAATTCAAGCCACTGGAAATCTATCTCAATGAAGTGACACAGCAATTACGCTTGTTAAGCAAAACGTTCAATACCGACTTTATCGCCCACAGTGGATTGCTTTCTGCCATTCAGATGGAAGTAAACAGGATGAACAATTTGCGCCGGTTCAAAGTTCACTTGGAAGCCGGAAACTTCGTATCGGTTTTGAAAAAAGAGGAGGAATTGATGGTGTTCCGGATTTTCCAGGAAATCCTTCAAAATGTGATGAAGCATTCCGGGGCAAAGAATGTATCCATTCATCTGAAAACTGATTCCGACCTGTTTCAACTCGAAATCAGGGATGACGGAAAGGGGTTTGATTACCAGGAAGTACTGAAACAAAATAAAGGTTCGGGTCTTCGGAATATCCTGAAACGGGCTGCCCTGGCACAGCTGGATTGCGAAATTCAAACAAAATCAGGCGAAGGAACGTGCTTTATTCTGAAAAAATCGCCACATTAGGATGATTTTAACGCACCGCTGCTCATGAAAAACCGAAGTATTGTTCTGATTGACGACCACACCATTGTACGGAACGGTTTAAAAGAACTCATCGAAAAATTAGGCCCTTACTCCGTAACGGCACAGTTTGATTCCGGGAATGCATTCCTGGAGAATTTCCCTGTGCTTCAGAAACCCGACCTGGTCATTGTCGATTTAAACATGCCCGGAATGAGTGGGTTCGAATTGGTGGAACACATAATGACTTTGGAACAAGCACAAAAAATCCTCATTTTAACCCTGGATAGTGATGAACAAACCATTATACGCCTGTTCCGGAACGGGGTTCGCGGATTCCTGAAAAAGAATTGCAGCGCGGAAATGCTGAAAAATGCATTGGATTCCATCCTGGCAACAGGTTATTACCACAATGAATTCCTGGCCCTCTCTTTAAGAACGGAAGTCGAAACAACCCGGCTTTCCGAAAAAGAACGGATCCTGGCTCAACTGACTGACCGGGAACGCGAATTTCTCAAATGGGTGTGCCACGAATACGAATATACCTACGACCAGATTGCGGATCAAATGCAGGTAAGTTCACGCACGGTGGATGGCTACCGGGAAGCAATCTTCGATAAGTTCGCCATCAAATCCAAAACCGGATTGGTACTCTTTGTCCTGAAGCATCAGTTGTTTGATGAGCTCTGAAAGGTTGAACGCATCCTGTTCCCCGTAAATCCTTTACGACCTGCATCACTATTTTTGTATTCGAATCACGGAATCAAAAAAAACAATTAATTTTCAGTCATTACCTTAAACTATTTACAATGAAAACATTAACCCTTGCATTTGTGCACGGATACAGTGTCACAAACCTCGACACTTACGGAGAAATGCCTTTGCGCTTAATGCAGGAAGCCGGGAACTACGGTTACCAACTCAAAATCGAACACATCTTTTTAGGACGCTACATCAGTTTCAACGACGAAGTGCGCTTGGAAGATATTGCACGTGCAATGGAACAGGCTGTGCAGGAACAACTCATCCCGAATTTGGTCGCAGGAGAACGCTTTGCGTGTATCACACATTCAACCGGCGGGCCGGTCGTACGGACCTGGTGGAACAACTATTACAAAGATCGGAAGACCTGTCCGATGTCCCATTTGGTAATGCTTGCACCGGCCAATTACGGCTCTGCACTGGCACAATTGGGGAAAAGTCGCTTAAGCCGCATCAAATCGTGGTTTGATGGAGTAGAACCCGGACAACGCGTGCTGAATTGGCTGGAATTGGGAAGCAGTGACGCCTGGAAACTCAATAAAGACTGGACCCTGAACGGTCAAAAACACATCGGGCCGAATGGAATTTTCCCGTTCTCATTAATCGGGCAGGACATAGACCGCAAGTTGTATGATCATTTGAATTCCTACACCGGCGAATTGGGAAGTGATGGAGTTGTGCGTGTTGCAGCAGCCAATCAAAATGGCCGGTATGTAAAACTCAAACAGGAAACACCCAAATTGGTCGGTGGAACCTGGCAGGCGAATAAGCTCGAAATTTCCGATTTTAGAGAAGCTCCTCCAACACCTTTCCGGGTGATGACCTATAAATCACACTCCGGTGCAGAAATGGGAATTATGCGCAGTCCGCTGAAGGATCCGAAAGACCCGAAAGGAACCGAAGTAGTGAATGCCATTTTCCGCTGTATCGGGGTGACAACGGATGCGGACTATAAAAAACTGACAGCAGATTTTGCCAATGAAACAGCAGATGTGCAGTTGAAAGGACTGGTCGAAGAAGACAAACGCTTGTTCGGGAAGAAATACTATATCCATGACCGGTACTCCATGATTTTGTTCCGTTTAGTTGATTCGGAGGGACATCCGGTGACCGATTTCGATCTGATCCTCACAGGAGCGAACCACGATCCGAATGCTTTACCCGTTGGTTTTTTTGCCGACAGACAATGTAACCAGGTCAATAAATCAACAGTCACCTATTTCTTCAATTACGATGTGCTTCATGGAAGAAAAGCGATGACCGTAAATGGAGTTAAACTGGATGAAATGAAAGGGATCAATGAATTGGGATTGATCATCCGACCGCGTCCGGACGACGGATTTATCCGCTATTTACCGTGTGAGATCCACGCTTCCAAAGAGTTGTTCGATAGGGTTTTCCAACCAAATGCAACAACAATGATCGATATTTGCATTCAACGGGTAGTGAGTAACGAAGTATTCCGCTTTGAGAAAGTGAGAAACACGGATGGTCCGCAAAACCTGAATTTCAAAAAAGTAAACCCGGGAAATGGGATTGTGAAATAGTTTTGAATCCGCAGATTCTGCCAAACACTCCTCATCGGCAGGAAATCAGGTTAAAGAAAAGGCTGTCCGAAACGGACAGCCTTTAGTATTATCAGGTAATCTATTTTTTCTTCATAAGTTTCATCACGCGCTGTTCAGCTTTAGACTTGATTGCCTCGGCTTTCTTGAACGAATTTCCTTGTTGTTCCGATAAATAATCCTGGAAACTATGGCTCAGGTAGATCGGCGAAACATTCGAACTCTGGGCGAATGATTGAGAACTGTGACAAGAGAAACAATTTGCCAGGTTAGAGACATCGATTCCGCTCATGCTGCTCTCAAAGGTTTGCGTAAACGTTTCCATGGTCACATTGGCACAGTTCAAACTTCCGCGGGCAAAACTTCCCGGAGTGGCGTTCCCCATGTTTCCTGCCAGGCTGTCAATCAATTGCGCTTGCTGTGCCGGTGTTTTCCCGTCCGTATTCAGCCAGAGTGATCCGTTGTAGAAATAATTGGCCCACACGTCGTTCAATTGAGACTTCACACATTGGTTGATGCCATCCACGTTTTGGAAATCTGCCGGTTCCTGCTGTGAGGTGTTCATGAATGTCCCATCCGGATTGCGCGGAATTCCATATTGGAACAAGTCGAATACCTGGTAAGGCGTTTGGCCCAATTTCGTTGTTGTGTTGTACAAAATCCCGTTAATTCCTGTTGTCGTTCCGTTTTTAAACAAGAGCTGATCGGAAGCGGAACTTGCAGAATTGGCAGTCCAATCGTAATCCGGTGACAAATCATCGTGTTCAAATGTTGCCCAGATGAACTCCGGGTGGTTTTGAACCACACCCACGACGTGCATTCCGATTAAAGCAACCTGCGTGTTAGTGAAAGAAACACCGTTGTTTGTAGAAAGCGATGCAGTGGTGGTGTAATAATCGTTCTGCTTGGAAGCCGGGATCGCGGAAAGCGGAACCCATGCGACTTTCAATTCAAACGATCCGACCGGGAAGGAAGCATCGTTGGAAGCAGGCAATGTACCGCTTTCCAGTTGATTCGCGAAGCTGAGTCCGGCAGTATACATGGTCGGGTTCATGTGGATGGAATAATAGACCATTGCACTGGTCCCATTATTGTAATCCGGGTTTGTTTGCAATACAGCGCTTTGGAATCCGGCCTGTGCTGTATCCTGGAGAACCACCAGTGTTCCGCTTGGAACCGTGACAGCGTTCATGTGAGAAGTGACCTGTTTCACTTTCGCTTGGTTCAAAAACAAAGGATTTCCACCGGCATCCGGTTTGGTGAGCCAAAGGAATTTGTTCCAGGACCATTGGTGGAAGATCTGGTTCGTCGTACTCGAAGTATCAAATGGACTTCCGATCCCTTCTTCAGGAGCAGGAGTTTGACTGTGCGGAAACCAACTCGGACTGACCAAACAAAGAGAATCCGGTGAGCTGCTGGCATTGTAACCTGTCTTGTCGATTTTTTCCTCCGTTCCGGAAGTGCAATTGGTAAGGATCGCCAAACCCGCAATGGTCAGCAATCCTAAACTTAGGGTCAAAGTGTTCTTTTTCATGAATAGTGTTCTTTAAGTTGGGACTAAGATAGAATAATTTTCATACCCCGTTGCGGGGATTGGCACTAAATTGGAAAAGCAGGGCATTAAATGCCCAAAACACGTCATGAGCCTCAAATAAGGTGACTAAGTTTTGAATAGTTTGAAAAACGGTACCTGTTAATGAGTAAAGATCATAAGAGAAAGATACGTCAGACGATAGTCTTTTTGGCACCAAATTTGCCCATCCTCCTCCTATGAAAACAGTCCTTCTTTTACTCATCCTCGTTCAAACCCCGTTGTTCTTTGCACAGCTCAATTGCAAAACATCAAATCAGGAAGACGGGTCGACCATCAGAAAATGCCTTCACAAGAACGGAACAGTTTCCACCATAGAAACCTGGACGAAAGACAAACGTCACGGAAACCTGAAAGGATACAACAGCCAGGGGAAAGAACTGTTTTCCTATCATTTGAGAAGTTATGGCGGACATGCTTCCGCTCAGTTGACTTGGTTTCCGAATGGACAGGTAAAAAGTGTGTATTACAGCGATGCTCCCGACGGCGGAATCCAGTATTACCATTCCACCACACAATTCGATGAGGTCGGGAATCAAATCGCCTTCACAGAAGACAGCTACGACGATAAACCAACCATTCGGATGCTGACCGTCCCCGATACGGCAAAACCACGGAAACCGGTAGTAGAGATCAACCGGGTGCTGGAAAAACAGTAGAAAAAATAAAGGTTTACGGGACATCGGAATTTCTCATAAGTGTAATCAATAAAAGACATGAGGCTCAGCCAAAAAACACACTCCCTGGTTCAAGTATGGGTAGAGTATGGGTAGAGTATGGGTACTGTATGGATAGAGTATGAAAATGTTATGAATTTAACGCCCGTTTTACTGGAAAAAGAGAATTCTGCGAAGTCGAAACCACCTTTTCAGGCCGAACTCACAACGCACACAGTCCGATCCCTATTGCACATAAGTGTAACATGAATAACTGTTTTTCGTCACACCCCTTTCATTAACTCCTCTATCACAGTTCTGCGAAGGAAGAATTAGAAGGCAACAAAGTAATCATATGGTACATCATCCGGACAGAGTAAAAGGATAAAACAGAGAAGATTCTCAGCTGGAAATAATGGATCTTTCATCACCTCCGATAAGTTTCCACACCTTTTTAATCCCATTTTAATCCGGAATAAGGTCATTTTTCCTAATTTTAGGAATATCGCAACTTGGTAGATCATAAAACCAATTTCATGGGACATGTTCCGGAGTTAATTATCGATTTGGCCCTCATCTTAGGAGCCGCAGCCGTAATGACCATCATCTTTAAGATGTTGCGTCAGCCGGTTGTTCTGGGATACATCATTGCCGGGGTATTGGTGGGGCCCTATTTCAACTTCTTTCCCACTGTAGTTGAATCGGATGGAATAAAAACCTGGGCAGAAATAGGTGTGATCTTTCTCCTGTTCGGACTGGGACTCGAATTCAGCTTCAAGAAATTACTCAAAGTAGGGAACGTAGCGGTAATTACTTCCCTAATGGGTGTTGGAATGACCTTCCTGATCGGGTATAATGTAGGAACCATTCTTGGCTGGAACATGATGGATAGCTTGTTTATGGGTGGAATCCTCAGCATCGCCTCAACGACCATTATTTTCCGCGCCTTCGACGAATTGGGTGTCAAAAGCCAGAAGTTTGCCGGCATCGTATTGGGTGCACTCATCATCGAAGACCTGGTGGCTGTTGTCTTAATGGTGATTTTATCGACCGTTTCCATCAGCCGCTCCTTTCAGGGAGCAGAAATGATCTTTTCCATTGTGAAACTCATTTTTTTCCTGGTATTGTGGTTCGTTTCGGGAATTTTCTTCCTGCCCACGATCTTCAAACGCTTAAAGAAATACCTGAACGACGAAACCTTGTTGGTTCTGTCCCTGTCACTCTGTTTCCTGATGGTGGTGCTTTCTTCCGAAGCCGGTTTCTCACCCGCATTGGGAGCATTCATCATGGGTTCCATCCTGGCTGAAACACCCAAAGTGGAAAAGATCGAGCAGTTGGTACAATCCGTGAAAAACCTGTTCGGAGCGATTTTCTTTGTTTCTGTGGGAATGTTGCTCGATCCGCACATGCTGATGCAATATGCACTTCCGATTATCATTTCAACCTTCGTCCTTCTGATTGGAAAACCCATTTTTGCAACCATCGGGGCCCTATTTGCCGGGCAACCGATTAAAGTTGCCATTCAGACCGGGATGAGTCTCTCCCAGATCGGCGAATTCTCCTTCATCATTGCAACCTTAGGAGTAACCCTGAATGTGACCAGTGATTTCCTCTATCCGGTTGCAGTGGCTGTTTCGGTCATTACGACATTTACAACACCTTACATGATCGGACTTTCCGGCAAAATGTCGGATTGGGTAACCCTGAATATCCCGGTAAAATGGAGGAACCGCCTGTACAAATACAGTCAGGGAACGCAGCAGGTGACCGAAGCAAGTGACTGGAAAAAGTTGATCCGTTTTTACCTGATCAACACCCTGATTTTTTCGGTTATCAACATCAGCATCATTCTCCTGGCAGATCGCTTCTTGGCACCGTTTTTCGAAGAAAGCGAATGGAAGAACCTGTTCATTGTTTCCCTGACCTTATTGCTGATCGCACCTTTTTTATATGCGCTCGCGTTCAGAAGAGGCCCGTCACAATCCTATGCGAGTATCTGGACCAGGCCGATTTACCGCGGACCGCTTCTGGCATTAATTATTTCCCGCATTGCCTTGGCCATTTTCTTTGTGGGATTTGTCTTCGCGAAATATTATTCTCCGTTTGCTGCACTGATCGGGGTGTTGGTGAGCGCCTTGTTTTTTATTACCCAAAGACATCGGATCAAACGGTTTTACAGCCGGATCGAATCGCAATTCCTGCTCAATCTGCACGAACGCGAACGTGCTCAGAAAGAGAAGCAGTACCTTGCTCCCTGGGATTCCCATTTAACAACCTTCATTCTGGACGCCCGCTCACCCATTATCGGCTTACCTTTGAGCGCAATGAAACTGCGCGAAACCTTCGGGATCAACATCGTTATTATTGAACGGGGAGATCATACGATCAATATTCCGAGACAGGACCATGTGCTTTACCCCAACGACATCATTTCTGTGATCGGGACGGATGAACAACTGACCGCATTTAAAAATTACATCACCATTTCAGAAACAAAGATCGAATCCAAAACCGATTCTTCCCAGGTTGGATTGCATTCGTTCTCCATTCCGGAAGATTCAAACCTGATCGGTCAGACCATGCGCCATTCCAGGATGCGCGAAATGTGTAAGGGGATTGTTGTTGGGTTGGAGCGGGATGATCAGCGGATTGTAAACCCCGATCCGGATATCCCGTTTGAAGCAGACGACGTCATCTGGATCGTAGGTTCGAACAAGCGGATCCAAATCTATTTGCGCAACATCCTCAAGAATTCATAAGGTATTCAAAGCGGCTGATATGAGACTCCTCATCGATTTCCGTTCCGTTTAACAGGTGATTGACCAGTTCATGCATCAAAAGCGGGGCCAGCATATAACCCTTTGTTCCCAATCCGTTTGCAACCACCATCTTTGGAAATTCCGGGTGTCTTCCCAGCATGGGTCTCCTGTCCGGAACAGTCGGGCGAACTCCGGCCCGGTGTTCTACAATGGTATACGGCTCTGATGTAATCGATTTTAAATTGGCTGCAATGGTTTGTTTTCCTTCTTCTGTCGGAACGGTATCGTCTGTATTCCAGGTATAGGTAGAACCGACTTTGAACAGGTTGTCTCCGGTCGGAAGCAAAAAGCACTTGCGGTTCAATGATTCTTGTGAATAAATGGTGGCTGATTGAATGGTCAGTACTTCGCCTTTTGTTTGTTGTAAAGGCAGGTAAGCGAAAAACGGATTGTATTTACCATCCTTCCCTTCTGCAAACAGGATGTAATCATAAGTAATTCCTTTGTAAACCGCTTGGACCGGGTCCAGTTCATCGTGATCAAAGATGCTCTCCGAAAGCATTCCCTTCGATCGGAAATAATCTTTGTTTGCCCGCATAAAAGAGTCGGTATCGATATAGGAAGCTTGCTTCACCCGGCCGGTCCCAAAGGTGTTTTGCTCCAGGGGAAAATGCAGGTCTTCTTCTGTCAGGAGTTCCATATAGGCGGAATAGTCATCCTGCACCTGTTTTTTCTTCCAAAATTCAGCTTCCTGTTCGGATGCAAACAAACGGCGGATTACCAGCGGATGGAAAAAAGAAGTGTTCGTTAGCTGCTCCATTTCAGGATATCTGGAATAAGCAAAAGGGATCAACTCTGAAACGCGCCAGCTGAGTGTCATGCGTCTGAAAACAAGCGGATTGATGATTCCTGCGGCAACAGCAGAAGAAACATTTTTGTTGTTATCAATAACCTGTACTTCACATCCTGCCCGGAGCAATTCATGAGTTAAACAAATCCCGGCAACACCACATCCTACAACCAATACTTTCATACTGCAAAGATGTTGAAAAGATCAAAAGGTTCAAAATGCTTGCGCTAAAGCTTTAGCATCGGCGCAGAGTTCAAAAATTTAAGAAGCAAAAAACGTAAGCCCCGGCATCTTAAAATCGAATCAAATCACCTGTTGAATTTCGTAAACGGGATAAAACGAGGGACTTTTCGCTGGTAATTGGTGTAATCCGGGTACTTCTCTGCAGAAAGTTCTTCCGAAAAATCAGAACTTCCCTTGAACAGGACCACCAGCAGCAAGCAGCCTGCCATTGACCAGTTGATCCATTCATGAGTGGCAACGATACTGAATCCATAGAACAGGATCCAAACCGTTTGTTCCATGGCATAATTCGGGTGGCGAACGATGCTCCACAAGCCGGTATCTACAAATCCTTTGGAATAAGGTCCCAGGTTTTCTCCGGCTTTGATCCGGCGGTGCTTTTCCGTTTGAAAATTATATTGCTGCTGATCGGCAATAAACTCCACGACTATCGCGGCAATGATGGCAATTGCAATGACCCAGTCCCATGCCTGTATAGTACTTGGAGCAGAATCTCCCAATCCTGTCAATACCGGAAGGGTAAAGAGGAAAATCAGGGTGTTTTGGTAGGAACAGATAAAGAACAAATTGAACAGCATCCAGACAAAACGGTTGTTGAAACCCGGTCGTTTGCGCAAAACTGCCCAGCGGTAATCTTCTTCACCGGCCCAAAATTTCCATTGGTAGGCACCTCTCCTGGCAAAATTGTAGGTTAGACGGGCTCCCCAGATAGTCACCACTACTGCCATCAGGACCAAACGCGGCGCAAAGTCTCCGGCATAAGCGACATGCCAGACGTAATAGATCGGGATAATGCTCCAGATTTTATCGATTTGGGAATTGTTGCGGGTAATTTCCCCGAGCAGAAAACAAACTCCCGTAACAACAGCCAGAACGATTCCCATATCGGTCATTACTTCAATTTGAAGGGCATTTAAGGGTGTTCCGAAATAGAAGGACATCAGCGGAACCACCACCAAAGTCAAGATGAGGATAAGTATAGTAAGTAACATAACCGAAAGGTAGTATTTAATTCAAAATTCAAAATGTAAAATCCAAAAAAAGAGTCTCAGAAAAGCGTGAAATTTTGGGTAATTGAAAAGTTTTTTGAGGATTCGACTCTTTTCATCACCATAGTTATCAGATTATTCCATTTTTCCTAAAAATTCCTACGGCAGAATAAAAAAGTATTTCATTATAGTTTGAGGTGTTCTCAAACCTTTTTATGGCAATGGAAAAAAGGTGGAAATCACTCGGCCACAGCCAGTACCGCAATACTGATCTTCGTATTCGGAAACTCTTCCCGGAGAATCCGCACACACGTTTCAAGCGTTGAACCTGTTGTGACGACATCGTCAACCACCACCAGGTGCTTGAGTTCCGTGTTTTTTACTCCCTGTATCTTGAAGCGGTTCTGCATATTTTCCCAGCGGGAGAACTTCCCTTTTTTGGTCTGGCTTTCCGTAAACGAAATGCGTTTCAGCAAGTCCTTTCTTAATGAGACACCACTGCTCTCACTGATTCCTTTACAGATGACCTCTGCCTGATTGTAGCCGCGGATAAATTCTTTTTTCGGATGGAGCGGAACGGGAATCAGTGCATCGACATCCGAAAACTTAACGAGGTGTTTGAATTTCATCCCGATCTCCTTCCCAAAGTGCTTTCCTATTTCGGGATTGTTCCTGTATTTGAGTTCATGCAGGATTTGCTGAGTAGAGCTTTGCTGTTTGAAGCGCAAAAGCGCATAAGTTCCTTCTAATTGGACCCTTCCCCAAAATAATTTGTCCAGGTTGGTTGCCTCGGTGTAATCCTCGAAATAGGTATAAGCCAGTTCACTCGAACAAATGGGACAAATTGCCAGTTTGGACTGGTTGAATTCATGTTTGCAGATCAGGCAGTTTTGAGGATAGAGCACATGGAGCAAATCGCGCGTCCATTTGTTAAAATTCGACGAAAATTTTAGTGACATAGCAGTGTTTATTTGGCTTTGCTTAACTATGAACAACCAGCTGTTAATAGCCTCCTAAAAATAAGAAAAAAAGTAATTCAATTTTCGCCTAATTTTATAGGAAAGCCGGCTGAAAGTCTTCATACACTTGAAGT
This sequence comes from Fluviicola chungangensis, assembly GCF_007558725.1. Lineage (GTDB taxonomy): Bacteria > Bacteroidota > Bacteroidia > Flavobacteriales_D > Crocinitomicaceae > Fluviicola > Fluviicola chungangensis. The sequence continues at coordinate 23,929 of NZ_VLPL01000003.1, forward strand.
TGGATGAATCTGGTAAATTCTTCGATGAATTGCAGATAATATACTGTGAATATCTTTAGAGGGCATGTTGATAAACTCGCTAAGTGTTCATGTTAAAGGCTTTCAAAGTAGCGATGTTGAAAACCTCATTCAATTGTGGATTTCTTTAATTGTGAAAGGAAAGAATTTTGACAATTTTTGTAAGCCCCTTTGAGCCAAAACTTGTTGGTCACACACAACAAAATCGAAGGGGAAACTAACTGAAATTTGAATACCAACACACACTGATCCATGGTTGAAAAAATGACCATGGCATAGGAATTATTGACTTAAAAAAAAACAAAATTAAAAAATGGCAAAAGCAGAACCAATCTTATCGGAAAACAAAAACAGATTCGTGTTGTTTCCAATCCAACATGAAGATATTTGGTCTTTTTATAAGAAAGCAGAAGCAAGTTTTTGGACTGCAGAAGAAATTGATTTATCGCCGGATTTAATTGATTGGGAAACGAAATTGAATGATGATGAGCGTCATTTCATCAAACACGTTTTGGCATTTTTCGCAGCGTCTGACGGAATCGTAAACGAGAACCTGGCAGAGCACTTTTTGGCTGAAGTGCAATACACCGAGGCAAAGTTCTTTTACGGTTTCCAGGTAGCAATGGAAAACATCCATTCAGAGACTTATTCGTTGTTAATTGATACCTATATCAAGGATCAAAAAGAGAAGAATCACTTATTCAATGCATTGGATACGATTGATTGCGTTCGCAAGAAAGCTGATTGGGCATTGCGCTGGATCGATAACGGTTCTTTTGCAGAGCGTTTAGTTGCATTCGCTGCTGTGGAAGGAATCTTCTTCTCCGGTTCATTTTGTTCGATTTTCTGGTTGAAAAAACGCGGCTTGATGCCGGGATTATCCTTCTCCAACGAGTTGATCTCCCGTGATGAAGGTCTGCACTGTGACTTTGCATGTTTATTGTACACCAAACACCTGGTAAACCAGCTTTCGAAAGAGCAGGTAGAAAAGATTATCCTGGATGCTGTTGAAATTGAGAAAGAGTTTGTAACAGATGCACTGCCTGTGAAGTTAATAGGAATGAACGCAGAATTGATGGCACAGTACATTGAGTTCGTTGCAGACCGTTTATTGACAGAACTTGGGAATCCAAAGGTGTTCAATACATCGAATCCATTCGACTTCATGGATATGATTTCTATCCAGGGAAAAACCAACTTCTTCGAAAAACGGGTGGCTGAGTACCAAAAGTCAGGCGTTATGTCGAACAAGGAAGACCAAACATTTAGTTTGGACGAAGAATTTTAATTGATTATATTATTCATTACCAATAACAACAACCCATAATAGAGCGCTATGTACGTAATTAAAAGAGACGGAAGAAAAGAGGCGGTGAAATTTGACAAGATCACTGCGCGCATCATCAAGATGTGCTACGGGCTGGACCCGCTGGTTTCCCCCGAGGCTGTTGCCATGAAAGTCATCGAAGGAATCTACGATGGAGTAACAACAACAGTTTTAGATAATTTGGCCGCTGAGGTTGCAGCTGCTAAGACCATTGATCACCCGGACTATGCTTTGTTGGCATCCAGAATCGCGGTGTCCAATCTGCACAAGGAAACGAAAAAATCGTTCTCCGATGTAATGGAAGATCTATACAAATATGTAGATCCTAAAACAGGACAACGTGCTTCATTGATCGCTGATGATGTGTATGAAGTGATCTCGAACAACAGAGAAGTATTGGACTCAAGTATCATTTATGATCGCGATTTCCGCTACGATTACTTCGGATTCAAAACATTGACAAGAAGCTACTTGTTGCGTTTGCACGGTGAAATCGCAGAAAGACCACAACAAATGTTGATGCGTGTTGCTGTTGGGATTCACAAAAACGACCTGCAACAGGCGATCAAGACGTACAACCTGATGTCTGAAGGGTGGTTTACACATGCAACACCGACATTATTCAATGCAGGTACACCAAAACCTCAAATGTCTTCTTGTTTCTTGTTAACAATGAAAGAAGATAGTATTGAAGGTATTTACGAGACGTTGAAATCTTGCGCTCAGATTTCGCAATCGGCTGGTGGTATCGGATTGGCTATTCACGATATTCGTGCTACAGGATCATACATCAAAGGAACAAACGGTACATCTAACGGAATCGTTCCGATGTTGCGTGTATTCAACGACACTGCGCGTTACGTAGACCAGGGTGGAGGAAAACGCAAGGGATCTTTCGCAATGTACATCGAACCATGGCATGCGGATGTATTCGATTTCTTAGACTTGAAAAAGAATACAGGAAAAGAAGAAATGCGTGCCCGCGATTTGTTCTATGCATTGTGGATTCCGGATTTATTCATGAAACGCGTGGAAGAGAACGGAGACTGGACCTTGATGTGTCCGCATGAGTGTCCGGGACTTTCCGAAACATACGGAGCAGACTTCGAAGCATTGTATACACAATACGAAGCAGAAGGAAAAGGCCGCAAAACAATCAAAGCTCAGGATTTGTGGTTCAAAGTATTGGAATCTCAAATTGAGACAGGTACTCCATACATGTTGTACAAAGATGCTGCAAACGCGAAATCAAATCAGCAAAACTTAGGAGTGATCAAATCTTCTAACTTGTGTACGGAAATCATCGAGTATACTGCACCGGATGAGATCGCAGTGTGTAACCTGGCTTCTTTGGCATTGCCGAAATTCGTAACAGAAGAAGGAACGTTCGATCACGATAAATTATTCGAAGTAACTTACCAGGCAACGGTAAACCTGAACCGCATCATCGACGGAAACTTCTACCCGGTAGAAGAAGCACGCAACTCAAACATGCGTCACCGCCCGATTGGATTGGGAGTTCAGGGATTGGCGGATGCATTTATCATGATGCGTTACCCGTTCGAATCGGAAGAAGCAAAAGCATTGAACCGCGAGATCTTCGAAACGATCTATTACGCAGCAATGACCGCTTCCAAAGATTTGGCAATTACTGAAGGACCATACGAAACAATCGCTGGATCACCGGTTTCAAAAGGAATTTTCCAATTCGATATGTGGGGCGTTACTCCAACCAATCGTTGGGAATGGGATTTATTGAAAGAAGAAGTGAAAAAGCACGGTGTACGCAACTCTTTGTTGCTAGCACCGATGCCAACGGCCTCTACAGCACAAATCCTTGGAAACAACGAATGTTTTGAACCGTATACATCCAACATTTACACACGTCGTGTATTGTCAGGAGAGTTCATCATCGTGAACAAGCACTTATTGAAGGACTTGGTGAAAGAAGGTTTATGGACGAAAGACATGCGTCAGAAACTGATGGCAGCAAACGGTTCCGTTCAAAACATCAACGAGATTCCTCAATACATCAAAGATCTATACAAAACAGCTTGGGAGATTTCTCAAAAAGCAATTATCGAGCAAGCTGCTGATCGTGGAGCATACATTTGTCAATCACAATCCTTGAATATTTTCATGGAGAATGCAAACTTTGGTAAGTTGACATCTATGCACTTCTACGGCTGGAAGAAAGGATTGAAAACAGGAATGTATTACCTGAGAACGAAAGCTGCAACAGATGCAATTAAGTTCACAGTAGATAAAGCAGTAACAGAAGAACCGGCAGCAGTATCCGCAGCGGAATTGGAAGAACAACAAGCAGCAATCGCATGTTCTTTGGATAATCCGGACAACTGTGAAATGTGTTCAGGATAGAACTTGAAATAAATAAAACAAAACACGTAGGCACGCGATTAATCGCGTGCCTACGTGTTTGATAATGTGGTGGTGTTAATAATTGTGCCGTTTTTATGATATCACACACTAAAATCCTGCTGCAGTGACGCGATGTCTCGCTTCCTGCCAGTGGGATTTTTTTGTTTTATATACTAGCGTAGCACTTAAAACGTTAGTACTTTAGCATGATGCACGCTGTACGGGTTGGACTTCTATTGCTAGGCAGTATTTTTTGTTGGGTTCATAGCTGGACACAGGACAACGCGTACCGTCAAAAAACCCTTGCAGCAACCGGCAATATGATCCAACTGGATTCCTTAAGTATTGCACCGAATTCACTAATCGTACGTTGTGGCGGAGAAATCATTTTACCTTACAATTACCTCATTGATTACGCAAAAGGGACGTTTCAATTGTTCCAACCCTGTTCGGATGAATTGACGGTTTCCTACCGTGTTTTGCCCTTTTCATTTGCAAAGAGCTATCAACTACGCGACACAAATATCATTTACACGCAAAACAAAGGAGACAGGGAAAAGTATCTGATTACCCCGACTGTGGAGCCTTTGGACTTAATGGGAGCAAACGGTCTGCGAAAATCGGGAAGTATCTCTAGGGGAATTACCTTTGGAAACCGGCAGGATTTATCTGTAAATTCCTCCCTGAACCTGGAATTATCCGGCTACATTGCACCGAATCTGCAGGTCCTGGCTTCTGTAACGGACGATAATTTACCCATTCAACCCGAAGGAAATACCAACAAATTGCAGGAGTTCGACCAGGTATTTATTCAGCTCTTCAATGACCGGTTTAAGTTGACTGCCGGGGATTTCTGGATTAGCAAGCCGGATGGCTACTTTTTAACGTATAAGAAAAGAGGACAGGGTCTGACAGGTGAATATTTTTGGAAGAAAGACAAAACAGGAACCATCAAAACCCAGGTAAGCGGTGCCTTGTCCAAAGGAAAATTCAACCGGCAGATCATTCAGGGTATAGAAGGAAATCAGGGGCCTTATCGCTTAAGAGGAAATGAAAATGAACCGTACATTATCATTCTTTCCGGAACGGAGCGCGTGTATATTGACGGAAGACAACTGAGTCGCGGACAGGAATACGATTACGTCATCGATTACAACACGTCGGAATTGACTTTTACTGCGAAGAACCTGATCACGAAAGACATCCGGATTGTTGTAGAATTCCAATATTCAGATCAGAATTATGCCCGTTCGCTCTTTCAGTTTTCAACAGCTGCTCAGGGCAAAAAACTGGATTGGTGGATCAATGCGTATTCGGAACAAGATGCGAAAAATCAACCGTTGCAGCAAAACCTGACAAACGACCAGAAAAAATTGTTGTCGGAAATTGGAGACAGCCTGGAATTAGCCCGTTATTCGGTGATCGATTCTGTTGGTTTCTCTGAAAACCTGGTCATGTACCAAATGGTAGATACCTTGGGATATGACAGTGTATTGGTGGCTTCTGTAGATCAGAGCCTGGCTTATTACAAAGCGCAATTCTCATACGTCGGTCCGGGAAAAGGGGATTATGTGTTTGAAAAATTCAATGCGATCGGTCGGGTATACAAATGGGTACAGCCGGTTGGTGGAGTTTCGGTAGGAGATTATGCACCGGTTTCCTTACTAATCACTCCGAAAAGACAGCAGTTGTTTACCGCCGGAGCAACTTACCGCTTCAATGAAAAGCTTAAAGTAACTTCGGAACTGGGAATGAGTGGTTACGATCTGAATACCTTTTCTACGCTGGACCGGTTTGATGACCGGGGTTATTCCATGCGAACCAGAGTAGAGCATTCGAATCCCTTCGGGAAAGACTCCGTTCCTGCCTGGAGTTGGAAAAAGCAGGTTGAAATAGAAATGCTGGACCCTTATTTCAAGCCGATAGAGCAATACAGAGCGGTAGAATTCGACCGTGACTGGAATACACGAAGTAGAGGATATACCGGAAACCAGGTCCTGACAACCGTGGGAACCAGTATTGAAAACAGGAATTATGGAAAGATCGGGATCAATGCACAGCAATATAAAATAGGTTCGGATTTTTCCGGATTGCGGACACAACTGATCACTTCCTGGAGACAGCGGGGATATCACGTCGCTATCGATGCAAGTTTTTTGACCGCAAAAAATGAAAGCACCAATCAGTTTTTACGGCACAAAGCGGATATTTCCAAACAAATCAAAAAAGTGCGTATCGGCTTCAAGGACGATCAGGAATTAAACCGTTTTATTCAGGGAGATTCGCTGCTAAGTCTCCGATCGTATAGTTTTTTCGACTATCAGGGCTACGTGGCTTTGGGGGATACTTCATCCGGGGAGTTGTTGCTGAGTTACCGTGAACGGGTCGACGGAAGATCGGATAGTACACGCTTGCGCAATGCTGCAAAAGCACGAACATTCCGGGCAGAATGGACGAAAAACAATTGGAAAAACCAGCGATTATACATGGTTGCAAACTACCGTGAACTGAAAATCCTGGATACGACTTTAATCACCCAGGCACCTGAAAATACCACGAATGGCCGGATCGATCACGATATCAAGTTCTGGAAAGGAACAATCAACCTGACTACCTTCTACGAAGTAGGTGCGGGATTGGAACAAAAAAAGGAGTTTATATACATCAAAGTAAATGACGGACAGGGTGTCTATACCTGGAACGATTACAACAACGATGGAATCAAGGACCTGAATGAATTTGAAATTGCCGCCTATGCAGACCAGGCAGGTTATATCCGCGTATTCACACCATCCAACGATTACATTAAGACTTATTCCAATGAGTACAACCAATCCGTAACACTTCGTCCGGAACGGATCTGGTCAAACAGTACCGGTGTGAAAAAAGTATTGGCACGGTTCTCCACCCAAACCCGTTTCAGGCTGCAACGCAAAACCAATGTATTTGACGGTGCAAGAGCCTATAATCCTTTTGTGGGAAGTATTGATGATAATTCGTTGATCAGTACGGCCAATGTCATTAAGAATACACTATACTTCAACCGGACAAATAATGTCGGAGGGGGGGACTACAGTTATGAAAGCTCAAAGACCAAAACATTGCTTGCCACGGGGTTCGATGGAAGAACCAAGGAATCACACGAGTTTAACGCACGAATTACCATTCTGAAAAAATTCAGTATTCAGTCTCAATTTGAAACAGGATTAAAAACATCTTCCGTCGATTATACCTCGGGGCGTAATTACCGCTTACATTACTGGCAATTAAAACCCTCGTTGATTTACCAGCCGAACACTTCACTTCGGTTTAGTATAGACGGACGTGTGGTTCAAAAGAAGAACGAAGAAAATTTGGGTGGCGAGCAGGCCGATATTTATGATATTGGAGTAAGTGGGAAATACAACCAAACCCAGAAGGGAAGTTTGCAGGGCCAGTTCAATGTGATCCGAATTGCATTCCGGGGAGATTCCAATACCCCGTTGGGTTTTGAATTGCTTGAAGCATTAAAACCCGGTATAAATTATGTTTGGAGTTTGGGTTACCAGCGTTCCTTATCTAAAAGCCTCCAGATTTCGGTTCAGTATAACGGACGGAAAAGTGAAGGAAATAAAATCATCCATGCGGGTGGAATGGAGGTGAAAGCCTTTTTCTAAAACCATAGACATAAAAAAACCGTAGGCACGCGATTAATCGCGTGCCTACGGTTTTTGGTTTTTTTATTAATGTCCTGCTCCTTCTTCCTCTTTCGGGAAACCTGCCATCATTTTCTCATAATCAGCCAACAATGCTTCTGCATCTGTAACTTTTCCATGAGCAATATCTGCTGCATTACTGTTTCCGTCTTTCTTCGCTTTTTCTTCTTCCGCCTTATACTTCTCAATGGAATTCTTCAGATTATCTCTTAAGTACCCAATATATTGAGGCATAAACATTTGCGTATACATCCCCCCTGTTTTGTATTCACTCTCGAAAATAGGCAAGGTACGTCTTTGGATTTTCGGTTCCTGTCGGGAGGCAAAGAACGTCATCGAGTTTAGTACTCCCAGTTTATCAAATCCCTGTACTACATTCGATTGGAAGATCTTTTCATAATATGCAATTTGATCGGCGTCTCCGTATTTTGCATAGATCATTGCAACCCCGGTTTGCATTTTGCTTGAGGGTTCATTTTCCAATCGTTTGCAAGCCTCGAGAGCAGCCTTGTTGTTCACTTTCGACAATTGAAGCAATGCAGCACTTATAACGGAATAGGACTGATCCTTTTGAATGATTTCAGTACACAATTGTTCCAGTTCAGGTCCGGAAACCATTCCTGCTAAAGCAGTAATTGCAGCTACGCGAACAGCAGAAACCGAATCGGAAGTTGCTAATTGTTTCACCCGGTTAATGGAAGCTGTTTTATTGTCACTGCTCATTTTCCCGATCTTTTCAATTGCAGTGGAGCGAATGTCCCAGAAAGGATCTTTTAATGCTTCCTGTGCTACTCTGGCAGCTTCAGGAGAACTGGATGGAATTTTTTGGAGTGCATTTTTTCGGTGAATGTAATGTTTCGAATTGTTCCATTGAAACGCGTACCAGGAAGGATCTTTTTTCTCTTCCATTTTGCATAGAAGCATTGCTTCCGCATCAAAGATCACATTCTTTACAGTCCCAGTTGTTGGAATACTTACGGTTGTGGATTCGTCATTGAACCATTGACGGGTAGTTGTTGCCCCGCGATCATCATAAACGGTCACATCAATCGGTAATTTGAACAAACCGAATTCTTTTATCTGCTTTTGGTTCACCGTAATCGAAACGGTATTTGCAGCGGCATCAGCGTTATATGAAACATCCAGTATCGGATGTCCTTTTCCCTGGTACCATTGATTGAAGAACCAATTCAAATCTTCCCCGCTTACTTCTTCGAAAGCCAGTCTTAGCTGGTGGAATTCAGCAGCTTTAAACTGATTTTGCTTCAAATAATTTTTTAAACCCTGGAAGAACGCGTCATCTCCGATGTATTTGCGAAGCATGTGCAGGATACGGCCTCCTTTGTTATAAGAATGTCCGTCAAACATATCTTCACGCGATTTGTAATCAAACCAAACCAGGTTGTGGTAACCTCCCTGGTCGGCAGATGCGAAATAACCCGCTGCTTCCTGCAAAGCCTGGAATTCCGCTTCGTCCAAACCATGACGGTGCTCATCCCACAAGAATTGAGAATAGTTTGCGAATGATTCGTTCAACGTTAAGTTCGACCAGGATTCACAAGTCACCAAATCACCGAACCAGTGGTGGAACAACTCGTGTGCGATCGTGGAATTATCGTTTTCATCCAACAATTCGCGTTGTGTTTTATAAGCATATTCTCCGAAGATAACTGCTCCGGTGTTCTCCATTGCTCCTGAAACATAATCTCTTACGATGATTTGAGAATATTTGTCCCATGGATATTCAACCCCCAATAATTGAGAGAAGAAACCGATCATTGCCGGAGTTTCCCCAAAAATCGCTTTCGCATCTTTTTCCCATTGCGGTTCTACATAGTAGTTCACCTCCATGGTTGATCCGTCCGGGCGTTTGTATGCATCTTTCACCACTTTGAATTCACCGACTCCCATCATAAATAGGTAAGGGGCATGAGGCAAATCCTGCTTCCAGTAATCTGTTCTGGTACCGTCTGCATTTTTGGTGGAACTCACTAATCTGCCATTGGACAGCGTTGCGTATTTATCCTGTACAGTAATGTAAATTTCTTGTTTGGTTTTGGAGTTCGGGGAATCGATGGTAGGGAACCAAACCGAGTTAGATTCTGTTTCTCCCTGAGTCCAGATCTGAGGCATTTTATTTGCTTCTTCTCCGCGTGGATTAATGAAGTAGAGGCCTTTGTCACTTGTAATCGCATTCGATCCGCCTGTTTTGCGTTCATCCGGTTTCGCGATGTAATCGATCACTACCGTAAAGTTTTCGTCACGGGTGTATGTTTTATCCAGTTTGATGGTCAACACATCGTCCTTATAATCATACTCAAGTGTTTTTCCGGTCATGGAAACATGTTTGATCTCCATTCCTTTTGCATCCAGGATCAATTCATTGGAGGCATAATAATGCGGCTTTGCCTGAAGGGTTTCTTTACCGATTAACCAGGATTTTGTCCAATCGAAGGAAACTTCCAGTTTCGTATTGATCAAATCAGTTAAAACCGTTCGGGAAGCGTGATATACTTTCGGTTTATCTTGCGTTGGCTCGCTTATTTCGGCAGTAGTGTTTGACTTCGAGTCGTTGCTTTGACTTGCCGCGTGCTCAGTGTCAGAATGTTTAGGTTGACAAGCTACCAGGACAAGAGCAACCAAATAGAATATTTTCTTCATTTTCGGGCGAATATGATTCGTAAATACATTGAAGGGCAAATATAGGAAACTAAGTTTTTTTTACAATCTTTTTCTAGATGAATGGACAAATAGTTCGTATTATTGTCGCAAAATTCTTACAGATGGAAACAGCTAATTGGACATCGGACGGAGAAGTCCTTCATGCTAACAGAGATGGGGTTCATATCCGTTGGGAAGACCAGCAGTTTTTTACAATTACTTATAAAGGCAAAAAATTTCGCGGAGAAGTCATGTCAAACCGCATGGAAGAAGGGTTACTGACACTGAAATTAAATCACCGTGTTTTTGAAGTGAAGAAAGGTGGCCCTTTGGATGAATTGATTGCTTCTCTTGGAATGGACAAGCCGAAATTGCGTAAATTGAAGCAATTGAAAGCTCCGATGCCGGGAAGAGTTGTTAGCGTGGCTGTTACCATTGGTCAATCCATTGAAGTAGGAGATGCTTTACTTACGCTGGAAGCAATGAAAATGGAGAACGTGCTCAAGGCGGAAGGTGTCGGAGTCGTTAAAGCTATTGCGGTCAATCCGCAGGATGTGGTAGATAAAGGAGGATTGTTGATTGAATTCGAGTAAGGAACTTTGAGTGTAATTCAAAATTTCAATCTGACGTAATAACGGAATACGACGTCATGGTTCAGAAATCCATTGATAAAAAAATAGTTAATAAGCATCCATTAAAAACGGCTCCGATTGGAGCCGTTAGTCGTATCAATAATATGTCTTTTTTTAATTTTTTTGCGGTGTGAACGCCTTGTTGATGATAGCAGGATAAACCGCGCCAAATTCTTTCATACACCATTCCCTTAAACGTTGAATTTCTTCTGAGTCAGACATCCATTTGATTGCTTTGGACAATTCTTTTTGGAATAACAATGGGTCAAAACTTACCCGAACCAGGATTTTTTTCGTTAGTTCAAACATGGGGTTCTGTTTATAATTTCATCTAATATAACGATCCCTTTTCGTATTTGGTATGTTAAAAATGTTAAAAGTTATGCACACAAAAAAACGTGTGCCCGTAACTTTCAGACACACGCTGCTTTATAGCCAATATTAAATTTTTAATGGAGGTGCTGTTCGATAACCTGGTAAATTTCTTCTGTTGTTTTATCGTACACATAGATTAAATAATGCATATTATCAACGTCGTATGAAGCCGGTAATTTATACGTGTAATTGACATAGTATTTGCCATTAGGGCCCAAATCTGATGCTTCCAGCACGCGACCGAATGCTTTTCCGTCAATACAGTCCCGCAAAATATCTTTGTGAACGTAATTGGCATTTCTGGTCAGATCCGGCATCAATTGCGGCCCTACCAATGAATCTTCACACACGTAAACAACCACCGCTAAATCATTTGTGATGTTATTATCTACTTTGTCCACTTCTACATGAAGGAAACTACCTCTGGTACTGGCAAAGTAGTTTGCATGTGATTGAATGTTTACACGAAGTGGTTTGTTTAACTCAACAGTGGTTTTCGAGGCCCACGTCTGCGGTGCACTGGTATTGTCGGTACCATTCAGTTGGCGGTTTACACTGCCGTTCGGGTTTCCGATGAATCCGGTTCCCGGTTTGGACCCGAAGTGAATTCCTATCTGAAAAGCCAGATCGTTATACAAAATGGTTGGATAATCAGGAAGCTCTTCCTCCTGGAAATTGGACATTCCTACCGGGCTGGTATGAACTCCCACTCCAAATACCCTTCCCGGGTTAGCATCTTCCAGGTTGTGCAGAAGCGCTGCTGCATTCGGGCAATTGAAGCAACGATGTCCCGTATAATCCTCAATCATGACGTTGGTAAACGTATTGGTATTTGCCGTGAATGTCGGCCAAAGCCCCTGTGAAACATAATATGCCGAATCACCATCCGGATACAAAGACCAATCGAGTGTGGAGTTCCCGGCAGCTTTCTCCGGATAAGCATTTTTCACTTTATCACAAGCCGTAAGGACTGTTGCGAAGATTGCGGTTAATACAATAAATTTCTTCATGTTCTGAATCTGATTAATTAGAAACTTTGCGTTAATGAAACGGTCAATCCGTTCGACGCGGGAACAAATCGGCAAACACCGCCTACACAGAATAATCCGGCGCGTTGTCGGCCATAATTCAAAGTTACGCGAGTTGCATCTTTTATCCAACCAAAAGATCCGATGACATAGTGTACTCTCAAATCTTTGTTTGAATTGCCATAATTGTACTGGTCCATAAATCCAAAGAACCAGTTCGGTGAAATGGTATATTCAAGTACCAGAGTTACCCAGTCACCTTTGTCTTTGGATGTTTGATAATCAAAGAGCGCCATTTTTTTATGCGTTGTGAATAAAGCCTGCAACTCCATTCTCAGGTTATGCTTTTTATTGATCTTCCAACCTGCTTCCAACACCCCGATGTGCGCATTGATGATACCATGTCCGTCTTCCGACACCTTTGAAACGTCGTTGTTAATTGCAATGTTAAAGTAGGATCCGATCAAATAAAACTTTTTATTGAACTTGTAGGTAATGTTTACGTTGATATCCTGCCAAAGCAAGCTGTCAGACATATCGAACGGATTTCCCTTATAGGTTACACGGGTAGAATCACCCGGCAGCCCGTATCCGTTTGTATGACGCAATGGCTTATAAGCCGTTGAATAATTGAAGTTGATTGGAATCCCGTATTTTCCTCCACCTTTTCCTTTCGGAATCGTATAAAGCACTTCGGCCTGGTAAGCAATTTCACCCAAAGGTTGTGTTGCATACGGATAAAGCGTTGCAACCAGGTTATACGTATGAGTTTTGTTCATCGCAGGTAAATAATTGATGAACAAATCGGCCAACCCTTTTGTTCGGTCGGAACGGTAACTCATATTGTCAACGGATTTTGCAGAAAGTGAGATCCCCAATCCTTTCCTGGAATACCCCAGATTAATCAGAGCGGCATGCCCCGGATTGTATATGTAACCGTTGTCATCACTCGGATCGTTGTCCTTGTGCGTATATTCCCCGTTCAAAGTGAATTTCTTGTAGCGCAACCCGATTCGTCCGCTGTAAGCTGCAACGTTTTCCGGAAGAATATACGTTTCATTGTCGTCTTTCTGGTATTTACTCACGAATGCTCCCCCGATAGTTACATCCAGATCGCTGGAATCCATTGCCGGGATCAATTCATTTAAGTGCAGCTGCAAGTCAACACCGCGGGTAATACCAACGGATTTGTCAACCCTTCCTCCCTGGAACGAATAGCGTTGATTTCCATAAACTGCTTTTAGCTGAATCCCTTTGTACGGACGCAAAATCACACGAGCTCCGTCCATGGCATTGTCGTACCCTAAATTTCGGTCTTCGTATGCTCTGAAAATCGTTCCCGAGCCGAATTGTTCGTAAAAGTTCCCCAAGGTGATATCTATGTAGTCATTAGACCAGCCAACGTAACGCATTCCAAGGCCTGTTCCGTCAAAACGGTTCGGATAACCGTTAATTCGAGGCAGATAGGATTCGAAGCGCACACCCGCTTTAAAATGAGAACCGGAATAAAACACATTCATATATGAATTCAGCAGGCCTCGTTCAGTCGGTTGAAGGGCTCCAATCAACGGGTCGGCGTTCAGGTATTGGAAAGTCGCTTCCATATTCCCGGTAATACCTCCTAACAGATTGGACTGTCCGAGCGCGCTGAACGACCCGGATAATACACAGATTCCTAAAATCCAGTTTTTCATCGAAGTATAATAAGTAGCTTATTTGTTTACTAGTTTTTTGATCTCTTCGTACAATTTTTCCTCGTCTCCGGGAGCATAATTGTTGTGAGAATAAACGATATTCCCGTTTTGGTCCACTAAAAATGTGTGAGGTACATTGTTAACACCCATAGCGCGTTTGAAATCACCGTTCGGGTCCATCAAAACCAGGTAGTCCCATCCTTTTCCGTCTACATAAACCGGTACCTGGTTTTTTGTTTTTTCGTCATCGATGGTTACGGCAACCAGGTTTACACCGGTTTCTTCCTGCCAATCCGGGTATAATTCATGAATGGTGTTTAATTCACGTTTACATGGAGAACACCAGGTTGCCCAAAAGGAAATTACAACCGGTCCTTTGAAACCCAATTCAGCAGTATTCACCGCTTTCCCATCCATGTCTACTAATTTTACAGAAGGAAGTTGTTTGACAACCAAAGGTTCATGGTCTTGAGCCATTGATAAAGAGGAAACAATAAGCCCTAAAAATAGGAACGCAATTTTTTTCATAGTTTAAATTTTAGCAACGGACAGTTCAAGTTCTGTGCCGAAATTCAAAGATACCTTTTCCTTAACACAATTTTAAACATGTGTTATCGGATAATATTGTATTCCTAAAAAATGTTAAGGTGCCGGGAAAGATTGTAATCCTAATAATCCTGATTTTCATCCGAATCAAACCGTTTACTCCCAAAAACCGACAGTTAAATCAAAAATTAACGATTATCTGTAGTAATGTGGTTGTTTTTTCCATCAAAAAATTGTAATCTTACTGATTGATATAAGAATTGGCCTATTGTTTGAGAAATAGATCGTGCTTATATTTGTGAAAACTGAAAATGCAATTATGAAAAAATTATACTCTTTAGTTACTGTTGTTTTACTTGCTTGCTCTACTGGTTTCGGGCAGGTAGAAATAAAACTATGGGATTCCGGTACGCAATCCGGTACAGGTAATGCCTTGAACGGAGAAGAATATGCTTATGTTGTTTCCACGGATGCTTTACAAAGCGTTGCTATCAATTTCAAAAACACTTCGGCAAGCACGAAGGTTTGGAAGATGGAGCGTTACAGAATTACTGACGCTGCTGCATGGGCAGATAATTTCTGCTGGGGAGCTCCCGGAGATCCATTCGGAATGTGTTATACCGCTTCTCAGATGAATACAAATCCATGGGCAAACCCGAATCAATATGATTTAACTGTTGCTGCAGGAGGATCTGCGAATTTAATGGCTGATACGGATACGCATGGTTCAGGAACTGAAAAATACCGTTTCTATTTAGTAGAAGGTGGTAACCGTGTGGATTCTGTAGATGTCTTGGTTACTTCTGTTTTAGGGGTGGCAGATCAGCAGCAGGAAGAAGTTTCTGTTTCTGTATATCCTAACCCGGTTGCAAACGTGTTAACTGTTAGCACAAAAGGTTTGGAAGGAACTGTTGAATTGAAAATGGTTGATGTACTTGGAAAAGTAGTTTTATCCGAATCAGGAGCACCAATCAACAAAGTAGATGTAAGCAACTTCAAGAACGGAGTTTACTTAGTATACGTTTACAACAAAGGAGATTTGGTTCAAACGAAACGAATCGTTATTAAGCATTAAGATTTAATCATATATATGGAAAGGAGTTCGCAAGCGGACTCCTTTTTTTGGGATTTTGTTCCGAATTCTCATTTGCTTTATCCTTGTTTTTAATTCAGTTCTTTTGTTCCGAATCTAATTTAAAAGCACAATGAAAAAATCACTGAACTTTTTGGCTATCTGTACGATGGCTGTAATCACATTTTCGTGTGAGAAGCAAGAAAATTTCCGAACAAATAATTCTAATAACGGAAACGATCAGGAAAAAACGATTAAGAACACACCACCTTCTACCTTGGTGTTGGTCCCAAGCTCATCCAGACCAAGAATTGCTTTCCTTCCGGATGGCGATGATTTCTTAGGTGTAACTCCATATGACGTCACTTCATTAAGAGATGGAATTTTCAGTTCAATGGGAGCAACTACCTGAGAAGTTTTTAATCCCAATCAATTTTTAGGCCTTCCTGTAAATGTTGCAGGAATAGTATTTAGCGGGTTAGCCGTAGATCGGGCAGCTAATTATTACGATCCACCCATCATGCTGTGCAGAAGTCGTTCATCCGAACATGCATTGTTTTTTGCAAGTGTAGATGCATCAAGTAATTACATTATTAACAATTATATCATTCTAAATGCTTCTTTTGCGCCAGCGAGCAGCGGATGGAGAATTTCTCATATTGAGTATCATTCTCAACTGATGTACGGGATTTTTTACAACTCATCGACTCAAGAATCGAAAATAGCCCAAATAGATAAAAACACCGGAAACACAACACTCATTAAATCGTTCCCGGGTGTTAAATTCGAAGGAATGGACTTTACGATTATTAGTAATCAACAAGGCATAAGTCCGGACAAAATGTACTTAAAAAGCGGTGTTGCCGTTGGTGTTACAACTTGTAAGATTTTTACGCTGAATTTGGCTAATCCGAACAGTTATTGGACAGTTCCAACAAACATTGCTACCAATTATTCCACTTCAGGTTCACCTAGCGGTGCGTTTTTGGTCGTCTCAAATCACACATCACCGATCTATATTTATGAGCCCTGGAATTCTATGGTTCATGGATATGATCCGGTAAATAATACAAGTAATACATACGTTACTCAAAAGCGGACAGTGACATTAACAACTCCAACTCCGACTCTTGGACCGGTTATAAATATTATGAGTCAGGCAATGAATGATGCGGCAAGATAATTTATAAATTATAATAGAGAAAGGGGCTTTGTAAAAAAAGCCCCTTTCTTGTTTCAGAACAATAATTCTTTCAACTCTTCCACCGCCTCAACAGCACTCTTGTTTATTTTGGTGAAAAGACTTTCAACCTGCATTTGGTCTGCCTTAGGGTCAATCAGGATTTTCTGACACGAAGTCTTCGTATAGTGAATGAGATTGGCAGCCGGGTAAACGCTGAGAGAAGTTCCTACAACGATCAATATATCCGCCTGCTTAATTAATTCTGCTGCTTCATATAAAAGCGGAACTTCTTCTCCGAACCAAACCACATGCGGCCTTAAGGGAAAACCATCATCACACAGGTCGGTCATTTTTAGTTCATGGCCTTCGATCGGGTAGTATTTCTTTTCTTTAGCAGGTCCGGAGCTCTTTGCATAACGAATATTGCCGTGTAAATGAAGCACATGGGAGCTTCCTGCCCGCTCGTGCAGGTCGTCGATATTCTGTGTAATTACCTGAACATGAAAATGTTCTTCGAGAGAACTGAAATAATGATGAGCCCGGTTTGGTTTTGCGCTTATAACATTGAGCCGTCTTTCGTTGTAGAATTTCTGGACCAAATCTGGATTATTTTGCCAGGCCCGGGGTGTTGCCACTTCCTCGATAGAGTAGTTTTCCCACAAGCCATCGGCATCTCGAAATGTTTTTATACCGCTTTCCGCACTAATCCCTGCTCCCGATAGAATAACGAGGTTACTTTTCATATCCTTTATTTAGCTTTCCAATAGTCAAAGTTAATTGAATCAAGCTTAGGAGGTTAAATAGTTGTTAAGTTATTGTCTTAATGTTAGATTTGGAATTCTAAAACGTTAAGATTATGAAAAAAACTTTACTTGCTTTTTCGGCGGTTTTTGTGGCAGGAACTTCGTTCTCCCAAATAATTATGTCCGAAGATTTTGAGGGGACCACTGCACCTGCCATTCCGGCAACCTGGTCGCAAACTACTTTGGCTACCGATGGTGGATTCAAAAGTGGAACAGCTGCGACTCTTTCCAGTCAGTCATTTCCTGTACCAACAACGAATGCAACAAAAATGCTGGTTACAAACGATGACGGATGTAACTGTGACAAAAGCGCAGACAGATTGATTTCTCCTACAATTGACTTAAGTACTGCTGCTGCAGCAGTTATGGAGGTTGATTTATTTTATGCCCAAGGGACATACCAGGGAGCGACAGAATCAGGGAAAATTGAGGTTTCTATTGATGGTGGAACAACTTGGACAACGGCTCAAACTTTGACTGGATCAGCTAGCTGGCAAAATGTTGGAATTAACCTGACTCCTTATGTAGGAAATGCTAACGTAAAAGTTTCATTTTTATACAATGATAACGGAGGATGGTTATTCGGTATGGGAATTGACAACTTCGTTGTTCGTCAACCATCTCCCGACGATGCGAAATTCCTTTCTGCTTCTGTAAATCGTTATTCTTTAACAAGTACTAACAATACGCTTTCCCTTCAGGTTAAAAATGACGGGGCAAATGCAATTACAAGTTTAACTGTTGACTGGAATGACGGAACAGCTCACAGCAGCGTGATTTCTACAAACATCGCTGTTGGTGCTACAGCAACGATCAATCACCCGATTGCCGTGAACTATGCAACTGTTGTTGAGAAAACATTGAATATCAATATTACTGGAGTAAACGGTAATACAGATCCAAATCCGGGAAACAACACAGGAAGTAAACCATTTAACACGGTAAGTGCAAACTCTCAAAAAGTAGTTTTGTTTGAAGAAGGAACAGGTACTTGGTGTGGATGGTGTCCAAGAGGTGCGGTTGCTATGGAATACATGGATAATACATACCCGAACACATTTGCAGGTGTAGCTGTTCACAACGGTGACCCGATGACAGTTACAGCGTATGACGCTGCAGCAGATTTCTCCGGATTCCCTGGAGCAAACGTGGACAGAGTACTTTTAGGAGTAGATGTTTCTGACCAGGATTTTGAGACTTACTATAACGATCGTAAAGACCTGATCACTCCGGTAGGAATTGCAATTCAAACAGGTGGTTCGGGAAATAACGTAACGGTTACTGTTAACGCAACTTTCAGAAGTAACTTTGCTGCTGCAAACTACCGATTGGGTGTAATTATTTCTGAGGATAATGTGACAGGAACAGGATCAACCTGGAACCAACACAATTATTACAGTTCTCAAACAAATAACATTGCATTGACCGGTGCAGGACACAACTGGCAAACAGAACCGGATCCGGTACTTGCTGCAAACATGGAATACGACCACGTTGGTAGAGCATTATTAGGTGGTTACTCAGGTCAGGCTGGTTCAGTTCCTGCGGTTATCGCAGACGGACAAGTAGCTACGTATACATTTAACTATACAGTTCCTGCTACAAGTGTTCGTGCAAACATGCATGCAGTTGCTGTTGTAATTGACCAAGCTACAGGTGAAGTATTGAATGCAAAAGAAATTTCATTGGCAACATTAGGTTTGGCTGAAACATCCACAATCAATATGGAAGTATTCCCTAACCCTGCTTCTGACGTAGTAAACGTTAATTTCGAAGGACAAGGTGGAGATTACACAGTTTCAATCATTGATTTGTCAGGACGTACAGTTGCATCGAAAGTAGTTACTGGTGCTGGCGCTACATCAGTTGCAGTTCCGGTTACAGGTTTGGTATCAGGAAACTACCTGGTATCCATTGCTAATGAGACTGGTTCTTATACTCAAAAATTGATGGTGAAGTAATTCACAGATAATTTTTATAATGACCCCGGTACCGTACATATGGTACCGGGGTTTCTTTTTATCCGACTTTTAGTGCTCTTTGTATTAGATTTATTAACTTTATCGCCCCTTACAATCTCATTATATGGCAAAAGTTCGCAAACAAGACGCACTGGATTATCATGCTTCAGGAAGACCTGGTAAAATCGAGGTCGTTCCTACGAAACCTTATGCATCTCAGCGTGATCTGTCTTTGGCATATTCTCCGGGAGTGGCAGAGCCGTGTCTGAAGATTGCAGAAAATCCTGCAGATGTATACAAGTATACCAGTAAAGCAAATCTGGTTGCCGTTATTTCGAACGGAACAGCCGTACTTGGACTGGGGGACATTGGTCCGTTGGCTTCCAAACCTGTCATGGAGGGAAAAGGCTTGCTTTTCAAGATTTTTGCAGATATTGATGTATTTGATATTGAAATCGATGCGAAAGACCCGGAATTATTTATCCAGACTGTCAAGGCGATTGCCCCCACTTTCGGAGGAATCAACCTGGAGGATATTAAGGCTCCCGAAGCTTTTGAGATTGAACGTCGTTTAAAAGAAGAGTTAGACATTCCTCTGATGCACGATGATCAGCACGGAACGGCAATTATTTCTGCTGCTGCGTTGCTCAATGCTCTGGAATTGGCTAAAAAACGAATCGGTAAAGTAAAAATTGTTATTTCAGGTGCCGGGGCAGCAGCCATTTCCTGTGCGAAATTGTACATGGCTTTGGGTGCTTCAGTAAGCAATATTTTTATGTTCGACAGCAAAGGCCTGATTCATGCAGGACGAACGGACCTGGATGAAATGAAACAGCAATTCGCTCCGCATAAAAAAGATATCTCTTTACAGGAAGCATTCAAAGGAGCTGATGTGTTTATCGGTTTGTCGAAAGGAAATATCGTTTCGAAGGAAATGGTGGCTTCCATGGCAAAGAACCCGATTGTATTTGCATTGGCGAATCCTGATCCGGAGATTTCTTACAAGGATGCAATGGCTACGCGTAATGATATTATCATGGCGACCGGTCGTTCCGATCATCCTAACCAGGTGAATAATGTACTTGGATTCCCGTTCATCTTCAGGGGAGCATTGGATGTAAGAGCAACCGGGATTAACGAAGAAATGAAATTGGCTGCGGTGAAAGCGATTGCAAACCTGGCCAAAGAAACTATTCCGGAAGAAGTCATTGAAGCTTACGGTGAAAAACACATTTCCTTCGGAAGGGACCAAATTATTCCAAAACCATTGGATCCCCGATTGATTTATCACGTTGCACCGGCTGTTGCGCGTGCTGCAATGGAATCCGGGATTGCTCAAAATCCAATAACCGATTGGGGAGAATATGAAATGACCCTGAAGAAGAGGTTGGGATTGGACAACAAACTGGTCCGGCAAATTACAACCAAAGCTCAAAATAATCCGAAACGGGTGGTTTTTGCCGAGGCAGATAATGTGAAAATATTGAAAGCAGCCCAAACAACCTGCGAAGAAGGAGTTTGTTTCCCGATTTTATTAGGAAAACGACGGGTAATCGAATCGTTAATTGCGGAATACTCTATTGAAATTCCGAATCTGACCATCATCGATCCGAAATCGGATACCGAAAAGATGCGTCGCCAGATTTACGGGAAATCGTTCTTTGAAAAGCGCAAACGCAAAGGAGTAACAGAATATGAAGCCATTCAGCTGATGCGGGAACGAAATCATTTCGGTGCCATGATGGTGGAAATGGGTGACGCAGATGCAATGATTTCTGGATTGACCAGAAATTATCGGGATGTAGTTCGACCTGCAATTCAGGTAATTGGCTTGCAAAAAGACGTGAATACGGTAGCAGGAGTATATATCCTGAATACGAAAAGAGGTCCTATCTTTTTGGCAGATACGACCATCAATAAAAACCCTACTGCTTGTGAGATTGCTGAAATTACACACAACGTTGCGAAAACACTCAGAAAATTCAAGGTGATTCCAAAAATTGCATTGTTGAGCTATTCGAACTTTGGTTCCGCTCCGGGTGAAGATTCCGAAAAAATGGCAGAAGCAGTAAAAATCCTGCATGAGAATCACCCCACCTTGGTTGTGGATGGAGAAGTTCAGGCAAATTTCGCATTGAACAATGAGTTGATGAATGAAAAATTCTCGTTCTCACAACTGGCAAATAAAGAAGTGAACACCTTGATTTTCCCGAACCTTTCATCGGGAAATATTGCCTACAAGTTACTTCAGGAAATGACTGATTCGGATGCAATCGGGCCGGTTTTGGTCGGATTGAAAAAGTCGATCCATGTATTGCAAATGGGTTCGTCTGTAAGAGAAATCGTAAACATGGTGAAAGTTGCCGTGGTTGATGCACAAACCAAGTAGAAACAGAAAGCAATGATTGCACATTTGAACGGACGTTTAATTGAAAAAAATCCAACCAACCTGATTATCGAATGCGGTGGTGTCGGGTATTTCGTTAAAATTTCACTGAATACCTTTTCGTCTATCGGAGCGTCGGAATCCGTAAAAGTGTTGACCCAGCAAATTATCAGGGAAGATGCACATTTGCTTTTCGGATTTGCAACTTCCGAAGAGCGCGATGTATTCAATTTATTGTTGTCTGTTTCAGGAATCGGACCCAATACAGCTATCCTGATGCTTTCGTCCATGTCGCCGAATGAGATTGCCAACGCAATACAAACGGAAGATGTACGTTCTATACAAGCAATCAAAGGAATCGGAGCAAAAACAGCACAACGGGTTATTATCGATTTGAAAGATAAGATGTTGAAAGTAGAGTGGAATGATCCGACAAATATTTTTGTCGGAAACAATACAAATCGATTTGATGCGTTAACTGCTTTAATTTCTTTGGGTTTTGACAAAAAATCAGCAGAGAAAGCAATAGAAAAAATTGCCACCGGAGATGAAACTGTGGAAGAATTAATCAAAGGAGCACTGAAAATATTATAAACACTTGGAAAAAAATTTGAACGCTAACTACACAAGAGTGATGCAACTGTTTTCAACGGTTGTTTTCTGTTTTGTATCGCTTGTATTCTGGGGACAAACCCCACCGGATACTACATTGCCATTTCCGATTACCAATCCGTTGGACCCTACTCAAAACAATCCTCAAACTTTTGACCTGGGAGATCCTTCCGGTGTAAAGAAAAGTATCGTCTTTGATCCGGTTACAGGGAAGTATATCTTCTCTGAAACAATGGGTAATACCAACCTGAATTATCGAAATCCTTCCATGATGACACTGGAAGAGTACCTGGAATATGAACGTCAAAAATCATTAAAGGAAAACTGGAAAGATAAAATTGACGCTCAGACAGAAGAAGACCGGGCGCTGGAGTTTCCGATTAAAATCCCATCCAAAGTATTTACCAGCTTCTTCGGATCTGATGAAATTACCATTCGTCCGCAAGGATCGATCGAATTGGCTTTTGGTGTCAACACTTCCCGCTACGACAACCCTATTTTACCTGTAAAACAGCGAAAAATTACCCGTTTCGACTTTCAGCAGCAGATACAGATGAACTTGGTCGGACAGATCGGGACAAAACTGAAATTGAGCGCAAGCTACAATACGCAGGCAGCATTCGATTTTGATAACGTAACGAAATTGGGATATTCCGGAGATGAAGATCAAATCATTCAGCGAATTGAATTGGGGAATGTAAGTTTTCCTTCGTTTGGAGCTTTGATTCCGGGTTCTCAAACTTTGTTCGGAGCTTATGCTAAATTGCGTTTCGGGGATTTAACGGTCGATGCGATCGGTGCCTCATCGAAAGGAAAAAGAACAGAAATTAATATTACCGGGAAAGCACAAATCCAACCTTATGAGGTTACTGCGGATAATTACGAAGCAAATCGTCACTACTTCCTGAATTTGTTCTTTCATGACCAGTATGATGCCGCCATGTCCCAAATGCCGAATGTGGCCTCTGAAACGTATGTGACAAGAATGGAGGTTTGGGTAACCAACAAGGTCAATAACACGGAAAATTCAAGAAATATCCTTGCCTTTTCGGATTTAGGGGAATCTCAGCCGCAAAACTTAGTGGGTGCTCCCGGAGGCTTGTCTTCATCTCCGTTTCCGAGCAATCAATCAAATGCACTTTACAATTACCTGACAGCGGGTCCTTCAAGTCCTGCGATCCGCGGATTTAACGGAGCTGTAGCAGAACTTTCTTCGCAAACAGCTACTCCGGGGCCATTTCAGCAGGCAATTCACTATGAGAAGGTAGAAAATGCCCGAAAGTTGAGTGAATCTGAATATACCTATAATGCGTTGCTTGGATTTATTTCCTTAAGTCAACCCCTGAATAACGATGAAGTATTGGCGGTTGCGTATGAATATACTTACAGGGGAACCACCTATCAGGTCGGGGAATTTTCTACGGACGGTATTGCCGGTCAGAGCGCACTGATGCTAAAATTATTGAAACCGACAATCACCAATCCGACCTTGAAGATTTGGGATTTGATGATGAAAAACGTCTATTCAATCGGTGCATACCAGGTAGACCAAACCGGGTTTAAGCTGAATATTTTCTACAATAACCCGGAGACATCCGTTTTGGCACCTATTTTCCCGTATAGCGGATTGGATGACACCCAGATCATCACGCTGGTTGAAATGGACCGGCTGAATGTCAACAACCAGCAGTTTTCTGATGGATTGTTCGATTTCGTTCCCATTGTTTATAACGGACAAAAAGCAGAAACAGGGGGTACGATCAATACGAGGAACGGACGTGTCATGTTTTCAACGACCGAACCGTTTGGGCAAGTACTGAAACAAAAACTGATGGTGAAGGGAATGCCTGAAACGATTGCCAAAACCATTGCATACACGGAACTATATGACTCGACGAAAACGGCCGCTCAGCAAATCCCAAGCAAGAACCGGTTCGTATTCAAGGGGGAATACCAATCTTCCGTTACTTCGGACATCTCTTTGAATGCTTTGAACGTTCCGGAAGGAGCTGTTAAAGTTACCGCAGGAGGAATCCCGATGGTAGAAGGACAGGATTATACGGTAGATTACAATTTGGGTCGCGTAAAGATCTTGAACACAGGAGTATTGGAATCAAATACACCCATCAAAATTTCCATTGAAAGTAACTCAGTCTTCGGGTTCCAGTCCAAATCCATGGTCGGAACTCACCTCAATTACAGGTTTAATAAAGATTTCAACATTGGGGCTACCTGGCTTCGGATGATGGAACGGCCGGTTACTCAGAAAGTCGATTTTGGCAGTGAACCGTATAAGAATAACGTAATTGGTTTTGATATCAATTACCGAACGGAATTACCGTTTTTAACCAAGTTCATTGACTTATTGCCAATTCTTTCCACAAAGGAAAAATCCTTCATGACCTTCAAGGGTGAATTTGCACACTTAATTCCGGGCACTCCGAAGGCGATTTCAAAAGCGGGGATCTCATATGTGGATGATTTCGAAGGAAGTCAGAGTACGATTGATTTAAGAACACAGAGTAGCTGGAGGCTTGCCTCGACCCCGCAAGGTCAAACAGACCTGTTCCCGGAAGGTTCATCAAAGAATTTGTCCAATGGATATAAAAGATCAAAAATTGCCTGGTATTTAATTGACCCGCTTTTTTATCAATCCAATAATCTGACGCCACAGCATATCAAAGACGATCCTACACAGATCTACGATAGCCGTATGCGCCAGGTGCTTCAAACGGATGTTTTCCCGAATCAGCAGCTAACTTACGGAGCTATTCCGACTATCCAGATTTTGGAGTTGGGGTATTATCCAAAAGAACGTGGAATGTATAACTACGATACCATTGCACCGTTGAATGCGGATGGAACATTTACCAATCCGGAAGATCATTGGGGAGGAATTATGCGTTCCCTGACAACAAATGATTTCGAACAGGCAAACGTGGAATACATCCAGTTCTGGATTTTGGATCCGTTTAACGAGGATGCGATGACAGCGACCCCCAACTTAACGGGTGGAGATTTATACTTCAACTTAGGAAACGTTTCGGAAGATGTACTGGCAGATTCAAGAAAAAGTTTTGAAAATGGAATTCCTCCATATGCAGGAGCTAATTACCCGGTAGTCATTACGCCATGGGCAAAAGTGTCTACCCAACAGGTGATCGTGAACGCATTTGACAACGACCCGAATTCGCGTATTAACCAGGATGTAGGTATCGATGGATATAAGTCAGCGGAAGAGATTACTTCCTATTCGGGTTATGTGAATTGGGTTCAGGCTAACGGAACATTATCTGCCGAAACAAAGGCACGTATGATTGCCGATCCCTCCAATGACGATTATAACTTTTACCGCGATGATGTGTATGATCAGCAAGAGTTGAATATTCTTCAGCGGTATAAAAAGTATAATGGGATGGAAGGAAACTCTGCTACGACAGAAATGTCTGATACCATGAATAACGATAAGTACCCGACCCAGGCGCGAAATACTCCGGATTTGGAGGATATCAACCAGGACAATAACTTATCCGAATCAGAGGCATATTTCCAATACAAAGTGAGCTTGCGCCCTGCAGACATGGTTGTAGGGAAAAACCACATTACCAGTGTGGTAACGTTTACGCCAAAGAATTCAAACAAAACAGAAAAGTGGTACCAGTTCAAAGTTCCGCTCAGAGAACCGGAAAGAACGATTAACGGGATTCGTGATTTCAGATCCATTCGTTTCTTCCGGATGTTCATGAAAGGATTTGATGAGGAAGTAATCGTTCGTTTTGCCAAGTTGGAATTGGTTCGCGGTGAATGGAGAAAATATTTATTGGACCTGATGGCTGCGCAAGAAGTTATCCAGGTGGATCCGAACCTGACAACATTCAATATCGGGGCATTGAATTTTGAAGAAAACAATGAGAAAATTCCGATCGGATATCAGATCCCTCCGGGAATTCAGCGGGAAATTGACCCTTCTCAGCCTCAGCAACGCCAGATGAATGAGCAGGCGCTGACATTGGATGTTTGTAACCTTCAGGATGGTGACGCAAGAGCAGCTTACAAGAATGTTCAGTTCGACGTTCGTACCTACAAAAAATTAAAGATGTACGTCCATGCAGAAGAAGTTACGGCGAATACCCTGCACGATAAAGATGTGACTTTATTCGTTCGTTTGGGGACTGATTTCGTTGACAACTATTACGAGTATGAGCTTCCCTTATCTTTGACTCCGTGGTATACCAAAAATGCAGACGCAGTTTGGCCCGAAGTAAATAACATGGAAATCGTATTCCAGGATTTATTGGACTTGAAAAAGCGCAGAAACGATTTATTGGGGGCAAGCGGTTCCGGAGTTTCTTCAAATGTAGAATATGTGATTATAGATCCGGCAAATCCGGACAGAAGACTTAAAGTAAAAGGAAGTCCGAACCTGCAGGGAATTAAAACGATCATGATCGGGGTGCGCAATCCGAGTAAAAGTCAACCGTCGCCTTGGTCAGATGATGGTCTTGCAAAATGTGTACAGGTTTGGGTCAACGAATTGCGTTTGACGGATTTCGTAGACGATGGTGGTTCGGCTGCGATTGCCCAAATGCAGGTTCAGGCTGCAGACTTTGGTAGCTTCTCTCTTTCAGGTAATTATTCCGGTATAAACTGGGGAGCAGTGGATTCCCGTGTTCAGGAAAGACAGCGAAATCAAAAGATCGGAATGGATTTCCAAACCAACTTGCAATTGGGGCAGTTCTTTGGAAATCGTATTAAATTGTCGGTTCCGTTCTTCTATGGTTATTCCGTCGGAATTATTAATCCGGAATACGATCCGTTCAATCCCGATATTAAACTGAGCTCCTATGAAGCAGGCCAAAGAAGAAGTATCGCTAAGATCGCTCAGGATTATACCGAACGCAAATCCTATAACTTCCAGGGAGTTCGCAAAGAACGGGCGGCAGGTAAAAAGGCCCATTTCTATGATATTTCCAACTGGATGGCAGGTTATGGTTACAGTGAAACGTTCCATCGTGATTTTAACACGAATTACGATCGGACAAAACAATGGAAAGGTAGCTTGGCGTATGCTTATACGTTTGATAACAAGCCATTCGAACCATTTAAGAAGACCAAGTTCATGCAAAAATCCAAATGGTGGGGTATATTTAAAGAAACCAGCATCGGGTACTTGCCGAAAACACTTGGCTTTACCAATGATCTTCAACGAAATTATAACGAGCGCCAGATACGTAACACCATTGATACATCAGCAGGAGCATTTGAGTATAAACCGGTATACGTTAAGAACTTCCAGTGGAACAGAGGTTACCGATTGGGATGGGATTTGACCAAAAACCTGAAGCTGACTTTCAACGCAAATAACAGGGCTATTTTCGATGAGCAGGATGGAGAAGTAAACCGCAGAGGAAACGATACTTTATACCGTCAGTTCAAAGATACTATTGCAAAGCAAATGAGAACGTTTGGAAAGACCATGGACTATACTCATGATTACACATTCTCATACAATGTACCTTTTAATTTGATTCCTGCCTTAAATTGGCTAACCGGAAACGCAAAATATACAGGGACTTATAACTGGCAACGTGCACCACTCGGACAGGACGGATCAAAAATCCCTGGTACGAATGCTTATAATCCGGATTACGGAAATATTGTGCAGAACAGCCGAACAGTGAATGCTACACTTCAGGCGAATATGACGACCTTGTACAATAAAATCCCATTCTTTAAAAAGGTAAACACGGGTGGTGGCCCGGCTCGAGGAGCACCGATGAGGAAAAAAGCTGTCGGAGCGGACGATGGCGGGGCCAAACCTGAAGATAAGGGGAAAGAGGCTGTTACGGAATTGAAACCGCCAAAACCATTGGATGAGATGACCAAAAAGGAACGAAGACAATGGGAGCGCAAAAAACGCAAGCATGAACGCCAGCAAAAACGCAAGAAGAACAATAAGGTAAATCCAATTGCAGGTTTTGGAGCGCGCTTACTGATGAGTGTTCGAAATGTTTCCGGAACGTATAACCAAACAGATGGAACATTGCTGCCGGGGTACAACCAGAAAACAAGTGTCCTTGGATTTAACCCTCAGTTCAGTTCCGGAATGGGCGGATTTATTTTTGGTCAGCAATCGTATACCGTTTCGGGTAGAGAAAACGGCTACAATTTTGCACAAACCGCTGCGGATAACGATTGGTTAGTAAAGAATCCGGCCTTAAACCGTCAGCATTCAATTACGCACAATCAAACATTTACCGGACGGGCTACGCTTGAACCGATGAAGGATTTGACAATCGATTTGTCCTTGAACAGAACCATGTCTGAGAACACGAATGATTTCTTCAGATACAATGATCTTTCCGAACGATTTGAGTCGCAAAGCCGTTTCCAGACCGCTACGCTTTCTTACTCAACAATCTCCATTGGAAGTGCGTTTGAGAAATTATCCGCCGGGTATGAATCCGGGAATTTCAAACAAATGAGAGAGACTACGAAACAAGTTTCCGAGTTGTTGGGAGCTTCAAACACGAACTCCAGCGGGAATTCGGGAGGATACCGTGACGGATATGGTATTTCCCAGCAGGAAGTTGTGATTGGTGCGTTTTTATCATCCTATACGAATGGAAAAGTGAACAAGCGTTCCGTGAATCCGTTCAGCGCGATGCCATTACCGAATTGGACCGTGAATTACAACGGATTGGCGAAGTTTGAGAAAATGAAAAAACTGACGAAGAATTTTGTGCTTCGCCACGCATATTCCTCTACAGTGACTTTGGGCCAGGTGCAATCGAATCTGAATGCAACATTTGACCAAAATGGTTCTGCAACGGCTCGCGATCTGAATGGAAATTTCATCGCTGAAAGAAACATTCAGACAGTGACTATTTCGGAACGGTTTTCTCCGCTGATTGGATTTGATGCAACCTGGAACCTGGGTGGTAAAAAGGCAGGAAGCCAGGGATTGATAACGAAATTCGAGATCAAGAAAGATCGTTCTGCTACCCTTTCATTGAATAACAACCAGGTGACTGAAGTGTTAGGAAATGAAATCGTGGTCGGTGCCGGATATAAATTCCCGAAAGTGAGGTTGCCGTTTAAAATCGGAAAAAACAAGCCGGAGAATCCATTGAATATTCGTTTTGACTTTACGTTCCGAGATAACCTGACAGTTATCCGTAAGATTGTTGAATCTACAGAACAGGCTACAGCAGGACAAAGAGTTATTTCGATCAAATCATCGATCGATTACAATATCGGTGCAAACCTGATGGTTCAATTTTACTACGATCAAGTAATTACCAATCCGAAAATCGCAACATCATACCCGACAGGTAATATGAGTACGGGAATTCGATTCCGGTTTAACTTAGGAGGATTGTAAAATGAATATCCGTGCTGCCAGATTAGGTGATGAAACCGCCATTCACGGATTGATTTCCGAATTGGCATTGTATGAAAAAGCACCGGGTGAGGTTACGAATACTGTTGAAAACCTGAAAATCGATCTCTTTGTTGATGGAGTATGCGAAGCACTGGTGGTAGAGAACAACCGGCAGGAAGTTGTCGGTTTTGCATTGTATTACCAATCATATTCCACCTGGAAAGGGAGATGCCTGTATTTGGAAGACTTTTACATTCAACCCGAATACCGGAGAGGAGGAATCGGGTCACGGTTATTTGCAGAAGTGGTGCAGATTGCCAGAAAATGGGGTGTAAAACGAATGGATTGGCAGGTATTGGATTGGAATGAATCGGCCATCCAATTCTATAAAAAACAACAGGCTGTCCTGGACCCTGAATGGGTCAATGGCCGTTTGTTCTTTTGATTCTAAAATTTCCGATTAAATTCGCAGCATGATATTGCGTCCTTTTCTGAGTAATCGTCCATTGGTATTGGTTTTGTTGATTCCAATAGTTGTCGGATTCCAATTGCTGAACGGATATTTTCATTTTCATGCCCTGTTGGATGTAGTGGATTTGGGACTTTGGGGGAAAACAACTTTGTTGGACACCTGGTGGACTTCCATAATTGCTTCGGTCATCGTTATTGCAAATGCGATTCAAATCAATTTCCTGTTCAACCAGCATGAATTTTTAGACAGGAATAATTACGGTCCATCGCTGTTTTATGTCGTATTGATGAGTTTTTCACATTCCTTTTACCAGGTTGATGCGGTTTTAATTTGCCATTTGTTCTTACTTCAGGCTGTACGTCTGTTATTCCAATTGAAAACGCATGAGTCGAACCTGACGACTTCATTCAACAGTGCTTTTTTTATCGGATTGTCTGCATCATTCCTTCCGCCCAGTGCGGCACTGATTATCCCATTCTGGTTTTCCGCCTGGGCGTTACATCCTTTTAGTTTCAGACAGTGGCTTTTAATGATCATCGGTTTTTTGATTCCGATAGCGAACGGCTTAACCTGGTGGTGGATTTCAGGACATACCATTTCGACCCGGATTTTGCGTCACTCATCGTTGATTAAATATGAGGAAGTATTTTTTTACGGAACATCGGCAACGATCGTTATCCTGTTCTTGTTGAGCATTATCGGGATCCAGATCCGGGTACGCGTGAGTAATATTCGATTTAAGAAGTTAAATCGTGCCTTAATCTGGATTCTGGTCGGGACCTTACTTTTGGGAGTAACGGAAATCATTATTTATCAACAGTCCGAATGGCTCAGTATGCTCTTCATTCCCCTGAGCTTCTTTTTTACATTTGCCTTTATTCATCGGATTTGGCAGCGGGTTGCGAGTATCTTTTTTTACCTTACCCTAATTATAGCTGTTGCTAAATTTTTCCTCATTTCATACATGGTTGTCTGACTAGATTGACTAACTTTGTTGCCATTCATGAATTGACGGGCTTTCCGTCGCAAAAATAGATCAATGAAATTTGGTGTTGTTACCTTTCCAGGTTCCAATTGTGATGAAGACATGGTGTATGTCCTTGAAACAATCATGGGCCAACAAGTAGAACGTTTATGGCATAAAGATACCAGCTTGAAAGGGGTAGATTTTGTAGTTCTTCCGGGCGGATTCTCTTATGGGGATTATTTGCGTTCCGGTGCGATTGCAAAACTTTCTCCGATTATGGGTGAAATTATGAACCACGCGGACAAAGGAGGTTATGTAATGGGAATTTGCAACGGATTCCAGATTTTGACAGAAAGCGGGTTATTGCAAGGCGCATTGTTGCATAATAACAACCAAAAGTTTATCTGTAAGAATGTGTACCTGAAACCGGCTACTTCAAACAGCGCGATCACCAAAGGACTAGATCCTGCCAAAGCATATAAAATTCCGATTGCACATGGGGAAGGACGATTTTACGCCCCGGAAGATACAATGAAATCGATTTTAGATAATGATCAGGTATTGTTTCACTATGTGAATGAAGAGGCACAAATTACCGAGACAAGTAATCCGAATGGTTCATTACATCACATTGCGGGAATTTGTAACCCGGGAAGAAATGTCTTTGGTATGATGCCTCACCCTGAAAGAGCCGCAGATGCAGCTTTGGCAAATGAGGATGGAAAACGTTTCTTCGAATCAATCTTGAAATTCTGTTAATATGCGCATTTTATTGTTGGGTTCGGGGGGAAGAGAGCATGCAATTGCCTGGAAAATAGCTCAAAGTTCACATTTGGAACAATTGTTTATCGCACCGGGAAATGCCGGAACCCGACTTCATGGAACAAATGTGGACATGTCTGCAACGGATTTTCCCACAATTAAGACTTTTGTTCTTGCTGAAAACATCAACATGGTGATCGTCGGACCGGAAGATCCTTTGGTAAAAGGAATTCATGATTTTTTCCTTGCAGATCCCCAGTTGAAAAATGTTCCTGTTATCGGACCGAATAAAGAAGCAGCACAATTGGAAGGAAGCAAGGATTTTGCGAAAGCATTTATGATGCGTCACAATATCCCTACGGCCAAGTATGCGACCTTCACCAAAGATACCCTGGAACAAGGATATAAATTCCTGGAAGGAATGAAAGCTCCATACGTCTTAAAGGCTGACGGATTGGCTGCAGGAAAAGGAGTTTTGATTCCTGAAACACTTTCTGAAGCCAAAAATGAATTGAAAAGTATGCTCGCCGATGCCAAATTCGGAGATGCATCTTCCCGCGTTGTGATCGAACAATTTCTAAAAGGAATCGAATGTTCCGTTTTTGTTTTGACAGATGGAGATTCGTATAAAATCCTCCCGGAAGCCAAGGATTACAAACGCATCGGTGAAGGTGATTCAGGTTTGAATACCGGGGGAATGGGAGCGGTTTCACCGGTTCCGTTCTGTGACAAGACATTCATGGATAAGATTGAAAATCAAATCATTATTCCAACGGTTAAAGGATTAAAACAAGATGGAATTGTTTACAAAGGATTTATATTCTTTGGACTGATCAATGTAAAAGGGGAACCTTATGTGATCGAGTACAATTGTCGCATGGGAGATCCTGAAACAGAGGTGGTGATGCCGCGGTTGAAATCCGATTTGATTGATTTACTGGAAGGTGTTGCTACCAATACCCTTTCGGAATGTGACATTCAATTCGAAGAGCGAAGTGCGTGTACCGTTATGATGGTTTCGGGTGGATATCCGGATGCTTATGAAAAAGGAAAAGTGATCAACGGGATCAACAGCGTGACGGATAGTTTGGTTTTCCATGCCGGAACTTCAAGTGACGGCCCGGTAGTTTTGTCAAACGGAGGTCGTGTTCTGGCAGTTACTTCTTATGGAAGGAACCTGGAAGCAGCATTGGAACGTTCCTATTCAAGTATTGAAAAAATTTCTTTCGACAAAGCATACTTCAGAAAGGACATCGGATTCGATGTAGTCTGATTGATTTTTAGTAACTTCATCGCTTTCAGTAGCTGAATGGATCCTGCCGTCATCATTATTATCGCGTCACTACTATTTTCTGCATATTCTTCAGGAATGGAGATCGCCTTTGTGTCTTCCAATCGCTTGAAAGTAGAACTGGATCGCGGAAAAAATTCCTGGTATAGTAAACTATTGGATGTTTTCTACGGAAATGACGGACATTTTTTAGCAACACTCCTGATAGCAAACAACATTGGAATTGTCATTTATGGAATGTATATGGCAGACTGGCTTGATCCCTTGATCGATTCCTGGGGAATCAAACAAGGCTACCTGATCGTTCTGCTTCAGACAATCATCTCTACGCTTATCGTTTTAACTGTTGCAGAATTCCTCCCGAAAGTCATTTTCCAAATTAATCCGAATGGGATTTTCCGTTTAGGAGCATCTCCCATGTTGCTGATATATTGGATTTTATATATTCCGACAAAATTGATCGTTTGGATGAGTAATGGTTTGTTGCGCATTGTTGGAATTCGCATAGAACAATCCGAAAAAGTACTTTCACGGGTTGATTTGCAGCATTTTGTCCAGGATGTAAACGACCGGATGGAGGATGAAGCAGATCTTGGAAATGAGATTCAGATCCTGCAAAATGCACTTGATTTCTCAAAAATCAGAGCCCGTGATTGCATGGTTCCCAGAATGGAGATCGAAGCAATTGATGTGGAAGAAACCATGGAGAACCTGCTGGCGAAATTCGTGGAAACAAGATTGTCCAAATTGCTGTTATATCGTGATTCTGTGGATAATATCATCGGGTATGTACATTCCTACGAATTGTTCAAAAAACCGACTGCGATCACACAAATACTCAGGCCAATTTCTTTTGTTCCGGAAGCTATGCCGGGAAAAGAGTTGTTGGAATTGTTCACCAAGCAAAGCCAGTCGATTGCAGTCGTTGTAGATGAATATGGAGGAACTTCCGGTGTGGTAACTATTGAAGATGTGATCGAACAGATTTTTGGTGAAATTGAGGACGAACACGACGATGAAACCTGGCTGGAAGAGCAGATTGATGAAAATACCTTCCGGTTTTCAGCGCGTGCAGAAATTTCTTACCTGAATCGGACTTACGGGTTGAAATTACCTGAATCAGATTCTTACGAAACACTGGGTGGATTGGTTATTCATGAGTTGGAAACCATTCCGCAAGGAGGGGAAGAAGTAGAAAGTGAACATTGGAACCTGATCGTAGAAGAAGTAACGGATCGCAGGATTGAGATAATCCGGTTGGAGTCAATTAGCTAGAAAAAGGTTGTTAGCAAGTTTACTAACTTGCTGGGAAATGGTGTTCGGGAAACCGCCCTCATTACATTCCTGGAATCATTGGAATTTCAATCCGGTAATTTTTACGATCCGACATACCTGCTTCCACTTGAATAATTCCCTTCTTTTCTTCCAGGTTTCCGTTTGTATCTGCATGGTCAGCCCAGCCCCACCAAGGTTCAATACAAATGAAGGGGGCATCTTTTTTTGTCCAGAAGCCAATCCCGGTCCAGGAGTCACAACTCATCTGCACAAGTGTTTTTCCATCCGTATGTTTTAAGGAAACGGATTGACATTGTGGGGTTTTTAATACAAATGCATCCGATTCAAATAATTCGTCTCCGAGGTTCAAATGATTGGAAACTCCATAGTAAGCAGTTTCTCCTGAGAAATAGCCACCGCTTAATTCTTGTCGTTCCAATTGAATTGCAGAATCAAACTCCAGGTAATAATTTTCCAAAGGTTCCTGTAAATCGAAAGCCGGATGCCCGCCGACCGAGTAGTACATCGGTTCATTTCCGGTATTTTGCGTTTCATAGGAAATAGTAATTCCATTTTCAGTTAGGGAATAACACACGTCGAAGATGAAAGAAAAGGGATAGAGATCCATCGATTGAGTATCTGATTTCAGCCGCAAACGAACCAAGTTCTCGGTTTGTTCTACTACCTCAAATTCCCGGTCGCGTGCAAAACCATGTTGGGTCATATGGTAGGATTTCCCTTGAAACATATAGTTGTCATTGACTAACCGGCCGACGATAGGAAATAAATTTGGCGCTATCCGGTTCCAATGACCGGTTTGTTTGGACCACAGGACGTTTCCGGTTTTTTCGGTTCCGACGAAAATGAGTTCGGCGCCAAACAAATTGATTTCCGCTCGCAGGAATTGGTTTTGGAGTTTGAGATTTGAATCCATAGATTTCTAAAAATAGTTAATTTGAAAAGGAAACCCGCCGAATGAAACAATTTTCGACCCTTATAGTTGGAAATCAATAAAAAATGCGTATATTTGCATCACATTTAAGGTTAAAAACACAAATGAGGGGACGCAAGTCCCCTCTTTTTATCTCACATGATTTCAAAACAAAAAGTACGGGAATTAGCAGAAGAGCGCATCAAAGACCGCGATGAACGCTTATTCATTGTAGAGCTTACGATCAGTGCTTCCAATGTGATTCGCCTGGAGCTGGATAAAACAGAAGGAAATGTTTCGATTGAAGACTGCATGTCGGTTTCGAGAAACATTGAACACAATTTAGACCGGGAAGATGCCGATTTTGAATTGCATGTTTCTTCCGCAGGATTGGACAAGCCTTTACGCGTTCATGCTCAATATGTAAAAAACATTGGTCGTGACCTGGATGTGAAATTGAAATCGAAAGAAAAAGTAACGGGAAAGTTGATTTCTGTTGATGAAGCTGGAATTGTATTGGAACGAGAAGAAAAGCAAGCGATTGAAGGCAAAAAGAAAAAGGAACTGGTGGTGATTGAAAACAAGATCGCCTTTTCAGATATAAACGAAGCAAAAATTGTTATTTCATTTAAATAAGAAGCTATGAACAGCTTGGAACTAGTAGAATCGTTTTCCGAGTTCAAAGAACTCAAAAGCATCGACAAACAAACGATGCAACACGTTTTGGAAGACGTATTTCGTGCAATGTTGAAGAAAAAATTCAACACGGATGAGCACATCGATGTGATTGTAAACATTGATAAAGGAGACGTTCAGATTTTCGTGAACAAGGAAATTGTTGCGGATGGTGAGGTCGAAGATCAAAACACGGAGATCGCTTATTCGGATGCCATTAAAATCGAGCCGGATTTTGAGATCGGTGAGGAGGTATCAGAAGAATTCCGTTTCAATGATTTCGGTCGCAGAAACATTTTGTCACTTCGTCAGAACTTGATCTCGCGTATTTTGGAATTGGAGAAAGACCATTTGTACAAGAAATACAAGGAGCGTATCGGTGAAATTATCACCGGTGAAGTTTACCAGGTTTGGAAGAAAGAGATCATGGTATTGGATGATGAAAACAACGAGTTGATTCTTCCGAAATCAGAGCAAATTCCTTCGGATTACTTTAAGAAGGGTGAATCTATTCGTGCAGTTGTTTCGAAAGTAGATATGCGCAACAGTTCACCGGTAATTATCCTTTCACGTATCGCACCGGAATTCCTGGAGCGTTTGTTCGAGTTGGAAGTCCCTGAAGTCTTTGACGGATTGATTACAATCAAACGCATTGTTCGCGAACCGGGAGAAAGAGCAAAGGTAGCCGTTGAATCATACGACGACCGGATCGATCCGGTTGGAGCTTGTGTTGGTATGAAAGGTTCCCGTATCCACGGAATCGTTCGTGAGTTGCGCAACGAGAACATTGATGTGATCAACTTCACGAACAACCCGAAATTATTCATTCAGCGTGCACTGTCTCCGGCAAAAATTACCAACATCGAAATCGATGAGGAAGAAAAACGTGCAAGCGTATTCCTGAAGCCGGACCAGGTTTCCCTGGCTATCGGAAAAGGAGGATACAATATTCGTTTGGCAGGAAGATTATCCGGATATGAAATCGATGTATTCCGCGATGGGGAATCTGATAATGAAGATGTTGACTTGGAAGAGTTTGCAGATGAAATTGACAGCTGGATCCTGGATGAGTTGAAAGCAGTTGGTTGTGATACGGCAAAATCTGTGTTGGAACTGACCGTGGAAGATTTGGTTCAGCGCACGGACCTGGAAGAAGAAACAATACAGGAAGTATTGCGTATCCTTCGCTCGGAATTTGAATAAGAAAAGCGAAGCTTTTGAAAACACAACGAGCGTTAGCGCAGTTGTAAAAAACAAAGTTTCACAAGAATAAAATAGGTTGGGATTTCGGTCGGGTAAAAAATACCTGACCGATTTTCACCTAAATCTGGTCAACACTAACTATCTTTACACAGCAAAACTGTTCATTCTGATAACAATTGGAGGAACATTAATTAAAAGAAGCAAATAATATATGTCTGGTAAAACACAGCGTTTAGGAAAAGCAGCAGGAGAATTGAATGTAGGGATCTCTACGATCGTCGACTTTTTGGCGTCGAAGGGACAGGCTATTGACTCCAATCCAAATACGAAGTTGGATCCGGAGCAGTATGATATGTTGCGCACTCAATTTGCAGCTGATCAAAATTTAAAGGAGCAATCCAAAATGACAGCAGTTAAAAGAGAGAAGCGTGAGACCATTACTTTACGCGATATCAAAGACGAACCGAAGGCTCACGAAGACGAGGAAGATTTTGATAACACTCCGTCAGAGCAAACAAAAACTGCACCTGTTGTTACTCCGAAAGTTGATCGCATGTCGCCGACAGCTTCAGCGATGCCACAAACTCCAAAAGCAGAGGAGAAGCCGTCAGCTGACGTACCTGAACCTGCTGTTGAGAAACCGGCTGAAGAAACGAAACCAAAATCAGAGAGCGAGCACGCCCAGGAAGAACCGGCTGCTCAGTCTGCTGATGGCGGAATTCAGGTTATCGGAAAGATCGACCTGGATAAGTTGAATACCAAAACAAGACCGGACAAGCGCAAGAAAGAGGACGGACCTATCGATAAAAGCGATTATCCGAAATCTCCGGCTGCGCCTGTTGTCCCTGAAAAAGAAGATGTAAAAGCGAAGGAAACACCGGCTACGGAACCCGAAGCTCCAAAAGAAATAGAAACAATTCGTGTAGAAAGACAAAAATTGTCCGGACCAACGGTATTGGGAAAAATTGAATTGCCTGTTGAGAAACCGAAATCGGTTGGCTCTTCTCGTCCGGGTGATGACCGCAAGAAGCGCAAACGCATCAAAAAAGTGGATGTTGCCAAAACTCCGGGAGCGAATCCGCAAGGTGGTCAGGGAGCACCAGGTGGCGGAAATCGTCCGGGTGGACAAGGTCAGGGAGGAAACCGTCCGGGTGGCGGAAACTTCAACCGGGGCACCGGAAATAACTTCAGAAAAGGTGGACCGATTGATAAACCTGCCGTTTCTGAACAGGACATCCAAAAAGAAATCAAAGACACATTGGCTCGTTTATCTTCCCAGGGAGGTAAATCGAAAGCATCCAAGAACCGTCGTGCAAAACGGGATGACCGCGCGCAACGTCGTGAGATAGAGCAAATGGAAGCAGAACTTCAGGAAAAAATCCTGAAGTTGACAGAGTTTGTTACTGTGTCAGAATTGGCATCGATGATGAACGTCTCCCCGACACAGGTTATTTCAGCTTGTATGTCGTTGGGAATCTTTGCTTCGATCAACCAGCGATTGGATGCTGAAACCATTCAAATCGTAGCGGAAGAATTCGGGTTTGAAACCGAGTTTGTTTCTGCAGATGTTCAGGAAGCGATTCCGGAAGTGGAAGACAAAGAAGAAGACCTGATCGATCGTCCGCCGATTATTACGGTAATGGGTCACGTTGACCACGGTAAAACTTCCTTATTGGATAAAATACGGAATGCAAACGTGACTGCCGGTGAAGCCGGGGGAATTACGCAGCATATTGGTGCTTACTCGGTTACGTTGAAAGATGGCCGAAAAATGACTTTCTTGGATACACCAGGTCACGAAGCCTTTACTGCCATGCGTGCCCGTGGTGCCCAGGTAACGGACGTTGCGATTATCATTGTAGCGGCGGATGACGACGTGATGCCTCAGACAAAAGAAGCAATCTCGCACGCTCAGGCTGCAAACGTACCCATGGTATTCGCCATTAACAAAATTGATAAACCGGGAGCAAATCCGGATAAAATCCGCGAACAACTTTCTGCTATGAATATCCTGGTAGAAGAATGGGGTGGAAAATACCAATGCCAGGAAATTTCTGCAAAACAGAATTTGAATATTGATGCCTTGTTGGATAAAGTATTGTTGGAAGCAGAAATTCTGCACCTGCGCGCAAATCCGAATAAGAATGCAGTCGGAACAGTGATCGAATCTTCTTTGGATAAAGGAAAAGGATACGTTACAAACATGCTGGTACATGCGGGAACCATGAAAATTGGAGATGTGGTATTGGTAGGCCGTAACTATGGTCGTGTTCGTGCAATGCATGATGAGCATGGAGTAGCTTTGAAAGAAGCAGGTCCTTCTCAACCGGTATCTGTTTTAGGAATCAATGGTGCACCGTCTGCCGGAGATACCTTCCATGTCATGGATGACGAACGCGAAGCGAAAGCAATTGCTACGAAACGGGAGCAGTTGTATCGTGAGCAAGGTCTCCGTACAAACAAGCACATTACTTTGGATGAGATCGGTCGTCGTTTGGCGATTGGAGACTTTAAGGAATTGAACCTGATCGTTAAAGGTGACGTGGATGGATCCATTGAAGCATTGTCCGATTCATTGTTGCGACTTTCTACCGAAGAAATCCAGGTGAATATCGTTCACAAAGGAGTTGGTGCAATCACCGAAGCAGATGTGAATCTGGCTTCAGCATCTGATGCGATCGTGATTGGATTCCAGGTAAGGCCGTCAGTTGCAGCACGTAAATTAGCTGAACAGGAACAAATTGATATCCGTTTGTATTCCGTAATCTACAAGGCAATCGACGAGTTGAAAGCTGCAATGGAAGGAATGTTGTCACCGGATATCGAAGAGAAAGTAATCGGTACGGCGGAAATCCGCGAAACATTCGAAATTACGAAAGTGGGGACGATTGCAGGATGTTATGTGATGGATGGAATCATCAAACGCACATCCAAAATCCGTGTTATTCGCGATGGAATTGTGATTCATACCGGTGTTCTTGGATCATTGAAGCGTTTCAAAGACGATGTGAAAGAAGTGAAGAACAACTACGAATGCGGTTTGAATATCGATAAATTCAATGATATCAAAATCGGCGACTTAGTAGAAGCTTACGAAGAAGTGGAAGTTGCAAGAAAATTGTAATTGAAAATACAATATAAACACGTAGGGGCGCGATTAATCGCGCCCCTACGTGTTTATAGGATGGGTTTATTCAATCACCACGAATTCAACTTGGTTCAGATGAGTGAGATCATTGTACACACGGATCAAGTAAGCACCGTCCGCCAGATTTTCCCGTTTCAACGAAAAGTCACTTCCATTCATGATTGCTTGTTGTATTAACTTACCTGTAGGGTCCAAAAGTTCTATCCGGGTGTTTTGCTGTGGGATTGAAAATCGAATAGTCAATGTTTTTGAAAACGGATTAGGGAACAACTGAATTTCCGTGTCCGCCAGGTATTCGTTCAATGAAAGATTGGTAATGCAAATAGTGTCCGTAGTAGAATAAGCACAATCGATACATTTACTCCAATAACAACCGTTCTGTGTCACGAGCAAAGAACTGTCCGAACCGGTGATTTGAACACCGTCCCGGTACCAAATATTCGCAATGCAATCGTGACTTGTTCTCAGTGTTGTTCCATCAAAACTCAAGGAAACAGGAATGTGGTCTCTGACATAAAAGTGTGCGGTATCGCTGTTTGTGATACAACCGATCGGGTCTACATTATTTGCTACCCAAACCAATTGATCTCCGGCAGGTGTTCCATAGTTACTTAACACGGTTTGATTTTCAGAAAACCAGTTTCCATTGCGGTACCAGGTATTTGTTGCAGGAAACCAATACGGAATCGGATACCAGCGTAATACAACCAGCTCACCGCAAGCTACCGTGTCTGCACCAACATCTATAGATAAGTGAATCCGTGGATTTACTCCGATTTTAAACGGCTGACATGAATGCAATTGTTCTCCCGATGAAGTTGTAACGGTTAATGAAAGTTCGGTAGTACTATCAATGTTAAAGACACTGTTTTGAGTTGTTGCGCCATTACTCCACTGATAACTGCTCATTCCCGGAACTCCACCCATACTGATCTGCGCACCGATACAAGCATACGGAATATGCAGGATCGGATCGAGGGAAGTTCCCGAAATACTTCCGGAAATGGGGTAATAAGGTGTCGGAGCTACAAAGGCGTATATAGTTTGGGTCAAAGTATCCGATCCGCCGTAACCGCTTACGTATAATTTAACGTGATATATTCCCGAACCGGCAAATTGATGAACAACTTG
The DNA here is from genome assembly GCF_007558725.1 of Fluviicola chungangensis. Classification (GTDB taxonomy): domain Bacteria; phylum Bacteroidota; class Bacteroidia; order Flavobacteriales_D; family Crocinitomicaceae; genus Fluviicola; species Fluviicola chungangensis. The sequence continues at coordinate 65,540 of NZ_VLPL01000003.1, forward strand.
CTCGCCCACCGTATCGATGGTTCCGTTCCCGTCAAAATCCCATGCTGCATACAAACAATTTGCTCCGGTTGAATGAAATCCATATTTTCCTGTTCCCTTGCAGAAAGCCGATGAATCCACTGTAAAGGAGGCAACGGGGACGGTACCGCCCGGATGCATTCCACAACCGTTTGATTGTAAAAGAGTTGATCTCAAAAGTGTGAGAGCTGCCTGCATTCTGTTGACCTGGCCTTGTGTAAATGACAAGGGGCAAGATGTATAATCCATATAATTGGGTAGATCCTGTACATCACTGGTGAACGGGTTGAATCCGGAAGTATCACTCATTTCCGTTGAACAGGAATTTCCCTGACACAACGTATTGTCATTTGACATATCGGGAGGAGTATCACACACTCTGTCTCCATCTGTCATACAATTGAAATTGGTGCAATCATTACTGAACGTATGGTATAAATTCAGATAATGGCCCACTTCATGCGTAAGAAGTGAGGAATTATTGGCGAACAAATTATAACGCCCTACAATCCCATCCGTTTCTATTGGTGATCCGGGAAAAGTACCGTAACCTCCGACACCTAATGGATTTTGAAATGGGTCGACAGAGATATTTCCGACTGTCCAAACGTTCAAATACAACAGAGGGTTCCACCGGTTTTGTGTTTTGAAGGTCCAGTCCTGAACATAATCGTAATAATTCAGGGTCAGGATCGAAGAATAATCATGCGTAATTCCGGTTGTCGGATTTCCCCAGGGATCAACTGATGCCAAACAGAATTGAATATCTGCCGGATGACCGCTTGCGTCAAAATACGGTCCTGAATTTTGAAAACGCTGATTTAACTGGTCCACAGCCTGTATTACTGTCGCATCTGGAATATTCTCAGGACCACCCTGGTGCATGATATGAAATACGATCGGAATGGTGTAGGTTGTTTTTTCTTGTTCATTTCCGGAACCGGAGATCAAAAATTCATACAGATTCCGGTTATTTTGATTTACTTTTTCTTCGTATCCGGGTAATCGGTTGATCAAGTCACGGTGCATACCATCTGTTCCGCAGTTTCCTGTTTGAGCAAAGGAATAATTGAGCAGGAACAATGCAAAAAAAAGTAAAATTGTTTTCATAGTCTCTCGGTTTCAGAATTTAGACTCGAAACCGGCGAACCTGGTTGCATAAAAACAAGGATTGCTGATGAGAAGAATTTTTTGACAAAGTTTTTTATTTCCCGGGAAATGAATAAATTGACGGTTATAAACCATTATTTACTTTTTATGAAAACACCTATTAAACAGGCAGTTGTACTGACTGCAGGAGCAATTTTTCTAATTGCATTGGGTTGTAATAAGGATCGGATAGAACCTGTTAAACCACACAAAATCTCTGAGGAAACGAATAACACCAAAACATTGCATTGTTCACCCTGGCGGGATGTAGATGGTATTACTGCAGCGTCTGATCTGAATGAAGTGGGGCTTTGCAATACTTCCAGCTGTAGCGGTTCTGAAACGTATTCTTACAAAACGGACAAAATAATTAAGAATGGCGGGACTCCCATATACGTCCCTGAATTTGACACAGTATCCATTGCAGATCAGAATACTTTGTGGAGCAATGCGTTAAGCCAGGCGATTTCAATTGCTCCTTCCGGGTATTCGGTTGCATCGCTTCATAATTTCAGAGTCGAGTGGACCGCTGTTGGAATGCTTTACACAACCGTAATGAAATTTGATATTGTCTATCGTCATTGCACCAGCGGGGGAGGTGGCGGCGGAAGCTAGCAGGAGCATATTTTTTAAACAAGCAGGGCGTTCCCATATCTGGAATGCCCTGCTTGTTTTGGATAAAATTATCTTAACTTTGTTTCCATGATCGCTCCCGGTTCGAAAGGATGGATTGCCAAATACTTGCAGCTGATTGAGTCAGGTGAGCTTTCTGTTGACCTGAAAAAACCTGCGGATTTAACCCGGGCAGAATTCAATCATTATACACTCGCTCAAACTGGAATTATCTTCGGTTATCCTTCCAAGTTGTTATTCGGAAAAGATTGGGACACTTCAAAATGGACACACGATGAGCAGTTGACGGTCCTTCTTTTTGAATCCCTTTTGTTTACGCACATTAATATTCAGGGGAAGACAAAGTTAAAGCCGGAAGACTTCCTGAACGATCTGAATATTTTTTACAAAAAACACCGGGTGCAATCGCTCACTTCGGTCCTGACCTTTTTCCTGAAGGAAAGTGCTTCGGAGAAGATTGAGCGAATCCTGGAAAAACGGACGGACGTTCCGAAGAATCTGACGAACACTAAATCCTGGATGAGTTACTTCACCAATTCATTCATCTACCTGGACGTGATTTTGTTTGAAGATTTTCTGAAGAACAAACGAAAGCAAACACTCGACTATCAAAAGTTAGCACTTTTGGCCCTTGGAATTATCTCCATTTCGGCTTATTCGGACGGAGAGATCCAGGAGCATGAAAAGAACCTCTTCAATACGTTTTTACTTTCCGCCGATTTGGATTCGGATGAGAAAGAATTGGCAAAACTGCGCTTCAAGGAAGGAATTACCCTGAATGAACTGACCGGGGAAATGGTTGATTCCTGGAATTTCAAACGTTATTTACTCGATCTTTCGGTCCTGACCATGCACATGAACCAAAATTCACGGGAAACGGATTTGGAAACACTGATTACGCTGAAAAGATGGATGAGTTGTTCGGAAAGAGACCTCGATGAAGCCATTTACTGTACCGATCAGTTTTTACTGGAAAATAATCAGAAAGTTTCCTATCTGAACGATTCGAATGCCATGGAGCAAATGCTTGACAGTGTCTCTAAACGCTGGATCAAGATCCTGGGAAGGAACAAAGACAAGCTGGCTCAAGAAATCAAACAAAGTAAAGAATTGGTTTATTTGATCCGGAAATCGGCGTCAGAGGAACTTTCGAAAGAAGAAAAAGAAAAGGTGAAAACCCAGTTTATGGACATAGTAAAATCCATGCCGGCCCTGGCTATTTTCCTGCTTCCTGGCGGAGCTTTGCTTTTGCCGATTGTTTTAAAAATTATCCCCAACCTGGTACCATCCGCATTTAAAGACAACGAACTCGAAGAATGACGGATTACAAATCGATTGTTCATTTTAAAGGCTTAAACACCTTGCGTTTCATTGCTGCTTTTTTAGTAGTGATCCATCATGCGGAATCGTTAAGAAAAGATCATGGACTGAAGAATCACTTCAAAGGGTTCGGGCTGTTTGAAAATGGCCAGCATGCGGTGAGCTTCTTCTTCGTGTTGAGTGGTTTTCTGATTACTTATTTATTGCTGAAAGAACGGAAAACGAAGAACGATATTTCAGTGAAGCAATTTTACATCAAACGCATTTTCCGGATTTGGCCCTTATACTTTCTAATGGTTATTATCGGTGCCATTATCCAGCCCTATTTCATTGATTGGTTCCATATCGATTATAAAATGCCTTATACCATTGGAGAAACCTGGTATTACTTTGTTTTCTTCGTTCCGGGAATGGTCAATTATTTCTTCGGGAGTAACTTACTGGAACCTCTTTGGTCGATTGGGGTGGAAGAAGTATTCTACTTGATTTGGGCACCGCTTTTCAAATGGCTGAAAAAACACGTATTGAAATTACTTTTGGGAGTAATTGCATTCAAATTGATTTTAATTGCGATCAATACCCATTGGTCTTTGCCGGGAATTTTAGGTTACCTAATCCGGATACACCAGTTTGAAGCGATGGCGATTGGTGGTTTGGGGGCGTACCTGGTTTTCAACTATGGAAAACAGATCAATGCATCCTGGATTTATAGTATCCCGATGCAAATCCTTTTATATTCCCTGATCGTTATATTCATCGTTTTCGGAGCAAATATTCACACCGATATCTGGTATTTCTTTTTTGATTATCCGCTTGTTTCTGCCATTGTTCCAAATGCGTTGTTCCTGTATTTGATCATTGGAGTTTCGGTGGTAGACAAAAACCTGTTTACTTTGGAAAATCGGGTGTTTTCCTACCTGGGCGAAATTTCCTACGGAATTTACATGTTCCACTTGTTGATCCTTTCCCAAATAGTAGAATTACTGAAAGGTATGGTCGCCTGTTCAGGAATGTTCCTGGAAACATTGTTCTATTATGGAGTTTCCATTCCGCTGATAATAGGTGTTTGTGCACTTTCAAAACGTACTTTGGAGGCGTTCTTCGAAAAGAAGAAACAAAAGATATTGCTTAAAATGAACCGCAAAGAGTGAAAGAACGCAAAGGAAGACTTTATCAATAACCTCTTCGTTCTGCGCCTTTGCGGTAAAGTTAAGTGTGCTAATCCTTGTGATAGAGGAAATAATAGGCTTCCACATTATCCAGGTACGCCCCGTCAAATCCCGCATTCAGTAATTTTTTGGTGTAGGAATCATCGTTTCCGTAAATGACTTCCTGCCATTCGTCTTTCCAAAACTTGACCCAGATCTCATCTTTGTATCCATCGTATTTCTTTTTCAACCAAAGCGGATGATGCAATCCCCAACTTTTCTTCCAATAATAGCGATATTTTTCGGCAGAACCGATGCTCATATAGGAAATAACCAGTCGTTGTCCACCGTTTTGTTTGGTTTTCAAACTTGTTACATCGCTTGCTGTCAGTAATTCATCCCCAAAGAAAGCATCGATAATGATCACATCAAAGTTGGTTTGCTGAATGGCAGAAAGAAAGGATGCTTTATCCGAATAATTGTCCGTACTGATGAGATACAGGTAGTTTTTAGCCTGGTCCAGGGTATGAATGTCATTCGCGTTTTCATTGTGAACAGTTGCTGGAATGTACAGGTAGTCGTAATTATTTGTGTTTCTGGGAAAAGCAATAAATTGTTCGGCATCGGCGGATTGAAACGCACCCGAAGCGTTGGAATCGTTGTCCAGGTAATCCGCCACCATGATTTTCAGGGAGGAATTTACTTTTCGCAGCATCCCCAATCGGTAATCGTCCGGAGAATAGGCTCCATTGTAAAACAGCTCTTCTACACCGTAACCGTCAATGGCCTGAATCAGATCGGCTCTCAGTCCTTTTTCTGGATCGGTATCTTCAAACAGGATCTCTTCTCCGTTTTGCGGGATCAGGATGAAGTTTGGGTTCTGTGCACGGGCATATTGACTGATTGCAATGACGAAATCCTGCATTTTTATACCGGCTTTGACGGTTTTTTTCTCCTTGCAGGAGAACCCGCATAAAGCAATTAAAAATAGCAAACCTGTTTTTCTCATACCTTCAGTATATCCTCTATAACGTTCCAGGTGGTTTCGGCAGTATAATCCCAGGAAAATAAAGAAGCGCGTTCCAGGCTTTTTTGAGACAAGTCCGCTTGCTTTTGTTCGTCCGAAGCTAAATAGATCATGGCTTTTGAAACTTCTTCGGTGTCGAAGGGATTCACGTACATTGCCGCATCACCGGCTACTTCCGGCAGACAGGTTAAATTTCCGGCGATGATCGGCAGACCGCAGCGCATGGCTTCAACCAGCGGAATTCCGAACCCTTCGAAATAGGGAATATAGGTCAATGCAAAAGCAGCTCCCATGAGTTTATTCAGTTCGTTCAATGAAACATGACCTGAAAACAGGATGCGTTTTTTCAGTTCTTCGGAAACTTCAGGAATGGACGAGGCTTTATTGGCCCACAGACTTTCCCCTACGATCATCAGATCGATATCCGGATTCACTTCCGCAAATTTACCGAATGCCTCGATCAGCCGTCCCACGTTCTTGCGTGGATGAATGGCTCCTACAAAAATGAAATAGGGCCTTTCGGCGGTTTTTTGTGCTCGTATTTTCTGGATTTCTTCCGGGTTTAAGGGGTGGAATGACTTCGAAGCACCGTTCCATGCAACGGTTATTTTAGACGGAGAAATGCCATATGATTTGATAATATCCTGTTTGGAATATTCCGAAACAGTAAGAATGTGCGTTGCTTTTTTCGCAAATTTCGGAAAGTATTTGCGTAAGTATTTTAATGGACTTGCCGGAATGTCTTCCGGGTGGTGTTCGAAATTCAGATCATGGATCACTCCAACCTGCGGCACCGGAGATTTCAGGGACAAATATCCATCGGGCGAATAGAACAGATCAATGTGGTACTTCTTTAGCGCACGTTTGATGGAATATTCGAACCACCAAACGAAAAGGATCGGATGCCGGGCGGGAGGAAACAAAACCACCGGAGTGACATTCTTTGCAAAGACAAATTTTTCATCGAACGGCCGGTCGAAAAAAAAGACGAATTCGTGCTCCGGATGGGCTTCCACCATACGTCTAACAACTTCAAACGTGTACCAGCCAAAACCTTCCATTTTGGAAGACAATAAGAATCGCGTGTTTACTCCAATGCGCATGGGTTCCGAAGTTACAAACTATCCGTGAGATATGAATTGGTGATTTATTATTTTTGATCTGATATATCTTTGGGTTAGCAATACTACATTTCTCCAAAATATCTCCAATAATAAGACGCCTTCTTTCCAACTTTTCCTAACTTCGCGGCATCTTATTGAAAATGAAGAACGGCGTTAAATATATTTTACAGAAATTATTGGGTTTACATACCTATCTGTACGTCTTTGCGCTGTATAAGATCAGAACACTACGTTCAGACAAAAAGGAAAACGACTTTTTTACTTTCTTATCCTTATTGAAGGATGGGAAAGGGGATGTATTGGACATTGGTGCGAATTTGGGAATCATGACCGTTCATTTGGCCAATACACTTCCGAATACAACCATCCATGCGTTTGAACCGATGCCCGCAAATGTGAATGTCCTGAAACGAATCATCGCAAAATTCAAACTGAAAACAACGAAAATTCATGAAGTTGCGCTGGGTGATGAATCCGGAGTTGCAAAAATGGTACTTCCTGTAAACGGGCAAACCGTAATGCAGGGGCTGAGCCACATCAAACACGAAACCATTACCGAATGGAATGTAGGAAAAGAGGTGGATGTACAACTGGATAAACTGGACAACATTTTGAATGGTCAGCCTGTCCAAGCAATTAAAATTGATATTGAGAACTTCGAGTACTTTGCCCTGAAGGGTGCAAGCCGAATCATTACTTCAAATAAACCGATCATTTACGCCGAACTTTGGGACAACGAAAACCGGTCCAAATGTTTCGAGTACCTGAAATCGTTCAGTTATTCTATTTTTGTTGGGGAAAACAAACAACTCGTTCCGTTTGATTCTTCCAAACATCACACACAAAACTTTATTTTCATCGCAGAATAACTACGGCTAATGCAGAAACTGTTTTTAAGAGGATTAGGCATTACGCTGTTATTGAATCTACTGGTTAAGCCTGCTACGATTTTCCTGGTGGATATTAAAATGCAAAATGAATTGGGACTCGATTCATACGGCATTTTTCAAACCATGCTGAATTTTACATTCTTGTTTTCCATGTTACTGGATATGGGGATCACCAATTTCATGACCCGGATGATTGCACAACATCCACACATGATCCACAAGTACAGCAACCGCCTGTTTACTTTCCGGCTCATTTTGGTACTGGTTTATATCGTTTGGACACTTTCTTTGTTTTTCATCCTGAGATTTCCTGTAGAATGGCTGTGGGTACTTGGTTTATTGATCATGCACCAAATCAGCATTATTACAGTGAATTATGTGCGTGCTTATACCGGTGGTCTCTTGAAATTCGGACTGGATGCCGTATTGTCGGTAGTGGAAAGGTCTGTGTACTTTGTTTTTGGAAGTATTCTTATTTATACCACCTTCGTTCAACCGGTTACCCTGCAGTGGTTCACTATTATTTTTGTAGGTTCTTCCACTATTTCGTTGGTAGTTGCTACCATTATTTACCTGCACATTGTTGCTTTACCTCGCTTGCATTGGGATACGGATTTTTTTAAAGCAATTTTCAGACAATCATACCCTTATGCCATCCTGGTGATTATCATGATGCTCACTTCGCGGTTGGATGCGGTGTTCCTTGAAAAACTGCATCCGCAAGGAACCGTTCAGGTTTCGTACTACACTCAGAGTTTTCGCTTACTGGACGCTTGCTGGATGTTTGCGGTGCTTTTCGGAAGTATCCTGCTGCCTGTTTTTTCACGTGTTTTAAAAGACAATACTTCTACTACAGGAATTATGACCAGCGCGCTGAACATCCTGTTTTCAGGAGGAATCTTAATGATTACCCTGACAATCGGGATCAAAGAATTTTTGTTCGATAAATTATACGACGACGCAAACTGGTATTCCTACAATGCTTGGATCTTTCACTCCATTACCTTTATTCCCATGTGTTTCACCGTGGTTTTCGGGACACTTTTGACGGCGAACGGATCGCTCCGAACGATGAACCAAATAGCTTTCCTGTCACTAATCGTCATGTCGGTTTTGAATGTTTTATTGATCCCTTTCTTCGGGGCTGTCGGAGCAGCTATTGCTTCCCTGGTGGCGCAATCTACTTTAGGGGTTTTGCAATACCTGGTTGTGCGCTACCGGATGAGACACCATTTGGCATCCTATACGTGGTTTAAGTTAATGATCTTAAGTGCGTTCATGTTGATCGCTATGTTTTTGGAAATCCGTTTTCAATGGAATCAACTCTATTACGCGATTGGAATCGGCTTCCTGTGGATGGTTCTTGTTTTCGGGTTAAAGGTTATCGACCTGGTTCAGGTGCTGAAAATGCTAAACAGCAAAGAAAAAGTGTGATTTTCTACCGGATGTCACAGTCCGTCAGGTGAATACAATCACGGTGTTTGCTGTAATTCTTAGCAGATCAATTAAACTTGATCCGGATTCACCGGCACGAATAGGAATTGAATTATCTTTACAACACATGATAGAAAGCAAAGAAATCCTTGTTACCGGTGGAACGGGTTTTATCGGTTCGCATACAGTGGTGGAATTAATGGAATTGGGTTATACACCAATCATTTTGGACAATTGCTCGAATTCGAGCGCATCCATTATCAAACAGATTCAGCTAATCAGCGGAAAGGAATGCATTTTTTACCGGGGCGATATGCGGGATAGGGAACTCCTCCGGTCTGTTTTTGAAAAGCACGACATTGGCGGGGTCATTCATTTTGCAGCCTTTAAAGCGGTTGGCGAATCCGTAGAAAAACCACTTCATTATTACGATAATAACCTTGTTTCGCTCATCAATCTATTGTGTTGCCTGGAAGAATTCAAAGTAAACAAACTTGTTTTTTCTTCTTCCTGCACGGTTTACGGGGTGGAAAATGCCCGGGAACCATTAAATGAAACGATGCCGGTTGGGAAACCGAATTCACCTTATGGGTGGACCAAATGGATAGCAGAGCAAATACTGATCGATATTGCTTCAAAAACACCGCTAAGGCCAATTTTTTTGCGTTATTTCAACCCGATTGGAGCACATGCAAGCGGAAAGCTGGGAGAATTACCGCTCGGACCACCAAATAATGTGCTTCCATATATTACGCAAACAGCAGCGGGAATCCGGAAAGAACTGACCATCTTCGGAAAAGATTACGATACACCGGACGGAACCTGCGTGCGGGATTACATTCATGTAACAGATGTAGCGAAAGCACATGTAAAAGCCTTGTCTCACGAATTCGAGGGAACAAGTGATGTCTTTAATCTGGGAACAGGGAAAGGAACTTCCGTTTTGGAGTTGGTTCAGTTATTTGAAAAGGCAACCGGAAAATCCATTAATTATCAGTTTGGACCGAGAAGACCAGGAGATGTGGATGCATTGTTTGCAGATGTTTCCAAAGCGAAGAAAATTTTAAACTGGAATACGGAAAGAACCATCGAAGATGCTATTTTAGATGCGTGGAAATGGGAACAATATCGCTTGGAAAATGAAATTTCTTAAACTATTAACGGTCTTTCTTTTGATTTCTTTTCAAGGGTTGGCACAGCCCCAGGGGAAAGACTCGACTTTAGTTTCCAGGCACCGACCGGGAATTTTTTGGTATTATACTGGCTGGAGACCTGCAAGACCGGGTAAATTACGGAAATATGACCGGCTGATTATTGATGTGACTTACAATCAGTTAATGAACTCCGGAAGTATCCGTTCCAATCCCTGGAGATCGTTTGGCTGCAATATCAATACCATGTGGGACATTCCGATTACCAATGGAAATACGGTGTCCTTCGGAATAGGATTGGCTTATAAGTATCAAAAAACAGGACCGAAAGGCTTATTTTTTGCAGACAGTACGAATTCATTTACAAGTTATTATCCGGATTCAAGTTATACGGATTATCGCAAGAATACATTCGGGAATCACATTTTGGCACTTCCGATCGAATTTCGTTTCCGATCTCCCAAATGGCAACATGTTAAAGTGCATATCGGCGGATCGATCGGCTACAGGCTTCAGACATTTCAAAAGGTCTGGCCGGAGCACCAACATGCCATAAAGGACAAGTCATTACCAGATAGAAATCCGTTGGTTTATGGAGTTCATATGCGGGTAGGTATTCGAAATTGGGCCCTGTTTGCGGATTATACGCTGGCACCTCAATTTAAGAGCAGTAAGAGTGAACAAATCAGCGCTTTAGCATTTGGAGTGTCACTTTCAATTTTTTAAGTACATTGTCAAATAAAAATTCGCTTCATCCGTCAGAAAATCGTTTATCTAACTAATTTTGTGATATGCGCAATTTGATTGCTTTTTTCAAACGATTTCAGATCTTTTTGGTCTTTGTGTTACTCCAGGTTGTAGCACTTTCTGCGTATGTTCAATATTCTGAATTTGCACGCTTGCAGGTTTTTTCCAGTGCTTCCAGGATAAATGGAGGATTGTATGATATTCGGTACGCTGTCACTCAGCATTTCAACCTGGAAAAGACCAACAGGAAACTGGAATGGGAAAATGCTCAATTGAGAGAAAAACTAAAGCTTTCCAATTATAAGATCGATCGGGAACTGATCCAAATCGAAGACACAAATTATCACCAGCAATATTTGTATATGTCCGCTACGGTCATTAACAATACCTACGACAAGCGGAATAATTACATGACAATCGACATCGGTAAAAACCATGGAATCCAAAAAGGATGGGGAGTCATTTCATCCAAAGGAGTGGTTGGGATCGTTCATTTGGTAGGGGAATCTTATTCCATTGTAAAAACCATTCTTTCCAAAAACATCAATGTGGACGTGAGCATGCGTGACGGTGGGGCTTTCGGATTATTGAAATGGGACGGAATAAATCCTAAGATCTGCCAGATTTCAGGGATCTCGAACGATATTTCAATTAAGAAATTCACAAAGGTAATTACACGTGGAGGTTCGGGAATTTATCCGAAAGGAATTCCTGTCGGGGTAATTACAAAACGCAAATCGATTGAAGGGAAGCCCTTGTGGGATTTACAAGTCAGGATTGCAGAAGATTTTAGGACCATTCAGCATGTATATGTGATTAAGAATGTCATGTTGGATGAAATGCGGGAGCTGGAAGGAAAGATCCCGCCGGATAAAGAAGAGGAGGAACTGTAAGTGAATATTTTCGTTTTAAATAGCATTCGTTTTATACTATTTGTTCTGTTTCAGGCATTGATATTGAACAATTTGGAGCCGGGATTGGGTCTTTATGCAATGATCTATCCGCTGTTCATTTTCATGTTGCCTTTTCAAATGGGAACAGTGCCGTTGATGTTGGTCAGTTTCGCATTTGGATTGGTGATCGATTCCTTTTCCAATACATTCGGATTGCACGCATCCAGTGCCGTGGTCATGGCTTTTTTCCGGCCGATTATTTTTAAGTGGCTTTCTCCCAGAGACGGCTACGAAAGCGTGGAATCAGTTAATGTTTACTCTATGGGGGGACGGTGGTTCCTGTATTCTTACGGGACCTTGTTATTGATTCACCATACCTGGTTTTTTGCGATAGAATCTTTTAAGTTGAATGAATTCCTTTGGATCCTGATCAAGATCGGGTTAAGTGTTCCAAGCTCTTTTTTATTAAGTTTATTGGTACAATTTATTTTCATCTCTAACAAAAAAGTGGTGCGGTGAATCTGGACGGAAGAAAATATGTCATCCTGGTGTTTTTTATCCTGGTCGGGTCGATTTACCTGGCCCGGTTATTTTTCATGCAGGTAATGGACGATACCTGGAAGTTGAGAGCGGCGGAAATTGCAGAAAAAAGACATGAAATAACACCGCCCAGAGGGATTGTCTATGACAGGCACAATAAGAAAGTTGTAACAAACAGAAGTTATTACAACTTAATGATGAAAGAGGAAAATATCCATGATTTTGATACACTGGCATTTGCAAAACTGGTCGGCTGGACGAAACAGGAAGTAAAAGACCGTTTCTACCAGATCAAAAAAGGTGAAGGGAGGTATTACAATAAGAATATTAAAGAATACCAGGATAATTACCAACCGCAACGGGCTTACCCGTTTATCAAGGAGTTGAGCATTGATGAAATAACGCGTATCGCTCCTCATTTGGAGAGATTCCCCGGATTTTATGAAGATCTGACATCTATGAGAAGTTATCCTTATTCCGGAGGAGCCAATATTTTCGGTTATTTGAATGAAGTAACAAAGGAAGAGCTGGAAGAAGACCCCTTTTACAAACGAGGAGATCAAATTGGAAGAGCCGGAATAGAGCGTTATTACGAAAAGGAACTTAGAGGACAAAAAGGAATTAAGTATGTAGTGACTTCTGCGTTGAATAATGCCATCGAATCTTATGCGGGAGGAAAATACGACACCATGGCAGAGCAGGGACCTCCCTTGCACCTGGGCCTGGATATCCAACTCCAGGTTTATGGAGAAAAACTGATGCAGAACAAACGCGGATGTATTGTTGCGATCGAACCGAAAACAGGAGAAATCCTGGCATTGGTTTCCGCTCCGAGTTTTGACCCGAATATTTTGGTAGGAAGAAGAAATATCGGGAAAAATTATCCCAAATTACTGTTGGATGAGGGAAAACCCCTGTATCCGCGACCTTTGGCCGCAGAATACCCTCCGGGATCCATTTTTAAACTGCTTCAATCATTAATCGGTTTGCAAGAAGGGGTCATTACACCCCAATCGGGATTTCCATGTAACAAATCGATGGTAGGGTGTCACAATCATCCCAATGCAACGAATTTGCCGGATGGAATCAAAAACTCCTGTAATCCGTATTTTTACTATGTCATGCGCCGGATTATCCAGCAGGGTAAGAAGAAATCTATTTTCGCAGATGCAGAGATCGGGCTGAACAACTGGTATGATTACGTCATGAGTTTTGGTTTGGGGAAGCAATTCGATACCGATGTCACCGGGATGCGTTCAGGACTGATTCCGAATTCTGCCTATTACGATAAATGGTATGGACACAATACCTGGGCATTTTCTACGATTCGTTCCATTTCTATCGGACAGGGAGAGGTAAAGGTCACCCCACTCCAAATGGCCAATATTGCTGCAATTATTGCAAACCGTGGATGGTATTATACGCCCCACTTTGTGAGATCTATCGGGAATAAAGGACCACTTCCTCAGTTTAAAGAAATACATCGGACAAAAGTGGATGCGGTTCACTACGAGCCGGTTATCGAGGGAATGCGAAGAGCGGTTTACGAACCGGGCGGGACTGCAAAAAAAGCACAGGTAGCGGGAGTAACGGTTTGCGGAAAAACGGGAACGGCACAAAACCCGCATGGAGAAGACCACTCCGTTTTTATTGCATTTGCCCCGATGGAAAATCCCAAAATAGCCATCGCAGTCTTCATTGAAAATGCCGGATTCGGAGGTGTATGGGCTGCTCCAACAGCGAGTTTGATGATGGAAAAGTACATTTACCGGAAGGTTAAGGATAAGGCAAAAGAACAAATGATCATTAACGCCAATTTGTTGCATATTAAGGCAAGACCCAAGAAGAAAAAGTAAATGAGAAGAGACGATTCCCTGACACAACATGTAGATTGGTGGTTACTTTCAATTGTAGTCATCATGTTGGGTATGGGAATTGCAAACGTATATTCGGCTGCTTTTGATCCGGACCATCCAAGTCTTTTCGACTTTTCACAAAAATATGGAAAGCAGATCATGTGGGTGGGAGTATCCATTTTCCTGGGTTTTCTCGTATTCCTGATCGATTCGGATATCTACCGGAAGTTTGCGGTGCCGATTTATGTATTTTGCTTTTCGCTGTTAATCATTGTTCTGTTTATGCCTCCGATCAACGGAGCGCGTGCCTGGCTGGGAATCGGATCCATGGGAATCCAGCCTGCCGAATTTATGAAGATCGGAACGGCAATAGCACTTTCGCGTTACATTTCTACGGTGAACGTAAAGAACCAAAATGTGCAGACTGTCGTGGTGGCACTGGCCATTGTGATGGTTCCGATGGTATTGATCTTACTGCAGCCGGATGCCGGAACTTTTGTGGTATTTACTTCCTTTTTCTTTGTCTTGTATCGGGAAGGAATCACCTTTGACCCATTGGTGTTGAAAGTGGTGAATTTGATTCCCGGGGTGCGTTTTAAAGATACCTGGGTAGGAAGCCATTTTATTCCGATTTTGTTCTATGTGGTATTTCTTTCCATTGTGACGCTTTTGATGAGCGGGAATAAATATGAGTTCACTTTTATGCGTGGCGTTTTAATTCCGGGTTTCTACGGTGTGGTTACAGTGATTACAGTCATTGCACTGATAGCATACCTGGTGTTGCGTTGGATTTCTACGAAACGCGACCAGAAAAGAGTGCTTTTGATTATTATTTCCGGATGGCTTCTTTCCGTTGCGGTTTCAGCAACAGTAAATTTCTCCTTTTCCAGTTTGGCTCCCCATCAAAAAGACCGGATCGAATTGGTCCTCGGTTTACGCAAAGACGATGACGGAAAGGATTACAACCGTAACCGGGCTATGGCCGCTGTCGGTTCGGGAGGTTTGTTCGGAAAAGGATATAAAAAAGCGAGTGTGGCCAGCGTTCGGTCTAATCATGTTCCTGAAAGTGAGACAGATTTTATTTTTTGTCCGCTCGCAGAAGAATGGGGTTTTATGGGGAGTTTGGCGATCGTTTTCCTTTTCATGGGAATGTTATTCCGGATCATCGTCATCGCCGAGCGTCAGCGTTCCACGTTTAACCGGGTGTACGCCTATTGTGTCGCGATGATCGTTTTCTATCACTTCGCGGTCAACATCGGAATGAATATCGGATTGGCTCCTGTAATCGGAATCCCTTTGCCCTTCTTTAGTTACGGAGGATCTTCCTTGATGTCTTTCTCTATGCTTTTGTTTATCCTTTTAAAGTTGGATAGTCAGCGCAGAGATGTACTTTTCTAAATTGAAAAGTTGGTTTTGAATTCTGCTGGTTTAGAGCCAAATTCTTCTTTTCAACTCTCAATTTTACATTTTCAATTATTCAGGGTACTCAATATCCTCCTCCAGCTCGTCATCATGTTTCTTTTTCTTCTTCTTTGCTTTCTTCCATTCAAAGGTATATTCCAAAGAAAGAATATGCTCGTTGTAATTGTTCTTGGCATTGAATTTTTGACCGTAGTAATAAGTCAATCCAATTTCATTGGATCCCGGTAAATTGAAATTCAGAGTCAAACCATAACGTACACGATTCCATGTGCGGCCAAAAGGACCGTTGGTGAGATTGTAGAAAAACTCTACGGATGCCTCAGGAGTGATTTTGGATTTGGGTTTGTCCCATTCCACGTGCGGTTTAAAACGTAAGGCCGGATCCAAATCACTTCCGCTTGAAGCAAATCCTCCGATATACATCTGATAACGCACACGTGCTCCGAATTTGATCTGTTGTATTTTATGACGAAAGTCCGCATTGAAATTCAAACGGTGGCTGTTTTCGTAATTTCTGCGTTCGTCGTAGTTGGTCACAATCCGGTACTCGATAGAAGGCCTGAACCATTCCAGTTTAGTATATTTCAAACTTGCTTCCTGGTACAAAGTAGCCAGCTGACCGTAGTTGTTCAAACGCACATTCGTATTCAGGTTCGCTTCCAAGTGATGCTTGAGCTCGCGTTTTACACCGGCGCTAAACCAGAATTGTCCTCTCGTGCTCTGATTCCAGCCCAGAAAACCGGGTAACAGGAAAAGAGCTGCAATAATAAAAGACTTCATTTAGTTTTTGGTTAAGGTGATAGTACCGATATCAGCATTTTCTTTTTTGCCGATAGTTACTGTTTTACTCACCACCTCCAGTGTGTTGTAATCATCGTCGTTGTTAGGGACATTGTTTCCCGGATGGAAGATTTTGCTGTACCCGAAAATGGTATAAGTTCCCGGCTGCAGGAATTCAAATTTGAAAGACCCGTCATAAGAAACTTCAATTTTATCATCGTACATGGCATCTCCATCCCCGTAAATAATATACAGGTCTTCTTTCGCACCGCTATAAGTTACCGTATCGGTAACAACACCGTTAATGCGCAATTTTTCATTTACGATAACATTTCCGGAAATGGACGCACGACCACCATCGCCTTCTACCTTTTTACATGCTGAAATTGCGGAGAGAATAACAATTCCAAAAATTAGTTTTTTCATTAGTCTGGTTTTTATAGAGTCACAATATTAAGAGAATTTTAATCAAATCAGATCGTTGCAATAAGGAATTGAAAAATAAAAATGAAATTTATCAGCCACTTTTCGTGAAATATTACGTCTAATGTTTGGATTATAACAGAAAAGATTCGTAAAATTATACACTCTTTAAATGAAACTACACATGAAATTGCTACCTCCCTTTAAAACGGCTTGTTTCCTGTTCCTCATTGTGCTATCAAGTACAGCGAATTCCCAGGTTGTTATCAACGAATATTCCTGTTCCAATATTAGCGGTCCGACGGATGCTTTTGGTGAATACGAAGATTGGGTCGAATTGTACAATGCCGGGGCAGCAGCAGTCGATTTAACCGGGTATTATTTGTCTGATGACGACGGAAATCCGCAAAAATGGCAAATTCCTTCCGGATCGATAGCGGCAGGTGGATACAAAATGGTTTTTTGCAGTGGTCGGGATTTGGTTTCCGGAAACCAATACCATCCGAATTTTAATTTGGCTCAAACTAAAAATGAATGGTTTATTTTAACGAGTCCCGCGAATGTAACTGTCGATTTTGTGGAAATTACTCAAATGACAAAACAAAACCATTCCATTGGTCGCCAAACGAATGGATCCGCAACATGGAAATTATTTTTGACTCCAACACCGAATGCTGCGAATAGCGGTGGGGTGAATTTTTATACTCCAACTCCTGTTTTCAGTGTTGCACCGGGATTTTATCCGGGAACTCAAAACGTAGCAATTACTTGCCCGAATGGGGCTGCAACTATCCGTTATACAACAGATGGCTCTGTGCCAACAACGGCGTCTACACTTTATTCAGGACCTGTTTCCATTACATCTACAAAAGTTCTTCGGGCAAAAGCCTTCTCAACGGATGAACCGAGTTTCACCATGTCGGGAACTTATTTCATCAATGTAAACCATACCGTTCCGGTAATTTCAGTCGGAGGGGCGGGAAGTAACTCTGTTGCAACCCTGTTAAACGGAAATGGAGGGATTACTCCGCAGGGATTCTTCGAAGTTTGGGAAGCGGATAAATCATTTGTAGATAAAGGAGAAGGTGAGTTTAACAAACACGGTAATGACTCGTGGGCTTATGATCAGAGAGGATTTGACTTTGTAATGAAAGACCAGTTCGGGTATGACCATGAGATTGATCACCAAATCTTTCCGAATAAAACAAGAGACCATTTTCAGCGATTGATTTTGAAAGCAGCGGCAAATGACAATTATTCTTTTGAAACCGGAGGAGCACATATCCGGGATGCGTTTGTTGCACAACTTTCTCAAAATGCCCACCTTAAACTGGACGAGCGTACCTGGAGACCGTGTGTTGTTTATGTAAACGGTCAATATTGGGGGGTTTATGAAATTCGCGAAAAAGTGGATGACCACGATTTTACAAAATACTATGATGATCAGGACAAATACCATTTACAGTATTTAAAAACCTGGGGTTCTACTTGGGAAGAATATGGGGCGCCGAATGCAATTCCTGCATGGAACTCCCTGCGCAATTACATCAATACCAATAACATGGGAGTTGCTGCCAACTTTAATTATGTGGACAGCTTATTGAACTGGGAGTCATTGGTAGACTATTTTGTACTCAATTCCTATGTAGTAACCCAAGACTGGTTGAACTGGAATACTGCCTGGTGGCGTGGAATGGATCCTGCCGGCGACAAAAAGAAGTGGCGCTATACCCTATGGGATATGGACGCTACATTCGGGCATTACATTAATTATACCGGAATTCCGGATCCTTCTGCCAATGCTGATCCGTGTAACGTAGAAAACTTACCGAATCCCGGAAATCAGGGACATACGGATATTTTGGAAAAACTGATCAATGAAAACCCGGTGGTGGAACAATACTATATTTCCCGGTACATTGATTTGGTAAACACCCATTTTTCCTGTACCTATATGAACGCCTTACTGGATAGTATGATCAATCAAATTGCTCCGGAAATGCCTGGACAATGTACCAAATGGGGAGGAACTGTGGCAGGTTGGCAAGCTAACGTGCAGGCTTTGAGAGACTTTATCAATTTAAGATGTACAGCTCTGAATCAGGGAATGACGGATTGTTACCAGGTTACCGGTCCGAATGCAATCGTAGTAACAGTTAGCCCGGCTAGCTCGGGAGAAGTGAAGGTGAACTCCATTTGGGCACCTTCTTATCCGTGGAGCGCGAACTATTTCGGAGGAATTCAGACAAATTTAATTGCCAGACCACTCACCGGTTATGTATTCGACCATTGGGAGTATACCGCCAATACATTGGCCTTACCAATTACTCAGGATACAAACTCCATGGATATTGCTGCCCCTGTTACAATTACAGCGGTGTTTATTGCCGACAACCCGGATTTGGATGGAGACGGCTGTACCAATACAGATGAAATTACTGCCGGAACAGATCCGAATAATCCGGATACGGATGGCGACGGTGAGAACGATTGTGTCGAAATCGGTTCAGATCCGGCAAATCCGACAGATACGGATGGCGATGGAATTATTGACGGATTAGAATCCAGCACGGTTGATTCGGACGGTGATGGTGTGAATGACGAAACCGACCCGGCAAATACAGATCCGTGTATTCCAAATCCGAATGCAGGTCCTTGTGATCAGGATGGCGATGGATTAACCAATTCCCAGGAAGGAACGGCAGGAACAAGTTCTACCAATCCGGATACGGACGGAGATGGAATCAATGACGGAGATGAAGTAACGAACGGGACTAATCCATTAGACCCTTGTGATCCGCCGAATGCAACTCCGCAATGTAACATAGATACGGATGGTGATGGAATTTTAGATGGTTCGGAAGCTCAATATGGAACAGATCCGAATAATCCGGATACAGATGGCGACGGAATCAATGACGGGGATGAGATCACGAATGGAACAGATCCGCTTGATTCATGTGATCCGAATCCGGTAGGAGAGAATTGTTTCCTTGGATTCTTTATGCCGACAGCATTCTCTCCGAACGGGGATGGATTGAATGATTATTTGGGGCCAAGAGTAGGAAGAGATGTTGCATCCTTTACATGGTACGTTTACGATCGTTGGGGCAACCGGATGATCATGAGTTCGGACCCTGTATTTAAATGGGACGGAATCTTTAATGGCGTTAAAATTAATACGGGAGTATATGCTTACCAGGCTGATGTGACTTTCACAGACGGCAGAAAGGAAAGATATACCGGTAATATTACTGTAACAAGATAATCATGAGGGGAGGAATTTTAATGGCACTTGCATTGTTGACAGGCTTGTCGGCAAGGGCCCAGGATTTTCATGTGACCCAAATCCTTCAGTCTCCGAATTTGCTCAATCCGGGAGCAGTTGGAGTATATGATGGCTGGGAAAGAATTGCGATCCAACAAAGAAATCAGTGGCTGGGAGGTGCTACAACTTATATGACTACAGGCATAGCAGCAGACGCAAATTTTTTTAAGAACGACAGGAAACCAAAAGCACATTTGGGAGTCGGGGTTCAGTTTTACAATGATATCGCCGGGAGTTCGGGATATGGTTTACAAACAGGCTCTGTTGCCGTGTCAGGAATTCTTCCTGTTGGAAATGGAAGCCAACTCTCGCTTGGTATCCAGGGAGGAGTTGGGAACCGCTCAGGAAACATGTCGCGATTGCTTTATGATTCACAGTGGAATGGGAATAATGCCTACGACCCGACGATTGTGAGCGGGGAGACTCAAAGTTTGAGTTCATTTATTTACCTGGATGCTTCTGCCGGATTGTTTTATCAGTTTGATGGTGGACAAAGTACATTTGCCCGAAACAACGATATGAAGTTCCAGGTTGGTTTTGCAGGATATCATTTGAATGCACCGGCGATGCGTTTTCGTTCGGGATCGGAAGAACAACTTGCACGAAAGTATGTGGGAATGGTGAAGTATTCGATGGATATTCCCGGAACAAAGATGGCCTTTGATGCGCAATTTGCACAATTCGTACAAGGCGGGCATTATGAATCGATCCTGGGACTAATTCTGAGAAGACGCTTTCAGGACGGAGGTAAAATCACTGGTTTGAACCAGGACGCATTTGTTGGTTTAGGAGTTTATACACGTTTAAGAGATGCTATTTCTCCGACATTACAGGTCGATTGGAGAGGATTTCATTTCGGGGTTTCTTATGACATAACATTATCTGCCTTGAGATACGGTTACAAAGGTGGAAGTTTGGAGTTTTCGATCAGCTATACGAATCTGAATAATGCGATATTTAAAACCAGAAGAAAAGGATTTAGATAAGAGTCTGCCTAGCGGATGAAGACTGAGGCGTCTCACAGGATGGAAAGGCCGAGGGAAGTAAGAGCCAAAAGCAGACACAGAGTTTCTTCCTCTCAGCTTACAAGCGATAAAAAATTCATTTGCTCAAAATCAAATAACCTCCTTGTGGGATAAGTGCAAGCTTATCCACCATTTACCATGGTATCTAATTTGAATGTTTGATTTTCTATGAGTTGTTGACAATTAATTCTCAACAAACTACAACGGTTTTCCATTTAAAATCAATACTTTTGCGCCCTCGAATCAGGTTGATTGGATAGAAAGTTATGCATATGGAAAACACAAAAAAAATTACAGGAGCTTTAATTTCAGTTTATTACAAGGATGGTTTGGAACCAATTGTGCGTAAATTGCATGAAGAGAACGTAAGTATCTACTCTACCGGTGGAACACAAACGTTTATCGAAGGATTGGGAATCCCGGTTGTCCCTGTTGAATCCATGACTTCTTATCCTGAAATTTTTGGAGGACGGGTGAAAACATTGCATCCGGCAATCTTCGGGGGAATTCTGCACAGAAGAAACCTGCAAGCTGATTTGGACCAGGCAAAACAATTCAACATTCCGGTAATCGACCTGGTGATTGTTGATTTGTACCCTTTCGAAGAAACAGTTGCTTCGGATGCGGACCACCAATCCATCATTGAAAAGATCGATATCGGAGGGATTTCATTGATTCGTGCGGCGGCAAAAAATTACAACGACGTAGTGATCATTCCTTCCGTAAATCAATATGCAGAGTTCCTGGATATATTGAATGCGCAGGGTGCTTCTTCAACATTGGAACAAAGAAAGCAATTTGCCAAAAAAGCCTTCATGGTTTCTTCCCATTACGATACGCACATCTTCAATTATTTTAATGATGGGGAAGAAACTCCCGTTTTCAAACAAAGTATCCTGGAAAGTCAATCACTTCGCTACGGTGAAAATCCACATCAAAAAGGATGGTTCCATGGCGACTTCTCGGCGATGTTCGATCAGTTGCACGGGAAAGAATTGTCTTACAACAATTTACTGGACGTAGATGCCGCAGTTCAATTAATGGCTGAATTCGAAAACAACGATCCTACATTTGCAATCCTGAAACACAATAATGCGTGTGGTTTGGCAACGCGCCCAACGTTAGCACAAGCTTATGCTGACGCACTTGCCGGAGATCCTACTTCGGCTTTCGGGGGAATTTTAATTGCCAACAGGCCAATAGATGTGGCAACGGCAAGCCTGATCAATGACCTGTTTTGTGAAGTGGTGATTGCTCCTGGATTTGATGCTGATGCAGAAGAAGTACTGAAAAGTAAAAAGAACCGTATTTTATTGGTTCAAAAGAAAGTAGCATTGCCAACGCGTCAGTTCAGAACATTGTTGAATGGCGTGTTGGAGCAGGATAAAGACATGCTTTCCGAGACAGCGGCTAATTTTGAATCCAAAACAATATCAGTTCCCACTGCGCAAGAAGTAGAAGATTTAATTTTTGCGAACAAGTTGGTTAAACATACCAAATCCAATACGATTGTTTTGGCTAAAAATGGTCAGCTGCTTGCAAGTGGAACCGGTCAAACATCTCGTGTAGATGCATTGCGTCACGCAATTGAAAAAGCAAAATCATTTGGCTTTGATTTGAAAGGAGCGGTGATGGCATCAGATGCTTTTTTCCCTTTCCCGGATTGCGTTGAAATGGCTCATCACGCAGGAATTACGGCAGTAGTTCAACCGGGTGGTTCCATTAAAGATGAATTGTCGATCGATTACTGCAATGCAAATGGAGTTGCGATGGTGTTTACAGGGAACCGGCATTTTAAACATTGATAAAACGTACAATCATTCGAATGGAAGGGGCCGGAAGGCCCCTTTTTTGTTGATAAAAAACGGGCTCTTCTGTTATTTTCACAGGAACTTAACAAATTGTGAATCTGTGGAGTATAAAATCCAATGTATGTTCGTTGATTTTTGATTAAAAACAACATTTTAATCATTAAAAACCACCATTCATCCTTTTTAACTTAAATTTTAGGTTTATTAGGAAACCAAGCAATACCTTTGCAGCCTGAAACTTTTTACAACAACAACTTAATTGATTCTTGCGATGAAACCAATTCTGCTAATTCTATTAGCCTTATCCACCCATTCCTTATTTTCTCAATCCCAATACAAAATCAGTTTAACTGCTGCGGGGTCAGACAGTAAAGCATACCTTTCGACGATTGAGAACTTTATTCCGGATACCTATGCTCGTTTGACTGAGGATAACCTTATTCAATTCAGTGCAACAACTAATTATTCGGTGAGTTACGTAGATTCCATTTGCAGAATTGCCGGAATTCCCTTTGGAAACATTGTTAAGTCAAAAGGACCTGTCCAATTCCCGGAAAAAGTTGGAGGGACCAATTGCGGAACGTCAGAACAAATTTGCAGCAATACTTCCCTTCCGGGAAACAGTTCCGGGTTTGGAATTCAGGAACTGACCGGTACAAACAGTGGCTGTTTGAATGTGGAACACCAATCTTCCTGGTACTATATCAACGTCGAGACCGGAGGATCGCTTTCGTTCCGGATTAATCCAAATTCCAACTCGGATTATGATTTTGCTGTTTGGGGACCATTTACATCAGCAAATGCTGCGGCGAATTGTCCGCCGATTTCCGGGCCTGTTCGATGTTCTTATGCGCAGGGTAACGGAAATACGGGAATGCGTGTAGGTGAATCGGACAATAGTGAAAGCCAATATGGAGACAGGTGGGTGAATGCATTGAATGTAAACGCAAATCAAATTTACATCTTGCTGATTGACAATTACAGTGCCTCGGGCGTTGGTTATACGTTTGATTTTAGTTGGGGAGGAAATTCCACGACAGCTGTAATCGGTTGTACTCCGGTTATTCTTCCGGTAGAATTGACTGCTTTCAGCGGAGCATTTTCGTCCGGCGCAAATGTGTTAAGATGGTCGACGGAAACAGAAAATGACAACGATTATTTCCAAGTGGAATGGACAACGGATCCTGCAGCGGATGTTTGGGAGAAAATTGACCTGATAGATGGTGCCGGAAATAGTGAATCGCCAATCGATTACGCTATGAATATATACAATTATACCCGAAACACGATCAATTATTACCGCTTGAAGCAAGTAGACATGAATGGTCAGGTGCGCACTTATCCTGCTGTGGTTTCCATTGATAACCGTCTGAAGGACGAAAAATTGGTAAAAGTTGTCAATCTTTTTGGACAGGAAGTTTCAGAGTCTGAAAAAGGATTGGTGATTTATGTTTATGATGACGGAACAACTGAGAAGCGGGTCAATTAATAAAGAATAAAATCGGGACTAACAAAGGGTGAAAATTTTTTCATCCCTTGTTAGTTTACCTTGTTTTTCAAAAACTTAGATTGATTTCAAGTTTGATCTGTTGAAATCATTCCTTCTTTCTGCAAATTCGAATGGAGTTTTAAGAATATTTCGATTATTTAATCTAATTTTGTAACACTTTCCAAGATTTTACGAATAAGGAGGGGAAAACGCAAAAAGGAGCGCGCTAGATGGGATTGTTTAATTTTCTGACACAAGAAATTGCTATTGACTTAGGTACTGCAAACACACTGATCATTATGAATGACAAAGTGGTGGTTGATGAACCTTCAATTGTAGCTAAAGATATTCAAACGGGTAAAGTGGTGGCCATCGGTAAGAAGGCCCAGCAAATGCACGGAAAAACTCACAAATTAATTGAAACGGTTAGGCCATTGAAAGATGGTGTAATTGCAGACTTTCAAAGTGCTGAACAAATGATTCGCGGATTCATTAAGATGATTAATCCGGGAAGAAAGATGTTCAATCCGACTTTGCGTATGGTGATTTGTATCCCTTCCGGAATTACAGAAGTAGAGAAACGTGCAGTACGTGACTCGGCAGAACACGCTGGAGCAAAAGAAGTATATTTAATTCATGAACCTATGGCTGCAGCGATCGGTATCGGTATCGATGTGGAAGAGCCAATGGGGAACATGATTATTGATATCGGTGGCGGTACCTCGGAAATTGCAGTCATTGCTTTGGGAGGAATCGTTTGTGATAAATCCATCCGTATCGCTGGGGATGATTTTACTTCTGATATTGAAGAATACATGCGTCGCCAGCACAATATCCTGGTGGGTGAGCGTACGGCAGAACAGATCAAAATTGAAGTGGGAGCTGCGTTACCTGAATTGGAAAATCCGCCGGCAGATTTCGCGGTTCGTGGCCGTGACTTGATGACTGGTATCCCGAAAGAGATTATTATTACTTACTCGGAAGTAGCACATGCTTTGGATAAAACAATTTCCAAGATCGAAGAAGCGATTTTAAGTGCTTTGGAGCAAACTCCACCGGAACTTTCTGCGGATATCTACAAAACAGGAATCTACTTAGCAGGTGGAGGATCAATGTTGCGCGGTTTGGACCGTCGGATCAACGAAAAAACAAAATTACCGGTTCACATCGCTGAAGATCCGCTAAGAGCTGTAGCACGCGGAACAAGTATTGCCTTGAAGAACTTGGACCGTTTCCAGTTCCTGATCAAAGACTAAGACAAATACAAAGAAATATCAGTAGGGGCGCGATTCATTTGCGTCCCTACTTTTTAGTGCTTCCTGTTTTGATTGATTCATCGGCTTGAATAGAACTAAAGAATTATTCTAAATTTGTGTGAAAGCTATCGCATGAATATTCCTGAAAGCGCCCATAATCTAACTTGTTATTTTACCTGGATGGGTGAAGACGGAATTGCGAGGACCAAAGTGAAAAAAGGTTCGGAGGTAAAACTGGAACATGCGCAGGAAAATTCGGTGGTGGTCAATAGTTTTTATACGAGCACCAAATTTCCCTTACTCATCGATGCCAGGGGGATCAAATCAATGGAGCGGGAAGCGCGTGCTTTTTTTACTGCAAACGGTCGAAATACCAACACACTTGCTTTCGGAATTATTATTGATTCCTCGGTAAGTAAAGTGGTCGGCAATTTTTTCCTCGGGATCAATAAGCCGGTGGTACCGACCAAATTATTTTCAAACGAAGAGCAGGCAATTGAATGGCTGAATAAATTTAAAGCAACATGAATCCGAACGAAGCCAAATACATTCAGGAACGCACCAATGCGATATTGGATGTCATTATGGCTTATGCGCGCCTGGATTTTACTCAAAAAACCGAAATTACCGACCAGGAGGATGTATTTGATGCCATTGCTTCGGGAGTAAATATGCTGGGGGAAGAACTGGAAAATTCCGTGATTACCCTTCAGGAACGGGAAGCACTTTTACAGGAAGTACATCACCGCGTAAAAAACAACCTGCAAATCATTTCCAGTTTGATGAATCTCCAGGCATCCTACACCAAAGACGAAAAATTCCTGGCACTTATTCGCGAATGCAGAAACCGGATTATTTCCATGTCGATGATCCATGAAATGCTCTACCGGACCAAAGATTTGAGTCGGATCCAGGTAGCAGACTATATAAAAACCCTTACTTTAAGTATCAACAGCTCCTTTTCGGGAAGTCGATCGGATGTGGTTTTTGATTACGATATTGATGCTCAGATTTACCTGGAAGCGGAACGGATGATCCCCATCGGATTGATCATTAATGAAGCAGTCAGCAACAGTTTCAAATATGCCTTTCCCGACCGGAAAGGAATGATCCGGATTTCGTTTATTGAATCGGGAGAGCATTTCTGTCTGAAAATTTCAGACAATGGGATCGGCCTTCCTGAAACCATTCAAACCGAAGAATTTGAGAGTCTTGGAATCCAGTTGATCAATACCCTTTCTGATCAGCTTGACGCAGAACTGAAAATCGTTAGGGACAACGGTTTGGGTTATGAACTCCTTTTTAGAATAGATAATTAATGATTTAAAACCTTTTCGGTTTTAAATCCCTGTCAATTTTTCATTTCCAATTAAAGCGATTCCGTCACGCTTGTAATTATCTGCGCAATATTGGTGGTAAACAGTTTCACCGCGATGGCCAGCAAAATAATTCCGAAAACCTTTTTCATAATGGCAATTCCCCCGGGACCCAATAAGTGTTCGATCGTTTTTGTTAGTCGGAGAACAACATAAACAATGAGTACATTGATCAAAATCGCCAGTACAATATTGATGTTCTGGAATTCTGCTCTGAGAGAAACCAGGGTGGTCATCGTTCCGGCGCCTGCAATAATCGGGAAAGCCAGTGGCACCACACTTGCCGTTTTCCCCGATACGGAATCACGGAATAAGCGCACGCCCAGGATCATTTCCAAACTCATTGCAAACAAGATCAAAGATCCGGCAACGGCAAACGACCCGACATCTACCCCGAACAACTTCAGGATTGATTCTCCAAGAATAAGGAACCCGATCATAATTCCCAGTGAAACGACACTTGTTCTGGCAGGATGAATATCTCCGCTTTGCTCTTTGATTTTAATAATTAATGGAACGGACCCGATCACATCGATCACAGCAAACAATACCATGGAAGCTTTGAAAAGCTCGCCCCAATTAAAAGCCAGGAAATAGTTCATCATAACCTTAATGATTTAAAACTGTTTGTTCTACAATGATAGGAAAATGTTTGTGTTCCAGCTGCTGAATTTTTTCCGCAAGGGATTCAAATGTGTCGTCGGATGACAATTCTGTTTCAAATTGGGCGAGGATTTCTCCCTGGTCAAACTCCTCATTTACCAGGTGAATGGAGATTCCGCTTTTTGGATCTTTTGCCCGGATGACCGCATCATGGACAAATTTCCCGTACATTCCTTTTCCCCCGTATTTGGGAAGCAGGGAAGGATGGATATTGATAATGCGATTTTGATAACCATGAATAATGTTTAAGGGAATTTTCCGTAAGAATCCGGCTAAAACGATCCAATCTATTCCACGGTAATCCAGTTCCTGCAAAACGGTAAGCCCGCTTTCAAATGCTTCATTATTAAAGACCAGTACTTCAACGCCCAGGGATTCTGCTTTAGCTACAACGGGAGCATCTGCCTTGTTGCAAACCAAAGTTTTCACCTCAATTTGGGGATGATTCTGAAAAAACTGAATCAAATTCACGGCATTTGAACCATTACCCGATGCGAATAGCGCGATGGATTTCTTATTCATGCGACAAAGTTACATAATCCAAATGACACAGCACAAGCGGATTTCAAGCTAAAATCGAGATTTCACAAAGACCTAAATTGTAATTAAGTCACTTTATATTTTGTTTTTATCGCATTTCCTATTTTCTTTGCAAGCTGAAAAACCTTATAAAAGAATTGAGATGTCTGATATCAAATCAAGAGTAATATCTATTATCGTAGATAAGTTAGGAGTTGAAGAAAGCGAAGTAACAAACGAAGCAAGCTTCACAAATGATCTAGGTGCTGATTCACTAGATACTGTAGAATTGATCATGGAATTCGAAAAAGAATTCAACATCGCTATTCCAGATGATCAAGCTGAGAACATTCAAACAGTTGGTGACGCAGTTTCTTACATCGAGCAAAACGCTAACTAGGAGATCTTAGTTTTCCAAGCATTCAAACGAATTAATTATTTATGGAGCTAAAGAAGGTTGTTGTAACTGGGCTGGGTGCTATTACACCTATTGGTAATACTGTTGCAGAATATTGGGATGGATTACTGAATGGAAAGAGTGGTGCTGCTCCGATTAAACAATTTGACGCTTCATTATTTAAGACGCATTTTGCTTGTGAGATCAAAAATTTTAATGTCGAGGATTACCTGGACAGAAAAGAAGCACGGAAATTAGATCAATTTTCACAATACGCCATGGTTTCTGCATCAGAAGCCATGGCTGATTCTGAATTGATGGAATCGAATCCCAATTTGGACCGCATCGGTGTTATTTGGGGTTCGGGGATTGGTGGACTAAAAACATTCCAGGACGAAGCTCAAAACTTCTTTGCAGGAGACGGGACACCAAAATTCAATCCGTTCTTTATCCCTAAAATGATTTCGGATATTGCTGCAGGCCACATTTCCATTAAATATGGTTTGAGAGGTCCAAACTATGTAACGGTTTCGGCTTGTGCTTCATCTACCAACGCGATCATTGATGCATTCAATTTGATCCGTTTGGGGAAAGCGGATGCCATTGTTACAGGTGGATCTGAAGCAGCGGTAAACGAAATGGGAATGGGAGGATTTAATGCATTGAAAGCACTTTCTACACGCAATGATTCTCCTGAAACTGCTTCCCGTCCATTCGATGCAGACCGTGACGGTTTTGTTTTGGGTGAAGGTGGTGGGGCACTTATTTTAGAAGAATACGAGCATGCAAAAAAGCGTGGAGCTAAAATTTATGCGGAGATTCTTGGAGGCGGAATGTCCGGTGATGCGTATCACATGACAGCTCCTCATCCGGAAGGAATAGGTGCAAGAAACGTAATGATTGCTGCATTGGAAGATGCCGAGTTGGACCCAACGGCAATCGATTATGTAAATGTTCACGGTACATCTACTCCGCTCGGGGATATTGCTGAAACCAAAGCAATTTTGCAGGTGTTCGGAGAACATGCTTACAAGTTGAACATCAGTTCTACAAAATCAATGACAGGTCACTTGTTGGGTGCGGCAGGAGCTATCGAGGCCATCGCTTGTATCCTGGCAGTTAAGAATGATGTTGTCCCTCCGACAATTAATCATTTTACAGACGATCCTGAAATTGACAACAAATTGAATTTCACATTTAATAAAGCTCAGCACCGTACCGTGGATGTTGCCTTATCAAACACCTTCGGTTTCGGTGGTCACAACACATCAGTGATTGTGCGAAAGTATAAAGGGTAAAATTTTAGGTGCGGCTACGACTACCATTTTTTAAGCAAAACAGGTCTTCAGAAGACGTTGCATTCATTCGATTTTTTGTAAATCGTTTTGGATACCGCCCGAAGAATATCGATTTGTTTTACCAGGCGGTCACGCATCGGTCCATTGCCTTTCACGGACAAAAAGACTTTTCCAACGAACGTTTGGAGTTTCTCGGGGATGCCATTTTGGATTCCATCATCGCGGAATTTTTATTCCAGCGCTTCCCGGAAGAAGACGAAGGCTACCTCACGAAAGTCAAATCAAAAGTTGTTTCACGGAAAACCCTCTCGGAAATCGGGGAGGAATTAGAGCTTCGTTCCATTTTGCGGTACAATAAAGGCCGCTCGATCAACTTGTCTTCCCTGGAAGGAAATGCCTTTGAAGCAATTATCGGGGCAATCTACCTGGACAGCTCCTATGAAGTTACCAAGAAGATCATCTACAACCATATCTTCCGCAAATACGTTGATTTGAATAAGATCCTGGAAGAAGAGATCGATTTCAAGTCCAAGTTGTTTATCTGGAGCCAGAAGCGCAGATTGAGCCTGGAATTTGTGGTCCTGCGTGAAGAAAACAATCACGGTACCTGGTTCTACGAAGTGATCGTGCAGGTAAACGGGACCAACTACGGAAAAGGAACCGGGAATTCCAAGAAATTGGCCGAGCAGGCAGCAGCAAAAGAGACGCTCATCTTGATGGGGGAGATTTAATAGTGAATTGTTCGAATGATTCATTCTAAAACGCAATTCGGAATAGGAAATCGAAGTTTTTGTATAAATGTTAATTTTTCTTGTTACACTATTGTAACCAAAAAAGTTTTTTACATTTATTCCATTAACTGAAACTTTAAACTATTCAAAGATGAAACCTACTGTTCAACAGGTATTTTTAACCACCATTTCAAGCATTTTTATTGCGACCTCTTCATTTTCTCAAACCAACACGCTTCCCACTTCTGGGAATGTAGGAATCGGGACAACTTCTCCAAGCGCTAAATTACAAGTCAATGGAACCGCCAAAATTGATTCCATGCTCATTGTCAAAGATTCCCTGATCGTCAACAAAACGGCACGTATCCAAAGTGATCTGAAAGTAGTTGGTAATACCATCATCAAGAATGACTTGAAAGTTTCCGGGACTACCACATTGATTGGAAATACGATTATCAAGGAAGGAGACTTCAAGATCAAAGCATTGGGAGATTCTACCTTACCGGATGATGGTGTTTTAATGATTGATGCCAATGGAAAAGTAAAGAATGGCGGGGATCTGAAAAGCCTGGTTTATACCCAGGTGCCCGCAGTAATGCCTTGTGCTTCAGATATGAACGGCGGATATATCCAAACAGCACCTTTTTGGCAGGCATCTTCCAATCCGCAACGGATGTTTTTGATCAATACTAGCTGTTCTCCCGATCCGAGGCTTGGAGTTGGTGTGAAGCCAGATGCAAAAATGCATGTGCGTTTAATCAAGGATTCGGAATTGCATCCTTTGGTGATTGATAAACTGGTGAGTAATAACCCGAATGTGGAACCATATAAATTATTACAATTGAATTCAAATGGTACATTATTATCCCGAAAGGTGCGAGTTGATATGGAGAATTGGGCTGATTTTGTGTTTTCAACCGATTATCCTTTGATGGATTTGGACAGCTTGGAACAGTTTATTCTAAAGAATCATCATTTACCAAACATCCAGTCAACAGACAGTGTTCTTGTGGAAGGAATTGATTTGGGAGAAATGAATCGTTTACTTCTACAGAAAGTTGAGGAATTGACACTTTACGTACTTCAAGAGAAAAAAAGGAATCAGGAATTGGAAGACCGTCTCCGAAAAATAGAGGAAAAACTGAATAAATAACTGATTATGAAAAAGGAACTTTTATTTAGTTTGTTGCTCTTTGTTTCAGGAAGTTTGTTTGCACAAGACACTTTGGTTATATCAAAAAGGCAACTGGCAGATTCAGTTTATGGTTTGCTAAATGCGGAAAACATCCCTACAGGAAAATTGTTTAATAGACAGTTCTTCTCTACTAAAGAGAGTACATTGTTTCATTTTTCTGATAGTAACGCCATTAAGAATGATACGATTAATCCTGATTATATCTACAATTCACTGCACGAATTAGAGGAAATTGTTCTTTCGAAAGGATCAGATGTAGACTCCTGGACGCTTTTTGATAGTGTTCAGGCTTTTTGTGCAAACGAAGATTTTGATTACAATCGGGTCATCATACCGATAACATATATCGATAAGCGATACAATTATTTCGATGACTCATCTGCTCTGGCATCAGGTTTGACTTATCTTAATGGCTATAACCAAATGGATGAGAATGATAATAGCATTGTTCAACCCTTTGAAGAAAAACGCCTGAGACTAGCAGGGCCACTTTATAATTTCATGAGTGCAGATGTGTTCAACTTTTATGTGAAGCGTGAATGGTTGGTTGTTGATTCCATCGAACAAATAGATCATTTTAGTATAGGTATCGGAAATTATTGGTATGAATTGCCATTTGATACTTATTTACCAATAAAAGCTCCTGATTCTCTCCGATTTAATTTCAGAATCAGAGTACACTTTAAAAGTAATAGCCTGGAAAAGGGAATATGGGAAGATGCTATTGAATTTTTAGCAGAATATTCAAACCTTACTCCAACCGATGAACCACATTCTAAGAAAATCTGTAATGAAGACAACGAGATTGCTCATGGGAAGAACAAATTGCAATGGTGCCTGGTTCATGGATGTACCGATCGTTTTTTTGAAGCTGATAAACCATTCATTTTATTGACTGGCTACCGCCCGCCAATTATCTCTCAGTCATTCGACAAGTCCTATGATAATTATAGTACTTATCACAACGCTTTACTGGAGATTCTCAGAGAACAAGCCCTTGATATTTACATTGTTCGATTTAATATTTTCAGTCAGACGCAAAATCATGGTATAGTAGAATCAGCATATTTATTAAAGGATTTCATTCATTATGTGAATGATCGGAAAGCTACAGCGAGTAGTATGGGTGCATACAATGAGAATGTAATCCTGGCAGCATCCATGAGTTGTGATGTAGCTCGATTAACCTTACTTATGATGGAACGTGAACATGCAGATAACGGAGCAAATCATCATCACACGCGATTATTAATCAGTTACGATGGGAACTTTTATGGTGCAAATATTCCTTTGACTACACAAGCAGCGTTATATAGTAACAGAACTTTTTCCAAACCACTGACTTTATCTCCAACATTATTGCATTACATGTATGGTGCCATGTATCAAAAGACAACTAAGCAATTATTGACTTATCACATTGCGAACGCGAATGAAAACCCGTTTACGAATCCCTGGGTGGATTTGGATATCATTCCCGGGCCAAATAATGAGCGGGTGAATTTTTTGAATTTCACAGCTGCGTATGATAATGGTGTATACTTTATTCCGATGCCTCAAAAGATGAGACACATTGCGGTATCACTTGGAAAAATAAGTGGTACGGATAATGAGAATACGCCAAACGGTCTGGAATTTAACGATCCTGGAGAAAATTGGGTCGACTTGAATTACTTGCTTGAAAAATACATTCTTCGCAGCGCCAAATATGCTCCACCAGGTTCTTTTACCAAGATCTTCCAAAAAAACAGTTTGATTTCTCAAAGCTGGATCAGCTTTTTGCTGCCAATTTTCTGGGTAAAACACCAATTGCATGTATCCGAAATGCTGGAAGTGGATAATGCCGGTGGTTCTTACCTCCCAAAATTTGGAAATGCTTTGGCTTTGACCAATTTTGCCCTATTTGGAGGAAATCAGAGTAAAATCCAATTTTCTCATAAAAGCGTGGTAACTGCTTTGGCCATTAACCCCAACCTCTGGCCGGCTGACGGAAGTTTGCGGGTGAATGTGCAGGATTTGGATTTGATGTATCGAAAGTTCGATATTGTTAACAACCCTCAATCAAATTATTATGGATATCCACATTTAGGCCGGCCAAATGATTACCGACAAATAACACCTTTTGATGCCATTTATATTGATAATAATATCAATCCACACATTAATTTGGAAGAAGATATTGATGCAGATTCGGATAGTTTGAGGGACTTTTTATTGAATGAGATTGAACCCTGGTATCTGGGCCTGCAGAATTTCAAAATGGGAGACCAGGCTCGCAGCAATTATTTGTATAAAGCCAAACGCAGGGCCAAGGTGGCTATCCGGGTGGGAAACCACGTCACGCCATCCACGCCGGATGGTTGGTACCAGGTGATGCCGAATGCGGACCTGGTTTTGAATGCCGGAGAATATATTGAGCTGGAAGAGGGTTTCGAAACTGAATTCGGAGCGCAATTCACAGCCGAGATTGATTATTATCAATGCAGTCCTGACAGGCTTGCTCCACCGGGTGGGGTATCCGAAACAGAACAAACCAACAGAATTGCAGAACCGGATTCCCGGTGGCTGAACGGAGTCGAAGCCACAGAATCCGAAGAACCGGAGCTGAGATTATACCCCAATCCCACCACCGGAAGATTTACACTGGATTGCACAGGTATAATAAAAACCGTAACTTGTTTCACTGTAATGGGTAACCCGGTGTTTCAATGTGAAGTAGGGCAAGCATCCTGGGAATCAGACCAAGAATTGAAACCCGGAACGTACATTTTACGTTGTTTAATCGATAACCGCTGGCAGCAGCAAAAATTGGTTGTGCTATGAAGCAAAATAACTTATTTGTCTTAATATTGTGTTTTGTAACATTAACAACTTGCACCAAGTTCGGCAAGAATGTTTATGTAGACGGTCGTGTCTATAATCCTATTACTGGAGAGGGAATAGAAGGTGTGCCAATTAAACTGTATCGAACTAAAATTGATTCAAAAGATCCTATCGGGACCTCTTACAAAACTTTGGAAACAACAACGACAGATGCGAATGGTTATTATAAGTTAGAACATTTGACCTCTCCTTTCAAAGACGTATTTGTTCAATTAAATTCTGAAGATAATTACCCGGTGGGTTGGGTAGATTATGGAAATACCGGTGAGGCAAAAGTCAAAAAAGGAAAAAGAAACCATTTGGACTATCAGATGTTGCCATTTGGCGAAATAAAAATCAGTATCCATAATATAAATTGCCAAGGTCCAAATGATACTTTAATCTACAAGAGAAATTATGTTTCACTAAGCGGGATCTCAGCATTTCAACCTTTTACTTTAACGGGTTGCTATGATAATGATGGTGCTTTTGCTAAAGTTCCTAGTGGAGATTACCTCGTAGAATGGACAGTCATAAGAAATGGGATCAGTAATTCTTATTCACATATTGTGACTGTGCCTGGGAATGGACAAGTAACTTATAATATCGATTATTAGTATGAGATTTTTCTCTATTCTAATTGGAATATTTTTAGCCTTGGTATCTTGCACCAAATTCGGAAAGAATATTTATGTCAATTTTGAGGTTCTTCCTAACCAGGATAATTCAAACGATCAATTACTAGAAGAATGATCTAAAGGTATTCTTTGTCCTGATTAGTGCATCTTTTTCCGCTTTTTGGAACACTTCATTTTCTTAACCAAATCCTAATCTCCAAACAGATTGTCATGTCTGAGATAATGCGTATCTTCACGTGAATAAATTTAAAGTGGATGAGCAAACAAAAGCGTCATGTACTTTCATTGGAAACTTCTGTAGACTTTGAACTGATCGGGATCTGTTCGCACCACAGTGATTATCGTTTGGCTTGGGGAATCAATAAGATTTTGGAGCTTGAGCTGACGAAAAGTGAAGAGCCGTTTGTGATTCAATCCAAAAAAGGAACAGTCGTTTCACAACACAGTTTTCATGTATTTATCGATGAGGTGGATCACATGGAATGGTATTTAATTAAGAATAAATCGGAAGGAAAATTCCTGATCCCTGAAAAAAACCAAATTGATTACTTTTTAATTCTAAGAGAAAATGTACTCCACGAATTAGATGAGTTGG
Source organism: Fluviicola chungangensis (assembly GCF_007558725.1). GTDB lineage: Bacteria > Bacteroidota > Bacteroidia > Flavobacteriales_D > Crocinitomicaceae > Fluviicola > Fluviicola chungangensis. The sequence goes on from NZ_VLPL01000003.1 coordinate 101,278, forward strand.
TTGAACGGATTCGGGAATCGAACAGTGTGATGGCTGCTTATGTTTTTGAAGCAGAATCAATCCCTTCCGCAGAACTAATAATTTTCGAATGAAAAAAACCAAAATTGTAGCAACCTTAGGTCCGGCTACCGCGGATAAAGAAGTATTAAAACAAATGATATTGGATGGTTTGAACGTATGCCGTTTGAACTGTTCACACGGATCGCATGAAGATCACAAGAAAAGCATCGACATGATCCGTGAGATTAACAAGGAGACCGGTTTGAATGTGTCGATCCTGGCCGATTTACAAGGTCCGAAGATCCGAACGTATGAAATGGAGAACAATGGCGTGATGATGAAAGAAGGCGCGATTGTGACGATTGTAACCGAACGCATTACAGGAACAGCAGAAAAATTTGGGATCAGTTATTCCCTGATGCCCCGTGATGTGCAACCGGGAGAACGCATTTTGCTCGATGACGGGAAATTGCAGATGGAGATCGTGGAAACGAACGGGGAATCAGAAATCAAAGCGAGAGTGATCCACGGTGGAATCCTTTCTTCCAAAAAAGGAGTGAATCTGCCGAATACCAAAATATCTCTACCATCACTGACTGAAAAGGATCGGGAAGATTTGGAATTTGCACTGAATAATGATGTGGACTGGATTGGATTGTCATTCGTCCGTTCAGCAAGAGATATCATTGAGCTAAAGCACATTATCTCGAATCGTCAAGCAAAAGCACGGGTGGTGGCAAAAATTGAGAAACCGGAAGCGATTGAGGACATTGATGAGATTATCAAAGTAACGGATGCATTAATGGTTGCGCGTGGTGACCTGGGCGTGGAAATTCCGTATCAAAATGTTCCGTTGATCCAGAAAATGCTGATCCGTAAAGGTCATCAGTTTGCAAAACCGGTGATTGTGGCAACTCAAATGATGGAAAGTATGATTACCAATGTAACTCCCACACGCGCAGAGGTAAACGACGTAGCCAATGCCGTTTTGGATGGAGCGGATGCGGTAATGCTTTCTGGAGAAACATCTGTAGGAAAATTCCCGATTGAGGTTATCCGTACGATGGTGAATATCGTAAATGAGATGGAGAAATTTGAAGGAATCTATCACAAAGACCAGCTTCCGGATAAATCACAGTCGCGTTTCATTTCGGATTCGATCTGTTTTAATGCCTGTCGATTGGCTCAACGAGTGGAGGCAGATGCCATTATTACCATGTCATATTCCGGATATACGGCTTATAAAATCGCGTCCCAAAGACCCAATGCACCAATCTTTGTTTTTACCGGGAACAAGCAGATCATTACTCAATTGAGCCTGGTTTGGGGTGTAAGAGCGTTCTATTACGATAAAAAGGTCAGCACCGATCATACGATTGCGGATATTAAATACCTCCTTGCCAAAGAAGGATTGTTGAAACAGGGAGATTTGGTGATTAATATTGCTTCTATTCCGATCGAAGAGAATGGAAAATCAAATATGTTGAAATTGAGTTACGTAGAGTAAACCAACGATTCTGATAGTTAAAACAAAACCCCGGTGATCTTTAGGATACCGGGGTTTTTCATTTAAACAAGTGAATATTACTGTCGCTTACTTTTCAAAAGAAACAGTGAGGATTTTCGCCTTTTTTATACGAATGAATTGACTCATATAATCTGTCGGCGAAGTTTGAACACTGCTTCCGAGAGCAGGAACATAATTTCCGATTTGATCTTTCGTAAATACGTCTTTTGACTTACTGCTTCCATCTTCCTTGCTGATCTCGGCCATTTTCATTTTGTTTTCTTCCATAAACACAACATAGAAATAATCTTCTACGTTGTGAAAGAGCATCTGGCCCGCCATGGCATTGGTCGCATGATGGAACTTCTTAAAGCGTTGAACCCATTCGATTTCCCCGTCTTTATTTGTACGAACCGTGATTAAATCCGCATGGATGTAATGTGGTGTTGTATGTCTGTTTCCCTTGGAATCCGTATAGGTCGTTTCATAGTAGCGGAAACGCTCAGCTACCAGGATCGAGCTTCCATCCTTGTTCGGGATTACTTCTCTTACCAGATACTCGTAAATATCGTAATCCTTGCCTTTGTTCATTTTCTTCTCGGTCTTGTTCTTCTGTCTTTCGGACATGTTTTCCGTAATGAAATCAAAGGTAAAAGGATGAATGTCTTCGCTGACCTTCTCACCGGTATTTGTATCGTAGATTTGCGTAAAGACACCCCCGGAATCATCGGATCGTTTAACTCCTGAGCTGTAGAAACCGGAAATATGCAATTTCCCGGATGCATCCAGGGCACATTCAAAATCAGAAATACTGTTCCCGATGTCTCTCAAAGTGATCTCAAATTGCTGTAGATTTTCACTTTTTCGGTCAATCAGGTAGAAATCAAGTTTATCGGATTCATTCTTTCCACCCTTTGTTTTACAGGTAAAGGCAATGAATTTTTCAGAAATGATGTAATTACTGAAGCTGGTTTTCTCGTAATCTCCCGCTACATCAAACTCCGTTTTCATACTTGTTTTCAGCTCATTGTCAATAACAAAAAGTGTTGCTTTTGAGTTTCCGGATCCTTTGGATGATTGAACGACCAATGCAAATTCCTGGTTATTTTTCGGATCGAAAAAAGAGTTTACATCGTTTTTTTGTTTTCCTTTTTCAGGAAAAGAACCTATTTCAAGTGTATTGCCCTGTGCCAGATTGTCTTTTTCGTATTCGATCAGGTAAATGCTGCGCATTCCCGTCTTTTTATCCAGGTTGCTTACGGTTTGGATCAAGCGATTATCGATCATCTTCATATCGAGCGGTGCACGGTACATTCCCAATTTGTAAATATCCGTTTTCATCGGTACTTTTTTGGAAAGTACCAGGTTCATCTTCGCGTCGAATTTATTGATGATGTATTTGAATCCGATCGGGATCATCATCAAATTAAGCCCTTTGACACTGAGTGAATACATATACGTCCCATCGGAACCAAGAGTCATGAAACCGAATCCTTTTCCTTTTGCTTCTTCGGATAGTTCGAACTTGGCATCAAATACGGTTTTTTTGGTTTGACCAAAGATGTGTAAGTGAGCTGAAAAAAGGAAAAGTGTTAAAAACAGAGCTGTTCTTTTCATTTAGATGGCGATTAAAATTTCAGTGCAAAATTAGCTTTTTCATGCCGTTATTTAACAGCAATAACCGCAGAAAATCAAATAATTTTAAAATAGATTAAGGATCAGGATGTTAACCGGCGAATTAGTCCAGCTTTCCTGCCAAAGTAAAGCCAATCCGTTTTGCAAACTGTTTTCCACTGCCATCAGCAGAAAAGGCTTCAATAACTGCAATGTAAATTCCGATAGGTGCTTTTTGATTATTCGACAGCACACCATCCCAGGTAAAACTTCCCTGCTGACCCAATAACTCACTGGAAAACAAGGTGTGAACTTCGCGTCCCTGATTATCGAAGATTTTGAGGGTAGCGATCATTCCTGCATCAAAATTGTATTGGAACAACAAGACATCCTGGAAACCATCATTGTCCGGTGAAAAAATCGGTTCTGTAGCCCCGAATGTCGAAGAAACACTTCCGGACACATATTGGGAATTCATTTTTCCCGGAGTTCCGAATCCGATCGTTTCTGCAGCAGTATGCCAGTTGGAAGCGCTGGATGAAGCCCCTTCCGGATTAATGCGTTCCAGAGTTTTGTTTTCCGTGTCATCGATGAGTGATAAATGCCAGTCTTCCCGGTAACTTACTTTATCCAGTACAATTGAATTGTAGAGAAGTTGGATGGTGGATGAATCATTGTTCAATGACGGAAGCGAAGTAACATAAAATCGTCCCGGAACGGATTGTGGAAATGTACTTTTTTGATAATTGCTGTCCGGAGTCAATACAACATAAGCTCCCGGGTCCAGGAAATAGTTTTGGGTCAATTGAACGGTATCTTCATCCAGATTCGTGACAAACAAATCCTTCAGGTTAAGGACTTTGGCAGAACGATTGTAGAGTTCCACAAAATCAGATCCGCCGGTTGCAGGATCGAATAAGATCTCGTTAATCACCAAATCTCCCGCTTGCGGTACATCGGCTAAAGCGAAACTTCCGCTCAAGGTAGTTGCATTTAACCAGCAATCGCTCACGGAACCGTAAGAAAAACTATAGTGCTGACTAAACACCAGGTTTTCATTAAAAACAATTGTGGCCTGATTACTGAAAGTGGATGCAACGGAAACGGATTGAACCGTCAGGTTTGGATTTGAAGTGAAAACAGCATTGACCAAACTCGCAGAATCCATTCCTTCTGAGAAATGAACTTCCAGGTAATTCGGACTAATTGCAATCAAACTGCTGATTTGTGGAATCTGGGTATCCGGGGTAATCGTATACACCGAATTTTGGGCACCCGGGGTTCCGCCATTTGCATTTGTGGAAGCAATCCAATTCGAAGAATCAGAACATGGATCGTTGGGATTGATCAGTTCCAGGCTATAACCGCCGCTTTTTTTAATCGGATCCCTGTACCAGTTGTCTGTATAGGAAATGTTGTCAATAATGATCCCGGAATTGTCTTTCAGAATCGCGTCATCACTTGAGTTGTTGTAACTTGGAAAACTGCTCACACCATACGATCCCGCAAATTCGGGGGTGTTTGCCGAGGCACAGAGAATTTTATACTGACCCGGATTAATGAAACCTGATAAAATCGTTCCGTCACCACTTAGGTCTCCTAATTTCCAACCGGATAGGTCGATGTATTTGTTACTCTTATTGTAGATTTCAACGAATTCCAGCTCCGGCAGGCCAATGACAGGAGTGGGATCGACCATGACCTCTGAGATGATCACATCTCCTTTCACGGCAGTTTCACCCACCAAATAGCTAAAGTTCCCGGTCAAATTAGTTGCCGTATTTCCAAAAGCATCTTCAATGCTTGAAACTGTGACCGTGTAGTTTTGTCCGTTAGTGAGTGAGGAAGCCAGGTTTAAATGAAGCAAAGCTGTATTTGTACCGTCAACAGAAACAGCACCGACAACTACCGACGGATTTAGCGTATAGTTGCTTGTAAGGAGCAAATTTGCTCCACCAACCGGCTCACTAAACAGCAGATCGACCTGAGAATTGGTAATCGCTGTTGTACTTACAAGTATTGGTGCCTGGGTATCTACAATTTCATCCCCCACATAGACATCATCATAATAAAACTTGGTTGCATTGGAAGCAGTGTAAGTCTGGAAAACACCGAAATGAGTTCCGGTAAGGGCTGCTGCATCCGTTCCGGTGTAAGCACTTCCGAAGTTTGTACCGCCGCTTGCATCGACATATAATTTCCAAAGACCGGTATTGTCTCTCACAACTTTCACCCGTACCGCGAATGAAGTTGCGATTTGTCCGTCCGGAGCAGCACAAATCTGGGTAGAGACTCCGGAAATCATTTTAAATAGGCGAACAGCATCTGTTGAACCGGCTTCCCCGAATTGCAGGTAAAATCCATCCGGATTGGTACTTAAATCGGCAGAAACGGAAGTGAGGTATACCCTTCCGAAATTGCTGGTGCTGGGAGCAAAGGTTTGCCGGACCAGGATTTCCCATTGTTTGTTGTCCAGGGAAGTTAAATTGTGAGGAGTTGATAGATAAGAGGTCGCAGCAATAGTATTGTTTAATTGTAATTCCTGACCTGCATTTACAATATACGTAGTGCTGGTACCATTCCACACCGGATTGGAAGTGAAATCTCCGTCTGAAAAATCGTCCGTAAGCTGGTTCCAGCTAAGGAATGGAAAAAGTAGTGTAAGAACAATGAAAAGTGCCTTCATATCAATTAAGTCGGATTAAATATACAAAAGTCGATTTTGATTGACCTAGTTTTCCTAAACTATTTATCTTTGAGAATCAAACTAACTTAAAATGAAAAAAGTACTTTTAATTGTCTCTACCTTATTTTTAATTCACAGTTCCTTTGCACAGAAATTGGCCGAGATCACCTGGTTCGGGATAGATTTTTCTCAAGCTAAAATGGTTGGATCTGCTGGTTTTACAGATCCCGCTAAAATTCAAAGTTATTATTTGAACGTTTGGAACAGTGTATTGATTACGGAATCTGACAAATACGATATAGCAAAGTATTATGGTGCAGCAAAGGTGAAAGTATCACTCGATGTCGTTAAAAAGGCAAATGATGAAGTAAATGCAGATGAACTTGTAACGGACAACACGTATAGTTTATCGGAGTCAGATGCGCAACAAGGGATACAGAAATACGTAGGCCAGGGAAATGGAACCGGATTGGTCTATATTGTGGAGTATTTCAGTAAGAGCGAAGAGCTTGCATCCATTTACGTCATTCAGTTCGATATTTCTTCCGGAGCTATTTCCAAAATGAAAAAATTAACCGGTAAAACCAATGGATTTGGTTTTAGAAATTACTGGCTCGGAGCTATAGAAAAGGTTATGAAGAAACGGTTGAAGTAGCATTACTTCAACCATTGAATAGATCCTGGAAATTTGAACATGATAATACCATGATGTTCGAATATAGCAAAATCGGAATATCGGTATATACCGATATTCCGATTTTGCTAAATAGCTATATTTATTTCAATGTTCGCTCAGGAATCTGCTGATTGATCAGCTTCTGGATGGCTTTCAAAGAACCTTTTTCCTCGCTGGAACACATCGTATAAGCAACCCCACTTGATCCAGCACGGCCTGTTCTGCCAATCCGGTGTACGTAAGTTTCCGCTACTTCTGGAATTTCAAAATTGATCACATATTCCAGTTGATCAATATCAATACCACGCGATGCAATATCAGTTGCAACTAAAAAATTCACGGTTCTATTCTTAAAACCGGCTAAAGCTCTTTCGCGTGCATTTTGGGATTTATCTCCGTGAATTGCTTCTGCTTTGTGCCCGGATTTCGTCAGTTCCCTGGCAACGCGGTCAGCTCCATGTTTTGTTCTCGTAAAGACAATGGCATGTGAAATGTTTTCACTTTTGATCAACTGCTTTAAGAAAGCACGTTTATCCGCTTTTTCAACGTAATAAACGAACTGATCCACGATCTCTGCAGTCGAAGAAACCGGTGTTACCCGCACATTCACCGGATCGAATAAAATTGTTCCCGCAAGTTCCATAATCGTCGGAGAAATGGTTGCGGAGAAAAAGATATTCTGTTTGTTCTTCGGTAAACGTGGAAGGATCTTTTTGATATCGTGGATGAATCCCATATCCAGCATCCGGTCTGCTTCATCCAGTACAAAATGGGTGATTTTAGACAAATGGATATGTCCCTGGTTCATTAAATCCAGCAACCGGCCGGGTGTTGCCACCAAAATATCGACTCCGGCATTCAATTGGTTGACTTGTTTGTTTTGATTCACACCACCAAAAATCACCATTGATCGCAACTTGGAAAATTTCCCGTAAGCTTTAAAACTGTCGTTGATCTGGTTCGCTAATTCGCGTGTTGGAGCCAACACCAGGCAGCGGATGGGTCTTTTTCCCTTAACAGGACCTTCCGGTTCCAAATGTTGTAATATGGGTAAAGCGAAAGCAGCTGTTTTTCCGGTTCCGGTTTGTGCACAACCAAATAAGTCTTTTCCTTCTAATAAACTGGGGATGGATTGTTCCTGGATAGGCGTGGGAGTAGTGTATTCTAATTCTTTTAGTGCGTCCAACAAATGGGGAAGCAAGTTTAATTCATCAAATTGCATGAAATTGTTCTATAAATGGTCCGAACTGATTGTCACGTGTGATGAACTTTTCCTCACTTCAAATCGGTGGAATGGTTTTTTCCGGTACAAAGGTACGATATTCATTTGAATTCGTGAAAATGTTCAAATGTTCAAATGTTCAAATGTTCAAATGTTCAAATGTTCAAATTCAATTTTTGAACAACTAAATTTTTTGAACCTTTGAACTCTTTCAACCTTTTGAACTTTTTAGTATTATTTTTGTGTAAAATTTTTTGGTTATGAGAATAGCAGTTGTCGGGGCAACAGGAATGGTTGGAAATGTGATGATGGAAGTGTTGAAAGAACGTTCATTTCCCATTACGGAATTAATACCAGTAGCTTCTGAGAAATCGGTTGGTAAGATGATCGAATTCGGAGGGTTGGAATTTCCGGTTGTGGATTTGGCAACGGCTGTTACAATGAAACCGGATGTGGCTATTTTTTCAGCAGGAGGTGAAACTTCTCTGAAGTGGGCACCGAGGTTTGCTGCGGTTGGTACAACGGTGATCGATAATAGTTCGGCCTGGAGAATGGACCCGGACAAAAAATTGATCATTCCCGAAATCAATGGAGATATCCTGACAGCTTCGGATAAGATCATTGCGAACCCCAATTGCAGTACGATCCAGCTATTGATGGCGCTCGCCCCACTTCACAAAGCTTATGGTGTAAAACGGGTGGTTGTTTCAACGTACCAATCCATTACGGGAACGGGAGTAAAAGCCGTTCAGCAATTGGAAAACGAGCGTAACGGTGTTTCCGGAGAAATGGCATACAATTACCCGATCGACAAAAACTGTATTCCTCATTGCGATTCCTTTCTGGACAATGGATATACCAAGGAAGAAATGAAATTGACCAATGAGACAAAAAAAATATTGGATCAGTCAATTTCAGTAACAGCAACAGCGGTGCGCGTTCCAGTAGTGGGCGGACATTCGGAAGCCGTGAATGTGGAATTCGAAAAAGAATTTGATTTGGCGGATGTCCGAAAGTTATTGCATGATACTCCGGGAATTACCTTGAAGGATGATCCGACGACCAATACCTACCCGATGCCCCGTTTTGCTGAATCAAAGGATGATGTATTTGTAGGAAGAATCCGCAGAGATGAGAGCCAGGAGAAAACACTGAACATGTGGGTAGTAGCCGATAATCTGAGAAAAGGCGCTGCTACCAATGCCATTCAAATAGCCGAGTTACTGATTGAGAAAGGGATTTTGGTTCCAATGACAGCCGGAACACACAATTAATCGCTTTCAAATACGTTATACCGATATGCAGAACAGAATTCTGATCTTATTGCTTTGTATGGCAGCTTCTTATTCCTGGAGCCAAAAAGCTTACAGACACAATGGGTTGTCACGTTCTGAAATTGGTTTCATGGCTGGTGGAAGTTACTATATCGGGGATTTAAATCAGGCGCATTTCAGACATACGAACCTGGCCGGTCAAATCCTGTACCGTTATAACATCAATGCACGACTGGCATACCGGTTGAATTTCACCTACGGAAAAATTGAAGGATATGATAGCGAACAAAACGGTGAATTTTATAAAAACAGGAATCTTTCCTTTCAATCGGATTTGTTTGAGTTCGGGTCCGGGATCGAAGTAACCTACTTTCCCTTTGAGATTGGGAATAGACGATATAAAGGGACGGCTTATTTATTGGCCGAATTATCTGTTACGCGGATTAATCCGATGACCAATTACAATGGGGCGATGATCGAATTGCAACCATTGGGAACAGAAGGCCAGGGAACAGAACTGGCTGACAGGGGAAAATATTCCCGTATTCAAATGGGTATTCCACTTGCCATTGGTGCTCGGATTTCACTGACTGAAAATATCGGGTTGAACCTGGAGTATGGAATTCGATTTTTGTTTACAGATTATCTCGATGATGTTGGCGGCTACCGGTATGCGGATCCGGTGCTTTTGGCCGCTCAAAATGGACCGACAGCTGCCGCGCTGAGCAATAGAAGTTTGGATGGAAACCGCTTCGGTCAAAGAGGAAATCGCGCTTCACGCGATTGGTATACCTTTTTCGGAATTGGTCTGATGATCAGAATGGGAGGAAAAGGATCCTGCCCTTCAGCATTCCAGTAATCTTGGAATGTGAATTTTTTTCAATTACAGTAAATTGCATATCTTCAAGACTCGGAAAAAGTAAGAAGAAAGAAATGTTTGTTAAGGAGTCGAAATTTTATCAGTGTGGGTAATACGGAGAAATCATGATATAGACCACCACTCCGCTTGCAGCAACATAAAACCACAAAGGCCAGGTAATTTTCGTCCATTTGCGGTGCTTGTCATATCTTCCTTCCCAGGCATACAGATAAGAGAATAGAACCATTGGGATTACCGCTACACTTAAAATAATGTGTGTGATCAAAATGATGTAGTAGGCAATTTGGCTTGCTGAAGAGATTTGTGACTTTTCATAATTATCCAAATTCCCCCCGCTTCCGTTTAAATCACCATAAACCGTTGGATCGGAAGTCATGTGATAAGCAATGTATAACAACAGGAATAGAACAGAAAGGCCCATGCATACTTTGATAATTCCTTCATGAAGGCTGATCTTTTTTTGTTTGATGGCAATGAGTGCAACAACCAAAAGAAAGGCAGTCAATCCGTTAATGGCTGCGTATATGGAAGGTAAGAAATGCCAATCATGTCCTTCGATCTTCACCTTGAACAGAGCGGCAACTACAACCGGGATAACGATAGAAAGTACGATGATTAATTTCCGGATACCGGGCTTAGTGCTTTGAGTTGATTCCATATTCGATTTCTAATAATTTGCGTAAATCCTTGTTCAATTTGTCTACATCCTGGGTTTGCGTTCCGCGATAAACCCCTCTTACATATCCTTCTCTGTCCACCAGGACCAATCCGTCGCTATGGGCGAATCCCCCGGCAGCCATCGGGTCTTTATCTGCATGGACCATGAAGTGCATCACGCCTAAACGGTGCGTTTTTGCTTCGTCACCGGTGAAAAACTGCCAGTTTTTTGCCTGAATGCCGTTGTTTTTAATGTATGCTTTCAGTACATGTGGCTGATCTGTTTTCGGATCGATGCTGAAGGACATAAACTGTACTTCCGAAGCAAGGTCCCGGGTCAGGATATTTAGCCGCTTCATTTGAGAAATCATTGGGGGGCAAATACTCGGACAACTTGTAAAAAAGAAATTGGCGATCCACACTTTTCCCTTCATGGATTGGGATGTGATGACAGCAGAATCCTGGTTCAAATAGGAGAATGCAGGAATTTTGGGATAGATCGTATCTACTGATTGAACACCATCTGTTTCAGAAAAAACAATGTCGTAATTCCCGAAATAGGGAAGTGCTTTCGGTTTCTTTTCCGGTTCTGTCTTGCAGGCAGTGAGAAGGATTGGAATCAGCGCGACATGTATTATCCGTTTCATATGCTTGTAATTAACTCTCTTTGAAAACTGCTCTAATCCGTTTTAGCGAATTCTTTTTCCCAAAGTGACTTGCTTGTTATTTGTCAGAGGTTTTACCTTTTCTTCTTCAATTTATAAGCTTTGATATCGTATTCTTTTTCCAGCAAAGCCATGTGATCACGCATGGTACGAATCGTACTTTCTGTTTTTCCGGGAAGTACCATTCTCAGATGATTACTCTTGTCTGCAAGTAGCATCAGTTCCTGGAAACCAAATCCACCGAAGTACTTTTTATCCTCTTGGAGTAAGGTTTGTCCGTTGTGTTTGATGTCGTAGAGTGCTTTAGCATCCCCTGTAACAACAATCCATATCGAAGGGTCAAATCCTTCCACGCGATCTTTCAGCATGAATTCCACGTCTTTGATACGCTTATCCGGGTTTCCGGCACCATCTGTCAAAACAGAGACCAGTTTCACGTGGCCCATTTTCTTTTTGTTTTCGCGAAGACTTTGGTAAATCAATTGGTCCAGGTGCCAGATAGTGATACCACATGAATCCGGACAGGAAGGCTGAATAGTGGTATAAATGACAATCTTGTCCTTAAAAGAACGGTTGGTATAGACTTTTCCTTTCGCATCGGTAAAGGAAAACTTCGGAATAACTCCATAATCATCCAGCTCTTTGAATTTGTGTTCGCAACCCCGAGTGGAAATGAATATTAAAATAAGAGCCGGTCCGAATAAAAGCAGTAGTGCGAACACTGATTTTAACGAACCGGCTTTAGAATTTGACTTAGCCATTGGCTATAAATCGTTTAAATGAACTATCCTCCGTATGTTTCCCAAGCTGTGTGGACTGCATTAGCCTCAGTCAGCGCAATGAAAATCAGATAAATAACAAAAATAAAATACGGAACTAAAATGCAGTACTTCAATACTTTGCGTTCATCACCTAAGTGCATGAATACCAATACGATGTAACCTGCTTTCAACAATGTCAAACCGATGAAGAGTAATTTAACGATCCACCACATTGAACTATCCTGGTGAACGGTCATCCCTACACCAACCTCAAAAGCTGTAATTAGGGTAAGAATTGCTGTGACTAACCAAATTTTGCGACGAATCTTCTTTCCCTGTTCTTCGCTATGGTGAGCATCTAATGAATATTCAATAATATCGTCTCTTTCCATGATCTGTATCTTTCAAAAAATTAAACTAAGTAGAAGAATGTAAATACGAACACCCAAACTAAATCGACAAAGTGCCAGTACAATCCTGTTTTCTCCACCATTTCGTAATGTCCGCGTTTGTGGTATTTCCCACTGGAAACTCCTAAGAAGATCAAGATATTGATTACAACTCCTGAGAATACGTGGAATCCGTGGAATCCTGTAATGAAGAAGAAGAATTGTCCGTACTGGGAAGGACCGTATTCGTTGCTTTGTAAGTCAGCACCGTAAATGATGGCTCCTTTTTTTCCTGAGTTAACAGATTCCCAATATTTCACTTCGGCATCTTTTCCATGGATCTTGGTCACTTTCGCTAAAGAATGACCGGTCCCATCTGTTTTGATGATCAACTCCATGTGTTCATCGTTGTGTTTTTTCCAGGTTGCAACCGAACCGTCATGCAAAGTGATTTTTCCGTCTTTCACTTGTCCGTTCATAACCGCTGTGCGGAAATGGTGGAACAATTCGTCCGGAGTTTCTTTGATAACGTCTCCAACTTTGTGGTGTTTTCCTGCCTGAACTACTGTGAAGCTTTCCAAATCTCCAAAATGACCTTTCACAATTGCGCGGGATCCCGTGTGTTCTCCCGAAAGGATTTCAACACTTCCGAAATGAGAACCATGAATAAAGTGAGACCACTCCCAGGCCTGAGACCCAAGGAAGAAGAAACCACCGATGATCGTAGCGATCATCCACTTCATCACTCCTTTTTTGTCCATTCGGTGACCAGCTTCAACTGCGAGTACCATCGTTACAGAGGATACGATCAAAATGAAGGTCATTAATGCAACGTACATCAATGGATAACCGTGACCTAAGAAAGGTAAGGAGTCAAAAGTCTCTTCACCGATCGGCCATGCGCTTTGCGTCGTGTGGCGCGTATAACCATAAGCAACTAACAATCCACCGAATGTCAATGCATCCGATACTAAGAAAAACCACATCATTAACTTTCCGTAACTTACGTTAAACGGTGAAGTCTTCCCGCCCCAAGCGGTTGTAGCGTCGACATGTGTTGTAGCGTGTCCAGCCATTTTATAATTTTTTGTGCAAGTTTAATGAATAAAAAGCAAAAAAAGCAACAAATAGATCCATAATACACCTAAAAAATGCCAGAAAATAGCAAGGGTGCGCACAGGAAGGAAATTGTCAGCTGCTAATTTACCTGATAATGAACGAATTGAGGCTCTTAATACAAAAATCAGCGTAACCAAAATATGTAATAAGTGTAAAAAAGTCAGGATATACAGATAAGAAGTCGCGGTGTCGGAAGACGAATCCATTTTCAACTGAAGTGGTGCACTTAAAGGAACTCCTTTATAATATAAGGTTCTGTCTTTATAATCCAGTTCCTGATTTTTATAGTAGATCTTAAAGTCTTTTCCATATTTTCCTGCATGGAAGAAATCACCGCGTCCGTCACGAATATGCCATGAAAACTCTTCTAAGCGGATCAGATCTACATGCTGTAATTCAACCGTATCCTGAATATAGAACTTTCCATTCTTTAGGCGAACTTCCTGGTTTTTATAGCGAAGAGTGTATTTATCCAAACCGGTGATCTTCGGATTTTTTTCTTTGGAGATCCGTTCAAATTGTTTTGCAAAAGCACTGATCTCCTTTTTCTGTTCATCCGAAATAACCTTATCGGCGATCAGGTAATCGTTCCCATCAACTTCCATGTACTTCCCATCCACCTGAAGCTCGTAATAAGAACCATAACGTCCTTCTGAAACAGTGATCTTTGATGATAGAAAGGCACCGCTTTGATACAGTTCCTTATATCCTTTAAATTGAAAGTAAGCAAATCCCACACCAAGGATAAACGTCAAAGGAACAACTGTTTTCAAAATGTTGGCATTTCCTTTTTGTGCAAGTTTAATCCCCACAAACAGGACAATACTGCTTAAAACGATCAGTGCGGTCGAAATATAAAATGCCGGTGGAAAGTCATACTTTACCCAAAAGGTATCGCCAGCACTTACAATGTATCCGGAGGACAAACCGGCAAACAGCATCATGATACCGAAAATACCTACATAAATGAGGTTTTTCTTCATCTTCTCCCGTACCTCGGGAGTCAATTCTTTCTCGTAATCGATTTGAGACATAGTTTTTTTAAAAAAGAGTACCGTGCTGCCATAAAGCATCCAGGATTTCAGGGAGCTTTCTGTCGAACACATATAAAAATTGAACAACCGGTAACCAAATAAAGGATGCAAACATCAATTTTTTGGCATCAGCAATAGTCAGGCTCAGGAATAATTTATAAGATTGAAGGAAGAATAGGATGGAGCAGCTTCCTGCTACGATTAATGTAATATCACTTGTCCAGCCCATCAGCCAGGGCAATAATGAAAAGGGAATCAGTGCCAATGAGTAGATCATGATCTGGAAAGCCGATCCTTTCGTACGACCGTCTTTGGACGGTAATAAGGAAAAACCTGCTTGCTGATAATCGTCGTACACCACCCATGCGATCGCCCAGAAATGTGGGAACTGCCAAACGAATTGTACAAAAAACAACACTCCCGGAACCAATCCGAAACTGTCAGATCCGGCAACAGCCCCGATCATAGGAGGAAGAGCTCCCGGAAATGCCCCGATAAAAACAGCCCAGGTTGAAATGCGCTTCATGGGAGTATAAATGAAAACGTATGATACAAATGCAGCCAAACCAAGCAGCATCGAACCTAAATTCAATTGGTAAAGCATCCACAATCCCGGAAGTAAACAAACGGCTATAACAGTTATTCCTTCGTTTACAGACATTTCTCCCATTGGAAGCGGTCTTTTTCCCGTTCGGTTCATCAGTACGTCCAATTCACGTTCCCAAATCTGGTTGGATCCGTTGGAAGCAGCAGTGACCAATAAACCACCGGCCATTAAGTAGACCATTTCCAGTCCGTCATGACCACCAACAAATAAATATCCGGAAAGGGCAGATAGAATAACAAGGGCTGAGAGTCTGAATTTGGTGAAATTCATGTACATCTTCACTTTTTTGCCGATACCCATAATTACTCTTTTTAAAGATTGTGCAAATGTACGCATCAACTTGTGAAGTTGTACCCAACTCCAATCCAAAATTTCAAATCGGGTTTAAATTAGATTGATTTTAGATAATAATTATTTCAAGTATTCTTTAAAATGAACCAAATGTTACTTAGTTCTTACCTCTTATTAATTCCTACAGCTTAGATTTAACTTTAAGGATATCTTTGTTCTGTATCAGGTTATGAGATCCTTTTTTGGATTCTCAAAAATCGGGTCATAGGTGTGTTAGTTTGAGGGAGGAAGTGGTAAGCCTCCCTCTTTTTTGTGCTAAAATTTGCTTTTCAATATGAAAATGACCTTTTCATATTGAACGAAAACAGAATCCCTGAAGTTCTTCACCGTTTTTCCGTCGATTTGTTTACACCCTTTATTTACAGCTTAATCGCGATTGGTTCGATTCAATGTTCTTTCCTTTGGCACAAACTTCGTTTACCTGTTTCCGGATTAAAATATACGATTATGAAAAAGGTACTGGTATTTACGTTGATGATTGTTTGTGCGGGTTTCATAATTCAATCATGTAAGAAGAACAATCAAGTCTCTCAGGGACAAATGGAAGTTAGAATGACGGATTCACCGGGTGATTTTGTGTCATTGAATGTTGAAATCCTGAAAATTGAAGCCTACCTGGAAAATTCCGGATGGGTTACGATCAATGAAACTTCCAAGGAGATCAATATCCTGGACCTGACAAACGGAGCAGAAGTGACCATTGCAAGTGCAACTACGGTTCAGCCGGGTACATACACCAAATTGAAATTGACTTTCAGCGGTGAGAACAGTTTGACATTTAACGGATCAAATGGTTCAAATACAGTGAATTTGTCCTTCGGATCTAATTTCTCCGGACAGGTTGAAGTGCCGATTCATTGCCAGGTAAGTTCAGGAGTTACCTCCAGTATCTTGCTTGACTTCAATGTAGGATCATCCATTGCACAAACCGGTGGAGCTTATACACTGAATCCGATAATCGCAGAAATTACGGATCCGGGAACAGGTCTTCAGGGTCAGGTGAGCGGAGCTTCTCATGCTGCGATCAGTTTAAGCAACAGTTTCTATACCGGAAGCACGTATATCAACCAGAACGGGTACTTTATGATCAGAGGAGTTCCGGATGGAACTTACCTTCTGAAGATTGAGGCAAGAGCAGAAGGGGAAGTGTTGGCGTCCCAAAAAAGCATACAAAACGTGACGATTACGAAAGGCCAGATAAAAAATGTGGGTTCGATCCAGATCTGACGTTTTGTGAGATGAGAAATAAATTAACAGGAAAGGGATTTCAGCTAATGGAATCCCTTTTTTATCAGCGAATTTTCCGTTCGTTGAATAAATTACTACGCATTCCCAGGCAAATAAGCGGAGTGGTGCTTGTTCCCATCTCGCCCCAACTGTACTGCATCCCTGCCTGAACATATAATTCCAATTGCAGCTTGATTAAAGTCGTTGAAGCATTGGCTTGAAGGGAAACGGCCCGTTGTGTGATTCCCTGGCCGATTGTGTTCCCAAATTCTTTGGGATGGGATGTATAACTTTTATAAATGTCGCCGCCATAACTGACAACTGAATCATCGTATCCTTTCAGATAAAAAGAAGAAAAAAGTGTCAGTTGAAAATGGGTGAACGGAATTTGGGCCGTCGCAAGCAGTTCGGCAAAATTGCTTCCCAAATAATGACCGAGAGGCAATCCCATGGAGCCGTTATTTTGTCCGGAAGAAATGTGAGAGAACGTATAGGGTCTGACTAAATTCCCTTCCAATTGATACGACCAGTGTTTGAAGCGTCCTTTTATTCCTAGTTGCACCCCGTATTTATTTGCCCACCATTTGGAGCGTTTTTTGATTTCTTTTAAGACGAATTCATCCAGCGGCAATTGAAAGTACACACAGTGTCTTTTATTTGAGAAATAATAAGACGATTGCAAAGCGAGTAAAACATTATCGGTAGAACCTAAACTATATTCCTGTGGACGAAAGAACACGAACGGATTTAAATATTCCACTTCATAACCCCGCTTATAGGTGCTGTCTTTTGATTGGAAAATCACGGATTCCAGCAACATAATATTGAAATTCGAACCGATGTTCAAACTCAGGTAATGGGTAGTATTGTATTTCCAATCGCGGGTTTTATCAGCGTAATTATTATCGTGTAGAAATTGGTAGAGCAACCCGTATTCGAGGTTCCAGAAATTCACCCGGAACTGAACGAAGGGATTAGGGGCAACCTGATCTCCCTGGATCAATGATCGGTATCCCTCGCCAAAAAACTGGTTATCGATCCCGGCACTGATGTGCAGCATTTCATTCGGCGTATAACCCAAACGGGTGCGAATATCCGTAAACCAAAAAGACGTTCGGTTTTGCAATGGCGAAAAAGCAACATGTGTCTGAGTATAATCTTCCCGTAAACTCCACCCCGAAGTCAATAAAGTGCGATTGTACCATTTTCCCCAGGTTTTCTCAAAATTAAATCCAATTGCCGCGCGGTAACTGAGAGCGGTATCGTATTGAAAATAACTGTCTGTTGCCGGAAGAATGGCGAAACTCCGGTTCGATCCTTTAGGACTGAAATGTGCATTAAAAATGCTGGTATCTCCATCAAAAATAAGTGTGTCTTTTTGATTCGATTGGATCGGTGTGTAGCGAATCATCGGTTGCACCGAATGATGGATCGTTTGGGAAGATGTAACATCTGGTTTCAGGTTCAGATGGCGAATTCGGTCGATACTTGCCTGCGAATAGCCGAAGGAAGCAAAAAAGAGCAGCGCTATGAGAAATTGAATCCGCATCAGAAGTCGAAATAATGGTTATTAAGCGCGGTTCGTATCCCGATATTGAACCAGTAAGATTGACCATCCTGTAGAGGATTCTTCACCATACGCAATTTAGCGGAACCAAAGATTTCCAGGCCGTACAGGTGATTGAAGTTGTAACCCAGTTCGACGTTTTCGTAGAATACCTGTTGGTTCAAGCCGGTGTTCAATGCATAAAGCGGCAATAATTGTCGGTAATTCGCTGATTGGCTGATATAATAATTAGTCGAAGAACTAACGAACAAGTGATTCCATTCTCCCCGAAGCCTGAATACGATTTCATCCACTCCGGCTCCTATCGGATGACCGACCGGCAGATTGAAGTTGCTGTAATGAATGCGCGGATTGGAAGCTTGGTACGCATTTGCTGATGTATGATTGTATTCCAGGTGAACCAGGTAGTTGTGTGATTGAAAAGGCCAGTAACGGATCCCAATCTGACCGACATCACTGGATTTGGAATAAGGATTTCTCCCGTATTGACCGTATAAAAGCATTTTCCAGATCCGCCAGTTAAAGTCCAAACCCAGATAAGCATAGCTTTTTCCATTGATTCCTTCCTGAATGGTCGCCGCTCCCGGAATGGGAATGTAAAATCCGCCTTCAACCGCTTGTTTTTGAATGGAATCTCCCCGGCTCCATGTTCCGCCTTCAATTAACCCGATGCGAAGGTGCTTCGTTGGCTGGAAGTAAATCGAAGCGAGACTTAAGGCTTTTCGCTCATACAGGGCTTCACCATTCGTGGAATAAGGAATGCGAAGCATATTCAGTCCCTGCATTCGTATGAGTTGGAAGTTCCATTTCTCACCCAGGGAATAATTGATTCGGAAATTCATGGTGGGAAGTGAATTATCGGAGTAAAGAACCGACCGGTAACCACTTCCGATAAAAATCGGGTTGTTTCCAACCGAAACCGACAGGCTTTTCAGCACTTGCCATTGCACCATTCCGGTTGCATAAGCATAATCAAAACCATTCGTTTTGAAGGGCTTTGTACGAGCACTTCCCGGGATTACCGCATTTGATTGCGTATAACTTGAATCCCCACTGTTCGGATAGAATTCTCCCCGATTAGTGACGTATTGCTGTGCATAATAAGGTAAAACAGCCTGATTTTCATAGAAAGAACCCGAGAAAAAAACCTTGTTTTTGATGCTTCCTTCCATGCGAAGACCACGGACATTTAAGTATTGGCGGATACTGGTATCTCCACGTTCCACGCCCATTTGAATATCTAAAATCGGGCTGACCCAAATCGCACCGTTATTCTTTACAAGTTGGATTAATTCCCGTTGGTAAATATAGTAGCCCACATTGGAATAGCGTGCTTTCTGCTCTTTTGCCGTGTTATAATAATTGACCTCGTTATCGGTCACCGGAAAAACAGGTACAAAGGATGAATCGGTAAAAAAAGAAACATCCCTGAAATAGGATTCGATGGGTAGTACGCGGTATTCCTGTCCAAAAACGGGATAACTCAAAAACAATGAAATAACACTATATACCAGTACTCTCATTTCTTCAATCGCTCAAGAATTGGCTTGGTTTTTACAATGAAATAAGGGTTGTACAAATTTTCTTTATTGTACTTAAGCGGTTGGTTCGTTTCGGCATGTACCACCATTCCTCCCAGGGCCTCAATAATTGCTTGTCCGGCTGCAATATCCCATTCCATTGTAGGTGCAAATCTCGGATAAACATCTGCTTTTCCCAAGGCAAGGTCGAAAAATTTTAAAGCACTTCCCATTTTAATGAATTCCACCTCGCCGAATAATTCCCGCATGGATTCGTTGAACTTCAAATCACTTCCGGAATGATGAGACCTGCTTCCTGCAATTTTAAGTGGTGTGGAAATTGTGGTTTTAGGTTGAACTACTTTCCAGCGTTCAGCTTGATCTATCTGATCAAAATCCAGTAGGGACACACCAATCTCCTTTCCACCGAAAATAATCTCCTTGTTTGCAGGAGAAACAATGAATCCCAAAACAGGTTGGTTTTGGTAGACCAATGCAATACAAACGGCAAATTCCCCATTTTTTTTGATGAATTCTTTCGTACCGTCCAAGGGATCAACGATCCAGACATGTTCCCACGTTTTTCGTGTCTCAAACGGAGAGTTGATACTCTCTTCCATGATGGTCGGGATTCCCGTTTTTTCCAATGCCAGTTTAATAATTGAATTGGACAACAAGTCTGCTTTGGTTACGGGACTTCCGTCATGCTTCATGGATGGATCGAAATCTGTTTCATACACTTCCATAATAGCCTCGGAAGCTTCCACACAAGCTTTCAAAACGATGGGGATAAAAGACTGAATTTCTGCGCTAATCATTGGCTAAAAATAAGAAAAAGCGATAGCTTGAAGACTAAATTACGACAAACGTTAGTGCGAAAAGTGATTCGGGATAAGAAAAGCGATAGCTTTTGATGACTAAAATGCGATCCTTTGCGTGCCGGATTCGTGTGAAAGTAATTTTGGATAAGAGTAAGATTATCCACCAGTTACCATGGTAATTAATAACTAATTCCTTTTAGCACTATTTCTTCTTCAAATTTAACCGCCAGTTAATTTCCTATCTGTATCTTTGAATGAATCACATTCATACTAGATGAATAGAAATAAAACATTCAAGCAGATTCCTGATTTTAAACTTTCTCCCACAGTTGACAAAGTGGGTGTGGAGGAACGCGTAGCCCGGTTTCAAACACGAAGTATCAAGAACGAATCAAAAGTTCAGGGCCTGAAAATGGTGCTGAATATGATTGATTTAACTACTCTGGAAGGAAAAGACACGCCCGGGAAGGTTCGCCAGTTGTGTTATAAAGCACAGCATTTGCATGATTTGCAGGAAGGGTTGCCAACAGTCGCTGCTGTTTGTGTTTATCCGACCATGGTTGCAGAAGCAAAAAAAGCATTGGGAGATTCCGGAATCAAAGTAGCTTCTGTTTCAACTGCATTTCCAAGTGGACAATCCACTAGGGAAATCAAGTTATTGGATACGCAGTTTGCAGTTGATAATGGAGCAGATGAAATTGATATGGTAATCTCACGTGGGAAGTTCTTGGCGGGAGATTACAATTTTGTATTCGATGAAATTGCAGCCATTAAGGAAGTGTGTGGTAAAGCTCGCTTGAAGGTGATTTTTGAAACCGGAGAGCTGGCTTCTTTGGATCAGGTGCGCAGAGCAAGTGATATTGCCATGTATGCCGGAGCAGATTTTATTAAGACATCTACAGGTAAAATTCAACCTGCCGCAACGATGCAGGTAACTTACACCATGTTGTGTGCAATCAGGGATTTTTACCGGAAAACGGGAGTAAAAGTGGGGATGAAACCGGCCGGTGGAATTTCTTCTTCCAAACTGGCATTGCACAATTTGGTTATGGTAAAAGAAACGCTTGGAAACGAATGGTTGAATAACGAATGGTTTCGGTTCGGCGCAAGTTCACTGGCGAATGATGTGTTGATGCAATTGGTAAAACAAGAAACAGGACATTATCAAAGTGCCGATTATTTTTCGATAGATTAACTTATTTCCCCCTTTGGAGGGGGACAAAGAGGGAGGATATGACAAAGAAGAAACATAAAGAGGAAGTGTTATTCAATTTTAACGGAGGCTGGGATTACAGTCCAAGTCCGGAAAGTACCGGTCATGTGAAATTGAAAGAACGTTACGACCTATATATAGACGGAAAATTCGTTGCACCGAATTCTGGAAAATACTTCCCGACGACCAATCCTGCAACGGAAAAAGTACTCGCTCAGGTAGCGCATGCTGATGAGAGTGATGTGGACAAGGCGGTGAAAGCAGCCCGTAAAGCGTATGAAAATGTTTGGTCGAAGCTATCTGCAAAAGAACGGGGAAAATACATTTACCGCATTGCAAGGCTCATGCAGGAGAAAGCAAGAGAATTGGCAGTTGTTGAAACACTGGATGCGGGAAAGACCATTCGCGAATCACGCGATGTAGATGTTCCGCTGGCTTGCAATCATTTTTTCTATTACGCCGGTTGGGCAGATAAATTAGCTTATGCATTCCCGAATAGAACGGTGAGTTCTTTAGGCGTTGCGGGACAAATCATTCCATGGAATTTTCCGCTTTTAATGGCGGCCTGGAAAATTGCCCCGGCTTTGGCTGCGGGAAATACAGTTGTTTTGAAACCTGCTGAAACAACACCGTTGACCGCGATGTTGCTGGCAGAAATCATTCATGAATCAGGATTGCCAGCAGGAGTTGTCAATATCCTTACCGGTTACGGAGATACGGGCGCAGCCATAGTGAACCACCCGGATATCAATAAAATTGCATTTACCGGTTCCACCCAGGTCGGGAAGATTATTCAAAAAGCTGTTGCGGGAACAGGCAAGAAACTAACCTTGGAATTAGGAGGGAAATCGGCAAACATCCTGTTTGAAGATGCCCCGATCGACCAGGCGGTTGAAGGAATTGTAAACGGAATCTTCTTCAATCAGGGACATGTTTGTTGTGCCGGTTCGCGCTTGTTCGTACAGGAATCTGTAGCTGAAGAAGTGATCCAAAAACTGAAAGATCGCTTGGATACCTTGTATGTGGGTGATCCCTTGGATAAGAATACGGACATCGGTGCAATTAATTCGAGAGAACAATTGGACACCATTCGCAAGTATATTAAAATCGGGAAAGACGAAGGTGCAAGCATGTATGAAAGTTCCTGCGAAATTCCGAAAACAGGATATTTCGTGCGTCCAACCTTATTTACGGATGTTGCTCAATCGAGCAGAATTGCACAGGAGGAAATTTTCGGACCGGTGCTTACCATTCAAACTTTCCGGACGATTGATGAAGTCATTCAGAAAGCAAATAATTCACCGTATGGTTTAGCAGCAGGAGTTTGGACAGATAAAGGCTCGCGTATTTTTAATATGACGTCAAAACTGCGTGCCGGAGTAATCTGGGCAAATACCTATAATAAATTCGATCCGACTTCCCCGTTTGGAGGCTACAAAGAAAGCGGATTCGGACGGGAAGGAGGCTTGCAGGGATTGGGAGCTTATCTCAGAATGGAGAATGGAGAATTGCAAAATTGAAAAGACGAGAAATTTTGTTTTAGGATTAAAAAGTTGGTTTTCAAGGATGTTTTTATCTAAATTAAATAAGAAAGAGAAAACAAATGAGCTTAAAGCCAATAGATATTCGAGAAAGAACTTTTCAATTTGCACTTCAAACTTTTAGGATTTGTGAGCAAATAAATGAAGTAGAAAAACAATTTATTATAACAAAACAACTTGCTAAATCTGCTTCTTCGGTCGGAGCTAATGTTCGGGAAGCAAGAAATGCAGAAAGCAAAAACGACTTTATTCATAAGTTATCAATTGCGCTTAAAGAATGCGATGAGTCAATTTACTGGATGGAGTTATTGATAGAATTAAGTAAGTCAAAAAAGGAAGAACTAATAGAATTGAGGAAGGAGTCAGATCAAGTAATGAGAATTTTAAGCGCTATTATTATAAAGTCGAAGGCAAATTCCACATGGATTAAACGATAATCCTCTTTTCAATTCTCCATTTTAAATTTTCAATTAAAAGATGCGTTTGGAAATACTAAAAACATACAAAATCTTCATCGGCGGAGCATTCCCGCGCACGGAATCCGGAAGGTATTATACACCGCTTGATAAGAAAGGACAGCCATTGGCAAATATGTGCCTGTCGTCCAGGAAAGATTTTAGAAACGCGGTGGTTGCTGCCCGAAAAGCATTCGGATCCTGGTCTGAGAAAACAGCTTTTAACCGCGGACAAATCTTGTATCGTATTGCGGAAATGCTGGAAGGGCGCAAAGCCCAATTCGTAGAAGAATTAGTGAAGCAAGGGAGCACAGATGCAAAAGCGAAGCAGGAAGTAGAGCTGGCAATCGACCGCTGCGTGTATTATGCGGGTTGGTGTGATAAGTACCAGCAGGTATTCTCTTCGGTGAATCCGGTTGCGAGCAGCCATTTCAATTTCTCGGCTTTGGAACCAATGGGAGTTGTTGGAATTATCGCCCCGCAAGCAAACGGACTGATCGGTTTGGTTTCAACTATTTTACCGGTTATTGCCGGTGGAAATGCGTGCGTTGTTTTAGCTTCGGAGAATTTACCCTTGTGTGCGATTACCTTTGCTGAAGTATTGGCAACTTCTGATTTGACAGGTGGAGTGGTGAACATCCTGACTGGAACCGAGAAAGAATTGGTAGAGCAATTCCACAGTCACATGGATGTGAATGCTGTGGTTTATGCCGGTGGAAATAGAGAATATGGGTTGGCGATTGAATCCGGTGCGGATTGCAACGTGAAACGGGTATTTATCTATGAAAATGATTTCACCAAAGAAACAGACGAAAATCCGTATTACATCACCGATCTGCAGGAACTGAAAACAACCTGGCACCCGATTGAAAATGTGGGTGGGGCGACGAGTAGTTACTAGGTAAGTAATTTTGAAACTTGCAAAATTTACATACTTCCTTGTTCTGATTTTTTTCAGGTAATTACACGTTTTCTTATGGTAATGGATTTTACATTTCCCGGAGAAAGAGATACAGAAGATCGGTTCTTGCTTTCGTCGTTGTTGTCTTTTAGTGCGCTTGGATTATTGCTGACCTCTTGGATTTCTAAAAATTCAAAAGTAATTCGCGTTTTAGAGAATAGTTCCTTATGGGTTGGGGCTTTCTTCTTCCGGGCATTTTTTCTGGCAGATACAGATGGATTTACACCTATTTGGGCACAATTACTATTTGTGATTTCCTTCGGGCTTTTCCTCTATTTTAAATTAATGCTATACTTCAGCAGAGATAAGGAGAACCAGAAATGAAAGACAACTTCTCAAATAACTCTGCTGCGTACGCGCAATTTCGGCCAACTTATCCGGATGGGGTTTTTGCTTTTTTGCACACGGTCCTGCCTGGAAAACAATGTGCCTGGGATTGCGCAACCGGAACCGGACAAGTCGCAGAAAAACTGGTGAAACTCTTTGATCACATAGAAGCCACTGATTTAAGCGAAAATCAATTAAAAAATGCGGTTTCTCACCCGAAAATCCGGTACTCCCAACAAGTTGCAGAACAAACAGATTTTTCGGATCAGCATTTTGATTGCATCACAGTGGGCCAGGCAGTTCATTGGTTCGACTTTGAGAAATTCTATGCGGAAGCAAAGCGCGTTCTGAAACCAAATGGTTTGATCGTTGTTTTGGGTTATGGTAACATTCAAATTGACAATCCCGGCGTCCAAAAAGCAGTAACCAAATTGTATGCGGAAATCCTGGGAGATTATTGGGATCCGGAACGCCGTTATATCGATGAAGCCTATCAAACAATTCCTTTCCCTTTTGAAGAGATTCTGCATCCGGAGTTTGCGATCGAACATACCTGGAAACGTGACCAACTATTGGGATATTTGAGTACCTGGTCGGCGGTGAAACACTTCAAGGAAAAACACAAAATGAACCCGATTGATTTGATCCTCCCGGAATTCCCGGAATTCGAACAGGTTAAAGTTACTTTCCCGGTTTTACTAAGAATAGGGAAGTAGAACAGATTTAGATCGTTTTTTGAACTTCAGGAATGTTAGGTATTTATCATTTCGAATTCTGTTTTTTCATTTTGAAAAATATTCACATTTTTTTTCATTTTGAATAAACTACCGTAATCCCTTGTTATTCTTCATTTTCAGTCGATTTTATCATTCATGGCACATCCATTGCCTTGACTTAAGCGAACCAAAAAAATAACAAGTTATGGAAAAGATGAATTTCAAGAACCTGTTTATGATCGGGATGATGGTAGCAGGGTTGGTAGCGACAACGCCTTCTTTTGCCGCACATGAAGAAGGTTCAATCAAAGGAAACCGATTCCTGAATCGGAAGGAGTACAAAGAGATGAAAGCCTCTATGTCACGAATAGAAAGGGATCAGCAACGAATTGCTTTTTACAAAGCTGAATTCAAGAAAAACAAAGAGGCAGGTTTGGCAATTGAGTCACATATGAGTAAAAAAGAGCTCCGAAAAGCGAAAGCTGACTTGAAACGGGACAAAAAGTACTTACGTATTGACAAGTGTGATTTACAAGCCGATCAGTATACTGCGATTCACCAGGCGAATTTAGAACGGAAAGCGGCTAAGAAAGAATTGTATGCAGCTAAGAAAGAATTGCGTAAGGATACACGCCAGGGAAATGTAGCTGACTTGAGAGAAGATGCAGCGCTGGTAGAGACCTTAACATTGAAAAAAGAACTAAAAGCCAAACAAGCCGAGGCATTGAAAGATGATGTATATGCATTCTTCATTTACCTCGATGACGAGATTGATGAGGTTGTTTAATTCGTAGCAGATTAAACACATAAATCGGGGCTGTAAAGATAGGGACAGCCCCTTTTTCATTTTCCTCACCCCAGATTCATTCTGACCTAAGTTAATTTAAATGAAATTGGTAATGAATTAATCGAAAAACCTCCTTTATCAAATATTCCAGTTTTCTGCAGAAAATGGTAAAAGAATAAAGATGGTTAACGTGATTCTCATTTTATGCGCTTAAACGTAAAGGGTTCAACGTGAATGATATCGCTTTTATAGTAACTGTCGATTTTGCTGTCATCAATCGTTACGACATAAGATTCGGTGATCTCACCGGTTTCTTCATCTGCGTTTTGTGAAGTGCTTACCTGTGAAAAAAATGGTTTTAACTGATCAGCAGTAACCCCTTCTTTCGCGTTCATAGAATGCAATTCCAGGTCCTTTCCTTTTTTGATCACTTTGAAAACATTCAATACCGGGGCTTTGCCCATGCATAGATAATATTGTTTCCCCAATTTAGTAACGGAAATGGAATCATTGATTTTCATGTGTGAATCGCCCTCACCGCTATTCATGATCAGTTCATCAGATTTGATCACAACAGTCGTTTTCATATCAGCTCCTTCCATCATTCCCTGGAAACTTTCTGGGTAGATCAATTCGTATTTTCCAATCATCGATTTTGGAAAAGCGGCTTCCGGTTTTCCCGGTGCATTGGTGGAAGTAATAATGGTGCAGGAATTCAAAAAGATCAACAGGCCTGAGATGATATATAATGCAATTTTCATCAGATAATATTTTTGTGAAGTTACTATTTAAATTTAGTGGTCATAAGAAAAGTCAAAAATGATGTCTGAAAACAGGCAGGGGCAGAAAATTTTCTGCCCCTGCCTGATATAATTGCATGTTTATTAACCAACCAAAGCCTGGTATCCTGCTGCATCCAACAGACCGTCAATTTCTCCAGGATTAGACATTTTTACTTTGATCATCCATCCGTCACCGTATGGATTTTTGTTTACTGCTTCCGGATTAGATTCCAAACCTGAATTGAACTCAATGATTTCTCCAGAAACCGGCATGAACAAATCAGAAACCGTTTTAACTGCTTCAACAGAACCGAAAACTTCTTCCTGGTCCATTGTTTCACCTACTGTTTCAATTTCAACGTATACGATATCGCCTAATTCACCCTGAGCGAAATCAGTAATACCGATTGTTGCAACATCACCTTCAACACTTACCCACTCGTGGTCTTTTGTGTATTTTAAATTTGCTGGAATATTCATCTTATTATTCGTTTTATAAGTCTTTTCTCGGTGCAAATGTAATTTTTTTTGGGTAGTAGCGAAAGATTTTTCGCCACTACAATTTCACACACCTTCTTTTCAATTGTCCATTTTCCATTTTCAATTAACTTTGTGTTATGGTAAACAGTGACCAACTCAAAGAAATTAATCAGCGTATTGATGCAATTGCAAGCTATCTGAAGATTCCGGAAAAGCAAATGCAATTGCGTGAAAGTGAATTGAAAACACAGGATCCGGGTTTTTGGGATGATCCGAAAAAGGCGGAAGCGCAAATGAAAGAAATCCGCGGACTGAAATTCTGGATTGAATCCTATACGCGTTTGAAATCGCAGGCGGAAGACCTGGAAGTTTTGATGGATTTTGTAAAAGAAGGAGCCGCAGAAGAATCCGAATGTGATGTGGCATATGAATCCTTGCTCGTTACCATTGAAGAAGTGGAATTGAAAAACATGCTTTCGGGAGAGGAAGATGCGTTGAGTGCAGTATTGCAAATAACAGCAGGTGCCGGGGGAACCGAGGCATGCGACTGGGCCGGAATGCTGATGCGCATGTATATTATGTGGGCTGAAAAAAGTGGTTACAAGGTAAAAGAACTCAACTTCCAGGAAGGCGATGTTGCCGGGATCAAAACAGTAACGCTGGAAATCGAAGGGGAATTTGCTTTCGGTTACCTGAAAGGTGAAAATGGAATTCATCGCTTGGTACGTGTCAGTCCTTACAATTCCCAGGGAAAACGGATGACCTCATTTGCTTCCGTATACGTTTATCCATCTGTGGATGATACCATCGAAATTTACGTGAATCCGGCAGATATTACCTTTGAAACCTTCCGTTCAGGCGGTGCGGGCGGACAGAACGTTAACAAGGTAGAAACTGCGGTCCGTTTGCGACACGCCCCTTCCGGAATCATCATTGAAAACTCCGAATCGCGGTCTCAATTAGCCAATAAGGAAAAAGCCATGCAATTGTTGCGTTCCCAATTATATGAAATTGAGTTGCGCAAACGTGCCGAATCACGCGAGCAAATTGAAGCAGGAAAGAAAAAGATCGAATGGGGTTCCCAGATCAGAAGTTATGTTTTGGATGACAGACGCGTCAAGGACCATCGAACGGATTACACGGTAAACGACCCGGATAAGGTACTGGATGGCGATTTATTGCCTTTCCTGAAGTCTTATCTGATGATGTACGGAAACTAATAAAGACTATAAGACTCAAGATGCAAGACAAAAGACTTGAATTCGTTGTAAGTCTGAATTTGTCTTGAGTCTTTTGTCTAAAGTCTTATGTCTTTGAAAATGAAAACAATTATATATCACAATAACCGGTGCTCTAAAAGCAGGGAAGGACTTTGTATCCTGGAAGATTTGGGTGCGGATGTAGAAATCAGGGATTATCTGCTGGTTCCTCCAACCTATGAAGAATTGGATGGATTACTAAAATTATTGAAGGCAAAACCACTGGATATCATTCGTCAAAAGGAGGAAATTTTCATAGAAAAATACGCAGGGAAGACCCGTACTCGAAAACAATGGATCCAGGCTATGATGAAATATCCCATTCTGATCGAACGACCGATTGTAGTGCGCGGTGACCAGGCAATAGTAGGCAGGCCTCCGATTCTTATCAAAGAATTACTGGATAAAAAATAAAACCGCTTGGAAGCAAAGAACGCAAAGAAGAATTTGTTTTCTGTCTTAGCGTCCTTTGCGTTTGGAATATATTTAGAGAGTAAGTACCTATTCTTTGATAAGTGACTCCTTGAATTGAACGGAAGCACCAACTACTTCAAGAGTATAAATTCCCTTTGGAAGTTCACCAATGTTCAGTTGTGCCGTATTTCCGTTTACGGTAAAGTTTACTGCAAGCTTCTGTCCTACGGAGTTGTAAAGGTTTATATCTTCTATAGGTGAAGAACTTTCTATACTTACCAAAGACGAAGCAGGATTAGGAGCTATGCGAAGCACCTTGTTTTTCAGCTCCTCCAGGCTCAACGATGAATTGGTATATTGAATGGAATCACAGGAAATGCATCCGCCATTGGTCGTATTGGTCAGAATACAGCAGAAAAATTTGTTGGAAGGATTGGAAGGTCCTGGTGTATAAGTTACCATGGTTCCCGGTCCCATGTATGGTGTTCCCTGACCCTGGCCATTTCCGTCAGTCCACATAATCATCTGATTCACGATCAGGAAGGGCGGCATGGTCGAATTCAATGTAATGGAAACCTGATTTTGCCCGACAATAGAGGATGAGAACGCGGAATAGCAATTAAATGGTACCTGCAGTGCCGCCGTATCAGAGGCGCACGTTGTACAGTTAATCATATCCGTTATACACAGCTGATAGATCACACAACCATAATTGTTTTGCAGGGTCATCGCATCGATCGTAATACTGTCACCACCCGAACTGGTAGTAAACGAGACAGGCATTCCGTTTCCGTCAGTTACTGTCCAGTTGTAAACAAAAGGACCGGTTCCGGTAATATTGACCGCATTCAGGATATAATCGTAATTGCTCATTAAGCTGTCATTTACTTCAACACTGCATTGAGCATGAGAAAAAGTTGTGAATCCCAAAGCCAGGGAAACATTTAGTAGTAGTTTTTTCATGTGATATTGTTTTGTAAGCACAAGACGCCGGGAAACGGGATCAGTTGCTTCCGGGATAAAAAGAGGTTTCTTCTTTCAACAATGATTCCTTTTTCCTTATCTTTAAAGGAAACCAAATAAGACGATTATGATACGCGATTACGAAACGGTCAGTGAAGCGGTAAACGATTTAAAAAAGCGCGGGTATACGGCAGATTTGTCCATGGAAGCAGAACGCGATTGCCTAGTCTGTCGGGCCACTGCGACGGAATTATCACCGGAAGATTTTGAAATTGATGAGGTATACCGTTTTGAAGGAATGACTGATCCGGGAGACGAAATGATCGTTTATGCCATTTCTTCTAAGAACAAGGAAGTGAAAGGAATTGTTGTAAACGCCTTTGGCATCTATTCCAGTTACAGAGCATCCAAATTGGTAGAGCATCTGACCAAACACCATTCTTGATACTTCGCGGTATAACTATAATTAAACCGTTCAAAAAACCGCCATTAAAGGAAGTGTCCATGCCTGTGAATGGAAAACAATACGATTTTTAATTTTTTCCTGTCACATCCCAATCTTTACTCTAAATTTGCACCGGATTATTCCGTGAATAATTTAGTTGGTTTGTAAACTTTTAAGAAAGATTTCCGTAACGCTTACGCCACCTTGCTCCACCGAAGCGGTTACGCATAGGTGAGAGCTTCAGCGAAGGCGCAGAGGAGTGCAACGTGTAGTGAATGAGAACAAAGTACATTGACCTTATCGATCAGACATTTGATTTCCCGCAAGATGAATTTCACTTGAGAGAAGATCGCTTGATGTTTCATGGTATTGATTTGATGCGATTAATTGAAGAATACGGTACGCCATTGAAATTCAATTATTTACCTCAGATTTCCCACAATATTCAACGTGCCAAAGGTTGGTTTCGCGAAGCAATGAACAACCTGGGGTATTCCGGAAACTATTATTATTCGTACTGTACAAAAAGTTCTCACTTCTCCTTTGTCCTGGACGAGGTCCTGAAGAACGATGTCCACATTGAAACATCTTCTGCATTTGATATCGATATCGTAAAAAATGTGCTGAACGCCGGAAAATTGAAGGAGGGAAGTTATGTTATTTGCAACGGATTCAAACCACCGCAATACATTCAGAATATCGCCGACTTGATTGATGACAAGCGATTGAACGTCATCCCTGTGGTCGACAACACGGCTGAAATTCACGACCTGATCGCAGCAACAGGAGAAAATGAGCTAAAGATCGGGATTCGTATCGCTTCGGAAGAAGAACCGAAGTTCGAGTTTTATACTTCGCGATTGGGAATCCGTTACCGCGAAATAGTTCCTTTTTACAAAGCATTTATCCAGGATAATCCACGTGTGCAAATTAAAATGCTGCATTTTTTTATCAATACCGGGATCAATGATACTTCGTACTACTGGAACGAATTGACGAAGTGTCTTCGGATTTATTCCGACCTGAAAAAAGTGTGTCCGACCCTGGATTCCTTGAATATAGGCGGCGGTTTCCCAATAAAAAAGTCGTTGGCTTTTGATTTCGATTATGCTTACATGGTTCGGGAGATCCTGATGCAGGTAAAACGCGTGTGTTCGGATAACGATATTCCGGAACCGAATATTTATACCGAATTCGGATCGTTTACTGTGGGAGAAAGCGGAGGCGCAATTTTCAACGTACTACATCAGAAACAGCAAAATGATCGGGAAAAATGGAATATGATCGACAGTTCGTTTATGACAAATCTTCCCGATACCTGGGCAATTAATCAGCGCTTTATCATGTTGGCCATTAATCGCTGGAATGATGATTATGAGCGTGTGCTTTTGGGAGGTTTGACGTGTGATTCGGATGATTATTACAATTCGGAGCAGCATTCAAATGCCATTTATCTCCCGAAATTCGATAAAAATAAACCGCTTTATATTGGATTCTTTAATACCGGTGCGTACCAGGAAACAATCGGTGGGTACGGAGGCCTGAAACACTGCCTGATTCCGGAACCTAAACATGTTCTTATTCAGCGGGATGAGCACGGGAAAATCGTATCGGAGCTGTTTTCTAAGGAACAGACCGCGGATGACTTTATGCGGATTCTCGGTTATCAGCCCTAAAACTGACTAAATCGAATTAGTTAGTTGGCTCTAGGTTTTTAGTTCAAATTGTTGTAATTTTCAGCTCGAATAAGCACTGTGGTTAATTATTTCAGGATCAAATGCTTTCCGGATTATTGCATTGCTAATTCGGATAAAAGAAGGAATTAATTCAATTTAAAACGGGGTTTACTAAAAGTTTACAGTATTTTTGCACTCTCTTTTAAGAAGCGTAAACGAAAAATAACAAATTAAGGTAAGAATGACAACACATATTCAGACCATTTATACCGATGACAAAACACCATTCGCTGATACCGTGAATTCCTGGTTGGAAGGGTTGGGATTTCATGTTTTGCCTTTCCAGGAAAATGATGAGCTGGTAGAAAAGATTGATGCTGTTGTTATTTTTCACGACAATCACAACTTCGACAAGCGAACCGCAGAATTGCGTGATTTGTTCGAAGTACACCAGGCACCGATCCACAAAATTGACTTAAGTGGAACAATGAACGTTGCGCTATCTCATTTATCGTTATTTTTCGATCGCACAAAATGCAAGGATGTCCTATTTATAGGAAGTGAGGGCGTAAAAGATCACCCTAAAATGGATGTTTTCAAGGAGAAGTGGAATTTGTAAGAATGAGAATTTTTTAATTGATATATTTGAAAGGACGACATTTGTAGTCCTTTTTTATTATCCGGTTTTTCGAAACAGGTCTGAATGAAATTTCCGGGAATCATCTAACATTGTGTCAAATATTATCCGATGAGAAAAGTCCTTAACCTGTTTGTCTTTACGTTCTGCATAATTGCTGCGCTTGCTCAAAACACCATATTATGGTCTGTTCGAAAAGCTGGTTCTGAAAGGACGTCCTACGTATTAGGTACGCTTCACCAAATGGGAAATTCTTTTGTAGATGAAAAACCCAAAATTAAGGAACTGTTACTCAAATCGGATCTGGCTATTTTCGAGAGCGTAGAAGATAAGAATGAGAAGATCATTCGTGTGATGCTGAATAGAACGGACGATTTTTCCTATAGAGAATTCCTGGCAAAAGAAGATGTGGATTTTTTGGAAAAACTCTCCATAGACTGGAAAGTCCCGTTGAGTAAACAAAAACCTTCAGAACTTCTGTTAAAGCTTCGGCAGGAATATGTGAAAATGAATTGCGGAACGATAAAGTCAGCGGACACAACTGACCATATGGATGATTATCTGTTGTCCATAGCCCGAAAAAACACGATTCAAGTACAGGGATTGGAAAGTTTCGCAGATCAGTTTGATGCAATAAGCAGTATAAATGGTGAAGATTTTTCCTGGGATAAAGCGAAGGATGCTGTTCACCAATGGGTTAACAACTTTCAGGACGATAAAAGCCGAAAGAAAATTTGTGCCGTGGTGGAATCGTATTTAAAAATGCGACTGGATTATCAATTCGAGGCAAAATGTGCAGAAAACGATGAAGTTCTAACCAAACGAAATGAGAAATGGATGCCCTTGATCACAGAATTCATTCAGCAAAATAATTCGGTGATTGTAATCGTAGGTTTATATCACCTGTATGGAGAATGTGGAATCATTTCCCGTTTGCGGGAAGCTGGATTCATCGTTAGTCCTGTTAAACTAAAATGATTGGTATTCATCGATAATAGGTTCTGTTATTTCACATAATCTTGTTTCAGTACCAGCATGTATTGATCACCATCTAATTTCGAGTAACCTTGCTCGTAACAAAAAAAATAGGTGTTCCCCTTTTGGGTTTGATACGTATTGGTGTAATAATGAAAATTGAATCCTTCTTCAGCCAATGTTATGGCATCGACCGTTCGTTTTCCGGCAGGATTCAATGCAGCTAAAATCCGCCGGTTTTTGCGTAAGATATTGTTGATCCGTCTTACATACTTGGTAGCATCTTCATTCAGGCGATTGTTATATGTGTTTCTGCAGTAGTCGGAACAAAACTTCTGATCTTTTCGGCCACTTAATTTCTGTCCGCATTCCAGGCATTTTCGGTCTGTCATTTTATCCAGTGATTTCGTGTATCTGAAGTTGAAAAATAATCGATTTATTCAAAAAGGCGATAATAATTTGAAAAATAATTGATTGTTAATTCTTTATGGAATATGTTTGTTGTTGAAACACTACTGATTATGAAGAAAGTTTACCTTTTGCTGGTTGCAATTTGTCCTTTGCTCGGCTTTGGTCAGACCAAAGAAATTGCATTCTCCGAACTCACTGTTGGTAGTGGAATGTATTTTGGTGCCGTAATGACTACAACAGATATTACCGTAACCGTTCAGGGGCCATCGGATCGTTTTATTGCTTTTGGATTTGGAACCGGGATGGCCACAGGAAATGATGCGATTATCTGGTCGACTTTAGGAACAGGGGCGGCACCACTTCAATTGCGTGATCACAGAATGATCGGGCAGGGAGTTGAACCTTCGGTAGATGCACAACAAGACTGGACGGTTGTTTCCAACAATGTTTCCGGAGGAAGCCGCACGATTGTAGCAACGAGAGCGCTGAATACCGGAGATCCCAATGACGTAACATTCAATTTTGCAGCAACAAGCCAAAATCTGTTTTGGTCACATGGGCCAAGTGCAACGAATCAATTACAATATCATGGAGCAAGCAACAGGGCAAGTGGAATCGTTCGCAACTGGGTTGTTCCCGATGTAACACCTCCTGCAATTTCAACTGTTATTCCAGCTGATGATGCTGTTGGAGTGAGTATTACAACCAATTTAACGATCAATTTCTCTGAAAATGTCTCCTGGGGAACGGGATCGGTAACACTCTACGATGGGAATGATAATGTCATTCAAACGGTTTCAAACGGCAATCCGAATGCAACACTCTCAGGAAGTACGTTTTTCTATAATCCACCGACAAACCTGGTTATCAACACACCGTATTACGTGAAAATTGATGCTACTGCCTTCAAAGATGCAGCAAACAACTTCTTTCCGGGAATTTCGGACAATACCACCTGGAATTTCAATACCAATGATGTTACACCACCGGCTTTGATTGCCGCGCCTTTTGTTCCGGCTGATAATTCGATAGGAGTTGCTCTGACAACCCCGCTTTCCCTGACTTTCAACGAAGCAATTCAAGCGGGGACAGGTGAAATTCAATTGTATAGCGGTACAGGAACGCTGGTTGAATCTTACGACGTGCTTACCAGTCCATTAATTTCCTTTTCCGGATCGGTGGTAACGATCAACCCAACGGATTTGGTACTGAATACCAATTATTACGTAAATGTTCAGTCGGGAGCTATTAAGGACATGTCAAACAACAGCTACGCGGGATTTTCAACAAATACCACCTGGAATTTCAATACAAATGATGTAACACCTCCATTGGCCGTTGCTCCGTTTTCTCCTGCAGATGATGCCACAAACGTTCCTGTAAATGGAAGTTTCAGTATTTCCTTTACGGAAGATGTGCAAATCTCCGCGGTAGGAGTGATAGAAATTTATACTTCCTCCGGAACGCTTGTAGAATCATTTGGTTTCGGATCGCCCCAGTTATTGGTGAATGGCGTCACCGTGAATTTTTCAACCGTTAATCCCTTAACTGAAAACACGGATTACTATGTTAATATTGATCCTGGATTCATTAAGGACCTCGGAGGAAATGACTTTGCCGGAATAACAACGAATACTTTGTGGAATTTTACCGTTGGAGATTTTACGGCACCGACGATTGCCAGTCTTGATCCGGCAGATAATAGTATCAATGTGCTTTTGAATGTCACTCCGACAATCATTTTCAGTGAAAATATTGTACCGGGTACGGGGAGTTACTTCCTCGTAGACGAAGATAATCTGACAACAGTAGAATTCAGCAGTGCGTTGGGTAATATCAGTACAACAACCAATTCGGTAACCCTGAATCAGGGAGGTTTATCGCTGGCGGCTCATTATCACATTTTAATTGACAATGATGCAGTTGCCGATTTGGCAGGAAATGCATTTGCAGGAATCACCGATACAACAGCCTGGACTTTTAGAGCAGTGCTGGAAAACGGATTACAGGAGTTAACCAACGAATATTCCTGGAATGGGAAAGCGTTGATCATCAAAATCCCGTATTCGTCCGGAGAAGTGATGGATGCAAGTGGAAGGACAGTTCGCAAACTGGATGCGAAGCTTACAGTTCTGGATAATCTTCCTTCCGGGATTTATATTGTGAAAATTCAACAAAATAAAACACCTTCTTTCTTCCGGATTTATGTGGATTAAAATGTCATTTTTAGCGAGTATTTTCATTTTCATGAAAATTTCTGCTTATTCACAGGATGTGTTTGAAGCTGCACGAACAGGAAACATCAAGCAGCTCAAAAAACTGATTGCCCTGAATAAAGACACCATTCAGAAGGCGAATGCAATGGGTTTCGATCCTTTAATGATTGCCTGTTACCGCGGACAAACCAAATGCGCCGGATTTTTGATCAGGAACGGAGCAAATGTCAATCGTCCTTCTGCTGAAGGCAGTGCACTGCAGGCGGCGTGTTATCAGAATAATACAGAATTGGCTGCATTACTGGTTAGAAAGGGTGCTCAGTTGAATGCGCAGGGCCCGGATGGAAATACAGCTTTGATGTATGCGGTGCTGAACCAAAACCTGAAAATGGTAAAGATCCTGGTGGATGCTGGTTCGGACCTGAACATTACGAACAAGGATAATCAAACAGCCTATTCCCTGGCGATGTCACTTGCAAACGTTGAAATACAGGAATTAGTAAAAAGTCATCGAGTTTTAGGTAGTGTTAATCAAGACATGCTTAACATAAATTAACAGCATTTATCCCCCCTAAAGAACATTCTTTTACATATTTGCGACCTTAGGCTAAAACTATGATGGATATACCTAATTTATCTCCTTCGGAGCAGTTGCAGGTAATTGCAACTGAGATCAAAACAGAAGGACTGAAATACGATTTATTGCGTCGCGAAATTGGAAAAGTAATTGTTGGACAAGAGAACATGGTTCGAAGTCTGTTAATTGCCTTGCTTGCAGACGGACACGTGCTATTGGAGGGTGTTCCGGGACTGGCAAAAACATTGGCGATTCGCACGCTTTCAAGTGCTGTTTCGGGAGAGTTTTCCCGGATCCAGTTTACTCCCGATTTACTTCCTGCCGATGTGACGGGAACCTTGATCTATCAGCAGAAATCAGAGCAGTTTGCGGTAAAGAAAGGACCGATTTTCGCCAATTTTGTTTTGGCAGATGAAATCAACCGTGCACCGGCGAAAGTCCAGGCGGCTTTACTGGAAGCAATGCAGGAACGCCAGGTTACGATCGGGGATTCTACATTTGAATTGCCGAAACCGTTTTTAGTCTTAGCAACCCAAAACCCTATCGAGCAGGAAGGTACTTATCCTTTGCCCGAAGCACAGGTGGATCGGTTTATGCTGAAAGTGTTTATGGGTTATCCATCCAAACAGGAAGAGCAGTTGATCTTACGTTCCAATGTACGGCCTGAAGGATTGGAAAAAATCGCACACGTCATGCATCCCGAGGACCTGATCAAAGGAAAACATTTAACGCGTTCCATTTACCTGGACGAAAAAGTAGAGCGTTACATTGTGGATATTGTGGATGCTACCCGTAATCCGGCGACTGCCGGAGTTTCGGAAATTTCAAAATACCTGTTATATGGAGCATCACCGCGGGCAACCATCAATCTGGCATTAGCTGCCAAAGCGAATGCGTTCCTGGAACAGCGTGGTTTTGTTATTCCGGACGATGTGAGAACGGTTGCGATGGATGTACTTCGCCACAGGGTTGGTTTGAACTACGAGGCGGAGGCAGACGGAGTAAAGCCGGAACAAATCATAGAACGTTTATTGCAGCGTGTAGAAGTTCCATAAATTGTCATGGATAAGGAAGCCTTATTAAAGCGCATTCGTACCATTGAGCTTCAAACTCGCGGTATGACCGAACAAGTATTCGCAGGACAATATCAATCTGCGTTTAAAGGTCGTGGTATGTCCTTTAGTGAAGTGAGATCCTATCAGGTCGGAGATGATGTACGATCAATCGATTGGAATGTAACAGCCCGTTTCAGAGAACCATTTGTAAAAATTTTTGAAGAAGAAAGGGAATTAACGGTTTTGCTGATTATCGACGTTTCGGGTTCGATGTATTTCGGACAAGGAAAAGATTCAAAAATATCCCTTGCTGTTGAATTGGCAGCAACCCTGGCTTTTTCAGCAGCAAAAAAGAATGATAAAGTAGGAGCGATTTTTATTTCAGATGAAGTGGAATATTATGTTCCGCCTAAGAAGGGTTTCGGACATGTACACTTTTTGTTGCGTAAGCTCATTAACCTTCAACCCAAATCGAGTGGCACCAGTTTGGATATGGGATTGAAATATGCCCGCAATATTTTCAAACAACGAAGCATTTGTTTCGTAATCAGCGATTTTTCCCAATTGGAACTAAGTAAAGAAGGATTTGCCAATACAGCAAGAAAGCACGATTTGGTGGCATTGGGTGTAAGCGATCCGGGAGAAGCAAATCTTCCGAATGTAGGATTTGTGCGCTGGCTGAATGCAGAAACCAATCGAACGAATTGGATAGACAGTTCTTCTGCACAGGTAAGAAAAGATTACGAAAAAAAACACCTCCTTCGGAAAGAAAAAAATGAGGCTTTCTTTCTTCAATTGGGAATTGATGCGGCTTTTTTTGAAGTCGGAGATCACGTTTATTTACCCTTGCTTCAATTGTTCAAACGCCGGAAATGAGAAGTGTTTTATCCATACTTATCTGTTGGTGTTTTGGAGCAGGTTTTGCACAAACAAAGCATGTGTACTGGGAAAAAGATTCCGTTCGCATCGGTGATAAAGCGCATTTGACCATCCTGGTAAAACACAAGCCATCCCGTTTTGATTACAATCCTATTTCGGATGTGTTTATCTGTGACATTACTCACAAGGGGCAAACACTCTGGAAGCCGGGAGGAGAATTGGAAATAGAATCGTTTAAAGATACCTCCTATACTCGGAACGGGATCAAATACTGGAAAGGAGTTTATACGCTGATAGCCTGGGATTCTGCCAAATACCGTTTGCCGGAATTGTGGATGAGCTGGAAAGACTCTACCTTTTCATTTAGAGCACCCAACCTGTATGTAGGATTTGTTAAGAAAAAGGTGAAAGATGGAATTGAAGAAATTCCAATCGAACCGGAAAATGAATATTGGAGGCTGTTCAAAAAATACTGGTGGGTTCTACTGATAGTAGTTGCCGGGATAGTCATTGGAATTCTTTGGAACAAACGCAAGAAAATCCGGAAATCCGAAGAATTGAGTTTGAGAGAACGGACCTTACTTGCAATTCAGCAACTCCGGAAAAAGGAGGATTGGCTGCACGGCAAAACCAAATCGCATTATGTCGCCTTTTCTTCCGTATTGAAGATGTATTTGAGTACCCGCTATGAACTAAACCTGATGGAGCGCACAACGTATGAAACCATTTCCCTCTTAAAGTTAAAGGGCCTTGATCTGAATATGATCAGAAGGGTCGAAGTGCTTTTAAGGGAAGCCGATATGGTGAAATTCGCCAAAACAGAATTGCATGATATGCATATTCGGTCCAGTCTATTTCGTTTAGAGGAAATTGTAACAGAATTAAGTCCATTGGAAATCCCGGAATGAGTCGCTATTTCAACATATTTTTTTGGGAATATGATTTCTACAATCCGCATATGCTTTGGCTCCTGCTCGCAATTCCTGTGCTCCTGTTTTTCTGGGAATACCTGCAGAAAACCCGGGTTGGTCAATTAAAGTACGCCAATTCGGAGCAAGAGCAATTATCCTATTCGATCGGATGGGTGCGTTATATCCGCTGGGGAATAACCACCTGTTATGCAATGTCAATGGCTTGTTTGATTCTGACACTGGCAGAACCTTACAACACTTCCATAGATCCTCCTAAAATTGATTACAAGAACGGGATCGATATTATTTTGTCTATTGATGCTTCCGGGTCTATGCTCGCGCAGGATTTTGATCCGAACCGATTGGAAGTCGCAAAACGCGTGGCCAAGAAATTTGTGGATTCCCGAAAAGGTGACCGGGTTGGGTTGGTTGTTTATGAAGGAGAAGCGTATACTGCATGTCCTGCTACCTTGGATTACAAATTGTTGAAAGATCAGATTACGGCCATTGAACCGGGATACCTGGAGCCCGGAACGGCTATCGGAAGTGGCCTGGGAGTTGCAGTCACCAGGTTGAGAAGTGACAGTTTGCCTTCCAAAGTCATTATCCTGTTAACAGATGGCAGCAGCAATACGGGACCCGACCCGATGGAAGCAGCTGAGTTGGCAAAACAGAAGAAATGTAAAGTATATACCATCGGTGTGGGGGCAAATGGGATGGCACCGACACCGGTTCAAACTCCTTTTGGTGTTATTTATCAGAATGTTCCCGTAGAAATTGATGAAGCGATATTGAGAGATATTGCCAAGTTGACCAACGGAAAATACTTTCGCGCACAGGATGAAAAATCGCTGGAAAAAATCTATGCGGAAATTGACAAGCTGGAAAAACGGAAAATGGAAGATCAGCATTTAGCTGTAGAACCACCATTGACCTTATTTCCCTTTTTTATTTGGAGTATGTTGTTTTCCCTTGCAGCCTGGGGGGTTCAACGGTTGAAATTCAAGTTGGATGATTAGAGAGAACAATACATACAATCATTTGGTGAAAGGGTTGCTCGTTTCCGAAGCAATTTGGTGGTCGCTGGTACTCGTCATGTATGTGTTTGTCCCGTTGGAAAGTTGGGGAGTAAAACTGCTTCACAGCGAAATGCTTGGTTTGTGGGCGATTATTCCGCTTTTAGGGATATTAACCTGGATTCAATGGAGATGGAAAGCACAGATTTATGCGGAATATTCCGGTTATGGTTCCACGCGGATGTTGTGGGTAAGATTTGAGCCGGTTAAAGCCTTTTTACATTATTTTTTATTGCGGAGCACCTATTTTTTTGTGGTACTGGCGATGGCCCAACCAGTAGCAGGATCACGAAAAGTGAATGGTTCCAAGCGGGTACTCGACCTGGTTATTTGCCTGGATATTTCGAATTCCATGAATACCAAGGACATGGGTGGAAATAAAACAAGCCGTCTGACTGCGGCAAAAAATGCAATCGGGGAATTGTTAAATCAATTGAAAGGCGAGCGGATCGCAGTGGTGGTTTTCGCAAATGATGCCTATACACAGCTTCCGTTGACAATGGATTACGGCGCAGCCAAGTTGTTTGTTCCGGATATAGAAACTTCCATGATCTCGGATCAGGGAACGAATATCGGAAGAGCCCTGGAGGTTGCGCAGGACCAATTTAAAGACACGGAATCCGGGAAAGCGATCCTGGTGATTACGGATGGAGAAGACCACGAAGCACTTTGGAAAAAACAATTGACGGAACTCAAAAAGAAAAACGTAGAATTAGCCTATTTGGGTCTGGGCTCTGCAAAAGGTGGCCTCATACCGAATAATCCTTACGATGAATCCGAAGGATATAAACGCGAAAACGGACAGGCGGTTGTGTCTAAAATCGATCAAAAAGGATTGACACGCATGGCTGGTGAATCCGGAAGTATTTTAGTAACTTCAGATAGCCCGTTCCCGAATATCTATGATATTGCAGCGAATTATAAGAACACAAAAAATAAGCAAGTGATGAAAGTAGAATTTAAGGTAGATAAAAACTATTTTTACATTCCTACAATTTTAGCGCTCTTGTGTATGATCTGCTACTTCTTTTTACCCATTATCATCCATCCGCATAAGTCATGAAAACAGTATTGATAATCATTTTGTGTATGGTAACCTTAACTTCTTTCGGGCAGGAATGGAAAGAGACACTCAACGAAGCCAGAAGGTTATACAAAAAAGGAAACTACAAAGAAGCGTTAAAGTATTATAAAAGAGCCGATCAAATAGCTCCAAATGACGTAGATTTGTCTCAGGAGATTGGTCAGACCGCTTACCGTGCGAATGATTTTGGAACTGCCGCAGAAAACTTTGAACGTCAGGCGAATAATGCTGAGACGAAAGAAAAAGAGATCCGGGCCAGAACAAGTTTGGGAGAATCCCGTATGAAGCAACAGGATTTTCAAAATGCTGTGGAAACATACAAACAGATCTTGAGAATGGATCCAGAAAATGAAAAGGCAAGACAACGGTTAGTTGAGGCGAAAAGATTATGGGAACAACAGAAAAAGCAACAACAAAACAAACAGGATAAAGAGAATAAAGACAATCAAAATAATAGTCAGAATCAACAGAATCAACAGAATCAACAGAATCAACAGAATCAACAGAATAATTCAAAGGATAATCAACAAAACCAAAACCAGCAAAATCAAAAATCGCAACAGCAAAAGAGCGAAGAAAAAAAACTACAAGACAAAGAAACCGAGCGCAAACTCGATGAGTTTAGTAAGCAGGAAATGAATACAAAGAAAAGATTGGATGGTTCAAAAGGTACTACAGGTGGTAAGAGTGCAAGAAAAGACTGGTAATCAATGGCAATTAATGTTGTTTTTGTTCACACTGGTGAGTCAGATTTCTATTGCTCAAAAACCGGTAGTTGCGCTGACATCCGATAAGAAGGAATTAGGTGTCAATGAGCACCTGAGTTTTACCATTACAGCCAATGTGGAAGGATCCATGAAAATTGATTTTCCGGTTGAATTTGAAGTGGATCTGAACGTCATGCATGGCATGGAACAAAAAATGGATCCGAGCGGTAAGATCAAAACCTACTATTACATGCAACAAACCGGAGCCTTCAAGAAAGAAGGAACCTATTCGTTCTATGCTTATACCACGTTTAGAAATAAAGTCTACCGATCGAATAAGATTACCATTAAAGTAACCGAAGCTTCGGAAGAAGACAACAAGGTCAATTCAAACGACCCGGTGTTTGGTTTTATCCAGTGCAAAAAGACAAGTGTGTATGAGGGAGAACCTATTTTACTGAAAGCGAAGGTATTTTCCTATATAAATATTGAGTATTTGGAAGGATATTCTGACTTTAAAGCAGATATTTCCATGGAAGAGCACTCCTTCCCGAACGGTCGTGTGGAGGTAGAGCAGACCCGTGTAAACGGAAAAGATGCCTTGGCATTCGAGTATGGAAAGCAGTTGCTGATCCCGGTCGGTACCGGAAAATGCCATATCAAACCTTTTGAAATGGCATTGCGCTGTCATGGCTCTTTGTTCTCCAAAACCATGCGGTTCCGTTCATCCGGATTGTATATCAACATCAAACCATTGCCTGGGAATGCTCCAAAAGATTTCATCGGGGCGGTAGGTGAGTACCGGCTTTCTCAAAAAAGCCCAACCAAAGAGATCAAAGAAGGCGAAGTAT
This sequence comes from Fluviicola chungangensis, assembly GCF_007558725.1. GTDB lineage: Bacteria > Bacteroidota > Bacteroidia > Flavobacteriales_D > Crocinitomicaceae > Fluviicola > Fluviicola chungangensis. Next base: position 145,253 of record NZ_VLPL01000003.1, read on the forward strand.
TCACACTTGAGTTGGTTATTGCAGGAGTAGGAAACCTGCATAATTCCAATGCTCCGAAATTAAAATTGCCAAAGGGTTGCTCGATTTACGGGGATCCGGAACGGATTGAAGATATCGAATTCACTGAAAGCGGTGCGGAAGGAATGATTACTTACCGATTCAATATTCAGGTGCTGGAAGACCATGACCTGGCGTTTAGTGCCCCCTCGATCAGTTATTTTGATCCTGAAAAGGAAAAATACATAACGATCAAAGGAAATTCGTTCAACATTCATGTACTTCCGGATAAGAGTTTTAATCCGGTGGTTCTGACAGACCCTGCTTCCGGGACACATACTGATATGGTTGACTTGAAAACTCAGAAAACAGCTACGTCAGAAACAAAAACAAAATCTTCTTCCAAATCTAAATTGTGGGTAGGAATTGTGGCACCGACCAGTTTGCTGGGCCTTCTGTTTGTGTTCCTGGCAGTTAGGAAACGCAAGAAAAAGGAAACGGGTAAGATTGAACTCTCCGAAACGGATGAACTTCCAAGAACCCCCGTTTTCTTAAACGAAACAAAAGCGGAAATTCCCGTAGAAACCATCGATTACTGGAAAGATGCTGAAAAGCACGTCGAAGATCCAAGCATTTTCGCAATTCTTCTGCCCAAAGCAATCATTCAACGGATCGAGCAGTGTGAAAAATGTAATTTCCAGTCGAGAGAGAAGGCTTTTGACAGATTATTGGACACCAATCCTGAGATTGCTAAGGGCTTACGCGAAATCATCGAAATGTGCGATCAGTACCGCTACGGATTTGGTACTGAGCATTTAGAAACGGAGAAGATTTTGGCACATGCAGAAAACTTGTTAAGTCAATTGCCTTCCTAAAGTCTTTTTTGACAGAAAAGTTGTTCCAAAAAGATTCACTTTTGATTTTTTTACTACTTTTACCACACAAAACACAAATTAAACTATCATGAGCATTTTTGGTATCGTATTGTTTCTTTTGATCGGGGGTATGGCATTTTGGATGTTATTGTTCTTAATGGGCTTTGTCCTTCCTTTTTGGATTACATTGGGAATCAACCAACAAATGCGTCCAAAACGTGTATTTGAAAAAGAGAACGATTCAGAAGCAAAGTAATTTTGCATCGGCATATTTGAGAACCCTGATTCCGTGCATACGGAATCAGGGTTTTTTGTTTCTTGAGAAACCGGAGTTCACTAAAAGTGATGAAAGGATGGAAGACTTTCAAAACAGGCTCCTATCTTTGTCCAACTTACTACTCGTCGATAAACATGAAAGGAATCCTTTTACTCGTTGTTGCATTTACCTGTTGTTCGAATGCATTTTCCCAACAATTGCTTCATTGTGGAAGTGATGAAATGGAGCAAAAATTGTTTCACGAACATCCCGGATATCAAGAGGGATTTTTGAGATCAAAGAAAAAACTGGAATCATTTACCAAACAATTCCAGGATAACCCAACCAAATCCGGAGCAACTTATATTATTCCGGTGGTATTTCACATCATTCATAACAATGGTCCCGAAAATATCACCGATTCGCAGATTCATGATGCAATTGAACAAGTCAACCTGCAATACCGGAAACTGAACCCGGATACCAATCAGATTGTCTCCGCTTTTCAATCGATTGCGGCAGATGCAGGAATCGAAATTCGTTTGGCACAAATCGATCCGGATGGCAATTGTACTTCCGGAATTACACGGACGGTTTCAGTATTAACATATCCCGGAGATCACCAGGTGAAAAGCCTGATCCATTGGCCACCAGAAAAATACCTGAATATTTATGTGTGTTTTGATGCTGCGGGATTAGCGGGTCATGCATTGATGCCAGCAGTTGCAGATACGATTCCCGAATGGGACGGAATCGTAATACGACACGATTATGTGGGAACGATCGGAACATCCGATTATTTCAAACGAACCGTTCTTTCGCATGAAATCGGTCATTATTTGAACTTGTATCACATCTGGGGAGGAAACAATGTCCCTGATTTCTATTATTTACCCGTCGGAGATGCTGGGAATTGCGCTTACGATGATGAGGTAACGGATACTCCGAATACGATCGGCTGGTCTTCCTGTAACTTGAATGCCACATCGTGCAGCGGATTGGACAATATTCAGAATTATATGGATTATGCGTACTGCGCATTGATGTTTACCGAAGGACAAAAGATACGCATGCATGCAGCCTTGAATTCTTCCGTAGCACAACGAAATAATTTGTGGACACCTGCTAACCTTGCTGCGACAGGAACCGATGATCTGAACAATCAGCTTTGTGAGGCAAAGTTTGAAGCCAGTAAGCAAATTATTTGCCAGGGAGATTCGGTTTTATTCAAGGATGTTTCATCCCATGGCGTTACAAGCAGGTTATGGACTTTCGAAGCGGGTACTTTAAACGGATCTGCTTCGGATGATACGGCAATTGTGGTGTACAATCAAGTGGGAACTTATGATGTAACAATCCGTGTAAGCAATGGAATCGATACGCTTGAACTCACAGTGACCGATTATATTACGGTACTTCCTGCAAGTGGTTCGGATCATGGAATTACAGAAGGTTTCGAAAATGATCTGGCTGATTTTTCATCAAAATGGATGGTTCGGGAAGTTGGTCAACCGCATAACTGGGAAATTGCCAGCATCGGTTTTCAAAGTGCTCAATCGACGATGATCAATAATTTTGAAGCAGGTCCTTACCAGGTATATGAGTTCTTTTCCGATCCGTTGGACTTATCCGGATTTACAAGTCTGGCGGTTGCGTTCGATTGGGCATATGCACAACGATTGGCCAGTGATGGAGATTTATTGCGTATTTTTATTTCCAATGATTGCGGAGAAAACTGGCTGGTTAAAAAAACATATGTGGGAACAAACTCACTGAAATCTGTGAGTCAATTATGGACCACCCCGTTTGCTCCGGCAACAATGAATGAATGGGCGAGTGATACGGTCCTGATTAATGGTGCAGCAAATTTTACCGACCACACACAGGTAAAATTCCGTTTTGAATCAAAAGGAGGGAACAATTTCTTTTTGGACAATATTCGCATTGGGAAACTGAACGAGTTGGGATTGCATGAAGTGGGTTCTGAAGGGTTGATGGAGGTTTATCCCAATCCGGCAGACAAGGAGGAGTTTGCTATATTGAAGTGGCGGGATCAACTGATACCCCAAAAAGTCCGGTTATTGGATGCACAAGGAAGAGTGGTGTTTGAAACGAGCAACCTGGAAGATGTAAAGACCCTTTCGATTCCATTGGCAGGGTTGTGTTCGGGGTATTATTTTATCAAAGTTAGCGGAGCGAATGGAGAGCATTCTTTGCCTTTGGTATTGGAATAAAATTTTATTACCCGGGTAAGTGGTGGATAATCTTACACTTATCCCCAAACTGAAGAAAATGTCCTTTACTTAAAGAAAAATAGTTGTACTGCATTGATTGTTGAAAAACTTTGCTATCTTTGCCCTCCAAATTAAATTTTAAAACATCTGTTATGTACGCAATAGTAGAAATAGCAGGGCAGCAATTTAAAGTGCAAAAAGACCAAAAAATCTTTGTACACCGTTTAGACGCTGAAGCAGGATCAAAAGTAGAATTTGATCGTGTTTTATTGGTAGACAACGGAGGAAAAGTGAATATTGGCGCCCCGGCTATCGCAGGAGCAAAAGTTACTGCTCAAGTGAATGATCACGTTAAAGGTGATACAGTTATCATTTTCCGCAAAAAACGCAGAAAAGGATATGTGAAAAGAAACGGACACCGTCAGTCTTTTACACAAATTACAATTACAGATATTAAAGGGTAATTCTTCGTCGCGATTAGACGAATAAAAATTAGAAAACATGGCACACAAAAAAGGAGTCGGTAGTTCCAAAAACGGTCGCGAATCTCATAGCAAACGTTTAGGAGTGAAAATTTTCGGTGGACAAATGGCAATCGCAGGGAATATTATTATTCGCCAACGCGGAACTGCACACCACCCAGGAGAAAATGTGGGAATTGGAAAAGACCACACATTATACGCATTGACTGACGGAACTGTTGAGTTCCGTAAAAAAAGAGATAATCGTTCGTTTGTATCGGTAGTTCCATTTGAAACTGCGGAGGCTTAATCGAATAATATAGATTTTTGATAAAGGCGAGTTCCGACAGTTTCGGGATTCGCCTTTTTTTATTTTAAATTTACCAATTTTGTACCCGACAACAATCGGGAAACTAATTCAATTCATTATGTTAGAAATGACTAAAATTCGCGCTGAACGTGATGAGATCATCACTGCACTGAGGAAGCGCAACATCGATGTAACAGAGATTATTGATGCCATTATTGCGAAAGACCAGCAATGGCGTTCAGCAAAAACATCCATGGAATCTATTGCATCCGAATTGAATAAGATGGCAAAAGAAATCGGTGAATTTTTCAAAAGCGGGAAAACCGCGGAAGCAGAAGCTGCAAAAACCAAAACTGCGGATTTGAAACAAGAAGAGAGCCAGCTAAAAGGGCAGGTAGATGCACTTGAAAATGAAATCACGCAATTGCTTTACCAAATTCCGAATGTTCCGAATGCTTTAGTGGTTGCAGGAAAAAATGAAGAAGATAATGAAACGGTGGAAGTTGTAGGTGAGCCGGCTGTTTTACATAAGAATGCACTTCCGCATTGGGAATTGACCAAAAAATTTGATTTGATCGATTTTGAACTGGGAGTGAAAATCACTGGGGCAGGATTCCCTGTTTACAAAGGGAAAGGAGCAAAATTGCAACGTGCATTGATCCAGTTCTTTTTGGACGAGGCAGAAAAGGCGGGTTACGAAGAATTCATTGTTCCTCACGTCGTGAATGAAGCCAGTGCCTATGGTACAGGACAACTTCCGGACAAAGAAGGGCAAATGTATCACATGCCGGTGGATGATCTGTATATGATCCCTACGGCTGAAGTTCCGCTTACAAATATTTACCGCGATGTGGTGCTTCCGGACGAGAATTTCTCCATTAAAATGACGGGTTACACGCCGTGTTTCCGTCGTGAAGCCGGAAGTTACGGAGCGCATGTTCGCGGTTTGAACCGCTTGCATCAGTTTGATAAGGTGGAAATTGTTCGCATTGAACATCCGAAAAATACAGACCGTGCTTTAACTGAAATGGTGAATCATGTGAAGGGATTATTGGAGAAATTGGGATTGCATTACCGAATTCTGCGTTTGTGTGGAGGAGATACCGGTTTTGCTTCTGCCATGACCTATGATTTTGAAGTATTCTCGGCAGCGCAGGAGAAATGGCTGGAAGTCAGTTCTTGTTCCCGCTTTGATACGTTCCAGGCAAACCGCCTGAAATTGCGTTTCAAAGGAAGCGACAAAAAGAATTACCTCGCACATACTCTAAATGGTTCAGCTCTTGCTCTTCCGAGAATCATGGCGTCTATTATGGAAAATTACCAGACACTGGACGGTATTGAAATTCCAGAGGTGCTGCATAAGTACACTGGGTTCACAAGAATAGATTAACAGGAATCAATACAAAATCAGTTGAATCGCACGGTAAGCTTATCGTGCGATTTTTTTATTGACTATTTTAGAGAAGGGCTATGTTAAATATTCATTTATACCGGTGAAATATTCATACAAACAGTTAATTGACACAACAATTATTTTGTATTTTAAAGACATTTTAGTCGAATTTCGAGGTCAAATTCCTGTTATGAAAAGACCAATCGTAATTTTCTATAGATTAAGGCAATTCAGCAGTCTTTTTTTGCCAGGTTAGACGCTTCAATTTTTTTTGCGTCATTGAGGTGTTGAGTTTAATAACTGTATTATGAAGACTAAAGTGCCACTCCTTCGTGTGCTGAACTGGTTGTTTGGCGCATGTATTTTTGTCCCCCTAATTTCCAATGCGCAGTATTGCGATTCCATAACACCGACATTTAATGTCGATTTATCGGCAAGTCCGTATATGACCTGGTTGAGTCCAAGTACGGATCGGGATGGGTTTTGTTGCGGAGCTTCAGCTCCGGATAAATGCCTGGAATTTGTGATCACATTGAATCCGAATTCTGCAGCCGTAATATTCAATATTGCTTCGGGGGCAGTTCCACCGGGAGCACTCTTCTACCAGATCGATTGCGGAACACCTACACCGGTTGGTTCCCCGATCTGTTTATACGGAACCGGTCCGTTTCATCTTACATTTTGTAAACCGGGAAATAATATTAATACCTTTTCCATTGAAACCATTCCAAACCCGATATTTGGCCCGAACCTGACATTGGGAGATGGTTGTTCGGATGAATTATGGGTACAATTTTACGATGAAACAACCATTACATGGAACAGTATCAATCCGGGAGGATTTGGATCACAAAACGGATTGCTTTCGTGTACAGCAGCTTGCGATACGGTTTTGGCAATAAATAATTCACTGGCCCCTCCGGTTGTTGATTACCTGGTTTGTGGGATGGCAGCAAACGGTTGTACTACCGAACCAATCTGTGATACGATGACAGTTGTTTTTGCCACCCCGTTAACGGCAACCATTTTGGCTCCCGATACAGTGTTATGCCCAAATGAATTAACCATTCCTGCAACAGCTCAAGCGACTGGAGGAACACCTCCATATGCTTATTTGTGGTCTAACGGTACAAATACAGCTACCGCTGATTTGACAGCCGGAACACATACAGTAAGCATTACTGATGCAACGAACTGTGTTATTCGTCAAGCTACCGTGAACGTAACACAGCTAGCTGTTCCTGTTGTTGATGCAGGAGCGAATATAGATGTCTGTTTGAATTATGTCGGGGCAATTACATTAACAGCTACAGCTTCCAATACGCAGGGAGTTTTATGGTCAGGAGGTTCGGGAACTTTTTCACCGAGTGATACCTCATTGGTAGTAGATTATTTACCTGGTGCCGGAGAGTTTAGTACAGGAGCTATCCAAATACAAGTGGAAACCGTGAATAATACCGGATGTCCGGAGGTTTCGGACAGTACTCAAATAGCGTTCAATCCTGTATTGGAATCGGTTTTGATAGAAACCCAGGATGTTTCTTGTTTTGGAATGACCAACGGAACAGCGTTGGTAACTATGACCGGATCGACCGGACCATATTCATTTGCCTTTGACGGTGGAGCTTACAATGCTTCCAATTCAGTCTTAAACTTAGCACCGGGACAACACACGGTCAGTATCTTAAATACCATTGGCTGTGATACACTTCTTTCATTCGTAATTAATGAGCCGCCTTTGCTGCAGGTGAGTGAAGTAAGCAGAACCAATGTGTCTTGTTTCGGAGGCACTGACGGATCACTTAGTGTACAGGGGATAGGAGGTTATGGGACTTATTCGTATAGCTGGAATACCAATCCTGTTCAGAATACAGAAACAGCAGTTAGTTTAAGCGCTGGAAATTATATGGTAACCCTTACGGACCAAAATGGATGTACGAGCAATTTGAACTTGATTGTCACCGAACCTCTGCCTTTGGCAAATAATTTCACTATTGTTCAGCCAAGTTGTAACGGATTTAATGATGGAAGCATCCTGGCTTCCGTTTCAGGTGGAACGACTCCATACGGATACAATTGGAATACAGGCGGGACGGGAACATCCATTACCGGATTGGTTTCGGGAAATTACTCCGTACTAATTACAGACTCGAATGGCTGTACCTTGAATCTGAATACCTTCGTATCTCAACCAACTCCTTTAGCAATGACAATTTCACCGGATACAACGATTTGTCCGGGAAGTCCCATAACTCTTGAAGCACAGGTTAATGGGGGTACCGGGGCTTACACATTTGATTGGACACCGCAGACCGGAACTACCAATCAATTAATTGTTTCACCACTTACTCAAACTACATATGCCTGTAATATAACTGACGCGAACGGATGTGTAATCGGATCTTCTACAAGTATTTCCATGATTTCGTTAAATCCTGCGGATATCTACGCAAGTATTTCTGAATCAGTTATTTGTTTGGGAGAAGAGGTAGTGATAACTGGAGCTTATACCGGTTCCGATCAAACGGTTGTACTTTCCTGGACACATTGCACTTCCTGCCCGATTACCCAGAACATTATACCGGGAGCGACAACCACTTATACTATTTTGGCAGTAAATCAGTGTAACCAACAAATTACTTCGGACGTAACGGTAGTGGTTTCTGAACCGCCGATTGTGAATCTAAATCCGGACTTGGGGACTTATTGCCAGGGAGAATATTTTTCCGTTTCGAATTCAGGCACGAATGACCCTTCATGGATTTACACCTGGGTTTTTGAGGATGGAAGTATTTCTCATGACATGATAGCGGTGCATGTATTCAATTCTCCCGGTCAATTTGATGTTAATTTGACGATTGTCAATCAGTATGGCTGTCAAAGTGTTGCAGCTGCAAGTGGCACGGTAACGGTTAATCCACGTGCCGTTGCTTCGTTCACAGCAGATAAAACTGAAGTTACAACGATTGATCCTGAACTTCATTTCACCAACACGTCTCAGAATGCTTCGGAATATGAATGGCATTTCGGAGACGACGATATGAGTTACGTGACGAATCCGACTCACAGTTATGATACCTATGGTGAATTTGAGGTTACTCTGAATGCAAATAATCAATACAATTGTCCGGATCAGGCTCGTTTGGCCGTAACCGTAAAACCGTCTTTCGAACTCTTTGTACCGAATGCATTTACACCTGATGGTGATGAATACAACAATACATTTATGGCAACGGGATATGGTATTTTGGAGAATGATTTTACAATGGAAATTTATAATCGCTGGGGAGAGTTGATCTTTGAATCCCATAACATGCAAATTGGCTGGGATGGTTCGTATGGAGCAGGGACAGAACGCGTTCAGGACGGAACATACACGTGGGTGATCCGTTTCAAAGATTTGACAAACACCCTGCATGAGAGAAACGGGCATTTGAGTTTATTGCGTTAATCGAATCCCTTCGGTTTACCGGAGGGCTTTTTGTTATTCCATACTTTTTTACCGCAAAGAGAAAGCGCGCGAAGTTTATCTTCATTCTTTGCGTTCTTCCATTCGTTGCGGTAAAATTTAAAACCTGGATCATTTTGTTTAATTTAGTCTCATGCTAAGAATCATGTCTTTTTTCTTACTACTTGGAATTGTCACTTCCTGCGAAAGCAAACTGGGTAAGTTTGAAGAGGATGTGCTCTTTGCCAAATCCACCAATGATTCCGTACAGGTTTTGCTGCAGCAATTGGATACCAACCAGGTCTTGAAACTGCGGGGAAAATCAAAAAAAATGCTCTTGAATTTCAATATTGAACTGGGAAATGATACACTCGACATCGCAACGGCAAGAGAGATTGACGGATTTATCCAAGCCTATCGAGCAACAGATTTTTTCACCACTGAAATAAAACAACTGCGCTTGGCACAGCAGGATCAGCGGGAGCGCCTTCAAAAATTACAATCAGACATTGAAAATGCGGCCGGAGATCGCTCAACCTATTATGAACACGTGCAATTTGAGCGAAAGGAAGCGGAGCAGATCCGTTCGCACAGTTTGATCCTCGAGAAACAATTTATGGATTTTAAACAATCTTACGAGCAATTTAAACCTACATTTGAGCGTTTTAAAGCGGTACACTAAATAAATCATGAAACAAGCCTTATTTTTTTGTTGTCTTCTTCTTTCTTTTGCCCTTTCGGCACAAACCAGTACCGACCAGCAATTGGCAAATTTGTATTACAACAACGGCGAGTTTGATAAAGCACTTCCTTATTTCGAGAAAATCATCACGAAACAAAGTACGAAGTTTGACCAATTGCGTTATGTGGATTGCCTGGAGAAAACTAACCAGATAAAAGATGCGGAGAAATTCCTGAAGAAGTTGGTTTCAGCTAATTCAAACGATTTCGATTATACCATAGCGTTAGGCGATTTGTATGAGCGGACGGAACGCGTTTCACAAACCGAAAAATTATACAACGACCGGATCAAACAAGTTGCTTCAAATGGCTACGAAGTCATTGAGCTCTACAATTCATTTATTAAAAAAGGGAAAGTAGAGTGGGGACTGAAAACACTGGAATCCGGAAGGAAAGAATTGAAAAAGAATTATCCGCTTCAGATTCAGTTTGCCGAAGTGTATTCCCTCTTGGGAAGAACAGACGAAATGATCGACGAATATTTTGATATTTTGGACCAATATCCCAATTATAGCAGCAACATCCAGAATGCACTCACGAAACAGATTGATTTCTCGGAAGATAAAACCGGAGTGTATCAAAAATTGAAAGATAAATTACTGGTACGCATCCAGAAAAAACCAAATGATTTTGTGTATTCCGAAATGCTGATCTGGCTCTTTATTCAAAAGAAAGAGTTTAAATCGGCATTGGTACAAACCCAGGCCCTGGACAGACGAGAGAAAGGAACCGGAAACCGGGTAATGGATTTGGCAGAAACCTGTGTGGAGAACAGCGATTATGCAACTGCCCGATTGGCGTATAAATACATCATTGATCAAGGCACTCAAAACCCGAACTACTATTCTGCCTATGGTGCTTTACTGAATATCCGTTACCGGGAAATTACGATCGAGAAGAACTACCGGCCACAAGACATTATAGAAGCCGAAAAAGAGTACCGGGAAGGGTTAAAATTGCTTGGTTGGGGACGAAATGCCGTTTACACGGCAAAAGAACTGGCCGAGATCAAAGCCTATTATGGAAATGATGCGAAAGGCGCAGCTGATTTACTCGATAGTTGTTTGGCAGTTCAGGGCTTGTCCGATATGGAAAAAGCACAAGTGAAAATGGCATTGGCAGATGTACTGGTGCTTCAGGACGATATTTGGCAGGCATCCCTTTACTACATGCAAATCGATAAGGATTTCAAATTCGAGGCTATCGGTTCCGAAGCAAAGTTCAAGAATGCACGTATTTTCTATTATGACGGTGATTTTAAATTTGCCCAGTCGCAACTGGATATCTTAAAAGAATCCACCAGTAAACTCATCGCAAATGATGCAATGAAACTGTCCGTGCTGATTACGGATAACTTGGGTTTGGACAGCAATTACACCGCGATGTATCAATTTGCGCAGGCAGATTTATTATTGGAACAACACCAGTTCGACCGTGCGTTTAAATTGTACGACTCCATTAACAAGGCTTTCCCGGCACACGGCTTGGCAGATGAGATCCTTTTCCGGAAAGCGCAGGCCATGCAATACCAGGGAAAATGGCCCGAAGCATTGGACTACCTCCAGAAGATCGTTACCTATCACATGGACGACATCCTTTCCGATGACGCAATCTTTACCATGGCGGAGATCTATGAGAAAAATCTCCACGACAAAGAAAAAGCTGCGGAATACTACAAAAAGATCCTGTTTGAGTGCAAGGGAAGCCTCCTAACCGTGGAAGCTCGTAAACGATACCGTGCACTGCGCGGAGATGTTTCCGATTCGGAGGATTTATAGTCTCTTCAATATTCACACTCGAACTCACACTTTTCATTCCGGAGTTGTAGGAACTCGATTTCATTAAGTACGGAAAATCGCAATTCGTTTTTGAAACATTTTGCGCAAATTTGTAAAAATGATCTACGATGAAACTGATTTTTTTGGTCCTGACAGTCCTTCTTCTGTTGTTGAATTCCTGCACCAAATTCTGAAAGAACGTCACGGTCAAAAGGTCGGGTAGTCAATCCAATTACCGGGGAAGGGATTTCGGGGGTTCGAGTATTTATGTACAAGGCAACCAACACCAGTTTACCGTCCGATTATAAAATTGTAAACGAGGTCAATACCACTTCGGACTGCTCTTTTGAATCAAATAAACCAGGCTTGTCCAAATATTATGTTAAGTGTGATGTTCTGGGAGAAATATTAACCTTTTTCTCCGATAGTTTTCCGAGCTTTACAGAAAGCTTTGAAAAATGGAACGATCACTCACATCCATCCTTTTATTGTTCTTAATGAGTTGGATGGGATACCAAAATCGGATCTGTGCTCAAACAGATACGTCTAATTCCGATAATATTCCGCGGATAACGAAAAAAGAACTGAGAAAATACACCCGGACTTTTGATACGTTTTTAGTTGGAGCACGCGTAAATTACTTGCAGGGAAAATACGGGTTCCTGGGATTAGCGGGAACTTTTATGTGGCATGAGATCGGATATATACCCGAATCGCATATCGGGCTTGCAGCCGGAATGGATTTCCGACTCACCAAATCCATGGTGTATGCGCCCAAAATAACTTTTGAATACCGTTACCAGATCGGAGTGGTGAGAGTGGGGTATACCTGTTTCACAGATTTTAAATCGGAACCTGATCACCGGATCTCGGCAGAAATCGGTTTCTCTTTACTGAGCTTCCTGGATATAACCTATCTGCATGCTTTCGGATCAGATAGAAATCCGTTTTTTCTGGGGAACGATTATTTCAACCTGGTGGCAACTATTCCATTGAATCTTTAACTCGGCAATCGAATATTTCCGGTAAAATGGTCAAGTATTTTTAGTTGAAAAAAACTTTTAACATTTCCATTTTTAATTGGACGATCATTCGCACGCTTCTCATCAACAAGCCTTTATCATCGCTCTATAAATCCTTTTCTTCGACCAACGTTTTTACTGGGATTTCAAACTATTTACCCTGTAATTTAGATTAAATCTAAATAGGATTTTTCGCGATTTTGTCTTGTTAAAAAGTATTAAATTCGCCTGTCTTAAAAATTAGAGATTATGTCTTCTGCAGAAGATTACTTACCGATATTGCTCCAGGCAGGTGTTGCCCTGGGTTTTGTTGTGACAGTTTTGGTGATTGCCCCCATGTTGGGCCCCAAGTTGTTTGGAAAGAAAAAAAATGCCAACTGGGAATGTGGTATTGAAGAAGTAGGAAACGCTCGTTTCCCGATCTCCATTCGTTATTTGTTGACCGCAATTTTATTCGTATTGTTCGATGTGGAAGTAATCTTCTTCTACCCGTACGCTGTGAATTTCAAATTCTTACAGTCTGACGGATTGATCGCGGTAATTATTTTCGTAGCATTCTTCCTGACAGGATTTTTCTACGTACTTAAAAAAGGCGCTTTAGAATGGGAAAAGTAGAAATTATCAATGGTGTAGAAACCATTAACGGAGAAGGTTTCCAATTGACTTTGCTTGACAAGGTGATTGGAGCTGCTCGTGCGAATTCCGTTTGGCCTTTGCCATTTGCTACCTCGTGTTGTGGTATCGAATACATGGGAACGATGGGAAGTAATTACGATGTTGCGCGTTTCGGAATGGAGCGTATGTCCTTTTCTCCACGCCAGGCAGACTTATTGATCGTTGCCGGCACCATCTCAAAGAAATTAGCTCCGATCCTGAAACAGGTTTATGAACAAATGGCTGAACCGAAATGGGTGTTGTCTGTTGGTGCTTGTGCTTGTTCAGGGGGGATTTTTGATACCTATTCCGTTTTGCAGGGGATTGACCGTGTTATTCCTGTAGACGTTTATGTTCCGGGATGTCCGCCAAGACCGGAGCAAATCATCGAAGGGTGTATGAACATTCACCGCCTGGTAAAAAGCGAATCATTGCGTCGCCGTTATTCGGATGAATACAAGCATTTGTTGAAAAAATACGATTTGAACGATGAGTAATTTGACAAACGAAGCGGTTTTAACCCGTATCCAGGAAAAATTCGGTGAAGCTGTTCGAAATCACGAAGAACCATACGGATTATTGACCATCGAAATTCAGGCAGATAAAACACACGATCTGATTGCGTGGTTGAAAACCGATGAGGTTTTGAAAGTGTCATTTCTCACATTAATCGGCGGAGCACATTTTCCAAACGATAAAGGACGTGAGATCTGTGTGAACTACCACCTGCATTCCTTGGTGAATAATGTGCGTTTACGCGTTCGTGCATTTCTCCCGATTGAAAATCCATCCATTCAGTCCATTACTGATATTTATGTGGGTGCTGACTGGCAGGAGCGTGAATCATACGATTTCTTCGGAATCATTTTCGAAGGACACCCGAATTTAACGCGAATCCTGAACGAGGATTCAATGGATTACTTCCCGATGCGTAAAGAATACCATTTGGAAGATGCAACTAGAGAAGATAAAGACGATCGCTTCTTCGGTCGGTAATTAAGAAACTATGAGCGATACTCCAACTAATAAAAGCCTGTTTGCCGATGAAACCATCGACGGACAAATCGCGACGCTGAACCTTGGGCCAACGCACCCTGCAACACATGGAATTTTCCAGAACGTGTTGACGGTGGATGGAGAAAAGATCCTGGATTCAGTTCAAACAGTAGGTTACATTCACCGTGCTTTTGAAAAGCTGGCTGAAAGAAGACCTTACAATCAGATTACACCAATCACAGACCGATTGAATTATTGTTCTTCTCCAATCAATAACATGGGTTGGGAAATGACCATGGAGAAATTGATCGGGGTGCAAGTGCCGAAGAAAGTAGATTACATGCGTGTGATCATCATGGAATTGGCGCGTATTGCAGACCACCTGGTTTGTAACTCGGTAATCGGTGTAGATACCGGAGCATTGACAGGATTTACCTACATGTTCCAGCAACGTGAGTTGATCTATGAATTGTATGAAGAAGTGTGTGGGGCACGTTTGACTACAAACATCGGTCGAATCGGAGGTTTCGAGCGCGATTTCTCTCCGACATTCCACGTAAAAATCAAGAAATTCTTGAAAGAATTCAATAAACACTTCCAGGAATTCGACGACTTGTTATTGCGTAACCGCATTTTCATGGACCGTACGATCAAAGCCGGACCAATCAGCGCAGAACGCGCATTGGATTACGGATTTACAGGTCCGAACCTGCGTGCAGCTGGAGTAGATTACGATGTGCGTGTAATGACACCTTATTCTTCCTACGAAGATTTCGATTTCATTATTCCGGTGGGAACGCAGGGAGATACGTATGACCGTTTTTGTGTGCGCCAGGAAGAAGTGCGTCAAAGTTTGAAGATCATCGAGCAGGCTTACGACAATATGCCGGAAGGAAAACACTTCTCACCGGATGTTCCCGAATTCTATTTGCCTCCGAAAGCGGATGTTTATACGAAAATGGAAGCCCTGATCTACCACTTCAAAATCGTTATGGGTGAAACACCTGTTCCGGTCGGAGAAGTATATCACGCTGTGGAAGGCGGAAACGGGGAGCTAGGGTTTCACCTGATTTCAGATGGAGGAAGAACACCATACAGACTTCAGTTTAGAAGACCTTGTTTTATTTATTATCAAGCATATCCGGAAATGATTAAAGGACAAACCATCTCAGATGCCGTATTGACCTTAAGTAGTTTGAATGTGATTGCAGGAGAATTGGATGCATAAGATGAGTATATCAGTTACACATAATAGTACAGATCAGGCTGAACCACAATTCAGCGCTGAGAGAATGGTTGAAGTACAACGCATCATCAACATGTTCCCGGAAGGAAAACAGAAAAGTGCGTTGATGCGTATTCTTCACATGGCAGAAGAAGATTTCGGAGGCTGGTTAAGCGTTCCAACGATGAATTACGTTGCCCGCTTGTTGGATATTCAACCGATTGAAGTGTATGAAGTAGCAACTTTCTATACTATGTTTAACATTGAAAAACCTGGGAAAGTTGTTTTGGAAGTTTGTAGAACAGGACCATGTATGTTGGTTGGTTCGGATCAGATTATCGAGCACATTGAACAAAAATTAGATATTAAAGTTGGTCAGACATCAGCAGATGGAATGTTTACATTGAAAACTGCAGAATGTTTGGGAGCTTGTGGTTACGGACCGATGTTACAATGCGGGAAACATTACCACGAACACTTAACTCCTGCGAAAGTAGACGAGTTATTGGATACCTTGCGTAAAGAACATTCAGATAAATAGGAATGGGAAGAAAATTATTATTGGAACATGCAAACGTTCCCGGAATCGAATCGTTTGAAGTCTACCGCAAAAACGGAGGTTACCGTTCAGTAGAGAAGGCTTTGAAAACGATGTCGCCGCAAAATGTGGTGGAGGAAGTTCAGGCATCCGGATTAAGAGGTCGTGGAGGAGCTGGATTCCCGACAGGAATGAAATGGTCTTTCCTGGCAAAGCCGGAAGGAGTTCCGCGTTATTTATTGTGTAACGCAGACGAATCTGAGCCCGGAACATTCAAGGACCGCTACTTAATGGAAAAGATCCCGCATTTGCTGATCGAAGGAATGATCGTTTCTTCCTATGCTTTGGGGTGCAACCAATCGTATATTTATATCCGCGGAGAGTACATGTGGGTGCTGGAAATTGTGGAAAAAGCAATTGCCGAGGCTTACGCAAACGGATTCCTGGGAAAAAATATTTTAGGATCAGGTTATGATCTGGACCTGGCAATTTGTCCGGGTGGTGGAGCGTATATCTGTGGTGAAGAAACAGCCTTGATCGAATCATTGGAAGGAAAGCGTGGAAATCCGCGTATCAAACCACCATTCCCTGCTGTAAAAGGGTTGTGGGGATGCCCAACCGTGGTAAATAACGTGGAATCTATTGCAGCGGTTGTTCCGATTGTGAACGACGGTGGAGCTGAATATGCGAAAATCGGGATCGGTAAAAGTACCGGAACCAAATTGATCTCCGCTTGTGGAAACCTGGTAAAACCGGGAGTTTACGAAATCGAGTTGGGTCTTTCCGTAGAAGAATTTATTTACTCGGATGAGTGGTGTGGCGGAATCGCAAACGGGAAGAAAATCAAGGCATGTGTGCCGGGTGGATCTTCCGTTCCGATCTTACCTGCAAACCTGATCACCAAAACAGCAGAAGGAACGGATCGTTTGATGACGTATGAAAGTTTGGCTGAAGGTGGTTTCGCAACAGGATCGATGCTGGGTTCGGGAGGTTTCATCGTATTTGATGAAGATCAGTGCATTGTAAGAAATACTTGGAATTTCGCGCGTTTCTACGCACACGAGTCTTGCGGACAATGTTCACCTTGTCGTGAAGGAACCGGATGGATGGAGAAAGTATTGCGCCGTTTGGAATACGGACAAGGCCATATGCACGACATTGATTTGCTGGCAGAAATCAACAAGAAAATAGAAGGAAATACGATTTGTCCGCTGGGTGATGCAGCAGCATGGCCGGTAGCAGCAGCAATTCGTCATTTTAGAGAAGAATTTGAATGGCATGTGACTCACCCGGATGAAGCGGTAAAACGCAACTTCGGAATTGCGTCAAATCACATGCCTTTAGTATAAAATAGAGATCATGGTAAAAGTTATCATTGACGATATCGAAGTAGAAGTAGAACCGGGAACAACCATCCTGAATGCTGCTCGTCAGATCGGTGGAGATGTAGTTCCTCCCGCAATGTGCTATTACAGCAAGTTGCAGGGAAGCGGTGGAAAATGCAGAACATGTTTGGTGGAAGTAGCCGCAGGTTCTGCCGCAGATCCGCGCCCGATGCCCAAATTGGTAGCATCGTGTTCAACTCCGGTAATGGATGGAATGGTAGTAAAGAACAAAACCTCAGAGCGTGTGTACGATAACCGTGCTGCAGTAACTGAGTTCTTATTGATCAACCACCCGCTGGATTGTCCGATCTGTGACCAGGCAGGAGAATGCCATTTGCAGGATCTTGGATTCGAACATGGAAAAGAAGGAACGCGCTACGAAGAGAAACGCAGAACCTTTGATCCGATCGATATCGGTGATAAGATCAAATTGCATATGAATCGTTGCATCCTTTGCTACCGTTGTGTTTACACAGCAAATCAATTGACCGATCAACGTGTTCACGGGGTGATGCACCGCGGTGATCATGCGGAAATTTCTACTTACATCGAGAAAGCAATCGATAATGATTTCTCCGGGAACGTCATCGACGTTTGTCCGGTTGGAGCATTGACAGATAAAACGTTCCGTTTCAAAAGCCGTGTGTGGTTCTTGAAACCGATGGAAGCTTCTTGCGAGTGCACGAAATGTGCCGGGAAAGCAGTTGTTTGGATGTTCGGAGATGAGATTTACCGGGTGACTGGCCGCAAGGACAAATACGGGGAGATCGAAGACATCGACGGAAAAACTGCCTGGATCTGCAACGAATGCCGTTTCGACAAAAAAGATAAAACGAAATGGACTATTGAAGGGCCGCGTGTGATCAACCGTCATTCCGTGATCTCTCAAAATCAATACCTCGTTGACGAGCGTCTCGAAACCAAAAAACTAACAGGAAAGTAAGATGATCATAAAATTAATCATAGTCGTTGCGTTATTCGCAATCACATTGGGGATCGCAGCTTATCTGACTCTGATGGAGCGAAAAGTTGCTGCCTGGATGCAGGACCGTATCGGGCCGGACAGAGCGGGACCATTCGGTTTACTTCAACCATTGGCTGATGGTGGAAAAATGTTCTTCAAAGAAGATTTCCGTCCAACGAATGCCGATAAGTGGTTGTTCATCATCGGACCGGGAATTGCCATGTTTACTTCACTCATTACGGGGGCAGTGATTCCATGGGCGCCGGCAATACAAATGGCAACGGAGAGCATTGCAATCCAGGTTGCAGATGTGAATATTGGAATCCTCTTTATCATGGGAGCAGTTTCCATCGGAGTTTACGGGATCATGATCGGAGGTTGGGCTTCCAACAATAAGTTTGCCTTATTCGGAGCAATCCGCGCGAGTTCTCAAATGATCTCTTACGAATTGGCAATGGGAGTTTCCGTGATCACGATCGTGATGATGACGGGTTCATTGAGTTTGAATAAGATTGTTGATATGCAGCATGGTTTCTGGCAGGACGGGTGGTTCTCCTGGAATGTATTCAAGCAACCGATTTGTTTTGTCGTATTCTTAATTACAGCATTGGCTGAATGTAACCGTGCTCCGTTCGATTTACCGGAATGTGAATCCGAATTGATCGGTGGTTACCACACAGAATACGGTGCCATGAAATTAGGGTTCTTCTTATTTGCTGAATACGTGAACATGTTCATTTCTTGTGCGGTAATCTCGGCATTGTTCTTCGGAGGATACAACTTCCCTGGAATGGATCATTTCTCAGGACTTACTTTGACAATCCTTGGAGGTTTGGTTTTCTTCGCGAAAACATTCTTCTTCATCTTCGTATTTATGTGGATCCGTTGGACTTTACCGCGTTTCCGTTACGATCAATTGATGCACATCGGTTGGAAAAAAATGATTCCGCTGGCATTGATCAACTTACTAATTACCGGAGTGGTGATTGCCTACACAGAGGGCTGGTTCTCCAAGAATAAGGACAGCGAATCTGCAAGCAATGCGAAAGTAGAACAACCATTGGGTGTAAATACATCCCTTGAAAAGACGAAAACCGGAAATAGCTTATAAATATTCGAATGGAAAGTTTATCAAATCGTAAAAAAGTTGTTTCGAACAAGAAGATGACCTTCATGGAGAAACTGTACTTCCCGGCAATCCTGGGAGGTATGTGGATCACATTCAAGCATCTTTTTAAGAAACACAATACCGTGAAGTACCCGGAAGTAAAACGCGAGTTTGCTCCCGTTTATCGCGGACAGCACGTATTGAAGCGTGACGAAGAGGGAAGAGAGAATTGTACTGCTTGCGGATTATGTGCAGTTGCATGCCCGGCAGAGGCCATTACCATGACTTCCGAAGAACGTAAAAAAGGCGAAGAACACTTGTATAGAGAAGAAAAGTACGCTGCTACATATGAAATCAATATGTTGCGTTGCATTTTCTGTGGATTATGTGAAGAAGCCTGTCCGAAGGAAGCTATTTTCCTGACTGATCGTCTCGTTCCTACTTATTTCGAGCGCAACGATTTCATTTATGGAAAAGACAAACTGGTAGAACCGGTTGATCAGCGTGTAGATATCAGTAAAAGACAATTAACCGGAAAAAGACCTGCGTAATGAGTTTAGACCTTATATTTTACATTTTGGGTGGATTGACGATCGGAACAGCTTTAATGGTTGTTTTAAGCAAACACCCGGTAAGAAGTGTGTTGTACCTCGTACTCACGTTCTTCCTGATCTCTGCAAATTACGTGATGATGAACGCGCAGTTTATTGCGATTGTAAACATCATTGTGTATGCCGGAGCCATTATGGTATTGTTCCTCTTCGTATTGATGTTGCTGAACCTGAACAAAGAAAACGAACCGAAACATTCATTATGGATGACTGTCGGTGCTATGATTGCCGGAGGTGGATTATTTCTGGTATTGGTTGCAGCCATGCGTGATGCAATTCTGGCAGCTCCTATGATCGACGAAAACTCCGAAAAAGTAGGGTTGGTTGAGAACCTGGGGCAAGTATTGTTTACGAAATACGTGCTTCCTTTTGAAGTTTCTTCCATTCTGTTCCTTGCTGCAATGGTGGGAGCAGTTCTTTTAGCAAAACGTGAAAAACAAACTATAGAGTAATATGTTATTAGCGACATTATTTGAATCAGGGGTAAAGATCGAACACTACATGGTACTTGCTACGGCATTGTTCGTGATCGGTGTATTCGGTGTGCTTTACAGAAAAAATGCAATCATTTTATTGATGTGCATTGAATTAATGCTCAACGCGGTGAATTTGTTACTTGTAGCGTTTTCTACTTATTTCGGACAGGCTGACGGACAATTATTCGTGTTCTTCATCATGGTCGTAGCAGCTGCTGAGGCTACTGTAGGTCTCTCGATTTTGGTATTACTTTACCGCAATACGCGTTCCACAGATATTCGATTGTTTAATAAATTAAAGAACTAAGAAACATGTCGGTATCACAATTACTACCTCTGATTTTATTGCTTCCGTTGATCGGGGCATTTATTAACGGGACCATCGGGAAATCACTTTCGAAAGTGATGGTCGGGACAATCGCGACCGGCGTCATGGCCATTTCGTTTGTTTTGGCTGTCATGGCTTTTATGAGCGTTCAGCACAGCGAACCGGTAACCGTTCATTTGTTCACCATGATCAAAACGAGTTCGTTCTCGTTGAATGCGCGCCTGTTTGCAGATAACTTGTCCCTGTGGATGACCCTGATCGTAACTGGTGTCGGGACATTGATCCACTTGTTCTCTATGGGATATATGAAGCACGATGCAGGATATTATAAGTTCTTTACTTACCTGAATCTCTTCATCTTTTCCATGCTGACATTGGTTCTTGGAAGTAACTACTTCATGTTGTTCTTCGGATGGGAAGGTGTTGGAATTTGTTCGTATTTATTAATCGGGTTCTGGTACCAGGATTTCAAAAACACATTGGCTGCAAGAAAAGCATTCATCATGAACCGGATCGGGGATTTGGGTCTTTTGATCGGGTTGTTTTTGATCCTTGGAAAATTCGGGACACTGGAATATGCAGAAGTGGCAAAAGCGGTAATGACAGAAGGATTCGAAATTTCTGAAATGCTGATCTTCGGAATTACGATCTGTTTATTTATCGGTGCAACTGGAAAATCAGCACAAATACCATTGTTTACCTGGTTGCCGGATGCGATGGCGGGACCAACTCCGGTTTCAGCTTTGATCCACGCAGCTACGATGGTAACAGCGGGTATTTTTTTAACGGTTCGTTCAAACTTCCTTTACGAATTGGAGGGGGCACATGTGGTGAAGGAAATCATTCTATACGTCGGTTTGGCAACTTCGATCATTGCGGCATTCATTGCCATGCGCCAGAATGACATCAAAAAAGTATTGGCTTATTCAACTGTTTCGCAATTGGGAATGTTGTTCGTAGCATTGGGAATGGGAGCTTATACGGCTGCTATGTTCCATGTGACCACACATGCTTTCTTTAAAGCACTGTTGTTCCTGGGTTCAGGAAGTGTGATCCACGCGATGTCTGACGAACAGGATATCCGTAAAATGGGTGGACTTCGCAAGAAGATCCCGGTAACACACATGACCTTTCTGATCGGTACTTTGGCAATTTCGGGGATTCCGTTCCTATCCGGTTTCTATTCGAAGGATGAAATTATTGGCCATTCATTTGAATCACATAAATTCGTCTACTTTGCTTTAATGTTCAGTTCAGCATTGACTGCAATTTACATGTTCCGCCTCTACTTCGTTACTTTCTACGGAAAATTCAGAGGAACACACGAACAGGAACACCATTTGCACGAAGGTCCAGCATCCATGACCTTACCATTGATTATTTTGGCAATTCTTTCTGTTTTCGGTGGATTGTTGAATTTACCGGGAGTTTTCTTACACAAAGGAACACATTGGTTGTCTCATTACTATGCACACAATGTAGCAGGACCTGGAGTCGCTGTTGGCGAACATGGTGATCCGAATACAACGTTAATGCTGATGATTGTTGCCGGAGCAATGGCCGTTGTAATTGCCGGGATTACGTATACAATTTACGTTACTAAAAACAGTATTCCGAAAGAAGACGACCAATTGAAAGGCTGGGAGAAAGCTTCTGCAATGAAATTATACTTCGACGAGATTTACGATTTCCTATTCGTGAAACCGGTTCTTTGGCTTTCGGAAAAAGGGGCACATTACTTTGAAGGAGCCTTTTTACACCGTGGAGTGGTGAGCATCGGAAAAGTGATTGGAAAATCAGGTGACCTGGTGCGAAAAATTCAAACAGGAAGAACCGATAACTACCTTCTATGGATGGTAAGCGGAATCATCGGGTTAATTGTTTATTACATTATCTATTATAAAAACTAATACGTGGAACTACTTTTATTTATACTACCCCTTTTCTTTGCGCTATCGGTATTGATTATCCCGAAACAAGGAGTTCGGGCATACGGAATTATCGGTTCGCTTGCCGTTTTAGGTGTTGTAATAGCATGTATGATGCAGTACAACAACGATGGAACAACACACTATTTTGTAAATAAACCATGGCTTGCAGGAATTACCTTAAGCTTCGGATACGATGGAATTTCCTTGCTGATGTTGTTATTGACAGCGGTATTGGTTCCCCTGATCCTGGTTTCCAACTTCAAAAATGAATTGGCCGAGAACCGGTTGTTTACAAGCATGGTTTTCTTCATGCAGTTGGGCTTGATCGGAGTATTTATTTCAATGGATGGATTGTGGTTCTACATTTTCTGGGAAATTACCTTAATCCCGATTTTCTTAATTTCCTGGTGGTTCGGTGCTCCGGAAAGAAAAGCGGCATTGATGAAGTTCTTCATCTACACCTTCGTAGGATCCCTTGCCATGCTGGCTGCTTTGATCGGTATCAAAGTAAATGCACCTACGTTCTACATTGAAGATTTGAAAGCAGTTACGTTTACGTGTAAAACAGCTTGCTGGTTAGCAATGGGCTTCTTCCTGGCATTCGCTGTTAAGATCCCGATTTTCCCGTTCCACACGTGGCAGCCTGATACCTATACGAAGTCTCCGATGGCCGGAACAATGTTGCTATCGGGGATCATGCTGAAAATGGCACTATACGGAATGATTCGCTGGATGATTCCATTATTCCCGGAAGCGGTAGCTTGTCTTCAGTGGCCGGTAATTATTTTGGCGACAATCGGAGTTGTTTACGGGGCAATTATTGCAATCAAACAAAAAGACATGAAGCGTGTATTCGCATTTGCTTCCATGTCTCACGTCGGATTAATTGCTGCTGCAATCATGGTTTGGGATTTTGATGCATTATCCGGAAGTATGGTTCAGATAGTAAACCACGGTTTGGTGGCTGTTGGATTGTTCTTAGCGGTTGAAATTATCGAGCGCAGAACAGGTACCAGAAACCTGGCTGATTTGGGAGGATTTGCGAAACAAGCCCCGAAATTTGCATTTTGGTTTGCAGCATTGGCTTTTGCTTCTGTTTCGGTTCCATTAACAAGCGGGTTCATCGGGGAGTTTTTGATGCTGAAAGGATTGGTTCAGTTTGATATGATCGCAGGAATTGTTGCAGGGACAACCTTAATACTTGGAGCAGTTTACACCTTCAGAGCTTATCAGCTGAGTATGTACGGTCCGGTAACAAGGGATCAGTTTGCAGATCTGCATTGGTCAGAATTAGTTGTTTTGGCAATTATCATCCTTGCAGTAGTGATCTTGGGAGTTTACCCGGCATTGATCACGGATTTCGTAAATCCAAGTTTAAAAGTAGTTTTAGAAACCCTCTCAACACCTTCAGGTTTATAATATGGATGCATTATTAATTGTTTTTGCCAGTGGATTGATTTCCTTATTTGCTGCTTTTGCGAAGAAACCGTGGTTAGTTGTTGGCTCTGCTATGGCTGGTCTGTTGGCTGCTATTATAGTGATTATCGGTCAGCTTCAAACAGGGAAGGCATTTTTTGATTTCCTGACGTATGAAGGACTGGCTTTTGATGAATTCGCATTACTCTTTAGCTTAGCAATCTGCGTTTTGTCTTTATTGATCATTGGTATCGGATACGAACGATTTAAGGAAAACCCGGTTCATACGGGAGAGTATGTTGGTTTATTGCTATTCTCCGCAACAGGGGCAATGATCATGACTGCATATACGGATATGTTTATGTTCTTCCTGGGATTGGAAATCCTTTCCATTCCGATTTATGTCATGGCGGGAAGTAACAAAACGGACGTGCGTTCTTCTGAAGCATCTTTGAAGTATTTCCTGACGGGTTCATTTGCAACCGGTATTTTCTTGTTTGGTTTGGCCTGGGTTTATGGGGCAACCGGAACATTTAAGTTACAGGAGATTCAAATGAGAATCACGGAAATGGATACCCTAAGTCCGATTTTGATGATCGGGGTCTTATTGATCATGGCTTCGTTTGTCTTCAAAGTGGGAGCAGCACCGTTCCATTTCTGGAGTCCGGATGTATATGACGGGGCACCACCGGCTGTAACCGGATTTATGGCTTCTGTTGTGAAGATTGCCGCATTCTATGCATTCCTGAAGATGTTTGCAATTTGCTTCGGACAGGGAGAATTATTCCTGTTCTGGAAGGATGCTTTAATTGTAATGATTATCATCACGTTATTTGTCGGTAATTTATCTGCTCTGCGTCAGGTAAGATTCAAGCGTTTGTTGGCTTATTCTTCTATCACCCATGTAGGGTATACCCTGATTCTTTTTGTGTCTCAAGTGGATTACTTTTTCACTGCAGGATTCTTGTGGTTCTACATGTTCGCATACGGCTTCTCCATCGTAGGAATTATTGCCGTTGCAATTGCAGTCAATGATCCGGAAGACCGAATCGATGGATTGAAAGGACTCGGCAAGAGAAATCCGTTCCTGGCAGTTGTCGGAATCGTTGCTTTGCTGTCATTGGCAGGAATTCCACCAACATCCGGTTTCTTTGCAAAATATATTTTATTTTCTGCCGCATGGAAAAGTGCTTCCTGGTTAGTGATCATTGCATTGATCAATTCCGGGATCAGTATCTACTATTATTTGAAAGTGATTGTTGCAATTGCTTCTCCGGCTGAGGAAACAACCGAAAAAATCAAGTTGTCTCCGTTGACGGTTGTTGTTTTGACAATTGCACTGGTTGGGATGCTTGGATTTAGCTTTATTCTTCCGTTGCTTAATTAGAAGATTCCAATTTTTCTTAAAATACTAGCTATGCTTCGAAATTCACGCCATTTTTGTGCTATGTTTTTGAAGTATAGCTTTTTTTTATTTTCCCTTCTGAACGTATTCCAGTCTTCTGCACAATTGATAGAGAATACAAAAGGTGTCGCATTTACGGATATTCCATTCTTTAATACCCAGTTTGTAAAGAGAAGTAAGATCAAGGAAATTCACGGAAAATTTACCTTCAAGAAACAGGGAGATATCATGCGTGAGTCAGATTATGTATACGTTTTCAACTTTGATACGCTGGGAAACCTGGTGAGACATTACCAAACTTCGAGAGGAGATCAGGTAACGGACACGAATGTGCGTTTCTATGATTACACCACGGATGGAAGGATCGTAAGGAAACGGATCAGCCAGAAAAGAGGATTTCTCTCCACGTATTATACCTACAATTCCGAAGGGCAAATTGTGAAGGAGGAAGTTTACAGGGACATTGATACGATGAACAGCATTCTGAAGCCGGCGATCGAACGCAGTTTGCTGTGGAATACGGAGACAATGGAGTACCAATTGTACCAGGGACAATACAAGAAGAAAGTGTTTAACAGCTATGGAAATCAATACCTGGAGGTCACCAAATACAAGGATAGTTTGGGGTATTTGGCGCGTGAGGAAGAGTTGTTTACCATTACGGGAAACCGGCTTACCACCAAATACAGTTATTCGGATAAAGGATTGATCGAAAAGGTTTCCGTTTATAAAAACACGGATTCGGTTCCAACTTCCGAATCCCGTTATACATATGACATCTTTGGGAATCTGCAGTCAAAGTTGGTTTACAAGGATGGAGTGTTTGTCACGGAATATCAAATTGTTTACAGTGGTGTGACGGGGTTATTGTATTCGATTATTATGCGGGAAGTGAGCAATAATTTCATCTCGATCATCCGTTTCTCAGAGCCTAAATTTTGGGATAAACCCTGAACTTACATAGAATCATAAAGAATAGTACAAATAGAATTATTCCAAATCCAATCATTCGTGAGTACTATGTGAATCTTTTCTGCGGGATTTATTTAAAATACGATCTTGCTAACTTCAATCTGCGGAATCAGTAAATCTGCAGGAGATTAAAAACGAATCAATCCTGTGAGCAATAATAAAAAATCCCTTCCACCGTAGCAGAAGGGACTTTCATTATATATGTGTCTTGGTTGCTTTACAATTGTCCGTCTGAATGGTATACACCACCTTTGTATACTTTCACCTTCAGAAGGATTCCGTCACTGTCGTAGACATATACTTTACCATCCCAAAGTGCGCCGTTCTTGAATTCTCCGTCTTGCCAGATTTCTCCGTCACTGTTATATACTTTGTTGTAACCGTTAGGAGACCATTTGACCCCTTGTGTTTTCGGTGTTCCGTTGATCGCAGGAGCTTTTTCCTTGGATTGTCCCGGATCTTTCACTTTTACCATCGGATTAACAGGATCCTTCACTTCGGATTTTGTCTGGTTTCCTGAAGCGTCGTAATACGAAATTTCTTTTATATCCCCATTTTCATAGTAGCGCACAGCTTTTCCAGAAATTACCCCGTTATTGGAATCGTACTCATATTCCAACTGTCCATTCGGATAGTAATAACGGATCTTACCGTTCTCTTTTCCGATTTCATTGTATTTTCCCTGGTAAGAAGGCTGTCCGTTTTCGTAATAACGGATCAACGAATCTTTGTAAATGTTTTTCTCGAAATTCCCTCTTTCTTTCGGTTGACCATTTGCCCAGTAGCGGGTAAACTGACCTTTCGGGCGGTTGTTTTCGTAATTTCCTTTAAGAGAAGGAGTCATGCCATCGGTGTGGTACTTAATCCAAATGCCTTCTTTGCGGTCATCAACATACTTTCCTTCCTCTACTTTACCGTTTGCGGGAACACCAGAGTCCGGACGGTCTTTACCGTAGTAAATCCACTTGCCTTGTTTTCTACCTTTTTCATCTGTAACATTCAGCTTGCCATCTTGATCCGTTGTTGGAGATGCTTTAGCAGTCATAAGCAGTGACAGGAAAAAAACAATGAGTCCGACTTGTTTATACTTCCACATGTTTTGAATTAGTTTTGTAGCGCATTCTAAAGATAGAATTATTTTGTTATAGTTGCCTAAATACATACAAAATTTCGCTGAAGTGCTTTTTTTTTTCGATTAACAATGAATAGTTTGATTTTTTTCGATCAAAATCAAAGATTTTTTAACATTTCAGAGGTAGTTTTATCTAAATCATAACGTTCTCTCCAGCCCCAATTTTCACGCGCATATGAATCATCGATGGATGCAGGCCAGGAATCAGCGATGGCTTGCCGGAAATCAGGTTCGTAGCTCACTGTGAATGAAGGAATTACTTTTTGAATGCTTTCAAATATTTGTTTCGGAGTGAAACTTAAAGCAGAAAGGTTGTAGCTTGAACGAACCTTCACCTGCTCGGCAGGAGCTTCCATCAATTCAATGGTAGCACGGATTGCATCGTCCATAAACATCATCGGAAGAGCCGTATCTTCTTTCAGGAAGCAGGTGAAATGCTCTCCTGCCTTTGCTTTATAATAAATATCAACGGCATAATCTGTTGTACCTCCGCCTGGTAAACTCTTATAAGAGATCAATCCGGGGTAACGGATACTTCGAACGTCCACTCCGAACTTATTATAATAATATTCGCACCATCTTTCACCGGCCTGTTTTGAAATTCCATAAACCGTACTTGGTTCCATAACCGTATATTGCGGTGTATTGAATCGGGGAGTTGTGGGCCCGAAAACCGCTATGGATGAAGGCCAGAATATTTTTGAAATATGCCCTTCTTTTGCAAGGTCCAGGATAATGAACAAGCTTTCCATGTTTAATTTCCACGCAAAATCCGGATTCTTCTCTGCTGTGGCTGAAAGTAAAGCGGCAAGCAAATAAACGTCGGAGAATTGTTGTTCAATAATATAGGAGCGAACCAACTCCTTGTTCAGGGCGTCTAAGCGGATGTATGGCCCGTTTGAAAGATTCTCAGGACATTCCTCTTTTAAATCGGCAGCAACAACATTCTGAGCACCGAATTTGTCTCTCAATGCAAGTACCAATTCAGTACCGATTTGTCCGCAGGAACCTAAAACCAGAATTTTTTTCATGGGGTGCGATTTGAGCGCAAATATACTTTTTTTTCCATGCAATGAAAGTGTTCACTTTCGGTTAAAAACTGACAATTCTCATTTTTTATAAGTCTTTTTGTCGGTAATTTTGCGTAACTTTCAGGTACTATGTGGTTGGAATTGATGATAAAACTGATGTGGGTGCTTATCCGAAAACCCGAGTGAACTTTTGTTCATTTTATGATCGAATTGTTAAAAAATAATATAAATAAACATGCCTTTTTACTATAATTTGGGGAAAATTCCCCCTAAAAGACATACTCAGTTCCGAAAGGATTCCGGTGATTTATACTACGAACAATTGTTCGGAACGGAAGGATTTCATGGTTTTTCGTCGTTGTTGTATCACGTACACCGGCCTACCATGGTAAAATCTGTCAGAGAATTGAAAGATTTGACACCTATTCCGGCAGTCAATAAGAATATCACTTCACGCATGCTGAAAGGATACAATGTGGCTCCGAAAGATGATTTTTTAGAGTCGCGTGAGATCGTTTTGTTTAATAATGACCTGAACATTGCACTGGCAGCACCTAAAAAATCCATGCAAACGTATTTTTATAAAAATGCAGATGCAGACGAGGTGATTTTCATTCACGAAGGAAGCGGGAAATTGAGAACCATGCTGGGGAATATTCCGTTCAGCTATGGCGATTACCTGGTTATTCCACGCGGAATGATTTACCAGATCGAATTTGATACGGAGAAGAACCGATTGTTCATCGTAGAGTCATTTTCTCCGGTTTTAACCCCACGTAATTACCGCAATCATTTCGGGCAATTATTGGAACACTCACCTTTCTGTGAACGGGATTTCAGGGGTCCGACAGAGTTGGAAACGCATGATGAATTGGGAACATTTATCCTCAAGATCAAAAAGGAAAACATGCTGCATGAATTGGAGTATGCTTCACATCCTTTTGACGTTGTAGGCTGGGACGGGTACAATTTCCCGTACGCTTTTTCCATTCATGACTTTGAACCAATTACCGGGCGCGTGCATTTACCTCCTCCGATCCACCAGACTTTCGAAGGCCATAATTTTGTTATTTGTTCGTTTGTGCCTCGTTTGTATGATTATCATCCGCTTTCTATTCCTGCCCCATACAATCACAGCAATATCGATTCGGATGAGTTGTTGTATTACGTGGATGGTGACTTTATGAGCAGGAATCATGTCGAGAAGGGCTACATTTCGTTGCATCCTGGAGGTATTCCTCACGGACCACATCCGGGAGCATACGAAAGAAGTATCGGACAAAAAGAGACCAAGGAATTGGCGGTAATGGTAGACACGTTTAAACCTTTGAAATTAACTCAGGCTGCTGTCGATATGGAAGATAACACCTATGCGACAAGCTGGCTTGACAAATAATATTATCTCCCCTCTGCTGGAGCTAAAGCGCAAGCATAAGGGGGGAGAATAGTTGAAACATTTAAAAAAATAGTATGAGTAACGAAATTAAAAACGTAGAATACGGATTAGAGAAAATTTTTGAAGGCGCGCAAGATTTTTTGCCTTTGCTGGGAACGGATTATGTAGAGTTTTATGTGGGGAATGCGAAACAAGCGGCACATTTCTATAAAACCGCCTTTGGTTTCCAGGATTTGGCTTATGCCGGATTAGAGACCGGGATGAAGGATCGTGCATCCTACGTGCTGAAGCAGGATAAAATCAGGATCGTATTAACCACGGCATTAAAGAGTGATTCGCCGATTGGGGAACACGTAAAAAAGCATGGTGACGGAGTAAAAGTGATTGCGCTTTGGGTCGAAGATGCCAGAAAATCATATGAGGAAACGACCAAAAGAGGTGCGAAGTCATATTTTGAACCTATGGTTGAATCGGATGAGCACGGAGAAGTCGTTCGTTCCGGAATTTACGGAGCATACGGTGAGACGGTTTTTGTATTCGTTGAACGCAAAAACTACAAGGGTATTTTTATGCCGGGATACGTAGAGCATAAAACGGATTACAATCCTGCTCCGGTTGGATTGAAGTTCATCGACCACATGGTTGGAAATACGGGCTGGAACAGAATGAACGAGGCGGTAAAATGGTTCGAAGACATCATGGGATTCGTAAATTTCCTATCCTTCGATGACAAACAAATCACCACAGAATATTCTGCTTTGATGTCAAAAGTGATGTCGAACGGGAATGGACGGATTAAATTCCCGATCAACGAACCGGCGGAAGGTAAAAAGCGGTCTCAAATCGAGGAATACATTGACTTTTATGAAGGAGAAGGCGTTCAACACCTTGCGGTGGCAACAGACGACATCATCAAAACGGTAGCAGATATGCGCTCCCGCGGGGTTGAGTTCCTTTCAACACCTCCGCAGGCGTATTATGATGCCATTCCGGAGCGTTTGAAAGACCACATGTCGAAATTCAAAGAAGATATCAACGAATTGCAAAAATTGGGAATCATGATTGATGCGGATGACGAAGGTTATTTGCTGCAGATTTTCACTAAGCCTGTGGAAGATCGTCCGACTGTTTTCTTCGAGGTCATTCAACGAATGGGAGCTAAAGGATTTGGAGCAGGAAACTTTAAAGCACTGTTTGAATCGATTGAAAGAGAACAGGAGAAACGTGGAACGTTGTAAGAGACTTTAGACTTGAGACAAAAGATAAAAGACTCAAGACAGATCCATTAAAATTAAAAACCTCGACAATCCATTCAATTGGAGTCGAGTTTTTATTTTAACTATAAATCTGTCTTAAGTCTCGAGTCTAAAGTCTTAATATCTTAAAGTCCTGGTATCCAATCAGCCGATCATCACACCTTTTCCGCCTAATTTTGGAATCGTAGTCATGTTTTTTTCGTTGATGGTTTCCGGAAGAAAGATAAAGCGCTTGTCATACATCACATCATCGACCCAAAAAGAGACCCAATACTCATTCGTAAGGCCAAACACTTCTTCCATAATCGGTTCGATTTTCGCAGCTTCATTTGGCAGAAGCACTTCCAGGGAATGACGCAAAGTAGACGTTTTGATCTTCTCACCGGTATTTACATCTTCGCCATAACCGCGGCTTGTAATGATGATTCCCTCCATGATATCATCACGCAGGTTCAAAAGATACACGTAATGCTGTGTTCCGCCCTCTTCATTGATTTCGGGAACGACAACAACTTTTACATTTTCTACTACCGGGCCTTTTAATTCTTCACGCATTCTTCAACCAATTTTGGATTGCAAAGGTAATAAAAAGCTACGGCTTTTGAGGACAGAGTTGCAATCAAGCATTGGAAGAGCCGGAGTATGTTGTTTTCCGGCGAAGGGATTTTCCGGATTACTTGTGTTCGAATTCGTAAATGTCAAAAATCTCTTCCAGGTGATGTTTGTTGGTTTGATTGAATGTCGCATTCAGGGTATTCAGAATGTTGTTGCCGGGCGCAGAAAAATTACTTGCTGCATCCACCAGGACAATGTGTTTCCGGGACTTGTAATCCAGACCCTCCAAACCATTGATGCAGTATACGGATCGCTCATTCAGTTTCTTTTGGATCAATTCTGTGTCGGGAAACTGGAATAAATGGCGGTCATAGTAATAAATAAAGTTGAGTGAGAAGTGAACTGGGGCCACCAAAACCAAGGTGTTGTTACCTTCCAGCTGTTTAACCAATTGAACGGTTTCACGGACTTCACGCTTGTTGGTTTTATTCGGTTTGACCGTCACAAGAAACAACAGACAGATCAGGCCCGGAATTAGAAGCCTGAATTTCGGATGGTGTATCACAAAATCGGCTGAAACAGCAACCATTAAAGGAAAACCGATGGAAAGGAACATCAGGTAACGGTCCAGGAACATGGGGATTCGGAAGGAAATCACGAACATGAACAGGAATGGGAGATAAAACCAGCAAAATATCAGCCGGGTTGCCATGCGTGCAGGATTTTTTCTGCGTTTCAAAATTAAAAGAACAAAACCGGCTACCATTGTCATAATGGTAAATACAGCCGTCACAGGAGCGTTACTAAAAGCACGAAGCATTTCATAAAGTTCGCTGATTCCGCTTGGAGGTGATACCCAGGTTCCTCCGGCAGCACTTGAAAAACGACTTAAAATAAGCCACATATACGGCGAATAAGTCACCAGCATTACACCGCTAAAAAGCAACAGGAATTTGTAGTAATCTTTTAACAATCTGGGTTGAAAAAGAATAAAGAAAAACTGGATGAACAGGATGAAGAATCCGAAAAAGTGCGTATAAATCAACAAGGTGTTTGCCAGGAAGAACCAAAAAAAATTCCGGAAATTCCGGTTTTTCGAATGGATGATTTCCAGGTAATGAAACATAGAAACGGCGGTTAGAAACCCCATGAGTGCATAGGCCCTTGCTTCATGTGCGAAAATAACCTGATAGGTCGAGAAGGTGAAAATAATCGAAGCAATAACTGCTACACGCAGATTGAAGAAACGCAACCCGATTCGGTAAACAAACAATACTGTGAAAGAGCTGAAAATGAGTGAGGGAATCCGCACAGAGATTTCCGAAATACCGAAGTATTTGATCCAGTAATGTAAAAGAAGGAAATGAAGTGGCGGATTGTTTTCCTGCTGAAAAATTGAAAATAAATTGCTGAGTGACTGCTGTGAATGATACACACTGAACGGTTCGTCTCCGCCAAGCGAATTGGATCCAAGAAAAAGTCCTTTCAGGACCAACCCCAAAAGAATGAAAAAGAGCGGAAGATAATACCTGGTATAGTTACTGCGCGTGATCATTGCTTCATTGTTCGTCCGGTTTGGGACGTGAAGTTAATCATTTGTCTTCACCGGCAATTTCCCTTCCCATGCGAATGTATTCGAACAGATCGGAAGGATGCCCGATTTTCTCTTGATTTTCTTTGGTATTTGCCGTTTCCAGGATTTTAGGATCGGTATCCGGTGCGCGTTTGTGACCGGTTCGCACAATGATCAATTGTTCATCCGGGATTGAAATGATGTACTGTCCTTTAATTCCGCGGCAATAATAAACCGGATGCCCATTGCTGACATAGGTCCAGATATGCAATCCGTAACGCGTGTTCGGAACACCTTCTTCCGTTGTCATAACCGGATTTTTGACCATTTCATCAAAATAAGCGGCAGGGATTATTTGTTTGCCATTCCATTTACCATGATGGATCAATAATTTTCCGATGCGTGCAAAATCACGTGTGGTGCTGTACAAACAGCAAAATGCTTTTTCATCACCATTTTTTTTATCCAGACTCCAAAAGGCGTTCGACACAGCACCGATGGGTTGCCATAGTCTTTCGGAAGCGTACTGGGATAAGTCCTTACCGGTAGCCTTTTCAAGGATGAAAGCAAGTAACTGAGAATTCCCGCTTTGGTAGATAAATTCTTTCCCGGGAGCCCGTTCCACATGCTGGCGCGTCACCAATCCTCTTAAATCCCATCCATAATAGGATTCTGCATTTTCAGACAAAGGATTTTTCCCGCTTTCCGTCCAATCCAGCCCGGAAGACATGGCAAGCAAGTGCCGAATCGTAATTTTTTCCTTTCCTTTCCCGGTAAATTCAGGGATATACTTGTAAACAGGTTCGTCCAGGCTTTTGATATCACCGTCTTCCAGCGCCATTCCAATGAGTATACTTACTACCGTTTTTGCAGCAGAAAACGAATTGGACACGGTTTCCGGATGATGTTCGTCCCAATAATGCTCGTAAATTACTTGGTTGTTTTTGACAACCAGGAAAGACGATGTGCGCCAGGTATCCATGTATTTGAGATCTTCCTTGCTAAGTCGTTCCCCCTGAGGTAAGTTGAAACTCCACGGTTCGCCTTTCTTCGGAGCTTCAACCGTTGCATTGTAAAATTTATTCAGATCGTAGATCGTAGGAGAGGTTTCACCTTGCAAATAGGTGTAATAAATTCCCTTGTAGAGGTAAAAACGACCACTTAAAAGGATAAAAATATTGACGGATAAAAATAGGATCAAGACAAACCAACCAGTTCGTTTTAACCATTTGAGCAGGGTGCGTTTCATGACTAATGTGCGTAAGTGAATCCGAATTGGGAGGCTAGTTTTTCTTTTAGGAGGCCTTTTACTTCCTGCATATCGATAGCTCTACCAAGTTCCTGTTGCAAGGAAGTTACAGATTTATCTTCAATTCCGCAAGGGACGATGTGAGAAAAATAAGAAAGATTTGAATTGATGTTGAAACCGATCCCGTGCATAGTTACCCAGCGGGACGATTTGACACCCATTGCACAAATTTTTCGGGCAGTTGGCAAAGCCGGATCAATCCATACACCGGTAAACCCTTGTGATCGTTCTCCTTTGATCCCATAATGAGCCAATACCTGGATAACTGCTTCTTCCAGGTAACGCATGTATTTATGAATGTCCGTAAAAAAATAATCGAGGTCCAAAAGCGGGTAAGCAACCAATTGTCCGGGTCCGTGGTAGGTAATATCTCCTCCGCGGTTGATTTTGTAAAACTTCGCTTGGTGTTCTTCCAGTCCCTGTTCGTTCAGAAGCAAATGATCTTCCGTACCACTTTTCCCTAGGGTAAACACATGCGGATGTTCACAGAATAACAAGTGATTTTTGGTCTCTTCCGAACTGGTTTCATTCCTGCGTTCGATTTTCAGGGCAATGGTTTCCCCAAAGAGCTTTTCCTGATAATCCCAGGCTTCCTGATAATCGATCAGCCCCAAATCCTGAAAGTGAACCTTTGGTAACATCTTATTAGCCGTTGTTTCTGTTTTTGTATTGATTATTTGTTCAAAATAGATGTTTTAAACATCTTTTCAATTTTACATTTTCAATTCTCAATTAAACTTGAACCTTTTTATTTTAGAACTCCAAATATACGAAAGGTTGGAATGAATTGGAAGCTGCCTGGTACAGGATGACTACGAAAATAGCAATGATTAACATTTGCAGGACATAATGGGTTTTTACGAAACTGGCTACCATAAAATCTTTCCATTTCTGAGGCATCCAATGCAGGAAGAAACCTAAGAGCATGATCAGAAGCGCCGGATAGTACGTGTTTATTAGTAAATGGAATGTTTCCCATTTATAGTCGGTAAAATGATGGAAAATTCTGTCGAGCATGTTTTCCGGTGCACCTTCTGTTTTTAATCGGAACCAGATGCGTGTAAACGTAATGAAATTGAATGTCAGCAAGATCTTCCAGAAATGCACGATCCACCAGGAACTCTTTTCATAAGGAGAAACTTTTTTCCAGTGATTGTAAAGAACCAAAGCCAACCCGTTCATGGCTCCCCAGATGACAAAATTTTGAGAAGCTCCGTGCCATAATCCACCGAGAATCATCGTAATTAACAAGTTCAAATCCCGATACATGAAAGTTTTTACTTGCGGACTGATGAGAATGGCGATTCCGTACAAACTCATTAAACCAACATATACGAAAATCAGTTCAAACCAGCCGGTAATGAAGATCAGGAAAACGAAAATGACGATAATGGCAATGAACGTCCCGATAGTTCCTCTTTTGTTCCCTCCGAGAGGAATGTATAAGTAATCCCGCAACCAGGATCCAAGTGATTTGTGCCATCTTCGCCAGAAATCTGCAACACTGTTTGCTTTGTAAGGAGAATTGAAGTTCGGCAGGAGTTCGAAGCCCATCAGTTTGGAAATTCCGATTGCAATGTCGGTATAGCCTGAGAAATCCCCGTAAATCTGCAGGGAATATCCCCACATGGCAATCACACTCCAGTAGCCCGGATATGGATCCGGGTTGTCTACTATGGCGTTGATAAAATGAGTCGCAATGAAATCCGCCAATACGATTTTTTTGAAAAGCCCTTTCATGATCAGAAAGACCGCCTCACTGAATTCTTGTTGGCTTAGTTTGAATTTCTGGTAGATTTGTGGAATGAAATCGCGCGCACGGACAATAGGTCCCATAAGTACATGCGGAAAGTAGGTTACGTAGAACGAATAATCCCAGAAGTTCTTCACCGGTTCAATTTCCTTCCGGTAAATATCGACCACATAGCTGATGGATTGGAAGGTAAAGAAACTCACTCCGGCCGGAAGCATGATGTGGGTTTCGAATGTATATTCACCGAAAATGTTGTTTCCTATTTGAGCGAAGTAATTCCAGACTTCATGCTTTGTATGGAACATCTTATTGAAAGACTCTGTAAAAAAGAGCGCATATTTAAAGAATCCCAGGAAAAATAAATTAAAAACTGCGGAAAGCGCAATGATCCATTTTCGTCCCAATTTACTTTCAGTCCGGAAAATCCATTTGCCCAGGAAGAAATTGACGATTACGGAAAGTACAAGAAGTGTTACAAAGAAACCCGAAGTTTTAAAATACAGGAACAAACTGGCAAGTGTAATAAACATACTGCGCACCAGTTGATGTTTATGCAGGAAACTAAACAGCACCATGAATACCAGGAAGAAAATCCAAAAATCCAGCCGGTTAAATGCCAGATCATCAGCTGACATATGTGTGAAACTAAAAATGCG
Source organism: Fluviicola chungangensis (assembly GCF_007558725.1). Taxonomy (GTDB): domain Bacteria; phylum Bacteroidota; class Bacteroidia; order Flavobacteriales_D; family Crocinitomicaceae; genus Fluviicola; species Fluviicola chungangensis. The sequence continues at coordinate 182,438 of NZ_VLPL01000003.1, forward strand.
GTGCAACGATTCCATATAGGGGTTAAAACGATTTTAATTGATGTATTTTCTTTTTTCCATTTGTTGGAGCCATTTTTCAAAGGCATCGATAAACAGGTCCGCTTTTAAGTGATAGCCCGACGCTGTAAAATGGACCAAATCTCCCCGCATCAGCCCATTTCCTTTCCAAATGCGTGATGAGCCCAATTCCCCCATGATTCCGTAAAAATCCCACACGGGACATTCGTATTTTTTTGCCAGTTCAATGATGACATCGCGTTCGCGGGCAACGTTTTTGTTGAGGTATTTCTTCTTGTAACCGGCGTCATTCGGAACCGTGAGCAGAATGGCGCATTCCGGGTTGGCCGCCAATACTTTCCGGATCATGGCTTCCAGGTTATTCTTATACACCTCCGGATTGAATGAACTGTAAGGAACGTTGGCATCATTGGTCCCGACAGAAAATGCAAAGAAATCAGGCGGGGATTCCTTTAATTGTTCTTCGAAGTTCTTATTGGCGAGATAGGTATATAAGCCTGCGCCGTTAATTCCAATGGCAGTGTAAGAAATTCCCGGATAAGCGTTGCCTAATTGAAATGCGTTGAGTTGCAGATTGTATGGTCCGGCGATCAATCGCGTGAATTGGAGGTTGAATGTGTCTACCGGATCAGTAAAGATTGTTTCCGTGTAACCCAGGGTCTCATTCCGGAATTTATTGACGATCAGAATCTCATCCGGTCCGAAATTCAATTCATAAGGAAATGGTCCTTTGTTGTGGTATACACGCAATCGTGTAAATCCCGGTTTGACATCCGTTTTGTCGTAGTTGAACTTGATTTCTACAATGGAATCGGGAGTTTCGACTATAGCTCCCAATAACCCGAAGTCAATTCCTTCCGGGCGGTGGTAACTCACGCTTCGGTAAGTGTGCCAGTTATTTTTGGAGTGGAATTCGTAATTCCAGGGATTATTGGTATTTGCGAGATCGAAGGGGAAAATTAATCCGCGTTCTCCCGGAAGGTCCAGCCAATGCGTTTGCAAATATGTCCGGATATCGTGTGTATAAACATCCGCCTGGAGGTGCGATCCACCGATGTGATAAAAGTTCAATTTACAATTTTTATCATTCACCATGTTTCTGAAATCCTGGAAAAGATGCTCCCAATTGGCACTTTGGGGGCTGTAGAACCGAAAGCAGTTGGTTTCAAAACGGATAAAAGGGTATTGGTGTTTTAAATTCGTATCGAGGTGATGGAAATGGGGATAAATGTAAGTGTCCAGCGGAGTTTTATCACGCAGGATCTCCACTTGCGACTGACCGGTGCAGGCAATAAGAGAGGCAATTAATAATGCGGTATAAAAACTAAACTTCATCCAGTATTTCATTTGAGCAACGAACATGCCATTTTATTGAGTCCTTTGTTTCCATTTGACATATTCAGCTGCAAAGGCATCAAAGAAAAGCTGAGATGCAATACTTGCACCCCGGTTCGTGAAATGGATGTAATCATTTCCGGCTAATCCTTTTTCGACCCAACTAGGCATGGAATTTTCTCCGCCCATTGCACTGAAAAGATCCCAATAACATGCCCCGACGTCTTTTGAAACGCGTGTCATTTCCTGTACCAGGAACGGAAGCATTTTATAAGTTACACGCCCGTTTGCGGCTTGCATAGACATATCACTCGGTCCGATTACAATGATTGAAGCAGAAGGACGGAGTTTTTTCAGGGTATGCAATTGTCCTTTGAATTGCTTCGCATACCTGCGCACCGATGAAGAATCACTCATATAAGGAACGCCATTTCCTCCGAATTGCATAATGACCATTTCCACATTCAAGTCAGCATACATTTTCGATGCAGAATTGTGATCGATCTTTCCAAAAAAAGTACCACTTGAACCCCGCATTCCGATATTATCTACAAATACTCCGTAATCACTTTCCAGGGAGAACCCGATAATCGTGGGACTGACGGTTGACGAGAATTCATAACGCAATTTCCCCGGTGTAGAAGGAAATTCGAGCGAAAGAACATGGTATTTTCCATCGTTTTCCAGGCTGTCTTCGTGAACCAATGTCGTTCCGTTATAGACTTTGATTTTACATGGTTTGAAACAGCTGGTGTAGAACATTTTCGCATGGTTGTACGTTCTGGCACGTGAATAAGCCGTTTTTGTGGGTTCAATTTCAATAAAAGCTTCCTTAAGAGTGGTGGAAGCGGACATTTGCACACTGTCCATTTCCGGAGTAAACCTGGCCGCCGTATTCATGGAACCGTATTTCCGTGATTTCAGACTGGTACCGCCAAAAGCGGTATAACGGCTAAAATTGGGAGAGCAGGTTTGCTTGAAGGTAATGGTATTGTATTCGTTTTTGGCTGGAATTGTTCCCGGTCCGAATCCACCGAATTGCGTTTGCAAGCGTTGACGAATATAAGAAGTCATCCTATCACCTTCAATTTGGGAATCTCCGTAATGCAGGACACGCACTTTTTTTCCCTTTGCTGCACCATCTAATTTTTCGAAGAACGCATGAAGGGCCTCTTGTCCTTTTTCATTGAATTGAAGGCTGGTAGCAGCTTCCGCAGTTAATGTCCCGCCGGTAGGTGCGCCCATTTTCCCATCAGATTCAAAGGTGTTTTTGATGGTCGTGTCTGCTGCAATATCTTCTACATTTACAGTATCAACCTTTACAATTTCGGTAATATCTTTCTTTTCTACCGGTTTAGGTGGTGTCAGGGCGTCATTAAAAGTTAGGAAACGAACATCCATACCAAAAAGATCAATAGTATCACCCTTAACCAAAAAACTAATACCACTCAATAATACCAGGATTCCGGCAAGGTAAATAAGAACATGAAAAGGTTGTAATTGCTTCACTTACGTCAAAATTGTGCTACAAAATTAATCCAAATTGGGAATAGACCAATGTTTGTTTATTATCTGTAAGGAATTGAAGATTATTTGATGTATTAATGTGGGTTGCATCCCGATAGCTAACGGAATTGCGATATTGTGAACAGGCTAATATTTATAAGGCTTTCAGAAGTTTTTTGGCATTCTGGGGATAAGTGTAAGATTATCCACCACTTACCATGGTAATTATTAATTGGCTATAAAATCCTTCCGAAAATTCCAGGATTCATTTCATGACTATTCGTAACTTTAAGTTATGGAACAGTACACAAACGAACTCATTCATGAAAGTAGCCTGTATTTGCAACAGCATGCCCACAACCCGGTAAACTGGGTTCCCTGGTCGAAGGAAGCTTTTGAAAGAGCCGAAAAAGAACGGAAATTGGTACTTGTTTCTGTTGGGTATTCTGCTTGTCACTGGTGTCATGTGATGGAACACGAATGTTTCGAAGATGAAGAGGTGGCAGCATTGATGAATAAACATTTTGTTTGTATCAAGGTCGACAGGGAAGAACGCCCTGACGTGGACCAGGTGTATATGACTGCTGTGCAATTAATGACACAACGCGGCGGATGGCCGTTAAACTGTTTCACGATTCCGAATGGGCAGCCGATTTACGGTGGAACGTATTTTCCAAAAGAGCAATGGATGCATGTGCTGAAATCTCTGAATCACACCTATATATCTGAACCGGAAAAAGTATTGGAATACGCAAAAGAACTTTCGGATGGTGTGCACCAATCTGATCTGATTGCAGTGGCAGAACCTGTAAAGCCTTTTCCGGAAGATAAATTATGGGAATTGGTTCGAAGATGGCAGCCTCGCATGGATATGGTGGAAGGTGGTCCGACCACGGCACCGAAATTTCCGCTTCCAAGCAACCTGGAGTTTTTATTGCACTACGGAATCCTGGAGAAAGAAGAAGGAGTTCAAAAATACGTACATCTGACCTTGCACAAAATGGCATTCGGTGGAATTTACGATCAAGTTGGCGGTGGTTTTTCGCGATATTCAGTTGATTTGTTGTGGAAAATCCCTCATTTTGAGAAAATGTTATACGATAACGGGCAATTGCTGAGTGTATATGCAGAAGCTTATTCTCACACCAAAATTCCGGAATACAAACGAGTCTTGGATCAAACGCTCGGCTGGCTCGAACGCGAAATGAAAAGTGAAGAGGGCGGATTATTTGCTGCTCAGGATGCCGATTCGGAAGGAGTGGAAGGAAAATATTATGTGTGGACAAAAGAAGAGATTGATACGGCTTTGGGCGAAAATGCGTCCTGGTTTTGGAAATTTTACAATCCGGGAAATAAAGGATATTGGGAGCATCAACAATGGGTTTTACTGAGAAATGAAACCTGGGAAGCGTTTTGTAAGAACAATCCATCCATTGATGCGACAAAGATCCAAGAACAATTGGATACCTTGTTGCATATCCGAAAAAAACGCATTGCCCCGGTTACGGATACCAAATGTCTGACGGCCTGGAATGCATTAACCATCACCGGATTACTCGAAGCATTCAAAGCGACGGAAGATCAGGCTTACTTGAAACTGGCCTTGCAAATTGCTAAATGGATCCGGAAATACCAAACAACTGCTGATTTTCAGTTACTTCATACCCGCCAAAACGGACGTTCGTTCATCACCGGATTTTTGGACGATTATGCCACAACGATTCAGGCATTTCTTTCACTGTATCAAATTACAGCAGATGAAGAAGATCTGAATTTTGCCAAAGAACGATGCAATTATACTTTGCAGCATTTCTACGATGAGGTATCGGGTATGTTCTATTTTACCGCAGATAATCACGACCTGATTGCCCGGAAAATGGAAATCAATGACAATGTCATTCCGGCAACAAACAGTATCATGGCAAATAACCTGCTCACGCTTTCCTTGTTGACCGACAACCTGGATTACGAAGCAAAATCCAAACAATTACTGCAAAATGTGATCGATGGAATGGAGCAATACGGTTCCGGATATTCCAATTGGGCGCTCTTGTTACTGCGGTTCCAAAAAGAAGTGCGTTTGTTGACAATCCCGAAAACTGCTGATTGGAATGTGTTTAGAAAGCAAAGTTCACCGTTTTTACTGGTGCGTTATACCAACGATACTGAAGCAACGGTGTGCGCTGCAGGTTTGTGTTCGATCCCGATGGTGCATGTGCGGGAAGTAGAAGATTATTTGGAGAATTTGAATTAACTAGCAGCACATTTATCGACAAATCCCACTAGATAATTGAGGGCACGCGATGAATCGCGTGCCCTCAGAACAGATTAACGGGTATCATTTTAGTTCTTCTTTTCTTCCGTTTTCAACATTTCGGGAGCTTTAATTTTAAATTGCTCCAGTCTCGGTTGTGAAACTGCCTGCACATATCCGTTGTTCGGATTACGGCATTCAAAGTTTTGATGGTATTCTTCCGCCTTGTAAAAAGCTGTGAATTTGACCACCTCTGTGGTGATTCTTGGGAATTTCTTTTCTTTCAGCAAATGCTCAATATACGCTTTTGCATGATCGCGTTCGTAATTAGTTTGGTAGAAAATAGCCGAGCGATATTGCGTTCCGGCATCCGGGCCCTGGCGATTCAACGTGGTCGGATCATGGGAATCGTAAAAGACTTTCAAAAGGTCATCGTAGGAAATAACGGTAGAATCGTAATAAATTTTCACAGTTTCAGCATGTCCGGTAGTTCCGGTGCATACTTCTTCGTAGGTCGGATTTTCGACATGTCCGCCCGAATACCCGCTTTCCACTTCGGCCACTCCTTTTACGGATTCGTAAATAGCTTCGACACACCAAAAACAACCGCTTCCGAAGTAAGCAACCTGGTAGTTGGATAATTGGGCAGGAGTTTTTGAAAGTTTGTCCGCTTCGGCAGTTTTGGTTTTCTGACCACATGCACTCACGGAGATCAGCATAACAATTAAGGAGAAAATGAACTGTTTCATAGATAATTTTTCTCAAGTTACGACAGACTTCTATTTCCGGTTTTATTCCTCCCTGTTTTTAACCTTTATTAAGTTTGTAATTTTATTCTCTCACTAAGGCTCAAAAGGCTTTGACGAAGTCGAAGCATAAGCTCCAAAGCTAAAATCTGCGAAATCAGCGAGATCTGCGGGTGAAAAAATTCCAGTTGCAATTTAAAGCTCCGGGAATTTAAATAAGACAAATAATTGAGCCAGAAACAACAAAAAAAAGTAGAAAGGTTTAAAAAGTCGGCTCAACTGATTATATTCGCACCCTTAAAAGAAAATATAGAATGGCAATCATTGGTAGAATTAGAAACATGCGTTACCTCCTGGTAGGTATCACTGGTTTAGCTCTTTTAACTTTTATCCTTACCGGATTATTTGATAAAATCGGTTCTTCGGTTGATAGAGGTACATTAGGTACAATCGACGGAAATGAAGTAGATACGGCAGTATATTATACGAAATTGCGTCAGTTTGAAATGTCTGACAGACAACAATTTCAGCAACAGCAAAAAGAGTATACAGATAAGGATGCGGAACAATCTGCTGATAAGGCATGGACAGCTTCTGTAGATGAAATTATTTTAAAAGGAGAGTACGAAGCACTTGGTTTGGCTGTTTCTGAAAAAGAATTTACTTCTTTCCTTTATGGGGAGGAAGGATTTACCTTATTGCCGGAAATTCAACAAGCATTTACAGATCCTGCTACCGGTCAGTTCAATGCTGCTCAATTGGAGAAATACATTCAGGAACAGGAAAAATCTACTGATCCTGCTGCGATCGAAAACTGGAAAAGAACCAAAGAAGCAATTCGTACACAACGGATGCAGGAAAAATACTTCCAGTTCTTGGGGCAGGGAGCGTATGTAACAAAATTGGAGGCTAAAAACGAATATTTGGCAAAGAACGAATCCAAGTCCATATCATTCGTGATGGGAGCTTACCGTGAGATCACAGAAGAACAAATGAAGATTTCCGATAAAGAAGTTCGTGCATTCTATGAGAAGAACAAAGACAAGCCGAAATACCAGGTAATGGCAGGACGTGATGTAAAATACTTCGATGTAACGATCGTTCCTTCCAAAAAGGATTCGATGGCGTTCAATAAAGAACTGGCAGCAATCAAGAAAGCATTTGCTACCGAAACAAATGATTCCCTGTTCATTTTGGAAAATTCCGAACTGCCGAGAATGTACGCATCAGGTCATATGATGACTTTCCGTCCGGAAGGGGATCCGAAAGCACGCCAGGGAATGACATATCCTGCTGCAATGGATACGGTATTCAAAACAGCAACGATCGGTCAGATCGTTGGACCTTACAATGAGAATGGAACAACCCGCATCGCAAAGGTGTTGGATTTCAACTCGACAGTAATGAAAGTGCGTCACATTTTGATCAGTGCACAAAAAGGAGATACGAAGAAAATTGCTTCTGCTAAGAAATTGGCCGACAGTTTGGCGAAAGTGGTGAATGCTTCCAACTTTGAGGAATTCGTGAAAAAATATTCGGAAGATCCGGGATCGAAAGACAAAGGGGGTGTTTACGAAGATTTTATGGATTACGAAATGGTGACACCATTCTCCGACTTTGCAAAAGACAAACCGGTTGGAACAATCGGAGTGGTTCAAACGGATTTCGGATTCCACATCATGGAAGTATTGGATCGAAAAAGCGATTCCAGATTCCCGGTATTGGCAGTAGTTCAAAAAACACTGCTGCCTTCCGAGGATACAAAAATGAATTTGAAAGACAAAGCATACAGCTTGTTGGCGAAAATAGACAGAGAGTTAAACAAGAAAACAGATATCACGGATAAAATTATCTTGTTTGATACCATTGCACGTAGAGAAGGATATTACTCCAGACCTGCACGTATGTTTGATGAATCTCCGAAAGTACAAGGGTTCACAACTAAAATGGCGGCACAAACCATTTTGGAATTGGCTTACAATGACGAAGCGGAAGTTGGAGATTTGTGTTCTTCACCGATCCAGGATGACAACCGCCTGATCATTGCCATTGTTTCATCCATTCGTGAAAAAGGAGCTCCTGCATTGGTAGATACTTACGAACGTATGCGAACTGACGCGTTGAACGAGAAAAAAGCAAATTCAATCCTGAAGAAGATCGGATCTGTAACAAACTTAGAAGCATTGGCTAAAAAGTTGAAAACAGATGTAAAACAAGCAGAAGTAACGTTCGCATCACCAAGTATTCAGGGTGGTGGTTATGAACCGGAGGTAGTGGGAGCATTGTTCTCCGGAAAGATCAAGGATAAAATGTCTTCCAAAGCAACGGTTGGTCAATCCGGAGTATACGTTATCCGTGTGAACAAAACGGTAAAAGCTCCTGCAGCGAAAAACTACGATGCAGAGAAAATGCAGATGTTAGGTCAGATCAAAGGAAGTATTGCAAACTACTCCCGCCAGGCATTGCAGAAAAAATTGAACGTAATGGACAACAGAGCACTTTTGGAAGCTGGAATTGTTCGTTAAGGTTATAAATATATAAACAAGAAAAAGGTTGTGCGTTGGTACAACCTTTTTTGTTTTCTGTATTTTAGTTAAAACAGAACATACGAAAAGAACAGCCCTTAAAAAATCTCTTCAATGAATATCACGCTTATGCATAGGTATTTATTAAAGTAACAACTGACAATATGAAGTCATCAATCATCGCAATCGCCTCTTTCATTTCCTTATCTTGGAATTTAAATGCTTATGCTCAAACAAACGATTCATTAGGAAAGTCAAAAATCGATTTTTCAGTATTGGAACGAAGAATCCAATTTTCTTCCAAAAATGAATTGGGAGGATTAAAAGGAATAGGCCGTTTGAAAGATGCCAGTGATTACACGGCTCATAATTCCGAGTGGGCTTTGGAGTTAACGAGCACGAATGGAATTCAAACGGGTTCGTTTTTTGCCGGAATCGGTACAGGGGTGAGGTATTGGGGCAATAGCATAGTGGTTCCGCTTTTCCTGCATGTATCTTATGATTTATTAATCAACCGGAAGATCAGGGGCTTTTTCCTGCATGGCGATATAGGAAATCAATTCGGGACTCGTAAAAGCAATTCTCAAGGAGACAAAGAAACCGGAGGTTTCTATGCTGCTTATGGCCTGGGTTACAACATTCCGGTTAAAAAACAAACGCTGTATGTAAAAGCAAGTATGTGCCACCAAAGAGCCACTGCAGAAGGAAAATTTAGCGGTTTAGGACCAAGTACGGTTCCGGAGAAGTATAGCTTGAATTACCTGTTTTTCCGGGTCAGTGTGGGTTGGAGATTTACGAAATAAATAGAGTTATGAGAATCTTACTTTTATTCGTTTTAATAGGCTCTCTGAATTTTACTTTCGGACAAGAGAAGGAACAACCCTTAAAAAACCTCTTCAATGAATACCAGATTTCGATTAATCACGGAGCTGCTAATCCAAGAACTTTTTTTGGCGGAGGACTTGGGGCTGGTCATGTGTTCAGATCGGACAAAACTGTCGGATCAAAAGTGGGGTTAGAAGCAGACTTTTTTCATTTTTGGAATGGGGAAATTACACCGCCTTACAGTAATGAACCGAGAAGGAATCAGCACTATTATTCAACGAATATAAGCGTTCCTTTTGCATTTCAATTGAATTTTGGAACTCCTATTCATTTTCTGATTGAGCTGGGAGGTAGACTTGGAGTTAATGTACATACTCAATATTCGGCAGATGTATATCAAACAGCTATTGATTCAGAATCATTCGGAAAATTCGAATATGAAAAAACAACATTGAGTTTGGGAGCTTTTTTGGGATTAAATGGAGGAGTTGGTGTTATTATTCCACTTAATGAAAGATGTAATTTGGTCTTGAAACCGGATGTCGGTCTAAATTTGTATTCTGGCAAACCAGATTTCGCTGTAAATGCTGGACCACCGGCTAATGCTTACATTCGAATTAATTTTGGTTTAAGATTTATTAATTAAAGCTCGTAAGATAATTTAAAAGGTTGTGTCCACTGCGATACAGCCTTTTTTGTTTTCAGCTTCGAAATGATCAATATTCATCCTATCTTCATAGCAACGAATTAAACTGCAACAATGAAACTGCTTCGATCGATCTCTATGTTTGTATTTATGGTGCTTACTTTCGCAAATGCTGCTTTTTCTCAGTGTTTTGACGATACTTATGCAACAATCACTAACAAAGAATTGCTTCCCTGCAACAATCAGGAATGGGTACTGGAATACGAGGAGCAATTTGACGGAAAAGAATTGAATTCAAACCACTGGATCCTTCCTTATCAGGGAGTGTTGGCCGGATTTAATTTTGAGCGGGACGGTTCCAAAGTGTGGTACGCCAATACGAACACGCATCCCAAAATTCCGGTTTCCCATAACATCGTTGCTCAAAACGGAATCCTGAAATTGATTGCCCAAAAAGAAACAACCCCAATCGATGGAAGCTACGTGGTGGACTGGTCAAAAACTCCTCCGGGAAGAGATTCTTCTTCTTTTTTATACTCTTCTGCCTGGATCGAATCGCAGCGTATGTTTGGATACGGAAAATACGAAGCACGGATCAAAATCCCAAAAGGAAAAGGATTGTGGCCGGCTTTCTGGCTGTTCAATGGCGAAAATGGGAAACACAATTACGAGATCGACATTTTTGAATTTTGGAACGAGTATAATTGCGTTGGGAGATACAAGAAAAATCGCTTGTCCAAGAACCCACATTTTACCATCCATGGCGATAGCATCAATCGTACCAGTTCCCAATGTGCAGACGACCAGTATCCGTGTTACGGCAATTGGGGAAATTCAAAAATCGATTATAGTGACGATTACCACATTTATGCGGTAGAATGGGATTATTACAAGATCATCTGGACGATCGACGGAGAGGTTGTTCATTCGCTGTACCGGTTTAATTCGAAGAATGGAACGCCTACAGACTGCAACACTATCCGGGAAGGAGAGGAATACAAAGTAAACGAATCCTGGCCTTTTACAGACCAAATGCAGGTGCGATTCAACCTGGGCGTACAACACGGAAATGAAAACGACCCGAATGCAAGTGATGATTTTCCGCAGGCAATGGAAATCGATTATTTTCGTTTTTATCAAAAAGGGACTAATTAAAGCATACAACAACACCAAATCAACGGGAATATGAAAAACAGAATCTTAATATTCTTTTTCCTCTTGTCGGGATCCGGGTTTTCTCAATTGGATGAACAATCTTTGAGGAATTTGTTCAATGAGTTCCATGTTTCGGTTAACCACGGAATTGGCTCTGAACGCAATTTCTTCGGGGCGGGATTGGGCGTAAATCATGTTTTTAGAGCGGATCAGGCATTGGGAGCGCGAGTTGGTTTGCAAGCGGATTTTTATCACTTCTGGAACGGGGGAGTTTCTGGTCCCGAATTCAATAAATATGAAAGCAGGTATAATCAGCATTTTAACGCCCTGAATATCAGTGTTCCGATTGCTATGCAGGTTAATTTCGGTTATTCGGTAAGGTACCTGTTTGAAATGGGAGCCGAGTTAGGAGTGAATGCAGCTACTGCGTATTCGGCGGATATTATTCATTCTGGTTCTGCACCGTCGTAAAGGAACATGTTAATTCAACAATGAATTTGGGAGCGTTTCTTGGTTTTAATATGGGGGTTGGCGTCCGAATACCATTCAATGATGCGATTAGTTTGTTAGTCAAACCAGGCATCGGCGTACAGGGGTATATCTCGGGTTTCAAGAGCGACGGTTTAACCGCGGGAAACGCATATGCCAAACTGACTTTGGGGATTCTGCTTCAGAATTAGAACAAAAAAAGAGCGACTCGTTACACCGAATCACTCCTTTAAATAAATGGGGTTAAAAGAACTTATTTCTCAGTACCACCTCCTCCAATTTGTTTCTGCATTGGAACAGTAGCGCTTCGAACAATATTCAATAATTCAATATCAAATACCAAATCCGAATACGGAGGAATTCCGCCCGGTCTTCCTGCGGCACCGTATGCTTTGAAGTAAGGGATCACGAAAATACCCCTTCCGCCTTTACTCAATATGGAAATTGCTTCATCATAACCGGCAATCATTTGTCCCACGTTGTGTGTGAAATCCAATGGTTGATTGCGGTCACGGGAAGAATCGAATTTTGTTCCGTTTAAAAACGTTCCGGTATAATGCGTAGAAACCTGGTCTCCTTTATTTGCTTTTTCACCGTTTCCTTCGGTTTGGATCACGTAAACCAATCCGGATTCTGTTTGTTGTGCAGTCGGGTACTTTTTGCGGATCTCATCCAATAAATATACCCGGTATTCAGCTTCAGTCATTTTGGATGCCTTCTCGATTCGCTCTTTTTCAATGGCATCCAGGCGCGCTTGTTCTGCTCTTTTTACTTCCAGTTCAGCTTGCACTTTCGCATACGCTGTTTTGAATGTTTCTGTTGCATTCCACGATTTATATGCTTTCCCGTTACGAATAATGATCACTTTGGTCATCACATCGTTTTGTTCAATTTTATTTACAACATCTTGTCCTTCTACAACATGACCGAAAACAGTGTGTTTCCCGTTTAACCACGGAGTTTCTTTGTGCGTAATAAAAAACTGGCTTCCATTGGTAGCCGGTCCGCTGTTTGCCATGGAAAGAATTCCAGGTCCGCTATGTGTCAGGTCCGGTCGTGTTTCATCCGGGAATTTGTATCCGGGACCACCCATTCCAGTTCCTTGCGGATCTCCACCCTGGATCATGAAATCTTTGATTACACGGTGAAATTTCAATCCGTCGTAGAATGGTTTTGTAATTTTGATGGAATCAAAAAGGGTGATATTTCCTTCAGCCAGGCCAACAAAATTGGCAACTGTCATGGGTGTTTTTTCTTCTTCTAACTTAACAATAATATTCCCTTTCGTAGTAACAAAAGCGGCATAAATACCTGGTTGTGCATCTTTCGGCAATTCAATTTTTTGTGCCAAAAGCGAAGTGGTAGTAATACACAAAAGCATCAACGCTGAAATGTACTGAAGTCCTTTTTTCATATTCAATTATTTGGGTTTAAAAATAGCGCAATTTTGCGAATTGCAGGAGAAAAAACAAAAATTGGTCCAAAACTGTTAAGCTGTCATTTCGAGTAGCGAAGTATATCGAGAAAGACGGCGTATATCTATGTCTTGATACATCCCCTTTTGCGCTACTCTCCGGAAGGAATACCCGACAAGACATCCCCTTTGTGGTGAAAAATGAAAGTAGGAATAGGTGGAAGAAGCCATATTTGACGTTTCTTATGAGGAAAGTCATTTTTTGCTTCAAAAAAAACACGAAATTTGTTCTACAAAAACACACACACATGCGAATAGAACAATTATACACGAAATGTTTGGCCGAAGCGGCATATTTCATTGAAAGCGAAGGAGAAATTGCAGTTATTGACCCGTTGAGGGAAGTTCAGCCTTACCTGGATCTTGCCAAAGAATGGAAAGGATCAATCAAGTACATTTTTGAAACGCATTTTCATGCGGATTTTGTTTCCGGACACGTAGACCTTGCGAAGCGTACAGGTGCAAAAATCGTTTATGGTCCAACGGCCAAAACTAATTTTGAAAGCATCATTGCTGCAGATAATCAGGAATTTAAAGTGGGTAAAGTGACCATTAAAGTGTTGCATACGCCCGGTCATACACCCGAATCCGTAACCTATTTGTTACTGGATGAAAACGGAAAGGAAACGGCTATTTTCACCGGTGACACCTTGTTTCTGGGAGATGTCGGCAGACCCGATCTGGCAATCAAAGGAGATTTAACCCAGAATGATCTGGCAGGAATGTTATTTGACTCGTTGAGAAACCGGATCATGATCTTGCCTGATTCCATAACTGTTTATCCGGGACATGGTGCGGGAAGTTCCTGCGGAAAAAATATGAGCTCCGAAACTGTTGGGACACTTGGAGAACAAAAGCAAACCAATTATGCGCTGCGTGCAGATATGACGCGTGAAGAATTCATTAAGGAAGTAACCGAAGGAATTTTGCCTCCACCTCAGTATTTTCCTAAGAATGCCATGATGAACAAGAATGGATACGAATCGATTGATGAAGTGATTTCGAAAGGAAAAACAGCATTGAGTGTGGATGAAGTGAAAAGATTGATCGCGGATAATGTATTGGTATTGGATGTGCGTACCCAGGAAGAATACATCAAAGGTGCTATTCCCGCTAGTTTGTTTATCGGATTAAACGGGACTTTTGCCATGTGGGTAGGTGCTTTGATTGAGAACATCAATCAACCGATCGTATTGGTTGTTCCGGAAGGCAAAGAAGAGGAGACGGTAACTCGTTTGGCGCGTGTGGGTTACGATAATTGTGTCGGATATTTAAAAGGTGGTATCCAATCGTGGATCGAAGCCGGGGAGCCGGTTGAAACCATTGAATCGGTCACCCCTGAAAGCATTGCTGCCAAGATTGATTCGCTTCCTGTGCTGGATGTTCGCAAACCGGGAGAGTATGACGCAGAACACTTGGAAAACGCCGAGCATGTGGCATTGGATTTCATGCTGGATGACCTGGGTGGTCTGAAACCGGATAATACGTATTATGTGCATTGTGCAGGCGGATACCGAAGTGTGATCGCTATTTCCCTGTTAAAACGAAAAGGATTTAAACAGTTGATCGATATAGCAGGAGGTTTCGCAGCAATTAAGAAAGCAGGAATCCCGACGACGGATTTTGTTTGCAGTTCGAAAAAGTAAAAAGAATAAGATAAATTAAACAGAAGGGGCGCGATTAATCGCGCCCCTTCTGTTTTCCATAATTCGGTTCGTAATTCGGTGTTAAAAAGATATTTCCACTAAATTTGCGCCATGGAACAGAAAGAAGATTTATTAAAGGAAGTTATTTCTCACGCAAAGGAATACGGATTCGTTTTTCCTTCATCTGAAATTTATGATGGTTTGGCTGCTACCTATGATTACGGTCAGCTGGGATCTGAATTGAAGAATAATATCAAGCAGTACTGGTGGAAATCCATGGTACAGATGAATGACAACATCGTGGGAATTGATGCCGCAATCTTCATGCATCCAACTACTTGGAAAGCTTCAGGTCACGTGGATGCGTTCAATGATCCGTTGATCGATAATAAAGATTCAAAAAAGAGATACCGTGCGGATGTATTGATTGAAGAACACATTGAAAAGATCCGTCAAAAAATCAATAAAGAGGTTGAAAAAGCAGCAAAGAAATTTGCAGATGCTTTCGATGAAGGGCAGTTCCGTGCGACCAATCCGAATGTCTTGCGCAATGAGGAGAAGATCAAAGAGATCGAAGACCGCATGCGTGTGACTTTGGAGGAAAATGACTTGGAAGGAGTTAAAAAACTGATCGAAGATTTAGAGATCGTTTGTCCGATCAGTGGTTCCAGAAACTGGACAGAAGTGCGCCAGTTCAACCTCATGTTTTCAACCGAATTAGGTTCTGTTGCAGGAGATGCAGCGACTATTTATTTGCGTCCGGAAACAGCACAGGGAATTTTCGTGAACTTCCTGAACGTTCAGAAAAGCGGGCGGATGAAGATTCCTTTCGGAATTGCTCAGATCGGGAAAGCATTTAGAAACGAGATCGTTGCACGACAGTTCATTTTCCGGATGCGTGAATTTGAACAAATGGAAATGCAATTTTTTGTTCGCCCGGGAGAAGAGATGCAGTGGTATCATCATTGGAAAGAAACCCGTTTGAAATGGCACAAAGCACTCGGATTGGGTGAAAACTATTACCGCGAGCATGATCACATTAAGTTGGCTCACTATGCAAATGCGGCGTGTGATATTGAATTTGATTTCCCGATGGGGTTCAAAGAATTGGAAGGGATTCACTCAAGAACTGATTTCGACTTGAAACAACACGAGCAGTTTTCGGGAAAGAAATTACAGTATTTCGATCCGGAATTGAATCAAAACTATGTTCCGTATGTTGTTGAGACTTCAGTAGGTTTGGATCGGATGTTCCTGGCTGTGATGAGTGCGTCTTACAAGAACGAAAAACTGGAGGATGGTTCTGAGCGTGTAGTGTTGAGTCTGCCGGCACAATTGGCTCCTTATAAAGTTGCGGTAATGCCATTAACGAAAAAAGACGGGTTACCTGAAAAAGCAACGGAGATTTTGAATGATTTGCGTTTTGATTTCAATTGTCAATACGATGAGAAGGATTCTCCGGGAAAACGCTACCGCCGACAAGATGCGATCGGAACGCCTTATTGTGTGATGGTGGATCACCAGACTTTGGAAGACCATACTGTAACTATTCGTGATCGGGATACTATGGAACAGGAGCGCGTTGCTATTGCTGAATTGAGAGCAAAAATTGAAGAAAAAGTAAGCTGGAGAAACCTGCTTGCGAAATAGAAAGATTCTCTATACGGGGATAAGTGCAAGATTATCCACCATCTACCCTGGTAATTAATTGAAAGCATAAAATAGGCACGGCATTATCGCCGTGCCTATTTTTAATATTGTTGCGTCAATGCTGCTCCCTGGCAGTACCTTTCATGATTCCCTGAAGCAATCCATCAAATTTAATATCACCGCTAGATAAATTGCGGGTTTCATGAACATCGAAATTCTTCCCGAACCCCATCACGCTTCCGCGTACTTTTCCATCCAGCTTCAATTCAAATTTCTCGGCACTGACCAATTTGGCAATACGAAACAATGCTCCGTCACTTAGGCTAAGTTGCAATGGAATGGTATACACATTTTCAGATTTTCTCCTGACTTTGATCTTTTTGTCCAGATCGATTACACCAATTTCCAAATCATTGATGAAAACATTTAATTTTCCACTTTTAACTTTGAAACCGTAGCTGTTTTGATTGTCAACAGTTGCGTCGAAACTAACATGTAGGCTTCGGCCGTCTAATTTCCCGAATTTGAAATTGGAGTATCCTGAGACAATTGGTTCATCGAACTCACAACTCGAAATGGCGATCGCCAAGACGAATAAAAAAAGGATCTTCTTCATAATTACTTCATTGCTTCATTAAAATAATGGAAGAAATATGGAATGGTTTCAATTCCCTTGTAAAAATTGAATAAACCATAGTGTTCATTTGGCGAATGGATAGCATCGGAATCCAACCCAAATCCCATCATAACTGTTTTTAAGCCGAGTTCTTTTTCGAATAGAGCAATGATCGGGATGCTTCCTCCGCTTCGAACAGGAATCGGGGTTTTTCCGAACGTTTTTTCGTATGCTTTCGCTGCACTCTTGTAGGCAATGGAATCGACCGGTGTCACAACCGGTTCTCCGCCATGATGCGGATTTACGATTACTTTCACTCCGGCGGGAGCGATCGATTCAAAATGTTTGGAAAATAGCTCGGTAATTTTTTCCGGCTCCTGGTTCGGAACCAAACGCATGGAGATTTTTGCATATGCCTTTGAGGCAATGACTGTTTTTGCTCCTTCTCCGGTATATCCTCCCCAAATTCCGTTAACATCCAATGTCGGACGAATAGAACCCCTCTCAGGAGTAGTATATCCTGTTTCACCATAGACCGCATCTATATCCAACGCTTTTTTGTAGTGTTCTTCATTGAATGGGGCTTTTGCCATTTCAGCACGTTCTTCAAGGCTCAATTCAACCACATCCGCATAAAAACCTGGAATAGTAATGTGCTTGTTCTCATCATGCAATGAAGCGATCATTTTGGTAAGAACATTAATCGGATTTGCGACACATCCGCCGTAAAGACCCGAATGCAGGTCACGGTTTGGCCCTGTGACTTCGACTTCTACATAGCTCAGACCTCTTAATCCTGTCGTAATGGAAGGAGTATCGTTGCCCAGCATCCCCGTATCGGATACCAAAATGATGTCAGCTTTCAGACGTTCCTTATTTTCCTTGATAAAAATGCCCAGGTTGACCGAACCAACTTCTTCCTCTCCTTCGATCATGAATTTCACATTACATGGAAGTTCATTGGCTTTCATCATCGCTTCAAACGCCTTTACATGCATGAAAAATTGTCCCTTGTCATCACATGCACCGCGGGCAAAAATGGCACCCTCCGGGTGAATATCCGTTTTCTTAACAACCGGTTCGAATGGAGGCGAAGTCCACAGTTCAATCGGATCTGCCGGTTGAACATCGTAGTGACCGTAAATAAGAATGGTAGGCAATGCTGCATCCATAATTTTTTCGCCATATACGATCGGATGCCCGGCAGTTTTACAAATTTCCACCTTTTCAGCTCCTGCTTGTTCCAGGAAGTCAGCTACCTTTTCGGCTCCTCTGATCACATCCTTTGAATAGGCACTATCCGCTGAAACAGTTGGAATTTTCAGGAGGTCAAACAGTTCGTTTAAGAACTTCTCCCGGGAGTCTTGTATATATTTTTGAGTGTTTTGCATAAAAAATCTATTTCTGGAGCAAATTTGGTTAAATCATAGCGTTTTTAATCGAATAATTGTGATTAAAATTTAACAGTTAAACAAAATTTAATAATATTGACACATAAATGCAACCTTTAACGAATAAATAAGTCTAAAGGGTATAACTGGATTATAATGAAGAAAATTACTACGATACTTAGTTTTGGAATGTTACTCTTTTGGAGTAGCAACTCCTTGGCACAAATCACGGTTCAAAATACACAGTCTCCGTCCTCTTTGGTGCAGAATGTCTTAATGGGAACAGGTGTTGTTGCTTCAAATATTACCTTTAATGGTTCTGCCGTGGACGCTCAGATGCCTCAGGGAAATGTCACGTTTTTTAATAATAATGGTTCTGCATTCCCGATTTCGACTGGGGTATTGTTGACATCCGGTAATGGAAGTGCGGCAGTCGGTCCGAATAACTCAGGTTCATTTTCCAATAACTTGCCGGCTACATCAATGGTTTCTACAGATCCTGATTTGATTGCTATTTCAAATGATGATCCGACCAATGGAGTTGTTTTGGAATTTGACTTTGTTCCGGCTGGAGATACTATTAGCTTTCGATATGTATTTGCATCGGAAGAGTATCCGGAGTTCGTAAATGCCGGATTTAACGATGCGTTCGGATTCTTCCTTTCCGGTCCTGGAATCTCTGGACCATATTCAAATAGTTCTATAAACATTGCTTTGGTTCCGGGAACATCGACTCCGGTTACCATTGACAACGTGAGCCCGTCTACAAATTCAGCTTATTATGTGAATAATGTAAATGGTGTTGCTTACGGAACTGCTATTCAGTATGACGGAACGACAGTTGTTTTAACAGCAAACGCAAGTGTACAATGTGGTCAGACATATCATATCAAATTGGCGATCTGTAATATCTCTGATACTGGTTATGATTCAGGAGTATTCTTAGAGGCCGATTCATTCTCTTCGGAAGCTGTTGATATTGCTGTAGCAACGGTTACAGGTGATACAACAGTAATTGAAAACTGTACCAGTGCGCAATTTATCTTCTCGCGTCCTCAAACGCAATTGGGAGATACCTTGCTGGTGAATTATGATATCGGCGGAACGGCTATTATGGGTACGGATTACAATAACCTGGCAAACCCGATTACTTTCCTTCCGGGAGAAGATACCATTGTAGTTACCTTATTTCCTACGGGAGATGGAATTACAGAATCTCCTGAAACGGTAATTATTACTGCTACGACCATTACGGAATGTGGTGATACCATTGTAACGACCGGAACATTGTATATTATTGACGGATCAACATTACCGATCAATGAATCCAATCCTACGGTATTCTGTGCAAATGATTCTGTACTGGTAACGGCGACAGCCAGTGGAGGGTTTGCACCTTACACATATGCCTGGTCGTATGCTGGTCAAACGGGAAGTTCGGCCTATGTACCAATTTTACAAAATGGATCAATTGATTACATCGTGACGGCTACGGATCAATGCGGAAACATGGGAACAGATACGGTTACCGTTACAATGAATCAAACATTGGCAATTGATACCATGATGACATTCCCGGCTTCTGCTTGTACACCGGATGGTGCTGTTAGCGGAATGGGACAAGGAATCACGGGTCAACCACATTATCACTGGGAAGGTCCGAACACCGGTGGACCAAGTCAAATAGATGCTTCGGTGATGCAAAATCTTTCCCCGGGATGGTATGTATTTACCATTACAGATAACGTATGTTCAGTTACCGACTCGGTATTCCTGACAAGCGAACCGGGACCAATTGCGGATATGACGTTAAGTTCCATTTCGGGTTGTAACCCATTGACTGTTACGTTTACCAATAATAGTCAGAATGCAACGACCTATGAATGGTATTTTGGAAATGGAAACAATGTAACGGTGAATGATTTGAGTTCACAAACGCAGGTATTTACGGCTTCTGCGGATCAGGCACTGATTGCAATCAACGGACCGTGCAGAGATACAGCGTTTGCATCTGTTTTAATCGTGGAATGTGGTTGTACGGATCCATCGGCAACAAACTACGATCCAACGGCTGTTCAAAACGACGGATCATGTATTTTCCCTGAACCGAGTGTAATTGTTCCGAATATCTTCACACCAAATGGAGATTCGAACAACGATGTATTCAAATTAACAACGGTAAATGCTACGGAAGTTATCCTGAAAATCAATAACCGGTGGGGGAATAATGTATACGAAGGTTCCGGTTTAGATCCTTATTGGGACGGAAAAATCAATGGAACAATTGCTCCTGATGGAGTTTATTTCGTGCAGTATACGGTGAAAGGATTGATGGGTAAAGAAATTACCGGTCAGGGATTCCTGCAGTTGATCAGATAATAATCAGGACCTCAATAAAAAGGGGGCGAGTCATCTGACTCGCCCCCTTTGCTTTTTTATTCTGCCTAGTTTAATTTAAAGCGACCAGTGTTTTTCCTTCCATTTCCAGTGGCGCCGCTATACGCATACGATCCAAAATGGTTGGAGCTACATCCGCAAGGATCCCGGAGTTCAAATGAATACCTTCTTTCTTGGTTACAAGGATTACTGGTACCGGATTCAGCGAATGAGCCGTATTTGGTGATCCGTCGGCATTAAAAGCAACGTCTGCATTACCATGGTCCGCAATGATTACCAGTTCGTAATTTAATTTAGTGCACAGGTCTACAATCTCTCCCAGGCATTTATCGACTGTTTCCACCGCTTTTACGATGGCTTCATAGACACCTGTGTGACCAACCATATCCGGGTTTGCAAAATTCAAACAGAAAAAGTCCGGTTCGTCCGTCTTTAATTTTTCGAGAATCCGTTCTTTTACTTCATGTGCGCTCATCTCAGGCTGCAGGTCATAGGTAGCAACCTTTGGAGACTTCACCAGGATCCGGGATTCACCTTTAAATTCTTTCTCTCTACCGCCGTTAAAGAAAAAAGTAACATGCGGATATTTCTCCGTTTCAGCAATGCGGACTTGAGTCCGGTCCATTTTACTGAGAATTTCTCCCAATGTATTGTGCAGATTTTCTTTCTCGAAAATGACATGTACGTTTTTAAACTTGGCGTCATATCGTGTCAATGTATAATAATCAATACGCAACGGTTTCATTCCGTATTCCGGAAAAGCCTGTTGGGTCAACACTTGACTGATTTCCCGCGGGCGATCTGTTCTGAAATTGAAACAAATAACAGTATCTCCATCCTGGATCAAGCCATCACCGGAGCTGGTGACTAAAGGTTTAATGAATTCGTCTGTGATATCTTCTTCGTAGCTTGCTTCTATTGCCTTTGCGGCATTGGAAAACGGTGTCCCGATTCCTTTTACCATTGCATCATAAGCTACCTGGATGCGTTCCCATCGGTTGTCGCGGTCCATTGCATAATACCTCCCAACGATGGATGCAATTTTGCCGGTAGATTGCTTCATATGTTCTTCCAGCTTTTGAATAAAACCCAGGCCGCTTTTCGGGTCGCAATCCCTGCCATCGGTGAATACATGGACCCATACATGGGTTAATTTATAGCTTTTGGCCATGTCCAACAAGGCATGTAAATGCTCTTGGGAACTATGTACACCACCATTCGAAACGAGCCCGATGAAATGAACCTTTGCTCCGTTCTTTTTTGCTTTTTCAAAACAATTCATCAGTGTCGGGTTATTGAAAAACTGGCCGTCGCGAATGGATTTATTGATGCGGGTTAGTTCCTGGTAAACAATCCGTCCGGCGCCAATATTTAAATGGCCCACTTCGGAATTCCCCATTTGTCCGTCGGGTAATCCCACAGCTTCGCCACTGGCGGTTAAAGTACTGTGCGGATATTTTTCCAGTAAGGAATCCATAACCGGAGTGTTTGCGTTAAAAATAGCATCCGCTTTTGATTGGTCGCCAATTCCCCAACCATCCAAAATTATTAAACCAACTTTTTGATTATCCATCATAAGGCATTTGTATTTGGAAACATGCGCCCGGTCCGTCTGCTTTTGTTAGCCGGAGATTTCCTCCTAAAGTCCGGGCGCATTCTTTTGCAATAAATAAGCCGAGTCCCGTTCCTTTAGTCGTGCGCGTTTCCTCATTTTCTAAACGATTGAATTTTTTAAATAAAAGATCTTGCTGCTCCAAAGGAATTCCTTTTCCATAATCCCTTATTTCAATGGTCACAGATTGCTCATTCTCTTTGTAAACAGTTAGGTCAAGTCCTTTTTCGGTATATCCGTATTTGAATCCGTTTTCAATGAGGTTATTCAAAATATGGGTAAAAATGAGTGGGTCTGTTTCCAATTGAATGTCCTCGAAGTCATTCATATGAATTGAAATATTGAATCGTTTCTCCTGGATAGCAATTAAATGACGCAGGAAATCTTTCAGGGAAATAGAGGTCATTAAACGAGGCATGGCCTGTTGTTCGAGCCTGGAAGCAGTCAGGATCTGCTCTACCAGTGTTTCCAGTCTGCTTGATTCGTCCAGTGCTTTTTGGATCAATTCACTTTGCTTCTCCTCACTTAATTTGTGTTTTTGAATGGTTTGAAGGTACAGTTTGGTCGCCGCAAGAGGCGTTTTCAGTTCGTGCGTAACGGACAACATGAAATTGTTCTGTTGACGTGCTATTTGAATTTCTTTCTTGATGGAACGTTTGATTTTCCAAAGTCCGAAAAGTAATAATACCAGGAAGACAGAGCCTTCTCCGATGATCATTACGATGCGTTTGGTAATGGTTTGGTCCGTGTGATGTGAAGCACGGGTTAGATCAATAAGGTGATAGCCCCACCAAAGGAATTGAATCAGTACATAAGCACCCAACAAGTATACAAAAACAGTTGTGGGTTTTTTAAGCATTTTTCTTAATAAGCTCGTTCGTTTTTGCCTTCAATATAATTAATAAAAGCTTTATTTACGACTTTATTTCCTCCCGGTGTCGGGTAATTTCCGGTAAAATACCAGTCTCCTGTATTTCCGGGACAAGCCTTATGTAAATCTTCTACTGTTTGATAAACGATATTGACTTCTGCTTTGATATTTTCCGGGGTCAGCATTTTTGCAATCTGGGCAGAAATTTCTTCGGCTGTAAACGGGGCGTAAATTTCTTTTACATAATTGACAATTTGCTCCTTCGGAAGTTTCTCTTGTTCTTTTGATTTGCGGTAACATTCATCAATGATGTGTTTCCGGCCACTTTCTTTTAACAAGGTAATTGCAGCATCAAAAGCAATAAAATCGCCCATTTTAGCCATGTCGATTCCATAACAATCCGGATAACGGATTTGAGGAGCTGATGAAACAACCAGGATGCGTTTCGGCTCCAAACGGTCCAGAATACGTAAAATAGATTGTTTCAAGGTTGTTCCTCTGACAATGCTGTCATCAATCACAACTAAATTGTCTTTCCCGCGAACAACAGATCCGTAGGTAATATCGTAAACCTGTGCTACCATGTCATCGCGTGCGTCATCTTGTGTAATAAACGTACGTGCTTTGGCATCTTTAATAGCGATTTTTTCAATACGCGCTCTGCGGTTGAGGATTTCCTTCAGTTGTTCCGGGCTGGGTTTCCCGTCAATTGCCAGTAACTGTTCGTATTTTTGTTCGTTCAGATAATCTTCCAATCCTTTGATCATTCCATAGAAACTTCCTTCTGCAGTATTCGGAATAAAGGAGAAAACAGAATTATCCAAATCGTAGCCGATAGTTTTCAATACATTCGGAACAACATTACGTCCCAGGTTTTTGCGTTCCTGGTAAATATCGTAGTCATTTCCGCGAGAGAAATAAATGCGTTCAAAGGAACATTTTGCAGGAGCTTTCGGAGCGTTGATCTCCACTTCTGAAACCGTGCCGTTCTTTTTAATGATCAAAGCGTGTCCAGGAGTTAATTCCTTGATCTGGTCGTATTTTAGATTAAATGCCGTTTGGATCACCGGTCGTTCGGATGCGACAACACACACTTCTTCATCTTCAAAATAAAATGCCGGTCTGATTCCGTTCGGATCTCTCAATACGAAAGCATCTCCGTGACCAAATAAGCCTGCCATGGCGTATCCACCGTCCCAAACTTCCGAAGATTGCTTCAAAATTTGGGGAATATCGATGTTTTCAGCAACTTTTTGGTAAATGTCGTGGCTGTTGTAGCCAAGGGATTGGTATTTTTGAACCAACTCGTCGTTGGCGACATCCAGAAAATGCCCGATTTTTTCCAAAACCGTTACAGTATCCGACTTTTCTTTCGGGTGCTGACCAATTTCCAGTAGTACATCGAATAATTCGTCGACGTTGGTCAGGTTAAAATTCCCTGCAACAACGAGGTTTCTGGTGATCCAGTTGTTTTGTCTTAAGAACGGATGACAACTCTCTATTGAATTCCTACCGAAGGTTCCGTATCTCAAATGGCCCAGGAACAACTCTCCTGTAAATCCGGCATTTTTCTTTAAATAATGAACATCTTTGAGCAATTCCGGGTTTTCTTCCCCGATTTCGTAAAAACGCTTATTGATATGATCGAAAATGTCCTGGATTGGTTTCGGATCGATGCTTCTGTAACGTGAAATGTAACGTTCTCCGGGTTCCATGTCTAATTTAATGTTTGCGACACCGGCACCGTCTTGTCCGCGGTTGTGTTGCTTTTCCATTAAAAGATGAAGCTTGTTTAAACCATAAAAAGCCGTTCCGTATTTATCAACATAGTACTGTAATGGCTTTTTTAATCGAATGAGTGCGATTCCGCATTCATGTTTAATTGCATCGCTCATGGGCATCAAAAATCTTGGTGCAAAGTTACGGATTCTAAATCGATTCAGGGGAGAAATCTTTTATCAAAAAACAACTTTTTATTGAATTCATAGTCTAGTAAATACAGGTAAATAAATAACATTCTTTGTGTTTTTTTATTTTGAATAGTATTTGTAAATTCGTTTGATGTTCTGGCGTGTTTTTTTTACGGTAATATGCTTATATTCAGTTGCTTTTGGGCAGACCGAAAAAGTATTGTTACATCCGAACGAAGGACAATGGGATCCGAAGATCCATTTTGTCGTAGATATGCATCGGGGATCGGTGCTCATAAACGAAACCGGGTTTGCGTATTTTCTGCACGATGCGATGGACCACAATCACGAATCGAAAGAAAGCGAATCGATAGAAAACAAAAAAATTCATTGTCAGGTTCTGAAATCCCAATTCTTGAATACTTCCTGGAAAGGTGTCAAAACAAAAGGAAAAGCAAGCCGGGCATACCGAAACTATTACCAGGGAAGTGATCAAAGTAAGTGGAGATCAAAGGTATTTAGCACGGATAAAGTGGTTTATGATGAAGTATATCCGGGAATTGATTTGATTATTGAAGGTCAGACAGATTTTCTGAAATATTCTTTTGTACTTGCTCCCGGAGCGGATGTAAAACAGATCGTAACACAGGTTTCGGGAAGTGAAGAAGTATTTTTGAGGGAAGGAGATTTGGTTACCCGAACCGATTTCGGCGAACTGATCGAGAAAGAACCGGTTGCCTGGAATATTCATAACGGAAAAAAGACCAAAGTGCCTGTTTCTTTTAAATTGGAAAATGGGTTGGTTACCTATGAATTCCCCAAAGGGTTTTCAGAAACAGATACATTAATTATTGATCCGGATATTGTTTTCTCTTCCTTTACCGGTTCCACCATGGATAATTGGGGAATGACAGCCACACCGGATCAGGACGGAAATCTCTACGCGGGAGGAATCGTATTTTCCGGCCCGGGAGCTTATCCTACTATTACCGGATCATATGATCTAAGTTTTAACGGGGGGAATTCATATCCTTACGGAACAGGAACCTTACCGGGTTTTGATGTGGCGATTTCCAAGTTCAATTCTATTGGAACCAACTTGATTTATTCGACCTATCTGGGAGGTTCAGGAAATGAATCCGTTCATAGTTTGGTGACTGATGAACAAGGACATTTGTATGTGCTTGGCGTGACGAGTTCTCCGAATTTTCCAACGATTGCAGGATGTATCGATCAAAGTTTTAATGGGGGATCAACGATTATTACCAATGAATTGGGTTTTCAGGGTGCGGACATTTACGTCTGTCATTTTGATGCAGCCGGTGCGAATTTGGTTGGTTCCACTTATTTAGGGGGAAGCGGAACGGACGGGATCAATTCCGGAAGTTTGTATTTCAATTACGGGGACCCGTTCAGAGGAGAAATTGTAGTGAATTCCGGACAGGTTTATGTGGCCAGTTCCACTTCATCTTCGGATTTTCCTTTGGCAAGTGCATTTCAAAACACATTAAGTGGTGCACAAGATGCGGTGGTTATCAAAATGAACTCGGGGTTAACGAACTTACTTTGGTCCACTTATGTGGGTGGTTCAGGATACGATTCAGGAAATGGAATCCAGATTTCAAGTACCGGTGAAGTATTTGTTGCCGGAGGAACAACCTCTTCGAACATGCCATTCACAACCGGAAACGACCTCACGTATAATGGAGGAATTGCCGATGCCTATGTGATGCATTTATCCGGTGCTACCGGATCTGTTCTTTCGGGAACTTATATCGGGACCAGTGAATACGACCAGGCATTTTTTGTACAATTGGATTTGGATGACAATGTCTACATATATGCCCAATCGGAAGGTTCGATTGCGATTTCTCCCGGAAAATATGGCATAGGAAATTCGGGTCAGTTCGTAGCTAAATTTTCTCCTGACTTAGCGGCTTTGACCTGGACAACACCAATTGGTTCGGGATCAGGACACATTGAAATTTCACCGACTGCATTCCTGGTTTCGAACTGTGGGGAAATCTATTTAGCAGGTTGGGGAGGAAATGTGAACGTAAACAATTCTCCCGGAGCCATCCACAGTAGTTCTAACGGCTTACCTGTTACTCCGGATGCGTTCCAACCGAATACCAACGGAAATAATTTCTGGTTAGCTGTTTTAGAAGAAGATGCAACAGCACTCAATTACGCGACATTCATCGGGGGAACGACCAGTTCGTATAACCACGTAGATGGTGGAACCAGTCGCTTTGATAAGAACGGAAATATTTATCATGCGGTTTGCGGTGCTTGTGGTGGCGTAAACAATGGTTTTTCTACAACAGATGAAGCTTGGTCGACGCAGAATCCGAGCCCGAACTGTAATCTCGCAGCATTCAAGTTTGAATTGAGTTCAATTGAAGCAGTGGTTGCAGCACCTGATCCCTTGGTTTGTTTACCTGACCCTGTCGTATTTAATAACAACAGTGCGAATGGAAACGAATTCGAATGGCATTTCGGCGACGGACAATCTTCCACATTGGTCAATCCATCTCACGTTTATGGCGGACCGGGACAATATACCGTTACTCTGATTGTGCGTGACACGACGCAATGCTATACACCGGATACCGTTCAGTTCGTTGTTAATATAGGGGATTTTAATGGCGGAATTGTGAATCCTACTGCGCAAACCTGTGCCAATGTTCCAGTACAAATGGAAGCTTACGGGGGGACCGTTTATCATTGGTTCCCACCTCAATATTTCAGCAATCCGAATATTTCGGACCCGATGGTAACAACTGCTCAGAACATTTCAATTTATTGCATTATTTCGGATAGCTGCGGGATTGATACGGTATACGCCCAGGTAAATGTACTAAATGGAGCACTCGATGTTTCCAATGACACGGCCATTTGTATAGGTAATTCGGTCAATTTGTTTGCGTCCGGCGTGACACAGATTTCCTGGAGTCCGGCAACCTACCTGGATAATCCTTCGAGTTTGACTCCTGTTTCAACTCCGTTGCAATCCATTACTTATACGGCAACCGGTACGACTTCCGATGGTTGTCAATTATCTGCTACTGTTCATATTCATGTGGATACAACCATGCCACAACCAGTCATACCTGATTCACTGTTCTATTGTATTGGAGCTTCCGGCGTCGTCACGGTTTCCGGCGCAACTTCTTACAATTGGTCGCCGCAAATGAATATTACACCGGTTAGTGGTGCTCAGGTAACAATCAGTGCACAAACCAATCAATATTACTACTGTGATTTTTCCAATGCATGCGGAACGGTCAGAGACAGCATTTTTGTGGATATTAATATCCCGAATATCCAGGCAGGAAATGACACCACAATTTGTCCGGGAGAAATAACTCCTGTTCATGCTTCGGGTGGAGTTTCTTATTCCTGGTCACCAAGTCCGTATGGATTTTTGCAATCAGATGGTTCATTGGTGCAAGTGAAACCCACTGTTTCAACCACTTACATAGTGGTAGGGACGGACCAATACGGTTGTTCGGATACGGCTTCAGTCAGGGTTCATTTATTCCCTTCACCTTTTGTTCAGACAAACCCGGATGTGTATGCTGTTTTTGGAGAGACCGTTCAGTTGAATGCAACATCCAATACCGCCATTAATTATGTTT
This sequence comes from Fluviicola chungangensis, assembly GCF_007558725.1. GTDB lineage: Bacteria > Bacteroidota > Bacteroidia > Flavobacteriales_D > Crocinitomicaceae > Fluviicola > Fluviicola chungangensis. The sequence continues at coordinate 211,145 of NZ_VLPL01000003.1, forward strand.
GGAGCCCGGCAGAATATTTATCCTGTAATGTGTGCCAGAATCCCGTTACACAACCGGATAAACCAATGGTTTTCACGGTCACAATCTACGATATCAACGGTTGTTCTGCTTCAGATAAAGTACGTATTTATTACGATGCGATCATTTACGTTCCGAATACGTTTACACCGAACCAAAACGGAACAAATGAAACCTTTTTTGCTCTTGGGGTAAATATTCGTGATTTTAAACTGGAGATCTTTAACCGTTGGGGAGAATTGATCTACACAGGAGATGCTTTATCTCAAATGTGGGATGGAACTTATGCAGGCTTGCCTTCACCGGATGGTGTGTATACCTGGAAAATCGAATATGGTGAAATGCTTTCGGATGAAAGGCATCAGATCGTGGGGCATGTTAATTTGCTCCGCTAGGCTTTCGTTTGTATAGCGTCAAACCGCTTTCCTGAATATGAGAAGCATCCAAAACGATGTACTGATCATTTATGGAATCTCTGATCAGATCATTAATCATGGTATCATCAACGATTAAATATTCGGATTGATAGTTAATTGCATCTCTGAAAAGTTGTTGAATCGGAACATCGTATTCCAAGCGGTAATAATTGATCACAGGTTCATAGATCCAGGTGCATTGCGCTATATGAATTGATTTGTCTTCGACATCTCCTTTTATCAGTAACATGGCCTCTTTTATATCTTGATCTTCCCGCCAGGTCATGGTTTTTTTGAAGTTGTAAAAAGGGATATTTACTCCTATAAAAGAAACAGAACTTACTATAATAAGACCGTGAAACACTTTTAGTTTCAATGGTTCGATATTCAAAAGGAAAGTAAGCAGAAAAATGGGATAAAGATATAATAACGAACGGTTGATCGGATAAAGCGCATCAAACAGCAGGTTTTCCAGTGCAAGTGCACTAAAGATACCCACTGTGATTATGAAGGAAAATGATCCCGGGGTGAATACGGATCTTTTTCGAAGGGCCAATAAACCGGCAAGTAACAGGAATACATAAAAGAGATACCTTAAAATATGCAGGTTTTCAAATCCGTTAATTGCATAAAAACTGGAAGCGATCAGGCTATCGATGCTGGAGTTTAAATTCCCGGTACCGAAGTACAATTCATCCTGTGTCTTTAGAAAAAACAAGCGATCCAAGGAAAAATAGATAGTGACTCCACTGAAAATAATGAAAACCGTAAAGACGAATATCCACTTTTTAGGTTTAAATACCAGAAGACTTAAGAGCATTAAAGTCTGGGCAATCAAAAAATAGTTCAGTGTGTTTAGGTTCGCGCTTAAGGCTAAAATGGAGAAGCCGGTTCCAAGGAAATAATGAATCGCTTTGGAATTCTTTTTTAGGTCAACAATTCTAAAGACATAGAATAGGGAAGCTGTTACGCAGGCAATTGAAAGACCATAACCCCGGCACAAGGAAAAGAAATCCAGGATGAACGGGTTTCCGCAAAGAAATAACAGCAAAGCAATTTGTGTTGCTGAGGTACTTAGAAAGTTCTTTGAAATGCGGAATAAGAAGAACCAAAATAGTGCAAATGAAAGGATGTTCGGAAGCCGAAGAGCAAATTCTTTCGCTCCGAATAAAGCCGTACTCCATGAACTCAATTGCGTATTCAGCCAATGGTGATTGGCGGTTCCTTTTAAAATCTCATCTCCCTGGATAATTTTATAGGTCAATGCCTCATCGTGTGTGATCCCGACAGAAAATCCGCGGATAAGAACATAGCTGCATGCGATAAGAAAACCGAGGTAGTAGATTATCTGAGTGCTGCGATTCATTCTAGATGAAATCACATTTTAGAACTCCATCCCGGTCAATTTCGGTGAGTTGAACCGTCTGCATTTGATTGACCAAATCGGGGTTGAAAGGGGTTTTCACCTTCACGTAATTCTCCGTAAAGCCGTACATGATTCCCTCATCTTCTTCAGCTTCAAACAAAACGGTTCGCTTAGAACCAACCTGTGATTCGTAGAAAGCGCGTTTTTTCTTTTCGGAGAGAATATGCAGCTGTTTGCTTCGTTGTGCCCGGACCTGATTTGGGACAGGTTCTCCTAATTTCACTGCTGTTGTATTTGCGCGTTCGGAATAAGTAAAAACATGTAAATAGGAAACTTCGAGATCCTTCAGAAAATCAACGGTTTCCAAAAATTCTTCGTCCGTTTCTCCCGGAAACCCAACGATAACGTCTACACCGATCGCACAGTCCGGACGTAATTTTTTGATATGTTGCACGCGTTCCACATATAACTCACGCAGGTATTTCCGGCGCATGGCTTTCAGTAAACGGTTACTTCCGGATTGAAGCGGAATGTGAAAATGAGGAACAAAACGTTCCGAATGCTGCAGCGTAAACCGGATGATCTCGTCGCTTAATAAGTTCGGTTCAATAGAAGAAATGCGGTAGCGGTCAATTCCTTTTACCTGGTCAAGGGCTTTTACCAATTCAAAGAAATTCTCATGGTCTCCTTGCCCGAAGTCCCCGATGTTCACCCCCGTTAAGACTACTTCTTTGATTTGAGTGTCTGCTATTTTTTGCGCTTCCAATACGGTGTCGGCAATACTTGCATTTCTGCTTTTTCCTCTTGCAAGCGGAATCGTGCAAAAGGTGCAGAAATAATCACAACCATCCTGTACTTTCAAAAATGACCGGGTGCGATCCCCCATGGAATGAGAGGGGATAAAACTGGTTGTTTGTTTGATATGCTCAAATTTCACTACGGCTTCTACTACTTCGTTTTCGTTGCAATTCTGAGTTTCCAATGATTCCAGATGCTCCACAATATTGAATTTCTCATTTGCTCCCAAAACAAGAGATACTCCGGGAATTTGGGCAATTTCGGTCGGTTTCAACTGGGCATAACACCCGATAATAGCGATGTATACCTCCGGATTTATTTTTTTTGCGCGTCTGACCAGTTGCTTACATTTTTTGTCGGCATTTTCGGTGACGGAACAGGTATTAATGACCAAAATATCCGGAGTCTCTTCAAAATCCACCTTTGCAAAACCAGCGTTTTCAAAAAGTCGGGAAATGGTAGATGTTTCCGAAAAATTCAGTTTACATCCAAGGGTATAAAAAGCGACTTTTTTAAACTGTTGCATTTTTTTTGCAGAATTGAGGCTACAAAGATAGACATTTTCAAGTCTGTACAAAAATACCCGCGTAACTAATCGTTATATTTGTTAGACGATACCGAAGCATGAAAAAGCAATTGACGATCCATTACGAATGGTTGAATCATTGGAAGGAACTTCCTGACACTGAACATATTTTAATTGAAAAGGCTTACGAAGCGGCGAAAGATGCCTATGCACCCTATAGCGATTTCCAGGTTGGTGCAGCAGTTTTACTGGAAGATGGAGGCATTATCAAAGGGAATAACCAGGAAAACATTGCTTACCCAAGCGGACTGTGTGCAGAACGTGTTGCTTTGTTTTATGCAGGTGCAAATTATCCGGGGACAGCTGTAAAAACCATTGTGGTTGTGGCTCAGGGAGATTTGATCGCGGGAGACGAATGTGTTTCCCCGTGTGGTTCGTGCAGACAGGTTATTGCAGAGTCGGAATCCCGACAGAAGGAGGCCATTCGCATCATTTTAGTTGCACAGGATGGTAAAACCTGGATTTTCGACAGTATAAAAGATCTATTAATATTTCCTTTTGGAGTAAAGTAATTCATGAACGAGAAACGCTTAGAAGAATGGTTTTCTTCCCGGAAGAAAATGCGCGAAAATCGAACGGCAGGTAAGTTGTTTGATGCCATTCGGTTGGGTGATCCGATTGCTTTAAGCGGTGCGATCACCTTGCTTGAAAGTACAAGGGAAGAGGATCAGGAAACAGCGCGTGATTTGATTCGTCTGTGTCTTCCTTTTTCGGGTAATTCTTTGCGGATCGGGATTACAGGAGTTCCGGGTGTAGGAAAAAGTTCATTCATTGAAAAATTCGGTCAGACGATTTTAGCGAATCGCAGGAAAGTAGCTGTTTTGGCCATTGATCCAAGCAGTGAACGCACGGGAGGAAGTATTTTAGGAGATAAGACCCGCATGGAGACCCTGTCCCAAAATAAGAACGTGTTTATTCGACCTTCTGCCGCAGGGAATACCTTGGGCGGAGTTGCACGCAAAACACGTGAGACCATTATTTTGTGCGAAGCGGCCGGTTTTGACGTCCTGTTGATTGAAACGGTAGGTGTTGGTCAGTCGGAGATTATGGTGCATTCCATGGTTGACTTTTTTCTTTTGCTGCTTTTGGCAGGAGCCGGGGATGAACTCCAGGGAATTAAAAGGGGAATCATGGAAATGGCGGACGGTTTGGCCGTTACCAAGTCAGATGGTGATAATGTGAACAAAGCGAAGTTGGCAGCAAGGGAGTTGAAAAATGCCATTCATTTGTTCCCTCCAACGTCCAATGGCTGGATCCCGGAGGTGAAGACCTGCAGTTCGCTCGAAAATAGGGATATTGATACTGTATGGGAAATGATCGAACGTTTTGAACGGCATACCAAATTGAACGGAAGTTTCGGTTCCAAACGGAAACATCAGGATTTGAACTGGATGCACGAAACACTAAAAGACCTATTGATCCGGGGATTGTGGATCGAGGAAAAAACAAGGGCTTTTATCGAAGCGAAAGAACTGGAAGTAGAAAATGGTGTTATTTCTGCCTTTGAAGCGGCCGAAGAAATTTATAGGCTCTACCGGAAAACGTAAATTACTAATTCTAAAAATAAAGAAGTGTTTTCTAAAAGAAGTCAGGAACTTTTAAATGACCTACATTTGCAGCATGGAAAAGATTGAGTTTACTGTCAATGGAGAGTATATAGAATTATTAGGCTTGTTAAAGGCTACCGGAATTGCTCAGACGGGCGGTCATGCAAAAATGATTGTAGAAGATGAGGAAGTTCTGAGAAATGGAGAAGTAGAGACCCGGAAACGGGCGAAATTAGTTCCGGGCGATGTGATTGAAGTAGGAGGAGAAGTTCGGATCCAACTGAAGTAATCCGGTCAAGTTCATTTTGACGTAATAACACAATATTATTAAAATAAAAATCCCTCTGTCAAAGAGGGATTTGTGATCAGAATAATTCCTGTAGTTCTTTTCTCAGGTATTCCACGGTAATCTCCGTGGGCAACTTACCGACCTCTGCTACAATTTCAAAGATTTTTCCTGCCAAATCCGTTGAAAGAGCTGTTGCATCCATTTGATTTCCTGCCAAATTGATGATCTTAATGGTTTCTTCTTTGGAATTCCGGACCATATCCCAGGCCTGCGGAGAAACAAACATCTGTTGTGATACATTGTGGTCGTATTCTTCCCGAATAGCCTGTAATAGATCCGTTTGAAGTTTTCTGGCAGGGAGACCGGGATTGTGCAGGCGCATCACCAAACTTCCCGGATGGATACGCTCCATTAAAAGTGCTGCTCTTTGGTACGCTTCCACACGCATCGGAAGGAAATGTTTCTGGCGTTCTTTTTTTAATTCAATTTGTACAGCTCTGACCTCACGATCTCCTGTTTTCTTCAAAAACAGATAAGCCATTAATAATACTCCGCCGCCGGAGATGATGGAAATTAGGATGGGAAAGATGATTCCGACAAAAAAGTGCATATGTTTAGTTTTCTAAATGAATTCGATTTTTGATAAAAGTAACAATTCCAATTAAACGAACTTTGGGTCTGCTTCCATTTGATGTCCGCAGACAGAACAAGTCCTCATTTCTTCAGAACTGTAAAACTCTTTAAATCGTGGAAGAAAATCCTTTTCAATATTATCCAATTTGAAGCGGTAGTGTTTCAGTTCATGATTACACTTTTCGCAGAACCAAAACAAACCATCCTGCATATCTGTATTTTTGCGTACGCGCTCGATTACCAAACCGACCGTGTTTTCACCCCGACGCGGATTGTGCGGAATACGTGCAGGAAGTAAGAACATTTCGCCTTCTTTAATAACAATGTCCTTTGCCTTGCCTTCATGCTGAATACCGACTGTGATATCGCCTTCAATTTGATAGAAAAGCTCCTCACTCTCATTGAAATGGTAATCTTTTCTTGCATTGGGACCACCGACAATCATTACGATGAAATCACCGGCTTCTTTATAAAGATTTTTATTTCCGACCGGCGGCTTCAAGAGCTCCCTGTTTTCCTCGATCCACTGATGTAAATTAAATGGCATTAACATATCCTGATGTTTTTATCAAAAGTACCAAATGAAAGACCTATTTGCAATAGCGGCTGGATAAAAAAAGAAAGCCCCTTGTAAATTTTACAAGGGGCTCACATAGGTTAACCTTAAAGTTATTGAATAACTACACGGAATACTTTTTCAGCGTTCTCAGTAGAAAGTTTAAAGAAGTAAGTACCTCTTTCAACTTCTTTCAAGTTCACTGTATTCGTTCCGGAAGTAATACCTGTTCCTGTTTGGATTGTACGACCGTTGATGTCAGTAACTACCAAGTCAAAGTTTCCTGTAAATGTTGATTCAATGAATACAACACCTGTAGAAGGGTTTGGATAAAGTGATACTCCCTCCAAAGCATTTTCTTCTACTGACAAGAAATCACATGTTCCAACCGTTACCACCACATTTGCAGTATCATCCGGACAAACTCCGTTTCCTGAAATATAATCGTAGTTATACTGACCAGGGAAGTTTGCTGTTGTTACTTGCGAGTTCGGAATAGGACTGTCTGATGGATCAAACCAGTTACCATTCAAATCTGCATTTCCGTTCAATCCTGCCAATAAGTCGATCGGCTCGTTTTTACATGCTGTAATTGAACCGTCTTGTCCTGCGTTAGAAGGCGCGTAAACTTTCACCTGAGAGATGATTGAATCGTAAGCACATCCGTCAACAACACGGTATTCGAAATCGAATGTTGTGTATGCCAAGCCATTGGATTCAAAGTCTGAACCTGTGATGCTGGCATTTACCGACGGAATAGCAGAAGACCATGTACCGCCTGTATTGTTACCTGTAATCGTTGTGAACAAGTCTAAGTTTGTTCCGTAGCAGATCTCAGTCAGTGGCAATGCGTTACCACCTTCCAGAACGATTTCAGTTACTTTCAGGCTAAAGTTACCTGAAGTACCATTGAATTTATCGTACATGATGTAGTAAGTAGTTCCAGGAGTTAAACCACAAACCGTAAAGTTTGGAGCCAAACTCGTACCACCGATCTCATCATCATTTGCAGCCAGTAATGTGAATGTATTGAAATCAGCACAGTTTACAGCAGAGTAAACAGCTGCCTGACCATTGTATGAGATTGCATTTGAATTCACTCTTACTGAACCTGACGGAGGAGCTACGAATGTATACCACAATGTTCCGTTCAATGTTGAATTGACCCAACCTGTTGTAGTTTGAGCACCCGTTGCAGGAGGAGCGATGTTTGTTTCATTTAAAGAAACGGTAGCTCCGTTGTTATTGAATGTGTAAATTGAATTCAATTGAAGTGCTTCCTGAGAACAAACGATATCATTTGTTACAGGCATTACCAAAGAAATTGGACCAACCCAGTTAGACGTATCAGTCGTACCACTACATTCAGCCTGAACATATACCTGGTAAACACCGGATCCCATCAATGTTGCGTTAAACACCGTGTCAGCGAAATCAATACCGGATGCCGGAGTTATTGTTCCGTTTCCAAGCGTAAATCCTGTCATTCCGTATTGGATATTGAAGCCTGTTACCGGGTAAACCATGCTTGATGCAGTCCAGTTCCATGTCAATTCAAGAGAATCAGGATCAGTTGTACCTGCAAGTGACGTAATATCAGCACAGTTTGGTTTTGTACAGAAGTTTACCAGGAAACCATCAGATGTTAAGTTGTCTGCCTGGCATTCTGAGTAGATGTAAGCATCGTAGCATGTCAACTGTGTCAATGTACCACCGAAGTTCACCTCCGAAGTGTTCACAGTCAATGTATCAATTGCCTGACCAGGTACTGTTGGGTCGAAACCATCCAAACCGTAAATGACAGTCCAGTTCGTTTCACCGTACATTCCCGGATCCCAGTTCAACTGAGCATCATCAGTATAGGTAATGGTTACCATATTCTGAACATTCGGACAAAGTGATGTGTACAATCTCACACAAGAATTGTTTTGCAGGTATGTCTGGCTGTTGTATGAAACAGTAATAGTTGACATTGGGCCAGCAGCTGAAATTGTAGCAAAGTTTCCTGCGTAATCGTAAGCACTCTGAGAACCTCCGAATACTTTATCATCATACAGGTAGAAAGTTTCACCGGTTGTTTGGTTGAATGCTACTTCAAACGTTACGTTTTGACCTGAAACCGTTGAGAATTTTGGTCTGTTGTACCATTCAATGATCAGGTAGTTATCACCACCGATTGTCGTTTCTTGCCAGTATACATTTCCTTCTTCATCATCTAAGTCAACGTTCCAAACGTTCATATTCACCGCTCCGAATGATACCCATCCGTTGTTGCTTACAGTGATATTGTTGGAAGTAACTCCTTGGAATGAAACCGGGTTAACCGTTGTGATTCCGATAGAAGCGTCATCAGCAAGGTTCAAAGCAGTTCCTGTAGTATGGATCGCAGTAAATCCTGGTCCGCACTGACTATCCCACGTTGAGAAAGGAACATCGGTTGAGAAAGAGAATGGTCCTGCCCATGCAGAAGATGCAGTACATCCTGCCTGAACATAGAAATCATAGTCTGTATCTTCCGTAAGACCTGAAACAGGGATCGTATCATTCGTTACACCTGCCATCATAATTCCGGTACCCGGAGTGAATCCTGCAGGACCATATTCTACGTTCCAGGTAGTTTCATTTCCTTGTGGACTCCATGTCAACATTCCGTTAAAGAAAGTCACGTTGAAAGCATTTAATCCGGTTGGAGCAGAAGGCTCGGTAATGGTAATAGAAATAGGAGCACTGTTCAGGTTATTCGCATCTTTCATTACGATAGAATGTACACCCGGTGTAAGGTTATTAGGGATTGGTAAAAATGCACCACCGTCAACAGAATAAGTAAAAGGTGCTGTACCACAAGAAACAGTTCCCAATGTGAATGAACCGTCGTTCATTCCGTTACATAGGATATTTACAGGTGTCAAGGTAGCCAATACGTCCGTAACGTTTACAGTAACCAAAGTACGTGTTGCACTGGCACATGCTCCCTGGTTGTTTGCAGCATAAAAATCGTATGAGCCAGTCACAGCAGTTGGAAGAACGCTTGTTCCAAGTGCTTCGATAGAAGTACCTGTTCCGATAGCTGAACCACCTGTTGGTGCAGAGAACCAAGAAATCGTATATGGATCTGTGATGTAAGAAACGTTTACAGTCAAACTCATATTTACAAAGTCAAAAGGATAACCGTCATCATCATTAGACACGATTGATACGGAAGTTAACGGTAAATATGGCGTCAAATCGATATTGTTCTGATCACACAAACCGGTAAGAATAGTTGTTCCGTTTACGATCACATCGTATGAGTACCATCCGTATAATGCACAGTACTGACCAATTGAAGCATTCATTGATGCAGAAACAATGGTAGTTGGCGCACAAGAAAAGTCGTTTACCGTTGCTGTTACGGAAGATCCGTCATCCCCTGAAGCTGTTGCTGTTGCAGAACAGCTGCCGGTATTTGTTGTTGGAGGTGGCAATTGAGCGGAAACAGGCATAGATGGTTCCGTCGAACAATAATTGTAATAAGTAGGATTTGCCAGAGGTGCAGGCGGAACGATTGTTTGAATAGTCACCATTGTACTTGATGTGGCAGACCAGCATTGGCTAGCATTATCGTAAGCTGCCAAATAGTAAGTTCCTGTTGTACTAACAGTAAGTGGAGTACTTGCATCGGAAGCATTGCTGGATCCGTTGGCAACAGTCTGCCAATAATAAGTTGTTCCGACTGGCGGTGTCCCTGCTGTAAGAGTAGTACTGTTACAAGCTGGATTTTGTCCGGCTGTCGGAGCTGCAGGTGTTGTTGCCGTAGGGAAATTACTTACCACTATCGATGAGGAAGTTGCAGACCAGTAAGTATTTACTGTATTGTAAGCTCTTAAGTAGTAGGTACCATTAGCAAAAACAGTGTATGGACCTGAATAAGGTGTTGCCATACTTGTTCCGGTCGGAGTTGTTTGCCAATACCAAGCCTCATCTGTTCCCGGTGTACCGGTAACAGATAACGCAGAACCGCCTGTACATGTTGGAGCTGCTGGATCTTGAGTTGGTGTTGGAGGTGTCGCCGGAAGTGTTGCGATAAAACTAATGCTAGTTGTTACACAACCTGTAGACGTTGCACAAGTAGCATCTACAGTCCAGTGAGAATAATAGGTTCCTGATACTGTAGATGTCCAGGTAAGTGGAGATGGTCCGTAACCAATAACCGGACCAGCCGGAGAACCTTGGTGAATAGTTACATATCCACCGGATGCGATTGCGCACGAATAAACGGTATTTGCCGCAACGCTGTTTAATGTAGAATATTCCTCCAGATAAGAACAAGTGGAGATAGTTGTGCTTCCGGACGTAGGTGCCGTGGCACTTCCGTAGCTGGAAACGTTGGTACATTGCGCTAAAGCTTCCTGTTGACTTAGCCCTATGACTAATACCAACATGGAGAATACCGCTATACCTTTGTAAAAGATTGGTAGCAATTTTTTCTTCATAAGTTGTAAATTATTTACGTTCAGACAAATGTAAAGAATTAACGATTCAATAATACGGTTTTCGTTTATTTTTATTCCATTAACATCCTGAATTTGTCGAATGTGAAGATTAGTTATTGAATTGTGAATTTAAAGTAAAACCCTTTTAAATAAAGGGGTTTCAAATGATGTCACAGGTAGAAAAAAATAAACTGATCAGTCAATTGATAAGTTAATTTTCATGTCAACAATTGTTGATATGATTGATTAATCAACAAAAAGGGCTCTTACTTTTGTAAGAGCCCCTTCTATAATGAGTTCCGAATGGTTTTATTGAATAACCACTCTGAATACTTTTTCAGCGTTCTCAGTAGAAAGTTTAAAGAAGTAAGTACCTCTTTCAACTTCTTTCAAGTTCACTGTATTCGTTCCGGAAGGAATAGTTGTTCCGGTTTGAATTGTACGACCGTTGATATCTGTAATAACTAAATCAAAGTTTCCTGTAAATGTTGATTCAATGAATACAACACCTGTAGAAGGGTTTGGATAAAGCGATACTTCTTCCAAAGCACTTTCTTCTACTGACAAGTAATCACATGTTCCAACTGTTACCACCACATTTGCAGTATCATTCGGACAAACTCCGTTTCCTGAAATATAATCGTAGTTATACTGACCAGGGAAGTTTGCTGTTATTATTTGTGAGCTCGGAATAGGACTGTCTGACGGATCAAACCAGTTACCATTCAAATCCGCATTTCCGTTCAATCCTGCCAATAAGTCGATCGGCTCGTTTTTACATGCCGTAATTGAACCGTCTTGTCCCGCGTTAGAAGGCGCATAAATCTTCACTTGAGAGATGATTGAATCATACGCACATCCGTCTGTTACACGATATTGGATGTTATACGTATTGAAAGCAATGGCATCTGACAATAACAAGGAATCAACGATGCTGACATTCACTGCTGGGATGGACGATGACCAAACACCGCCGGTATTGTAGCCCGAAATAGTGTTGAATAGGTTTACAGTATCACCGACACATACGTTTGTTAACGGATTTGCAGTACCTGCATTCAGAATGATATCGGAAATACGAATTGCAAAGTTACCGTTGGTAGCATTAAATTTATCTACCATCAGATAATAAGTGTTTCCTGGTGTCAGATCACAAATCGTAAAATTCGGTGCGAGACTGGTTCCTCCGATCGCATCATCATTTGCTGCTAATAACGTAAATGTGTTGAAATCGGCACAGTTTGTCGCTGAATATACAGCAGCCTGTGAATTGAAATTGATCGCACTTCCGTCAATACGTACCTGACCGGTTGCAGGAGCAACAAAAGAATACCAAAGCGTACCGTTTAAGGTTGAGTTCACCCATCCGTCGGTTTGTTGAGAACCGGTAGCCGGAGGTGCAATATTCGTTTCATTAAGAGAAACGGTTGCTCCGGTTGTATTGAATGTATAATCCGTACCTAAAAGCAGGGCTTCCTGATCACAAACGATGTCGTTCGTTGCAGGCATCACAACCGAAATAGGTCCTACCCAGTTGGAAGTGTCATTTGTACCGGCACATGCTGCCTGAACATATACCTGGTAAACGCCTGAAGCAATTAGTGATGCATCAAAGATCGTATCAGAAAAGTCAATACCTGATGCAGAAACGATTGTTCCGTTTCCTAGAGCAAACCCGTTCATTCCGTATTGAACATTGAATCCTGTTACAGGGAATACAGGGCTTGATTGGTTCCAGTTCCATGTCAATTCAAGAGAATCAATGTCTGTGGTTCCAGCAAGTGTTGTAATATCGGAACAATTAGGTAATGTAGTAAATTGTACGAAGAATCCGTCGGAAGTCAAATTATCTGCCTGACACTCTGAGTAAATATATACATCATAAGTAGTCATTTGATCTAATGTAAATCCGAAATTGGTATCAGATGTCGTCAATTCCAATGTATCGATTGCCTGTCCCGGAATTGAAGGATCAAACCCTTCCAAACCATAAACGAGTGTCCATGAAGTTTCTCCGTAAAGTCCCGGATCCCAGTTTAACTGCGCGTCATCCGTTGCCGGTATCACGATCATGTTTTGAACATTCGGACATAATGCGTAATAGAAGTGAACACATGAATTGTTTTGCAGGTATGTCTGGCTATTATTAGAGACATTGATATCCGTTGTAGGACCTGACAAACCGATGTCAGCGTTTCCTGCATAATCGTCTGCTGTTTCGGATCCACCGAATACCACATCGTCATAGACATAGTAAATCTCTCCGGTTGCTTCATACATCTGGATTTGGAATGTAACCGTACCGGCACCATTACTAAAGTTGTTCTGATTGTTCCATTGGAAAATAGCCACCTGGTTCGGAGTTGTTCCGGTCACCTGGTAGTATACATTTCCGGTTTCGTCATCCATATCATCACCCCATGGGAACAAATAGTCACCAGTGATGGTTGTCATGTTTCCGCCATAACCTACAGCACCTGAAAGTGTCCCAAGCTGAATTCCGCCGTTGTTTCCAACCGTTAAATCCGTGATGGAACCTCCCTGGTAAGGGAATGCAAAAGGAAGCGTGATACCTGTTTCCGAGTCATCTGTTAAGTTCAAATCCGTTCCCGTTCCTGAAATATCAAAGAATCCCATTGTAGGACACTCATTATCCCATGCAAGGAATCCCGGATCTGTGCTAAATGCGAACGGTCCTGCCCAATCAGATGTAGCAATACAGCCAGCCTGAACATAAAACTCGTATGCTGTATTTTCTGTTAATCCTGAAATAGCAATGGTGTCATTACTTGCAGGGACCATTATTCCTGTTCCCGGAGTGAATCCTGCTGGACCATACTCCACATTCCAGGTCGTTTCACTTCCTTGAGGTGTCCATGTTAACTGACCGTTAAAATACGTTACATTCAGAGCATTCAGGTTTTGAGGAGCGCCCGGTTCAGTCACTACGATCGTGTTAGGAGCACTAAGCGCCATGGTTGCATCTTGCGCAACAATCGAATAAGTGCCTGCTGTAAGGTTTGTCGGGATCGCACCGAAAGGACCTCCGTTAACAGAATACATAAATGGAGCAGTACCACAATCTATACTGTCAAGAGCAAAAGAACCATCCGTCAAGTCGTTACAGGAAATATCAATCGGTGACAAATAAACAACCACAGGATTTACGTTTACAGTTACCAATTCGCGGTTTGCGCTATAACATCCTCCAAGTGTAGAAGCTACATAGAAATCATATGATCCGTTAGTTGCGGTTGGAAGTACGGAAGAACCCACTGTTTCAAACGGAGTTCCGGTTCCTACTACGTTTCCTCCTGTTGGAGCATCAAACCAAGTAGCAGAAGAAGGCATAGGAATGGTGTAATTAACCGTACCATTGAAAGCTCTGTTGGCATTAACTCCACCGAAAAGTGAACATAATCCTGCACCTGCAGTAATTGTCATGTCTGCATTAGTATAGTTTGTTGCCCCTGATACAGTCGTATATTGAGCTCCATAGTTTACATAGATAGCGTAAAGGGAAGAAGCTGGGATTAGCAAATCTGCAATATCGACATTCACTGGTGTTCCTGAAGTTCCTGTAATCGGGTAAGTTCCCATGGAAGTCCAATTTCCTGCAGTCGTTTCACTTCCCAAATAAGTACCGGTCTTGTAAAAAACCTCAACAGTTTGAGCTCCGTTAACGTTTGGAATGATATCCAGACTTGTTAGGTTCACCGGGTTTGCATTCGTTGTGATATTGAACATTGCACCGCCGCCACAACCGTTTCCACCTGCGGAAGTTGTAGACAATGAACCTGGTGAATTCGATGTCGTTGTTGCAGAGATCAGACCTGATGTAGCTCCCGTACAAATATTTAAGTAAGGATTGCTAACAGTCGGATCGTTTGGAATTTGGCTGTCAACTGTAACTGTAACACCGCTTGTTGGTGACCAGCATTGAGTAGCTGTTTCAAAAGCAGCTACATAGTAAGTTCCTGTTGTGGTAACATTATAGGGTGTAGCAGCACTTTCTGTGTTGCTAGAACCGTTTAATGTAGTTCCCTGCCAATAATATTCGGTACCAACTGGTGCTGCCGGAACCGAAATGGTTGTTCCTGGGACACAAGCGGGATTTGCCAAAGCAACCGGTGCCGGAGGTGTTGGAGCAACCGGGAAGTTGGTTACCGTAATAGAAGATTCAGTAGACCATGCATTAAGAAGTGTATTAAATGCACGTACATAATAGGTACCGTTTGCAAAGACAGTCCATGGAGATGAAGCAGGGTCTGTGGTGCTGGTTCCTGTTGGTGTTGTTTGCCAGTACCAGATTTCGTCCGTATTAGCAGGAGATCCTGTCACTGTTAAATCTGATCCTCCGGAACAGGTTGGAGTTCCGACAGCTTGTGTAGGCGCTGGTGGAACAGCCGGAGCGGCTCCCCAAATGAAATAAGTACCGGACGACGGAGCTGTTACGGTAGAGCCTAGAGTAATTCCCTGGGCATTTGTAGTACCAGCTGTTGTAGCGAGCCAAGAGGTTGTAGAAGTTCGGTTATTAAAGTCTGTTGCGGTTGTACCCCCAAGTCCAACATGTGTATTCGTAGAAGAACTGGTACCGAATGTACAGGATCCGTACATCACCTGAACATAGTTGGAGGTCTCAAATAAACGAATCTGAAAGTTAAGTGCATCTCCTGTTCCGGTTGTACCGAAACGTTTGTAATTTGTCCATTGTACTACACAGATACGGTTTGGAGCAGTTCCAATGGTTTCTACACGAATTTCTGCACCTGTCTGAGCTTGTAAGTCACGTGCTATCCCCGCAATACGGTTTCGTAATAGTGATGGGGTGTTGGTTGCTGTTGACGACAAGGCAGTGTATGAGCTGGAAGAGGCAATATCTACAGATGGGGTCAATGAAGACTGTCCCAATGAAATCCAACCGTTGTTGTTGATTGCCAATCGATCAAATACAATCCCGTTGTATGTGAAGTTAAACCCGATTGGAATTCCCACACCTGTAAGAGTTGTTCCTCCCGCAGGAGTAGCAGGATCAACAAATCGCTGATCGTCAGAAGTTGTGGTTCCAAAAACGGTACCTCCGGTGATTGGAGTATAAGTTCCCGATAATTGGTTAAAAGCGTAACCCGATACCTGCGCCCGGGCATGTTCTCCAAATAGGACCATCGCCCATAGCATAAGCATAGAGAAAATTTGGTAGTAATTTTTGTTCATAAAATTCAGTTTAAGCAAAAGTAATTTGTTTGTTAACGCCGATTTTAGAGAGCCAGACCAAATTGATAAATGATTTATCAATAAATGTTAATGTAAGTTACGAAATTTTCTCTTTTTTTCAGCTAAAACGATCATTTTTTTCGACAAACTATTTTCTTAATTCGACTAAAGAAACAATTTGATAGAAAATTTTTTTTTGAATTGATTTTAAGAAACGAACAAGTTCAAAAAAAATAACCGTTTTTAAAACAAAAACCCCTCCTGAACAGGAAGGGTTTTTGTTTGTTATCATGTTAATCTGGTTATTGGATTACTACTCTGATTACTTTTTGAGCGTTTTCATTTGAAAGTGTGAAGAAGTAAGTCCCTCTTTCGACATCTTTCAGATTTACGGTATTCATTCCGGCAGAGATCGTATTCTGACCTGTTTGGATCACCCGCCCATTTACATCCGTTACAACCAGGTTAAAATTACCTGTGGCGAATGATGATTCTATAAAGACAATTCCGCTGGATGGGTTCGGGTAAACCGAAATTTGTTCCAATGCGGCTTCATCGACTGACAACCAGTTACAATTTGTACTAACTGTAACCACCACATTTGCAGTGTCATCCGGACAAATACCGTTCCCTGAGACGTAGTCATAATTGTATTGACCCGGGAAATTTGCAGTGGTAATTTGAGAGTTCGGTAATAGGATATCCGACGGGTCATACCAATCACCGTTCAAATCGGCATTTCCGTTCAATCCTGCCAACAAATCTATCGGTTCGTTCTTGCATGCAGTAATAGAACCGTCTTGTCCGGCATTGGACAACGGATAAATTTTCACTTGTGATATGATGGAATCGTAAGCACAACCATCTGTTACGCGGTATTGTAAATCGAAGGTTTGGTATGCAAGTCCTGCAGTATTGAACATAGAACCGTTAATACTTGCGTTAACCGCTGCAATCGAAGATGACCAGATACCACCGGTATTGTTACCGGTAATGGTAGTGAACAGATCAACCACCGTTCCCGTACAAACTTCGGTTACCGGTTGAGCGGATCCACCTTCCAGAACAATTCCCGACACATTCAGACTGAAGTTACCTGATGTTCCGTCAAACTTATCATACATGATGTAATAGGTTGAACCTGGAGTTAAGCCGCAAACTGTAAAGTTCGGAGCTAAACTTGTACCATCAATCTCATCATCATTTGCTGCAATGAACGTAAATGTATTGAAGTCAGCACAGTTTACAGCGGAGTAAACGGCGGCCTGACCGTTGTACGCAATGGCGGTTGAGTTGATTCGAACCGAACCGGATGCAGGAGCTACGAATGTATACCACAATGTTCCGTTCAGGGTAGAGTTTACCCATCCATCAGTTGTTTGAGCACCCGTTGCGGCAGGAGCAATGTTGGTTTCGTTTAGAGAAACCGCAGCACCGTTATTGTTAAAGGTATATGTTTGACCTAATTGGAGTGATTCCTGGCTGCAAACAATATCATTTGTAAGTGGCATAATAATCGTGAAAGGTCCGGAGAAGGCGGAAGTATCGCCCGTTGTACAAACAGCCTGAATGTAAACCTGGTAAACTCCTGACCCCATTAGATTCGAGTCGAAAATGGTATCCGACAGATCAACACCATTCGCAGCTACGATTGTTCCTGACCCTAATTGGAAACCTGTCATTCCATATTGGATATTGAATGATTGGATCGGGAAAACAGGGCTGGATGCTGTCCATGCCCATGTTAACTCCAATGAATCCGGATCCGATGTTCCGTTGATTGATGCAGGGTTAGAACAATACGGCAGTGTTGTGAAATCATGAACCAATGCCAAAGAAGTATCGCCGTTTGCACAATTTGCGTAAATGTAGATCGTGTAATCCGTTAATTGCGTCAAAGACGAAATACTTGAGAAGCTGTTTGTTTCATTTAAAATGGTTCCTGTACCCGGAGTGAATCCCTGAGGACCGTATTCGATGATCCAGTTTGTTTCGTTGGAAGAACCAACAGTCCAGCCAAATTGGATTTCATCCGCGCCTAAGTATGTCGTTACGAAGTTTTGAGGTTTCGGACAATCCGTGTAGTAAAAATGGACACATGAGTTGTCTTGCAGGTAAGCAGAACTATTCAT
The DNA here is from genome assembly GCF_007558725.1 of Fluviicola chungangensis. Classification (GTDB taxonomy): domain Bacteria; phylum Bacteroidota; class Bacteroidia; order Flavobacteriales_D; family Crocinitomicaceae; genus Fluviicola; species Fluviicola chungangensis. Next base: position 229,172 of record NZ_VLPL01000003.1, read on the forward strand.
TGACACGTTAATATTCTGAGTACCACGAACACCAATTTCTGCATCGGCACCATTATTATAAGAGGCGTTATCGTGATTTACATCCTCGTAAACAAAATAGATTTCATTTGTCGCCTCTTCGATGATTAATTCGAAAGTAGTTCCGTCTGTACCCAATGAAGAGAAGTAGTGTGCAACATCTGACCACATCACAATGAATTTACGGTTTGGAGCAACTCCGACTGTTTCGTAATAAACACCGTCATAAGGAGTATTCAAATCCTGAACATATGGATATAACCCATTTCCTGCCACCATCGTGTAGCCAACCTGAGCACTCTGAGAACCCAATACGACTCCACCGTTGTTTCCGATCGTGATATCATTGATTAAAGATCCCTGATACAGAAGCGGGAATGGCAATGTTAATCCGAATTCAGAGTCATCAGTTGTATTTGTATTTGTTCCGGTACCGGAAATATCTATAAATCCACCAGTAGGACAATCATTAGACCAATCGATATAGATTCCCTGGTTATACGTGTTAAATGTTAATGGACCTGTATAGTAAGATGAGTCTGTAGATGAGCAGATCGCCAACACATACACCTGGTAGAATGAGTTCGGAGTCAAATTGGTCAGTGTAAAAGGATTCGTAGTTGCTACAACAGAATCTCCCGTTCCAAGTACAAATCCCGGAGGGCCATATTGAATTTGCCAGGAAGTTTCAGCTCCTCCTACAGTCCAGCCAAGATCGATTTCCGTATCTGTCGCTCCAAGATTTGTCAAACCGGTTGGTTGAGGACATGTTGGAGCCGGAGCGATATTTACAAAATAATCTTCTGTTTCTCCCCAGGTATACGTTCCGCATGGTGTGATGTTTCCGATAACCGTTGTTTCAACCGTGATAACACGCATACGTGTAGTTCCAAGAGTTGCAGTTAATGGAATTAAAACAGTTCCGATTTCATTGTGAGGGCCAACAGTGGCAGTTGCAGATGCGTATACTTCTTCTCCAGGATCTGAAAACAGTCCGTTTTGATTGTAGTCAATGTATACTTTCGTCATATTGCTAAAGTTTCCGCCACAGGTTCCTACCTGAACATTTAAGTTGTAATTAACTGTTCGTGCAAGGGTCGGTGCAGGAAGCGCCGTGTAATTGGAATACTGGTTTTGCATGGAACCAGCTCCACCGGTCGTTGAACAGGTAGAAGTATTGTTTAAAGTACCAATGCTTACCCCTAAGATTTCTTCATCGGCGGTGCTGGTAGAATTACTGTTACAGTAACAGTTAATAAAATTGCTGGTAGTGACAAGAAGAGCGGCACTTGTATCGGACAATCCTCCGCAAGTCATATAAACACGGTAATAAGTGTCCGCAGTTTGGTTGGAAATATACGTGCTGTTCGTTGCGCCTGAAATATCGGAAAAAGTACCTGCAGCACCCGTTAAAGAGCTTTGCCATTGATAGGTTTGTCCTGTTCCTCCTGTTCCTCCCAAAATGGAAAGGGTATTATTTACAGAAGGACAGATTGGATTGTTTGCCGCAGAAACGGTACCGGCAGTCGGAGGTGAAGTACAAGGTACGGCAGGAATGAATGTAATCCCACCGATCAAACCTCGCGGATAATTCGCAGGAGTGGAAGGGTACACTGTTCCTCCCCATGAAATTCCATCGCCCGTTAACAAGTTAACACCGCCACCGCTAAAGGTGTTTGTTCCGGCACCTGAAGTAAGGGTCGAATATTGCATAGTTGTTGCTGACAAGCCAAGTTGGTAAGTCGCTCCTGCAGGAATGGTTAAGGACAAAGAAGAAAGGCAAGTAACGATCCCATTTGCTGTGTTGGAATTGGAAACAACTCCGGTTCCGGCAGAAATCCACCCGTTTTGTCCTGATCCTACGGTTCCAAAATCCCAGGGTGCCGCATTGTCAACAAAAGGTGTCGTACGATAAAGCAGTTCAATATTATTCGTTGTAGTAGTCCCTAAATGACATTGGACATCGGTAATAATGATATCAAAAGCATTGGTGTTTTGAACATTGAACGTAACGGATCCATTTCCGTTGTTGTTTGGATGTGTGGTGTTTATCACCGTTTGGCCGTATATAAAACAGCTAAATAGGCAGAATAAACCCAGCCAGAGTAATTTTTTATTCATAATCTTCAGTTTCCAGCAAAAGTATGCAAAACGGATATTCCAAAAAATGTTAATGCTGGCTTTAACTGCTGGTATTTGAGTTTGTTAGCTGGCGAAAAATGTTCTTTTTTTTGCATTTAGTATCTCCGAATGAATATTCTATCGGTTCCAATGACCATTTCGTCGATTAACAGAACATGAATTTTTTATCAACAAGTTGTTTATTTAACAAAAAATTGCTTGATCTATCAATTAATAACATTTACAATTGAAAAAATCTGGTTTATCGTTTTGTTAAAATCAGGAAAGAAGATCCCGCTTTTTGAAAGTAAAATTGCCTTTTTAAAAAAGTGTAAAGAAGCACAGAATGATTAATTTTGTTTCTTATGAAAGAATTAAACGGTAAAGTTGCTCTTGTGGCTGGAAGCACGCAGGGTATCGGAAAAGCGGTTGCATTGAAATTGGCTGAAATGGGTGCCAATGTGGTTTTACTGGCTCGTAATGAAGAAAAATTGAAACAGGTGAAGGAAGAACTTTCTCAGGAAGACGGGCAAGTACATGATTACCTGGTGGTTGACTTTACCAATCCTTCTGATTTAAAAAACAAGATTACGGATTACATCTCCAAGGGAAAAGGGATCGATATTTTAATTAACAACACCGGCGGACCGAAAGCAGGGCCAATTATTGACGCGGACATCAGCGAGTTTTTGGCAGCCTTTAATCAGCATCTGATCTGTAACCATATTCTGGTTCAGGCTGTGGTTCCCGGAATGAAAAAATTGGGTGGAGGCAGAATAGTGAATATTATTTCTACCAGTGTAAAACAGCCTCTTCCGGGATTGGGAGTTTCGAATACCATCCGTGGGGCAGTTGGGAATTGGAGCAAAACCCTTGCAAATGAATTGGGACAATTCAATATCACTGTAAATAATGTACTTCCGGGGGCAACAAATACGACCCGGCTTCAGGAAATTGCATCAAATAAATCTGCAAAGACCGGGGATTCGGTAGATGCTATTTTTGAGGAAATGGCTGACGAATCGCCAATGAAGCGAATTGCCAAGCCCGAAGAGATTGCAGCTGCTGTTGCATTCCTGGCATCTTCTGCGGCAAGCTACATCAATGGGATTAACATTCCTGTTGACGGAGGAAGAACGAAATCACTTTAAGACATTTACGTGACCGACAATCTCATCAGAGATATTTGACCTGGAGGTGTACTTGATCTTATAGGTATATGTTCCGTCCGGAACGGGCAAATCTTTGTACGTTCCGTCCCATTCCCAGCGAATACTGTTGGAATGAAAAACCAGTTGTCCCCAGCGATCATAAATTGTCACGTCCACATCCCGGATGTTAATCATGGATGCCTTGAAGGTGTTGTTGAACTGGTTTCCGTCAGGAGTAAAGGTATTTGGAACATAGATCCAATATTCTTCCTGGATAGTTATCGGTTTCACTATAGTATCCTTGCAACCGAGGTAATTGGTCGCGATAAGCGTGACATAATAAGTTCCCGGAACATCATACGTATTATTGGGATGAACCAGGGTAGAGGTCTGCCCGTCACCGAATTCCCATTCGTAGGTATTTCCTCCGACGGTCAGGTTTTGAAATGTAATCGGTAAATCCTCAAATAAGAGATGACTCGAAATAATAAAATTTGCAACTGGTTCAATAACTGTTACGGTAGTTGTTCCCTCAACGGTGAAAGTTTGACATTCATCCGAAACGGAAACCGTATAGGAAGTAGTTGTGTATGGATTTACAAACACCTGAGCAGTTGTTTCATCGCTGTGAAACCAATCGTAAAAATATTGTCCATACCCGCCTGTTGCACTCACACTGATCGGAACTGTGTCTCCCGGACAAATAATCTGATTCGGTGACATGGTCAATACCAAAGGAGGACTTGTAATTGTATACATGACACTGTCGATGGATGAAACACCACACTGATCGGTTACTTCAACATAATACATCGTACTGGTACTTGGGATCACATCCAGGGTATCATTTGTTCCCAGGACTGTACCGTTGGCAAGATGCCATGAATAAACAAAATTCCCTGCACCGCCGCTAATTTGCGCAGTTAATTCTTTTGGTACGTAAGGGCATATTTCTGTAATATCCGGAGTTGTTACGATGCCAATTGGCGGATAGACCGGAACAGTGACCGTTCCAACAGCATTCGCTGTCTGATGCAAGCAGGCATCGGTAACCGAAACCGTATAGTTTTGCGTTGCGGGAGGATTGACTGTAATGGAAGCCGTGGTTTCACCCGTGCTCCAGAGAATGGTATACGGACCTGATCCGCCGCTGGGAACTGCTGTCAATTCTGCCTCATCTTGCGGGCAAAGTTTATCCACTGAATTTACAGTTACCTGAACCGGCTGAATATCATCGATCTTGAGGTGAAGCTCTAAAGGATTAGATCCGCCACATGGATCCGGAACTGCAAAAATCAAATCAATGGTTTCTACTCCTTCCGTGAGTCCGTCAGCTAAGGCATTGAATGTGAATTGAACGGTATTTTGACCGGCAGGAAAAGTAACAGAATTTGGGATACTCGTGTAATCCACACCTTCGGTAGCGGTTCCACCAACGGTAATCGGAACTGTAGTTGCACTTGCAGTTGATCCGTTCCGTTTTAAGGTAACGGTTGTAGATACGCATCCCTCGGCCATGGTCACTCCATCATTGAAAGCGTCGAATGACATGACATAATCTACTTCAACCGGAACTTTGGAAGTCAAACTGTTTGCTTCAAGGAAAATTCCCGAGTCGAAAATTCCATCTCCGGCATCTGCAATGGCAATGATTAAGTGATAAGTCTGTCCGCATTGAACTTTGGAAACAGCTTCCAATACTTTGGTAAATCCGTCATACTGAATGTATGAAGATGACCCGTTATAAGGACTTTGGTTTCCGTTTCCGTTATTGACGAAATACGCCGGGTTGCTGGCGCCACATGCTCCGATACCACTTCCGGTTCCTCCCGGATTTCCTCCGTTTACGTTGTTAATAGTTACGGTTGCGCCGTTTGGCAATTTGGCCATGTTCGCCGTTCCTCCCGGGATTCCCGGTCCTGAAATGAAAAATGCGAAAGCGTCATTGAATTGGGAGCAAACGTATTCGGGGTATTCTTCCGAACCAAAGACATATTTGAAACGCACCGTATCGGAATAAGGAATGAAATCGAATTCCAGAATAGCGGCATTGTAGGTGCTCGCGCCGGCCTGGGTAGTTAAGGCCCCAAAACCCGGATAATTATTATCCACTCCTGAATTGGATGAATTATTTGGTCCTTGCGGACCGCTTCCGTTGTTCGCGATAGTTCCGGTTGTGATTACAACTCCTGAATTGATTCCGAGGTTGGTGCCGTTTGCGGTAAATTTGCCCAGAGCAGCAGAAGCACCGGAATAATTGATATTTGAAACAGTAACTCCGGGACCAAGCAAGGTATTTTGAACTAATGAAGCAGCACTTTGAGGAGATGTGACCAGCTGGCCCATCAGGGAAAGAGGAAAAAGAAGTGCTATAAGACAAATTAGCTTCATATGTAAATAACGTTCCGTAAATGGAATAGTTGTTTGCCTAAATACAAAAAGCGAACCAAAATGGAAATATACTGATTAAACGGTAGGAATCAATGATTTATCAGTCAAAAAAAATCATAAAATCAATTGAATATTCCCTGAAGCCCGCATAGGTTTGCATAAGTTCCTCCCAGGGCGATTAAATCCCGGTGTTTTCCGCGCTCAATAATCTGTCCTTTTGACAGGACTAAAATTTCATCTGCATTAATAATCGTACTCATTCTGTGAGCAATAATCAGGGAAGTCCGGTCTTTCATTAATTCATCCAAAGCTCCCTGAACAATGCGTTCACTTTCCGTATCCAAAGCAGAAGTTGCTTCGTCCAGAATCAAAATGGACGGATCTTTCAAAACTGCCCTCGCGATGCTTAATCGCTGTTTTTGTCCGCCTGAAAGTTTATTTCCCCGTTCTCCGATCACTGTATCGTACCCGTTCTCCAATTGATCGATGAAACTGTCTGCATGTGCAATTTTGGCAGCCTTCACAATGAGTTCCATGGAAACATCGTCTCTTCCGAAGGCGATATTATTTCGCACGGTATCGTTAAAAAGGATTGATTCCTGGGAAACAATCCCGATATTTTTATGTAAATCTTCCAATCCGTATTCTTTGATATTGATATCATCAATGTAGATTGCTCCTTCATTGACATCGTAAAAACGGGGAAGCAAATCGGCTATAGTGGATTTCCCGCTTCCGGATTCTCCAACCAAAGCGATGGTCTTACCGCGTTTCAGGTCGAAATTGATATTCTTCAAAACCCATTCGTCTTTGTATTTGAAACTCACACCTTCCAATCTAATATCGTTTTTCAGTCCGTGCAGTTTTTTCGGATTTTCGGTCTCGTAAATGCTTTCATTGGTGTCTAGAATTTCATTGATTCGATCACGTGAAGCTTCTGCTTTGTTGAGATTTCCGACAGCTGTTGCAATTCCCTGGATGGGTCTCAATAATTGGGAGAAAACAATGATGAAGGTAATGAATTCTTCTCCGGTGAGGCTGTCCGCATCATTATTCAGTATCATCACTCCACCAAACCAAACCAGGCAGATCATGACTGCTGCTCCTAAGAATTCGTTCAAAGGTGGGGAAAGGTCCTTTTTGCGGAAAGTGCGTGTAACTAATTGCTGATGCCTTAAGTTGATCTTACGGAAACGTTCCGTCATGAATGGAATCGCATTGAACGCTTTAATTATTTTGATTCCTCCCAAGGCCTCTTCAATGGTGGAAAAAACGATCCCGTTTTGTTCTTGCTGCAATTTAGCCGTACGTTTCAAACTTTTCCCGATCCGTGAAATCACAAAGGCAGAGACCGGAAGCAAAATAAAGGAAATCAGGGTCAGCTGCGGACTGATATATAACAACGATCCGACAGTTATAATAATAGCAATGGGTTCTCTGTAGATTAATTCCAGGATAGCTACTACTGCAATTTCAATTTCTCCTACATCGCTGTTCATGCGCGACATCAAATCTCCTTTTCGTTCCTCTGTATAGAACGAAAGCGGAAGTTTCATGGCTTTCGAAAAGATTTTGTCCTTTACATCTCGGACCACTGCCATTCGCAGTTGAGATTGGTACCAAATTGCACCATAACGGGTGAGATTTTTTAGGAAAAAGGCAACAAGGACAGAAATACAAACGAATAACAGAGCATATTTCGGGTCTTCTTTCACCATTTCCTGCATGGTATAGTTGTAAAGGTCTTTGCAGTAAATAAAAAAATCTGTGAAACCTCCATTATAAATGGGCTTTGGAAGATTAGTGATCTGGCCGGGTCTAAAAATCAATTGCAGGAACGGGATAAACAAGATCATGGAAATGAGGTTGAATATCACAAACAACAAGTTGTAAAAGATCGTAAGTATCGCCGGGGCTTTATACGAAAATGTGTATTTATGGAATGCTAATATTGATTTCATGCAGTACAAAGATATGTTTTTGTTGTCCTTTGTGTATGAACGAGTTTACAATTCTTAACTTTGCAGCATGAGTTCAATTAGACAAAACCGAATTGAAGGCGTAATTCAAGAGGAATTATCGACTTATTTTCAACGTAATGCACGGGAGATTTGCTTAGGCGCAATGGTCAGTGTGACGATTGTAAGAGTAACTTCCGATCTGTCTTTGGCACGCATTTATTTATCTGTTTTTGCCGGTCCGGATAAAAAGGAAGTCCTGGAAAATATTCAGCAGCATTCCCGCAAAATCCGTGGGGAAGTGGGGAAGCGTTTGAAGAATATGCACAAAATTCCGGAATTGTTGTTTTACATTGACGATTCATTGGATTATGCTGAAACCATCGATAAATTATTGAAAGATTAAGGTCTCGTTTTTCATAGCAAGAAGATACCTTCGGTATACCCGAAAGCAACGCAACCTCGTCAATTGGATTACGCGGGTTTCGGTTGTGGGAATTGCTGTTATCACTGCGGCATTGGTCATTATTTTATCCGCCTTCAACGGTATCGAACAGATGGTTTCCAGGTTGTATTCGGATTATGATCCTTCCATTTCGATGCGATCTCTGGAGGGTAAAACCTTCGATTCTACTGCGGTAAACCTGAACGATCTGCGTAAAGTTCCGGGTGTAATTTCCCTTTCCAAAGCCATTGAAGAAACAGTAATCATCAAACATGGAAAAAAATGGATCAACGCACGAATGGTAGGTGTGGATTATTCTTTTACAGAGGCTTGTAACCTGGAAAAGCACCTGGTTGATGGTTATCCATACCTGGAAGAGAACGGGGAGCCGACTGCAGTGATCGGAGCGAGTTTGCTGGACAAAATTGACGGATACATTTCGGAAATGGATGGTTACGAGGAATTGACATTGTACACTCCTTTGAGAGATGCTTCGATTGCGCGTTTGAAAAGTCCGTTCAAAGTTTCTCCACTAAAGGTGGTAGGAAGAATGAATTTCAATAAGGATGTGAATATGTCTGATCTTTTAGTCCCGATCAACTATGCGGAAGTTCAGTTGAATTACGGCACAGATATAACAGCTATTTATTTTCACATTAAGAAAGAAAATATTGAATCCGTTAAAGAGATCCTCGTAGCTAAATTCGGAAAGAAATTCCTGATTAAAACGGCGGCTGAAAAGAATGAGCTGATCTTTAAGACAAGTGAAAGCGAAAAGAAAATCGTTGTTTTAATCCTGCTTTTCATTTTCATTTTGGCCGCATTTAACTTAGTTGCTTCGCTCAATATGTTGTTCATAGAGAAAAAGGAAAATATCGAAACCATGGAGCGTTTTGGTGCTACGAAGCGATTCATTTTTCAGATTTTCTTTTTTGAGGGAATTTTAATTGCGTTTAAAGGAATCCTGATCGGGTTGGTTTTGGGAGTTGGTGTGTGTTTGCTGCAAATGCAGTTTGTTTTATTACAAATGCCGAATTCGGGTGGAGAAGCATTCCCGATGATTTTGCAGGTGAAGGATGTGCTCTTTATTTTTGCAATGGTGGTGATTTTGAGTGTGTTGTCGTCTTATTTTCCGGTGCGCTATTTGGTTAAGCGGACAATAGACGGGATTTGATACCGCGGCTTTTTGTGAACGAATTAACTAAATGGTTTACTGATGTGGTTTTAAATAGTGTTATTTAGCTCATTGATTTTGAGGGGAATGAACGAATTAACTAAAAGGTTTACAAAGCATAGCTTATATACTTACCGGTTCTCATTTTCTGGTCCTGGCTCATAAAAAGCAACGGTACCTATAAGCCTAATCCTTCGGCTGGTATTTCTTCAATCCGATAATCGTAATATCATCCGTTTGTTCATGCCCTTCCGACCAATTGGACCAAGCGTTTTCAAAATACTTTTTTTGCAAGGGCATCGATTCCACTTTGATCTTCTCAAGCAATTCACGTATGCGTTTGAAGGAGAACTTTTTGTTTCGGATAGATCCGAACTGTTTTTGGAAACCATCTGTTATCAGGTATAACTGATCTCTGTCAGTGAGCGTAATTTGCCTGTTTTCATAAATCTGTATTTCCGTATCCTGTTCGATTTTAGTTGATCGGTAAAGTAAAAATTCTTCCTGGTGAATGTGGATCAGTGCAACCCCGCTGGTTGCAAATTGGATTGAATCTTTTTCAAAAACGACCACCAGTGCATCCATTCCCTCTGTCGTTAACGTATTGGTTCCGTGATGCAGTAATTTGTGCAATTCACTGTTCAATCCGTTGAGAATTTGCGCAGGATCATCAATCTTCCGTTCAATGACCAATTGATTCAATAAATTGATTCCGAGAATAGTCATAAAAGCTCCCGGAACGCCATGTCCCGTACAATCCGCCAATACAAGGATTAGCTTGTTCCCTGTTTGATGTGTCCAGTAAAAGTCCCCGCTAACAATATCCTTTGGCTTAAAGATCACAAAATAGTCTTCGAAATGTGTTCCAATTTCAGAAGCTTTGGGTAATAAACTGTATTGAATGCGTTTAGCTGAATTGATACTTGAAGTAATGTCTTTGTTTTGCTGTTCGATCAATAATTCGTTGGCTCTTTTTTCAGTGATGTCCCGTGCAAGAGCAGTAAACCCGATGATGCGTTTTCTGGATCCCGGTTCAAACACGATGGAAGCGTTTTGTCCCAGCCAGATGATCCGTCCTTCTTTTGTCCGGATAGGGAATTCCAGGTACGTATTTTGAATCCGGTTAATAATTTGATTGCGGAAGAAATCTTTTACGATTTCCCGGTATTCCGGGTGAACGATCGTCACAGAATCTTTCCCAACGAGGTTTTCATTCTTATAACCGAAAGTTCTGCTGCTCATCTCATTCAGATAGGTGAAGTTTCCATCGATATCCGTATTGAAGATCATGTCGTGCGCATTTTCCACCAATGACTGGTAATTGGTCGTCAGAGTCAGTTTTTCAGTCACATCCTGTCCCATGATCACGCGAACGGAATCGGAAAAGTATTTGCACGACCACTCGATCCAAATCACTTCCCCCTTCTTGTTATACATCGGGACCAGGAATATTTTTCCGTCTGAAAATTCATCCCCCAGTGAAAATTCACGCATTTCAGCAGAAACAACGATAGGATTGAGGGTAGAAAGTGATTTCCCGACTATCATGTTCGAATCGATATGCAGCAGGTTCGAAAGATTTTTACTGCAATATGTAATGATTCCCTTTTGATCGAAGGAAATTGCCATCATGTTCCCTTTGTTCAAAATGTTACTGACGAAAAACAGCTTTTCGAGGGAGTCGTTTCTCAAATAAGTCACCATTACCGTGAGTGCGGAAGAAACTCCCATCGTCAGAATAAAAAGCACACTGTTGTAAACAGGATTTTCAATCCAGATCAGCATCAGGACAGAAACAGAGATTTGAAGCAGGCAAATGATGATGATGGACCGGATGTTATTCAACATGTAAGGTAAGGCACTGGATATAAGTACAATTGCGATTACCGGGTAGGGATGGATATTGGTGATAAAGAGCAGGTAGAAAAATTGTACGAATAACACCAGCAGAGAAAAGTATAAACTCAGGCTGTTAATCCTGTCCAAACGGTTTCTGCGCCCCGAAAATTTATGTGTAGCATACCCGACAACTAAAACCGAACTGGCAATAAAATTCGCTGTTATGCTTCCAAGTTTGTTGTCAACGAAGTAATAAACGATCAAACCGGTGATCACATTACTTAAGGCACCGAATAGAAGCAATTTTGGAACAAATCTCGGATCCAGCGAATTGTAACTGATCTCATAAAGGTTGATCCGCATACCGGTTCGTGTCCATTCAAGGTAACCGATATTTAGTAGCCCGAGAAACAGGATGATAATGACAATGAACCACTTGGATTGCCAGATAGGATTGTGGATATGGATCGGGTATTGGGAAATCTCGGAAAAATTAATTCCGTCAAAACTCGATCGTACTTCCAAACGGTAGGAACCATTTTCCAGTTCAGGTAGTTTCATTTCACCCGAACTGTTCAATTTGACCCAAAACTTATGATAACCGCCGATCCTATAGTAATATTCCAATCCGCTGTTTTTTGACAGAATGGTTTTGAATGTGAGGTATTTTCCCTGATCAACATCCCGGATCACTCCATTTTGAAAAAGACGACCTTTGATAATGATAGGTTTTGGCGGGACCGGGTAGTTTTTTAAGATTTCCGTATTGATCAGAAATAAGCCTTCTGAAGTTCCGACAAATGATTTGTTTTCGTCCTGAAAAACAGCCCGCATATTGGTCTCATAGCCCTGAAATCCATTTTTTTCGTTGTAATTCTTGTGATAAACAACTTTCCCGGCTTTGTCCATTTTGAGAATATGGATTCCCAGGTTGGTCCCGATAATCAGGTTTCCAAGTTTATCCGAAGAAAGGGTGTAAAACAAATAGGAAGGCAAGATCTTTTGGTCATCAATAATGATGAGGTGGTGATTTCGGTCAATTCCAGCGATTCCACGATCCAATGTAAACCAAAGGTTCCCGTAGAGGTCCTTCGTTGAATTTCCGACATAGGAACCAATAACATTGAAATGAGAGAGGTGATCGGTTTCATTGGTTGCAGGATTCAATTTTAGGATTCCCTCGTTGGTTCCCAGGTAAAGGAATTTACCGTCAGCTGATTGCTGACCGCAATAGAAGTAATCCGGCGAGAACTTCATTTTTATTTTAGTGCTCGTTCGGGTCTTCGGATTATAGCAATAAAGTCCTTTTTGAACCGGGGCAAACCATAGTTTTTCCCCGTCCCAAATAGCAAACTTGATGCGCTTACCCTGTTGTTCGGGAATCGTTGTTTCCCTGATTTCACCTCCTTTTAATTCAAAGATTCCCGTTTCCGAACAAATCAGTGTTCCCAGCGGACATTCTAAAATATGATTCGCCCGAAAATTCTTTTTGACTTTAAAATCCGGTGAATACAAAGACCCATAATAAACCTCGTTCTTTCCATTTCCCAATAAAAATTCATTATTGCGCGTTCGAAAAACCTGGAGGATCAGGTTGTCCTCAAAGATTGGGCTTAACTTCACCTTGGTAAACGGTTCAATGCTCACTTTGGTAATTCCCTGGGAAGTATTGATCCAGTAATCTCCCGAGTTATCAATAAAAAGATGGTAAATAGTTCCCAACTCTTTATTGTAGTTGGGAGCAATTCGCTTCAACTTGTCGTCTTCAATTGAAAAGAGCTGTTTATCTGAATGGTTGAAAAGAATGCGGTTGTTCTTGGAAGTAACATTTTCAATCGGATCGATGGAAAATTCAAAGCCCGAAGGATCAATAGTCCGTCTGAAAATACTTCCGTTATTGGAAAAGTAATACGTATATTTATTTTTCCCCGTTTCGTCAAACAAGACCAGCTTCTTTTGATAATAGGAGGCAATCTTAAAATTTACCTTCGGTGAATTCAGCCAGTTGCTTAATGGTGTGATTTCGGTTGAACTGATAAAATAGGAGTCTTTGTCGGTAATCAGTATATTTCCGTATGGAGTTTCCAATAATTGGACACATCTGCTGATGTAACCCGATAAATATGGTTTTTTAATCAGGACTTTGCCCTTCAGGTCGGTTACGATGAGGTAATTATTTGTAATGATTGAAAGGTTGTTTTGGCATTTCGCGATGCGCAAAGCTGAACCCTCTGCTTTAGGATTTATTTTGTAGAACAAATGGATCCCGTTATTGTAATAGTTCAAAACACCGGCATAGAGCGTAGAAAAATACAGCTCGCCGTTGATAAGAGAAATTCCTGTGACGTGATAAGGTCTGTCGAGGCCTTTGGCACTGTGAATCGACTCGAAAGTAGTCCCGTTGAACCGGACAATTCCGTTACCGTCGGTTCCGATCAATAAATGCCCCAACTCATCTTGTGTTGTTGTAAGGGTGGTAGTGATTTTTAAACCGTCCTGGTGATTGAATTCTTGAAATGTATATAACTGGGCATTAAGTTGTTGACTCAATACAAGTAGTGAGAATGCAAAAATAAGTGTGCGCAGTTTCAATAGTTCTTAAATGGGGGATAAAGGTAGTAATTAAAGAGAAATAAATGTATTTAAGCTTTGATTTTTAATTCTTTAGCTACGATTCTGCCGGTTGTTTTTAATTCATTCAGGTCCGGACCGTAAATTGTTACGTGTCCCATCTTGCGAAAAGGCTTGGTGGTTTGTTTTCCATAGAGATGAACACTAACACCTTCCCGGGAAATCACCTGTTCCAGGTTTTCATACTTTGCAATCCCTTCATATCCGGGTTCTCCCAATAAATTAATCATCACACCGGGTGTGATTAGTTTTGTAGAACCCAACGGGGCATTGACGATACTTCTCAAATGTTGTTCGAACTGGGAAGTATAGCAGCATTCGATCGTGTGATGTCCGCTGTTGTGAGGCCGGGGGGCTATTTCGTTGATCAGGATTTCATCGTCGGCAGTAAGAAAAAGTTCTACCGCCAGAATACCGACCATTTGAAGTGAATCAATTACTTTCAATGCGATTTCACGTGCTTTTTTCTCCACCTCCTCTGAGATTTCTGCCGGTGAAAACAAGAACTCAACCAGGTTTGCAACGGGGCTGAACTCACATTCTACTGTCGGATAGACTACACTTTCTCCCGCTTCATTTCTGGCAACAATAACCGACAATTCTTTGGTAAAAGGAACCATTTGTTCAATAACATAAGGAGTGTCAATCAGTTGGTCAAAATCAGCTGCGGATTTCATGATTTGAACGCCTTTTCCGTCGTATCCCCCTTTTCGCCATTTTAGGACATACGGAAAAGGAATGTTTTTAGAGATTAGTTCTTCTTTTCCGTTCACTAACATGAATTCAGCGGTAGGAAGGTTGTTTTTCAGGTAAAACTCCTTTTGTAACCCTTTGTCCTGGACAATTGCCAGTACGCCGGGTTGCGGGAAAACTTTAATTCCCCTGTTTTCCAGTTCGTGCAGCGCTTCCACATTCACGTGTTCTATTTCCACGGTAACAACATCTTTGTTGCTCCCGAACTGAACAACCGTATCGTAATCCTTCAGAGAGCCATGTTGAAAAGAAGTTGCCAAATACCTGCACGGGGCATCTGCATCCGGATCAAGACAATGAACATGAACATCATAATTAAGTGCTTCCTGTATAAACATCCGGCCCAATTGACCGCCGCCGAGCATTCCGACTTTGTATGTGTTTCCGTTCCATTGTTTTTTCATACTGCAAAGATAGTTGGTTTAAACATATCTGATTTCACAAGTCAGGTGATTTCAATACAGATATACCGGATCAGTAGCACAAGATTCGGCGAAATAATCCGATTTGAGCTATTTCTTTGTGATTTAAGCCAATAATTGGCGCAAAAATCCTACTTTTGCACATAAAATTAGACGACAAAGTGCTTCAGCTCAACGATAAATTATTTGAGATTTTTATCCAAAAAGAAAAAATTCAGGCAGAGATTTCGGCATTAGCTTCGCGATTGGAGCAGGATTATACCGGAAAAGAGGTGGTATTTATTGCCGTTCTGAACGGAGCATTTATGTTTGCCGCTGATTTAATGAAATATTTCCGGTCTTCCTGTGAGATCACCTTTGTGAAAATGAGTAGTTACCAGGGGATGCATTCTTCCGGTCGTGTGGACGAAGTAATCGGCCTGAATACATCGATTAAAAATAAACACGTCGTTATCCTGGAAGATATCGTGGATACAGGGATTACCATGGAAAAGTTGTTTACCTTATTGTCGGTTGAAAAACCTGCAAGTCTGGAAATAGCGACCTTGTTGTTCAAACCGGAAGCATTTAAAGGAACACATACCCCAACATATATCGGGTTTTCGATTCCAAACAAATTTGTAGTGGGTTACGGCCTTGATTACAATGAATTGGGAAGAAATACCGAACACATTTATCAACTAAAGGGAGAAGAAGAATCCCATTAAAAGAAGAACGTATGTTGAACATCGTACTATTTGGCCCTCCTGGAGCAGGGAAAGGAACACAGTCTGAAAGATTGATTGGCAGATACAACCTGGTACACTTATCGACAGGAGATATTTTCCGTGCAAATATTAAAGGCGAAACAGCATTAGGTTTATTGGCAAAAAGCTATATGGACCAGGGCAATTTGGTGCCGGATGAGGTGACTATCGATATGCTTAAAAGCGAAGTATTGAAACATGAAAATGCGAAGGGCTTTATTTTTGATGGTTTCCCGAGAACAAATGCACAGGCCCAGGCTTTAGACTCATTTCTTGCATCTGTCAATACAGAAATTACGATGATGATCGGGTTGGAAGTGGCCGAAGATGAATTGCGTGAACGTTTGAAAAAACGTGCTGAGATAAGTGGAAGACCGGATGATGCAAATCCGGAAGTGATTCAGAACCGGATCAATGTTTACAAGAACGAAACAGCACCGGTGAAAGATTATTACGAAAAACAAGGAAAATACATTGCAGTAGACGGAATCGGAAGTATCGATGATATTTCACAAAGATTGTACGCAGCAATAGACAATAAATAATACGAAAACCCACAGGACGTTAACCGCATTCGAATAGAGTGCGGTTTTCAAGTCTTATGGAGGATCGAAATGTTCAAAAGTTCAAAAAGTTCGAGGGTAACTGGGCTGATTCCGAGTAACTTTGGTTCAGTGTGATCAAATTTGAACATTTAAACTTTTGAACGATTGAACTTTTTCAATAAAAGGAAAAATTATGGCATCAGATAACTTCGTTGACTATGTGAAAATTCACTGTACTTCCGGAAACGGGGGAGGTGGTTCTGCGCATTTTCGACGCGAAAAGTATATTCCGCAGGGAGGTCCCGACGGAGGTGATGGAGGACGTGGCGGCCATATTATTCTTCGCGGAAACAAACAATTGTGGACGTTGCTTCATTTGAAGTACCAAAAGCATATGAAGGCGGGTCATGGAGAACATGGTTCGGGCCAATTGCAAAAAGGAGCGCAGGGAGAAGATAAATACATTGAAGTTCCACTCGGTACGTTGGCAAAAGATGCCGAAACAGGAGAGACCCTTTTCGAGATCACGGAAGACGGGGAAGAAAAAATCCTGGTACCGGGAGGCCGCGGTGGTCTGGGAAATGATCATTTCAAATCATCAACGTATCAAACGCCTCGCTTTGCACAACCCGGAGAACCTGGACAAGAAAGCTGGATGATCCTTGAAATGAAAATTTTGGCAGATGTGGGATTGGTTGGGAAACCGAATGCAGGAAAAAGTACGCTGCTCTCTGTTTTATCTTCAGCAAAACCGGAAATTGCAGATTATCCGTTTACAACGCTCAGACCGAACCTGGGAATTGTGAAATACCGTGATTACCGTTCATTTGTAATGGCAGATATTCCGGGAATTATTGAAGGAGCACATGAAGGAAAAGGCCTGGGATTACGTTTCTTGCGCCACATTGAGCGAAATTCGTGTTTGCTTTTCATGGTTCCTGCAGATGCAGACGATATTCACGAAGAATACAAATTACTGCTAAACGAACTCAAACAATACAACCCGGAATTACTGCACAAGGAACGCTTACTGGCAATTACCAAGTCGGATATGCTGGATGACGAATTGAAAGAAGCAATCAGTAAGGATTTACCTAAGATCCCGTATGTGTTTATTTCTTCCGTGGCTCAGCAGGGACTGACTGAATTGAAAGATATGATCTGGAAGCATTTGAACCATGTTTGATTACCTGGAATCCATTGATAGAAGCATTGTTCTGGCAATAAATGGCTGGAATACACCATTTTTGGATCAATTTTTCTGGTACGTGACAAAGACGTCTACCTGGATTCCTTTCTATTTTCTGCTCCTGTATTTCATCTGGAAGAATTATGGGCTCAGAACGACCTTGTTGTTTTTGGGAATGGCTTTGGTGATGATTGCTATTGTAGATAGTTCAACCACATTCTTTTTCAAGGATACGATCATGCGATATCGCCCTTCTCATAATTTATTACTGGAGAAGCACCTCCATTACTTTATGGAGGACGGGCATACCTATCTCGGAGGAAAGTATGGTTTCTTTTCTTCTCATGCGTCCAACAATGCTGCTGTGGCGTTACTTGCCTGGTTTTTCCTGCGCGGGTTTTACCCGAAAGTGAAGTGGGTACTGATCTTTTGCGTGGCATTGATCGGTTTGAGCAGAATTTATCTGACGATGCACTACTTATCCGATGTACTTTGTGGCATTATTTGGGGAGTTTTGTGGGCTTTTGTATTTTGGAAATTCTATCAGCGTTTTTTTTCAAATAAAACAAAGGTAAAATGAATGTCTTTTATGTCTTCCTGGGAGGTGGTATAGGCTCTTTATTGCGATTTGGGATCACACAATTGGTTCTTCAATTTCCAAAATCTGTTTTCCCTGTAGCGACCCTGGTATCTAATTTGCTTGCTTCTGCATTACTCGGTGTTTTTCTCGTACTTCTGATGAAAGTAAAACCTGCAAATGCGGAATCATTCCAGGCATTTTGGATCATCGGGATCTGTGGAGGATTCAGTACGTTTTCAACTTTTGCAAAAGAAAACCTGGAACTGATGGAAGGCGGGCAGTGGTTGATCGCTGTTCTGAATATCCTGATTTCTATCAGTTTCTGTATCGGGATGGTTTACCTGGGACGAAAATTAGTTTGAAACTTGAACTAATTGATACATTTAGTGGGCACGATTAATCGCGTCACTAAATGTTTATAGAATTCTTCTTATTGTTGATTACGCAACAGGAATCAATTGTTTGATTCGTTCTGCTAATTCCGCACGTTTTTCAACAAACTTGGACAAATCAACGGACTTCATTTTCCGTTTGATTTGTATTTCTTTGAATTGGTGCGCATATTCATAGCTCAACCGCCATAAAACAGGTGTGATGAAATAGTACAAAACACCCAAAGACCAATGTGGCAGATACCATTTGGTGATCAAAATGATGATTGGGATATTGTAAATAGAACCGATGATTTTGGCCATCATCATTTTAACGGAACCCCAGAATACTTTCCGTTTCATGATCTTTTCAGTCAGTTTTTTGGATAGGATATATGGAATAAACCCATGAATAGTTCCTATAAGTGCAAAAGGCCACATTAAAATTAAATAAAGCCAATTGTTCCAGGTGCTTACCAGTTCCGGGTGTTGTTTGGCAATGACAAAACGGTCCTGGACTTTCATGCGTTTTTCCAGGTTGAAGTAAGCATCCAGGTCCTTTTGAAGTGCCAGGATCTCCGTGCTTTCATCTGTCACATTTTCATTGATCCAAATCCCCAGTTTTTTTGCATATTCCCAGCGTTTGATCAGTGGAATGTGATCGTCGTGATTTGCATTGTTGAAGCCTTTTCGGGTGATTTGCATGATGCCCTCCAGCAAGGAATAACGAGTCGGTTTGGCAACATATACAATGCATTGCTGCATGTCTTTTTCAACCAGTTTTGTGACCTCATTAATGACTTTATTCGGGTTCTCGAGATACCTTTCTTTGTAATCGTTCAGGCAAATTTTCGGACCATTGTCCAGGACGAATTCCGAACCAATGGTATTCCGGTCTGAATAACTGATCCCAATGCCGGAAATGTAGATCTTTTTGCTCCAGTTAATTGCTTCCAGAGCACCGAAACCCATTCGTATCGGACCTTTTTTCACCGGTTTCAGCCCCCTGATCGGGGTGTCATCCGTAAAACCTTCCCCGAAAATCAGAATGTTCCGCCCCATTTTCAAGGATTGATTTACTTTTTTGAATACATCGGTATTTTTTCCTTTCATATCGCCGCCGTCATGCTGACGATAAATAGGGGTCATATGAGCCGACCAAAGAATGGGTTTCAGCCACCATACAAAGACGTCTGATCGGGTCATAAAGTGAACGATCGGCCGGTTCATCGCCCCGATCATGATCGGGTCCATAAATGAATTCGGGTGATTACTCACATAAATGGTACTTCCGAATAGTTCTTTGTGTTTGTTTAATACAAGAAAACGTTTGTAAAAGAGTCTGAATGAAATATTTAAAGATATTTTAAGCAAAAAATAAAACGGACGCATAACGAGTGTACTTTTTACAAAATTAGCAATACTTGAAAATTAGCATTTATTCTTCCGGATTTTGTTCGATCTGCATCCCTCTTCGGTTATCAGGGTGTTTCTTCCACCGGCACCGGATTCACTTTTTCATCCTGCTTAAATTCCTTTTCCATATTTCGTTTGTGGCCGAAAATAAACCCTAAACGAATTTCGTGCGAAGTATTTCCGAATTTCTCGGTAACCCCGTTTCCGAATTCAAAGGAATAAGAGACATTGAAGCGCGCCAATAAGTTTATTCCGAAACCAACTCCGATAGCAGATTGTCTTCTGTAGGAAAGGCTAACCCATCCCATACGCATGTAGTGCAAACGCATCGCGATATCGTAACTGATGGGGGCGTGTTTCGCGGATTTGAACTGAACGATGGGTTCCAGCCCGTAGTTTTTCCCTAAATCGAACCGATAACTAGCCAACATGAAAAGGTGTGGCTGAAACGTACTTTCCGTCGTTATACTGCTCAAACGCGTTTTGTTGTTAAAGAGCTGGCTTCCGCTTAAACTTACCAGTAAACGGTCATTGTAAACTAGTAAACCGGCTTGTGCATCCAGGTAATTTTGTGAAGCAGCGATCCCGATATAATTGGCATAAGCCTTATCGTTTGAATTTCCAAGTGTTACCTTGGAATTATCTATTCCGAAATTTGACCAGCCGACGCCCAAACCGATCCCTGCATTTAGCTTTTGAGACAAAGGAATATGAACACCGATATTTGCCTTCACGTTGGTTCGTGTAAACGGACCGATGATGTCATTGATAAAAGTCAAGCCGGCAACTTGTTTGTAGGAAACCGTGCGTTGAGGGGTGCTGTAAAAAGTTTGCCCGATCGAGGAAAGTTCACTCAGCAAGGCTTTCGATTTGCGTTTTTTGAAACGCACCATGCTTTGAATCCCTGCAAAAGTGGTCATAGGTCTCCCGTCCACTCCGGCATATTGCAACCGATTCCCAACGACCACTTCGGCTACATTCATCAATCCGCCTGCTGCCGGATTAATTAAGAATGGCGAAGAAGCTGTCTGGGTAAATTGAATGTCCTGTTGTCCGAAGGTTAATCCTGCAACTGAAACACATGCGATAACGATTATTTTTTTCATGGGTAATAGGGATTAACGGATAATACTGATTGAACCTTTGATTGCTTTAAAATCATTGTTCGGAGATACTATTTCATAAAAATAAGTCCCGAACGGAAGATCGTCTCCTTTAAAAGTTCCGTCCCATGGTTCTTCATATCCGGTTGATTGGAACACTTTGGATCCCCAACGATTGATAATCGTCACTTTGCAATCCGGGTATGTTTCATACAGGTTAGGGATAAGGAACAGGTCATTGTCTCCGTCATGATTCGGTGTGAATACCGTTGGAATATCAAAAGTTGCCTCACCGCAGTTGGTTAACTGGATGCGTAAGGTATCTTGTGTAGCACCACAAAAATCGTGAGTATGTCTGTAAAGAAGGACTAATTCTCCGGGAGCACCGCCGGTCAATTGCGTATTCGGGTTGTATTTATTGGTCAAGGTGCCCGTACCCGCCAGTTCGATCCAATAGGTTGCCTGATCGCTCCCCGGTTGATTTCCCTGGAGATTTATCGGTAACTGATTCAAGCAGATCGTGGTATCGGGAGTAAGCACCTGTGCAACAATCGGAGCATAAATGATACTGCTGTCTACTGTGCTGGGGCAACCGTTGGTTGAAATAGTCCAGTAAATGGTATGATATCCGTCGGGAATAGAAAGAATGGTTGCCACTGGAGCATGAGTATTATTGAACGTAATCGCGGAATTACTCGACCAGGTTCCCTGGGCTCCTGTTCCCGGATTGTTTCCCTGGATGATGTAATTTGTTGCAGCACAGGCATACATGGAATCCTGGAGATTAGCCTGAGGAGGTGGCATATTCACGACAATTCTTACGGTATCTCTTGTAGAGCCACAGGTTGGTGAAGTTACTACCCACTCGAAGGTGTTTGCACCCAAGGAAAGATTTTGTACAGTGGTTTGTAACGCGTTCGGATTGGTAATGGTTCCACCGCCGGTTAGCATATTCCAGGAACCTGTTCCGGATTGGATGGCTTGTGCCTCAATACTTGTTGTGAAGGTATTGCACAGGTAAATCAAACTGTTCGGGATAAAAGCGGTATCAGGATATTGAAGCACCTCCACGGTAAAAGAACAGCTGCTTGTATTACCTGAAGAATCTTCGATCTGATAGGTTTGCGTTGTTGTCCCAATTGGGAAAATGTCACCCGAAGAAACTCCCGAAAGGTCTGTCTGTGAAATCGTAAAATAGCAGTTATCCGTTCCGATAGGATTCCCGTAATTAACTAGTGGATTGCAGGTTGAAATATTGTTCGGACACGTAATGGAAGGTGCCTGGGTCTCGATAATGGTGAAGCTGGTAGCACACGAGGAGGTATTCCCTGCCAAATCGGTTACGGTAATGGTCACAACATGTGTTCCTGAAATTAAATTCGTTCCCGGAGCCGGTTGTTGGGTTAAAGAATATCCCATACAGTTGTCGCTTACCGTAGCAAAGGATGTCAAGTCAGGAATCAGTGCATAACAGGCAACTCCGTTGTTGACAGATTGGGCAGGAGGGCAGCTAATGGTCGGATTGATGGATTCGATGGGAATGGTTTGCGTAATGCATGTACCGATATTACCGGAAGTATCCGTATACGAAATAACAATTCCGACCGGGTTGCTGACAACCGTTCCCGGAAGCGGGTTTTGTGAGAATGTCAACAGGTTGGAAGGAGAACAATTGTCAACTGCGCTGTGTGTTCCTGCCAGGTTCGGAATGGTCATGGAACACGTTCCTGAAATAGCCAGGCTGGTATCGCTCAAACAGGTAACGATCGGATCCAAGGTATCAATTGCAGTGATAAAAATAGAACAGCTTCCGATATTTCCGTTTAAATCAACGGCAGTCATTAAAACAGTAATGGAGTCGGAAAACAGCAAAGTAGCCGGTTTGTCCTGGGCAAATACCAAAGAACTGCTCGCGGTACAATTATCTGTTGCGGAAACCAATGGAACCAGGTCTCCAACCAATGCCAAACACTGGTTATTCACCGGTATGGAAAGGGTAGCAGGACAGTTGATCACCGGCAGCGTTAAATCCTGGACGGTTAAATTGAACTGACAAACCTGGTCATTTCCTTCCTGGTCAATTGCCTGGATGGTGATGCTGTGTACACCTGTTGGCAGGGAATTTCCAACTGCCGGACTTTGGTTCAGCAGGAAAACGGTTGAACAATTGTCTGTTACGGTAGCTTGGGATGTAAAGCTGGCAATATCATAGGTGCAGCCGTTGTTCGTAGAAACAGTTTGGTTGGCCGGACAGGTGATTTGAGGAGAAATTGTATCGAAGAAAAGGATGTGTGTAAAACAGCTTGCAGCGTTTCCCGCCAGGTCCGTCACGGTGACAAATACGTTTTGCGTTGCTGTGATGGTGGTCCCGGCAGCCGGTGCCTGGTTAAAAACCAGGGATACGGCGGGTGTACATGCTTCATTTACTGTAACGCTTGGAACCAGGTTCGGAACGAGCGCATCGCAGGAAGCAGATGCATAGACACTGTCCAAAGCCGGGCAAGTAGGTTTTGGTGCAACGGTATCCAGTACGGTCAGCAGAAAGTTACAACTTGTGTTGTTTCCTGATGGGTCCGTTGCCTGGAGTGTAATCATGGTATTGGTACTGACCGTTGTTCCTACGGGAGGTGTTTGAACGGTAGAAACTATTCCGCAATTGTCATTAACGGTTGCAAGTGCTCCAAAATCAGCCAGCGTCAGTTGGCAGAAGAATTCGTCCGTGTAACCGGTTGAAGGGGAAGGACAAGTAATCGTTGGTGGAGTAACATCACCGGATATACCCTGAATCCTGAAATTGTCAATCGCAGGAGCTTTGTTTCCAATATTTGAATCGTTGTATGTGAACCGGAAACCGATCCAGAAAACACTGTTATCAAAACTGCCCGGGAGCAATTGGTTAAATCCGGTATACGTGGCGTTTGCAACCAGTTGTGTTGAAACAGGTGTCCAGCTTGCTCCGGAATTGGTACTGCAGACCAGTTCCAGGTAATCCAACCCGCTCTCACCCTCTACCTGAATTTCCGCGAGGATCCGGATGGAACTGTAACAGGCAGCATTCACCGGAAGATAAACAATGGCTGTTTCCGTTCCGGAAGCTGAATTGGCATAACCATAATGCGTAATTCCGGTCGGGGTACAATCATTCGTAACACCGCCTGAAGTAATGTACAATGCCGAGTTTCCGCCGTTGTTGGTGCAGGATCCCTGGACCCATTGGTTTGGTCCGGTAGTACTCACCGTATTCCAGGAAAATGCGCCTTCAAAATTATCGGTTATGAAGGTTGTTTGAGCCAGTAGGTGTGCACTCCATTGCATAAGAACGGCGGACACAAATAGGAGTATCGATTTATTCATAATTTAAGTTGGACGAGGCCCAAAACTAACAGAAAATTCAATAAAAATAAGGGGAAATACTCCACAATGAGGTAATAGTTTTCAACGATGGGGATTAATCGTTAGATTTGCAGACAAAATAAACGCAAATGGTTGGAATTATCATGGGCAGCACTTCAGACCTGCCAATTATGCAAGACGCTGCAGATATATTAAAGGAGTTTGGAGTCCCGTATGAGTTAACCATTGTTTCTGCTCACAGAACTCCCGAACGGATGTTCGAATACGCAAAAACGGCTTCGGGAAGAGGGATCCAGGTGATCATTGCCGGGGCAGGAGGAGCAGCACATTTACCGGGGATGACGGCAAGTTTGACTCCGCTTCCGGTAATCGGCGTTCCGATTAAATCAAGTAATTCAATCGACGGCTGGGACAGTTTGTTGTCCATTGTGCAGATGCCGAACGGGATCCCGGTTGCAACAGTTGCGATTAATGCAGCAAAGAATGCTGGAATTTTAGCGGCAAAGATCTTGGGAGCTACCAACCCGGACCTACAAAAAAAATTGAGCGCTTACATGGAATCAATGAAAGAAACCGTGTTGGAAGGTGCAAAGAAAGTAGAGCAGAGCAGTAAGCAAGCGTAAATGAAGTACTTTTGCATGCGATTTTTGGCTGGATTTCACCGTATTACCATTTGTTGACATCTGCCTTTGTGACATCTGCGAGGTATTTTTCCGGTATTTTTCCATTTAACAAACTTCCGGGCTCCAGACTTGGAAATAGTTCCTCATATGTACGTGATCCGTAGAGAGATACTCTCTGGTTTATCAAATCGCGTGTAATCTGGTCGCCATGATCAAGTCCTGCTGCACCGATCAGTTCGGCATAAGCCCTTACAGTTTCCCGGTGGAAATTGGCTACTCTGACTTTTTTGTCACCGATATTCAGACCAGCAACCAACTGTCGGTTATGAGTTGCTACTCCGGTGGGGCAGGTATTGGAGTTGCATTCCAGAGACTGGATGCATCCTAAAGCGAGCATCATTCCTCTTGCTGAGTTTACAGCATCGGCGCCTAAGGCCATTGCTCTTACGATACTGAAACCGGTGATGATCTTTCCCGATCCGATTAATTTGATGTGTTTCCGGATATTGAACCCGGTGAGTATGTTTTCGACAAAGGCTAATGCATCGAGGAAAGGAACCCCTACATAGTTGCTGAATTCCTGTGGAGCAGCGCCGGTACCTCCTTCTCCTCCGTCTACTGTTATGAAATCGGGGTAGGTATCCATTTCGATCATGGCTTTACAGATAGCAATGAATTCACTTTTTTTTCCGATACACAATTTGAATCCTACTGGTTTTCCACCGGATTCATTGCGTAAGAGACGGATAAATGTTACCAGTTCTTTCGGTGTGTTGAAAGCGGAGTGGTAGGGTGGGGAATAGACAGTAGTAAAAGGTTTAACGTGACGGATTTCGGCAATTTCCCTGGTATTTTTCTTGGCAGGAAGAATTCCTCCGTGTCCGGGTTTGGCTCCCTGTGAAAGTTTGATCTCAATCATTTTGACCTGTGGCAGGTGTGCGTTTTTCCGGAAGAGTTCCACACTGAAGTTCCCATTCATGTCGCGTGCGCTGAAATACCCGGTACCAATTTGCCAGATGATGTCGCCGCCGTGTTTGAGGTGGTAGGACGCAATTCCTCCTTCTCCGGTATTGTGCGCAAAACCACCCAGTTTGGCCCCGCCATTGAGGGCTTCTACCGCTGCAGATGACAATGCGCCGAAACTCATGGCGCTGATATTGAGAATGCTTGCGCTGTAAGGTTGAGTACAATCCTTATTTCCGATTAAGATGCGGGGATTTTGATTGACTGAGTCGAAGTGTTTGGGTTGTATGCTGTGTGGCATCCATTCATATCCTTCTTTGTAGACATCATTCTGGGTTCCGAAGGGCATGGAATCTGCTTCATTTTTTGCACGTTCGTAAACAATTGTCCGGTCAAGCCGGCTAATGGGGGTTCCATCTGTATCGCTTTCAATGAAGTACTGGTATATTTCCGGTCTGAGTGCTTCCATGATCCAGCGCAATCTCCCAATTACAGGAAAGTTTGCCCTTATGGAGTGTTTTTTTTGAAGGAGATCTATGTATCCGAGTGCAAAGGGAACCATTAAAACGCCGAGAATGTACCACCACCCTGTCCAGAAAAAATATCCGGCTACCGAGAGTGCTGCGGTTATTAAGCTACTTGCAATAATGAATTTGGTTCTCACGAGAGGAAGTTTTAAAAACTACTTTCGTAAGGTAATGTTTTAAATTGTTTAAGGGGGATCCGGTTTGTTAAAAAACAATATAAACTAGTTGTTGCAAATGACTAAGTGGCGGCTTATAGTTCGTATAAGTATCACACTTGTGCCATAATTCTCCTATCGTATATTACCTGTAAATCAAATATTTTTGCCGGATCTTCAAAAACGCTTGAATCCCTGTTTTCCAGGTTTCCTTGATTTCTTTTGCTTTCAGCCCGGCTTTCAGTTGTGCCCGAAGTTGGGTTGTTCCTGCCAGGCGGTCGAAAAAATTGCGTTGATTGATGAAGTCCAAACTGTCGCCCAATTGATCGCGTGCGTTAATCAACCAGTTCAGGTTGATCTCATACATGCGTTTGTTCTGACTGGCCCTTAAATCATAGCCGTTGCAGGTGCGGTTCTGCCACAAGGGATCTTTGGCCCCGGTGGTAGGCATGGGAACAAATGTGAACCCGCTGTTCCGGAAATTCGGATGACCATATAGTTCAAAGGGACGTTCTGTTCCCCTTCCGACACTTACAGTGGTAGCTTCAAATAAACACAAACTCGGATACAAATTAATTGCCAGATCTGTCCGGAGATTCGGGGAAGGCGGGATCGCGATCTCAAATTTCGTTTTGTGCGTGTAATTGCGGCATGGAACAATGTACATCTGGCAAGTCACATTGTTTTGAAGCCAAAATTCACCGTTGATCATCAAGGCATATTCCCCGATGGTCATCCCGTAAACGATCGGTACCGGGTGCATCCCGATGAAAGAAGTTTGATCTTTTTCCAAAACCGGCCCGTCAACATAATGTGCATTCGGGTTTGGACGGTCCAGCACAATCAATGTTTTATTGTTTTCGGCACAGGCTTCCATGACGTAATGCAGCGTTGAAATGTAGGTGTAAAAACGAACACCCACGTCCTGGATATCAAATAATACCAGGTCAACATCCCACAATTGGTCCGCTCGGGGTTTTTTATTGCTTCCATAAAGGGAGATGATCGGTAAGCCGGTAACAGGGTCTGTGTGGCTCCAAACTTTTTCACCTGCATCAGCGGTTCCTCTGAATCCATGTTCAGGCGCAAAGACCTTTTGTATTTGGATACCCAGAGACAGTAAAGTATCCACCAAATGAATGGTGCCCAGCAGAGAAGATTGGTTTGCCACAATCGCTATCCTTTTGCCTCTTAACGAGTCCAGGTACAGGTCCATCCGGGCATTGCCAAGTTGCAGGTTGGGCATTTTTTCTATGCCATATGCATCATACCGGATTTCATCGTCAATGGGTTGTATTACAGGATATTCCTTTGTTTTATCCAGGTTCTTGTC
Source organism: Fluviicola chungangensis (assembly GCF_007558725.1). Classification (GTDB taxonomy): domain Bacteria; phylum Bacteroidota; class Bacteroidia; order Flavobacteriales_D; family Crocinitomicaceae; genus Fluviicola; species Fluviicola chungangensis. Next base: position 256,980 of record NZ_VLPL01000003.1, read on the forward strand.
CGTTGTAACAGTTGGAAGAGACTTTTTGTTCAGGGTACATGAAACCAGGAAAAGCAAAATAATACTTTTCAACGCCAAAAGCTTTATGTACTTTCGTATTCGCATGAGCAATAATTGGAATTATATCTATTTCATCGCTAAAAAACTTCAACGTAAACAATTGGTTACGGATGATTCATTGCAAGGCAATAAAAAAGCAGCAAAACCAATTACTAGAATTGCTATTTTGAGTATTTCGCTGGCAATGATCGTAAACATCGTTACAATTGCAGTGGTTGAAGGATTCCAACAAGAAGTGAGCCGTAAAGTTATAGGTTTTGGTTCACATATCTCTATCCAGAAGTCAGGAGAAATTTCTTTAATGGAATCAGCGCCCTTAATGAAGAGTAAAAAATTGGAAGAAACCCTGGCTCGGATCGAGGGTGTAACCCATGTTCAATCAGTTGCTTATAAGCCTGCATTGCTTCAATCCAGAGGAGGAGAAACGCAAAAAGAGATCCTGGGAGTTGTTTTAAAAGGTGTTGATAAAAATTACGATTGGTCGTTTTTCAAGACGTATCTGAAAGAAGGAAAACTTCCTGATTTTACAGATCCTGCTTCAACAGAAGTACTTATTTCAAAACGAATTGCTGCCGACTTGCACTACCAGTTAGGCGACACCATTAACGCTTATTTCGTAAAACAAAAGCCCATTCAGCGTCAATTCCGGATTGTTGGGATTTATGAAACCGGGTTGGAGGATTTTGATAAAGAACTGGTTTTTTGCTACCTGCCACAGGTCCAGCAACTGAATGACTGGGGAATCAGTGCGGAACTGATCGTAGAGGATTCACTTTATTTTGGAAATTTAATTTTACGTGCACAGGTTTCGGGAGGGAATGGCAATTACCGTTACGACTGGGGGGAAGGCTATGAAAATACGCCTGTTATTGCAATCTATCCGCAAAAAGACACCACAATCCGGCTCATTGTAGCAGATTACTGGACTTTCCTGGATGAACCAACCGGAAGTCCGGATAACCCGAAAAGTGAGACAGCCATTCCGGATACTACTTGGTTACAAATCAAAGTGAAGGGCGATAAACTGAGTACAAGCCCCTTTTCCATGGACTCGGAAGGGAATTTGAAAAAGCATTTCCTGAGTCAGGATGGCCTTCATTATGAAGTGAAAGCAGGAGCAAAAACAGTAGACCTGGAGTTTTTCCCCGGACACGGTTCATATCAGGAATATGTGGGATCGTATGAATTGAGCGTGGCTGATTTTTCAGACATCGAAAACCAAAAAAAGAACATTGAAAAAGCGGTGGAATTCAACCCGGATTTCAGGCAGCAGGTGAAAGTGAACAGCATCAAGGACAATCAGCATGATTTGTTTGTTTGGTTGAGTTTTTTGGATGTGAACCTGGCAATCATCCTGGTACTCATGTTAATTATCGGAATTGTAAATATGGGATCTGCTTTGTTGGTATTGATCCTGGTTCGTACTAATTTCATTGGAATTTTAAAGGCAATGGGTGCAAATAACCTGTTTATACGGAAGGTGTTTATGATCCATACCGGACAACTGATCCTCAAAGGCATGATCTGGGGAAATGTCATTGGAATAGGACTTTGCTGGCTTCAATATCAGTTCCATATTATTCCTTTGGATCCGAAAGTGTATTATTTGAATACCGTTCCGATTGAATTCAGCATCTGGAAAATAGGGGCGTTAAACGTCATAACATTGGGTGTTTGTTTGTTGGCACTTTTCATTCCTTCTTTGTTGATTAGCAGAATCAATCCGGCAAAATCAATCCGGTTTAAATAACCCGTTTAATCGATAATTCACCCATTTCCCGATAATTTGATTCCTGAGCAGCGATAATTCCTTATTTTTGAGTGACTTTAAAAACATGAGAAATTCTTTTTTATTTGCTTTTTTGATCTGTTTCGGTTTCCAGGGATTGAGCCAGAGAAATGTTCGCGACAGTGCAATTGCAACTCCATGGATTGCGCTTCACTATGGGTTGAATGCACCGGGTGGAGATTTAAAGGAACGCTTCGGAACAATCAACCATGTGGGAGCAATGGCCGGCTATAAAACTTCCAGGAATTGGGTTTATGGACTGGATGGAAATTTCATGTTTGGCAACCAGGTGAAAACTTCCGGGATGTTTGCCAACCTGATTGATTCTCATGGCTACATCAATGATGTGAACGGAGATGTGGCAATCGTGGTGGTGAATATGCGTGGCTTCAATGCAAATGTAATGGTCGGCAAAGTGTTTCCGGTGCTTAGTCCGAATAAAAACTCCGGATTGTATGTCCATGCCGGATTGGGGTACATGCAATATAAAATCCGTGTGGAAACACAAGATCAGGTTGTTCCCACCCTGGAATTAAAATACAGAAAAGGTTACGACCGCTATACTACCGGATTGAACTTCCACCAATTTGCTGGATATGCCTTTATGGCTAACCAGGGATTTGTGAACTTCTATGCAGGATTTTATATCCAGGAAGGGTTAACATATAATAGAAGAGATATCTTTTTTGATCAGCCGGATGTGCCGGTTTCTAAAGCACAAAGATTAGATTTACAATATGGATTCAAAGTCGGTTGGTTTGTTCCTGTTTACAAGCGCAAACCGAAAGACTATTATTTTGAGTAAATGAGATTATTCTATGGATTTGGTATTCGGGCGTTTTATGCGGTAATGTGGCTCGCTTCCTGGTTTCATCCCAAAGCAAAGAAATGGATTCTTGGAAGACGGATTCCATTAAAGACATTTCATGTACCGGCCAACAAACAGGTTGTTTGGTTCCACTGTGCCTCTCTGGGAGAATTTGACCAGGGACTTCCTGTGATGAATGCTTATAAGGAAGCTCATCCCGAATCGTTTCTGATTGTTACCTTTTTCAGTCCTTCGGGAATGGAGTTTTATCAGAAAAGGGAGCACCAGGTAGATTTGGCACTTTATCTGCCGCTGGACACAAAAATCAAAGCACGTAAATTCGTTGATCATTTCCATCCGAAAATGGTGTTTTTTGTGAAGTATGAGTTTTGGTACAATCATCTGAAATGTGCCCGAAGAAAGGGGGCGAAGATTTATGGCGTCAGCAGTTTGTTCAGGCCGGGGCATCGCTTCTTTAAATGGTACGGTGGATTTTTCCGGAAAGCGTTGCGTTTGTTTGATCATTTTTACGCCCAGGATCAGCGTTCGAAAGAGCTGTTGAACAGCATTGGCATTGACCAGGTTACCGTTACCGGTGACACGCGCTACGATCGGATGATTGCAGTAAAAGAACGAAGCCGGGAAAATGAGATTATTCGCAGTTTTGTGGAAGAAAAACCGGTGCTTATTTTGGGGAGCTCCTGGACTATTGATGAAGAAATCCTAATCCCTGCTTTATTTGAACTCCGGCAGAAATTCAAGATCATCATCGCACCGCATGATATTTCAGAGAAGCACATCGAACAAATTTCAGCGGAATTTGATTATGAAGTGGAACGCTATACAGAGTTTCAAAATTTAGGCGGAGATATTTTAATTCTGGATACAATAGGTCAATTGACCAATGCATATCAGTACGCGGATCTGGCATATGTCGGCGGTGGATTTACAGGAAAATTACACAACATTCTCGAACCGGGCGCTTTTGGCATTCCCATTTTTTTCGGACCGAAATTTGCACGTTTCCCTGAAGCTCAGCTATTCCTTGATCACGAAGTGGCGTTTACGATTGAAGATAGTTTCAGTTTTGAAAAAGCCGTGGAGGAAGCGCTCGGAAAAAGGGCTCTGATCAATGAAAGATTGGCAGAGATCTTTGCAAGGAACCAGGGAGCAGCGAAGAAGATTATTAGCTCTTTAAATTAGTTTTTCCACTTTTTGGCAATGAAAAAGGTGGAAATCATTGCTTAGAAGTTCGGGCTCAGATCATGTGTTTTGTAGAAGTCATCCACATATTTCACCGCTTCGTCTGCCGTATCCACAACGGTTAAAAAACGCATATCGTCTGGAGAAATATTGTGTTCTTTTTCAAGCATTATTTTTTGGACCCATTCCACCAATCCGCTCCAGTATTCCTTACCCACAAGTACTACCGGCCGTTTGGTGATTTTCTTCGTCTGGATCAACGTGATTGCTTCGAACAATTCGTCCATCGTGCCGAAACCTCCCGGCAGCACCACAAATCCCTGGGAATATTTTACAAAGATCACCTTGCGCACAAAGAAGTAATCAAAGCTCAAATTGCTTTCCCGGTCAATGTACTTATTGTGAAACTGTTCAAAAGGCAGGTCAATGTTCAATCCGACAGATTTTCCACCTCCTTTTTGTGCCCCTTTATTTCCGGCTTCCATAATACCTGGTCCGCCACCGGTGATAATTCCATATCCCGCTTTGGCAAGCTTTTCAGAAATTTCGACGCTCAATTGGTAATATTTATTCTCTTCTTTGGTCCTGGCAGATCCAAAAACAGAAATACATGGACCAATGCGTGCCATGCGTTCATACCCCTCGACAAATTCAGACATAATCTTAAAAATTGCCCAGCTGTCGTTTGTCTTTATTTCGTTCCAGTCCTTGCGTATTGCGTTCATTTGATTGCTTTAAAGTAGCAAAAGTGCTATTCCAGTAAAAATAGAGCTCTTGAGTAAGTTTAAAGTAAGTCGGATTTATTAATTATGAACGGAGCATCGTTTATAAGGCAAAATCGTTCTAAAATTCAACAAAAAAATAAAAGAAATACGATTGAACTACTTAACTAGTTAAACTATTGATTTACAACTGTTTAAAATAGAACAGTTTTCGATTGATTTAGCCTTTTACAAGACGATTCATTAAATTTTATCGTTAAAAATTTGGATGACGTTAAATTTTTTCATAATGTTGATTACCTTAATTACGACTATTTGCACCCTTAAACTTCACAGTTTATAACATCCGGTAAGATACGAGTAAAAAAGGCATTAAAAACTATAAATATGACCGTTATTCACTCGAACCGAGCTGGGATTGTTATGTCCCTACTGTTTAGCTCCCTTTTCGTTACAACCTCGATGGCGCAATGTCCCGGATCAAACACCGGATATGTCAACGCTCAAGTTAGCGTAAACAGTGCCGCAGGAGGAACAGATCCCTGGAATAATCCCGGTAACGCATTAACAGACAATAACAGCTACGCAACCATGTCAAATGCGGCGCTGTTAATCGGTGGAACTGTCAGGAGTTCCAATTTCCTCGTACTTAGAAATCTGAATCTGAATATTCCGATCAATGCCCAGATTTGCGGAGTACAGGTAGAAATCCGGAAAGCGAGTTCGGATAATACCTCCTCAAACTGGACAAGGGATTTAGACATTCGTTTATTGAAGAACAACCAGATTACGGGTACCAACCATGCAAATACAGGTGTCAACTGGCCAACCTCCGAAACGGCATTCACTTACGGTACCAATGCCGATCTTTGGGGAACAACCCTGAATGGGATGGAAGTAAGCAACAATGGTTTTGGTGTGGCAATAGCAATCGAATCCCGGGCGGCAGGGTTGCTTCTTCCAACGGTCATTTCTTACATCGATGCTGTTCGCATCCGGGTGTATTACTATGTTCCGTTAAGCGATTCGGACAATGATGGAATTCAGGATGTTGCAGATATTGACTGGGACGGGGATGGTGTAGCAAACAATGCAGAACTATTACCCTGTACCGCCACATCGACTTTGCCTCTAACGGCGCAATCCGATCCTACGTTGTATTTCCCGACGATATCAGGCGTGTGGGAAAATACCATTACGCGAAATACCTCCGGTGCGGGAATCGTTAATTTTAATATTTCAGAGAATTTCTCAGCCGTTTCCGGTCTGGAAATTTATACGGAACAAGATGTGGCTACTGCAGCTGACCAGTCCATCCAGGTCATGCGATTCAGTCAACCGGTTAGTAATTTATCGTTCAAATTGCAGGATATTGATATAGCTGCCGGGCAATTCCAGGATAGAATTACGGTAAATGCCTATTCATTCGGCCAATTGTACCAGCTTACAGCTACAGATTATACGATTGGGACCGGCAACTTCAATATGTTTAACGGGAACAATCAATTCCTTGGGTTGGTTGCAATGGACAATACCGAACTGAACGGAACGATTACACTAAACATTCCGGTTTTGGTTGACTCCGTTCGGTTTGTATATGACAATTTGGACCCGGGCCTGGGAAATCAGGGATACGGAATCGGAGAAATTAAATTCTGCTCGCCGCTCGCTTCTTCTCAGGACTTTGACAACGATGGAAAACCGGATTGGAAAGACCAGGATTCGGATAACGATGGAATCCTGGATTTACATGAATACCAAACTTCTGCAGGATTTATTCCCCCGACAGGATCGGATTCGGATGGTGACGGATTAGATAATGCATATGACACAAGTACCGGAGGAACATTGATCGTGCCGGTTAACACCGATGGAACCGATAATCCCGATTACATTGATCTGGATTCGGATAATGACGGATTTTCGGATCAACTGGAAGGGAACGATGCGGACCACAATTGTGTGGCTGATTTCAACCTGGTAAATATTGATACCGACAATGACGGATTAGATAACGCGTACGATCCGGATAATGGCGGTACAACTGCACCAAGACAGGACACAGACGGGGACGGACTTCCCGATTGGAGAGAGAATACGGTTCCGACAACTGCAGCTGCAGGGAATGACCAAAGTGGTTGTGCCACAACGTATACCATGGCAGCCAATGTTCCGGTTTCCGGACAGGGATATTGGTCGGTTGCATCCGGTGCAGGTTCATTTTCGAATATTCATGCAGCAAATGCCACTGTATCGGGATTGAATACCGGAGTAAATACATACACCTGGTTTATTTATACGGATGGATGTCATGCTTCTTCAGATCAGATTTCCATTAATCAAAGTACTCCTATTTCAACACCAAGTGCTTTAAACAACGGACCTTTATGTGAAGGAACTACTTTGAACCTGACTACACCAACCGTTTCGGGAGCAAGTTATCAATGGTCCGGTCCGAATAGCTTTACGAGTTCCCTGCAAAACCCGTCCATACCGAATATTACGAGTGCAGATGCCGGATTATACAGTGTAACACTTTCTGTTGCGGGATGCAGTTCTGCTGCGGGAACTACCTCCGTAATGGTCAATCCTGCTCCGGTCGCGCCGACAGTTTCAAGTAATTCACCTATTTGCCAGGGATCTCCGATTAACTTAACGGCACCATTGGTCTCAGGCGCAACGTATCAATGGTCCGGACCGGGAAGTTTTAGTTCTTCAGCACAAAATCCAACCATTGCGTCCGCAGCTTTAAGTGATGCGGGAATTTATTCCCTGCAAATTACAGTTGGCGGATGTTCTTCAACAAATACAAGTACTGCGAACGTAATAGTGAATCCGACCCCAACCGCTGCAACGGCTTCAAGCAATTCACCTGTTTGTGAAAATGCATCCATTAACTTAGCAGCAACTGCTGTTTCAGGGGCAACGTATCAATGGACCGGACCAAACGCTTTCTCAAGTACAGATCAAAACCCGGTTATCCCGAATGCACAGGCAGTAAATGCAGGATCTTATTCCGTAATAACAAGTGTAAACGGATGTTCTTCAACAGCAAATTCAACTTCGGTTGTCATTAATCCAAGTCCTGTAATTGCTTTAGGAACAGTTACAAATCCAACCACCTGTTCTTCAACAGACGGAAGTATCCAGGTAACTGGTGCTGCGACTGGGAATTTATCCTGGACAGGCACTGCTTCCGGAATTCAGATGGGAGTAACACTTCCGGCTACAATCCCGAATTTGGGTTCGGGAGCTTACAACATTACTTTAACAGCCGCTTCGGGCTGTACATCAAATACGTTAGTGCAAACCCTCACTGGACCAAGTGCACCGGCAACTCCGATAATTACTCCGGGAGGGCCAACTTCATTCTGTTCCGGAGGTTCAGTTACTTTGACATCATCCGCAGCGGGTACCTACTTGTGGTCGACCGGAGAAACTACGCAATCTATTTCGGTTTCAACTAGCGGTTCCTATTCCGTAACTGTCGGAAATGGTTCCGGATGTGTTGCGGCATCAGCTCCAACAATGGTTACAGTAAATCCTTCACCAAGTGTACCGGTAATTGTAGCTGGTGGACCGACTACTTTCTGTACGGGTGGATCTGTAACACTGACCTCTTCTGCTCCTTCGGGGAATACCTGGTCTACAACAGAAACAACCAGTTCAATTACTGGTTCTACTTCAGGGACATATACGGTAACTGTTTCAAACGGAACGTGCAGCTCAACAAGCGCCGGAACAACGGTAACGGTGACTGCACCACCGGCAACCCCGACCATTACACCCGGAGGACCAACAACCTTCTGTGCCGGTGGATCTGTAACATTAACGTCTTCTGCTCCTTCCGGAAATGCCTGGTCGACCGGAGAAACAACGAATTCAATTACTGTTTCAGCATCGGGCTCATACACGGTAAGTGTGGGTGGAGGAAGCTGTATGGCTACCAGCGCACCGGCAACAATTACGGTAAATCCGACCCCGGTAGCAACGATTACACCAGGAGGACCGACATCCTTCTGCGCCGGAGGATCGGTCACATTAACAGCTTCTTCCGGGGGAAGTTACCTGTGGTCAACCGGGGAAACCACTCAATCCATTACTGCTTCAACTTCCGGGTCATACACCGTAACGGTAACGACCAGTGGATGCACAGCGACAAGTTCACCGACAACAGTAACCGTGAGCACGATTCCTTCGCCGCCAACAGTTACACCAAGCGGTCCCACGACATTCTGTTTGGGTGATTCGGTTACATTGACTTCTTCACCCGGAGGATCATACATGTGGTCGAATGGGCAGACGACACAAGCAATAACCGTATTCAATTCCGGATCTTATACGGTAACGATTACAACAAGCGGTTGCTCGGCTTCCAGCGCTTCAACAGCAGTGATTGTAAATCCTACGCCAACAACTCCGACAATTACAGTGGTTGGTCCGACAAACTTCTGTGCGGGTGATTCGGTACAACTCGTTTCGTCTTCAGCTTCCGGCTATTTGTGGTCCGATGGGGAAACTACGCAAACCATTTGGGTAAATGCACCGGGAACCTTTACGGTAAGTGTTTCGAATGGAGTATGCAGTTCCCAACCGTCTTCTCCTGTTACACTAACCATGGTTGATTGCAATATCGATACGGATGGAGACGGGTTAACAGATTTTGATGAAGTGACAAATACCGGAACAGATCCGAACAATCCGGATACGGACGGTGATGGCTACGGTGATGGGGATGAGGTGAATTTCGGATCCGATCCGTTGAATCCGTGTGACCCGAATCCTGCCAACCCGGTTTGCGACCAGGATGGGGATGGCTTGACGAATGCAGAAGAAGCAAGTGCAGGAACTGATCCAACGAATCCGGATACGGATGGTGATGGTGTTTTGGACGGAGAAGAAGTTCATGGAGTGGATGATCCATCAACACCATATGTGGTGACGGGAATCTCTGATCCCTTAGACTCATGTGACCCGATCAATACAAGTCCGGCCTGTGATTCGGATGGTGACGGATTGAATAACGGTGACGAAGCAACAAACGGAACCGATCCGAATAATCCGGATACAGACGGTGATGGATTCAATGACGGATATGAAGTAAACAACAATTCGGATCCTTTGGACCCATGTGACCCGAATACCACGAGTGCATCTTGTGATGTAGATGGAGACGGATTAACAAACGGAGAAGAAGCAACAAACGGAACCAATCCGAATAACCCGGATACAGACGGTGACGGTGTGTTAGACGGAGAAGAGGTTCATGGAGTGGACGATCCGTCGACACCTTATGTTCCAACGGGAACTTCTAATCCGCTTGACCCATGCGATCCGCTTCCTACAAGTGTTGCATGTGACGGCGATGGAGATGGCGTTTCAGATGGGGATGAAGCTACCAACGGAACCAATCCGAATAACCCGGATACGGACGGCGACGGAGTGACTGACGGGGAAGAGGTTCATGGAACAGACGATCCATCTACACCATATGTACCTACAGGAACTTCAGATCCTTTGGATCCGTGTGATCCGCTTCCGACGAGTGTTGCTTGTGATGGCGATGGAGACGGCGTTTCAGATGATGATGAAGCAACGAATGGCACTAATCCGAATGATCCGGATACGGATGGTGACGGAGTGACTGACGGAGAAGAAGTCCATGGAGTGGATGATCCTTCGACACCTTATGTTCCGACCGGTACTTCCGACCCGCTGGACCCATGTGATCCGCTACCGGATTCACCGGCATGTAAGTCTGGTGGAAACGGTGAACCTGGTATCGTTGTTCCGGAAGGATTTTCTCCGAACGGTGATGGTTCGAACGAAACACTCATTATTGCCGACCTGGATAAATACCCGGATAACACATTTACGGTGTTCAATCGCTGGGGAGTACAAGTCTATAAGGCAAGTCCATACAAGAACGACTGGAACGGAACGGATCAAGGTAAAATGGCACTCGGAAAAGATGTATTGCCGGAAGGTACTTACTTCTACCTGCTTGATTTGGGCTTGGGTCAGGATAAAATAGTTAAGGGCTACATCTACATAACAAGATAAGAGAAAGCGAAGCTTTCGATCGAATCAGCTTACAAGTTACAAGCTGATGCACGGAGAAAACAAAAGCAAATTCTCACAAAAAAAGAGAAAAAATGAAAAATAGATTCATACTCATAGCATTGATTAGTTTAGGTGTAAACCAATCACATGCACAGCAACAAGCAGCATATACGCATTATATGTACAATACGCTCGTGATAAATCCGGCATACGCAGGAAGCAGGGACGCACTCACATTTACGGCATTGGGAAGATTTCAATGGGTCGGATTTAAAGGTGCACCTACCACACAAACGTTTACGGTTCATACACCGATCGCTAAAAAGAATATCGGTCTTGGGTTGAGTTTTATGAACGATAAAATCGGTCCGACAAATAACACGGCGGTAAACGTCGATTTTGCTTATCGGCTGAGGCTTTCGGAAAAAGCACGTTTGTGTTTCGGGATCAATGGCGGATTTAACAGTTTTTCTGCAGATGTAAATTCCCTGACACTGGCAGATCCGTCGGATGCAGCGTTTATGGAAAACAGAAGGGGGAAAATGATCCCGAGTTTGGGTGCCGGAATTTATTTCCAAATGCCGAATTTTTATGTAGGGGCATCTGTCCCTTCTATCTTGGAAAACAGCCTGTTCGCAACCGGAACGAGTAACTCGATGGATATTTCGAAAGAAAGAAGACATTACTACTTTGTTGCAGGCGCCGTATTCGCCATTTCACCATCTGTGAAGTTCAAACCGACGGTGTTGGGTAAGCTGGTGCAAAATGCTCCCTTCCAGATCGATGTTACCGGAACATTCATGCTGAGAAATTTGATCGATCTTGGAATCATGTACCGAACCGGTGACGGAGTCGGCGCATTGGTTGGTGTGCATATTTCCAAACAACTGCTCTTCGGCTATTCTTTCGATTGGTCGACTGGAGTCCGAACCGGAAAATTTAACGGGGGAAGTCACGAGATTATGTTACGATATGATCTGCTATTTAACAACGATGAGAAAATTAAGTCACCTAGATACTTCTAATATGAAAAGAACCATACTATTTGCTGTTTCATGCTTCGTGATAAGTTGGGTGACAGCGCAGGAAAAGAACGAAATAATCGGTACCGGTCAATTAAATGATTTCGATTATTTTGCATCGGTCAGTACACTTGAAAAAGTAAAAGACAAAGATGCCGGTGTACTTCGTAAACTGGCAGTGGGATATGATATGATCGGGAACTACGCAAACGCAGAAGCATGCTATGCCGCTATTTGTAAACGCGCAGACCGTATTCCGGACGATCACTTGCAATATGCACGTATGTTGATGAAGAATCAAAAATATACGGAAGCGGAGGCGCAATTGAGAATTTATTCGGAATTGAATCCGAAGGACAGTGAAATGGATCGTTTTAAATTGTTGAACGAATCATTGACCAAGTTTTCTACTCAGGGAGTTGCTATAAAGGTCCAAAATGCTCCGTTCAATACGGAACAAGAGGATTTTGGACCGGCAATCCACAATGGGAAATTGTATTTCACTTCATCGCGGAGAAAGAGTGAGGCGGTGAACAGGACCTGGCTGGGGAACCGGTTGTCCTTTCTGGATTTGTATACGGCAGATATCAATCCTTCGGATAATAACATATCCAATATTCAAGCCATCAAAAACAAGAAGGTAAACAAGAAATACCACGAAGGCCCGGTAGCCTTTTCACCGGATGGAAAACAGGCTTTTATTACCCGGAATAATTATACGGAAAAGGCGGTGGACGGGACAAGGCATTTTTCCTTGTTTGTTTCCAACCTGGAAGGAGCAACCTGGTCTGAACCTGTACCGATTGTTTTTAACAGTACAGATTATAGCGTAGGACATGCCACCCTTTCTCCGGATGGAAAAACCTTGTTTTTTGCTTCTGATATGCCCGGTGGAAAAGGAGGAGTGGATATTTACCGTTCCAAATGGCAGGACGGGAATTGGTCTGTTCCGGAAAACATGGCTTCGATCAATACGAGCGGTGATGAAATGTTTCCGTTTTTCCATGAATCAGGGGTTTTCTTTTTCTCCTCCGATGGCTATGCAGGTTATGGAGGGTTGGATATCTTTGTGGGACAATACAAAGATGACGACATCAAACAAACCCGGAATGTAGGTGCACCGTTCAATTCTTCAGGAGATGATTTCTCCGTGTGGATGAACAAAGACGCCAAATCAGGAATGTTCTCTTCGAACAGAGCCGGAGGGAAAGGGAACGATGATTTGTATACCTATACCATGGACAAACCATTCACCTTTTCACGGATAATTAAAATTACCGTGAAGGATGAGAAAGGGAATAAGCTGACAGGTGTTCAGATCAACTTAAAAGATGCTTCGGGTAAAGATCTTGGAACACTCACATCTGATGAAAATGCGGAAGCAAAATATGAAACACCCGAAACCGGTTCTTTTAATTTCGCCGGATCGAAAAAGGACTACTTTGAAGCGGGCGGAAGTGTCGCGGTAACTGACGAATCTCCGGAGATGTTAGTTGCTGAACTGGTCCTGGAAAAAGATCCGGGGTTCATGCTTTTGGTACAGGTGTTGGATAAAAAATCGAGTGCCGCTCTGGATAGCGTAAAGGTGACACTGATCAATAACATGACCGGCAAGGAAGAAGGTGTTTTCTATACCAATAAAGATGGTCAGATCAAACGACCGATCTATGACAAGAAGTTAAATGACCGCGTTTCTTACAACATCCGCCTGGAGAAAAAAGGGTATTTACCGAAAGGAACAACTTATAACAAAGAGCTGACTGCTCCGGGAGTTTACGATGTTTCGAAAGATCTTCCCCTGAAGCTGGAAAAAATGGAAGTAGGAACGGATCTGGCAAAAGCAATCGATCTGAAACCAATTTACTTTGATTTGGCAAAATACAACATTCGTCCGGATGCAGCATTAGAGTTGGATAAGATCGTAGCAATCATGAACGAGTTCCCGACCATGGTGGTTGAATTGGGGTCTCACACGGATTGCAGGGGAACGGCGGCGAAGAACCTGGAGCTTTCCCAAAAAAGAGCAGATGCTTCGGCAGAATACATCAAAGCTCGTATTAAAGATCCTTGGAGAATTTCCGGAAAAGGGTACGGAGAATCAAAAATAATCAATGGTTGTACCTGCGAAGGACCGAAAAAACAACCGAAGTATACCGAAGCGCAACATGCAGTGAATCGTAGAACAGAATTCCTGGTAGTGAAGATTTAACATTGGTGTCAAAGACAAGGTTTAATTAATAGGAGCCCCTTCGAATCGTATTCGGAGGGGCTTTTTCATTGGATCCCTTGTTTTTATGTGTCGTAGCCTGAAGTTTTTTCATTCGAAAGCGACTCGAAATAGTTAAAAATTAGTTGAATAATTAAATAAATGTAAACTTTAAAACAAAAATTGCGAACGAATTGTGAATTTATTACTGGTTGAAGCGAATTAGTTTATTAACATCTATTCACCTGATAATCAATTAGTTAATCAATTTTAGATTGATTTGATGCTTCGTTAAATCAGTTTGTTTTCCGGGTTATCTTTACATTCAGATTCAACATACCCTTGTGAGGGTATATTTAATATATTATATTTCGCTAAAGATCCCTAAAAAGGGGTTTTATATAGGGAGTGATTTTGATTTGTTACAACTGCACAAATCAATAAAAAAGATATCGAGTAACATGCTGCTCACAACATGAAATATGCGTTGCTCAAAAGATGCTCTTACGCAAGAGTTAGTTAGGTTAAGTTGTAGTAGAGAAGCCCATCGAACATTATTCGATGGGCTTCTTTACATATATAGATTGGTTTCTAACACAAGTCTCCCGGTCCTCTTAGTTTGCAATTTATATTTTAGTTCTTCAATCCTTTTCGCAACTTCTCCATATGCTCCATCTCCATTTTCAGGTATTTGGCTGTATGGGAAACGTCTGTATATTTTTTAATGATTTCTTCCGGAGTTCCGGTGCAGACAATATTTCCGCCACCACGACCACCTTCCGGACCAACGTCAATAATATGATCAGCGACCTTTACAATGTCCAGGTTGTGTTCAATCACCAAAACCGTATTTCCGTCATCTACCAGGCGCTGCAATACTTCGATCAGCATACGGATATCTTCAAAATGCAACCCGGTACTCGGTTCGTCCAGGATGTAAATCGTATTTCCTGTTCCGCGTTTGGTTAGTTCACCTGCCAGTTTGATACGCTGCGCCTCACCACCGCTTACGGTTGTGGAAGGCTGTCCCAATTTGATATAACCCAATCCGACCGAGTTTAAAGTTTCCAGTACCCGGTGAATCTTCGGAACATTTTCGAAGAAAACAACGGCGTCTTCAATCGTCATTTCCAATACATCATTGATGGATTTTCCTTTGTAACGTACTTCCAATGTTTCGCGGTTGTAGCGTTTTCCGTTACAGGTTTCGCATTCCACGTATACATCCGGGAGGAAGTTCATCTCGATCACCTTCAATCCGCCTCCGCCACAGGTATCACAGCGTCCGCCTGCTACGTTGAAGGAGAATCTTCCGGCTTTGTACCCGCGGATTTGTGCCTCCGGAAGTGCTGCAAACAAGGAACGGATCTCCGTGAATACATTCGTATAGGTTGCCGGATTACTGCGCGGAGTTCTTCCGATCGGACTTTGGTCGATCTCAATTACTTTATCCAAATGCTCCAGTCCTTCAATTTTCTTGTAAGGCATGGGTTTCTTCACTCCATTGTAAATATGTGCATTCAGAATAGGATAAAGCGTATGGTTGATCAGGGTAGATTTTCCGCTTCCCGAAACACCGGTTACACAGGTCAGTGTTCCCAACGGGATCGTCAGATCTGCGTTTTTCAAGTTGTTCCCTGAAGCACCTTTTAATACCAGCTTCTTCCCGTTCCCTTTCCGGCGTTTTTTCGGAATTTCAATTTCCAGTTCGCCTTTCAAATATTTCGTAGTGATAGAATCTTTGGATACCAGCTCGTTGAATGGCGCTGCATTCACAATTTCGCCGCCATGGACACCCGCTCCCGGGCCGATATCGACTACAAAATCCGCAGCTTCCATCATTTCCCGGTCGTGCTCAACGACGATGACCGAATTTCCGCCGTCACGTAACCGTTTCAGGGAGTTGATCAGGCGTGTATTGTCCCGTTGATGTAGTCCGATACTGGGTTCGTCCAAAATATACAGTACGTTCATCAGTTCAGATCCTATTTGAGTAGCTAACCGGATGCGTTGTGCTTCTCCGCCCGACAAACTTCTTGCGGAACGATGCAGGGTCAGGTATTCCAGCCCGACTTCCAAAATGAATCGCACACGTGCACGGATTTCTTTCAGAATTTCCGTTCCGATAACCTGCTGTTCGCTGTTTAATGAATCTTCGATGTTTTCCAGCCAAAGAGCCAGTTCCTGGATGTCTAGTGTAGCCACTTCTCCCAGTGTTTTTTCATTCACTTTGAAATGAAGTGCTTCTTTTTTCAGGCGTGCTCCATGACATTCCGGGCAGGTAATTTTATTCATAAAACTTTGTGCCCATCGTTGGATTCCTGCTGTACTTTCTTCCGCATGACGAGCCATAAAGTTCCCGAGTCCTTCAAATTGAATGGTTGCCTCTTTGCCGCTTTGCTCTAATCCTTCGTTTCCGTTTAGGATCACATGGATCAGGTCATCGGGAAGGTCTTCGATAGGAGTGTTAATGGTATATCCTTCCTGTTGGAGAAAGGATTCAATGCGATCAAAGAACCAGTTACGTTTGTATTCTCCAATGGGAGCCAGTCCCCCTTTTTTGATGCTTAATTTCGGATTTGGAATGACCTTTTCGCGATCGATCTCAGAAATTTCTCCTAATCCGACACAGGTAGGGCAAGCTCCATAGGGTGAATTGAATGAAAATAGGTTCGGTTCCGGTTCCGGGTAGGAGATACCGGTTGTAGGACACATGAGCAGGCGTGAAAAATGACGCACCTGGTTTGTCTCAAAATCCTGGATCATCATACTTTTCCCACCATGTTTCATGGCGGTTGTAATGGCGTCGTATAATCGTTTGCGGTCATCCGCTTTTACCTGGATCCGGTCAATAACAATCTCAATATCGTGGATTTTATAACGGTCCAAACGCATTCCTTTGGTAATCTCCTGGATTTCTCCGTCGATCCGGACTTTGGAGTAACCCATTTTGCCGATCTGTTCGAATAATTCCCTGTAATGCCCCTTTCGGCCTTTGATCTTGGGAGCAAGGATCAGTACTTTCTTTCCGTCGAATTGCCCGATGATCAAATCGGTGATCTGGTCATCCGAATATTTGACCATTTGTTCTCCTGTTTCGTAGGAGTATGCTGTTCCGATCCGTGCATAAAGCAAACGCATGAAATCGTAAATTTCAGTAATGGTGCCGACCGTAGACCGCGGACTTCTGGAAACTGTTTTTTGTTCGATCGAGATCACGGGACTCAAACCGTTGATTTTATCCACATCGGGGCGTTCCATTCCGCCGAGGAACTGTCTGGCGTAAGATGAGAAGGTTTCAATATACCTGCGCTGGCCTTCAGCGAAAATCGTATCGAATGCAAGTGAAGATTTCCCGCTTCCGCTTAAACCTGTAAAAACAACGAGTTTGTCTCTGGGGATTTCTAAATGGATGTCTTTTAAATTGTGTTCTCTGGCTCCGTAGACTTCAATTGTTTTTGTTTGTTCGTCAAAACTCATGTCAGAATATGTATAATCTTTATTTTAATATATTTTGATTCAAATAGTTCAAGAGGTTGAAAGTCCCGATAGCTATCGGGATCAAAAGTTTAATGGTATCTGAACCTTTTAATTTTAAACCTGTTCCCGTTCTTGCTGAAAAATTTCAAGTCATCTGTCTTTTGCCTAAACGCTAAAATTATTTGTACGCACCATAAGGTTTCAGATTTTCGGAGGCCGCAGGTAAAAGAAGGGTGAATTTCGCTCCTTTTTTAACGGTCAATTTGGTCGTCTTTAACCAAGGGTTTAATTTACGAAGAATTTTAATATTAATGCCCTGGTCATTTGCCCAAAGTGCCAGGTTCGGAATACTTTCTTCAACAATTACTTTTTGAATATGAAACGGCTCGTACAATTCCATTTTTTCGGGATAGAATCCGTAAGCTTCCGGGTTTTCGTAAATTAATTTCGTAGCCAAAAGCCGGAAAACATACCTTCCCGTTTCACTGTTTTGATACGTGTCGAAATAATGCTCGGTTTTTTGCCACTCCATATCTTCGATGACGCCGCCAACACCACGGTTATAAGCTGCTGTGGTCATTACCCAATCGTTTAGTGTCCGGTAGGCATCTTTTAAATAGCGACAAGCGGCTCGGGTACTTTTTTCAATGTTCAAACGTTCGTCGATTTCCGCATTCATCTCCAGGTTATACAATTTGGCTGTTGCGGGCATAAATTGCCAGAATCCCTGAGCACCGACCGGTGAAACGGCTTGCTGCAAATTACTTTCAATAATTGCCAGGTATTTAAAATCATCCGGAACGCCTTCTTCTTTCAGGATACGTTCAATTTCGGGGAAATAGCGATGTGCCCTTTTGATCGCCCCGATCCACGCACTCTGGTAATAAGCTGTTATGAGTACTTCCCGGTCCAAACGTTCACGCAAGTCTTCGTCCTGCAGGTTGATCGTTGTACCTGCAAACTCCATACTTTGCGGCAGATCCGGGAAAATAACGGCGGATGAGGCAAGCACTTCCTTGTGCTTAGCCTCTTTTTTACGTTCTATTGTTTCGCTCCGGCAGGAAGCCAAAAGCCCAACAATGAATAAAAGGAATATCTTGTTCATGCCATGCAGTTAAAGCACTGCAAAATTAAGCAATCTACCTCTTGTGAATAAGTGTGTTACGGTATAAAACGAAAAATACAGCAAAAAAGTAGCTTGTGAGGAAGAAGGACATCCACGGATTGCCCATTTTTGCAAATACCACCGCAAGAATTGTAACCAAGGTCGCCATGAGTCCGATCCCAAGAAAAACGATCCAGACCTGCCGGTCGTTCAAGCCGGAATAAACCAAATGGTGTGTTGTATGATCTTTTCCGCCGACCATCGGAGATTTTCCTTTTCTCAAACGGTTGATCACAACAGTCAGCGTATCCGAAATAGCGGGAGTAAAAGCAATCAGGGTTATGGCGCCTCCCGTTAAGGGATTCAAATGCGTATTGTTCCCGATATTCCACAATTCATGAATCGAAAAGAAAGCAACAAATAATCCGATAAACTGGCTTCCCGCATCACCCATAAATAATTTCGAAGGGTAAATGTTGTAGCCCAGGAAACCGATGATTGCACCGATCTGAATGAGCATCGTCAGTGTCCAGATGTTCATGTTCCAGTCAAAAAGAATAATGTTGCTTGCCAAACAGGAAATCAGCAGGAACAACGCAGTAGTTCCGGTAATTCCATCCATATTGTCGAGCATGTTCAGGGAGTTCATCATGGCTACTACCCATGTTATTGTGATAAAGGCATTGACCCAATAAATTCCGGTCAGTTCGATCATGTTGTGCGTATAGATGAAGATCACCCCGCACAGAATCTGTACAAATAATTTGATAAAAGGTCTGGTATTATATGCATCATCTGCAAGCCCCATAATGAAGGAAATGGTTGCTGCTGTCATCAATCCGACAAATTGCCGGTTTTGAAAGATGTTTTCATTGCTGAAAATGATGGAGTAGGCAACTGTTCCGAAAAAGAAGGCAACAAAAAAACCGATTCCTCCCAAAGAGGGTTTCGATTCATTTGCCCAACGAACGGTTACATCATTCTTGTTCCGGATTCCCAGGCTTTGAGAAAAACGTAAAAGGATTCCGTTAGAGACGTAACTCATGATAATTCCCATAATCAGGAACCCTATACAAGCCAAAGTTATTTCGTACGTCATCTCAACTTATTCAAATGGAGTTTTAAAATCTGCCAGGAGGATTCCCGAAGTATCTTTTGCAGATAAGATCGGATGTGGTTCTCCCCAATGAATGTTTAACGCCGGATCATTCCAAAGGATGCTTCCCTCGCTGGAAGGATGATACCAGTTGGTGCATTTATATTGAAAGATAGTGTCGTCTTCCAGGGTCAAAAATCCGTGTGCGAAACCCTCCGGAATATATGCCTGGGTTTTGTTTTCTTCACTTAAAATAAAAGAAACGTGCTGACCATACGTGGGAGAGTGTTTGCGAATATCCAAAGCAACGTCGAGTACTTTTCCTTTAATCACCCGGATCAATTTCCCCTGCGCATGCGGAGGAGCCTGAAAATGCAAACCCCGCAGTACTCCTTTGGAAGATAAGGATTCATTGTCCTGCACGAAAGAAATTTCAGAACCGATAAAATCATTGAATTTCTTCTGATGGAAGGACTCAAAGAAATATCCCCTGTCATCTCCAAAAATAGTGGGTTGTATCAATATTACATCAGCAATTGCTGTACGTTTAAATTCCATTTAATTGTTTTTTTTCTTCTTTTTATCCTCCTCATCGTAATAGCCATATCCATAACCGTAGCCATATCCATAACCATATTTTCCTTTGAAGGCTTTTGTACCGTTTAAAATAATGTTCAGATGTGTGATTTGGTTCATTTCAAATAATTCGCGCACTCTTCCGGCAAAAATACGCTTGGAATAATGTGCTTTGAAGATATAGATCGGAACATCAGCCTTTGCCAGGATCTGTACACCGTCTGTTACCAGGCCGACCGGAGGATTATCAATGATTACTACATCGTATGCTGCTTTCAAAGCATCCAGGATCTCAAAGAACGAATCACTTAAAATCAATTCCGAAGGATTGGGAGGAATAGGTCCTGCGCTGATAAAATCGAGGTTTTCAATTTCGGAATGGCGGATACATTCTTCCAGTGTGGCTTGTTTGATAATCAGATTGCTGATCCCTTTATCATTGGAAACATTTAGTCCCAAGTGAACTTTTGGTTTCCTTAAATCCAGGTCAATCACGATCGTTCTCTTTCCTGAAAGTGCAATAATTCCCGCAAGGTTCAAGGCTACGAAGGTTTTTCCTTCTCCCGAAATAGAGGACGAAATAGCGATGACCCGTGCGTTTGCATTGATAAAACTGAGGTTCGTCCGGATGTTGCGCATGGATTCGGCCAAAATGGATTTCGGACTGGTATGGATCATCAACTGGCTGAATTCGGAACTCTCTTTCAATTGCGGAATATTTCCCAGGATCGTTACTTTGTCAGGTAATAGGTGTTTCAGGTCTTCAATCGTATTGATCTCATTGAAAGTAATGTACTTGAAGAACAGGAAGGCAAATCCAAAAGTGAATCCTACAAAAACAAAACCTGCATAAACCAGTTTGCGATTCGGGCTGACCGGAACCGTATTGAAAGAAGCCTCGTTCAATATCCGGTTGCTGGAAGTGTATCCCGCATTTGAAATCGAATACATGACTTTCTTCTCAGTAAGCAGGGTATAGTACTTTTCATTTAGGTCCTGCAATGATTTCAACCGGTTGTATTCCATTTTTTTCTGCGGAAGTTTCAGGTATTCACCTTCGATTAACCCGATTTTTCCATTGATTGTACTGATTTGTGACCGGATGCGTTCCTGGATAACCTCCACGCTTCTCCTGATGGATTGGACCTTGGACTGGATGCGTGAATTCAGATTTTTTAATTCCGAATTATTTTCAGAAACATTGGTGAGAAGTTCTTCCTTTCTTTCCAGTAAGGTATTCAGGTCCGTAATTTGTTTGGTCAGGGATAATTCATAGCTTTTCCCCAGCATTTCCGGAATCAGGCGGTAAATATCCAGGCGATTAGGTTCCAGTTTCAGTTTTGAATGCACCGTTTTCAGTGTAGCCAATTCATTCTCCAGTTCGAAAAGCATATCCTGGAATTTATCCATGTTTTCAGTCAGCGAGCCGTTGGTGTTTTCCGGATCTGTCAGACGTGTTTTGCGCTGGAAATCTGTCAGGCTGTCTTTTGAATCTTTTAATTCACCCGAAATAGAATCCAACTGCAACTGGATAAAGGAAAGAATGTTATCCGCACTCTTTCGCTTCATTTCCTCATCGTAATTGAAAAAAGTGGTAGCTACCGATTGAATGATGTCTTTGCACAAATCGGGATTATTTCCGCTGTAGCGAAGTTCAATCGTTTTTGCATTGATATCGATCGGGTTCACTTCCAGGTTGGTGATCAGCCTGGACGCCAGTGTTTTTTGATTGTTAAAGGTAAAGTAAAGCCGGTTTGCCTCATCGTCCTGCTTGAGAATATTCCAGTTTTCCACTTTAAAAGCAATGTCAAAATGCCTGGTGTGAATGGTTTTATTTATCTCGGAGGTTTTTGAGTAGGTTTGACCATTTAATACATAAGTAAGTTTCACCCTGCGATTGTCGGTCGTTTCTACTCCGATCGGTACATCACACAAACTGCTGTCGCGCAGCGCATACGGAAGTACAGTGAAGGTGCTTTGATGGTATTTTTCCTCTGTTAGTATTTTTCCTTCCGCAAAGATCGAAACATTCATGTTCATTTTTGAAATAGCCATTTCGAACAGCAATTGTGATCGGAGTAATTCTATTTCAGAGGAAATGTCATCTATCTTATTGATATTGTCGAGTTCCAGTAATTCCTTTGCCTGATCTTTTTCAACCAGCTGAATGACCATGGTAGAATCATAAACAGGTTTGGTGTATCTCAGGTAAAAAAAAGCGACGCCGAGAAAAAACAGGATTAATAGCAAAACCCACCACCAGTAGCGGCGCAGAACTACATTCACAATGATCGGATTGTAATCCTTGTTGATAAATATGGATGAGTTTGAACTATTCACGCTATTTCAATGTTGAGAGTACGGTAATTATGACCAGGGCACTTGAAACCAGGGAAACAATCGGCGCCACGATCTTTAGTGATTCCTGTCCGACCTGTTCTTTCGGTTCAATGTAAATGTAATCGTTGGCCTGGATGATCATATCGGCATATTGAAGGTTCTCTATTTTCGACAGATCGACCACGTACATGGTGCGCACATTATTGACAACCCGCATAATTTTGACCTTGCTGGCCTTCCCCCGCTCGGCAATTCCACCGGCAAGTGCAATAGCCTCCATGAGGGTCGTATTATTGTTTTGCAGGGGGATGACCTTTGCGGTGCTCCCGTTCCCGGGAAATACGATCACGCGCTGGTTCGTCAGTTTTACCTGGACAAAAGGTTTGTTGTAACCGTTTTTCTGTTCAAATAATTTTGCCAGTGTGTCTTCACATTGTTTGACGGTGAATCCTGCAACGAGCGTCGATCCGAGGATAGGTAAATCAGCTTTTCCGTCGGGCCTTACCACGTACTCAATTTCTGCCTTTGCAATGGCTTCCTTGTTCATTCCTGCCATTTCGTTCACAATGCGCTCGCCTTCGTTGGTATACAGCATAAACGTGAATTTATCGTCCCTGGAGATTTGATATTCCGCCGAAGGCTTCAAAGGAATACTGTCCCTGACTTCTTTCACTCCTTTGGGAGTTCGGAACATGAGATTACTGTTGATCCCACAGGATTGGAACAGGAATAAACCGGCCAACAAGGAAAACAACACTCCTTTATTTTGCATTTTTTCTAGTCTTTTCAATTAGTTCTGCGTAATAATCTTCCATATTTTTCACCAAAGTAGTGTAATGGAATTTATCTCTTACGAAGTTCCAGCCATTTTGTGACATTTTCGAGCGAATTTCTTTATTTTCGATCAATAATTGTAATTTTTCACCGAATGATTTTGCGTCGTTTTTGGGTACGACGAAACCGGTTTCACCTTCTGCCAAAATATCCTTCACGCCTCCCACGTCCGTTGAGATGACAGGAATACCGCTTGCCTGGGCTTCGATTAAACTGACTGGTGTTCCTTCATTGTCCGAACTCAAGCAGATGATGTCCATTCCTGCGTTAAAGGTTGCGATATCTATAATCCAGCTGGTTAGTTCAACCTTTACACCATATGTATCTTCCAATTCCTTTGCCCGTTGTTCGATGGATGCTTTTTCCTGTCCGTCTCCTACAATGAAATAGCGCGCTTTGATTCCTTTCGCAGCAAGTAATTGAATAACATCCAGGAATAGGACATGGTTTTTGATCGGAGCTAATCTTCCCACAATTGCCACAGCAATTTCTTCGTCACCGAGATTCCATTTTTGCCGCGTTTCCATTCTTTTTTCGGGTAAGTTCTCTTGGAATTTACTCAAATCGAAACCCAGTGGAATGACTTTGATTTTATCCGGGCTGCAAATCCCATGAACAGCGCTCAGTTCTTCTTTCTGCATGGGACTGATTGCGACGATTCCGGTGGAAATTTTTGCCAATCTGCGTTCAATGACTTTATAGATCCAGGTTTTTGTCCGGCCAAAATAGGAATGAAAGACGTGACCGTGAAAGGTATGCACGATCACGGGAACGCCACATGCTTTTGCTGCTTTCCTGCCCAGTGCTCCTGCTTTTGCTGCATGGGTATGTACGATGTCGGGCTGAAACTCCCGGATGATTTGTTTGATTTTTCGATAAGCCTCCCGATCCGAGCGAAAATTGGGAATGCGTTTCATCTCGGGAATTAACAAGGGGTTTACCCCATAATTTTCCGGAATGTGCAGGGAATCCGATTCGTCTTTTTCAGGTAAACCGCCAACCAACAAAGTCTCATAGTCTTCCGAGATGAATTTCGTTAAGAAAGTAGCATTATAGGTTGGGCCACCGATATTGAATCGATTGATGATTCGCAGCACTTTTGGCATTATTCCTGAATTGTTATTTTTTTATAAGAACTGTTGCAAAAGTACGGAAAATCTAACTGAAAAGCGTGTAAAATGTTCACTGGAACCCACTATACGGAAACTTTCCTGATCGAACTGTTCAAAAGTTTTTAAGTGGCAGAAATTTTGCAAGGAGAGAAAGCAGAACTTTATGGTATGATTCATTTCAAGCTGATGTTACGCGTTTTTTCGATCGGATTAATCGTCTTTTTTGCAGGGAATTTCAGTTTTTCTCAGAATTCGATTCAAACAGCAATCGATGCGTTTTCTTCCAATGCCTACTTTGCAAATGCATCCGTAAGTTTCATGGCAATGGATTGTGCTACGGGCCAGGTTTTGGCCGCCAAAAATCCTTCGCTGGCCCTTCCGCCGGCTTCTACTACCAAGCTCTTCACAACTGCTACGGCATTTCAGTTGCTGGGAAAGAATTATGCCCCTCAAACGCGGATTTACCTGGATGGAGAATTATCTAAAGAAGGAGTGCTCAACGGAAATTTATGGATCAGGGGCGGCGGAGATGTGGCGCTTGGAAGCCGTTATTACAATGGTAATGGAAGAGAAGATGAATTCCTTGAAAAATGGGTGGACACGCTGGTGAAACTCGGGATCAGGAAAATCAATGGGGCCATTGTCGCCGATGCTTCGGAATTCGGTTACGAAGGAGCACCTGACGGCTGGAATTGGGGAGATATGGGAAATTATTACGGAGCAGGAGCATCCGGACTTCCGATTTATGATAATATGTTGCGTTATCATTTCCAGGTAGGAACTAAAAGCGGGCTAAAAACGAATTTTCTTGGAACAACTCCGGTTGTGGAAGGATTAAAATATGCCAATTATATTCAAACAGGTGGTTCGGGTGACAATTCGTATATCTACGGAGCTCCGTATTCTATGGACCGTTTCGGAACGGGAACACTGGGAGCCGGCTTGGGAAGATTTACCGTAAAGGGAAGTTTGCCCGATCCGGAATTGACGTTTTCACAGGAATTTACACGCGTAATGAAATCCAGGGGGATTGAGGTGAAAGAACCGGCGCTTTCAGCACGGAATTTAAGCATCCTTTCAGCGACTTCGCGGTACGCAGGCATGAGATTATTCTTCACCCATAAGGGGAAAACCCTGAATTCCATTGCCTGGTGGACGAATATGAAATCCGTGAATTTATTTGCGGAAGAAGTGCTTTGCTGGATAGGGTATGGAACTTCCGGAAACGGATCGATAGACAACAGCATTGCGCGGATGATGAATTATTGGTCTGGCAAAATCAATACGATCGGACTTTACATTACCGACGGTTCAGGTTTATCGAGAAGTAATGCGATTTCTGCCGGTCATTTTTGTGAAATGCTGAAATACATGTCGACGGCCAAAGAATTTGATGCTTTTTATGCGACTTTACCGGTTGCGGGAGTTTCCGGAACGCTTTCTTCTGTTTGCAGGAATCAGCCGGGAGAAGGGAAGATCCATGCAAAGAGCGGAACAATGAAACGGATCAAGGCTTATTCGGGGTATGCAGAAACAAAGTCCGGTAAAAAAGTGTGTTTTTCACTGATCATCAATAACTTCAACTGCTCTTCAGAGTATACGGTGGAACAAATGGAGAAGGTCTTCAACGCGATGGTTTTGTCGGAATAACACTGGTTTTAATTGTGTTAAAGGAACGATATTCGGGTTTCCCTCCTTGAGTAGAAGGACCCGCACTGCAGGTGATCTTACAAAGGTTAGTGCAGTAAAGGGAGGAAACTTTAATTGCCTTTCTTCAATTCACCGCTTTTATTAATTTTGTAGGAATAGACTATTTTAAGTAATCTCCATAGATTAAACACGTGAAAAAAATACAAATGGTTGACCTGGCTACCCAGTACCAGGCAATAAAATCCGATATAGACTCAGCAATTCAGGAAGTTTTAGATTCGTCTGTTTTTATTGGCGGACCTGTGGTTCAGCGGTTTCAAAAATCATTGGAAGCGTATTTGAGTGTAAAGCACGTGATCCCTTGTGCCAACGGCACGGATGCCTTGCAAATCGCAATGATGGCTTTGGGACTGAAACCTGGCGACGAAGTGATTACGCCTTCATTTACTTACATTGCAACTACGGAAGTTATTGCATTATTGGGTTTAACACCGGTTTTTGTAGATGTTGATCCAAAGACTTTTTGCCTGGATCCGTCAAAGATCGAAGCGGCGGTTACACCGAAAACAAAAGCAATCGTCCCGGTTCATTTATACGGTCAAGCTTCTGATATGGATGCCATTATGGAGATTGCCCGGAAGCATCGTTTATTCGTGATCGAAGACAATGCCCAGGGAATCGGATCCGATTATTATTCAAAAGACGGGGAAACAAGAAAGCTCGGAACGATCGGAGATATTGGATGTACCAGCTTTTTCCCTTCAAAAAATCTGGGTTGTTACGGAGATGGCGGGGCTATTTTCACAAATAATGATGCATTGGCAGAACAGTTGAGAATGGTCGCTAATCACGGTCAGAAAGTAAAATACCGGCACGATGTAGTAGGTTGTAACTCCAGGCTGGATGCCATTCAAGCGGCAATCTTAAATGTAAAACTTCCCAAACTGGACGAATATGTTGCTGCCCGAATCAAGGTGGCTGATTTTTATGACCGTGTTTTGGGCGCATCAGATAAAATTGAAACGCCTTACAGAGATGGGAAATCCAAACATGTTTTTCATCAGTATACCGTTCAATTGAAAGGTGTTGACAGAGATGCGCTGCAAGCGTACTTGGCTTCAAAGGAAATTCCTTCGATGATCTATTATCCTGCTCCGGCGCATAAACAAGGGATGTTTAAATCTTTCAATCTGGGCGATTTGGACCTTCCGGTAACAGAAGAATTAACGAAACATGTAATCTCTTTTCCTATTCATACAGAAATGACAGAAGAACAGCAGGCATTTATTTGTTCTGAAATTCTTCATTTCGTAAACGCTAACTGATCATGAAGAAAATTGCTGTAGTTGGAACCGGCTATGTAGGTTTGGTAACCGGGACCTGTTTTGCCGAAACAGGAAACCAGGTTATCTGTGTAGACATCGATAGTAAAAAAGTAGCACGTATGCGCAACGGGGAGGTCCCGATTTACGAGCCGCACCTGGATGTGCTTTTCGAACGCAATATTAAAGCAAATCGCTTGTCCTTTACCACGGACCTGGAAGCAGGTATCCAAGATGCTGAGATAATCTTTCTGGCTCTACCGACTCCTCCGGGGGAAGATGGTTCGGCAGATCTGAGATACATCTTAGGTGTAGCAGACGAACTCGGCAAGTTATTAAAAGATTACAAGGTTATTGTAGATAAAAGCACGGTTCCGGTTGGAACAGCTGAGAAAGTACATGCGGCTATTGCAAAACACGCGACCGTTGATTTTGACGTGGTTTCCAACCCGGAATTCTTAAGAGAAGGGTTTGCGGTAGACGATTTCATGAAACCTGACAGGGTCGTTTTGGGAACCTCTTCGGAGCGGGCGGAACAAATCATGGAACAATTATACAAACCATTCGTCCGCCAGGGAAATCCGATCATTTTTATGGACGAGAAATCAGCTGAGTTAACGAAATATGCTGCAAATGCATTTTTGGCCACCAAGATTACATTCATGAATGAAATAGCCAATTTCTGTGAACTGGTAGGAGCAGATGTAGACAAAGTCCGCATTGGGATCGGGTCCGATGAGCGCATCGGGAAGCGTTTCCTGTTTCCGGGAATCGGATATGGGGGCTCTTGTTTCCCGAAAGATGTTCAGGCATTGGTCAATTCAGGGCTTGAAAATAACTATTCGTTCGGGATCATTCAGGCAGTAATGGAAGTAAACGAATCTCAAAAAACGATTCTTTTCCCGAAAATGAAGAATTTTTTCAGGGGAGATCTTTCGGGCAAGAAAATTGCTCTGTGGGGCTTGGCTTTCAAACCGGATACGGATGACATCCGGGAAGCACCGGCTTTGTATATGATTGATGCTTTAGTTAAAGCAGGAGCAAACATCACGGCCTATGATCCGGAAGCAATGGAAAACGTGAAAGGAGTTGTTGGTGACAGCATCTCATTTGCAGAGAATGAATACGACGCACTGAAGGATGCAGATGCCTTGCTCATTTGCACCGAATGGGGTGTTTTCAGAAACCCGGACTTTGATAAAATGAAGTCTCTGATGAAAGATTCCGTTATCTTCGACGGAAGAAACCTGTTCGAGATTTCTGAAATGAATAAGAACGGGTTCTATTACAGTTCAATTGGCAGGTCCATAGTATCAAAATAATATGAATACAGGGAGAAAACGCATATTGATTACCGGTGCAGCCGGATTTTTGGGATCGCATTTATGTGATCGCTTTATCAAGGACGATTATCACGTGATCGCGATGGATAATCTCATCACAGGACGACTGAAGAACATTGAACATTTGTTCCGGCTGGAGAATTTTGAATTCTACCACCACGACGTCTGCAAGTTCATCCATGTTCCCGGGAATTTGGATTATATCCTGCATTTTGCTTCACCTGCCAGCCCAATTGATTATTTAAAAATACCGATTCAGACCCTGAAAGTAGGGTCTTTGGGGATTCACAATTGTTTGGGATTGGCCAGGGTAAAACATGCGCGCGTATTGATTGCAAGTACATCCGAAATTTATGGCGATCCGACGGTGCATCCGCAAACGGAAGACTATTGGGGAAATGTGAATCCGGTAGGACCAAGGGGTGTTTACGACGAAGCGAAGCGTTTCCAGGAAGCCATTACGATGGCCTACCATACCTTTCACGGAGTTGAAACGCGGATTGTCCGCATATTTAATACTTATGGACCGCGCATGCGGTTGAACGACGGTCGTGTACTTCCCGCATTTATCGGGCAGGCATTGCGTGGTGAAGACCTGACCGTTTTTGGAGATGGTTCCCAAACGCGTTCGTTTTGTTACGTAGACGATTTAGTGGAAGGAATTGTGCGTTTGCTGCATAGCAACTGTGCTGATCCGGTGAATATCGGTAACCCGGATGAGATTACCATCAGCCAGTTTGCCGAAGAGATCATCAAATTGACCGGAACTACGCAGAAGGTCATTTACAAAGATCTTCCTGTAGACGACCCGAAACAACGTCAGCCGGACATTACCAAAGCACGGAAACTGTTGGATTGGGAACCGAAAATTGACCGGGCAGAAGGTTTGAAACGGACGTATGCGTATTTTAAGAGTTTAACCAAGGAGGAATTGTACCAATCGGATCACATTGATTTTGAGAAGTACATCGTTCGATAAATCCAACGAAATGACAACCTATTTTGCACACGAAACAGCGGTAGTTGATCCCGGCTGTATCATTGGTGAAGGAACCAAGATCTGGCACTTTTCGCATATCATGCCGAATTGTGTGATCGGAGAACGCTGTAACATCGGTCAAAACGTCGTGGTTTCCCCGGAAGTGATTTTGGGAAACAATGTGAAAATCCAGAACAATGTTTCCATCTACACGGGAGTCATTTGTGAAGACGATGTATTCCTGGGGCCATCGATGGTTTTTACGAATGTCATGAATCCGCGTTCGGCTGTAAACCGGAGAGATCAGTATTCCCGGACGGTTGTACGGAAAGGTGCTTCCATCGGGGCAAATGCAACGATCGTTTGCGGAAATGATATCGGGGAATATGCCTTTATCGGTGCCGGATCCGTTGTAACGAAAGAAGTTCCGGCGTATGCCCTGGTTGTAGGGAATCCTGCGCGACAGATCGGATGGATGAGTGCTTTTGGTCACCGCTTGACTTTCGATGAAAACGGTTTTGCGGTTTGTCCGGAAAGCAATGAGCGCTACCAGTTGACGGATAACCGCGTGAAGGCAATTTGATTATAAATACACCAGACCAGTAGGGGTGTAAAATTTTACACCCCTACTGGTTTAATAGCGCCCCTGGCGGTTATCGGTTTTTTGCCGGATTGCGTGCATTGAACGGAAGCGATTTCCGAATTTGCCTGATACCACTTTATTCCAAGCAATTTTAATTACTTTTGGGCTTTGAAAATACCAGTCGATAACAGAGCATTATATAATATGATACCAGAAAACCAAAAAGTAAAGTTTGCCATTCTTGGGGCCGGACATATCGGGAAAAGACATGCTGAAATGGTGAGGAGAGACCCGGAAGCTGAACTGGTTGCAATGGTGGATGTTCGTTCCATGGAAGCATGTGCAGCTACAGATTTCAATGTTCCTTTCTTTGTTACGTTGGATGAATTACTGGCTTCGGGTATTGAGTTTGATGTCTTGAATGTATGTACTCCGAACGGATTGCATGCGGAACAAGCTTTGGCAGGACTCGAAAATAAAAAGCATGTGGTGGTGGAAAAACCGATGGGTTTAACGAAAGACCAGTGCGAAAAAGTCATCTTTAAATCCTTGCAGCAGTCCAAGCATGTTTTTTGTGTGATGCAAAACCGCTATTCTCCTCCGAGTGAATGGATCAAGAACCTGATCGAAAGCGGAACATTAGGAGACATCTTTATGGTCCAGTTGAATTGCTACTGGAACCGCGATGAACGTTATTACAAAGCAGGTGGCTGGAAAGGGACCAAGGACCTGGACGGCGGGACTTTGTTTACACAGTTTTCCCATTTCATAGACATCATGTATTGGTTGTTCGGGGATATCGACCATATTCAGGGGAAATTTGCGGATTTCACGCACAAAGATTCCACTGATTTTGAAGATTCGGGATTTGTGAGCTTTGATTTTGTAAACGGTGGAATGGGATGTATCAATTATTCAACTGCCGTGGCAGATCGCAACCTGGAAAGTTCCATGACTATCATCGGAAGGAACGGAAGCGTGAAAATCGGCGGGCAGTATATGAACGAAGTGGAAGTGTGCAACATTCCGGGATATGAAATGCCCGAACTGGCACCTACTAATCCCGGAAATGATTACGGAGCTTACAAAGGTTCCGCGGCAAATCATCATTATGTAATCACCAACGTGATTGACACTTTGAAAGGAAGAACTTCTGCTACCACCAATGCTTTGGAAGGGTTGAAAGTGGTAGAGATTATTGAACGCATTTATAAGGTAAGAAATGAGCAGCTTAATTTACAATAAATTAGTAGCAAAAGAAGCGAAACTGGCAGTGATCGGTTTGGGATATGTCGGACTTCCGATTGCATTGGAATTTGCAAAGAAGATCCGGGTGGTTGGGTTTGATATCAACCAGGGGAGAGTTGACATGATGCGCAACAAAAAAGATCCGAGCAACGAATTGGAAACCACTGCCTTTGATGGTTGTGATATTCATTTCACCTCCGACATCAATGATCTGAAAGACGTTCAATTCTACATTGTGGCAGTTCCTACTCCGATTGATGATGCAAACCTTCCGGATCTGAGACCGCTTTTGGGAGCTTCCAAAACAGTTGCCCAGGTATTGAAAAAAGGAGATTACGTGGTGTTCGAATCAACCGTTTATCCCGGATGTACGGAAGAAGACTGTATCCCGGTTTTGGAAGAAATCTCCGGGTTGAAATTCAAAGCAGATTTCAAAGTGGGTTATTCACCGGAGCGAATTAATCCGGGAGACAAGGAACACACACTTCAAAATGTAGTGAAAGTCGTTTCCGGATGCTGTGAAGAATCCCTGGAAGAAATAGCAAAGACTTACGAGTTGGTGGTAGGTGCCGGAGTTCACCGTGCCACTTCCATCAAAGTGGCTGAAGCTGCCAAAATCATTGAAAATACGCAGCGTGACGTCAATATTGCCTTGATCAACGAATTGTCGATCATCTTTAATCGCTTGGGGATCAATACTTACGATGTCCTGGAAGCTGCGGGTACCAAATGGAATTTCCTGCGGTTTTCCCCTGGTTTGGTGGGCGGACACTGCATTGGAGTCGATCCGTACTACCTGACACACAAGGCACAGCAAGCAGGATATCATGCGAAGATCATCAACAGCGGCCGTTATGTGAATGATTCCATGGGCTTTTACATCGGGAAACAAACAGTGAAGAAAATCATCGCTCAGGGAAAACACATCCAGGAGGCGAAAGTATTGGTAATGGGAGCGACTTTCAAAGAAGATGTTTCCGACATCCGAAATTCCAAGGTCATTGATGTGGTGAATGAGCTGAAATCTTTCCAGGTAAAGGTAGATTTGGTCGATCCGCATGCGTCTTCCGGCGAAATGGAACACGAGTACGGAGTCGGTTTGGTCGAAATCGGGAAAAATTACGATGCAATTATTGTTGCGGTTAATCATAAGAACTACAAGAACCTGGATGAAACCTATTTCAAATCTTTGATGAAGGACAATCAGGGTGTTTTTGTTGATATAAAGGGAATTTATAAAGGAAAAATCAAAGACCTGGAATATTGGAGTTTGTAGCGGATCTAACAGGTTCAAATGTGATTTTGGTCCGGTGAACAGTTCTGATGTTAAAATAAAAACGGCTTGTCCGTTTTTTTGTTTTGTCCCGCTTTTGTCCCGCTAATTTAAAGCAACGTTCATCTACTTTTGGAGTTTATACTTTAAAGGTACAGAACAATGAAATTCCCAAAATGCACTTATTTGGTTAAACTCGGGTTTTTAATTCCGCTGGTCCTTGCTTTCAATGGCCTGTCTCAGTGCAGCGGAATGATTACTCCAGTTAATCTGGGGCCGGATACCACCTTGTGTACCGGGCAGACCATCACACTGAATGCGTCAACAACGGGCCCATACGATTCGTACAAATGGAATAACAACTCCACAGCCGCGACCCGGTTTGTTACCAGTGCAGGAACCTACAGTGTAAAAGTAGGAAAGCTTGGAAGCAACCTGATCGTAAACGGTGATTTTGAATCAGGCAATACCGGCTTTACAACCGGTTATACCATTGGAACAGGTGGAAGCTGGGGTTTGCTATCTTTGGCAGGAACATATCTCGTTACAACCAACCCGTCACTTGCTCACAGCAATTTTATGTCCTGTACAGATCATACGGCAGCACCCGGAACGCAAATGATGGTGGTAAATGGTGCTGGAACAGCAGGAACCAATGTGTGGTGCCAAACCGTGGCAGTGGATGGAAACACTGATTACCAGTTCAGTGCCTGGGCTTCCAATGCCTTGAATAATCCAAGCGTTGCACAGTTGCAGTTCTCGATCAACGGTTCACCGATCGGGACGGTGTTTTCAACCCAAACAATCGGCTGTTCCTGGCAGCAATTTTTTCAAACCTGGAATTCCGGACTGAACAGCTCTGCGCAAATTTGTGTATTGAGCCAGAACCTGATCGATGATGGAAATGACTTCATGCTGGACGACCTTAGCTTTAAACCGATTTGCTATTCTTACGATACCGTGGTGGTTACATACAGTACGTTCCCTTCTGTGAACCTGGGAGCGGATACGACCATTTGTGAAGGTTCCATGCTGGTTTTGGATGCACAAAATCCGGGTTGTACTTACCTCTGGGATGATGGTACAACGAACCAAACCCTGGATGTTACTGCCACGGGAACGTACCAGGTAACGGTGAAAAATGCAGCTCAATGTGCCAAAACGGATGCGATCACCGTTACAGTTGAGAATCAGAAACATGCCGGAAACGACAGTTTGGCGGTTTGGTGTGAAACCAATGGAGTTGTGAATCTGAACAACCTGCTTTCTGCGGGAAGCACCGCGGGAGGAAGCTGGACGGATTTGAATAATGGCCTGGGAACGAATTTAACTTCGGGCGGACAATTGACCGTAAACGGAGCAATCGGTTCGAACCAACTGGAATACGTGGTGTTCGGAACCTATTGTCCGAATGATACCAGCCGCTTCCAAATCAAAGTAAACAGTCAGCCCATAGGAGTTAACCCGACCAGTCTGCATCTGTGCAATTCCTCCGGATCAACAGTGGATTTGGATCAGTATACCACGGGAGCATTCCAGACATTGGCATCGTATTGGACAGAGACTTCAGGATTTCCGACCAATCAGTTTGACGCTGCAACAGGCGTGTTGGACTTGTCTCTTTTGGCTAATGGGAATTACGAGTTTGCTTACGTTTTACCCGCAGACACCCTGTGTGTGAATGATACGGTAAAAGTGACGATTCAGATTACTGAAAATCCCATTATTGCTTTTTCGTCGGATGTGGTCAAAGGATGTTTTCCTCTGGACGTTCAGTTTCTGAATGAAAGTACGGCAAATCCGGGTTCCATTGTTGCGTGGGATTTGGGAGATGGTACCCTTTCTTCAAATAACTCGATTGTCACCCATCAGTATACCGGAATTGATTGTTTCGATGTAACGCTAACCATTACAGCGGATAATTTGTGTACGACCAGCAAGACGATCCCGGATATGATTTGTGTGGATCCATTACCCGTTGCCAGCTTTAATTACAATCCGCAACAAGTTTTTTCCATTGATCCGACTACTAATTTTGAGAACACTTCTTCATTCAACGATCAGAATCTCTGGAGTTTTGATGATGGTACGACTTCTGACCAGGTAAGCCCGACACACCAGTTTCCTATCGGGCAGATCGGGAACTACCATGTGGAATTGATCGTGATCTCTGATCAGGGTTGCCGGGATACCACTTACCGGATCGTTGTTGTGAGAGACCAGATGATCTTCTACGTTCCGAATACGTTTACTCCGGACGGAGACGAGCACAACCATATTTTCCTTCCAATCATGACCGCCGGATTTTCCCCTGCAAGTTACGAGTTCTATGTTTACAACCGCTGGGGAGAATTGCTCTTTGAGTCGAGAGACACACAAGTGGGTTGGGATGGCACTTACGCCGGTGGAATGTCCCAAACAGGATTGTATACCTGGATCATTCGTTTCAAAGACGATGATAACGACGAAAAATTTGAATTTTCGGGGCATGTAAATTTGATGAAGTAGGAACTTTCAGCCCAAATACCGGGAAGATTACTCAACGATTACTACAGCAAACTCAAAGCTGAAAGGAAAGAAGGTTGCCCCGGAACAAGCATTCTTGGCGCGAACAGTGCTTTCATTAGTGTTGCATTGCTTACAGCCTGCGGAAGTGAAGTTCTCCCTGTTTTTCTCTAAGGAGGAAATAGGTTACATTTGTACAGTTACCCCTAGAAGAAAACACGTTGAAACAAATTTGCTATCACTTAATTCCCATAATCGTTGCTTGCGTTTTGAGTCCTTTCTCCTTCGGAGGGATGTTGAACTCAGAGCGGGGAATAGCAAAAATTATTTCAGAAAACGAACATAAGGGGACTTCCTTTATTCAACTGTTTGAAAATTACCAGCAGGCAGATTTTTCAAGCCCTGCAGAATGGAACCGGTTCCTGAAAAAATTGTGTAAAGAGGACAAAATTACGGAACGGGCAGATTACCCTGAATTGTGTTATGTTATTGGCCGGCGGTTATCCGATGGGCAGAAGTACCGGGAAGCCTATTATTTTTTATACGTCACGTTGCGGGAAGAAACGGATGTTTATACTTCTCAAAAACCCTATCTCGCTCTTTTTCACGAAACATTAGGTCAATTATACTATTTCTTCAGAAGGTACGATCTCTCGGAAAAGCATTTGAAAATTTCCTTGCATCGCTCCCATGTTTCAGAGGAAAGTAAGATCAAATTATACAATACGCTGAGTTTGATCTACCGGGATAAACTGGACAATAAAACTTCCGAATGGTATTTGCGAAAAGCATACAAACAGGCTGTAAAATTAAAAGATGAAACCTGGATGGGGATCTTGTCGGGAAACCTGGGATATATTGCGTTGTCAAAAAAGGAGAACGCAAAGGCAAGAAAGCTGATCCAGTTTGATTATGAAGTCAGTGCCAAGAGCAATCAGACCAATAGTCAGATTAATGCGCTGGCTTTGTTGATTGAGTTGGACCTGATGGAGAACAAACTGGCACAATCGACCCGGAAGATGAAACTATTTGACAGTCTGATGAAGCATGAGACAAACCCTCAGTTGTGGGGAACGTTTTACCAAACTAAAATTAATTATTACGAGAAACTGGGCCGGTATGAGATGGCCCTGAAAAGTTTCCGGAAATTCATTTCCTACAAGGAAATCAACGATGAAAAAAGGCAATTTATCAATATACAGAACGCCGAATTCCAAATCGAGTTTGAACGAAAGCAGGGAGAAAATACCATTTACAAGGAAAAGAAGAAAACAGACGACCTGATTATCTCGGGCTTGTTTGTCATCTGCCTTATTTTAGGATTGACCAGTTTCATTATTATCAAGCAAATTCAGCGTAAGCGGAAACAGGATAAAGAACTATTGACCCTGCGTGCCCAGAAAATGGAGGATGAGCTTCATGCGACAGAACGGGAAATGCGCGCTTTGCTTTCAACCATGTTTGATAAAAACAAAGTTATCTTCGAATTACAGGAGCAGGTTGAATCCTTTGAAAAAAATCAACATTCCAAAACGGATTCGGAGAAAGAGGCGATGCTGAATGATCTGCAGTCTTTTTCATTATTGACAGAAACCGATTGGATCGAGTTCAAGCGTTTGTTTGAAAAATTAAATCCGGGATTTTTTGGTTTCTTCCAGGATAACTTTCCGGAGATAACGGCAGCTGAAATCCGTTTGGCGGCATTAATTAAGTTGAATTTATCGAATTTGGAGATGGCCCGGACCCTTGCAATTTCTCCCGACTCCGTGAGAAAGACCAATCTGCGTCTTCGCAAAAAGCTGAACATTGAATCCCTGGACGACTTGACGCGGTTTATCAAGGCTATTTAGTGTAATTTATCATGCTTGAAAGCTCAACCGTTAAGCATTTCACAGAATATTGTTTGTCCCCTTTTTGTCTCACTAATCATTTAGTAAAAACAGTGCGTTCTTCATAAGTTAGCCTAAAAATAAACTTATCATAATCTTATGAAGAAACTTACAACTTTCAAAATGAGGAATCGATCGGCTTCCAGAAATCTCGTGTTGGGATTGATGCTATCGATGGGTTCTTTGTTGGCCTTTGGTCAAACAATTACCACCTCCATTGGAACCGGGACAAATACCAGTTCAAATATTCCGATTACTTCTTACTATGGTTATTCTTATTCTCAGCAAATTTACCTGGCATCTGAAATGGATCCGGGAGTTCAGGGACAACTGAATAGCATCACCAAGATTCGTTTTTATTATGCTTCCGGGTCGGTGACAAATTCGGATAACTGGACAATTTATATGGGAAGTACGAATCAAACAAGTTTTTCTTCCAATACAAACTGGATTCCTTCGACTGCTATGAGCCAGGTGTTTTCCGGAACAGTTACTTTTCCGGCAGCCGGAAACTGGATGGAAATTACACTAACAACCCCATTCCAGTGGAATGGGCTTAGCAACGTTGTTATTGCGGTAGATGAGAACCAAGGAAGTTATTCTGCTTCTGACGGATATTGGAGGTCTCAATCAACTTCAGGAACACGCGCAATCTTTTACAGAAATGATAGTACGAATCCGGATCCTGCTTCACCTCCAACTGCAACCGGTTTAATCTCGGCAGTTTCCCAGGTTCAAATCGTGCATGAATTAGCTCCGGCTTGTTCCGCAGCTCCGGATCACGCTACTGCCGTTAGCTCTGTTTCTACTATTTGTTCGAACAGTCCGACACCTGTAAATTTATCCATTACAGGATCTACTTTTGCAACGGGATTGGGTTATCAATGGCAGTACAATGATGGTTCAGGATGGGTTGATTATCCCGCAGGAACGACTCAGGATTTCTCTGTTTTTCCACAACAAACTGTAAACGTTCATTTGATTACAACATGTATTGCTACCGGCGATGAAGATATTTCGGAGGAAGCTTCGATCAGTGTAAATCCTGCACCGACTGTTGCTGCAGACAATGCAGCATTGGCATATTGTTCCGGATCTCCGGCACAAGTAGTTGCTACAGGTGCATCCACTTATGCCTGGTCGCCTGCCACCGGATTGAACGTAACAAACAACGATACCGTTATTGCGAACCCTACAAACTCCACTGTTTATAGTGTTGTAGGAACAGATATCATGGGATGTAAAGATACCGCCATGGTTACCATTACTCCGATAAACAAAATTACACGTACAGCAACTTACTCACCGACCACACTTTGTACACCGGGGACTGCTGTAACAGTTACAGCAACTGCTGCTCCTGCTACCATCTTCGGAGGAGGAGCTTACGAGTACAAGTTTATGGATGCAAACGGAGCTGTTCTGCAAGATTGGAGTGCTTCCAGCACGTACAATTTCACTCCTGCTGCTGACAGCATTTACAAAATATATGCTGATTTCAGATCAAACACGTGCCCGGATGCAATTGATTCCATTTCGACTTCCATTGTTGTTGGATTCGGTGCAAACGTTGCAGTGGTAGATTATGATTGTATTAACTTAGGTGGTACGGTTACTTTGAGCTCTATTTTCGGTCAAACCAATACGGAGACTGTTTACACGAACCCATTTGCTGCTCCTACAGATGTTACAGCAGGGATCGTTACCTTAGGTGGAAGTGCTGCAATTACTGCGGGAAGAGCAGTTTTGACTCCTTCTGCAACGGGCATCAACGGTTCATTGACAATCAACGATCCGGCTTTCCATACCGGATTGAATAACGCGATGACTGTTTCCTTTAAAATGACAGCAGACCAACCGATCAACAATTATGGTACCGGAGGTGCTGACGGGATTTCTTATTCTTTCGGGAACGACGTGACTGCGACCGGAAATCAAAACGGAACGGGGTCTAAATTGAGACTTTCTTTCGATGCGAATGACAACAGCCCGAACATTGCGGGAATCTATTTAGGGTATAACGTAACGGGGACACTTTCGCCTGCAGGTGCAGGAACGTTGATCCATGTAGGGAATATCGCTTTGTGGAAATTGAAGCAGGACGTGCCGGTTGTATTGACAATTGATCCGAACGGAAAAGCTAGTTTGACTGTTGACGGAACAACTGTATTTGAGAACGTTCAAATGCCGGCAGCATACATGAATGCAAACACTGCAGGTTGGAAACACGTATTCGGTGCTGCAACCGGTGGTGATGCGATGAGACAAGCGATTAAAGATGTGTTGATCACAGCTCCTTCTTTGGATTTTGCATTTGTTCCTGCAACTACAACTCCAACTGCATGGGGGTCTGCAAGTACATTTACGAATGTTCAGCCTGGAACATACGATGTATGGATCAGCAGTAACGGATCTGCTTCTTGTGCGAAGAAAATCGAGACTGTGGAGATCGTAAATACCAATCCATTGGTTTTACTTGGAAACGACACGACCATCTGTGAAGGAGAATCATTGACTTTGGATGCAGGGAATGCAGGAGCGACTTATGTGTGGAGTAACTCTCAAATCACCACTCAAACACGCATAGTTACACAGCCAGGTCCATACGTAGTAAATGTAACTGCACCTAACGGATGTGTCGGGGTTGGTTCTATCAATGTGGATGTAATGGGAGCTCCAACAGCTTCGACGATCTATGTTCAAAACAACATGCCGACGTATACATTCACTATTTTGAACCCACAAAATGCGAACCAGTATTCCTGGGATTTCGGTGACGGGACAACAATTGCAAACGCACCGGGAACAGTATCTCATACGTATTTGACAGCAGGTCCGAGACAAGTATCCGTTACTTTGACCAATGAATGTGGTACGGAAACGGTCATTGCAACAGTAGTGGTAACAAGTACTGCAGGTCTTGAAACAAATGCAATCGATGGATTGAACGTATACCCGAACCCTGCTAACGAGTTCGTAACGGTTGAATTGCCGTCTGCAACACAAGCTATCGGTTCCCTATTCACTATGGCCGGATCTTTGGTCAGAACGATCGACAGTTTTACAGCTAAAACAGAAGTATCGGTTGCTGACCTGACACCGGGAGTATATTTCTTACACATTCAAAGTGAGGATAAAACGAGTGTGATCAAGTTAGTAGTGGAATAATAAACGAATTAAACGCAATTATCGAATTAATGTAGTAATTGTTCGGTAATTTTTTAGGTATAATCTCAGTTTAGAAGGGTGGTTTGTCTCGGCAGACCACCTTTTTTGTTGGTAGTGTTATCAATAATCACCTGAGTATGAATTGCCACTATTGTAACGAACGCTGTATCCGAAAAGGAAAACAAAAGACTGTTTATTTCAACCTTACTTTTATCTGATGCAAAACAAATCACAACAGACAAGCTGAATATCTACAAAGAACTCATACCAATCCAGAATGCATTCAACCAAAAACAGAGGGATCAATCACATCGAACGGCAAAACCTCACTTTAAGAACGCACATAAAGCGTCTGAACCGACGAACGATTTGTTATTCGAAATCACTAGCCATGTTGCTGGCTGTTGTGAAGATTTATTTTTGGGGATAATTCTCAATCGTGAGAAATCGGGTAGTTTTTGGTGGTTTTGATTGGTGATAAATTCGTGGCACGAGTCGTTACTAAAGCAGACTTCCAGTCGCTATCGTCTTCAAGACGCGCGCCAGCTTTATTTATGTGCTTATCCTCGCGCTCATTCTCATTCTGATTTGTTATTTTTACTTCTTGTATGACAACACAAAAACAGATACTGGTAACAGGCGGCGCAGGATTCATCGGATCGCATGTGGTTCGCCTGTTGGTAAACAACTATCCGGCTTACCAAATCATCACGTTTGATTCCTTGACGTATGCAGGAAACCTGTCCAATTTGAAGGACGTAATGGATGCAAAAAATCACACTTTTTTCAAAGGGGATATTACTTCTGAGCAGGATGTGAAAGCGGCATTTGAACAGCATCAGATCACAGATGTGATCCATTTGGCTGCAGAATCGCATGTGGACCGTTCCATTGAAGGGCCGATGGAATTTGTGCATACCAATGTGGTGGGTACCGTCAACCTCATGAACCAGGCAAGGGCTTCCTGGAAAGAATTGGACGGACACATTTTTTACCATGTTTCCACCGATGAAGTATTCGGATCGTTGGGCGATGAAGGATTTTTTACGGAAACAACACCGTATGATCCGAGAAGCCCGTATTCTGCCTCCAAAGCTGCTTCCGACCACTTTGTTTCTGCCTATTATCATACGTACGGTTTCCCGGTGAAACGGTCGAATTGTTCCAATAATTACGGTAGCAACCATCATCCGGAAAAACTCATCCCGTTGATGATCAATAATATCCTGAACAAAAAACCATTGCCGGTTTACGGGGAAGGAATCAATGTACGGGATTGGTTGTGGGTAGAAGATCATGCACGGGCAATTGACGTGATCTTTCACCACGGAGAAATCGGGTGTAACTACAACATCGGTGGCTGGAATGAGTGGCGAAACATTGACCTGATCCACGAGCTCTGTAAAATCATGGACGAAGAACTGGAACGAAAACCCGGGGAAAGTGCCGAACTGATTACGTATGTAAAAGACCGTGCGGGACACGATTTGCGTTATGCCATCGACGCAACCAAATTGTTCGATGAATTGGGCTGGAAGCCAAGTATTACCTTTGAGGAAGGTCTTAGAAATACGGTGATCTGGTACCTCAATAACCAGGATTGGGTCAAAGAAGTAACCTCCGGAGCATACCAGGATTATTACAAAAACATGTATAACCAGCGCTAAGAATGGGATTATTCGACATGTTTAACCGGCAGAAAAAAGAAGCTGTCGATTTGGGGGGAACGTTGCTTGTTGATATTCATAGTCACCTGCTTCCTGGGATTGATGATGGTGCGCCAACGATGGATCATACGATCGGAATGCTCCGAAAGTTTGAAGAATTGGGGTATCAAAAACTGATCTTCACACCACATATCTTGTCGGGGGTGTATGATAACACTTCTGAGATTATTTTGCAAAAACTTGATGAAGTCCGGTATGTAAGCCGGGAATTGGGGTTAAACCTGGTCCTGGAGGCCTCGGCAGAATATTATTTCGATGAAACCCTGTTTGAACGGGTCCGCCAAAAGGATTTATTGCCTTTTCACGGAAATCACATTCTCTTTGAATTCTCCTTCAGGAATCAACCCTCTCAAATCGAAGACATCGTTTTTAGCTTGAAATCAGCCGGTTATCAGCCGGTTTTAGCCCATTTTGAGCGGTACATGTATTTTCATCCGTCGATTGAGGTTGCACTATCCCTGCGTGAACGGGGTTGTTATATCCAGGTCAACCTGAATTCCTTTACCGGTCATTACGGCCCGGATGTGAAGAACCAGGCGATCCGCTTACTGAAAGCCGGATTGATCGATATCCTGGGAAGTGATTGCCACCGGATCCAGCACCTGGAATTGTTGGAAAGCTCACTGAAAGAATCGGTTTTTCATCAATTACTGGAATTAAAAGTCAAAAACCCGTTGTTTCTTTAAGCCGCATCAGTTTATTTCCTCACAAATGCGCAAATAAAATGCTCGCCTGCCGGTCCCGCTATTGAAATTAACGTTCTGATAGAATGACTCTAGAG
This sequence comes from Fluviicola chungangensis, assembly GCF_007558725.1. Lineage (GTDB taxonomy): Bacteria > Bacteroidota > Bacteroidia > Flavobacteriales_D > Crocinitomicaceae > Fluviicola > Fluviicola chungangensis. The sequence goes on from NZ_VLPL01000003.1 coordinate 299,864, forward strand.
TTAATTTTGAGGAAAAAGGCGACCGGTAAAAGGAATTATATACTTAACACAGGTAACTTCTGAAACCGATTATTTTTGAAAAGTAGTGTCCCAGAATATAGGTGATAAACAATTTTTCACGCAGATAATATATAATCAAAATCTGCGCTCCGACCATGTCGGAGTCCATATAATCTGCGTGCTCTAAAAAAAATCACCTAAACTTTAGGACAATGCGTTTTGAAAAATATTCTCTAATAATTTAAGTGACCATTTTTTCACAGATGCACTGATTATCTGTGGCGCATACCAGTCGCCACTTAAGCGAGTGCGTTGCGCCTTTGCTGAAGCTCTTGCCTTTGTGTAGCCCCTTCGGCAGAGCAAGGTCAGCGTAAGCATTAGCCGAGTAGTTAATCTGGGCATTTGCGGGAAAGATAACGAATGCCTGCCTGTAGCTACTGAAAATTATGAATAACCCGGGTCTTTTTTAAGGCAGATGATTAATGGTCAATTGTTAAAATTTCTTTGGAAAGTTCGTTTTTTTAAGTTAATTTTTCACTTGGCCGCGAAAACGATCGGGCAATTCCAAGTTGGAATAATGACTACACTTAAAAGCACCGCTATGGAAAATTACCTGGGAATGGGCGTTGGAATAATTGCAATCATCAGCGCCTTTTTAGTGCGTTCCGCATTTCTTTTTAAAACTTCACTGTGCATCGCCATCATTTGTTTGACTGTGGTTTTGACCAATGGATTTGAAAACGATCCTTCATTGGAACTGATTTGTTTTACATTGATCGGAATGATTGCCTTGGGGTATGTGATTTCCCTGCTTCCGGAAAAAATCAGGAGCATTGCACCTTATTTTGTCGGCATGCTGGCTTTAATCCCGATCGGAGCCAAAGCAAATTACCAGGGATTCGAAGTGAACTGGACATTTGAAGTTGCCGCATTTGCAATTATTGGGTCCATTATTCCGTTGTTTGCCAAAATAAAGGATTGGTTTGCGGAACGGTGGTTCGGTGCGAATAAGGTGGAATTCAGTACGGCGGTCTCATTGGTTTACCTGGGGATTTTTGTCTTTGTGGCTTCGTTCATGGTTTCCACATTCGGGGTGATCTTGCTGGCAACAGGATATTTTGCAGCCAATTTGGCTTTGCGCTCAAACAATGGCTTGCAATTGAGTATATTGCTTTTCGCAGTTTCCTGGATTTTCTTTTCCTTAAATGCGCTGGAAATACCGGATTCCCTTCTGAAAGGGAACTTATGGATGGGGATTTTGGCCGGTTTGGGGTCGCTTTGGGCATGCAAATCGATTCGAAGTGAAAAAGCACGCATTTTTCTGAGTTTATTCCTTCCACTGGTGATCATCGGCGTATTGGTAAGTTTCGGATTAATCAATGAGAATTTTGGGGGAATGCCGACCTACCTGGGAGCAATCATCGGTTCTTCTTTGGCGCTTGCTCTCATTGAACAGCCGGAGGCAGAAAAACCTTTCCAGGGAATGTTGCTGCCACTTATTTTGATCGGTTTTACATTTCCTACGGCTACCTGTCTTCGGCGTGAAAAATTGGAAGTTGAGACCTTGTTGGCAAAATCGGATGAATTAACCGGCCAGCCGGCTAAGAAAAAGGATGTGATGGACATGCCGGCAATTGCACTGACTGATGGTGATGCCGGAGCATGGGAAAGTATAGCTGCCAATTCAAAACTGGAGTTTGAAGTAGGTCCGGCTGCCAGTAGAACATCTGGTGCGATTAAAGATTTCACAGTTGATATTCAGTTGGATAAAGCTGGGGTTCTGGAAAATTTGAATGTGGAAATGAAAAGCGCGAGCTTGACAACTTTCAATGACATCCGGGATGAATCGGTATTGGGTGATGAGTTTATTGAAAGTGAAAAGTATCCGAAAATAACCTTCCGGTCGAAGAAAATTGAGAAAATAGGGGAAGATTATAAAATTACCGGCGACCTGAAATTTGTCGGTGCAAAAGTGGAAACGGTCTTGAACCTGCGCTTTGTGTCGAAAGTAGAGAAAGATGGAAGTGAAATCCTGGTATTTGTTGGTAAAACGGTGGTCGACAGAACCAAGCACAACATGACTTCCGATTCCAAGATCGGGGATTTGGTGGATGTAACGTTTGAAGTTGCCGTAGCCCGTTAAGATAGATTTTGCAGATTCACTCGGATTGTAAAGACAGAAAGTTGTATTTTTCGCTCGTGAAAGTGCTTCTTTTCTGTCTTTTTTCGTTGGCCTTCGGTGTTTCTGCACAACTTCCGGATACGACCTGGAATAAGCGTTCTTACTGGGTAGGCGGGACCGACCTGGTATTGGGAGGTGGAAGCGTTGTCTTACTTTCTGCTGTTTGGTACCAGGAATACCCTAAATCCAAATTTCATGCCTTCAATGATTCCAATGAATGGTTGTACATGGACAAATTGGGACATGCATATACCTCTTATAAATTGTCAACGGTTAATTATGCTGCCTGGCGCTGGGCACGGATGCCGAAGAAGAAAGCCGTTTTGGTTTCAGGTGGAATTGCCTGGACTTACCAGTTTTCGGTAGAGATCCTGGATGGGTTCAGTGCCGAATGGGGATTTTCCTGGGCAGATCTGACAGCAAATACGGCCGGAGTAGGTTTATTCATCGGTCAGCAATTAGGTTGGGACGAACAGCGTTTCCAGCTCAAATTCGGATACAAACCATCGCCTTATGCGGCAATTCGCCCGAATACACTGGGTTCTTCTTTCTCCGAACGCTTATTAAAGGACTACAATGCACAAAGCTACTGGTTGTGTGTAGCCCCCGGCACTTTTCTCAAAGAATCAACATTTCCGAAATGGATCCAAATCGGTTTTGGATATAGCATCGATGCGAAACTGAACGGAGATTTAAACACCTATACGGACGTAAATACGGGGAAGACCTATTTCGCACGGTCAGAATATGCCCTTTCATTGGATATAGACTGGTCGCAACTTCCCATCAAAAAACCGTGGTTAAAAAAAGTATTGAAACCTTTGAATGCGATTAAAATACCTTTTCCTGCTGTGTTTTGGAGGAATGGGGTGTGTTATTTCGGGATGTTTTAATTACTTTTCGGTAAGTGGTGTCCTGTTTTCTCAAACGGGTTAAACTATCGGGACTCGCGTGCATCTAAATGTTACAAACGAACACACATGAAAATTATCTTCTCATTCATTCTGATTTTCCCTTTATTTCTTACCGCTCAATATTCGGATCCGAATGTAGGTAAACCAACTTCCGGTTATGGGTCGGACGGAACGTATACGGTTGCTTCCGAGGCCTTTAATAATGACCATTACAATGGGGAGAACATCGTGATTTATCACCCGCAGGAAATTACCACACCGGTCCCGACGATTTTCTATTCACATGGTTACGGCGGGAACAATCCCGTTTACATCAAAGGATTGACTGATTTTGTCGCGAAAAAGGGATATGCGCTGGTATTCGTTCCTTACCAAACGCTGGGAGTCACAGTTCCGGATCGTTATGCCAATTTGCTGGAAGGATTCCGCAAAGCAGCACGCGATTATCCGGACATCATTGATACCACTCGTGCAGCTTTCATGGGACATTCTTTTGGCGGCGGAGCTTCATTCGGGAACGCATTCACCTGTTTTACAGAGAATAATTGGGGAAGTAACGGAAGATTCATCTATGTTTCTGCAGAATGGTATTCCTACAACATCAACCAGAACGATTTGCAGAGCTTTCCTTCGGATGTGAAACTGGTGACGGAGATTTACGAAAGCGATTCCACGAATGATCACCGGTTGGCAGCAGACATTTTCCGCAATATTTCCATTTCAAATGCAGAGAAGGATTTCCTGGTCCTTCAAAGAGATACGGTAAATGGATATGTTTACCCGGCAGATCACAACACACCGAATACGGTGATTGCATTGAATGCACACGATTATTACGGAATTTACCGCATACTCGATGCCTTGGCAGATTATACCTGGAATGGAAATATGGCGGCGAAGGACGTTTGCCTTGGAAATGGTTCGTCTGCCCAAGTCACACTTCCTGGCGGATTGAAACCGATGCTTCAGACCGATGCTCCATACATTACGCGGCCAATGTCGAGTTACCAGTTTCCATGTGACTCAACGATCAATTTGCGAATTGCTTACTGTGAACCTTTGAATGGAATTTCCGAAAATGAACGGAATTCAATAAACATTTACCCGAATCCTTTTCAGTCGGATTTTGTGCTTAAAACAACGATTGAACTAACTGAAATTCATGTATTTGATGTGCTTGGACACGAATTGCCGGTAAACGTGCAAAAGGTAGCTTCGGGTTATTCTTTTGAAGCACAATATTTGAAAGAAGGTGTTTACTTTGTACAAACCAATGTGGGAGTTGTACAACTGATCAAAAATGGAAAATAAGCATATTCAAATCGAGTGCCCGAACGGAACCATACGGGGAAATTTCACTTCTTGCGGTACAGACTCTCCGCTGGTATTGATGGCTTGCGGGCACAATGGGTTTTATCATTTCGGGATGTTCCCCACGATTCAACGACTTCTTGCTGAAAAAGGCATTTCTTCCGTTGCATTTAATTACACGCATTGTGGTATTTCAGATGACGGGGATTATTTCAATGACCTGGAAGGATATAAAGCGAATTGTCGCAGACTGGAAGTGGAGGATCTGACTTTTATGGCAAAAGAGATTGCAACGAATCCGCTCTTCCACAAACCGGATCATTTATTCCTTCTGGGACATAGCATGGGTGGTTTTTCGGTCGTATTTGCTTCAAAAACTATTCAAAATTCGGGGATCGAACTTGCTGGAATTATTTTATTGAATGCGCTGCGGACATTGGATGTGCGAACCCCCGAGATCATGGAAGAATGGAAGGCGAATGGGGTTTATTTCCGGTCCAATATGCGCACCAAACAAGAACTGCCTCAGGGTCCTGAGTTTTTAGCGGAAACGTTGGCGAGTGGTACAACCTGGAATATGCAGCCAATTGTGGAGAAACTGACCATTCCGTGTTTTGTTGCTCATGCAGTAGACGACGAGTCAGTTCCTTTTGAGCATGGACGTACGATTTTTTCCTGGGTGTATAAAAACAATTCCCAAAATGCGTTTTTACCGATCCCGAATGCGGGACATACGCTGAATACGACACATCCGATGAAACGTGATTCGGAAGAGTTACGCTTTTTTTGTGAACAGGTGGTGAATTGGATTGAAAATTTATAATCCTGTGTGCACGCGATTAATCGCGTGCACACAGGCGGCATCTGTTTTTATATTTTCTTGAAGATCACCGTAGCAATGTGTCCGCCGAATCCGAAGGTGTTGCTCATTGCATAACGAATCTCTTTGGATTTTCCTTTTGCCAGCGGGAAATCATACAGGTCCTTGAATTCCGGTTCTATTTCTGTTGTATTGATCGTTGGAGGAACAACGGAGTCCTGAATTCCAAGAATACATGCGATGGCTTCCACGGCTCCCGCAGCTCCCAGCAAGTGTCCGGTCATGGATTTCGTTCCGGAAACACTCAGTGATTGTCTTTCACCGAACACCCGTTTCAATGCGATCAATTCGCTGTTGTCTCCTTGCGCAGTAGAAGTGGCGTGCATATTCACATAATCGATCTGGTCCGGTGTAATTTCCGCATCGCGCAGAGCTTCTTCCATTCCCAGAACGGCACCGTCACCTTCCGGGTGAGTTCCTGTTAAGTGGTAAGCATCAGCCGCCATTCCGCCGCCGACAACCTCCGCATAGATCTTTGCGCCGCGCGCTACCGCATGTTCATATTCTTCCAGGATAATGGCTCCTGCACCTTCTCCCATCACAAATCCGTCGCGCGTTACGTCGAATGGGCGGGAAGCTGTTTCAGGGGAATCATTGCGTTTGGACAAAGCTTGGGCAGAAGAGAATCCGCCGATTGCGGCTTCGTTTATCGCTGCTTCAGATCCTCCGGTGATGATCATGTTTGCTTTTCCCCACTTGATGTAGTTAAAGGCATCAATCATCGCCGTATTGGAAGTAGCACAAGCGGAAACCGCGCAGTAATTGATTCCGCGCAAACCGTATTCCATGGAAATAATTCCGGAAGCGATATCCACCAGGATCCGTGGGATAAAGAACGGTGTGAAGCGCGGAGTTCCGTCACCAGCACAGTATTCCTTCATCTGGTCCTGGAATGTTTGGATTCCCCCGTTTCCGGATCCCCAAATCACGCCGATACGGTCGCGGTTCAATTCTTCAAAGTTGATTCCGGCATCAGCAACTGCTTCGCGCACGGAAACCAGGGCATATTGAGAGAACGGATCGTATTTCCGGATTTCCTTTACATCAAAATGATCTGCCGGATTGTATCCTTTCACTTCGCAAGCAAAAGTTGTTTTGAATTTGGAGGTGTCAAATTTGGTAATTGGTGCTGCACCGCTTTTACCTGCTTTCATGTTGTTCCAAAAATCCGGAACGTTATTCCCGATGGGTGTAAGGGCTCCCAAACCGGTAATTACAACTCTTCTTGTCATAATATAAAGTTTCGATTAATAATTGCGAATCCGATAAGATGATCGATCCTGCGTTGCAAATTTAAATGCTAAAGGGGTTCAAAACGTTCAAAGCGTTCAAAAAGTTTAAATTGAACTTTTGAACATTTCAACTTTGAACTGGTTTTATAAAAAACCCAGTTCGAGTTTTGCTTCTTCGCTCATCATATCTTTGTCCCAAGGCGGATCAAATACAATATTGACATGTGCTTCAGTAACTCCTTCCACACTTTCAACTTTTTCTTTGACATCTTTTGGAAGCGATTCAGCGACCGGGCAATTCGGAGAAGTCAGGGTCATATCGATTTCCACTACTCCTTCTTTGGAGATCCGGACTTCATAAATCAATCCCAATTCGTAAATATCCACCGGGATTTCCGGGTCGAATATGGTTTTTAGGATTTCTACTATTTTATCTTCTAAATGTTCCATGCTATTTTGGGATTGCGGACAATGCCAATAATTTGATTTTTTTTACCATGCTCAGTAAACCATTCGCGCGTGTCGGTGAAAGATGTTCCTGTAGTCCGATGTCTGATATGAAATGAAGATCGCTTTTCACCACGTCTTCCGGTTTTTCGTTATCCAGTACCCGGATCAATAAACCGATAATTCCTTTGGTAATGATTGCATCCGAGTCTGCGGTTAATTGAAGTTTGTCGTTTTCGATTGTTGCGTCGAGCCAAACCCTGCTTTGGCAGCCTTCAATCAAGCGATCATCCGTTTTTTTTCCGGGATCGATTAAGGGAAGTTCTTTTCCAAGCTCAATGATGTATTCGTATTTCTCCATCCAGTCATCGTAGATGGCAAATTCGTCAATGATTTCTTGTTGTTTTTGTTCTATTGTCATAATCTGTCAAATTGTCCCGGCGCTGGCGCCAGGTCTTCGAAAGCAGTGCTTTCTCTTCTAACCCAGCATGGAAATACTTTTCTCCACTGCAGCTATAAATTGGTCAATTTCTTCCCGTGTGTTGTAAAATGCGAATGAAGCACGAACCGTTCCCGGAACCTGGTAAAAGTCCATCAAGGGCTGTGTACAATGATGTCCGGTTCTGACAGCGATTCCTTGTTTGTCCAGCAGTGTTCCGATGTCAAACGGATGAATTCCATCCACGGCAAAAGAAACTACGGAAGTTTTGTTTTTTGCTGTTCCTATCAATTTGATATTTTCAAAGGTTTCCAGCATTTCCTGGGCGTATTCCGTCAGTTCGCGTTCGTATTCTTCCAGTTCTTTCGGGTTGAATTGGTCCAGGTAATTCAAAGCCGTTCCCAAACAAATCCCACCTGCAATATGAGGAGTTCCCGCTTCAAATTTGAAGGGCAGTTCGTTATATGTTGTGCGTTCGAAAGTTACTTTTGCGATCATGTCTCCGCCCCCCTGGTAAGGAGGCATTTCATCCAAAATGGATTCTCTTCCGTATAAAACTCCGATCCCGGTGGGACCGAAAACTTTGTGCCCGGAGAACACGAAAAAGTCGCAGTTCATCGCTGTAACGTCCACTTTCGTATGTTGTACGCTTTGCGCACCGTCGATCAGTACTTTTGCTCCCACGGCGTGCGCAGATTCAATGATCTGTTCCACCGGGTTGATCGTTCCCAAACTGTTTGAAATGTGAGTAACCGCAACCAGTTTCGTTTTGGAAGAAAGCATGTTCTGGTATTCTTCCATCAGTAATTCGCCCCGTTTATTGATCGGGATGACTTTCAACACCAGTTTTTTGCGTTCGGCGAGCATTTGCCAGGGAACGATATTGGAGTGGTGTTCCATGGCAGAAATGATGATCTCATCTCCGGCACTCAGCAATTCGCCAAACGAACTGGCAACCAGGTTGATTCCATCGGTTGTTCCTTTGGTAAAAATAATTTCCTCTTTTTTCCCGGCGTTGATGAAACGGCGGATGATCTCTCTCGCTTCCTCGTATTCATTGGTTGCTTTCTGGCTCAAGTGATGGACTCCACGGTGAATATTCGCGTTGTCCATGCTGTAATATTGGTTGATAGCATCCAAAACCATCTGCGGTTTTTGGGATGTTGCTCCGTTATCGAAATAGATGAGGTTCTTTCCGTATACCTGTTGGCGCAATGCAGGGAAGTCCTGACGAATCTCACGCACACTGAATTTTCTTTTTGATGGATTTTCCATAGTACAAAGATAGTTATAATGCTATTTGTAATCCTTCTAAATAAGATTAATTTCCAACCTTTTTATTTTAGCTGTATCTTAGCAGTAAATGGATTACAAATGAGGGCATTATACCTACTATTGATATTGGTTGTTTTGGGTTCAGGTTGTGAGAAATATAACTTGAAACAACCGGCGTATATGGCTGTAAACTGGAGATTTGCGAATACCAGCAATGCTCAGGGCAATTACAGCATTACGAATGGGTACTTTTACTCCAAGTCCTTTGTTATTTCAGGTACCCGTGAAAAAGGATCTCCGGTTGAAATCACAAAAGATTTGCCGGATCAACTCAATAAGATTCAATTTTCGACCCAAAATGACTTGGGGATTTCCCTGGATGTTCCGATGGGTGATTATACGGAATTTACTTTGAAAACCTTACTGGATAAATCAAATATACCGTGTTTGAAATTAGAAGGAACGTATACCAAAGGGAACCTGGTTTACCCGATGAGAATAGAATGGAACAACCTGGATGAGTTGGATTTCAAGGTGCAAAACCCATTCTTCCTGAAAAAGAAAAAGAATTACAAGATTTTCATTGGATTTGATGTGAGTAAGCTGTTGAATATTGCCAACACCTTTCTTCAGTCTCCACCCATTTCGGTTGAAGACGGAGTTGAAAAGGTAGTTCTTAATGGACCCAATAATCCTAATGGTGGTGGACAAATGTATGCTGCAATCACAGCACAACTACCAAATGCATTGGTAATAACAGTCGAATAATGTCTGCAGAATACAAAGATATCATCGAAGGCTGTGCAAATTGGGAACGATCTGCACAGGAACGTTTGTATCGGTTGTTCTCCAAGGATTTGTTCAAGGTGTGTAAATTGTACGGCGCGGATACGCAGGATGCAGAGGACATGCTGCACGATGCCTACATGCACATTTATAAAAACATCGGTTCCTATACTTTTACCGGGTCATTCGAAGGCTGGCTGCGCAGAGTTACCGTAAATTGCTGCCTTCAGACATTGCGTAAAAGAAAGAACTTCGCCCAATTGGGTGATGTTCCTTTTATAGACCAGGAGGAAAGCGAACTGGAAACAGGAATTCCGTTTGCAAAAGTACTGGAAGAGATCAATCTGTTGCCTACCAAAGCAGGACTGGTACTCAAATTATATGCACTCGAGGGATGGTCACATTCCGAGATCGCAGAAGAACTGGAAATTTCGGTTGGAACTTCCAAGTCACAATTAAACTATGCACGTTCGGTGCTCAAACAAAAACTGGTGTCTTAATTCATGTCTTTAGAAAAACGAAATACAAACCGGGAGTTCAAAACGCTTCAAAAATCCTTTGAGAATTGGGAGACAGGGGAACCGTCTGCTGATCTGTGGGAGAATTTGGAGGCGGATTTGGCTGTTTCTGCTGTTTGGGACCGTTTGGACGAAACCCTGGAAGCAAACGGAAGTTCTGCGGACAAGGCATTGGTGGAATCGTACGAAAACTGGTCACCGAATACATCCGGAGACGGGTGGTCGCGTTTGGAAGAACAGCTTTCCAGGGAACGCGTTTGGACCCGATTGAATACAACATTAAGTTACCCGGTTACAACCCGTATTCCATGGATGAAAATGGCGGCAGCTTCTGTGTTGTTTATTTTCCTTGCATTCTATACGGATTACCAGTTTACATCGAACAGGGAGTCGTCCAATTTTGCCGGTGTGACTTCAACTGAAAGCACTTCAAATTCAACCGGAAATAACAATCGAGCTATTGCATCTGTAAATGGAACACATGCGGTTTTCAATAAAGGAATGAATGCACTTCCTAAACAAGGAAATGCTCAGAAACTGATGGCTGCTGCAAACAACAAGCAAACGAACAGTCCGAATGGTTTAGGGAATCCGGAACAAACCAACGGAAATCAGAATAATGTACTGATCGCAAATGCGAATGACAATAACCGTGGAACTGAAACGACTTCTTCAAATACAGTAAGTGAAGAGAACACAACTGCAAACGATCTGGCTTCATTGGATGAACTTCCTGCAAGAGCACCGGGAACAATTTCTGAGCCAGGTGTGATCGGGGATTTTGACTTCCTTCCGTTCCAGGCGCCATTCAAACCGCGATTCAGTGTACTGGTTGGTGGACAATTCTCCTTTATCAATGAGAAAAACCGCGATGCATTCTCCAGCTCACTTCCTTCTATGGGAATTGCAGCAGATGCACAATACCATGCATACCTGAGAAAGTGGCGATTTACACAGGATCTTGGATTCAGCCAGTATGCGCAATCCAATGGAAGTTATGTGAATGGACGTTATACGAATTCAAGCCAAAAACTGAATACGATCCACCTGATGTCTTCTGTGGGATACACTTTCAAAGGAGTGACTTTTTATGGTGGAATTGCTGTCAATCGGTTGTTGAACGGATATGAAGAGAACAGAACAGCGATTACCAACGTGTATAATTCGAAGAAACTACAGATCGGTGCGATGGCCGGAGTGGATTATCATTTCACGCCATTCCGGAATAAAACGGCATTGGGCTTAGGCGTTCAATACCAGTTTGTTTCCAGGCTGAAAAGTGAGAATACGGTATTCAATGACATACAAGGGGTGAAGCTCCAGTTAAAATATTCATTTTAGTTTCCAACCTTTCAAAATGAAATGCATCTAAGGGGTAAGAAAGATATTTATTTCGTTGTCAACTTCTCCAAAGGAGTTTGAAAAATTACTACAGCTCAAAGCGATAACGAAATAGTCGAGGCAAGGTAGAACTGGCTTGAACAAAAGTCCCGCGTAAGTGGGACTTTTTTGTTTCCCCATTTATCTCCCGCTGATTTCGCTGATGGCGCGGATTTTTTTACCACAAATGCAAATATCAATGACACCTAATGGTCGCTGTAATTTCAATTTGATTGATTTTTTGATTTGCATTTCAGGTGATTAAAAAATAATTTGGTTTAAAAGTGTTTTTCTCACATTTGTTAGTATATTCATAGCCAGAAACTTAATGCTATTCACATGAGAACAACTATTCTAGCAACCTTGCTATTCCTTCTTGGATTTTCCAATTTTTCGTACACCCAAAACATAGACAGTGTTTTCTACTATAATGAAGATGGAACTAAAAGTTGGTGGTACTTGCAACCGGATGTTTTATTATTTAGATGTCAAAATGATAGTGCATACACAGGCTGGATCGATACGGTGGTGATTGATGAATTAAATTTCGGTTTTGACGATTTAGAGAATTTCAACGAGATTTTACTCAACAGCAATGCCACGCTTCAAGACTTTATGGATTTGAAAGACTCGATTATCAATTCCGGGCAGTTTAGTATTTTTGCTCCAGTTTTGACGCAATATCCCTATGATCAGAATGTGCAGCAATTGTATTACCGAACGGATGACCAGGTGTTGGTCACGTTTCACGATCCCTTAATTGACTCGCTAACTGTAGATAGTTTGATGAACGAATACAGTTTAGAGTTGGTACATAAACCGTCTATAAATCTGGATGACGATGTAAGTTGGACCTATATTTTCAGAATGGTGGGAAAACCGGATACGATTATGAACAGTATGATTTTGGCGAATATGTTGTATTTGTACGAGTCAAACCTGGTGAAAATTGCACAGCCGAATATTATAGGAGGTGATCCTATGGATTGCGAATTGGTAGGTGAAACGTCATTAAATCCGAATGCAACACATGGAACCTGGCATATTGATAACAATGGAGGAGTCATCTGGAATGGAATGAACGGAACAGTGGATGCGGATGCAGATATTTGTGAGTGTTGGGAAGAAGGATTTACCGGGGAGGGAATTAAAATCGGAATTATTGATGTGGGCGGGTTTGAATACGATCATCCGGATTTAGCCAATTTGGCTCCGGGTTATGACTGTACTGTAAATAATGGGAGTCACTTCACCACGAATACCTATACCGATTACGATGGTCATGGAATGGCAGTGGCAGGTGTAATTGGAGCAACTCCCAATAACAATAGTAATGGAGATAAAATAGCTGTTGGTGTTGCTTATAATGCGGAGATTCATCCTTATTTGGTTGGAACCAATATTTCAGCTGCTCATGTAGTGATCGCCTTACAAAAAGCAATTGAAGATGAAGTGGATATAATCAATATGAGCTTCGTTATTGCACATAATTCCAATATAGTAAATGAATTAAATAATGCCCGTTTGATAGGTAGAAACAATCTTGGAATTGTTTTGATCGCTTCTGTTGGTGAGTGGCCTCCTAATAGTCCGAATGATGGAAATTTTCCCGCAAATCAAATAGGTGTAATAGGAGTTGGAGCGACAAATCCAACGGATGTTGTCGTTGGACATTATGCTGATCCAACCATTTCTTGGACTACTACCAATGGAATTAATTTTTCAGCTAATGGGCCCCCTTCGTATGGTTACGATGTTGTTGCTCCTGGTGAATTGATCCAAACAATCGATTTACAAGGAAGTGATGGCTATAATTCTAGTGATTATGTTGTAAAAACAGGAACTTCATTTGCAAGTGCACTCGTCTCCGCTATTGCAGCTCTTATTTTGGAGAAGAATCCGACTTTAACGAATAATGAGATCACACAATTTCTTAGAGATGGTGCGGATAAAGTTCACGATTTCAATTTATATCCTACTACAGGACTTGGAATGTATGTTTATGATGCTTTTCCAGGAACACCTGGTTTTGATATATCAGCTTTTTATGGCCGTGTAAGCTGTATTAACTCACTCAATGAAGTAGTAGGTTTACCGGAGGTTCATTTGGATGAATTGAACATTGCCAGAATTAGTGATCATTTGTATGAATTGAAGCTGGATAAACTGACAGGGAACCAAAACCTGAAATTGTACAATACCTTGGGAGAATTGGTTTGGGAAACCGGAACTTTGAATTCTATGAACACACTGATATCTCTGGAGAATTATAGTAATGGAATGTATATTCTGAATTTGTATGATAAAGGTACTTTGAGTGCTAACTCGAAATTGGTGAGATAAAATGTTTTAGAAAGGTCTCCCGAATTTTCGGGGGACTTTTTTTGTTTGTCTCCCGCTGATTACGCTAATGCCGCGGATTCATTATAAGCTACTCAATAAAGCAAAACACATGTAATATCTGCGTAATCCGCGCGATCTGCGGGAGCTATTTTTTAACTGCGTACATCAGGAATTCCTTGTTCCCGTCTCCTCCAATAATCGGAGAATCAATAATTCCCTTCACTTCAAAATGCGAATCCACAGCCGCTTTTTCGATCCGCTTTAAGACTTCCGGGTAAACAGCGGCACTTTTCACCACGCCGTGTTTGTTCAGGAAGCGTTTTTCCAATTCAAACTGCGGTTTAATCAATGCAACCAGGATTCCGCCTTCTTTTACGAAAGAACCGGTAAACGGAAGCACTTTTTCCAGTGAAATAAAGGAAACGTCAATTACAATCCCATCAACCGGTTGGGGAATATGAGCCGTTGTCAATTCGCGGATATGTGTTTTCTCGATATTTGTAATGGAAGGATTAGTTCGGATGCGTTCGTGCAATTGTCCATGACCTACATCCACGCAAAAAACATGTTTGGCACCTTTGCTGAGCAATACTTCGGTGAAACCACCAGTAGAAGCTCCCAGGTCAATGTATGTTTTATCTGCGACGTCTATTTGGAAGTGTTCGATCGCTTTCAGTAATTTCAATGCTCCTCTTGAAACCCAGGTCAGTTCTTCATTTAGCATTAGGATTTTGGAATCAATCGCGATCTTCTTTCCGGGTTTTTCCACAGAAATGCCGTTAACGAGTACATCGCCGTTTTTGATCAGCTCTTCACCTCGTGTCCTGGAGGTTACCAATCCGCGATCAACCAATAGTTTATCCAAACGTTCTTCCATGTTGCAAAGTTAGTTTAAATAATTACGTCCTGATGATTTCGGTATTCTAATTCCGAAGGTTGAATAGGGAGGAAGAAGTGTTGAAATGCAATGGACTAACTGGTTTACGGTTAAGTCAATCGGACAAAACCAATGTGGAGCTATAAGCATGTTAGTAAACTTACTTACAGATAACGCGTTTTTTATTAGAACTGTTTTTCTGAAGCTTCTAACCAACGGCTTATCCGCCTGAATTGGGAAAAAGTGATTGGTCCTGATCCGGTTTTGGTAGCTTTTAAGTAAATTATTCAGAGAGCGTGAAGGAAGAAAAAGAATACATTTTTTAACCGTAAAATTAAAATATGAAAAGTGGACAGGATTTATTTAACAAACCAAACCGTGTTTTCACCTAATCTCAATAAAATCAATGGGATAGGCAACTAATTCGCGCATTTACACGTCTACTTTTTAGATAATTCTGAAAGCGTTAATTATCTTTGTCATACATTAATTGGACACTACATGAAACTACTAACGGGTGCGCTGCTACCGGCACTATTTTTACCTCTTTGTTCCATGGGACAGATTCTCTATTCAAATGGTGCTTTGCTTACCATTTCTGCGGGAACATTGGTCCAAATAAACGGGGGTGCTGAGCTGGCTCAAACAACGACTTTGACCAATGAAGGTTCTGTCACGATTACAAAGAATTCGACTTTTCCAAATCCGGGAACATTTAAAATAGGGAACAATTCCGCGGTCAGTGGAAATGGATTTTACCTGGTTGAACAGGATTGGGTAAATGACGGAATATTCAACTTTGGAACATCAACCGTTACTTTGTTCGGAAATACCCAACAATTTATTACTTCCACCAATGGAGTTTCAACGGTTTTTAATAACCTGGTTCTTACCGGAGCAGGAGTGGGGAATAACAGGAAAAAGACTCTGCAGAGCGTCAATGCATCTACCGGTGCATCCGGAACTCTCCAGCTGAATGACCGGGAATTGGAGACACAAACAAATTCGTTTTTTGTTTTAAATCCGGCTGTTTCAGCAGTTACTTATTCCAATGTGTTTGGATCTGAAGGGTTTGTCAGCAGCTTGGAGCCGGGAACACTTTCCCGGATCACCAATTTCGCAAATACGTATATTTTCCCGACAGGTTCAAGTGCTGGAACGCTGCGTTTCCGACCGGTTGAATTGACCCCTCAAACAAATGTAGGATCGGAATACACCGTTCGCTTCAATAATTATGATGCCAATACGGATGCATTTGACCGTACGCAGACGGATGGGAACATGTGTGCCCTGAATCCGGCATACTATCATTCGATTGAACGTTTAATAGGTAATGCGCCGACGGACATTCGGTTGTTTTATGTCATCGCTGACGACGGCGACTGGACGGGAATGTCTCATTGGAGAACAGCAAGTTCCGATTGGAATGATATGCCGGCTACGTCATCGAACATTAGCGGTGGATTTACTACGCGAACTAAAACTGCCTGGACTTTTGCAAATCCGGGATTTCCTTATATTTTGTCCACAAGTAAACCGGGACCTCCTGCTTTGAATTGCCCGTCAATTTGTGAGAATTCCTTTAACAATGTCTTTTCCGTGAATGGGGGATCGGGAAATTTTCAATGGACCTTTCCTTCAAACGGAACCATTACTTCAGGACAGGGAACAGCTACTGTACTTGTTGACTGGAACACCGGAAGCGGGGAGATAACGGTTGTTGATATGGGATCAAACGGATGCAGTTCACAACCAGGGACCTGTACACCAATCATTAAACCGTCTCCTGCAGCACAATTTTCGTACACGGAAGAAGGAACAAATTACAGCTTTACGGATGAAACTGCAGGTTCAATCACTGCATGGAACTGGACGTTTGGTGACGGACAGGGTTCTTCCAGTCAGAACCCGGTGCATGTATACGAAGATAACGGGGATTCTTATTCGGTAACCTTGCAGGTAACAGCAACAAATGGTTGTATGGCGAGCCTTACTCAACTAATCGAAATTTTCCAGGATATTACTGTTCCGAACATCATTACTCCAAATGACGATGGGACAAACGACTTTTTCTTAATCAAAACAGCAGGAATTAAATCGTATGACCTGATCATCGTTAACCGCTGGGGAAATACCGTTTTTACGTCAAGTGACCCGACTGTGATCTGGGATGGGAAAAGCGATGGAAAACCGGTAGATGAAGGCGTTTATTTCTATAAACTAAAAGCTTCCTCCGCTACCAAAGAATACAACTATCAAGGCAACGTAACAGTTGTCAGAAACTAATCAAAAAGTACTATGCAACAAAAACAGAACTTTATTGCAGCTATCGCATTCGTATTCGGATTGAATGTGGTGCATGCTCAGAACAATGTCGGGATCGGAACGACTACCCCGAATCCGAACGCCATTTTGGAAATGCAGTCAACCAGCCAGGGAGTTCTGGTACCAAGGATGACAACGGTTCAACGAAATGCAATAGCCGCTCCAACCGAAGGATTGCTGGTTTATGATATTGATGTGAATTGCTTCTTCTTTTACGAAAGCAGTACGACATCCTGGTTAAGTTTATGCAATGCCGGTGGAGTTGGTCCGGCTGGTCCACAAGGCCCGGCAGGTCCCGCTGGTCCGACAGGTGCTACAGGAGCAACCGGTCCGCAAGGTCCTGCGGGAGCAAATGGTATGGATGGTGCTGCAGGTCCGACTGGTCCTCAGGGTCCTCAAGGTCCTGCGGGAACAAATGGGGTGGATGGTGTAGCCGGCCCACAAGGCCCAATTGGTGCAACTGGTCCACAAGGTCCAGCGGGTCCGGCAGGTGCTACGGGAGCAACAGGAGCGACCGGTCCGGCAGGAGCAACGGGGGCAACGGGTCCGCAAGGCCCTCCGGGAGTGATTAATAAATATCACGTGTATGGAACATCGGGAAGAGCAGGAGTGAACACTACCGCATTAACGGTGCAACCGGGAATGACTCAGACCTTTACATTATCAGCTACTTCGACAGTGATTATTTGGGCGACTATTGGAGCTTTAAACACTACTTTGACAACTACTGGTTATTCAACTGTTGATATGGTAGTGCATGTGGACGGGAACCCTTTGGCAAATGGGGGATGGAACCGTATGTTCATTACAAATACGTCTGCTACAACAGGTTTGGGGAACTGTGCTATCAATACAATGATCACACTTCCTGCAGGTATACATACAATTGATCTGAGAACAAACCGTTCTTCAGGAACTTCGGTTGTAACGATCGGTGGAAACTCTGCTTTGGAAGTGAATCCGGGAGAGTTGACAATTATGGTGTTAAACTAAATAAGTATTGATCATGAAGCAATTTTTAGTATTGATCGGACTGTTTGTATGCTCGACAGCTGCTTTCTCTCAACAGCAGATTTCGAATGCAAAAAAACTACCTCCGGCTCCGGTAGAAGCAAACACAAGTCAATTGCAAGTTTCGGATTCTATTGGTGTAAATTCTGCAACCAAGCAAATAAATCTGATTTCTCCTGTCGTGCCTAAAGAGAATCAGGACTCCAATAGCCAGGAAAAACCTGTTTTGAACTCTACAAATAGAAAACCGGAATAGGTTTCCGGGATAATAGATCATAAAAAATCCAGCTGAAAGGCTGGATTTTCTTTTTTTTGAAAGTATTGTTTTTATTCAATAACCCAATTGAATCGTTCTTTCAATATTTCATGGATGCGGTCAGTAACCGCTTCGTTTTCAATTTTCTGGATCACATCTTCGATGAAAGCGCCTACCATGAGTTGTCTTGCACTTGCTTCGCTCAAACCTCTTGCACGAAGATAGAAAACAGCTTCTTCGTCCAATTGACCTGTCGTTGAACCATGCGAACACTTCACGTCATCTGCATAGATTTCCAATTCCGGTTTGCTATTGATCGTAGCGTCGTCGCTTAACAATACGTTTGCGTTGGATTGGAAAGCATTGATCTTTTGAGCATCTTTTCGAACATAAACTTTTCCGTTGAAAACAGCGGTAGCTTTTCCGTCAATAACTCCTTTGTATAACTCATTGGATTCGCAATTTGCCACTTTATGGTCCACTACGGTGTGATTATCAACGTGCTGGTTTCCATTTAAAATATACGCTCCGTTCAAATGTGTTTCACAATTTTGACCGTCTACTTCGATTGTCAGGTTATTGCGAACCAATAAACCGTTTAAAGTGACCGTATTGATGGTGAAATTTGAGTCCTGGTGTTGATTTACCAGCTCGGTGGAAATTTGGAAACACGTTTCGTTTTCTTCCTGCAGTTTATCCATTGTCAGTTTTGCATTTTTCCCAATGTGGATTTCGGAAATGACATTGGTAAAATTATCCGAACCATTTACGGAAATCGAACGCTGAACGAATTTCACTTCTGAAAATGCCTCTGCAACCAATACATGGCGTAAATTGGAAAGCATGTGTTGATCCGTATTGATCTGGATGATTTCAATGACCGGTTCAATTTGCATCTTTGCCGAAACGTGAACGTACAATCCATCTGTTGCATAGGCTGTATTGATGGAAGAAAAAACTTCTCCGTCCAACAGGACATTTCCACCCATAACCCGTACTTCCGCGTCATCCATTTGAGAAAGTGCACCGATTTTCAGTCCGTCGGGATAAGTTTTTGAAGAAAGAGTTTCGGAAAAATGCCCGTTTATAAATACGTATTGAATGGATTCAGTTGATAATCCGAAATTTCCTGTAAGTGTAACCGGATTTTCCTGGATGGCCAGGTTGCTGTTTTTGATTTTCGCAACACGTGTGTATTTCCAAGCTTCCGTTTTGGTAGTCGGAAAAGGAGTATGTTCTAGGACTTCCAGTGCTTTTTGCCGCAGTTCGGGATTTAAAAGAAAAGTCCCCTTTAATTGCCAATTCACACTTGCTGCCGATTCTTTTTCAATGGTTTGCATCTGCATGATTTAAATTAATGAGCAAATTCTGCTTTAATCCAGTCGTATCCTTTTTCCTCCAGTTCAAGAGCCAATTCTTTCGGGCCTGATTTTACAATCTGACCGTTGTAAAGCACGTGAACAAAATCCGGAACGATATAATCCAGCAAACGTTGGTAATGAGTAATTACAATGGTTGCGTTTTTATCTGACTTCAATTTATTTACCCCGTTGGCAACAATGCGAAGTGCATCAATGTCCAGACCGGAATCCGTTTCATCCAGGATGGCCAATTTCGGATCCAGCATCGCCATTTGGAAAATCTCGTTGCGTTTCTTTTCCCCTCCTGAAAATCCTTCGTTTACAGATCGGGAAGCCAGTTTGGCATCCAATTCTACAATGGCACTTTTTTCTTTAACCAGGGCCATGAAATCTTTTGCAGAAATAGCAGGTTCTCCTCTGTATTCACGAATTTCATTTAAAGCCGTACGCAGAAAATTTACATTGGAAACTCCCGGAATTTCAACCGGATACTGGAACGCTAAGAACAAACCTTCTCTGGCACGGTCTTCCGTTGCCATTTCAAGTAAATCCGCTCCTTCAAAATCAACAGTACCTTCTGTGATTTCGTATTCCTCGCGTCCTGCCAGAACACTTGCCAAAGTACTTTTTCCGGCACCGTTCGGTCCCATGATCGCATGAACTTCACCTGGATTTACTTCGAGGTTAAGCCCTTTTAATATTTCTTTTCCGTCAATCGACGCATGTAAATTTTTGATCTTTAACATCTTATTCTTCAATTATGAATCGCTGAGTAATCAATTATCAAGCAGAATGAAGCTTGATAATTGATTCATTGCTAATTATTTTAACTATCCTACCGACCCTTCCAAACTAATGGTCAGCAATTTTTGAGCTTCTACGGCAAATTCCATAGGAAGCTGGTTCAACACTTCTTTACAATATCCGTTTACGATCAAACTGATTGCTTTTTCTTCCGAAATTCCACGTTGTAAACAGTAGAAAATCTGGTCTTCCCCGATTTTAGATGTAGTTGCCTCATGTTCAATTTTGGCACTCGGGTTTTTACATTCAATGTATGGGAAAGTATGCGCTCCGCATTCATCGGTCATCAACAGCGAATCACATTGCGAGAAGTTTCTTGCATGGTGTGCATTTTTGTGTATTTGAACCAATCCACGGTAAGAATTGTGTGATTTTCCTGCTGAAATTCCCTTGGAGATGATGGTGCTCTTGGTATTTTTTCCCAGGTGAATCATCTTTGTCCCGGTATCAGCCTGTTGATAGTTATTGGTAACGGCTACGGAATAAAATTCCCCGATTGAATTGTCTCCTTTCAGAATGCAGGACGGGTACTTCCAGGTTACAGCTGAACCTGTTTCTACCTGTGTCCAGGAAATCTTTGCATTGGTTTCACAAATTCCGCGTTTGGTCACGAAATTGAAAACTCCGCCGTCTCCGTTCTTATCACCCGGATACCAGTTCTGAACTGTTGAATATTTGATCTCGGCATCTTTCAATGCAATCAATTCCACTACCGCTGCGTGCAATTGGTTTTCATCGCGCTGAGGAGCCGTACATCCTTCCAGATAGGAAACATATGAACCTTCGTCTGCGATCACCAATGTGCGTTCAAACTGACCCGTATTTGCTTCGTTGATCCGGAAATAGGTCGACAATTCCATTGGGCATCGAACACCTTTTGGGATATAGCAGAATGAACCGTCAGTAAATACTGCTGAATTCAAAGCTGCATAGAAGTTATCCGTTGCAGGAACCACTGATCCCATGTATTGTCTGACCAATTCGGGGTGTTCCTGAACAGCTTCCGAAAACGAGCAGAAAATAATTCCCAATTCTTTTAATTTGGATTTAAAACTGGTAGCAACAGAAACTGAGTCCATTACGAAATCCACGGCTACACCTGTTAAGCGTTGTTGTTCCTCCAATGAAATTCCCAACTTTGCCATGGTTGCTTTCATCTCCGGATCCACGTCGTCCCAGCTTTCGTATTTTTTGGTTTGTTTTGGCGCTGCATAATACGAAATACCCTGAAAATTAGGTTTCGGATATGTAATATGTGCCCAGGAAGGTTCGGTCATTTCAGACCAGATTTTGTAGCATTTTAACCTGTAATCCAACAACCATTCCGGTTCCTCTTTCTTAGCGGAAATAAACCGGATAATGTCTTCGTTCAACCCAAGGGGAGCTCTATCCGACTCGATATCAGTTGTAAAACCGAATTTGTATTCCGAATTTTCTAAGTCTTTCGCTAAATCGTTTTCAGTATAACCCATCTAAACTTTGTACTATAATTATAATGAGAAGGATTCCCCGCAACCGCAAGTTCTTCCCGCATTTGGATTGGAAAACACAAACCCTTTTCCGTTCAATCCCCCGGAAAAATCCAATGTTGTTCCGATGAGGTATAAAAAGCTCTTTTTGTCAACAACGACCTTAATTCCGTTGTCTTCAAAAATTTTATCGTCTGCGTTCTCTTGATTGTCAAATGTCAGTTGGTACATTAACCCGGAGCAACCTCCTCCTTCTACACCAACACGAATGAAATAGCCTGCTTTGCCTTCGTCTTCCATCAAGCGAATTGCCTGTTTTTTTGCTTGTTCTGTTACTGTAATCATGACAAGTATCTTGTATCCTTTATTTAGATTAATTTTAAATAAAGCTGTATTTCGTTGACAAAAATACCACATTTATGGTATTGGTGCAATAAAATGACAAAGATTATTGAATATCACTGTTATTTTATATTAAATCACCCCAATAGGTGCGTGCCACTAAAAATAGTTGAAATTTATTTTGCTGTTTTTTAGTGTTTAAAATCGCCGAAATGCTTGATTTGTCAAGTTGTTGTGTCCATATTCGTCGATTCGAACAAAATCAGCTTTTGCAGCCTCTTTATTGTGGTGTGAAATGCCTCTGTATTTTTTTAAATCCCAGTAAAATAAAGGCTTTATAGCTTGATATATCAACGAAGAAAAACGTTGAAAGGGTGCAACTTTTCAAAAATAGTGTGCGTTTTTCAAGAGACATTGCTGAAGCAACCATTTAATATTGTTATACCTACTAAAATGAAGAAAATCATTCTTTTTGGTCTGTCTGTATGCGCTATCCATACATTCGGCCATTCACAAACAAATACCACTCAATTGCCCAACGGTGTAGTCGTTCACCAGGCGCAGGGAGTGGAAGGAACCCCGCAAGCAACAAAGCAAGAGCCGATGCATGTAAGAACCCTACAGGACTGGACGCTTCCGGAATGCATTGATGCTTTGGCCCATACGGAAATGAAGCTGAATGAAGCATCTGAACAGGAACGTGCACGCTATCTGAGCGAAAAGGGACGCATTGTTCAACGTATTAATGAACTTAAATCCGGAAATTAAGATGAAAAAGTTAGTGATTCTTCTGATACTGATCAGTTCAGTGTACAGTTACGGGCAGCTTGTTCCCAATGGAAACTCCGGTTCTTCTACGACTTCTTACACCAACGGTGCGCCCAATGACCCGATTTATATTTGGTGCGGGGACGCGCTCGGTGATCAGCAGGGAAGTTTAACGGCAACCCCTACAAGCGGAACAGGACCTTTCACCTTCAACTGGTTTTATCATGATCAGAGCACTTCTTCCTGGCAGTCCTTATCTGTTGATGCAGGAGTGGGTACTTCCACCATTTCTAATTTGGCAAGTGACGGATACCGCGTAGAAATACGAGACGCATCGAATACACTGACCGATTGTTTTGTGGCTTGGGTCTGGAACCTCAACACTGAAGTTACTGCTTCCAGTTCCTTGTCAAACTGTAATAATGCCTCGTTGTCTTCTACTGTAAATACAACTGGATCATTTTCATACTACAATCCGCCGCCACCGCAATCACTGATTAATGTCAATACGGAAATCCAGGTTTGTTTTACAGCAAATCACACCTTTGTTTCTGACCTGGCATTTTATTTAGTTGGTCCGCCGGCGTGTGGTTCTCCTACGATCTTACTGCTTCCGAATCCAGGAGCAATTGGACAGGGATCTACTTGTAACAGCGGTGATAATGTGAATAACTTATGCTTTACAACTACTGGTGGGGGAAACATCAATGTTTGTAACCCGTCACCCTCTTCTTTGAGCGGAACTTACAGCACGTATGGTCCTTCCAATACTCCGATCAACTGGTCGAGCCTGATAGGTTGCAATGCTGCGGCAGGAGGATGGGCAGTGCAAATTTATGACTGTATCGGTCAGGATGTCGGAGCGTTAACTAATGCGAACATCACTTTTTCAAACCTGACATCGATTTGTGGATCACCGACTTCGATCGGATATAGTTCAGGCGCAATCAACTCGGCAATTAATGATAACTCCTGTTCAGCAGCGACAGCTTCTATTTTCCAGGTGCCGGTTTCACCAACCTTAAGCACACCGATTACGATTACGGCTACAACAACTTTGTTGTGGGCCGGTCCGGGTTCTATTGCAAACCCGACTACCGGTAACACGACTTCAAGCGGGTTACCTGCTGGAACATCCACGTTTACATTGACAGCAACAACAACGTATGGAACAACAACGTGTTCGCCGCCACCTGCTTCAACGAGCGTAACTGTTGTTTATCCTGTTGTGGATGCGGGACCTGATCAAACAGTTTGTATGGGACAATCGGTAACACTTTCGGGTTCCGGAGCACAAACATATACCTGGGACAACGGAGTAACAAACGGTGTCCCATTCACTCCGGGAGCAACTGCTACTTATACAGTTGTTGGAACAGCTGCAAATGGTTGTACGGATACGGACGATGTATTGGTAACCGTGAACACAACGATTCCTGTAAATGCCGGAGCGGATCAAGCGGTATGTATTGGTCAATCGGTTACACTTTCGGGTTCGGGAGCTCAAACATATACCTGGGATAATGGAGTTACGAACGGGGTTTCCTTTGCACCGGCATCCACAATGACATACACGGTGACAGGAACAGATGCAAATGGCTGTACCGGAACTGACCAGATTTTGGTGACGGTAAATCCGCTTCCGGTAGTGGATGCAGGAATAAATCAAACGGTTTGTTCCGGACAATCGGTTACTCTTTCGGGTTCGGGAGCACAAACATATACCTGGGACAATGGTGTTACGAATGGTGTTCCATTTATTGTCAATGCAACACAAACTTATACCGTTACCGGAACAAATGCGAATGGTTGTACCAATACGGATCAAGTCACTATTACAATTAATCCTTCACCAACGGTAAGTGGGGGTGTTGATCAGGCAGTTTGTCTGGGAACAAGCGTTACTTTAACGGCTAGCGGTGCTCAAACTTATTCCTGGAACAATGGAATAACTAATGGGGTTTCATTTACCCCGGGGACAACGACTACTTATACCGTAACAGGTACAAATTCAAATGGCTGTACGGGAACAGATCAGGTGGTTGTAACTGTCAATCCGATTCCGGTTGTCAGTGCCGGAGCAAACCAAACCATTTGTGAAGGAAGTCCGGTTATATTGAGTGGTTCCGGCGCAACTTCTTATACCTGGTCGAATGGTGTGCAGAATAATTTAAGCTTTGTGCCTTCATTGGGAACCAATACCTATGTTGTAACAGGAACTACGGCTGCCGGTTGTCAAAATACAGACACCGTTGTTGTAACGGTTATTTTGGTGCCGAATGCCGTTCTGGAGAGTAATTCACCACTTACAGGTTATCCCGGATTAGAAGTTGAGTTTACCAATTCCAGTACGAATGCGAATTCTTACAATTTTGCTTTCGGGAATGGAATTTCCTACAATACCACAAATAGTTCGGCAGAACCGGATGCAACTTATCAGACACCTGGAACCTACACGGTTGTTTTAACGGCAAGTAATGGAATATGTGAAGATACGTCACATCTGGAAGTGATTGTTATTCCTTTCCCTCCGATGAATATTGTGGCACCGAATATTTTCACACCGAATGGTGACGGAAAGAATGATGTGTTTTTCATTCGATTGGAGAATGCAGTATCCGTGGATGTTACAATCATAAACAGATGGGGAAATAAAATGGTTACTTTCTCCGGCCTGGCAGCTTCCTGGGACGGAAGTATAAATGGTAACCCGGCGGCTGAAGGAGTTTATTTCTATAATTATACGGCAACCGGATTAGACGGTACCATTCAAACTGGGCAAGGAAATGTAGAGTTGATGAGAGATTAAAACGGATAAATACATAGAAAAGTGTGAAGGGTGTGCGGACATTGATATTCAATGATTTGCACATCTTTTTTTGGAATGCAACCTTTTTTGTGTATTTTCGTTTTAGACTACGTTACTTATTGCTACTAAATATGAAACTTACTACTACACTGATAGGGATTCTGTCAGTATTTTCAACAGCATTAGCTCAATTTCCGGGATGCCCGAGTGTCAACGCCGGTGCGGATCAGACACTTACGTGTAACCAACCATGTGCCACATTGACTGCCACTCCGTTTCATGCCGGTGCTACCAGTACATATACTGTTGCTTCGATTCCCCATACCCCGCCCATTGCTTACAATCAAACAGGCGGAACAGGAGTTTCCGTTGGTACTGATGATGTTTGGAGTCCGCAAATTACTCTGCCGTTTACATTTTGTTACTATGGACAATCGTATACGTCCTGTAAGATCGGATCGAACGGATCCATTAAATTCGGTACCTATGCACCAACATCACAACCCTGGTCATTTACGGCTTCATGTCCTTCTACCAGTTTGACATCGGCAGGGGATATTTTTGGTATTTACCACGATATCGATCCTTCTTACGGGGGAACTGTAAAATGGTATGTTGTAGGGGCAGCTCCTTGTAGAATATTTGTGGTGTCTTATAATAATTTACCTCACTATTCCGCATCTTGTAACAACAGCGTTTTCTCCACCTTTATGATGGTATTGTACGAAACTACGAATGTGATCGACGTATATGTCAATAACAAAGGTTTGTGTGGTTCCTGGAATGGTGGTGCAGCAATTATTGGGATTCAAAATCCGGCAGGAACTGCAGGAATTGCGGCTCCAAACAGAAATACCTCACCCAATTGGACAGTTTCAACACCGGAAGGCTGGCGTTTTACTCCGAATGGTGCTCCAATCTATACTACCGAATGGTTTCAGGGAGCAACAAGTCTTGGAACCAATACCACAATAAACGTTTGTCCTACTGCAGCAACTACATACACGGCTACGACTACTTATACAGCCTGTGACGGAACAGTTATTGTCAAAACAGATGATGTGGTTGTTACTCCCGATCCTGCTACTCCTTCAGGAAATGAAATTGCTTCAACACCTCCTTCTTGTTCCGGGGCTACAGGTAGTTTTGAAGTTCAGGGGATCGGCGGTGCAGGCGGTTATCAATATTCGATTGATAATGGTGTGAACTGGCAGGCAAGCGGAGTATTTACCAACCTCGCTGCGGGGAACTATACCGTCCTGGTCCAGGATATGAATGGTTGCCAGGGAAGCATCGCTGCTACAGTAGGTCCGGCAAGTACGCTTGATTTAACATTGGCAAACAGTACCAACGTTTCTTGCAACGGGGGGTCAAACGGTTCGGCTGTAACTGCTATTTCAGGTGGGCAACTTCCTTATACGTATACCTTAAACGGGGGATCAGCCCAATCAGGTGGGACATATTCGAACTTAGCGGCCGGAACCTATACAATTGAGGTAACGGATGCGAACGGATGTACCGATACTCAACCCGTAACCATAACACAACCGATAGCTGTAACGCTTTCTTTTGTTTCTGCAACAGATGCAAGTTGCTCGGGCAGTGACGGAAGTTTAACTGTATCCGGAGCAGGAGGAACAGGAACACTGCATTATTCTTCGAATGGTGGAGCGTCTCAAACAAGTCCGACGTTTAGCAATGTTGCGGGCGGAACATATACGATTCAGGTTGTAGATGATAATGGTTGTCCTGCATCTGTAATGGCTGCAGTAGGTACCGTAAACAACCTGACAGCTCTTTTGGTAGATAATCAGGATGTATCCTGTAATGGATTAAGTGATGGAAGCGTGCAGCTTGGAGGAACAGGAACTCCGTTGCCATATACCTATTCGCTTGTAGGAGGTTCTTCTCAGGCTTCAAACACTTTTTCAAGTTTAGCAGTGGGAACTTATGATTATGTTGTAACAGACGGGAATAATTGCCACGATACAATTTCAGTTACAATTGCCCAGCCTACTCCGGTAAATGTGACAACAAACACTCCGTTATCCATGTGTAGTGGTGGAAGTGTAGCCATGAATGCCCAGGCAACCGGAGGGAATGGTTCTTACGTTTTCACCTGGAGTAATTCATTGCCAAACGGACCAAGCAATTCGGTTAGTCCTGCAGCAACGACCAATTACACCGTTACTGCAACCGATGTGAACGGATGTGCTGCAAACTCAATCGTTCAGGTAACAGTAAATCAGAGTCCGCCGGTTAATGCAGGAAGTGATCAGGGAATCTGCATCGGGGGTTCGGTAATATTGAACGCATCGGGTGCGCAGTCTTATACCTGGAACAATGGTGTTTCAAATGGTGTTTCATTTACACCGGCCTCCACACAAACTTATACAGTTACAGGGATAGATGCTAATGGTTGTCAAGGGTCGGATCAAGTGGTTGTTGCCGTAAATCCACTTCCTCCAGTTGACGCAGGTGCACCACAATCAGTATGTCAGGGAACTTCTGTCACATTGAATGGTTCGGGAGCAGTTTCCTATACCTGGAATAACGGGGTTACAAATGGAGTTTCGTTCACGGCTGGTTCCACACAGACTTATACTGTAACAGGAATTGATGCGAACGGTTGTACGAATACGGACCAGGTAACCATAACGGTAAATCTACCTGCTCCTGTTAATGCCGGAATCGACCAATCGGTTTGTCAGGGCGGATCTGTAACACTAACGGCAACGGGAACTCAAACATATAGTTGGAACAACGGGGTTACCAATGGCGTTTCATTTATACCGGGAGCTTCCCAAACATATACTGTAACCGGTACGGATGCTCTTGGTTGTCAAAGTACCGACCAGGTAACTGTAACGATAAATCCGCTTCCAAATGTGAATGCCGGAGCAGATCAATCCATTTGTATCGGAAGTGCAGTGACCCTTTCGGGTTCAGGAGCTCAAACGTATGTTTGGAATAATGGAGTTACAAACGGAGTACCATTTACCCCGGGATCTACTCAAACATATACGGTGACCGGAACAGATATCAATGGTTGTGTAAACACCGATCAAATCACAGTTACTATCGTGCCGATGCCGACAGCGGTTGTTTCTGCCGATGTAACAGAAGGTTTCCCGGATTTGACCGTGAATTTCGAGAATATGTCATTCGATGCTGCTACCTATCATTGGAATTTTGGAAATGGGGCTCAGGTAAATTCCAACAACACCTCCGGACAGCAATATGTCTATACAAGTCCGGGAGAATATTGGGTTGTCCTGACTGCTGCAAACGGATCGTGTACGGATACAGATACTGTTCATATTACAGTTAATCCACTTCCGGACCCGATCGTAATAATTCCAAATATCTTTACTCCAAACGGGGATAATAATAACGACACATTCTTTCTTACGGTAAGTTATGCGAAATCGGTTAAAGTAACGATCGTAAACCGTTGGGGAGATAAAATGTGTAATTATGAAGGTGTACAAGCTTACTGGGATGGAACGGTTAATGGAAATATGGCTTCAGAGGGTGTCTATTTCTTTACCTATGAAGTAGAAGGAATGAATGGAAAAGTACTTACCGGACAGGGAGATATTCAATTAATCAGATAAACAAACGAAACTTCAATCAAAAAAGACTACATCAGTTGTAGTCTTTTTTTGTTTAACTACATTTGTACTATGCGTGTAGTTCGGCAGTTGAATTCAGATACGAAGTTTAATCATCCAATTCTTACTTTGGGGACTTATGATGGAGTTCATTTAGGACACCAGGAAATTATCACGTCGCTGGTGGAAAAGGCTAAAAGAGAAAACAAAGAATCTGTTTTGTTCACGTTTGAACCGCATCCCAGAAAAGTACTTTATCCGGAAAGTTATTCGGTCAAGTTGATAGATACAGTCGACGAAAAACTGGCAAAACTCGAAAAACTTGGATTAGACACTGTTATCCTTTTTCCTTTCACGAAAGAATTTTCCCGTCTGTCTGCTATGGAATTTGTACGGGATGTATTGGTGAACCAAATTGGAGTGAGTGAAATGCATATCGGACATGACCATCATTTTGGGAAGAATAGGGAGGGTTCATTCCAGGAATTACAGGAACTGGGTGAAATCTATCATTTTAAGGTGTTTCAGTTACCTGCAATTTCTGTTGGTAATGTTACTATCAGCTCTACCAAGATCCGAAATGCCATTTTAGAAGGGAAAGTCGAATATGCTGCCGAAATGATGGGAAGCCCTTTTGTGTTGCAGGGAAAAATAGTGAAAGGACAACAAATCGGCCGGACAATTGGTTTTCCGACAGCAAACATTGATCTGGAAAATACGGAGAAAATCATTCCCGGGAACGGAGTATATGCAGCAAAAGCATATCTTGGCGATCAGCTGATTTATGGAGTTATGAATATCGGTACGCGACCAACCGTTGCAAATAATGGACGGGTGACCATTGAGATCTACCTGTTCGATTTTCATGAGGAAATTTATGACCGGCAGATTAAAGTGGAAGTAATGCAACATATACGCGATGAAAAGCGTTTTGAAAATATAGAAGATCTGAAACATCAAATTCAACTCGATGAAATTACTGCCCGCACTTATTTTTCTTTGTATAAGTAACATTATTTTCGCTCAGGATACCTTACGGATTTACCCGTGGGAAATGGTCCAAAAGGCAAATCCCGATACGGTTTTGGCTATCGATGCATCGAAATTGAAATGGGATCAGATTCCTGAAAAATTGTACACATTCAAGAATTTGAAGTATTTAAATCTTTCCAAAAATAAATTAAAGGAACTTCCATTGGAAATGGCGGTATTCAAATCGCTGAAAACATTGGATGCTACAAAGAACAATATTGAACAGGCTCCCATTGTGATCTGTCAAATGCCGAAACTTCAGAAATTGCATTTGGCACGAAACAAAATAAGCTCTTTGCCGGCTTGTATCGGATATCTGACCGATTTAAGAATCCTGGATATCTGGGATAACCCGATCAATGTACTTCCCGATGAGGTTATGAACCTGAAAAAGCTGGAAGCTGTGGATATGAGAGCAATTATGTTGGGACCGCATTTCCAGCAAAAATGGCAGGAGGGAATGCCGCAGGTCAAGTGGTATTTTGATCCGCCTTGCCATTGCGTAGAGTAAGAGTCCACGCAGTGGACGAAGACCGAGGCTCTGTCTCACAAGACAGGCAAGCCGAGGGAGCGCGTGAAAGTGGACGAAGACCGAGGCTCTGTCTCACAAGACTAGCAAGCCGAAGGCTCGCGAAAACGGACGAATTCAAACAAGGTTATAATTTATAACCTGCTTGAATTTTAATTATCTGAAAAAATAATTATTTTTTTTCCAACCTTTTAAAAAATGCCGCATCATAGGGGTGTCAAGTATATATCAGAAATCTCTCTGATTGGTTTGGTAAATTGGGTTTTAGGTTTGGAAAAGGGTACTTTTTGGATTGTACCCTTTTTCATTTTATAAGGTTTCCTAAAACCAAATCCTCTTTTCCTTTTCATTCCAAAGAGCGCTGAGAACGCAGAGTTAGAATATGCTTCAGCTTCTTCA
Organism: Fluviicola chungangensis; assembly: GCF_007558725.1. GTDB lineage: Bacteria > Bacteroidota > Bacteroidia > Flavobacteriales_D > Crocinitomicaceae > Fluviicola > Fluviicola chungangensis. Next base: position 331,167 of record NZ_VLPL01000003.1, read on the forward strand.
AAAAGAAATTTGTTAAAATAACAAGGTTAAAGACTTTGCGTCCTTCTTTCCTTTGCGGTTAAATAAATGTTGTCCTATCGTTTGCCCAGTTCCACTTCAAAAATCTGTGTCCAGAAATCCGTGATCGAAATTCCTGCTTCCGCCAACATTTGAGGAACCAGGCTTGCTGCTGAGAATCCCGGTGTTGTATTTACTTCGATGACATGTGGAATATCATTTACCAACATAAAATCAATACGTGCGATCGATTTTAATTGCAGGAGGTTATATACTTCTTTTGACGTTTCCCAAACGGCATTTCGGATCGTGTCCGAAACGCGGGCAGGGGTGATTTCCTGTGACTGACCCAGGTATTTTGCTTCGTAATCAAAAAAATCGTTCTCAGTAACGATTTCAGTCAAGGGCAAGGTGACCAATTCCTTTGGAGAGCGATAAATTCCGCAAGTTACCTCTGTTCCTTTCAGGAAAGATTCGATCACAACGGTATCTCCTTCTTCAAATGCTTTGTCTAACGCGGGTTGCAGGTCTTCTGATTTGGAAACTTTGCTGATCCCGAAACTTGACCCGGAATCGGAGGGTTTGACAAAACAAGGTATTCCCAGTTCGTTTATGATTTGATCCGTTGTATACTGGTCCCGGGATTTTAAAAACAACGATTTCGCAACTGGAATGCCGAAGCGGGAAAGGAACTGGTTACAGTACCATTTATCAAAACTCAACTCGGAAGCCAGTGCATTGGAATTCACATACGGAATTCCTTTCATGTCGAGCAATGCCTGGATTTTGCCGTTTTCGCCCGGATCTCCGTGAATATATATCAGGCCAACATCGATCCTGCGTTCTTCGCCGTTGATCGGATAGCTCATGCTTTCAATAGAAAACGGAAGTCTTTCCGAACCACTGGGAACAAACCATCCGTTTTCAAATACATGGATTGGCACCACTTCATAGGTTTCCGGAAAATTATCCATAATAGTTTGAGCACTTTTCAATGAGATCTCAAATTCCGAAGAGTACCCGCCACAAAACAAACCAACCAGCTTCATATCGTCATTTTTCACAAAATTAGCCGATATTTAAAAGGACGTTTGACCCAAGTGGAAAAGTTTTCAGAATCGATTGTTAAAAGCTTCGTATAGGCATTGTGTCCTTGGAGGAACATTCTTTTTATATTTGTGCAACTTACAATCGATTTATGAAGTTTTTTCAGAAGCTTAAGGCATTTGTTTGGAGCAGGCATTTTTTGAAGCATGCAATCTTCATTTTGCTTACTTATATTATCGTGATCTCCATATTGATCGTTTATCTGGACCAATATACCAATCACGGTGAAAAAATTGATGTTCCGAATGTGGTTGGGTTGAAAACCAGCAGCGCTCAATCGAAACTGGAAGCTCTGGAATTGAAAATAGAAGTATTGGATTCGGTCTACAAACCTGAATTGCCTGCGGGAACAATTGTTTCACAAGATCCGCTGCCAACTTCCAAATCATTGGTATGTGTAAAACCGGGCCGGATTATCCGCGTGCAGGTTTCTAAAAAATCGCGGTTGGTTGAAATGCCGAGTTTGATTGATAAATCGGAACGCATTTCCGAAAGTATTCTAAAGAACAGAGGATTGAAATGCCGAAAAACGTATGTTCCGACATCGGAATCAAACGGAGCCGTGTTGAGACAGCTTTATAACGGTAAGGAAATCAAGGAAGGAACAAAGATTCCGGTTGGAAGTACCATTACCCTGGTAGTCGGTCAGAATAACGAGGCACAACCGGTTACAGTAATTGATTTGATCGGGTTAACAATATCTGATGCCAAAGCGCGTTTAAGTGGAATATCGCTACAGATTTCAGTTGGTGCATGCGACGGATGTACAAATGCTGCCGATTCAGCCAATGCTGAGATTTATTCTCAGAGCCCTGAGTTTATGGAAGGAGCTACGGTTCCATCCGGTACTACAATTATGGTTTCAGCTGAAAAAAAGTAGGTAATTTTTAATTGGATGAAATTTAGTTTAGTCACCGTTTTTGTTTTTATTATTGGTTTTGTTTCGTTCGGACAGGAAGTGTTGAGTCCGATCGGAGCAATGAAAAGAGAGGTTTCTGCCAAAAGATCCCTTCACTTGAAAAGTACCGCCAATATTGACAGTACCTTTGTGTATTCGTTTGATACCTTGTCCTTACCACTTTTGGACGAGTTTTCACATTCTAAATTTCCGATTCTGGATGCACAGCCCGGAGATGCAAACGTGACTGAACAGAAGTTTTTCTACCTGACAGACTTATCGGATGTTCCGTTGTCGAATGACCGGGTGTTTTCCACTTCTCCAACCAGACGTTATACCACGTCTGCAGGAACCACTACTCAAACGGATTTACCGTTAATCAGTATTAAAATGGCTGATTTTCAAAACTATCCGGTAGTTTATTCAACGATTCAGTTATATCCGCCATACAACATTTATGACACGCTTGATTTTGCGAATACTACCGATACGATCAACCTGTCAAATCCGGATGTCAAACAGGATTCAGTGACTATTTTCTTTGCACATGAAGCAGATCCGACCGCTTACTGGACTGACCTGTCGGCATATCATAATTACACCCATGCAGTTAATCCGTGGACATTGGGAGTTGTTACTTTTGACGGACTGGACGAAACCGGTTATCCGTATGCAATTAATACTACTCAAACCGGTTACGCAGATTTCCTGACGTCCAAAACAATCGATCTTTCTTCCTACACACCGGGTGATTCTATTTATTTAAGCTTTTTAGTTCAGCGCCAGGGTTTCGGAGATGCTCCGGAACTGCAGGATTCCCTGGTCCTGGAGTTTTACGACAAGAATACCGATGAATGGGACCGTGTTTGGGCTATAAACGGTGGAGTGCAGGGTGATTTTAAAGTGGGGCATCTGAGAATTGTCAATGCAGCTTATTTAACAAACGGATTCCGTTTCCGGTTTAAGAATTACGGAGGACTATCAGGAATGCTGGATGAATTCCATCTGGATTATGTGCATTTAAGAAACGGAAGTGGTTATCAGGATACCCTTTTCAAGGATTTTGCCTTTGTTTACCCAATCGGTTCATTGATAGATACCTATACTCAGGTTCCATGGGAGCATTGGGTCAATGATCCGACACATATGAACCCAGCGGTGAAAGTAACCGTGAGAAACAATTCGAATGTTCCGGAAAACAACCTGAACGGAAATGTGAAAGTGGATTTCGGTGGAACGACGGAAGGAACATTTACCCTGGTGGCTCAGACCTTATCAGGTGGTAATATCAATTATGCACCACGGACCACGTATTCAAGTTTGCATGATTTCACAGGAGGTTATACGTTCTCAACTACACCGGCAGTCAACACAAAAACATTCGATATCATTGGTAGTGCCGGTGCGCAATTCCCGAATTTGGCACTCAACGATTCTTCGTATACACAACAGGTATTTGAAAATGTATACGCCTATGACGACGGGTCGGCAGAAGCAGCTTATGGAATTTCACAGGTACAGGGAAGAGTGGCATTGAAATTTCAGCCTTACCAGGCAGATACCTTGCTTGGAGTAAGAATGTGTTTTGTGCCTACAGTTAAGGATTTATCCAACAAATTATTCTTGTTGACTGTTTGGGGTGACAATAACGGTGTGCCCGGTGCGGTACTTTACGAGGATGAATTTTTCTACCCGAGAACACCGATCTATGAAGATGGAAGAGGGGTCTTTACAGATTATTTATTGAATGACGGTGAACGCCTTCCACTGGGTTCGGGCCCATTCTACGTTGGGATGAGACAAATTGATGTGGATCCGTTGAATATTGGATTTGATAAGAACACACCGCAAAACGGAAAATTGTTTTTCTCCCTGAACGGGGGTGTCAATTGGTCAAATTCATCACAACAGGGAGTACCAATGATCCGGCCGATTATCAGAACAATGGATAATTTTGATCTTGCGGTGGATGAATTTTCAAAAGAAGAGATCAACTGGAATGTTTACCCGAACCCGACTAACGGAATCGTAAATATTAACTGGAGATCGGAAGCGGCATTTCCGGGTGCGGTTCTGGTAGATTCACAAGGACGCACACTTTTAACTGTTGAGTCGGACAACCTTCGCTTTGATTTGAGTGATGCTCCTTCGGGAATTTATTTTTTGAGATTAAACAACTCACAAACAGTTAAAAAAATTATCAGATAAGAGATGAATGACGATGTTCAGGACGTTGAGCAAGAAGAAGAGGAACTTTTTGAACATTACCGTTTTAAAGCAGATCCGGGACAAGAGTCCGTTCGGATAGACAAGTATTTACTGGACCGTCTTCCAAATACTTCCCGGAATAAAATCCAATCGGCAGCCAAAAACGGCAGTGTCGTGGTGAATGGCAAACCGGTTAAGTCGAACTATAAGATCAAACCGCATGACGAGGTGGCGATTGTTTTGCCTTATCCCGTGCGCGAAATTGAATTAATTCCGCAGAACATACCTTTAGACATTGTTTACGAGGACCAGGAAGTCATTGTCGTAAATAAGCCTGCAAACATGGTTGTTCATCCGGGGTACGGAAATTACACAGGAACCCTGGTTAATGCCCTGGTTTATCACTTCGATAATTTACCGGAACGAAAATCGGATTATTTCGGAAGGCCCGGCTTGGTTCATCGTTTGGATAAACATACCACCGGTATTATGGTTGTAGCCAAAACGGAAGACGCATTGACGAACCTGGCAAGACAATTTTATGACCGAACCACCGAGCGAAGATACCAGGCATTGGTTTGGGGTGATCTGGAAGAAGATATCCGGATTGAAGGAAACCTGGGACGCTCTTTGCAGAACAGAAAGGTCATGACGGTGTTTCCCGAAGGAGATCATGGAAAACATGCAGTTACTCATGTGAAGGTCCTGAAACGGTATGGTTTGGTGACTTTAGTCGAATGTAAACTGGAGACCGGAAGGACACACCAGATTCGCACACACTTGAAATGGAAAGGCCATCCGTTGTTTCATGATCTGGAATATGGCGGAGACCGCATCGTAAAAGGAACAACCCATGATAAGTACAAGCAGTTTATAGCCAATTGCTTTGATTTAGTCCCCGGCCAGGCATTACACGCCAAATCGTTAGGATTCCAACATCCGAAAACGGGAGAGTGGATGCAATTTGAGTCCGATTTACCCGACGGATTTCAAGTTTTACTGCAAAAATGGGACAGATACGTCTCTGAGTAAAATCTCACAAAAAGCAGGTTAGACGTTTTTTTTTCCGTGATAAATAACGCGTATTCAAAATTTTAATTTAATTTCGGCAATCACGACAACTGTTTAACTATACCTTTAAGCCATAGTTTCTCTATTGTCACTGTGTTTATTATAAAAAGATTGCACCTTGCTATGAATGTTAAAACGCTTATTTTATCTGGACTTTTAGTTGTTTCCAGCGTGTCTTTCGGACAAGTGAAACAAATTAAAGATGCAAATACTCAGTTTAGAAGTGGAAATTACTGTGAAGCTGCAGCAAAATGTGAATTAGCCTATTCCAAAATCAAACGTAAGTCTAAATCAGGTCTTGCAATGAAAGGTGACATGGCTTTTAAAACGGCTGAATGTTACAGAATGACAGATAATTTCAAAAGAGCTAATGAGTGGTATGAAAAAGCCATCTTGTTAAAGTTCCAGAAAAAGGAACCGCTTGTTTTGTTATATAATGCTGATATGCTTCGTCAAATGAGCGAACTGACAAAAGCACAGGAGAATTACATGGCTTACAAAGCATTGGTTCCGGACGATCCGAGAGCAGATGTGGGAATTGCTTCATGCAAGATGTTCGAAGAATTCAAAGAAAACAGAACACGTCATACGGTTTCCAATGTAAAGGCCCTGAACAAAGAAGGGTTCGAAATGGCGCCGATGTTCGTTGATAAGAAAGAAACAAAAATTGCTTTCGGAACGTCCAGTGAGCGTGAAGGCCTTCAGGGAAAAGCGAAAGATCCGTTGACTTGTCAAAAGTATATGGACATCTTCGTATCTGAATTGGATAAAAAAGGAAACTGGTTGGAACCGAAACCAATCGAAGGAGACAGTATCAATACGGAAGACAGCGAAGGTACAATGTGTATCGATGCACGAGGTAAAACGATGTTCTTTACACGTTGTCCGAGTTTGAAAAAGAAAAACTTAGGTTGTGATATCTATATGTCTGAAATGGGTGGTAAAGGTTGGGAACGTCCTAAAAAACTTTCTTTGAAACCAAACGATACCTTGTCAGTTGGACATCCATGTGTGTCGGACGATGCGAAATTCCTGATTTTTGCTTCTGACATGCCGGGAGGTCAGGGAGGACATGATTTATGGTACACTACTTATGACAAAAAATCCGATTCATGGTCCATGCCGACAAATATGGGGCCTGAAATCAATACCGCAGGAAATGAATTATTCCCAAGTTTTGCGAAAAACGGAGATTTGATCTATGCTTCCGATGGTCTTCCGGGAATGGGTGCATTGGATATGTTCCGTGCTGAAAAAATAGGAGATAAGAATCAATGGGAGAAACCGACAAATTATGGGTCTCCTATCAACTCCGAGTTCAACGACTATGCCATGGTGGAAGTGGATGACCGCAAAGGATATTTTACTTCTGAGCGTAAAGGAAATGTGGGTGAGCAATTCAGCCCGGATTTATGGATGTATGAATTGCCTCCGAACGTGTTCTCTTTAAAAATCAATGTGTTTGACTTGACGGATAAGACGCGTCAAACAAAAATTGATGGTGTGAAAGTAGTAGTTACCGGATCCAACGCAAACGAAAAGTGGGAAGGATTAACTGCAAAAGACGGATCTGTATTCTGGGATAAAAAACCAAACGGTGACCGTTATATTCAGGAAGAATCCGATTACAAGATCATGATCTCCAAAGAAGGATATTATGAGAACAAAGCAGGAGCTTCCATTTCAACAAAAGGATTGAAGTACAACCAGGATTTCGTTTTGGATATGGGATTGTTCCCGGTGAAAAAACCAATCCGTCTTCCGGAGGTACGTTATCCTTTGGCAAAATGGGATTTGTTAGTTGACTCTTCCATTAATTCTAAGGATTCCCTGTTGTTCGTATATGATTTGTTAACAGATAATCCGGGATTGGTTCTGGAGTTGAGTTCTCATACGGATCCACGAGGTAATGACGTGTACAACCAGGTTCTTTCCGAAAACCGTGCGAAAGCGTGCTACAAGTTCCTGGTAGAGGAAAAAGGAATTGATCCGCGCAGAATTATCCCGGTTGGAAAAGGAGAGCGTGAACCGAGAACAGTTTACTTATCAGGTGGTGTATACATGGAATCTGAACCGAGAGATGCGGATGGAAATGTACTTCCAGGAGTACAGACAATCGTGTTAAAAGAAGCATACATGAACCAGTTCAAGAAAACAAACAAGAAATTGTTTGAGCAATTGCAACAGTACAACAGACGTACGGAAGGTAAAGTGGTTACACTGGAGTTCGATGCAACCAATGCACCTCCTGCAAATCCGGATTACCTGATATTTAAACCACTTCCAAAAGCAAGGTAATTTTAAATATGAGAAAGCATTGCTTTCGATAAAAGATAAGCGTCAGCGCAGTCACAAAAAAGGTCTTTGTTTCAAAGGCCTTTTTTTGTGGGCTTTCCTCTCAATTGAATTTTGTAACTTTGCCCTTTCAATTTTTAGTATGTCAGATATTCGATACAATTTACGGGGTGTTTCCGCAGGAAAAGAAGAAGTACACAATGCGATCAAAAAAGTCGATAAAGGCTTGTTTCCAAAAGCTTTCTGCAAAATTGTGCCTGATTATCTGACAGGAGACGAAGCGTATTGTATTGTGATGCACGCCGATGGAGCAGGAACAAAATCGTCTTTGGCATACATGTATTGGAAAGAAACCGGGGATATTTCCGTTTGGAAAGGAATCGCCCAGGATGCACTGATCATGAATATTGATGATCTGCTGTGTGTAGGAGCAACGGAAAATATCTTACTTTCTTCAACCATTGGAAGAAACAAGAATCTCATTACCGGGGAAGTTATCGCGGCAATTATCAATGGGACAGAAGAATTATTAGAAACACTTCGGGAACAGGGAATCGGGATTTATTCAACAGGGGGTGAAACTGCTGACGTTGGCGATTTGGTTCGTACAATTATCGTGGATTCAACGGTTGTTTGCCGCATGAAACGTTCCGAGGTGATCTCGAATCATACCATCCAGGATGGAGATGTAATCGTTGGATTGGCTTCTTATGGTCAGGCAAGCTACGAGAATGCATACAATGGCGGAATGGGTTCGAATGGATTAACCTCTGCCCGTCATGATGTATTTAACAAAACTCTGGCTGCGAAGTACCCTGAAAGTTTTGATGCCGCAGTTCCGGACGAATTGGTGTATTCCGGGTCGAAGAACCTGACGGATCGGATTGAAGGAGTTCCTGTAGATGCCGGAAAATTAGTCCTTTCACCTACGCGTACTTACGCACCCGTTATCAAGGCGATTTTGGACAAATGCCGCTCTTCCATTCACGGAATGGTTCATTGTTCGGGTGGAGCGCAAACGAAAGTATTGCACTTTGTGGATGATGTTCACGTGATTAAAGATAATTTATTCCCGATTCCGCCACTTTTTAGGATGATCCAGGAAGAATCAGGTACCGATTGGAAAGAAATGTATAAAGTCTTTAACATGGGACACCGCATGGAAGTGTATTTGCCGGAAAGTGAAGCACAGCAAATCATTTCGATCAGCCAATCGTTTGGAATTGATGCACAAATTATCGGCCGGGTAGAAAAAATGTCGGGAAAACAGGTGACCGTTCGCTCGGAAGTTGGTGAATTTATTTACAACGGATAGCTGGAATCAATAAAGAGATCTTACGCCTTTCGCGCCTCTCATTTCTGGCGGTTTAATACACGATTTATTCCTGCTGCTAAGAAGCAAAAGAGCGCAAAGCTTGAAATGCTCTTTGTTCAGGAAGAATAAGAATTAAAAGATTAGAAGAATAGATGCAAGATTTATTAAGTAAACTGGAAGCCATTCATTTCCGATTTGTTGAGGTTGGTAAAATGATTACCGATCCGGATATCATTTCGGATATGGACCGTTACGTGAAATTAAATAAAGAATACCGAGACCTGGAGGAGGTAGATAACACATACAAAGCATACAAGAATATTTTGGACAACCTGAAAAGTTCGAAAGAGATGCTCGAAGTGGAAACAGATCCGGAAATGCGTGAAATGGCGAAAATGGAGATCAATGAGCTGGAACAAAAGAAACCGGAGCTGGAAGAAGAGATCAAAATATTGCTGATCCCGAAGGATCCGGAAGACGATAAAAATGCCATTCTCGAATTGCGTGCCGGAACAGGTGGAGATGAAGCCTGTATTTTTGTGGAAGACGTATTCAGAATGTACACAATGTACTTCAAAGAGATGGGGTGGAATTACGAGATTGCAAACTCCTCCGAAGCTTCGGGGAAAGGCTATAAGGAAATCTCTATGAGTATTGAAGGAGCGGGAATTTACGGAATGCTGAAATTCGAATCCGGTGTACATCGTGTGCAACGGGTTCCCGAAACCGAATCCCAGGGACGGGTGCATACTTCTGCAATTACGGTGGCGGTGTTGCCTGAAGCGGAAGAAGTGGATTTCGAACTGGATATGAATGATGTGCGCAAAGACACCTTCCGAGCATCCGGAGCGGGTGGTCAGCATATTAACAAAACAGAATCTGCGATCCGCTTGACGCATATTCCTACAGGAGTAGTAGTAGAGTGCCAGGATGGCCGTTCACAGCATAAAAACTTAGAGAAAGCAATATCTGTTTTGCGTTCCCGTTTATACCAGGCAGAGTTAGATCGCGTCCACCAGGAACGAGCGGCTCAGCGAAAGACTTTGGTATCGACCGGAGATCGCTCTGCAAAGATCAGAACATACAATTACCCGCAGGGCCGGATTACAGATCATCGAATCAATAAAACGATGTACAATCTCGGAGCTTTTATGAATGGAGATATCCAGGAAATGATTGATGCACTGAAAATGGCAGAAAATGCGGAAAAAATGAAAGGCGAGCTGAATTAATTCAACAGATAAAAGCGTTCGAACCATTGAACATCTTTAACTCTTTGAACAATGAAAAAACTCTCCCATTTAAGGAGAGTTTTTTCATTCTACCGAATAATGACAACCATTCGCCATTTTTTTTTGATGCTTTTGAAAGATAAATGCGAATTTTATACCACAATTCAACAACATGAAATTAGGATTACCCATTTTATTTGTTCTAATCACCGTCATTTCGTTCGGTCAGGGAAACGCAACCTTGAGCGGAACAGTGAAAGACCAGGCAAAAGGTGAAGAAATTATCGGAGCCATTATCCGGGTAAAGGATCAGAGATTAGGTGCCGTAACAAACGAATACGGATTTTATTCTTTGACACTTCCTGCCGGAAAATACACTATTCAGGTATCGGCAGTTGGATACCTTTTAATGGAAAAGGAACTGGATCTTTCCGCCTCTCAATCAATCGATTTTCAGTTGAAAACGGAACAGGATGAAAAAGAACTCGAAGAAGTAGTCATCTCTTCCGACAGGCCGGATGGAAATGTACGGGACCCGTTGATGGGAGTGGAGAAAATCGACCCGAAAGAAATTTCGAAGATCCCGGTGATTTTCGGTGAAAAAGATTTGATCAAAACCATGCAATTATTGCCCGGGGTGAAAAATGCAGGTGAAGGTAGTTCCGGGTTTTATGTGCGTGGTGGTGGAGCAGACCAGAATTTGATCTTGTTGGATGAGGCACCGGTTTACAATGCAAGCCATTTATTGGGTTTTTTCTCGACATTCAATTCGGATGCGATCAAAGATGCAATGCTTTATAAGGGAAATCAACCCTCGAATTACGGTGGACGGCTTTCATCTGTACTGGATATTAAAATGAACGATGGAAACCAGAAACGCTACAATGTCGGCGGTGGAATCGGATTGATCTCTTCCAAACTGATCGTGGAGGGGCCGATTGCGAAAGATAAGGCATCCTTTTTAATTTCCGGAAGAAGAACATATGCGGACCTTTTCCTGAAATTATCGGATAAATTCAAAGACAATAAATTGTTCTTTTATGATTTGAACGCGAAAGTGAATTACCGCATCGGGAAGAAAGACCGGTTGTTTTTATCGGGATATTTCGGACGGGACAAGCTCGGTTTGGGAGATGTTTTTGGAATTAATTGGGGAAATGCAACCGGAACGATGCGCTGGAATCACATCATCAATGAAAAGTGGTTTTCCAATACTTCCTTTATATATAGCAAATACGATTACAAAATTTCCATTTCGGGAGGAGATGTAAAGTTTGATATTACTTCACAAATCCAGGATTTTAATTTGAAGCAGGAATTCCAGTGGTTCCCGAATAACCGAAACAAAGTGAAGATCGGTTTGAACGTGATCAATCACGGGATCACTCCGGGACAAATTGATGCCAATGAAAATTCGGGCATTAATACGAAGCGTCTGAAACCAACCAACTCCATTGAAAATGCAGTTTATATCACCAATGACTATTCCATTACCGAGAACTTCACACTGAGTTATGGATTGCGCGGTTCCAATCTGATGGCACTTGCAAGTGGCGACGAAATGTACACCTACAATCCGGACGGAACAGTAGCAACAACTGATACCTGGTCGAAAAACAAGTTGCTGAAGTCCTACTTTTTTGTGGAACCCAGACTTTCTTTCAGCTGGCAATACCTGAAAGGGCAGTCGATCAAAGCAGCATATGCCAGAAATACGCAAAATATCCACCAGGTTTCGAATTCTACTTCCGGTTCGCCGACAGATGTCTGGCTTTCTTCCAGTTTGAACATCAAACCGGAGATTTCCGATCAGGTTGCTTTGGGATGGTTCAAGAACTTCCTGGACAATAAATTGGAACTGAGTACGGAAGTGTATTACAAATGGATGCAAAACCAATTGGATTATAAAAATGGGGCAAATGAACAGGCTAATGAGCGCTTGGAAGGAGAATTACTTTCAGGGATCGGCCGTGCTTATGGGTTGGAAATTATGTTGAAGAAGAAGTCGGGCAAGTTTACCGGTTGGATCGGTTATACCCTTTCCCGCACAGAACGGAGAATCGATGGGATCAATGACGGAAAATGGTATCTGGCAAAGCAGGACAGAACACACGATTTGTCTGTTGTAGGAATTTATGAGATCACACCGAAATGGTCGGTTTCGGCATTGTTCGTGTTCTATACCGGAAATGCTGTGACGTTTCCTTCCGGAAAATACCAGGTAGATGGTCAGACCTATTTCATTTATACCCAACGCAACGGCTACCGCATGCCGAATTACCACCGTCTGGATTTGGGGGTTACCTGGCTTCGCAAAAACACGAAAAAGTTTGAAAGCAGTTGGAACTTTTCCATTTACAATGCTTATGCGCATGAAAATGCCTATTCCATTACATTCAGAGAGAATAAGGACGATCCTTCCAAAACGGAAGCGGTTCAAACAACCCTGTTCCGGATCGTTCCCGCAATTACCTATAATTTTAAATTCAAATAAGAACAGAACCCACCGCGGCAGACGATAAAGCATTCACGGAAGCGGATTGAACAAATTAAATGCAACAAAGATGAAATTCATAATTACAGCCTTGGTTTCTTTTACTTTTATCCTTGTATTTTCAGGTTGCGAGAAAGTAATCGATGTGGATCTGAACGATACGGAACAGAAAGTGGTCATAGAAGGATTCATTTTGCACGGAGATACCGTTCAACGGATCAGGATTACCAAAACACAGAATTTTGATGAGAGCACCGCTCCTCCGGTGGTGGATAATGCATCCATAACCGTGATAGACAATTTGGGGAATGCGGGAACGTTTACTTCGGTTGGGAACGGATGGTATGAATTGACCAATTACCCGGGATTTGAAGGAAGAACCTATACTTTAACCGCAGTTGTCGACGGAAACTCGTATTCCGGAAGTAGCACCCTGCCTGCTTATCAGCCCTTGCAGGATTTATATGTTGAATTCTATCCTTTTGGCACAGACACCCTGATTTCGTTGGTTCCGGCTCATTTTGACCAGCAGGGAATTGCCAATTATTATCAATTCCACGTGTATGTGAACGGGGAAAGAGATAAAACAGTTTACATCCAGGATGATCAGTTCACAGATGGAAACTTGGTTGTTGAGCCTTTATTTGTGTCTGATTTGGCAATAGGAGATACGGTTCGTGTAGATTTTTTCTGTATCGACAAACCGATTCATACCTATTTCAATCAATTGGGAGTAAATTCTTCCAGCCAGGCTACTCCGGCTAATCCGATCTCCAATCTGAACGGCGGATGCGTGGGATATTTCTCCGCACGGACGTTTGACTCCCGGACAATTGTTGTAGGACAGTAGTACCTGCATTTGTTTTTAGTTCTATTTGCTTATCTTTGCAGGCTTAAAACAACGTGATGACAAGACAGGAACTGATTCAACAAATTCGTGAAAAAAGATCGTTTTTATGTGTTGGTCTGGATACCGATCTGGATAAAATTCCTGCTCACTTATTGCAGACGGAAGATCCTGTATTCGAATTCAATAAAGCAATCATTGATGCTACAAAGGATTTGTGTGTAGCTTATAAACCGAACGTTGCATTTTATGAGGCCTTGGGTCCGAAAGGCTGGGAGTCCCTAAAAAAGACGATCGATTATATTCCTGCTCACTGTCTGACTATCGCAGATGCAAAACGCGGCGATATCGGGAATACATCCACTTATTATGCTAAAACATTCTTTGACTATTTAAATTGCGATGCAGTAACAGTGGCTCCGTATATGGGAGAAGATTCCGTCACCCCCTTCCAGGAATTTGAAGGTAAATGGGTAATTTTACTGGCACTCACTTCGAATAAAGGTGCTTTGGATTTTCAATTTACAACAGATGCTTCCGGTGAAGAATTGTACAAAAAAGTATTGAAAAAAAGCTCCAAATGGGGTTCTGAAAATAACCTGATGTATGTTGTCGGTGCAACCCGGGCTGAAGGAATAGCCGAAGTACGTAAAATTGTTCCCCATCACTTTTTCCTGGTTCCCGGAGTAGGGGCACAGGGCGGAAGCCTGGAAGATGTAGCCAAGTACGGTTGGAACGATGACTGTGGTTTATTGGTAAATGCTTCCAGATCCGTTATTTATGCATCAAACTCAGCTGACTTTGCAATTGAAGCACGAAAAGAAGCTCAAAAATTGCAGGAGGAAATGGCTCAAATTTTGACGGCTAAGAATTTCTAAAACGAAATTTGTATGGTTGATTACGTAGAAAAACTCATCATCTTTATCAGTACACCGATTTATGTGTTCCTGATCCTGGGTGAAATCATTCTGAGTAATTGGCATAACAGAAAGCTCTATTCGGTCGGTGATACCGTTCAGAACCTGTATTTGATGATTGCCAATATGGGAGTCGATGTCTTGATGCGTGGGATTACTTTATTTGTTCTCCTGTTCTTCTTTGATTACCGAATAGTCAGTTGGGATACACGTGCATGGTATTATTGGGGAGCACTTTTTTTTGCCGAGGATTTCATTTTCTACTGGATTCACCGCATTGATCACGTAGTCCGTTTCTTTTGGGCAATTCACGTAACACACCATTCATCCGATAAGTATAATCTGACGACCGGTTTCCGGTCATCCGTTTTTCAGCCGGTATATCGCTTCATTTGGTTTATTCCGCTGGTGTTTTTGGGTTTTGAGCCTTTTGATATTTTCATCATGTATTCAATTACCCAAACCTACGGGATTTTGGTGCATACCAAAACGGTTGGAAAAATGGGTATATTAGAATACTTTTTGGTCACGCCTTCGCATCACCGGGTGCATCATGCTTCCAATGTGGAATACCTGGATAAAAACATGGGAATGATCCTGATCATATGGGATAAACTGTTCGGTACATTCCAGGCTGAAATTGACGGACTTCCGATTGAATTCGGGTTGTACGAAAAAAAAATTGACAATAATCCGGCCAATGTCATCTTTCACGAATGGGTTTCCATTTATAAAGATATCCGTAAAACAAACGGGTTGAAAAATAAATGGTTATACATTACCAAACCACCCGGATGGAGTCATGATGGCAGTACCCTGACCTCGAAGCAATTGCGTGATCATATAAAACAAGGACAAAAAGAATAGGATGGAAGAAATCAAAAGAGAATTGGCAGATGTGATTCGTGCTTATCACCAAAAAGGCTGGTCACCAGCCACTTCCACCAACTATTCATTCCGAACGGTTGAAAATCCGGATGTGATCAGTGTTTCCAGATCGGGGATTGACAAATCACTTTTCTCGGCTGCTGATTTTATGGAAGTGGATATGTCAGGAAAAGCACTCCCTGCTTATGAAGGAATCCGTCCGTCTGCTGAAACCCTGATCCATTGCAAATTGTACCAATTGTTTCCTGAAATGATGTGTATTGTTCACAGTCATTCCATGTATTCGGTTTTGCAATCCATGAAGAACCGAGCCGCTGTTGAATTGAGCGGTTATGAAGTCCTGAAAGGTTTTGAAGGCATTAAAACTCACGAAACAACCGTTCAAGTACCGGTTTTCGACAATACACAAGACATGCCTGCTTTTGCGGATGTATTGGAGCGCGAAAAAGAACGATTGACTGTTCCGGCGTTCATTATGCGTCAACATGGTACCTATGCTTGGGGACGAAACTTGTTTGAAGCCAAACGTCACCTGGAAACAGCGGAATATTTGTTCGAAGTAGATTGGAAAATTTCCAATTAAGCAAAATTTACCCAACCATCTTTTCCGGACACTCGTTGTGAATTGATATCCCTGATATCAATTTAAGAAAAGACCAAAGCAGCATCTAATATGAAATTACGTTTTACAGTGATCATCACATTATTCGCCGGATTATTTTCCTACGGGCAAACATTCTCCCCTCAAAACAGCGGTGTATCTGTCCAATTGAACGCAATTGATTTTTTTAGCCCCTCTGTTGGGATGGTTGCCGGTAATTCCGGTGTAATCCGAAAAACGAGCGATTCCGGGCTAAACTGGACGGCTTCGAATTCCGGGACTATGCAGGATCTGACGGGAATAGCATTCTTAAATGCAACGACCTGCCTGGCAGTCGGTAAGAATGGAACCATTCTCAAAACAACCAATTCAGGAACAAGCTGGTCAACCGTTAATTCGGGTACGACTAATGACCTGACAGGAATTTTTGTAAACGGGTTGAATATGTATGTTACCGGGGTGAACGGTACGATCCTGATTTCGACCAATTCCGGTAATGCATGGACAGCGACCAATACCGGGATTTCCTTCAAATTGAATAAGATCTTTTTTGTTTCCGACCTCATCGGATACGCAGTAGGAGATGGGGGAACGATCCTGAAAACGATTAATGCGGGCCAGGCATGGAATTTTCTGACCAGCGGGACCAATACGCATTCCTTGACAGACGTTTATTTTACCGACGGAAATACCGGAGTTGTGACCGGAGGGATCACTGCTTCAAACGAAGCAATCATTTTGCGTACAACCAATGCGGGTTCTATTTGGACTTCGAATACTTTTTCCGGAACGGTCTTAAACGGATTGGGTTTTTACCCCGACAATTCTCTTGGATTTGCCGTGGGAGGAAGTTTTAGCGGTAATACGAGCGTGATCATGAAAACAACGGGACAGGGGGCTTCCTGGTCACCGGTCTCATCATCATCTTCACGACAATTGGCAGTTTGTTTTCCTGGAAATGGGATAGGCTATTCCTGCGGATTGAACGGAACGATTTTGCGACTGGCAGCGAATACGGCTGATTTGGAAGAGAACGATGAGTTAGGTATTCAGATCGGTCCGAATCCGGGAAATGGAATTTTTGAGGTTTCCGGGAATTTATCCGGTGATTTTTCTATAGAAGTTTTAGCTGCAAACGGTCAGCGTGTTGCTTTTGTAAAAAATGGAAACGAAATTGATTTGAGGGCTTGTCCGAAGGGAATTTATTTTGCTGTGATTTGTTCCGAAAAATCAACCATTATGCGTAAATTGGTTAAAGAATAATCAATTAAGGTCTTGGGATATGGATTGGAATTTACTCGCATTCGGTTTCATTTGTTTATTGATCGTATTCCAGTTGATAACGCTCTTTATCAAGCTAAAATCTAATAAGGGAATTTTTTATGTGATATCCATTTTCAGTATTGTTTGTGGCATCACTTTCTATTTCCTCTACGGTTTTTTCCTGGATCAGGGAACTCTTTCCGATGATCAAATCCCTGCTTATGAAAGAGGGTTTCAAATTGCTGCGTGGTTGTTGCTAACAAGTGTGGCTTCTTTGCTGGTGAATTTTTTCTGGAGAAAGAAGCAGAAATAATGAGCTGTTTTTACATGCTTTTCTAAAACTCAATTGCAATGAACGGTTTCTCCCAGATACACGACCGGAATAAAACGCGTTTTGCATTGCACGCGGATGGCACGTTGGAAGAGAAGAAGGTTTAGAGTTGGGTAGCAGGGATGCAATTAATTGCATCCCTGCTACCGTTTATTACGATAAATAAGTTATTCCCTTATTTTCCAGAGCTTTGCAGTAAATTCATGATCTCATCCAGTTTCGGAGAAAGAATGATTTCCGTTCTCCGGTTTTTTGCTTTTCCTTCGGGCGTATCATTGGATGCTTTCGGATAGTATTCACCACGACCGGAAGCGGTCATACGTGTTGCAGCAACTCCGTATTTTTCGTTCAACATACGTGTAATGGAAGTGGCACGCGCCACACTTAAATCCCAGTTGTCTTTGTAAACAGCTGTCTTGATCGGTACATTATCCGTATGACCTTCTACCAGGATCTGGATATCCGGGTTTTTGTTCAGTACATCGGCCAATACTTTCAAAGCTTCCACCCCTTTCGGTTCAACGGTATTGGACCCTGATTTAAACAGGAGTTTGTCCGACATCGAAACGTACACTTTACCGTCCCTGATTTCCATGGTCAATTCATCCGAGTTAAATCCGACCAATGCATCGCGTAAAGTTTGGTTCAGTTTCCGGGTCATTTCATCCTGGCGTGCAATAATCGCCTGCATTTCACGAAGCATGCGTTCTTTCTCCTGGAGATCTTTGTTCTTGTTTTGAAGGTCCCGCTCTTTTTGGCTGAGCTGTGCAGACTGATTTTCGTTGATGTTTTCCTGGCCGGAAAGTTTATTTTGCAGACTTCTGTTATCCGCTGTAAGTCGCTCGTTAACAGATTTTTGATCAGCGAGGGAAGTACACAATGAATCGCGCTCTGCTACAACAGCCTGAAGCCGTTTTCCACCTTTTTGTTTCTCCGGAATAGGGTCACCACATTTATAAATCGGTTTACAAGAGGACACTGCCAGCATTCCAACGGCGAGTGTGCCTATCAGAATGGATTTGTTGAATACTTTCATAACTCTTTGTTTTATAATTGGTTTATTAAAGAAAAGGAATTCGGAAAAAGCGGTTCAAGCTAATTAGGTTTTTTTAGGATAGTTTGGAATTAATTGTGATTTACGGGGATCTGTCAGACAACTTCATGCACACATTTTTTTTAGTATATTCTCTTCATTGCGATTCGCAATTAATTAACTTTGTTTCATGGCAATATTATCCATTCCAGATTTGAATATTACGGAGCGTGATCCGCAGAAAATCCGCGAGTTTATGCAGGTACGAGGAATCTTTTTCGATCAATGGCAGGCAGACATCGTCTTTGAAGACAGTGCCAGTCAGGAGGAAATCCTGAAAGCATATGAATCAAGTTTGACTCCATTCATGCATGCGGGCGGTTATCAGACAGCAGATGTGATTACAATCAATAAACTGACGGAAAACTACGAAGCGATCCGTGCGAAGTTTTTGGCAGAACACACCCATTCCGAAGATGAAATTCGCTTTTTCGTTGATGGGCATGGCTTGTTTTGGTTTAACCTGGAAAATGAACCTGTTTTCAACCTGCTTTGTGAACAGGGTGATCTGATTTCTGTACCCGCAGGCACAAAACACTGGTTCGATGCAGGTGAAACGAATCCGTTTGTGAAAGCGATCCGCATTTTCATTGATATGAGCGGGTGGGTTCCTCATTATACGGAATCGAGGCTGGAGGAGCGATTTAGCAATTTTAGGGTCTCAAAATAAACCAGATTGCGTTCTCTGACGTAATAACGCAATATTACGTCAGACAATTCCCTAATAAAGATATTTAAAATGACACTTCAAAGACCCAAATTCATTCTCACGGACATCGAAGGAACCACTTCTTCCATTTCATTTGTTGCAGAAAAACTGTTCCCTTATTTCCGGAATAACATTCTTGACTTAATGGAATTGACAGATAATCCGGTTGTAAAAGAAGCGTTTAAACAAACTGTGGAACTGGCTTGGTCCGAAGATGGGGAACGTATTGCTACCGATCAGGAAATCATCGATAAATTATACGAATGGAGTGTGGAAGATCGTAAAATTACGCCGTTGAAAACCTTGCAGGGAGTTCTTTGGGACAAAGGTTACCGCGACGGTGAACTAAAAGGGCATGTTTACCCGGAAGTAGCTGCGAATCTGAAGAAATGGAAAGGGCAGGGAATTGACTTGGGAGTATTTTCTTCGGGTTCTGTTCCGGCACAAAAACTCATTTTCGGATATAGTGTTTCCGGAGACCTGACACCTTATTTTTCTGCCTACTTCGATACCAATACGGGCGGAAAGAGAGAAGCAAAGACTTATGCAAAAATTGCCGAAGCGCTTCAACTGAAACCATCCGAAATTCTTTTTTTAAGTGATATTTCCGAAGAACTGGAAGCGGCTGATTCAAACGGTTTTCAAACCATTCAGCTGGCAAGAGAAGGGATGACTCCAACCTGGAAGCACTTTGCGACTTCGTTTGATGAGATAACTTTTGAATAATAACAGAAGAATCAATTCTTAACACAGCTCGCAATTTTTCAATAAAATGAGGTATTATATTCTGTAGCTTGGTCTTGCCCATGTGATATTCGCATGGAACAAAATTTAAACTACATAACTATGAAGAGAATACTACTTTCATTAAGTATGGGCTTGCTTTGTTTTTGGGGAAGCGCGCAACGATTGCTTGATTTACAACTCACCATCACTGCTCCTCAAAATGGAGATACGATTGAAGCGGAGGTACCGTTTAATTTCGTTGTAAACGTCAAAAACGCTGATTCTGTTGAAAGTCTGGAAGCAACGGATTCAGTCTATTATTATTTTATTCTTTTTGGTGACACAACAGTTTTTGCACAGAATAACCAAAATCATTTGGACTACACAGGAAATTCACTGATTCCAATGCAGAGTTTTGATATTCCCAGAATTATCGGATTTTCAGACCAGTTTGTTGGAATGACAGTAGATGTGTGCGTTTATGTGAAACCTGAAAACGCCCAAAATCCAATTGAAGACCCCGACCAATCGAATAATATGGATTGTATTACAGTTCATGTTACTTCCAATAATTTATCTGTTTCCACACATGAACTTTCCACTGTTAAAATAGGCCCTAATCCCGCAAATGATCATTTTAGTTTAATCGGGGCAGATGAGAATTCAGTTGTCTCCGTTATGGACTTGCAAGGAAACAGGGTGGATTTTAACCGGGATAACGGAGAGAAGATTGATTGCTCTAACTGGAAAAATGGTGTTTATTTATTGAACATCACGAATGATTTAGGAACGATTGTCAGGAAACTGATAGTTTCGCATTAAATCTTTTCATCTGTAAATCTAAAAATAGACTCCCGGTCAATTGAATTGGTTCAAATAGATTAATTTTGCGGCATAAAATAAGTTTATGAGCGCATTCAGAACCATTTGGACAACCGAGGACCACTACGTGGAAGTTATTGATCAACGCAAATTACCCCATGAATGGGTAGTTGAAAAATTGATTTCCTATAAAGACGCGGAACGTGCAATCAAAGAGATGGTTGTTCGTGGTGCTCCGTTAATTGGTGCTACTGCTGCTTATGGTATTTACCTGGCAGCAAAAGAAGGTGCGGATTTAAATGAGGCATTTGCCGATTTGCGACTTTCAAGACCGACAGCAGTGAATTTATTCTGGGCACTAGACCGCATGAAAGCAAAACTTGCCGGTGCAACAGACCTGGTTCAGACTGCCTGGGAAGAAGCCGCTCAAATTGTGGAAGATGACGTCGAAACGTGCCGCATGATCGGTGTGCACGGTTTGCCTTTGATTGAGGCTATTTCAAAGAAAAAAAGGGGAGAAACGGTTCATATCCTGACGCATTGCAACGCAGGAATGTTGGGTTGCATCGAGTGGGGAACCATTACGTCACCGATTTATCAGGCTGTCCAAAAAGGAATTAAAGTGCACGTTTGGGTGGATGAAACACGTCCGCGCCTGCAAGGTGCAAATCTGACCTGTTATGAACTGACAAGACACGATGTTCCGCATACACTGATTGTAGATAACCAGGGCGGACATTTGATGCAGCACGGTATGGTTGACATGTGTATTGTTGGGACAGATCGAACGACTCGTCAGGGAGATGTCGCCAATAAGATCGGAACCTATCTGAAAGCACTTGCAGCACACGATAATCACATTCCGTTTTATGTAGCGCTTCCGTCAACGACTTTGGATATGACGATTCGTGATGGTTTGAAAGAAATCCCGATCGAACAGCGAAACCAGAATGAAGTACGCTATGTGGTCGGTAAAAGCAAGATCACCGGTCAGTTGGATGAAGTACTGATCTGCCCGGAAACCACGCAGGCAAGCAATTACGGATTTGATGTGACTCCCGCACGTTTGGTAACGGCATTGATTACAGAACGCGGAGTTTGCAATGCCAGCGAAGAAGGATTGTTGAAGCTCTTCCCGGAATACAACTAAGGATGTTCCTTATGTCCCATGTGGTTCATTTTTATTAAACCACATAGGACAAATAGCCAAAATCTTTAAAATCCTTTGAAATCTCTGTAGCCCAGTTACAATAAAGGATTCAGCACATTCGTTATATGGGAAGGAACCAAGAAGAATTTAGGGGAATTGGGGGTCAAACCTCCAATTTTCCTACCCTTTTTAGTATCCAAACTATAAGTTATTACTTATACGTTTGAATCAACCAAATAAATGAATCACCATGAAATTAAAGATCAATTTCATATTAAAAACAGGAGTTCAAGGAGAAATTCCTGTATTAGCTGTAATGAACTTCGGGTACAAAGAGTTTGATGCTTTGAAGCAAACTTATGTATATAAACCGCTTCGCTATTATACTGGAGTTAAAGTTAAGAAATCTGATTGGAATGAAGTAGAAAAATTACCCACGGAAAAATCCAAACGGGCAATACTTCTTCAAATCAATAAAAAAGCGACCTTGATTTCTGTCGCTTTTTTGATTATAACTTTAATCTGTTTTCGTTTAGGACTGAAACAGCAAGTAAAATCGTGATTATTTTCCGATAGGTCTAGTTCGAATAAAGAAAAATTCAGCGTTTTAAGCCGCTTTTCTTGTTTTAAGCCCCAAATAAAAGACTCGGATTTTATTAATTATACAAAGAAGAAATATGTTATCTTCTTTGAAGATCTAATTGCTAAAGGTTATTCTATATTTAACTTATTTGGAATTATTCTATTTTAAGTACAATTTTCTAAAAAGTTGATTGTGATCAAAATAATTTTGTAACATTGTTTGAACTAGCACATTACATTAATCTAATTCAACACCATTAACCTCCACGGTGGCAAGAGTGGAGAGCTTAGCACTATTTATGAAGTTACTAACCCTAGCACTGATATTATTCCCATTTACTTTAGTGGCACAAAGCACCCTATCAGGAAAAATCTCAAATATTTCCGGGGAACCACAGATTTATTGCAAGTTGTTACTGATTCAGGATTCTATGGTATTACAAACTGTGGGTACAGATTCAATCGGGAATTATGCTTTCGAATCGGTTTCTTCGGGTGAATACAAACTAAGTATAAGAGTTCCATTTCAAACGATTGATACAATGGTTGTAGTAAACGGACCGACCATTGTAGATCTAAAAATTGATGATGGGAAATACTTAGACGATGTAGAGATTATTGGAAAAAAGCCAGTAGTAATTAGGAAGGTTGACCGTACTATTTTTAATCCTACTGACATACCTGCTCTTGTTGGTGGAGATGCATCAGATGTAATCGAGTTTGCACCTGGAGTTATTATAAATGGTGATAATATTCAAGTGGCTGGTGGTTCTTCGGCACAAGTGATGCTTAATGATAAGCTGATACCACTAACAGGATTGCCTCTGATTTCATTTATTCGATCAATTCCCACAGAAGACATTCAATATGTGGAGATTATTCCAATACCTCCCGTGAAATATGCAGCAACTGTTCGTGGTAGTTTGATTAATATTAAACTAGTTATTGGTGCAAAAAGTAGACAAAGCAAAGGAAGTCTTCGTGCCGATTTTGGGCAGCGTTTTTACAATCAATTAGGATTGATGGCGAATTATTCATACAGATCCGGAAGATTCAGTTTATACTCAAATATTAGTGCAAATAAAGAAAAATACCATTACATAAGCACAAAAACAATTGACTACGATACCTTACAATGGAATGAGAATGGTACTACAGTTGCAGAACTAGGTATGCTTACAGGTTCTGTCGGTTTAAATTATGAAATAAACTCCTCTACCGAATTAGGCTTATTGGCTGTTGTCGATAATTTTAACGGACGAAATACCGATCGTAGTTTTATTGAGAAAATCTCTAATTTAGGCTATGGAACAATTGATAACTTAACCGTTAACAAAGGAATTAAGAATCAATACGCATTTAATCTAAATTTATCAAAGCGTCTCGATTCACTTGGGCAAAAGTTAGATTTCAACGTTGATTATACCAATTACAATAGGAACGGAAAAATTAATTTTGAAACTGATAATAGAGATCTGATGAGTAGCACCCACACATCTATTAGAAATCAAAACCTAGCTGGTGCTAATTTATTATCCGGAGGAATTGATTATGTTCTTCCAAAAAAGAATGTAAATCTAAGTTTTGGCGCTCGATATTCTTATTCAGAGAATAATACAGATTTGGCTGTTTTTAATAACCTAACTAATCCGGAAGTTCCAGATACATCTCAAAGTAACAAGTTCAACTATTTTGAACATATCCAGGCAGGGTATGCAGAAATGCAATGGAAGAAAAATAGATGGTCATTCCAATTAGGTATTCGTGGAGAAAATACATATTATTTGGCTAATTCACCAACATCTGCCCTGTCAATAAAGAATGATTATTTTGAGTTGCTGCCCAAAGCATTTGCGATGTTTGAAACAAAAAAAAGTCAATACTGGAACTTCAACTACTCGAGAAATTTCGTGCGTCCGAATTATACTGACCTGAACCCGTTTAAATATTATACTACTGCATATAGTTATACCACAGGTAATCCTTATCTAAAACCAATAATTTTGCATAATCTATCTGTTTCAACCGGTGTTAAGGATTTCCAATTTTACCTTTCTTTTGGTTACATCGAAAAAATGCAAACGAATGTAACGATCTACGATGAAGCGACACAAGTTCAACAAACCACCATTTCTAATCTTTTTTCGTCTCGGTCGATTGATTTTAGTGTGAACTACTACAAGACTATAAAGAAGCGAACTACAATTGATGCATATATAAGTTGTGGTTACGTTAACCGTACTGTAATATCGACGATTGCATCTCAGAACTTAAATATTTTTTCTGGCTATATCAATGTTTCAGTAAACCAAGTGTTAGATAAAAGAGAAAGTTTTTTTCTTAAAGCAGCTATCAGTTACCACACACCATATTTTGAACAAATTTCATTAACCACAACAAGGCCTAGCATGGGGGTGAAATTGAAAAAAAATCTTCTAAAAAACAGAATAACGCTCGAATTGAGTTGTAGTGATCCTTTCAGATTTCAAAGGAGATCAACAAACACTACGAGCAATCAAACGACGATAAAACAATTTAGTTATTACGATACTCAAGAAGTTCGTTTTTGTTTCACATATAAATTGGGAAATACCCGATTGTTAGTGAATCAGCATAGTACTAATAGTACTGGCGAAGCAGGTAGGATCGGTAAGTAAGATATTTAGATACAGGAGTTGTGCGCAGACCATTGTATCTAAATACGCCTAGCAAAGTGCGAAGCGTGCATTTAAACTATTCATCATGAGTAAACAAAAAGGACTTGAATTGAAACAAGTCGATGAAAAACTATCTGGTGGCTTCCAAAAATTGAGTTCAACTAAGTTGGCACAAATCAAGGGAGGGGAACAGATAAACCGTATTTGTACTAATTCCGGTACGTGTCCATCTGTTAACACACAGGAATGCAAAAATCAGTACGGTTGTGCAGAGGCACTTAATAGAACTGTCTGCACGAAATTTTAATCATCTTCAATTCAAAAAATCTATGAAAGATCATTTAGCATTGACCCAAGAAAATGATAAATTGCTTGGGGGCTTTTCGGTGTTATCAACTGAGAAGCTAAGAAGAATCAATGGCGGTGTTGCCGATCCAAACACAAAGTGTACGAATAACGACTCAAGGGTTTGTAATACCACCAACAAAACCACCTGTACTAACTACAATGGGCATTGTGCGGATTCTTACAACGCTGATTATTGTCAAAATAGAACTAGTTAATTCTGGTGTATCAAGCTTTAATCAACTTTGGAGGCGATTAAGTTCGCCTCCTTACTATGTCACTTTATAACCAATAAAATTATCACATTATGAAAAAAAAAAAATTAAACTTAATTCAAGAGAATGAAAAATTAAAAGGAGGATTTTCGGTATTGTCACATGAAAAGCTAAAGAAAATCACTGGAGGTATCATCGTTAATGATACATGCACAAATAAAGAGTATAAAGCTTGTCGGGATAATTTAAATAGGAGTTTTTGTACAAATATCCATGTTGAGAGTTGTATAGATACTCAAAACGCGGGAGTCTGTAGAACGATCGAATGAATTAATGGAATAACTTAATTTTTCAACCATGAACACAAACTATAAAAACAGTCAATTTAATGTATTCTTTCCTCATGAGGGAATGATGGTTGGCTATAACGGATACTCTAATGAATTCTTGGAATTAAACCCGGAATTGTATTCAATCCTGCAAGACGTTATCAAAAGCAAAGATTGGGTAGGATTACAAGAAATACATGTTGAATTTTTTGATGCACTAGTGGAATTAGGATTTATTATCCCAGATGATGCGAATGAGGTAGAAAAAGTAAAGAAGGCTGTTTATGAAATGGATCAGAATGATCGAAAATCATATACTTTGACTATTAATCCAACTATGAATTGCAATTTCAAGTGTTGGTATTGTTATGAAACTCACATCAAGGATTCTAAAATGAGTGAACAGACAATTACAAATGTTGTGAATCACGTAAAGAAGGTTGTTTCAGGGAACAGTGATCTGGAGTATTTTAGCCTATCCTGGTTCGGGGGGGAACCATTGTTGTATTTCTATAAAACCGTAGTTCCAATTTTACAGGAAGTTGTGCCGTTTTGTGAAGAACGAAACGTTCAATTTACTGCTGGGTTCACATCAAACGGATTTTTGATTGATCAGAAAGTAATTGATTTATGTAAGGAATACCGGTCAGACTTCTTTCAAATAACTCTGGACGGACATCGGGAAAGACATAATCAGGTTAGATATGTGAGTAAAGAAAGAGGTTCATACGATGAAATAGTTTCCAATATCAAGCTTTGTGTAAAAAATGAAGTAAGAGTTTCAGTTAGAATTAACGTATCTGAAGAAACTTTGGAAAACATCATGCAAATAACAGAAGATTTTAGTGATTTGACCGATTCGGAAAAAGAGTACATGAATTTTTCTTTTCATGAGGTTTGGCAAGAGGAAAAGGACATTGTGGGCGACATTCAGGAAGTTGTTAACCGTTTCCGAAGTATGGGATTACACACGCTATTTCATGGAGCAAATATAGACTCAATGCGAAGTTCTTGTTACGCAGATAAAAACAATCAGGCCACCATCAATTACAATGGTGACGTTTTTAAATGTACAGCACGTGATTTTGAATCAAGTTCTCGAGAAGGGGTTTTATTAGAAAATGGTGAAATTGAATGGAACCAGACTTATTCTAAAAGAATGGAATCCAAATTTAAAAACGCACCTTGTTTAAGTTGTAAATTACTACCTATTTGTAATGGAGGGTGTTCGCAGCAAGCAATGGAACATGCGGGCCGGGATTATTGTTTGTACGACTATGATGAAGACAAAAAAACAGATTTAATTAAAGACAAGTACCTATATTACATTTCTTAATGAAATATATTCGCCAACAGAACATAATGGATTGTGGACCATCGTGTATCGCAATGGTCACATCCCATTATGGTAAAACACTATCATTAGACTATCTAAGGAGCGAAAGCCAACTAACTAGAGAAGGTATTTCATTATTGAGTATTGAACATACCTGCTCAAAAATCGGTTTTAAGACAGCCTGCGGACAGTTTACTGTAGATTATTTAATTCAAAATTTCAAACTACCGGTGATTTTGCATTGGAATTCAAATCACTTTGTAGTTCTTAAGGAAATTATCAAGAAAAAGGGCGAGAATATTTTTGTAGTCTACGATCCGAGTTATGGAAAAATTAAACTGAAGCAGAAAAACTTTGAGTTAGCGTGGATCAGTGAAGACAATTCAGGGTTTGGTATGTTTTTAGAACCTACTGAGGATTTTTACAGTATCGAAAATCATCTGGAGAAAAAATTAAAACTGACGAAATTGTTAGGTTATATAAAACCGCATAAAAAACAATTTTTCATCTTGATAATTTTGATGCTGCTGGGAAATGCAATTTCTTTGACTTTCCCATTCCTTACAAAATCATTAATTGATAATGGTGTCGGTAATAAAGATTTAGGTTACATAACATATGTACTAATCGCTCAATTGACACTGTATATTTCAATGACCATATTCGACGTATTTCGAAATCGTTACTTGCTGTTTATCGGATCGAAAATCGGGATAACGGTCGTTATAGAGTTTCTTTCGAAATTATTCACTTTACCAATAAGTTTTTTCGAATCACGAATGCACGGTGATTTGCATCAACGAATTTCAGACAATGATCGAATACAGCAGTTTTTAACGAACCAAAGTATAACCACAGCCTTTTCTATTGTAACCCTGGTTGTATATCTGTGTATTTTACCCTACTTCGGATTCTCTATATTACTTGCCTATTTAAGTTTGACAAGTCTTGCATTGATATGGTCCTATTATTGGCTGCAAAAACAGAAAAAGATTGATTACCTCATTTTCCAGATTGGATCAAAAAATTATGCTTCACTTGCCGAAATTTTAACTGGAATGTCGGAAATGAAACTAAATAGCCTGGAAGAATACAAGCAAAACAATTGGAAAAAAGTCCAGGAAGAATTTGTTCGAATTCGATTAAGAAAAATGAAGTTAGGACAGATCCAAAGTTTCGGTTATGAATTTCTGAATCAAGTGAAAAACATCCTTGTTGTATTCTTTGCAGCTAATTTGGTTACAACAGGCGATCTTACATTAGGCTCTTTGCTAAGTGTGTCCTATATTGTTGGTCAAATGAATGCACCGATTAGCGATATAATTGAATTTAGCCGTTCCTTGCAGGAAGCCAAACTAAGCTATTCGCGTTTATCGGAAATTCAGGATTACGATTCAGAGGACAACGATAGCCAAATAGATATTGCTGAGGCCAAAAGAATTGAAAAAGGCATTCAATTTGATAATGTTTCATTTAAATACGATGGTATTGAATCTCCTGTTGTTTTAAAAAATCTAAACTTCACAATCCCTCATGGAAAAACTACCGCGATTGTAGGAACTAGCGGTAGTGGAAAAACAACTCTAATAAAACTGCTTTTGAAGTATTACAAGGTTTCTGAAGGGGAAATTAGAATAAATGATGTTGGAATAAACAATTTGACTGCCAAAAGTGTGAGGGCAAATTGTGGAGTTGTAATGCAGGATGGATTCATTTTTTCGGAAACGCTTTTCAGAAACGTGGTTATGGGATCAACTGAGAACAAAGAACGATTCAATCAATCAATCGAAATTGCTAACCTGACAGATTTTGTTAATGATCTTCCGTTAGGTGAGAACACAAAACTGGGAATTTCAGGAGTAGGAATTTCTGGTGGACAGAAGCAAAGATTATTAATCGCCCGCGCTGTGTACAAAAACGCTGATTTTTTCTATTTAGACGAAGCTACTTCTTCACTTGATTCAGAGAATGAACGCATTATTTACGATAACCTGAATAAATATTTCGAAAATAAAACGGTTGTTATTGTTGCGCATCGCTTGTCAACAGTTAAAAATGCTGATCAAATTATCGTTTTGGAAAAAGGTGAGATCGTCGAAATAGGTTCACATCAAAGTTTGGTTTCACAACGTGGAGCATATTATTCTCTCGTAGAGAACCAATTAGAATTAGGAGTATAATTTTGTACTTCATGGACTTTTTTTAGATGAGGTTTGTGGTGGTCTCTTGCTGTTTTCCACATAGGACATAGTAACTGATTCTGTTAGTATTTAATGATCTTATGCGTACGAATATTTTGTCCTTGCTGGATTTTCACAAAAAACAAGTTACCCTGTAAATCGGAAAGATCAATGGAATCCGTTTCCGATTGGATGCGTGTCTTTTTCAGGGTGCGTCCGCTTCCATCGTAGACAACCACCGATGTTTCTGTGTCATTGACTCCACTGAATCGGATAATACCGGTTGTCGGGTTCGGGTAAACTCCGATCTGAAGCAGACTGGCTCCTTTAACAGACAGATCGTTGTCAATGGGATTGAAGTTCGTTCCGCAAGGTCCTGCATTTTGATTGTAGGCCAATTTGATTTTCTCCGCTTTGGCAAACAAGCCACCCAAAGGTTCTGTTATACTGGTTGTTGCATGTGTTGAATCATAATACAGTATGTACACGTAGTCGAACTCGATGGTATCCGTTTGCGTAAAAGCACGGGAACCATGGGAAGCATAAATGCGATAATCCGTAGGAGGAAGTATTGGTCCCGATGATACAGCTGTTTGAAGCGGTGTCCAGTCAAATCCGGGATTTATACCATCCGTTCCATAAAACAAGGTATCGCTTCCGCCTGGGAAAATGAAACGGGCTTTTGTATTTGTAGTGGTACCGGAAAAAATGTTTCCATTTCCACCGTAGAACAACGGGGTTCCATCTGGCCAGAAACCATTGGTAATTCGTTCCCATTCCGCTGCTGTTTGAGGATCAGGAATGGTTATACCACCATAAGCAGAAGAAGCCAGTGTCCGTTCCAGTGTAAAATATTCATTATCAATTATCCCGTCGTTAAAACCGAGTCCGTTGGTACATCCGATAGGAGAAGCATCTTCCGGATTGTCTAACCCGTCCGAATCCATTTTATTTCCTTTTAAAACCATGAATCCCTGAACAGGTAAGGTATCTTTAAAATTGCTGTCCGAGCCGAATGGCTCATCAAACAAATCCCCGTTGTAGCAATAGGCCATTCCCAATTCCACGTGTGTACCGATATAGTCATCGGTCGGATTTCCGTTATCCAGGTCCAGGAAGCTTCCGATACTGAAACGACTGAAATCATTTTCGCGCGAAATGTATTTTGTTTTGAAGAAAATCGCATTGCTATAAGTATCAGTAGTGTCGCAGTCAAAGGTGTAAGCATAATTGTGGGTTTCGATCCCGCCGGGCCGTTCCAGGTTCGGATGGTCATGCCAGATCTGAAGGAAACAGGCATCGCCGTAAATGATCGGATATTCTCCCAGCATGGGTTCGTAAATGCCGTTTGAGTTTACATCCACATACGGAGCGATTTGGGCACTTTGACCAAGAGAAACATCTCCGTTTCCGGGCCATTCCCGTATGCCATGAGGAACCACGTAGCCGGCAGAATTTGATTGAATAGAGTCAATATGTGCTTCGATCATGGCTTTGGTAACATAAAAACCACGATTGTATTTGCTTTCAACGACATCATTGAACAAATTGTTCGCAGTATAAGGCCCAACCCGTGAAAATTCGAATAAGCCTCCGTTGAATTTTCCAACAGTGTCCCCGTTTTGGGTAATACCGGTATAAACTTGCTCCAGGTCATATGCAATACGCTTGTTTCCTTTGAATTTGGCACCACTTTCGAAGGCATAATAACCGCTAATTACAGTGGAACTTTCACTAAAGTTCAATTCAATATCATCCTTTGTGAAGGATGTCTGGTATTCCTGGGGTAATTTAAAATCTACCTGGTCATCTTGGATTAAATGAACAAATGCCTGATACGCTTCTTTATCATTTCCGTTGATATCAAAAGTGGCTGAAATGAATGTAGAAGCTCCCAAAAGAATTTGCTGGTCCTGCCGGGAAACGAATTCATTCATGAAATGAATTCCAGGATAAGTATTGCTGCTTAATAAATTTAAATGGTTGTCCAGGTTTTCGAACAGAAATGACGAACCGGTCTTTCCCAGCCGATAAAATCCATTCGGTTTTTTGACAATCAGGTGCTGGACGAAATTGGACCCGGTGGTAAACGATCCGGAGGCCAATACCTGAGCAGCGGAATTTAATTTGTACCAACTCACGGCATCGCATGCAAGCAAGGTATCCAATGAAAGCGGGATCAGGTGAATACCCGAACCATTGGAGCCGGAAATCGTATTCGGAGTGAAATTATTGAGGCTGTTCCGAACGTAGATCTTCAAATAATTTTGATAGCTCATCACGGTTAATTCTTTTCCTCCGATTAGCTCGAGTTCCGTGGATCTTTTCGTGTTTACATAGGAAGAATTACCGGTTGAGACCGTCAAAGAGCCATCGACAAGTTCGGTGTAATAGGTGTTCAGATTGGAAAATGAAATGGAGGTTCGGTACAAACCACCGCCTTGTTTTACCATATATGTGACCAATTCATTATTGATGTGCTGAGTCTCCACAAATCCAACCATGAATGTATCCGGGAGTTCAAAGTTTTGAATAACCTGCCCTGTTGTTTTGCTCACTTTGAAGAAAGTAAGGAGCTGATCGGATGGTGACTTGATCAGCAAACTGAACACGTATTCCGTACTTGTTTCAAAACCGTTCGAAATGAAAACGGACTTCCCGCTCGCCGATGGAATATTCAATGAAAAATCAGTAGCAGATAACAAGTCACCGGTCTCGTTTATTTCGGAAACTTTCAGTTTAAATGCGGTGGCGCTTCCTCCTTCATGAAGGCTCAAAAGTTTCATATTCCCAACATCCGAATCGAGAACTTTGAGTCGCTGAATATGCAGGCTGTTGTAATTGTTCAGAAAGGTGCGTTTGAACTGTGCGTGTGATTGCTGGGTCAAGAAAAAAATCGAAATAAATACAAGTAATACTTTTTTCATAGGTAGGATATAAAGGGATTTGAGGTTAAGTTACCCAATTTCTGCCCGGTAGGAAAAAAATAAATGTGAAGTGTACAAATGTTTTATTGAACTGGTTAATACGTTATCCTTCTGTTTCAGAAGAAAACAAGATGATTATTTCCATGCAACTACCTGGATCATCCCTTTTCGGAGTTTCACATTGTTTTTTTGAGGATTGAACAGGTAATAAACCAATTCGTATTTCTGATCTTCCAAACTGTATTTCCGAACATCGATGCAGAAAGAATAAGTGATCTTGTTCCACTTTTTTACCTGAAGCGGATCTTGCAGTTTCGGACGATGGTCGTCCCACCGGACCATTTTTTTCTTTTTGATCCGTTCGAGTGCGTAACACAACCTGACAAATTCATCCAGCTCTTTTCGGTTGTTTAGGAAGATCTCACCGGTAAGTTCTACCTCCAGTGCTTTCCACCCTTTTTTGATGCGAATTTTCGCAGCCAGTTTTATGAATTGGTCCCGGGACTGATCATGGATGATGGTTTTCACAAAATCTTTGCGCAGAACCGTCTTTTTTCCTTTGCGTGCAAATCGCTGGAATTGTTCCCTGGGAAGAATTTTGTCGTTCTCGTGGTAATATTGGGCCAGTTTTCGAAAAGCAAAGAGCTGACCGGTAAGTCGATCATTCAAAACAGGATCATTCACCGGAGTCAGTTTCATTCCCTTTCGGATGCGGTACAGTTGACCTTCATATTGGTAATGGTTCCCATAAATCAGGTGTTTGGTTTCGCAGTCCAGGGTGATTAAGGGCAACGTCCGCTTACATATAAAACGTTTCTCAAAAGAAATCTCTTTCCCGAAAAAAGGAACTTGCTTTGGCAGCTCCAGTTCGGGGTAATTGATTCGCAGGTAGTTCAGGATCGTAGGAGCAAGATCGTTATGAGAAGAAATCGCATGGAATTGCTGGGTTCTTTTCAATAGAGGAGAAAAAATAAACAGGGGCGTCTGGTATTTTTGAATTTCGTTTCTCGGGAACAGGGGATTTCCATGATCTCCGAAAATGAAGAAAATGGTGTTGTCGTAAGTGGATTTTTTGGATGCTTTCTGAAAGTAGTTTTTCAGAGCATCATCCGTAAAGAGATAACTTCCGTAGATCTCTGAAAGCCGGAGAATTTCTTCTCTCTGCCTGATGGTGCACCGGGAATGCATCAATTTTTTCAGTACACGTGCGATGTACTGTTTTTTGTTTGGGTAGCAAAATGGCTCGTGCGTACTGATTGTCAAAAAGATGTCCAGCTTTGGTTGTTTTTGCTGGTGTTTACGATCATCAACAAAGGACTTTTCAAATAGCTGATCGTCCGAATAGCCCCAAAAATTTGCCATACCGTTTGTTTCGGTTGAGAATTGAGGTTCCCAGGAATGAACCTGGTAATCCACCTGGTTATACTCCATGAACTCGTTCATATTGGCAAACCCTAGGTCAACACCACAATAGAAACGCGAATAATAAGGATCCAGCAATGAAACCAGTGACCAATGCCGCGGGTATTCCTCCTTCTGCATAAATTCTTTTTCAGGTGGATTGGGAGTCGAGGCCAGCGCTGCCGGAAGCACATTGTGTGTTCGTTCGCAGGTCGACATGAAATTCGGGAAGTAGAGACTTTTCTTAGACAGTGAGTCCAGGAAAGGCATAAAATGACATGGATTGTTTTCGTTGTTACCGATCAAAAAGGTAGACAAAGACTCGACAACTATAATGACAATATTCGGAGGCCCTTTTGACGATTTGTTCAGATAATTCCCCAACTCACTTTGAGGCTTCAGTTCATGAATTAAGGAATACTCTTCGTCCCGCACAGACGGATCGGGAAAAAAAGAATCATCCAACTGTTTAAAAACGGAAGTATTTACCCGGTCCAATTCATTTTCTCCGAAAAAATGCCTTTCACTTACACCGATAAAGGCAATCAGCTTGTTGTTGATTACCATATCCCCCACGTAATCCCTTGAATTGATCACTTTCCAGGGATAGGCAATAAAAGAAAGAGACATCAACGAAACAAAACCGATGAAGACCAATTTGTTGAAACGAACTTTTCGCAGGCGAAACCCAACAAAAAAGTAAATGCAAAGCAATGCGACCGGAAAGGTGACCGAGAAAAAAGTGAGATTGGAATCCAGATTAGCAGAAGTTGTTAATTCAGAATAACTCAGCTGATAGAAAACGTCACCCAACAGCTGATTCGTTTTCACAAAATAAACCGTAAGTGCATAATTGCACAGGATAGCAATGATAGCCAGCAAGTGAAGAAAGAACAGGTGAATCTTTCTAAAGAATAAGGAGCTTAGAATGATCAGAACGCTTCCGGTTGCCGAAACCAAAAGGGCCAGCAACAAATCCATTAGCATTCCTTTCACGTGATATTCCGTTTTGATCTTCGTGCGGAAAATCTCATCAGGTTCCATAATCATTTGAAAGATCCGTGAGATAACCAGGACCAAAAAAAAGGAAAGGAAATAGGGAAGAACTCTTTTAAATATTGATTTGAGCAGGTTCATTTCACGGTTTAGATATATTGGCTTAACACAAATTTAATAATATTCATATGAAACGTTCTTTTTTAAAAAAGCGCTTGCAGCAAACGACCTTTTTTCTTAAATTAAATAGGAAAAGCATTGTTTTTGATTCAAAACAAGCTTCAAATAGTTGAAAAATGAATGAAAATTACCTGCATTTTCTGTGGAAAAACAAACGACTTCCATTCCATTACTTGCAAACCGTTGATGGCAAAAAAATTGAAATTCTTCACGTAGGAATTCACAACCTGGATTCCGGACCGGATTTTTTCAACGGAAGGATCCTCCTGAATGAAATCACACATTCGGGAAATATCGAAATCCATGTAAAATCCTCAGACTGGAATCTGCACGGACATCAATTTGACAAAGCCTATTCCAACGTGATCCTTCACGTCGTGTATGAACATGACCAATTGATTTTTGTAGAGGGTATCCCGCTTCCGACAGTGGAATTGAAACAAGTGATCGATTGGGATCACTTCCATTGGTTTTCCAGCTATTACAAAGGAACAAACACGATCTTGTGTGAACCCTTTCTGGAAGGAATTGCAGGAACGTTTGTTGTAAACCAGGTCGAACGCGCATTTTTTCAGCGAATGGAACGAAAAATGATGGAACTGGAGAAGGTGTGCCAGAGCAGGAAATTGTCCTTCAAGGAAGTATTGTTTCATGCGATTTCAAAAGCATTTGGCATGAAAGTCAACCAGCTGCCGTTCCAGGAATTGGCAGTGGGCATTCCTTTTGAAAAGTTTATGAAAGCCAGTCAAAAACAAAAAATGGCAATTGCATTTGGAGCGGGAGGGTTCTTAAATGAAAGCAAAGCCAGTACCTACCATGAAGAATTAAAACAAGAGTGGGATTTTCAACGCTACAAACTCAAATTGGAAGCGCAAAATAAGCACAGCTGGAAGTTCAAAGGTTGCAGGCCGGGAGGTTTTCCAACCCAGAGACTGGCCCAATTTGCGACCTTTATTCATGAAATGAACTGGGATTCGGATAGTTGGTATTTACCGGCAAACGAATTGCTTTTAATGCTGCAAACACGCTTAATGAAACCTACTCATGAATACTGGATCGCACATTTTGATTTCGGGAAGGAGAAAAAAGCCCCGTCAACGATGAGTTTGGCAACTGCCAACACGATTATCATCAACAGCATTGTTCCATTTTTGTGGTGGTTGTCTTATCGGTTGAGTGACGATTCCTACCGCAATAAAGCCTTCGAAATCCTTACTTTGCTTCCACCTGAAAAGAACGAGAAAATCAACACCTGGAAAAGAATGGGGATCAATCCTGCAAATGGGTTGGAATCCCAAGGTTTGATAGAACTTACAAATGAGTTTTGTTCAAAAAAGGCCTGCTTGAAATGCGTCATTGGGAATGCTGTTTTAAAGCGTGAATTGAAAATTGAAAATGTAAAATTGAAAAGAGTTTAGACTATTGAATAACTTTTCAATTCTCAATTGTCCATTTTGAATTTAAAAAATGCGTAATTTTGATACAGGATAAGAAGATGAAAAGAACCTTACAAAAAATAGCTTTTTTCTTTGAGATGCGCTCATTCGGAGTGTGCTCCTGGTGGGCAACAAAATTGGGAATTCAAACAAATAAAGTGCGTTTGGGTTTTATCTATGCTACCTGCATCGGTTTGGGTTCTCCATTGATTCCTTATCTTATCATGGCCTGGATTTTAGAGCATAAACATTATTTTGGTTTTAGAAGATCTAAACGCGCCTCTATTTGGGAATTATAAGCCTGAACTTTCATGAAAATACTTATCACCGGCTCAAATGGCTTGTTGGGACAAAAAATTGTCAAGCGCTGCATCAGGCACCAAATTCCGTTTATCGCAACATCAAAAGGGTCAAACAGAAATCCGGAATGTCCGGAAAGCAATTACATTAGCCTGGATTTACTTCAGACTGATGAGGTGGACCAATTGGTGGCTGACCAAAAACCAACGGCCATTATTCACACGGCTGCTTTAACTAATGTGGATTATTGTGAAATGCACCCGGAAGAATGCCACCAGGTAAATGTGGTATCTACCAAAGTACTTTTTGATGCTGCGAAAAGCATCGGTGCACATTTTGAATTGTTATCTACTGATTTTGTTTTTGACGGGGAGAACGGTCCTTACAAAGAAGAAGACCCCGTAAATCCTCTGAGTGTTTATGCTCAATCGAAAGTAGATGCAGAACAGGTGTTATTGAAAGATCCGGACAATTACAGGGATTGGTCTATAGCCAGAACAATTATTGTTTACGGGACCGGTTTTGGATTGTCCCGCTCCAACATGATCCTATGGGCTTTGGAAGCTCTTCCGAAAGGTGAAGTGATGAAATTAGTTGATGATCAGTTCCGTGCTCCGACATGGGCAGATGATTTGGCATACGGATGTGTGGAAATTGTCTTGAGAAATCAGAAAGGAGTATTTCATCTTTCAGGACCAAAAACGAGAGCTGTCAATGAGATCGTGGAAGAAGTAGGCAGGGCTTTGGGATTGAAGGACTTCACTATCGAAACCATTTCTTCCGATACTTTGAACCAGGCTGCTAAAAGACCTCCGCGAACAGGTTTCGATTTGTCAAAGGCTGAAAAATTACTGGATTACCATCCGATGGATATCCGGGAAACCATACCGCTCCTTCAACATGATTTGATTCACTACCGCTAATTTCACTACAAAATGACCCACTATTCAAAATCTACTAAACGAGGCATCTTCCTCTTCACCGGATTGTTGCTTGTTATTTTTATAACACCGGATTTAATCCAATATTTCAGGCCGGAACCGGAAATCAGGATTGAACAATGGTCTAATGAAGAAAAGCAGGTCACTCAAAAATTAAACCTGGAATCCGGCTTCAATTACAGCAAAGGCCGGAAGAAGAAACACTATTCAAGGCCCTTGTCCCGCTTTAACCCGAATGATTATACCCTGGAAGAATGGATGTCGCTCGGACTTTCTGAAAAACAAAGCGCGATTGTGTTGAAGTTTACTTCCAAAAAGATCTATTCAAACGAAGAATTGAAACGGATTTTTGTCATTCCGGAAGAACTCTACAATTTGATTAAGGATTCGACTGTTTACCCGGAAAGAACAAAAAATTTCGATAATCGAACGGAATACAAGCTGGAACAAAAACTGGTTGTGGTGGAAATCAACCGCGCCAGTCTGGATGACCTCTTGCAGGCTCAGGATATCAGCATGTTTGACGCCAAGCAAATCATCAAGACAAGAGACCGGTTCGGTGGCTTTTATTCGATGAGTCAGTTAAGTGAAGTTTGGCAGGCAACTCCCGAAAAAATGGCCGTTTGGGAAAAATACCTACGCATCGATCCGGAGAACATCCGCAAGATCAATATCAATACAGCAAGTACGAAAGAATTATCCTTTCACCCTTATATTTCCTGGAACCTGGCAAACTCCCTGGTGAAAATACGTTCTCAAAACGGATTTTATAAAGAAGTACGCGAGATTAAAAAATCTGTTTTAATGACAGATGAGCTGTTTGAAAAATTGAAGCATTACCTTGTAACAGAATAATTCGGTTACGTATTTATTCCTCTCCGATGAATATAAATACGTTCGATGTGAGGAAAGAAAAATAGAGAAACAGGAAAGTGCCGACTTAGAAAAATGGAATGGTTCTTGATTTAAAGAAAGCAAATCCGGAAGATTTCTTGGAATTTGGCAAATTCTCCCGTAAAATTGCGGGCTCAAAATCAGTTTTGAGAACAGATAAACAGTATGAAAAGCCGCGGCATTACCTTATAGTTGAAGAATGATAGAAGAAAAAATTAAAGACGTAATCAGAGATGTAATCGATTTTCCGAAGGAAGGAATTGTATTCAAAGACATTACTCCAATTATGTTGGATCCTGCTTTATCCAAAGAAATAGTAGCTTATTTGGCGTCCATTTACAAGGATCAAAAATTGGATAAAATTGCCGGTATTGAAAGCCGCGGATTTTTATTTGGTTATCCTTTGGCAATGGAATTGGGGCTTCCTTTTGTTCTGATCCGCAAAACGGGGAAGTTGCCTTACCATAAAATTAGTCATTCATACGATTTGGAATATGGTTCTGCGACTATTGAAATGCATGTGGATGCCGTTCAAAAAGGCGAGCGTGTATTGATCCACGACGATTTGCTGGCTACAGGTGGCTCGGCTTCAGCTGCGGCGGAACTTATTCAGAAATGCGGGGGAGAAGTGGCGGGCTTTAATTTCCTGGTAGGGTTAAATTTTCTAAATGGGATTGAGAAATTGAAAAACTACTCTAATAATATTACTAATTTAGTGGCCTATTAAAATTTATTAATCGAAATAAAAAATTAACGGAGACCCCAAAATACTGTTAATCATGAACTTTGAACTAAACGAAAATCAAAAAATGATCACGCAAATGGTGCGTGATTTTGCAGAAAGAGAAATCCGCCCGAACATGAACCAGTGGGATGCTGATGAGTATTTCCCGGTAGATACCATGAAGAAAATGGGTGAACTTGGTCTGCTTGGGATTTACATCCCGGAACAATACGGAGGAAGCGGCTTTTCTTACCTGGAGTATGCAACGGCATTGATGGAATTGGGAAAAGTATGCGGAGGGATCGGTTTGAGCGTTGCTGCGCATAACTCATTGTGTACCGGACATATCTATTACCACGGAAACGAAGAACAAAAGAAAAAATACCTTCCGAAATTAACTTCAGGAGAATTTATCGGAGCTTGGGGATTGACAGAGCCCAATACAGGTTCGGATGCGATGCGTATGAAATGTACTGCTGTGAAAGATGGGGATCATTGGGTAATCAACGGTGCGAAAAACTGGATTACACACGGTTTGTCGGGAGATGTGGCAGTGGTTTTGGTTCGTACGGGTGAATTGTTGGATTCAAATGGAATCACTGCATTTATCGTTGAAAAGGGAACACCTGGATTCTCAGCGGTAAAAATTAAAGATAAATTGGGAGTTCGTGCTTCTGAAACAGCAGAATTGATCTTTGATAATGTACGTTTACACGAATCACAAGTAATCGGAGAGGTTGGACAAGGATTCAAACAAGCAATGCATATTTTGGACGGAGGTCGTATTTCCATTGCGGCACTTTCTTGTGGAATTGCGCGTGGTGCCTACGAAGCATCTGTAAAATACGCAAAAGAACGTGAGCAATTCGGTCAGCCGATCGGAAAGTTCCAGGCAATCGGGTTCAAACTGGCTGATATGGCAACGGAAGTGGAAGCGGCAGAATTGTTGACATTCCAGGCAGCAGATTACAAAAATAGAAACGTGAAAATGACTACTCAGGGAGCATTTGCAAAATACTTCGCTTCGGAGGTTTCTGTAAAATGCGGAAATGAAGCCGTTCAGATCATGGGTGGTTACGGATTCACGAAAGAATATCCGGCTGAGAAATTTTTGCGTGACGCGAAATTGATGACCATCGGTGAAGGAACTTCTGAAATTCAGAAATTAGTGATCTCACGAGAAATTTTGAAATAGTTCAAATGTTCAAATTGAATCATTTAACAGTTGAAATTTTTTGAACTTCTTTGAACGATAAATTGTTTTTAGACGATAAATTGAAGTTTTCAACAATTATTTTTTAAAAGAAGATTGTATTAAAGGAAAATTTTATATCTTTGCGCTCCCTATCAGCGGATGGGTATTAAAAAGCTAACAATAGAATTTAAATAGAATATGTTAATCATTCCAGTTAAAGAAGGCGAGAACATCGAAAGAGCGCTTAAGAAGTACAAGAAGAAATATGACAAAACAAATGTCATGAAAGAATTGCGTCGTCGCAAAGAATTCGTAAAACCTTCTGTGGTTGATCGTCAAGCGAACATTCGTGCAGCTTATGCTCAAAAAATGAAGTCTCAAGAGATTTAATACGGAGTTATTCGCATTAGAAAAAAATTGAGGCCCTGACATTCTTTGTCGGGGCCTTTTTATTTGCATGAATTTTTATCAAGGTCGCTGTGAGTTTCATTTTTTTATTTATGTTTGAGTAACATCTAAATAATTATATATGAAAAAACTATTGACCCTGACAACCTTCTCGTTGTTAGTATTAGTTTCACTAGCTGAACCGCCAGTTAAGAAATGGAAATCAGATCGTGGCCTTTTTGGTTACAAAACGGTAACTCAAACAAATTCTCCAGATTTAATAATGTTGTCATGTAGAGATCCTGGATTGATCGCTTGCAGGGCGCAGGGTATTACCGTTGTAGGAGATGATGGTGAGATTTCCTTGACTGAAACGAACATTGAAAGCATTGAACGTATGATTGATGACCTGGTGTTGTCTGGAAAAAATTCCGGGACAATTGTTTACGACGATAAGGTTGTAATCACATTTTTGTTTAATGAAGATGCTGACGATCTAGAATACACGCTTTATTCAGTTCCTCAGGCTCGAAGATATGGAGTTAATTTTTAACGATTTGATTTTATGAAAAAACTGTTTTTTACTTTGGTAGCTTTAATGCTACTATCTAATCTTCATGCTGAAGATATTATAACAAAATATAATCGAGGAATTTTCGGTTATAAAACCGTTCACCAAGCTCAGCAACCGATTGGGAGAAGTTTGACTTGTACGGATCCTGGTAAATTGAAATGTGAATGGTCATCATCCTTGTCAAGTAATAATGACAGATATGAAAGTATTCTTTTAAAAGTTGATGAGGAATGTATGAATGGCAGTAGTTCTGGTTCATTTCAAACTAGCGATTATTATGTTAGCTATACGTTTGATCGAGATGCGGATAAACAAGAAGTACATATTTATACATTGATTGAAGCTCGTGATAAAGGTCTCATTTAAAAGTTTGATTCTCCTGTTTGTTTTTATTTCAAATGGGAGAATCTCAAATAGTCAAATAGTAACATCCACCATAATTAAACTTCCCCAGACTGGTAGTTTGCAAACAGGAAATGTTCTTTCTTGTATCGATAATGGTGTTGTGTATTTTATGCCGTCGTATACCGATAAAAAGGAACGATCAATTTATTTGGTTGACTTGGATGGTCGGTCTAAAGAACCGCTCACAATAAGAGAGGATGGAATTAAGGGGTTTAAGAATGAACGACTAATTCAATTTGCTGTATCAGGGAGCAATCTTATTGTCCTTTCAAATAAGTCAATTCATTTTTTTCGCAGAGATCGAAATTCTTTTCAAGTAGTTAAGACTATAAAAAACAGCTACAGTTTTGATCATATTGAAAAATTGGGCAATTCATTTCTGCTGCACGTATGTTATTCGTTTCATCCTATGGATCAGACAGAAACTAATTTATGGGTTAAACTTGATATGTCCTCATTGGAGATTGGTAAGTTATTTACACCGGAAATTGATAATTCCAAGTTTGGAAGTTTCGTTAATTCGTGGGTCTCAACTTATGAAAGAACTATTGCTCATGCAAGTACAAGTCAGTATAAAGTAATGTTTTATAATGACCTGTTCTTACCGATTGATTCCATTGAACTATCTGATGAATTATTTAAGCTTGATACGGGTTTGATTAATAATGCGGATTTATATTCGAAAGAAGGAATAAGTAATTTCATGAAATTGGATGATGAAAAGTTCTCACGAATAAGGAAAGTTATAATGCTGAATTCTACTCAAGTGCTGGTGTTTTCTAAATTATCCCAGGAGGCACTTACTGATAAAGGGAAAGTGAGATTGGATATGTGGGACAAAAGCTCTGGTGTTTGGCGCTTACAACTTCAAGTTGCAGGAGACGAAATTTACAAGGATGGTGAGACTTATGATGATCAACATACGTTTCTGGGAAACTTGTATCAAAATGTATTTGATTTAAGAATAAGTAATGGTCAAATTTATTGTGTTTCTTTTCCATATTACCCAAAAGTGAAAACAGAGAGTTTTGATAGGGTAAAAGATATTGAGGCATCTTTCAAAGATTCAAACGAATTTCATTATGGGCTGGAGAAGTTTGTTTTTAGTAATAATTAGCTGTTTAGCTTCTTGGTCTTTTGTTCTAAGTCAAGATTTATCAGCACTTACAGTTTATGATGAACAAGGAAAGAGACATCAAATACATTCTGTGATAAAGGATTCTGAGAGTTTTGTGGTTGTGAAGGATGCTTTTTGTATTGGTTGTGCTGAATATTTGGTTAAATGTTCAATGGGTAAAAAGGTGCTTGTAATTGTTGAACGATTTAGTTTGTTATCTATTTCCAATTTTCAACCGATTCAAAACGCGAGATTATTTTTTGTGTCAAAATCAGAGCTTACACCTGATGAGTTTGGTACAGTCGGAATGGCAATAATTCGAAACGGATCATTTCACGTTATTAAAGAAAAGGAAATCAACCAGCTATCCCGGAATTACCAAGAAGGAATTAAAAGTATGCGTAAAATAGTCAGGACCCATTTCAAATCGAAAGTATCATAAATTAAATCATTGAAATTGTAAGAAGTTTTTCTGAATTTCAGATAATGTAAAAAGTCTGGTTATTGTCGGGGCCTTTTTTGTACCTTGTTTTCTGTTATGTCTTACAAAGATTCCTTCATACATTACCTGCAAGTTGAGAAGCGTTACTCAAAACATACCATTTTAGCGTATGAAGAAGATTTGGATCAATTCACAACCTTTGCGGAATTGTCGAAATCGGCAGAGTGGAACGAGGTGAATCACCAGTTGGTTCGCTCCTGGATCGTTCATTTGATAGAAAGCGGGCAGACTAATCGCACGGTCTCACGTAAGCTTTCATGTTTGCGTTCTTTTTTTAAATGGCTCCTGTCGAACGGAAAGGTGGAGCAGAATCCGATGCTTCGCATTCGCGGGCCAAAAGTGGAAAAACGACTTCCCCAGTTCGTGAAACAATCGGAAATAGATTCTGTGCGGATAGAGCAGTTGTTTTCCTCCGATTTTGAAGGTGTCCGCGACCGATTGATGTTTGAATTGTTTTATCAGACTGGCATCCGTCTAAGTGAACTGATTGAATTGAAGAACAAAGATGTCACAAGCGGGAGCATTAAAGTATTGGGAAAAAGGAATAAAGAACGGATTATCCCGATCGGGAAAGACCTTTATGAAATCATCCGTTCCTACGAGAAACTCAAGCCTTCCGGACCCGACAGCCAACTTTTGTTATTTGTCAAAAAAGATGGCAGAAAAATGTCGTCAAAGTTTGTTTATCGAAAAATTAATACATATCTTGGAAGTGTAACGAACGCGGAGAAAAAGAGCCCACACATCTTGCGTCACACATTTGCTACCCACATGTTAAACAATGGTGCAGGGCTTGAAACTTTGAAAGAACTTTTGGGGCATGCAAATTTGTCTGCAACTCAAGTTTACACGCATAATTCGTTCGCCCAAATAAACTCGATATATTCACATGCTCATCCACGTGGGCGCAAAAAGTAAAAAGTCATGGACGTTAAAGTGCATTCTATCCATTTTAAAGCGGATCAAAAACTCATTAATTTTATTAACGACAAAGTAGAAAAGCTCCAGGTTTTTTTTGATCACATCATTGTAGGGGAAGTTTTTTTACGATTGGATAAGAATTCGGACAAAGAAAACAAGATAGCAGAAGTGAAAATATTAATGCCCGGAAAAGAATTGTTTGCAAAGAAACAATGTAAATCTTTTGAAGAAGCGGCAGATCTGTGTGTTGATGCCTTGCGGACACAGGTAAAAAAATAC
The DNA here is from genome assembly GCF_007558725.1 of Fluviicola chungangensis. GTDB lineage: Bacteria > Bacteroidota > Bacteroidia > Flavobacteriales_D > Crocinitomicaceae > Fluviicola > Fluviicola chungangensis. Next base: position 375,954 of record NZ_VLPL01000003.1, read on the forward strand.
AAAGGCAAATTAGCTAATTAGTAATTGGAAATGAATAATTTAGATGGACGGCCTTTTGAGCCGTCCATTTTTTTTTGATTTTTTTTCGCTCAACCCCTTGCAGTTATTTATTTCTTTACTACATTTGCAAACCCAAACGGGAAAACACTTTAAGAATCGTTCTTTAAAATCGTAATAAAAACCAAACTTTAATGCCGGTGTAGCTCAGCTGGCTAGAGCAGCTGATTTGTAATCAGCAGGTCGGGGGTTCGAGTCCCTCCACCGGCTCGCATTAAAGGATGGGAGTGTCGCATAGTGGCTATTGCAGCAGACTGTAAATCTGTCACCTCACGGTATCGCTGGTTCGAGTCCAGCCACTCCCACGACAAGGAAAATTATAATAATAAGCGGGAGTAGCTCAGTTGGTAGAGCGTCAGCCTTCCAAGCTGAGGGTCGCGAGTTCGAATCTCGTCTCCCGCTCAATTACGAAATAAAGAATAGGCCGGTGTAGCTCAGGGGTAGAGCGCTTCCTTGGTAAGGAAGAGGTCACGAGTTCAATTCTCGTCATTGGCTCTGCAGGGATTCACTCATTAGTTTTATGGGTGAAATTTTGTATTAGTAAGAAAAAGGTTTATTAACTACGTAACAAATAAAAACAAATGGCTAAGGAAAGTTTTAATCGTTCCAAACCGCACGTAAACATTGGTACTATTGGTCACGTTGACCACGGTAAGACCACTTTGACTGCGGCTATTTCAAGCGTATTGGCTGCTAAAGGATTAGCTGCCGTTCGTGATTTCTCTTCAATTGACAACGCACCTGAAGAAAAAGAGCGTGGTATTACTATTAACACGTCACACATTGAGTACGAAACAGCTAACCGTCACTACGCACACGTTGACTGTCCAGGTCACGCGGATTACGTAAAGAACATGGTTACTGGTGCTGCACAGATGGATGGAGCGATCCTGGTAGTTGCTGCTACTGATGGACCGATGCCTCAAACACGTGAGCATATCCTATTAGGAAAACAAGTTGGTGTTCCTCGTCTAGTTGTATTCATGAACAAAGTGGATATGGTAGATGACGCTGAGTTGTTAGAGCTAGTTGAAATGGAAGTTCGTGAATTGTTGTCTTTCTACGATTACGATGGTGACAATGCACCGGTTATTCAAGGTTCTGCACTAGGTGCATTGAACGGTGAGCCGGAGTGGGTTGCTAAAGTAGAAGAGTTGATGGACGCGGTTGACAGTTATATCGAATTGCCTCCTCGTGATGTTGATAAGCCTTTCTTGATGCCGGTTGAAGACGTATTTACGATTACAGGTCGTGGTACAGTAGCAACAGGTCGTATCGAAACAGGAGTTATTAACTCTGGAGATCCGGTTGAAATCTTAGGTATGGGTGAAGAGAAATTGACTTCTACTGTAACTGGGGTTGAGATGTTCCGTAAGATCTTGGATCGTGGAGAAGCTGGTGACAACGTAGGTCTTTTATTACGTGGTATTGAGAAATCTCAAATCAAACGTGGTATGGTTATTTGTAAGCCAGGATCTGTTAAGCCTCATGCTGACTTCAAAGCTGAAATCTATGTATTGAAGAAAGAAGAGGGTGGTCGTCACACTCCATTCCATAACAAATACCGTCCTCAGTTCTACTTCCGTACGACTGACGTAACTGGAGAGATTTTCTTGACAGACGGACGTGAGATGGTTATGCCAGGTGATAACGTAACAATCAATGTTAAGTTGATCGTACCTGTAGCAATGGACAAAGGTCTACGTTTCGCTATCCGTGAGGGTGGTCGTACAGTAGGTGCTGGTCAGGTTACTGAAATCATCGCTTAATTCGCGATAACATATTGAATGAAAGGGGAGCTAAAACTCCCCTTTTTACACGGGCGTAGCTCAGCTGGTAGAGTAGTGGTCTCCAAAACCATTGGTCGTGGGTTCGAATCCTACCGCCCGTGCAAAAAACAAAATAAATTGACCATGTCAAAGTTTAGAAATTATTTTAGCGAAACAATTACTGAGATGACTCAGAATGTTACGTGGCCGACGTGGAAAGAATTGCAGAGTAATGCACTGATCGTGGTGGTTGCGTCTGTGATTTTTGCGTTGTTGATATTCGCAATGGACAATGTCTTTGGAATTACCGGAACTCCTACTTCTACTTGGAAGGGTGTTGTTGGGTTTATCTATTCTTTCTTTTAATTAGAAAAATGGGAGATATTAAAAAACGTTGGTACGTAGTACGTGCAGTAAGTGGAAAAGAGAAAAAAGTGAAGGAGTATCTGGATCTGGAAATTTCCCGTTTAAAACTGGACGATTATGTATCTCAGGTATTGATTCCAACTGAGAAGGTTTTCCAAATCCGTAACGGAAAGAAAATCTCAAAGGAAAAAGCATATTTACCAGGATATGTATTGATTGAAGCAGCATTGATCGGTGAGGTTCCTCACGTGATTAAAGGGATTCCGAATGTAATCGGTTTCCTGGGAGCTGAAAAAGGGGGAGACCCACAACCAATGCGTTTGTCTGAAGTAAATCGGATTTTAGGTAAAGTTGACGAATTATCCGAAACAGAAGAGGAAGTGAAAATCCCATTTGTTATCGGAGAATCGGTTAAGGTGATCGACGGACCGTTCAACAATTTCTCCGGAGTAATTGACGAGATCAATGAAGAGAAGAAGAAGTTGAAAGTAATGGTTAAAATCTTCGGTCGCAAGAACCTTCTTGAGCTTAGCTATATGCAAGTGGAGAAAGAAGGATAAACATGTATTAACCGCAGCAGTGGGATTATTGATTAAAGCTTCCCTTTAACGCCCACGTTACGACTGCATAATTTAAATAAACAATGGCTAAAGAAGTAGCAGCATTGATCAAATTACAGATCAAAGGTGGTCAAGCCAATCCAGCTCCTCCAGTTGGTCCCGCACTTGGTGCGAAAGGGGTCAACATTATGGAATTTTGCAAGCAGTATAATGCGCGTACGCAAGATAAGCCGGGAAAGGTATTACCATGTGTGATTACTGTTTACAGTGACAAATCATTTGATTTCGTCATCAAAACTCCTCCAGCAGCAGTGCAGATTATTGACAGCGTTAAGCTTAAAAAAGGTTCTTCTGAGCCTAACAAAAGCAAAGTCGGATCAATGTCATGGGATCAAATCCGTGTAATTGCTGAAGACAAAATGCCGGATATGAACTGTTTTACAGTTGATTCTGCAATGTCAATGATCGCTGGTACAGCACGTAGTATGGGTGTAACTGTTAAAGGAGGTGAAGCTCCTGCAACTAAATAATCGCGAGTATCATGGGAAGAATTTCTAAAAAAAGAAAAGAAGTTTTAGCAAAGTATGACTTGACTAAAACTTACACCTTGGTAGAAGCGTGTGATTTAGTAAAAAACATTACAACTACTAAGTTTGATGCATCAGTAGACATTTCTGTACGTTTGGGTGTAGATCCGCGTAAAGCGAATCAAATGGTTCGTGGTACTGTTGCATTGCCTCACGGAACTGGTAAGGATGTACGAGTATTGGTACTTTGTACACCGGACAAGGAAGCCGAAGCAAAAGCAGCTGGTGCTGAATTCGTTGGATTGGATGAATTCATTGACAAAATCAAAGGTGGTTGGACAGACATCGACGTAATTATTACAATGCCTTCAGTGATGGGTAAAGTAGGTGCTTTAGGACGTATCCTTGGACCTCGCGGTTTAATGCCGAATCCAAAAACAGGTACTGTAACAATGGAAGTCGGTAAAGCTGTTGAAGAAGTGAAAGCAGGTAAGATTGATTTCAAAGTGGACAAATTCGGTAACATTCACTCATCTGTTGGGAAAGCAAGCTTCGAAGGAGCTAAGATTCGCGACAATGCATTTGAATTGATCCAGCAATTGATCAAATTGAAACCATCCGCTGCAAAAGGTACTTACATTAAAAGTATCTACATCAGCTCTACAATGTCTCCAAGTATCCAAATTGATGCTAAATCTGTTGTAGCTTAAAATCTTGAAGTATGAATAAAGATCAAAAAGCACAGTACATTGAAGATCTTGCTCAAGATTTATCGAAAGCAAATGTCTTCTATCTTGCAGATACGGCAGCTCTTACAGTAGAAACAATCAACCAATTACGCCGTCGTTGTTTTCAACAAGGTATCGAACTACGTGTAGTGAAGAACACCTTATTGGCTAAAGCAATGGCGAAGGTTGAGGGTAGAAATTACGATAACCTGGCATCCGTGCTAAGTGGTCCGACATCTATCATGTTCTCGGAAGTAGGAAATGCTCCTGCAAAATTGATTAAAGATTTCCGTAAGAAAAATGATAAGCCGATTCTGAAGGGAGCTTATATTGAAGAAGCAATTTTCATTGGTGATAACCAATTGGATGCGCTTGAAGCAATCAAGTCTCGTGAAGAATTACTAGGTGATATCATCGGATTACTACAAAGCCCGGCGAAAAATGTTATTTCCGGTCTTACAAGTGGTGGTTCCAAAATTGCCGGAATCCTTAAAACGCTCGAAGAAAGAGCATAAAGCTTGCACCGAAGCATAGGCGAAGGTGTAGTTAAAAACAAATTATTTAAGAACCTTTTTTAAAATTTATAAAAATGGCTGATTTAAAACAAATCGCAGAAACGCTAGTAAACTTGACAGTAAAAGAAGTAAACGAACTAGCTACAATCTTGAAAGACGAATACGGTATTGAGCCTGCTGCTGCTGCTCCTGTAATGGTAGCTGGTGGTGCTGCTGGTGGTGGTGAAGCTGCTGCTGAAAAAACTGAATTCGATGTAATCTTGAAATCAGGTGGTGCTAACAAACTTGCAGTAGTTAAGTTGGTTAAAGAATTAACTGGTAACGGATTGAAAGAGTCTAAAGACTTAGTTGACGGAGCTCCTGCTACATTGAAAGAGGGTGTTTCTAAAGACGAAGCTGAAGGCCTTAAAAAGTCTCTGGAAGAAGCTGGTGCTGAAGTAGAGATCAAGTAATTAGTTACTAAATTTTGCAGGAGAGGTGTCCGTCATTTGACGGATGCCTATTCCTGTTTTTCGGCGTTTTAGCCAATTTTAAAGTCCTTTTCTCAATTAAATTTATTTCGCCTTGGCAACAACAAGCAATACATCAACGAGAATTAATTTTGCTTCTAGCAAAAATCAGTTCGCTTATCCAGATTTTTTGGATATTCAGCTTAAATCCTTCCAGGAGTTTTTCCAATTGGAAACAACACCTGAGAATCGTGAAAGTGAAGGATTGTTCAAGGTATTTGCGGAAAATTTCCCAATTACTGATACACGAAATCAATTCGTGCTGGAGTTCCTTGATTATTTCATCGACCCACCCCGATACACTATTGATGAGTGTATCGAAAGAGGTTTAACTTATAGTGTTCCGCTAAAAGCTAAACTAAAATTATATTGTACAGACCCTGAACACGAAGATTTCGAAACAATCGTGCAGGATGTATACTTAGGTACAATCCCATACATGACTCCAAAAGGTTCGTTCGTAATCAATGGTGCCGAGCGTGTGATTGTTTCCCAGTTACACCGTTCACCAGGGGTATTCTTCGGTCAAAGCCGTCACGCAAACGGTACAAAATTGTACTCTGCACGTGTGATTCCTTTTAAAGGATCTTGGATCGAATTCGCAACGGATATCAACAGCGTAATGTATGCTTACATCGATCGTAAGAAAAAATTGCCTGTCACAACTCTTTTCCGTGCGATTGGATATGAAACAGATAAAGATATACTAGAAATATTCGGATTAGCTGATGAAGTGAAAGCAAACAAAGCTAATTTGAAAAAATGTGTTGGTAGAAGACTGGCTGCTCGTGTATTGAAGTCTTGGATTGAGGACTTTGGAGACGAAGATACAGGAGAGGTAGTATCTATCGAACGTAATGAAGTGATCCTTGATCGCGAAACGGTATTGGAAGATCACCACATCGACGAAATCCTTGATGCAAGTGTGAAAACAGTTATTTTCCACAAAGAGGATGCAAATACGGCTGATTATACCATTATTTATAACACGCTTCAAAAAGATACATCAAACTCTGAAAAAGAAGCTGTTGAGCATATTTACCGTCAGTTACGTAATGCTGAACCACCTGATTATGAAACGGCAAAAGGCGTTTTTGAGAAGTTGTTCTTCTCGGATGCACGTTATGACTTAGGTGAAGTAGGGCGTTACAGAATGAATAAAAAGTTGAATATCGATAACTCGGAAGAGTCTCGTGTTTTGACTAAAAACGATATTCTTTCAATCATCAAATATTTGATCGAATTGATCAACTCGAAAGCGGATGTGGATGATATTGACCACTTGTCAAATCGTCGTGTTCGTACTGTAGGGGAACAATTATACGCTCAGTTTGGTGTTGGTTTGGCTCGTATGGCTCGTACTATCCGTGAACGTATGAACGTTCGTGATAATGAAGTCTTTACTCCGATTGACTTGATTAACGCGAAGACTTTGTCTTCCGTTATTAACTCGTTCTTCGGAACAAACCAGTTGTCTCAATTTATGGATCAGACCAACCCGCTTTCAGAGGTAACTCACAAGCGTCGTTTGTCTGCACTAGGACCAGGTGGACTTTCTCGTGAAAGAGCAGGTTTCGAGGTTCGTGACGTTCACTACACGCACTACGGTCGTTTGTGTACGATTGAGACACCGGAAGGACCAAACATTGGTTTGATCTCTTCGTTGTGTGTATTCGCGAAGGTAAATAAACTAGGTTTCATCGAAACTCCATATCGCCCGGTAGTTAACGGTAAAGTAGATATTTCTTCTGAGCCGGTTTACTTATCTGCCGAGGAAGAGGATGCTAAAATGATCGCTCAGGCAAATGCGAAAGTGGATGAAAAAGGAAATTTCCTTTCAGACGTTGTGAAAGCACGTTATGAAGGTGACTTCCCGGTTGTTCCACCGACAGATTTGAACCTGATGGACGTTGGTGCAAACCAGATCGCGTCGATTGCAGCATCTTCTATTCCATTCCTGGAGCATGATGATGCGAACCGTGCCTTGATGGGATCTAACATGCAGCGCCAGGCTGTTCCGTTGTTGAAACCACAGTCACCGGTAGTTGGTACTGGAATTGAGCAATTGGTGGCACGTGATTCACGTGTATTGATCAATGCTGAAGGTCCGGGAACCGTTGAATATGTTGATGCAAACGAAATCGTGATCCGTTACGATTGGTCTGCTGATGACAAATTAGTAAGCTTTGATAGTGAGGTAACTCGTTACTCATTAACAAAATTCCAGAAAACAAACCAAAGTACAACAATCAACTTGAAGCCGATTGTTCGCAAAGGGGACCGAATTGAGAAAGGACAGGTTCTATGTGAAGGATACGCAACACAAGGAGGAGAGTTGGCATTGGGTCAAAACCTGAAAGTTGCATTCATGCCTTGGAAAGGGTATAACTTTGAGGATGCGATTGTAATTTCTGAGCGTGTTGTTCGTGACGATATCTTTACATCGATTCATATTGACGAATACTCTTTGGAGGTTCGTGATACCAAACGAGGAATGGAAGAATTAACTTCTGATATTCCAAACGTTTCGGAAGAAGCAACAAAAGATTTGGATGAGAACGGTTTGATCCGCATTGGTGCTGAGATCAAAGAAGGTGACATCCTGATCGGTAAAATTACTCCGAAAGGTGAAACAGATCCTTCTCCGGAAGAGAAGTTATTACGTGCAATCTTCGGCGATAAAGCAGGTGACGTGAAAGATGCTTCATTGAAAGCAGGTCCGTCTCTACGCGGTGTTGTGATTGAGAAAAAATTGTTCTCTCGTGCAATCAAAGATCGTAAGTCGAAAGCTCAGGACAAACCGGTGTTGGAAGTTCTGGATACGGAATACGACAAGGATTATGCTGAATTGAAAGAAAAATTGGCTGATAAGTTGATGACTGTTTTAGGTGAGAACAAATCAGCCGGTGTATTCAACAATTTCAAAGAAGAGATCATTAAGAAAGGAACGAAGTTCACTCATAAGAATTTGTTGATGATCGATTACACGATCGTGAACCCAACAAACTGGACAACGGATCCTCACGTAAACGCATTGATTAGTCGTTTGTTACACAACTTTACGATTAAGGCAAATGATTTGTTGGGGATTTACAAACGTAAAAAATTCCATATTTCAGTTGGAGATGAACTACCTGCAGGGATCGTTAAAATGGCGAAAGTATATGTTGCTCAGAAACGTAAGTTGAAGGTGGGTGATAAAATGGCTGGTCGTCACGGTAACAAAGGAATCGTTGCAAATATTGTACGTGCTGAAGATATGCCGTTCCTGGAGGATGGAACACCGGTGGACATCGTATTGAATCCATTGGGAGTACCTTCCCGTATGAACTTAGGTCAGATTTACGAGACAGTACTTGGTTGGGCCGGAGAAAAATTGGGTGTGAAATTCGCTACTCCGATTTTCGATGGTGCTAAACCGGAAGAGATCAATGAATGGACAGACAAAGCAGGTGTTCCACGTTCGGGTAAAACTTACCTGTACGATGGAGGAACGGGAGACCGTTTCCATCAGCCGGCAACTGTAGGAGTGATTTATATGCTGAAATTATCCCACATGGTGGATGACAAAATGCATGCACGTTCAATCGGACCATACTCACTGATTACACAGCAACCATTGGGTGGTAAAGCTCAATTCGGAGGTCAGCGTTTTGGTGAGATGGAGGTTTGGGCATTGGAAGCATTTGGAGCGGCTAATATCCTACAGGAAATCTTGACAGTTAAATCCGATGACGTAATGGGTCGTGCGAAGGCATACGAAGCAATCGTTAAAGGTGATAACATTCCTGAACCGGGAATTCCGGAATCATTCAACGTATTGTTGCATGAATTGAGAGGTCTTGGGTTGAATGTATCAATGGATTAAGATCAAGAAGTCATTCGAAAACAAATTGTCAAATTGAATTAAAGAAAGTTATAACATGGCTTACAGAAAAGAAACACCGAAAAAACAAAGTAGCTTTAACAAGATTACAATCTCGTTGGCTTCTCCTGAGGTGATCCGCGATCAGTCAAGCGGTGAGGTACTCAAGCCTGAAACAATTAACTATCGTACATACAAGCCGGAAAGAGATGGATTGTTCTGTGAACGCATCTTCGGACCGGTAAAAGATTACGAATGTCATTGTGGTAAGTACAAACGTATCCGATACAAAGGAATTGTTTGTGACCGTTGTGGTGTTGAGGTTACTGAGAAAAAAGTACGTCGTGAGCGTATGGGACACATCTCGTTGGTTGTTCCGGTAGCACACATTTGGTATTTCCGTTCATTGCCGAATAAAATCGGTTATTTGTTGGGATTACCTACCAAAAAATTGGATCAAATCATCTATTATGAGCGTTACGTAGTTATTCAACCGGGTATCGCAAATAATTTGGATGGGACTTCTCTTACTGAAAAAGATTTCCTTACGGAAGAAGAATACCTGGATATCCTGGATACTTTGCCGAGAGAAAACCAGTATTTGGAAGATACGGATCCGAATAAATTCATCGCTAAGATGGGTGCTGAAGCGTTATATGATTTGTTGCGTAAATTAAACCTGGAAGACTTATCTTACAAGTTACGTCACCAGGCAAATACGGAAACATCCGTTCAACGTAAGCACGAAGCTTTGAAACGCCTCCAGGTGGTTGAAGCAATGCGTGAATCTCAAACACGTATCGAAAACCATCCTGAATGGATGATTGTGAAAGTTGTCCCGGTTATTCCACCGGAATTGCGTCCGTTGGTTCCGCTGGATGGTGGACGTTTCGCAACATCGGATTTGAACGACCTTTACCGTCGTGTAATTATCCGTAACAACCGTTTGAAACGTTTGATTGAGATCAAAGCACCGGAAGTAATCTTGCGTAACGAGAAGCGTATGTTGCAGGAGGCTGTCGATTCATTATTCGATAACTCCCGTAAAGCATCTGCTGTTAAAACAGAATCAAACCGTCCGTTGAAATCCCTTTCCGATTCATTGAAAGGTAAGCAGGGACGTTTCCGTCAAAACTTATTGGGAAAACGTGTGGATTATTCAGCACGTTCGGTAATTGTTGTTGGACCGGATTTGAAACTGCATGAATGTGGTTTGCCAAAAGACATGGCAGCGGAATTGTACAAACCGTTTATCATCCGTAAGATGATCGAACGTGGAATTGTGAAAACGGTTAAATCTGCAAAGAAAATCGTTGACCGCAAAGAGCCGGTTGTTTGGGATATCTTGGAAAACGTATTGAAAGGACACCCGGTATTGTTAAACCGTGCTCCTACGCTTCACCGTTTGGGTATCCAGGCATTTCAGCCGAAATTGATCGAAGGAAAGGCGATTCGTTTGCATCCGTTGGTAACAACGGCATTCAACGCCGATTTCGATGGTGACCAGATGGCGGTTCACTTACCATTGGGTAACGCTGCAATTTTGGAAGCACAATTGCTGATGCTTGCTTCTCATAACATTTTGAATCCTGCGAACGGAGCACCGATTGCGGTACCTTCTCAGGATATGGTCTTGGGTCTTTACTACATCACAAAGATGCGTACAAGTACCCCGGAGCATAAAGTAAAAGGAGAAGGAAGTATTTTCTACTCTCCGGAAGAAGTAATTATCGCGAATAACGAAGGAAAATTGGATCTGCATGCTCCGATCAAAGTAAAATCATACGATTTGAATGATGAAGGTGTGCCGACTTTGATGATGATCGATACCACGTGTGGTCGTGTCTTATTCAATGAGGTTGTTCCAAGAGAAGTTGGTTTCATCAATGATGTACTAACCAAAAAAGCACTTCGTGATATTATCGGACATGTATTGAAAATCTGTGGAACAGCTAAAACAGCGAAGTTCCTGGATGATATCAAAGAATTAGGGTATGGCATGGCATTCCGCGGTGGATTGTCGTTCAACCTGGATCATATCATTATCCCGAAAGAGAAAGAGATTTTGGTAGCGAAAGCTGAAACAGACGTGAAAGAGGTAATGGCCAATTATAACATGGGACTTATCACGAATAACGAACGTTATAACCAAATCATTGATATCTGGACACATACCAACATTCGTTTAACGAATACGTTGATGGATCAGTTGAAGAATGACGATCAAGGATTCAACTCCATCTATATGATGTTTGATTCCGGGGCCCGTGGTTCGAAAGAACAGATTCGTCAGTTGTCCGGTATGCGTGGATTGATGGCGAAACCTCAGAAATCAGGAGCTTCTGCACAGGAAATTATCGAAAACCCGATTCTTTCCAACTTTAAGGAAGGTCTTTCGATTTTGGAGTACTTTATCTCTACTCACGGTGCGCGTAAAGGTTTGGCCGATACAGCATTGAAAACAGCGGATGCAGGTTACCTGACACGTCGTTTGGTGGATGTTGCTCAAGATGTTGTTATTAATGCAGTGGATTGTGGAACATTGAGAGGTTTGGTTGCTACTTCATTGAAGAAGAACGATGAAATCGTTGAACCGTTGATCGATCGTATTTTAGGAAGAACTTCTGTTCATGATATTTTCAACCCTGAAACAGAACAATTAATTGTGGCTGCGGGTGAATTGATCTCTGAAACAGTTGCTGATGAAATCGAGAAAGCAGGTATTGAAGAAGTGGAGATCCGTTCGGTATTGACTTGTGAAATGCGTCGCGGAGTTTGTTCCAAGTGTTACGGACGTAACCTGGCAACTCACCGCCCTGCGCAGGATGGAGATGCTGTTGGTGTAGTTGCTGCTCAGTCAATTGGTGAGCCGGGAACACAGTTAACACTTCGTACATTCCACGTTGGGGGTACTGCATCGAACATTACGGATGAATCCGATTTGAAAGCAAAATCTGCCGGTAAATTGGAAATCGACGAATTGCGTACGATTACACGTAAAGGTTCAGATGGAACAAATAAAGTAATTGTAGTTGGCCGTTCGGCTGAATTGAAAATTACAGATCCTAAAACCGGAGTTGCATTGATGACTTCAAATATCCCTTATGGAGCTGAGTTGTTGATTGAAAACAATACAACCGTGAAGAAAGGTGATGTGATCTGTAAATGGGACCAGTATAACGCGGTCATCATTTCAGAGGTTGCAGGTAAAGTAGTATTTGAAAATATTATTGATGGTGTTACTTACCGTGAAGAAGTCGATGAGCAAACCGGATTTACTGAAAAAGTGATCATCGAATCGCGTGATAAGAAGAAAAACCCTGCGATTCATATTATTGATCCGAAAACGAAAGAAGTATTGCGTGAGTACAACATTCCGGTTGATTCCCATATTTCCGTAGGTGAAGGTGATAAAGTGGAAGAAGGTGTGATCCTTGTTAAGATTCCTCGTGTTGCTGGTAAGACCGGGGATATCACAGGAGGTCTTCCGCGTGTAACGGAATTGTTCGAAGCACGTAACCCTTCTAACCCTGCGGTGGTTTCTGAAATCGACGGGATCGTTGAATTCGGTAAGATCAAACGTGGTAACCGGGAGATCCAGGTTACTTCCAAAACGGGAGATGTTCGCAAATACCTGGTTCCGCTTTCCAAGCACATCCTGGTACAAGAGAACGATTTCACACGCGCTGGACAACCGTTATCCGATGGTGCAATTACACCGAACGATATCTTGAATATTCAAGGTCCGACGAAAGTACAGGAATACATTGTAAATGAGATTCAGGAAGTTTACCGCCTGCAAGGGGTAAAAATCAACGACAAACATTTCGAAGTAATCGTTCGTCAGATGATGTTGAAAGTGGAGATCGTGGATGCGGGAGATACCCGATTCCTGGAAGGACAATCTGTTCACAAAGCAGACTTCATGGAAGAAAATGACTCCATCTATGGAATGAAAGTAGTAGTTGACGCGGGAGAATCTTCCACGTTGAAAGCAGGTCAGATTGTTTCTGCACGTAAATTGCGTGACGAAAATTCACAATTGAAACGTGCCGACAAGAAATTGGTAGAATCACGTGATGCAGTTCCTGCAACTTCAACTCCATTGTTACAGGGTATTACCCGTGCTTCATTGCAGACTCAATCGTTCATTTCAGCGGCTTCCTTCCAGGAGACAACGAAAGTATTGAATGAAGCTGCAATCTCCGGAAAAGAAGATCACTTATTAGGTTTGAAAGAAAACGTAATTGTTGGTCATTTGATCCCGGCTGGGACAGGTGTGCGCCGCTTCCAAAAAGTACTTGTTGCAAACAAGGAAGAAATGGATGCAATCTCTTAAGATTTGATTATCTGAAAATAGTAATCCCCGAATTCTTAACTAATTCGGGGATTTTTTTTACAACCATTGATACTTTTGTGTATTAATAAAGAAACAACTAAATCGATTTTTTATGAAAAAGAAGTTACTTTTTTCATGCTGCGTGTTTTCTTTTCTGACACTGAAAGCCCAGACCATTAGTTATCAACCTATCCATGGAGATTACACACAATATGTTTATCGTCATCAACATTGGAACGGAAGTGAAAATGTGGAGTCATTTCATAAAACAGTGTGGTCGGGAGACACAGCCATTGGTGGACAAAATTATGTAAGGATTTTCCAGTATGGTTCTTATGTCGGAGGAATTCGTGAAGATGTTCCGAATCAACAACGATTTTTTATCAATGGGAGTAATGTAGAGACAGAAATTACCATTAGTCCTTTTTTAACTGTTGGTACTATAATAACAGATACTTCTGCTTTGTTGAATACCTTCAGATGCTATGTGGATATGCAGGGAATTTGTACAAATTGCGATACTTTTCAGATTGCGCAGGCAGATAGTGTTCTCGAATCGAATGGAACATATAGTACGACCTATCGCCTGGAAGTTTTACCGCAACCGAATATTTCCTTTAGTTTGAATTCATACAGAGGGCTGTTGAATGTAAATGGATTTGAATTTTCCGAAGAGCAGATTTGTTACCGCGAAGATGGTGAGCAAACCCCTCCGGGACAGGAAACACCCTGGACACCCATGTGTGATTTGGGAATGAGTGAAAATGATTTGATCCAAATTGATTTGTTTCCGAACCCGACATCTGAAACTATTAATCTTTCGGGAGATGTGACAAGAATATCCGATTTGGCCATTTACGATACAAGAGGAACAATCATTCAAAAGATTCCTTTGTCAGACATCCATTCCGGTATTTCAATAAAGGAATTGAAAAACGGGATTTATTTTCTTTCAGCAAATGAAAACCAAAAAGTTTTAAGATTTCAGAAAATGTAATTTTAATAAGAAGAATCCCGGATGACTAGTTCGGGATTTTTTATTTTTAAACACAAGTAACTCCAAACACATGTGTTATGAATGAGCTTTTGAAAAAGATGTTATTTATCCAGTTATTTGTCCTCGCATTTTATGCCAGTGGTTATGCACAAATCGAGGGCCCGGGAAACACAAAGTCTATAGCTAAAGACGATATCACCTGCTTTTATATGATTGATAGGGTGTATACCGATCCGCGTAATCCGGATAAGAGAACTGTAGTGGGAGGAGTGAATTTTTTCCAGGTGGAAGATGGGAAAATCAGCGTAGGGGCCAGAACACCCAGAACTTCGTTCTTTTTTAACGGGACGGTTGATAGTTTGGAAACGGTGATAGTTGATGGGGTATCGGTTATCCGAATTCATGCGACAAACAACTTCAACAGTCCAACAATTTACCCGTATGTTTTTGAAATATCCCAACCTGCAGACGGACCGGTAACTATTTCCGCCCGAAGAAAAAGAAGTACCAGTTTTCTCTATTTTTTTGATGTACATAAAGCAAGTGCCCGGGAAATTGCCGAAACAAGGGCAAATGCAGCCAAATAATAACAGATAGCTCTGCCGGTTTTTTGAATAAGATAAGAACCTTTTTCCGGTAAAATCAGGCATAAAAAAAGGAGTCCGAATTCGAACTCCTTTCAAAATCAATGATTTTATATTACTGAGAAATAATTGGCTTCAAACCTCTTAATCCCATATCTGTCGGATAATCATTTGAATTTCCGTTTGGTAACAATGGTTCGTATTTGTGGTCCCCATTTACATCATACCATTCAAAACTTTTGTTGGTAGATAAGGACATCGTACAAGTAATATCCTGGGTTTCATTTCCTGTAATGGTAAACGGTGTGTCGAAACTTCCTGTTACTACACAAGACCCGGCAGGAACCGGTGAAGTTGCGGACAATGGATTAGGTACGGTTGTAGAAGCAGCTTGTCCTTGAAAGACAATTCCAAGATTTTCAAAGCCCCAATAACCTTGCAGTTTGTTTGCGTTCAAGGTAACTGTCTGATTCCAGATTTTGTAATTGGTAATGTAGGTGTTGAACCCTACGAAAGATGCCAATCGGCCTGTGTAATCCACACCATTGTACAAATAATCCACATCGTAGTTTTGATAGGTCAATGACATGCGAACCCAATTGTAGGTATCCGGAGAAATGTTTTTCAATGGAATTTTCAGGAAGACCTCATTGTCTCCTTTAATAATCGCTTTGCTAAAATCAACCGCGTTAGAACCACCTGCGGTTGTTTCAGCTCCGTGATACAAAATTTCACCGGCTCCGAGCTGGGTATACATGTTTTGCGCAAATTCAATATAATGTGCACTCATTCCGTAAAATGTTGGAGACTGAGTGCCATGATTTGCCGGAATCGTTGCCGGATTTCCGAAATTGTCCAGGCGTGGGGCCAAAGAGTCAAAATGTAGTTTAATAATTAAATAAGGGCCCGTTTCTTCCGGATAAGTACAACTTTTGTCATCGGAATTTGCGTTGGAATTGTAATTCGTCGCGTTGGGGTCCGTACAGCCCTTTTTCTTGCATCCCATTGAAGTAGCAGCAAGCAGAACAAGCAGAAGCGTTAGTTTTTTCATGTTTCATGTTTTAGAGGGTCAAAAATAGAGAAAATAAAAGACTTGTTCGAAGTGATAACGGTTTCGGTACAACGATACTACTTTTTGTTAATCATATAAACCGCTGCTATTCCCAGTAACCCCCCAACAATTGTGTGGATTTCCAATTTTTCACCAAGTATCAGAAAAGAGAAAACAGCCGCACTGAAGGGAACAATAAAGATGAAACTGCTGGCTTTTTCCGCCCCGATTTTGGAGGTGGCGAAAAAGTAGGTCGTCGTTGCCAAAGTCACGGTAATAACACTTGAGAACAGTACATTTCCCCAGAAATGCATATCCGTTGTTTGAACCAACTTACCGATTTCTGTAAAGTCGGAGAAGGGAATGAGGCAGGTCAGCGTTACAAAATACATCCACCAGGTAAAGGCGAAGGGTGAACCGTATTTCGCAGATTTTGATGTAAATTTGCTCATAACGGCCCATGTAAGTGCACTTAACAGGAAAAAAAGATTTCCCGGTTCGGCAAAAATATCCTTGTTTCCCCATACCTTTAAAAGGCTCAATCCGGCAATTACACCAAACAGTAAACCGATGATCTCATTTTTAGTGGGTTTTTTCCAGTCGATTAACATTCCCAGACCATAAGCCATTACCGGGTTCAGGGTCGTAACCAAAATTCCTCCCGCTCCCGGACTTCCGTTCTTTAATCCTGCAAGGAAAGTGTAATTATAAGTTGCCATCAGCGTTCCTGAGACCAATAAAAAAGGAATTCCTTTTTTGGAAATGACCAATTTTGTTCTAAGCAATATGAGCAGAATCAAGAGACTGATTAGGACGAGACTATAACGGAATACTCCAAGTACTGCCGGTGATGCAAAAGAAGTCAGTACTTTGTTGGATGGCCAGCTGATGCCCCAAATAATCATACTTATAATCATTGCAGCGGTGAGGCTGACAGTGTTGTCAAATCTTGGCAATTTTCCTTTTTTAGAAGGCAAATGTACACAATGGATCAATTGCACGTGCACATGTGAAAAACTAAAAAAGGCCGTTTTAGATTTTAGATCAGACGCCTCTTTCGAATCATAACCCGGTGTGTGATGGAATATACCAAGATCGCTGCGGTTAGCCCGAAAATATTTGCATCCAGCTGCCAGGGAAGAGGCCTATCAATCAGGATCAGGATGAGGGTGACGCCGCCGCCGGTGATCATTGAAAATAAAGCCGGTTGAGGAAAACGCCTTCTTAAGATCAATGCAGCGATTATCGGGACACACAAACCGGAAACCATAAAAGCATAAGCGTACAACATGAGTGAAATAACGTTTTGCATGACGGATGCTAAAAGAATTGCAATCACCCCGATTAAAAGTGTGGTTATTTGCGAAATCCTTACCACAGAAGAATTGTTGAATTTCCAGCTTTTGGGAATCAGGTCACCTACCACACTTCCGGACGCTGCCATTAAGCAGCTGTCTGCAGTTGAAAGGACGGCTGAAAAATACGCTGCGATTACAATTCCCGCAAACCCAACAGGAAGGATCCGGTGAATCAGCATGGGAAGTCCCATTTCGCTGTCTATTGATGTCCCTTCAGCTACGGGAATGATTCCTTTTTGAACGGCAACATTCGCAAGCATTCCCAATACAACTCCGGTGAATGCCATAAACGGCCACTCAAGTATTCCGGCAATATACCAGGCTTTTTTAGCGGCTTTTTCATTTTTACAAGCGAAAATACGCTGGTATAATGTCATCCCTACAAACCAGATCGGAATAATCGTAACACTCCAGTTAACAATTTGGCTCCAGGTGATATTGGTGAGAGATAACATGTCTTTGCTTAAGTAGGGTCTGATTCCCTCATATCCTCCCAAAGTAGACCAGGCAATCGGAATCGCCACTCCCATTAATCCGAACAGTAAAATAACCCATTGAAAAGTGTCTGTGTAGATCACCGCTTTCATTCCTCCGAGCATGGTATAGAACACCACCACAAAACCCATGACCCAAAGCATGATTTCGCTGTCGACAGAAGGAAGAACCGCTGCCGATAATTTTGATCCTGCCAACAACTGTGAACTGGTAAAGCCACTGTAACCGATGATGCAGATAATAGCTGCGACAAACGCTACTTTTTTGCTGTATAAAAAACCAAATACCTGTGGTAATGTAAGGAAATGCCTTCCATGTGCACGCTGCCAGTGAAATACTTTGGGAATAAGGACGACCGCGCTTACCCATGCACCGATGAGTCCTGTGAAAAGCATCCAGGAACCTGAAAGTCCCATTGTGAAACCAATACCTCCCAAACCGATTGAAAATCCTCCTCCCACATCCGTTGCAACAACCGAGAGCCCGACATGTGAACTGCTCATGTTTCCTCCACCGGCAAAATAATCGCGTTCATTGCTGTGTTTTCCGGAGAAATAAAGACCCACAGCAAGCATTAAAAGAAAATAGATGATAAAAATTACGATGTCGATCCAAGCCATAGGTTTAAGCGTTTAATGTTTCGGGTGAAAGAGGTTTCTCCGAATGCACGAATAATGTTTGTGTCGGATAAGCAAATTCAATACCTAACTGTTCAAAAAGTCCATAGATACCGAGGTATATTTTCTCTTGTTTGTCCATATAAAAATCAAAATCAGTGGATAATACATGATAGACAAACTCAAAATTGAGGCTTGAATCACCAAAGCCTGAAAAGTTACCGCGTTCATACTCCACATCCTGTTCGGACTCAATAATCGATTTTACCATCCCGGGAATCTGTTTTAATTGGTCATGAGAAGTTTGATAGGTAACTCCGAGCTGAAAAACAATTCGTCGTTTTTCCAACCGTTTGTAATTGTGTACCCTTGAATTTGTTAAATCCGTGTTGGAACAGACCAGTTGTTCTCCTCCCAGGGTTCTTATCCGGGTGGTTTTGATTCCGATCTGTTCAATGGTTCCCGATTTATCATCAACAATAATAAAATCTCCGATCTCAAACGGGCGGTCAAAGAATATGACAAAGTAGCTGAAAAGATCTCCCAGGATTGCCTGTGCCGCCAGGGCAATAGCAATACCACCAATTCCCAAACCGGCAAGTAAAGTTGTTATATCGTAGCCGAGATTGTCGAATAAAAACAAAATACCGATGAACCAAATGAGAACGTTTACAACAATGATCAACCCATTTGCCTGTTCCATTTTATCGATTCCTCCGTTGTTTTTCTTTACGAAAGAACTGACTATTTTCTTAAAAATGCTGCTAATGACACGCAAGCTGAAGTATGTAAAAACAACCAGGTAAGCAGTATGTAAAACGAACCGGATTTTGACCGTAAATTGAAGATAGTAGATCGAAAAATAGACCGCGCTGATATAAAGCACCGGGATGACGAACCGTTCGATACCGTCAATCAAATGATCGTCCCATGTATTGACCGTTTTTATCGAATGAGCTTTAATTTTACGAATAACCAATAAGCTGAAGAGTTTAATGACAATCATTGTTCCCAACGCAATCCCAAGAGCAACAATCCATGCATATAGGCTATTACCCAGAAAATGGTAAGCGAGTAGTTTTTTCATAATTTTATTTCGATGCTAATACGCTGTTTTTTGAATCACTGAGTTCAAATCGTTTATCTACATAATCGGAGTTCATGATCCGTAAAATACCCATGTAATTCATGCTGAACTCAATGAGATTTCCCACTTCCAGGCCTCTGGGGTTTGTACCTAAATCCAGCACGAACATATCTGAACTTACACCGACGATCGTCATGTCTTTAGAGACCGGTTGAATAGTTGTTTCATCAATATCCAATAAGCCAATGTCAACAATAGCCCGGAACGAAGATGTTCCCAGTAAGGTCTCGTCAATGGAAAGTTCCTGCATTTGTAAATTCTTCCCTAGTTCCCCGTTTGGAACTAACGGTTTTTCGCTCAGTTCAATGATCTCGGCATAAAGCTTGAAAATATCCTGATGCAATTCCGGATGCGGATTGTTGTTATAGACATCTGTTCCGAGAAACAAGGTTTCACCGACCCTGAAATGATTGACCCCCAAAGGAAGAAGTCCCTGCTCAATGAGTGGTATTGTTACAGAGGCTCCTCCGGATATGTAGGGAATTACCTTATTGAATCGAGCTTCGATCAATTGTTTATAAAGACAGAGCTGGATCAGTTTGTCCTGGTTCGGAAGGACACCGGACATACAGGTCAGGTTGGTCCCGATTCCGACAATGGCGATATTGGGCAGGTCAAATACCGCTTCGTAAAAATCAATGAATTGTTCTCTCATTACTCCTTCGCGCAATTCTCCCATTTCGATCATGATCACCACCTTATGTGTTTTATTGCGCAGAACGGCTGCCTTTGAAAGCAGTTTAATGGTTTCCAATTCGGTGTTAAAACTGATATCAGCGAATTCGATAATCCGGGAAACCATCCTTTTTGGCGGAGGTTTGATAAAAACGGTCTCAATTTCAAGGGCAATGGATTTGATGATTTTCAGGTTGGTAATTCTGCTGTCGCAAACCTGTTTCAGGTTCAGTTCCCGGAAGATTGCTTCCAGGAATTTGCGATTTCCACAAAACACTTTGACAACAACGGACCATTCTATCCGATGCGATTTGAATAGGTTGTCCAAATACTGAAAATTTGCTTTGAGCTTATGTGTGTTGAGTGTAATATATGCCATTTATGAATATTTGGTTAATCTCATTTCAAGGTATTTATTTACAAATCCCACTTTTTCATATAAACGCAAAGCCGGATTATCCGCTTCAACATGAAGGGCAATGCTTCCGTTTGTGTTTTCGATGGTGCTCTTCATAAGTTTTTTTCCTATTCCTGTTCCCCGGTAATCCTTATGAGTGGCAATGTAAACCAGGATATTTTCAGGAATATATCCTTCCATGCCGGTTATATTGACTACGACGACACCGGTAAGCAATCTGTCATAATGCGCAGTAATGATTAGACCACCTTTATTTTTTTCGGGTGAGAGCGCGTAATTGATTGCTTTAAGAATATCCTGTTCTGAGTCACCATATTGTTCCAGGTGTTCATGAAGAAAAGCAACTAGTTCTTTCTTTTCAGACTCTGTGAGCGGGTTTTCGGGGGTGTAAATATGTTGTATCATAAAAAATAGTTTGGCGCTCTCTGAAGCGAAGTTCATGAGTGCGCCTGATTTTGCGGGCTGTGCCCTTATTTCAATTAATTATTCCGGGAGGTTTAAGTCCCGAATGACAGCACTGCCGGCGGCAACACTTAGTGTGAGGAATTGACACAAATCTTTTAGACAAAATCCCGGCGGGATTAACAGATCTGAATTGTCAATTCGAAAAATTTCCTTTATCAAGTTAGTTAAATTTGATGGGTTAAAAAAAAAGACGCCTCGCCAGCACGCGGGTTGAATGGTTTACAAGCTCCTTTTTACAGAAAATCGGGTGTTTGGGAATACCAGGTTAAATGATTCGCTTTTCGTTGCAGATGAAGGGATTCACAGGATTTGGCTCTGTCAGAAAAAGGATTTAAATGTTAAAATATCATAAAATTATTCGGTCTTGTCATCAGTCTCATTGATTACCATTGAAAAAACACACGTATTGGATAACTATGAAAAAATGCTTTGACCAACAACAATTATCCAAAAAGATGGATTTGTCTTAACAGGATTAGCGGCTCTTTTGGAATGGATTTCGTATTTTCGTTGTATGGAAAAAAATGACAATCAGATTAATATTGAGCTAAACGAAGAGTTGGCGGAAGGGGTTTATTCGAATCTGGCTATAATTACCCATTCACAGTCCGAATTTGTAGTGGATTTTATCCAAATGATGCCGGGAATGCCGAAAGCAAAAGTGCGGTCAAGAGTAGTTATGTCTCCGCAAAATGCAAAGCGTTTGATGCGTGCCTTGACTGAGAATATCCAAAAATATGAACAATTGAATGGGGTGATTAACGATGTTGACACACCGCCGTTTCCGCCCATGAATTTTGGAGGGACCATGAATCAGGCCTAATTGATTTACATCATTATTATTCATTAATCAGAATCAATTGGTTGCGAAGCTGAATCTTAAAAATCGGTCTGAATTCATTAAGAATATTCTGAAATTAATCACAGGTACTGCTATCGCGCAGTTACTTACCATTGCATTTTCGCCGATAGTTCAAAGAATGTTTACCCAGGAAGAATGGGGATTCTTTGCATTGGTGAGTTCCATATATGGTGTAGTTGCACTGGTTGCCTGCGGAAGATACGAAGTTGCTTTACTTGTTCCCAAAAGGAACGTGGAGGCCATTAATTTATTGGGGCTTTCCCTGGTTGTAAACCTGGGATTTGCGTTCTTGTTTTACCTGGTTTTATTTTTAATCGCACTTGCCGGTTTTGGAGAACGGCTCGGAGTTTGGTATTATTTATTACCGGTCTTCGTGCTGATAGTCGGTTTTAGTCAATCAGTGGTGGCCTGGAATAACAGGAGAAAGAAATACCGGGAAATAGCGAATTTCCGTGTTTCTCAATCGCTTTTCAACAATGTTTTTTCAATTTCCACCAGCCTTGCAAAAGTTCCTTTCAACGGGGTACTGTTGGCGTATCTGGGTTCCGGGTTAATTTCCCTGCTTGTTGCTATTTACCAGATCAGGTCTGATTTTCGATTGATTATCAACGGGTTATCCTGGAGCAGAATGTGGTTTGTTGGAAAGAAATATGTTCGTTTTCCGCTAATTAATACCTTTCAGGCCTTGTTGGATGCTTTGCAGCTCAATGGTCTGATTTACATCATCTCTTTTTTGTTCGGTGATTATTACGTAGGTGTTTTTTCTTTGGCAATCCGCATTTTATTTTTGCCAATGGGTTTCATCGGAGGAGCGATCTCCCAGGTTTTTTACCAGGAAGCGAATTCCCTGGTACATCAAAATAAACCTTTGTTTCCCCATGTCAAGCGAACACTAAAAATGAGTTGCCTGGTCATTAGTCCCGTTTTTGTGATTCTGGTAGTTGCAGGCCCTTTATTGTTTTCGTTCGTTTACGGCGAGGCATGGATTGGTTCAGGAGTATATGCACGCTATTTGGCGGCTTGGGTCTGCATGGATTTCGTTCGGGCGTCTTTATCACAAATACCGTTGATTTTCAATAAACATCACGTTTTGCTGATTTTTTCAATCACAAGTAACCTGCTGATCCTGCTCGTTTTCATAATAGGGCATTTTATGGAACTTCGGCTGGGAATGATCCTGATGATTACTTCAGCTTTACAAGTTTTGCTTATATTCGCACTCATTAACTGGACTGTAAGAATTTCTAAAGCTTACGATGCCAAATTATCTAATCGCGATCATCAATAAAATGGGTGTTTATAATTATCTTAAATCGAATCAGTTAAGTGTATTCCTGAGTGTTTTGGTTTTTTTTCCAAGTGCCAGGCTCCTTGTTGTCGGCTCAGGACACGCAGCAGGTTTGGATCTGGTATTCGGGTTAATTCCGGAATTGCTGTTCGTGTTGATTTTGGTTTGGTCATTGACTCGTTTTTTACAGGATCCCGATCGGCAAACGCACCTATTGGATAAGCTGGTCATTGCTTATTTTCTTTTCAATATTCTGATCGGTGTTTACCTGGCCCATGATTTGAAAGCGAGTTTATACGGATTCAGATTGACCTATCTCCCAATGCTCGGATACTTTGTCTGTTCGTATTATTGGGATAAGGAAGCAGACCTCGAACGCATTTTCCGCGGGTTCTTCCGGATCCTGGTTTTAATAGCAGTTATCGGATTGATAATCTATTTTATTTTCCCCGAAATACATCTTTATTTCCATCGGATCGCAAGCGGGAACCAACCGATCGTAATGGCCTTTAAGGGATTTATACGGATGACATCCATTTTGTGGACCCCGGTAGTTTTTGCCATGTTGATGCTGGCAGGATTTATTTATTGGACGTACCGTTACCTGAAAACGGGGAACAACTTCGCGCTTGTTTTTTCATTGATTATGGTCAATGCGGTTTTTTTAAGTGTTTCACGAGGTCCGATGATTACTTCTGCTGTAGCGTTTGTACTTCTATTATTTTTGGGAAAAAGAAATCAGTTGAAATGGATTATTTCCGGGATTATACTCTTCGAAATCGCTATTCTTACATTGTTTGAAAAACAATTTATACCACTTATGAAATGGGTGTTTGTTTCATCCAAACAGACGGCAACCCTTGAAACTTCGAATACACGGGTAAGTTTGTGGACGGATGTTATTCATTCGATTAAACACGATCCGATGGGATTGGGATTGGGTAAGGCAGGGCATACGGCAGTGCAATTGTTTCCACCGAATACGCCGGGAGTTTCTTTTGCCTCTACCGATGGTTGGTATTTTAAATTAATGATCGAAACGGGGATTCCTGCGCTGGTACTGTATTTAGCAATGGCTCTGATTTTCTTTGTCGCGATGATAAAGTATATCAGCAAGAACAGGTTCGATTTTGTAACGGTTATTTTTACGATTTTTGTGGTGACCGGTTTGGTGAACATTGTTAGTAATGTATTGGATTTCTATCTTTTTGCATACTTGTATTGGTTTTTACTGGGAATATTTGTCTTCAAATTGAAACAAAACGGGAATGCTAGGAAAGAAAGTTTCGGTAGTCATAGTTAATTATAATGTAAGAGACTTGATTCTGACAAGTCTCAGAACGCTGTACCAGTTTAATTCTTCCGAAAATCTGGAAGTAATCGTTGTGGATAACCATTCTGCAGATGATTCCTGTGATGCCATAAAAAGAGAATTTCCCCAGGTCATCTTGCTGGAGAATGACTTTAACGCGGGATTTCCCAAAGGAAACAACCAGGGATTTGAGCTCGCTACCGGTGAATATATTTTTATGCTAAACCCGGATACGGAGTTTAAAGAGAACTCCATTGACCGGATGACAGATTACCTCGATAAGCATCCGGACATTTCTTTGATTGCTCCTAAACTGCTTAATTCGGATGGGAGTTTTCAGTTAAGTGCCTGGAGATATCCAACCGTCAAATCTGTTTTTTGCGAAGCATTTTACCTGACATTTTTCCTCAAAAAGAAAAACTATGCGGATAAGGACTTCAACGAACCATTTGAAGGAGAATCCTTTTCGGGGGCTGCTCTTTTTTTCAGAAGGGCGCTCTTCGAAAAAGTGGGGGTGCTGGACGAAACGATGTTTTGGATAGAAGATGTGGAATTTTGCTGGAGAATCAATCATTCAGGATTGAAAAGTATGTATTTCCCCGGTACCCAGATCCTGCACCACGTTGGACAAAGTGCCAAGAAAAATTATACCATTTCCTTATCAAACCAGATTTTTAATAAGATCAAATTTTTCTCAAAGCATGGAAGCCGGTTTCAGGCCATAATGGTGAAGTGGATCAGTTTGTTTCATGTCGTATTTAAGATTATTTTGTTTGGGTTGCTTTCTCCCATCAAAGTCACTTATTTTAGAAAATTAAAAGCGTACTTATACACTCTTCCGAAAGTGTTTAATCCGCCAAAAGGAATTGCCTGATGAAAAAGAACGTTATTATTACGGGAGCTACCGGATTTGTTGGAAAGCATTTATTGACATTCCTGGACCCGACAAAGTACCAGTACACGTTACTTACAAGAAATCCGGATAAATTATCTGCGAACCCAGAAGGGTTTTCTGTCGTTTGCGGAGATCTGAATGATCCGGAATCGTTAAAAAAGGCGTTCCGTGACCAGGACATCCTGATTAATCTCGCGGCTGAAGTAAGGAATCAGGAATTGTTGGAACAAACCAATATCAACGGGACACAGCATCTAATCGAAGCCATCCGTTCGTCCGGAATCAAAAGAGTCATCCATTTAAGCAGTGTGGGAGTTGTTGGAAAGGGGTACAGTTCGGAACCGTTGCGGGTAAATGAAAATGAACTTCCGACGCCGCAAAACAGGTATGAACAAACCAAACTAAGGTCTGAAGAATTGCTTTTGGAAGTACACAAAATGCAGGTTGAACTGGTCGTTCTTCGTCCTACCAATGTGTTCGGAGAAATGCACCCTTTCAATGCCCTGAATAATTTATTGAATCACATCCAGTCCGGGAAAACAATGGTTTATACCAAACAGGCACAGGTTAATTACTTGTACGTGGGAGATTTATGTCAATCCATCCGGTGGTTCCTGGAAAATGAGGGGCATCCGGGAGTTTTTCAGGTAGGAAATTCGATCAGGTTGATTGAATTCTATGAAAAAATAGAACAAAAATTGAAGGTAAAGGGCAAAAAATGGGCAATCCCTTATTTCCTGATAAGATGTGTAGAGCTGATTGGTATCCATAAATTGCGAGCCATTTCAAACCGGGTTATATACGATGATTCCAAATTGAAAAAACTCATGGGTGACTATCAATTCGGGATAGATGAGGGATTAGACTTAACAATTGACTACTTTCGTAAAAAGGGCATGTTAAAATGAAGGTTTGTTTTTTTGCAGATAGTGAGAGTATTCATACCATCAGATGGTGTAATTATTTCAAATCGATGGGGTATGACGTACACCTGATAAGTTTGAAATCTGCTTTGATAGAGGGGATATCTGTTTACCCGTTAAACATGGAAGGAATCAAAACCTCCGGGGGAAATTGGAAAACACTTTTCAAATACCGGGCGGTAAAAAAGCTTCTCAAAGAGATCAAACCGGATATTTTTCACTCACTCTACGCTACAAGTTATGGGATTACAGGTGCGCTTTGTTCATTTCATCCGTATATTATCACAGCACTTGGCACAGACATTCTCATCAGTCCGAAACAATCCCGAATTTACCGGATATTGCTCAGGTATGCATTTAAACGAACGGATAAAATAACCGTTGTTGCAGAGCATATGCGGACTGCGGCAATTGAACTGGGAGCAAAACCCGAAAATGTGCTTGCAATTCCAATGGGAGTCGATCAATTGGTCTTCAATTCCGGAAACCGCAAATTGTCCGAAGAGCGGTTTGAGGTTATCAGTACCCGCAATTTTGAACCGATTTATAATATTCCACATTTGCTGAAGGCGATCAAACTGGTCTTACCCGAAATTCCGAATATTCATGTAACTCTCCTGGGAGCAGGAAGTCTGAAGGAAGAATTGATCCGGATGAGTAAGGATTTGGGGATCGATCAGCATGTAACGTTTGCAGGAAAGAAAACACAGCCGGAGATGGCGCGACTCTTAAACCAAAGTCATGTTTTTGTGAGTCTTTCATTATCCGATGGGAACAATATTTCGCTCAATGAAGGAATGGCATGCGGGACGTTCAATATAGCAACAGATATTCCGGCGAACAGACAATGGATAGAAGACAATAAAAACGGGTTTTTAATTCCCGTAGACGATGTCCGGCTACTTGCGGAAAAACTCATCGAAACCAGGAACAGGTATGATGAATTAACCAAACAGGCTGAACCGATCAATAAACAATTACTGGAAGAAAATGGAATTTGGCAGAATAACATGAAACGAATGGAGGCCTTGTATCATCAATTAGTCAAGTCATGAAAAAGATAGGAATCATTGGAGCTGGCGGACATGCGAAAGTCATCGCAGAAACTATTGATTTGATAGGTTCTTTTCAGGTTGTTGGGTTCATCGATGACAAAATCGAACGGGGTTTTCCGATTCATAAGAATGCGCCTGTTTTGGGTGCCATCGGTGAGCTCAATGAAATTGCTGCACAATGTGATGCGTTTGTGATTGGTATCGGGAACAATGAAGTGAGGAAACACATTGCGGACCGATGGTCCGGAACCATTGTATTTGAAACCATTATCCATCCGAATGCTGTAATTTCCGAAAGTGCGTCTATCGGTTCCGGAACTGTCGTGTTGGCGGGAACTATCATCAGTTCTCAGGTAAAAATCGGAAACCATTGCATTGTCAATGCAAATGTGGTAATTGATCATGATTCACGGATCGGTGAGTTTGTTCACCTTTCTATCGGTACACTGATAGGCAGTAACTCCGAAGTCGGTGAATTGACGATTACCGGGATTGGCCAGGCTGTTCCTTCTTTCTCACAGATTTAAACCAATTAAATTGGTCCCATTCTGCATTTTTTGGATAACTTCAAGTCGAATTTGAAGCAACGCGCATGAATTTACAAATGACTGCAGAGAAATCGTATGAGTATTTATTGGCTCTTGCCTTGGCCAGTTTTTGTTTTGCTCCGAAATCGATCAGTCTTTTTGTAATGATTCTGGTTTTGTTTACGGCAATCCAGGTAATCCGAAAGAAAATGAAATGGGTGTTTTCTCCGGTTCTTTTCTCCTTCGTTTTGCTTTACGCAGCCTATGCCGTTGGAATTCTTTTTACGGATCACCTGGGAGATGCACTGGGATATTTGGAGAAGAAGCTGGTGCTGGTACTTTTTCCCTTACTGTTTTCCTTTCGTTTCGAGAAGCGGATTGATTTAAGACCCATTACATGGGGATTAATAGTTGGAACGTGTGTTACAACTGTCTTGTCAGTGATTCACGCGATACAGGTTTATCAATTCACTCACGATTTTAACAATAGCTTTGGCAGTACCAGTTATTCTTACATTCATCATCCGACCTATTTTGCAGCCATTGTCACAATCACTTTATTAATGGTGCGGGAAGGATTTCGGAATCACTGGAAGGGATTTAATTATTGGACATTAGGAGGATATTTCCTGCTGACCTGCGCCAATTTACTGTTCTGTTTTTCTTTTGCATCGCTGCTTTTCTTCTTTCTGATCATTGTGGTGAGTTTAATCGCGTTTTTCTATAAAAAATTTTCGCGCAGGTGGTTCTTTTTGGGGTTGCTGTTGCTTCCGTTGATCCCGATGGGAGCTTATTACGGAAACATTCACGTGCAAATAGAGGTCGATAGTACCCTGAAGGATTTCCAGGCGTATATTCAAAATCCCGACCTGGTGTTTGAGAAAGTGAGGAGTCATCCTTCCGGAAACCAAACGCGATTATTGATGTGGACGGTTTCAACCCAAGAGTTTTTGGAGCATCCCATGGGATCCGGAACGGCAAATTTTGATGATAAACTGGGGAAAAGATTGACAGCGCATGGCCTGGATGATTATGCCGCATTGAAATACAATCCGCACAACCAGTTTCTCCAGGTAGCAGTTGAAATCGGTATTTTTGGATTGCTGATCTTTCTTTCGATTTTCGTTTTTTATTTCGGAATGGCCAAAAGATACCGCTTTGGTTTGTTGTTTTGGCTGACATTGAACCTCGCTTTCAATTGTTTGTTCGAATCTATGTTCCAGAGACAAAGCGGAATAGTTTTTTACGTATTGCTTTTCTGTTTGTTTACCGTTTACCTTCAAAACAAGAGCTCGAATTTCGACCCGAAATCATAAGGCATGGTCGGGAATTTTCCGGTTATCGCCAAAAAACTGTTCACAACTTACAATAAAATTGTTGTAGAATTGGTTTTACCTGTTATTTTTGTACAAACGCTTATTGGATGACGTCAGAGTTGAAATCTTTAATTGAACAAATTGGCGCGAAATCTCGTCAGTTACACCAATCCTTGGTGACTGAAAGAGAACGCGTTCGTTCTATGACAGATGAAATTAATCGTCTCAATGCTGAGGTTTCTGAGTATCAAAGCCAGAAAAAGGCAATGGAGGATGAGCTCCAAAACCTGAAATCAGAATTGAGCCAAGCGCGTGAACAAGTTCAGGTACAACCTGTTTCAACCAATGGGGTTGAAATTGATGTACTTGTGAAAGAGATTGATTTCTGCATTCAACAATTAAAAATAGCGAATGAGTAAGGTGTCTTTAAAAGTAGTGGTTGCCGGCCGCACGTATCCCTTAACTGTCCAGGAAACGGAAGTTGAAAAGGTACAGCATGCAGCTGATGATATTAATAAAGCAATCAAACAACTTCAAGACAATTTTGCTGTCCGCGATATGCAAGACTTATTGGCGATGACCGCCTTACAATTGTCTACCAGAGGAGGAAAAGCGCCCGCAACTGCAGGGAATGCTCCTCAAGCTGATTTCTCTGAAGCAACTGCTGCATTGAAAGCACTTTCTGATGATTTGGATGCATTGAATTAATTGCTTTACAGCTGGTCTTTTTCTCACTTGTTTACGCAACATCTCCGTAAGCAGTGGGATTTTTTTATTTAAGAAACTATGGTAAATGTAATTATTGGAGCATTGATCGGGTTAATAGGAGGTGGTGTGGCTACTTTCATTATCCAGAATACGATGCTCAAGAAAAGAAAAGAACAAATCTTGAAAGAGGCTGACCTGGAAGGTGAAGCAATGAAAAAAGACAAAATCCTTCAGGCAAAAGAACGATTCCTGAAACTGAAAGAAGAGCATGAGGAAAACGTGAAAGAACGTGAAAGACGCATGCAGTCGAATGAGGACAGGGTGAAGAGCAAAGAAAAATCACTGACCCAAAAAATCGAAGAGGTTTCCAGGAAAGAGAAGGAAACAGAACGCTTGCAGGCAGAATTGGCTACGAAGGTAGAGGCAAACGAGATTCGTCACCAGGAACTGGATAAGATGCATCAAAAGCGGGTTGCCGAGCTAACAAAAATCACAGGAATGTCGATTGAAGAAGCGAAAAACCTATTGATGGAATCATTGAAGGACGAAGCAAGAACTTCAGCAATGGTCCACATCAAAGAGATCACCGAGGAAGCAAAACTAAATGCGAACCGCGAAGCAAAACGGATTGTGATCCAAACAATTCAACGTGTAGCGTCCGAGCAGGCAGTTGAAAATGCCGTTTCTGTTTTCAACATCGATTCGGATGAGGTAAAAGGACGTATTATCGGTCGTGAAGGTCGAAATATTCGTGCCCTGGAAGCTGCTACGGGAGTGGAAATTATTGTAGATGACACCCCTGAAGCAATCATTTTATCGTGTTTCGATCCGGTAAGAAGAGAGATTGCCCGTTTGGCTTTACACCAATTGGTTTCAGACGGTCGTATTCACCCGGCCCGCATTGAAGAAGTGGTTGCTAAAACAAAGAAATCCCTGGAAGAAGAAATTGCTGAAACGGGAAGAAGAACATGTATCGACCTTGGAATTCACGGATTACATCCGGAATTGATCCGCATGGTCGGACGTATGAAATACCGTTCTTCTTACGGGCAGAACTTATTGCAACACAGTCGTGAAGTTGCCAATTTGTGTGCCATCATGGCAGCCGAATTAGGCCTGAACGTGAAAGTAGCGAAACGCGCAGGATTATTACACGATATCGGTAAAGTGCCGGACGAAGAACCGGAATTGCCACATGCGATCCTGGGAATGAAAATTGCTGAGAAATTCGGAGAAAAACCGGATGTATTGAATGCGATCGGTGCGCACCACGACGAAATCGAAATGACATCCCTGATATCACCGATCGTACAAATTTGTGACTCCATTTCAGGAGCGCGTCCGGGAGCACGCCGTGAGGTTGTAGAATCATACATTAAGCGAATCAAAGACCTGGAGAATTTGGCATTGTCTTATGACGGGGTGAATTCAGCTTATGCAATTCAGGCAGGTCGCGAATTGCGTGTATTGGTTGAAAGTGAAAAAGTAACCGATTTACGTGCAGATGAATTATCATTCGCGATTTCTCAAAAAATTCAGACGGAAATGACCTATCCGGGACAGGTGAAAGTCACTGTGATCCGTGAAAAACGTTCCGTAAATTACGCGAAATAAGAGAAAGCGTCGCTTTCAATGTTGGTCAAACGTTAGTGAGGACCTGAGACGATGAATTGATAATTGGTATTGACAAAGGGTTGAATAATGTTTAATGTGATTTAATTGTGAATACACCCATTGAAATTGTACAAAAATTAAAGGATAAAACCATTCTGGTGACCGGCGGTGCCGGTTTCATCGGTTCGAATTTAACAGAGGCACTATTAAAAATAGGGGCCTCTGTTATTGTTTTGGACAATCTGGAAACAGGGCTTCAATCAAACGTTGATCGGCTGTCACATTACGAAAATTACCGCTTCGTAAATGGGGATATTTGCAACCCGGAAGATTACCGTCATTTGCTCAAAGAGGTAGATGCAATTTCCAATCAGGCTGCTTTGGGTTCGGTGCCGAGATCCATTGAATTTCCTTTGAATACACACCGGGTAAATGCAACCGGTTTCCTGACCATTTTACATGAAGCGAAACAGGCAAATGTGAAACGTTTTGTATACGCAAGTTCGTCTTCCGTTTACGGAGATTCCCAGGCTTCACCAAAGCATGAAGGGCAGGAAGGAAAAGTGCTATCGCCGTATGCTGCGACGAAACAATTAAATGAAGAGTACGGACAGGTTTATCATCAATTGCATGGGATGGAAACAATCGGATTGCGTTATTTCAATGTGTTCGGGCCTTTTCAAAACCCGAACGGAGTTTATGCTGCTGCTATTCCGAAGTTCCTGGATAAAATGTTGCAGGGAGGTGAAATCTTAGTAAATGGAGACGGCGAACAATCGCGTGATTTTACCTATGTGAAAAACGCGATCCATGCGAACCTCCTTTCCCTGATCTCCGAAAATGAAAAAGCGTTCGGAGAAGTTTACAATGTGGCATGTGGTCGGAGTTTGACGTTGAATCATGTGATCCACAGTCTGCAGGAAGGGTTGAAGGATTTGGGCACTGTTCCGAAAAACACGCTGAGTTATGGTCCTCCCAGGATGGGTGATATCAAAGATTCATTGGCTTCAACTGCTAAGATGGAGCAATATTTGAATTATAAACCCGTATACACCTTTGAAGAAGGAATCCATGAATACCTTCGGCATGTATTGCAATGCAAATAAAAGCGCTCAAATCTGACTTTGTAAAATCAGTACTTACGTTGATGACAGGTACTGCAATTGCCCAGTTAATAGCGTATCTCATTTACCCGATCCTAACACGCATTTACTCCACTGCCGATATGGGAGAATTGGGAGTGTATACCCGTCTGGTTGCTTTTATTGCAGCAATAGCTACTGCGCGTTACGAAGCAACCTTACCCGTCGCCAAGCAGGATAATCATGCCTTTTCATTGTACCGCCTGTCATTCCGGATCTCGCTGATCGTTTTAACAGCTGTATTTATGATCGGGATGACTTATTACCTGTTAAGACCTTATAACTTTTCCAATTATATTTTCCTGCTGATTTCTGTGCTGAGTGCGTATGTCAGTGTTTGGATCAACCTGGGAACAAATTGGTCTGTTAGGAAAAAACTCTTCAGACAGATTTCCGTGCAACGCATGATTAATTCGGTATCCGTGAACGCGTTGCGTTTGATTTTTGGAGTGTTGAATTGGGGTGCGTTCGGATTGATTTTCGGGACATTGCTTGGCTCATTCTTATCTATTTTTGCGTTTGTAAAAACCTTTTTGTCCAATAAGAAAAGTTATGCCTCTACAGCTGATTTGAAAAGGATGCGGGTCCTGGCAAAAAATTACAAATCGTATCCAACGGTCTACCTGCCGCATGTGTTGCTGGATTTATCGGTTGATTTGGCGCTGGCAGCATGTATCGTGGAATTTTATGGGAAGGGAACTTTTGGATCTTACAGTTATGCGTATCTGATGCTGAAACTTCCTTTATCCTTATTCGGACAGTCACTTGGCCAGGTTTTTTTCAATAAAAGTTCCGAATTGGCCAATCAACAAAAATCCCTGTACCCTTTAACAATGAAAACGCTTCGAACCTTGTTTTTCCTATCTATTGTTCCGTTCACTCTGCTTTTCTTCTTCGGAAGTGACTTATTTGGGGTCGTTTTCGGTGAACGTTGGATTGAAGCGGGAAGAATTGCGGAGATATTAGCACCGGCTTTGATGTTGAATTTCATTGTTTCCCCAATTTCGTCCCTTTCTTTGGTCTTGTCGAAGCAAAAACTCATGTTCGGTTTTGGGTTGACGGTAGCCTTTTTCCAGTTGTTCGATTTTGGTGTGCTTCCTGTGTTGATGAAGGTATTGGATAAATTTCATTTCACGGATACGGGTTTTAGTTCCTTTCATTGGATTTTGGGATTCAATTCGGTTTTATTATCGGCAGTTTATTTGATCATTATCGTGCTCTTTTTGAGATTGACCAAAAGGCTGTATGCTGATAATGTATAAAGAGTATATTTGATAGAAAAGATGAACTAGTTCAAATGTTCAAATTAGCTTTAATAATGAAATGGTTTGAACTTTTTAACCCTTAAACCTTTTGAACTTATTTTAGTATGATAGTAATTGTTGATTATGGTTTGGGGAACTTGGGCTCGATAAAGAACATGCTTCAATTTATCGGGTTTGAAGCGATAATTTCCAGTGATAAAGACCAGATTTCTTCGGCAAATAAACTGATTCTTCCGGGGGTCGGATCCTTTGATCAGGGAATGATGAATTTGAATGAAAGGGAGCTGATCCCTGTTTTGAATCAGCGCGTCCTGGTTGATTGTGTTCCAATCCTGGGAATTTGCCTGGGAATGCAGTTATTCGGGCGAAAAAGCGAAGAAGGGACTTTGCCGGGGTTGTCTTGGGTTGATCAGGAAAGTAAAAAATTAGATCCGCAGGTTCGTCGGTTATTTCCTGTTCCTCACCTGGGGTGGGAATATGTTTCATTCACTAAAACTCACAGTGAGCTCTTAAAGGGTTTTGATGAGGAAACGAAGTTCTACTTTGCACATTCCTATTATGTAAGTTGTAATAACCGGGAAGAGGTGATTTTGGAAGCGGAGTATATTCATCCATTTGACGCTGCCATTCAAAAAGGTCACATTGCAGGGGTTCAGTTCCATCCCGAAAAAAGCCACAATTACGGGATGCAATTATTAACCAATTTTGTTTCCGGTTTCTGATGGCATTACCAAGATGTATTCCTGTTCTCCTGCTTCAGAATGGAGCTTTGGTCAAAACGGTTCAGTTTCAGAACCCTAAATACATAGGTGATCCGCTAAATGCTGTTCGGATCTTCAATGAAAAAGAAGTGGATGAACTGGTTTTTTTGGATTTGGATGCTTCTGCCATGGAAACTCCGATTCCCTTTCGGTTGTTAGGAGAAATTGCAGAAGAATGTTTTATGCCTCTGGCTTACGGCGGCGGAATAAAAACAATAGCAGATATCCGTCAGATTATCCAGATAGGAATTGAAAAAGTAATTATCGGAACCGAGGCCATTGAAAATCCGGAATTCGTAAAACAGGCTGTAATGGAATTCGGTAGTTCGAGCATTTGTGTTTCGCTGGATATCCAAAAAAGTACCTCGGGTGAATATGCACTGTACACCCGATCAGGAACAAAATTGGTAAAAGGTGATCCGATCGCATATGCTCAAAAGCTGGAACAATTGCAGGTCGGAGAATTATTGATCCATTCAATTGACCGGGAAGGAACCCGCAGCGGATTCGACCTGGATCTGATCAGGACTCTTCGACAGGCAGTTAGCATTCCGCTCATAGCCAGTGGAGGGGCCGGATCTATAGAACATTTGTGTCAGGGCGTTGAAAGTGGTGCCACAGCGGTTGCTGCCGGAAGCATGTTTGTCTTCCATGGAAAGCACGCGGCCGTGTTAATTTCTTATCCGGATCATGTGAGTTTAAAAAGAATTTATTCAAGTATTCAACGGAAATAGTTTATTTTGTTCTCAATGGGAAAATTGAAAATAGTAACAATATTAGGTGCAAGACCGCAGTTTATTAAAGCGGCGGCAGTTTCTTCACTGTTTAGCAGGTATTTTGATGAAATTTTAGTTCATACCGGGCAGCACTACGATGCAAATATGTCGGATGTGTTTTTTGAAGAATTAAATATTCCGAATCCGAAATACCATTTAAATATAGGTTCAGGTTCGCATGGTGCTATGACTGGAGCGATGTTGACCGAGATCGAAAAAGTACTGGAAATTGAAAAGCCGGATTTTGTGTTGGTTTATGGAGACACAAATTCAACGATTGCAGGGTCTCTGGCTGCGTCCAAATTACTGATTCCGGTGATTCACGTGGAAGCGGGACTAAGAAGTTTCAATAAGGCCATGCCGGAGGAACAAAACCGGATTCTAACCGATCATATTTCCGATTTGTTGTTTGT
This sequence comes from Fluviicola chungangensis, assembly GCF_007558725.1. Taxonomy (GTDB): domain Bacteria; phylum Bacteroidota; class Bacteroidia; order Flavobacteriales_D; family Crocinitomicaceae; genus Fluviicola; species Fluviicola chungangensis. The sequence goes on from NZ_VLPL01000003.1 coordinate 411,853, forward strand.
TCCGACACAAACGGCTGCAGATCATCTGAAGAATGAAGGAATTACCAAAGGTGTTCATTTGGTTGGAGATGTGATGTACGATGGTATTTTACATTTCACTAAAATTGCGCAGGAGAAAAGTAATATTCTTGAAGAATTGAATCTGAATGCCGGTGAATTTTTATTATGTACGATCCATCGCGCTGAGAATACGAATAGTCTGGAAAGGTTAACGGCCATCGTTTCAGGTTTGAATGCCTGCAAAGAATTGGTTGTCTTACCTCTTCACCCCAGAACATTGAAGTACATCACGGATTATGGGTTGAAACTGGCGGATACGATACGGGTGATCGAACCTGTCGGATATTTGGATATGGTTCGTTTGGAATCTACAGCGAAGAAAATCGTGACAGATAGCGGAGGTATTCAGAAGGAAGCTTTTTTCCTTGGGATTCCTTGCATTACCATGAGAGATGAAACAGAATGGGTTGAAACCGTTCATAACGGCTGGAATATACTTGTTGGAGCGAATGAAGCAAAGATTGTGGATGCAATCAGAAGCTTTAACCCGACCAGTGAACGAAAAACGTATTTTGGAGAAGGAAATGCCTCTCAATTAATGGTAGATCCTATTTTAAATTATAAAAAAGAAGGGATCTAATGGGATTAAGATTACTTATTTTAACTCAATATTACCCGCCTGAAATTGGCGCCCCGCAAAATCGTCTGCACGAATTGGCTGTTCGTTTGAAAGCAAAGGGCCTTCATGTTGAAGTGCTTACTGCCATGCCGAATTATCCAAAGATGGAAATTCATGAAGCTTACCGAAATGGAAAGATTTTAGAAGAAACCATCGATGGAATTCCGGTTCATAGAGCAAAAATTTACGTTTCTGCTTCCAAAGGAATTGTCAAACGCTTGCTGAACTATTTCAGTTTTGTATTCACTTCTTATTGGAGAGGAAAGAAATTGGAGAACTTCGATTTCCTGATGGTTGAATCTCCGCCGTTGTTTTTAGGCTATTCAGCCATGCGGCTTTCCAGGAAACTAAAGGCAAAACTGATTTTCAATGTTTCTGATTTGTGGCCGGAAAGCGCAGAAAAATTAGGGTTGGTTACCAATAAGTTCTTATTGGGAATGGCTTATCGTTTGGAGGCAAAATGCTACCGGAAATCCTTTTTAATTACCGGTCAGACGCAGGGGATTGTGGATGATATTTCGAGAAGATTCCCGGATAAAAAAGTAGTGTGGCTTCCGAATGGAGTGGATTTGGGTTATTATAATCCAGCAGAGATTGAACCGATCGGGTACCGTAAAAGAAACCATCTGAATGAATCGGATATCTTGTTTTTTTATGGAGGAGTGGTTGGTTATGCACAAGGATTGGACGTGATCCTGAATGCTGCTAAATTAGTGGAACACCGTCCGGAAATTCAATTCATCATTCAGGGTGCAGGCCCGGAAAAAGAACGGTTACTGGAATTGAAAAAAGAAATGAATGTTAAAAACGTCCATTTTTTGCCTCCTGTAGACAAATCCGAAATGCCCGGAGTTTTAAAAGAAATTAATGTCGCTGTAATTCCACTCAGAAAATTGGACTTGTTTGAAGGGGCGATCCCTTCCAAGGTTTTTGAGACACTGGCAATGGAAATACCGATTCTTTTAGGCGTCAATGGGGAGGCACGGATTCATTTCGCTGACAAGGCACAAGCTGCTATTTTTGTAGAGCCTGAAAATGCCTCCGTTTTGGCAGAGAATGTCTTGTTTTTGGCAGATAATCCGGAATTGGCCAAGGAAATGGGAAAAAAAGGAAGAAAATATGCAGAGATCCAATTCAACCGGGATGTGATCGCTTCCAACTTTTTAAAAACATTGAGTGAGTAATCATTCGGTTGGATTCTTCCCTTTATATTTAGTTAACTTTGATTCAAAATTTATAACATGATACCGTTTTCACCTCCCAGAATAGATCAACGCGTAATTGATGAGGTAACAAAAGCCTTAACTTCAGGCTGGATTACAACCGGTCCGAGAACCAAGTTGTTCGAAAGGCAATTAACCGAATATTGCGGGAACAAATGTACGGTTGCTGTTGCATCCTGGACAGCAGGAATGGAGGTGGTATTGCGTTGGTGGGGAATAGGTCCGGGTGACGAAGTTATTATTCCGGCAATTACCTACTGTGCTTCTGCAAATGTGGTGATACATACCGGAGCTAAACCGGTCATGGTAGACATTAACCCGGATGATTTCAATATTTCCGTTGAAGCTATCCGGAGAGCGGTTACTCCCAGAACGAAAGTTATTATGCCTGTAGATATAGCAGGTTTTCCATGCGATTATGACGGAATTTTTCAAATTGTAAATGATCCGTCCATTAAAAGCCTGTTTCAACCGAATTCGGATCTGCAAAAACGATTGGGACGTATCCTGGTTGCCGCTGATGCTGCTCATTCCTTTGGCGCAACATATGGTGGGAAACGCTCCGGGGCAATCGCAGATGTGAGTTGTTTCTCGTTTCACGCGGTAAAAAATCTGACGACTGCGGAAGGAGGTACCATGTCCATCAACTTACCGGATGGGTTTGATCACGAAGCTATTTATAAGGATTTGTGTGTAAAAATCCTTCACGGTCAAAATAAAGATGCACTGGCAAAAACGCAGAAAGGGAATTGGCGTTACGATGTAACAGAACCAGGGTTTAAATGCAATATGACAGATATTCAGGCTGCAATCGGTTTAGTGGAGCTGGATCGTTTTCAGGAAAACCTGGATCGCAGAAGAACCATTTGTCTGGCATATAATGAGGGCTTGAAAAACGAATCCTGGGCACTTCTCCCAAAAATGAAGGACGAAAAACGTGAGACGTGTTATCATTTATACCAGTTACGAATTGCAGGTGCCTCTGAAGCACAGCGGGATGCGATCATGCAGGCCATTTTTGATCAGGATGTTTCCGTGAATGTTCACTTTCAGCCACTTCCGGTTTTAACTGCCTATAAGAGCAGGGGATACAAAATAGAAGATTACCCGGAAGCTTGGGATAAATACGCGAATGAGATCACCTTACCGGTTTATTTTGACTTAACGGATGAACAGGTACAAATTGTCATTCAAGCGGTTAAAAATGCGGTAAAACAGGTCTTGGGATAATGAAACGCCTGTTTGACATATGTGTTTCATTCATTGTTTTAATGCTGTTTCTACCGTTCGGAATCCTCATTTCCATTGCAATTGTTTGTGAGAGCAGAGGAGGTGTTTTTTACAGGCAGCAACGGGTAGGAAGAAACGGCATTCCCTTTCTGTTATGGAAATTTCGAACGATGCGTGTGGATGCTGATAAATCGGGAAAGTTAACAGTAGGGATGCGCGACCCGCGAATTACCCGGGTGGGTTATTTTATACGTAAATCGAAACTCGATGAATTTCCTCAATTTATCAATGTATTACTCGGTGAAATGAGTATCGTAGGCCCACGTCCGGAAGTACAGGAGTATGTAGATCTGTATACACCCGACCAGCGTGCAGTGCTTTCCGTGAAACCGGGTATTACAGATTATGCTTCATTGGAGTATTTCAAAGAAAATGAATTGTTGGGGCAATCGGATAATCCAAGAGACACTTACATTCATGAAATCATGCCCGCCAAAATTGAATTGAATAAAAAATACCTTGCCAATCCAACCTTGGGTCAGGATATCAAAATCATGTGGCTGACGTTTTTGAAAATGGTTAAGTAGTTCAAATGGTCAAATAGAATTTCTTGAACTTTTGAACCCTTTTGAACCCTTTTGAACCCTTTTGAACGCTACTTTTTAAAAACAAGATAAACCGCAATCAAAATCAACAAAAAGGCCATTGCATGATTCCATTTAAAAGCTTCGTCTTTAAAGAAGATCAGGGAGAAAACCATGAAAACCAAGATGGAAGTAACTTCCTGAATGATCTTTAATTGAATCAGGGAAAAGGGACCGCCGTTTCCGTAATAACCCAGTTTATTGGCAGGAACCATGAAAATATACTCAAAGAAAGCGATTCCCCAACTGATTAAAATGGTTGTAACAAAAACCCAAACCCCCGTTTTTTTCGCTTCCGGATTATCTCTTAAATGACCATACCAAGCATAGGTCATAAATGAATTGGAAACAAGTAATAACGCGATTGTAAGAAGAGCCCTCATAATTCCTTTTTCCCGCAAATGTAATAGGAATAAAAAATCCCCTTAACTAAGCCAAGAGGATTTCGGATTGTTTTTTTGGCAGAAATAATTTGGGATGCTTCCAAAAAGTAAGGATTTGGAATTGTCAACCTGGAATCGGATTAGTTTTTATATACGTTTTTCTTTTCAATCCGCCCGTCAACACTTTCGATGTAAACAAAAATCCAACCTTGCGGAAGGTCATGAAGCGAAAAGCACCAATTCGGCAGTGCGTGGTTTTTCAGTACCTGGCCGTTCAAATCGATGATGGTGATGTCTTTAATTTCGAGAGAGGAAGTAACCATAAGCAGATCGCTCGTTGGATTCGGATATACTTTCAAATCCCAGTCCGGTAACTGATTTTCTACCGGAGGATCTGTACTTTGTGCCGACAATGAGCTGGAAAAAAGGAGTAGCCCACCTAATAAAACTAAGGTTTTCATGGTATTTTGGATTTAACCTTAATAATTGCACGAATTGGGAAACGTTACAACAATTCTCCATTTTCAATTAAATTTGGTTCATGATAAAACCAATCAAACTTTCAGAAGCCAATGCCGATTTTTTTGACCGGGTGTACCAGGTTGTGCGCTTAATCCCGAAAGGGAGAGCCACATCGTATGGAGCAATTGCAAAATACCTGGGTGCAAAAAGCGGAAGTAGGATGGTAGGATGGGCAATGAATGCGGCACATAGCATTCGCGAAATCCCTGCACAACGTGTAGTAAACAGAAACGGCCAGTTGACTGGTAAAATGCATTTCGAGACACCTACCAAAATGGAAGAGCTACTTCAACTGGATGGAATTGAAGTAAAAAATGATCAGATTGTCAATTGGAAAGAGGTTTTTTGGGATCCAATGACTGAATTACAGATCGATTAAGGGAATTTGGAAATCAATTTTTGGCTATCGCCGGCTTTGATTTCACAATCTGTCCGGTAATCTGCAATCTCCTCGTTGAAAAGCTCTTCATTGCCTGAAAGATGCGCACGGAACGAAAGTTCTTTTTGAATTGCTTCCAGGGTGGTATAACTATAAGAGACAGTTTCCAGTTCATTTAGTTGATTCAGTAAGCCACGCTCTTTTTCAACTAATTTTTTTGCATGATCAATCTGGCGCTCATATTCCGACTGACATGAACTCAAAAACGCAAGAATTGAAAGGACTTGTAGTAGATTTTTCCATTTCATGTGTCAAAGGTACATACAAACCAATCAATTAAAAAAATCGGTTGTTTTCTCAAAAGCGTTAAATATTCATTTTTTCTGATAGAATATTCAAATTAATAATCGGAGCATTCTATTTTACACTCGAGAATCCTGCTTACATTTGTGAAGCATGATTTTGGTAACCGGTTCAACAGGACTTCTCGGATCACATGTAGTGGTTGAATTACTTCGTAAAGGGTATGAAGTACGAGCCATGTTTCGTGACGAGGAAAGAAAACAGGTTGTTTACCGCTTAATCGATTTCTATTACCCGGAAGAAAAGGAAGTATTCCTTCAAAAATTAACTTGGTTTCGGGGAGATATTTTGGATCTGGCAGATGTGGAGGATTCACTTGTTGGAGTTTCGAAAGTAGTGCATTGCGCTGCGCTTGTATCTTTTCACAGAAGAGATTTCAATCTGCTTTTCAGGGTAAATCGTCGCGGAACGGCCAACCTGGTCAATTTTGCACTGAATTCTGATGTAAATCAATTCATCCATGTTTCATCGACCGCTGCCATAGGAAGTGATTCTCAAGCTACAGATGGCATGAAACGTGAAAGTAATTTATGGAATCCGAACGATGAAGTAAGTGGGTATTCATTATCCAAATTCAGTGCTGAAAAGGAAGTATGGAGAGCAAGTGAGGAGGGATTACGGGTTTCTATCGTGAACCCAAGCGTGATGTTTGGTCCCGGTTCCTGGGAAGAAAGCTCTCTCAAAATATTCAGAACGCTTCATAAAGGATTGAAATATTACACCGAAGGGGCGAATGCTTTTGTGGATGTCCGGGATGTGACAACATTGATTTTAAAACTCATTGAGACGGAAAAAACCGGGGAGCGCTATTTGGTGACAGGTTCAAATCTGAAATTCAAAGAATTATTTGACCGGATTTGCGAACAACTGCATGTAAAAGCACCATCCAAATTAGCGGGGCCTTTCTTGACCGGTTTGGCCTGGAGATTATCCGGAATTCTTGGTCGGATTCAAGGAAAACGACCCACTATTACCAAGGAAAGCGCACGGAGTTCTCAAAGCAGTTCTCAATTTTCAAATGAGAAATTATTGCGCGATTTCCCGGATTTCAAGTTTACTCCCATAGAAGAAACAATCGCCGTAACGATCAAAGGAAGAACAGATCTTTGAATTGAAAAGTAACGGACTCGCTTTCTGGCGAAACCTTGTTTTTTACCTTTTCAATTACCCAATTACCCTTTGCTGTTCGCTAGATCCGTATTGATCTGTTCAATGTAATTCAGGATTTTTTCACGGCCGAATTGAGATTCGCTGGAAGTTGTAAATACCGGCGGAAGCGTTTCCCAATATTTCAACATTTCTTTTTTGTAAGCAGCAAGATTTTTCTGCAATGCCGAACTGGAAAGTTTATCAATCTTCGTGAACACCATGGAGAATGGAAGTTGTTCTTCAGCACACCAGGTCATGAATTCCAGGTCAATTTTTTGAGGTTCCAGACGCGAATCAATCAATACAAAAATATTGATCAGCATTTCCCTTTTTGTCAGGAATTCCGAAATGAACTTTTCCCATTGATGTCTGCTCGATTTTGAGGCTTTGGCATATCCATATCCCGGTAAATCAACCAGGTACCATTCATCGTTGATCAAAAAGTGATTGATCAACTGTGTTTTTCCAGGTTTTCCGGAAGTTTTGGCAAGATCCTTTTTGTCTACCAGCATGTTGATCAAGGAAGATTTTCCCACATTCGATCGGCCGATAAAGGCATATTCCGGTTTCCCGTCTGTCGGACAAAGTTTAATGTCTGTATTACTGATAACGAATTTGGCTTCCTTGATAATCATTGTTTCTCTATTTGCCTGCAAAGTTACGAGAATTTAATCTTATACCTCATGTCACAAGTTATTCCCGTCCAATTAGACGGGACCTGGGTGTGAGTGCTGAAACTTGGTTTTCCAGGAAAATACGGCATATGATGTATTGAATGATTGCATTGGCTGGGATAAGTTTGCAGTAACCAATAAATAATACCTTATGAAAAATTCAAAAACGACCCTGTTTGTTTTACTCTGTTCGTTGAGTCTGTTTGTGTCCTCTTGCAAAAAGGAAGACATCCTGCCGGAGGAACCGGCTCCGACGCCGGTGAGTACCCCGGCAGGAAGCACAACTCCAATTCCAACCAACGCAGACGGTGTCATGTGGGCAATCAAATCAACCAGTTCGGTTCAGGGTTTCACTATTGACATCGGAACAGCAGTTGGGATTTTCATGAATGGAACAACAGATCTGGTGAATGTGGGAACAGTTTCTGTAAATTCAACGAACCTCACGATGTCTTCGAATAACGCGTACACTTTTTCTCCGAGCCAGACGATGCCTGCAGGATTGGATTTATCATCGACTAACTGGGCGGTTACAGGTGGAAATGGTCATGCAGCGTTTACGTATGATGCAAGTTCTTTAGCATTTCCTGTGGGTTCGGCAATAACCAGTTCGGCTACTGTTACAAAAGCAAGCGGGTATACATTAGCTTGTTCTACGGTTAGCGATGCTGATTCTACGTTGTTCCTGGTTGGAAACGTATCTAAAACCATTAGCGGAAGTGCTAATTCCTGTACCTTTTCTTCTTCTGAATTGAGCGGTTTAAGCGCGGGTACGTCGGTGGTGATGATTGTTCCATACAAATTAATGCAGGCAAATGTGAACGGGAAGAATTACTATTTTGGAAAGGAACGTGTTAACCAATTGGCGGTAACAATCGAATAGCGTAAGCTGATTAAAGTGCAGAAACAGGGTTTATTTTCTGAGGCGATAATGTTGCTGTTGCGATAGTGCGGTGTTTTCCCGCGGTTGTTAACAGCCTTTCTTTCGGAAGGGATATCTTGCCAATTCAACGAAATTAAAACCAAAACCAACCTGGAACGTGGGAGTATTCTTCCACGTTTTTTTGTTTCTGAATTTTCGGAATACCTTTGTGCTTCAATTAACAAGTGTGAGTGAAGAATTGGTAAAGGTGCTTTTTGAAGATGAGTGGTGCTTGGTAGTTTATAAACCCAATAACCTCATTGTACATCATTCATACTATGCCAGAAACATCGAAGAAACCTCTCTAACAGAACTCATAAGGGAGCAAGGTTGGGCAGAAGCTTGCCCGGTTCATCGGTTGGATCGCAAAACTTCCGGGCTGATACTTTTTACAAAGCAGGCCGAATGGGTTGCAGATTTTCAGTCCCTATTTGCAAACGGAGCAATTGAAAAAAAATACCTGGCCTTGTTGCGGGGGCATCTGGAAGCCGAAGGAGAAATTGATTCTCCGGTAAAAAATGACCGGGGAAATTATAAGGAGGCAAAAACCCGGTTCAGATGTTTGGAGCACTTTGAGCGCGATTACACGATTCCGCCTTATGAAAAGCAGCGCTACAGTTTGGTGGAAATGATTCCGGTGACCGGGAGAATGCACCAATTGCGAATTCATGCCAATAAGATTGCACATCCGATCATCAATGACCCGAAATATGGAAATCGTCACCACAACCATTATTTTCAGGATAAACTGGGAATCGGGGAATTGTTCCTGCATGCATACCACTTGAAATTTAGACATCCGTTTACGCATGAAGAAATTAGGTTGCGGGCGGAATTACCTGGTTTTTGGGAATTGTTTATTGGTTGACAATTTGTTTTGAAGTGACTTAACCTGTTCTGTCTAAAGTATGTGACGTAATATTGCGTTATTACGTCAATTACCACAAAAGGGTAAAGAAAAAGCCCCGGTATTAATACCGGGGCTTTTCTACTACAACTTAACCTAACTAACTCTTGCGTAAGAGTACCTTGAAGACTTACTGTTTTGCGCTGTTTGAACAGCAAGTGCTCCATATCTTTGACTAACTAATTTCTCTTTTGGTGAATCGACTGGGAAATTAACTCTTGCGAATCTAAAATTCCCAGTCGTATTCAATTCCTTAAAGTCATCCAATACCTGTCAGACAGTGCACCTGTTTTTTGATAAACGGTTTGCCTGAAACAGTTTCTGACCCCTTGCGAATAGTGTTGAGACAAAGGTAATGACTTATTAAGCGCTGCGCAACCGTATAAATACTGAAAATGAAAATGTGGTTTTCCGCAGATAAATCGATTTTGTAAGAAATTTTTAGTTTTAAGTGATTGAAAATTAACGCGGTAATTTTCTGCAATATTTTTTCGAAAATGACTACTTTAACGAAATAAATGGCAAATTTGTTTGCCAGTAGTCACTATTCAGAACCTTAAAGATGGAAAATTCCTTATTTATTACAATTCTTTCACCCGTTTTGATAACCTGTGGCGGACTTATTTCCTGGTTTTTAAAATCAAAGAAAGACGAATTGGTTAATGCTGAAGAAAAAGCGCGGGAATTTAAGATCACTACCTATCGCAAATTATTGGAACCGTTTATCGCTGCATTCACTGTTTCCATTTCGGATGAAGAACGGAATCGTGAAATAGAAAAATTACAATCCCTGGAATACAAACGGGCAATTGTTGATCTGACAACTTTTGGAAGTGATCAGACATTGAAAACCTTCAATAAAATAATACAATCTTTTTATCAGAGTGACGCGTATCGAACCGATCCTGAAACATGGGATACGTACACCGTTAAATTACTGGCGTTGATCAGTGAGTTTTTGCTTGAAATAAGAAGAGACGTTTACTCCAAAAAAACACGCCTGGTCCGATCCGAATTAATCGAATCTATTTTAAAAGATATCGATCAATATAAGACCAGGGTAAATGCCGCAAAAATTTAGATTAACCACCGAAATTCTTTGGTGAAATTGACAAGCAGGATCGGTTTTCTTGCCCTGTTTCATTTGTTTTTTATCTGGTCGACCTTGATCTGGGTATGGCTTCCGACCCTTTATCTTGCCTTTTTTCAAAATAGGTTGATCCTAAACGCTTTTCCGTGTTTTTAATGACATGTATAATCCTGTTAAGCAATCATTTTTTCCACAATTTTTCATCTTCTACCACTTTTTACCACCATCTGTTTAAATCATAAAAAATCAGTAAATACAGTAGTTTTGCGTAAATTGTTGTAACCTTGTGGAGCTTGATTACGTTAGAAGTTATCAACAAAGTGTAATTTGGTGGTAAAAAGTGGGTGATTCTCCCTAATTTTACCCATTATTAATAGCTATGGCTGGACTTGTCGGAGAATTTGAGGTGAAGCTGGACGGAAAAGGAAGATTTCTTTTCCCGGCTGGTTTGCGCAAACAACTCGCTCCGGAAGCTCAGGAACAATTCATGTTGAATAAAGGCTTTGAGGAATGTTTGACGCTTTACCCCATGAACGAATGGGATAAATTGTCGGCAAAATTGTCGAAGCTGAATTTGTTTAAGCCGCAGAACCGTATGTTCTACCGTTTGTTCCATCAGGGAGCAAAGCAAATCGCACTGGATAATGCCGGTCGTGTTTTGATCCCGGTAATGCATATGGAGCGTGTTGGTTTGGATAAAGAGGTGATGCTGATCGCATACAACGACCGAATTGAAATCTGGGATAAGTCCAAATACTTCGAGTTGATCGATGGAAACATGGCTGATTTTGCTGATTTGGCAGATGAAGTAATGGGTGATTTGGGGAATGATGACGAATAATGACGCGACATATCACGTGCCTGTCATGTTACAGGAGTGCCTGGATGGATTGAATATTAATCCGGATGGAATTTATGTGGATGTAACCTTTGGTGGCGGCGGTCATTCCCGTGCGATTTTCGAAAAACTTTCTTCAAAGGGAAAGCTGATCGTTTTTGATCAGGATCCGGATGCCCGTGCAAATGCATGGGAAGCTCCGAATTTCCATTTTGTGGCTGCAAACTTTGCTTTCCTGAAAAATCATTTACGTGTTTTGGGAATTCCGGCAGTGGATGGGATTCTTGCTGATCTGGGTGTTTCGTCTCATCAATTCGATGATGCAAAACGCGGCTTTTCCATTCGTTCCAATGAAGTGTTGGATATGCGAATGAATCAGGCCGGGGATTTTACGGCTGCGAAAATTGTTCAGACTTACGATGAAGAGCAATTGGCAGCTATCTTCCGGAAGTATGGCGAATTGGACCATCCGTTCAAAACAGCGGTTGAGTTGGTGAAAGCGCGCAATAGATCAAAGATCAAAACAACCGGTGAATTGATGGAAGCGCTGATGCCGGTGGCGCCGAAGTTTAAAGATCATAAATTCTTTGCGCAGGTGTTCCAGGCACTTCGGATTGAGGTGAATCAGGAAATGGAAGTGCTGGAGAAGTTTCTTCTGCAAACCGCGGAGGTGTTGAAACCGGAAGCGCGTTTAGTGGTAATGTCTTATCATTCATTGGAGGACCGGTTGGTTAAAAATCTGATGAAACGCGGGAATCTGGATGGTTCGATTGAGAAGGATTTCTTCGGGAAGGTATTGAAGCCGTTTGAAGAAGTGAACCGAAAGCCAATTCTTCCAACAGAAGAAGAAATTCAGCGAAATACGCGTGCGCGCAGTGCGAAGTTGAGAATTGCTAAAAGAGTAGCCGATGGAAAATGAGTACAGAGAACGGGAGGATGTGAATCCAATGGATGCTGTACGGGGCAAGGCATCCCGCACGACTTATTCTACGGAAATTCCGAATGAAAAAAGTGGAAAGAAAAGTGCTAAAAAGGTTGCTGCTGCAAATTCCTCTGCGAAAACGAAAACCACTGCTGCGAAGGTTAAGCCAAAGCGTCAAAATATTTTGATTCAGGTGTTGAACGGGGAGATATTGACAAGGGATTTTGTGTTAAACAATCTGACTTTCATCTTTTTCATTTTGTTGCTCCTGATGTTGATGGTGGCAAAAGGATATTACGGAAAGCAATTGCAAAAAGATATAACTGATTTGCAGGCTGATGTGGATGCACGTACGGCGGAATATATTGAGAATAAAGCGCGTTTGGAGGAATCGACCTCGCGTTACCGATTGGTTCAGGCATTGGAGAAAAGGGGGTTGAAAGAGACGGTCAATCCGGTGAAGGTGATACGATTAAAGCGAAAAGACAATGAGTGATAAAAAAGACTTAATGTGGCGGGCTTACCTGGTTTACATAGGTTTTTTCATTGCCTTGATTGTGGTGATTGTGAAAACGATCATGATTCAGTCTGAAGGCAGCGCTTCTTTGTTTACAGCAACGAAAGAAAAGATTCCAACCCGGGCGGTGAAAAAATACCCGCGTCGCGGAGAGGTGTTGGACCGGAATTATACACCGCTGATTACATCGGTGTCGTTCTTTGACATACACATGGATCCTACGGTAGTGGATCAGGAGGTTTTTGATAAGGAAATCGGCGCATTGTGCAACGGATTGAACCAGGTTTTCCCGGAAACTTCGGCGCGTGACTTTGAAAATTACATTCGAAAAGGAAGGGCGCTCAAAAGGAGGTATATCACCATTAAACTAAAGGCTACGAACGAACAAAGGCATCGCCTGGAGGAACTTCCGATTTTCAATTTGGGAAGAAATAAAGGTGGTTTGATTGATACGGATGAAACGATTTTGAGAAAACGTCCGCATGGAGAAATTCTGAAACGAACGCTGGGATACTATCAAAACAACGGGAATTCAAAAGAATTACGTGTAGGGATTGAAGGGGCTTACAACGAGGTTTTGGCCGGAGAACCCGGTGAGGAAGTGGAGCAGCGTATTTCTTCCGGTTGGAAAAAGACGGGTAAAATGATTCGGGAACCGATCGAAGGGGCAGACCTGATTACTTCCATTGATATGGAAATCCAGGAAGTGGCGCATTCGGAATTGTACCGTCAGTTAAAAAACCAGGGAGCGAAAAGTGGCTGCGTAATCGTAATGGATGTGAAAACCGGTTTTGTTCGTGCAATGGCCAATTTGCAAATGGCTTCGGATGGAGAATATTACGAGTTGTATAACCATGCAATTGGTACGAAAGAAGTTCCTGGCTCAACCTTCAAGCTGGCCTCTTTAATGGCTGCTTTGGAAGATGGGAAAATTACCTTGGATGATACAGTGAATGCAGTGGGTGAATATCAGTTCTACGATCTTAAGTTAACAGATTCCAATCCGTATGGCTATGGTCGGATTACAATCAGAAGAGCGTTCGAATTGTCCTCGAATGTGATCGCGCGGGTAATCAACAATGCGTATCGAAAAGAACCGCAGGTGTTTATTGATCGTTTGCGGACTTTTGGAATCGGAGATACATTGGGTGTTGCTATCCAGGGTGAACCAAGACCAACATTACCTTCTCCGGGAACAAAGAACTGGTCCGGAATTTCATTGCCTTGGATGTCGATCGGCTATGAAGTGCGGCAAACACCGTTGCAAACCCTTGCTTTCTACAATGCAGTTGCGAATAACGGAGCCTTGGTTCGTCCGCAGTTTGTGGAGCATATACGTCGAGGACAGCGAATTGTTAAGTCATTTAAGCCGGTAGTGCTGCGTCCGAAAATTTGTTCGGACCAAACGCTTCATTTGATGCAGGAATGTTTAAAAGGAGTTGTAAAGCGTGGAACCGGGAGCGCATTGAAATCGGCTTTGTTCGATATTGCCGGGAAAACCGGAACGGCAGTGGTACAAAACGAGGATGGTCATTATGGTGAAGATGGGAATAAAACCTACCAGGCATCTTTCGTTGGATATTTTCCTGCTGACGAACCGCTTTACTCGTGTATCGTAGTCGTTGCAGCTCCATCCAAAGATATTTATGGGGCTACGGTTTCGGGAACAGTATTCTCTGCCATTGCAAATAAAGTCTATTCCAATTCTTTGAATTACCACAAGGCAATTAACGAAGAGAAAAAACGCGTCAAAGAGGCTCCGCTGATTAAGGATGGAAATATCAATGACCTGCTGGTTGTCCTGAAACGCTTGCATTTGCCTTATCAAATGGATGCTTACAGCGAATGGTCCAGGGTGCGCGTTTCGGAATCACATATTTCGATCGTTCCCCGAAAAATTTCTTCCGCAACCGTGCCGAGTGTCACCGGATTAACTGCCAAAGATGCGGTTTACCTGATAGAACGGCTGGGGATACATGTGTATATCCGTGGAAGCGGAAAAGTAGTTAAACAAACAATTCCCGCAGGATCACCAGTGGTGGCCGGAGGATTAATGGAATTAATATTGGAATGAAAACAGTCAGTGAAATAGCAAAAGCAACGAAAGTGAATCAGTGGATAGGACCTGCTGATGCGCAAATCTCTGCGCTTATTTCCGACTCCAGAAAGGCAACTTCAGGGACGCTGTTTGTTGCTGTAAAAGGAACACAGGTAGATGCACACGATTTCATTCCGCAGGTGATTGAAAAAGGGTGTACGGCAGTTGTTGCGGAAAGAGTGGTGGATGTTCCGGCGCATGTCACTTTGTTGGTTGTTCCGAATACCGCTTTGGCCTTGGGTGAATTGGCACATGCCTTTTATGATTATCCTTCCAGGTCGTTACATCTGGTTGGTGTGACCGGTACAAACGGTAAAACAACCACAACTACGCTTTTACATGATTTGTATACGGGTTTGGGATATAAGGTCGGATTGCTTTCAACAGTGGTCAACTTAATCGGAAAAGAAGTGATCCCTTCTACGCACACGACACCCGATCAGATTGCGTTGAATGCGCTACTGGCTGATATGGTTGCCCAGGGGTGTTCTCATTGTTTCATGGAGGTCAGTTCTCATGCAATTGCACAGCATCGCATTGCGGGATTGGTTTTTAAAGGTGGCGCGTTTACGAATATTACGCACGATCACCTGGATTACCACGGAACTTTTAAAGAGTATATAGCTGCGAAGAAAGCTTTCTTTGATGTGTTGGAAAAAGATGCTTTTGCTTTGGTGAATGCAGACGACAAAAACGGAATGGTGATGGTCCAGAACACCAAAGCCAAAGTGTCCACATTCGCATTGAAAACCCATGCGGATTTCAAAGTGAAGGTTCTTGAAAACAGTTTCAGCGGCTTGCTTTTGACAGTAAACGGAGTCGAATTATGGACTCGGTTGATCGGGGATTTCAACGCATACAATATTGCCGCGGTTTATGGGATCAGCCAGTTGTTGGGTTCCGATTCAACGGAAGTACTTACGGTCTTGAGCAAGTTGGAGGCGGTAGACGGCCGATTCCAGTTCACCAAAAGCGAAACAGATATTACGGCGATCGTGGATTACGCGCATACGCCGGATGCCTTGGAAAATGTGTTGAAAACCATTGAAAATATCCGTACAAGAAATGAGCAGGTGATTACGGTTGTTGGTTGCGGCGGTGACCGCGATGCAATGAAGCGTCCGGAAATGGCACGGATTGCTTGTGAGTTAAGCGATAAAGTCATTTTGACTTCCGATAATCCGCGGACAGAAGATCCGGCTGAAATCCTGAAACAAATGGAAGCAGGTGTTGGAGCGCACCAAAGCATGAGGGTTCTTTCGATTTTGGATCGGGATCAGGCAATTAAGACGGCCGTTTCTCTGGCACAGCCAAAAGACATTATTCTGATTGCAGGAAAAGGACATGAAAAATACCAGGAAATCAACGGAGTAAAATATCCGTTTGATGATTTCGATGTAGTGAAAAATTACTTTGACAAATTGAAAAAATAAGAAAAGCGAAATCTGCTGCGGCGGATGAGCGCAATGAATAGGAAATTTTAAATAGAAGGACATGTTAACATACCTCTTTAATTATTTAGAACAATTGGATTTTCCGGGAGCGGGACTCTTCCATTATATCTCATTCAGAGCTTCAATGGCCTTGATTACTTCGCTGATCGTATCCATTATTTTCGGGAAAAGATTGATTAACCTGCTGCGTCGTCAGCAAATCGGTGAAACCGTTCGTGACCTGGGTTTGGCGGGCCAGATTGAAAAATCAGGAACTCCGACAATGGGAGGAATTATCATTCTTTCCGCTATTCTGATCCCGACTCTTTTGTTTGCAAAACTGCATAATGTGTATGTGTTTACCATGCTGGTAGCAACAGTTTGGCTGGGAGCGATCGGTCTGATCGACGATTACATCAAAGTATTCAAAAAGAACAAAGAAGGGTTAAAAGGAAAATTCAAAGTGGTCGGTCAAATTGGAGTGGGAGTGATTGTCGGATCAATCTTATACTTCCATCCGGATGTGCAGGTTCACAAACGCGTTGCTGCGAATTACCAGTTGCAGGCAGGAGAATCATTCGTGACACACCAGCACTCGAAAGATGTGGTTTCGGATACGATTCCTTCGAAATGGATTGTGACGCGTGATATGACAACGACGATTCCCTTCGTGAAAAACAACGAATTCAATTACAACTGGCTGATCGGTGACATCGACAAATCATACGGTTGGGCCTTGTTCATTCCCTTTGTGATCATCGTGGTAATTGCGGTTTCGAATGGCGCAAATATGACGGACGGACTCGATGGTCTGGCCACCGGAACGAGTGCCATTGCGGGAATAGCGTTGGCAGTACTTGCCTATGTGACATCCAATGTTCATTTCGCGGATTACCTGAATGTCATGTATGTTCCCTATGCGGAAGAGCTCGTAATTTTCATTGCAGCATTTGTTGGCGCCTGTATTGGCTTTCTGTGGTACAACAGCTATCCGGCACAGGTTTTCATGGGAGATACGGGAAGTTTGGCTTTAGGTGGCATCATTGCAGTATTTGCGATCTCGATTCGTAAGGAATTATTAATCCCGGTTCTATGCGGAATTTTCCTGATCGAGAATTTATCGGTAATCATGCAGGTAGGTTATTTCAAATATACCAAGCGCAGATTGGGTGAAGGAAAGCGCATTTTCCGCATGGCACCGCTTCATCACCATTATCAGAAAAAAGGATTGCACGAAGCGAAGATTGTTTCCCGTTTCTGGATTGTGGCAATCTTACTGGCAGTTGTATCCATCGTAACTCTGAAGCTCCGTTAATGAATATTCAAAACAAAATAGTGGTTGTTTTGGGCGCCGGTGAAAGCGGTGTTGGTGCTGCGATCCTCGCAAAGGTGAAGGGCGCAAAAACCTTTGTTTCGGATTTTGGAATGATTAAAGATTCGTTTCAGGCTGAATTGAATGAATACCAATTGGAGTGGGAACAAGGAATGCATTCCATGGAGCGCATCCTGGAAGCCGATTTGGTGATTAAGTCTCCCGGAATTCCTGAGAAGGCACCGGTTATGAAAGCCATTCGCGAAAAGGGAATCAAAGTAATTTCTGAGATCGAATTTGCGGGATACTTCACAACTGCTAAGAAAGTATGCATTACCGGAAGTAACGGGAAAACGACCACAACGATGCTGATTCATCACATGCTCAAAAAAGCTGGATTGAAGGTGGGACTGGCGGGAAATGTCGGGTATAGCTTTGCAAAACAGGTGGCTTTGGAAGAGAATGAAATCTACGTATTGGAGCTGAGTTCGTTTCAGTTGGATGATATGGAAGATTTCAAAGCTGAAATCGCCATCCTGACGAACATTACTCCGGATCACCTGGACCGCTATGAATACAACATGCAATTGTATGTGAATTCAAAGTTCCGGATACTGAACAATCAAACTGCGAATGATTACTTCATATACAACGCAGACGACAAAACAATCATGGCTGAAATCGGGAAACGCTCGATTCCGGCAAAAAAACTTCCTTTTTCATTGACTCAGGAATTTGAAGAAGGCGGATATGTAGCAAACAAACAACTCATCATAAACTTTAACAATCAATTCACTATGTCAATACATGAACTAGCATTGAAGGGTAAGCACAATACCCAAAATTCCCTGGCTTCCGGGCTGGCGGGAAGAATCCTTGATATTCGCAAGGAAATCGTGCGTGAAAGTCTGTCCGACTTCGTTAATGTGGAACACCGTTTGGAATTTGTTGCCAAAGTATGCGGGATTGAATTTATCAATGATTCCAAAGCTACCAATGTAAACTCAACCTGGTTTGCTTTGGAGAGCATGGAGCAGCCGACCGTTTGGATTGTTGGTGGGGTGGATAAAGGAAATGACTATTCCGAATTGTTGGACCTGGTAAAGGAAAAAGTAAAAGCAATTATTTGTCTCGGAAAAGACAATCAAAAGATTATTGATACGTTTTCCGGCCATGTAGAAACCATTGTAGAAGCGGGTTCGGCAATGGAAGCGGTTGCTTACGGATACCGTCTGGCGAAAAAGGATGAAACAGTTTTATTGTCTCCTGCGTGTGCAAGCTTTGACCTGTTCGAAAATTACGAAGACAGAGGAAATCAATTTAAAGAGGCCGTTCGTTCACTTTAATACCGGTGTCATGGAAATTAAAAAGGTTGATCAGCAGGCTCAATTGCTTCAGGCACGAAAAGAATCGCTTGATGCCGCCGAGCGGATGTCCCTGAGACCATTGGGTAAGTTGTGGGGAATGGATGTGTTTACCTGGTATAAACCGGCTGTTGTTGAACTTTCTGCGACAATTTCTACCTTCCCTTTTCCGGTTTTTTGGTTGTCAAGCGAAATCAATATCCGGGAAATGGCACAAGTGGATCCGGAAACGTTGCGTTCCGTTCAGTGGTGTGCTCAATTCGATAATCCGCAACTTTCCATTCCGTCCGACATTATTTCCGGAATGCCGTTGGTTACCGGCACGGAATCGCTTGAAGATGCATTGGAGTTTTTGAAAAAAACAAAACAGGCAAGACACATTCTGCTCTTTACCGTTCAGGGAAACGAATGGAAAACAAAAATGGAGGTGTTCGAAAACTTTGTTAAGCTACATCAGTAAGTAACATGGTACAGTTTTTAAGAAAGCATTTTAAGGGAGATCTGGTGATTTGGGTGATTACACTCATCTTGCTCGGGTTTTCATTGGTTTCTGTGTACAGTTTTGTCCCGATTCTGGTAAAGATTGAGGGTGGAACACCGTTTAAATACTTATTCAAACATTTTATTTACATACTTCTTGCTGTTTTGGCAATGTACTGGGTGCATAAACGCGACCCGATGGTTATTTCCAAAATGTCCAGGATTATTTATTACGGTTCAATTGCCTTGTTGATCTTCACCCTTTTCTTTGGAACAAAAGTGAACGAAGCAGGCAGGTGGGTGAAAATCCCGTTTGTGGGATTAACCTTTCAGTCTTCCGATTTTGCCAAGCTGGCCCTGTTGATCTATGTTTCCAGGATGTTGGTCAAGAAGAAGAATGAAATGAATGATTGGAAAAAAGGCTTTTTACCTGTGATGGCACCGATAGTTATTATTTGTGGGTTGATTGTTAAGGATAACTTTTCAACGGCTGCCATCCTGTTTATGATCAGCTTTACGCTGCTTTTCCTTGGGAGAGTGCCGTTTTCCAAACTGTTTTCGGTCATTTTTGCCGGTGTGCTCCTTTTTTTTATGGCGGTAGGTCTGCACAAGGCACTACCGGAATTGAATATCCTTCCGCGTTTTGATACCTGGATGAACCGGATTTCAAATCGGTATGAGAACAGCGGAGATATTGACCAGGCCGGGAATCTGCAGGCAAACAATGCCGAACAGGCAATTTATTTGGGAGGTTTCCTCGGGCAGGGAATTGGGAAAGGAAAGGTGAAGGAATTCATTCCGGAAGCCTATGCCGATTTCTTCTACGCTTCTTTTGTGGAAGAATTCGGATCGTTTTCAGCCATTATTCTCATCCTGTTTTACCTCATTCTGCTCTACCGGATTATGCGGATTGCACTCCGGTCGAACCAGTTGTTTGAAACATACATCTGTTTGGGAATTGGAATTTTGTTGCTTTCCCAGGCAGCGGTAAATATGATGGTTTGTACGGGGATTTTCCCGGTCACGGGTCAAAACATGCCGTTCCTGGCAATGGGAGGATCCGCCATGATCATGGCGTGTGTGGGAATTGGGATTGTGCAGGGAGTTGCCCAAAAACAAGAAGAAAAAGTTTCTGTCGAATCTGAAGGTGTTTTTGCATGAAAGAATTGAAAAAAATAGTGATATCGGGTGGTGGAACAGGAGGACATATTTTTCCTGCTTTAGCCATTGCTAATGAGATTAAGAAACGGAATCCGAAAGTCGAAATTTTGTTTGTAGGTGCGGAAGGAAAAATGGAAATGGAAAAAATTCCTGCAGCCGGTTACAAAATTGTCGGGTTGCCAATTGTCGGTCTGCAAAGAAAATTAACCGTTAAAAACCTGGCGCTTCCTTTTAAATTGTTGAAGAGCCTTTCCCTTGCGAAAAATATATTGAAAGATTTCAAACCGGAAGTTGTCATTGGAGTAGGTGGTTATGCAAGTGGGCCGACATTGCGGATGGCGCAGCGTTTGGGAATTCCGACTCTGATCCAGGAACAGAACTCTTACCCGGGAAAGACCAATCGCTTATTATCTAAAAAAGTCAAGGCGGTTTGTGTAGCGTATGAAGGGCTTGAAAACGTCTTTCCTCCGGCGACCATTCGTTTAACCGGAAATCCGGTCCGGGAAGAGTTGAATCGTACTTCTATTACCAAAGAAGAAGCGTTTCGGGAGTTTCCGGCATTGGATCCGACGAAACGAACCGTGTTGGTGATGGGGGGGAGTTTAGGTGCACGCACTTTAAATGAAGGGGTACTTCACGGATTGGATCGGTTGGCGGATTCAAATACACAGGTTTTATGGCAATGCGGAAAATACTATTTTGAAGCGATGAAACAGGAGTTGGAGATACGTAAAAAAGCTCCGGTATACTTAACAGATTTCATTGCACGAATGGATGCTGCTTACGGCGTTGCCGATGTCATTGTTTCACGGGCAGGTGCATTATCGATCTCTGAATTGTGTATCGTTGGGAAACCAGCGATCCTGGTTCCCTCGCCGAATGTTTCTGAAGATCATCAGACAAAAAATGCAATGGCACTGGTAAAAAATCAGGCGGCCATCCTGATTAAGGATGATGTGGCCAAAGAACAATTGATTTCAGGCGCTATACAAATCCTGAATGACAACGATAAAATGAATGAATTGCGCGTTGCAATTAAACGAATGGCAAAACCGAATGCAACAGCAGATATTGTGGATGTGATTGAGACAATGATTTAGCTTCCTCCCTTGAGGGAGGATTGAGGAGGGTGGCGCCTGCTCAATACAAAATAACCGGGGAAGGCCATCCCCCTCAATCCCCCTTCAAAGGGGGAGATTTTGGAATGGATTTAAACAACATAAAACGCTTTTATTTCATAGGCATCGGCGGAATCGGGATGTCGGCACTGGCACGCTATTTTAAAGCGAAGGGCTTTGATGTGGCCGGGTACGATAAAACGCCGTCTCCTTTAACGGACGAATTACAGGAAGAAGGCATCGCGATTCATTTCGAAGATTTAGGCAGAAATATTCCGGTTGCCTATCGGGAAGTTGAATCGACCCTGGTGGTTTACACACCTGCAATTCCAAAAACAATGGGAGAATTGGTGTATGTACAGGAAAAACACCGGGTTTTAAAAAGAAGCGAGGTGCTGGGACTGATTACTCAAACCAGCAAAGGACTGGGAGTTGCAGGAACTCATGGTAAGACAACCACTTCTACGATGCTGGCGTATGTATTAAGTCAATCTCATGTGAACTGTTCTGCATTTTTGGGTGGAATTTCTTCCAACTTCAATTCCAATGTATTGGTTGATCCCTCGGCTGAATATTCGGTTATTGAAGCAGATGAATTTGACCGTTCCTTTTTGCGGCTCAAGCCGTATGCGAGTATTATAACGGCAATGGACCCGGATCATTTGGATATTTACGGGACCAAAGAATCGTTTATTGAAGGGTTTCAGGAATACGCCGATAAACATAAGCAGAATCAGTTGTTGATCTACAAATACGGGCTTCCTCTTCGTCAAACCGGATTTAAGGGGATTTCCTATGGGATTAACCAGCAGGATGCCATGGTTTTCGGAACCGGATTGCATTATGAAAACGGTCGTTTCTTGATGGACCTTCATTTCGGAGAGGAAGTCTGGAAAGAAGTTGTTTTGGGTCTTCCGGGGATTCACAATGCGGAAAATGCACTTGCAGTGGCTGCCATGTGCCGGGAATTGGGGCTTTCCGAAGCAGAAATTCGTTCCGGATTAAAGAATTTCAAAGGGGTTAAGAGACGTTTTGAATACCAGGTGCGTACTGAGAAACTGGTTTATATCGATGATTACGCGCATCACCCTACCGAGATAGCAGCACTGGTTTCTTCCATTCGGTTACTTTACCCGGATAAGAAGATAATCGGTGTTTTTCAACCGCATTTGTTTTCGCGTACGCGCGATTTTGAAGCAGGATTTGTGAGCGAACTGGGGCAGTTGGATGAAGTGATCATCATGCCGATATATCCGGCCAGGGAAGAACCGGTTCCGGGAGTCACAAGTGACGAATTGGTCAGGAAGATCGGCAAGCAAGCTACTTTGAAAACGCCCGAACAAGTGTTGGAATTTGCGAATACACTCAAGGAAGGTGTGGTGTTGACAATCGGTGCGGGGGATATTGACCGGATTGTTCCGGAAATGAAGAGAATACTGGAAAAAAAATAAATTGAAAGAGAAACTGAAAATAGCAGCCTGGGCTTTGTTTGCTGTTGCCGTTATCACGGTATTGTTGCTGGCGGGTAAAAATCAGGATGAAACCATCGTTCAGGATCCCAATATTTCGATTTCCGTTGTGGATGAGAATGCGTTTTTAACGGAAAGTGAATTGCTGGTTCGTTTGAAGCGTTTAAATCTTTTTTATCCGAATCAACTCATGAAAAACCTCAATACAAAAGCAATTGAAGAAAATATTCGGAAAATGCATGAAGTAGAAGAGGTGAACGTTTATAAACAATTGGGCGGAAACTGGGGAATTAAACTAAAAGTAAGACAGCCATACGCTCGTGTATTCAACCAGTTTGGTGAAAGCTTTTATGTTGATTCGAAAGGTGCAACCATGGACCCGACCCCTAATTTTACTGCCCGGATTTTGGTTTTCACCGGAAATATCAAAGATAAGTCTGATACGCTGCTTGTAAGTGATATAGAAGCAAATCCGAAATTAAAGAATGAAAGAAGCCTGGACGAGATTTTTCATATTGCGAAGGTTATTCATGAAAACCCGTTTTTAAGTGCTCAAATCAGTCAGGTTCACCGGGACCGATGGGGGGATTTCATCCTGATCCCGCGTGTAGGCGCACAACGAATTGTTTTGGGGCCGGCACCATCTGAGCATGAGATCACTGAAAAATTAAAAAAACTCGTTGTTTTTTATACCAATGGTCTCCCGTATGTTGGTTGGAATAAATACAAAACGATTAACCTGAAATACCACAATCAAGTGGTATGCACCTATTTGCGTGACACGCTTTAACTGTTTGTTTTTAAACAAATTTAGCAAGGAGTCGTTGAAATTTCACTTCACTAAAGTTTAGTAACTTTTTTTTGAGGGGGCAGCCCTCTTAAATATATGCTTTTGTACTTATAGATTTGTCAGTATAAACTTAACTAAGAATTTTTTAAGAATAGATGACACGTAATAATCTACTACTACTTTTTTTCAAGTTGTGTATTTTAGTTCTGTGACACAACAAGATGTTACGTTAAATCATCGGCAAACTGTTCAACTTGGTAGTGGACGCTGCTTTAGTCAAGGTGGCGAAAATGGAGAGATACCAATTGAGCGGTTGCAAGCAACGATAAAAGCTCTTACTGGTTATATTCACGCTTTTAGCGATTGATATTCCCAGTGGGAGCAAGTTGCGTATCTGGTAAGATCCGTTTTCTGAAGTGACCGAATTGGCAATCTTTGAATGACAAAGAGGGTTTACAGGAATATGATATTAAACACTATCACACTGCTACTTTACTTACTGCTGCATAAGGCATATTTAGGCACACACAACTATGCCCCGAAACAAAGAGGTTTTATGAAAATAAGATCTCTTTGTTGTTTGGGGATGGTATAGTTCAAATGTTCAAATTGAACTCTTTAAACCTTTGAAACTCATTTAAGCTGGTCTGAATCCAATAAAAACTTATTTTCCATGCACCACAGGATCAGGCTATTGTTGCGTGCATCCAGGTTCAATTTCTTACAAATGCGCGAGCGGTAGTTTTCCACTGATTTCGGTGAAACAAAAAGCAAGTTTGCGATTTCCTTGCTGGAGTATTTTTTACTTACCAGTTTTAAAACTTTCAGTTCAGTGGGTGTCAACGAATTGATCTCGTCCGTAATCAATTCCATCCGGGGATCAATTTCACGCCTGTCGTGCTGATTTCTCAAAACAAGCGGCAAATAAGTTTTTCCTTCTCTCACCCAATTGATGCATTCCACAATTTCTTCTGAAGTATTGTCTTTGATCAGATAACCTCTCGCACCATTGTAAAAAGCAAGTTTGATAATATCGGTTGTTTTGTGAATGGAAAGGATAATGACGGCTAAATCAGGGTATTGTTGCTGGATGATGGAGCAGGTTTCCAATCCGTTTAAAACGGGCATGTCAATATCCAATAGTACAATGTCGGGATTGAACAGTGGAATGTTTTCCACTACCTGGGAGCCATTTTCATAGGCTTGAATTTCTACATGGTCAAAAGAAGATTCCAGGAGAAATTTTAAACCGCTTCTGAAGATTGGATGATCGTCTGCTAAAATTACCTTCATCCTAAATGGTTATGGTTAGAAAAATTCCCTTATTAGTACCCGTTTTCATCTCTAATCGCCCGCCTATAATCGCTGTTCTTTCATGAATAGTTAAAAGGCCTAATCCGAGTTTATCCTGGGCATCTGAAATACCAATTCCATTATCCCTGTATTGAATGACCAGTTCATCATTGTTGCGTATGATACTTACTTTCAGTGCACTTGCATGGGCGTGTTTGATCGTATTGGAAATGCATTCCTGGATGATCCGGTAGATTTGGGAACTGGTTTCCAGGCCCAGGTCCTTACCGCCCAGATCAAAATCAAAATGACACAGCATGTCGGTTCCGGATTGTGTTTTTTCAATAATAGAATTTAATGCGCGTTCCAAACCGATTTTTTCCAATGCGGTTGGATGCAGTTGATGGCTGAGAACCCTGGTTTGTTCCAGGATATCCCCGATTTCCGTATCAACACCGTCCAGTTGTGTGATCTTGCCGGTAACAAACAAATTCAGTTTGGATTTGACCACGGCCAGGCTTTGACCGATGTCGTCATGCAGGTCTTTGGAAATGCGCGAACGCTCTTCATCGATTTGTTCGATTAATTTTTGCGAAAAAATGGATTTTATTTGGCGTGATTTGCGGACGTTGTAAATATAAATGGCTGCAATTACGAGCAGGAATACCGACAGAACGACCAGGAAAATAAATCGGTAGTTTGCAGATTTTAGTTCACTTCTGGTTCGCAGGATTTTATTCCGCTGTTTCGAATCGGTCAGTGCGTTTTCAAGACGTTCTTTTCCATAGATGGTTTGAAGTCGCGTTTGCTCATTTTCGTTTGAAACCTCCCGGATACTATCGGATAAACTGCTGTATTCGCGTTCCAGGTCGTATGCCAGTCTGAAATTTCCCTGAGCTGATGCCAGTTTGGATTGTAACGCGATCAATTCTTTTCGGAAGTTGGGATCGTTGTAGGATTTCAGAAAGAGCTGAACCGAGTCAATGCAGCGTTTGGCAGTGGCGAAGTCTTTTTGTTCGGTTGAAACCATTCCCCTCATGATATACGCATTGATAAGGAAGAGCGGATCGCGATATGTTTGAACAATTGCGAGCGCAGAATCACTGCTTTTTGAAGCTTCGGTTAACTGTTTGTTATCTAAATAGGAAGAGGATAAATTGATGTATGCAGCGAGAATTCCAGCCGGAAATCCAATTTTTTTTGCCTCTGAAACAGTCTGTTTGTAATGAATAACGGAGCCTTTATAGTCTTTGATCTCATGCGTTACCAATCCCAGGTTATTCAGTACATTGAGTCGCAGTCGGGATTCATTTGTTTCGGTTGAGAGGACGAGTGCGCGTTCCAGATCTTTTTTTGCTTCTTCGTATTTTTTTGCTTTTAACTTGAGCAACGCCAAGTTGTTGAGCAGGTATCCCGTAGCAAATTTTTTATCGTATTTTTCGGATATTCGCAATCCTTTCAAATAACTTTCAGTGGCTTTATCATACATAAGCCTGGTTTCATACATGATTCCGAAACCATTGTATATTTCCAGTTGATTTTCGATGTAGTTTCTTTTTTGGGCCTCCTGAAGAAGTTTCCGGAATCCGTCTTCAGCCTTCAGGGCGTCCTGGTCTAAGGTGAGGAAGTTAAGCCGGATCATGGTGGAATTGATCAATTTGTAGTCCTTTGTTTTTTCCCCGATCGAAATGCTTTTGGAGTAGTATTTTTTTGCCTGGTTTAAATTGTTCGCGTAATAATTGAAACTTCCATAATATTGGTAAACGTATCCGATCTCATTTTCCTTGTGCAGTTTTTTTGCAAGCCGGATGCATTGATTTCCGAGTGTGAACACCGTTGAGCTGTCGTAGTAGGTTGCCTGCTTGATTCTAAGCTTTAAATCTTCAAGTCTTTGCAGGTCAGTTTTTTGAGCATACAAGACCTGAAAGGCCGGGAGTAATAATAGGACAATTAACAGTCGTTTGGACATGGCAATAATTGGTTCATGCGTAGTCATTAAAGTTAAATAAATTTTTTGTTTTCAAATGATGAATGAACTGATAATTAACAAACTAGTTGAAAGGCATTGATTTTACTGGGGTAAAGCGTGGTTTTGAGCTGAAAAAACACGCTATCTTTATTAACAATAGTTGTTTAATAAGTATTCTAAATTCACGAAAAACGCGACAAAATAAAATTTAAGTTTGTACATACCGTATGATGGGTAAGAACCAAAACATCGATATGTGCTGGTTTTTACCCGATAAAGACAAGGTTTAATCGGATAAAATTCTGTTAACTCTGTTAGAAGCGGTCGAATTTAGTTCGGGCGATGAATGCCGGGATGTAGGTTGAAGAAATAAGGAGATTTTATGTCAGCGGGAAAAAAGATTGTAGTTGGATTGGATATTGGAACAACCAAGATTGCATGCTTGGTTGGTACGAAAAATGAACACGGAAAAATTGAAATTATTTCCATGGGTAAGAGCGAGTCTTTGGGCGTTGCCAGAGGAATCGTGTCCAATATTGAGAAAACGGTTCAATCCATTAAATCCGCTGTGGAAGAAGCTCAGAACCGAGTGGACGCAGATTTGATCATTCGTGTGGTGAATGTCGGAATTGCAGGACAGCATATCAAGAGTTTACAGCACCGTGGAATTTACACACGAAATAATCCGGATACGGAAATTGCTCAAAAGGATATCAATGCGTTGATCGATGATATGTACAAGTTGGTGATGCCTCCGGGAGAAGAAATTATTCACGTTTTACCACAGGAATACATTGTAGATAACGAGCAGGGTATCATTGATCCGATCGGAATGATGGGAGTGCGTTTGGAAGCAAACTTCCACATCATTACAGGTCAGATCAATGCGGCAAAGAACATCAAAGTGTGCGTTGATAAATCAGGTCTCCAGGTGAAGGATATCATTTTGGAACCGATTGCTTCGGCAGATGCTGTTTTGAACGATGAGGAAAAAGAAGCCGGAGTGGTTTTGGTCGATATCGGTGGTGGAACGACAGACGTAGCTATTTTCCATGAAGGAGTTATTCGTCATACAGCAGTGATTCCGTTCGGCGGGAATGTGATTACCGACGATATCAAGGAAGGTTGTACGATCCTTCGTCGCCATGCGGAAGCATTGAAAGTGAAGTTTGGTTCGGCACTTGCTTCTGAAAGCCTGGAAACGGAGGTTGTTTGCATTCCTGGACTGCGTGGAAGAGATCCGAAAGAGATCACGCTTCGCAACTTGGCAAGTATTATTCAGGCACGTATGGAAGAGATCATCGAACACGTTCATTATGAAATTGTGAATTCAGGATACGAGAAGAAGATGATTGCAGGTATTGTAGTAACAGGTGGTGGTTCTCAATTGAAACACATCACTCAGTTATTTGAATACATGACCGGTATGACAACGAGAATCGGTCTTCCGACAGAACACTTGGCATCAACGAATACCATTGAAGCGATTACTTCTCCGATGTACGCAACCGGTATCGGACTGGTGATGAAAGGATTTGAAAATGAAGCTCCGCAAAAGCAGGTTGAGTCTGTAACCGGTCAGGTGAAAGGACATTCTACCAAGACAAGAGGAAGTTTCTTTGATACTTTGTTAACAAAAAGTAAAAATTTCTTCGCGGAAGAGGAGTAATACTATATTCGCCACGATGGGTTTTTGATCCGGAATGACAGCAATGAAGCGTTTAACATTTTCAAAAGAAGTTAAACCAATGCATTAAAAAGACAACAATAACAACAACAATAAAAAAAAGCATATGGAATTCGATTTGCCAAAAGGAACAACTTCAATTATTAAGGTAATTGGTGTTGGTGGTGGTGGAAGTAATGCTGTAAACCACATGTTCGATCAGGAAATCAAAGGTGTTGATTTCATCGTTTGTAATACAGACCGTCAGGCCTTGGATATCTCTCCGGTGCCTTATAAAATTCAGTTGGGACCTAGCTTGACTGAAGGACGTGGTGCGGGTGCAATTCCTGAAATCGGTAGAAATGCTGCGGTAGAGAATATTGAAGATATCCGTTCGTTGCTTTCAAGCGGTACCAAAATGGTTTTTGTAACTGCCGGAATGGGTGGGGGAACCGGAACAGGTGCTGCACCGGTAATTGCCCAGGTTGCTAAAGAGTTGAATATATTAACTGTTGGTATCGTGACGGTTCCTTTCGCTTTTGAAGGCCGCCGCCGCCGCCAGCAAGCAGAAGAAGGGTTGGATGTGATGCGCCAGTGTGTGGATACTTTATTGGTGATCAATAACGAGCGTTTGCGTGAAGTTGGCGGCAATATGTCGTTGGCCCAGGCCTTTGCCATGGCTGATAATGTATTGGCAACAGCTGCAAAAGGAATTGCAGATGTAATTACCACAACAGGAGCGATCAACGTGGATTTCAACGACGTGAACACAGTCATGCGTGATTCCGGTGTGGCGATTATGGGATCGTCTGTTGCTGAAGGTGAAGGCCGTGCAATTACTGCTGTACAGGAAGCATTGAACTCTCCGTTACTGAACGATAATAACATCGAAGGAGCGAAATACATCTTATTGAATATTACTTACGGAGATATCGAAGTAACAATGGATGAGATCGGTGAGATTACCGATTATATCCAGGAAGAAGCCGGATCAACTGCAGACGTTATCTGGGGGCATGGTTACGATCCGAGCTTGGGAGATAAATTAAGTGTTACTTTAGTGGCAACCGGATTTAACTCTACGCCGTTCACGGGTTTTGAAAAAGCTCCGGAAAAAACGGTTTCTGTTTTGGAAGACGAGCCGAAGAATGAGATCAAGACTCCTTTGACTTCTCCAACTCACCAGGTTATTCCTGAGAAAAAAGAAGAAGAACCGTTTTTGAAATCGGAACCGAAGACTGAAGAGATCAAATCTGCAACTTCCGGAACTATCGAGTTTGACTGGGAAGTGAAATCAGAAGCGAAACCAATGGTTACACCCATGTCAACTCCTTCTGTAGAAGAGCAGCCTAAGCGTTATTTCTTGGAAGATGAAGCGGAAGCAAAAGTGGAATTGGAAAATGTTGTTCAGAAAGCTCCCGTAAGTGCAGAAGAGTTACAACGTCGTAACCTGGAACGTATGGAACGTATCAAGA
This sequence comes from Fluviicola chungangensis, assembly GCF_007558725.1. Lineage (GTDB taxonomy): Bacteria > Bacteroidota > Bacteroidia > Flavobacteriales_D > Crocinitomicaceae > Fluviicola > Fluviicola chungangensis. Next base: position 441,923 of record NZ_VLPL01000003.1, read on the forward strand.
ATTACAACAACAAATTGAAGAAAGCAGAAGGGTTGAAAGAATTGGAAGATGAACCGGCATTCGTCAGAAGAAATATTCATTTGGACCAAGTCGTAAAAAGCGAAGAATCCAATGTGAGCCGTTTCGGATTGTCAGATGACGGGATTAAAACAAACAACTCGTTCTTACACGATAACGTAGATTAATTAGACTTATAGACTTGAGATGCAAGACTAAAGACAGATCCGTCTATGGTCTTTTGTCTTCAGTCTTAAATCTCAGAAAATGGACTTTACAGAAAAAATAAATCAGGATATCAAGAACGCAATGCTTGCAAAGGAGAAAGAACGCCTGGCTGTTTTGCGTGACATTAAAAGCAAATTATTACTGGAGGCAACATCAGGTAGCTCAGGTGAATTGACAGAAGAGGCAGCAAACAAAATTGTTCTGAAGCTTCATAAGCAGCGCATGGAAACGTATCAGATCTATGTTGACCAGGGAAGAAACGATTTGGCGGAAGAAGAATTGTTTCAGGCTAAAGTGTTGGAGGATTATTTACCAAAAATGATGTCCGACGACGAAGTACGTCAGTTAATTGCTGCAAAAATTGCTGAAATTGGTGCCAGCGGACCTCAGGATATGGGGAAAGTAATGGGGCCGGTAAATGGTCAGTTGGCAGGAAAGGCTGATGGAAAACGTGTTTCCGAGTTGGTAAAGGAAGCTTTGGCCAAGTTATAGTGTATTGTTAAACAAGAGTTTCCTTAGACTCTGTTTTTATTGTTGGAGAATCCTCTTGGCTCAGCCGGAGGATTTTTTGTACCTTGTGGTATGATCTTTCGATTTTTCTCTGTCTTATTTGTGTTCTTGATACTGCTCGCCTGTACGCACGACAAAGTCTCCCCGTATCGGAAGTATCAAACTCAAAATGTAATTATCATCGCCATTGATGGTCCGCGCTACTCTGAAACCTGGGGCGACCCGCTACGCATCAATATTCCGGTCCGGGACAGTTTATCCGCTTACGGAGCGTTATTCACTAATTTCAGGAACCTGGGAGAAACTTTCACTATTCCCGGACATACTGCGATTTGTACCGGAAATTACCAATCCATTGCAAACGACGGATCACAATTGCCCAATTATCCTTCTATTTTCCAGATGTGGCTGAAAAGTACCAACGAAACCTACACCAAATGTGGGATCATTGGTTCAAAAGATAAGTTACGGGTATTGTCCAATTGCCTTTATCCGGATTACCAGGACCAGTATCGGCCATTTTTTAATTGTGGCGTGAACGGCGATGGCACAGGAGGTTACCGGGCTGATTCGGTAACGCTGGAAATCGCATTGAATGTCTTGGCAGCTAATCAACCGAAGTTGATGTTAATTGCATTTAAGGATCCGGATTTTTTTGGGCATCAAGGCGATTCTGCACGGTATATCGATGCCATCCGAAAAACAGACGAATACCTTGGGATCATTTGGAATTATATCCAGAACTCACCTGTTTATAAAGATAAAACCACGTTGATCATTACCAATGATCATGGAAGGCATCTCGATGGGATTTCAGATGGATATAAGAGTCACGGAGATAATTGTGACGGATGCCGGCATATTGAGTTATTCGCATTGTCGCCCGATTTTAAATCCAATGTGCAGTTGAACACACCGTACGATCAATTGGATATTTCCGCCACTATCGGTGAATTGCTTCATTTTCCCTTTTATACCGGGAAAGGAAAAGTAATGACAGAGTTGTTTAGGTAATTGTCCGGCCAAATCACAATCGCTTCAATAAAAATTCTCTTTGAGAATCTTTCGTGAAATAAGGAAAGAACATTTCTACCAGTAAGTTGTGGTATTTGTCGACAGTTGTCTCCACGGGTTCTCCGTAAACTTCTGCCGAAGCAATCCAGTAGTCACTGAAAACACGAATGCGTTCATTTAATCCGTCATATTCTCCTTCAAAAGCAGGTGCACGCATCACTCCGGATTTGATTGCCAGGTCAAATGAATGCAGGTACGTGGTTCGTCTCACCTCCTCCAATTGTTTGAAATGCTCATGCAATTTCGGATTTTCGCGCATATTCTGGTTGAAATCGATCATCAAAAAACGGTAACGGAACAAAGCCTCCATTCCCGCACGGGTGGAATCCAGTACAAATTGAAAGTTTATTTCTTCCGTATCCAGTTTTCCTTTCTCCTCGTTAAATACTTCCAGAAGTTGAAAATAAAGTGCTTCGATGATGTCCTCCCGGTGTTTGAAATGATAGTTCAGATTCCCCTGGCTGATAAACATTTCTGAAGCAATCCTGCGCAAAGTAACATTGGGAACTCCGTAGGTGTTGAACAAGTTCAAGGCCGTTTGTAATATTTTATCCCGTGTTTTCATATTAATTTTTTAGTAAACTTGACCTAATTCAAATTGTTTTAGTACCTTTGACCTAAAGGTACAAAATATTCTATCATGAAACGTAAGCAGCTATTTGAATTTGAAGATCAAACATGGTTTCCTGCTTTTTTGAGAAATTATCTGACAGATTTTCTTCAGTTTATATCCAATCAATTTGACATTTATAAAAAGGTTACACCGTTTTTATCTGAATTGGTATCGGAAGATGGGAACCATACGATTGTGGATTTGGCATCAGGTGGCGGTGGTGGTTTGTATCGCTTGTCGAATCGTTTAAAGGAGCAGCATCCGGACTTGAAGATCATCCTCACCGATTATTACCCGAATCGGAAAGCGTTTGAATATGTTCATCAGCAATCCGCGAATTTCACTTATGAAAAAGAGTCAGTGGATGCGCGTAAGGTTCCTGAACGTTTAAAAGGGGTACGCACCCAGTTTTTATCTCTGCATCATTTCCGGGAAGAAGATGCGGTTCAGATCCTGAAAAATGCGGTAGACAACAACAGTCGGATTGCGCTGTTCGAATCACAGGAACGGAATGTAAAGAGTGTGCTTGCGATGACCTTTTCGCCTGTCAACGTGTTACTGATGACACCGTTTATTAAACCATTTTCACTTGGACGTATTTTCTTTACATATATCATTCCTTTGGTGCCGCTTTTTGTCATGCTCGATGGAATTCTTTCCGCTTTGCGCACGTATACTGTTCCGGAAATGGAGGAATTGGTAAACCGGGTAAAAGGACATGAAAACTACGATTGGAACATCGGTAAGGTGAAAAGTGGCCCGGTAACCATTTTGCATTTGATCGGAAAACCGAAAAGATTGAAAAATGATCAGCTGCGAGTGAATAATTGGTAAAAGATGTCCCGGATAATTTACAATTGTGTAATTGATAATTTTTAATTCACAAACCTATACAGTATCTTTGCTGTCTTAAAATAAGAGCAAACAATCATTTATGAGCAATACAACTGAAAAATTAGCTTACAAAGTAAAAGACATTTCACTTGCTGAGTGGGGTCGTAAAGAGATCGTTTTAGCAGAAGCTGAAATGCCAGGATTAATGTCCTTACGTGCGGAATACGGCGCAAAAAAACCATTAAAGGGAGCGCGTATTGCAGGATGTTTACACATGACAATTCAAACAGCTGTTTTAATTGAAACATTGGTTGAATTGGGAGCTGAAGTTACCTGGTCTTCTTGTAACATCTTCTCAACGCAGGATCACGCTGCTGCTGCAATTGCTGCTGCAGGAATTCCTGTTTATGCGTGGAAAGGAATGAACGAGGAGGAGTTTGACTGGTGTATTGAGCAAACTTTGTTCGCATTCGAAGGTGGAAAACCATTGAACATGATTCTGGACGACGGTGGTGATTTAACAAACATGGTGTTTGACCGCTTCCCTGAATTGACAGCAGATATCCGCGGATTATCCGAAGAAACAACAACGGGTGTTCACCGTCTGTATGAGCGCAAGAAAAACGGAACATTGGTAATGCCTGCAATCAACGTAAATGATTCGGTTACCAAATCAAAATTCGATAACAAATACGGATGTAAAGAATCTTTAGTGGATTCTATCCGTCGTGCTACGGACGTGATGATGGCAGGTAAAGTTGCTGTAGTTTGTGGTTACGGAGATGTTGGTAAAGGTTCAGCGGCTTCCTTGCGTGGAGCAGGAGCTCGTGTAATTGTTACTGAAATTGACCCGATCTGTGCGTTGCAAGCTGCAATGGACGGATTTGAAGTAAAGAAATTGGATAGCGTCGTTCACAATGTGGATATCGTGGTAACAACGACAGGAAACAAAGACATTGTAATGGGGCGTCATTTCGAGAAAATGAAAGATAAAACAATCGTTTGTAACATTGGTCACTTCGATAACGAAATCGATATGGCTTGGTTGAATTCAAACTACGGTTCTACTAAATCTACAGTAAAACCACAAGTGGATATTTACAATGTAAAAGGAAACGATGTGATTATCCTTGCTGAAGGTCGTTTGGTGAACCTGGGTTGTGCAACCGGTCACCCTTCATTCGTAATGTCGAATTCATTTACAAACCAAACATTGGCTCAATTGGAATTGTGGGAAAATTCTGCAAACTATGAGAACGATGTATACGTGTTGCCGAAACATTTGGATGAGAAAGTAGCTCGTTTGCATTTGGCTAAGATTGGTGTGGAATTGGAAACATTGACACAGGACCAGGCAGATTACATCGGTGTAACTGTTGAAGGTCCGTTCAAATCGGATGCTTACAGATACTAAGAAACAGCTAGTATATATTGAAAAAGGGATCTCAGCCTCGGCGAAGATCCCTTTTTTTGCTTCCTGCAGATGGCACACAGAAGTAATAATAACTTAATTGGATAATTTACCAGATTCACTAATTTTGTTTCATGCAATTTTCTGAAAGAATTAAAACCATAGATTGGACATCGCTCCAAACCATCTTATTTGTTGGATTGATCGTCCGATTAATAGCTGCAATTTTCTCAGAAGGTTACAGTATGCATGATGATCATTTTTTGGTCATCGAAGCTGCCGGTTCCTGGGCAGATGGATTTGATTACAATCATTGGCTTCCGTGGAATAAACCGGCCGGTGCAGCACCGGAAGGGCACAGTTTTACCTATGTTGGTTTGAATTACCTGTTTTTCTCTGCTTTGAAGTCGATAGGGATTTCAGATCCTAAAACACTTATGCTAATAAACCGAGTTGTTCATGCCTTCTTTTCATTGCTGGTTATCCGATTCGGGTATTTGATCACTGAAAAGTTATCCAACAAGAAAACAGCGGCGTATGTTGGCTGGTTACTGGCACTTTTATGGGCAATGCCTTTCCTTTCTGTCAGAAACCTGGTGGAAGTGGTGAGCATTCCATTCCTGATGTGGGCAGTCTGGCTGAGTTTGAAAGACAACAAATGGGCATTGTTTTATGCCGGGTTGCTGATAGGAGTAGCCATTTCTTTTCGTTACCAGATTACAATTTATGCAGTTGGTTTGGGGATTTATTATCTCATTAAAGGGGAGTGGAGAAAATTGATCTTAATGAGTACGGGGTCTCTGGTGATGTTTCTGCTGACACAAGGCGTGGTAGATTACTTCATTTGGGGATATCCGTTCGCTGAATTCAAAGGGTATGTGGTTTATAACATGAACGAAGGAACCCGCTACATGAAAAATGCGAATTACTTCATGTATTTCTATGTACTTTTCGGGTTTTTACTGTTTCCACTCGGAATTCTGGCTTTGATAGCTTATTTCAAGTCTGCCAGGAAGTACCTCATTTTGTTTATTCCTACTTTCGTTTTCCTCTTATTTCACACCATCTTTCCAAACAGGCAGGAACGGTTTATTTTGACAATTTTTCCCTTGGTAGTCATCCTGGTTTTCCTTGGGATAGAACAACTCCGGGTACGCAAGTTCTGGAATGGTTTCTGGAAAGTTTCCTGGATCGGATTTTGGATTTTAAATATTCCGCTCTTTTGCATCGTAACGGTGATGCCTTCAAAGAAATCACGGGTGAATACCATGTATGCGCTGTATGGGAAAACGCATGGGGATGAACACATTTTAATTGAAGCAACAGGAGAAACCAATCCGGAAATGATGCCGTATTTCTATTCGGGAAAATGGCAGTATACGATTCTGGAACGCTGGAATACGGATACCATTAATCCGGCAAGCTATTATACTGTTGAACCACAGGATTATATTTTCTTCTTTGGACAGAAGAATTTGGAACAGCGTATTGATACCTTCAAGGTAATTTATCCGGATATGCATTTGGAATCCCAGATAGAACCGGGGTTCGTAGATAAATTCTTACACGGAATAAATCCAAGAAATTCGAACTCATATGTAGAGATCTGGAAAACCGAAGCGGATGGGAGTTCAAAAGAGTTCAAAAAATAAGTTTAGGGGATCAGATAAAATCAATAAAGTAAAAAGTTTTCATTTAGAAACTTGAACGATTGAACTATCAGTTATAAATCCGCAACAAGTTACTTCCGTTCCAGATAGCCTGATATTTGCGCAAGCCCCAGCTGGATCCCGAAATGGGAGATCCGTCATACATCGAAAAAACGGCACCCGAACAGGGATCTTTTAATTGCAGGAAATTGGTGGAATCTGCTGTTAATCCCGTGGCGCATACATTGTCCGGATCTTCCGGAGACATGCGCTCCCAGGCTACAAAAACGTCCAGGGATTGTCTGTAGACAACAATTCCTTTTATTCCGCCTGAAACGTAAGACCAGCCTCCCACGCTGTTCAGTTCCTGGTATGAGGGTAAAGTCAAATCGATCTGAAAATCGAATGCAACACTCGGAACCGGGTGTGTCCTGTTTTTTTTACAAGAAACGCCGGCTAAGACTAAAATCAATAAAAAGATTCGTATTTTCACTTTACCTTATTGGAATGACAAAATTATGAAGTTAAGAACGATTTTACAAGGGATTGTATTGTGTGGGCTGTTTATTTTTGGCGCGGGATCTGTGACTTCATCCTATGGCCAGGACGGATCTGTTGCCAAAGCCGAGAAAACGATCGCAAAACGCAGAAAGAAAGAAGCCAAAGCCGCCAAAAAGGAAGCAAAGAAATCCAAAAAAGCTTTTTGGGCAAGGCAATCCAAAGCCGCCAAGAAAAGTGTCAAGCGAAATGCAAAACGCCAAAAAAGAGCGAAACGGCAGTCGAATGGCTGGTAAAACAAGTTCAATAGGTTCAAATGTTTAAAATGTTGCAATTTTGAACTCATTTTGAACTCATTTTGAACTCATTTTGAACTCTTGATACTTAAACAAACAACTTCTCTTCCCAGTCTTCTGCCTCTTCTTCCGACAGTAAATTCAATTTTTTCAGATAATGGGTTGTCTTCTCAAATGCAAGCGGATACTCAGCCCCTTTATAATTCCAATCCGTTTCTGATAACCATTGTTTTACCTGTTCCAATGGCAGGTTGTAGCGCCAGGAGATCATTTCTGCAGAATCTGGCTGTTTCTTTACTTCCAATGCCTTTTGGTTAACGATTGCGCACATTTTCTTTAACATTTCCGGATATTTCTCTGCGATTTCCGTGCGTGCCGCGATAACAAAACACGGCCATGGAGTGATCACGTCGCCTACATAGTCACATTTTCCCTGTTCTACAAAAGGAAAAGTCGTATACTTTTCCCAAAGGAAAGCCTGGGCTTCATTGTTTTCCAATGCCCACAATCCTCCGTAAACGTCACCGATAACGTTAAATTTCAAGTCCTCCAAGCCCCAGTCGTACTGATCTGCCATCACGTATGCCATTAAATGAGATCCGGAACCATAGCGCGAAATAGCGAAAGTTTGGTCTTTGACGTCTTCCGGTTTTTTGATCGCACCTTTATTGGGAACGTGAATTCCCCAGCTTAAGGGGGAAACGACGTATACTTCCAGGATTTTGGCATCCAAACCCTGTAGAATGGACTTGGTAATTCCTTCCGTCAAAAGTACAGCAATATCAAGCGATTCTGTTTCCAGTCCGCGGATCATTTGTCCCGTTCCGCCACTCATGTCAGACCAATGCAGATTTAACCCGATTTCCTGGAAGCGGCCTTCTTCAATTGCCAATCTCCAGGGTAAATTAAAATGTTCAGGAACACCACCAATCTTAAGACCTAATTCGTTTGTCATTTTTTTGTGAATTGCATGGAATGCAGTTTTCGGTACATTCCATCTTTGCGTAATAATTCTTCGTGGGATCCGATTTCCTGGATCTCACCTTTGTCCAGGACAATTATCTTGTCTGCTGCTTGTATGGTAGATAATCGGTGTGCGATCACAATAGAAGTCCGCCCTTTGGTAAGCTGCTCGGTAGCACGCTGAATCAGGAGTTCCGATTCGTTGTCAACACTCGAAGTCGCTTCATCCAGAATCAGGATATGCGGATTGTAGACGTATGCGCGGATGAATGCCAGTAATTGTCTTTGGCCCACAGAAAGTACTCCTCCACGTTCACCGACCTGGTAATCATATCCATTCGGCAGTTTTTCTATGAAACTATCGGCTCCGACTGCTTTTGCTGCCGCAATCACTTCTTCCCGGCTGATTTCCTCGTTTCCCAAGGTAATATTGTTGTGAATCGTATCCGAAAACAAGAAAACATCCTGGAGCACAATGGCAATGTTCTTTCTCAGCGTATCCATTTGGATTTCACGCAATTCCAACTCGCCAATGTGGATTGTTCCTTTCTGGTATTCATAAAAGCGGCTCAACAGGTTAACGATTGACGTTTTACCTGCTCCGGTTGCTCCCACAAATGCGATTGTTTCTTTCGGCTGGATCGTCAGATTGATATCCTTTAAGACCCAATCTTCGTCCTTGTATGCAAAATAAACATGCTCGAATTTTAAAGGCTGCTCGAAATCACAATGTGTAACCGTTCCTGATTCCTGCACATGTTCGTGCGTATCCAGCAATTCGAATACTTTATCGGCACGAACAATTCCACGCTGAAGAATATTGAATTTATCAGCCAGCATACGAATGGGCCTGAACAACATCTGGATCCAAAGAGTAAAGCTAAACACCGTTCCGAACAATTGTTTGTCTCCCACTTTTTCGTCTGTCATGGAAAAAGCGCACCAAACAATAAGTAAAGCAACAGAAAGCGAACTCAGGAACTCGACTACGGGAAAGAAAATGGAAAACGCCCAAACTGCATTAACGTGCGCCTGCCGGTGGGTTTTATTCACTTCCTGAAAAGCGACGTACTCCATTTTTTCCCTTCCGAAAACCTGAACGATGTTCATTCCGGTCAATCGTTCCTGGACAAACGAGTTCAGGCGGTGTACAGCGGTTCCTTCCTGCTGGAAGCTTTTGCGCATGGCCTTAGCAAACACACGGGTCGCAAAAATGAGAATCGGGATAGGAATCAGTGTCAGGAGAGATAATTGCCAGTTGCTTGTAAACATCAATGCCAAAACCACAACCAACATGAGTAAATCTCCCAGGATATCGATCAATCCTGAAGAAAAAACCTCTGAGATCGCTTCAATATCAGAAACTACCCGTGTAACCAAACCACCAACCGGAGAGCGATCAAAAAACTGCATCCGGAAAGTGGACAAGTGATTGAAAACTTTCACGCGAATATCGCGAATGACCGATTGGGCCATCAAATTGGAGAAATATGCCGCCGAAAATTGAAGGAGCGCTTCGAAAATTAAAATTCCTCCGACAATCAGGGTCCATTGGAAAAATAAGCTGGTATTCGGACTGTCGACAACGTATTTTTGAACCATATTCCCGATAATCATAGGGCGTAATGGGCCAAGTATCGAAAGTAAAACGGTGCAGATGAAAGCCAAAATCAAAAGCCCTCTATAGGGTTTTGCAAATTTCAATAAGCGTCTGAAAATTCGAAAATCAATTTTGCTTTGTTTGGCCATGTTACAAAATTACATCTAAGGATTGGGATATGACTTATTTTTAACTACTAAAATTCACTAACAAAACACATTTTTATTTCCATTGTTTGCTTTTATTCCTTTATTTTGCGGATAGGCAAAATGTCTGATGAGAAAGCACATAATTCACCTCCAATATTCAATACTATGGTTTACAATTTAGGTCAGTCAACATCCATCTTCAATACCTTTCTGGGAGAGTTAAGAGATTGTACCGTTCAAACTGATCCCATGCGTTTTAGACGTAATTTGGAACGCGTGGCCGAAGTATTGGCTTATGAGTTAAGTAAGCATTTGGATTACCAAACGGAATTGGTAACTACACCACTGGGTGAAGCGGAAGTTTCGACCTTAAAGCAGCAACCTGTGCTGGCAACTATTCTGCGTGCAGGTTTGCCGATGCACCAGGGCTTGCTGAATTATTTCGATCGTGCGGAAAGCGCATTCGTTTCTGCTTACCGGAAACACACTACTGCCGAGGACTTTGATATTCACGTAGAATACCTGGCATCTCCTTCTATTGACGGGAAAACACTGATCATTTCGGATCCGATGCTGGCAACCGGAAGTTCGATGGTGATGGTCTATAAAGCCTTATTGAAACAAGGAAAACCGTCCAAAATTCATATTGTGTCTGCAATTGCTGCTCCCGAAGCCATTGAGTTTGTAAAAAAACACCTTCCGGATACCGCATGTATCTGGGTGGGAGCGATCGATAAAGAATTGACCGCTCAATCATACATTGTTCCTGGATTGGGTGATGCCGGCGATTTGGCTTACGGAGTAAAATGTTAAGGAGATAAATTATGCATTGGCACCTGTATTTTTCACTCTTTGGATTATCCATGATCAAATTCATGTTCGCTCCGTTTGGTGGTCCGGCAATGAAATTAAATTTTTTTGAAACTTACCTTTCCTGTATCGCCGGAGCTTTCACAGCTGCCTTCATTTTTTACTTCTCCAGCGAGTTTTTCATGATTCGTGCGCACAAAAAACGTAAAGCCGCATTGCACGATTCCATAACAAAAGGAACTCCCCTGAAATACAAGCCGAAGTTTACACGCTTCAATAAATTGATCGTGAAGCTGAAACGCCGTTTCGGAATTTATGGAATTGCTTTTTACGCACCCTTGTTTTTGTCGGTTCCCCTGGGATCCATCGTGACAGCAAAGTTTTATGGAAAAGAAAAACGAACATTTCCCCTGATCCTGCTCGGTATTTGTATCAATGGAGCCATTACAACCGGACTGGCATACGGAGTCAAAGCCCTGTTTTAATGAAAGTTCGTCAATTGTTTTTTGATTTGGACAGAACCCTTTGGGATTTTGAAACCAATTCGCGTTTTGCGCTGCAGCATTTGTATGACCATTTGAAATTGGGAGAAACAATCGAGCACTTCATGCATTTTCATCACACCTATATTCGGGTTAATGCGGATTTATGGCAGCAGTACGGAAACGGAAAATTAACCAAAGAGGAACTGAGGGATAATCGTTTTCGGAAGGCTTTGGCTCATCATGGAATTCATGACCTTGAACTGGCACAGCAGATGAGTGACGGATACATCGAGCTTTCTCCACAGCAAACAAACCTTTTCCCGGGAGCGATCGAAACGCTGGAATCCTTGAAACAGCAGGATTATTCCATGCATATTATCACCAATGGGTTTAAGGAAGTACAACACATCAAGTTGCAGAAAAGCGGCATCAGTCATTTTTTCAATACCGTGCTTTGCTCCGAAGAAATTGGTTTCACCAAGCCGCATCGGGAAATTTTCCGGGAAGCCCAGCGCTTAACTAATTGTAAGACAGCTCATGCCATCATGATCGGAGACGATTTCAAAGCAGATATCATCGGCGCGTTAAACGCCGGCTGGACCGCGATTCATTTTGATCCGGAGCACAAGTACAAGAAAGAACGAAATGTTCCCAGAATCCGGGAATTGGCTGAAATTCCGGAAGTGGTAAATCTTTTACCGATCGTGGCAAGCTAAATTTCTTGAAAATGCAGGAATTGAGCGTCTGATCTGTCTTAATATCCCGAAGTCTTAGCATCATAATAGCTAATTTCCCTATCTTTGTGCCCTCAAATAAAACAGGATGTCCTTTTCTTCTTTCGGCTTATCGCCATTTTTATTAAAAGCTTTAAGCGAAACGAATTACGAAAAGCCGACTCCCATTCAGGAAATCGCTATTCCGGCAATTTTGACAGGGAAAGATGTTTTGGGTATTGCACCTACAGGTTCCGGTAAAACAGCGAGTTATGTACTTCCGATTTTAACACAACTTTCCAAAGCCGAAAAAGCAAAGAACCGGCATATTCAGTCACTTATTTTGGTCCCGACCCGCGAATTGGCGATCCAGGTAGAAGAAGTGTTCAAGGAATTTGCACGTTCATTTCCGGAGCCTCAAAAAGTAAAAGCAGTTTACGGTGGGGTTTCCATCAATCCGCAAATGAAAGCCATGATGGGTGTTTCCGTTTTGATTGCAACTCCCGGACGTTTGATCGAACTGGCAGAATCGAATGCGATCCAATTGGGAGCCTTGAAATCATTGGTGCTGGATGAAGCCGATAAATTGCTGAACCTGGATTTCCAGGAGGAATTGAAACGCATTTTGGGCTGGATCCCGAAGAAACGCCAGAACTTATTGTTTTCAGCTACTTTAAACGACAAGGTTTCCGAGATTACTCAGTTGGTGTTGCATGATCCGATTGTATTGAAGATCGAAAAAGAAGAAGATTCCATTGACCTGATCCAACAAACCGCTTATCGTGTTTCGGATGATCGAAAAGGCCCCTTGTTGCGTTATTTGATCCGTTCGCGTAAAATGAAACAGGTACTGGTTTTTACAAGTTCTACTTTTAAGGCCGACCAGGTGGTTGAGAAACTGCGGAAAAATAACATTGATGCACAGGCTATTCACAGTAAGAAAAGCCAGGATGCCAGAACGCGCGTGATGCGTAATTTCAAGGCCGGACATTTAAAAGTGATGGTTGCCACGGATTTGATTGCCCGTGGAATCGATATCGAGTTTTTGCCTTTCGTGATCAATTACGAGTTGCCCCGTTCTCCAAAGGATTTTGTACATCGGATTGGTCGCACGGGAAGGGCAGAAGCAACCGGGGAGGCGCTCACATTCGTCAGTCCGGAAGACGAACACCATTTTAAAATCATTCAAAAGAAAATGGGAAAACAGGTTCCCTTTGAGGAAACAGACCAACTGGACCTGAACGGATTTTAATTCGCTCTCCAAACACCAAACAGACCGGGTTTCAGTCCTAACATCCTGAAATCTTAAAATCTAAAAAGTATGAAACGCATTGCAGCATATAAAAAACTCTTCCAGGTAGAAGAAGAAATCACGTTATCCCAATTGAAAACCACTTACCGCAAACTGGTAAAAGAGTGGCATCCGGATAAATACCAGGAAGCAGATCCCCTGAAGGCAGAAGCTGAACAACGTAGTTTGGAAATCATTGATGCCTACCATTTCCTGGTGAGCATTGCGCCTGAAACCCTGGAGCAAAATAGGGAAGAATACCAGGAAACGATCAATACTTCCATGATTGCTGATTATCACTACAAAGGCTTAACCTTAAAAGTGACTTTCCTGAACGGACAGGTATTCGAATATTTCGGAGTTCCAAACAATGTTTACAAGAAACTGAACCAAAGTGCAACACCGGAGCGTTTTGCACGCAGGCATATTTTTACGGCGCACACGTATCGAATGGCGGGTAAGGGAACAGTGGAAGTTTAATCTTTCTTTCCGAGGCTAAAGGAACAGGGAAGTGAAATCCTTGAATTAATTGGTTTGCCATTTATAAGTGCTGGTTTGAAAACCATCAATTTCATTACGCGAATAACTTCAGCGTCGGCCAACGGGCTCAGTGATTTTTTAACGTTGACTTTTGTTACATGTCCCATCGTATCAATAAGTAATGACACATAAATTTTTCCCTCCACGCTATCGGAAGGATAAATGATGTTTTCTTCTAAAAAACTTCGCATCGCAATGATCCCGCCGGGATACTCAGGATAGCCGTCGTCAAAGAACAGATCAACCCCGTTGTTTTTATCAGAAACGTCTCTACATGAAATGGAAGTTGTGTTGGTTGCAGGGAACTTAAAAGGATCAACTTCTTCCTGCGCGTGAACAGGTTGAAAAAAGCTGATCAATCCGATAACGATTTTAACAGCCAGTTGAAAATGAATATTTTGAATAGAGAACATGGACTGAGTTTTCAAACAAATATAGGTGAAGAACCGGAAGAGCTTTCTGTGAAATAGTAATCGATTACTTTTGTTTATTTTACCGGGCCATCTCAAAATAAAACCAAAAAAAATATATGCATTGTATGACCTAAGTGGTTTGTCTTTTTTTGTTGGAAAAAACAGACAAATGATTCCTCGTCAAATTGGTTATTTTTGAAAGACAGATCGATACTTATGAAAAAGCTCTTATTCGTATTGGGACTTGGTATTTCAGGTTCCGTTTTTACACAAAATAAATTCCCTGATTTCCTGGTGGGTACCTGGTTTTCTGAAGACCAAAGTACCTACGAGCATTGGGACAAACTTTCCCCGTCTTCCATGAAAGGCTATTCTTACGTAGTAAAGAACGGAGAGATTAAAGTGAATGAATACCTGGATTTGATAGAACGAAAGGACGGAACGTTCTACATACCGACAGTCATTGGACAGAATAACGGAAAACCGGTCGAATTCAAATTGACTTCCTCGGATTCCGCATTCGTCTTTGAAAATAAAACACACGATTTTCCCAAGAAAATTTGTTACAAAATGCTTTCCGCCACAGAGGTCTTTGTTCAGGTTCTGGGAGATAAAAACACCGGTTTCAGCTTCAAAATGACGAAAAAAGAGCCGCTTGCCGAAACAATCAATGAAAAGAATGCAACAGATAACCCGAAGTACGATAAGGTATTGGCAGAAAAATTACAAGGCGACGATTACGGAATGAAAAGCTATGTGTTTGTTGCGTTGAAAACAGGAACGAATACCACCACGGATAAAAAGTACATCGATAGTTGTTTCACCGGACACATGGGAAATATCGGACGCCTGGTGGATGAAGGGAAATTAATTGTTGCGGGACCTTTTGGTAAAAACGACCTGACGTATCGCGGATTGTTCATTTTTAATGTGAAAACAAAAGAAGAAGCCGAAGCATTATTGAAAACGGATCCGGCAGTGAATTCTGGGTTACTAGCGTACGATTTGATTCCCTGGTACGGTTCAGCGGCGCTCTCCGAATACCTGGATGCTTCCGATAAGATCTGGCGCAAGAAATTTTAATGGTCCCGTATACCTCAATTTAAATTAATTCGTATGAAAAAGTACCTTGGTTTCAGTATGATGATTTTCATTCTTCTAACAGCTTGTCGGGAGGAGAAAGTAAAAACAGATGTGGATTTTAATCACTACAAAGAGGCGTTTGTTTTACGCTTGTGGAAAATGAATCCGGGTTGGGCCAGCAGTGTGGGATATCACAAATTTGATTCGGTATTAGTTGTTCCGGATAAAACTCGGCAGGAAAAAGAACGTGCATTTATTCAAAAGGAACTGGAACAACTTCATGAATTTAAGCTTGAAATACTTTCGGAAGCAAACCGAATTGATTGGAAGCTCATACGGAATTACCTGGAAGGAGCACTTTGGGAACAAACTACCCTGAAGTCCGGAGAATGGAATCCTTCCAATTACAATGTTTGCGGCGGATTTGCTGAAATGCTGGGGAATAATTACGCTCCATTGGACGAACGCTTGCGAAATTTCTCCATCCGTTTGAAACATGTTCCGGCCTATTACGAAGCAGCAAAAAAGAACATCAACAATCCTACAAAAGAACATACCCAATTGGCAATTGAACAGAACAGGGGAGGGTTATCTGTTTTCTCTGCGGATCTTCCCGCAAGTTTGGAAAAAAGTAAACTGAGCGAAACCGAAAAATCAGAATTGCTTAAACGAAGTATGGCTGCACAAAAAGCTATTGAAGAGTATGCTTTCTGGCTGGAAAAATTGCCGAATCCGCATCCACGTAGTTTCCGTTTGGGAAGTACGTTGTATGCAAAGAAATTTGAGTTTGACATTCAATCGGATCAATCGGCTAAAGAAATCTACGAAAATGCGTTGACACACAAAAAGGAACTGCATCAAAAAATGGTGAAGATTTCACGCAGTATTTGGAGTAAGCATATGGGGAAAAAAACAATGCCCGGAAATGAATACGAACTGGTGAAACAATTAATCGATCAAATTTCCCTTCAACATACCAAACCGGAAAATTTCCAGAAAGACATTGAAAAACAGATTCCGGAATTGGAGAAGTTCGTTCGGGATAAGAAGTTGATTTATTTGGACCCGAAGAAACCGTTGGTGGTTCGAAAAGAACCGGATTATATGGCCGGAGTTGCAGGAGCCTCCATTTCTGCTCCGGGACCATACGATAAAGGAGGAAATACGTATTACAATGTGGGGAGCATGAATGGCTGGCCGGCTGTACAATCGGAAAGTTATTTGCGGGAGTACAACGATCATGTTTTGCAGATCCTGAATATTCACGAAGCGGTTCCGGGGCATTATACCCAATTGATTTATAGCAATAATTCACCGAGTATCATCAAATCCATTTTTGGGAACGGAGCAATGGTAGAAGGCTGGGCGGTTTATGCGGAACTGATGATGTTGGAAAACGGTTACGGCAACAATAGCCCGGAAATGTGGCTGATGTATTACAAATGGAATTTACGAACTACCTGCAATACCATTTTGGATTACTCGGTTCATAACCTGAATTATACGAAAGAGCAGGCGATGAACCTATTGGTCAATGAAGCCTACCAGCAGCAAGCTGAAGCTGAAGGGAAGTGGAAACGGGCGACTTTGAGCCAGGTGCAATTATGCAGCTACTTTACCGGTTTCACTGAAATCTGCAATTTGCGCAGGGAATTAATGAAAAAACAAGGAAAGGTGTTTGATCTCAAGACATTCCACGAAAAATTCCTGAGTTATGGAAGCGCCCCGGTGAGAGATATCCGTGCGATGATGCTTGCTAATTGAAAATGGAGAATGCAAAAATTGAAAAGAATTTCGTTTAAAGTTGCCTAAATCGACCTGTTTAGAGCAATCTGATCTTTTCAATTCTCAATTGTCCATTTTTAATTATTGTATATTTGAATTTTGCAATTTATCAGTGAATGGAGTTTATCAGCCTGGAAGAATTTTACCGGTCGATTTGTAATGGCGGCTCATCAATAGTTCCGGAGGGGATTAGCAAAGAACTGGGACAGTTCAATGTGTTTGATACCAACGAATTGCTGGCGCAAAACAGCGGTAAGAAAGGAAAAATGCCCTACAATCGGCGTTTGTACTATAAAATAAGCCTGATTTCAGGAAGAAGTACAGCTGAGTACGCCGATAAAGTAATAGATATTGAGAAATACGGTTTGCTTTTTGCCACACCGAAAGTTCCGTATAACTATACATCCGAAGATGAAGAACACAGTGCGGTATTTTGTGTTTTTAGTCCGGATTTCATTACCAGATCGAATACCGGTTTTATGTTGGATGAACTTCCTATCTTCAGTCCGGGAAGTATACCGGTTTTTGAATTAACGGAAGATGAATTCCAATACCTGAGAACGGTTTTTTCTAAAATGAGAACGGAACAGGCTTCGGACTATGCCTTTAAATACGATTTGATCCGTACTTATGTCATGGAACTGATCCACCAGGGCCAAAAACTGCAACCGGCGTCTGTTTTGTATCCGAAACACTCTGCTTCTGAACGGGTAAGTTCGTTATTTGTGGAGTTGTTGGAACGCCAGTTTCCGATCGAGTCCAATCAGCAACGCATCGGTTTGAGAACGGCAAAGGATTATGCAGATCGTTTAGCGGTTCATGTGAACCATTTGAATAAGGTGTTAAAAGAAAATACCGGAAGGACAACCACCGAGGTGATAGGAAACCGGATTACGCAGGAAGCCAAGATCTTGTTGAAACAAACAAACTGGACCGTTTCGGAGATTGCATACTGTTTGGGGTTTGAAGAAGTAGCGCACTTTTCCAATTTCTTTCGCAAACAAACTCAAATCACTCCTAATTCCTTCCGGAATTAATGATCAATGACGAAATTATCAATTATCAAACGGTTGAAAAGTTGCTTTCTTGATAATTGAAGCATTCATAATTGATAATTATTTGTTTTTTGCAACTCTTGGATTGCTTCGCGCAAACAAACCACCTGATTCATGGGCTATTTTTGTTTCATCAAATTTAAATACATGAAAACAAGTAAATTAGCACTCATTACTGGAGGAAGCCGTGGCTTGGGGAGAAGCATGGCAAACAAATTGGCAGAAAAGGGCATCAATGTGGTGATTACTTACCACACCAACAAAGCAGAAGCAGATAAAGTAGTGGCAGAAATTCAGTCAAAGGGAGCAGAAGCACTTGCTCTTCCGTTGGATGTAAGTAAAGCAGACACCTTTCAGTCGTTTGTTGCAACACTGAGAAGTTCAATTAAAAGCAACTTCGACAAAGAGAAAATTGATTTCCTGGTAAACAATGCCGGAATTGGGTTGTCTACACCGCTGGGAGCAACCGAACCATCCGTGTTTGATTCATTGACGGACATTCATTTCAAAGCACCGTTTTTCTTAACGCAATTGATCGTTCCGTTTGTGAATGACGGAGGTGGAATTGTGAATATTTCCAGTGGATTAGCCCGTTTTACTGCGCCCGGGTATTCGGTTTACGGATCGTTAAAAGCAGCAGTGGAGCAACTATCGCGTTATTTGGCCCAAGAATTAGGTTCGCGCCAAATCCGTGTGAACTGTGTGGCTCCGGGAGCAATTGAAACAGATTTCGGAGGCGGAGCAGTGCGCGATAATGCGGATTACAATAAAATGATCGCAGATGCAACCGCGCTTGGAAGAGCGGGGCTACCGGATGATATCGGGGACGTAGTGGCATTCCTGTGTACGGATGAATCCCGTTGGATCAACGGACAACGCATTGAAGTTTCCGGAGGAACACATTTATAGTTGGATTTCAAGATGCTAAAACTTGGATATGTACCAAAAAAAGCCCTGGAAGATACCTCCGGGGCTTTTTAACTTTATGGTTTCAAGTCCTAAAATTCTAAAATTCCGGTTAATCCAGGATATCTGCTTCTTTGGAAGTATACGAACCCAATAGTTTTTGAAGTTCTGCTTTTTCGGATCGTTTGACCACGTATGTTTTGGACAAAGTGTCGTGCCAACCGCGTTCTGCAAAGCACGAAAAAGCTTCAAAGGGAATGTATCTGCAAATAGTCCTTAACAAAGCTTTCGGGAAACTTACTTTATTTGCGTATTCGTCGATAACCGTATAACCGCAAATCAATTTGCCTAAAGTAGCTCCTCCCAGTCCTTCACTAATAGCATAATAGAGGAAGAAGATCGGGTAGCCGATGTAGTTCAGCACCCCTATAAGGGTTGAATCAGGTCTCAAGGCTTCTACATTGCCTGTAGCAACCACAATAATTCCGATAAGGATTCCGACAATAAACGTTATGATGTAAAAGAATACCACATCGATCATGAAATATCCAAAGCGCACTCCCTGACTTACAACTTCAGGAGGTCTACCTACCATCTTCGTTTCCGGTACTTTAATGACAATTCCGTTTTCGTCTCGCTGATTTTTAAAGACTGTTTTCTCAATTCTTAGATTTTCGATTGTTTTCATTAGGTGGATTTAAATTCGAGCTAAAGATAAAGATTATTTTACTGCTTTTACCTGCTTTAATCGCTCATACAAGATCATTCCGGTTGCAACTCCAACATTTAGCGAAGAAATATCTCCGGCCATCGGGATGGATAAACGAACGTCCGACATTTTCAGTAAATCATGTGAAATTCCATCTTCTTCGGATCCCACGATAATAGCTGTCGGACCAAAGAATGAGTAATTTTCAACTGAAACTTTCGATTTCTCTGTGCAGGAAACGATCTGGAAACCGCTTTGCTGCAGATAGAAGAGACTGTTCTTCAGTAAATCGGTCTTGCAAACAGGAATGCTGTGTAATGCTCCGGCAGATGTTTTAATGGCGTCAGCGGAAACCAGTGCACTTCCTTTGGAAGGGACCAAAATTGCATCGACGCCCATACAAGCTGCCGTGCGGGCAATTCCACCGAAGTTACGAACGTCGGTGATGCGGTCAAGGACCAATATACACGGTTCTTTTCCTTCCGAAAGCCATTGGTCACATAGATCTTCGATGTTTTTGTAGGCAACCGGAGAAGTAAATGCAATCACTCCCTGGTGATTGTTTGCCGTCAGTTTATTTAATTTTTCTATAGGAACAAACTGCAATTGGTAATCTTTACCCGTCAATACCGTTCTCAATTCTTCGAACAAATCCTTGTCAATTCCTTTTTGGATCAGGATCTTATTGATTTCAACGTCGTTTTTGATCGCTTCGATTACTACGCGAATTCCATAGATGATATCCGAAGGATCTTCTTTTGGTTTGCGTTCGAAATTGCGTTTGTCTTTGTTAAATCCTCCGCGGCTTTCTTCGCGGTCGTTTTTCTTATTATACATGGAATGTGATTTCAAGTTCGATATCTTCACTTACTGATTTTGCAACCGGACAAGCCAGGGCAGTGCGTTTTACCTTTTCACTGGTTGCTTCGTCCCAACCGTTGTTTCTCAGGTCGATCTCAATGACCAGTTTCCCGATTCTTCTCGGGTTTGCCGCCATAATCTTGGTGACCGTTGCAGAACCATGTTCGTAATGGTGTCCATGCTCATTGCAGTAGATACCGATAATACTGATCATACAGGAAGCGTAGGCAGTTGCAACCAAATCTGTCGGTGAAAATTTCTCTCCTTTTCCGTGATTGTCTGTCGGCGCATCGGTGTGGATCACCGTTCCCGATTGAAGATGCGTGCATTCTGTGCGCAGTCCTCCAAGGTATTTTACTGTTGATGTGGGCATAACTTAATTGTTTAATAGTTCAACGTGTTGAAAGTTCAAATGTTCCTCCATGTGACACTGAATTGAACTCTTATGTTTTTTGAACAGTTTAAACTTTTTGAACTTCGTTTATTTGTTCTTTGTACTTTTGTAGTATCAAATTTCTCAGCACCAAAGGTACTGAATTTTTGAAAAGGGAAAGGCACGACTATGTCAGAAGAAATTACAACAGCAGAAAATAACGTTCGCATCAAAAAGCCAAACTGGCTGCGTGTAAAATTACCGATCGGTGAGAATTACAAGAAGGTACGTGCTCTGGTGGATGAGCATAAATTGCATACCATTTGTGAAAGTGGTTCCTGCCCGAATATGGGCGAGTGCTGGGGGGAAGGAACGGCTACGTTTATGATCCTTGGAAATATCTGTACACGTTCGTGTGGTTTCTGTGCGGTTCAAACCGGGAAGCCCGAAGCAATCGATGAATTTGAACCTGGAAAAGTAGCTCATTCTATTAAAACCATGCAGATCAAACACGCGGTAATTACTTCGGTAGACCGTGATGACCTGAAAGATGGCGGAGCGGGAATCTGGGTTCAGACCGTGAAAGCGGTTCGTCATCAAAGTCCGGGAACAACGATGGAAACCCTAATCCCTGATTTTGCCGGTAAATGGGAAAATTTACAGCAGATCATCGATGTCGCTCCTGAAATTGTTTCACACAATCTGGAAACAGTGCGCCGACTTACAAAACAAGTGCGCATTCAGGCAAAATACGACCGCAGCCTGGAAGTGCTGTTCCGCCTGAAAAAAGGAGGAATGCGAACCAAATCAGGGGTCATGCTTGGTTTGGGTGAAACAGATGAAGAAGTGATTGAAACAATGGAAGATTTGAGAGCTGTCGGTGTAGATATCCTGACTTTGGGCCAATACCTGCAGCCAACGCCAAAACATTTACCTATTGTTGAATTCGTAACTCCGGAACGTTTCGATAAATACCGTGAAATCGGATTGAAAATGGGATTCCGTTTCGTGGAAAGCGGACCACTGGTGCGTTCTTCTTATCATGCGGAGAAGCATATTTTTGATTTATAGATAAATCGAACAGGAAGTTCATTCTGTCCTAAAGGTAAACGTAGTTAAAGAAATAGGTGGATATTTAAGAATAAGAATCTGATCGCAGCAGATAATTCACGCTAGTTTTAACCTTAGCCGGTATTTCATTTGTTGAGAACAATCTGTTGAAAAGGTTTGGTCAAGATTTAATTTAAGAAAAGCTATTATCTTATTCCTACAGTCATAGCAATTTCAGCACATTCTTTTGCATTTTACATTTTGCATTTTCAATTAATTCCTACCTTTATCCCACATTTTAGAAATTGAAACTATGAGTACGTTTGATGTTGCGATTATCGGTTCAGGTCCTGGTGGATACGTAGCTGCTCTTCGCTGTGCACAATTAGGATTGAATACTGCTTTGATCGAAAAATACCCAACTCTTGGAGGAACTTGTTTAAACGTAGGATGTATCCCGTCAAAGGCATTATTGGATTCATCGGAGCATTTTTTCAACGCAAAGCACAATTTTGCAACTCATGGAATCAAAGTAGATAACGTAGAGGCGGATATTGCGCAGATGATCGCCCGAAAGGAAGAGGTGGTTGCCCAAACATGCAACGGCGTAAAATTCCTGATGGATAAAAACAAGGTAACTGTTTACCAGGGAGTGGGTTCGTTTGTGGATAAAACGACGATCGCCATCAAAGACGACAAAGGAAACAGCACCAACATTACTGCGAAAAATACCATTATCGCTACAGGATCCAAACCTAATTTCTTTCCGGGAATGGAACCGGATAAAAAACGGATCATTACTTCTACGGAAGCATTGAAAATGACGGAAATCCCGAAACGGATGATCGTGATCGGAGGTGGAGTAATCGGTTTGGAATTGGGGTCTGTTTACGCGCGTTTGGGAACAGAAGTAGAAGTAGTGGAATTCGCTTCGAGTATCCTTCCAACGATGGACCTTTCATTAGGAAAAGAATTGACGAAAATCCTGAAGAAGGAAGGATTCAAATTTCATTTGGAACACCAAGTTCAGAAAGTTGAAAATACTGGAAACAGTGTTAAATTGACTGCTTTGAACAAAAAGAACGAAGAAGTAACCCTGGAGGCGGATTATTGCCTGGTTGCAGTTGGACGCAAAGCATATACGGAAGGTTTAGGTCTTGAGAATGTGGGCTTGACGGTAAATAATCGCGGTCAGGTCGATGTGAACGATCATTTGCAAACGGCAGTTCCGAATATTTATGCAATCGGTGACGTAGTTCGCGGAGCAATGCTTGCTCACAAAGCGGAAGAAGAAGGAGTGGTGGTTGCCGAGCAATTGGCAGGACAAAAACCGCATATCAATTACAACCTGATTCCAGGAGTAGTTTATACCTGGCCGGAAATCGCCTCTGTTGGTAAAACAGAAGAAGAACTGAAGGCTTCCGGAGTAGAGTACAAAGCAGGTTCTTTCCCAATGAAAGCTTTGGGAAGAGCACGTGCATCGATGGATATTGCAGGTTTCGTTAAAATTTTAGCGGATGCGAAAACAGATGAGGTGTTGGGCGTTCACATGATCGCCGCACGCGCTGCTGATATGATCATGGAAGCGGTAACAGCAATGGAATTCCGTGCTTCAGCTGAAGATATTTCCCGCATTTGCCATGGACATCCAACATTCTCTGAAGCGGTGAAAGAAGCGGCTTTGGCTGCAACAGACAACAGAGCATTGCATATTTAACGGATAAATTAAAATTTGAAAAGCCTTTCCTTTGCAGGAAGGGCTTTTTTGTTTTCCTCCGCTGATGATATGCATCCTGTTCTTTTTTGATGTGCTTCCCGCCAAAATATAGATCTGCATACCTCAGCGAAATCTGCGGGAAATAATGACATAGGTCATCCTCCCTTCTTGCCTTTTATATTATTTTTGCACAGCCTTTAAACAAATGAGATGAGTAAGAAAATCGGTGTGTTATTGATTCAGTTGGGAACCCCGGATAGTCCCAAAAACAGTGATGTTCGTCGGTACCTGAAAGAATTTTTAATGGACCCGCGTGTGATTGACATCCCGTTTTTTTCCCGATTGCTGCTTGTTAGAGGAATTATTGTTCCTTTCAGAACCCCGAAATCCGCCAAAATCTATAAACAATTATGGGAACTCGGAAACGGTAAATCACCACTTTTGACTTATACGGAATCGGTAAAAAGCCTGCTTCAGCAACGTTTCGCTTCAGAAGATGTGACGATTGAAATGGCGATGCGCTACCAAAATCCTTCTATGGAATCCGTTTTGGAACGCATGCGCAAAGCAAACTATGAACAAATCATTATCTTGCCCTTGTTTCCTCAGTATGCAAGTGCTTCGACGGGATCTGCTGTGGATAAAGCCATGGAAATCATCAAAAAATGGTGGGTAATCCCGGATATCAGAGTCGTTTCTCAATTCTATAATCACGAAGGATACATTGATTCGATTGTGGAAAGGGCAAAGGAATTCGATATCGCTTCCTACGACAAGATCATGTTCTCTTATCATGGGCTTCCGGAAAGACAGGTAGACAAAGTATACGACTCGGGACTGTGTCAGGATCACGATTGTGAAAAAGAAATTACAGAAGAAAATAAGTTCTGTTATAAGGCAACAAGTTATGAAACGACCCGCCTGATCGCAGCCAAATTAGGCTTGACGGAAGACCAATACATCGTTAGTTTTCAATCGCGTTTGGATGAGAAATGGATTCAGCCTTTTTCCGATAAAGTAATTGAACAATGGGGGAAAGAAGGAAAGAAACGGGTTCTGGCTTTCAGTCCGGCTTTCGTTGCTGATTGCCTGGAAACATTGATTGAAATCGGTGGGGAATACCAGGAAATTTTCGAAGAAAACGGAGGTGAAAAAGTGCAATTGGTTCCAAGCTCGAATGATCATCCGCGCTTTATCGACTGTTTGGAAGATTTGGTAAGGAAATCCTCTTGAGATCGAAGTTAAGGAAAAAAGAAACCACCCTCTGTTTTTACTGAGGATGGCTTCCTAAATAATCCGATGACTTTTTACTTTATTGTGCTGTCAGTTTTCCGGTCTGAATGAGTTTCCCATTATTGATAAGCTTGTAATAATACACACCTGAAGGGAATCGCTCCGTATTCAATGTGGTCTTCTTACCGGTAATCAAAGTCTTTGATTGCTCTGATCCAAGCAGGTTGTAGAGATACAATTCAGAATTGGTTACCAGGCTCGTCTCTTCGAATTCGATCGTCACAGAAGCAGTGAAAGGATTCGGATAAACTGAAATGATGTTTGCAGCTTCAAGAGATGTAAGGCCTAACGTGGCACAATTCGTTGGAATTGTCGTTGCAACCACGATGGTCGCGTCGGTAGATAATGCGCCGGTAGTAACCAGGGCCCGTCCGTCAAGCAGAACACCGGAATTTCCAATAGCTGCATTGTTGCAAATAAGTGTTCCTCTGAAAATGGAGTTGGCGCTGATGTCAACTGCTCCTTCGATTTTCCAGAAAACATTTTTCGATTGTGCATCATTTATCAGAACGACATTTGAGTTGGTATTGGCGGTGAGTGCGCCGTTTACCTGGATTATGAATATGGCATCTGCATTTCCCATTGCATTCAGATACAGCGTGTCGTTTAATGTAGTTGCAGCGTCTAACAAGTATGTGTGTGGAGTCAACACCAGGTTGTTTCCGAATTGTGCCGGATACAGCAATTCAATGTCATGAGGAAGCGTATTCACATAATTATACATCAGCAACAGGTCGGAAGCACATTGTGCAGTTGATCCGTCAGGCGTCAGGTGAAGCGTACCATTGATGAACGCCGGATTGTAACCGGTTGGGGCATCCGTATTGCTGCCCACATCGCCGGTAACATAGGTTGTCCCTGTATTGGAAACCGCACCGTTGGATGAGAATAAAGCGTAACAGGCAGTAGCACCGAGTTGCGGAGCTGTAGGGCCATCCAGAACAGGGCTTCCACAACCTATCGGTGTATAGACCATCGTTCCGTTTAATGTAACTGCACCGGCCGTAGAAAGTGCACGTCCCTGAAGCGTATCTCCGGTTGCCATATCGATCGCGGCATTATTTGCGATGATACTTCCACACATAAAGGTCCCCGAAGCTAGGTTTACTGCACCTTCTACCTTCCAAAAAACGTTACATGCGAGTGCTTCATTCGTAAGCGTCACTTTTGCGGCAGCTCCCGAAGATAGGGTTCCCTGGATTTTGATGATAAAGACTGCATCGGGATTGTTCTGACCATCAAGGGTTAAAACTCCGTTAATAGTCGTGTTTCCTGAAATTGAATGAACTCCGGCAAAAAGTGTTTGACCGCTTCCCAATGAAGGTGCAGGTGAATTGGTGGTGACGGCAGCATCCAGTTGATTGTAGGCTATCAGAAGGTCAGCAGAACATTGAGCTGTTGCCCCATCACTGTTATGCATCGAACCGTTTACATTGCCAAATCCGGTAATCGGGCCGTTATTCGAGCCGACATTGCCTGTGATTTGAGACAGTCCTGTATTGGTTATAGCGCCGGAAGTAGAGAATAGTGCGAAATTAGCAGTAGTTCCAAGATCAGGTGCTTGTGCGATGATAGAAAGGGGGAATGTTAACACGATAATACCCGTGAGTATAGAAAGTAACTTATTTATCATAAAGTTGGATTAATGGCAAAAGAATATCTGCCGGGGTGAAGGTAGGCTATTTGAACTGATTAAAGTTACATAAATCACTGATCGCAGTAAATAGGAACTGCGCATAAGATTTGGTACGGAAGAATTTTTAAAGATTAAATAGTATTTTTGAAGTCAAACTAAATAATTACTTCATATCATGAAACAAGTTTTCGTTATCGCACTGGGCCTTATGGTTTTGTCAACATCCTATTCCTGCAAAAGAAAAGGATGTACCTATGAAAATGCAACCAACTACAGTAAGAAGGCAAAATTGAATGACGGGAAATGTGAGTTTGAATCCCGGGTGTCTTTTTGGTTCAGTGAAGAAAAATCCAATTATTTGATTTCTTACGGTGTAACCACATTACATATTTATGTAGATGATAAAGAAGTAGGACAAATTGCTGTTTCAGATTGGAAGACAGGAGCCGATTGCGGAGGAAACAACCTTACGGTACATAATGCGTATACCGGAACAGAGAAAAAAACCTATACTTACGAAGGCCGGGCACAAGATGGTACCTTACATTTCCAGGGAACTTTTCAAGCGTCTCCGAATGAATGCCAGAGCGTTGAACTGCAGTGGTGATCCGGTAAGTTGCCTGCAATTTCGCGTATCATCCCCTGGTTTTAGTTGTATCAGCTGCCTGAGAGATTTAATCTGTCAACACCCTTCAAAAAGATGGATAGATATGGAGCTGTTTGAGCAGTGACACAGCGGGATTTGGATAATTAAATGGGTAGAAATTACTTGCTAATTTCCCCCTCAAACTCATCGATAGCTCCGGCTCCGAATTGATCATTCGACCATTTATAAGACGGAAGGCCGTTTTTCAATTTGACAAAGGTTGGGAAATGACCTTCTGCCAATTGAACCGAAGCGTCAATATCTTTTGCCAGTGCGATATCAAAATCGCCGGCAATAATCTCTTTGTATAACTTCAATTTTTGTTTGTCATCCGAACACACTGAGAAAAGCATTTTCACAGATGGATTGCGTTGCTTGATTAATTTCAAACGGAAGATGGATTCCAAACAATACGGGCAATCCGGAATGGTAACGATCAGTAAGTCGTATTTTTCATCAACTTGCACGGCAGTTGCTTTTACTTCACTTCCCTCTGAACTGAAATCCCCGTCAAAAATAGGGTGTAACATAAATCCAACGGCAAATGGCGCGGCGAAGAGGATGATTACAGCGAGTATCTTCACTGGTTTGGAGTTGATCTTAAAACCTTTCGCAAAAGAATAGGCGAGAAGAATTCCACCGATTCCGAGCGTCAAATAAGGAAGCAGTTTGGACATAGTCCAGGAAAACCCATTATTCAACAAACCAAGTTCAAAGGATTTAAAGGCATAGATGGTGACACCGCAAAGGATGAATATAAGTGAGAAGAGTATCTTCATGTGTTGATTTTTTAGGTAAAATTAAAAAATATTTGGTTGGCTCACTGTTCAAATGAATCTCTTTAAACTTTTGTACTTCTTTTGAACCCCTTTGAACTTTGCAACCTCGTTCGAATCTCGTTGAACTAGATTAATCCTACGCTCAAACCAACACCCAGCAAAATGGCTGTGAGCTTTGCCAGGTTAAAACGATGGTTCTCATTTGTTTCAAAGATAATGGTCGTTGAAATATGCAGGAACATACCAACTACCAATGCCAGTAAAATATCCATGAAAGGAATGGAAGAGTCCATCGGAATGAATTTTCCAAAGATCAGCCCCAAAGGAGTCATCAATCCGAAAACAATCAACAGGATCCACGAGGTACTTGATTTGATCAGGGATTTTCGCAACAAGGTCATCAGTGCAATGGCAACCGGAAGCTGGTGAAGAATAATTCCAAGCAGGAGCGAATGATGGTGATGACCGATCAGCTGTTCCTGAGCATGCGTATGCTCGTGTATGGCAGAATTGGCCAGTGGAATTCCCTCAATGAACGAATGAATGCTCAGGGAAATCAATAATCCGTAGGGGATCCTTTTATTTGCATGTGCGTGAATATGTCCGTGTTCGATCCCGCCTGAAAAGTACTCCAAAAATAGCTGTACCAGGAACCCAACCAGGACCCAAACTCCGATGGATGTATGCTGTTCGGCGTACAGTTCCGGCAAAAAATGAATGAAAGCGATCGCCAGAAGGAATCCACCGCTAAAAGCAAGGGAAAGCTTAATGAAGGTTGCCTGGTTCTTTTTTTCCAGAAAAACGACCAACACGCCACCCGCCGCAACGGATAGCATCAAAAAGAAAATGGTCATGATGGTTTCACTCATTTCTTTTTGCAAATTAGGATTAAACGATCCGATTGTTCCAGATCAAAAGCTTCCAGCCGGTAGTTTCCTGCTAACTGAATAATTTCGAAATGTGCATCAGACAAAAGCTTTTCAAAATCCCGGAGTTCCAACGCCTGTACTTTCTCCTGGAAGAAATAGGATTTCCCGTCGTGCTCAAAAGCAATCGTTTTAACGATGCGCCCATTCACGACTTCTTTTTTTATGTGGAATAGGATATCACATTTTTTGATCTCCTGGCGCTTACGCAGGTCACGCACAACCTTGTGTGCATTCATAAAATCAATCACCAGGATTCCCGGATCGATCAGTGCATCGTAAACACTTTTTAAGACCTTTGCATTTTCACAGACATCTTCGAAATAGCCGAAACTGGTGAATAAATTGAAAACATACTGATAGTTTTCATCCAGTTTTTCGCGCATATCGTGCACAAAGAACTTCAGGTCAGGATCTGAATTTTTTTTTGCCTCTTCAATGCTGTTTGGAGACAGGTCGCAACCGGAAACGGTTAATCCGTGTGAAGCCAAGGCCCTGGAATGTCTTCCTGCGCCACAAGCCAGATCCAAGGCACTTGATCCGGGTTCGGGATTCAGCAGCGCCACCAGGTTATTTAAAAATTCGTTGGCCTCTTTTTCATTTCGTTCGTCGTATAATACATGATAGAACGGAGAGTCAAACCACGTAGAGAACCATTCTTTTTGCCTGTCTAAATGCATCATTGTTGCAAAAGTACAAAAACTTGAACGAAACTGCATCAATTTTACCCCTGAAAGTTGGGTAAGTACCCAGCCAATGAATCCCAATCGAAAATTCTACCATCTGCTCATTTTTTTCGGCGAATAACACTATTAGTTCGATAGGATTATTATATTTGTTGCACTTCGAAAACTACAATGATAAAAAACGATATCTACGAACTTTACCAGACAATGGAGCGGGAGAACATCCTGTTATCGTTTAAAGGAGTAGTTACTTCGGAATTATTATCATCCGTTCTTTCAATTATGGAGTCCAAGATGGATTACATGGATGAATCTCCAAAAATGAAGAAAAAGGTTTTCAATGTGTTGGTGGAATGCCTTCAGAATTTGTATCACCATATCGATTCGAATGAAGAGCAGGATCGCAGCTTTACGCGAATTGAGGTAAAATCTGCCTTATTCATGATAGCGAAAAAAGACGATCATTTTGTTATTCGAACGGGAAATTATATTGATAAGGCAAGCGCGATTGATTTGGAAGAGCGTTTGGATATGATCAATGGAATGGATAAGGATGAATTAAAAAAATATTACCAGGAAGTGCTTAGTAACGGGACCTTATCGGATAAGGGAACGGCAGGCCTTGGTATGATTGATATTGCAAGAAAATCGGGAAATAAACTAGAGTATCAGTTTTTGCCAATAAACGACGTCAATAGTTTTTTCTGCTTGAATATAAAAATTGATTAATGACGAATATGGAAAATTTACACTTAGAAGGATCAGCAAAAACACCTTCGATCCATTTTGATGCCGCTACTGGAAAACTTGAGTTGAAAGGTCGTTCTATTCCTGAAAACTCAGTGGAATTTTACAAACCCTTAAATGATTGGATTGATGCTTATGGAAAGGATCCGATCGCAGAAACATCTGTGGATGTTAAATTAGAATATTTTAATACCTCTTCTTCCAAGTGCATTCTAGACTTGTTTAAAAAACTGGAAGCCATTTCCGGTTCTAAAACAAAAGTTGTTGTGAACTGGTTCTTTGAGGAAGATGATGAAGATATGGAAGAGGCCGGTCAGGATTACCAGGCAATCATCAGTCTGCCTTTCAATATTATTGAAGTAGAAGAAATTTAATCCGAATCCTCTGTCAGCTGGCAGAGGATTTTTGTTTTATGGCAAAAAAGATTGGCATAACCGGCGGAATTGGTTCCGGAAAATCAATGGTATCCAGGATTCTGCAATTGATGGGATATCCCGTATATTCATCCGATCAGCGTGCGAAAGAAATCATGAACGAAAATCAGGCGCTGATTCGCAGTTTAAAAGAATTGTTTGGAGAAGAAGCCTACCTGGATTCAAAACTCAATCGCCCGTATATTGCTGCACAAATTTTCCGGGATGATTCCAAGCGAACGGCTATGAATCAATTGGTACATCCGGCTGTAAGAGAAGATTTTCAACACTGGGCAAGCCGTCAAAAATCCCCGATATTGTTCCAGGAATCCGCTCTGTTATTTGAAACAGGGAATTATAAATCATTTGATGCGGTCATACTGGTTAGCGCGCCGGAAGAAATCCGTATGAAACGTGTAAAAGAACGCGACCGGCTCACAGATGAGCAAATTCGCTCCAGGTTGGATGCGCAAATGCCCGAAGCAGAAAAAATGAAGTTGACGGACCTGGTCATTTACAACGATGGCAACCAATTACTCGTTCCCCAAATCCTCGAATTGCTCAAGAAGTTCAAATAACATCCGGGAGTTCCTTAGCAGGAGATAAGCTGGCGTGGTGTCAAGCGAGAAACAATTGCTTACAGCTAAAAAGTCTGCTTAATTCCTTTGCGTTATTCTACCGGATCACTCCACTTCTTCATAGTCATCAAAACGGTCATTGTCACGCCGTTCGTCTCTTTGGTTTTGATCCTGGTGTTGATTTCCGAAAGCCCTGCCTGAAAAGATCATACTTAAGGCATTAAACATTCGGATCAGCATTCCAATAGTGAAAAAGAACCCGACGATCTTGAAGATAAATCCGAAGATCGGAGTGTCTTCGATATCTATAATGTTCCTATAAAACCAGTTCGAAATAGCATTCTCTGCAAATTCGGGATTCCACAACAGAAAACCGAAAACTGCCATCGCCAGAGCTACAATTCCGAATTCAAGACCCATTTTGGGTTTCGGGCCTTCTGTCAGGTTTCTCCCCTGGATCTGGATAGACATCATGGCCCTGAATTGCATATTTTGGACCTTCCCGATAAAGTACATCAATAAAATGAGACCGGTAATGATCGAAGTAGACAAGTTCCCTTTCGGATTATTCTCGCAGAAAATAATCGCAACATCAGCAATGAGCAGGTATTGAAGCGTTTTAAATGCCAGGTTTAAGGGATACGACATCGGTACACCACCCCGGAGCAGTACAAATCCGAATTTTAAAATTCCCCAAATAAAACTGAAAATCGCTAAAATGACTCCCAGTCGAAAGATTAAACTGATAAATTCCACAGAACAAAAATGCGAAAAAGGGTTGAATTGAACAACTTGTTTTGGCAGGGTATTGGTATATTTGGGCAAAATTGTGAATATGAAAAATTGTTTGG
The DNA here is from genome assembly GCF_007558725.1 of Fluviicola chungangensis. Taxonomy (GTDB): domain Bacteria; phylum Bacteroidota; class Bacteroidia; order Flavobacteriales_D; family Crocinitomicaceae; genus Fluviicola; species Fluviicola chungangensis. The sequence goes on from NZ_VLPL01000003.1 coordinate 474,091, forward strand.
TTGCCATGATCCTCTTTCTCGGCTTTGCGCTTCACGCAGAGGAGGGAATGCTTATCCCTTCATTACTTCAAGCCTTTGAATCGGATATGAAAGCAAAAGGAATGAAACTTTCAGCCGCAGATATTTATTCGGTGAATCATGCGTCATTAAAGGATGCCATTATGCATTTCGGCGGAGGGTGTACCGCAGAACTGGTTTCGGAAAAAGGATTATTGCTGACCAATCATCACTGTGGATTGGATGCCGTTCAGAAGCATTCTTCAACAGAACACGATTACCTGAAAAATGGGTTTTGGGCAAAACAATTCAGCGATGAACTTCCGAATCCTGGATTGACCGCTACACGTATTGTTCGGATCGAAGATGTGACGGAAGCAGTGATGTTTGGCGTTCAGGGATTGGAAGATGGAAATAAGATTGCAGAAGTACTGAAACGGAACATGAAAAAACTCATCGAAGATGCTACGAGGGGAACTCATTACCAGGGAGATATCCAGGCATTTGATTACGGGAACAGTTTCTACCTCATGGTGAAGGAAGTATTTACGGATGTGCGCCTGGTTGGTGCTCCTCCAAGTTCCATCGGGAAATTCGGTGGTGATACGGACAATTGGGTTTGGCCGAGACATACCGGCGATTTTTCCGTTTTCCGCGTATATGCAGGAAAGGATAACAACCCGGCAGCTTACAATACAGAAAACGTTCCTTATACTCCGATCAAACATTTGAAAATTGCGTTTAACGACCGGAAGAAAGGTGATTTTACGATGGTTTATGGTTTTCCCGGCCAAACGGAACAACATTTGACTTCCGGGAACCTGAAATACTACATCGAGAAACAACGGCCGATGGAAATTGATATGCGTACAAAAAGTTTGGCGGTAATCAATGAGGCCATGACCAAATCAGATTTGACGCGCATTCAGTATATGGCAAAACAGGCGCGCATTGCCAACGCCTGGAAAAAATACATCGGCCAGATTGACGGATTGAAGCAATTGGATGCAGTTTCCCTGAAAAAGAAATTTGAAGCCGAGTATATTGCAAAGGCAAATTCGAAAGAAGAGTGGAACCGATATGCACCTTTGATTGACCGCATGAATAAATTAGTGGACGAAAAAGCCGTTTACGAATACAATTATACCTTGTTTGTAGAGTACCTGTTCGTCGGTCCCGAGTTTTTCCGACTGGCGAGAAATATGGAAGATTTGGAGCGTAATTACGGTAAGTACCGTGAAAATAATGAACTGGAAGCGAAAATAAAGACCCTGATCAGTTCTGCAGAGAGTTTCTTTAAGAATTACGATGTCAATGTAGACAAGGGAATCTTTGATGTACAGACTCCTGCGTTTAAGAATTACCTGGACAAACGCTTCGTGATCCCTTCGCTGAGCAACCAAAAATTAGCTTCCGAGGTTTATTCGAAATCCATCCTCGTGAACAAGGAAAAATATGTTGCATTCCTGAGCAAACTGACGGAGAAATCATTTTCTAAATTGGCGAAAGATCCGGGATACAAATTATTTGTTGAGTGTTTTACTCTGATGCGCAATGAGATCGCGGCAGGGGCGAACGACTACAATGTTGAAATGGATGCCCTGCTGAAAGATTTTGTGGAAGGAAAGCTAAAGATGTTCCCGGATGGAAAAAACTGGCCGGATGCCAATTCAACGTTGCGGGTAACTTACGGTTTGCTGGAAGGATCTGCTCCGGTTGACGGAATGGCATATACGGAACATACAACACTGAAAGGAATGGTGGATAAGTACAACACCGGGAACCCGGATTTTGATCTGGATCAACGCATGATCGATTTATACCAATCAAAGAATTATGGGAATTATTCCCAAAACGGAGAGCTTTGGGTATGTTTTACGGGTTCAAACCACACAACCGGTGGGAATTCGGGATCTCCGGTATTGGATGCAAACGGAAATCTGATGGGATTGAACTTTGACCGTAGCTGGGAAAGTACGATGAGCGATTTTTATTTCGATCCGAATCGCTGCAGAAACATTGTGGTAGATATCCGCTATGTGATGTGGGTGATGGATGTGTATTGCGGTGCGAAGCATTTGGTAGATGAAATGGAGTTGGTGAAATAGATTTTAGGATGTTAAGACATCAAGATACCAGGACTTGAATTGGAGTCATAAAAAAGCCTTTGGATTTCCAAAGGCTTTTTTATTTGTGGATCTAACTCCTAAAATCTTAATATCCAAAAGTCCTATTGTCATTTCTCAGGCAGTATATCCATTTTCTCCGCGAAGTGATAGCAGTAATCTCTTAAATCTTCGGAGATCAGGTTCTCTCCTGTCGCTTTCTCAAAGGTGTCTGCCATAGTTAACAAGGTCTGATGAAAGAATTGTTTCATTTCTTCAACGGACATATCTTTTGTCCAAAGGTCTATTTTCATGGTATTCTTGTCTTCCGGATTCCACAGGGAAAGCATCATAGCTTTTGCCGGAGCATTTGTAATTCCGCCATCTTCGGCAGACCAATGCATTTCTAAAGGTAAGTTGTTTGCGTTAAGCCCGATTTGTACAGTTATTGAAGATCGTTTGTTTACTATTTCCTCTTCCATGTCGCTTTAATTATAGTATGTTTTATCTATTTGCTAATGACTAATCATCTATCTCGTATTCAGCCAAAATTTCATTGTATGGTTTGTCCAACAATTGCTGCAAAGTTACATCATATTGTTCCATATAACTAGCAACAATGCGATAACCTAAAAATTGTCCCAAGCGATCCGGTCCTTTTTGGGGAAGTCCGGATGTAAAGGGTGCTTCCTGTAAAAATGCTGCCTGATCCGTTTCACTTTTGACAAACAGCATGTTGTGCTTTACGAGGTATTCCCAAAAGGCACGTTCATTTTTGATGGCCCATGTATAATCCGTTGCAGGATATCGCAATAAGATGCGCTCTTCCTGTTCGGGCAAAGCTGCTTTGGTGATGTACAGGATTTTTCCCCATTGAATGATTGCCTCGATGTTATTCATGTCTTTCCCCGGCTCACAAATGTGGGTCAAGACCCAGGCACAAACGGCATCGCGTTCCAGGTATTCCGGTTCCATAGCTTCTTTGATCCATTCATAGAAAACATCGCCGGGAAGTTCTTTAATAACATCTGTTTTGGCACCGAGATAGCGTTCCAGTCCAACTCCGATTTCGTTTTCCGTGCAGTACATACTGGATGAAAAGAAGGAGTTCATAAATAAGATTGTTTTCGGAAGTTTTGCATCCGGCAAATGCACGTGGATCCGCTTGAATCCATCCTCAATGATCTTCCGGGAGTGCTCTGTATCCGGGAATCGCTCGTCGATTCGTTTCGATAAGCGCTTATAATACGGATTATGAGTGAATTCAATCCAGTTTGCCTGGAAAACGGTGTCTTTCGGAAGCCCGGTTTTGTAACAGTAGTAGAATTGATAGTCTACGATCTCCGGGAATTTTTGCGACAGGTCAAAAAGTTCGGCACCCAATTGTGCATCCGGGGTGTGCTTGATGATACTATCCAAATGAACACTTTTGAGTTGGTAGTTACTCTTTGAAATATCTGTATCCAGCAAATCGTCTGAACACGACTGCATGATGAGCAAGGCCTGTGACAGTAACAAAAGGAGCCCGATTTTTCGCGTGTAATTCATATTGGTCAAAAATAATCATTCTAGTCTCAATGAAAGAAACTATATTTGATTCACTTTTAATATAACTTATGAAAAGATTAATAGTAACATGTTTGGCTGTAAGTATTTCAGCTTCAATTTTTGCTCAGGATGGCGGTACCGACAGAAAAGTGAATATGGGTATTGCCTATCAATTAGGATTAAACTTTACAAAACCGGGAACAAAGCGAATTGATAAGGATGGAGTGGGAGTTCAAAATGCATTTGGCTTAAATATCAATTTCAACTTCAACGACAATATTGGGTTTGCTACAGGCGTAGAGTTCGATTTTGAATCCTACAAAGTGTCCATGAATACCTTGAATGGAGCTAATTATTATTTATACAGCGACAACAAAATTATCCAGGAAGAGGAACTGAATGGAGACGAAGCAAATATGAGCAAGTATAAAGTGTTCGAGCTGACCGGGCGAAAATATAAGAATATTTATGCAACCATTCCTACGATGTTGATCTTTAGAACCAATGCCTTGGGTGATTTCCGTTACTACGGAAAATTCGGAGCGAGAACAAGTTTCCTGGTAAAATCCACGAAAACTGATCAGGGGAATATTTTCAAAGTCGGGAACAACGAGGCTACTGGAGCGGATATTGATGCAATCGCGATGAATTCGTCAGCTGTTTCATCTACAGGAAGTGAAATGGAGGGAATGAAAACACCTTACGGAAATGATATCAGTGCTATTCGCTGTTCATTAGGTGTGGCAGGTGGCACCCAGTGGACTTTTACAGGAAATACGATGTTGTTTGCGGAACTAGGATTTTACTATGGATTAACTCCAATCAATATCGAAGGAAGCGGAAAAAACAAAACATTGTTCAACAGAACGGTGGGATCCCCTAGTTCAAGCGATTATTTCGGTTTGAAAACAACCCAAACTCAGTTTTGTTTGAAAATCGGTATTTTGTTCTGACGAATAAAGTAATCCTTTTAGAAATCCCGTTTTGGCTTAGCCGAGACGGGATTTTTTTCTATTTTTACTACCAGGATTTATGGAAAAAGAACTAGAAGTAATCGATTATATATCAAATTGGTTGAGGCAATATGCATTGAATGCGGGAGCAAATGGATTTGTGGTCGGAATATCGGGCGGAGTGGATAGCGCAGTGACATCGACTCTTTGTGCCAGAACCGGAATGAAGGTACTCGTTTTGAATATGCCGATTCGCCAGCCGAAAGTTGAATTCGGGAGAGCTACGGAACACATTGATTGGCTCCAGACCAATTTCTCGAATGTGGAGGCGCAGACAATTGATCTTACCGATACGTTCCATCAACTTGAAAAAACGTTTCCGGCAAACACCGTGGAAAACCACCTGGCGATGGCAAATTCCAGGGCAAGATTGCGCATGACAACCCTATATGCTCTGGGACAAACTCATGGGTTACTGGTAGCCGGAACAGGGAATAAAATTGAAGATTTTGGAGTCGGATTCTTTACAAAGTACGGAGACGGCGGAGTGGACCTTAGCCCGATAGCAGATTTGACTAAGACAGAAGTTTTTGAACTGGCTGGTTCCCTGAATATTGTGGAATCGATTCTGACGGCAAAACCGACGGATGGATTGTGGGAAGATGGGCGTTCGGATGAAGACCAGATGGGAGCGACTTACCCCGAATTGGAATGGGCAATGGAATTTAGCGGAAACGAAGAATCATTGAATTCAAGACAACAGGAAGTTTTGGCAATTTATCGTAAATTGAACAGAGCAAATAAACATAAAATGGAACCGATTCCGGTTTGTTTGCTTCCGAAAAACATCAAATGACAAACAAGGGAACAAACTTGCTTTTTGGAGCGCTGATGCTGCTGTTTCAAACAGTTGGACAAGGTGATTTCAATCACTACAAATCCTTGTGCAGTAAAGGTCCTGTTCCCGTGGATTTCTCCAGTTCCACGCTTGCAAAAATCAAACGGGACCAACGGGAAGATCTGAAATCTTTGAACTACAAAAAGCGGGAATTTTTCGTTGAGCAAATCAATTATTCGATTGATGAGATTTTGCATTCCGGAAATGTGACCTTTGGAGATACTATCAGTAATTACCTTCAGCAATTGGGAGACCGCTTGGTTGCCAATGAAACGGACCTGAGCGGAAAATTACGTTTTTATGTCTACAATTCTACCGAAGCAAATGCTTTTTCCACCAGGCAGGGAATCGTGTTCGTTACTACCGGTTTGATTGCACAGCTGACATCGGAAGCCCAGTTGGCGTTTGTTATATCGCATGAAATAATTCATTACCAGGAACACCATGTGCTGGACCTCTTCGAACATGCGATCAAAGAGAAGTTTTACTCCTATAATGAACGGGCCAGGTTTTTAAGCAATTATTCCAGAGAGAATGAACTGGAAGCGGATCGCCTGGCGGTTAAAATGGTTCACGATGCAGGCTACAAATCCAGCGAGATCAACAAAACCTTTGACGTGTTGCTTTATTCGTACTTGCCGTTTGAAGAAATGAAGCTCGATAAAACGTATTTCAACACCCGTGAAATGTATGTGCCTGAAATGTACTTTGACTTCAAACGAAATGAAATTTCTGCAAAATTTAAATACAATGACTACCTGATGTCTCATCCGAACCTGGCTAAACGCAAGGAACAGGTGACCGATCAAATTGACAAATTCAAAAATTGGGACAAAGAACTGTTATACGAGGATAGTCTTCAGTTTTATTACATCCGCGATGTTGCCCGGTTTGAATATGTCCTGAACAAAGTATATGCAGACGAACCGGTTGAAGCATTGTATGCGATCTACATTTTGGAGAAGAAATACCCCGGATCATCCTTCCTGAATACTTGCAAGTCCCAGGCCTGGCTGGATATTATGAAAACAACCATCAAAAAGGAAGGAACGGCTTACACGGAATATACTTCCCTGAACAGGAAAAAAATGAAGCACCACGAAGGACAGATTTCCGTTTTGAACCAGTTTATAAATGTTCTCCCGAAAACGGGGAAATTAGCCATGGGACTGCGGATTATCTACGATGTTTACCAATCGGATACAACTAACCCGGTAGCGAAAAGCTGCTATGAAACAGCTATTCGTTTGGTGGTGAAAAGTGATGATTTTGAACCGGAAAAGTTTTCAACCACAAACTTTTCCGAAACATTGGCTTACCTGGAAAATCTGAAACAGGATACCTCGTCCAAATCAAAGTTACACGCCGTAGAATGGGATAAATATACAATCATTGAAAACCAGTCGAAGGGGGTGACGGAAGATTTTGGAATTGATTCTTCCAAGTTTTTCATGTATGGGATTGCGGATATTATCCGGGACAGCAATTTTATGAAAGAGTTCAGACGGTTTTCGCTTGAAAAAGGCATTATTGACAAGGACCGGGATGAATTTAACCTGATGACAGATGCCGAACAGGAAGAACATGAGTATTTCAAATACGACAATGCGGTTCATTTGGAAATGGACACCATGCTGATCTTTCAACCGGCGATTTTTGAGACTACCCGGTCATCTGAAGTGGATGTATACAAAACCTTTAAAACGCGGGACCTGGTTTTCAAAGAGATTTATTCAACTGCAGCGGATCTGAACATTCACCTGAAAAGTTTGAGCCTGAAAGATCTGGAAATGTTGCGTGCAGAAGATTGGAACGATTATTCATTGCTTCAACGCAGTCTGACCCGTGCGATCGCGGATTATGAAAATGATTATTTCGTATTGGATATTGCCGACCTCCATGTGATCCATTCCAGGTTGAAGACGGAAAAACTATTGTTTTTGGAGTACCAGCATAGCTTTGCGCCCGATTTATATGCCGGAAATGTTGTTTTATTTACCGTATTGCTCCCGGTTGGATTGGTTTACTTTCCCATCGCCCTTCTTTCCGGGCATTATTCCGATTGGCAATTCTATGTACTGGATCTGAAAACAGGAGAATTGGCGCTGGAACGATCTTACTATGTCAATGAACCGGCCTCCAGGCACAGTATCGGTTCACGCCTTAACGGCCTGTTTCATCAATTAAAACAAGGCAAAGAATGAATATTAAAGGAATTCTTCTTGGTTATTTGTTGGGGTGCAGTTTTGTTTCGGGAGCTCAGGAAGTGGGGTATTACGGACATCGCATCTTTTTGGAATTGGACGGACAGGGACAAATTCCACTGCTTCAAAATGTATTCGGGGAACGGAAAGGTTATGTTTCAAAAAATGGAACGCTTAATAGTTCGTATAACCTGCTCGATCTGGGATACCGGGCAAGCTTGAATGTTGCAATTACGGAACCTGTGGGATTCGGAATCGAATTTTCGCAGCGCTTTTACCAGGTGAACTTACAGTCGATTGATGAGATTACCCGGAATTTTACAGATACTTCGGGGACGATGGTTACGGAATATTTGCCTGCAAAAGTAGCATACCTCCCGATCCGTGAAACCGTTTTCATGCCGAAGCTTTTGATTGCGTTAAATGACAGCCGTGTACCGTGTGGTTTTGCAAGTGAAATCGGAATAGGTTACTCACTGATCCAATTTCCGAATAGGAATTTGGATATTGAATTGCTGAATTCAACAAATGCTGACCAGGCAGCGCAGGTGAAAGAAAAGTTGCTGGATTCCAGAGCGGAAGAATTCCGAGGATTGGTTTTTATGTATGGTTTCCGGATGAATTATCCGATAAGCAAACGGGTCTTATTTCACATCGGTTTCCGTTATCAGTATGCCTTTCAATTCAGTAAAAAGAAATTCCGGCGTATGGATGAATCCGAATATTGGTTCTCTGGGCGGGAGCTTTGGTCCAAAGTAAATCTCCGAAGACAACTCGGTATTTTTAGTTTTGGAACTGGTCTTACATTTACATTATAGCAGTAGGAGCGAAAAATTTTCTACCCCTACTGTTTCTTTTTGTATTTAATTACTCCGCTTCCGGCGCCAATCTCAAAACAATCCCGTCGATCTCTTCGGAAATAGGGATTTGGCATCCCAGGCGGCTGTTCGGTTTTACATAAAATGCCTGGTCAAGCATATCCAGTTCGGCATCGCTCTGTTCCGCCAAGGGAGTGTCGGATTCCAGGTAACATTGACATGTAGCACACATGGCCATTCCACCACATTCGCCTTTTACAGGAAGTTCGTAAGCTTTACAAAGCTCCATGATGTTCATGTTCATGTCTGTAGGAGCATCCAATACATGTTCAACTCCTTCGCGGTCAATAATTGTTACCTTAATGTCTGCCATTGCATAGAATTTGCTGCAAAGGTACTAACTAACCCGATTTCAGCATAGAATTCTTCTGAAATTTCATGAGTAAACAAACTGATGGTATTTTATCTTCGTTAACTTTTTAAACCCGCATCTTAAAAACACTATTTTTAATAAACTAAAATTTTCTTCATGCTGTGGACGTTCTCTTTCTCACTCTCATTCTGTTTCTTTTGCTCCATCTGCCTGGCGCAGTCCAATACCTGGACAGAGAACTCCGAATTCTTTAAGGATCAATCACCTTATCAGATCGGCAGCTATCTTTTTGAAGACGGATCTTTTCAGTTAAGTGAGGGAAATTACCGCTTTAAGTTCAACAGCCAGGGAGTGTTAGATCGAAGTTTAATTCAGCTGATAGTGGAAGTAGAAGGTTCTCCGGACCAAAAGACGAGCGGCTGCACTGCTTTTGATATGAAGAAAAATATTCGTTACACACTGGCTGATAATATCATTCATATTGAGCGTATGTTTCCTGACCGAAACAACGAGTACAAGGCCATTCCCTTGGAGAAACAGGAACATGTAGTGAAAAGTGTTTGGGATGAATATTCAAATAATTCCAATCATGTGGATGCAGGCATCATTACTTCCATTGAAGGAAAAATAATCCTTTATCAAACGTATTTCGCCATTTCGACAAATACACATCCGGGGATGTTCAAACCAAAAGGAATCAATACCTACATGAGGCTGAGTATTGTAAACCTGGAAGATTATACCGTTTCATACGAATACCTTTTGATCGATGTGTTTAATCCGGCTTACGGAAAAAAAAAGGAGGTACTTGATCTGTTTGATTTTAAGTGTATCGGGATGAATGCAGAACAGGAATTGCTTTTCAGTGTCAGTAAAACATCGTTTAAAGACAGAGACGCTCCACCACTTTCATTGAGTGATTATAAAGGAGTGGATTATTGTAAATCGGGGATCGACATTTGGTCTGTCAATCTCAGCGATTATTCTCAGAAGAAGGTCTATTCAACCGTTATTGAATCGGTGAAGAGTGCTTCGTCCGTGAGTTTGGTTTTTGGAAATGGTGGATGGCTTCTGAGCTGGACCGAGCCAAGAGAGGATTATTATACGTTTCATGCACGCCGATTTAAACTGGATAGGGATTATGATGTTCAGGAAGCCACTGTCCATTTTCCGTCGCGGGAATTTAAATTGGAAAAATCCCAAACGCCCAATATACGGGTTTATAAGGACTTAATCGGGAGGGAATTGTATTGTACGGCAATCCCGAATGATCCGACTATTTTTATGATGGACGAAAATTCCGTACTGAAAATAGGGCACAACGACCTGTTGAAATGGGATTTGAACAAAAATTTCGTATTGTCAGACGCTGATTTACTGTGCCTTCCCTGTTTGAAGGATCTTTCCTTGGAGGAAAACAAGCTGTTGAGTGATTTGCCGGAAGCGATTCCTTCACAAGTGCCGCATACGCGAATTTTAAAATTGAGAAAGGTTGGGAATACGATCCTTGTTTTACACCTGGAAAGCCTTGAAGAGGCAGGTAAGACAAAACAATTGTTCCTGAAAACCGGAAAAATAGAGTTATAAGTGATCCGGCAGTCATCGATAAGATTTACTGCCGGATCTATATATAGTCGTTCCTGTCTATCCTCGGCTGAGCCGAGGGAAGGAGGATCGGAAAGCCCTCCCGTATTTACGGGAGAACTGTAAGTTGATTCAAAGTTACAGATTTTTCTTCGTAGATCCTTTTCTTAGGAGGCTGGTGATTTGGTTTGTATATTTGCCGGATAATTGATCTAAAACTTAAAAATTATAACTATGAGATTATTTATTTTTCTAACCATCACTTGTCTGTTATCTGTTCCAAAAGTTAGTGCGCAAGATCAGGTAATCGATGTCAAAGAACTTTTAGGAAAAGGCAAATACAATGCGCCAACCATGCTTCAAACGACCGACGGAAGTATGCTGGTTGGATTTGATTCGGAACTAATCCTGATTAATCCGCAGGGAAAGATAGCGCATCGTACGGTCAACCCTGTTACTGCAAAAAAGTATAAATACGATTTGGACCAATACACTGGGTATATTGCTCAAAGTGATATTTACTGTTTGTTGATGGACGGAAACTATGTGTTTGTTAAGAACTATTCCACTGAGAAACCGGAATTGATAGAAGTTGCTGTTCCGAAACTGGAAAACTTCAAAGGTTCGATTTACAAACACGATGACAAGAAAGCTGATTTTAATTATTATTCCAGCAAACCAGCTATAAGCACAGACGTTCATTTTATCAATGAAGATAATGTGGTGATTGCCAGAAGCTATGTTTCCATGTCGAAGAATAGCCATGGAGCTGAAACACCGAAAAAAGATGCGTATAATTCATTTGTAAGGTTAACATACATCAATTTGAAATCAATGGAGATCAATGAGGAATATGTTATGAAGGATGTGTTTAAAATTAGCAGAAGCAATGATGCTGAAGCGTTGATCGAAATTGTAGGATTTAAAAATAATGAATTTCAAATAGGAGTTTCCAATTTCAATAAAAAGTTGATACATCCCCAAATCAGAGGGTATAAGTATTCCGGAGATTATGAAATGTACACATACAATATCAAAACAAAAGAAACGAAAGCCATAGGGAAAATAACCATTGAATCAGCATCTGATGCTGTGTATACTTCGATTCAAACCCATCCGACCGGAATTTCTTTGAATTGGACAGAGCATATAGCTAATTCAGATAAGTATGCTTTGAAAAGAAGGATGTACAGCCTTTCAGAGTCGGGAGAAGTTACAACAAACGATCATGTTTTCCCTGTAGAAGTGGTATCTCTTCTTCAGCCTCAGATTTACGGAGTGTTTGATTATAAGAACATAAAGGGCGATGATTATTCTGTCTTAGCGGGTAATTTTGTTAAGAACAAGCGTGGTAAAGATCCGGTACCGGCTTATGTAATAATCGATAAAGAACAAAATGTGTCTGTCATTGATAGAAGCGAAGAAGGATTAGGTTATTATGATGTTGAAAAAGATGCTTATTATCAATTTGATATCGAATTTCAGGATCAGGAGGAATTGATTGCTAAACTAAGTAAACCATTGGCCGAAAAAGGATTAAATGTATATGATCTTCGTCAAAATTGTTTCATCGCACAAGTTGGAAACAAGAAGTTTGTTGCCGTGAGGTATTTCATGGAATTTAAAACAGGATTTGCAAATGCTGCAGCCCCTGCAACTTTTTTAATGCAGTTTACTGAGATCGATCTTTAGTAAGTTATCGTATTTATTGAAAGCGTTGTGAGTTCACAACGCTTTTTTTGTTTGGTGATAATTGGGGTAACAAAATTCAGCTAAAAAATAACAGGGGCAGAAAATTTTCTGCCCCTGTTATATCTGATTTAATTATTTTCGAAATTACATCATTCCCGGCATTCCACCCGGCATTCCGTGTGAATGCGGAGCTTCTGCTTCCGGTTCATCTGCAATGACACATTCTGTCGTCAGCAACATTGCGGCAATAGACGCAGCGTTTTCGATAGCAATACGTGTCACTTTCGTCGGATCGATGACACCTGCTTCATACAGGTTCTGGTATTGTTCCGTACGTGCGTTGTATCCGAAATCCCCTTTTCCTTCGCGGACTTTCTGAACAACAACAGCTCCTTCACCACCCGCATTGGCAATGATTTGACGTAATGGCTCTTCAATTGCGCGTTTTACAATGGCAATACCTGTTGTTTCATCCTCATTTACTCCTGTCAGCGTATCCAATGCATCCATTGCGCGAATCAGGGCAACACCTCCACCCGGAACAATTCCTTCTTCCACAGCGGCTCTTGTTGCAGCCAGTGCATCATCCACACGGTCTTTTTTCTCTTTCATTTCCACTTCCGTAGGAGCTCCGATGTAAAGAACAGCCACACCACCTGCCAGTTTCGCTAAACGTTCCTGTAACTTTTCGCGATCGTAATCGGAAGTAGTGGATTCCATTTGTGCTTTGATTTGACCGATGCGTGCCTGAATAGCATCTTTCTGTCCGGCACCGTTGATGATCGTTGTATTGTCTTTGTCGATCTCTACTTTTTCTGCAGTTCCAAGCATGTCTAAAGTCGCGTTCTCCAATGTCAAACCACGCTCTTCAGTAATTACTTGTCCACCTGTCAGGATAGCGATATCTTCCAGCATGGCTTTTCTGCGGTCACCGAATCCCGGAGCTTTCACAGCAGCTATTTTCAAGGATCCGCGTAAACGGTTTACAACCAAAGTGGTCAATGCTTCACCGTCGACATCTTCAGCGATGATGATCAATGATTTTCCGTTTTGAACAACCGGTTCCAAAATCGGAAGCAATTCCTTCATGTTGCTGATCTTCTTATCATAGATCAAAATCAACGGATGCTCCATTTCAGCGATCATTTTATCCGTATTTGTAACGAAGTACGGAGACAAATATCCACGGTCGAATTGCATTCCTTCTACCGTTTTTACATCCGTTTCCGTTCCTTTTGCTTCTTCCACAGTAATGACACCGTCGTTACCGACTACTTTCATCGCTTCTGCGATCAAAGAACCGATCGTTTCGTCGTTGTTGGCAGAAATAGTAGCAATTTGCTTGATCTTATCATTGTCTGAACCCACTTCTTTGGAGATTTTCTTCAAATCTGCCACTACCGAAAGAACCGCTTTATCGATTCCTCTTTTCAAGTCCATTGGATTTGCTCCGGCAGCCACGTTTTTCAATCCTGCTGTGATAATTGCCTGAGCCAATACTGTTGCTGTGGTAGTTCCGTCACCCGCAATATCTGCTGTTTTGGAGGCTACTTCTTTCACCATCTGAGCCCCCATGTTTTCTATTGGGTCAGCCAGTTCAATTTCTTTAGCAACCGAAACACCATCTTTCGTTACTTGCGGAGCTCCGAATTTCTTCCCGATCACCACATTTCTTCCTTTTGGTCCAAGGGTTACCTTCACCGCATTTGCCAATGAATCAACTCCTTTTTTAAGCTTCTCACGAGCTTCAACGTCAAAATAGATTTGTTTTGCCATTTTCTTATTTCTTAATGATGTTAATTGTTTGAATGAATGTTCAAAAGTTCAAAGTTTTCCTTAACAACTTCTCACTTCACGATTCAATTTTCTGAACGTATTTGAACTCTTTAACTTTTTAAACTTATCCTACGATTCCGTAGATATCACCTTGTTTCATGATCAAATAATCTTTTCCGTCGATTTTGATCTCTGTACCGGAATACTGACCGTAAATAACGATGTTATTTACTTTTACTTCCATCGGTTCGTCTTTTTTACCAGGTCCAACTGCAATGACGGTCCCTTTTAACGGTTTCTCTTTTGCTGTGTCCGGAATAATAATACCACTTGCTGTTACTTGCTCTGCTGCTGCAGGCTCAATTAGCACTCTGTCTGCTAAAGGTTTGAATGTTGTTGACATATTGTTATTCTTTTTTTAGATAAAATTTGACGGATTTCTTTTGACTAAGATTATGCCATTTCTTTCCGGGTGTCAATTTTTCATTTTTATGAAGGGATATAAATAAAAAATGTCAGTATGTGTGACATACTGACATTTCAAATGCTATTATAGTCGGGTGACTGCTTACTGAGCTTGTCCTTGTGGAGCACCACCTTGTTGTCCCGGTCTTCCAGGTCCACCTTGTTGCTCTTTTTTCTCCGGTTGTTTTATTTTTGCCGGTTTCATCATGCTTGTCAAACCGATACTTGCTACTAAGATTACTGCTGCAAGTGTCCATGTTGCTTTTTCGATGAAATCATTGGTACGTTGTACACCACCAATTTGCTGAGCAGCACCGAAATCAGAAGATAAACCTCCTCCTTTTGGATTCTGAACAAACACCACTACGATTAATAAAACGCTTGCTAATACGAGTAAAATTGAAATTAATGCTATCATTTTATGAGGTAATTTTTTTCTTTAATTCTTCAATTTGGAGTGCAAATAAACTCTTTTTTTCTGGAAACGCCAAACTTAATTGATGATAAACATGAATTGCTTTTGGAAAATTCCCTTGTGCGGCATATATTTTTGCCAAAGTTTCCGAAACCGGAATGCGCTCATCATCCAAACTTTCTTTTGCTTTTTTGGAAGGAGAATAAAATTCAGCCTTCGGTTTTGGCATGCTGGGATTGGTTTCGATGAACTTATCGATAATTGCCTGTTGGGTGCTTTTTGGCTCCGGTTTGGTCTCTGCTTTGGATTCCGTATGTTCGTGTTGTCCTGCTTTTAGCCAACCTGTAAACGAGCGCTTTGCATCGGGATGAAGAGGAGATGGAGCTTGTTTTTCCTCATGCACATGAGGTTCAATATATGGTTCTTCGCTTATTTCCTGATCTTCCGTCTCGTTCATTTCTGCGTGAGCATGCGTTTTAAGAGCAGGAAATTCATCCTGCTTTTCTTCCGCTTCCGGACTAATGCCCAGGTAATCCTGTGATAAAGTAGCAGCTACCGTTTCGAAGTCGAAAATATCTTTTACCTCTGCTGTTGTCTCCGAAACTGCCGGTTGTTCTTCAGCCTGCATTTCGTTCGTTGAAATTAGGATTTCTTCCTGACGAATGCTGTCCTCAATTTGTGAATGTACCGGTTCCTTTTCTTCAGGGATTATCGGTATAATTTTAGCTTCACTTGTTGCACCTGGTTCATCCTGTCCGGCAAACGACGCTTGTTCCTCCAGCTTTTCATCTCTGTCGAATGAAGCTTCAGCCTTCGAAAGCGATGCTTCCTCTGCTTCAAATGCAGCATGCAGTAAATGGAACAGGCGTGCACGATCCGATAATTTATAGGCTTGTTTGGGAAGAATCTCATCCAGGTGAACAGATTGAAACAAGGAGACTCCCTGCAGATACAAGAGCGAATAAACTGAGGAATACGGATGCTTTTCAGATAATTCGCGCAAAGTCTCCACGTCTTCGGAACGCATGAGCTCCGGACGCAGGATAAATTCAGCTATTTGTTCTGTATTGAGCATTACCAATTAGATAACAATTTATTGATGACGTCTTGTACCACTTGCTGGTTAATGGATTCCAATAAGCGGGTCTCCACATCGACCAATTGTTCATTCGATTCGTAATCAGCAAAACGCGAACTGGTAAATTCCATCTTTTCCAATCCTTTGGATGGTGTAATAATAGTGAAATTAACTGAAACCGTTAAACGGTTCTTTGCCGCCAGGTCTCCCTGCTGAATTGCGATCGGTGAAGTGTTGTAGCCTGAAACAATTCCGCTGATTTTTACCTGGGCGTCTTCTAAACCGGAAGCTAACTTCAGACGGGTATTGTTTTGAATCCCGCTTCGAAGCGATTCGGAAAGATTCGCCGGATAATTGGAAGGAGCCGTTGCAGCGCTTAGTTCCAGCGGAGTAATGTAGAATTTTTTCCAATCCTCAGGCATCGAGGTATCAATAGGACTCATGAATGTTTTCGGCCAGCAGCCGGTTAAAGCTGTCAATAAAATAAGTGCAAGTGCTAGTTTTTTCATCCCTGGATATCGTATTCTTTGATCTTGCGATACAAAGTTCGTTCCGAAATTCCCAACTCTTCCGCAGCGTACTTTCTTCTACCGCGGTGTTTGTCCAATGCTTTTTGGATCAGTTCCCTTTCACGGTCTTCCAGGGATAAGGACTCCTGCACTTCTTCGTGGATCTCATAATCTTCTGTGTCCGGATCCCGGTAATTGTCGGAATCGAAAACAACCGGTTTTACTGTTTCGGTTTTGATCGGCGTTGGAGGCAGAATGCGTTTTTCTCCCAGGTTGATATCGTGATATAAGCGGTTGACAACAGCTGCCTGGTCGTTGGATAAACTGAAATCGCCCTGGTTGTTTAATAATTCCACCACCAGTTTTTTTAATTCATTCAGGTCGTTTTTCATATCGAAAAGGAACTTGTACATCAGCTCCCGTTCGTCGATCTTGGTTTCCTGGGCGTTCACTACTGCAGGAAAAAATTCCTCTGCATGTGGCAAATAAGATTGCAAACGCGGTCCGTCAATATCGCGCTCTTGTTCGATTACGGAAATTTGTTCCACCAGGTTTTTCAACTGGCGGATATTCCCCGGCCAATGGTAAGCGTTCAGCAATTCAACGGCGTCTCCGGTCAGTTTTACTGCCGGCATGCGGTATTTCTCTGCAAAATCACTTGCGAATTTTCTGAAAAGTAAATAAATATCTTCTTGTCGCTGACGCAAAGGAGGCAATGGGATCGGAACAGTGCTCAATCGGTACAACAAATCCTCGCGAAACTTTCCGGATTGGATTGCCCGTTGCATATTCTCATTCGTAGCCGCAACGACACGCACATTGGTCTTGATCACTTTCGAAGAACCGACCCGGATAAATTCTCCCGTTTCCAAAACGCGCAGCAAACGAACCTGTGTCTGCATTGGTAATTCAGCAACTTCGTCGAGAAAAATAGTACCACCGTCTGCCACTTCAAAATACCCTTGCCGGCTTCCGGTTGCCCCGGTAAAAGATCCTTTTTCGTGTCCGAATAATTCCGAATCGATCGTTCCTTCCGGGATTGCTCCACAGTTTACGGCAATGTATTCGTTGTGTTTGCGGGCGCTCAATTGATGGATGACCTGCGGAATGATTTCTTTACCTGTTCCACTTTCCCCGGTCACCAAAACCGAAATATCTGTAGGTGCCACCTGCATCGCAACTTCTAAGGCGCGATTCAATTGCGGAGCATTTCCAATGATCCCGAACCGCTGCTTGATTTGTTGAAGTGACATATTACTCATCTTGTCTTAATTAGCGTGATTCACCAATTCACCGATCAGTGTTGCAGAAGTGCAATCGGTAATTTTAACTAATACGTATTCTCCTTTTTTCGCATTTCCTTTCGGGAATACCACCATGGAGTTTCTTCCGTCTCTTCCGCAGAAATGTTCTTCGGAACGCTTGGATGGCCCCTCCACCAAAACTTTGGCAATTTTACCGACCTGATTTCTATGTGAAGCAGCCGAGCTTTCCAATTGTAAAGCAATAATTTCTTCCAAACGTTTTCCTTTCACATCGTCCGGAACATCGTCTTTGAATTTACGTTCAGCCAGTGTTTTTGGTCTTTCGGAGTATTTGAACATATAAGCGAAATCGTAAGAAACTTCCCGCATTAAAGAAACAGTTTCCTGGTGCTCTTCGTCCGTTTCTCCGCAGAAACCGGTAATAATATCTGTAGAGATCGCACAATCCGGAATGATCCGCTTGATTGCTGCGATACGGTCCAAATACCATTCACGGGAATACCCGCGGTTCATGCGTTCCAGTACATTGGAATTTCCTGATTGAACAGGTAAATGAATGTACGGACAAATGTTTTCATATTTCGCCATGACTTCCAATACGTCATCGGTCATGTCTTTTGGATGCGATGTGGAAAAACGTATACGGAGATCCGGGTGGATCAAAGCAACCATTTCCATCAACTGAGCAAAGTTCGTTGTCGGGATGGATTCATCCTTAATAACCCCTTTGCTGCTCATATTCCAACGGTAGCTATCCACATTTTGTCCCAATAAAGTGACTTCCCGGTAGCCGTTAGCGAACAAGTCTTTGCATTCCTGAACAATGGTTTGCGGATCTCTTGAGCGTTCTCTTCCTCGTGTAAAAGGAACGACGCAGAAAGAACACATGTTATCGCAACCACGCGTTATGGTTACAAAAGCGCTGACCCCGCCCTGATCCATACGTACAGGAGAAATATCCGCGTAGGTCTCTTCTCTGGAAAGTAATACATTCACTGCGCGCTGGCCTGTTCCTACTTCGTCAATCAGATTCGGCAAATCACGGTACGCATCCGGTCCTGCGACCAAGTCAACCAATTGTTCTTCTTCCAGCAGGGATTGTTTCAAACGTTCGGCCATACAACCCAAGATCCCAACCACTAAGTTCGGTTGGTCTGCTTTCCGTTTTTTAAATTCTGTCAGGCGATTGCGAACACGGGTTTCGGCATTTTCCCGGATAGAGCATGTATTAATAAGGACAACATCGGCCTCGTCAATGTTTCGAGTGGTTGTGTATCCTTCTTTCGTCATAATGGAAGCCACTACTTCACTATCACTGAAATTCATTTGACAACCATAACTTTCCACATAAAGTTTTTTGGAGCCCGTTCCACCTTCCAGAATGATTGCTTCTCCCTGTCTGCTCTCGTCAATAACTTTATTTAAACCGTGATTCTCTAACATGCTTGAATTTTAAGAGGTGCAAAAATAGGTTTTACGATAGACATGTCAAAATGTCATGGTCACATCTGTGTTAATTTTTTAGAAAAGGAATGTGTTTTTTTGAATGAAATTTTGGTTTTCAAAAAAATCTAAACTATCGTTTAAATAGAAGCCCGGTTTTTTTTCAACCCGCAAGTTCTTGTTTTTTGTTTTTAAATCCATTTATATTTGCACCGATTCGAATCGTTTCGAAGCACAAAACTTAGTTAGCATGAGTAAGAATTTAGTAATAGTTGAGTCACCTGCAAAGGCAAAAACCATTGAAGGATATCTGGGAAAAGACTTTACTGTAAAATCAAGTTTCGGACACGTGCGCGATTTGGCTTCGAAAGGATTGGCAATTGATGTGGAGAATAACTTCGCTCCTGAATACGAGGTCAGTTCAGATAAGAAAGCACTGGTTGCCGAATTGAAGAAATTAGCAAAAGAATCCGATGTGGTATGGCTCGCTACCGATGAGGACCGCGAAGGAGAGGCCATCTCATGGCACTTGTACGAGACATTGGGCTTAGCTAAAAAAGACACCAAGCGAATCACTTTTAACGAAATTACGAAAGGCGCGATTCTAAAAGCAATCGAAAATCCGCGCCAAATCAATAAACCGCTTGTGGATGCACAACAGGCCAGACGCGTATTGGACCGCCTGGTAGGTTTTGAACTTTCCCCGGTATTATGGAAAAAAGTAAGGCCGAGCCTTTCGGCGGGCCGTGTACAATCCGTTGCAGTGCGGCTGATCGTTGAACGGGAAAAGGAAATCCAGAATTTCCATGCAGAAAGTTATTTCCGCGTGACAGGAGAGTTCCTAAAAGGAAAGGAGCGCATCAAGGCAGAAGTTTCCAGGCATTTCGGAACGGATTCGGAGGTTAATTCCTTTTTGGAAAGCTGTGCGCATGTGGACTTCAAAGTACTGGATGTTCAACAAAAACCGGCTAAGAAAACTCCGGCATCTCCGTTTACAACGTCTACTTTGCAGCAGGAAGCATCTTTGAAATTAGGGTTTTCCGTTTCAAGAACAATGCAGGTTGCTCAGAAATTATACGAAGCAGGGCACATCACATACATGCGTACCGATTCCGTGAATTTATCGGAAACAGCCATGCAGGGCGCCAAAAATGAAATCCTGTCTGCTTACGGAAAAGAATATTCGCATCCGACCAAATACACCAATAAGAGCTCCAATGCACAGGAAGCTCACGAAGCCATCCGTCCGACCAATTTTGCCATGCATGCATTGAGTTTTGGGGAACGAGATGAAGTGCGCTTATATGACTTGATCTGGAAACGTGCCATTGCTTCTCAAATGAGTCATGCAGAATTGGAAAGAACCACCATTTCCATCGGAGATCAAAAACTTCCGGAAGTTTTTCAGGCGAAAGGAGAAGTGATCAAATTTGACGGATTCCTGAAGGTTTACCTGGAAACAAACCTGGATGAGGAAGAAAACGAGAGCGAAACCGAAGGATTGCTTCCTGCGGTTCAGGTGGGAGAAGTTTTGAACCGTGATTTCATTCGCGCGACCCAGCGATTTACAAGACCGGCTGCACGTTATGTGGAAGCGTCTTTGGTGAAGAAACTGGAAGAATTGGGAATCGGACGACCTTCTACCTATGCACCTACGATATCAACCATCCAAAAACGTGGATATGTTGAAAAGCAGGAAAGAGAAGGAGAAGAACGTGCTTACCAGGTGTTGGAATTGAAAGGGTCCGCCATTGAAAAACAGACAAAAAAAGAAATCACGGGTAAGGAAAAAAATAAATTGTTCCCGACAGATATCGGGATGGTCGTAACAGATTTTTTGATCGATCATTTCGGTGGAATCATGGATTATCATTTTACTGCTGAAGTGGAAGAGCAATTCGATGAAATTGCACGCGGAAAAATGGAATGGACTGAAATGTTGAATTCGTTTTATAAACCGTTCCATCACAATGTAGAAGACACGTTGGAGCATTCCGACCGTGCTACCGGTGAGCGTGAATTGGGAATTGATCCGGTATCCAATAAAAAAGTCATTGCACGTATCGGTCGTTTCGGACCGATGATCCAAATCGGCGATGAAAAAGAAGATGGGGACAAGCCGAGGTTTGCTTCACTTCTTGGAAACCAATCCATACATACCATTACCCTGCAGGAAGCGCTTGATTTGTTCCAGTTGCCGAAAAGTCTGGGTGAATATAAAGGAATGACTGTTGAGGTAAATGTCGGTCGTTTCGGTCCGTATGTGAAATTTGGCGATCAGTTTATTTCTCTTGCCAAGAGTGATGATCCGATGGATGTAACCATGGAGCGCGCCATCGTATTGATTGATTCCAAATTGCAGGCAGATGCTCCGATTGGAATAGTAGATGGATTGCCGGTTCAAAAAGGGGTGGGCCGTTTTGGGCCATTTATCAAATGGAACGGGATTTTTATTAATGTCAGCAAGAAATATGACTTTGATAACCTCACGCAAAATGATCTTGAAACCTTAGTTGCTGAAAAAATCCAGAAAGACATTGACAAAGTCATTCATGACTGGAAGGAAGAAGGAATTCGCGTTGAAAAGGCACGTTGGGGGAAATCGGTTATCCTGAAAGGAAAATTGAAAATAGAACTTCCGAGTACCGTGGACGCTGCCGGCCTGACACTTGAGAAAGTGAAGGAACTAATCGAAAAGAAAACTCCGGCGAAGAAAAAAGCTCCGGCTAAAAAGCCTGCTGCCAAGAAGAAGTAACTATAATTGAAAATGTAATTCCGGTAGCTATAGGAATGAGAATTGAAATTATATGTTCTTCTTTTCAATTTTACCATTCTTCATTTTTCATTAACGTGAGTTATTAACTTTTGACTCTTTATTCTTAATTGCAAGAACTGTTTTTGCAACACCCCATTCGGTTATTTTTGTCGAAAGACAGCTAGAATGAAGGATATATCTATTTATTTCAGTTCCATTGAAACCGTTGGGAATCCCATTTCCGAATCGTTAGGAGAATTTATTTTCCGTCATGATGCATCCGGTTTTCCTGAAATAGATGGTGCAGGACTCGCATTAATTTATGTCCCTGAGTTCAGAAATGGCGAACCCTCCCTGCATGGACAAACGGATGATCGTTTCAGAAATCATTTGAATTCTTTTTTCCCGGCAGGAAGCTGGAATTTTAAAATCTACGACTTAGGAAACCTCATGCCCGGAGAGCGGGTAGAGGATACATACTTCGCATTGAGACAGGTGGTGGCCGAGTTGGTAAAAAAATCAGTGATCCCAATCGTTATCGGAGGATCTCAGGACCTAACATATGCTATGTACCAGGGATATGAGGAACTGGAGCAATTAATCAATGTCCTGAACATTGATTCCAAACTGGATCTGGGAGATCCGGAACTTCCGATTGGCAAAGATGCGTATGTAAGCAAATTACTGATGCACAGACCTTGTTACCTGTTTAATCTCTCTGTAATCGGTTATCAGACTCCATTGGTAAAAGCATCGGAAATTGACCTGTTTGAAAAATTGTTTTTTGATGCGGTCCGCTTGGGAGAATTTAAGGCGGATTTCAGAATTGCAGAACCTTTTCTTCGAAATACCGATCTCTTGAGTATTGATCTCCAGGCTATAAAAGCATCCGATTTTAAAGGAAAATATTTTTCTCAACCGAATGGACTGGATAACCAGGATATTTGCCAAATTGCCAGGTATGCAGGGATATCAGATAAATTGACTTCAGTCGGATTGTTTAATTTGTTGCCGGGAGATATTGCAGAAAGTGCTCATGCTGAAATTGCTCAGATCATCTGGTATTTTATAGACGGTTATTCGCAGCGTGTCGGTGACTTCCCGATCGGCTCAAAAAAGGATTACACTAAGTTTACTGTTTTCCTGGATGAAATAAATCACGACATTATTTTTTACCGCAGCAATCGTTCGGAACGCTGGTGGATGGAAGTTCCCTATCCTCCGAAAGAAGGAATTAAATACGAGAGACATCACATGGTTCCGTGTGATAAATCACAGTATAACAACGCGTTGAACGGTGATATACCAAATCTGTGGTGGAAAACGTATCAAAAGCTGGGGTAACCTTTTACCTGTTGTTCCGTACTAAGAGTTTGTGTTAAATATTTATCTCTTCAACATTTCATTGTGGAAAAGATGAATTGATTGCACTAAAAAATTTTGTTTGTTCTAAAAAATACTTATTTTAGTCGCCAATTGGCTAAAATTTGTTAAAGTCAAGCATGTTAAAACCATAATTAGGACCCTTTAATATGAATAAAACGTTACGTATTTTATCAGCGTTTGTGTTGTGTTCTTTCGGAGCTTCTGCTCAACAAGATATCGCATTGACACATTTTATTTACAATAAGTTCGCCATCAACCCGGGCGCTACTGGTATTGAAGAAGGGTTGTGTGGAAATTTAATTTATCGTAATCAGTGGGATAAAGTAAACGGAGCACCGAATTCTGTCGTTTTTAACGCTGAAGCAAACATGGAAAGCTTTGGTAAATGGACGGGCGGATTTGGTTTGAACTTTACACACGATGCGATCGGTTTTAACAGACAGAATAATGTGATGTTGAATTATTCGCACCACATTCAATTGGGGAATGGCCGTTTAGGTATCGGATTGGGTGTCGGAATGGTGAATTTCGGTATGAATCCTACTTGGGTTGGGCCGCAGACACAAATTGACCCTACTTTTCCCGGAGCCAGTTCTGCTATCACATTCGATTTGAATTTCGGGTTGTATTACCGTGCGCAGAATTGGTTCGCAGGATTGTCTTCCAGTCACTTGCAGGCTTCAACTTTGAATCTGACCAGTTCGGTTCCGCTTGCTAGCGGTACAGGAACAGTTCCTTACGATTTGGCGCGCCATTATTATGCAATGGGAGGTTATACCTTCAAAGCGTTGGGTCCCGGTGATTTGGATATTCAGGCAACATTGCAAACTGATTTGTTAAAGTATTCCGGAAATATCAACGCACGATATATCTTTAACGGGTTCCTTTACGGAGGAGTAGGTTATAGAAATAGTGATGCGATTTCTGTGTTATTAGGCTGGAGAGCATTTAATATTACCAAGCCAAAGAACAGAATGTTTATGTGGGTAGGTTATTCTTATGATATCACAATTGGTAGATTATCAAAGATTTCCAATGGTACACACGAGATTGCGCTTAAGTTTTGTTATATCCCTGTGATACCAATTACAAAAGCACATCACCCTAAATGGTTGTAAAATCAAAAAAAAATAAGAATCTTTGTAACCATTTTTTATTCGATTCCGTTATATCGCAAAATTGATCCTGTAGAATGTTAACGATAAATCCGGAACTGTAAAATTGAACTAGAATGAAAAAACTGTTGTTTATCGGTTTAATTGGGGCCTTCATTGCCTCTTGTAGCTCACGTAGTGGCCACTTGACGGGGACATTAGGTCGTAAAATTTATCAGCCTGAGATTCCTCTCGGGATGGTTTATGTTCCATCGGGTTCCTACATTATGGGGGAAAACGATCAGGATGTTCCTTTCTTGCACCAAACTCGTGCGAAGACGGTGTCTGTCCAGGCGTTTTATATTGATCAAACTGAGATCACAAATAACGAATATCGTCAATTTGTGGATTGGGTGAGAGACTCTATGGCGCGTGAACGAATCTATTCCGGATTAGAGGAAGATGATGAAGCATCCCGCTACATCAATTACCAAGACATGTATTTCGATGAGGGTGCATTGGAGATGGTTGAATTCGAACCTTCTGATCGCGATGTGAATCGTGCGCAATTTTCATTGAATTGGGATCGTAGATTTTCATACGATGACCCGGATTTGATGCCATTGTTGGCAGATATGTATTACCCGCAGCCTGAGCGTTTCTACAAGCGTCGTGAAGTGGATACGCGAAAATTGAATTTCAAGTATTATTGGATTGACTTAAGAGAAGCTGCTGTTAGAGGGCGTATTGAGATCGTTCACAATGGAGTGGATAAAGACGGGAATGAAATCAGTCCGGAGCACCGCGACCTGATTACACCTCCGCATCCATTTACGGAAGAACCTCAAGGTTTGGATAAGGATTTGAGTTACTTCAACAAAAAAGGTCAAAGTACAGGTCTTCGTGGTCACGAGAATCGTCAGCGATTTATCATTGATGAAGAAATCAATGTGTATCCGGACACACTAGTTTGGGTACGTGACTTTACGTATTCATTCCACGATCCGATGACGAATATGTATTTCTGGCATCCGGCATACGATAACTATCCTGTGATCGGGATCACTTGGGTACAGGCTAAAGCGTTTTCCATCTGGAGAACACAGTTGCTGAACAGTTGGTTGACAGCAATGGGAGATTTATTTGTGAATGATTTCCGTTTGCCTACGGAAGCTGAATGGGAAAGAGCTGCTCGTGGGGATTTGAATAACTCACCATATCCATGGGGAGGACCGTATATTCGTAACCAAAGCGGATGTTTCCTGGGTAACTTCAAACCAATGAGAGGTCGTTATTTTGAAGACGGTGGTTTCCACACGGTAAAAGCTTATTCTTACAATCCAAACGGATGGGGGCTTTATTGCATGGCAGGTAACGTTTCGGAATGGTGTGAAACGGCTTACGATGAGGCAATGTATGAATTCTCGCATGACTTGAATACTGAATACAGATACGACGCAATGGACTGGGATCCGCCGGCAATGAAACGTAAAGTGATTCGCGGAGGTTCCTGGAAAGATGTCGGGTATTATTTGCAAACTTCAACTCGTACTTACGAGTATCAAGATACGGCTAAATCGTACGTCGGATTCCGAAATGTGGCAACACACTTAGGTCGCGGTGGACGTGAATTCTCAAAAGAGGGTGGCGAAGAAATTCGTAGCGATATCCAACTTCGCTAGGAATAAACAAACAATTACAAAACAATAAATTTGGTTAAACCTAAAAAACAAAGAAAACTATGAAACCAGGAAGTAAAGGATGGAAAAAGTTTATGGCGAAATTATACGGTTTCGGTGCGGCAGTCGTAATCGTTGGAGCCTTATTTAAAATTATGCACTGGCCGGGAGCTGGTCCGATGCTTGTAATCGGTCTGTCAACTGAGGCTATTATCTTCATCTTCTCGGCGTTCGAACCGATTCATGAAGATCCGAACTGGGAGCTTGTTTATCCTGAATTAGCTTTTGCTCACAGTGACGATTTAGATCACGATGCGTTACCGGCAGCAGGAGGAAGAGGAAGAAATTCCGGAGGAACCGGAATTACAGAGCACTTAGACAAAATGTTAGAGGAAGCAAAAATCGATGGCCAATTATTGGAGCGTTTAGGAGATGGAATGCGTCAATTGGGTGAGAATGCTTCTCAATTGAAAGGTGTAACATCTGCAGCAGCGGCAACTGACTCTTATGTTTCTTCATTACAGGCAGCATCTGATAAAGTATCTTCATTATCCGAGGCATACGAAAGAGCATCTGTTTCTATTTCCGGAATGACTTCAAATACTCAAGAAGGTGAATCGTTCGGTGAGCAAATGCAAAAAGTTTCTAAAAACTTGGCTGCTTTGAACAATGTTTACGAATTACAATTAAAAGGTTCTTCTGCTCATTTGGAAGCTACTGAGAAATTCCAGGGTCAGGTAACTGAAATGATGAAGAACTTATCTGATTCAGCGGAAGATACTCGTCGTTACAAAGAAAATATGGCAATGTTGTCTAAAAACTTAACTGATTTGAATGCAGTTTATGGCAACATGTTGAAAGCTATGACAATTTCAAGAGACTAATTCATTAGTCAACAGAAACTTTATTAGAATATTTATTACTAACAGTAAATAACAAAATTTAGAAGTCATGGCAGGTGGAAAAGAAACCCCAAGACAGAAGATGATCGGTATGATGTATTTGGTATTGACGGCGCTCTTGGCGTTGAACGTATCAAAGCAGATTCTCGACGCTTTTGTCGCAATTGAAGAAAACATACAAAAAGCAAACATCGCTCAGATTGAGCGAGGTGATAAATTCAAATCGGATGTTGAAGAAGAGTTGACTACAACTCCTAAGAATGCCGAAAATGCTGCTAAGAGAGAAAAATTGCAGAAAATTTTAGGTCAAATGGATCAGGTAAATAAAATGTCTGATAAATTACTAAAAAGTATTGATGCAATTAAATTGGAAATCTTAGAAAAATCCGGTGAGGCTGTAAAGGAATACAAAAAGGATGATGAGAATACCATTCTTTGGGAGAAAGCTTCTGTTTGTAAGCCTATCCGTATGAACTTGATGGCTGTTCAGGCGAAAGACCAGTACGATATTCCAATGCATGAGATCGTAGGAGAAGATATCAAAACTCCAACCGGGAAAGGAAAGCAGTTGTGGGCTGATTTTAACAAGTTCCGTGCAGACCTTGTAAGTACAGTAGGTTCTTACAAAGAAGGAGGAAAGACATATACTATCACCCCGAAAGCTATCAATACCTACAAAAGTAATGCTGATTTGGTAAAGCAGGTAACTGATATGGTTAAGAAAAGCAATGTGAATCACATGGAGGATGACCAGGCTTTGAGTGACCTATACATTAACTTGACAAAACCGGAAAGAGTGAAGGTTCACGATATGGATGGTATCCACTGGATCGGGGCTACATTTGATCACTCTCCATTGGTTGCAGCAGTTGCTTCTTTAACTTCTATGCAACAAGATGTGTTGTCTGCTCGTGCTTATGCACTAGCTCACTTGAAATCAAAAGTTTCAACAGGAGAGTATTCTTTCAACAAGATTGTTGGTTTGGCTTACGGTCCTCAGATTGCGAATACTGGAGATGAAGTGGAATTGAAAGTAATGATGGCTGCATTCGACTCGGATAACCAACCTGAAGTAACAGGTCCTGGAGCGATTACAATCGAAGGAGGTCAGGGAACTTTGAAAACAAAAGTTGCTGGTGGTGCAGAAATGGTATTGAGTGGTACTGTGTCTATCAAAAACAAATCAGGAATTAAGAAGACTGAGAACTGGACACATACAATCAAGATTATGAAACCACAAGGAACGGTTTCTCTTCCTGAATTGAATGTATTGTACAAAGGATACAACAATATTGTTGAAGGGGTAGCTTCTGGTTACGATCAGACAATCCTGAACGGTAATGGAGTTTCTTTGACAAAATCAGGAAATCAGTATATCGGTCGTGTGAGTGGAGCAGGAAGAACTGCTACAATCTCTATCTCCGGTAAAAACTCTGTAACCAACAAGACAGTTCCTTTAGGAACATTTACATTCCGCGTGATGAACTTGCCTCCTCCATCTTTGTTCTTCGGAGCAACTGAAGACGGTGGTAAAGCTTCAAAAGCAGAAACCCGATTGTTTGCACGTTACTCTGATAGTCCGTTGAAAGCTGAGTTCTCAGTTCAATCTTGGGAATTAAATGTTGCGGGTGCTCCGCGTCCTGCTAAAGGAACCGGAAACACATTGAACGCAGATGGAATCAGCTTAATGAAACAAGCAAAACCGGGATCTACGATCAGCTTTATGACTCAGGTTAAAGGGCCGGATGGGATCCTACGTAAGAAAAGTGGTGTGTTCACCATTTAATAAATAATAAATAATAGAGTGTCAATCATGAAACGTTTAGTTCTATTAAGTACCTTGCTTGCCGGTTCGTTGTTAACGAACGCGCAGGAGATCAATGGTGGACCAGTGAATGTTCCTCAGGCGGATGTAATTGACGGGGTGTATATGACAGAACATATCCCTACCAAAAGAATGATTCCGTACGAGTTTGTTCGTGAAGCTGATGTAGTCTGGAGTCATCGTGTTTGGCGCATGATTGATATGCGTGAAAAAATGAATCACCCGATTTATTTGCCGTTTGATTATCACACTCCGTCTGGTCAGTACGTTAGAAATACGAGCCGATGGTCTTTGTGGACAATTATGCGTCACCATATCATCAACGGAGACTTGAAAGTGTTTTCGCCTTACAACCCATATCAGTTTGATATGTTAGATGGAGATCAATTCAAATATCCGATCGTACCTGAAGCAGGTAAGAATTATTATACTGATTCTTTATTCCGCGATAAGGTATTCTATTATTTAGGAAAATTAGGTGCTCAAAGTGATGTTCCATTAACAAACGAATTCGGAGATCCGATTGAAATTACTCTTCCTGACGGAACGATCACTTTCAAATACCCTCCGGCTGACACCATGTGGATTGATTCTGAACAAATCGTTCAGTACCGTCTCAAAGAAGATTGGTTCTTCGATAAGGAAAGATCTGTATTGGATGTGCGTATTTTGGGAATTGCACCGGTTGTATACAGAGAAGAAGTTTCTCCAACAGGTGGTAAGACAATTACCGGAATGGATGAAAAGTTCTGGTTGTATTTCCCGCATTGTCGTTACATTTTAGCTAACTACTTTGTGTATAACGATAAGAATGACGCACAATGGCAAAGTTTTGATGACTTGTTCTGGCAACGTCGATTTACTAGTACAATCTACCGTGAAAGTAACGTGTTTGATCGCGAGATTGACAGCTACAAAACAGGTATAGATGCATTGATGGAATCTGAAAAGATTACTGAAGAAATTAGAAACTTCGAACACGATGTTTGGAACTTCTAATCGAATCAAAGAATAAAAATGAACCCCGGTTTCGTAACAGAAGGCCGGGGTTTTTTATGGGTAGTCGGAAGCCAAAATTGTTTTGAACTATTCTTTGAAATAGGCGCAAGTTTGAAGATGGTTAGTTCTATGTCGGTGATTGGAAGGAACGACAGAACATTATCTTCTCAGTACCGGTTATAATCGGAACCATTGTTTAACCAGATCAATTTCTACAGTGTTTACCGAATGGTGAATGAATTCATTGCTTGCAGCGTGGTAGTGATAATCATTTGCCCACTCCGTATGGTTTTCTGCAAGTTGCCGGATGCTTTCACAAACGTATTGTATTTCTTCATTGGTCGTTGTGGGATGCACGGACATCCGGATCCATCCCGGTTTCACCATAAGGTCTCCACTGCTGATCTTTTCGGTGAGGTAGTTTGACTGTTCCTGGTCAACATGCAGCAGGTAATGACCATAAGTGCCTGCACAACTGCAACCACCTCGGGTCTGTATACCAAACCGATCGTTAAGTAGTTTTACGCCCAGGTTGAAATGCAACTTGTCAATATAAAAGGAAATTACGCCGAGCCTGTTTTTATGCTGGGGTGCAAGAAGCGATAGGTTTGGTATTTCTTCAAGCTGTTCAAAGATGTAATCAATCAACTCTTTTTCACGCTTCAGGATTTTAGCAATGCCCATCTTCTCTTTTAACTTTATGGCAAGAGCTGATTTGATCACCTGAAGAAACCCGGGAGTACCACCATCTTCACGCTCTTCGATATCGTCAAAATATTTGTGTTCTCCCCAAGGATTTGTCCATTTAACGGTACCCCCACCCGGATGATCAGGAATGGTGTTGCTATATAGTTTTTTATTGAAAATGAGCACGCCGCTTGTACCTGGTCCCCCTAGAAATTTATGTGGGGAAAAGAAAATGGCATCGAGCCAGGCACTGCTGTTTGCCGGATGCATATCGATTGTGACATACGGAGCCGAACAGGCAAAATCCACAAAGCACAAACCGTTGTTTTTGTGCATAAGCTCAGCGACTTCATGGTAAGGCGTTTTAATTCCTGTAACATTACTGCAGGCAGTTATGGAAGCTATTTTCAGCGGATATGTTTTGTATTTGTCAAGCAATTCGGTCAAACTGTCAAGACACAGGAGTCCTTGCTAATTAGCAGGGATTATTTCCACTTTGGCAATTGTTTCCAACCAGGAAGTCTGGTTACTGTGGTGCTCCATGTGCGAAACAAAAACAACCATTCTCAATGCCTCCGGAATTTCAGTACATCCTTTCAGTTGTTCGGGTACTTTCAGACCGAGAATCCGTTGAAATTTATTGATAACCCCGGTCATTCCCGTACCATCCGTTAACAACACATCATCAGGGCCCGCATTTACATGTTGTTTGATAATGTGACGTGCCTCATGATAAGCCTTGGTCATTGCAGTTCCCGAAACGGTAGTTTCTGTATGGGTATTTGCTACAAAAGGTCCGAATTCATTGGTAATCTTTTCCTCAATGGGACGATACAATCTTCCACTGGCTGTCCAATCTGTATACAGAATACGTTGTTTACCGAACGGTGAGTCGAACTCCTGTTCTATTCCGATAATATTTTGGCGGAATGGGAGGAAATAGTTTTCAAGTTCTGTATTAAGAGGAGTCTTTTCTGAAGCCGGCATCCAATCAGTCTTTTAGTTTCGACCCAAATATAAGTATTTCAAAGAGGTTTCATAGCAGTGCGCAAATGGGCGCAAAATTTCAGGGAAAACAGTTCTTTGATACAGACTTCTGACATAGGGTAGAAGAATAGAAAAATGTGGTAACATTCTTAATAATCGCTTGGATATCAGTTGTAACGAAAGGAGTTTTTTTGCGCTATTTGAAAAACCCAAGCCATGAAGAAAGTTACCTTTATCTTATTTTTTGCTGCAATCTATGATGTGAATGCGCAATGTGAATCAACGGATTTTATTTCCATGACGCCAACCCTGGATTATCCGTATGTAAAAGAACACATCCTGACTAAAAGGACCATTCCTTACGAATATGTCCGAGAGGCAGATGTTGTCTGGAGTAAACGGGTTTGGCGGGAGATTGATTTGAGAGAGAAAATCAATCATCCGCTGTATTATCCGTTTGATCACCACACGCCTTCCGGGCAATATGTGAGGAATACCAATTGCTGGTCTTTATGGACAATTATGAGGCATCATATTATTCAGGGAGAATTAAAGATCTTTTCACCCTATAACCCTTATCAATTTGATATCCTGGATGGTGATCAATTCAAATATCCCATTGCACCGGGACCGGGAGGGAATTACTGCAATGATTCCGTATTCCGGGATGAAGTGTTTTATTATTTGGGAAAAGTAGGCCCCGGATCAGATGTCATATTGTCAACCTGGGATGGAAGAGATTCGACCAGATGGGTGAACGGCGTGGAAGAATATGTTTATGCGGATCCCGATACGATGTGGATTGATTCGGAGCATATTGTGAAGTACCTCTTGAAGGAAGATTGGTTTTTTGATAAGGAACGTTCCGTTATGGATGTCCGGATACTGGGAATTGCTCCGGTAGTTTTGAAAGAAGAAACGGCGCCCAACGGGCAAAAAATGATCTCAGGGCTGGAAACCAAGTTTTGGGTTTATTTTCCGCATTTGAGATACCTGCTTTCGAATTATTATGTATACAACGAAAAGAATGACGCTCAATGGATGAGTTTCGATGATCTTTTTTGGAAACGCAGGTTTTCAAGTAACGTTTACAAGGAAAGTAACGTATTCGACCGGTCAATAGACAGTTATCGCACAGGTGTGGATGCCTTACAGGAATCTGTGGATATTATCGAAAGTATCCGGACCTTTGAACAGGACGTTTGGAACTTTTAAAAAAATGCCGGTGAAAATCGGCATTTTTTTTTGACTCAGCTGTTACTAATCGGATAAACCACATTCGATTGGTATAACCTTAAAATTTAAGTCATGGCTGGAGGAAAAGAAACCCCAAGACAAAAGATGATCGGGATGATGTACCTGGTACTCACCGCACTTTTGGCATTGAATGTATCGAAAACGATTCTCGACGCATTTGTTGCGATTGAAGAAAATACCCAGAAATCAAATGGAATGCAAGTTGACCGGGGGTCAGAGCTAATCTCTGATGTATCGGATGAAATTAATTCGACAAACGGAAAAGAGAACGCCGAAAAGCTCCGAAAGCTCAAAAAAGTGATGAATCAAATGCAGCAGGTGGATAAGCTTTCTGCGAATTTAATCCGGGAAATTGATCAGGTAAAGATGCAATTGCTGCAAGAATCGGGTGAAGACGTGGCTACAGTGAAGCCACTGGATAACCAGGCCATTATCTGGGAGAAAGGAACCGGCTGCAAACCGACACGCATGAACCTGATGGCAGTTCAGGCAAAAGATCAGTACGACATTCCCATGTATATTTTAATTGGAGATGATATTAAGAATCCGACAGGAAAAGGGAAGAAGATCTGGAACGACTACAACGGGTTCCGTTCGAAATTAATCCGGGCAGTCGGAACCTACAGCGAAGGAAAACATACTTATTCCATTCAACCGAAAAGCATCAATACGTTTAAAAATAATCAGGATCTGAAGGACCAGGTTGACCGGATGCTCCGGGATTCGAAAGCAAATCTGAAAGACGATGAAGAAGTCCTTTCGTCTATATATATGAACCTGACAAAACCCGAACGGGTTTCTCAAAACGATATTTCGGGAGTACATTGGATCGGGCAAACCTTTGATCATGCACCTCTTGTTGCTGCCTTGGCTTCGTTGTCTTCTATGCAGCAGGATGTACTTTCTGCCCGCTCCATGGCTTTGGCACATTTGAAGTCGAAAGTGTCTGTCGGAGAATATTCGTTTAATAAGATTGTTGGGCTGGTTTACGGACCTGAAATAGCAAATGCCGGGGATGAAGTGGAGCTGAACGTAATGATGGCAGCCTTTGATTCCGATAATCAACCGACAGTTACCTATAATGGAAGTTCTTTCCGTGGTACGGATGGAAAAGGATTGATCAGAACAAAAGTGGGATCGGGAACAGAGGTGACACTAAACGGAACTGTGTCGATTAAAAATAAATCCGGGCAAATGAAAACAGAAAATTGGTCACACACCATTAAGATCATGAAGCCACAAGGAACGATTTCCCTGCCGAAGATGAATGTACTTTACAAAGGTTACGATAACCTGATTGAAGGAGTTGCCTCCGGCTATGATCAGACGATCCTAAGCAGCAATACAGGAATCAGTTTAGGAAAATCGGGTGATCAATTCATAGCAAGAGTCAATACCAGCAGCAAAACAGCATCCATTGAGATTTACGGAATGAATTCTATTTCAAAGAAAAAGGTGAAGTTGGGAACCTTTTCATTTCGTATCATGACACTCCCAAATCCTGAATTCTTTTTTGGAGCAGTAGAAGAAGGAGGAAGGATTTCACCTGCAGAAAAGAATTTGTTCTCACGATATAAAGACAGTCCGCTGGACGCAAAATTTACAATTTTAAATTGGGAATTGAGTTTGAACACAGCGCCGAGACCTGAAAAAGGAAAAGGAAGCCGGATTTCTGAGGAGGCAACTAAACTATTACGTCAGGGAAAACCGGGAACGATCGTAAATGTTAAAATGGATTATGTAGGTCCGGACAAGGTCGTACGTAAAAAAATTGCATCTTTTGTGCTTTAGGTTCAAAAAAAATGGAGGGGTGGAAATTTTCCGCCTCTACATTTTATACCTTTGTACATGCTTGTTTTGGAAAAATTGGGAGTGCATTTCCCGCAAGGTTATTTATTTGAGGAATGTTCTGCTCAAGTGAATCAAGGAGATCGAATTGGTCTGGTTGGTAAAAATGGTGCAGGAAAATCAACGCTGTTGCGATTGATCGCTCAAACAGAAAAACCAACAGACGGCCAGATCCATCGTCAGAAGGGATTGGAAGTGGGTTTCCTGACCCAGGATATTGTCATCGATACCACCCAATGTGTATTTGATTACCTGTTTTTTTCGAACGATCAGTTGAACCATTTGCGTAAGCACATTGATGAAATTAACAAACAGCTGACAACCCGTCAAGATTATGAATCCGAATCCTACCTGGAGTTGTTGAATGATCTGAATGCTACCAATGACCTGTTCAATATTCACGACGGATTCCAATGGGAAGAAAAGATTGCATCTGTTTTGGACGGATTGGGTTTTCAGAAAGAAGATTTTGAGAAACCCCTAAATTCGTTCTCCGGCGGATGGAAAATGAGGGCCGAATTGGCTAAGATCCTGGTGAATCGCCCGAATTTGTTGTTGCTGGATGAGCCGACAAACCACCTGGATATTGTTTCCATTCAATGGTTGGAGAATTACCTGACAAAATTTGACGGTGCTGTTATTGTCATTTCCCACGACAGATTGTTCCTGGATAATGTAACGAACCGGACCTGGGAAATTTCTTTCGGAAAAATCCTGGATTTCCCTTATGCGTATTCCAAATACAAAGAATTGAGGGCTGAAGAGCTGGAACGGCTGGCGGATGCAAAGAAGCAGCAGGATAAGGAAATCAAACAAACGCAGGAATTGATCGATAAGTTCCGGGCGAAAAAAAATAAAGCGGCATTTGCACAATCACTGATCAAAAAATTGGACCGTACGGAACGCATCGAATTGGAAAGTGATGTCGTAGCAAAAATGAATATTTTCTTTCCGCTGAATGTTCAACCCGGAAAATGGGTACTCGAAATGGACCATTTGGGGAAAAGCTACGGATCCAGGACCTTGTTTAAAGAGATCTCCATTACTGTGGGAAGAGGTGAGAAAATCGCGTTGCTCGGACCCAATGGAGTGGGGAAATCCACCTTATTCAAATGTTTAACGAAAGAAATCGACTTTGAAGGAAAAGTGGAATATGGTCACAATGTGAAGATTACTTATTTTGCTCAGGATCAAGCCGAACGATTGAACAAGAATCTAAGCGTTTACGAAACAGTCGACCTGGTTGCCTCCGGTGATGTCCGGAAAGATCTGCGGTCCATTTTGGGAGCATTTTTATTTTCAGGGGAAGACATCGATAAAAAAGTTGGTGTATTGTCGGGAGGAGAACGTACCCGGCTGGCTTTATGCCAATTGCTCCTAAGCCCTTCGAACGTTTTGATCCTGGATGAGCCGACAAACCACCTGGACATCCAAAGCAAGCAGGTATTGAAAAAGGCACTGCTGCAATACGAAGGAACCTTCTTAATCGTTTCTCACGACCGGGAATTCCTGGATGGGTTGACAAACCGGATTTGGGATATTGAGAATCAAACCCTGAAAATCCATCACTTCGGCGTGTATGAATACCTGCAGCGCAAATTGTCTATGGAACCGGCTTCGGCCAAAACGGAAAACAAACCGACGCAGAAAGTGGTAGAAGAACCTGAGGTAAAGGTTCAGTCGAATGAGGAACGAAAAGAATTGAAGCGCAAGAAGAATCAGCTTCAGAATAAAATAAAACAGCATGAAGAACGTGTCCAGGAACTGGAAAAGGAAGTAAAAGTACTGGAAGATCAACTGGCTACCATGGATTTTTCTGACTCAACGAAAACAACCCCGGTTTTGAAAGCATTTGAAGAAGTGAAATCCAAATTGGATTATTATTCGGATTTGTGGATGGAAGCAACGGAAGAATTGGAAAGTATACAAGATTAAGACAGCAGGACTTTAGGACATCGGGATATTAGGATTACATGACATTATAACTAAGTCAATTCGTGTCCTGAAATCCTGAAATCTGAGAGTCTTAAAATCCAAAAAAGATGAAAGGATTATTAGATAAAATGCGGGTTTCTTTCGAGGAGCCCATTCAATACCAGCTGGTTCTAAATAACGAACCGCAAATAGGGATGAATGCCCTGATCGGAAGAGAAATTGAATTAAACTGGACAGGAAAAATCATTTGTTCGAATTGTGGAAAACAAACAAAGAATTCCTTCGGACAGGGATTTTGTTTCAATTGTTTTCAGTCTGCACCGCAAGCTGCTCCGTGTATCATCAACCCGGAGCTTTGTAAAGCTCATCTGGGTGAAGGGAGAGATATCGAGTGGGAACATAAACACCACAATCAGCCACATGTGGTATATTTGGCCGCTTCCGACACCATCAAAGTCGGAGTGACTCGTGCCGAACAAACATTAACACGCTGGATCGACCAGGGAGCATCCCATGCAATTATCCTGGCCGAAACAACCAATCGATATGAGGCCGGAATAATTGAAGTTGCGTTGAAATCCTACATGACAGACAAAACGAACTGGCAGCGCATGCTCAAAAACGAGATCAACCACGAATTGGATTTGCTGGATGAAAAGGGAAGAGTGGAAGATTTATTGCCATTCGACATGCGTGATTTTGTAAGTATGAATGACACGATTATTTCGCTGAATTATCCGGTTGAAAAATATCCGCTGAAAGTGAAAAGTGTAAGCTTTGACAAGTCACCTGTGATTCGGGGAAAATTAGCCGGGATTAAAGGCCAGTACTTGATTTTTGATGATGAACGGGTTCTGAATATCCGAAAACATACAAGCTATGAAATCGAATTTACACACGATTAAGTTTTGAACTTTTTGATGTTGTAATTATTCTAGTTAATTTCTGCCAAAAAAAGAATCAATTGTTCGGATTCGTATTAATTTTAATATTCTTAAAAAATCTATCAACATGTTCGACAAAAACGAATTTAATAAGTACGCCACAAAGCATGTCGGAATTTCAAGCATGCACTTAGAAAGCTACATCGAATCTTCTTTAACACCGTATATTATCGAAGAACGTCATTTGAATATGACACAAATGGACGTGTTCTCACGTTTAATGATGGATCGGATCATTTTCCTGGGAACCGGAATTAACGATCAGGTCGCGAATATCATCAATGCGCAGTTATTATTCCTGGAATCTGTGGATGCAAAAAAAGATATTCAGATTTACTTAAACTCACCGGGAGGATCCGTATACGCTGGTTTGGGAATTTATGATACCATGCAGTATATCAAACCGGATGTTGCAACGATCTGTACTGGAATGGCCGCCTCAATGGGAGCGGTTCTGATGTGTGCTGGGGCTGAAGGAAAACGTTCTGCGCTGAAACACGCACGTGTAATGATTCACCAGCCACTTGGAGGTGCTCAGGGACAGGCTTCTGACATCGAGATCACAGCACGAGAAATCCAGAAATTGAAAAAAGAATTGTACGATATTATCGCTACCCATTCGAAACAATCGTATGAAAAAGTTTGGGCTGATTCAGACCGTGATTACTGGATGACAGCTGAAGAAGCAAAAGAATACGGAATGGTGGACGAGATCTTGCTTCGCAACCCAAAATAGTCTAACTTTGCATCATATTATCCTAAGTCATCCCAGCTCAGCCGGGATGACTTTTTTGTCGATTAAAATTAGAATATGTCAAAAAAGGAAACTTCCTGCTCGTTTTGTGGGAGACCACGAAGTCAAGTAGGTTTATTGATAGCGGGTTTGTCAGGACACATCTGTGACCATTGTATTGCGCAGGCAAGAATGATAGTTGATGAAGATCAGACAACCAAAACTTCTACTCAAGGAGCTCCGGTAAATGTATTAAAACCGCAGGATATCAAGGAACGATTGGATGAGTACGTAATCGGACAGGACGATGCCAAGAAAACGCTTTCGGTTGCGGTTTACAATCATTACAAACGCTTACATCAAACCAAGATCGAAGAAGTAGAGATTGAGAAATCGAATGTGATCTTAGTCGGACGCACCGGAACAGGAAAAACCCTGCTTGCAAAGACCATTGCAAAAATGTTGAACGTACCGTTTTGTATTGCGGATGCAACAGTTTTAACGGAAGCAGGTTACGTGGGAGAAGATGTGGAAAGCATTCTTTCCCGTTTATTGCAGGCTGCGGATTACAATGTTCAGGCGGCGCAACACGGGATCGTATTCATTGATGAGATTGATAAAATTGCACGTAAGAGCGATAATCCATCTATTACGCGTGACGTATCCGGAGAGGGAGTTCAACAGGCCTTGTTGAAACTATTGGAAGGCTCTACGGTAAATGTTCCGCCGCAGGGAGGAAGAAAACACCCGGAACAAAAAATGATCGCGATCGATACGAAGAACATTTTGTTTATTTGTGGGGGAGCTTTTGACGGAATTGAACGAATCATTGCGAGCCGCGTGAACAGACAAACGATCGGGTTTGGTTCTCATGTAACGGAAAAAGTGGATGAGGATAATTTCCTAAAGTACATCACACCGACAGACGTGAAATCATACGGATTGATTCCCGAATTGATCGGGCGTTTCCCGGTATTGACTTACCTGGAACCGTTGGATGCCAAAAGTTTGAAACGGATTATCACAGAGCCTAAAAACGCAATTATTAAGCAATATATACGATTGTTCGAGATCGATGGAATCCGTTTGACATTTGATGCAAACGTATTGGATTTTATCGTGGAGAAAGCCATTGAGTTTAAATTGGGAGCACGTGGATTGAGATCCATTTGTGAAGCAATCTTGACGGATGCGATGTACGAATTACCTTCCAAAAATGAAAAGGAATTCCGTGTCGACCTGGAATATGCGAAAGCACAGTTCTCAAAAAGCAAGGTGGCACGATTGAAAGTCGCATAAGCGAATTGAAAATTGAGAATGTAAAAATTGAAAAGTTATTTGATCCTCTTTGTGAAAACAGAGAGGATTTTTCTTTTTTAGAAATCTGATTTTGTAGTATCGGAGAATTAAAAATCTTTTCAATTCTCCATTTTACATTTTCAATTGATCTTGAACGAACAATACTTAATCACCGAACCTTTTGCTGTAAACAGTTGTTCGTAATGCGTTTTGATATGTAAAATTTCGCGGATCGTCGGATCCAGATCTTCCGGGATGGATTGGTATAAATCCCAGGTCGATTCAATCAGTTCATATCCGTGCTCCCGGATTTGTTCTTCTGTTGATTCGAACAACAGATCCGAATCCGTTTTCAAATGAACCAGGCCTCCCGGTTTCAAAATGCGTCTGTAACGCGCAATAAATTGTTCGGAAGTCAATCTTTTTCGTGGTTTGATCGGTTGCGGGTCTGAAAAGGTCAGCCAAATTTCATCGACTTCATTCGGTTCAAAATACGATTCGATAAAATCAATTTTGGTTCGCAGGAAAGCAACATTCGTAAGTTTTTCATCCAATGCTTCTTTTGCTCCCACGAACATCCGGGAACCTTTGATGTCAACCCCGATAAAGTTCTTATTGGGATAGTGCTTTGCCAATCCAACGGAATATTCTCCTTTTCCGCATCCCAGTTCCAGGACAATCGGATGCGTGTTCTTAAAGTAGTCTTGATGCCATTTTCCCTTCAATGGAAATGCTTCCTGCGGATTCGGTTCAAGTGTTGGTTCGAACACATTATCCCAATTTTTCATTTCCGCAAAGCGTCTCAGTTTATTCTTTCCCATAAATCGGTGCAAAAGTACACAATCCCTGAAAGTTTTTTGAGGATTTTTCACCAAATCCTAGTATGTAACTTTCCCAATATGTACCTTTACGGTTTAATTTTTACGCCTTATGTCAAAAAGTCATCATCACGCGCTTTCATTCGCGGGATTGATCATCACGGTGGGAATTATTTTCGGGGATATCGGAACTTCACCGCTTTATGTTTTAAAGGCAGTTGCCGGAAAAAGAGAAATCACTGAACAGTTGATACTTGGGGGGTTATCCTGTATTTTCTGGACAATCACGCTTCAAACGACACTGAAGTATGTAATTATTACATTGCGGGCAGACAACAAAGGTGAAGGGGGGATTTTCTCCTTGTATACATTGGTACGCCGGCAGCGGAAATGGCTGGTGATTCCGGCGATGATCGGCGGGGCTTCTTTGCTGGCGGACGGAATTATTACACCGCCAATCTCGGTTTCTTCGGCTGTAGAAGGACTTGGGTATATTAACCCGAAGATCAATACTGTTCCGATTGCCATAGCTATTATCATCGGGATCTTTGTTATTCAGCAGTTCGGGACCAAGTTTATCGGGCGTTTTTTCGGTCCGGTAATGATGATCTGGTTCCTGATGATCGGGACAGTCGGATTTATGTATTTCATGAAAGATCCGGGAATTTTAAAGGCAATTAATCCGACATACGCTTATGATCTTTTAGTGAATTATCCAAAAGGATTCTGGCTGCTTGGGGCTGTATTCTTATGTACAACCGGTGGTGAGGCGCTTTATTCTGATTTAGGGCACTGCGGAAGAGAAAATATCCGTGTAAGCTGGGTTTTTGTAAAGGCAATGCTTTTGTTGAATTACTTCGGACAAGGAGTTTATTTAATGGACAACCTGCATGGACATATTGAAGGAAATCCGTTCTATTCGATTGTTCCTGAAGGGTTCAGACTGACTTCCGTTATTATCGCAACCGTAGCTGCAATTGTTGCTTCTCAGGCAATGATTTCCGGTTCGTTTACGCTTATCAATGAGGCTATCCGATTGAACTTGTGGCCGCGCGTAAAAGTGAACTTTCCTTCCGAGATCAAAGGACAATTGTACGTTCCGTCGATCAACTGGTTCTTAATGCTGGGATGTATTGCTATTGTTTACCTTTTCAAAAAATCAGAGAATATGGAAGCCGCTTACGGTTTGTCCATCATTCTGACGATGATCAGTTCCACGGTGTTGCTGTATTTCTATTTCCTTCGCAAGCATTGGAATCCGATATTGCGTTACGGTTTGATCGGTTTGTTCTTCATCGTTGAGAGTAGTTTCCTGATTGCTCAGATCGATAAGTTCCCGCAGGGTGGTTACATTACTTTGACGATCGCACTTTCCGTTATGTCGGTGATGTATGTTATTTTCAAGAGTAAGATCATTCGAAACAGCATCATTGACTTTGTAAAGATCAAAAGTTACTTACCGATCCTTCGTAAATTGTCCGTGGATGATCAGATCCCGACGTATGCCACCCATTTGGTTTACCTGACCAGTGCAGAACGCGTTGATGAAGTAGAGTCTAAAGTGTTTTATTCGATCCTGGAGCAACAGCCCAAACGTGCCGAGCGCTATTGGTTTGTACATGTGATTACTTCGGATGAACCGTATACGAAAGAGTACAAGGTTACCAAACACGATGAAAACGATTTGATTCGGATTGATTTCAAATTAGGATTTCGCATTCAGCCGAAACTGGACATGATGTTCAAGCAGGTAGTGGAAGAATTGGTGCAGAATGGAGAAATTGAGATCCGCTCGCGTTATGCATGTGAATACCATCATAGTGACCATATCGGGGACTTTAGATTTATTGTAATTCGTAAGTTCTTATCAAATGACAATGAATTGCCCTGGTTCCATAAATTGATTATGAATGCTTACTTCTTTATCAAAGGAAGAGCCCTGTCGGAAAAGAACGAATTCGGATTGGATCCGAGTTCCTACGTGGAGGAAAATTTCCCATATGTACTTTCTAAAGCTGCTCCGATCAATCTGAAACGAAGTCAATAGAGTAAGTATGCATCCGGCTGAATTGTCACGAGAGCGCATATTATTTGCCTGCCTCAATTGGGGACACGGACATACGGCCAGATCGATTTCTTTATTGAAGCAGTTGTCCGGCCAGGGAAACAAATTATTTATTTGTTGTAATCCGGCTCAAAAAGCAATTTTTTCCGAATACGGAATTACAGCAAAGTATATCGTGGCTGAGGGATTTCTGTTCCGCTTTAAAGGCGACGGCAACTTTACTTCGGAAATGCGGCGCAATGCCTGGCGCTTTTCCCGTGCTATCAGCGAAGAACAACGACAGGTTGAAAAACTTGTAAGTGAATTTCAGATTTCATTGGTTCTGTCGGACCATTGTTACGGTTTTCGTTCCGATACGGTTAAATCCGTTTTTATTACGCACCAGGTTTTCTTACCGCCGAAAGCCGGTTGGATTGCGCAACGTATTCACAGAAAATGGATGAATCGCTTTTCGGAGATCTGGATCATGGATGATCAACAAAAACGACTTGCAGGCGCATTGAGTAAACCTGTTCCAAAATCGACTTATATCGGATTTTATTCGCGCTTTCAGAATCGGGAGATTTCCCTCGTTCCCGGAAAAATGGTGGGAATTGTGAGCGGTCCGGAACCGTACTCGGAGCAGTTCTTTCATTGGATACTGGAACAGTATGGAGAAGCGAGTTTAACGTTGATTACTCCCAGAGTCTATTCTGAGATACCTCAACATGTAACCGCCATTACCGATTGGAGACAGGCTGATGCGGAAATAGCTTCGGCAGACACGCTGATTTCCCGGAATGGATATTCAACCTTGATGGATTTACAGTTTTTGAAAAAGAAAGCGGTACTGATCCCGACGCCGGGGCAGTTGGAGCAGGAATACCTTGTAGAATTAAAAATGGACAATGTTAAAATTGAAAAGATAGGGTAAGCTTCAAAATCCTTTCATTCCGATAGCTATCGGAACTCAATTTTACATTTTCAATTATTTGATTGTGATCCCTCGTGAAGTAACCAGTGTAGAAGAAGTTCCTTCAAATTTATCTAATGAAAAGGTAAATGTACTTCCAACACCGATCGTACTGCGGACAGAAATTGTTTGATTGTGAGAATCCAGGATGTGTTTTACGATGGAAAGACCCAGTCCGGATCCTCCTTCATTTCGGTTACGGCTTTTCTCCACGCGGTAAAAACGTTCGAATAAGCGCGGTAACTCATGCGGTTCGATTCCCGGTCCGTTATCCGAGATTTCTACAGAGACCAAATCATCTACCTCGTAAAACCGGATTTGTGTTTCCCCGTTCTCATTTCCGTATGAAATGGAGTTACTGATCAGATTTGTTAATACTTGCGCGATTTTCCCCCGATCGGCGCGCACCATGATTTCTTTGTTGTATTCCTTGGCAAAACGAAGCTTGATGTGTTTTTCCTGTGAACGCAGTTCTAAACTTTCCAGTACCTCTTTTACCAGTTCTTTCAGATCAAAAGGACGCATGTCCATTTTCAGGTCATTTACTTCCAATTTGGTGAGCTCATCCAGGTCATTCAGGATATTGGTCATCCGGTCGATTGCTTTGGAAGCACGTTCCAGGAACATGCGGTTGACCCGTTCGTCTTCCAGTCCACCTTCCAATAGTGTCAAAACATATCCCTGAATGGAAAAAACAGGCGTTTTTAATTCGTGAGCGA
Organism: Fluviicola chungangensis; assembly: GCF_007558725.1. Classification (GTDB taxonomy): domain Bacteria; phylum Bacteroidota; class Bacteroidia; order Flavobacteriales_D; family Crocinitomicaceae; genus Fluviicola; species Fluviicola chungangensis. The sequence goes on from NZ_VLPL01000003.1 coordinate 518,098, forward strand.
GGTTTCCGATGAATTCCCGTCTGAATTTGTCTTGTTGCTGCAGTTGTGTGATCTCGGAGGTTCGTTGCTCGCTCCATTTTTTGGAATCCGACTCGGCATTTCCGATTATATCTTCCGACATATTGATATACAACTTTTCATCCGGCATCATTTTTCCCTTTCGGATAGAACGGTAGAGAATGCGCAATCGGTTGTAAATAAAAGCCCTAAACAGAAAATAGAAAGCAATGAAAGTTCCCAGTGCTCCGGGCAAAATGACTGAAACAAATACACCGACCGGAATCGGATAGAAGAAATTAACAACGATGAGAATGAGTGCTAAGCAAACAGCAACGATGCCACTTCCAATAAGAATAATGGTAAACGGATTTAATTTTTTCACTTTTCAGAAAATGTATAACCAACACCTTTAATGGTACGAATATACGATTCTCCTAATTTTTCTCTCAATTTTCGGATATGAACATCGATTGTTCGTTCACCGACAATGGTTTCATCTCCCCAGACGGTTGTCAGGATCTGTTCGCGTGTAAAGACTTTTCCGGGTCTGGAAGCCAATAATTCGATCAGTTCAAACTCTTTTTTGGGCAGTTGGATCTCTTGATCGTTCATGAAAACCAGGAATTTTTCGCGATTAACGGTAATGGAAGAGGTTTTGATTTCAGCTTCGGTACCATTGATGCGCCCCGCCCTTCTAAGTAAGGCTTCTACTTTCGATACCAACAGGCGCGGTCTGATCGGTTTAGTGATATAATCATCCGCTCCCGCTTCAAAGCCGGCAACTTGTGAATAATCTTCCGCTCTGGATGTCAAAAAGGCGATCAGAGGTGAATTGAGCTGAAGATCTTGCCGGATAGTCTGGCATGCTTCGATTCCATCCATTCTCGGCATCATCACATCCATCAGAATCAGGTCCGGAGAAACTTTTTGAGCCATTTCGACTCCCTCAAGCCCGTCGTTGGCAACAAATACTTTATATCCCTCCCGCTCCAGATTATACTGTAAAAATTCCAGAATATCTTTTTCGTCGTCCACTAAAAGGATGGTTTGTCCCTTACTCACTTGCATTGTGCTCCTTGTTAAAGTTTGAGCAAAAGTATCCCTGATACTTTCCTTTATAATTACTGCTGTGTTACGAAATAATTAATTAATACCGGATGGATTATTTTAATGTTAACAATTTAGACGAGCAGGTAGATCATTTGTCAAGCAAACGAATTGATTAACTTTACTGCATGACATTTCGATATGCTCTGGAACTCGCCTATCGCGGAACGAACTATCACGGTTGGCAAATCCAACCGAATGCCTCTTCCGTTCAGGAAGAAATCGAACAAAGATTATCCCGTTTAATGGGAAATAACCCGGTTTCTGTAGTTGGTTGTGGCCGCACCGATACGGGTGTCCATGCATCTTATTATGTCCTGCATTTTGATACGGATAAAGCACTGGATCCGGAACAATTGGTTTACAAATTAAACAAAATGCTCCCGGATGATATAGGGGTCTTTTCTGCTCAACAGGTAACAGACGAATTCCATGCCCGGTTTTCAGCTACATCCCGCACGTATCACTATTTTATTCATCAAAAGAAAGATCCGTTTTTATTGGATAGCTATTACCTGGCACCGGAAATTAATTTTGCTGCTATGAACCGGGCTGCGCTGATTTTATTGGGGAAGCAGGATTTTACTTCGTTTTCTAAGCTGCATACAGATGTGAAGACAAATATTTGTACGGTTTCGGAAGCAAAATGGAATCAGCTGACAGCATATAGCTGGTACTTTGAGATAACCGCTGATCGTTTTCTAAGGAATATGGTTCGGGCAATTGTAGGCACCTTACTGGAAGTTGGTTATGGTAATCTGGATCCGGATGATCTGTTCCGGATTATGGAATCGAAGGACAGGGGAGAGGCGAAGCTATCTGTACCGGCAAAAGGATTGTTTTTAGTGGATATTCAATATCCCGAACACGTGTTTTTGGATATGAGAACAGGAAAGTGAGATGAGTCTTAAAAAAAATATCGCAATCCTGTTGACCTGTTTTTTGGCAAGTCATGCATTTACTCAAATAAACTGGGAGCCTTCCTACCGGATCTTTTCTGTTAAAGAGGGACTTCCGAGTTCCGAAACTTATTTTGTTTACCAGGATCAACAAGGATATATTTGGTTTTGTACGGATCGGGGAGTAGTTAGGTACGATGGGTTTCATATGGAGGTGCTGACCACCAAAAACGGGCTTCCCGACAATGTTATTTTTTGGATTTACGAAGATTACAAAGGGCGCATCTGGTTCATTAGTTATAACGGCCTGTTAAGTTATTATGACAATGCAAAACACAAAATTATAAAATACAGGTATAACCAGTTGATTTCCGATTATATAGGAAATAATTTATATCCTTACAAAACCTTTTCAATTGATAAAAATGATAACATATTCTTTAGTTCCGGAAATAATGGGGTCCTGAAAATTGATCGGCAAGGTAGAACACAAATAGCTGCTTTTCGCGGCGATTACTGGACTTTTGATCTACGCAACGGAAGTTACCAGGCGACCTTTAACTTATATAAAACAAAAGACATAGCACCTAAGTTTTATGAATTAACACTTCGAAAAGAAGGAAAGCTTCAAAAAAGGATAATCAGTTATGAGGTTTTTAAAAATCATATGCAGAGTGCCCTTGCTGAACTGAAATTGCATCAAGGCCGGAAAATTGCCCGGGTTCAGGATTGCTTTTTTGATCTGAGATTCCCGGAAAAGGTTGTTCGTTTCCCCGGAACTACCGGATATTTTTCTGCCGGACCTGATTTGTGGATAACCACTGTGGATGGTGCTTATAAGTTGAAGAACATCGCAAAGTATGGTTTGGTCAATGCTCCGAAACAACATTTTTTGAGCGGGTTTAAAGTTTCAGCCGTTCTAAAGGATCGGGAAAATGGGTGGTGGTTTTCTACCCTGGATAAGGGAATTGTTTATCTGCCCAATTCCATTGTAAAAAATTGTTTGGTGTTTGAAAATTCGAAAGAAATAGATGTAACCCATGTGGTGGTAGATTCAAATAAAGACATTTTTTATTCCGACCATTTGGGGGTGTTCCGTTTAAAGGATCATTACCCCTTAATTACTTCCAATCACCTTTCAAGAACGATTGTTTCGCGATTTGACAACCTCCTGCTGTTACCCAGAATAAACCGGAAGTTACCCATCGACGTGAAGAACAAAAAATATTGGCGTATCCCTAATTATTATGACTATTTCAATGAGCAAGATACCAGCGTGTTGATTTGTGCTTCTATGATTATGCGAATTCACAGGAGCGGCCAAATGGACACGCTCTATGATTATTTCGCATCAAAAAAATACGATAAGAACCTCCACCATTTTTTTGAAACAGTTTGTTCTTCCGGTGAAGCTGTTTTTGTGGGAAATGCAAAAGGACTCTTCTGTTTGAAGAACGGGATGTTGGTTAATTCCATGTTTCCAAAAGCGATCAGGGAAAACAGGATTTCTTGTGTAAGGTATTCAAAAGAATTGGGGTTGATAATAGGAACCCGTGGAGATGGAATTTACCTTTTTAAAAACGGTAAAATAACACATCACATTACCGCTAAAAATGGTTTGGTGAGTGATCAGATCAATAAAATCGAGCTTGAAAAAAACGGGATTACTTGCTGGATTTCAACAAATAGGGGTGTTTCAAAACTGTTTTTCATAGGGAACAAATACGTCCGGATCCACAACATTTTAAATGTGAACGGGCTCGCCTCCAGTGAAGTGAATTATGCGTTCCTGGATGACGGAACTGTTTACCTGGCAACCAAGCGTGGGATCTCAAAATTTCCGACGGACCTGAGTTTTTTAATGAACCCATTGAAAGAACAAGTTTCCGTAAAAGAACTAACTATTGATGGAAAGGTGATCTACCCGGAATCTCAAGATCTGGAACTCGAAAGCGGTTCAAAGATGATCCATATCGAATTGCGGTCCACAAACTATAAAAGTTTAGGCAGCCAACCTTACAAATACCGGCTGTCGGCTCACGACAAATGGACTTATGGCAATACGGGAAGTATTGATTTTTACGATTTAACCTCGGGAGATTATCATTTGGAATTGTCTTATTTAAACGACAATGGAATCTGGCAAAAGCCCTATGGAATATTAACTATTCATAAACAGCCTAAATTTGTTGAAACGATCTGGTTTTATATTCTTTTGGTCTTCAGCAGTTTTTTACTCGCGTTTATCCTTTTCAGGATTACGGCGATTCAAATTAACAAACAGCGCAGGTATAAGCGTCAAATTGAAAAGCTGGAACAAAAAGCCCTTTTGGCCCAGATGAATCCGCATTTTATTTTCAACTCATTGAATTCCATCCAAAGTTTCCTGGTGTATCATGAGAACGATTTGGCGGAGAAATACCTTCAGATGCTATCTCAGCTAATCCGGATGACCCTGAATAATTCACGGGAAAGTGAAGTAACGATCCAGCAGGAAATAGATGTTTTGAGCAAGTACATCCAGCTTGAAAAAATGCGGTTTAAAGATCGTTTTGATTTTGAAATTAAAACTTCACTGACACATACGGAACGGCAAAAATACATTCCTCCCATGTTGATCCAGCCCTTTGTGGAAAATGCCATCATTCATGGTTTTAAGGGATTGAACATTATGGGGAAACTGGAAGTGAATTTTAAAGAACTGGTGGAGAACAAACTAGTGGTCGTGGTAACAGACAACGGAATAGGGTACGATTCGAAAGACAAGAATACATTGTCCTCAGAACATAAGTCCTATGGAATGCAGATTACTTCCGAGAGACTGAGTTTATTCAGGGAAAAATACAATGCAGAGTTTGATTTTGTAATAGAAAACCGGATGGATGAAAACGGGAAATCCAAAGGAACGAAAATCATTATTTTAATCCCGGTTTTCAATAAGGATTAATACAGCAGAAACTGGAAGTGGAATTATTTTTGAAGCAGATGAACTCCTTAAAAACACCTCATTTTTTTAAGAAGAACTTTTTCTTATTTAACAGGATATGTCTCCTGGTTTTCATGCTGCTTGCATTTGACCATGATTTGATTGCTCAAAACAAACGATGGGAACCATCCTACATGAATATTTCCGTAAATGATGGCTTACCAAGCTCTGAAACTTATTATGTTCACCAGGATAGAAGCGGATTTATCTGGTTCTGCACGGACCACGGAGTGGTAAGATATGATGGTTTCAGATTGCATGTTTACAATAAATCAAGCGGTCTCCCCGACGAGGTTGTTTTTAAGATCCAGGAAGATTACAAGGGACGTTTGTGGTTCTACTTGTATAATGGAAAGATAGCCTATTACGATCCTCAAAAAAAGAAAATCCTTCCATACAAATACAATCATTTGCTTGTTAAAATGAATCATGGTGATTTTAATCACCGGAAATCGTTTGCAGTTGATAAGGATGATAATGTATATTATTCAGGGATCTATCAAACCGGGAGAATAGATAAAAACGGACGGTTTTTTATCTACAGACCAATAGAAGTGAGGGAATTAATCGAAGTAGGAGCTAGCTGGCTTGTAAACTGTACACATGGACCAAGTACGGGGTTGAAAGAACTCTGTATTATTCCGGAGAAGGGAAAAAAGATTCATTATAAGAATGAGCAAGGAATTGTACAATTTGACATGTTTCGAATCGGTCAAAACCGATTTATTTGCATAGATAATATGGTATTTCGAACCGATGACTCATCGAATAAAGTACTTTTTAACGGGTATACCGGTATGTATAATGTTGGAGGAGAATTTTGGATTACGACGCTGACCGGTGCTTACCGCTTTAAAAATCCCGGAAAAACAGATTTTACCAAACCAGATGGAATTTACTTGAAAGATCAGAAAGTAACCGGAGTAATAAAAGATTCTGAGGGTGGGTATTGGTTTTCTACTTTGGATAAAGGGATTTATTATACTTCTTGTTTGGATATTGTCAATTGGGATCCGGAAGAAACGGAAAATTACGGGGTTATTCATGATATTAACGGGATCGGAAACCAAGTCTATTATTCATCTGCATTCGGCTATTTCAACCTGAAAACCGGTGAAGAATTGTTGAAGACAAGCGGGTCAAAAAATACAATCGGAGTCTGGAAAGATAAACTGGTTATCTCCAATAACATCCCGTATTTTTTATCAAATTCCCTCACCAAAAGGGATTGGGGGTACGAAATATGTCAATTTCAGGCCTGGTCCAATGACCGGGAAGGAAATTTCTATACGGCTTATGTGATGCCTTTAAAATTCCAGCGGGAAAAAGAGTTCCAGGAAGAATTATTGACGCGAACGCAGGTTTACAATGCAAAAAAATATGCGGCACATCACTTTAAATCCCTTGCAGTAGATGAAAATGGGGAATTGTATGCAGGAACCTTGATCGGGTTGTTCCGAATAAAAAAAGGAAATGTCAAAAGATGCAGGCTTCCGGGAGACCTGGATCGGGTAAGGATAACCGATTTGAAATTTCATCCAAAATGGGGTTTGGTTGCGGCAACCCGGGGAAAAGGGATTATTCTCCTTAAAAATGAGAAATTCGTCGGGAAAATAGGAGTCGAAGACGGTCTGCTTTCAAATCAGTTGAATGCGATCTATATCGATAAGAAAGGAGCTATTTATGTAGCGTCAAATGAAGGGATTTCTAAGATTGTCCAACTTCCTAATCACCAAATCCGGATCTTTAACCTGACCGAATTGAATGGACTTGCTTCATCTGAGATAAGTGCTATTTATTGTAACAAGAATGGTGTGTATGTTGGGACAAGAAAAGGAATAACCCTCATTCCGTCTTCATACAATTGGACGAAGAACTCGCACGAAAAACAGATCGATATCCAAACAGTTTTTACGAACGGAAAAAAGGTTGAACACTTCAAAAGCGGAATAGAATTTAATTCATCTCATAAAATCATCCGTTTCCTGTTGAAAACAACTAATTACAAATCACAGCACAGACAACCATACAGATATCGCTTCCGGAAAACGGATCCCTGGTCCATCGGATTTAACGGAGAATTAATCATGATTAACCCGGCTTTTGAAGCCTATGATTTGGAGATAGAATATCAGAATGAATATGGTAGTTGGAGTAAACCATATATATTGACACGATTTTCTGTACTTCCCCCGTTTTATTTCACGTGGTGGTTTACAATTTTGATCGTTCTCATTGTTCTGGTGATTAGTTTCCTGGTTTTCAGGTATCGTTTAAAGGTGATACGACGTCAGGATGAGATTCAGCGAAACATGGAAATCCTTGAGCAGAAGGCCCTTTTGGCACAAATGAATCCGCATTTTATCTTCAATGCGCTGAATTCTATTCAAAGCTTCCTGTTGTATAATGAAAATGAATTGGCAGAGCGCTATTTATTGAAACTTTCAAAACTGATTCGCTTAACCTTAACGAATTCAAGGGAAACAGAGATTTCCATTCAGAAGGAAATTGAGTCCCTGGAAATGTATTTGGGATTGGAACAAATGCGTTTCAAAAACAGGTTTGATTTCAGGCTGGAAATTTCCTTGTCGAAGGAGGAATTGAATAAGTTTGTTCCGCCCATGCTGATTCAGCCCTTTGCGGAAAATGCCATTATCCACGGATTTAAAGGATTGGAACAGGGCGGAATGATCAACCTGAATTTCAAAAAGGTCGAAAATAACCGCCTGATTGTAGAGATTATTGACAATGGGGTGGGCTACGCTAAAAATAAGGCGGATGCTCAGAAACCGGATCATAAATCCTACGCGACAAAAATCACATCCGAACGATTGAAGCTGTTTAAAGAAAGGTATCAGGCTGAATTTGATTTTTCCATTGAAAGCCTGGAAGATGCTGATGGAAACCTGCGAGGTACTCAAGTGCTGATCTCCATTCCGATCTTTAGCAGAGATTAACGGAATCAATTCCTCATTCAGTTGATTCTTCCATGTGATTTCTATTGATTTAACAAGTTAGTTGAGAAAAAGATATACCTTTGTTCCGAAGAAAAAAATCAATCCATTGAAAATGAAACTTTACTGCCTGATCATCACTTTTTTGGCGTGGAATATATTGTCTGCTCAAGAAAAAATCGAATTCCTGAAAGTTCCTAAGGAAGCCCAGAAAACAACCAAATCATTAAGCGCTTATCTGACTAAAAACCTAACGGATGACAGTACAAAGGCTGCACATATTTACCAATGGGTAACCCATAATATTTCGTATGATTACAAGGCAATTGAAAATGGGAAACCCCTGGAATACAAATCTGCAGGTGCTGTTTTGAAAGCCAAAAACACGGTTTGCCAAGGATACAGTGCATTGGTGGTTGAATTATTGAAAAACGCGGGAATTGATGCAACAACCGTGGAAGGATATACCGCTCAGTTTCTATCGGATTCCATTCCTTTGATCGCCAATTCGGATCATGAATGGGTTGCTTTTAAAGTGAATCGTAGATGGTATTTGTGTGACCCAACCTGGGATGCAGGTTATATCGGCCGTATTCCAAAATACAAGGAAGATCTGTTGAAAAAGGAAAAGCTTGCCCTGAAACGAGCGCAAAAACTGGCAAAACTTAAAGAAAAGCGCAAAAAAGTAAAGCAATTTAAATGGGATAAAAAAGACAAAAAGAAAGCTGAAAAGACTGAGAAAAAGCGCGGATCGTATAAATCGGAGATTGGTTTTGTCCGCTATCCCACGTTAGAGAATTTTATGGTGGACCCGGATCTTTTCGTGCAGTCTCATTTGCCGTCACAACCTGAATTCCAGTTGAGAGAACACCCGGTTTCAATGGCGGATTTTACCCGGAGAACCAAAGATTGGGATTCGATCCTAAAAAAAGGAACCGGAAAACCAGTGGATTTTGACACCTATGTTTCGGAATACTGTGCAATGAACCTGAATGATAAATGGATCAAAGTTGCGAAAGACGGACTGAAGTTTAACCCTGCCAATTACACTGCCATGGCGGTGCATCATTTTAATTACCTGGGACTGCACCTGAATGACAAGTTCAGAAAATCATTTGAAATAATTGAAAAAGACCAGCTGCACGAAAATTTCCCAGATTTGAGAGATATTAATGACAGCGTAGCACTTTACAGTAAAGCTGCAAAAAAGATCAATAAATCAGCTTATTCCATTAGTAAGCGGATCATTTCGAATGAAACCAAGATCTTCAAAACGACGGACAAAACGGCCAACAGTATGGTCAAAAAAGTGCTTTCCGAGCAGAAGAAAAACGTGACGCAATTGGGAAAGGAAAAATCCCGGATCTCGAAGGAACTGAACACCATTCAAGAGAAGAAGGGAAAGTTAATGCTGGAATCAAGGAACTATTCTACTCCGGTTAACTTTGATTCGACCCTGGTACCGCCAACATTTGGCAAATGGAAAGACAGCTTGTTTTATTCCATTCTGCGTATCGACAGTTTGCGCAAGAACTGGGATGCATTGGCCCACCAGGACAAAACATATGAGGATCGTTTTAAATCGTTGAAAGTTGCTTATGAAATGAGTTATACCAACTTGCACATCCTGAATTCAGCACCGATTTATTACAGCGATTCGATTATTTTATACGACGGGCAAATTGCGGACGGATTGACCCGTTTGTACCGCTTTCACAAAGAAACGTATGATTCGCTAATGTATCCGCCTGAGATCAATAAGGAATACAAAGTGCTGGAAAAACTCATTAAACGCGGACTTAGCGGATTGAAAGCGTATTCAAAGAAAAATCCGAATTACAAGTACGTGGAAATGAATAAGTACCTCAATTCATTAAATTACCAGACCCTGTTGCTGATGGAATCCGATTTGCGGACGTTTATTTCCGATCGTGCTGAGTTGGTACGTTTGGAAGATTATTACGAAGGTCATTATCATACAATTCAGAAAAACCTGGAAAAGGAAAAAGAGTTTAAAGAGAAAAATGCCGAACACAACTTTGAAGTACTGGAAAAGAACAAGAAGCGCACGGATGAAATGTTCGATAAGATTTTGAAATCTACCGAGAAGACGGAAGATTTTTTCCAAAAAACATTCGGAAGCAGACCCAGATAAAGATGATAAACGAATTGTGGGCGCGCGATTAATCGCGTGCCCACAATTTTGTTTGAAAGATTTTTATTCAACAATTACGATGTAATTATTCTTTTTCCCTTTGCCTAACAGAATGAATTTTTCATTGATCAGATCACTCGGACCAACCAAAGTTCCTTCACCGACCTTATCCTTGTTCAGGGAAATGGCATTGGCTTTCAATTCGCGTTTAGCTTCACCGTTTGAAGCTAAGAATCCCGTCCTTGCTGATAATAGGTCAACAATACTAATTCCTTCCGTTAATTCCGAACGCTTAATTGTTGCCATTGGAACCCCGTCGAAAATACTTAAAAAAGTATCATTTGACAGTTTTTTCAAATCTTCCGAGGTCGATTTCCCGAACAGGATATTCGAAGCTGCAATGGCCATTTCCAAAGCCTCTTTTCCGTGAACGCGAATGGTTACTTCTTCTGCAATTGCTTTTTGCAATATACGCAGGTGCGGAGCTTCACCATGTTCCTTTTCAATCGCTTCGATTTCTTCTTTTGTTTTCAAAGTATAGAAACGGATCAATTTGGCGGCATCTTCATCGGAGGCATTTAACCAAAATTGGTAGAATGCATACGGGCTTGTTTTTTCAGGATCCAGCCACACTGTTCCCGATTCTGTTTTCCCGAACTTTCCACCATCAGCTTTGGTCAATAACGGACATGTAAAAGCATAGGCTTCTCCACCGGCAATTTTGCGAACCAATTCTGTCCCAGTAGTAATATTTCCCCATTGGTCTGATCCTCCGAATTGCACTTTCACATTATTTGTCCGGTATAAATGCAGGAAATCGTACCCCTGAATTAACTGGTATGAGAATTCTGTAAAAGAAATTCCTGTTTCGATGCGTTTTTTCACCGAATCCTTCGCACTCATGTAATTCACAGTGATGTGTTTTCCTACGTCACGAATAAACTCCAGGAATGAAAAATGACGCATCCAGTCGTAATTGTTGACCAATTCCGCTTTGTTTTCACCTGTTTCAAAATCCAGGAATTGGCGCAATTGGTTTTCAACACATTCAATGTTGTGATTCAGAGTTTTCTCATCCAGTAAATTGCGTTCTGCAGATTTCCCGGAAGGGTCTCCCACCATTCCGGTGGCTCCGCCAACCAATGCATATGGTTTGTGCCCTGCCAGCTGGAAATGTTTCAATAACATGATCGGAAGTAAATTTCCTACATGCAGGGAGTCGGAAGTCGGATCAAAGCCCACATAACCGGATGTCATTTCCTTAAGCAGTTGTTCTTCCAAACCGGGCATGATATCCTGTACCATTCCTCTCCATCTTAATTCTTCAATGACATTCTTTTTCATGTGTTCTAATTTATTGCGCAAAAATAGGGATTATTCCGCTTTTTGGATCGAAGTTTCATGGAAGGCCGTTCAGCGTGCGAAAATATAGTATCTTCGACCATGCTTCGAACACGAAAAGAACTAGCGTTTATGGTGATGGCGGGGATTTTTATTACCAGCGCCATTGTTGCTGAATTGATCTCTGCCAAATTGGTATATATGGGGCCTTATTTGGCTCCGATGATTGCCGGGATTGTTCCCTGGCCCATTGTTTTTTTACTCACGGATGTCATGAATGAGTATTTCGGAAAACAGGCCATTCGCAGGTTGAGCTGGATTACAACCTGCTTGATTGCTTTTTGTTTTTTGATAGTTTTCATTGCGGTACATCTTCCAACCGCGGAAGGCTCCTGGCTATCCGATCAGGAATTTGCCAAAGCATTCGGCGGATCGTTGTGGATCATGGTCGGAAGCATTACAGCCTTCCTTGTTTCTCAATTACTGGATGTTCAGCTTTTTCATTTTTTCAGCAAGCTGACCAAAGGAAAGATGATTTGGCTTCGAAGTACCGGATCAACGGTTGTTTCTCAATTAGTAGATTCGTTTATCGTTGCAATCATTGGTTTGTACCTTTCGGGGGCTTATCCTTTGAAACTGGTGCTTGTTTTGGCAATTACCGGCTATTTGACCAAATTAGTGATTGCAGTTTGCCTCACGCCTTTGATCTATGTGATGCATTACCTGGCAAAACGAATTTTGGGAGAGAGGGGAGAACATATTATTCCCGGTGAAGTTTGAGGATTAACCGGCTTTCATTTATTTCAAGAATGTCATAAACTTTATTGCCGTATTTTTCTAAAAATATCAGTTGTTTATTGGAAAGGTCCAGCGAATAGTTGTACCTGTTAGATATATCGTAAAACATGCGGTCTTTTATATCCGGTGAAACAAAAAACCGGGCGGTGCAAGTTAAAACGGATTCTATTCGTTCGAACGTATAGAAATATCGATCATAGAGATTCTTATCGATTTGAGATCTTGTAAGCACAATAGTGTCTTGCTGCGACTTATCGAAGAATTTATAGGGAGACGGCTCGGATTTCCAGACTCCTAAAATCTTTGTGCTCAATTGAAGGCTGTCTGGTTTCATAGAAAAAACGAGGGTTTCCGTATGTGAGATATCCGGGAAAATCTCCTTTTCCGGGTAAGTGGTCAGTATCAGTTCGAAAGGAGTCAGTTTGTATTCGTAATAGGCAAAAGGAACCTTCTTTTTCTTTTCTTTCGCAGTGCGATACAGGAATATTTGCCCTGTATGATCCGGACCGGAATTCATCCGGTATTCAAAAAGAGTTCTTTTCGCTCGTTGGTTCTCAGAGGAATCCATACCAATTTCAAGCTGATCGGTTTTAAAAAGTATGTAATTGTAAGCAGGAATACAGGAGTTAATCTTACTGCTGTCGTTCCAGGCAAACGAGCTGATCTGCGCAGCATTTAAATACCATTTTGTATGATAGAGGGATGGAACTTCCTGTGCAACCAATCTTGTTGCAGGAATTAATACAAGAAAGAGGAGGAGTAGTAATCGCATAAAATGGAATGAGGGTCGACGTTGTTTTTAGTTCCGGTTAAAAATTTAATTGGTTATGACAGACTTTGAATGTACCGTTTTATTTCGTCAACGATTTAAAGACTTCTTCCAGTGATTTTTCCTCTGTTCTCAGAGTCAGAACGAGTAGGTTGTTTTTCTGAGCGAATTGCGCCACTGTTTTACGCAGATCATCCAACGATTGGCTTTCGATGAGGTATTTGGAGTCGGAAACGCGTTCGATTTTGGAAACACCCGGAATTTTTTGAAGTAAATTTTTCGACACAATTCCGTCGAATTCTGCATAAACAACTTGTGTATCTGTTTCAACCTGTAAGTTGGAAGCCAGGTTGTCCGCAACCAGTTTTCCTTGCCGGATAATAACCACCCGATCACAAATGGCTTCTACCTCCTGTAAGATATGTGTAGAAAGCATGACGGTTTTCTCTTTCCCGATGCGGCGGATCAATTCGCGGATTTCTACCAATTGGTTCGGATCCAGACCGGAAGTCGGTTCATCCAAAATCAATACATCTGGGTTGTGAATAATTGCCTGGGCAAGTCCTACACGCTGACGGTAACCTTTAGAGAGCATCCCGATCTTTTTGTTTTGCTCTATTTCCAGTCCAACCAGTTGGATCATTTCTTTCACGCGTTCTTTCAGGTTTTTCACCTTGTAGATCTTCCCTACAAATTCCAGGTATTCTTTTACATACATGTCCAGGTACAAGGGATTATTTTCAGGAAGATAACCGATGCGTTTTCTCGTTTCAATGGAATCTACCGAAACAGGGATTCCACAGACCTTGATCTCTCCTTGCGTAGCAGGAATAAAACCGGTAATCATTTTCATTGTTGTCGATTTACCTGCTCCGTTTGGTCCCAGGAAGCCGATGATCTCACCTTTTCCAACGGAAAAAGTAATGTCGTTTACCGCTGCTTGTTCGCCGTAATATTTGGAAAGGTTTTTTACTTCAATCGACATACTAAAAACTTTGACTGCGAAGATAACGATTGGGAATGGAATAACGTTGGTTCTCTTAAAAATCTCACTGCAAAGAGCAAGAATTCAGGATGATTTTCCGAATCCTTTCGGTAATTTTGTTCTATGAGTGATAATCTTCGCGGTAAGGTCTTAAAGTCAACAGGAAAGTGGTACCAGGTATTAATGCCGGATGGAAACGTCGTGGAATGTCGGGTGCGCGGAAGATTGAAACTGCAAGGCCTGAAAACGACCAATCCCATTGCTGTCGGAGATCGTGTGATTCTGGATCCAAAATCGGACGAGGAAGGAAAACGGGTGATTGTGGATTATGAACTTCGTGAAAATTACATTGTCAGAAAAAGCACGAACCTAAGCAAGCAAATGCACATTCTGGCAGCAAATGTGGATCGTGCTTACCTGATGGTAACGCTGAAATACCCTGAGACCCACTTTGTTTTCATCGACCGTTTCCTAGTTGCTGCGGAGTCATTTCGCATTCCTACCACATTGATTTTTAATAAAGTGGATCTGCTGGATGACGAGGGGTTACTGGATTTGAAAGCAATTATGTTTATGTATGAATCGGTTGGTTATCCATGCCATGCGATTTCTGCAACCAATCAAAAAGATATTGAGTTCCTGAGAGAAGAGATCAGAGATCAGCAGGTCATGATTGCCGGGCATTCCGGAACGGGCAAAAGTACATTGGTCAATGCGCTGGACCCGAATTTGGATTTACGGGTCGGAGAAATTTCGTCTGCTCATCACCAGGGGCAGCACACCACGACTTTTGCTGAAATGCATCCTTTGCAATCCGGCGGATTTATCATTGATACACCTGGAATCCGGGCTTTTGGAATTGTTGACCTGGATAAAGAAGTGATTTCCCATTACTTCCCTGAAATGCGGGAACTGATAGGAAAATGCAAGTTTCACAATTGCCAGCATTTAAACGAACCGGCTTGTGCAGTGAAGGAAGCGGTTAAAAAGGGTGAGATCTATGAAACCAGGTATTTTACCTATTTGCAGCTGATGACCGGTGACGATGAAGATGTTCACCGCAGAAATAAACGTGTTTTAGAGTAATTACTTCGTAATATCGGAAAATTGGAATATCGGTATATACCGATATTCCAATTTAGCTATTTAGAGATTTTGCGAACAATATTTATATTTGACAGATATGCGACTAATCATTCAGCGGGTCTCCCATGCAAGTGTAACTGTAGAAGATAAAATTATCGGGCAAATTGGCCCCGGATTGCTCGTTCTCCTTGGAATTGAACACGCCGATTCGGAAGAGGATATTGATTGGTTGATTCCAAAGATCAGCCACATGCGGATTTTTTCCGATAAAGCTGGGAAGATGAATTGTTCCCTGCAAGATATCGAGGGCGATTTGCTTGTTGTAAGTCAATTTACACTTCATGCATCTACCAAAAAGGGAAACAGGCCAAGTTTTATCGCTGCCGCAAGACCTGAACAGGCCATTCCGCTGTATGAGTCATTTATTCGCAAAGCTGAAATGCTTTTGGGGAAACCCGTACAGTCCGGATCCTTTGGAGCAGATATGAAAGTAACATTGCTGAATGACGGGCCGGTTACCATACTCATCGATTCAAAAAACAAGGAATAATGGAGATTTCAGAAGCGCAAAAGAAAGTGGACCAATGGATCAAAGAGGTTGGAGTACGTTATTTTAATGAGCTGACAAATATGGCCATGCTTACGGAGGAGGTGGGAGAAGTTGCCCGGATCATTGCCCGCAGATATGGGGAACAAAGTGAAAAGGAGAGTGATAAGGACAAGGATTTGGGAGATGAATTGGCCGATGTGCTTTTTGTATTAATCTGTTTAGCGAATCAAACCGGCGTGAATTTGGAGGAAGCTTTGGAAAAGAACTTGGCCAAAAAAACGGGAAGAGATGCCGCACGTCATAAGGAAAATAAGAAACTGCGTGATTAATTCGTTACCCGAAACCTGTAACAATAGAATCATTTTTGCTTTATCCGGGTAGAACCAAGTACTCAACATTTCATGAATAAATTATTGACCGTTCTCATTACTTTGCTGTGTATGGATTCCTATGCACAACATTCATCCGGATTTGATGCCAAAGAAGCGCGCGACCTTATTCAAATTTGCAATTCATTTACCTATTTGGACCTGGAAGGTTCCGATGAGGCCATTCTTCCGAAGGAGTATGTTCGGATTTATTCTTCTCCGGCTTACGGAATGGACAACCTGTTCCAGGTGTATGTCAATCAATCCAAAACAAAAGCGGTATTGAATTTCAGGGGTTCAACGGATAAAAAATCAAGTTGGTTGGAGAATATGTATTCTTCCCTGGTTCCTGCAAAGGATACCATTTTTAAAGGTGAAACGACTTTTTCCTATACCTGTGCAGAAGATCCGGACGCAGCGGTTCATGCGGGATATATTTTGGGCCTGTCTTACTGTGCGGATGATATTTTGAAACAAATTCAAAACCTGAATAAACAAGGAATTTATACGATTTATATCACCGGGCATTCGCAAGGGGGAGCTTTGGCTCAGATGGCAAGATCCTGGCTGCATTTTCTGCCGAAATCCACATTGAGCAGCCGAAACAGCTTCAAAGTTTATGCTTTTGCCAATCCGATGATTGGGAATAAAGTTTTTGCGATGGAATATCAACGGCGTTTTGCTGATCCCGGATACAGTTTCCTGCTTCACAACCCGGAAGATATAGTGCCGAAGATGCCGGTTTCATTCAACGATTCTACCTTTTGGAAGAGTAATTTGCAAACCATGCTTTTTGATCGTGAAAATTTCCATTTTAAAGAAAGCATGAAAGAGGGTATGCTGAATATGTTCGGTGCAAAACTGAATAAGTTCAACAATGGGGTCTCAAACAATGTGCACGAGCAATTGGTGAAATTACTAGGCGATTTTCGGATGCCGGCAGCTAAAAATGAAGCGAATTTTATGCATACGTCCAAAGCAATTCTCTTGCCACCAACGCAATACCCGCTGGAATTAAAAGATTCGAGTATTTTACAGAATGATTCTTTAATGAAAGTATATAAACGCGGGGCAGATGGGATGTTTGAGGATAAAAGCGTATATAAACGAGATAAGGCGATTTTGCAGCATAAACCCTACAATTATTACACAGCCTTGCTGAAAGTCTATTTCATCCAGGAATACGACCGACTGGAGAACAAATATTTTATCCTGCCCAAAAAATGATCAAAACACTAAGTTCATTGCCCGATCCCCAATAAACGTTTCCACCAGGGTCTTTTTTCCACATCCTCTCCGTAGCCATACGAATAAGAATAAGAATAACTTCCTACTTTATTCTTGACGGCATTCATCATAATATACAGGTTCTTTAATTTTCCTTGGTTTTTAAGTTCCAGGATATGGTTTTGATAACGCTTGTTAATCATGCCGGAGCGGATAATGTAAAGTGAGATATCTGTCAGTCTGTTGGTAGTGACAGCGTCAATTACCAGGCCTACAGGAGCATTATCCAGAATAATATAATCAAATTCTTTGCGCAGATCTCCCATTAATTCGTCTAACCGGTGGCTCATGAGCAGCTCACTTGGGTTCGGGGGAATATCACCGGCTTGGATAACGTTGAATGAATGCCCATTCGATTCTGCAACGCTGATGATGTCCTTTGCTTTCAGATCTTGATTCACCAAATAATTTGACAGGCCGGGCATGTTTTTAAGTTCCAGGATTTCTTTGATCCGTGGTTTTCTGAGATCAAGACCCATTAACAACACTTTTTTCCCGGTTGCTGCGAACATAAATGCCAGGTTGACTGATGTTGAAGACTTACCTTCACCACTCAAACTTGATGTGATGCCAATGACTCTACATTCGTCTTTCCCGGAAGGGATGACAAACGAAAGGTTGGTCCGCAAAACTCTGAAGGATTCTGCGATATTGGATTGTGGATAGTTCCACGCCAGCAACTTGTCCTTGTCCTTCACTTCCGGGATATCGCCAACAACAGTTAGTCCGGAATGATCCAAATCAGTGCGGGAAACTATCTTATTGTTCAGCAAGGTCCGTAGGTAAATCACTCCAATCGGAATTAAAATCCCAAACATCAACGCAATCAGGTAAATCAATGTTTTCTTTGGTGAAACCGGGATGCCGGTGCTGTATGCTTCGTCAATAACCCGTGAGTTGGCAACGGTTGCGGCTAGTGAAATCTCGTTCTGCTCGCGTTTCTGCAAAAGAAAAAGGTATAAACTTTCTTTAATTTGCTGCTGGCGGAAGATATCCCGGTATTCTCTTTCGAATTGGGGAATAGATGAAATTTTGGATTGATACAATTGTTCTTCGCTTTTCAACTTCTTCAATTCCATTTTTGACGAGTTGCGCATGTTGCGCAGACTATTCTCCAGGGAGGTGCGTAAACTGGACAATTGAGATTCGATACTGGCAACTTTCGGATGCTTACCTCCATTGGTCTCACGCAAACGGTTGCGCTCCAATACCAGGGTGTTGTACTGATTGGTCATTTCCCCGATCGAAGGATCTTTGAAACCTAAGTTTGCAGGCAAGAGTTGCTCGTATCCGTTTTGCTGGGAAACCACTTCATTCATAAAGTCAGCCAACTCCATTTCAATACTTGCATCGACTACTTTTTTCTCAATATCCCCCTCTTTTTCGAGGTAAGATACCGCATCTGTGGTGACATCTACCAAGTGGTGTTTGGATTTGTAATCTTCCCCTTTCTTTTCGACGTCAGTCAGTTCAGCTGCAATAAATTTCATCCGGTCATTGATGAAGGCGGTAGTGTTTTTTACGACCTCATTTTTGTTGTTTATGGCATTTTCCTGGTGAACGGCTATGATCTTGTTCAAAATGGCGTTGTTTTTGCCAACATTATGCCCTTTTACTTTTAGTACCAGGATATTTGCATCCTTGCTGGCCGGCTCAACCGACAGGTTTTTGCGAATTTCTGTCGCGACTTCGGAAACGGGTGAAACATTGATCAGAATTCGTTTTCCAATCCAGGGAGATTTAAATTCATTGGTTTTTTCCAGAATTATATTTCCAATGGATAATTGAAGAACGGCTCCGTATTTATACATGTTTCCTACCAATTCATTTCCCGAAGTAATGGTGTATTCGTTAGCCGAAGTCAAGGTGATTTCAAATTCATAATGCTTATCGTAGTATAAACTGTCGGCTTCCACGGAACGGACCCGGATCGGATTTGAGTCATATAATTCTGAGCGCACTAACCCTGTTGTGGTCCCAACAATTTGATACTTCCAGTGCAGTTGCAATTCACGTACAACATGCTCCATGAGTGAGCGTGACTGGTATAGTTCTATTTCATCTTCAAGTACGCCACCTCCACTTGCTAACCCCAAGTCTTTAAGCATTCCAAGCTCCTCTGAAGCCATACCCGACTTACTTTCCTGTTCTATCAAAACAGTTGCAGTACTTTCATAGCTGGGAGTTTGATACCGGGCATACACCCAGCCCAAAACCAATAATAAGATGACCGAACTAAGGACCCATCTCCAATGGATGAGGTATTTATCTAGCAGATCCCTTAGAGATATTGCGCTTTCTTCGTTTTCACGGACTTTGTATATTGCTTCCTCCTGACGCATTTACTTAGTAATAATTGAAATTGTGGTAATCACCAGGGAAGAGATAGAGATGAAAATTGCCCCGGAAGTTCTCCAGAATGCACCTTCTGACCTGGCAGCAGCATTCGGTTGAACATACACCACGTCGTTTTGCTGAAGGTAATAGGCCGGTGACCGGAAGACGTCTTTCTTGGTAAGATTAATACTATATTCCATTTTAACTCCGCTCGAATCCCGGATTACTTTAATGTTTTCTCGTTTCCCCGACATTTTTAGGTCGCCTGCAAGACCAATTGCTTCAAGCAGGGTGATTCGTTCATTTGGAATCTTAAATGTCCCCGGGGATTTTACATCCCCAAGCACCGTCACTTTGAAATTTAAAATTTGGATATGTACAGTAGGGTTTTTAAGATGCCCCGTTAACATCGTCTTAATTTCCGACTCTACATCCATCCTGTTTTTACCGGCAACGTTCAGTATTCCTAAAATAGGAAGAGAAATCTCTCCCCTGGCATTTACCAGATACCCATAAAGAGCGGGATTTCCAATTGTATATCCTTGGTTTGATGATGAAGCCGTTGGAAGGTTATAAATTCTCGCCGATTCCTGGTCTTCGGCAGTTATAACGATCGATAAAAAGTCATCCACTTTGAATATGGGAGTGAAATTTTGTGCAGAGACCTGCAAACTATCAGTTTCCAAATCCTGAAAGTATACAATTTCTTTTGCTGTTCTGCACGAAACACTTAACAAAGCAAGAATAAAGGCGGAAACGAGGAAGGGAATGCTGATTTTTGGCATCCTTGTAAGATTATAAAAATTCATTACAAATATATGAAATTACTTCGGAAAAAGCCATTTGGAAGCAAGCAGTCGCCTGGTTTGATCATTGGAATCTTTTTGATGTGTAAATTTTTCGCGGTGTTTTTTTATGGTCGACCGGGATATTGTCCTTCTTTTAATAACAACTTGTTTGATTCGGTATAGAAAAAGAAGAGCCAGTGCGCAAAATAGCAGGATGATTGTAAAAGCAACATAGGTATTTGTCAGTTTCAGTAAAACCGAGAAGATCAAAACACAGGCAATATTTACGGAAGCAATGCAGAAACTGGCTTTGCGGTGGGAGATCCTAAACGAATCGATCAAAATATGGTGTAAGTGGTTTCTATCAGCCGAAAAGGGGTTTTTTCCATTCAGTACCCGAATCGTAAATACCCGGGCAGTATCGAATAAAGGAATGATAATAAACGAAACTAAAATGATCGGAACATCGAATGCATTAAAGGGTAATTTGCTTAATGAAGCTATATCGAGGGACAAAAAACGAATCGACATCACGCCCACCATAAAACCGATCAACATGGATCCCGTATCGCCCATAAAGATCTTATTTTTGGCAGAAAGATTAAAAAACAGGAAACCTGTGAGGATGCCAACCATCACGAGTGAAGTGAGCCCAAAAAAGTGTCGTCCTGCAAAGAAAAATACCACTGCAAAGCCCGAAAATGCAACAATGCCGATGGAAGATGCCAAACCATCAATTCCATCGATCAGGTTGAACGCATTGATAATGGCGAGCATAATGAATAAGCCTAAACCGATTCCCAGCCAATGGTCAATGTGATTGATACCAAAAAAACCGTGAAACGAATTAATTTCAAACTTTGGATTCATCAATATGAAAAGCGAAGCAATGGTTTGTCCGGCCACTTTTGTTGACGGGGCAAGTACCACCAGGTCATCTTTCAGGCCCAGGAAAAATAAGATCGTTAATGCCGGATAAAAGCTCGTTGCAACCCCATAGGTATCGAAAGTATGATTGAAATACAGGGAAATTATCAGCACAATGAAGAAAGCCATTCCTCCAAGACTTGGCGTAGCGGATGAATGTGAACTGCGTTCATTGGGATTATCCATTAATTTTTTAAACCGAACAATTCGAATAATATTAGGCACCAAATAGGCCGTTGCTGCTATGGAAAGCACCAGCGAAGCTATTGCGTGAATAATTGGATAATTCATGAGGCGAAAGGTAAAATGATTTTCATGCGTAATCTATTTTTTTAACATAATATCTGTTAAAACTGTTTTTTATTAAAGAGCAAATTATTAATTGGTGAGTTTGATTAAAATTTTAACGATTCTCTCTGCTGTTCTTCCATCCCAAAAAAGGGGAATGGATCCGGTTTTCCAATTCCCAGAAAAACATACTCTAAGCATTTTTTCAATTTCTTTAGGATATGCTCCAATCAGTTTGTTGGTTCCTTCGGTAATCGTTTCAGGCCGCGCGGTCGTATTTCTCAAAGTCATGCACGGAACTTTCATAACAGTAGTTTCTTCCGGAACACCTCCTGAATCTGTGATTACTAGTTTTGCATGCTGAACTAAATAATTGAATTTCAAGTATCCCATCGGATCAATCAGATGCAAACGCGGATGTGCTATTCCCAATAATTCGATCATTCTGGCTGTTCGTGGATGAACCGGAAAAACAATAGGGGCATTTTCCGAACCATTGATGATTTGATCAATTAAGGCTTTAAGCTTTGTTTCTCCATCCACATTGCTCGGTCGATGAAGTGTTAAAACAATATATTCCTTGTCGATCAGATTAAGTTGATTCCACAATTCCGGTTTTCTAAAACGGGGCATTTGTTTAAGTAATGTATCAATCATCGTGTTTCCCACAAAATATATCTTTTCTTCATCAATCCCAGCCTTCCTAAGATTTTTGTTCGCAACTCCAGAAGTGGTAAAAAATAATCTGTAATGGCATCTGTTACCAATCGATTAATTTCTTCCGGCATTGTCCGATCATTGGATCGAATTCCTCCTTCAACATGTGCGACTTTGATTTGCAACTTTTGTGCCACGATCGCACATGCCATTGTGGAAGTCACGTCTCCAACGACCAGCACCAGATCTGTCGGGTTAGTTTCCAGGTACTTCTCAAAACGAACCATTATAGCGGCTGTTTGTTCTGCCTGTGTTCCTCCACCTGCATCAAGGTTTACATCTGGCTGTGGAATTTCCAATTCGGTGAAAAATTGCCCCGACATTTTTTCATCGTAATGTTGACCTGTGTGTACCAAACTATAGTGTAATGAACTTCCTTCAGCTTGCGCCTTGTGCAATGCATGAATAATCGGTGCAATCTTCATGAAGTTAGGCCGAGCTCCGGCAATAAGAGTAATGTGCATTTTAACTTATGTATTAAGGTTGACCGGTTATTTTAGTTTTCAATACGACCCATATAAATTTTGGCATGGATACCAGATTGCGTTGGGCAAGCCGTTTCGGTTCCTTAACAAATCGAATCAGCCATTCCAAACCGATCTTGATCCAAAATGGATGGGGCCGTTTTACGGTCCCGGCATAAAAGTCAAAAACGGCACCAATAGAAGAGATCACGCTGGCATTCAATTTGTCTTTGTGTTCAAATACCCATTTCTCTTGTTTTGGAGCGGTCATTCCGATAAAAAGAAAATCAGGCT
The DNA here is from genome assembly GCF_007558725.1 of Fluviicola chungangensis. GTDB lineage: Bacteria > Bacteroidota > Bacteroidia > Flavobacteriales_D > Crocinitomicaceae > Fluviicola > Fluviicola chungangensis. Next base: position 541,198 of record NZ_VLPL01000003.1, read on the forward strand.
CAAAAGCATTTACTTTTTCAATCATTGTTTTATTCTCGTCATCCGAAAAGATAGTTTTATAAGGAGGGCTAAACGACTGAACACTCAAATTGGGATAATCCTGCTTCAGGCGTTCTGTGATTTTATCCAACGTATTTTGTGACGCACCTAAATAAAATACCTTTTTTCCTTCTGCATTTGCTTTCTCCAAACAAAACTGATGGAGGTCAGCACCGGCAATCTTACGGATTTGTTTCGCCTTAAGAAAACGCGCGGCAAGTACTATTCCTATTCCATCAGGCAATAAGATGTCTGATGATTTCAGGGCAGAACGAAATACTTCATCCTTTTCAGCTACGCAATAGGAATGCGGATTAATTGTATTAATCAGTACTTTTCCCGATAATGGATAGTTATCAAGTATTCCATCAAAAACACTATAACCCAGTAAATTCAATTTCTCACTCATTCTTTTTCCCTGATTGTTGTAAAATCAAACAATGCCTCTCTAATTCTTCCGGTGTATTAAATCGGTTCGCGATTTTTCTTGCCGGGTTTCCGCCATAAATACTGTACGCTTCGACATCTTTTGTTACTACAGAACCGGCCGCGATAATTGATCCCTGATGAATGGTGACTCCTTGCATAATGGTTGAACCGTAACCAACCCAAACATCATCTTCAATTGTGGTCGTCAACCCGAGACCTTTCCAGTTATAATCCTTATCTCTTATCGCGCTTGCAAGTCTGATCGGTGTTCCGGGTTGTTGATAATGATGGTCATACTTTCCGACAAGCGCAACATGATTTCCCATGATCACATGATTTCCAATTACCGCATCATTTTCAATTTGAGAAAAACGTCCAATGTAAAAATCATTACCTATTGAAATATTGTTTTTAGCCCATAATTGTACCGATCTTCCGGCATGAAAGTTCTTTCCTATTTGGAACCTACGCCATTTCCAATGCTTTAAATAAACATTTCGAATCAATTTTACAAAAAAAACAATCCACTTCATTTTATTTTAGTTTCCAATGTGACAGAATATCCTGTTTGAGATTTACGACTGCATATTTTTCCATTTCAGATGAGCGTTCAGTCAAGTTCTGCTCAGGTAATGAGAGTGCAGCTATCATCGCTTCTGAAAATGATTTTGGGTTTCGATCATTGATAATGAAACCATTTTTATTTTCAATAATCAATTCATCGGCACTACTAAAGTCTGTGCATACAATTGGTTTTCCGGATGAAATTGCTTCAACGAGTGATGTGGACCAACCCTCTACAAAAGAACCCATTACAAATATATCTGCGGCATTTAGATAATGCGATAATGTCGGGTGGTCAATTCTTCCGGTAAATATAACCTTCTCTGTTAAAGCATTACTGCTTACATATTCTTCGATTCTATTCCTGTCTTCTCCATCACCGGCAAAAATAAATTTTGAATCGGGAAACTTTTCCAGGAATAGTGTAAAACTCTCAAGTAAAAGTTCCCAACCTTTTAGTTTGCTCAATCTTCCTGAAGTAACAATTATTTTTGTTTCGGTACTAAAACCTAATTGCTTGCGAACTGATAGTTTTTCTCTTGGTTGAAATATCTCGGTATTCACTCTAGTGGGAAATTGTATCACTCTTTCAGTAGTTAACTTACCATGGCCTCTGGCCAAAAACGCTTTAATCGCTTTGGTATCAGCTGAAGCAAATATTACATCAGATCTCATTAAGGCATTGAAAAAGAATAAATCAAAAATGCGTGCAAAATATTTACCGTACCAATAGCGCGAAATGGCCATTGGATTTTCAACACCTGGAATCCGTGTACACAAATTAGTAATCTGAATTTTAGACAATGCAAAAAGTACTTCGGGAGTCTGTATAAATACATTATGGAAGTTTCTGTCAAAGATTTTTCTGCGATATTTCCTTACCGCCAAATAAGCCTTAAGTCGTCCGGGAATCCATGATTTTTTATGGTTAAATGTGATTTGTCTAACTGAAAAAAAATCAAAAGTTGTACCATCAATCTCTTTTTTAGTCCACATCCCAACAGGAGTGTCGTCCGACATTCCAACCAGAGCGAGTTCATTACCAAATGCAGTAACCATCTGTTTTGCAAATGCTAAATATCCTCCAATCGGGTAGTCTTTATAATTACAAATCTCAATAAACAGGATTTTCGGCTTCATAGAGATGTTGTTTATCGTTTATATTCAGGATAACTACCATAGCTAAACTGGCGAAAATTATTTCTCCCCACAACGGAGTTCCATGGGAAGTTACGTAAAAGCCTAAAAACATTACAAAGGAAACAAGGAGCATCTTGTTAAAAATAAATGGAATTTTTTTGGTTCTTCGACTCGCTTGTATTTTTTTATTTAAACTATTTAGGAACAAGAAATATAAAATTAAACCTATCAAACCGCTTGATTCAAGTATTTCAAATGTTCTGTTATGAGACACAATTGCCATTCCGGTTTTTTGGTCGAACAAATCAATTCCCTTCTGGGTTCCATATCCAATTAGTTGCGCACCAACTCCTTCTTCCCGAAGATTATCTATTGCTATATATATAAATGGAAGTCTTGCTTTTGCCAATTCGTCAAAAGAAAGTTCCGTGTTGTCTCTATACACAGCTCCACCGGATAATCTCCAACGAAAAGCCTGATTGTATTCATAGAGCCAGCCCAGACCAATTAATATTATTGCGCTTAATGTAATTCCCAGTATTTTTCGTTTCAGATTTGCTCCATAAAACAAGCTGATGAGCAAAGCTATAGAAAATATCAACCAGCCTGTTCTAGTCCAACTAGTATAGACAAAATAAGTGCCTAATAAAACGGCTGTTAGCCAAATGATCTGATATGATATTTTATGAGAGAAAAACTTATATGTGTTAAATAAAATTATTGTAGCAATTGTATATAATTTAGAAGATGTCGCAATATGATAAAATAATCCCTTCATAGCATTTGCTTCTAAGCCATAACGTTCCAGATCGGTTTCCGGATTTAACCCCTTTAACCCAAATAAAAATGGAACAGAAGAATAGATAATGAACAATGATAACCAAATGGGAATACGCATCAGCTCATTTCGTTTATTACTGTTCCTGTACTTTGTAAATAAATATGCAAGTGTCAGCGGAAAAATTATTGCCTCCAAAAAATCCTGTATTGCCCTTAGATACCCATAAGGCATTTCTGAGAAGATCAGGAATTTGAAAGCGAACAAAAAACCAACCCAAACAAAAGAAGGAAGTTTATATTTAATTAGGGAAAACAAGAGCAGTATCACAACGATGCCTTTCCAAATCTGAGAAATTTTTATTGGACCAATAGAAATGGGTTCAATGAATAATATTATCCATAGCAGTAAGAACCAAAAGATATCCTTTCGCGTAATTCTCAGTTTTGTCTCTATAGCAGTTTGTTCCCTCATTAACGATAATATTTTCGTATAACAAATAGCAGATGAAGAATGTAGTTTACGAATTTCCTTTTGGGAGCTTTTAGATTGAGGTAAAAAGTTTCGTGCTTTTCAGTTACTTTCTTGACGTCAAAGTAATCATCAAACACAGAGGATGAAAATCTTTTAAGCTGAGCTGTTTTGTTTACATCCGAAATAGTTCTTTTGATCTCGTTATAATTTTCAGATTCGATATAGTTCAATAATTTGGTGCGCTCCGAAAAATTATAATGGAATGCTTGGTCAAAATTCGTATCATTGATCAATAGGGGGATAGAAGAATTTTCTATAGGGCTTAAAAGTATTTTTCCTTTTGCTGCAGCTTCCATAAAACTTCTGCCGGTTCCAATTACCGCATCTGCACAATCAATTAAAGCCTTCGCGTTTTTAGTGAATTCGTCGTCTGTGAAGAAGATAACATTCCCGGGAGCTTGTTGCTTCAATTGGTTAAAGCATTCTTCATTTTCCACTGTACCAATAAAAATTGCAGAACAATTTATTCCTTCTTCAGACAATTTCTTAACGAGATTGATTAATTGGACCGCAGTATGAAGGTAATAAGGGCCTATCCTGGAAATACGCAAGAACTTAAATGACTGATCATAGGATCCCAATTGATTCGCTAACAAACTTAATCTTTTTTCGTCGGTACTAAATTTATTGAGCCGATTTGGGATTAAACTTAATTTAGTTCTAGCAAATTTTTTTGAGTTCTTAAAAAAATCAAGATTCTCCTTGCTATATAAAATCAAGTTATCTGCATATGGGAAGAAAATGGGGTTTGATCCTCCACATTTTGTTAGGCAAAAGGGGATTTTGAATTTCAATCCAGTCCTTCGTACCCAGAGAAAAGCGAGGGCATCAAATGCATGCAGCACATCTGGCTTCTCATCAAGAACTATACGGTTCAATTCTCGTTGAGTTTTGAATATCGCTACCTCTTGATGAATGACACACCACTTTTTATGTTGAATATTTTCTAGCGCTTTTGCTTGTTTATCACCTACGCTAATTATTACGATATCATGCTTTTCAGAAAGCCTATTCGTGGTTTCAATCAGACTGTAATAATGTCCTCCTAAACCATTACTTTTTGAATTAATGCAAGAAACTACAAATACAATTTTCATAATTAAATAACGCGTTGTTCTATTTCAAGGTCTATTCCATACGAATCTTTCACCCTCTTTTTCACTTCAGCAATAACAGACAAAATATTAGAACCACTTGCATTATCAACATTGATAATAAAACCACTGTGTTTTTCAGAAATCATAGCACCTCCTATTCGGAATCCTTTTAACCCAAGTGCATCCAGCATAGGACCTACAAACATTCCTTGGGGCCTCTTGAATACACTTCCACAACTGGGGAATTCACGAGGTTGTTTTTGCCAACGTGTTTTTTTAACCAGATCCATTTTGTCTGCAATATTCTTATATTCCCCTGTTGGTAAATTGAGCCAGGCTTTAAGAACAATGTTTTTAGGGTTTTGTTGGAAAAAACTATTCCTGTATTCAAACCCGATTTGATCTGCTGAACGCTCGTAAATGGATAAATCAATTAAGTTAAGATACCTTACTTTCATAATTACATCTTTTATTTCTTCACCACTGGCACCCGCATTCATTACAACAGCTCCCCCCATTGAGCTGGGAATATCATAAAATACCTCAATGCCTGACAAACTATTCTCAAGTGCAAAGTTGCTCACATCAGCCATAAGGGCACCAGCTTCTACGACTAGGTTAAGATTTGAAGGGTCTTTGGAAATAGCATTAAAATTCCCATTAAAAATCATCATCGGTTGTTCATAATATGTTTGAGACAAGATTATGTTATGACCACTTCCGAGCAATAATATATCAGGATGCATAGCCGCTACCTCAAGAATATCTGATTCATTATCCGGTAAAAAGACTTTTTTACAACGAGCAAAAATATTGTACCCATTGTAATCCGTCAAATCAAAATCCTCAATTACTTTCATTCCGTTTGAATGCTTTTATCAATGGGTCAAAATCTGTTCGGCGAAGCGAGATTATTTCACGAACAGGGATCTTCACAGTTACGGAATAGATCCATAAAAATATCATGGCGGCAACAGAATAGCTTACTGATGAAGCTAAAGCTGCACCTTTTGCCCCCCACCAAGGTATAAAAAATAAATTCAACACAATATTAATTACAAGTGATGGTGTCATAGCTACCATGGCTATCCAGGGTTTTCCCTTACCAGCCAAATCCATATTCATTACTTTGTAGATGGTGAGTAATACTATGCCGGGTAATAAATGATTGAATACCTGGACACTTTCCGAAAACTGTTTGCCAAATATGGCAACTATAAACATTCCTGAAAAGAGCCAAAGCACAAGTGATCCAATGGAAATAAATATAAATGATATTCTCATCAGCTGAGCAACTTTTCTGGAAAAACCAAGCCCATCCTTTGAAGCTGCACTTCTTGCAAAAACGATGGTGCTCAAAAACATCGGGATTTGCCATAAAAATTCTGTTAAGTTAGCACCTTTCGCGTAGATGCCGGTTTCATAATCATTACTTAGTTTTTCAAGCATGATCACATCAAACTTGTAATTCAAATTCATTATCAAAAGCGAAAGTGCATATATCAATCCTAAACTTAACATCGCTTTCAATAACTTGAAATTGAGTTTCAAACTAAAATACAGGATAAACTTATTTTTGAATAACAATATGATAAAAATAATAAATGGTCCACCTATGAGTGACAGCATATAACCCCCTATATCCCATTTGAATAAAACTATCAGCAAAAAAGTTAGCAGCAACGTTACAAATGATGGAATCCAGTTAATCTGGTTAAATTTTTTTATTTCGTTCTTCCCCAAAAATATTCCCGAATTATAAGTGTTGAATAGGGTAAACGGAATTGGGATCAAAGCGAGAATAACCAACAAGGTTTGATCTCCCGTTTTGCTGAAAAGTTTCATTAAAATAAAACAAATTACCAAACTGCAAATCGAGGTAAAAATCCAAATTTGTGTAATTGCTGTTTTTATTTCGTCTTCTCTAAACTTGTTTTGCCCAAGTAAATAAGTTGTTGATTGCCGTATTCCAAGTGAACCCAAAGACATAAAAATACTTGGATAAACCAATAGAGCAGAGATAATGCCATTTTTCGCCGGTCCAAGAACCCTTGCCGTTACTATTGAAATCGTTAAACTGAAAAGAATAATGATAATCTTAGAGAAACCAATGCTTAAAGTATCTTTCAGGAAAGATCCCATACTGTTTTTTTTGATTTTATTATTAAGGGATTACCATAAGCGACATGATTGTCGGGAATATCTTTGTTCACAACAGCATTAGCCCCGATGACTGCATTTTTGCCAATCGAAATACCACCAATTACAACCGCACCTGTGTAAATAATCACATTGTCTTCTATAATAGGGTATTGTTTCTCTTTTCTGCCATGACTTCCTAAAGTTACATTCTGAAAAATAGTTACGTTATCCTTTATAATTACTCCGGCGCCAATAACAACACTTAACGGATGTGCTAATTTGAAATTTTTTCCAATCTCCGAATAAATGGAAATGTCACAATTCCCTTGTGAGATCATTTTAACACGTTGACGCGAAGCTAGTAACCGCATGAATTTGTTTTTTGATGTTCCAAAATATTTTGCCAATCTGTAGCGGTACAATACTCGATATCCAGGATTAATCAACCGATATATCAGAATATCTGAAATTCTGGGATTCCGTTTCGGAATATCTTTGTATAGTTCCTGGAGCAATGACATTACGATTTTATTAGATTAACATTCAGTTGTAGAAGTTTTTTCTCAATATGTTCATAACCTCTGTCAATCTGCCATGCATCTTCAATGTAAGTTTCGCCTTCAGCGGTTAAACCGGCTAACAACAAAGCTATCCCTGCTCTTAAATCCAATGCTTTCACTTTTGCGCCCTTAAATGAGTTTCCCCCTGTGATTTGAAGCATTCCTTGATTTACATGAAAATTCATACCCATTTTCGCAAGTTCTTCCGCATAACCATATCTTCCGGGAAATCTTAAATCAATGATCCTGGATTCTCCTTTGGAACTTGCTCCAAATACAGCAAAAAGTGGTTGCATATCTGAATTGATTCCGGGGTATGGACCTGTACTGATGTCTATTGGGTAAGGCTCACCACCTCTGACAATTAAGGAATTATTTCCCCTAAAATACTTCATTCCACTCTCACGCAACTGAATTAAAGGCACTTCCAGATGTTCAAACGGAAAATCAACGATTTCGACATCACCATTTGTAATGACTGAACCGATTGCCCAGGTTAATGCTTCCATGTTATCAGGGATCACATTGTGTTTTACACCAGATAATTTATCTACACCGTCAATCACAATGCATTTTTGTCCAAAAACACGAATTTTTGCTCCCATGTTGTTCAACATGGAAATTAAATCGATAATTTCAGGTCGGATATGTGGATTCCAAATGGTTGTTGTTCCTTTAGCTAATGTTGCCGCGAAAATGCCATTTTCAGTAGCTCCGGTCGAGCGAATGGGTAAACTGATTTCCGCACCTGAAAGTTTGCCATTTACTTTTGTACATAAATATCCATCTTCTTCCCACACACGTGCTCCCATCATCTCAAGAATCATGATGTGCAGATCGTACTTACGATCACCAAGAGGACAGCCACCGGGTAGAGGAACCTTTCCCTCTCCGAATCGTGAAGTTAAAGCACCCAGGATCAATAATGAATTTCGAATGGAACGTTCATCCCAAAGCAGTTCAGGGATAATTTTATTCTCTGCTATTTTGAGGTAAGAATCTCCTTCGGTACAAACTTTTCCCATTTTATTGAGCATTTGAATATGAATCTGCATATCCAATAACCCATTGGGAGAGTTGTATATTTCGATTGCCTCATCTGTTAAAACAGATGCAGTTAAAAGCTTTAATGCACTATTCTTGGCACCACTCAGTTTTACACATCCTTCTAACTTTGATTTTAAAATTCTCATCACATTCAATTTTCCGTATACCAACTTACCGTTTTCTTGATTCCATCCTCCAGCTTAACTTCGGGAATATAACCCAACATAGTCACAGCTTTTTCAATACTTGCCAGCGAGTGGGGAATGTCCCCATCTCTATTTGGACCATACTGAATTTCAACATTTGCAATAGCAGAGTCATATTGGCTAAGATATTTTTTTAATAACTGTGTTAATTCGATCAATGTTGTTCTGTCTCCAACAGCAGTATTAAATACCTGGCCAATGGCATTTTTATTTTCAGTCGTTCCAGCCAAATGATTCATTTGAATTACATTATCAATGTATGTAAAGTCACGGGAATATGAACCATCACCATTAATTACCGGAGACTCATACGATCTGAATTTATCAATGAACTTCGGAATGACTGCAGCATAAGCTCCGTTTGGTGATTGCTTCCGGCCAAATACATTAAAATATCTTAGTCCAATAACTTCTAAACCGTAATTAAGTCCGAATACATGAGCATATAATTCGTTTACATATTTAGTCACAGCATATGGGGAAAGTGGCTTACCAATAACTTCTTCTACTTTCGGTAAACTTTCAGAATCGCCATAAGTAGATGAGCTTGCAGCATAAACAAACCGTTTGACTTTTGCGTCTCTTGCAGCTATGAGCATATTCAAAAAACCGGTAATGTTCACTTCATTTGTTGCCATCGGGTCATTTAAGGACCTAGGTACAGAACCCAGAGCTGCTTGGTGCAACACAATGTCAACGTTTTTTACGGCTGTATGGCAATCAGCAATATTACGTATATCACCATCAATAAGATGAAAATTTGGATCAGATAAAAAAGGTATAATATTTTTTCGGTGACCTGTCGAAAAATTATCAAGACAGATCACCTTATTATTAACCTTTAAAAGATCTTCACATAGATTCGAACCGATAAAGCCAGCTCCTCCAGTGACTAGTACATTTTTATTTTGTATTTTCTGATACATTGTTCCTCTTCACATTATCACCAGTTTATTAACTGATTTTTATTTCTTTCAGTTTGCTTATGTTTTTTACAAACCATTGATAGGTTTCTAAAATACCTGACTCCAGAGATATTTTCGCTTCCCAACCCGCTTCTCTCAGTTTCGTAACATCCATCAATTTCCTCGGCGTTCCATCCGGTTTGGATGAATCCCAAATAATGTTTCCATTATGTCCGACAGTATGTTGAATCAACTCTGCCAATTCTTTTATTGTCAGATCAGTTCCCGTTCCAACATTGTACAAATGGTTTTCCATCCTGTTTTCCAAAACAAAAACCACGGCTTGTGCAAGATCATCTACGTGCAGAAACTCGCGCATGGGTGTGCCTGAACCCCAAAGTGTTACAGGAGCATGGTCGTTCATTTTTGCATCGTGAAACTTTCTGATCATGGCAGGAAGAACATGAGATGTATTTAAATCAAAATTGTCATTAGGGCCATATAGATTGGTAGGCATCAAACTGACAAAATCTTTTCCAAATTGTTTTCGAATAGCTTCACAGGCTTTTACACCGGCAATTTTTGCAATAGCATACCATTCGTTGGTTGGTTCAAGAGGGCCTGTCAGTAATGATTCTTCCTTTAAAGGTTGTTCAGCCAATTTGGGATAAATGCATGAGCTTCCAAGGAAAATAAATTTTTCAATGTTGTGTTTGTGGGCGGCATCAATCAAATTGTTCTGGATCTGAAGGTTTTCCATTAAAAATGGATAGGGGTAGTTATTGTTTGCCAAAATTCCGCCCACTCTGGCAGCAGCATCAATTACGATATCAGGTTTTTCTACTTGAAAGAATTGTTCCACATCCTTTTGAGATTTGAGCTCCAATTCGATTGATGATTTCCCAATCAAATTAGAATAACCTAATTTTTCAAGAGCTCTGAAAATTGCAGATCCTACCATTCCCCGATGGCCGGCTATATATATTTTTTTATCTTTTGCTGACATTGAAATGTGTTTATTCGATTTCAATTTTTGCCTCGTGCAATTTCTTTACAAACTCCAAGTCATGCTTCATCATGATTTTCACTAATTCATTTAAGCTTGTTTGATTTGGATTCCAACCAAGAAGTGTTTTTGCTTTTGCGGGATTTCCCAAAAGTTGATCGACCTCTGCAGGACGGAAATATTTTGGATCGATTTCAATAATTACGTCACCTGTTTTATCATTAATTCCTTTTTCTTCAACACCTGAACCTTCCCAGCGAATAGTAATTCCGGCCTCCTTGAAAGCCAATTCACAGAAACTTCGGACGGTATGCATTTGTCCGGTAGCAATTACAAAATCTTCCGGTTCGCTGTATTGAAGCATCATCCACATACACTCTACGTAATCTTTGGCATACCCCCAATCTCTTTGAGCATCCAGATTACCCATGTAAAGTTTCTTCTGCAACCCATGCGAAATTCTGCTAGCACCTAATGTAATCTTTCTTGTAACAAAGGTTTCACCTCTGCGTTCGCTTTCATGATTGAATAAAATTCCATTTACTGCAAACATTCCATACGACTCCCGATAATTCTTGGTAATCCAAAATCCGTATTGCTTTGCAACACCGTATGGAGAACGTGGATAAAATGGTGTTGTTTCGGATTGCGGTACCTCTTGTACCTTACCGTATAATTCAGAAGTGGAGGCCTGATAAATCCTGCAGGTTTTTTCCATCCCAAGAATACGGACAGCCTCAAGGATTCGAAGTGTTCCTACTGCATCAGAATCAGCTGTGTACTCAGGAACTTCAAAAGAAACTTTTACATGGCTTTGTGCCGCCAGGTTGTAAATTTCAGTTGGTTGAACAAGTTGGATGATCCGTATCAAAGAACTGGAATCGGTCATATCTCCATAATGCAATTCTATTTTACGTTGTTGGTGTACATCGCGTATCCATTCGTCAAAATACAAATGTTCAATCCTACTGGTATTAAAATAGGATGCTCTGCGAATAATTCCGTGAACCTCATATCCTTTTTCTATAAGGAATTCTGCCAGAAAAGAACCATCCTGTCCGGTAATTCCGGTAATTAATGCAATTTTTTCCATTAAACTGATTTAATAAAACTCCATTCAGAGTTACGCTTAGCAAAAAGTCCTACAGATTAGTTATAGCATGAGTTCCAGTAAGGACAAAGATACTTATATTTTTAAAAAATCAGTATTTAGCGCAGGGGATTCGTAAGTGCAGATGCTTTTAGAATGATACTTAACGCGATAACACAAGTAATATCCATCAATCCGGTCGCCAGGAAACTACAGTGAAGGCTGCTCCTAAATACAGTAAACCGAGTACAAGGTTGATCTAATTAAAATACCAGCTCAAACTTTCCTTTAATCCTGCGGCCAGATAGTGGCTGGGCTCATATCCAAGCAGCTCTTTTGCTTTATTCACGCTAGCCAGAGAATGAGGGATGTCCCCTGCGCGATTGGGACCGTGAAGGATTTCTACTTCCATAATTCTAGGATCAAATTCACTCAGATAGCGTTGTATAAGTTGCGTTACTTCCAATAATGTAGTCCGCTCTCCAACCGCAGTATTAAAAACTTGTCCTATCGCGCCTTGATTATTAGTAGTAGCTGCCAAATGATTCATTTGAATGACGTTATCAATATAGGTAAAATCACGAGTAAATGAACCGTCTCCATTAATGATTGGTGATTCATACCTCATAAACTGCTGAATGAATTTTGGAATAACCGCCGCATAGGCTCCATCAGGATCCTGACGACGACCGTACACATTAAAATAACGCAATCCTATTGTCTCCATCCCATAACTTAATCCAAAGACGTAAGCATACAATTCATTAACGTATTTGGTTACTGCATACGGAGATAGTGGTTTTCCAATGAGATTTTCCACTTTTGGTAAATCCTCAGAATCACCATATGTAGAAGAACTGGCAGCATATATAAAGCGTTTTACTCCTGCATCTCTGGCAGCAATAAGTATATTCAGAAATCCGGTAATATTTACCTCATTGGTTGTCGCCGGATCATCCAACGACCTTGGAACTGATCCTAAGGCCGCCTGATGTAAAACGATATCAACATCTGTTACGGCTGCTTGGCAATCAACAGGATTGCGGATGTCTCCGTCTATAAGGTGAAAATCAGGGTTAGATAAAAAAGGGATAATGTTTTTTCTGTAGCCTGTTGAGAAGTTATCCAGACAAACCACTTTATTATTAAACTTTAACAAGTCTTCACATAGATTAGACCCGATGAATCCGGCTCCTCCCGTAACTAATACCCTCTTATTTTGAATTTTTTGGTGCATCATTTTTCAACATCACATTAATTCAGTTTTATCAACTGTTTTTTTTGCGTCTTTAATTTATTGATTCTATTTCAAAAAAGACATCACCTGATCAAGCATTTCCCGGTGCTGTGCTGTGACACAAATACGTACTTCAAAATGGGAACCGGATGATTTAAGTTCGTGAATCAATGGTGCCATTTTTATAGCTTCTGGTCGTGTACCGAAAATTACTAATACTTTTTTGCTCATCCTCTTAGTTTAACTCCTCATCTCTATCGCTCATTCCATTTATAAACCAGTTGTTCAGCTTGCTATTTGTATTAAAGAGCGGATTTAAAACAGGAAAGATCCTCAGACCAATTTTACGGTCAAACAACCTAATTTGGCCGCTGCAAATATACCTCTTTTTCAAGGGGTTTGTTAAAAAAATGCTCCGTATGTTTTTTTACATTGCTGAATCGGTTTGTAATCAGTAAATTAACGTTGATGTTAAAGTTTGTCAAAAACGCTGAGACAAGTTACGATTTATACCTTGAAAAATAAGGTAAAACTAATAATCTGCTATTTCGTTCTATTAATTTTGTGCAATCAATTATTTTTCAGATATTTGACGTGGCTACAGCGTAAACCTTTCATGAATTTGATTATTTCAAAGAAGATATTAGTGTCTTCTTTGAGTATATTTGCAACCAAAAAATAAAGAAAAATATCCTGTACCATGAAAATTTATCATTTACTATTCATTTGTCTACCATTTGCATTGAATGCTCAAAACGATGTGAAAAGCATGAACAAATGGTCACTGGGTTTATCAATTGGTGCCCATGATGGCATGGCCCCGTCCAGGGCGACTACCCGTCTTTATCAAATTCATCATTATGGGATTAACACACGGTACATGTTTACAAACCGCGCCGGTATCACATTGGGAGTGAATTACGATTTTCTCGATTTCATTAATAAACCATTCAACAGTTATTACTTCAGAACATCGCTTGAAGGTGTTGTAAATGCCGGGGATATGCTTCATTTCCCGCAGGTAATGCCGCGCATCGGGCTTTTGGTTCATGGAGGTTTCGGATTCTCAAGTTTGTGGTCTGATAATAACCCAAGAATTGCCAATACAGAATCCTTGTCTAAGCGCGCTGATGGAATGATCAATTTTACGTTCGGTGCAACTCCGCAGGTTAAATTGAATGAAAGATGGTCCCTGAACGGTGATCTTTCATTCATATTTCACGCACGTCAGAATAATACGTTTGACATGCAAAGAGCAAACAAAAAGGGTTCGATTGATGGGTATATGCTCAACCTGAGCATCGGGGTTTCTTACTACCTGGGTAAAAATAAAACACATGCAGACTGGACTCCTACTATTTATGGGGCCGCTGGTCCCGACTCAAAAGAATTGGATCGGATGAAAGCTGAACTTGCAGCATTGAAAGAACAGGCGCGTGATGATGACAAAGATGGCGTTCCGAATAGTATTGACCAGGAAGCAAACACACCGGCAGGCAGTTTTGTAGACTCTAAGGGTGTTGCGATTAAAGATACGGACGGTGACGGAATCACGGATGCTTACGATGCTTGTCCGGATGTAAAAGGGGTGTATTCTGCAAACGGTTGTCCTGACAGTGACAAAGACGGAGTTCCTGACGGGGACGATGCATGTCCTCAAACTCCGGGATTGGTTTCGAATAACGGTTGTCCGGTTGTTGAAAAAGCTGTTCAGGAAGTCATGGCGAAAGCACTTAGAGGAGTTCAATTCGAAACGTCAAAAAGTACCTTGTTGAAAACGTCTCTTCCAATTTTGGATGAAGTGGTTCGCGTAATGAAACAAAATCCGGATTACCGTTTGGATATCCTGGGGCATACAGATAATGTAGGTGATGAAAATCAAAACCTGGTGCTTTCCCAGGAAAGAGCGCAGGTAGTAGCTGCTTACCTGATTTCAAAAGGTGTTGATTCTGCGCGAATTCACGCAAAAGGATTCGGTGAGTCTCAGCCAAAAACATCAAATGATACTCCGGAAGGTCAGGCAATCAACAGACGCGTTGAATTCAACGTAGTGTTTGATTAAGATCTTTAGAAACAGATAAATATCAGGAAAAGGGCTGTCCGGAAAAGGCAGTCCTTTTTTTGTTTCTGATTGTCCCGTCCTGAAATAAATGGTGTCATCTTGTTTTAGGGCTGGTCACGAATAACACGATTGATCATTTCCTCCATCGACTTTTTTAGTCCGGGAAACCACTTCGTTTGCCGCTTATTAGTCTCCGGGTCACCACTTTGTCGATCGGGAAAGTCAGCAATTCTTCACTTAATTCCGAAAGATTCACCCAATGGAGCGTTTCGGCTCCCAGGTGATTCCGGATCAGATAATCTATTTTATCCAGGTCTGCCCGGATGAGGTAATAAATTGAAACGACCTGGTCGTGTTCTGAGAATGCGGAAACCTGGAAAAAGTCGGTGAGATAAAACAGTTCGGCAACTTCAATTTCCAGGTTGAATTCCTCCAGGAATTCGCGTTTTAAACAATCGATTGTTCCCTCACCGAATTCCAAACCGCCGCCCGGAAACTTGGTAAAGCTTAAATCCCGGTACGATTCATCCGAGAGCAGTACTTCATCCCGTTCATTGATGCAAATACCGTAAACACGGATATTGAATCGCTTCATTACTTTTCTAAAACTGAAAGAATATCCGGTTTGAAATACAGTTCGGATTTCAATACTTTACCATCTTCGCGGTAAATCGGTAAGCCGTCAGCATCCAGTTTACTCATATTCGAGCGTTGAATTTCGGCAAAAACGTCCGCAATTTTATCCTGAAGTCCATGCTTTAAGATCGTTCCGCACAAAATATACAATTGATCGCCCAGGGCATCTGCAATTTCGACAATATCTCCATTTTTGGCAGCTTCCAGGTATTCTTCGTTTTCTTCTTTCATTAAATTGTAGCGAAGTACAATGTCTGCTTCAGATAACTGTGCTGTTGGCTGATAATTGTTTGGAATGTTGAATGCATCGTGAAAAGTTTCCACGGCTGAAATGGTTTCTTTGAGTGTCATTTTTTGTGTTTTGACAAATATAGTTCAAGGAAAGTTCAAAAGTTCAATTTTGAATGACACTATTGTTGGCTTTGATCCCTGCGCCGATGCTGAAGCTTTAGCGGAAGCATTTTGAACCTTTCGAGCCCGCAGAGCGAAAAAGATTTAAATCTTTTTACTTTTTTGAACTCTCTGAGAAGGTCATTACCGGCCTGAAACCAACCATGGGGTTAGCTTCTGTGAACTTTTTCATGCTTTGGTTCCGGATATCGAAGCCGGGAGAATTCCAGTCTCCTCCCACAGCAATGTCTTGTTCTGCGACCATTTCGGACACGTTGCCATTCAAATGAAAAATACCGAATTCATTTGGAAAATAGGATTCAACCGGAGCAGTTACATCCGCGTACAGATCACCATTTCCAATATAATCAAAGGAATTGGTTACCAGTATGAGTTTTCCTGTAAGGGTGTCCCTGGAAATACAGCCTCCGTCAATTTGAAGGAAATTGGCCATCATTTTTCCTTTTTCTGTTCTGATATAAGGGGAATTCCAGGCATATGGGCGATCCATGCTGCTTCCATTCGCTGCACGAAGGAATTCTGCTCTTTTGGGTAATCGAACAATGATGCTTTGGTTTTTGGTGTATTCGCGCCAGATTTGAGTCAACCATTCACAATATTTCTCTGCTTGTTGGCGTGTTATGTTGACTACCGGATAATTTTTGTACGCTTTATGATTGAAATAATGTGTCACATACTTCTCTCCCTGAAAATAGGTCGAGTTCCATTTTGCGGAATCAACGAGAGCCAATCGATATTCCTTCATTTTTCCGGTTTTCTTCAAATCATCCAGGTATTCCTGGTAGTTGAGATTGGAAACCTCTTTTTGGGATATGAAAAAACCCTGACAGGTAACCGTATCACCGTCCACGATTGTTTTTCCCGGGGGAATGTAAGAGAATGCATCTTTTGCTGCATTTTTCATTCCTTCCAGGTCTGAAATAGGTTTTTTTGGTTTTGCAAACGAGAGGAATAGAATGGTTACAAGAAAAATGAAAATAGAAACAGAGAATCTTTTCATAAGAGTATTTTTTTGGTTCTATAAAGATAATTCATCCGGTGGGTTACAAAAAAAACTCTCACTTTTCAGTGAGAGTTTTATCGTGAATTATCTGAAGTTTAGTGAAACAACTTGGTGATGTAATAAATTCCGGCCGCCAGTAAACCTGATACAGGAATCGTTAAAATCCATGCCCAAAGTAAGTTGATGGTCACCCCCCAACGAACAGCGCTCAAACGTTTGGTAGCCCCAACTCCGATAATGGAACCGGTAATGGTGTGCGTGGTTGAAACCGGAATTCCCAGGTTGGAAACGGTGAACAGGGTCAATGCACCTGCTGTTTCAGCACAAACACCTTCCAACGGAGTTACTTTGGTGATCTTCGTTCCCATGGTTTTCACGATTTTCCAACCTCCCATCATGGTTCCTAAACCAATCATTAAGTAACAGGAAAATGCAATCCAACCCGGCATCGTTTCGGAGTTCACTTTGTCTTTCAGTTTATGACCGCTCAGCAAATTTCCGTCCTTGTCTACATACTCATCAAAGATAGCCGCTTCCATGTATTCTTTGTTCAGCTGTTTTCCTTTAAAGATGACGTCGTGTGTTTTCGCGTCGTAAATATCTTCTCCTTTTGTATAGATCAAAATATGATCTTCTTTTTCAATTTTCAGAGAATCAATGTTTTTGGTATACTCCGGTTTGAATTTCGCTTTTTTACCATCAGCGTCTTCAAACTCGATCTGGAATACTTCCGAGATCTGGAACATTTTAGGAATATCTCCAACGATTTGTCCCTGGTCATTGCGCTGTGAATTCGCAAATACCATCAATGCCGCACAAATAATACCCATTACTTTTTGAGAATCGGCACCACCATGTCCCAAAGAAAAAGCTGCAGAAGAAAGTAATTGCAGTTTTTTGTACATGTTTGATTCTTTCAAAGCGGTCTGGCGCTTTCCGTGAACCAACTGATACCACGTGTAAGTAAGGATGAACAGGATGATCATTCCCATCACGATCCACATCATTATCGGCTTTACATCTAAATATTCAACCATGTAATCCATGATGAAATAAGTAATGGTTGAAAGAATTAAAATGGAAATCATTTTCTTGGCAAAGTTTCGGCTTACCGTAATTAAAGCGATGACGAAAGCGATAATCCCTCCGATGAACGGAGCCAGGAAAATGAAGAGTGTAACCTTAATGATCTCAGTGGAAGCAATGACGTCAAATCCTGCATGCGCGACTGCGGCCCCCGCAAATCCACCAATTAAGGTATGCGAAGAAGAGGAAGGGATTCCCAGCCACCAGGTCAGGAGGTTCCAAATCATTGCGGCGATTAATCCGGAAAGGATAACGTATAAGTCAATGGCACTATTGTCTACTGTTTTTGCTACGGTATTTCCAACACTCATATCAAATACCCAGAAAGCCACTACGTTAAAAAGGGCGGCCCAGACAACTGCCTGGAACGGGGTCAATACTTTCGTGGAAACAACCGTAGCAATGGAGTTTGCTGCATCATGAAAACCATTTACCAAATCAAATAATAAGGCAAGAATGATGATGGCAATTAATAATGAAAACATATCTTATTGGTTTACCAATGAATATTAAGCGTATTTTACAACGATTGATTCGATGACATTCCCTGCATCTTCACACTTGTCCGTTGCAACCTCCATAATTTGGTAGATCTCACGTTTCTTAATTAAGTCTTTTGCGTCAATATCTGAATCAAACAACTTCTCGATGCTTAAATCAAAAATATCATCTGCCTGATTTTCAACATAGTTGATCTTAATGACGCACTCAACGATTTTCTGTGTATTCTTCAGGTTACGAAGTTCTTTCACAGCAGCATTTACTGCTAATACCGCATCGTGAATCGCATCAGCCATTTTCAAAATCCCGGAATCGTTCGGATCTACTTTGTAGAAGTTGATTTTCTTAGCAGAAGCATAGATGTAATCAGCGATATCATCCAATGATGTAGCTAATGAGTGAATATCTTCTCTATCAAAAGGAGTAATGAAATTTCTACCCAATTCTACAAAGATCTTGTGTGTCAAATCATCGTTTTGATGCTCCAGATCTTCCATCTCTTTAATAATGGTAGCTCTTTTATTATAATCGGATTCGTTTACACATAATACCAATTTACCTGCGATTGCTTCCAGGTTCTGAGAAGCCTCTTCAAAGAGAGAGTAAAATATTTTGTCTTTTGGTAAGAAAAACTTTAAAATTCCTGATGCCATTTTGTTTAAGCTTAATATTGATGGCGCAAATGTAATTGGAGTTTCCCGAGGATGTTTCGTACAATGCAAATGTTAACGAAATGGTAAAGTTGGCCGTTTTCAGAAGCGAACATGAACTATTCCGGATAAAGTGTCAGTATTTGAGCCATTTAAGACAATTTTAATGTTAACTCAATGTTAAGAATCATGCTTCTATTGCCTTGGAAAGTGGAATCAAACAACGAGTTGGAGGTTGAAATGTTGCTTAAATCACTTCTAATGTTACGGTAATATTAAAAATGTTATCAAAAAATTAAACTATTATTTCTTGGGGATTAAATCAATGTGAAGCCATTAGTTTTGCCGAAAAAAATAGGAAAGAAGATTAATTTAATAGTAACACATCCGTAAAATAAAATACGATATGAAATATTTGCTGCTTTTAACTGGACTTGTAATAGGGAGTTCGCTATTTTCTCAGAAAAAGATAGATTTATCAATCTTAACGAAACCCCAAAAAGGAATTGAGTTCGTTGGGAAAGATTCTTTATTTTCTATGCGACTTCAGTTCCGAATGCAAAATCGTGCGGCATTCCTGACAAGAGATGATAAAGATTTTTCAGCCGGTTCTTATGAGTTTCGAGTGAGAAGACTGCGTTTGAAACTCGAAGGATTCGTGTACAGCCCAAAATTGACGTACAAAATTCAATTGGCATTTTCACGAGGAGATATGGATTGGGATATGACCCAGGAATCGCAGGTAAATACGAGTGTGAACATTGTGCGTGATGCGGTAGTTTATTACGAACCATGGAAAGATTTGAAGTTTGGTTTTGGACAAACAAAACTTCCCGGGAACAGGCAGCGTGTTGTTTCATCCGGTGATCAGCAGTTCGCAGATCGTTCTATTGTAAATGCAACATTTAACATGGACCGCGACTTTGGTTTTTTCGGAGCTTACAGGCGTAATTACTTTGCCGTTTTGGGATCTGTCACTTCCGGTGAAGGAAGAAACAGTAGTGGTTCGAACAGTGGTTTGAGTTATACCGGAAGAATTGAAGCATTGCCTTTTGGAGCATTTGCGGATAAAAATGATTACCAGGAAGGCGATTTGGCCCGTGAACAAAAACCAAAATTATCCATCGGTGCATCTTACAATTTCAACGATGATGCGGTTCGTGCCGGAGGTCAGTTGGGAAGAGATTTGTTTGCAAAAACAGATATGGAGACATTCTCACTGGACTTGTTATTTAAGTACAAAGGTTTTGCACTTTACAGTGAATTCATGCAGCGAAATTGCTCCAATCCGATCACCTACACTTCAGATACTTTAAGTGTTCAGCCAGTTTTTACCGGGTATGGTTTTCTGCAACAGGTGAGCTACCTCTTTAAATCGAACTGGGAAATTGCTTTAAGATATGCGGAAGTTACACCCTTTTCATCGGTGTACAATAACCCGGATTTTACTTCAGTTAATCTGAAAAAGAACCAGGAATTCCAGTTGGGGGTTACCAGATATTTGTATGGTCACCGGGTGAAGGTACAAGGGAATCTTTTGTATCAGTTGACCGGTGATTTAAGAGCTAAGACAGATGCAGGTAAGTTCGGAGCTATTTTCCAAATTGAATTAGGTATTTAATCAGTAGTTCAAACAGGTTCAAAAGTTGAAATGGGTTCAAAAAAAATCAATTGAAAATGTTTTTAATTTGAACATTTGAATCAGCAATGGCTGAAACATTTGAACATTTACGTTGTAAAAATCCAGGTAATTGAATGCTTCCGCTGTTGCTTGAGTATAGGCACAGCGGAGTTTATCATCCTTTAAATTTATACCCGATTCCCTTAACGGTCTGAATGTAGTCATCGCCGATCTTTTCCCGAAGTTTGCGTACATGCACATCAATGGTGCGATCACCGACAACGATATCTGTTCCCCATACCCGCTCAAGGATTACATCGCGCTCAAATACTACTTCCGGTCTGGAAGCTAGAAGTGCCAGTAATTCGAACTCTTTCTTGGGCAAATGAAGTGTTTCACCGTTTTTAATGACTAAATATTTTTCACGGTTGATAACCAGGTCAGGAGTGCCGGAAGGTTTTGCCTGAGCAGCCTCTTTTCGTCTCAATAAGGCATGGACACGGCTGATCAAAACCCGTGGTTTGATCGGTTTCGAAATGTAATCGTCAGCTCCGGCATCTAATCCGGCGATCTGACTGTAATCTTCATTCCTGGCAGTCAGAAAGCAAATCAGCACGTTTTCCAATCCGGGAGTATTCCTGATTTGTTCGCACACTTCAATTCCGTCCATACCCGGCATCATGACGTCGAGAATGACCAGGTCCGGTTTTTCCTCTTTACAAAGACTTATTCCGGTTTGTCCGTTCTCTGCAAGAAACACTTTGAAACCTTCTTTCTTTAGGTTGTACCCAAGTATTTCCCGGATATCTTCTTCGTCATCAACTATTAAAATTTTATCCATTTTGAATGAGTTCCAGATCCATTCAAAGGTAAGAAAGTATTTTGAGTAGGCTGATTATTCAGAAATTATATTGCAAAAACTAAAACGGAATAGTAAAAATGGGTTTTAGGTAATGAGTTTGGTCCGGAAATTGCCGAAAAATCCGTTCATCAATCATTTTGTCCATCCAACATGAAAAAGTGCATCTTTTTTAGTCAAAAAAAATCACCTTTCTTGGAATCTTAACTTAGTAATGTACCCGGGTAATAATTATTTTATCGACCGTATATGTTGATTAATCGATTCAAATGTAGAAGTAATTGACAGATCAGTGAATTATTTAACGGAAGGAATGGGTATTCGTTTAAAGCATTCTTTAAATCCTTTATTTGTCCTTTTTTGTAAGTCTTTCAGAAAAGTGAAAAACCAATGCGATTATGCCTTATCTTTGTGGCAGTAGTAGTAGGTTAGGTTGATTAGTGTGATAAGAGCTTAGGACGCCCGTCTTGAGCTCTTATCTTTTTTATCCATTCCGTTCCTATTTTCCGAAGATTATTTCTCCGAAACGATTTCTTAGTATCTTCACAAAAACAATCATTTTAGAATGAAACCAAAGGCTAAAATATTATTGGTTGAAGACGATACCAACCTGGGATTTGTTATTTCGGACCAGTTAAAATCAGAAGGATACCAGGTGGTGCTTTGTACCAATGGAATGGACGGTCACATGCGGTTTTCGGAAGATGAGTTCCACATGTGCATTTTTGACGTAATGATGCCGAAAAAAGATGGTTTTACCCTGGCACGGGAAATTCGGACCATGAACCAGGAAATTCCAATCCTGTTTCTGACAGCCAAAGCGATGACAGAAGATAAGATCGCGGGTTTCAACGCAGGAGGAGATGATTATTTGACCAAACCATTTTCGTTTGACGAACTTTCCGTTCGGGTAAAGGCGCTGTTGAAACGCGTCAATATTCAGGAAGAACCGGAGCAAAAAATAGTTCAGATCGGGACATACACATTTGATACCGAGAATTTTACCCTGAAACATCCGGAGTTTGAGAAAACACTGACAAAAAAGGAAGCGATGGTGCTGAAAATCTTATGTAAATTCAAAAATGCAGTGGTCCCGAGAGAAAACATCTTAACTGCAGTTTGGGGGCAAGATGATTATTTTGCAGGCAGAAGCATGGATGTGTTTATTACCAAATTGAGAAAGTACTTTTCGATGGATCCTAAAATCGCCATTTCCAACATTCATGGCATTGGATTTAAACTGGAAGTTTTGGCATAAGTAAGCATGATACGCATTTTACACATAGAAACCGCAACGAAAGTTTGTTCCGTTGCACTGTCCGTTGACGGGGAATTGGCCCAGATCCGGGAATTCAGTGATGATGGATTTGCGCATGGGGAGCAATTGACGATCCTTATTCAAGAGGTACTGGACCTTCAGGGAATCACGGCCGGAGATTTATCTGCCGTTTCTGTTTCAGCCGGACCAGGTTCTTACACCGGGTTACGGATTGGAGTGTCTACAGCAAAGGGCTTGTGTTATGCTTTAACCATTCCGTTAATTTCAACAGATACACTACAGGCAATGGCGGAAGTAGCCAGGATTGTTTACCCGGATTCCAACCTGTGTCCGATGATTGATGCAAGAAGGATGGAAGTTTTCTCGCTGATTACGAATTTCGAAGCAGAAATTTTAAAACCGGTAAGCGCAGATGTTCTGGATGAAAATTCGTACACAGATCTGGAACCTTTTGTTTGTTTCGGGGATGGAGCACAAAAAGTGCAGGAAATGTGGAAGGATCGCAGGATCATTTTTGACCTGGATTTGAAACCTTCGGCCAGGGGACAGATAGCAAGTTCATACCGGAAGTTTTTGAACGGGGAGTTTGAAGATGTGGCCTATTTTGAACCGGCTTATTTGAAAGAGTTTTATCAAACACCAGCTAAGAAATCGTAAATTGAGAATGGACAATTGAAAAGAATGGATTCTTCTGTTAGCGTATAAATAAGGAGATCTACTTTTTCGATATGAATGGAGTTTTACAACTTCTCAATTTTCAATTGTACATTTTCAATTATTTCTGTGCTCTTCTTTTCTTAATATTTGGCAAAAATACAGTTACCATCCCGATCAAAGGAAGATAGGAACACAGGTGATAGACATACGTTACACTCGTTTTGTCAATAATTCCACCTAAAATAGCAGAGCCTAATCCACCCATTCCAAATGCAAATCCATAAAACAATCCTGAAACCATTCCGATTCGTCCGGGCAATAATTCCTGTGCATAAACCAAAATAGATGAAAAGGCGGATGCTAAAATGGCTCCGGCACATACAATGCATGCACTGGTCCACCACAAACTGTCAATATAAGGCAGTGCCAGTGAGAAAGGAGCAGCTCCCAGGATAGAGAACCAAATGATTTTTTTTCTCCCGAATTGATCTCCCAAAGGACCTCCAAACAAGGTTCCCAGTGTAAATGCAAGCAAATACAGGAATAAATGCATTTGACTGGCAGTCTCGGATAATCCGAATTTCTCTTCCAGGTAGAAGACATAATAGTTGGAAATACTTGCTGTAAAGAAATATTTGGAGAAAATCAGGATCAATAAAATAATAATTGAAAGGATGATCCTGGTTTGAGATAAACCCAGGGGTTCTTCGTTATAGGCATTTTTCTTAAAGGAACTGTGGGTTAAATACCCTTTGTACCAATTACTGACCTTGAATAAAATAAATCCGCCGAGAATGGCAAAGAACGCAAAGAACGCAATGGTATATTGACCGAATGGAATGGCAATGAACGCGATCAGTAATGGACCAACTGCGCTCCCTCCGTTTCCACCCAGCTGAAAAATGGATTGTGCGAATCCCCTTCTTCCGCCGGATGCGTAATAAGCAACACGCGAAGCTTCGGGATGAAAAATGGAAGATCCCATTCCGATTAGACAGGCGGCAAGAAGAATTGTTACAAAATTCGAGGCGAAAGAAAGAGTGATCAATCCGGAAAATGCAAAGAGCATTCCCATGGTGAAGGAATAAGGTTGTGGTCTTTTATCCGTAAACATGCCTACAACCGGTTGCAACAGAGAAGAGGTAATCTGAAAAGCGAACGTGATCAAGCCGATTTGTGTGTAACTTAAATTGTAAGCATCTTTTAAGATGGGATAGGAGGCGGGAAGTACAGCTTGCATTAAATCGTTCAGAAAATGACCGCAACAAACCGCAAATAAAATAGGATAAACTGTTTTTTTTGCGTCAAATGTCACTGCTTCTGATTTCATGATGCAAATTTAATGGTTGATTCGATAAATAGTTGTTAACTCAGCAGGTTTTCAAGAAATTCTTTTTCCCTCTGTTCTGACAGGGCTTTTAAATAGGCAGATCCTATAATGACGCCATCCGCATGACTGAATGCTTCTCGCTTTTGGGAAGCATCGGAAATACCGAAACCCAGGAACAAGGGAACTTCACCACAAAGGGACTTTATCTCGGAATAACGAGCCGAATTAACGGATAATGAATACGAGGAACCCGTTATTTTGTTTTGTCCTACCAAATAGATAAACGAACGGGAACTTGCGTGTGCTATTTGAGCGATTCTTAAATCAGACGTTGCGGGTGTGATTAAGTAAATGAGCGGAACGTCGAAGGAGCGAAAGTAATCCAGGTATTTTTGCTGGACCAGTTCAAAGGAAAGGTCGGGTATGATCAATCCGGAAACTCCGATGGATTTACATTTCTCCAGGAAAGCAGTCAACCCGAATTGAAGGATTGGATTCAAATACCCCATCAGGACGAGTGGAATTTTAATCTGCTCTTTGATTTCTGAAAGCTGTTCGAACAGCAGTTTTAAGTTCATTCCGTTTTTCAAAGCGGTGGAACTGATTTCCTGTATAACCGGCCCGTCTGCCATAGGATCTGAAAAGGGAATTCCGATTTCCAAAAAGTCAATTCCCTGATCTTGGAGCAACTGGATTTGTTCGGGTAGGCTCGTCTTATTCGGATAACCTGCAGTTATAAAGATGCTAACTGATTTTTCCGTTTTTTTGAATGGATTCATAAGTTTTTAAATGCTTCTTGATAGGTGTTCATGTCTTTGTCCCCTCTTCCGGAAAGATTTACGATTACAATCTCATCCTTAAGAAAAGGTAGTTTGGGTAAAGCGGCCAATGCATGGGCACTTTCCAATGCAGGAATAATTCCTTCCAATCGAGAGCATTCCAAAGCTGCATGGAGTGCTTCCTGATCGGTAACGGACAGTGAGGTAGTTCGTCCTGTTGAAATGGAATTTGCGTGCATCGGGCCAATGCCGGGGTAATCCAAGCCGGCGGAAATGCTGTGTGGTTCAGCTACCTGACCGTTTGAATCCTGCATTAAAAGGGTCAGGCTTCCATGCAACACGCCAGGTGACCCCAAAATAGAAGTTGCAGCACTTTTCCCGGATTTTAGTCCCTCTCCGGCAGCCTCCACAGCTATTAATGCTGTTTCTTCCAGGTCGTAAAAATGATAAAATGCTCCAGCCGCGTTACTGCCGCCTCCTACACAGGCAATTACTTTATGTGGGATTTTGAGTCCGTTTTCATGCAGTTGATTTTGGATCTCTTCTGAAATAACGGATTGAAAATAAGCTACCATTTGCGGATAGGGATGTGGTCCGACTACCGAACCAATCAAATAATAAGAATCCGGAAAATTGATCCAGTGGCGGATTGCCTCGTTAGTGGCATCCTTCAGTGTTTTACTTCCACAGGTGGCAGGTCTTACTTCTGCTCCCAGCATCTGCATCCGTTGTACATTCGGCGCCTGACGCTCCATATCTTTTTCTCCCATGTAAACAATGCATTTTAAGCCCATTAATGCACAAACGGTTGCTGTGGCTACTCCATGCTGACCGGCTCCTGTTTCCGCAATTATTTCAGTCTTGCCCATGTGTTTTGCTAGTAAAATCTGGCCTATTGTGTTATTGATCTTATGTGCGCCCGTATGGCACAGATCTTCGCGTTTGAAGTAGATTTTAGCACCGTATTTTTGAGCGTAATTTTTGGCAAAATACAAAGGGGTCGGCCTTCCGACATAATTTTTCAGCAGGTCAAGGTATTCTGCTCGGAATGCGTCTGTAAAACAAAAGCTGCGAAATGAAGTCAATAATTCGTCGATTGCCGGACGAAGTAATTCGGGAATGTATGCTCCGCCGAATTCTCCGTAGAACCCAAGCTCGTCAGGAGTAATGTGTTTAGAAGTTTTCATGTTTCAATTGTTGAATGAATGATTGGATTAATGGAACATTTTTTTGTTTCGGAGCGATTTCAAAGCGGCTGTTAACATCGATACCGATGAATTTCGGATGGTTCAATTGCTTTATCCGGTTCACATGCTGTATGGAAATTCCGCCACTTAGAAAGAATGGTGTATTTCCCTGGTAATCGTTCAAAAGTTCCCAATCAAAGGATTTTCCGCTTCCACCGAATAAGGTGGTTTTGGTATCAAATAAAAAAGCATCCACAATTCCTTCATAAGCCTTGCATTGGAGAAAATCTGAAGCATTCCGGATCCCAAAAGCTTTCCACTTAGTGATTTTAACCTGCATTTCCCGGATGTCGCGTGCAGATTCTGTTCCGTGGAATTGAATGACATCAAGCGATTCCTCTTTTATTTTTTCAAGAATAAAATCCGGGTGCGCATTGACAAAAACACCCACTTTTTTAGCTGCGATGGCTGGTGTTTCTGTAACAAACCTCGGAGAACCGGGATAAAAAATGAATCCGAAATAATCCACTTCAGGGAGATGAAATAGCCCGTTATAGAATTGTTCCGAGCTGCAGCCGCAAATTTTCAGTTTCATGGAGCAAAAGATTTTTCAGGTAATCCGAATTGGAAGTTTCCTTTCAGAAGACTCTCGCCAATTAAAGCTCCGTTATATCCCAATGATCGCAATTGATTTAACTGATCGGAATTTGAGATTCCCGAAGCAGAAATTTTCAGAATGCTTTCAGGCAGGTAAGATGCAAGCCTGACTGAAGTTTCCAGATTTGTTTCCTGGGTTTTCAGATCGCGGTTGTTGATCAATAAAATATCGATTTCATCATTGAGTTTATTCAATTCTTCGAAAGAATGAATTTCAAACAAGACCTCCAATTCCAAACTTTTGGCAACAATTGTTAAGTGATGCGCTTGCTCTTTTTCCAGGATGGAAGCTATCAATAAGATCGAATCTGCACCAGCCGCTTTGCTTTCAAAAAGCTGATATTCATCCAGGATGAATTCTTTACGGAGAAGCGGCAGGGGTGTTTTACGACGGATTTGTTTTAAATCCTCAATAGATCCCCCGAAGTACGAATAATCAGTTAAAACGGAGATTCCTGCAGCCCCTATCACTTCATAACTTTCAACCTGGGAAAGAATGTCGGGGTTTGGAAATAGTTCACCTGCACTTGGAGATTTCCGCTTGATTTCCGCCACAATTCCAAATTGATCCAGGATGCGCTCCTTCAATGAAATCACAGGTCGATTAAAAAGAGGGCTTTGAATGTAGTTCGATAAGGATGAAGCTTGTTTTAAAAGTTGAATCTCCCGATACTTATTTGCTACTATTTGGTCTAGAATTGATTTCATAAACAGGTTTTTTTAAAGGTGTAAAATGATTTTCCACTTTGAATGTGTTCGAATGCCTGACCAAACGCATGATCGAAAGCCAATCCGGGCTCAAAAGTCTGGATTGCCAGTGCTACATTTCCTGCAAGAACTGTGTTCTGACTTTTTGTTCCTGCTCCACTTAAGATTGAGGTGAAGATATGTGCCGATTCAGCTACTGAATTCCCTCCTGAAATCTCATTCGGGTTAATGGGTAATTTGTTGGGAGCGGTTTCAATCAATTCATCACCTGTTGTTTTTAAAACCCTTGTCCCTCCGATAAAAGTGAGCTCATCATATCCCGAAAGTCCATGCAGAACCGCAAAATGAGTGTGTTTAGATTTCAGAATATGCTGGTATTGTTTCGCAAGTTCCAGTGAGTATGTTCCGGTCAGTTGATTGGTAGAATGATGCGGACTTACCAAAGGTCCTAAACCGTTGAAAAGAGTTACGATTCCCAATGCTTTCCGCAAAGGAGCAACATGATGCAAAGCTTCATGGAATAGCGGCGCATGAATAAAACAGATGTTGTTTCGATCCAGTTGTCTTTGAAGCTCTTCAGGATTTGAGGAGAATTCGTATCCTAAATATTCAAGCACTGTAGATGAACCGCATAAGGAACTCACGCCGTAATTTCCATGTTTCACAACTTTGTAGCCCATAGATGCCAGGATGAAGGATGTCAAAGTAGAAATATTGAATGTGTTTTTGCCGTCACCTCCCGTTCCGCAGCAATCAATGCTTCGTTCTGTCTGAAGATGCAGTGGTTTTGCCAGTTCGATCAAGGCATCCCGGAATCCTTCCAGTTCGGAAAGTCTTACTCCACGTTGTTGAATGCTTGTCAGCACTGCGACGATTTGTACATCTGAAATCTCTTTTTTTCCGATTTGGATCATGCAGCTGCGTGCTTCTTCCCGACTTAAAGTGCCGTTGTTTATTAATTTTTTCAGGTAATTCATAAGGATATATTTAACCAGTTTTGGATCATTTTTCTTCCGTGTGGAGTTAAAATCGATTCCGGGTGAAATTGAACTCCGATCGTTGGATATACGTTGTGCTGAATGGCCATTACAACAGCATCTTCAGTCAATGCAGTAACTTCCAATTCGCTTTCTGCAGCAATTTGAGTTTGCCAGCTGTGGTATCTCCCGACAGTTATTCTCTGCGGAAGGTTTTGGAAAATGTCCGAATTCTTTGTAAGGATTATTTGAGAAGATTTTCCGTGAACAGGTTCCGGACATGGAATCAACGGATTTCCAAAATAGACCGAGATTGCCTGATGTCCGAGGCAAATGCCTAAGATGGGTTTTCTTCCGTGGTATCGATTAATTACCTCCAAAAGTTCACCGGCCTCAGCTGGGATGCCGGGTCCCGGGGAAAGTAAAATCGCATCAACGGATTCCAATGTTTCAAAATCAATCCGGTTGTTCCGTTGAACAATGACTTCGTGTTGTTCTTCTTTGATGTACCTGATGAGGTTAAAAACAAAGGAATCAAAGTTGTCTATTACTGCAATTTTCATTGGAAATTTGTTTTTGAGGCACACTTGATCGCTGAGCGGATTGCACCTAATTTGTTTGTCACTTCTTCTAATTCGCTTTCAGGAACGGAATCCAGAACAATTCCGGCCCCAGCCTGGTAACGCAATGTATTGTTCCTGCTTAACGCGCTTCGAATAATAATTGCCAGGTTCATGTTTCCATTGGTGTGGATGAATCCGACAGCTCCGCCATAAAATCCGCGTTCGTTTTTCTCATAGAGATTGAGAAGTTCCAAAGCTTTTGGTTTGGGTGTTCCGGAAAGGGTGCCGGCAGGAAAAGTTCCGTTGAATAAGGACAATGCGTCTTCTTCTGTTTGAGCAGTTACTTTGGAAACTAAGTGGATCACATGGGAGAAATGCTGAATTTCCTTGAAGGATTCTATTTTAACCGAATGACAGAACTTGCTTAAATCGTTTCGGGCCAAATCTACCAGCATGGTATGTTCGGCATTCTCTTTTTCGTCATCAATTAATTGCCGGATAAGTGCATTGTCTGTAATTGGATCACCTGTTTTCCGGACAGTGCCGGCGATCGGATGAATTTCCGCTTTTCCTTGCTTTAACTGAATTTGTGTCTCCGGCGAAGATCCGAATAAACGATATGATTCCATATCCAGATAAAAGAGATAGGGAGAAGGATTAAGTCGGCGTAATTGCCTGTAAACCTGAAAATCATCTCCGAAAAACGCTTGTTCAAAAGATCTGGATACAACCAGTTGAAACACATCTCCCCGGTACAAGTGTTGTTTTGCACGTTGAACCAATTTCAGGAAATCACTTTCGGAAACGAGCGGTTTTTCTCTTTCCGGAACTTCAAATGGCAAATCCGAAGCTTTATTAAATTGAAGGAGTTCCAGGAATTCCTGATCGCTCTTTGCAGTTTGATCGGTTGAATTAAACAGAATACTTCCGCGATCATGAAAATGGTCTATTACAATCAGGTATTCAAAAAGCGTAAATCGGGCCAAAGGAAGAGCAGATGGAGTTCCTAATGAACAAATATGCTCTTCAAAATGAGCAAATTCAAAGCTGAAATAACTTAGGAAGCCGTTGTTGTCAAGCTGGTTTTGGAACAAATACTTTTCCAGCAAAGGTTGGATTTGATTGGTGATTTTCCGGGTCTGATCAATCGGAATGATAGATACTTCATTGGGTTCATTGATCCGAATTTCGGTCGGAAAAACTTGAATATCAATCAGCGGATTGAGTCCGATAAAGGATTTGGATGCAGTTCGGTCGCTGTACTCATTGCTTTCAAGCAGGCAAGGGGACCGGAATCTGTTTTTAAATGATAAATAGAGTCCTACGGAAGTGTGGTTATCACTGTTAAAGGAATATTCTTGTGTGTAAATTTTCATGACGAGATTTTTGGGAATAAAAAAACGGCCTGCCACAAGTGACAAGCCGTTCAAAAAAATAGGTATAATGAATTATGCGTCAGTCACTTTTTGAGTTAACTGCCACCACCAAAATTTCATTGTTTGTTGAAAAATCATGGAGCAAAGATACAGTTGCAAATGATATTTCCAAGAAAAAATGTGAAATAAATAGTTTTATGTTTGATTTTGGTTAAATAAATAACATTACTTTTGGCGGGTAGTCATGCAAAAAACAACAATAAAATCTTTTCGTTGGCACTTTGAAATACGCTGAATTTCGAAGTGTAAATACGTGTTTGTTATCAATCCCGCTTCGTATTAGAGCGGGATTTTTGTTTTTAAATGAATTAAAAAAAGTAATTTGGTAAATCATGAGCAGCATCATTCAAAAAGGAGGAAAAAGACCGATCATTATCGCAGGGCCTTGCAGTGCAGAGACCGAAGAACAAATGATGGAAACGGCATTGCAAATCAAGGAGTTTTGTAATATCGACATGTTGCGGGCAGGAATCTGGAAACCACGCACCCGGCCCGATTCGTTTGAAGGTGTGGGAGAAGTCGGTTTAAGCTGGCTGGTGGACGCCGGAAAAGTACTCGGTGTTCCAACAACTACGGAAGTGGCCAACACCAAACATGTGGAGCAAGCGTTGAAAGCCGGTGTAGATATTCTTTGGATCGGAGCACGTACGACGGTCAACCCCTTTGCTGTTCAGGATATTGCGGACGCACTGAAGGGAGTGAAGATTCCTGTTATGGTGAAAAATCCGGTCAATCCGGATCTGGAATTATGGATTGGTGCTTTTGAACGCCTGGAAAAATCCGGAATTACGGAATTGGGAGCAATTCATCGTGGTTTTTCCGTTTATAAGCATGCCAAATACCGGAACGTACCCAATTGGGAAATTCCGATTGCTTTGCATGAACGGCTTCCCGATCTGCCGATTATCAATGATCCGAGCCATATTACGGGAAACAGGAATTTGCTTTTGGAAGTTTCACAAAAGGCAATGGATTTAAACTTTGATGGATTGATCATTGAGACCCATCGAAATCCGGATGTTGCCTGGTCGGATGCCGCACAGCAGCTGACACCGGAGAATTTGGGTGTGTTGTTGGATTCACTGGTGTTGAGGTCTCAAAATTCGGAAAAACTGGATAGTGAACACATTTCGGTGATCCGTGAGAAAATAGGGGATCTGGATGATCGCTTATTTGATATCCTGACCGCCAGAATGCAGTTAAGTGAGGAGTTGGGAATTTTCAAAAAGGAACACAATATCACCATCCTTCAGCCGGAACATTGGAAAAAGATCATTTCCGCCAGGCTCAACCGGGCTTCGGAATATAAATTGAGTGATCGTTTTGTGCGCCAGGTCATGGATGCGATTCATCAGGAATCGATTCGTCACCAGGTTCGCGTGATGAACCATTCTTCAGATAAGGAAGAGCAATGAAGCAGTTAATCCGTCCGAAGGTTCTTTCAGGGAATATTGCTGTTCCGGCATCGAAAAGTGACGCTCAAAGAGCTGTTCTTTGTGCCGCCCTTGCTGAAGGAACTTCCAGGCTGACCGGAATGGGAAAGAGTGATGACGAACAGGCAATGCTGCGCGCAGTTGAACAAATGGGAGCTGAGATTGTTCCGATTTCAGATACAATAATTGAAATTACCGGTATTAAAAGTCTGCCGGAAGGATTGCACTTGTCTGCCGGAGAATCCGGTTTGGGGTTGCGTTTACTGACTTGTGTTACTTCTGGTTTTAACAGGGAAGTTTCGCTTACAGGAAGGGGAAGTTTGCTTGCGAGGCCAATGAATTTCTTTGATACTGTTTTGCCCCGGTTTGGTGTTCAGGTTTCAACGAATAACGGGTTCTTGCCAATAAAAGTCCATGGACCGCTTCAGGGAACAGATTTGCAGGTCGATGGTTCTCTGAGTTCTCAGTTTATTTCGGGTTTGCTGATGGCGCTTCCTGGAAGCAGGAAGGCGAGTTCATTGGAGGTCATTGACATGAAATCCGGGCCGTATATCCAAATGACAATCCATACTTTAAGTCAGTTTGGAATCGTGATTGAAAACGAGCATAACCGGTTTACAATTCCGGGAAAGCAACAATACCGGCCGGCTCACTATTCCATCGAATCCGATTGGAGTTCTGCAAGTTATTGGCTGGTTGCTGCGGCTATCGGACACCCGGTTTCAGTTTCCGGACTAACTATGCGTAGTTTGCAGGCAGATAAGTCATTATTGAAGGCTCTGATTGCTGCCGGTTGCAGGATCGTAGCGGAAGAAGATTTAATTCGGGTAGACGGTTCAGGTCTCCGGGCTTTTGAATTTGATGCGACCGATTGTCCCGACTTGTTTCCTGCTTTGACTATTCTGGCTGCAAAATGTGATGGCGTATCGACCATTCGGGGAGTAAACAGGTTGATTCACAAGGAAAGCAATCGCGGAATAGCTTTGCAGACCGAATTTGGAAAAATGGGATTAAAAATTGATTTGAATGACGATCTGATGGTGATTTATGGATCGGGGAAATTGCATGGAACAGAGGTGGATTCACATCACGATCACCGGATTGCCATGTCCCTAGGTATCGCAGGAAGTATCGCAAACGGTGACACTATTCTCACAAATGCAGACGCAGTTTCTAAAAGTTATCCCGATTTTTGGGAGCACTTCAACTCTTTGTAATCAAATTCAGCCGTTTAGACTGAAAATTAACCACTTATCATATATTCTATTTATTTGATAGAACGACTTTGAAAAACCGACTTCCTTTTTTAACTTCGTAAGGCTGAAACACTAATATTCGACATCTACAACTTACTACTAAGTTCCAAGGAGTTTTTTATTTCACGTTACAGCGATATTTATTGCCACATTTGCTGTGTTTGACTAGACCACTCAAAACGCTGCAAGGTTTTTTGATTTCTATAGGTTGGTTATACAGTGAGTGCTGCAATAGTAATTTTTCTTCATAATCAGGTAAAAGCATCAGCCACGGCTGATGCTTTTGAAGTTTAAAAAGTCTGGTTTTTTATTCCAAATAAACCGGTTGGCTTTTCCCGTAATCTACCTGGTAATCAAATTTGAACTGTTTTGTTTCTCCTTTGTTCGTGGTGAATTTCCAGGTCAGGATCCCGGTTTTTTCGTCCAAATCAGCATCGACGAATGTTCCGCGTTTCACTTTGATATCGTCATTGACAGAGATCGGGAAGTGATCTTTCACAATGATCGGAATGGAAGCTCCACCGTTATTGCGAATGGTGAAATCCCAGGTTACTTCGTATTTGTAACGGTTTCCAAGCAGGCGGGTTTTACTCATTTCCTCACTTCGTTTTCTGGAAGCAACAATTTTCTTGTCTTTTCCTAAAGAAAAGCTCAGGGTATCTTTCGAAGAATTCACATCGATGTAGCTTTTACCGATATACGTTCCGTCAAAGTACAGGTTTGATTCTCCATTTAGAAGGTTCAATTTTTCCCATCCGGAAATCTGCGCCACCAAATACACCGATTCATCCAGTTTCGGCACAGCGTGGTATTCGTAATCGGCTTTCATTTGATAAGTGGCAATGGCCACACGGTGGTCTGCATCATCTGAAGGAACCGAGAACGGTGTTTCGATCTGGAATTCCATGCGCAGGTCTTTTTCTACCTGGTTGGCGATGGTAGTTGAATAAACTCCTTGAGTAACGGCTCCTCTGCTGGTGCCTGGAATCCGCTCCAAATCTCTTTTACTAAGTTTCGCTGTTCTGGTTGCTCCGTCTATTTTATAAGCACTGATACTCACTTCGTCTAATTTCCCTGAATAGTCGTCATCCAAGTTCAAATCTTTATTCTGTCCGTTATCAAATCTCCCAAAAGCGTTTCCACCAATGGGATTATTTAATGTTTCCATAGCAACAGCTTCCGGATAGAGTTGTGTTTTGATATAAGGCGCATTGATGTTGACGTATTGTGAATGATAACCCAAATAGGAAATGATATAGCTACGTTCGCCTCTTGGAACAGAGAAGGTAAAATGTCCCGTAGCATCGGTTGTGAAACTGTTCAATGGATTGTTGTTCATGGAGATTTTTGCAAAAGCCAACGGCTCGCCGGTGGTTGCATCGGTTACTTCTCCGTGGATGGTTTCGCCGTCAAAATTGTATTCCGGGATGTAACGTTCAACAACCTGTTTTCTGGGAGCCGGTGTATAATAATTCACATACCACGGATCGATTTTTGGTTCCTGGGTATTGTCGTACGGATCGTTGGTGGAAAGGATGAGTTTTACATTTTTCCAGTCGATCCCGGTATTTTGTGTCACCAAACCTTTGGCTTCGAGCAAAACCGGTGCGCCAACTCCGTTGCTTCGCATGTCGTAATACGGTTTCCAGGAAGCTTTGTGGGTGATGTAGGTGAAATCGAACTCGATTGTTCCGGCTTTTTCCACATCCAGTTCTACTTCCACTTCCGTGTAATTCACCACCGGTAAGCCTTTGCGGGTATTGATTTCCTGTTCGATGGTATTGATCTTGCGGACCACGGCTTCAATCTCGGAATCCAATTGTGATTTGCGGGTGTTGATCTCGGACAGCTTTGCATGGAAAAAGGTCGAAGCTTCTTTCAGCTCTGCAATTTTCATGGCCTGCTGCTGACTGCTCAGGCTGTTGTTCTTCATCAAAAGCTGTTCGTCCAGAAGCAGGACTTTGTATTCGTCACGCAGAGTACGCTCCTGCTTCTCCAATGCTTTTTTGCGATCGTTCTTTTCAGTTAACTCCGTTTCGGCAATCGTTTTATCGTCGAAATTCTTTCTGGTCCGGACACTTAAGATCGTGGCTGACTCGGAGCATTTCAGCTGAATGGAACTGGGGTCCAAAAAATCGGTTAGTTTTTGGAATACAACGAATTGTTTCCCGGTTCCCAGGCTGAGTTCTTTTGCATGTTCTACCTGCGCTCCTTCTTTGAAAACAGTGACTTTCCGGATCGGGGCTTCTGCTTTGGTTTCCTTCTGGCTCCAGCCAAAAACGGGGAAAAGTACCAGGATTAAAATTATTTTTTTCATGAGCTTAAAATCTGTTGTTCTATACAATGATGAAAATTTTGTGTAATTCCATAAGATTATTCCAAATAAACCGGTTGGCTTTTCCCGTAATCTACCTGGTAATCAAATTTGAACTGTTTTGTTTCTCCTTTGTTCGTGGTGAATTTCCAGGTCAGGATCCCGGTTTTTTCGTCCAAATCAGCATCGTCGAATGTTCCGCGTTTCACTTTGATATCGTCATTGACAGAGATCGGGAAGTGATCTTTCACAATGATCGGAATGGAAGCTCCCCCGTTATTGCGAATGGTGAAATCCCAGGTTACTTCGTATTTGTAACGGTTTCCAAGCAGGCGGGTTTTACTCATTTCCTCACTGCGTTTTCGGGAAGCAACAATTTTCTTGTCTTTTCCTAAAGAAAAACTCAGGGTATCTTTCGAAGAATTCACATCGATGTAGCTTTTACCGATATACGTTCCGTCAAAGTACAGGTTTGATTCTCCATTTAGAAGGTTCAATTTTTCCCATCCGGAAATCTGCGCCACCAAATACACCGATTCATCCAGTTTCGGCACAGCGTGGTATTCGTAATCGGCTTTCATTTGATAAGTGGCAATGGCCACACGGTGGTCTGCATCGTCTGAAGGAACCGAGAACGGAGTTTCGATCTGGAATTCCATGCGCAGGTCTTTTTCTACCTGGTTGGCGATAGAAGCATCGTATAGTCCCGGAGTACTATCCATATTATGTGAGAAATTATATGCTTCTGCTTTTTTACCTTTTGAACGTAATTTGCGATCGGCAGAAATACCCGCTGTCAATTCCAATTCACTCAATTCTGTTGTTCCTAAGGCATCGGTAAGATAGATTTCCTGACCTGTTGTTACTCGACTGATATTGCTTGAGGTCGGGAACATGTTTTCAAGCTTTTCCATAGCGATCGCTTCCGGATAGAGTTGTGTTTTGATGTACGGAGCATTGATATTTACGTATTGAGCACGGTATCCCAAATAGGAAATAGTGTAACTGCGCTCGCCTCTTGGAACAGAGAATGTAAAGTGTCCTGCGGCGTCTGTTGTAAAGCTGTTTAACGGGTTGTTGTTCATGGAAATTTTTGCAAAAGCCAACGGCTCGCCGGTGGTTGCATCGGTTACTTCTCCGTGGATGGTTTCGCCGTCAAAATTGTATTCCGGGATGTAACGTTCAACAACCTGTTTTCTGGGAGCCGGTGTATAATAATTCACATACCACGGATCGATTTTTGGTTCCTGGGTATTGTCGTACGGATCGTTGGTGGAAAGGATGAGTTTTACATTTTTCCAGTCGATCCCGGTATTTTGTGTCACCAAACCTTTGGCTTCGAGCAAAACCGGTGCGCCAACTCCGTTGCTTCGCATGTCGTAATACGGTTTCCAGGAAGCTTTGTGGGTGATGTAGGTGAAATCGAACTCGATTGTTCCGGCTTTTTCCACATCCAGTTCCACTTCCACTTCCGTGTAATTCACCACCGGTAAGCCTTTGCGGGTATTGATTTCCTGTTCGATGGTATTGATCTTGCGGACCACGGCTTCAATCTCGGAATCCAATTGTGATTTGCGGGTGTTGATCTCGGACAGCTTTGCATGGAAAAAGGTCGAAGCTTCTTTCAATTCTGCAATTTTCATGGCCTGCTGCTGACTGCTCAGGCTGTTGTTCTTCATCAAAAGCTGTTCGTCCAGAAGCAGGACTTTGTATTCATCACGCAGAGTACGCTCCTGCTTCTCCAATGCTTTTTTGCGGTCGTTCTTTTCAGTTAACTCCGTTTCGGCAATCGTTTTATCGTCGAAATTCTTTCTGGTCCGGACACTTAAGATCGTGGCTGACTCGGAGCATTTCAGCTGAATGGAACTGGGGTCCAAAAAATCGGTTAGTTTTTGGAATACAACGAATTGTTTTCCGGTTCCCAGGCTGAGTTCTTTTGCATGTTCTACCTGCGCTCCTTCTTTGAAAACAGTCACTTTCCGGATCGGGGCTTCTGCTTTGGTTTCCTTCTGGCTCCAGCCAAAAACGGGGAAAAGTAGTAAGAGTATTAATTTGTTCATAATTAGCTATAAAAAAAAACGTACCCATTCAGGTACGTTTATGTGTTCAATTCGTTCAATAGAAGATTAAAGTTTTACCGGTAAAATCAATTTGCTTAAATCTATTTCATAGATGTCGATACTACTTTTCTTATCATTTATTGTTAATCCGCTTAAATATGCTTTCCCCAATTCTTTGTAGATCACAAAATGGGTATCGTCGTTTACTGAATTCACTAAAGGGCCTAAGTTCTTAGCTTTTGTCCAGCCTGTTCCGGTATTTTCAGAAACAAATATGTCCAATCCACCCATTCCGATGTGTCCTTCAGAGCTGAAGAACAAGAATCTTCCGTCCGGAGAAATGAAAGGAGTAGTTTCACGCATGTTGGTGTTTACACTATCGCTTAGAATTTTTGCCTCTCCCCAGGTTTTTCCGGTTCGTTGGACCACGTAGATGTCTGTGGAACGTTTATCACCTTTTCTGTCCGAAACAAAATACATGGTGTTTCCATCTGCAGTTACCGTTGCAGAGCCTTCAAAGAAACTGGTATTGATGGATTTGTTTGGAATGACTTTCGGAACATTCCATTTCCCTTTTTTGGTAAATTCCACTTCTGCAATATCGGAAGATCCGGTTATTTTTTTCGCGTTGGTTGCTGTATTGTTTATCGTTACAATAGCATGCAGACCGTCTTTGGAAAGCCAGGACATGGATTCGAATCCGGGACCGTTAATCCGTTCAACATCGTTGTTGATACTGTCATACTTCAGCATTTTCTCATTCCAAACCCCTGTGTAAACATCTTCGAAATATTCCTGATCATCCGGGTTCATCATTCCACCGGTTGTATTCGCTCTTCTGGAAGTGAAATAGATGCGTTTTCCGTCCGAGCTGAAAACCGGTGAGTAATCATTGTATCCCGAATTTACATCGCCCATTAAAGGCATTCTCAGATTGGCGGTTCCTTTGTATTGTTTTGCAAACCGGACGGAAGCCAGTTTACTTTCCGTATTTAATTCTTTTGCCCGTGATTTGGATAGATGGGTCAAAGCCAACTGGAAATACTGCTCCGCAGAATCCAATTCATTGATGTTATGACAGGCAATGCCAAGAATGTCGTAAACTTCCGCATCTACGTCCTCCGGACCTTTTGCAATGGCCTCCAGGCCATATTGTTTTGCGTAGCCGAAATTTTTCAGGCGGTAATGGCAGTAAGAAATCCAAAAAGAGGCTTTCCATGAGTTCGGATCTTTTAGTGCAGCTTCACGGAATACCAATAGTGCTTCACGGATTTTATTTTCTCCGACCAGTTGTTTCCCCTGATCAATTTTGATCAAAGCAGCAGACTTGTCAATGATTCCTGTTACACTATCCTTTGGAATAGAAGTAAAAGCGAACGATTTGGTTGCGCAGAGTAGTAATAATAAAGTTCCAAATAGGATTTTCATATGTCGATGTTGTATAATTCGAAGACAAAGTAAGATAAAAAAATCAAAAAACAACCTATCGGTTGATTGTTCAAAGGTTCAAAAGGTTGAAATGTTCAATGGTTTCGATTTTTGAACTTTTGAACTGCTTTGCCCCCTTTTACTTTAAAGTGTTTTCCGCGAATGCGTCTCTTGCGTGTGCTTTGAGATCCAGGATGTCATGCATGGCAATCGTTGCAGCAACAATCGCCCAGATAGGCGCGAAGGAAGCGCAAAACCAAAGCCCCAAGTTGCTGGTGAACGTCAATAGGAATTGTCCCGGGTCTGCACCGAAACCCGACCAATCGAACAGGGTGTTCAAATCGATAAAGTTCCAGATCAGGATGGAATAAACAGAACCGATCGAAAGAGCAATGCCGCGATTTTCCCTGGCCAGTTGTGTGCTTTCCTGCACATTCATCTGCAAACGTTCGTGAATGTAATCCATGAACGAGAAACCGTAATAATAGAAACTGATAAAGAACAACACATGTCGCACCGGGCTGCTGCTAAAATCCCCCCAGCCGATAACCCCGATCAGGAAGATAATCGTAAAAAAGAACACTTCCCACATGATATTCCGAACTCCGATTTTCAAACCGCGTTTGATGTCGTTAACCAGTTGTGTAAAGTTGAACCGGTAGCGGTTGCCTGTTAAGATAAATTCGACTTTTTGGGAAATTTTTGAGAATAATGGTGCCAAAAGGATTACCACCAGGTATTTTGCAAAACGCATCAGGGTGGTTGCAATCAAAATTTCGAAAAGCAATTTGATCAAATACCAAATGATGCCATTCATACTTGTTGCCGTTGCTTTGGGCTCGTGCAGGTGAATCATGAAACCAAGCTGGTAGATTCCCAGCATCAGGATGGCGGGAAAAATAATGTAGAGATACAATTTGTAATCGACGATTAAACGAAATGCCTTGATGTAAGCTTTATAACCGATAAACAGGTTCCTGATGAATCGCATACTCAAATTTAATATAATTCCGGATTGAAAGGGAACTTCGATTGTGTTCAGTCTCCTTTTCTTTTCAATTTTCAATTCTCCATTTTCCATTATAAAGAACTATCTTTGCACCTTCCCAAAAAAAGAAAATATGAGTAATGCAATGTCTCTCACGTCTTTAACAGCAATCAGTCCGGT
Source organism: Fluviicola chungangensis (assembly GCF_007558725.1). Classification (GTDB taxonomy): domain Bacteria; phylum Bacteroidota; class Bacteroidia; order Flavobacteriales_D; family Crocinitomicaceae; genus Fluviicola; species Fluviicola chungangensis. Next base: position 582,033 of record NZ_VLPL01000003.1, read on the forward strand.
AGATGGACGTTATCGTTCTAAAGTGAGCGAGCTGGCCCCTTATTTTTCCGAATTCGGATTGATTAAATACCGGGTGCATGTAGAGGTTGAGTATTTCATTGCGCTGGTCGAAGCCGGAATTGGTCCGTTAAAAGAAGTGTCAACTTCTATTTTTCCCAAACTGAGAGCAATCGTTACGGCATTCTCGGAAGCGGATGCTTTGGCGATAAAAGAAATCGAAAAAACAACAAACCACGATGTAAAAGCGGTTGAGTACTTCCTGAAAGATAAAATGCAGCAACTGGGATTGGAAAACTACCTGGAATTCATTCATTTCGGGTTAACCTCACAGGATATCAACAATACATCGATCCCATTGAGTTTAAAAGAAGCGGTAAATGAAGTATACATTCCTTCATTGAATGAATTGATTTCTGTTTTGAAAGGATATACCAAGGACTGGTCGGGAATTGCATTATTGGCACGAACACATGGTCAGCCGGCTTCTCCGACAATTTTGGGAAAAGAAATCGGTGTATTTGTTTACCGTTTGGAAACACAACTTGAAATTTTGAAAACAATTCCTTACGCAGCTAAATTTGGAGGGGCAACCGGAAATTTCAATGCACACCAGGTTGCTTTTCCGGATACGGACTGGGTCGCTTTTTCTAATCGATTTGTCAATGAGCAATTGGGACTGAAACGAAGTCAGCTGACAACCCAAATAGAGAATTACGACCAGTTGGCGAACCTGTTCGACTGTTTAAAGCGCATCAATACCATTATCCTGGATTTAGACCGCGACATGTGGACCTATATTTCCATGGAATATTTCAAGCAAAAATTGAAAGAAGGGGAAGTTGGTTCTTCAGCGATGCCACACAAAGTAAACCCAATCGATTTTGAAAATTCCGAAGGAAATATCGGGATTGCCAATGCCCTGTATGAACATTTGGCTGCAAAATTGCCGGTGTCGAGACTACAGCGTGACTTAACCGATTCGACGGTGTTAAGAGCAATCGGGATGCCGCTTGCACATTCGCTGATCTCATTTAAAGCAACGATTGCAGGATTGAATAAATTACTCTTGAACGAAGCTGCAATCCAGCAGGACCTGGAAGATAACTGGGCGGTCGTGGCAGAAGCGATCCAGACAATCTTAAGAAGTATCGGTTTTCCAAAACCATATGAAGCATTGAAAGGGTTGACGCGTAAAAATGAGAAAGTGACACAGCAAACGGTGCATGATTTTATCGATACACTGGAAGTGGATGTTGCAATGAAAGAACGTTTAAAGAAAATCACGCCTTCAAATTATACCGGGGTGAAGCTGGTGTAAGGAACTTTTATTATATTACAGAAAAAAAGCCTTGCGATTTCTTCAACTCATTTTTTTTCTGTTACTGAGCAATTTCTTTTGGGGACAAGTACCTCCTCAAATTGATTGGGGACCGGAAAACCTGGCGCGCCCGAATACGATTGCAATTCTGCCGAAGGACAACGGAATTTTCTTTACGTTCCATTATGGCAACGGATCCTTGATGCCTTCAGCTAAAATTTCGCGTTTTGAGAATGGAAAAGAGATCTTTTCCAAACGGATTGAGCCCAGAATTGATCAGAAAATGGTGACTTTGGAAGACATGTTCTTGTTTTCTAATCGCTTATTCGGATTGTTTTCCGACAAAATCGGCCCGTCGGTGACCTTGTACATGCAGGAATACGATGATGATGTGGATCCTTTTGGTCCGCCATTGGTGGTAGCTTCCTATGTGATTCCGAAAGGCTGGAGCAGGAATGTATTGGTGACAACGAAAGTTTCTCCCGAAAACAATTTTTTAGTGGTGGATTACCTGATCCCGGCGAAGAAAGAACCATTCGATCGTTTCGGATACAACATTCTGAACAAGCAAATGGTTTCTGTGCGTGAAGGAGAGTACGAAATCCCTTATGAGTCGAATCTTTCTGCTGTTGAAGCGAGACATTTGACGGATAAAGGAGATTATTTTTTGGGGGTATCTGTTTTCTCCAAAGCATATTACAGTGTCTGGAAAGATTTCGGACAGGTAGATAAATCGGTGTTAATCCACATGAGTCCCGGAGATTCCCTGAAGATGTACGAGCTGGATTTGGAGCAGCGAAAAGTCTACAATTTTGTGATTACTTCGAATGATTCCAATGCGATCGTTACCGGTACCTGGGGCGGAGAAGATTCCAGGGGCGCCAAAGGAGTATTTTATTCGTCTTTTTCCCTGGATTCAAATAGATTGGAATTGCCTAAGTTCCTGGAATTTCCGGCGGAAATCCTGGACCAGGAAAATCCGCAAACGGATGATATTTACAGTTACCAGAATATCAACGGAGAACTACTGAATTATGCTTTCCGGAATGTGATCCTCCTTCCCGACGGTTCGATCAATGTACTGGCCGAGCAATACTACATCTACGAAGTGAATACCACCGATTCGCGCGGGATGAACCAGGTAACGAATTATTACAATTACAACGATTGCATTGTGTATTCGCTCTCACATGCGGGGGAACTGAACTGGTTCCGGAAAATTCCCAAGAAGCAGGAATCTGTCAATGATTTTGGCCAGTTTTCTTCCCTGATAAGTTACGTAAGCAAAGGAAACCTGGTCATTTTTTTTAACGATCATATCCAAAATTACGACCAAATCGGGGAGTATTTGGGAACTCGGATTCCCTTTTCAAATACCCTGAGGTACAAAGAATATTGTTTGGCAAAAGCGCGCGTAAATCTGGAAAGCGGTGAAACCCAGCGAGTCATGTTTTCGCCCTACGATGCAATTGAAGCCTTTGTTTGCCTGAAACTTTCCTGTGTGAATTACAGCACGCATCAGGTGATTTTTGCCGCTTCCAACAAGCGGGATAAATATGGGTTTCTTACTTTTGAGTAGCCCTTTCGCAACAGGTTGCTTCTTACCCCGGAATTGCGTCAGTTTCTTTTTCTCCGGAAAATACGCAGGATCCTTAAGATCAGGAACATTCCGAAACCGACTACTGCAAAATATCCGATAAAATCGCCCAATACCTGGTAAAGTGTTTGTTTGGAGTTGAGTTGAATCGTGTAATTAAATTGATCTTTTACCCACCAGTTGGTTTGTTTCAAAATTTCTCCGCGATTGGAAATAATTCCCGATGTCCCGGTGTTTGCAGATCGAACCACGTATTTATTGTTTTCGATTGCGCGCAGACGGGCAAATTGAAAATGCTGCTTGTAACCCGGCGTATCTCTCCACCAACCGTCATTGGTAATAATTGCTATAAATTGGGAGCCATTTTTTGCCTGCTTTGCCAAAAAACCGCCGTAAATGGATTCGTAACAAACTACCGGAGAAAATTTGACCCGGTTTTTCTCAAAAATTTTTGGTTCGGTTTCTGTTCCCAAACTTCCCGATCCACCTTCCATTTCAACTGCCAATTCTTCCAGGAACGGAAACATTCCGACGAAAGGGATTTTCTCCACACCCAATACGAGTTTCGATTTATGAATGATTTTAGGATTGGGAGTATTGTCGAAGAGGATAGAGGAATTGTAATCCTCCACGTAGGCATTCAATGGGGGAATGAATTTGCTTGCAGCCGAATTTTTATAGTCAAAGACCTGGAAGGTGGTTGCTCCGATCAATAAACCCGCATTCGCCCATTTAGCACGATGCTCGTTGATTACGTAAAAGAACGTTTCCTTGCGTAAGCCTGTTTCGTAAATTTTGGAAGTGGGATAAAGAGATGTTTCGGGTGCGATTACCAGTTGGGTTTCTTTGGAGACCGCCTGGTCTGCCTGATCCAAAATCGACTTCAGTTGTTCTTCATTTCCCAATACAAATTTTTCCCCGTACGGGTCAATATTGGGTTGGATAATCGCTACGTTGTAGGGTATCCCCTCTGTACTTTTCGAGACATAAAGGATGAGTGATAAGCACAATGGAAGGATAAGAATAAGCAGTGACAAAATGAAATACGTGTTTCTCAGAAGGTTTTTCGGTCGAATGATCAACTTGTAGAAGAGCAGGTTCATGACGAGTATCCAAAGCGAGCCACCCAGAACTCCGGTAATGGAATACCATTGAACCCAGGAAGTTCGTGGAGCAAAAACATTTCCTAAAGTAAGCCAGGGCCAGGATAATTCCCAGTGAAAATGCAAAAATTCGAAGCTCAGCCATACGCAGATCAGGATAGGACCATTCCATTTTGAACCCAATTTTCGTTTCAGTAAATGGTAGACCAAAAATGTCAGTGCCATTAATAAACTATTTGCAAAGAATGCCATGTATGCACCTCCTTCACTTGCGTAATAAACCCACCAGGTTGTACCCACATTGTAAATGAAAAAAGCCAAATAAGCCTGGAGAAAAAGACTGAAAGCTTTCCGTTTCGAATGAAAATAAGACTCAACCAAGAGCAGTGGAACCCATGCTAAGAAGGTGAGAGGAGTGAGATTTCCGGTTTCGGGAAATGAAACGGTTAAAAGAATTCCCGATAAAATACTTAGTAACCAGCGATTTAGTCTTTTTTGAATGATTTTTTCTATCATACTACGAAATTACAATTTGTTTGATGATGAAGCGTCTATTTCGACGAATGCCTTGAAAACAAAGACGAATCGGGCGGTTTAAATGTGAATTATCACACATAAAATTGAAAATAAATTGTTAAAAAATGGAATTTCTTTCAAAAAGAGACAACTAGCAAACCTTTTTTTCGTCACATTTGTCAAGAACTAAAATACTCTTTTAATGAAAAAGAATTTCATTAACTGTTTGTGCTTTACTACTACGCTCTCTCTTTTTTCCGCGTTGAATAGTTTTGGCCAACAGATTGAAAGACATGATGATGGGGTTTATTTAAATCCACATATTTCCGGTATTGGATCTCCAACTGTGGTATACCATCTCAGCTCTTCGATAGAAACTACTATTTTAAATGAACTGGAAATTTATCTGGAATCCATGAATGCAATCACTCAGGTGGATGTAACCGGTCTGGATATTTCCATTGAGTTCAGAGAACCCACGACGAATGAAATGATCTATCCGTTCATTCAGCGAATGGAAATGCTTTATATCTATCGAAATCCAAAAATCAGATAATACTTAATACTACGCTCTCCGGTATGAAAACAACTACTTTTTGGGGTTATTTAATTTTACCTCTATTCGTCCTTTTCCATTTTTCCGTTCTTTCGCAAGGAGCGGATACACAGGCAGGTGCTACCTCCGTTCCGATTTCCCTTCCTTTTAATGCAGCGGGTTCAACCACTTCAGCGGCAAATAATTACAATGCCGCCGGAACGACGTTCGATGATGGTCCGGATTGGTACTATTATTATTGTGCTCCTACAAATGCAACATTGTGGGTCACGATCACGTTTACACCGGGTGGATTGGCAAACCCGGTTATGCCGTCAATTACTGTTTTGGATGCAACAGGAACTTTACTTGCTCAAACTCAGGTTTTTGGCGATGTTTCCGGAACTTATGGAATACCATTTACCCCCTTGACAGGACAGTGTTATTATTTTGTAGTTGATAACGATGGAATAAGCGGTCCGCCGGGATTTAATTACAACATTCAAATTTCAAATACCACTCCGGCCCATCCTGCTAATCCGACACAACCGGCTTGCACCAATATTGGTTTTGATGCAGGTTCAACTTCCGGATGGTTAGGTTCCTGGGGACATTCCATGCAAACAGGTGTTTTTCCGCAACCAACTCCGACTTATACACCTATTTTTTACAACACAACCGGCGGTCATCATACCGTTACTACTCCGGGAATGGATTTACAGGCCCCGATTCAAACGGTTTGTCCGCAGATTCCCGGAAATACCAATTCACTGATGCTTGGTGACGGACCAAACGGGGCTTATGGTGGCGCCAGTATCGAACAAAAATTCCAGGTAACCGCCTCAAACGCCCTGTTTACTTATTATTATGCCCTGGTCATTCAGGATGGTGGAGCCTCCGGGTCAACAGCACACACGGACCAGGAGCAGCCTTATTTTAAGATCGAAGCGCTAAACTGTGCCGGCACTCCCATTACTTGTGGAAACTTATTGGTGACAGGAGGCCCTGGAATACCCGGGTTTACTCAAATCGGAACTAGCGGAACTTATTGGAAAGACTGGACACCGGTTATGCTGGATTTAACTCCATATATCGGATCTTGTGTAACCATGCGCTTTACTGTGGGTGACTGTTCTATAGGTGCTCACTATGCATATGCTTACCTCGATGCAACGTGTGCACCTATGAGTATTGTTGCTCCACCGAATATTTGTCAATTTCAAACTTCGACATTAACTGCTCCGACAGGAGCTGCGACCTATTCCTGGGTAGAAACTTCTTCACCGGGAACCATATTGGGCACATCGAATATTTTATCTATTACTCCAACTGCAACAGGAACATTTACCTATCAATGTACGATGACATCAATTACGGGATGTAACTCGACCTTGACTTCATCGGTTACTGTTTTGCCGACACCGCAAATTACTGTGACTAACCCACCGGCAGTTTGTTCTCCCGGAACAGTTGATTTGACCAGTTCAAGTGTCGTAACCATTAACTCCGGCTCCGGAACAATCGGTTATTTTTCGGATGCTGCATGTACAGTCCCGATCGCTTCTCCTAATGCGGTGTCGACTAGTGGGACATACTATATCCAAATTCTGAATGCGAATGGTTGCTATGAGATTGAACCGGTTACTGTAACTGTAAATGCCAGTCCGACAGCTAATGTTGTAACAGCGAATCAATCAATCTGTACGGGAGCGAGTGTGAATTTGAATGCAACCCTCACGCCGGCCGGTTACAACAATCCAGTAACATTTACAAATACAACCGATTTTGTATTGAATGACGGAAGTGTGACACCTGTGAATTCACCGATAGTTGTCAGTGGGATTAGCCCCCAAACGCCGGGAGTTTTGCCGATTGTTTCAGTAAATATGAACATCACACATACATATGACGGTGACATTACCGTTTGGCTTGTTTGTCCGAACGGAAGTACAATTGATCTTACTTCAGATAACGGAGGGTCCGGAGCTAATTATACGAATACCACTTTTGTTCCTTCGGGGGCTCCATCGGTTACAACGGGAGCAGCACCTTTTACAGGCAGCTTTACTCCTGAGCAAGCATTTTCGTTGTTAAATTCATGTGCTGTGAATGGAACCTGGACCTTGCAGGTATATGATCTTGCAACAGGTGATATCGGGACTTTAACTGATTGGTCGATTACATTTAATAATTATGTACCGACAACTTTCGTATGGTCACCAACAACGAATATGACCAATTCAACGACGCTCACCCCGACCGTTTCACCGACAACTACGACCACTTATACCTTAACAGGAACAAATGCGATTGGAGGTTGTACATCAACGGATAATGTAGTTATTACCGTAAATCCACTTCCTACAGCTACTATCGCAGGAACGACGACAGTTTGTCAGAATACAGCTGCTCCGACCATTACTTTTACGGGAGCAAGCGGAACAGCTCCGTATACGTTCACTTATAACATCAACGGTGGTGCTAACCAAACGGTAAGCAGCGGAGCGGGAACAACTGCAACCCTTAATGCTCCAACCGGAACAGCAGGTACATTTACCTATAACTTAGTCAGTGTGACCAGCGCAATGGGATGTTCGCAAAACCAGTCGGGTTCGGCAACAATTACAGTTACCCAGACTCCAACGGTGAATGCGGTAGCTGCTCAAACCGTTTGTGCAAATGCATCGACAACTGCAGTTACTTTCACCGGAAATAATACAGCGACGACCACTTTCAATTGGACGAATAACACGACTTCGATCGGATTGGGAGCGAGCGGCACAGGTAACATCGGAGCATTTACAGCCACGAATGCAACAGCTTCTCCGGTTACAGCGACTATCACGGTAACACCAACATTGAATGGTTGTCCGGGAACCCCACAGAACTTTACTATTACGGTAAATCCTATTCCGACCGTGAACGCTCCGGCACCGCAAACCGTTTGTGCAAATGCATCGACAACCGCAGTTACTTTCACTGGAAATAATACCGCTACAACTACTTTCAACTGGGCGAATAACACGACTTCAATCGGGTTGGGCGCAAGCGGCACAGGGAACATCGGAGCATTTACAGCCACGAATGCAACCGCTTCGCCTGTTACAGCGACTATCACGGTAACACCAATATTGAATGGTTGTCCGGGAACCCCACAGAACTTTACTATTACAGTCAATCCATTACCTACGGTAAATGCACCTGCGCCGCAAACTGTTTGTGCAAATGCATCGACAACTGCAGTTACTTTCACCGGAAATAATACAGCGACGACCACTTTTGATTGGACGAATAACACGACTTCAATCGGGTTGGGCGCAAACGGTATAGGAAACATCGGAGCATTTACAGCTACGAATGCAACAGCTTCTCCGGTTACAGCGAATATTACGGTAACACCAACATTGAATGGTTGTCCCGGAACCCCACAGAACTTTACTATTACGGTAAATCCTATTCCGACCGTGAACGCTCCGGCACCGCAAACCGTTTGTGCAAATGCATCAACAACCGCAGTTACTTTCACCGGAAATAATACAGCGACGACCACTTTTGATTGGACGAATAACACGACTTCAATCGGGTTGGGCGCAAACGGTACAGGAAACATCGGAGCATTTACAGCCACGAATGCAACCGCTTCGCCTGTTACAGCGACTATCACGGTAACACCAACGTTGAATGGTTGTCCGGGAACCTCACAGAATTTTACTATTACAGTCAATCCATTACCTACGGTAAATGCACCTGCGCCGCAAACTGTTTGTGCAAATGCATCGACAACTGCAGTTAATTTCACCGGAAATAATACAGCGACGACCACTTTCAATTGGACGAATAACACGACTTCGATCGGGTTGGGAGCGAGCGGCACAGGGAACATCGGAGCATTTACAGCCACGAATGCAACGGCTTCTCCGATTACAGCGACTATTACGGTAACACCGACATTGAATGGTTGTCCCGGAACTCCACAGAACTTTACTATTACGGTAAATCCTATTCCGACAGTGAACGCTCCGGCATCGCAAACTGTTTGCGCAAATGCATCGACAACCGCAGTTACTTTCACCGGAAATAATACCGCTACAACTACTTTCAACTGGGCGAATAACACGACTTCGATCGGGTTGGGCGCAAGCGGCACAGGTAACATCGGAGCATTTACAGCCACGAATGCAACCGCTTCGCCTGTTACAGCGACTATCACGGTAACACCAACATTGAATGGTTGTCCGGGAACCCCACAGAACTTTACCATTACAGTCAATCCAACACCAACAATTGGTGGAACCTTTACTGCTTGTGCGGGATCTTCTACTCAATTAGCGGGAAGCGGAACTCCGGCAGCTGCAACCCCATGGGCTTCTTCCAATACTGGGGTGGCGACTGTTTCTTCAACAGGTTTGGTAACAGGAATTGTGGCGGGAACAAGTACAATTACGTATATGAACTCGAGTGGATGTACGGTGACACAAGCAGTAACAATCACGTCCGGTGCAACAATATCAGGTAACCTGATTGTCTGTGTTGGTGCTACGACCCAGCTAAGCGGAACAGGAACAGCTAATGCCACGAATCCGTGGGTATCTTCCAATACCGCCGTGGCGACTGTTTCCAATACCGGATTGGTTACTTCACTCACAGCCGGAACAACAAACATAACGTATACCAATTCCAGCGGATGTTTGGATACAAAAGTTGTGACCGTGAATCCGCTTCCTACTGTTACAGGTTCAGATGTATGTATGGGTGGAACGACTCAATTGACAGGTTCCGGAACAGCCAATGCAACGAATCCGTGGGTATCTTCCAATACTGCAGTTGCAACTGTTTCAAATACCGGTTTGGTAACAGGTATTTCGGTTGGTTCTACCACGATTACATATACCAATTCCAATGGTTGTTCCAATACGATGTCTTTGAATGTAGTTGGAAATCCTGCAATAACCGGAACATTAAGTGCATGCATCGGTGCGACGACCCAGCTATCTGCAACCGGAACAGCCAATGTCACGAATCCATGGACCTCTTCCAATACAGCGGTCGCTACCGTTTCAAATACGGGGCTGGTGACCGGAGTTTCTGCCGGAACAACTACCATTACGTTTACCAATGCATCTTCGTGTCAAAGCACGGCAGTCGTAACGATTAACCCGTTACCGACAATTACCGGGAACCTGAGTGTATGTGCCGGTTCAACAACCCAATTAACGGGTTCAGGAACTGCAAATGCATCCGCACCATGGACTTCGTCCAATACAGCGATTGCAACGATTTCGAATACAGGTTTGGTAACCGGAATTTCCGCCGGAAACACTACCATTACCTATACCAATAGCAATGGCTGTTCGCAAACAGTTACAGTGGTCGTGAACGCTTTGCCAACAGCAACCATTTCCGGTGCTTCTACAATTTGTGCGGGGAATTCAACAACCTTTACTCTTTCAGGAACCCCGAATGCGACGATTGTTTATTCCAATGGGACGAGTAACTCGAACGTGGTTCTGAATGCTGCGGGAAATGCAACGGTGAACACTGGTATTTTGAATAATATGATTACTTATACCCTTGTTTCAGCTCAATCCGCGGCTCCTGCTTCCTGCACCAATATTTTAACGGGTTCTGTCACTATAACCGTTGATCCGAATCCTGTAATGGACCCGGTTGCAGACATGCTGGTATGTCCGGGAGATAATGTGAGTATTCCGGTGTTTACATCCGTTCCAGCCGGGGCGACTTACAGCTGGACAAATTCAAATACAGCAATCGGTCTTGGTGCAAACGGAAATGGTAATATCCCCGTTTTTGCAGCAGTTAACCCGGGAACGACACCTGTTAGTGGAACAATATCGGTTATCCCTACATTGAACGGCTGTTCGGGATCAAGCGTAACATTTACAATTGGAGTAAGTAATAATCCTACGGCAAATGCGGGTACTGATATTAGTTTGTGTATTAACTCATCGACTGGAAATCAGATCGGTTCGGCAGCAGTTGCAGGAAATAGCTATTCCTGGAATCCGACGACCGGATTGAGCGATGCAACGATTTCTAATCCGACGGTAAGCACTACCATTGCAGGAACAACCCAATATACCGTAACCGTTACCAATGCGTTGGGTTGTCAGGCTACTGATCTCGTTACGGTTACGATCAATCCGTTGCCATTGATTTCATTCACCAGTGATGCTATCGACGGATGTGCACCCGCTTCAATTACTTTTACGAATACCAGTCCGAATTCCGTAAACTGTGTTTGGACCTTTGAAGGTGGAGGAACACAAACAGGGTGCGGACCAATTACGCAACAATACGGATCTGCAGGTGTTTACGATGCGACCTTAACCATTACAGATGCGAATGGTTGCAGCAATACGCTGACGAATACCGATATGATCACGATATATCCGGAAGTCAATGCGTCTTTCGGAGTAGACGTCTACGAACAATCCATTTTGTACCCGGTATTCCATTTTACAAACACTTCGACCAATGCCACATCGTATACCTGGGAATTCGGTGATGGAAGTACTTCAAGCCAAACCAGTCCAATTCATACTTACGATGATCAACCCGGCGTGTATCATATTATTTTGTATGCATCTAACGCAGCCGGATGTTTAGATAGTGCAGTTGCAGTAGTTTCCGTCATAGACGAATTGATTTTCTATGTACCGAATACCTTCACTCCGGATGGAGATGAGTTCAACAATGTGTTCTTCCCGGTATTCAGTTCGGGATTTGACGGGCAGAATTATACCTTATTGATTTTTGACCGATGGGGAGAGGTCTTATTTGAATCGCATAATGTGGATTTCGGATGGGACGGAACTTACAGGGGGCAGTTGTGTAAAGAAGGCACGTATACCTGGAAGATTATCATTAAAGAACGCAATAAAGACAAACATAACGAGTACGTCGGTCATGTGAATCTCCTGAAATAATATACATGAAAGTACCAGATAAGTAAGGCGGTTCTGTAAGTATGGAACCGCCTTTACTGTTAATTGAAAGTGGATGAATGTTAAAAAAGGATTAATTTCAACAAAATGGACAACCCAACTCTCTTTTTTTCGTCAACTTTGCAGAACTGAACTAAATTAATCATTTAATGAACAAGCATTTCATTAACTGTTTGAACTTTACTGCTGCGTTTTTCCTTTTTTCTGCGATTACAGCTTACGGTCAACAGTCTGAAACACATGAAGATCATGTCTACGCCAATCCCAATATTTCGGGAGTGGGGTCTTCTACGATCATCTACCACTTAAAGTCTCCGCTTGAAACTACAGTTTTAGCTGAATTGGAGAATTACATGGAATCCCTGAATGCAATTACTCAAGTTGATATCAACGGACTCGATATTTCCATTCAGTTCAAAGGAGCTACTACCAATCAAATGATCTTTCCATTTATACAACGGATGGAAATGTTGTATATCTACAGAAATCCAAAATCAAGATAATATCGAATACCGCCTTTTTTATGAAAAAAAATATTCATTGGACCCATGTCCTTTTGCCTGTATTCTTTCTCCTGAGTTTTACGGGGTTTTCCCAGGGTGCTGATGATCCTACCAGTGCCAGTTTTTCTCCCATCTCCTTACCTTTGAATGCGCTTGGATCAACAACTTTCGCTGCAAATGATTACGATGACATAAGTTCGGGATTTGACGACGGACCGGATTGGTTCTATTATTATTGTGCTACTTCCAGTGCAACGATCTGGACAACAATTTCCTTTACTCCGGGTGGGACGGCGAATCCTGTATTGCCGCAGATTACCATTTTCGATGCATTTACCGGGACGGCTGTGGCACAAACACAGATTTTTGGCGATGATTCAGGGACTTACGGAATTCCATTTGATCCGGTAGCAGGTGACTGCTATTATTTTATGGTGGACGGTGGCAATTTGAATGGATTCGATTATGCTATCCAAATTACTACTATCATTCCGGCAGTTCCGCCAAGTCCGACTCAACCCGCTTGTACAAATATTGGATTTGATTCAGGTTCGGCATCCGGTTGGTTGGGTTCCTGGGGACATTCCATGCAAACCGGTTCGGCAGGTGATTTAACACCGATTTATACCCCGATGTTCTTTTCCATGAACTCCGGGCAACACACTATAACGACCGGAGGTGTAGATATCCAGGCTCCAATTGATCAGGTGTGTCCGCTTGTCCCGGGAAATACCAATTCCATTCGTTTGGGAGATGGTCCGAACGGTGCATACGGGGGCTCCAGGATCGAGCAGAAATTCCAGGTAACGTCTTCCAATGCCTTGTTTACTTATTATTATGCTGCGGTATTACAAAATGCTTATAACATTGACCAGACAACCGGAGATACGATTCCACACCTTGCTCAAGAACAGCCTTATTTTCAAATCGATGCGCAGGATTGTTTCGGAAACCCGATCGCCTGCGGTAATTTATTGGTTACCGGTGGTCCTGGAATTCCAGGATTTACGCAAATAGGGAATACAGGTGTGTTCTGGAAGGATTGGACACCTGTCATGCTGGATCTGACACCTTATATCGGTTCGTGTATTACGATTCGATTTACTGTGGGGGATTGTTCGCAGGGAGCGCATTATGCATATGCTTACCTGGATGCAACGTGTGCACCGATGGAGATTGTTTCCCCGCCGGATGTTTGTCAATTCCAAACTTCTGTGTTGACTGCTCCCGTTGGGGCAGCGAGTTATTCCTGGGTGGAAACTTCTAATCCGGGAACGGTACTTGGCACATCGAATACGCTATCCATTACACCAACTACAACAGGAACATTTACCTACCAGTGCACACTAACATCATTGGCAGGTTGTAATTCTACGGTAACAACTTCCGTAACGGTGGTGCCTGGTCCGGATATTACGGTTACGGATCCGGCGGCAGTTTGTGCTCCGGAAACAGTTGACTTAACAGCTCCGGGTGTGACTACGATTAATGCAGGTTCCGGAACACTCGAATATTTCTCAGATGCAGCCTGTACTGTTCCATTGGCATCTCCAAATGCAATTACTACGGCAGGAACTTATTACATCCGGCTTTCAAGCCCTGGGGGATGTTCTGATGTTGAACCCGTTGTAGTCACATACACTTCTTTACCTGTTCAATTCACCAGCAACGTTATTGGTGGATGCGCTCCTGTTTCTGTGACCTTCACGAATACCAGCCCGGGATCGGTTAATTGTGTATGGACATTCGAAGGAGGGGGAACTCAGACCGGTTGTGGATCTGTAACCCAACAATACAGCGCTTCGGGAATTTATGATGTAACCCTGACGGTTACGGATATAAACGGCTGTACCGGATCATTGACACAAAGTGATATGATTACTATTTCACCACAGGTAAATGCATCTTTCGGGGTCAACGTTTATGAACAATCGATTTTATACCCGGTATTTAATTTTACCAATACGTCTTCGAATGCAACGGCTTATGTTTGGGAATTTGGAGATGGTGCGACATCTGCTGCAACGAATCCAACGCATGCATATCCAAACACGACAGGTGTTTATCACGTGATTTTACATGCAAGCAATGAAAGCGGTTGTAATGACAGTGCCATTGTAGTTGTTTCGGTTGTGGATGATTTGATTTTCTATGTACCGAATACCTTCACTCCGGATGGAGATGAACACAACAATATTTTCTTCCCGGTATTCAGTTCCGGATTTGACAGTCAGAATTACACTTTGCTGATTTTCGATCGATGGGGAGAAGTGTTGTTTGAGTCGCATAACCTGGATTACGGTTGGGACGGAACCTACATGGGGCATTTGTGCAAAGAGGGTGTTTACACCTGGAAAATTGTCATTAAGGAACGTAACAAAGACAATCACCATGAATATGTGGGACATGTGAATTTGCTGAAATAAGTGAAGGTACTGTTTCGATATCCGATTCGCGATTGATAATCATTCAGGGACGCAATACGTTGCGTCCCTTTTTTTATCCTTTGAAAATCCCTTGATTATTTGGATGGAATAGGAGCGAGTTTCCATCTTCCGTAAGCGACAAACCCGGCTATTAATCCGAAGATAATATTGAATCCTATCTGAGGAGTTTCGCCCCGGAAAACATGAAAGACACTTGCGCTGATCATCAATAATACAATCCCGAATGCCGCAATGGAGGCCAGAAGCGGTTTGAAACGGAATAGGGAAGGCAGAAGAACTCCCAAAGCTCCCAACAGATCGATTACACCAGTTGACCGAACCAATGCCGGAGCAATTTCACCTGTCCAGGGCCACATTGTTTTTAATTGTTCGATCGGTTGAAACAGTTTGAGGGATGCTGCCCAGATTAATGTGATTCCAAGAAGAAATTGAGCGACCCAAAGGAGTACATGCATTGTTTTTTTCATTGTTTGTTCTGTTTTTAATTATCGGATAAAAATAGGTAGCTTTGCTATCCAAACGAAAGTACTTCCTGTTTGGATAGCACTATCCAAATGGGAAGTATTGGATTAAAAGGAAAATGATGTTATCAACAGGAGGATGCCCCAAGAATATTTTGTCGATTAAAGATGCGTTGGAAGCTGTCGAAGGAAGATGGAAATTGTTGATCTTATTTGCATTGTCTGGCGGATCCAAGCGATTCAAGGAGTTAAGCAGAGAGGTTTCGGGGATTACAGACAAGACTTTATCTCGCGAATTGAAATTGTTGGAGTCCAATAAACTGATTACGCGAGAAGTGTTTGATACCTTTCCTCCGACGGTACAATATACGATTACAGAACACGGGAAATCCCTGGAAAAAGTGATCGAGGAATTGCATTATTGGGGCCTTGCCCATCGCAAAGAGGTATTGGGAAAATAAAATGGTATAAAACAACGTAGGGCCGGAAAATTTTCCGGCCCTACGTTTTGTATGATTTTATTGATTTTCTATTGGAAGATCACATTCATTTCTACACGTCTGTTTTTCTGACGACCTTCAGGCGTTGCGTTTGTTGCAATTGGTTTGGTTTGACCATACCATTCAGCCTTCAATCGTGTTACATCCACACCTTTATCAGCTAAGTACTTCTTAACTGACTCAGCGCGATCCTTGGAAAGTTTCATGTTTTTCTTCGGATCACCTTTGCTATCCGTGTGACCAGCGATTTGTAATTTCCACTCTGGTTTTTTGATTAACAATGCAGCCAGGTCATCCAATGATTTGAATGAAGTTGCAAGAATTACTGCTTTACCTGATGCGAATTCCAGGTTCTCAAATGCAGTATTCAGAATCTCTTGTTCTTCTTTCTCGATCTTAGGACAACCGCGATTTTCAATGACACCCGGTATGGTAGGACAATCGTCGTCTTTATCGTACAATCCGTCTCCATCCGTATCCGGCCAAGGACAACCATTGTTTTCTTTTGAACCATATTCAGTAGGACACTTATCTACGTTGTCGAACAATCCGTCGTTATCCGTATCAGGGCATCCCTGGTTAGCCAACGGACCAGGAAGATCCGGACAAGCATCTTCAGAATCCTGGATTCCGTCACCATCACGATCAGGACAACCGTTGAATGCCGGTAAACCTTTCACAGTAGGACAGCTGTCGTTTGGATCGATGATTCCATCTTCATCTGTGTCAGGACATCCTCTGAAAGCTGCTAAACCTGCTAAATCAGGACAAGCGTCATCTTTATCCGGAATTTTGTCACCGTCACGGTCAGGACATCCCTGGAATTCCAGTAATCCAGGAGTTTCAGGACACAAATCTTCCACATCCTTAATTCCATCCCCATCCGTATCAGGACATCCTTTGAACGCCCAAACACCTGGAGTTTCGATACACTCATCTTTCTTGTCTGAAACCTTATCGCCATCTCTGTCATCCGGTTTTGTATAAAGAATCGGTAAGCGAAGTCCAAGGAAGAATTCGGTTCCACGCACTTTTCCTCTTGCAAAAAGCGAGTTGAAATCAACTACTCCAACGGTAATTGGCCCGAGTCTTGAAGCGATACCTGCTTTCCAGCCGGAATAGTTGTTCACGGAGACAGGAACGTATAATCCAAACCAGGCATAATCGAAACTTGGTGTAATCGCGAATTGGTTCGGAGTTTTTACACGTGAAGGGTTTTTCTTACCGATCATGTTGATGTTACCGGTAGCATTAATATAGAACCATTTCCAGATATGGTAATCCAATTGGATATTCAAAGCAGTCGGAGTGTTCATATAATAAGATGCTCCGGTTCCCTGGTTCGCGTTCCAGCCGGTATCGTTGGTAATTAAACTGTCAATGATCGAATCGAAAGAAGCGAACGATTTTGCTTTGTCAAAAATACGCAAGTCAAGCGTCGTGGTATTGACTGAGAAGTCACGGCTTTTACCACCTTTCGTAAATTTCATACCACCGATATCCAAAATGGAAACTCCGGCACGCAACTCGTATTTATTTTCATTCCGCATCCAAAGATCTGTTTCGCCATCCATTTCATACTTGTACTGTTTGTATTTCGGACGCCATTCGTAAACAACCCCCAAATCCAAGCCAAATCCAAGTTTCGATGCCGATTTAAAGAAGTCCTTCGCGTGAAAGTTCTTCAAATCATCGTCCAGATTATCCGAATAACCATATTTAAAGTTTCCTTTTAAGGAAGTTGCCGTATCCTTGTTCAGGAGTTCATAATCCAGCTCATCCGTATAGGCATATGCGGAAGCAACTCCCTGCAATAGTTTAACCCGGCCGCCGACTTTGAGAAAATGTTCTCCTTTATCCATCACCACCTGTCCGTAATTGATGCCATATTCGTTCCATGCCATCATGTTTGTAGTGACTAATTTGTCTTTTAGCTGCAAGTTCCACAATGTTGCGAAATCCAATCCTTCCTGTGCCAGTTTTGCCAGTTTCGGATCGATATCATCCACGTTGGTGATCATTCTGCTTTTAGCAGCGAAACCGATGGCGATTTTTGGATTAATGTGGAATGCAAAATTCAGGATATCAATTTGATAGTTCAAATAAACTCCTCTTGTTTTGACTCCTGTTTTGTTGTAGTCGTATAAATCAAAAATGGAACGATCGTACAAGGTACTGTCCGGCTTCATCCACATGGTATCTTTCTTGAAAGATTTCAACCACCATTTCGGCATGACATCTGTTTTAAAATACTTGGCATTTTGCCAGGCCCCGACATTTGCGCTTGCCAGATTGATGTCGACAATGAATCTTCCGTCGACGAAGCTGGCAGGCTGCACGTCTAATCCCATAACTCCGGCATAGTTACTACTGTGTACACCCAAATAATTTTGAGAAAATGCGGTCATAGTAGTAACGCATGAAAAAGCTAAGAAAGTTAATTTACATAACTGTTTCTTCATAAGTAGTCTTTTAATAGTTCAATGGATAACGAATTAAATAACCATTTGCCTGCGAAACTAACAAAATCGTCCCATCTGCTTGTCTTTGGAAAACAATTTTATTTGATCCTTCGTAGTTTTCTTTGTTTAATTCATTTCCACGTATTGTATAAATATAACAATTATTGGCAATTCCATCGATTATCCCAACAACAGTTTTACCATTCGGTAATTTAATCAGGGAAGCGTCGTCAATGGTTGATATCGTGGAGTTAAACTGTCCGAGAATAGTCCCCGTTCCGTTAATGACATAAATGGTATTCTGCTGATTCAGGAAGAAAAGTTGTTCGTCACCGAAATGCTGGGTGCTCAGGATTGAAGAAACATTTCCTACCAACATTGCCCGGGTACCGTTTTCAGTGAGGCGGACAAACTGTTTTTTGGCCAATCCGAGAAGGCTGATCGTTCCGTTTACTTTCACCAGGTGCCACTCACCCTCACTTAAATTTTGTGATTTGATGACACGTTTGCGCTTGATGGAAATACTCGACCAATTGGAATCCGTACAAATATGTGCAATTAAATCCCCTTTTTTTCCCTGGATAACTAATTGGGAATTTCGCTGCAGGTTCCCGTTCACCCCAACTTTATAACTGGGTTTTCCGTTGGTTCCAACGCACTGGATTTGCCCGTCAGCAATAAAGGAAATATAATCCTTTCCGTTCCAGTAATATGAAAACAGGTTACTCGTAACTTCATTGCACGAAATGGGGAAACCTGCCAGGTTGTTACCGGACCTGTCAAAACCGTGGATCCCTTTTTTGGTGCTCAGGAAAATTCCGTTACCGATTAAAACAGGATTTCCGGTAGGTTCCGAATCTAAATTCTTACTCCAAAGGATTTGCTTGTTCCCGACCAGATATAGGGTGTTGGATTGTGTAATTGCCAGTAGGTAGTTGGATCCCGGAATCGGGTTTAAACTGCGTAGGTTATCGTCCAGTCGCAAGGGGTTCAATTTGGGAAGTTCTTTCGAATCGGATTCTGAAGAAGAGGCTTGTCCGTTTAACAGTTGAACGGTCGTGTGATTTGTTCCCGTCAGGCGACTTAATGTGACTTGTTGTTCCCGGTCAAAATGACGATACGATACTTTTTGCGGACTATCGTTGAACAGTTTGAATTTTAAGGTGGTGGATTGTTCCAGGGTTGCCCCGGCTTCATACGTGCCGATTATTCGATTGATGCTTTGTTGCGAATTGGAGATAAGCACGCAGTTATTGAAAATTTCCAGGTAGACTTTTTTATCGGCTTGAAGAAAAGGAAAAGAATATCCTTTCAGAGTGGCTTGTTTTTGCTTATCGGATAAATCCACATGATCCAATTCACTTAGAATGGCCAGCGGATCCTGTCCGGGTTTATAATCCGTAATCAAACAGCTGTCTTTTTGACTGACAATCAGTGCCAAACCGAAATCCATCCATTCGTTAAGAACAGACTTGACGGGGAATTTGGTAAGCAGGTAATTTTTTTCATAGAATGTATAAGAGTCGAAATCTGCTGGAATAAGTTCCTGGAATAACTCCTGGTCGTTGACCAAAGGCAGCGGATTGCTCCCGGTATGTGTAATGTATTTCACCTGGTGATTCGAAATGAAATAAG
Source organism: Fluviicola chungangensis (assembly GCF_007558725.1). Taxonomy (GTDB): domain Bacteria; phylum Bacteroidota; class Bacteroidia; order Flavobacteriales_D; family Crocinitomicaceae; genus Fluviicola; species Fluviicola chungangensis. The sequence continues at coordinate 602,075 of NZ_VLPL01000003.1, forward strand.
AGTCTTCGATTTCATATGTATTGTCTGTTGTTTTGTAAACCAATGACAAACTGCTTTTCCGGTCCAGGTATTTCCAGGAAGTAACGCTTTTTAATGCGGGTTCCCAATTTCCGTGATACAAAACAAGAAATTTTCCATGGAACTCCCCTTTCCAGTCATTGGATAGCGAGAGGTGTTTATGGGTTGAAATAGTCGAAGACAGGGAAAGCTGCTCTGCATAACTCTTTATAATTTCACTGGTCCATGGCTTGCTTCGTTCCAATAGCACCAAGTCCCGGTTCGTGGAAAAGTAGAAATGCTGAATTCGTTCCGGTTGGTTTAATAAAATAGAGTAGAAGGGGATTTTTTGAAGAGACGAAACAATTGCGCTGTTGTAATCAATTTCCAGGGGGTTGTGTACCACGATAATGGTATCGTCTTCCTGAGAGAAGGTGTTTTCGGGAGTCGGTGGTGCACTTGCTCCTTCAACAAGCGTGAAACCTACATAACTAATCCAGCCCAGCGAGCAGATTACCAGAAAAATAATGAGTGAACGATTGAGCATAATTTCTGACTATTCATCAAAAATAATGCTTCATTCGGCGCGTTTTGCATCTTTCTTGTGAAGTAGTTAACAGCAAAGTGTTTACTCCAGGAACAGGGATAATTGTCCTTTTCCGAGTAGGTTAAAACCCAGGCGGTGATGTGCACAGGCTCCGTGCAGTTCAATTGCTTCCCGATGAACTTTGGTTGGATATCCTTTGTTTACATTCCAATGGTAGTGAGGAAAGTCTTCATGAAGTCGTTCCATGTATTCGTCCCGGTATGTTTTTGCAAGTATAGAGGCTGCTGCAATGTTCTTGTATTTCCCGTCTCCTTTTATGATAGCCACAGAAGGAATTTCATTTGAAAGTAAGGTCTTGTTTCCATCGATAAGCAGAAGTTCAGGTCTCACTTTCAGGTCCATAGCAGCGCGATGCATACCGGTCAGAGAAGCTTTTAAAATGTTTAATTCGGCAATTTCATCCGGTTGTAAAAACTGTACGGAGAATGCAAGTGCCTCTTTTTCAATAATCGGGCGTAATAAATTCCTGCTTTTTTCGGAAATTTGTTTAGAATCGTTCAAGAGATGGTGCGAAAACCCTTTTGGAAGTATCACGGAAGCACAAACCACAGGGCCGGCCAAACAGCCTCTCCCGGCTTCATCGCAACCTGCTTCCAGCTTCGTTTCATCAAAATGGTCTAATAATTGCATACGACAAATGTTATCAAAATAATTGTATATTTATCACAAAACAACCTTTAGGTTTTTTATTACGTCTACTTATAAACTGTTATAGAATTATGAAAAAGTTAATAATGATGTTCGTTTTGTCTTTGGCAAGTTCTTTTGCCTTTAGTCAAAATTCCGCTTCAATTAGTGAATCTCAATTGAAAACAGGAAAATCAAACGGAGTATATGAATTTTCAGTTCCTGAATCCATTACCGCTGAAAAAGTGGATGCTGTAAAAGGCTATTACAAAGACTATTTCACAGTTGCTTTTAATGAATCGACTGATGTTCTGAAGGTAACTTTGTTGAAGAATGAAGATTCGAATCTGAACGTGGTGAACCGTCTATTGGTAGCTTTGGATTTGCGCACCATTTCTGTCGGAGGGGAGAATATGACTTTCCAGGATATGAAAGACCGGTATTTGAAATAAGAGTGAGCATTGATAGAAAGCAACACGTTAACACGGTTTTAAAAGATATATCAATTCATAAATTGAATCCCGATTTGCATGGCAGGTCGGGATTTTTTGATTGTATAAAAGCTGCTTTCCATCACATGAGGTGATAACCGGCTGTTCCGGATAAACAAACGCCCCGACGTATGCCGGGGCGTTTTTATGCTCGCTACCTCCGGTTGTTATTTGACTAACTGAACTTTGAAAATTTGTTCACCAGTCGTTACAATCAGCAGGTAATGACCTTTTGCCAATTGACTTGTTTCAACGGTTCCGATGTTGTTATTTATCTTGCTCTCCAAAATCAGTCGCCCTGAATTATCAATTAATTGGATGTGTCCGATGGATTGCTTTGTCGATTTTATCTGTATGAAATCGGTCATCGGATTCGGATAAACCATTACACCGAATTGTGCCAGTTCGTTGATTCCAAGAGAAGAGAAATCGATGATAACAGAATCGGTTATTTCGCAGCCATTTGCATCTGTAATAGTCACAAAGTATGTACCCGGAAGTGTATTCGTTATTGAATTCAATGTGCTGCCGTTACTCCAAAGATAAGTATATGGAGCTGTTCCGCCTGCAGGAGAAACGGTTGCGCTTCCATCCGGACAGGTACTGCATGTACTGCTTGCAGATGAGGCATTTGCCATTATTGGAGTTGGGTCTGTTAAACTGCCTGAAATAGTTGTGGTGCAACTGTTTGCGTCTGTAACTGTTGCAGTGTAAGTCCCCGCAGGAGCCGATAACACGGTTGAATCCCCCGGAATATTCCAGCTAACGGTATAAGGTGCCTGGCCATTTTGAATAGCAATTTCTATTTCTCCCGAATCACCGATACACAATGGATTTGTTGAAGACAAGATTGTGGCATCCGGAACCGAGGTTGTAGTAATCTCCACCGAATCAATGAATGAACAATCCGTATTTGAAATCGTATAGGTATAAAAGCCTGCATTTAAACCTGTAATAACTGTATTGGTAGAGGAATCTTCCCATTCTACGGAATATCCGGGATCTAAAGTTACAGTCGCATCACCATTCGGAAGCCCACAGGTTGAGTTTGTTGAATCGGATAAGACTCCTCCGATTTCACCGAAACACACATCAAATTGAGGCCTGATATAAAATGCTTTTCCAAAGCTTGGCCCGAAAGTTTCCACGGGTACAAAGTTCGGCCCGTTCCCTGCCCATTGAACAAAGACAGTATTGTTTTGAAAGACGGCAGATGTTTGCGCAAGAGCCAATGTGGAGTCAAATTCAATCTGAATAAATCCGTATTTACCGGGAGCAAGTGTCAGCGGTCCTCCGTGTATTGGAAGGGTGTACATTCGTGCACTGTCATCAATGTAAAGCAAGGTGTCAGTGGATGCGAAAATCGTTGTAGGAACTCCGCTGGCATTCGTATTGAAAATAGCAGTAGCCAATTGTTTACCGGCATATCCCCGGTTGAAATAAACGTTTACACCGGATACTGAAGTGGTGTTTTCAATATTAAAAACCTGGCCGAGGTAACCAACGTATCCTGCGCCAATCCCTAGTTGACCTACAATAACTCCGTTATCGCGCGCCATTTCCGGGTCAGCAACGGTGAGAGACTGAGCAGAAAGAACGGTGTCGTTTAAGTTGGCCACATCTGCTTCAGTTGCAATTGGAAAATATTTGAAACTGTAAGTCCCATTGGTTGTAGGAAAATAGTTTTCTGTAAATGTGGCAGAAGCACCCGGTGCGAGCGTTGGAATTGTGCTGCTTGTGAGGGTTGTTAATAGTACGCCATCCTTGATGACCTGGCATCCCAAAGCGACATTTGAACAAGCAAGCTGGCCATAATTCGCAATAACCCCTTCCAGTTTAAAGTTCTGAGAAGTTGTTAACTGATCAGCAGGAGCTTTTGTGTAAGGATTTTCTGTTGTTGCAGTGACTGAAAGGTCATAGTTACTAACGACACGTAATTCGATGTCATCAATTACCAGAATGAATTTATCATTCGAATTGTTTCTGAAACCGATGTAAACCGTTTGGCCGGTATATGCATTTAACGGAACGGAATGACTGGTCCATGATGAACTTTCGGATGCCGTAGAGAAAATAACCGTTGAGGCACTCACTTGATTTCCAAGAACTCCAGTTCCTCCTCCCGGAGTATTCGGAGCGGTCATGATTCTTACTTCGTAGCCGTCAGGATAGGTTGCATCATAAGCTTTTGCATTCCAAAAAAGGAGGGTGTTTGCCTGTATTGTTAATGCAGGTGTCCACATAAAGTCATCAGCAGCTCCAACCGGAGAATAAAAGGAGGTGCTGAATGCTACAGAATCGGCAACATTCGATCCGAAGTCTTCTCTTCGTTCCCAAGCTTCGTTTATATATGCTACCTGGGCATCAGGTGTTCTGTTGTCAACGTTTCTCAGTAAAAAACCGGGGGCAAAGGTGTAAGTACCTGCACCACCCGCAGTTGAGCCTGGAATTCCGTCGAAATCTTCCAGGTAATAGGTTTGTGAAAACCCGATGAAGCTCAAAAGTGAAGCAATGAATAGGATGTGTTTTTTCATAATAATTAAGTAATAGTGTACGAAGGTATTCATTATTAGCCATTAGAAAAAATCAAGTGACCTGATCAGATCAAAAAAAGCCATTCGTTATTTAACGAATGGCTTTTATTTCATGCAGTGCCAGTTGGAAATAAGGAACTACAACGTATAGGCATTTTTGTCAATCAAATAGTTCGCAATGGCTTGCCGTTCGTTTTTCGGATTGATCGGATCGATTTTGGTGAATCGTTTGACTCCCGTAACCATCATCCGTGATTCATCTCCTTCTGCAAAACTGTAAATAGCATCCTTAGCCGCTTTGTCGATCAATTCCGCCACGTCATAGAAATAAGTTTTGACAATGGAAATCGGAATTGCAGCGGCAGCTTCACCTTGTTTTTCGATCAATTTTTCTACACGCAACAATACCGATTCGGCCTGATAAATCCAAATAGCTATGTCAGCAATGTTCATGAGTACTTCTTGTTCCTTCGACATGGTTTGCATCAGTTTCTGAACCGCTGAACCAGCAACCATCAGGATGGTTTTTTTGAATCCGGAAAGTGCCTGACGCTGCGCGGCCAAAGGATGTGATCCCAATTCCGTCATTTCAGGAATACTCATTAACTCGGAGGCCACTTTCATCGCCGGTCCCATTAAATCCAGTTCCCCTTTCATGGCGCGGCGCAATACCATGTCGACGATCAATAAACGGTTGATTTCATTTGTTCCTTCAAAAATCCGGTTGATCCGTGAATCGCGGTATGCTCTTTCAACGGAGGATTCCGCGGAATATCCCATTCCACCGAAAATTTGAACTCCTTCATCGGCAACATAATCCAAACATTCAGATCCGGCCACTTTCAGGATCGCACATTCTGGAGCAAATTGCTCAATTCCTTTTAAGGTAGCAGGTCCTTTTTCCATTCCACCGGCTACGTATGCCTGAATGGCATCATCGATGTTTTGTCCGGCGCGGTAAATGGCAGATTCAGCTACATATGCTCTGATGGCTTGTTCTGCAAGTTTGTAACGGATTGCTCCGTATTTTGAGATGTGTCTGCCAAATTGCTCGCGTTCATTGGCGTAGCGAATGGAGTCGGTAATGGTTTGTTTTGCTCCACCCAATACTCCTGCAGCCAATTTAATGCGGCCGATGTTTAGAATATTCAGGGCGATCTTAAAACCATTTTCGCGTTCAGAAAGCATGTTTTCAACGGGTACTTTCACATTGTTGAAAAATACCTGGCGTGTTGATGATCCTTTGATTCCCATTTTCTTTTCTTCCGGGTTTAAACTGATTCCTTCCGAATCTGCTTCTACCAAAAATGCCGACAGGTTTTTGTCATCGTCGATTTTAGCAAAAACAGTGAAAAAATTTGCGAATCCTCCATTGGTAATCCACATTTTTTGCCCGTTCAATACATAGTGTTTCCCATCCGGTGAAAGAACCGCTTTCGTTTTCCCTGAATTGGCATCTGATCCGGCACTTGGTTCAGTCAAACAATAAGCAGCTTTCCATTCTCCGCTTGCCAGTTTCGGAATGTATTTTGCTTTTTGTTCTGCATTTCCGTAATACAATAACGGCAAGGTGCCGATTCCGGTGTGTGCACCGTAAGCTACGGAGAAGGAATGACCTTTACCAAGGTGTTCGGTTGCCAGAAGGGATGTTTTAAAGTCGACACCCATTCCCCCCAGATCTTCCGGTACGGATAAACCGAGCATGCCCAATTCTCCTGCTTTTTGGAGCAAAGATGGCATCAATCCTTCTTCCATCTTATCAATCCGGTCCAAAAGCGGTGTAATTTCCTGTTCAATAAAATCATCACAAGTCTGGGCAATCATGCGTTGCTCTTCCGACCATTCTTCCGGGGTGAATATTTCTTGATTGGTAACATCGCGGATAATGAATTCTCCGCCTTTGATAGCTTGTGACATAATTTTATATTGTTTTAAGTTTCATTTTTCCTTGGGTCTAAAATAGAAAATAAATTAATACTATGCAAGCATAACAATGTTTTTATTTTATATAAAATGCAATCCCAACTATTCCGTCCCCGTTGTTGTTTAGTTGAACTAAAAGTTCCACAGAAATTGGAAGCTTAAAAGACACAAGACCTAAACGAAGGGAACCTGTTTAATTGATATGTCTGTTAATTTACGGGAATTTAGCATAAAAACAGCAGTTTACTCATTGTAATGCAACGAACGATAAATTTACTAAAAACTTAGTCCCGGTTGTCACCCGGGTAAGAAAAAATGGACTACATTTGACCATAGTAAACTGCTATGGCACAACAAGATATTCTTTCTACATTGCGTAAGCTCATCTCGGGAATGGATGAGAGTCTGGTTATTTTTGACCAAAACGGGAAGATTCTTCATGCATCATTTGAACTGGAAAAATTGCTGAATAAAGAATCTATTGTCGGGACCACCATTTTTGAACATTTGACTTACGAACATGAGCGAATAGAGCATTTTCTGAGTGACCTGAATACATCACGGTACATGGATTTACAAGTGGTCCTAAAGCGAGCAGGAGGTGTTTTTTCTGCTCGGATGCGCATGGCAGCGTGGAAAGTCGATGAAAAAGATTACCTGGTACTCGGCAGTTTAGTTGATGCGACACACATTGAACGCAGAAGGAGGGATTTACTGCGTAAAACCTTAACAATCGAATTGCTTTCGAAGTCTAAGAAAATCCGGAGTGGGAAACTTCACGACGCAATTTATGAAATCCTTGAGATGTCTTCCAAAGCGGCTGGAGTGACCCGTGTCAATGCCTGGCTTTTCGATGATTCTCATGAGCATATTGAGTGCATTGGAAATTACGATACACGTGTGGGGAAAATGATCCCCCAGGAATCGCTGCCGGTTATTGAAATGCCTACTTATTTTATGCTTTTTGAAACCGAGAAGATCATATTGGCAACCAATGCTCAAACTTCGCCGTATACTTCTGAACTGAATGATGCCTACCTGGTGCCCAACGGGATTGTTTCGATCATGGATATTCCACTGCGTTCCGAAGGAAGCATTATTGGAGTGATCTGCTTTGAACAAGTCAAACAAACCAGGGTCTGGTCTTTAAATGATCAAAAGTTCGGTTTGATTGCAGCACAAATGGTTTCACTGGCTGTTGAAACATATAAAAGAAAGGTTGCCCAGCATGAATTGGAGGCTGCACTGAGACAGCAAAAACGCCTGTTGATTGAAACGAATCATCGAATAGTGAATAATTTAAAAATCACGGCCAGCTTGTTGAATATCCAGGTTAGCAAGGCTAGGGATTCCTATCATAAGAATCTGATGCTGGATTCGGTAAACCGGGTACAAAGTATCCTGAGTTTGCATGAAATGCTGACTGAGAATTCGAAAAATTTGCGGATCTCATTGAATCAGTATGTCAACCGTCTGGTCCAGAGTTTGCGCGAAAGTCTTTCCTTCCCTCAGAAGCAATTGCAATTATTAACCAGTATTGACAGTTGCGAGGTGAAAAGTTCCCTTGCCATGTCGATCGGGGTTATCATTAATGAAGCGGTTTTGAACTCCTATAAGCATGCATTCGGAGAAAATGAAATCGGTGTGATCCGCATCGATTTTCAAATGAAGGGCCCTAAAGGCGTGCTGGAGATTTCAGATAACGGAAAAGGAATCAAGGAAAACCGGGAATTAGCCGGAAGTGGTATTGAGATTATTCGCGGAATGGTTGAGCACCTGAATGGCAATTTAGATATAGATGGCACAAATGGGATGAAAATCTGCGTTTCGTTTTCCCTACGCTAAAACCTTGAACATTTCAAAATGCTGCAGCATATCAAACAGTTTGTAGGAAGGTCCTACGAGGATATAACCTAATTTTTCGTAGAATGGAAGCGCATAGTCACGAGCATGAAGAATCAATTTGTGATATCCTCGCTTAAGCGCTTCATTTTCCACAGCAGTCATGATTCTCCGGCCGTATCCTTTGCCCTGTAAATGGGATTCGACGGCTACAAAACGCACCTGACAAATGGTTTCATGCACGCAATCCAATCGTGCAACAGCAATGAGCACATCATTTTCGTAAAGTGCAAAATGAATTCCTGTTTGGTCTCCCTCATTTCGCTCAGAGCCTCGTTCTTTTCCCAATGGTTCTCTTAAAATACGGTAACGCAGATCATAATATGCATCCCATTCTTTTTCTGATCCCGGAGTTTTAACTGCTATCATGATTTTAATTGAAAAGCAATTTGTGATACCCGTTTGGTTGGTGTGTTGTCAATTGTTTCGCTTCGTACCAGGTCCCGGGCAGAAGTTTCTTTAAACACTTCTTCCAGATTCCGGATAAGTCCGGCGGGGACAAAATGCCGGTGCATAAATTCCAGGATATCGTTTGCATCACAGCGTGAAATAATTTCCTGGATTATTTCAGCGAGTTCCGATCGGTTTTTCACACGTTCCACATTCTCCGAAAAGCGCCTGTCTGAAGTTAAATGTCCAAGTCCCAGAAAATCGCACAGCAACTCAAAATGCTTATTACTCCCGATTGCAAAAGTGATCAATTTCCCATCATTGGTAATGAAGATTTCTCCATACGGTGCAATATTCGGATGCAAGCTGCCAATCCTTTGCGGAATATATCCCTGCATTAAATAATTCGAGGCTTGGTTTGCGAGTGAAGCAATCGCAGCATCATACAATGAAACAGACACAACGGCCCCTTTTTGTGTTTTCGTTCGCTGCAATAAAGCAGCCAGAATACCTTCCTTCAATTGGTGTGCGGCTAAAACGTCGATCAAGGCAACGGGCATTTTAACCGGCCCGGATTCGGGAGTTCCGTTCATCGACATAAAACCGGTTTCAGCCTGGAGAATGAGATCGTAAGCTACGCGGTCACTTGCGGAACCGAAACCTGAAATTTTCCCGATAATCAATTGCGGATTAATGGTATGGAGGTATGTATCACTCAAACCAAATTTTTCCGCGTCCCCCTTTTTGAAATTGCTGAGAAAAATATCTGCGGTTTTAACCAGATCAATCAAGTGATTGCGCTGAAATTCATTCTTAAAGTCAAGTTTTAAATAATTCTTACGGTAATTGACAGATGAAAAATAGGCCGAAACGGCAACGTTTCTATCTTCCGATGCCAGTTTCCAGCTCCTGGTTACATCCGGAATTGCGGGATTTTCGATTTTTGTTACACGCGCACCCAATTCCGCAAAAAAGGTCCCGACAGAAGGGCCTGCCAAAACCGTGGAGCAATCAAGAACGATCAGATCTTCAAACATGCCCTAAAATTAAAAGAAAAAGCGGTAGTTTTTGAAGATTGATACGCGATCAGCAGCTTTCCGACTGGTGTTGCAGTACCGGGAAGTTAAAATAAGTCATCATGCGACAGGATTAGTCAGCCTTAGCAACGGGAACCGGAGTGATTTCTTCTACCTTTACTTTGGTGATTCCATTCCGGACAAAGTTCAGTTTTTGGGCACCTGCCATGCTTAAGTCAATGATATGTGGAGAAGATTTTCCCATGCGGTCCACCACTTTTACAATAACGATGGAATCATTTTTCAGGTTGGTGACTTTCAGCATCGTTCCGTACTTCAATGATTTGTGAGCACAGTACATGCTGTCTTTGTGGTATATTGCACCGGAAGCTGTTCTCCTGCCTTGAAACTTGTTCGAGTAATAGCTTGCATTGCCTGTTTGTGTAAATGGTCCCTGAAGCTGAAAACTCAGCAGGAAACCACATGTAATTATTCCAAAAATCCAATATCTCAAACTGCCTTCATTTAAAAGTTGGGAAGCTAAGATAGGGAAAGCTGATCCCACTAACAGCATATTTTACAATTCGTTAACAATGAACCGCTTACTCTTCGAAACAAAAGCAAACATTTTTTAACCTGTTTAAATGCTTGTTTTGCAGCAATTACGTGATTCTTTTTTATGTTGATTCCGATGTTTGTGAAAGACATTTTTAATGAACTTCTATATTTGTATCCATGCAAAAAAATGAATTCGTTATAAATGCTTCAGGATTAACTGAAAAAGCTATTCAAAATACAATCGGACTCCTGGAAGGAGGAGCAACAGTTCCGTTTATATCCCGGTACCGGAAAGAGATGACGGGTGGGTTGGATGAAGTTCAGATTGCTCAGATCAGGGATTTAGCGAAAAAATACGATGAGTTGATCGCGCGCCAGCAAACCATGATTGCGTCTATTGAAGAACAGGGGAAGCTGACGGATGAATTGAAGAACAAGTTGTTGACGTGTTTTGATTCCGTTGTTCTGGAAGATATGTATTTACCATACAAACAAAAACGCCAAACGAAGGGAGACAAAGCGAAGAAGTTGGGTCTTGAGCCTTTGGCCCGCATGATCATGTCGCAACGTGGTGGCGATCCGGAGCAAATGGCAGAACGTTTTCTGAAGGGAGAAGTGGTAGATGAAGAGATGGCCATCCAAGGAGCGATCGATATCATGGCAGAATGGATCAATGAAAATGCCATTGCCCGCGGACGTGTCAGAACGTTATTCCAACGAAAAGCAGTACTTACCTCGAAATTGGTAAAAGGTAAAGAAGAGGAAGGTGCGAAATACCGTGATTACTTTGATTTTTCCGAACCGTTATATAAAACAGCTTCTCACCGTTTCCTGGCAATCATTCGGGCGGAAAGGGAAGGTATTTTATCCTTAAAGGCTCAACCGGATAAAGAGGATGCATTGGAATCATTGGAACGTTTTTTTGTTAAAACGGATGATGAATGTGGTGATTTGGTAGCTAGAGCCTGTAAGGAATCGTATTCCCGCTTAATGTGCTCTTCACTTGAAAACGAATTATTGGCACAAGCCAAAGAAAAAGCGGATAAGGAGGCAATTTCGGTGTTTTCAACCAACCTGAAACAGTTGCTGCTTGCACCGCCGGTCGGAAATAAGCGTACATTGGCTTTGGACCCGGGCTTCCGAACAGGATGTAAAGTTGTGTGTTTGGATGAACACGGATCATTATTGACGAATGTAACGATTTATCCGCATCCGCCACAAAATGAGCGCGACAAAGCAGCTTCAAAAATTGCACAATTGGTTCAGGCATACAAAATTGAGGCAATTGCTATCGGAGACGGAACCGCCGGTAGAGAGACGGAATCGTTTATCAAGCATATTCGTTTCGACCGGGATTTGGAAGTATATGTAGTACGTGAAGACGGTGCTTCTATCTATTCCGCAAGCCCGATTGCCCGAAAAGAATTCCCGGATTACGATGTAACGGTTCGTGGAGCTGTTTCAATAGGTCGTCGTTTGATGGACCCGTTGGCTGAATTGGTGAAGATCGATCCGAAATCTGTTGGAGTGGGGCAATACCAGCATGAGGTCAATCAAACCTCCCTGAAAGATGCTTTGGACGATGTGGTTGTTTCAGCAGTGAATGCAGTCGGAGTTGATTTGAATACGGCGTCTCCTTATTTACTAAGCTATGTTTCCGGGTTGGGAATCGGTCTGGCAGAAAACATCGTGGCTTACCGAACTGAAAATGGTGGGATCAAATCGCGCGAGGAGCTGAAAAAAGTAAAGCGATTGGGAGATAAGGCTTACGAGCAGGCAGCAGGATTCTTGCGGGTCCGTGATGGTGAAAATCCACTAGACAACTCTTCAGTTCACCCTGAGAGTTACAAGTTTGTAAATCAAATGGCAAAGAAATTAGGAATAGGCCTGAACGATCTGATCGGGAATGAAGCGAAATTGAATGAGATCAAGCAAGCTGATTTTTCAGAGATTGATTCGTTCACCTTTACTGACATCATCAAAGAATTGAAAAAACCGGGACGGGATCCGAGAAAGAAAGCAAAGATCCTAGAGTTCGACAGCCGGATCAAAACAATTTCCGATCTGAAAGAAGGAATGATCTTAAACGGAATCGTCACCAACGTAACCAATTTCGGTGCTTTTGTGAATATCGGAATTAAAGAAAACGGGTTGATCCATAAGTCCCAATTGGCAGACCATTATGTAGAAGATCCGACACAGGTTATTTCCCTGCATGAACACGTGGAAGTGCGTGTGGTAGAAATTGACGAAGTCAGAAAGCGCATCGGGTTGCAGCGATTGAATTAATATGGTATAAAAAGTGTATACTTACCTTTTAAAAAACAACGAGTATGAAGAAAACGATTTTTTTAGCGCTGATCTTGGTTTCAGGAGTGGCATTAGGTCAGGATTACAGATCAGGGGATGTTGAATTGGATGCAAGTTTGAAAATTGTCAATAATGACGCGAACAAGGATCTGACTTTTTTCAAAGCAAATCTTGCTAAAACATTTAATGTGGGTCTTCCTAAAGTAGAAACTTGTTTTAAAGTTGGTATGAATGCCGGAGATGTATTTATGGCATTTCAGATTTCGAATATCGCAAAAAGACCGATCGAAGATGTGATTTCCGTTTATAAGACAAGTAAGTCAAAAGGGTGGGGAGCAATGGCAAAAGAATTGGGAATCAAACCTGGTTCTGCTGAATTTCATGCTTTGAAAGGAAAAGCAAAGGATAAATCGAAAGGAAATTCCGGTGCTAAGAGTAATGGAAACGGTAATGGCAAGTCCAATGGAAATTCCGGGAAATCCAAGGGAAATGGAAACGGAAAAGGAAAGAAATAATTCTGAACGATAGTATGTAAACCCCTGAATTGTCTTTACGAATCAGGGTTTTTTTATATTCTGGGGATAAGTGCAAGATTATCCACCACTTACCAGGGTAAGTTTTAATATTTTGAAAAGATAGGGTCTTTAAAAGGTGTCCAGACACACGCTTTTTGCCCTGCATGTTTTAATGCATTATTTGTCCAGGTATTACACGTATACGTCATATTATACTCAATAGTGGAATCAAAAAAGAAATCATAAGTTCCATACGGGTGGTTTTCAATCGCTTGTGCTTTTCCATTCACAAATTGGAAACTGCAATGTATAAAAGTGCATAGTCGCCGGTATTGGTCTTTTGTCAGGTGAAGTTCAATCATGCTGGACCGATCTAGGTCTTTCGGCGTACACAATATCAGGTGCATGGCTCCCGGGCCTCTTCCGAATACCGTATTGACAACCGTTCCGACCTCCATATCACTCCATTCTTTGGTTTTCATGAAGAAGTTTTTATCTCCCCATCCAAATTTCAGATGTGTTTGAAACGTATCCACAGCCAATCCTTTTTCCAGGTTCAATGTTTTTTCCCAATCCTTTAACGGATGATGAATCGGAAGGATAACATCCGAATGAATGCCATTGGTTGAAAGGTAGATTGTTTCTGTTTTGGGGTCGTTGGTATCTTCAGCAGGAATACTGAATGGTGAAATAAACAGAAAGATGAGGATGTACAAACTGATAAATGCGAACAGTAATTCAACGAAAACACGAAGGCTTTTAAAGAGTGTACTTCCGAATTTTTTCATAAGCTCGTTTAAACAAATGTAGAAAAATAATCAGATTTCCCCGATTCAAAAATATTGGAAATGCGGACTTTCCTGTCTTGATAAATTGCCCCGTTTTAGTACCTTTGCAACTTAATTAACAGAAACAACATGGAAATTCCAAAAACGTACGAACCCCGTTCAGCAGAAGAACGATGGTATAGCCACTGGATGGCTAAGGGTTACTTTCATTCAGAACCAGATGATCGTGAGCCGTTTACTGTCGTCATTCCTCCGCCGAATGTAACGGGTGTCTTGCATATGGGACACATGTTGAATAATACCATCCAGGACGTGTTGGTTCGCAAAGCACGAATGGAGGGTAAAAACGCATGCTGGGTTCCGGGAACGGACCATGCATCCATTGCTACAGAAGCGAAAGTCGTTCACAAATTGCGTGAAGAAGGAATCAAAAAATCAGATCTTTCCCGTGAGGAGTTTTTGAAACATGCTTTTGCCTGGAAAGAAAAGTACGGGGGTGTCATCTTACAGCAATTAAAAAAGTTGGGAGCTTCCTGTGATTGGGAGAGAACTGCTTTTACAATGGATCCGGAGTATTCGGATTCCGTAATTGATGTATTCATTGATTTGTTCAATAAAGGAAAGATTTACCGCGGTGTTCGCATGATCAACTGGGATCCGGAAGCGCGCACGGCACTTTCTGATGAAGAAGTAATTCATAAAGAAGTAAACTCGAAATTGTTTCATGTTCGCTACAAAGTGGCCGGAACGGATGATCAGTGGTTAACTATTGCAACGACACGTCCGGAAACAATTTTAGGAGATTCCGCGATTTGTATTCACCCGGATGATGAGCGTTATAAGCATTTGCATGGGAAACATGCGATCGTTCCGATTGCCAACCGAACAATTCCGATTATCTGTGACGAATACGTAGAAATGGAATTCGGGACCGGATGTTTGAAAGTAACACCTGCACACGATGTGAATGACTACGAATTGGGTAAAAAATACGATTTGGAGACTATTGATATTTTCAACGACAATGGAGTTGTAAACGAGCATGGTTTACATTATGCCGGAATGGACCGTTTCGATGTGCGTAAGGAAATTGCAAAGGAGCTGGATGATAAAGGATATTTGGTAAAAGTCGAAGATCACATCAATAAAATCGGTTATTCCGAAAGAACAAATTGTGTGATTGAGCCGCGTTTGTCTTTGCAGTGGTTTGTCTCCATGAAAGAATTGGCACAACCGGCCTTGGAAAATGTAATGAATGGAAATATTTCATTTCACCCGGATAAATTCAAGAATACCTACCGTCACTGGATGGAGAATGTGAAGGATTGGTGTATTTCCCGTCAATTGTGGTGGGGACATCGCATCCCGGCATGGTATTTTGGTGAAAACCCGGAAGATTTTGTCATTGCAAAAACCGGTGAGGAAGCACTTAAACTGGCTTCTGAAAAAGCGGGAAAAACCATTTCGGCAGGTGATTTGAAACAAGACGAAGACGTATTGGATACTTGGTTCTCTTCGTGGTTGTGGCCTATTTCTGTTTTTAACGGATTGACGCAACCCGGAAATAAGGAAATTAAATATTACTACCCGACCAATGACTTGGTAACTGCTCCGGAGATTATGTTCTTCTGGGTAGCACGTATGATTATTGCCGGATACGAATACATGGGGGAACTGCCGTTTAGAAATGTATATTATACCGGGATCGTTCGCGATAAGTTGGGACGTAAAATGTCCAAGTCATTGGGGAATTCTCCTGATCCGATTGAATTGATCGAGAAATATGGAGCGGACGGTGTTCGCCTTGGGATTTTGATCTCTTCTCCGGCAGGAAACGATTTGCCTTTTGATTCCAGTCAGTGTGAACAAGGAAGAAACTTTACGAATAAAATCTGGAACGCGGCCCGCTTGATAAAAGGTTGGGAAGTAAAACCAATCGAACAACCGAAGGCTTCGATCAAAGCAATCGAATGGTTTCATGCACGTTTCAACCAGGAATTGGAAAACATCAATGAGTTGATGGCGAAGTTTAAGATCTCAGAAGCGTTGATGGCGATTTACAAATTGGTGTGGGATGATTTCTGTGCCTGGTATTTGGAAATGATCAAGCCGGGATACGAGCAGCCGATTGATCAGGAAACCTTGAATCAGACGATCGTTTTCTTTGAAAAATTACTGTGTTTGCTGCAGCCGTTCACTCCATTTGTTGCAGAAGAATTATGGCATTTGTTGAGAGAACGCAAAGAAGGTGAGGACATTATTATTGCAAAATGGCCAACGGTTGAGAAGTATGATGCAGCTGTTTTAAAGCAGTTTGGAGTGGCAGAAGAAGTGGTGACAAATATTCGCAATATCCGCAAGAAGAATAACATTGCCAACAAAGTACGCATTGAATTATTCGTGAAGAAGAACATGGAATTGGATGCTTCATTTGATGCGGTTATTTTGAAAATGGGGAATCTTTCCCTGATGGAATATACAAATGACAAGATTCCGAATGCGAATTCGTTCCTGGTTCAATCCAATGAGTATTTCATTCCTTTCGGAGACGCCATTGATGTGTCTGCAGAGAAGGAAAAAATGGAAGAAGAATTGAATTATACCAAAGGCTTCTTGAAAAGTGTTCAGGGAAAACTAAGTAACGAGAAATTCGTGAGCGGAGCTCCGGAGCAAGTCTTGGCAAATGAGCGCAAGAAAGAAGCAGATGCTTTACAAAAGATTGCCATTTTGGAAGAAAAACTGGCAAGTTTGAATTAAGAACTCAAAAAAAGCAATAAAAGGGGGTATTTGTCAAAAACAAGTACCTCCTTTTTTTGTGAAATTTTCATCGGTAATACATCGATTTAGTTAGATTACGGTGTGCA
Source organism: Fluviicola chungangensis (assembly GCF_007558725.1). GTDB lineage: Bacteria > Bacteroidota > Bacteroidia > Flavobacteriales_D > Crocinitomicaceae > Fluviicola > Fluviicola chungangensis. Next base: position 618,597 of record NZ_VLPL01000003.1, read on the forward strand.
AAAAGAAAGAACAAATTAGTTGAGAAAATTGAAAAAATCAATTTAATTACTTCATATCAAGATAATTGCGTAATTTTGTATTGGATTAAACTGCAACTTGTTATGAAAATACTACTATTTCTTGCGTTAGTCGTTTGTTCTCTCCAGGCGAAGGCACAAACGAGTAAAGAACAAATTCCTTTGGCGTATCCTGTTCAGCAGCTTTTGGGTATTGAATATGAAATTAAGGATGTACCGCAACCTGACAGTGATCGCTTATTACTTATTCCCTATGTAGAATTAACTGCTCAACGTGCACGCGAAGTGGATGTAGAGATTTTTGATCCTGCAAGTAATTACACCATTGTACTTTATTCGGATGTGAAGTGTCAACAAAATAAGCACTAAGTCATGAGAATCCTATTTATCCTTTTGATGCTGGTTCCGTGTGCGCTGCCGGCTCAGACTTATACCCATCCGACTACAGGAATTGCGAATACATATGCCGGAGCCTGCATGGTCAATACATGTTCCGGAACATACTACGATAATGGTGGTTCAGGAGGGAATTATGCAGCGAATATCAATGCGATTTATCGTACGTTTTGTCCAAGTACGGCCGGAATGTGTATCCGGGCAACGTTTACTTCATTCAGTATGAACGATACCTATTTCCTTTGTTCCGGTCCGAACAGTTGTTGTGACTATTTACAGATTTTGAATGGACCGGCGCAAAATTCGCCTGCTTTGTATAATAATTGCACCACTTCTCCCGGAACAATTACTTCCACATCGCCAAGTGGATGCCTGACTTTTCGTCATACGACGGATGGAAGCGTGCAGCTGGGAGGCTGGGCGGCAACACTTTCTTGTGTAGCTTGTGCAGGTGGCCCCACGGGAACTTCCAACCAGGATTGTGTGAATGCCATTCAGATTTGTGCCGATTCACCATTTTCTTCAACGGTATCCGGTCCGGGATTGGCATCTGAATCGTGTGTAGGATGTACCGGAGCAGGAGGTGAAGTGTATTCCAGCTGGTATAAATTCCAGGTTTCAAATAGCGGAACGCTTGGTTTGACCATTGATCCTACCAATAATGCAGATGACTACGATTTTGCACTTTACGGTCCCGGAGCTACATGTGGTACTTTAGGAAGCCCTATTCGTTGCTCGTATGCGGCAAACTCCAATAATACCGGACTTGGAAATGGCGCTGTAGATGTATCTGAAGACGTGACTGGAGATGCTTGGGTTAGTACTCTGCCTGTTACATCGGGAGAAATTTATTACCTCATGGTAAATCAGTGGTCACCAACAGCAGCAGGATTTACCCTGGACTGGAACTTAACCGGTGGTGCTTCATTGAACTGTACTCCATTGTCTGTGGAGTTAAAAGACTTTTCCTGCAAACAGGATGAGCGTGCATTAGCTGTTGCCTGGACAACTCTTTCGGAGAGAAACACCGATTACTTTATCCTGGAGAAAAGCGAGGACGGCACTAACTTTTTTCCCTTGATCCAATCGAAAGCACAAGGGGAAAGCTCTTTACCGACAGATTACTTTTTCTATGACAACCAACCGATTGTCGGGACGAACTATTATCGCTTGACTGAAGTCGATATAAATGGTGAAAGAACAACTTTTGATGTAACGACCTGCAACTTCAGCCTGGATGCTTTGCGAATTAAAACGATGCGTATTTACAATCAAAGCGGAAGTTTGATCAAGGAAGCGAACGGGGAAGACCTGAACGTTAAAACAGCATTTGCTGATATGAATCTGCCGGATGGTGTGTATATTTTGGAGACTGTTGACTTTGATGGCGGAATAGAACGTATTAAACTGATTCAGTTAATGAGGTAACGAATTTGAAACTAACGATAAAAGAGTCTGCTTCGGTGGACTCTTTGTTTTTATGGAAATTCACTAATCAATCACTACCTGTTTTTGATTGAAAATGATTTAATGAAATTAATTTCATTGATATTGAATGGTTTGCGTTTATATTTGTGAACTAATATTCAACATTTTATGAAACTACTTAAGTTACTACTATTGCTTTGCTTGATGCATAGCGTTTATTCAAGTGCCCAGACTATTGAATGGGGGGCGGTTGATAAAGAATCTGCAGCTCCGGATCTGATATGGGATGAAGGAGGAAGTTTTTATACAAATTCTTACGTAAAAACAGCTTTATATACCAATTTGGCAGAATTTACTTTAGCACGTTATGAAAATATGACAAAAGTTGCAGAAGGAAAAATTCAGCGAAAATTGGAAACAGGGAAAGGCGGTGTTTTTGGAAATTTCTGTTTGAATGGCAAATTGGTCGTTGTTTTAATGCAAACTGAGAAGACATCGGAGAGCTTTTATTATCAATTATATGATAAAACATGTAAGGCAATTGGTGAACCCGTTTTAATAGCCGAGTTTCAACTGGAAGATAGTAAAAGAGATAGGGGATACTTTACTTACGAACTTTCACAAAACAAAAAATTCCTGTTAGTGGAATATTTAAAAAAGGGAAGGAAGGGAGAACAGGATAATCTGATGTTCAAAGTCTTTAATTCTGAGTTTTCCTTAATACAGGAAGGAGAATACCAAACTGCAGAAAATTTAAATAATTCAGTTTTAACAAACGAGGGAGAATATGTTATTGGAGTTGCTACCAATAAAAAGAATGAGAAGGGAAAGGAAATCAATCAATTGGAATCTTATCAGATTAAATTCTTTAAAGGAGGGCAAGAAAACGAATTCACTGTTGATTTAAGTGATAAAGCTCATGCCAACTTTAAAATTTATAATACCAATAGCAATCAATTGGTTTTGTTAGGGAATTTTTATGATGAGAGGAGTAAAAAGAACGGATATTGTTTTTCAATACTTGATCTTGCAAAAAATAAAGAAACAAAGTGGGTTTATTGTAATCCGAATTTAGATGCTAAGAATGAGTATATCCGGGAAGTTAGTCTGGACAATGAAGGTAGTTTGATCGTTTTGGTAGAACAGTTTTTTGAAAAATGGATACAAAGTTCAAATGGAAATAACAGTACCAGTTACTCATATGAAACAGCTTATGTATTTAAAATGAAAGAGGATGGAAATGCAGAATGGGTAGTTAAACTTCCGAAAAGACAGTATTCTATCAATGATGGTGGTATAGCTGGATCGTTAATGGGGTATAGTTTAAATAATACATACTATTTGTTTTTTAATGATGATTTGAGAAATTACGCATCAACGGGTGAGTTTTTAAATCCGAAAGAAGTAGAGGTGTGTGGAAACAGGAAAGGAAAAACAGGTTTTGTAAAGGTTGAAATTGACTTGAAGTCAGGTGAATTTAAACGTGAACTTATGCTGAAACCGGATGTGCAACCACTTTTTGTAATTCCGTTTTATTGTGAAGTCAATTATGATCGGAATGAGATGCTCGTTTTTTTCAGGGACAGGAAAGAGGAGCAATATGGAGTAATGAAATTTTAAAGAAACAAAACAGGTTGAATTATTTAATTCAACCTGTTTTAACTACGGACCAATTTAAAAATTCATTGGATATTCGGAATAATCGGAAGAAGCAGGAGTTACCTATCATCCTGCGCTACAAAACGAGATAAGTAAATTCCATTAACTGCTTCTCCGAATGCGATTGTAAACCTGATAGATTTCGCTGTTTTTTTGCTGCAAATAGTCAAAATACCGGTCGAAATGCACCTTGAGGATGTGTTCGATTTCTTTGATCAAGTATTCCAAACGTGGATTCAATGAAGAGCTCTCGTTTTCAGAAAGGATATCCAATTGAGCCACTTTGAGTGCAAACCGGGAAAATGCTCCGCGAAATTCTTTGACATTCGACCAACAAGCGTGGTTACTCACACAAACAGCTTCAATAGCTTTATATGTTTCCAATTGATTGATCGTTGTACTGTTCATGAGTGACAAAGTTTAGCGTTGTTTTCTTTCTCAATTAACGCAGTAAAAAGATGAAAGTTGTAATCAAAATCCTTAAAAAATCTTAACTGTAGCTTTCATAGATTGAATAGTCGTTTTGAGGAGGTGAGCATTAAAGCACTTCAAATAATTCGGATAATAATACGCCCGTTTCATCCACAACAGTTACCCGGTGTTTGCCTTTTTCCGGTTGAACGGAAATCTGGTGAATGTCTGAGGTAGTTCCGACAAATTCCTCATCAATGTGCCAGTAAAGCGTACTGTTTTGCCTGGTATGTGCTACTTCAAATATGACTTTTCCCCTTAAACCATTCAATTCGCGCGGAATGTAAATTTTGGTTTGCCGTTTCGGGTAGATGAAGCTCATGATGTTTTCAGGCTTGTTTGAAGTGCATTTGGGATCGAATGGAGGAACCGGATGATAGCCCGGATTTTGCTGTACATAATATTTCTCCATGCTTGGAGGCAAAATAAACCAGGATTTGTGTTTCATGTTACTGCTTTCTTCGCAATCGGCATTCACACGAAATGTTCCTTCCCGATTCACGTGGACTAATTGATGGTATGAACAGTTCTTACTGATCAAACAGGTAGAAGGAACATATTCATAATGCGTATGTTCGCAATGGCGATTCGATATTTGTCCGCTTTCATTGCAGATCTCGGTTCGTGTCATCTTGTTCAAAGGTCTGGAGAACCATTTCCGGGGAGATTCCAGGTTTCTGAATATGGAAAACAATAATGGAGCAGCCGCCTTTACACCTGTTAAACCCGGTCTTCCTTCTCCATCGGCATTTCCTACCCAAACCGAAACAACGTATTTGGGCGTAACACCAACTGCCCAGGCGTCCCGGAATCCGAAACTCGTACCTGTTTTCCACGAGATTTTCTGGGAAGACTCAAAAGCCCGCCAATTATTTTCTTCATCCGGCCGGTTTACATCTATCAGAGCATCGAAGGTGGTATAGATACAAGCTTTGTCAAGATGCAATTTGGGTGCATCCTCACTTTTACCGACATAATGGATTTTTGAAGGATCCGGATTTTGAAGCTGTTGAGCCATGGAATTGTAGCAGGCATTGATTTCCCAAACGGAAGCTTCAGCTCCTCCGAGGATCAGTGACAACCCATAATGACCGGAATTCTTGTTCATGTTCCGGAAACCGAAATGTTTCAGATCATTGTGGAATTTTGCCTGGCCGTATTCACGAAGCAGGAAGACCATCGGAATATTCAAACTTTTCGATAACGCTTTATTGGCGGGAAGAGCTCCGGAAAACTGGCGGTTGAAATTATTAGGTGCGAACGTTCCGAAACGGGAGGGGAAATCACATAATAATTGTTTGGGAGTAATTAATCCCGATTCCATGGATTTGGCGTATAACAAAGGTTTTAAAATACTTCCTGTACTCCGAGGAGCCTGGATGCAGTCTACATCATAAGCATGATCACCGTCCGCACGGTTTAAATTTCCTTTGTAAGCAATTACTTCGCCTGTTTCAACGGAAGTGATCAAAACCGCAGCATTGAAAACTCCGTATTCGTTCATGCGAAGGGCATATTGTTCGGTTTCATTATTCACCATGGTTTGAACCTCTTCGCGAATCGTTGACCGGATCAATTGTCCTTTTTGGCAATGCATGATGCAGCGTTGCAATAGGTGGGGAGCTTCTTGAGGAAGTGGAAGTGGTTTGTCGGGAAGCGGTTCTTCTAAGGCTAAGTGATAGTTCAATTTGTCGATCTCGCCTTGTTCGTAGAGCATTTTCAACAATCTGTTTCGCTTTCTAAGTAAACTTTGATGGTTTTTTCCCGGGTAAATGAGTCCCGGAGCATTGGGAAGCACGGCTAAAGTCGCACTTTCTGCCCAACTCAAATTTTCCGGTGCCCGACCGAAATAGCGCCAGGATGCGGCATCAATTCCAACTACGTTGTTCCCGAAGGGAGCATTGGCTGTATAAAGGTTTAGAATTTCTTCTTTGGAATAGCTGAATTCCAGTCGTGTGGCAAGAATGATCTCGTAAACCTTTTCAGAATAAGTCCGGGAAGGATTTTTACGCATCAATCGAACCACCTGCTGAGTGATGGTACTGCCCCCGCTGACAATTTTCCCGCGAGTCATATTTTGATAAAATGCACGACAAATACCTTTAATGCTTGCTCCGGCGTGGTAGTAAAAATTCTTGTCTTCGAATGTGACCAGGCAAACGGCCATTTTATGCGGAGTTCGATTGCTTGGCGGAAAGCGCCATTGACCGTCTTTTGCTATATGTGCACCAAGTAGTTTTCCGTTTTTGCCAACCAAAACGGTAGAGTATGGGTCGTTGAACAATTCAGAAGGAAGTGCCTGGATATACCAAATGAGGAATGAATAAAATAAAACGCGTTTGATTGCCCGCTTTTTCCAGCGGTATTGCTCTCTTAACCAAAAAAGCCGTTCTTTCATCCGTTTTTTTACTGAAAGTAAGTGGTCGGAAAAGATGGATTTCGGTATGTTTATTATTCGTGATACAATCGCTGAAAAGTGCATGTGTATTTTGATTATTTAAAAAGCAGCTATTTGCAGAGTTTTAGTAATTTCATCAACACAAGATTCTTTAAAGTTTGATGCGCAAAAACCAGTTTTTAGTTGTATTCTTTTTCGTGTTTTCGATGAGTTTCGGATTCGGCCAGTTGGCCAGTTTCAGGAATTTCTCCGTAGAAAACGGATTGGGTCAATCACAAGTATATTGTTCGCTTCAGGATCATAAAGGATATTTGTGGTTCGGAACACGAGGCGGCGGTCTATCGCGTTTCGACGGTCAGAATTTCGAATCGTTCACCGATAAGCAGGGATTGATCAATAATTACATTTACTCTTTGCACCAGGGACGAGATAAAGTACTGTGGGTTGGGACAAATGATGGATTATCCAAATACAATGGAAAAGAATTCAGAACGATCAAAGTGCCTCGTTTTGAAAATCATTTTGCTGTTTTTAATGTAGCTGAAGATCCTTTCGGTCATATTTGGTTAGCAACCAATCATGGAATTTTCACCGTTTATGGCGATTCAATCCGCTCACTGAATAATACATTGGGAATCGGGGAAAGAACTGTGAATGCCATCTTTTTTGATAAATCGGGTGAATTGTGGTTTGGGACAGGGAACGGACTCTTTTCTGCGAAGCGGAAAGATGGAATCGGAAGCTGGAATGTGACCGATCATGGAAAGCGGAGCCGTGTCATGAAAAATGCGATTACCTGCATTACAGAAGACCAGCAAGGGGCAATCTGGATCGGGACTTATGGTGATGGTGTGTATGTTTACAACCGGAAGGACTATTTCAGAATTGACCTGAAACGTGAACTCTATAAACAAACGGTATTCGATATTTTAATCGATGAGAATCAAACTGTTTGGCTGGCAACACTCAATCTGGGGTTGGTCCAGGTGGATCGAAAAACCAAAGAGTTTACAATGTACAGCGAGCGAAACGGATTGGGAAATAATCACGTTCGATCGGTTATAAAAGATACCTGGGGTGATTTGTGGATCGGAACTTCCGGCGGCGGGGTTTCGCAGTTTGCCGGGAAATTGTTTACACATTACTCAACGAGTTCCGGTTTGGGAGGAAACTTCATCTATTCGATCTTTAGGGATCATTCCGGAAAATTGTGGTTTGGAACGGCTCAAAACGGAGTAAGTGTTTTGGATGGAGGAAACTTTTCCCAGCATAATCTTCAAAATGGTTTCGAAGCTGTAAAAGTGAAAGCAATTTCGGAAGATCACGATGGGTTGATGTATTTCGGGACGGAAGGACAAGGAATAGGAATGCTTTCTGCCGGTGGATTCAGCTGGATAGATCCTACGCACAAATATTACGTGCGCCAAATGGTTTGTGACAGTAAAAACCGCTTGTGGGCTGCGACTTCCGGCTCGGGATTGGTTTGTATCACAGACCAGGGTAAAACGGTGAAAGTGCTGACTGTTCGGGAAGGAGTGATCCACATGCGCCTGACATCCGTTTACGTGGACAGCCGCGGATTGGTTTGGTACGGATCGGAATCTGCGGGATTGGCCTGTTATGATCCGGAAACGGGGACAAGCAGGGTTTTAACGAAGATGAACGGATTGAGTTCGGATGCGATTCGTTCCATCGTTGAAGATTCACAGGGCCGTATTTGGGTCGGAACCGCAGGATCGGGAATCAATTGTGTTTCGGTTGGCTCTAAATTGAAAGTGATCAAGAAGATCAGCATTCAGGAAGGATTGCATTCGTCAAATGTGTATTTGATGGTATTCGATCTGCGGGGAAACTTGATTTTAGGTTCGGAATCCGGATTGGATGTGATCGATCTCAATGAAAGCCTGGAAGTCAAAAGCATCCGTCATTATGGGAAAAGTGATGGGTTTTTGGGGGTGGAAACCTGCCAAAACAGTGTTTGGAAAGATAAAGACGGGAAAATTTGGTTTGGAACAATCAACGGAGCGAGCTGCTACAACCGATCGAATTTGCAATTGAACAAAACAGCTCCCATTTTGAGTATTTTAGATGTACAATTGTTTTATGAGTCATTGAGTACAAAAGGCTTTGTAAATAACATGCTTCCCTGGAATAGTTACCGGCCCTTTGATTTGGACTATGATCAAAACCACCTGAGCTTTATTTTCAAGGGAATTAATCTGAAGAACCCGGAAGGGGTGGAATATTCCTGGAAAATGAGCGGCTTCGAAAATAAATGGTCACCATGGACCAAAGACCAGCGGATTACCTATTCGAATATGTCGCCGGGAAAATATGTGTTTTTATTGCGCTCCCGGAATGAAGACGGTTTTATCAATCCAACTCCCGAACGCATCGAATTTACGATAGCTGCTCCGTTTTGGAAAACCACCTGGTTTATTTTGATCGAGATTCTTGCCGGGGTTTTGCTCCTTTTGGGAATAGTTCAGTTCCTGACCAAGCGTGTCCGTACAAAAGCAAAAGCAGCGCAAAAAGAGGCGGAATTTGCCCGCAACTTATTAGAATTGGAACAAAAAGCCCTGCGTTTGCAGATGAATCCGCATTTTATTTTCAATGCATTGAACTCTATTCAAGGCTTGATCGGTACCGAAAATGAAACAAAAGCACGGTATTACCTGGCGAAATTTTCCCGCTTAATGCGCCAGATTTTGGACAATTCCCGAAATGCAACCATTTCCCTGGAAGAAGAAATTTCGACATTGGAAAACTACCTGTTAATTGAGCAGTTCTGTAACGGCCACCGCTTCGAATATGAGATTATTGCCGATTTGGAAACGGAATCAAGTTTCATTCAAATTCCGCCGATGTTGATTCAGCCTTTCGTGGAAAATGCGATCAAGCATGGATTCAAGTACGATGCGGATGATTCCCGTAGAGGGAAAATTACTTGCTGGTTTAAAGAAGAAGACGATGGAATTACCTGTGTGATCCGGGATAATGGAATCGGGAGGGAAGCGGCTGCTAAAAACCAACAGGCCAGCAACGACCCACATGTTTCGCGCGGTTTTAATGTCACGAAAGAAAGATTGGATTTGTTGAGTGCCAATTCGAACGGACATCAGGTAAGAATTGTAGATTTGTACGACGACAACGGAACTGTTATCGGAACGGAGGTTCAACTTTTTATACCCTTGTAAATGATCAGAGCAGTAATTATTGATGATATCGAACAGGCACGTATTACTTTCAGAAAAGACCTGGAGGTTTATGCTCCGGATATTGAAGTGGTCGGTGAAGCTTCCGGAGTAGTAGAAGGAGCCAAACTATTGAAGCATACGAAGATTGATATTTTGTTCCTGGATATTCAGATGCAGGACGGGTCGGGCTTCGACTTATTGGACATTTTACCGGAAATTCCGTTCAAGATCATTTTCATCACAGCCAGTGATGCGCATGCCATTAAGGCTTTCCGTTATGCAGCCATTGATTATTTATTAAAGCCGGTTGATCCGGATGAATTGACGGAAGCGTTGAAAAAGTTCCGCAGCCACAATCACAATGAGCAGGACAATTACCGCTTATTGAACGAATCGTTGAAACAAAGCCATAAAGTACAGGAACGATTGGCCTTGCATGCCCAGGATAAAATCCACATTGTGCAAATTGCAGATATCATTCGCTGTGAAAGCAATGTAAATTATACGGAATTCTTTTTCAGGGATTCGAAACGGATTGTGGTATCGAGAACGCTAAAGGATTTCGAAGATATTTTGGGTGAATTGGGCTTTTTCCGGGTGCATCAATCCCATTTGGTGAACACGAAAATGATCCGGGAGTTTGTAAAAGTAGAAGGCGGGCATCTGATCATGTCGGATGGAAAAATGATCCCGGTTTCTACACGGAAGCGGGCTGATGTGGTGAAGATGCTGGAACAGCTTTAACGCCATTATTCCTACTTTTTTCCGAGGCAAAAAAAGTAGGCAAAAATGCCTTTTTCCCAATTACAGCCTTCAGCCAACCAGCCTGTTCGGACCTATCCACGGAAAGGCGGAATCAGGATTCAAAATGCTATCCCGCAGTGTTTGAAAAAAACTACTGCCGGGATAGCACTTTCCGGGATTGGTAACCGAACAGGCTGGCCGTCACTTCTACCGAACGTCCTGAAGGTCGGGTGTCATTTGGTAGATTCTGTAAAATTTTCACTGTCGAGTAATTGGGGGGGGAGCTATTTCCCTCCGAACCACTTATCTAAAATCCACGCGGGACCAATCAATAGAAATTGCAAATCTTTGAAGAACGAAGGTTTTTTTCCTTCGATTTGGTGTCCGTAGAACTGTCCGATCCAGGCAACCGCAAAAATAATGAGAGAACTCAGCCACAAAGGACCGATCATTGAAAGGTAGAAATTACCGATTACACAGATCGTTGAGAAGATCAAAATGTAAAAAGCCATTTTCCAGGATAAACGCAGGTAGAAATAGAGTACAGGAATTAAAGCCACAACAGCCCAGTTTACATACAAGAAATTATCCGAATGCACGAGTGAAATCAATCCGCGGTTAGGAATACTCATTAATAGTCCGATCACCGAAAAGAAGATCGCCGGAACGCAGATGTAATGAATCTGCTTGTTCGTTGCATTTTGGTGACTGACCGAATATTCCGCAAACCATTCCTCGAGTGTTTTCATGGATGTGTTTTGAAAACAAGTTACGAAATGAGGATTGCTTTTGCAATAGTAAAATCAGTGTTTCCTCGGTAGATTTTAATAATACACAATAATTCCCCTTTGTTCTCCTACTTTTTTCCGAGGCAAAAAAAGTAGGCAAAAATGCCTTTTTCCCAATTACAGCCTTCAGCCAACCAGCCTGTTCGGACCTATCCACGGAAAGGCGGAATCAGGATTCAAAATGCTATCCCGCAGTGTTTGAAAAAAACTACTGCCGGGATAGCACTTTCCGGGATTGGTAACCGAACAGGCTGGCCGTCACTTCTACCGAACGTCCTGAAGGTCGGGTGTTATTTAGTAGATTCTACAAAATTTTCACTGTCGAGTAATTGGGGGGGAGTTATTTTCCTCCAAACCAGTTGTCCAGGATCCATGCCGGACCGATCAACAGGAATTGTATGTCTTTTAGGAATGACGGTTTTTTACCTTCTAGTTGATGTCCGTAGAACTGCCCGACCCATGCAACGGCAAAAATAATGAGAGAGCTCAGCCATAGAGGACCGGTCATTGAAAGGTAGAAATTACCGATTACACAGATCGTTGAGAAGATCAAAATGTAAAATGCCATTTTCCAGGATAAACGCAGGTAGAAATAGAGTACAGGAATTAAAGCAACAACTGCCCAGTTTACATACAAGAAATTATCGGAATGCACGAGAGAGATTAATCCGCGATTGGGAATGCTCATTAATAATCCGACCACCGAAAAGAAAATCGCCGGCACACAGATATAATGAATCTGCTTATTCGTGGCGTTTTGGTGACTGACCGAATATTCTGCAAACCATTCTTCGAGTGTTTTCATGGATGTGTTTTGAAAACAAGTTACGAAATACCCCTTTCCTTTGCAATAAAAATCAGAGGTTACCCGGTTAATTTTCAATTATTCGTAATGATTCCCCTTTGTTCTCTTACTTTTTGAAAGCCCAAAAAGTAGCAAAAGAGCCAGCTTCGTCTTCATCCGCTGTCGCGGATTATTGCCTACTTTTTCTGCCTTGGAAAGAGGCCGAAAAGCGGGTGAAGACGAAACAGCGACAAACGTTAGTGCGAAAGCTGTAAGGTAAGTAGGATAAAGAGATTTGACTAAAAGGCTGTCCAATTCCGGACAGCCTTTTCGCTAATTATCAGGATGATTTAGGTTGTTTCACAATTTTCGTCACCTCCACCCAGCGGCCTTTTTCCTGGGCATTGACCGAATGATCGTACATCGCTTCCGAGAATACAGCCGGCAGGTAAAATCTTCCCAAATACGAGGCGTTCAGCTGGATTTTAAAGATTTTGGTTTCATTCGGCGCCAGTTTGAAATAACTGTACACCCGGTCGTCGCGGTAATCCTGGTAATCAATGTTCGGAGTACTTTCTTCATCGTACAAGCGCGCATTGTGGATTTCCCAACCGCTCGGCATAATCTGGTTCAAAGCCATTTCGCGGTAGAACTGATCTTTGGTAGGATTCTTCAGTTTGACTTCCATGATAAAATCCGTTCCCTGGGTAATTTTGGAAGGATCAATCGAAACACCCGATAAGTTGGTGTAACTGATGGTCATATCCAGGTTGCTTCGGATCTTTTTCTCCTTGCCGATCTGCGGTACTTTTTTCGTGCAGAAAGTCACATAGATCTTTTTCGAAGAGGTATTGCGAACTGTTAAACGTTTCAGTTTCGTTCCATCGGCTTCCGTATAATTTTTCGTGATCATGCATTTGGAAGAAGTAACCTTTTCGGAATTAACCTCAAATTGTAAGTTTCCGTTGTTCTTCAGTTTCCCGCTTGTGAGAGCAAGAATGCAATAACCTGCTTCCTGTGTACTCAACCACTGGTTCGATTTCAAAACGTCTGTGATTTCCTTTTCCAGTTGGTCTGTAGATTTGGAATCGATCATCAATCCTGCTTCCAGGTTCATGGCTTTGTCGCGCAGGGTAGAACAGTAGGAATAACTGTATTCGCGGTAAGAAACCGGAGTGAAAGGTAAGTTTCGTGTCATTTGTTTAGCCAAATCCTTTTGACCTGCCAGGTAATAAGCTGCTGCCAATCGCCATTTTGCAGTAACTCCCAGTTTGCTGTTTTCTTTCAGTCGGTTCATGGCTCCCAATTCCGGTTTTCCGGCTAAAGCCAACGTATACAAACGGTAAGCCTGGATCAATTGGTGCGATTCTTCCGCGTGATTGTAATATCCCTGGTAGGAATCTGCTGTCCAGTTATTTGCTTCGTTTTTCTGGTATTCCATCCAGCGCGACTTCAAATTTGCAGGAAGTGTGAACCCATGTTGTTCGGCTTCGATCATGAAATGTCCGGCGTAATTGGAGCCCCAATCACTGGCTTCCCGGTTGCCTGGCCAATAGGCGAAACCACCTTCGTATTGCTGGAAACTCTGGTACCTGATCAGGGCAGCTTTGATGTTTGCCGACATTTCTTTCTTTTCTTTTTCACTGAACTGCATGACATCCATGGCAAAAAGCTGCGGAAACACGGCTGAAGTGGTCTGTTCAATGCATCCGTGCGGGTAATTGATCAGTTCGTCCATGCGTCCGCTGAGATTGATAGAGCTGAACTGACTGGTCTCCAGAGAATAGGAGTGAGAACCGGTAATTCCATCTTGTTCCATCGTGAAACTGGCAGTAGAACCGGGCTCAATCACTTTGGTCTCACTTTCCAATACCTGCGGATTCGGACTGCGGACATCGACCTCAAATTCCTGGGTTGCCGTTTCCGCTCCCGATTTTGCAAAGATCTTGATTTTGGCGATGCCTAATTTGTTCGCGACTTTCAGTTCGAAGTTCACGATCTGATCTCCTTCTGCAGTAAATTTGATTCCCTGGTTTTTGGCACCGTTTACAGCCAGTAGGTCGTTGCAGCTTACCTGGACATCGACGTTTTTAATATTGTCTTTCATAGCGAAAACGTCTACCGGAAGTTGAATGGTCTCGCTTGGACCAATTACACGAGGTAAAGTTCCGAGAACCATCAACGGTTTCTTGATGGTGACCGTTTCTTCGGCATTTCCGAATGCTGTTGCGGAGTGAGCTACGACCATTACGCGGACGGATCCGATGTAAGTTGGAAGTTCAACCTGGTGGGTTTTGGAAGATCCTGCCGGTAAAACAAAAGGTCCTAAGAAATGCACCATCGGTTTGAAACGATTGGCTTTCGGACCTGCACCATCGTCTGCTGATCCGTCCCCACCAATACTCAACAAACGGTTCAACTTCCCAGAATATGCTCCGATCACATAATCATACATGTCCCACGTTTTGATTCCCAATGCTTCTTTTGCGTAGAATGTATTCCAGGGATTCGGTGTTTGGAAGCGCGTCAGGTCCAATAAACCGTCATCGACAATTGCCAATGTGTAAGTCATTCCTTTGCCATTTTTTTCGGAAACGGTGACTTTAGCCGTTGATTCTGGCCGCCACTCTTTTGCTGCAGCAATTTCAGGATGGAGGTGCGTTGCCGGATCATCCACGATAATGGGAACAATTCCATACATGCGTATCGGCAAATCGTTGGTTGTGGCACTGTGCGGCTGGATCAAACTAACGTGAACGTACGCATTCGGAGCCATGTCTTCTGTGGTTTCGAAGGAACAGGTTGTTTCGCCTTTGATGGTGTTGACCCAGAATTTCTTCACAATCTTCGTGCGCGTTTCAACCGATATCAGGGCTTTACCCGAAGCAGGAGAAGGAATGCTCAGTTTCACGATTTCACCTTTGACATAGCTTTTCTTATCGGTAGAAAAGTTCAACATGGAAGCATATTCGTTGTTTTTTTGGTTCCCGCGGCTCCAATAAGGAACATCGATGGAAATGATTTTTCCGGCTTGGTGGAAACCTTCTTCATCGGTCACAGTGACTAAAAACCGACCGTAATCTGTGGCGTTGAGTCCGAATTGGAAGGCTGTTTTTCCGCTCGAAGCATTCAGCAGGGAATCGTAAACGAGCATGTTTCCGTTGCGTGCCATAAAGTTTCCAAGGTCGTCATCACCGCTTTCGTACCACCATCTCCATTCCATGCGGTAAATCTTCACACGGATTTTGGAAGGTTTTTTCAAAATCGTGCCGGCAGCATTCACCATGACCACATCAAAAGTGTGTTTTTTGCCTGAAATCAAAGAGTTGTCAGCTTCCAGGTCAGGTGTCCTAAATCCTATGTATTGCTTGTAAGGAGAATAGATTTTAGAAAAACGATCGATCGAAAAGTTTCCACCTTGTTCGAAAACGCGCATGGTGTAAATGGCGTTCAACATTCCGGAAGCCTGTGACAATGAAGAAACTTCTTGCTTGAAGGAAGCCTTTCCGTTTGCATCCAAATCGTCGTCAAATAAAGTGGTTTTGTCCGAATGGATCTTTCGGATCGGCGAATCGAATTCGAATTTCGGGAATCCCGGAATAACTGTTTTCGTAGATTGATATTCCACATCGACCGTTGCACGCAGGTTTTTGGCCGGAGCACCGTGAAGCCAATAAGATTCCAATCGAAGCAGACTGTCTGAACTAAGCGGAACATCCAATTTGATTTTTAAGCGGTTTGGTTTTACCGTTTCGACTTTCAGGTATTTGATAAATTCGCGGGACCCAACCATGACCCGTGCGGTGTAAATTCCTGTTTTTCCATCCGAACGGGTGGAAGTCCGGAAGTCGTAATGTCCGTTTATTCCCTGTGATTTGGTGATTTTGCTTGTTTCATAACCCGAAGGATCTGTTAGCGTAAATGTCACCGGGTGATTTAACGGAAGTTTCTTCTCATAATCCCGTAAGACAAAGTTGACATAAATGGAATCTCCCGGACGCCAAACCCCACGTTCGGCATAAATGTATCCCTTCAATCCGTTTTGTACTTCTTCGCCCTCCACGTCGAATTCGGAGAGTGTGTTGGAATGCCCGTCGCTGACTTTCAGGTAACCACGCTGTTTTCCGGATTTAGCTATCAAAAGGAACGGTTTTTCCGACAGCGTTTTCGTAACCATTCCTTCGGAATTGGTTGTACCGGAAGCAATTACTTGTTTCGCATAATCGTAAAAAGTCACGGAAGCATTGGGTATAGGCTGAGTAGTGATCATATCCGTTAAAAAAACATGAGCTTCTTTCTTCGCATCCAGTTTGTAGATCACACCGATGTTTGAGGCAAGGATGTTTCGTGAAACCGCTTTTCCGTAGTAATAATCAGAACTGCAGGGAGATTCGGAAGATCCGTAACCGCCCCAGTCTTCATAACCATCGTCCCAATCGTCCAAATGCCAGGGGCGTTCGGACCATTCTTCTTCCACCCGGGCTTCGTTTGCGGAAGTTTCTGCCGTTTCGGTATTCACTTCACAATCGCAGTAAGCGTCTTTCTGCCCAAATTTGATAGAAACCCGGTATATGGCTCCCGGTTCCGGGCGGATCCACTTTTCCAGGTCGAGTACATGGGAAGCCCAATCGCTTTTGTCTTCTTTTTTGACGCCCAGTTGAATATTCTTTTCAGCAATTTTCTTTCCGAAGCGGAAGATAGCATCCGAACCGTTTAATTCGTTTACTTGTAAAAAGTGATGCACGTTTTCTTCATAGATCTTGATGATGCGAACCGTTACAGATTTCAGTCCGATTGTTTCAAAAGGAAAAATCAGTCCTTTGGAATCGGGGAGGATAGAGCCGCTTCCGACAATGCGCACTTTGGGCTTTGAAGCCGAGAATAGTAAAGTTCGTTCGGTTCCTTTCAGCATCGGGTAATTCTTGATGTTCTTAATCCCGGAATTGACTTTCAGCTTATAACTTCCTTCGATGCGGTTTGGAATGAAAATCGTGACTTCGTTGTAATAGATGGAAAAGGTTTCTCCGGAAACACCTTCCAGGTCGATTAATCCGTTCAGGTCCTGGTTGGTCGATAAAGGTTCTGAGAATGTTAAACGAACACTTTGATCGTCCTGGTCGCTGACATTGTAAGAACTTAAGTCAAAATCGCCCAGAGCAGGCACTTTAATACTTGTAGAGCCGTTCGAAAAGGAGGAAATAGCTTCACCATCCCATGCTACTGTCACTTTTGTTTCTTTTTCCGAACGTTTGATGCTGTCGACAATATAATAGTACTCGTTTTCACCGTAAGCTTCTTCAAAATGCACTTGTTGCTTTTGGTTACCCAGGTTTATGGTGATAAGATCTTTCAGTTTGGTCGTATCGAAATGATCAGTCATGGAAACCGTTCCACGCAGGGAATACCATTCGAGGTTGTATGAGTCGTATTCGATCAAACTTGGATCGCTCACATCCATCTTTTGGGGTTTGGTGGCAAATTGGAAATTGAATTCCTCGTAACCATTATCCACATCCATGATTTCGTCCAGGTCTAAACTTACGGTATAGATTTGATTGGAACTCAGCGCTTTTTTAGGAACGATCTGAATGGTGCGGTAATCAACCCATTGAATATCGGCATCGATTTCCGGGCTGATCTCCACGATTTCTTTCAGGATCTTTTCATCCATGCGTGATTTCATTCCCAGTTTGATTAGTTTGCTGGAATCCAGTTGGTTTTTGAGTTCAATCTCGATATTATCTGAATTGGAGATAATTCCCGAGGTGTAACCGGAAACCCATTTCCGGAATTTGGGATCAACGGAAATGATCTTATTGCCTGAACATGCAAAGATGGTTGCCATCAGGCTTGTTGCAATAGATAGAAGAAAGATGAAGCGTGACATAACTTGTTGTATTTGTTATGTCAAAGATGAATGCTTATAAAGTAGGAAGGAATGTCGTTTTAGGAGGCGAAAGCACCTTTTGATTATTCGTGGTTGAAAGGCAATTATTTGTGTTGGACGTAATATTGCGGAATTACATCGTGGACGAATAATCGTTAGAACAAGTAAGGGCGGAAAATTTTCCGCCCTTACTGTTTATTAATTTAAGGTTTATAATCCAGTAAATCATCCATCGTTGCTATAGAAACAGGATGGTAATTATTTCTGTATTTTTTATAAATCTCCAATCCCCACTGTTTGCTTTGTGGATTGTCATTCAATGCGGTGTAAATCGGCAATAAGAACTTTCGGCGTCCCACTTTTGAAATAAACTTCTCAATATCCGGACGAATTTCGGTGTAATTGGAATTAATTGCAAGGACGTACCATTCGGTTGCTACTTCGGCATTTCCCCAATTATTGAAATGCAATTTTTCATCAACAATTGCCAGGCGTTCCGGATCCATTTTCTTAGGTAATGCCCGGATAAATGCTTGCCATTCCTGTGGAACGTACTGATCACGGCTTAAAGCAGGAAGTTGTTTTTTACCTTTCTTCTTCGCCGGTTTTTTAAAGATATCTTTCCCGTTTGCAAATTCACGTGCCAATGCCTGTATTTTCTCAAAGCGCGGAGAACTTACTGCATAGCAGTTTTTCGGTAATCCTGGTTTGTATAACCATTCATCTACATTGAATTTAATGTCTGTTTTGTTGATCAGGTTTTTTTCAAGATATGTTTTGAATTGTTCGGTGGTCAAAGTTTGGAACGCATGATCCTTGAAATACCTCTTCAGGAACGCATCAAAACGTTGTCTGCCGAAATCGCGTTCCAGTGTTTTCAATAGAAAAGCACCTTTTACATAAGCTACCGAAGTCATTCCGTCATCCGGATTTCGTTTCGAAAGTTTCAATTTCAAATGGGTGTCTTCCTGATCCAGTTGGGCCATTTCTGTCTGGAGTTCCTGGAATTCGATCAGGGAAAGCATGTCTGCTACTTCTTTTCCATACAATTCTTCCATGATTCGGTTCTCGAAATAAACTGTGAATCCTTCATTCAACCAGAAATCATTCCAACTGGCATTGGTAACCAGGTTCCCGGACCAGGAGTGTGCCAATTCATGTGCGATTACTGAAACAGCACTTCTGTCGCCTGCAATTAATGTAGGATTGGCAAACGTCAGGCGTGGATTTTCCATTCCCCCGAAAGGAAAAGAATAAGGCAGTACGATCACATCGTATTGTTCCCACTGGTAAGGTCCGTAAAGATTCTCAGCTGCCCGGATCATTTTTGGAAGATCTTCAAATTCCCAAACTGCTTTATCGATCATTTCGGGTTCGGTATAAACACCACAGTTTTTCCCAAGCGATTTGTATTCCAGGTTCCCAACCGCCAATGCAATCAAATAAACAGGAATCGGTTGTTTCATTTCGAAATGATATTTCCCCTCCGGGTTTTTAACCTGTGGATTGGAGGCACTCATCAAGGCCAGTAATTCCACCGGAACAGTTACATCTGCGCTATAAGTAATTCTGTTTGCAGGAGTTCCTTGTACGGGAATCCAGGTACGTGTCAGGATTGCTTGTCCTTGTGTATATAAATAAGGATGTTTTTTTCCTTCCGTCAATTCCGGTTCCATCCAGTCCAGCGCACCGGCATTCTCAGTGGTTTTGTAATAAATATTGATGTATTCGGTATTCTTGTCGATTTTGATGCTTAATGGCTGACCGATAAATTCCTGCATCGTTCCGATAATGAAATCCGTTTCTTTTTCCTGTCCCTTTTTTCCCAAAGTCACTTTTTGGATTTCAGGGCCATTGATGTCGAAGATGGCTGTATCTGTATCCTTTAGTCGTTCCATTTGATGACGGGCAATTCCGTAAATGGTCTTTTTTTCAAAATCCACATCCAATTCCAAGTCCAAATGCTTGGTTCGGATTTCATCGGTATTGGAATAAGAATGTGCATCGTGACCGGCAACCACTCCATTAATCGATTGATCCTTGTTTAAAGGTTTCGTATCGTTTTCACAACTGGATATAAAGAGAATTAGTGCAGCGATGCTGAACAGGTATTTTAATTTCATTTTTTCAGTTTGAGGTACGCGAATATACTTTTTTCTTTGAACTTTTACCTTAGTTTGATTTTTCATCTTTCTTGGTCAGATAGCGAATTACTTCCGCAGCTCCCATTAATCCAAACAGTGCCGGCATGTAACTGACCGTTCCATAAAAGGAACGTTTAAAATTGGAACCATCGGTCATTTTCAACGAATCTTTTTGCTGCAATTCGGAAGAATAAACACACTTGATCTTTTCAAAAGCAACTCCTTTTTTCTTGAGCCTTTTTTTGATGTGAGCTCCCAATTTACAATTGTGACTGTTCGGAAGTTTGGTGACATGTACACGGGTAGGGTCCGTTTTCCCTCCTGCCCCCAGATGTGTAATGACTTTGATCTTTTTGCTTTTACAGGCAATGATCCATTCCAGTTTCGGAGTAACGCTGTCAATGCAATCCATGACATAATCGGGCGTATATTGGTCTAATAGTTCCCAAACACGTTCCGGGGTTACAAACTCTTCCACAATGTTCAGGGTGATATCCGGATTGATATCTTTGATACGTTCGCCCAGGACAACCGCCTTGTTTTTCCCGATAGTGGAATCCAAAGCAGTCAATTGTCGATTTTTATTCGTTATATCGAAAGCATCCCCATCAATGATGGTCATCGTTCCAACTCCTGCACGGGCAATGAATTCACCTGCAAAAGATCCGATTCCTCCGAGTCCAACAATGAGTACATGAGCAGATTTTAAGCGGTCCATTTCTTTTGGACCGAGAATCAGCTCCGTACGTTCCAACCACTTACTCATAGTTAAAAATTCGTTTTGCATTTTGATCCAGCTGATCGATTAGGGAGTGCAAAGATAGCTTTTTTATCTCAGCGACCGTTCGATACGTATCAATCAGTTCTCCCCGCCCGGTATCGGTCTCAAGGAATAAGCGATCTACAGGTATTTGGCTGACGCAAGATCGAAGCGCTTGATTGGATAAAACCGTTTCACCGATACTAATCATGCTTTTGGAATATCGTAATACCAGATCTGTAATAGAAGATTTATTAAATCCATGATAAATAAGAACGTTTTCCGGAGCATATTTTTCATGCAGAAAACGGCATCTGTCCCAGGAGTTGACACAGTGCAGGATGATGGGTTTGTTCAATCTTGCGGCAAGTTTTAGCTGAAAAATATACAATTCTTCCTGGCGTTGAAAATGATCGAATCTGCTGTCCAAACCAATTTCACCGATTGCCAGGAAACCGCTCGTTTCGTTCAATTTTAAAGAAGTTTCTTCTATTCTTGATAAATCAAATTCAATTTCTTGCGGGTGGACCCCAAACGAAAAAAAAGCTGGTAATTTCTTCGGATATAACTCTGTAAGCTGTACAATTGCACGGTTTTTTGAATCAAAGTGATGCGAGTGCAAATCGAAAAGGTTCTCTAAATCAGACATTAAGCATGAATCAATGCGTTAAATTTAAGACAATCTGAATCAATCAACCATTTTTTACCTATTTTCACCGACGCTAAAAAATTAAATCGAAATATGGAAAATTCGACTCCGAAAGGACATCCAAAAGGATTATATCTATTGTTTACCACTGAAATGTGGGAGCGTTTCTCCTATTATGGGATGCGTGCAATTTTCACACTGTTCCTGATCAAGGCATTGATGTTTGACAAGGAAACGGCATCTGGTATTTATGGTTCTTACACGAGTTTGGTTTATTTGACACCGATTATCGGAGGATATTTTGCAGATAATATCTGGGGTAACAGAAAATCTATTTTTGTCGGGGGAATTATGATGGCAATCGGACAATTATTCATGTTCCTGTCCGCTTCATTTTATGCCAATCAACACTTGGCATTGATATTAATGATTATCGGGTTGACTTGTTTGATCTTCGGAAATGGATTCTTCAAACCGAATATCTCTACGTTGGTAGGTCAATTGTATACGGAAACAGATAAGCGTAAAGATGCTGCGTACACGATTTTCTATATGGGAATCAACCTGGGAGCATTTATTGCACCGTTATTATGTGGATTCCTTGGAGAAAGATACGATGCTGCCGGAGAAGCAATTCCCGGAGCATTCAAATGGGGATTCTTGTGTGCTTGTATCGGAATGATTATTTCAGTTGTAACATTTGAGTTGAGAAAAAATAAAGTGTTGGTTACTCCTGAAGGAGAGCCGATTGGAACAGTGCCGAATGTACACAGACTTTCTGCTGATCAGATGGGAGAAACCCAAATAGGCAAGAAATCAAAAAACAACATTTATGTGGGAGTTCTTGTGGGAATGATCGTTTTAGTATTGTTACGATTCTTTGTTTTCATGGCGGAAGATGAAACGACAATTGATACCGTGAACAACTACATCTCAGCAGCTATTTTTGCGATTTCGATCAGTATCCCTTTGATCATTATTACGGATAAGTCATTGAACAAAGTTGAGAAGCAGCGTATTTGGGTAATTTACATCGTTGCATTCTTCGTGATTTTCTTCTGGGCTGCATTTGAACAAGCGGGTGCATCTTTAACATTCTTTGCTGCAGAGCAAACAAACAGAGATATTCTCGGGTTCTCCATGCCGGCGAGTTGGTTCAACTCATTCAATGCAGTATTCATTGTTATCCTTGCGCCGCTTATCTCTATCCTGTGGACAAAATTGGCAAAGAAAAACATGGAACCGGCATCGCCGTACAAACAGGCATTCGGTTTGTTATTCCTTGCTTTGGGATATGTGTTTATTGCAATTGGAGTTGATGGAGTGGAACCTGGAGTGAAAGTAAGTATCATCTGGTTGACAGGTTTATATTTCATTCATACGATCGGTGAATTGTTTTTGTCACCAATCGGACTTTCAATGGTGAACAAACTGGCTCCGGTAAGATTTGCATCTTTATTGATGGGAGTTTGGTTCCTGAGTACTGCAGCGGCAAATAATTTTGCTGGATTCTTGAGCTCGTTCTATCCGGATCCTGTTTTATCCGGTAAAGAAGTTCGTGCCCTGGAAAAAGAATTTACAACCAGTACCCATAAAGTATACTTGTTGGCTGATGAAGTGAAAACTGCAACGCCTGCTGATACCGTTAAAGTGATCGATGAAAAAGGGAAACCGGTAGAAGTGAAATTCTCTGATATTAAATTTGATCGCCTTTTTCCTGAGGTTAAGGACAAAAACAATCAGAAAACAATCAATGCAAATGCGAAACTCATTCAGGAGAAGAAAATCGAATTTGCAAAAAAAGCGGTGAATAAAGAAAAGTCATTTATCGGGATTAAGATTACGGATTTGAAATCATTCTTCTGGTTATTTGTTTATCTGGCTGGCGGATCGGCAATTGTTCTGTTTATATTGAGCAAGTTCTTGGTGAGAATGATGAACGGTGTAAAATAGTACTCTCAAACAATATACATTTAAAGTCCTCCGCTACGACGGGGGACTTTTTTAGTTAAAAGAATCATGAAACAACGCAAACATCCCAAAGCACTGCCTTATTTATTCCTGACAGAAATGTGGGAACGTTTTGGTTATTATTTAATGATCGGGATTTTCACGTTTTACTTAAAGGATGTCAATCACGGATTTGAAATGACCGAGGCCGAATCGGCAAGTTTATACGGAACGTTCATCGCGTTGGTGTTTTTCACACCGTTTATCGGAGGATTACTTGCGGATAGACTGTTGGGGTATCGACTTCCGATCATTTTGGGCGGACTGATGATGGGAGTCGGTTATTGCATGATGGGAGTTCATTCGTTTACCATGCTTTATACCGGGATGGTTTTGGTGATTGCAGGAAACGGTTTGTTCAAACCCAACATCTCAACCCTTCTGGGTAATTTGTATAATACCGATGAGTACCGCGGACAAAAGGATGAAGGATACAACATCTTTTATATGGGGATTAATGTGGGGGCATTTGTCTGCAACATCGTTTCAGCATTTTTAATGAATAAGTACGGGTATTCCATGGCATTTGCAGGTGCGGGAATAGGAATGTTCATCGGAGTTGCCGTTTTTCTGACAGGAAATAAACACTACAAATCAGGAGATGTTAAAAAGGTAGCAACTCCGGGAGAGAAGCCTTGGTGGATCGATTTATCTATTGTGGTTGTTCCGGCAGTTTTGTTTGCTGTTATTGGATACTTCATTAACGGAGTTCCTTCCGAAACAAATGAGCATTCCTTTTTGGTGAAAGATGATGTAACGGATGCATTCTTATTTGCATGTATTCCGGTGATCTTCTTTTTCGGATATGTATTATTCACTTCTCCGAAGAATGAACGTCGCGTAGTCAGTGCAATTCTGGTGGTCTGTTTAGCGGTGATTCCTTTTTGGGCAATTTTCAAGCAGAATGGAACGGTGCTGAATACCTGGGCAGATAATTATACGAACCGGGATGTGCCCAAGTCTATTAGTAAAGGATTGAAAGGAATGTACCTTGCCGGAACGGTGAAGTATGAAAAATCGAAGGATTCAATCCAGGTATTGGATAATCAATTCCGAAAAGTAGGAAATGAAAAGACGATTCAGTATCCCAGTTATTTTAAGAACTATCAGAAAACAGACAAGCTAAAACCGGGACAAGAATTAGTGGTGTTTAATTCAAACATCTTTCAATCGGTCAATCCGTTTTGGGTAATTGTTCTGACACCCTTAATTGTGGGAATATTCAGATTCCTTCGTTTAAGAAAAATGGAACCGTCTATTCCTGTAAAGATGACTTTGGGATTATTTATTACAGGTTTGTCTTGCCTCGTAATGGTTGCCGCTGCAAACGCGTCCATGAATGGAGAAATTAAATCCAGTTTGTGGTGGTTCTTCGGTGCGTATGGTGTAATTACTATTGGGGAATTGTGTTTGTCACCTATCGGCTTATCCATGGTTTCGAAATTAGCCCCGGCCAGACTGACTGCTTTATTGATGGGAGCGTGGTTCATTTCAACCTCCATCGGGAATAAACTGAGCGGGGTGATTGCTTCTCTTTGGGATCAGTATGATGATAAGTCATCCTTTTTCATGTTGAACTTTTATTTAATGATGGGAGCAACATTGATATTAATAGTACTGCTTCCCTGGTTACTGAAGATCTTCAGAGAACAGAATAAATAAGGTTGATTTTGATCTATAGAGTATGAAACGGTTTCTGGCACTTTTAATTCCAATTGTTTTATTATTGATAGCGATTCCTTTTCTCTTGGATAGAGGAATGATCGTTCCTGCAAAAGTCGTAGGAGTTATCCTGATTCTGTTAACTACGATTTCATTGCGTATTTGGTTAAGGAGAGCGTTGAAGGAAAAGCTTTCGTTGGATGCGGTAAAATTCAATGTGAACCATCGGTATTATTTAAATGAGGTGAGTCCGATATATCGAAAGATGTCGAAGGCTGAAAAAAAAGGATTGGAAAAGCGAA
Organism: Fluviicola chungangensis; assembly: GCF_007558725.1. Classification (GTDB taxonomy): domain Bacteria; phylum Bacteroidota; class Bacteroidia; order Flavobacteriales_D; family Crocinitomicaceae; genus Fluviicola; species Fluviicola chungangensis. The sequence goes on from NZ_VLPL01000003.1 coordinate 643,894, forward strand.
TGGGAAAATTGCTTTCCGATTTACAGTTCGATGATACAACGCGGGAAGAATTAAACGTTGAAGAAATGCTGGCTTATGCGTTATTCCAGATTTTGACGGTATATCATGATTCATACAGATCGCTAAAAGGAATGATGATTGTCTTTGATCAGACAAATAATACCGGAGAATTGAAAATTTCTGAAGGAAAATACGTGTTATTAAACCCGGTTCTGTTAGAAAGCATATTAAAAGAGCATCAAACGTTGGAATCATTTAACCGTTCGAATACACCAATTATTGGGCAATTAAGAGAGGTATACCTCAAGTCCTGAATAAATCTCAATATTTTTTTTGTTTATAACCGGGGTATTATCAGTGTGTTAAGTATTAATTTCCAAAAAGAGCACAAAATAATCTTCAAAAAGGCTTGTTAAAGTGGAATAAGTGAGTACCTTTGCCACCGCTTAGAACGCTAGGCGCTACGGAAACGGAGGAATTGAAAAGGGGTAAAAAGAGTAGGTTAAAAAAAAGTTTTTAAAAAGCTTGTCAGAATAAAAAAGATGCTTACCTTTGCACCCCGCTTAACAACGGAAAGCCAGCAAGAGAGCGGTTACAGATTGAAATAAGGGTTTAGAAAAAAAGTTTAAAATATTTTTCACAAACACTTGTTAAAAAGAAAAACTTGCTTACCTTTGCAACCCCGAAACGAATAAGGGGTGATAAAAAAAAGAAACGGACAACGGTCGGTTTTAAATTGAAATAGACGAGTTAAAGTGTAAGAAACGGAAGCGAGTCTTGAGGTCTTAAAGTCATGAAGTCTTTAAGTCAACAAATAAGTTCTTTGACAGATTAGGA
>NZ_VLPL01000004.1 GCF_007558725.1 Fluviicola chungangensis
CTTACCGGCTTCGTATTCCTTTAAAATACTTACAATCTGAGCCTCTGTAAATCTCGATTTTTTCATAATTCTGACAATTTAAATCTATATTTTTAAACTGTCTGATTTTTAGGGAAGTTTACAGGTCGATCATTTTTGAAATGATGAACTTGGGGGATCGGAAAGATGTAGATGAAATCTTTGAGAAATACGTGGAATTATCAAAGCCAATATTAAAGCTATCCGCAAGCCAATCGAACCGAAAAATTGACGTGCTTGCTTCTAAGATTTATGATTATTTGGAGGTATATAGTCGAAAATAAAAAATCAGCTTTGAATTTTTCAAACGAAATTTTCTCCTTATTCCCATACTATAACAATAGAATCATAATAAGAAGCACTATCGGTATTGATAAAAAGGGATAAATTAAATGGAACAAGAATATATTCCTTCCTTTTTTATAGTAACTTGTCTCTTTCCAATTATCTATACTTAACAGCTCTTCGACTTTACTTTTTACGTACTTCAAATTTGTTATATATCCAATTATTGGCACAATAGCAAGTGTTCCAATCAGAATAAAAACCCATCTATTTTCTCGAAGAAAATTGTTTTTTTCATCTGAAAAGATGATAACAATCGGTACAATAACGTAAAACATTAAATATAGAAGGATAGGGGCAATAACCAAATTGCCAGCTATCTCTTTTGCCCCATTAAACTTTTTTCTTTGAAAATATTTTAATGTCCATACGTAGTACAAACACCAATGATTTAATATTTTTTTCATACGCTAAAATTCACCACCAATCTAAGCCGGATACTAAGCCCCACACGATTGCTATAATAACCCCAACCACAACTCCAACAACTAGTCCAACTGGGCCTCCCCATGCTCCTGCTGCTGCACCTGTTGCTGCTGCTGATGCAATTGAAGATCCAATCGTAACGGCAACACCTACTGCAGCTTTTGTACCAGATTCCCAAGCCTCCTTAGTATTTCCTTCTTGAGCATAAATATAGGCATCAATTAGGTTTGTTCCAGCATCAAATACAGTTGTAAGAACTCCTCCAATCTTTGCTGCTTTTGCTACTTTCAATATACTGGCTGCACTATTAGGAACTTTTGCAGCATATTTTGGAACTGTAGCAGCAGCATCCTTAGCCACATACTCGACTACCTGCAGAGCCGGGTCAGCAGTATTGGTATAAACACTTGTTGCTGAATTGTAGATAGCCTTTGACTCTTTTGGTTGCTCCTTCTTTGCAGGACTATTATCTGTTTTCTGTGGATTTGTTGATGTAGGGTTTCCGTTACTCATCGTTACACCAGAGGATGCAGTTCCTCCACCAGTTGTATTTGATTGTCCACCAACTCCCCCCGAACCTTTAATGGGTGATGTTTTATTAGGAATCTTCATTAAAGCAAATATTCCTGCAGTACCTTTAGCTGCTGTTGGGTTACCTGCCAATTTATCTGTCACAACAGGGGTTTGCTCTCCTTTATGAAAAACGCTTTTTCTCCAATTCCCATTACCTAAATACGTATATGTGAATGCAGTGATTCCTGGATTTTTCCCACTTTTAGGATCAATCATAAAATGGAATGTATCCCCTTTAACTAAACCATCTACTGGAAGTACGTTTTGAAATTCAGTTTCACTCAAATAATCAGTATTGTAAGTATATTTGGTGGCACCGCCACCTCCCTGTTGACTACTGGGTGTATTATTGGTCTGCATTCCATCAATATCATAATCGTTGATCGGGTTATTATCGGAATAATTATACGGACTCAATTGCGCATATTTCGCAGAAAGTGGATCACAGCTAATAAATCTTGCTATCCAGGCAGAATAATAACGGGCACCATAATAATATAACCCGCTTTCTTCATCTCTTTCCTTACCAATATATTGATAACGTTTTTTTGCATAACTACCAAATGAAGTTTCTCCAAACGGATAGTATTCTTGGGCATTTACAAGAGTTCCCACATCATCTAATACAATCGTAGAAGAATAAATGTTATTCTCAATATTATACTTGACTGCCGGAGTGGTATCTCCCAAATCATCACCAATACGAATCGTTGCAATTCGGCTTTGACCATTCATTATATGAACTGTGTTTTGCTCATTCGTTTCATCCGTAAAGTACTCAAAAACATTACCTATGTAAGTTGTCACCTCATAGTCTCCCCCTTGTTTTCTAACAATTTTCTTTATCCGATTTCCAGCGTTATCATATAAATATTGAGCTATTACACTTGGCTCAATTGAACCTGCCTGGATTTTAAATAACAATAATCTATTTGCAGCATCCCATTCAAAATAGCGTTCGGTATTTTCTGTTAATTGATTACCTGCATTATCATATGAATAATTATAATCATTAGAACCTACTTCAATAGTCTGTAGTTTATTTTTATCCAAAACATAGCTGAAATCACGAGTAAAACCACTTGTTCCCAGTTGTTTTATTTGTTGAACATTTCCAACTTTATCATAAGCATACTTTCTGGTATATGCTTGTGTAGTATTCGAATCAGAACTTCGAACCAAATCACTCCACCCGGGAAATGGATAACCACCACCTTGAACATTTTCTCGTCCTGTAGCACTTAATAATCTATACATAGGATCATATTCGAATTCACGATCCAAGCTGCCTGTTCCACCAACACCACAACCTGTTGAACTCAATTGAATATTTAAAATATTCCCAATCAAGTCATAAATATATTTGTCATCCTGTTTATTCGTTCCACTTTGTGGTGTATAAGTAATAGTATTCCCAACTTGTGTCTTGGAATATTTTTCACTTCGTTGACGTAACAATCGAAAAGTAAGACTATCGTATGAATAACGAGTCATGACACCATTCCCTAAAGCAATAAACAAACGCTGTCCCTTGGAATTGTAAGCAATATTTTCAACGTATTCGATACTATCATAAAACACTTTTTCCAATGATCCGGATCGACTATAAATCGGAACTATAGATTTCCGATCATTGTTGACAGCTTCTGGAAGCATAATTTGTATAATACGATTCAAAGCATCATATTCATTAGTAATTTCAAAAACCTTGGCATCCAGTATACTTGGCAAACCCGTCCAGTCCACTAGATAGGATTGATAACTATCTAATGCTGTTTTTATCACGACATCACTAATTACCTGTTGTTTTTTAGTCAATAAATTCCCTTTAAAATCATAGCTCGAACTTTCAGTTCTTCCGCTCTCATCATATTGTTGCCACAAACGCCCTAGTAGATTATTCGTTGAAGGATTAATTACTCCTTCTCCATAAATCGTATAACTTTTTAATCGCACATTATCATCTCCATTGTTCTGGGCCCAGCCAAATACTGGACGTTGTAAGGTATCGTATGCAATTAATGAAAGTGCATCTTTAGAATCTTTTGCTTCAATTGTCTTACCCATTACATCCAGTAAGACTGTAGTTATACCGCAGTCAATATGTTTGGTACTAAGAGCTTGTAAGGAATTATCTTTTTCAACAACTCTAAGGTCATGGATGTATTCAAAAACTTTCCTGCCGTAAGAATCCTTAACTTCCAATAAATTGTTCCGAATGTCGTATCCATACCACATATCGACATTATCATAATCAGTTGTGATTTCATTATAATGTGCTTTATGCTCTATTGTCTGGATTATTCTTCCAAACGAATCAATCAATGAACTCTTTGGTGTAAACCAATGACTTTCCGGAACAGGATTATTAATCGGATTCGTTAAAGAAGCTAAGTCATTCGCATCGTACGTATAACTTTCCCATGGGGTAGGTGTAAAATTATCAGGTGTATCCAATTCAGCAGGAATCCCTATTACCGTTAATTGCTCACTATTATCAGGGTTTACTGTTAATATCACTCGCTCCAGGGTATCATAATACATTTTTATTTTCACTCCCAGTTGAGGAATCATGATTCCTCCTATACTACTTAATTGGGGGAGGGTATAATCGAACCCTCTGTCAAAAAAAGGTTCGTATAGCTCTACCACCAAGCCTTTATTGTTATAAACACTCCAGCCACTTACAACTACATTGAGAAGATCGTTCTCATCGCGCTCAACACCTATAAGAGGTGCATTTGCTGCATTTTGATCTGCTGATAATCCGGATGTTCCAAAAGTCTGGTTTCCAAAAATCACATCTTCCGCTTGAGCTCTCGTCTGTAACAATCTTCCAAATCCATCTGTATATTCTACTTTTACAATCGTTAGACTATCAGGGTTTTGCTGGTAATGCTCTTCTCGTGTAATTGTTTTTACCCAGGTTGGGTCCCCATCATTCTTAAAAGCAAAGAAATCGTATTCCATTTGTATTGAAGGTACATAACGGTCATAAAAATCTCCTGATCCGCTTTTATAATCTCCTTCCGTTCCTTTACCAATCAATGCAGTAGCTTTCAATAATCCAAGTGGTGAAAAATCAAAAACAGAAATATTATCATTCATATCCGTTATTTTGGTCACCTGTAAAAAACGGTAATCATATTCCCCTCTTATTCCAAGGTAATCTGTAGCATTGAACCATTGTTTGGTGTTAACAGGAAGGAATTGATACGCATCATAATCAATCGTCGAACGATTTTCAAAGACATCTTTGGTTTCCTGTACTAACCCAACAGGGTTTGTTATCAGGTCATCTTGCCAATCGTATTTAGCTCTTGCCCCCTCAGCATACCAACCTTCTTCGTGGTGTGGAAACCCCGATCTACGATCTTTATATCCCAAGCGTTCATCTCCATTTTGCAATAATCCTTCAAATGCGGCCGGATAACCATTTGAACTGCTCCAATCCGGAATGTCTTTAAAACATTCAGGAGTATTTACTCCGTATGCGGCATCTATAATTTCATCTGTTAATACCAAGGTTTCACTTCTCACCGGTAAGCCATAATTCCCAATTTGTCCGTAAGGCAAACCCTCAAAAGCTTCACCATCGTAAAAATTCAGGGAACAGCCTATTACAGGCAATGTGTCACTATTGAAAACAAGGTCTTTGTACCCAAAAATATTCAGGTTTGTTGCGGATTTAGTAGCATCGTATGAAGTCGATTTTTTTACCCGGTCCGCCATGTATTGTCCGTTCGGAATGTCTTTGTAAATAAATTCGCTGATGCCGTAAGTGCCCAGATAGTCTCCATTTCCACCTCCAAGTGGAGTTGCTCCGCGTGGAAGTCCCGCACTTAACTGCCCTCCCGGATTTCCATACTCATCATAACTTTGCGTGAATGAAAAATGATGCATCGGATCATTTCCTCGTTCATACTGACTAGTTCTTGCCGCAAGATTAAATGAAAAAAATACGTACGTCTCGCCTGATAATGAAGAAGCCGCAATTGGATCAAATTCCGTACGAATTCCCTTTAAACTTTCAGAAATAGTGTACGGAATATTTTCCAATACTGATCCATCACGACCATAGAGTTCCGAACGAAGTACAGTACCTCTCAGCGTTCGAATAGCATCTCGTCTGGCTCTTCTTGGTAAAGAACTCAATAGATTTTTAGTTTCAGGGGTGCGTTGAAATACATTAGTATCTCCCTGCCAGTATTGATCTGAAAAATCCAGTTCCTCCCAACGCTTATAATCCGGGCCTACCGGCCCCAAATGGAACCAGCTTTTGGTTTCTACTGGTGGAGAGTAATACTCTGCTGTCAGGTTTCCGGGACTATTTAAGTTATTCTCAGTTCCATCCGACGATGCTGCTGTGAAACGTTCGAATGATTCTGTATCCCTGGAATCGACCTGGGCAAATCCCCTGAATTCTCGTTCTGCTCCATCCCAATAACCGTTGTGATAGGAATATTCTGTTACCAGTTTTCCTCCTGAAAGAAAATCATGTACTTCCGTACGATTCACCACCTGGACCGGAAAAGGTAATTGTGTTTTCCAACGTGAAATTGGATTTTGGTCATCCCGCAAGAAATGTTCAATAGAAGAACCGTAAGTTACCCGCGTAACACTTCCCATATTATTGTTCATTTCTTCCAGTAAATAAGGCTTATTTCCACCCGTGAAATCCAGGAAGAACATGCGCCCTTTTGTTCCGCTTGTTACGATCTGACTCCACACAATTCCAGCCTGACCGGTTCCCATAATGTCTGCGATTCGTAGACTTTCCACCTGGTGCACAGCCGGAGTTCCCATAATCGTTACTCCATCCGAAAAAGAGTTTCCGCTTTGATTCACATAGAGTGTAACACGGTTATTTTCTACGAAAGCAATATCTGCCTGTCCGTCACCATCCAAATCTCCCAGCAGAATTTGTTTTGGATTAAATTGCTCCGGAAAGCGTGGCGCATTGATCATATTTACCAGTTGACCGAATCGTCCGTAGCCCAAGTTCGGCCAGTATTGTACTCTTCCGGAAGAAATCAGCACAATATCCTGCAATCCGTCGCCAGTCATGTCTGCAAAACGGATTCGCGGATCAGCAAAACTAAAATTGGCAAAGGTTTTGTCTGCAATCCGAATTTGATCAAATCCCTTTTCAGGATCATTCAAAAAGCACTCAAATTTGGCTCCGTTTCGCAATACGTCTGTAATACCATCTCCATCGAGATCCATGAATTGCACTTCCGGATCTACTAAACTGAAAGAAGGTTTTTTGGAATAAGATCGATAGTTCTTTTTGTCCCAAACATCATTAAAACTCCCTGAAAAATAACCGGCCTGAGTATCATTAACGACCAATAGATCACTGCGCCCATCCCCGTTGGCATCTATTAGCTGCACACCAATACTTCCCAATTGAATAGAAGGAGAGACGGGGATCGTTTTAGGAGAGGCAAAAACACCTTTTCCTTTGTTGGGCCAATAACGCGATCCTGTTCCGTCCATCTGTAACAGATCCGGAAGCCCGTTTCCGGTTACATCCACCAATTCATAGCCTGATTGGGCTAATGAAAGGGAAGCAATAGGACCTTTTATTTCATCTAATCCACGAATGGAAGGTTTGAAGGTAGAATAACCAAATTCCAATGGTGGCATCCATTCACTTTCTTCTCCTTTGTGACCTTCTACACTTACGTCCTTCAATAGAGAAGCTCCATTCAAAGGAAGCTCTTCAAGGTAATTGAAATGATAGGTCTTCACCTTTCGGGTTTCATCTGCATGTGTGTAGGTTGAAACGGATTTACAGCGCTTGGAAGTGCGTATTTCAAATCCCTGGCGGTACACGGAAAAAGCATCCGGGCGTTCTTCGTATTCAAAACGAACTTCACACAGGTGTTTTTTTACATCTTCGTCATAGTACTGATTGTATTTGATGGAAGAAAGGTAGAGCTGGTCTGAATTATGAGGTTGAGCTTTACTGTCCGAAAGAATCAATTCTCGCTCATATTCGTAAATGACTTCATTCCCAAATGGATCGACCGTTTTGCTTAAAGTCCATCCAAAAATGGCATTCCGGTTTTCAGGATTAGCAATTACAAAGGAAGCTTCGTTGAATGGAAGATCCGGGCTGCCATAATAGCTGACTAAGCCGTCTTTGCTTCTGACTTCCCAGTAATTCCTGCCATTACTTTTTTTGTGGTGAACAATACGGGCAAACAAGCCTTCAGTACGCGGACGATAGTATGTGCGCTCCCAATTGACTGAAGTTCCTTCTTCCTCAATGGTTTCTTTTTCATGTTTTACAGGAACCAGATCCTCAGATCCCGACAGGATAAAAACATCCTTGCTGTCATCATAAACAGGGATTCCCTTGCTAGTTTTACGAGTAATTCCGGGAATTCCCAATGCCCATCCCATTCCAAAGACACCATTCCCGTTTCCGGTACTGTATCCTAAAGATAAGTTGGGTTGCATTCCATTTCTGCCTGAAGGAACTGCAATTGGAACACTGAAATTTCCGGTTCCTGTGAATAGATCCGGAGAAAATTTTTCTCCCAAACCACTTTGAGCTCCCCCGCCCGAGGGAGCTACGATTGCGGATGTGCCTTTGGTGTTAGACATGGTGTAATATATTTAGTGGTTATTTTAATGTTCTTTTATTTTTCTTTAGTAAGAACAAAAATTGTTAGAAGTAGTCCTGCAGAAGTAGTATTTGAAACACCTTCCAAGTCAAATCCTTGATTTTTCCAGTGATTTATTTCCGACTGTAAAACAACATCATTGTTACCAACTCCAATAGAATAATTTTTATGATCGATATTTTTCAATTCTATAGTTTTAGTAGTTCCCTCAGGGGAGGTAACATACATTTGAGACACAACTCCTCCTCCCCCAAAAAACTCGAATGTTCTGATTATTACAGTTTGAGATGTCTTTTCCTGTGCAGACAACTTATTAATTCCCAAAAACAACATGGTCATAACCAATGTAATCATCTTTAAATTTTTCATATTATTTCTTTTTTGATCTTTAATTTAAACTTTTACAATGGATAAACAGGTAGATCCGCTTTACAACTCACCAATAACAAAATATCCGTAACATTTTCCTGGCTAAATAATTCCCTGTTTATCGGAGTATTGGCAAATGCCAAACGCAATTTCACAAATGGAGCAGCCGGACTTTGAGTATTCAACACATTGGATAACGCATTGGCACTAAATGTTCCGTTAACTGTTACACCGTCCATTGGTTGAGTATTACTTCCTGCTGTGATCAGGCTGAAGTCTGCAATGGAAACTTCATCAGTAAATCCGTCTTTACGTGCAAAATGAAGCAGGACATTTGAACCATCTAAGCGTATGTTTTCTACTCCTTGAGGGAACATTTCCCGTTTCAATTCAAAATCCACATAAAAAGAAGGACTTCCTTCCTGTGCCTGAGCAAGTTCGTACCATTGATCCGGGAAGTCATTCTTGAATGAGAATCCTTTGCTGAATCCAAGTGTATTATCGATATCCTGCAATACCTGGAAGCGGTATTGGAAGCTATCCAATGCGGTATACTCTACTTCAATCACCACATCTGCGATATTGGTAAAATCCATTCGGTTAGAGAATTTCGGCATTTTAAATTCCCAGTGTGATTCCACTCCCATTCCTTCAAATGGATTGAGAAACTCATTTTGCATAGGTTGCAATTCAAATAAGCCAGTTGCACGGGAAGCACCGGTTAGCGCTACCTGGTCCGTTTCCATTCGTCTGATTGGAATACGCTGGAAGGTGTTATTTGCTTCTATCACCGTATAGGAAGTTGTGCCAGCTGTTAAGGTTGCTTTGATATTGTCATAAACGGGTACCAAACCAATCACTGAAACTTTCATTCCGTTGATTAATCGCAGGTAATGCCCCGGGAAGTCATAATCAAACAATCGATTCGTCAGATCAAAATTCAAAACACCTGTTTCGCGGAATGTCTGGAACGCATCTGGGAAATTTTGTCCCAATGAAATGATCTTGGTCATTTGAAGCTTTCGTTTGGTCGTTTCAAATGCATATTGATCCAAACGTGTCAAATCTTGCAATAAACGAGCACTTCCTGTTAAACCTCTACGATCAACTCCGCCACCCGTCAGTGCTAAAGCTCCAGTTTGTGGTACTTCCCAATAGTCATTCAAAATGAATGGTCCCGCTTGTTCCTGCTGCTCGAAATAATATTGCTGCTCAGCGGTTCTGGCAACGGCAGTTGCAATACTTAACATATAGCTATATGTTCGTTCCAACACATTCCCCATCCAGCGATACAATTCCGCATTCGTAAACTTCGTTTTTAAAAATTCCAAAGTATCTGTTGCGTGATCCATATTCATCGAAGCAATTTCTCGTTCCTGGGAAACAATACGAGTGTTTTGTTCTGCGATTTTGATCTGTTGGTTCGCAATACTGATATCATAACCTGTCAAGTCACTTTGGAATTGCCATTCTTGTTGGCGACGTGCATAGGAAGCAAGTTGAGAATTTAGACCAGATAAAGAAGATAATGAACCGGAAAAGATATTTAATCCAGTGACTACATTTTGTAGTATAGCTGCAGCATTTGCACGAGGATCCGTTGAAGTTGCAATTGTAGCCGCAGCAGTCATTATCGCAAGTCCCTGTGAGACTGCTATTGATGTTGTCAATAGCGCAATACTGGCAGTTTCATACCCATTCAATCCTGCGTTAATCCAATTGTTATAATTATCCTGAATAAACTGCACTTTATCCAATTGCAAATCAGCCACTGTTTCTTCATTCAAAGCCTGTTTCACACGCATATCCTGCAGTTTCACGGTTGCTTTTGCTGTTTGCAGATCTTGTCTTGCTCGCAACTGGCTATAATTTTCTGCATCTTCTTTTTCCAGTGTGGATAAGAACTGGCTTTCCAATTGCTGTGCCTGTGACACCAATTGTTTTGCTCGTTCAATCAATACTCGGAAACGGTATTGAGAAGGTGCTAAGTTTGCTACTCCCGGAAGTACTAAATTTCCACCCGCTCCGATCACAGGAACACCGCTTACACTATCTGTCGGTGCTGCAAAAATGTCGAGTGATCGTTCCATGCCGGCAATGTTTCGGCAATTATGGATCTTGAATAATTCCAGGTTCGCTTTCAATTCCAAAGCCTGGTAAACAGGGTTTGTTGGCAAACAGAAAGCGTAATCTACAAAAGGAACATAATCTTCGGTGTAGAGGAATGGCTGATACAACACAGATGCATTTCCAAATACCAGGTTACCCTGTAAAGCAGCTGATGTAGGTTGGAACGGATTGTAAGCAAAATCCGGATTTTTCAAAAGCTGTGCACCGGTATCATCTGCAAAATGAAATACAAGTGACTGTGCGTTATCCGGAACCGGGTCCAGCAACCAGCTAATTTGCGTGCTATTTTCCGGAAGCCCAATCTGATCGGGAGTTGTAGCAGCAAGTGTTGCCAGCGTATTTGTAAAATGACTTCCCACCACATTGTTGAATGCTTGAGTATCTATATCTGCAAATAAATATCGATAGGCATCATTCATTCGGTTACTGATTCCATCCATTAACCCCGTTACCGAATCTGCTGCCGGAGCCGGGTGCGTATTCTTGAAGTCTTTGAGGTAATCGAAGGCATTTGTGAATTTTGCATCGGTCTCCAGTTCTCCGTTGAATATACCAACCAAATGTTCTGAAGCCTCTTCAATCAATGCAACGTCATTCAAACTCTCCAATTCCGATTGGACTTCTGCAAACATATTCGCCCAATAAAAATCAACAGGAGTTTCAACGGCCGTTTGGAAACAAGCATGAGAACTCGTGTAACATTGAGAAGGTTTGACATTCAATTCACTGACTTTCAATAAATCCAGTACTTCCGTATAAAGCTTTCGGGCATTCGGAACAGTTTCTATTGTATCAATGGTAAATTCCCTATCTCCGTAAGCGGTCATACATTGAATAATATTCATCAAGGTATACTTCGTATAAGCATTGGTGCGGGTCTGAGCAATTAAATGCGGATTTAACGGATCCAATAACCAATCTGCCGGGCGGTCAAATACATTTACAATAGATTCTTCCAATACCAGTCCGTAGAAAATTTTGCGCTTATGCGCCATGTTATTGGTGTAATCGTATACTGATTGGTACCAGGATAACGCTGTCGGATAATCACCCCGTTGCTGTTGGTCCAGTGCAATGAGCATAGGAACAAAATAGTAGGCTTCGTAGAGTACTTCTTTGATAGTACTTGTTCGGTACAGCGAACCGATCGGACTTCCCTGCGGTGCATTTAAATTAGCACGCATGTGTAGTTTGATGTTGGAAGTTCGCAAATCGAAATTATCAACGCAATCTCCTGATTCTATTTGAACGGTAACACTTTTTTCAGGAGCAAGGGCAAATATCATGGCATTTCCGAGTACACCGCTAATATCGTTTCTGAATGTAACTCCGGTCAGCAAATTGTTGTTATAGACTGTTATAGCATTAGCAGATTCCCAAATCGAACTGTTGAAACGCGGTGCAATTGAAAGTACATTCTGAGCAAATGGTACTGTAGAAAGTATCTGCTCATGCATATCTATGCTGTAAGGAAGAATTGAATAGGTGAAATAGACCTCCTGGTAGGTTGTGAGTCCGGAACTGTTCCGGTTCGCTATAATAAAGTGGTCCTCCGACAGATCTTTTTTATAAGCACCAACTATTCCCTGGATATACCTGCTTACAGGAAGCATAGGAGTGAAGCCAGTTAATCCACCATAAATACCTGTTTGAATTTCATTGTCAAAAACAAGGGTAATTCCCGTTTGAGGGTCCAGGTTTGCAATACTGCTCGCTACACTGTGTTTTACAGCTGTAATCGGATAGGAACTTTCTGTATCAAAAAAGATAATGCTACCTAAAGATTTATCAAAATAATCATCTTTGGACCAGTATCTTACTTGAACATGACGCAAACTGCCGTCTGCTCGTGTATAAGAGAAGACAAAATAAATAAAATCCCAGTCCGCAGAATTCTGACAAATGGTCACTTTATTCAACACGTCAGAAGCATTTGTAATACGAGAAGCATCTATAAACACAGATGATGAAGAAATGTCTGTTATGTAAGAAACATCCGTAAGATCAGGTAATTCGATCGTTTCTTCTTCTGCCCATTCGCTTCCAGCAGTCATCAAATCCTTTTTGAGATAGGCCAGCTTGAACTCTCCGTCTTCTTTGAAGGTATAGAATAACCACAAAGCAGCATCTGTTGCTTTTCCGTTGTCATCGAACTCTGAACTGATTGGTAAACAACCCAAAATTGTAGCTTTTTCCCTGATCGGTATTTCTATCCAGAAATCGTGTTCATTCGGATCAGTTGCATAGAATGCTTTGGTTGAATAATACACTTTATTTGTCAGCGTACTTTGCCCGAAATAGAAAGTCATGTATTCGCGCATGCTGTTGTTCGTATCCCCACAGCAATCGAGCGGATCTTTCCGGAAGATATATGCATCCGTATTTGCAGTGCAGACCAGTTTTAGGTTTTGAATATCTTCAAAATACGTCTGGTACTTTTTCGCGGCTTTGCAGGCATCGATCGGTGTGAAACGGTTTGCGTTCTGGATCGTATCTGCCAATTCGATGAATGCCGGACTTTGCTTACGCTTCAAGGTTGGATACAGCAGGTTTTCCGGATAAATATACGTGAATACAGCCGATCTCCAGGTTGCATAGGAACCCAGCCATTGCCACTCTTTGTCAAAATTTGGTGCGGTAAGCGAGAAACCAGTGAGGTAATTGTCATATACACCACTTTCTAATGCGAAGATTAACCCCTGAATCGTTTCAATAGCATGTGATACCCGGCTGTGTTTTACGCAACAATTGTCTTTCGTTTCAATGAACAATGTTTTAGCAATACGCTCGGCTGCATCGTCGAGTGACTCACAGTTATTTCGAAGTGCCTGGATCAATGCATCCCGCATTACCGGCAAGGTGATGTCTTCTGTTTCTTCAATCACCGTGTTCCATTCTTCCGCGACTTTCTCCTTGCGTTCTATGCGTGTATTCAAAGTATCTTTCCAGGCCTTTTTATCTGCATTCGGAGAACGCCACTGCTCAGTTTCCTGCACCAATTTTATCGGAAAGTCAATAATTGCAGGAGTGTAATTCTGGAAGTCATCTCCTGCTAATACGATGTTATTAATATACTCTTGCTCAACAAGCGTGAAATACTGTGAATTGGAAGTCTGAATCCGGATAAAGATATTGATTAAGCTGTCAAACTCTGAAGGAAGTAAATTGGATTGAGAAGTCGGACTGGTTTCCGCGCCGTTTTTAAGTACCGTGTAAATTTCTCTCAATACCCGGTATTCAGATATTCGGACATTGAGTTGATTTAAATACGGTCGAATATCTTCTCCGGCATCTTCTTTTTCAAACAGCGCTGTAAAGTAAGGATAATAAGTGGTTGAAGGTGTTCCATATTTACGTCTAACGATATCGCTCAGTAAAATATCCCGGTAATTATTGAACAGGTCACCGAAAGTATGCGTAGCAGAAAACAAAGTGGTCAGTTCTGTATATGTATAATCTAATACGTTTTTACGATCTATCCATAAATCATGAATAACTTCTCCGCTAACGAATTCTTTAATGTTTTCGGGCGGAACTATATCCGGAAAAACAGTCGGAACGCGGTTCCATCTGGCAAGTGTTTGCTGCCACGACGAACGATTCTGGGAGCTTCCTCTGATGGGGTCCATTTGAAGTTGAAGGACATTGTAGTATTTAATTGGTCCACCTGCCCAATCAACTTCTTCTTCAATCCATGCGCTTTCAAGATTATCCGTAAAATAAAATTGTTTCCGTTTACAAGCAGTAACCAGTAAGTCTGTAACGGATCGTAATTCGGCTATAGTCGGTTGATTGGAAGGGTCAGAATCTTCATACGCCTGCATCACTGGAATAATTAATGAAAATTCATCCGGGGTAAGTGCAAATGCTTCTGAAAGTACCTCTACCGCTTTCTGCTTTACAAAGGCATCATTACTTTGAAAAGCAGCGATTAACTGAGTCATGCCCGTATATGGTGGATCAATATCATAAGGAGTTGACTGGCTTCCGGTATTGATCTCATTGAAAATAAGCTTAAAACCATCTGCATCAAAAGAGCTCAATAAAGAGAAATATTCATTGCGTTTATCATCCAGCTGCCTTTTTCGGTCATCATATAAATCGACATAAGGCTTCGCATCCGGAGAAATAAGTAGCTGATTTCTTGAGACCAATTCGGGATCAATGATCGGAACATCCATGGAAGAAATCGGGACTACCGTAATCGGAATTGTTTGCAAAGAAGGGTCCCAGGAACCTGAAGATGGCTCGTTTAATGATTTCCAAAAAAAGCGGCCATCCAGCATCAATTTTTCAGGGTACGTGCCACCCGTTCGTATGTATTTGATTTCTTCTTTCACCCAAAGAGCATCTAATTTCGTTCTTGCACAATTTCGCAGAATAGAGGCTGTTTGATAAAGCTTCGACAACTCCGGTTTTTCAACAGAATACATGGAATTCAGGAACTGTTCGCATGCCAGCAAATTCTCCATTAACTGGTTAAATCCGAAGGTATTGGTATGAAGGTTCTCAGTTACCAGTTGCATATAGATCGGATCAGGATCTCCCGAACGGATAATTTCATACAATTTTTTCAGTTTCGTATAATAGGTCGGTTCAGAATCAATTGAAGCTGGCCAGGTTGTTGGAGCGTTCCAGACTCTATAATTAAACGGAGACGCTATAGCAGGATCCAAATAGGTATAGCTTGATTCTGTATCGAAAAGTGTATCACAGGTCTTTTCCGGATCCGGAATAGTAGTTGTATCCAGTGCAACTTCCACTTCATAAATGAAACTAATGTTTCCAGCTATAAATTCGGATGACAAATCAGCAGAAAGAACCAATTGCACCTCTGTTCTTTCAGAATTTACTGTAATTGAAGTAATATTGTAAGTTCCAAGCCCATCGTTACTATATGTATCCGCACTGCCACTACTGATTAACTTTACAATTCCACCGGATAAATAATTTTGAATAACAGGTTCGCTCCAGGTCAATGTTACTAACGATACTTCAGAAAGATTATTAATTACTGAAAGAACACTATCATACCTCATGACAGGTGTATTACCATGAGGTTGGAATAAAACTGACTGAGTAACATCCGGAGTAGATTTTTTCAATACTATATCTGTGCTAGCCTCATTTAATGATGTATTATAAATATTAAATTCTTTAAATAACAAATCAGCCGGGTCCTTGATTCGAATCTTATTATCCAAGAAAATGACTCCGGATAAATTAATACCCGGTACTCGCAATATTCTTCCTGAAATATCTGCTGAAGTTCTAATGAGGATACCTGCATCTGTAACAAAACGATTTAAGAAAGTATCGGTATCCTCTTTTCGATGTCTCCAAAGAGCAAGTGCAAAATCGGAAGATTCATAAGTCATATCACCTCTTCCGATCATGTCCGGATCAATAATCGGTTTCCAATTGGCTTTGAATGTAAGATCGTCTTCCGGTTTAACGCCTTCGCGGCTGTATTCAGAGAAGAAGTAATCTGCACTTTTCCAAAGTTCCCGGAGATATGCATTTTTCCAGGTTAACATCAAAGCTTCTGCAGGATTCGTCAATACGTTGCGTTCTGTATTTCTAAACCCGTAGATAATTTCCAGGTTTTCTGCAGTCAATTCTTGTTCAGGAATTCCATTATCAAATGTCAGCCACATGCGGTCAGCTGTATATTGCGTAGTACTCAGTGGTGTATACAACAGAATTCCCAGCTTATCAGCGAAACGTTGAGCCGCAGATTTCTTCTCATCAACATCCTGAATCGCTATTATACTTCGCAATTCTTCATAAGATGTTCCCGCTTGGGTAAGGATCGTTTTATAAGTTAATAACAAGAAGTTCTTGCGGTCATTCTCTAATCGCTCCAACACCTCTGTCGGAAGTGTTTTCGTGGCAACGTATTGCTCTAAAATCTCAGTTACCAGGCGTAAACGGCAATACTCTTTGTGCAAGGTATCACAATCCACCGAAAAAGAACCGAATGGCTGGAAGAAATAACCTTCCAATAAGGTCAGAAACGCGTCGTAATTCACAGGGGTGTACGATGGTGTTCCCGATTTGGAAATATGTTTCGCTCCGTATTTTAATAAATCAACCAGGTAAGAGAATGGACTAACTGCTGAAGTACAGTCTTCACATTCACAACGATTAATGAATTTGGAAAATGCCGTTGAAGCAAAATTGGAGTTCAGAAGATCCGGAATGGATGGTGTTTTCAATGCATAATCTCCCATTTTTGCAGAAAGCAGATTGGACAATAACTTTTGATTTTGCACCACCGTATTATGCAATTTTGCAGCACTGTATATTGTAAGGCCGGCACTTTCAGCATCTGGAATAAAAGTCTCCTTTGAAGTTTCAGCAATCTTAGACAAGTTATCATAACCTTTATCGATTAAGTCCTGATTTTGAGTAGCGTTTGTATTTACAGTATACAAATCAATATGTGCCTGAAGTAAAGTCAATTCTGATTCCGTAGCAGTTGGCAATCCATCAATATACCGGATTGGTCCTGCTTTCTTCAAGCTATCAAGAGTATCAAGCCCTTCATCCCCGAGGAAATCGACCAAATCGACAGAAAAAGTAACACCACTTATTGTTTCAATCTCTTCAATTGATGGAGAATAAGGTATCGCTTCTTTAAAAGGTAGCGTTGCTATCGGAACAAAATTCTTGCTGCCTGGTAATAAGCCTTCAATGATTTTAGAGAATAATACATTATCATTTGTTGGATCTGAAACAATAACATCCACATCAATTGGAAAGACTCCGGGATTCTCAACAGAAATGGAAAAGGGAGCGAATGTACCGTCTCCTCCTAAATGACCAGATGTGATTGTCCCTGCAGGATCCCCCGCTTCGTACATGCCGTCTTCAAACAAAGTCAGGTTCTCCGGGTATTGAAATTGGTAGAAAGTCAAAGCTGGGTATGTAGTCCACTGATCGAGAACTTCATCATACATAAAAAGCGTACCATCCGGATCAATCCCAATTCTGGTAACATTATCAATTCCGATAGGAGTAAGTGCCGTTGGATAATAATCTCCATTTCCGCAAACACATAATCTACCGTCACGAATAGTCAAATTGCTATTCATCGTATAAAGCACTTTACTCAAATCAGGAGTTGCGACTTTCCAATAAACATTTTCAGAGAGACTTGACGGAGCACCGTTTATCTTAGTTTTTACAATAAACTCGTCGCCTGTTTTGGTACTTACAGGAAATTCCGGAACAACTAATTCCACATAACCTTCTTTTATTGTCTGTTGAGTTGAAGTAAACAAGTTTTTAGCAGGAGACGATCCAATTGATCCGGTAAAGGAGCAGTCATATCCAACAGGTAGGAGACGTCTTTCCCCTTCGGCTTCTTTTATTTCAAATAAGATACTGTTTCGGGATGTTGTTTCTTTTTTTGCAACCTCGATAGCACTGGTATTTACCGGAAACTCAAAAGCAGTAATCGGAATGGAGTAAGAACCCACATGAGTGTATCCCTCTTTCAGTACAATATCTTTAATGGGGCGTAATGTGGTATCATCATCGATATAGGGATTCTCGCCCGAAACCAGAGTTCCCTGATAATAAACTTTCGCAAAAACGTTTTCGATCCGGCCTTCGATAAGGTATTTCGGTTCGTCATTTACCGTAAAGGTGATTTGAAAATCTCCTTCATCATTGGTAGATCCTCTCCCAAGAAAGAAAATATCCATCGGACTCTTTTGCCAGAGTTCTACTTCAAGGTTTGAGACTTTTTCAAGGGATTCTGTTGATTCAGGGGTAAAAGAGGCGTCTATTCGCCCGGCTACAGTAAACTTCCTGCTGTTTAGGATGGTGCTTGACATGTGATTAGAATTAAGTGTTACAATAAGTTGTGATTTGCAATCTAGTTACAAAAGAATAAAAACGCAATTCCAACCATAATTATTTCTTTTTGAAGTTGTTAAAATATGTTATAGAGGAAAAATGAATCTTCAGAAGCTTGTTAACTGATTTTTGGCAAAGATGCAGGGGGAAGACCGTAAACTATTTACGATGTGACTAAAATAGTTGTATGTTATGTATATCCTCAGCCAACTCTTTGTTCGATGGAGGTCAGTCATCCGCTACAGTTTTTCTTAGACTAAGTATAAACCCGTTGTAAAAAGCTCGAAAACCTTAGAATCAGATTAATTAGAATTGGCTGTAATTACGTGAAACTGATCCAAAAGAAAAAAAATATTTTTTGCGAAAGTTAATAAGTGATTATGTTAATAGAACACCTCACCTTATTTAAATTAAACGGAGAAGCTAAAAACTGGACCTACTTCCATTAACCAAACAGTAAGTTAAGACCAAAGTTGGCGCAGAGAGATTGATGTCAATCCCCAGGAAACTTTCGGTGGCAATGGCACTAAGCAGCTTAGTGAGGAGCAAAAATGCGTCTTAATGACGATAGGGACAAGAAAATGAAACTTAATGAAATGAAAAACTACATTTCAGAAAATTCTTACCGAAATTCTTACCGAATGCAAATAAAACAGCCGTAGAACATTGATTCTACGGCTGTTTACCTTTTGAAGTGTGATCCCATTTGGATTCGAACCAAAGACCTACTGCTTAGAAGGCAGTTGCTCTATCCAGCTGAGCTATGGGACCGTTGAAAGTATACTTTCAACTGACGATACAAACGTTAGTTTGTATGCACTGTAAAAGCAAACTTATTATTTTCAATTTCAAACCTAATTAAAACAAAAAAGGGGATGATTGCTCATCCCCTTTTCTTGTGTCGGGGCGGCAGGATTCGAACCTGCGACCTCCTGGTCCCAAACCAGGCGCGATGACCGGACTACGCTACGCCCCGAACTAGGCTTTTATTTCAAGTTACTTCAATCGTTTTTGAAGTAGTTATTTCTCTGTTTTGAGGGTGCAAAGATAGTTACTTATTTCACTTGTGCAAGCCCCTTGAGAAAATTTTTGCGGAGAGAGCGGGATTCGAACCCGCGGTACAGTTACCCGTACGTCAGTTTAGCAAACTGGTGGTTTCAGCCTCTCACCCATCCCTCCAATATTCTTACAAAGAACGTGTCTATGGTCTCCCTAAGACAGGCGCAAAATTAATAAATGCATTGTTCTATCAAAGGATTTTGACTAAAAAAAAGTAAAAAAAATCATTTCCGTATGCTTTACACTTCCTTAATCTGCGCTTAATCTCTAAAAATCAAGTCTTTCAACTGTTCACGCTGCGCCCTTAAATTCTGAAGAATAGCACTTCGTCTGCGTGCAAAACGACCGAATCGCTGCTTGGAATTCAAATGATGCATGTAGCGCATGTAATAATGTGCAAAGGTGCCGAATAAAGGCAATACCGCCCAATAAAGCAAGGTTTCCAGCCAGGTTAAATCCAACCAAAAATGGGCAAGCAAACCAAATCCCAGGTAATTCAACGGATACAAAACCAACCCCAGCAAAATCGATAAAGGTGCGTGATACTCCACTTCCTTCGTCATTTTCGGGACCAGCCAGCCAATTAGCCAATACGGAAGTACGTGATGAATAAATCCGATCAGGAAAACAGGAACCGTCAGGATGACAAACAACCAGCTTTGGATGAATTGCCTCAAAAATAACAGCGGTCTGTATGGCCGGTCCAGGAAATCGGGTTTGATTCCCAAAAATTGGAGCGATGCAAATACATTGCTTGTTTCCGTTTGGATCTCATTCAACTTCCAGGGACTAGTCAGGCTGTACCCTTCCAAACGGGCGTGAACAGATTTCATAAAATTCATTTCCCCCGAAACGTCGGTTTGATTGGTATATTTAGTGACAAACAGGTCCGCCAGCTGTTCTATCAGGTCTTCGCGTGCGGAATCCTCCATATTGACAAAGACACGCGATAACTCCACACGGAATCGTTCGGTAAGCAATTTTGCCGCATGGCCCTGGTTGGATTCGTATTCTTTCCACAAGTCCTCCAGGGTGATTGGCCTGCCGACCTGTACCAACACTTTTCCTCTGTAAGAATCAGCTGAGACGTAATTCAACCCGATAGGAACGACTTTTAATCCCAATTTTCCCTGGTTTCTTCGTTCTACTTCCAAAGCAATACGGGCTGTTCCGGTTTTAATCTCTCGGAGTTTCCGTTCCAAAAAACTGGTCCCTTCCGGGAAAACAACCAGGATCTCCCCTTTTTCCAGCAGTTGATAACAGGCCTCGAAAGAATCTTTGTTGTTGACACCTGAAACGGCTCCGTCGGATTTCCGGTTGATCGGGATCATTCCCAATGCACCTAATAATTTGCGTTTGAAAGGGGAATTGAAAAAAGTGGCCTTTGCCATGAAATGGACGCGTCTCCTGTTGACAAATCCCACCATCCAGGCATCCATTAACGTATTCGGGTGGTTCGCAATAAGGATCAATGGACCGTTCTCCCTATCCAGCAATTCCTTATTGACCACCTTGATTTCACGGTAGTAATGCCTGATCCCAAATGAAATGATCGCTTTTAAAATTCGGTATAACATGAGTGGGTTTTGAACGAAATTACATAATTCCTAATTATCAGTTGTGACACAACGGATTACAAATTTCAATAATCCATACATTTCTTCACTTATCGTGCCAACTTGATCACCTGGCCCCCTAAAACCAATCTGAACCTGCTCACTTATGTAACCCTGCTTTCGAACAAATTACTCCTGATAATTAGCTACGGCAAATTAAAGAATAGGTCAAGTACGGGTCAAGTATGGGTCAAGTATGGATAGAGTATTAAAATGTTATATATTTAACACCTGATTCTAGCTGCTTTTTAGCTTTTTCAATCCAAAATCCGGTTCTTCCGGCAAATCAAAAACACCTCTGAAAACTTCATCCCATTACTCACAATTGTGAAAAACAGGTTTTGTCCTCCGTCATAATCCTCCAATACACAATTCGTAATTAGGAATTAGGAATTACCTTTGTGAAATGGTCGAGCGCGCACTCTTCAGGTACAAAGAAAACTCCTTCCTGGTTGGAATCGGATGCGAGTCCGAGTTTCTGCTCCATTCCGATCTGAACTGGAACGCATTGGACACCTTCCTGGAAAAACACGAAGGCCGCACCTTATTCACGGTCATCAATTATCAATTGGGACTCGACATTCTCTCCGTTCCACATGCCCCGAACCAATTGCCCCTGCTAAGAGTTTGGGTTCCTGAAAGCACGTATCTGTATGAAAGCACTACCGCTTATTTACTGGAAGGAAAGCACGATGAGATGCATCAAAAGTTGGCAGAAGCAGTATTTGAAACCCGGGAAAACGCCCCCACCGTCCAATGGAAGGCAAAAATAGATCAAACGACCTATTTGGAACGCATTCAACAATTGAAAGAACACATCCAGCTGGGAGACATCTATGAATTGAATTTCTGTCAGCTGATTGAATCACAACCCATCACCTTGCATTCGATCCAACCGTTCTTCAATCGGATGTGGGAACTCAACCCAACCCCCTTTGCAGGAATGGTGGAAACGGAACGCTGGATGCTTGCGTCTGCAAGTCCGGAACGCTTTATTCAAAAGAAAGGATCCAAATTGATTTCACAGCCGATCAAAGGAACGGCACCAAGAGGAAAAACCGAACCGGAAGACATGCAATTCCGGAATAACCTGCAGGCGAGTCCGAAAGAGCGTGCCGAAAACGTAATGATTGTCGATCTGGTCCGGAATGATCTATCTCGGGTCGCCACAAAAGGAAGCGTACACGTAGAAGAGCTGTGCGGGATTTATTCTTTCCCCACGGTCCACCAAATGATCTCAACCATTTCCTGCGAATTGAAAGAAAAAATGTCCCTTTCAGAAATTCTGAAAGCAGCTTTTCCGATGGGTTCCATGACAGGAGCCCCAAAAAAATCAGCCGTTGAGCTGGCCGAGAAATACGAGGGTTTTTCCCGTGAATTCTATTCCGGATCCTTTGGCGTCATCTACCCGAATATGGATTTTGACCTGAATGTCCTGATCCGCACATTGGTTTACGACCACCAAACGAAAAAACTATCCTGCGGAGTTGGCGGAGCCATTACCATGCTTTCGGATCCCCAGGCCGAATACGAAGAATGCAGGTTCAAAGTCGACAAAATCCTCTCACTTTTCGGAACATGTCAGTGGTAAAAGAAGCTGTTTCGCAGTTAGGACTTCAATCGTTCAACTTGTGTGTTGCCTGTTCGGGCGGACTCGACTCAACCGTCCTGTTAACTGCTTTGGTCCAATTAGGATTAAAACCCTCCGTTCTGCACATCAATTATCAGCTGCGTGGGGAAGAAAGCGAAAAAGACGAAGCATTTGTTCGTGCATTGGCCTGGAAACACGGGTTAACAATAGAAGTTGTTCGTTGTCCCATAGAATACACGAAAGGAAAGGGCATTAACCTGCAGGCAGCCGCAAGGGAATTCCGGCATGATTTGTTCCGTCGCTTTCTTCGTGAATCACCGGTTAACCGCGTTTTACTGGCCCATCATTCAGACGACCAGGTAGAAACGTTCTTTTTACAGCTTTTGCGTGGTTCCGGAATTTTCGGACTTGGAGGAATGCACCCGGAACGAAACGGAATGATCCGGCCATTCCTCGAACTGTCCAAAGCAGAATTAAAAGCCTTTGCACTCGAAAACAAGATCCGGTGGCGTGAAGATGCCAGCAACGAAGAAAATAATTATAAGAGAAACCAATTCCGGAACCTGATCATTCCAAAACTGATGGAATCCAATCCGGAATTAAATCACTCCATCCTGTTGATGCAATCCGTTTTCCGTGATACCCAGGAGGAAATTCGGAAAAATATCAAACCACAGCTGCAACAATGGGAAAAGCAGTACCGGATTTCTTTTAGCGAGTGGACGCGGCTGACAATGGACAAGCAGATTCTGTGCTGCTTTTATTTCGGATGGCCTGTCCGCACCATCAAACGCATTCAAGCTTTAGAAGCTTCCGAACTGAGTGCGCGAATTGATAAAACCCCAATATTCAGAACGAAGGATGGGTTTTCCTGGAATGCCAATTTTGCAGAGATTATGCATTGGGAATTCAAGATTGAAGAAGTTGAATTCTTACCCGATACATTCAACAAATGGGAAGTGTACCTGGATTCGGAGAAATGTACCTCGCCCATTACCTGCGGATTCGCGACTGCTTTGGATAAAATGAGTCCCATCGGGGTAAACGGAACGAGCAGTATTTTCAAACTCCTGAAGGATTCCGGAATTCCCGAACAATGGAGAAGTTCCTATCCGGTATTCAGAATCGGAGAAGAAATTACCTGGATTCCGGGAATTTCCGTTTCAAAAAAATACCTCGCAACCTCATCTACATCTCTGATAATCAAGCTTTATAAAGCACCTTCAGAACTGTAATACTTTTTTTTCACGAAATGTGATTTTGAAATTATTTTTTTATTAAATTTCGGATTGTACACTCTTAAAACCCCGCAAAATGGAACCCGTTACAGTTGAAAAAGAGATGGTAAAAGATTTGACTTTTAAACATCAGGTTGAATTCGAACAACAATCAGATATTCGCTCCAAATTAGAAGAAGCAACCCGATTGGGTAACGGATACCATCACAAAGTCGGCATTATTTTTCACGACGACGAAGGACTAAAAAGAGTCAACACAACCATTTGGGCCACCGGGCAAAAATACATCTGCCTGAAAGGCGGCATGTGGATTCCTATAGATCACATCGTAGAATTGAAGTTTTAGCTTTTCAAGAAAAGTACTTAAACTCCTATTGTCAAGCAGTTTTCGTTTTGTAGCTTTGAAATTATAAACTTGAAGCCCCATGCGCAAACTGCTTTTTTTATGCTCCTTTTTATTGATCGGAACAGTCATTTTCGCCCAGGATAGGGTAAAATGGGATTTTTCCTACAATCCGGGCACAAAAGAAATTGAATTTAAAGCCGTTATTTCTGAAGGCTGGCACCTATACAGTCAGCACATAAATAACACCATCGGACCGGTTCCGACCAGCTTTACCTTTACAGAAAACCCAACGATCAAATTCGAAGGAGAGGTCATTGAACCCAAAGCCATTCACGAATACGATGAAAATTTTGAGGCAGCACTCGATTTCTTTAAATCGGAAGTTACATTCACACGTAAAGTTGCCAAAGCAAAATCCGGAGACGTAATCAAAGGATATGTCACCTTCATGGTTTGTAATGAAGTGATGTGCCTTCCTCCTGTTGATATCGATTTTTCCATAACAATTCCTTAACATCTCAAAATCTTTATGAAATACTTAGTTAAAAGTTTAATCCTTTTAGTTGGTTTAACTCTTTTCAATAAAGCAAATGCCCAAATAGAACTTGCGCAAGACATGGCCAAGTGGAAATTTTCCGTGGAATATGGAAAAGACTGCGAAGCAACCATTGTAGCAGAAGTAAATATTGCTTCTCATTGGCATATCAATGCATTGATACTTCCGAAAGGAGCTTTTGGTATCGCTACTGAATTTCGTTTGGATAAATCTCCGAATTATCAAATTGTAGGAGCAGTAAAAGAGCCCAAGCCAATTCAAAAACACGATGACATAGCCGATGAAGATTTGAGCTATCATGAGGGTAAAATCATCTTGAAACAAAAAATTAAAATTCTTTCGGGAAAAGACTTTACCCTGAATGGCGCATACCTCTTTCAGCCGTGTGATGCAGACCATTGTTTACCTCCTTATGATTCAAAATTCACCGTTAAAGTAAAAAGTTGTGCGGATGCTGCACAAATCGAGGAAACACCTGCTAATAGTGATATCGCGCAAACACCGGCGGTTGCACCAACTGACAACGTAAAAAAAGACGATAAGCCTGGAAGTACGGCAAAGCAAACGGCTACCGAAAAAGCACCTGCCGTCGGTAAAGAAAAAACAAAAAAATCCTTGTGGGGTGTGTTCTTTGCTGCATTTTTCAGCGGGTTCATCGCATTGATCATGCCGTGTGTATTCCCGATGATCCCGATGACCGTTAGTTTCTTTACCAAAAGAAGTAAAACGAGAGCGCTGGGAATTCGCAACGCATTTATCTATGGCGGATCGATTATATTGATCCACGTCTTATTGGCGGGAGTCGTTATTGCAACACGCTTATCCAGTCTTTTAAATGAATTATCGACAAACCTGTACTTCAACTTGTTCTTCTTTGGGATGCTAATCGTATTCGGGCTTTCCTTCTTGGGCGCATTCGAGATCCAATTGCCATCCAAATGGGTCAATAAAGCAGATGAGAAAGCAGATAAAGGTGGTGTTGTGGGAATCTTCTTCATGGCATTGGTACTTTCACTGGCTTCATTCTCCTGTACAGGACCTATTTTGGGAGACTTATTGGTAAGTATTTCCACTTCTGGCGGCGACCTGGCACTTCTGATCGGCATGTTTGCATTCGGATTGGCATTGGCATTGCCTTTTATGCTTTTCGCCATTTTCCCTTCCTGGTTAAATTCTATGCCGAATTCAGGAGGATGGCTGAATGTGGTAAAAGTATTCTTAGGCTTCCTGGAAATTGCGTTTGCATTCAAATTCCTGGGAGCAGCAGATACTACCATGCAATGGCATTTATTGCACCGCGAGGTCTTTGTCGCAATCTGGGTCGGGATTTTCGCCATGTTATCTTTATACCTGCTCGGAAAAGTACGCCTGCCACACGACAGTCCGGTAGAGAAACTATCCGTTGGACGGACTATGATGGCAACAGCGAGTATTGCATTTACCATGTACCTGATCCCGGGATTATGGGGAGCACCTTTGAATCTGGTAAATGCCTACCTTCCTCCTGATTTCTATGCAGAAGTTCCGGGCGGAATCAGCGGCGGCGGAAACACCATTTCTGTTTCAGAATCCGGTTCCGGTGAGCAAATTGAGATCGTGGAAGGAATGCACAAAGGACCGCAAGGACTAATGGCATTCAAGGATTACGACAAAGCTTTGGCTTATGCTAAAAAAGTAAACAAACCGCTTTTCATCGATTTCACAGGCTGGGGATGCGTGAATTGCCGTAAAATGGAAAATTCCGTTTGGGGTCAGCCCGGAGTGATCGAACACTTGCGTGATGACGTGGTAATCGTTTCCCTTTATGTAGATGAGCGCACGGAATTGCCGAAAAAAGAACAGAAAACGATCAAAGTAAACGGACAGGACTTCTCGGTAACTACTATCGGTAACAAATGGACGGCGAAACAAATCGAAGAATATCAAACTGCTTCACAGCCCTATTATGTACTTCAAACTCCGGATGGAAAAGATATTCCCGTAGGAGGAGCTACTTACCAGGATCACGGAAGCGCACCGGTATTTCAAAAATGGTTGGAAAAAGGGTTAAAAGCCAACAAAAAATAGCTCAACTTTACCGTTTATCAATAAAAACTCGGTATTAAGATAATTTTAACTAAAAAATGGTTACCTAATCACAAAATAGATTTAACTTTGTAATGATTTAGGTGGTTAGGTTAGGTTGATTAGTGAATGGAGTTCGGACGCCTGTCTGAACTCCATTTATCATTTATAGGGTCTGCATTCAGCACTTAAATTTAATACTCCATGAGATTTTTCACTTAATCCCGATAGTCGTCAGAAACCTGAAGTCTGTATATCTTAAATCTTGATGTCTTAAAATCCTGATGTCTTAGCATCTTAAAGTCCAAATAGCTAAATTCGCTTCATGAATCAATGGTTGCAAACTCACATCGAATTCCTCAAGGGAGTTGGTCCGCAAAGAGCCAAATTATTGAGGGACGAATTGGGAATAGCAACTTTCCACGACCTGCTCTATCATTTCCCCTTCCGTTACATTGATCGATCTCAATTTCATTTGATCAAGGACATTCCCCAAATTGACGGGTATGTGCAATTGAAGGGACAAATTATTTCTGTTTCCGAAACCGGAACCGGAAGACAAAAACGCTTAAATGTCAAGTTCCAGGACAATACCGGGATCATCGATCTGCTTTGGTTCCAGGGTTACAAGTATATATTGCCTAATCTGAAATTAAATACAACTTACATTGTTTTCGGTAAAGCAAAACCGTATGTAAACACGTGGAATATTTCTCATCCGGAAATCAACCCGGCAACAGGAAATGAAGCCAGTATGGGTTGGCAGCCTGTTTATTCGTCTACTGAAAAACTAACTGCTTCAGGCCTGCATTCCAAAGGGATCCAAAAATTGATTGAAGGATTGCTGGACCTTGCTTCCAAGGTATATTTTGAGGAAACAATTCCGCCCAAATTAATCCGGGAACTGAAACTCCCTGCTTTCGGTGCCGCCATCCGCGCAATCCATATGCCTGCAGATGTTGGGTTGGCACAAAAAGCACGCACACGTTTCAAGTTTGAAGAACTCCTGAACCTTCAAATCGAATTGTTGCTCCGGAAGTCCATCAACCTGCAAAAGAACAGCGGGCAAGTTGTGGCTGAAGTAGGACAGATCTTTCACGATTTTTATGAAAACAACTTGCCCTTTCCTTTGACGAATGCACAAAAGAAAGTCCTGCGGGAAATCCGGAGGGATATCGGTTCGGGTTTTCAAATGAACCGCCTACTGCAAGGCGACGTGGGAAGTGGGAAAACAGTTGTTGCCTTACTGACGATTTTAATGGGAATCGGTTCCGGCCTACAGGGTGCATTGATGGCTCCAACAGAAATCCTTGCGAACCAACATTTCGTTGGATTGAGCGAATTATTGGAAGGAACACCGGTGAACATCGCTTTGCTTACCGGTTCTACAAAGAAATCTGTACGAAAAGAAATTCACGCGAAATTACTCAGCGGAGAAATCCATATTTTAGTCGGAACACATGCTTTGCTGGAAGACATCGTCCAATTCAAAAACCTCGGATTGGTCGTCATTGACGAACAACATCGGTTCGGCGTCGAACAGCGCTCCCGGCTGTGGAAGAAAAACACCTCACCTCCACACATTTTAGTCATGACCGCAACACCCATCCCGCGAACTTTAGCCATGACATATTATGGCGATTTGGATGTCTCGGTGATCGACGAACTTCCTCCGGGAAGGAAACCCATTACGACCAAACATCATTTTGAAAAGGACCGCTCACTGGTTTTCGGGTTCATCCGCAGGGAAATTGCTCTTGGAAGACAGATCTACATCGTTTATCCACTCATCCAGGAATCCGAAACACTGGATTACAATAACCTCATGGATGGTTACGAAGCAATCAGCCGCGCTTTCCCATTACCGGATTACCGGGTAAGTATTGTACACGGAAAAATGAAACCGGAAGTAAAAGATTACGAAATGCAGCAGTTTGTGGAAGGAAAAACACAGATTATGATTGCAACAACCGTCATCGAAGTGGGTGTAAATGTACCGAATGCATCCGTAATGGTCATTGAAAGCTCGGAACGTTTCGGGTTGTCACAATTGCACCAGTTGCGCGGTCGTGTTGGTCGCGGTGCCGAACAATCTTACTGCTTGCTGATGACCGGGAACAAATTATCCGCCGATACAAAAAAACGCATCCATACCATGGTCCGGACCAATGACGGATTTGAAATTTCGGAGGTCGATTTGGAATTGAGAGGCCCCGGAGATATTATGGGAACCCAGCAAAGCGGCAACCTGGATTTGAAAATTGCCGATTTGGCAAAAGATGGCCCGCTTGTTGCATTGGCACGTGAAAAAGCAAGAGAGCTTTTAACAGATGACCCGCGTTTGGAAAAACCAGAACATGTTTTCTTGCGATTGGAAGCAATAAAAAGACTCCAGGACAAACCGAATTGGGCAGAAATTTCGTAAACTTGAACAATGAAAAAACTTATTCTACTTATCCTTGCGTTTTCAAGCTATTCTCAAGCTGACTCTCAAATACTTACAGGAACATTGGTCGATTCGGGCCGTAAATTACTGACAACACAAGAGACTTTTGCAATTGAAGGAACTGTTGACGGCACCGTCGTGGTAGAACTTGCTGTCAATCGGGAAGGAATTGTAACCGGAACAAAAATTATCGGCGAGCAATCCACAGTTAAATCTACTCCTTCGCGCATGAAAGCTGAGAATGCAGCCAAAAAGCTGAAATTTACTGCAGGAACCCGATATGCCCCATTTGAGCATGTGCGTGTAAAATATACTTATAAGAAAGGGGTAAATTAAGTCCCTCAAGTTGCAAATTTGCGATATAGCGAACAGCCCCTCATTTATAAGGATTCGTGGCAATCAAACAACCGGGTTGGAGAACATAAACACTTCCGAATTTTCTTCCAGGTATGAAAGTGTATCCAATATCTCCTGCAAATCAAAAGAAGTAACCAACTTGGTGCGATATTCCTTGAAATGAGCAATTCCTTTGAAGTAATTTGTGTAATGGCGCTTCATTTCAACCACTCCCAAACGTTCTCCTTTCCACTTCACACTCATCATCAAGTGATCGCGGGCGGCTTCCACCCTGTCCTTAATTCCCGGAACTGCCAAATGCTCGCCCGTTGCCATAAAATGCTTCACTTCGTTAAAGATCCACGGATAACCGATACTTGCGCGCCCGATCATGATTCCATCCACTCCGTAGCGGTTTTTATATTCCAATGCTTTTTCCGGTGTATCAATATCTCCATTCCCGAAAATCGGGATTTTGATGCGGGGATTATTTTTCACTTCGGCAATGTGGCTCCAGTCTGCTTCACCTTTATACATCTGCGCACGCGTACGCCCGTGAATGGATAAGGCCTCTACTCCAATATCCTGTAAACGTTCCGCTACTTCCATAATATTGATCATGGAATGGTCCCATCCCAAGCGGGTTTTAACCGTTACAGGTAACTTAGTCGAATTGATACAGGCTTTTGTTAAACGTACCATTAAGTCTACATCTTTTAAAACACCCGCTCCTGCTCCTTTGGAAACCACTTTCTTTACCGGACAACCAAAATTGATATCCAGGATATCCGGATTGGTTGCATCCACAATTTTTGCTGACATCGCCATAGCTTCCTCGTCACCACCAAAAATCTGGATCCCGATCGGTTTTTCATAATCGAAAATATCGAGTTTTTGACGACTCTTAATCGCATCACGAATCAACCCTTCGGAAGAAATAAATTCCGTGTACATCAAGTCAGCACCGTGCTTTTTGCATAACGCCCTGAACGGTGGATCACTCACATCTTCCATAGGAGCCAACAGAAGCGGAAATTCACCCAATTCAATATCCCGGATTTTTACCATGGTGCAAAGGTACGGAATTTAGATTTTAGAATATTAAGATCTCAGGACTTTAAGACTTAAACTCTTTCATGTGCTAATATCCCGATGTCTTAGCATCTTAATGTCCAAATAACTAAATTCGCGATTCAATATTACTTGATGAAAAGGTACTTATTTATTTGTTTAACTGGTTTATTCTCCGGGTTTGCTCACTCGCAGATCTTCAAAAAAGACACAACTGATTTAACATTTACAGGTACACGTATAAACCCGTATAACCAGGAGTACGATACAACCGGAAAAGTGAAGGTTTCCGGGTACATTGACACCTATTACAGTTATTATACAGATACACTCGGAGCCGGCGGATATGCCAAGTTCCCAACCTCATCTCCAAAAAACAACCAGTTCGGGATCAATATTTTACAAATTTCAGCCAAGTACGAAAGCAGTCGCATGCGCGGGATTGCCACTCTTTTTTACGGAGATATTCCCCTGAGTGCCTGGTCTCAAAACCTGAACCTCATCCAGGAAGCCAATGTCGGTTTCCGTATTTATAAGAAATTGTGGCTTGATGCAGGTTATTTCCGCACACATATCGGGTTGGAATCCATTCAGCCAAGAGAAAACGTCACGACGAGCATCGCTACCACCACATACTTCGAACCCTATTTCCTGAGCGGGGCCAAATTAACCTGGCAACAATCCGCCAAATGGACTTACCAGGTCAATGTTTTCAATGGATTCAGTACGTTTATCGAAACGAATAAAAATAAGGCAATCGGTTTTTCGATCGCTTATTCCGGGAACAAATGGACGCATACTCTAAGCTCGATTGTTTGCGATGAATATCCGAGTAACGTTTCTCAAAATCACTTTCGCCATTATACCAATTACATCGGGATTTTCAAAACCAAACACGTCATTCTCGGATTGGAAGGGAATTTCGGGTATCAGCAAAACAGCCGCCTGAATAATCCCAATCAAACGGCCTATATCTTTTCAGGAATCGCCGCATTTAAATACCGCTTCACACATTTCATTGCCGCTTATGCACGTGCCGAATTATTCAGTGATCCGGATGAAATCCTGACAGGTCCTATAGAAAATGAAAATCACAACCTCACCGGGCTTGATATCCTGGGGGGAACGATCGGATTTGAATACAAACCCATACCGAACGCTTTTTTCCGCATCGAATCACGTGTGCTGAAAACCAAAGCCAGTGAACGCATTTTCTATTATAACAATCATTCCAACAATATCCGCTGGGAAGGAATTGCAAGTATCGGTCTGTGGTTCTGATTATCCGCCCTGGTCCTCATTCTCATTTTGCACTGCTTCCTGTTTGGATAAAGTCTGGTAGAAATATGCACCTACCAACAGCAGACCTCCAATTGCAATAAAAACAACTGTTTTATAGATCGTACTCAATCTGCTCAGATCGTAAAAGAACATTTTCAGGATCGTGATGCCTAAAATGACCATGGCCGTAATTCGCATAATCGCTTGTTTTCGTTTGATCCCGATAACAATCATCACGACCGCAAACGAAACCCACAATACGGATAACCAGATTTTGTATCCCGCACCGAATCCGGAAACAAAAGACCATTGGACTAATTCCAACGAAAGGATCCACAAGATCAATATCAGGGAAAACGCTTTTGTCCAGCCTTCCTGTTTTTCATATGAACGAACAGTTAGAATGGTCCCGAGAACTCCTGCAAACAAGGCATAATGCGCCATATTGAAAGCACTCCAATAGGTTTGTCCTTCATACACTGAAGTAATGTTGGAAATGCTTCCGGTGAATCCCAGTAAAGACAATCCCAAAAGAATGGTCCCTACGATTGCCAATCCACCGGAATAGTTTTCCTTCCGGCCTAAAACCCATCTTCTGAAAACTCCAATGAAACCGATCGAAATGGAAATCCAGGCGTATTGCCAAAGGATAATCGCATCTTTGAACTGACTGAACTGCTCATCCTGCGCAAGACGCAGTTGGACATCTTTCACATCCAGCTGTCTGACGATTGCATAGCGATACCCGAGATGAGCGCTCAATCCGTAGACTCCTGTGAAAAGTAAAAAGAATAAACCAAAAATTCCCGCTGTTTTCCAGGCAGCCGATTGATGGTAGGTTGGCTGGAACCGGGATAAAAGCACAAAAGTGATTCCCATTGCAAGAACAGCCAATCCGACAGTAATCAACAATTCATTCTCGTAGTACGGAACTTCTTTATGAAAAGAACGGATGAATACTTCTATGAGGATACATAAGGTAGTCAATCCCAATAAAATAATTCCGATCACTTCCTCCAGGTTCCGTTTGATCTCTTTGGATAACCAGAACAACAATAAAACTCCTGTAACCATGACATAGATATAGGAATAATCTCCGCAAAAAGAAGTCAGTAAGTTGGACAATCCGAACAGTGACAATGCCAGGAAAATGCGTTTGAACTCCAACCTGTTTTCCCGTTCAAACAGCATTTTATTCAAATAATACACCCCAACACCGATCACGTTGTACACAATGGTTTCCCAAAAAGGTGCTTTATCCAGTACAAAACCGATCGCTCCGAAGTAACAAATCCCGACCAAAACCAGTTGAACCAGCTGATGCCCGACCAACTCGTCTTTTTTCCAATGGTTTCTTCCCACAATTCCGAATACGAACAATGCAAAAAACGCCAATAAATAAACTGCCGCAATGGTCGAATCGACGCGGAAATTGAAATCCGTATTAAACCAAAAAAGGAAAATAATACTTGTCCAGACAATCACCGGATATTGAATCGTCGGCCATTTCCGAATAATTGAAATAACCAGCATTCCGATATTGATGATCAACATGTAAAGCAGGTAATACGAAATGTGCTTCGACCCGTCTGATACCAACGGAGGAAGAATATAAGCCCCGATCAGGCCTAAATGCGCAATGATCGCCATATTGTAATACATCGCCAGGAAAACAGCGATCAGCACCAATACCAATAAACCACCGAAAGCAACCGAAGACGGGATCAACTGATAAAAACTGTAAGCAGCGTAGGTCATGAAATAAGCCACACCGATGGAACCGCTTGCCAAAACTGCACTGAACGACTGGTATTTTGTGCGGAATACAAAAGCAAATCCCCCCAGAACCAAAGCAACTGCAAACCCGGCCAGAACGCGTCCGCTTTCTCCTATCAGGTTGTGATCAATCGCATACTTCGCTCCGATTCCTACTCCGATCAGAACGATCACAATCCCGATCTTGCTCAGCAATTGCTCTCCAATAAATTGTTCCCAGGAAGTTTTTTCTTTTTTAGGGGTACCGCTTGGTTTACCCGGCCCCTGAACAGGAACAATTGGTTGCTGGTTTACCTCAGGCTGAATAACAGTCGCTTCCGAAACCGGTGCAATCGGGAATTTTTCAACTCCGAATTGCTCGCGCAATACCTTGAATTCAGCATAATTTTCCTTGATTCGAATCTTTAGTTCTTCCTGTTCTGCCCATAGTTTCCTGTAGGCTTCTTCCAGGCGAATAATCTTGTCCTTGTCAGACTCCATAGTTTTCAGTTTCGATTGGTTTTCAGGGTGAATGTATAAATAAGATTTATCGGCGATTGTTAAATAAAGAAAAAAGTAGGGATGGAAAATTTTTTACACCTGCTTTTTTAATCTCTCCTCTGAACAAAATGTCCTTTCTTCAGAACATACGTCATTTTCCCGATATGCATTGTCGAGCCGTCTTCGAACCGATGAAAATCGGTATAATCATTCCCATTGAAACTTAATGAGCCTTTTGTCTTATATGCCAAATCCAGATAGTCTTCATTCAGTATCGTTCCTCCGCAAACAACCACATGCACCGGTATACCGATATTACCAATCAATGACATATCCCGGGGAGAAGCAAAGTTATCTGCGATCAATACCAATTTTTCTGTTCCCGGATAACTTTTTAATGCGTGGATGAGTGCTTCCACATTATTCTCCGGTAAATCGCCTCCAGACCCCTTTGACATCACGTAGATCATAAATTCTGAAATGGAATCCAGGTTGTTGGAAGCATAATTATAAACTCCACCGGTCTGACCTGTTTTTTTTGTCTTGTCCTTCCGGTTGTCTCCATCGTTGAAAAACACAAACTGCTTAGGTCCCTGCGACTTGTTTTTCAACTGTCCGGCAATAAATTCCACTACTTGCGCATTATATGGAGCCATACTCCCGGTGACATCACATACCAAAGTGGTTTTGGGCCAATCTATCTTTGTAAGCGATTTACTGACCTGGTTGGATGAAGGCTGAGGTTTAATTGCGTTGTAATCGGTTGCCGGTAATTTTGCCTTTAATTTCGGAGGCACTTCCGTTGCAAACACTTCCAACGGTGAAGGCACCACGCTACCGCGACTCATGAAGTCTACCGAGAACTGTACCATGCATTCGGTTGGTTTTCCATTCAGCGTCCCCGGAGTCCAGTCGGGCATGCTTTTAATAAATTCACTGACCTCCTCTTTATAGGGAGACGGACCGGCCATATTTGGAAATACGATCTTTGTAATCTTTCCTTCTTTACTGATAATGAATTGAACATCTACCTTTTTTGGCCCGGACGCTTCAGGCGGAAAGTTCAGGTAGTTTGAAAAATAATTGATGCGCGCCTGCTCACTGTGCGGGAATTTGGGAAGTACGATTACCGGATCGACGTCCGCCAGTGAATCCTGTTCGAGTTTTGCGGTTTCCTTTTTCAGATACGTATCGTAAGCATACGATTTAATCTTTCCGGCTGCCACTTCGCGAATAAAATTACTTTCAACTTTGGTTGATACCGCATCAGGCAAATCCCGGTAAGTAATGGCAAAACCGTGGAAGAAATTCGCTCCGTCTTCAGCGGATTTACAACCTGTTTGAGCCACCAACACCCATTCTATGCCGGATTGGTTCAAACTATTCGGAGCTGCCAGGAATAAATTTTCCAGCCGTTTTCTGCTTAATCCATGCTGATCAAAGGTTTCCGATTTACGGTATGTGGTATAGATCAATTCAATTTTTAAAATGACTTTATTCTTCACCGACTGCAACACTTTCTGATCGGTAAAAACAGCATTATTGAAGGCTGTTTCGAGAAATAACACCTCTTTCTTTGCAGGTTTTATGTATTTTTCAACCGTTCGGGGAGTTGTTTTCAAAACAAAATCGATCTGTTCCCGGGCCGTTTGAGCCTTCAAAGACAAGGGTAATAAGCACAAAAAGAGTAAACGGTATTGCATATTCAGTTGGTTCTTCATTCCATAATGCGTTCGAAAAGAAATGTTACAGGTTTCCCAATATCGCTTCTTTTCCAAAATACAGTGCGGAACACCAGGAACTGACGATAACAAATCCTGCCAAACCGGCCATGGATTTGTGCATCGGGTTTTCGGCCTTACTCAGAAAGAGTGACATCAGCCACATCCAGGTGGGAACAATCAACCATTCGAACAAATTCATCATCAAACAAGCCATCATGGCCAGTGCGTTCGCAATTTGCAGCCAACGATACATGGTATCGTCTTCAAAAGCAAGCAACATTTGCCAGAAGAAAAAGAATAGAACAAATCCTAAGAAAAACCAGGAAGAAAAAGAAACCATGGTATTCATTTCACGCTCAAAATCGCGCTCTGCAAAGATCAGTTGCATGACAAATTTGGAGGAGACCGCCAAAAAGGCCGTCCAAAGTATCAGGGTCACTTCTTTTAACCCGATTCTTTTCCGGTTTGCAATCAATAAAACGATAGCAACCAGAAACAAGCCCGCTTTATACAATCCGAAAGGAAAAATAAATGCTCCATCCTTCATCAAGGTGGATAATCCATACATTCCGGCAGTCAGAACAGCAAGTAAAACGATCCGTTCACTAATCATTTTTCTTAGCCAGGGCTTCTTCGATATACTCGAAAGTGGAAAGAATGACCGGTTTTCCGTCAACTACGGCAATGTCGTGTTCGAAATGTGCACTCGGCTGACCATCAGCGGTTACAATGGTCCAGTTATCTTCCAATTGAATGACCTTTTCAGTTCCCATATTGATCATCGGTTCAATGGCAATTGTCAAACCATTCATGATCTTTTTACCACGCCCTCTTTTTCCGTAATTGGGAACTTGCGGATCTTCATGCAATGTTTTGCCTAATCCGTGTCCGACCAGTTCACGAACAACTCCGTAACCATGCTTTTCGGCATGCGTTTGAATCGCCCAACCGATATCTTCTATGCGATTAGAGGTAGTTGCCTGTTCGATTCCTAAATACAGACATTCTAACGTTACATCCAGCAATTTTTGCTTTGCTTCGGAAATTTTTCCAATCGCAAAGGTATAAGCGTGATCTCCATAATATCCTTTGTAAATAGCTCCGCAATCCACAGAGACAATATCTCCTTCCTGGATGGTTCGCTCGGTTGGCAAGCCATGAACAACCTGCTCATTCACCGAAATCAACAAAGTACTCGGACAACCGTATAATCCCAGGAATCCCGGAATCGCATCCTGTGAACGAATATAAGCCTCAGCCATTTTATCTAATTCAAGCAAGGTAATCCCCGGGCGAATGATTTCCGCCACCTTCCCCAACGTTCTGCTAACGACCAGGGCCGCCTGACGCATAATTTCGATTTCTTCGGCTGTCTTATATTTAATCATACTCTTATTCAAGAAATTCATTGGATGCAAAGATAAGAAAAAGCGAAGCTTTTGAAGACTAAATTATGACAAACGTTAGTGCGGAAATAATTTAGGAGAAGCGAAGCTTTTGAAGACTAAATTATGACAAACGTTAGTGCGGAAATAATTTAGGAGAAGCGAAGCTTTTGAAGACTAAATTATGACAAACGTTAGTGCGGAAATAATTTGGGAGATGCGAAGCTTTTGAAGACTAAATTATGACAAACGTTAGTGCGGAAATAATTTGGGGCGCAGTTGCAACGACCATTGGTGCGACAGCAACGAAGGAAAACTCAGGATTAAACTTCGTGAGTTCAACTTCTCTCTGTGGTTGACTTAGCAGAGTCGGCAACCGGTTTATTTCGCAAAGCGTTTTAGCTGGAACTTTTCAAACGTATATTCCGCCGTATAGATCTTCAGTTGCTCGTCCAGGTCGTACCACGGTGAAATTTTGCTGTTCATTGGGTTCATCAACACCTGAATTTCCTGGGCCGGCATATAGCTTTGTGCTAAAAGCACCCGTTTTTCCCCATCTACCTTTTCAACCATATCCACCACGATAACAGCATGTCCAGGTGACCCGCCACGAATCAATACATCCCCGATTTCCACGTCCTTCAATTCCACGGAACGCAATTCCTTTTCCAGGGAAAGTGTGCTTGCATAATTGAAAACCGTTTCCATGTATTTTAAAAACGACGAATAACTCTTATCGGGAGCAGCCGATTTTTGCCAAAAAACGGAATTCCCGTTCAGCACTACCCGGTTTCCTTCCTGCCATTTTGAATACGCGCAATTGAAGCCACTCACAAATCGAAAATGAATGTCTGAATATCGTTTGTTTTGGAATAAATATTCCCCCCGCAAACGCATCACCGCATCGGCACATTGCTGCAAATCCCTTTTACCTACAGACATGTCGATAACCGCCACATGTGCACCTTGGTTTCCTTTTAAATTACCGTTGTATAAATGAACAGCGGAACCATGCTTTTTAAGCGGGAGATTGCGCAAATAAAATCCGAAACTGCTGCTGTCCTGCGCTGTCCGCACATATCCTTCGGGAGGAAGAAAGCGTGTTGCGATTGTTGATCCGGAGGTATCGATTACCTGTTCCTCCGCATACACTCCATGGATGGTTTTTGACGGATCGAAGTTACAGGAAGTCATTCCTGTTAAGGCAATTAAAAATACGGCAAATGTTCGTTTATTCATGGATATGACGGCTTCAAGTTCGATGCAAGATAAGGAATCCCCTAAACACCAACCCACCTTTCAAAAAAAAACCGACTCACGGATGAATCGGTTCTTGTTATGTGTTATCACGCACTCACAAGGGATTTGTGTATCCTTACTTCCCTTTCGGAACGTGCGTATCTGTGAACTTTTCTGCTGTCGCATTCCAGCTGTCAATTAACGCAGAACGTTTCTTATTCAGGTTTTGAGTGGTTGCATTGAATGTATTCACTCCGGCATTCATCTCGTTTACAGCTTTATTGTATCCATCTACATCAGCCTGCGTTCTTTTCTTTTCCGGAATTTCATCAAATGCCTTCTTCACTTTATTGAAGTTTTCTGTTTTCATGAAATAATCTGCCATTTTGGGGGTTTCGTTTTTCCCTTCTTCAATGTAGAAATTCAATAGTTTTCTGGTGGCTTCAACCATGCTTTTATCATTCTTATAAGGTTTTACGGCATCCAATTTTTTCAATCCTTCTTCCGCTGCAGCAACCAACGCATTTCTGTTTTGCTCAATGGCATTGATGTCCTGACGGCCAATCGCATCCATCAGGTAAACTTCCTGTTTAAAGCTTTTAAAGAAAATCAAATAAATCTCATTATATGTATCGTACACTTCTCCGGCTACAGCCATTTTTTTATCCAATGGATCATCGGATGTAATCAGATTGATATTATTTGATCCTGCAAATGATTTTTGTTCCCTGCTGATCATTTCCGAAGCTTCTATCAATTTATCATTCGCACGTTCTCTCGCCAGCATGTAAGCTTCCATGGCATCATACGATTCTTCGGAAACAGCTTCCATATCCACGATTTTTGCATAATCTTCTTTCAACACAAGATTTGCAATCCGGAAATACTCAATCACCGAATCACGGAATTGTGTCGACCCGTTAAATCCTTTCGCAGATTTCGCCTTGCTTAACGCCGCATTGGAGGTTTGAATTAACTCCACTCTCCGCTTTTCTACTTTGCGGGCACTTTTACCGTGTGAAACAGAACTGGTATAATCCCACATATCCTGTTGGATCTTGCCGTATTCCGCTGTAAATACATTCATATACTCTACTGCGGTTTGTGCGTAGGTATTCGCCGTTCCGAAAAAGGCGATCATTAAGGTGATTTTTAGTAATCGATTCTTCATTTGTTGTTTATTTAATTGATTAATTGCAGCCATTCGTTCATTATTCCAAGTGCTTCAAACAGCTCAATGTCTCCTTTTAAGTGCGTTGTAAAATCTTCAAAGTATTTTTTCAGGATCGGGTTCTTATCGTAAACAGTCTGATCAAATGAATTCGAACGCACCTGGTAGTTCCAATTCGTCGTATTTCTCCAGGTTTTGAATCGTTCCATTACAGCAGCTGCTTTTAAAGACTCATTCCAGTATGCGGTCATGTCTAAAGAACGGATTTGATTTTCAGTGTAATCCTTCCCGATTGAATCCAGCATGTGATAGTAATTCAAATAAATTTCTTCGGTGCGCTGCCTGATAGAAAACGTTTTTAATTGATCCACCGGTAAATCAACTGATGATGGTGTATATACCATTTTTTTGTCAATCGCTCCCGGAACCAACGCATTCTTATAGACCCGTTCACGTTCTTCGATCGTATCAAAAGAAGTTTTTCCCAATTCAATGTCAGGTATTACACCAATTCCCTGGTTGGACTTTCCATTCACCCGGTACAAAAACCCGCCGGTAATATTGGCGTATCCATAATCCGGATTTTCCTGCAACGCTGAAAAATCACCTACCAGCGGATCCAGGGGATAAACTACCTGGCTGGTTGCTTTACCAAAACTGGGAACACCAACGATGATCGCTTTCTTATAATCCTGTAAAACCGCTGCAACGATTTCAGAAGCTGATGCGCTTCCAGCATCGATCAAAACCATCAATGGTCCGTCATAAATAAATCCACGGTTAATGTCTTTCAGAACTGTCACTTCTCCGGTGTTATCGCTGGTAGCCAAAATTGGTCCGTAATCAATAAAAATCCCTGAAAGCGCGATTGCTTCATACAACGAACCGCCGCCATTTCCGCGTAAATCCAAAATCAATCCTTCAATGCCGTCTTTCTTCAATTTCAGGATGCATTTTGCCATATCATTTGCACAACCTTGCTCGGTAAAACTGGCTGTATGATTGGTGTAAAAATCAGGAAGGCTGATGTAACCAATCTTATTCTGACCCGTCATCAATGCATTTTTGATGTTATCATTATCATTGTAGACAAGTGTTTTCTGAAGATCAACCTGTTCTTCTTTCCCGTCCTGATCTTTTATGCGCAAGGTAATCTCTCTTCCCTGGAAATTCTTGAATGCCTCCGACAGCTCCTTCAGTCCGCTGATTCCGGATTTCACTTCCAGCCAAGTAGTCGAGTTCCAGTTGAAACGGACTCCCAGAATCTGATCTCCGGTGACAAGCTCATTACTTAACCAGGCGGAACTCCCCGGAAGAATTTCGGTAAGTATAACCCGGTTTTGTTCGTCCAGTCCATAAGAGATCCCGAATTTTTCTTTTTGGGTCGACAATTCTTCTACAAACCCCGCCTTTTGACTTGGGCTGAAATACAAACTGTGCGGGTCGAAACTCATAGCAATGGCATTCAGGTACATTTCCTGCATTCCCTTTTTGCCCTGAACCATTTCAAAAAAATTGGAATAGCGGGTTTCAATCTTTATCCGTGCCTTTTTTTCAAATTGAGTCAGCGAATCTTTCAATAACACCTTTGCATCTTTCGGATGCATGGCAACAATCTCTGAAAAGACAGCCAGGCACAAATTGTTCTCCCAAAAAACCTTGTAATTTTCCGAAGTCAACTGATCCCGCATCTTCGGGTCATATTTTTTTGTGCTGTTCAACACAACCGGTTTACTTAAATACCCTTTCTGAATCGCCTGGATCTGTTTGGATCTTTCGGTAAAGATCCGGTAAAACTCTGAGAAATAATCTTGTTTTCCGTTATCAATATCCTCATTCAATTTCGAGCTCAACTTCTTCAGGTATGCCAAATCATCGGATAATAGGATTTCCTTTTTCGAATCCATAAAAGAATAAAAGTAATCGTGGACCTGGTTTCCGAATTCCGCATCGATTGGTCTCGGTTTTACATGTTTGTTTTGGATTTTTTTGACCAATAGCCGAACACTGACAGATAATGAGTCCGGTTCTCCAGCAACTGATTGAAATGCAAGAAGCAAGCTTAGTAAGGTGATTGTAAGTAAAGATCTTAAACGCAAAGTAAGGATTTTTCAGAGACAAAAGTACTACGAATTTTGATATGGAAAAAATCTCAAAGAAATTGATTAAAAAAACAATTACGGTTCTTTAAACAATCCGAAAATCTCTATATTATCAATTTGTAATTCAGATTTCACAAACGAATTCCATTTAATAAGCTGCCTTCTGTTTCTTCCGTGATCTACGTCTTCAAAGTACATCTTTTTTATCAAATCACACATTCTGATGAATTCATCATACCTTTCATTCAGCTCTTCCCGAGTGAGGACCTTGTTTTTCAAAGTCTTTTCAAGTTTTCTTCGCTCTATTTCAACCAAATCAAAGTAGATATTTATAAAACAATGAGTTACCGTATCAATTGGAAGCAAATAATAACTTTCATACGGATCAAAAATCGTACAGGTCAGTATATTCGTTGAATCCTGATAGGAATTCATATCCAAAAAAACCTTTACGGAAAGGTTGTAA
Organism: Fluviicola chungangensis; assembly: GCF_007558725.1. Lineage (GTDB taxonomy): Bacteria > Bacteroidota > Bacteroidia > Flavobacteriales_D > Crocinitomicaceae > Fluviicola > Fluviicola chungangensis. The sequence continues at coordinate 42,310 of NZ_VLPL01000004.1, forward strand.
TTTCGATCGGTAAGGCCAACTTTAGAGTGGTCAAGTAATGAATCGGGAATGCTTTCTTTAAAGATAATCCGGTTGGTCGACCATCGAATATAAGGTTCCTGGAAAAAACCCTTTTTCAACGGAGAATCCGTTTTGACAGAATAGTTTGCATTTGTCATCGAAGCCGGGTCGGAAAAGAAAGCAAGGTTACTGTTCTGATGATCATTCATCCGGTATTCATCGTTGTATTTCCAAAAGAAATCATTTGAAGGGATAGAGAATATCTTTCTGTAATCAGATGCTTTTTTATCAAACTCAAACTTTGGAATGAAAAAAGTTTCGTCATAGTCATAAGCATATAATAGCGCACTCGTCTTGATTCGGTAATTTTTCTCACCTGATTGACCAAATCTACTTTTATAAGCAATTTCATAGTTAAAGTCTACATGATTAAACAATTGTTTTCCATTCTTGGGTCCAAATGTCTTTGTGATTTGAAGATTAACCTTCAAAATACTATCGGATTCAAAAAGTGGTAGAAAAGGATGGATTTTACAATCCTCACACTCCATTGTTTGCTTCACCAATCTGTTTTGAGTGGTATTTAACCAGATTTTTCCTTTGAAATAATTACCTGATCTTATTTTGGGCAAGTAGTTGATTACCGTAATCGAATCTTGATTGTCGTCCAGGTATTTACGATCCAGATTCAGGTAAAAACCACGTCGCATTTTTTTTAAGTTCATCGAAAGCGGACTCAAGGGAAAGTAATCCGTTTCATTCATTACTTTGGATAATATAATCGCTTTGGAACTTTCAGTCGAAACAAACATGCGCATTTGTTCATCGTAGGTTTGCATGGCAATTCGCCCGGCTTTCAACTCCTGACTTGAAAGTTCGTATCCCGAAAGCCCGACATTGAAAAAACCTTCTACCAATTCCACTTGTTTATCATCGATAAACGTTTTCAACTCATAGTAGGATTTCGCCTGCTGTTTGATTTTATTCGGATTGGTTCTACAGGCTTCCAGAAGATGAAACAATTGAATATTCTCATTAAGCGTCACCATCACTTCTCCCAATTCGGTAATGCTTTCCTGCATTTTCACCACATAAAACCCTGTTCTTTGATCCAGTGTAAGTCTTTGAGATTTGAATCCGACACTATGAATCCAGATGGTATCTGTCCATTTTTCAAATGAAATCTTGAAAAATCCATCTGCATTGCTAATGGTTCCTTTCCTTAGCGAGCGATTCTGAATATTTGCAAAAGGGATTGCTTCATTAGTTGATTCATCCATAATTTTCCCTTCGATTTCTCTTAGCTGACCAGTCAGTCGATTGGAGAGTATGAAAATCAGTATGAAGAGCAAGTATTTCATCAGTAGTATAAATTGTCGGGATTAAATTATCGAATTATTCTGTAAAACAATAAAACTATTGACTTAAGTGCCTCAACAAAAATGTCCCCGATAATCAGGGACATTTTAACGGTTCATCCGTTTTCTCATTTCAAAGCTATTTTCTTCTCGATCCGCTTTTTCATCTCTTCCAAATCGGACATAAACGAACCGGTTTGAGCCAAAAGCATGGCTTCTTTGATTACTTTTTGTGCTTTTTTAAACTTCAATTGTTTTTCCAGAAGCAGGGCTTCATAATAGAAGAGTAATCCCCTGTCTATCCCTTTTCGTTTTCGTGCAAAAGCCAACAGTTTCACCATCTCTTCAAATTCTTCCTGGATTAGTAAACAATCCAAAAAGTACGTGTAGGTTTCCAGGTAGTCGACACTGGCAGCAAGCGCTTCCCTGAAATAGCTGTTTGCGAGCGGATAATCCTTAAAAATCTCCAGGTTCACTCTTCCCATCAGGCAAAGTGCAATCGGATTATTCTCTTCGTATGCCATTGCATAATTCAACGATTCCAAAGCTTCTTCCAGGTTGTACGGATAGTAATCCAGGGCTTTTACCAGGTAAATATTTGCTGTCATAAATTTTCCATTTTTGTAACGATAGGGCAGGTATCAGTCGCGACTGATACCTACCCATTCAATTCTTTTTTTAATTCCTGTTTCAATTTATTGCGTTGTTTCTTAAAAGTCTTCTCCGCCTTTTTGGGTTTAAAATCCATCCCGGTAAAGGTTCTCACCGGGTTTCCGCGTTCCAGTTCCTGGTGCTGCGACCAGGTTTGATTAATAACCGAAACCAGCTTTTCACTTTGGACCTTTTCCAGCTTTTCACGGATGCGTTCACGAGCAATTTTCTTGTTCTGAAGCTGCGAACGGCTTTCCTGTACAAAAACCATGGTTCCGCTCGGCTTGTGAATTGCCCGAACCGCAGAACTGACTTTATTCACATGCTGTCCGCCTGCCCCGCTGCTTCGAACAGATTGATAACTAATCTCATTTTCGTCCCAGCCGGTAATTTCCACCGGGTTTACCTCAAAAATGCCCACAAACCAATTTTTTCGTCCATGATTGGGACGATACGGACTTTGCTGAATCCATTGTATCGTCCCTAACCAGGATTGAATTGCTGTCTGAATCGCAATTCCGTTGATTTGGATGGTGGCGGATAAAATCGTTCCGTTTTCTTGCCCGGCAGTGCGATCAATCACTTCTGCCTGTACCCCTTTCTGCCGTAACTCTGCAAGCAAAGCGGCCAAGATTTTCCCGGCGGCCAACTGGCACTCCAGAGGACCTTTTGCTGTTGTGATATGTACTAATTTTGTTTCCATTTTGTTGCTTCTTAATGTCTTCACTAATGCTTGACTTGAATCACTAAGCTGTGCTTTTCCTCGGCTTTTCCATCTTGTGAGATGAAGCCTCAGTCTTCACTAAGCTGTGCTTTCCCTCGGCTTTTCCATCTTGTGAGATGGAGCCTCAGTCTTCACTAAGCTGCGCTTTCCCTCGGCTTTTCCATCTTGTGAGATGGAGCCTCAGTCTTCACTAAGCTGCGCTTTCCCTCGGCTTTTCCATCTTGTGAGATGGAGCCTCAGTCTTCACTAAGCTGCGCTTAGTTCTTGTCCATTCTCACAATACGTGGAACAAATGTCCCGATCGTTTCTACCAATTCCTGCTGATTTCCCATGACCTGATGAATGTTCTTATAAGCCATCGGAGCTTCATCTACTGCGCCTCCGATCAAACTGACACCGGCATTATTCAAGGTTTTCATCATCTCGCTTTTCGTGAACCTGCTTTTACATTCCGAGCGTGAGAACACGCGTCCGGCACCATGAGATGCTGAATTCAAACTGGAAGCATTTCCCAATCCACGGACAATAAACCCGGGTGCTGTCATACTTCCGGGAATGATTCCCCATTCACCTAAACCGGCTGGTGTTGCACCTTTTCGATGCACAATACATGCTTTGTCATTAACGGTTTCTTTCCATGCAAAATTGTGGTGGTTCTCTATCGTCATCAACATGCGGAGCCCCAACTTTTTGGTCAATCGTGCGTGAATATCATCGTGACAAGCTTTTGCATATTCACCGGCAAGGTTCATGGCATTCCAGTACTCTTGTCCGTCGTGTGTGTCCAGGTTCAACCAGGCCAAATGCTGCACTTGTCTCGGCAACGGGCATTGTTTCACAGCCAATTGCGTGTATTGTTTAGCAATTGCTGCTCCCAAACCCCGTGAGCCGCTGTGACTCAACAAAGCAAAGTACTCTCCCGCAGGTATTCCTGCATCCGAAGCAGTAATCGTTACTGTTCCGAATTCCACAAAATGGTTTCCTCCGCCGGAAGTTCCCAACTGCTGGTATGCCTTGGTTTTCAACTTTCTCAAAAGTGGAATTTCGCGAAACAGCTTGCTTTCCATAATCGGATGATCGTGTTTGATCTTGTGTGTTTCATACATTCCGAACTTGGTATGTTCCGAAAGTAAATTCTCCAATTGATGTGTTTTTCCATTGAAAAACGACGCCGGTGCATCGAAAATGCTCAGTGACATCCGGCAACCGATATCTACTCCGACCCCATAAGGAATCACCGCATTATCCGTTGCCAAAACGCCTCCGATCGGTAAGCCGTAACCGTAATGTGCATCAGGCATTAAAGCTCCCTGAACTGAAACAGGTAATTTCAAAGCCTGGTAGAATTGATGTTTTGTTTTGTCATCAATTTCATTTTCGCCGTAGATCAAAAACGGTGATCGTTCGATCTTCAATTCGTTGAATTTCACCTCAACCGGTGCAATGAGTCCTTCTGCCACCTTGCCCCAAATTCCATCTCCGATGTATTCATCCGGAGCGTAAAGCAATTCGGACAATTCTTTCAGAACGCGGTCTTTTGTTTCTCTTTTTTTATACCTGCTGATCAGCCCTAAGGCGATGTTTACAGAGTTGTCGTTGGGGAAGCCTATTTTCAACAGATCTTTCCCCTTAATCTTATTTCCCATTTTTCTTTCTTTGGGATCGAATCCTTTTTTACCACTGATGCACAGATAAAACATGGCACTTACCAGTCGCCATTTGAACTCCAAAAGCGAGTCCGGTAAGCGAGTCCGGTAAGCGAGCATAAAATCTGCGCATTTGTGGAAAAGTAATCATCGACTTGTCGATGCATCCAACAAAGGATTAATCCTGTTTTTGATTGCAGTCATTTCTGACCTTGATTAAAAGAGATTCCGGGAAATTTTGGTGGTACCTAAAACAAAAAAATCCGAAACCTCTAGGAGCTTCGGATTTTCATATACAGATGATTTTATAAATCGCTATTGAAAAACCCAAAGCCCGAGCACACAAGCATCTTTGCCTGTAGGAGCTCCTAATGTCGTACTGAAATTGATCATTGCTTCGGTTTTTAAAATTGTTAATACTTGTTTTTGTCGACATCTTTTCGACAGCACAAATGTAACGCAAAAAAAATGATACGGTTGTGTGCGAATTGAAAAAAAAATTGGGGAGCGACTGGTTATTACGTAGTAATAAGATTTTTTTGAGAAGCTCTTTTCTGTCTGCTTCTCGATACTTTTGCTGTCGTTTTTTTGAAAATTTGGGTTTAACCAGAACCGCAAAAACTCGAAGTGACAGAACCTTTAAAATTTAATTTTCACCTGGTAGATCTTACTCAACCCGTTCGCTCCCTGGTTCACATATTCCTGGAATTCAGCTAGGTTTTTAAATGCTTTCGTCCCGATCTCGACACGTTTGCTGGTGAAGTACAAAGTCTCTGTTTTTTCATCATAAAAGGGGCAATATTCCATGTGTTTGCTGTTGATAATCGCTCCCAGATTTTCTGCTTTTTGCCACGTTCCTGTTGCATCTTTTTTGGCGATATATAAATCACCGCTTCCATTGCCATCCGGAGTATTGTATTTGGTGTAAAGCAAGAAGCGCTCATCACTGGAAATGAAGGCATTGAATTCATATCCGGAGCTATTGATATTATCGTTCAACAAAACTGGTGAAGCATACTTTTTTCCGTTCCAGGTACAGAAATAAATATCGTCTTTTCCCTTCCCGGTTGTGGCATCCATCGTGAAATACAGGTTGTTGTTTTTGCTCAGTGTCGGGTAGAATTCATTGTTCTCCGAGTTCACTGATTTTCCGAGGTTAATCGGTTCGGACCAGGGATCCGGATTGGATTTTCGTTCAACGTACCAGATATCAAAATTTTTCTCAGTGACCTTCGTTCCTTTTTCAGGTCGGTCAGAAGCAAAATAAAGACGCAATCCGTCATCTGAGAGAAATGCTTCCATGTAGCTGTTTTCGTCGCAAAACGGGAGCAATTCGGGTTCGGTCCATTCGTTTTTTGTTTTTCGGATTCGCGCAAGTTGTGAAATAGTGCCGTCCGGACTTTGAACGGTGAAAAATGCTTCTGTTCCGTCTTTGGAAATGCAAAAATCACGCACATTCAGGAATTGGTTGAGGCTTTTATCGAACAGAGAGACGGAAAGGGAATCCTGTGCAAAAGAAAAGCAGGAAATGAATAGGATACAACTTAGTTTGAATCGCAGCATGGCTATGAATGTTTAATCGGTGAAAGTACGTAATTTGTGGTCGCAAAAGTTGTCAGAAAATGCAGGATTTTTGATCATCCGGTTGCTAATTTGCGATATAGCGAACAGGGTAGTTACAGCACGGTTTCAGAAAGTTGCAAACCGGTTTATGGGAAACAAAAAGCCCCGACATTTACCGTCAGGGCTTCTATTTTATTCGTTGTTTTGACTTACGCCAATACTTCTTTCACTTTATCTGCTGCTTCCTGCAACAACACTGCCGAATGCACATTCAATCCGGATTCATCAATGATTTTCTTCGCTTCAACAGCATTGGTCCCCTGCAAACGAACAATGATCGGAACCGGAATGTTCCCGATACTCTTGTAAGCATCAACAACCCCTTGAGCCACACGGTCACAACGAACGATACCACCGAAGATATTGATCAAAATTGCTTTTACGTTCGGGTCCTTCAAAATAATGTGGAATGCTTTTTCAACACGTTCAGCATCTGCCGTTCCTCCTACATCCAGGAAGTTCGCAGGATTACCACCTGAATACTTGATGATATCCATTGTTGCCATTGCCAATCCGGCCCCGTTTACCATACAAGCCACGTTTCCGTCCAGTTTCACGAAATTCAATCCTGCTGCATCAGCTTCTACATCCAATGGATCTTCTTCTGAAGTATCACGCATAGCTGCATAGTCCGGGTGACGGTACAATCCGTTTCCATCCAATGTCACTTTCGCGTCTACTGCAATGATCTTGTTATCCGAAGTTTTCAATACCGGGTTGATCTCGAACATTGCCGCATCACACCCTTCGTAAGCATTGTACAAATTCACAACGAATTTCGTCATTTGCTTGAATGCTTCTCCTGACAATCCCAGGTTGAACGCGATCTTACGCGCCTGGAATGCCTGAATTCCCACACGTGGATCGATTTCTTCTTTGAAAATCAAGTGTGGTGTATCGTGAGCTACTGTTTCAATATCCATTCCTCCTTCAGTGGAGTACATGATCGTATTGCGGCCTTTTTCACGGTCCAGCAAAACCGACATGTAAAACTCTTCTACTTCAGCTTCTCCCGGATAATACACATCTTCAGCCAACAAAATTTTGTTAACCAATTTTCCTTTTCCGTTTGTTTGAGCTGTTTCAAGGTGTCCCCCAAGGATTCCTTTTACTTTTTCTTCTACCTGGTCAATACCTTTTGCCAAAACTACACCATGGGAACCTGTTTCCTGAACGATCCCTTTACCGCGACCTCCAGCGTGGATCTGTGCTTTTACCACATACCAGCCTGTTCCTGTTTCTTCTGTCAATTTTTTAGCTGCAGCGACTGCATCTTCTACTTTTTCTACAACAATTCCGCGCTGGATTGCCACGCCGTATTTTTGTAAAATTGATTTTCCTTGATATTCGTGTAAGTTCATGACAACTTTTTAAATTTTTGGTGCGCTAAAGGTAAACATTAAATTCTTTTGCGCGTCATAGAAATGAGTGAATTATCTATATCTTTTTCATGAATTAATTTCAGGAAATAATCTAGTTTGAATAACTCGATAATTTATTTCATTTTTTCGAATAAACCTTATTACTGTTATTTACAAAACATTTTACTTACATTTGCCTCATGAACAAACAAATGCACATCAGCACTTATTATTATCAGTTTCTGAATCCAGGAACCGAATAAGTCGTTGTGCAAACTTTATAGCTGTGAAGCCCGGTTCTTTTTGAGCCGGGCTTTTTTTATTCACTCATTTTTTCATTTGAAATGAAACAACAATTTGAAAAGTACACCCTGGAAGACCTTGCGGTTTGGTCGCTATTATTTGAGCGGCAGGTAGACAATCTGAAACAGAAAGCATGCTCCGATTACCTGCAATCATTGGAACAAATGCAAGAAGTATTGAATGCGGATGAATTGCCGGATTTTGAGCGGATCAATCACTGGTTCAAAAAAAATACCGGGTGGGAAATCTATTGTGTTCCGGGATTGATCGACGTGGAAGATTTCTTCGATCTGCTGGCTGAAAAGAAATTCCCCTCATCTACCTGGCTGCGCTCAAAAGATAAGCTGGATTACTTGGAAGAACCGGATATGTTTCACGATATATTCGGACATGTTCCCCTGCTCTCCAATCCGACTTATTCCGATTTTGTTCATGAATTCGGGAAACTGGGAAAACAACACAAAGGAAATACACAACTGGTTACGGAATTGCAGCGCTTATATTGGTTTACCATTGAGTTCGGACTTATTTCAGAACAGGAGCAACTGCGCATTTTCGGAGCCGGGATCATTTCTTCTTTTCATGAATCGGTTTCCAGTATTTCAGGTAACGGAACAATCCACCTGGACTTTGACCTGAAAACCATTCTTGGAACAGCTTTCTGCACCAGTGAGATCCAGCAGAAATACTTTGTCATCAACAATATGGAACAGTTAAAAAACGCAATTGAAATACTTACAAATACATATTCCCATGAATTGGAGCATCATAATTAATAGCTACCGAACCGTCATCCATTTCTCCAATCAGACAGAGCTTGCCTTCTTTCTTGTTGAAGTGGCTCGATTAGCGGACCAAATGGACCATCATCCGGATATGACCATCAGGCATTGCAATGAATTAAGTATTGCTGTGTATTCTCACGACCAGCAACGGATTACCCAACGGGATGAGCGACTGGTGCATGGAATCAATGCCATCTATGACAAATGGAACACAAAAAAAGCGGATGAATAATCCGCTTTTTTTGTGTTCCATATGCTTTATTCGCAATCAATGTGCATGTAATTTCCAGGTAGAACTAATGTTTCTCGAAGCCGCATTTTTATTTGCTTTTTCTGTCAGGTCCTTCCATATCTGCCAGATTCCTGCTTCCAATGCGTGTTTCTCATCGGTGAACATGTCCCACATCACAGTTGAATCCTGGAAATAATGTTTTACAAAATTCGTATCGAAATCTCCAGACCGGAATGCCGGGTGCATCATCACAAACTTTCCGAAATCCAGGGTTGTTTTCAATCCGGAAATTTCGTAATTATTAATTGCTGTGATCATTTTTTCCATGGCTTCCTCACGCGTGTCTCCCCGAACAACCAACTTTGCAATCATCGGATCATAATAGATCGGAACCTCCATTCCTTCCTCAAAGGCATCATCTACACGCGCCAAGTCTTTGCGCGGTCTGCGGTACCTGTTCAATGTCCCGATATCCGGAATAAATCCATTCAACGTATCTTCTGCGTAAACCCGAACTTCGATGGAATGTCCGTGAATCTGTAATTCATCCTGCAATTTCGGCAAACGCTCGCCGCGTGCTACGCGTACCTGCCATTCTACCAAATCTGTCCCGGTAATTTCTTCCGTAACCGGATGCTCTACCTGCAAACGCGTATTCATTTCCAGGAAATAGAAATTTAAGTCCGCGTCCAATAAGAACTCCACCGTTCCGGCGCCTTCATAATTACAAGCCTTGCAAACTGCAACCGCAGCTTCTCCCATTCGTTTGCGCAATTCAGGAGTTAAGACTGCAGAAGGAGCTTCCTCAATCACTTTTTGATGGCGACGCTGAATAGAACATTCGCGTTCAAACAAATAAACGGTATTTCCCAACTGATCAGCAAAAACCTGGATTTCGATGTGACGTGGTTTTGTAACGAATTTCTCAATAAAAACCGCATCGTCCCCAAAGGAAGAGCGTGCCTCGCTTTGGGCCATTTTCATCTGTTCTTCAAATTCAGCTACATTTTCAACCAGGCGCATTCCTTTTCCGCCACCTCCGGCAGATGCTTTGATCAAAATTGGAAAACCAACTTCCGCTGCGATTTTTTTAGCTGCTTCCACGTCGGTGATTGCTTCATCCACTCCGGGAACCAAGGGAACGTTGTAGTTCTTTACCGCTTGTTTCGCAGAAAGCTTATCGCCCATAATCTCCATTGCTTCCGGAGAAGGTCCGATAAATTTGATCCCCGCTTCTTTCACTTTTCGCGCAAAGCCGGCATTTTCAGACAAGAAACCATATCCCGGGTGAATTCCTTCAACGCCCAATTCCTTACAATATTTTAAGATCAGGTCCTGCTGCAAATAAGATTCCGAAGAAGGTGATTTTCCAACATACACTGCTTCGTCAGCTTCATGAACATGCGGGGCATTGGCATCTGCGTCCGAATAAATCGCAACGGTTGCAATGTTCATTTTCTTTAATGTGCGAATAACTCTTCGAGCTATTTCTCCTCTATTTGCAATTAAAACTTTTTTCATAGATCATTTCAATGGCGGTAAAAATACTGAAAGTGCAATTAATGACCTATACAAGACCGGAATACTTTCCCAACAAAATGCAAGATTAGATGTCGCCAAGCATTTTAGTAATGGCACAAACTACGGATTCGGAGATGGAATCGGCTTTGGCTCCGTAGCCGGAATGTTGTTTTCCTCCTCCTTTTTCTCTGTTTGGATGGCAGGAGACTGTCCCGGGATATAATCTACAGGCACCCGGTTTTTGCGTTTCGAGTTGCTGACCTTGTTCTTTTTTCTAAACAGATTGGCAAAAAATTCGATGATCCGGGATTCGGAAATATTGTTGAAGGATTCCTCGTAGTGCAAACCGACACCCTGGGTAAATTCACCTTTGTCTTTGTTACTCAGAATTCCCTTATCGTTCGATTCGTTGAAGATTGACACCCGGAAAGTACCGTCGTCATTAATCAGGTATTCCAGGTTAAAGGAACCGATCAGGGAATTTTGTGCCGTCCCGGTCGTGGTATTATTCGATACTCCCAAAGACGTTTTTAAGACAATATTTTGTTTGGCACCGTAAGCCCGCTGTAATCCCAACTGGAAGTTTTTATCCCCGGTCACCGAATTGTCATTATATCCGACATTGATCTTTGTCTCTTTGGATAATTGATCAAAAGCCTCATTCATTTTTTGGGTGATTAATTCAGCCACTCCTCCATAACTTCCGTTTGTGTTGTTCCCGGTTCCCTGGAAACGATTGAATGCCAACAACGAAAAGAATTGTTTTTGAAGCTCATCTTTATCTGATCTGATCTTACTCAAAACGGCTTTTCCGGATTCGCTGATATTCGGTACTTCCAGATCCAGGGTAATTGAAGGATTGGATAGTGTTTGCCGGATATACAGCACACAATGAACCTCGGATTTTGTTTCTGCAGACCCGCCGATCTGGTCGCGGTTCAATTCATCCAAACTTGCATTTACTTTGTAATATGCCTTGATATCCAGGTTCGCTTCTTCCGGGGTTCCCGTCCAGGTAATACTGCTTCCCTGATCGATCTGGAACAATTTTTTGAGTGGGTTCAAAACAAAAAGGTACTGACCGTTATTGATCACGTACTGCCCGGACATCGTAATGTGGTCCTGGTTATCTATTGCCAGCTGAATATGTCCCCTACCTGTTGCCTCAATTTTTTCGTCCGTTTGCTCATTCAGGATCAATTTGATTTTTGCATCCGGAGTAGCTTCGATATCCAGGTTCAAATCAACTCCCGTTAAATCGATCTTCTTTTCAGCAGCAATCGAATCGGTATTGAAATCAATGAAATCAAATTCGCTGATCTCTTTTGCTCCGTACATCGGCAGGTTTATCTCGGTATCTTTTTGTGTTTTTGCACTCACATTGATCTCGGTATTTCCTTTTTCGATCAAAATACTGGCAGTTCCTGTTGCATACGCTTTTCCATAATAAACCGTTCCTTCTTTGTACCCGGTATTCAAAACCATGAATCTTCTTGTCGGACTCAAAGGACGTCTACTGATCGGATCCCTGAAACCTCCTACGGATTCATCAAACGCAACATCAAAACTCATGGAGAAATCCTTAAAATTGTTGTGGAAGATCGTCGCAAGTGCATAAGCTGTATTTCCATCATCATCCTGAACAGGAAAAGCTCCGTAAATACCATCATTCTCGCCATCGAATTTAAGTGGTCCGCTCAAGCTGTAATGCGTTCCCAAAATCCCTACTTTTAACCCACCTTTTTTCAATTGCAAATCTCCGGTGATTTCCGGTTCTTCGATACTCCCGGTAGCGTGAATAACTCCCTTCAATGTTCCTGTAATGTCCGAAATAACTTCCGGGTCCATGAATGCATTTGCAAAAGACATATTCATATCCTTGAATTCAAGGTCAAAGTTGATATTGTCTTCTTTTTTCATCGGCAAAACATATCCGTTGAAATCAAATGTTTGAAGGTCCTTGTATTTTAAATCCCCGCTCAGAATGATTTTTTGTTCCAGGTCGATCCAAATCCCATTCAAATGAACATCTCCGATTTCCTGCCCTTCCAGGAACAAATCGTTCAGAACAAAATCCCCGTCCACTTTGATATCGGTAAACGGTGTTGCCAAACGGGCAGTACCGTCCAAACTTCCTTCCATTTTGATCTCTGCTCCTACTAGTGAGGAAAATTCTTCCACATGCAATTCATGAGCATTGACCGTCAAATAATCTTCCGGATTCTCCGATAAAATTCCATTGACAGCTAAGTATTGGTTGTCGCGTTCGAACATCAGGTGATTGATCTCCAAGTGCTTTTCCTTATAGATCATCTGACCGGTATTCATGATCTCCCACTTATTATTCTTCACGGAGAAATAAGAAGGTTTTACCTGGATATCAAACTCCCCTTCCTCACGCACGTCAACGATAAAATCAAAGTCGGATGTGTTCGGTACATCTTTATTCCAGATCAGGTCTGTTTTATAAACGTTTTTAGTTCCATCCATTGTAAGCTGGATATTCTCCACATCCAGTGAATCACGCAATTGGGTTTTCCCCGCATTTAAAGTCAGGGTTCCGTTGCCACGGGTAAATTCCTGGTGTAAGACGACATCAGTCAGATAGGCATCACTCTTATCGTTCATGAGCTTTTCATAGCTAATTTTCGACGAGTTAATATCCAGCATTTGGTGATGAACTCTCGAATCAAGCTCCAATTTGACAACAGTTCCGTAAGCAATTTCGAGTTTCGGCACGAAAATATTGAGGAAATCTTGTGAATTCTTAATCGTAGCATTCATATCAAAATGATCGCTCGACTCCAATCCTTTGGGGAAGGGCTGTGGAGAGAAATACGACGGAAATGCGTCGGAAAGCCCGTTATTGACAGCTATCGGGATGGTCTTGAAATTAATTTTCCCGTTAATATCCGCATCTACAATATCACTTCTCAATTCAAAGCGGTCGCTTGCCGGATTCCGTTCGATATAGAGACTCAGGTCCGACAAGGTCATTTCTTTACCCTGCTCAACGAACTCAACCCTGTTCGCATTGACCAATCCCTCATACGTTTCCAGGGAGTTTCCTTTCAAATCCACATCCAGGTTCCCAATGAAGGAAGATTCCGGATCTTTCACAAAATTCAGTAATCCCAGATTTGCTTTTTCAATCCTTACCTTGAAATCATAATGCTGTATTTTGGATACGTCGATCAAACCGTTAAAAGCCAATTGCAAATTAGGATCATCCACTTTTAAATCTGCATCCAGGATATTCTTGATAAATGAACCGTCCGTTACTGAAATATTCGAATAGATATAATCGTTGAATGTGAATTTTGAAACCTCTCCTTCCAGTGTTTCCAAACGAATAATATCTTCCTGACCGACAACTCCGCTCAAATATACCTGTCCCGTTACATTTCCGAACACGGGGTTATCGAGGAATTTCGCCAGGTTAAAACTGTCCACGATGATATCGTAACGTTCTCCCATGGTTCGTTCAAAAGCATATCCGCCCTCCTTCAGTTTTGTAAACGTAATTTCGTTATCCAGCTGCACTGTCCCTAATACGCATTGCAGTTTATCACTTTTCAGCAAAAACTGATCTACCGAACCTCTCATGGTCGTATTGCGAACTTCCGCATACTCAAGCCGGTCGATCTTTTCGTCAAAGTTCATGCGGTTTCTCCCCGCGCCCTTTGGCAATTTAATCTGTTCTACATCCGAAAAATCAATTAATGCGTAATCAATCCGTTCGCTAAAATTGGATCCCGAAAGCTTCCTGAAATCCGGGAGGGAATAATTTCCTCGGATAATACTTCTGGTACCGAACCGCAAATCCAGGTTATCAATTTTCAGGTCCTTTACTTTTTTGGTAACCGTGGCGCTTAAAGACACCAGTTCGTTCATCCCTTCCAATGCTGTCCCGAATTGAGAAATATCCCAAAAACTAACCCTGGAAGAATCAATTACTGCATCAAACGCTACGCTGTCCACAAAGTCATTCACTCCTTTCAGCGTGCTCATCAGCATGTTCAATTTCGATGCATAAATGGTTGAACGTGAGGTGTTGATTTCCACATGGTTTAATAAAATCCCTTTGTGTGGATCGATCACAGCGTTTGCGAATAAGCGTTTCAGCCAAAACCCGCATTTTTCCTGAGTTTGTAAATGTTTCACCTGAAAAGCCAGGATTCCTTTTTCTTCCTTGAAATCTACTATGTGAAGGATCACATCTTTAAACCTCAAATGGTCATAATCCATTCCGTAGGTATTCCTGCCTTTCCGGTTGTCATCGTAAGAAATAGTCACCCACTCCACATCCACGTTTTCAATGGTTACCTTCGGAGGGTCCGATTTCTTTTTTTTGGATTTTTTACCGGAAAAATAATCTGCAATGAATTCATAATTGTAATCCCCGGTGATCGAATCCCTTTCAATTCCCACTCTTCCTTTCGACAAACCAACGCTTTTCAGGTTGATGTAATCACCCCCCAAATCGAAATTTTTCACCCGCACCATGATCTGGTTCAGTGAAGCCAGTGTATCTCCATGCAGATCACGTACAAAAACATCTTTTAAGTAAACTTTGTCGAAGAAAACAATATCAATTTTTCCAATGCGTAACTCTGTATCCAATTCTTTGGATAAAAAGTTAGTTGCAAGTGATCCCAAATAGGTCTGAAATTGGCTCGTACGAATGGCAAACGCAAAAAGTATGAGTACCAAAAGCACCCATTCAAAAGAAATCCCTACTATTCTACCTAGTATTTTGAGTACTTTTGCCATGTATTATATACAAATTTAACAAAGTTGAGCCAACAATCGTTCGTAATTCTAGGAATTGAATCATCTTGTGATGATACTTCTGCTGCTATTCTCAAAGATGATACCATATTATCAAACGTTACGGCTAGTCAGGCTATTCATGAACAATACGGTGGTGTAGTTCCTGAATTAGCCTCGCGTGCACATCAACAAAATATCATCCCTGTAGTGGATGCAGCTTTAAAAAAGGCAGCCATTACTCTTAAAGATATTGATTTAATTGCATTTACACAAGGTCCCGGATTGATGGGCTCCCTGGTTGTAGGAACGGCTTTTGCCAAATCCTTAAGCCTGGCATTGAACAAACCGATGGTTGCCGTGCATCACATGCATGCACATATCCTGGCCCATTTTATCAATGAAGGAGTTCCGGTTCCGGGTTTTCCGTTTATTTGCATGACTGTTTCAGGCGGACATACCCAATTGGTCCGGGTAGATTCTCCCACTGAACTGATCGTCCTGGGAAGTACCATTGACGATGCCGCCGGGGAAGCTTTTGATAAAACTGCAAAAATTCTTGGTTTCCCATATCCGGGTGGACCTTTGATTGATAAATACGCGAAGGAAGGAAACCCGAACGCCTTTTCCTTTGCAAAACCTCAGGTTGACGGATACAATTTCAGCTTTAGCGGTTTAAAAACTTCCGTGCTTTACTTTATCCAGAAGGAAGTTGCCAAAAATCCTAACTTTATTGAAGAAAATAAGGCCGATCTCTGTGCATCCATTCAGGCAACTATCCTGGAAATCCTGTTCAAAAAATTGCGAAAAGTTGCTGCTGATACCGGTATTAAGGACATTGCCATTGCCGGCGGCGTTTCGGCTAATTCCGGATTACGGGCAAAACTGGCTGAAGAAGGAGAGAAATCAGGTTGGAATGTATTTATTCCCAAATTTGAGTATTGCACGGACAATGCGGCAATGATTGCAATAGCAGGAAAATTCCTGGCAGAAAAGAAGCAATTTGCACATCAGGATGTCAGTGCCAATGCACGATTACCATTTGTGAAACCATGAAAAAAGTCGATCTTCCGAAAGCATTCGTTGAACGTGTAAGCCGTGATTCCTTTTTAGGAACTTCCCTGCTCAAGGCTTTGAATGAAGAACAACCGATCGCCATTCGGATGAATTCATCCAAAGGAGCTTCTGTGTTTACTAATTTGGAAGAAATTCCCTGGTCCGAAAATGGTTTTTATCTTCCCGAACGACCAATTTTTACCCTGGATCCGCATTTTCATGGCGGAAGGTATTATCCGCAGGAAGCAGGCTCCCAGTTTATTGATACGATCTTAAGACAATTGGAACTTCCCGAGGAACCGGTCGTACTGGACCTGTGCGCTGCTCCGGGTGGGAAAAGTACCTTAATTGCAGATTTTCTGGGAGGAAAAGGGTTGCTCTTAGCCAATGAAGTGATCCAAAACAGATCGAAAATATTAAAAGAAAACCTCACCAAGTGGGGAGCAAAAAATACATTGGTCAGTAATAATGATCCATCGGATTTCGGAGAATTGAAAAGCCTCTTCGATTGTATTTTGATTGACGCACCTTGTTCCGGGGAAGGAATGTTTCGCAAAGATCCGGATGCCAGGAATGAATGGTCGCCGGAATCAGTAAACCTGTGTGCAGCCCGGCAAAAACGCATCGTGATGGATGTTTGGGATTCACTAAAACCGAATGGTTTTTTGATCTATTCAACCTGTACCTTTAATGCGCAGGAAAACGAAGAAAATGTGCGTTGGATCCTGGAACAGACTGATTCCCGCATTTATCCCTTGCATTTGCCATTTGCCAAAGAGGGACGCGACGGTCTGGGGTATTATGCGCTTCCTTCCGAATTGAAAACAGAGGGTTTTTATGTCGTGGCACTCCAAAAACAGGGAGAAGCGCGCTCCCCAAAAAACAAATCCCGGAAAAAAAGTACGCTTACCCGATTGAAGCCGGAGACCTGGTTCAAAGATTGGATCGGTGATTCGCCATCTGAATTGGTACAATGGAACAATTACCTGTTTGCCATTCCAGAAGGCATGTTTGAACTGGCAGAAACCCTGCATAGCTATCTACGGATCATCAAACTTGGAACGGAGTTGGGCGAAATTTCCCGGAAAGGATTAATTCCAAACGAAGCATTGGCATTGGACCAAGCCACTTTATCGGACCGCGTTCCGGATATTCCTTTAACACGTGAACAGGCATTGCATTACCTGAAAGGAGACACCTTTAACCTGGAAGGAAAACACGGATTCCATACCGTTTCATTTGAAGGAACAAAATTGGGTTGGATCAAGCATTTGGGAAACCGATTCAACAACCTTTTCCCCAAAGAGTGGCGCATCCGCATGCGTATCGATTAGCGTTTCGGACGGAAAAATTCTATCTTGCCCTTCTTCAGATCTCCGATGAAAATACTGGATTCACCTAGTTTTTTGCCAAACCGGCCAGTATTCTGATGCCACAATACCAATTCGCCGTTTGCTTTGACTTCCTTTACCACTGCAAAGTGCTTCTCCATCTCTTCGAAATACTTTTGTCCGTTTTGCACTCCCCCGAATTTCACTCCCTTAAACGCAATGATATCACCGGGAGAAATACATTCTTTTTTATAATCATATGTAGTCCCGAAAACATCATACCCGTTCCATTCCGCATGTGTTTCATTTAAAGCCAAACTTAAAACATCCCAACATTCACCTCGTAGAATTTTCTGTCCCATGTACGGTTTTAAAATGTTCAATATCTCTGAATTCAAGGCCGGAACAGAATCACAACGTTGAATTTTTTGTGTCTTTCCATGGAACGAAAACACGAAAGCAAATACCAGGATGCTTAAATAGTTCATGTTGTTTGTGTTATTGATCGTATAACGTATAAATATAAAAAAGTTAAAATGCAATTTGATACTGTACTACCAACATATTTTTCCTGGCTGTTTGAATGGCCTTTCCTGATGCATTGTAATCAAAAACAGGTCTGTTTTGTAAACCCAATGACAACTTCGCTCCATGAGTCCCATGAATGAACCAGTTGAGCCCCGCTTCACACATAACCGAAGGATCTTTTAAAGCCTGAAAATGTGCATATTGAATTTCTGTATAAGGCATCAGAGTACCATTATCTGTGGCAAACAAATCGTCCTTTAATTTATACCCGATTTGTGCAAACAGGATGTTCCCCGTTCCGATCATCGGGTAGTTTACTCCGGCACCATTCAATGTTCCCTCGGAATTGACACCATTTGCCGGATTCATTCCGTTTAACATCCGTACATAATTTTTACCGTAGTCAAAATGATTATAAGCAACATAGACATTCAAAGCTGCTCCTTTTGTGCCTGTAGGAAGATCCAGAAACACGTCTGCACCAAGTAAAAGCAAAGCTGTCCGGATTGTATCACCGGAATCAGTTGTATGCCACATGGCTTTATTTTGGTGGACCCAGCCGACTCCCAGGTTCAAGAGCTTCTTTTTTCCTAAATAAGTTCCGACCATATACGGATTCGGCGTGCTCTCCTTATCAAAAAACTGCCAGAATACATACCCCGAAGTTTGTGCACGAGGAGCTTCAGTATTAAAATTTGAATTCGAATTAATGGATGGAATGGCAACAGTACTGTTTTTCACAGACATTGGTCGCGACAACGCAACCCGGTAATTCAAACGCGCAATTTCACCTTTAAAGTAAACCGATAGTTTTCGGCCGAACTGCTCGTTGACTCCGTTTGTGGCTTGTTGGTAGATTGGTGCATCCACCCCCATTAAGTTTGCCACTGACGGTGAAGAAAACCTGGAAACACCTCCCCAGGCTGTCAATCCTGCACCAATTTGTAATTGTTTTAGGGCTCTGAACTCTGTTATTGCATCGTGCAAAAAAGCACCGGTGTGCCTTGGTTGCAGAAAACTGAAATTATTTTGTCCGAACTGGGTATAGAAATAGATCCGATTCGTTAGCTGACCAAAAAACTGGATGCGCCACCTTCTGATCCCAATATCACAATAAGTTGATTTAGGAGTTCCATCAACAGTTGTTCCCGGGTTAAACTCGGAATACCTCGCCCAGGTTTGAGCTAAAAAAGTTCCCTTGATATAATTAGATCCCGATTTGTTGAAGTTCAATTTCAATTCGGGAATGGTGATCCTGCTTGAATCTTTTGTCTGAGCAGTTGCTAATGTTGAAACTGTCCAGAAACAGCATACAGCCAGTAAACTTTTCATAATTATCTTCTTTGATTGCTCCATTGATCTTCCCGAAGAAAGATCGTTAACGGAAGCAAACAAAAATAAGCATGAGAACAATGTTTTCGGCCCGAAAGCATCGATTTTATTTAAACAGCAGAACCCCGGCAATACCTGTCGGGGTTCCTGTTATATAATTAAAGTAGTCGGTAATACTTATTTCAAAATATTGATTGCTCCACTGAACGTTTTCTTGGCATCTGAATAAATGTCTTTCACACGAGCGATCCAGGAATAAGCTCCGGCCTGGACAACCTTACCGTTGTAGGTCCCGTCCCAAGCTGCATTCGGATCGTGTGTTTCCCAAATAACTTCTCCCCAACGATCAAAGATCATCAACTCAAAATTATACTCATCAATTCCCGAAACATAGAATTTCCATGTCTGATTGAATTCATCCCCGTCAGGCGTAAATGCATTCGGAGCGTAGAAAATGATGTCACTGTTCACCGACAATACTCGTTCTATAGTATCAACACATCCTTCCGCTGTTTCAACAATAAGCTGGATGGTATACGTTGCTACAACACCTTCCGGATAATGGAATGTCGGACTTTCATAGGTGCTGCTATTTGGATTTGATCCCACGGCACTCCATGTCCAGCTCACCACTCCCGGACTTGATTTATCCTGCATTTTCACCACCGTTTCAAAGATCGTAGTCGGATTTGCCGACATGGTGAAGTCTGCTGTAGGATTCGCAATTACATTGGCAATTCCAGGGAACGTATTGGTTGTAACACATCCCTGAACAGAGGTTGTAATGACACTGATCGTATAAACTCCCGGTGCCATATAAGTATACGTTAAATCTGAATTACCATAAAATATCCGTGTATCCCCATTCCCGAAGTCTGCCACCACAGAATCAATTTCAGCACTGTTATTTGACTGGTTGATGAAAATAAACTCACCCGGTAAACAAGAGTATGGAAGATTTGAAACGTAATTCGGAATAATCTTCGTAGGGAAATTAATCGTCATACAAGAATCGGTGCTCGGCGAACCGCACGTTTCTGTCAGTTCGACACAGTATTGCGTATTCGTTGTTTCCGGATCAACCGTTATGGAAGCCCCGGTGCCAATAATTGTCCCGTTTTCCTTCCATGTAAATGTGTAATATTGACTTCCATTACCACCCGTTCCCTGAACATTTAAAACAATGGATGATTCAGGACAAATAATGGTATCCGGAGTGAGACTTGTAATCTTTAAGGCCGACGGTTCACCTATCGTGGCAGTAGTCGTAATGACACAGTTATTTGCATCTGTAATTGTTACGGTATGTGTTCCAGCATACAGGTCATTTGCCAGAGGTCCCGTAGAAGCTGAGTTATCCCAGGAATAGGTATACGGAGCCGTTCCGTCAACAACACTGATTTCTATAATTCCATCGTTGGCGCTGTTACAAGTTACATTCTGCTGATTGATAATCGTTGACACCATACCAGGTATTTCCGAAACAACAACTTCAACGGTATCGGTACAACCGGAAGATTGAGATGTGGTAACCACACAATGATATGTCCCTGCTGTCAGACCTGTTGCAGTCTGGGTTGTCTGTCCGCCTGCATCATACCAGTTATAAGAAACGACACCAAGCGGTGGAGTCATCGTTGCTGTTGCCGTGCCATCGCTTCCTCCGGGACAACTTACCAATGTTGAAGATCCGCTGAAGGTTGCATTGGTATTCGGAACATTCACGTTGACATTTGCTCCGCATCCCATTGCATCCGTGATGTGAACCGTATAAGGACCTGAAACCAGGTTAGTCGCTGTTTGAGTCGTTTGTCCTCCCGGAGACCATGTGTAAGTAAAAGGAGCTAGCCCCTGTGTCGGATTAACAGTTGCAGAACCAACTCCTCCGAAACAATAATCGGTTACAGCTGTTGCAGTTCCTGCAACAACCTGTCTGGTAATAAATGTCGTATCACTGACACCACCTACAGCAGCATTACAAGCTGTAGCTGTCAGATAATAACCCGTTGTTCCGGGCAGAACAGTTGTAATATTCAGCACTCCGTTATTATACGGATACAAGCCTCCGGCCGTACTTGCCCATTGGATACTATTATTGGATGTGGAAGTTACAGTATAATACTGAACGGTAGCTACAGAGTAATTCGAAGTATTATTTGGAGCAACCGGAGTGAATCGTTTTCCATCCTGGTTTGCAGTCCAAACGCTGTTATTTCTTCCGGGTGTGATCGTAGCCACAGTTCCCGCAGCATTTTCAAGACCCTGGATCGCCAAACCACCGTTCCAGCTTGAACAGTTCGGTTTTTGACCGATCATCATATCGATCATATTACTGGTCTCATAAAAGATAATTGCTCCGTAATAACAGGTATTCGGACACTGGAAGGCATTTACACTTTCATACAAAACAACGAATTTTCTGTTGGGCGCGGTTCCAATAGTTTGATACTTAATCGGTCCGATTGGCGGTTGGGAAGGATTAATATCAGAATAAAAGAGCATCGCAGAATTCCGTGCTGTTGTTAAGGTTGTATTAGGAAGTGTTCCCATACCAACGAGACTCCATGTACACCCGCTGTTTGCGTTACTTGCATTGAAGCTTATCAGACCGTTCGATCCGATCACGCAACTGGTATAGTTTGTTCCGTAAAAACTGAAACTGAATCCCATTGGAATAAGTGCCGAAAACATATCATCCGACAATTGAGGGAGCGTAGTTGCATTATCTAAAGTAATTCCTGAACCCAATACCGGTCCCCCACCTGAACAATTTGTGATCTGAACCGTTTGACCGGCACAAACGGTTGCATCCTGCCCCAAACACAAAGTCACCTGGGCATTTAACACACTGTTTGAGACAAACAACAACGTACATATTAAAAAAATCTTCTTCATGATTACCTTATTGTGTTGCTTTTAAAACGAAATTTTTAATCCTTGGTTGCTTGAAATTTGCATAAAAACAAAAAATCAACGAATAAATGCATTAGGAAACAAAAATACCACACAATTATTTCACATTCAAATCATTGAACCTTTATTCTTCCTTTATCGAAGAAAATTTCAGATACAAAAAAGAGTCCCGACTCACCTAAATGAATCGGGACTCCCTGATCTATATTAAAGCAGTTAGTATTTACTTGATAATATTGATTGTTCCGTTGAAGACTTTTTTATTATCCCAATAAAGGTCTTTCACGCTGGCAACCCATGTATATGCGCCTTCTTTAATCGGATTACCGTTATAAGTTCCGTCCCAGGATGAATTCACATCATGCGTTTCCCAAACGACTTCTCCCCAACGATTGAAGATCATCAATTCGAAATCGAATTCATCGATTCCTGCTACATAAAATTTCCATGTCTGGTTGAATTCATCTCCGTCAGGTGTAAATGCATTCGGAGCATAGAAAATAATATCGCTGTTCACTGTCAAAATCCGCTCGACCGTATCGATACATCCTTCCGGAGTTTCAACGATTAACTGGATCGGGTAAGTTGCAACAATTCCTTCCGGGAAATGGAATGTAGGATTTTGATACGTACTGTTATTCGGATCAGAACCAGGAGAAGACCAAGTCCACTTAATTACACTCGGGCTCGATTTGTCCTGCATTTTCACCACTGTTTCAAAGAAAGTCGTCGGATTTGCAGACATTGTAAAATCAGCTACCGGATTTGCAATTACGTTTGCAATTCCAGGGAACGAAGCAGTTGTCACACATCCGAGTTCCGAAGTAACAACCACATCAATGGTATAAATCCCAGCTGCAGTATAGACATAATGGATACTATCATTCCCATAAACCACTTTCTCGTCTCCATTTCCTAATGTAACGAATACGGAATCAATCGGGTCGTCGTTATCAAGGTTCGTTGTATCCAAATAGAATACGAGGTCACCAGGTAAACAAGAGTAAAGTTTGTTTGGATAATAAACCGGTACAATCGATGTAGGGAAATTGATCATCATACAAGAATCCGTACTCGGAGAACCGCATACTTCTGTTAACTCCACACAATATTGTGTATTTGTCGCAGCCGGATCAACCGTGATAGAAGTACCTGTTCCGATAACTGTTCCGTTCTCTTTCCAGGTGAACGTATAATTTGAATTTGCCGGCCCGTTACCACCTGTACCATTCACACTGATTGTAGTTGAAGCCTCCGGGCAAATAATCTGGTCCGGTGTAACATAGGTAATTTGCAAAGCCGGTGGTTGCGTTAAACTATCGGTAGCTGTAATAATACAACCATTCGCATCCGTAACTGTTACTGTAGAAGTTCCAACAAACAAGTCGTTCGCAATATACGATGAAGAAGCAGAGTGATCCCATGAATAAGAATAAGGAGGTGTTCCCTGGTTCACTGCAACAGCTAATACTCCATCATTTGCAGCATGACAGCTTACAGGAACGTTTTGTGAGAAGTAAGAAGTCATTCCCGGAATCTCAGTCACAGTTACGTTTACAGTTCCTGTACAACCGATATTCGAAGTAATGACGCATGAATAAGAACCTGCTGCTAAACCTGCAGCAGTTTGCGTTGTTTGAGCTGCAGGATCATCCCATGCATAAGACAAAGTTCCTACTACAGGTGCCATGTTTGCAGTTGCCGTACCATCGGAACCACCAGGACAAGAAACCACTGTAGACGTGGCGGAATAGGCAACCGGGTTTGCTGCTACCGTTTTAGTTACAGTTCCGGTACATCCATTTGACAAAGTAATCGTACACACATACGTTCCGGGTAAAAGCCCCGTAGCAGTTTGTGTTGTTTGGGCAGCCGGATCATTCCACTGGTAAGTAGCAGTTACACCGGCACTTGTAGGATTACCTGGAATGCTATAATTCGCAGTGGCCGTACCATTGTGTCCCATTGGACAAGAAGCATTGGTCGTTGTTCCGCTATAAGTTGCATTGATATTTGAAACTGTAACCGTTGCTGTTGTTGGAGGAACCGCCAATCCGTTTGCCGGGTTGGGTCCAGAAGTAACCGTTACCGTGTAAGTTCCGGGAGCCACATTGTTTACCGTTTGAGTGGTCGGGTTTCCGGGGATATTCCAGGAATAACCATAAGGAGGAAATCCTCCGTTCGGAGTTACCGTTACAGAACCTGTAGCCTGGTTACAGGTTGCAGGTGTTGATGTTGCGGTAGCATTGAAACTGATTGCATTGCAGTTAACAGTTCCGGTAGAAGGTGTTCCTGCATTCGGTTGTAAACTGATTGTTCCCGGAGAACCGTTGAAATTTGTTACCAATAAGATATAAACCTGTCCGGCAACCGCATTAGAAATATCAACATATTCCGTAGATGAAGCGGAATAAGAACAATCAACTGTAGGAGTTCCCGGACCAATAGGACAACCGGCAGCAACAGAAGTATAAGGTCCGTACAATGCGAAATCCACATCAATCCCCGACCCGCTGGAGGTTGTTTGCGTTAATGTCAAGTGAATGCTTCCGTTTGTTCCGATTGAAAATGCTAACCAGTTCGCGTTCGGAGTTGAACCAAGGCATTGGTAGCTTCCCATACTTGCAACACCTGTGTTGCTTGAATAAGAACCCGAGGTTGAGCAACCTGCCTGACTGCATGAAGCTCCGGGAGCAAGCTGCGCAAGGGCATTCAAATTCAGAAGAATCCCTAAAGAAAAAAGGGCTTTTTTAATTGTTTTCATATATTAAAATCTCTTTGGTAAATGGGTTAGATTGAATATTCTACGGCGTAGCCGGTAATGGTACCATTCAACGATTGAAGCAGGGTTTGGAATTCTTCTTTCGTTAATACTGCCTGTGATTCCAAAACCAAAGAGGTTCCATCTTCACTTAACACATAAGAAATAACTCTGGAATCATTGGTTAATAATGCTTCCAAAGCAGATTTTTGAGAAATACCTATACCTGTAAGTCCGATCACATGGTGTGCTCTTACGCCGGTCAGGATATCAACCCCAGAGATTTTGTTTTGATTCATGTGATTTTGAACTTCAGAGCTCGATAAGTCATAGATTTTCTCATAGACTTGACCAAAGGATTTGAAGGTCAAAAAAACGGTGCTGAATGCAATTAGTAGTAAATATTTCTTCATTTTGGATTATTGTAATACATACAAAAGACGGAAATTATTAAACTTAGGTTGTCTGAGATTTTCTAAAATATTATCAATTCGGTCATTTGAACAATCAAAACAGGGTTCACATCGATTAATTTCCGATTCAATTATAATGTTCTATAAAATTTCCACTTCGTTTTTAAAATTAATTACATTTGCCCCACGTAAAACAAAAGCATTAAATAATATGTCAAGTAAATACCAAGCACAGATTGACGCTTTTATGGAAAAAGTAAAAGCTACCAACGGTCATGAAGCAGAATTTTTGCAAGCTGTTCATGAAGTTGCTGAAGCAGTTATTCCGTTTATGGAAGAAAATCCAAAATATAAGGCTGCAAAAATTTTGGACCGCATTGTTGAACCGGAAAGAACCATCATTTTCCGCGTTCCGTGGTTGGATGACAAAGGTGAAATTCAAGTAAACAGAGGTTACCGCGTAGAATTCAACTCTGCGATCGGTCCATACAAAGGAGGTCTTCGCTTTCACCCTTCTGTGAACCTTTCTATTTTGAAATTCTTAGGATTTGAGCAAATCTTCAAAAACTCATTGACTACCCTTCCTATGGGAGGTGGTAAAGGTGGTTCTGACTTTGACCCGAAAGGAAAATCAGACAATGAAGTCATGAAATTCTGTCAATCATTCATGACTGAGCTTTCCCGTCATATCGGTGCTGATACGGATGTGCCTGCAGGTGATATCGGTGTTGGTGGTCGTGAGATCGGTTACATGTTCGGTCAATACAAGCGTATCCGCAACGAATTTACAGGGGTATTAACAGGAAAAGCGCGTAATTGGGGAGGATCTTTGATCCGTCCGGAAGCAACAGGTTATGGAACCGTATATTTCGCAAAGGAAATGCTGGCTACGAAAGACGATTCTTTCTTAGGAAAGACTGTTGTTATTTCGGGTTCAGGAAACGTAGCTCAATATGCTTGTGAAAAGGCAACTCAATTGGGAGGTAAAGTAGTTACTCTTTCTGATTCATCCGGATATATTTATGATGCCGAAGGTATCGACGCTGCAAAACTTGCTTTTGTTATGGAGTTGAAAAACGTGAAGCGTGGTCGTATCGAGGAGTACGCAAAAGAATATTCTTCCGCGAAATTCATTGCCGGAAAACGTCCTTGGGAAGTGAAAGCTGACATCGCGCTGCCATGTGCTACTCAAAACGAATTGAACGGTGATGAAGCAAATACTTTGATTGCAAACGGAGTAATCTGTGTTGCAGAAGGAGCAAACATGCCTACCACACCGGAAGGGATTGCTGCATTCCAGGCGGCTAATGTATTATTCTCTCCTGGGAAAGCGTCTAATGCAGGCGGTGTTGCAACTTCCGGATTGGAAATGTCACAAAACTCACTTCGTTTAAGCTGGACTGCTGATGAAGTTGACGCAAAATTACACGGTATCATGGTTTCTATCCACGAAGCTTGTGTGAAATACGGTAAAGATGCCAAAGGAAATGTTGACTATGTGAAAGGTGCAAATATTGCAGGTTTCGTAAAAGTTGCAGATTCTATGATTGACCAGGGATTGGTATAATCACAACCAATATTTCAAAACCGCTTTCGTTCAATCGGAAGCGGTTTTTTTTTATGTTAAAACAGTAGGGATGGAAAATTTTTCACCTCTACTGTTTTTTTTCAATTCGGCATTGGTAATTCAGCATTCGTAATTCGCAATTGAGTACATTTGTGTGCGAGATTCACTATGGAAAAAGAAAAAACAAAACGATTGATCGATTTCGATCGGACAGGTTTCGAAAATGAAGAACTTGTCACTATTTATAAAGCAATTGCAAAACCGCGGTTGATTGAGGAAAAAATGTTGATTCTCCTTCGCCAGGGGAAAATTTCCAAGTGGTTCTCAGGCTGGGGCCAGGAGGGAATTTCCGTTGGATCCGCCTACGCAATGAAGGAAGAAGAATTTATTCTTCCGATGCACCGGAATCTGGGTGTTTTTACAACGCGTGGAATTCCTTTAAACCGTCTTTTTGCTCAATTCCAGGGAAAAATGTCGGGTTTCACAAAAGGCCGCGACCGTTCTTTCCACTTTGGAGCCAAGGATTATAACATTGTCGGTATGATCTCGCATTTAGGTCCACAATTGGGAATTGCAGATGGAATTGCACTGGCAAATAAATTAAAGGGAACCAACAACGCTACGATTGTATTTACAGGAGATGGAGGTGCTTCGGAAGGTGATTTTCATGAATCACTAAACGTTGCAGCTGTTTGGGACCTTCCGGTAATTTTTGCGATTGAAAATAATTGCTGGGGATTATCCACTCCGAGTAACGAACAATTCCGCTGTAAACAATTTATCGATAAAGGGATCGGTTACGGAATGGATGCTTTCCAGGTTGACGGAAACAATGTACTGGATGTTATTCGAACCGTGCGAAAAATTGCTGATTCGATCCGTCAAAAACCAAGACCTTTCTTATTGGAGTGTATGACATTCAGAATGCGCGGTCACGAAGAAGCTTCCGGAACAAAATATTACCCGGAAGGAATCCAGGACGAATGGGCAAAAAAAGATCCGGTGACCAATTATGAACTTTACTTGCTGGAACAAGGCGTTTTGACTGAAGAAACAGTTGCTCAGATCCAGCAGGAAATTAAAGATGAAATCCAAAACGGACTTGAAATCGCATTTGCAGAAAGCCCGATAGAAGCAGATCTTCAACGAGAACTGGATGACATTTACGCTCCTTACACCCAAACGGTTATTGAACCTGCCAGTAATGCGAAATCGGAAAAACGCCTGATCGATGCGGTTTCCGATTCATTGAGACAAAGCATGGTCCGTTACCCGGAACTGGTGATCATGGGCCAGGATGTTGCCGAATATGGTGGTGTATTTAAAGTTACAGAAGGGTTTGTGGAACAATTCGGAAAGGGACGTGTTCGCAACACGCCGATCTGTGAATCCGCTATTGTCGGAGCAGGATTGGGTTTATCCATTGCAGGAATGAAAGCAGTTGTAGAAATGCAGTTTGCTGATTTCGTGACTTGCGGATTCAACCAGATTGTCAATAATTTAGCAAAAATTCATTGGAGATGGGGGCAAAATGCAGACGTTGTTGTGCGCATGCCTACCGGGGCAAACACAGCTGCCGGACCCTTCCACAGTCAAAGTAACGAAGCGTGGTTCTTCCACACTCCGGGATTGAAAGTCGTTTACCCTGCTTTTCCCGGCGATGCGAAAGGATTATTGAACGCTGCGATTGAAGATCCGAACCCGGTATTATTCTTTGAGCATAAATTCCTATACCGAAGTATTCGTGAAGACATCCACGACGATTATTACACGACTGAGATCGGTAAAGCGGGCTACGTGCGCAAGGGAGATGATTTAACAATCATTACTTACGGATTGGGAGTTCACTGGGCCATGGAAGCTTTGGATGCACATCCGGAAATTTCTGCAAACCTGGTCGACTTGAAAACATTGCTTCCTTTGGATACGGAAACGATCTATGATGCCGTGCGTCAAACAGGAAAGGTAATTGTACTGCATGAAGATTGCATGACCGGGGGAATCGGTGGAGAATTAGTTGCTTTGATCAATGAAAACTGTTTTGATGCCCTGGACGCTCCTGTGAAGCGTGTTGCATCTCTGGATACTCCTGTTCCGTTTGCTGTTGCATTGGAAAAACAATTCCTGCCGGCAGAACGGTTCAAGCAGGCACTGGTTGAATTGTATGAATTTTAATTGAATCAACTAATTAAGGCATGTGTGGTTAGGCGATTAATTGCGTAACCACAATTCCAAAAAGCAAAAACGGTCGTTCGATAAATCGAACGACCGTTTTTTATGATCCATTTTTTTATTAATCTTTTACCACCGTATATCCCGGGTATTTGGATTTATCGAATACAAACTTGCTGTCTTCGATAGCCGGATTGGAAGTGAATTTTGTCATGGTGAAGGTAGAAACCGTTCCATCGTTTGATTTCAAAATCGCTTTCTTCAATTCGTTGTCGTCTTTGGAAACATATACAATGATCGTATGATAATTTGCCTTTTTCGGAGTTTTGGGATACAAATAAATCACATGCACTTTTTCACCGCTTAATGTCTCTTCCTTTTCGTATTTGCTTTTGAATCCTGTTTCCCAAATAGTCATCAATTTTTTCGGGTTAATGGATTCTTCATCATCGCCTGAGGCATCTGTTTCATACACTGTTTTCTCTTCTTTTACGATGCTCCAGGTTTTAGTCCCGTTTGAGATTAACGTGGTTTCACCGTAAGTAGCACTAAATTTATCACCTTTCACCCATCCTTTCCCAGACATGTTTGTGTTTGTTCCGTTCGTGCTGTTCTTGATCGTTGCGCTAAATTCTACATAGAAGGTTTTCAGTCCTTTTATTTTAGCAGAAACTTTATCAAGGATTGCGTCTGCTTTTGCATCCTGACTATACGCCAATGTGCTCCCTAATAAAGTCAAGCAAATAAATAAGTATTTCATGTTTCATTAATTTTCTCTGCAAATATCAGAAATTGTGCCAAGAATCCTGTTATATAATTAATAATTTAAAATGGACAGTCGAGAAGTTTAAAGTAGTTGTATTTCGGAAGTCTTGAGTCTTGGCTTAATTAGTCCTTCATCCTTTTCGATTTTTCCAATATCAATTTTCAATTGATGCCTTTCGCACGCAGGAACTCTTCCAGGCTTTCGATATCACTAAAAAGTACTTCCCTTGCTTTACTTCCCTGGAAAGGGCCTATAATTCCGTATCCTTCCAGTTGGTCCACGATTCGTCCGGCTCTGTTGTAACCCAACTTCAATTTACGCTGCAGCAAGGAAGCCGATCCCTGGTTATTGATCACAACAATCCGTGCAGCATCGGCAAACATCGAATCGATTTCATCCAGATCGATATCACGGTCCTCACCTCCGTCTGCCCCAACGTATTCCGGAAGAATCAACGCTTCCGGGTAAGCTCTCTGCTCGCCGATAAATTTACAGATATCTTCTACTTCAGGTGTGTCCGCGAAACCGCATTGTACACGAATCAGGTCCTGACCAAGTGAAATCAGCATATCTCCGCGACCGATCAGCTGATCCGCACCGGAAGAATCCAAGATGGTGCGTGAATCGATCTTGGAAAGTACACGGAATGCAATCCGGGCCGGGAAGTTAGCCTTAATCATACCGGTAATTACATTGACGGAAGGCCGTTGAGTTGCCACAATCAGGTGAATTCCGATTGCGCGGGCGAGCTGTGCCAAACGTGCAATTGGGTGTTCCACTTCTTTTCCGGCAGTCATGATCAAATCTGCAAACTCATCAATCAATACTACGATATACGGCAAATAGCGATGTCCCTTTTCCGGGTTCAATTTGCGTGCAATGAACTTGGCATTGTATTCCTTAATGGTACGAACCTGTGCTTCTTTGAGTAACTCGTAACGGTTGTCCATTTCGATACACAAAGAATTCAGGGTATTGACCACCTTCGAAGTATCTGTGATGATCGCATCTTCTTCACCGGGAAGTTTCGCCAGGAAATGACGTTCAATGCGGTTATAAAGCGTTAATTCCACTTTTTTCGGATCGACCAGTACGAACTTCACCTGTGCCGGGTGTTTTTTGTAAAGGATCGAAACCAGGATCGCATTCAAACCAACCGATTTACCTTGTCCGGTAGCTCCCGCTACCAATAAGTGAGGGGCTTTTGTCAGATCGAAAGTATAGGTCTCATTCGTGATTGTTTTCCCCATTACGATCGGCAATTCGAAATCGGAATTCTGGAATCGCTCAGAAGCGATCAACGATTTCATGGAAACCATATCGGGCTTACTGTTTGGAACTTCAATACCAATGGTTCCTTTTCCGGGGATCGGAGCAATGATCCTGATTCCCAAAGCAGATAAACTCAAGGCAATATCGTCTTCGAGGTTCTTGATTTTTGAAATGCGGACTCCCGGAGCCGGTACAATTTCGTATAAGGTGACCGTCGGGCCAACAGTTGCCTTGATCTTCGCAATATCGATCTTATAATGAGAAAGTGTCTCAACGATTTTGTTTTTGTTGTCCTCTAATTCCTGCTTGTTGATGGAGACTTGTCCGTTCCCGTAATCTTTCAGCAAATCGATGGGAGGAAGTAAATACCCGGAAAGTTCCAGTGTCGGATCGTAATCTCCGTATTCCTGTCTGATGGAGTTGAATTCATCATCGGAAAGCATGGCATCCGTTTTGGCAATGCTCACTTTGAAATCGCCTTCTTCTTCATCGTCTTCTTCTATCAGTTCTTCGGGTTCCAATTCGGGTTCTGTTTTTTCAGCACCGGATTGAATGACGATAAAACTTTCTTCTTCTCCGTCGCCGTAAGATTCGTCTTCCTCCTCTTCTTCGTCAAAATTTACTTCTGCGGCTTCTTGTTCTGCACGGATCTGGTCTTCCCGGATGGTATTTACCACATGAATATCCGTCATATTTGTATGAAGAGGCTGATCGTCTTCAAAAAAAGATTCTTTGGCTCCTTTGGCCCGATTCCACCAAGACATGATGTCAGCATTAAAGAGCACTACCAGCACTATCCATAAAAGCGCTACAATGGCAACGAAACTTCCGAAACTTCCAATGGTCAGTTTCAGCCACTGATTGATTGCAAAACCGAAAGTTCCACCCAGGTAATCGATGTGTTCTACAAAATAGCCCAGGAAAATGGAACTCCAAACCATAAACAGCACAGCAACGGCAATGGAGCGTCTGATCGGAAGGAGCAGAATATTTAAGGTCCACTTGAAACCGATCAGGAAAATAATGAAGGAAATTGCAAAGGAAGACACTCCGAACCAACGGTACATGAATAAGTGAGCCATCCACGCTCCGAACTTACCCAGCCAGTTTTCGACCGGTTCGGGATTGCTGTCAAAAAGAAACCCGAAAAGCGAAACATCCAGTACACGGTCCTGATCGGAAGTCCATGTAAAAAAATAGGAAAAGCAGGATAGGAAAGTAAAAAAGGAGAATAAGATCATGGCAATTCCCAAGATCGTTTTGACTCTTTTTTTATCGAAGCGATTTGACAGACGGTCCAATAAGGCATTATTAGAAGGCTTGCGTTCTTTCGCAGGCTTTCCTTTCGGGTCTTTTTTAGTCTTTTCTTCCGCTGTTTGCTCGCTTTTTTGCCTGTATTCGTTTTCCAATGCCATTCTTCACGAAGTATCCTACGAAGATAACGACATCCACCGGCTTTGGTTAAAGAGATCCGATTTAACTATAAACAAACTACTGTTCATTATTCGAATAAAAGACATGCATGAACTCTTCGAAGCTGATCCGTTTATAATCAGAAGGTATCCCAAATAAATCGCGATTGACCTGCTCGTCCTTTTTCTCTACCAGCTCATAATGGATCAAACCGTCCTGGGAAGGAATGTAATAATCCAAAGCCAATCCTTTCACTTCCGGATACACCTGAAGGTATTTGTTACTGAGATTTTTGGCGAAATAACAATAAAAACCTTCCGTATTTTCATCTTGCACCAAGTATTTCTTCGCCTTTAGTCCGGCTATCTTTTTGGAGCCCGTTTTCCGGGTTACCGTGTATGTTTTTTGAATGGAGTCCTTTTTTTTCGACAAATCCGTCTGGATCGCATATTTATTTCCATCCAGCTCCAGCAGAAGGTAAGCTTTATTCAACTCCATATTCCGGATATACACCTGAACCCCAAACTGCTGTGTTTCAGTTTCTACCCGAACAACGGTATCATTCGTGTAAAGCGTTACATTCCAAGACTTCCAAATCACATTTGAGTCCGGAGCCATCACGGTTGCTTTGTACTTCAGGATACCTGAAAACGGTTTTTGGGTAAATCCTGAAACCGTGGTCAATAAAACCATACTGATAACACAAATAAATTTCATCTCTCAATTTTTTGGTGAAGGTACTTTTAAATTCCTAGTGACGCGAAAGGTTAATACTTGTTCGATTAAAGTCTCCAAAACCGGGCCAATCCGATCTGCGAATTTTTATCGAAAGCAAAGCTTTCTCTTATTCAAATGTCGCAAACAAACTATTCATTTTTTGATTATACTCGTCGTAACTGATCGAAGTACCTTTGGCGGGCAAAGTAAACAACTGTTTCCTGGATTCGTCTGCATTCGGAATAAATTTAACGGCTTTATAATCTATTCGTATGCCGAAACGATCCACAGAATAAGCCAACAAAACCCCAGGAACTTCGTTGAATGTATTATACCAGTTGGGATTTTTCAATTCAATTTCCTCTGTATACCACAGAATAATCACGTCCTTTTTGTCTTTTTTGTTTACAGCAATGGCCTTCTTCACATTCAATCCGGCAAGTGTATCCGTTTCATCCGTAAAGCGGATGTCGTATTTGGTCTGATCATTTGCCATTTTCTGAATCTCTTCCGGAGTTAGTTTTGTTTTGAATGCTTCTTCCCCATATTGAAAATAAATGTCCATCCGCTTTTTGTTACAGTCAAACAGTAAAATATTCTGAAAATTTCCCCGACTGATATCATTTCGTACCATTCCGTTCTTAAAACTGATTTGAATTTCTTTCGGCAGGATGTTATACAGGAACGCATTCTTTTTGTGCTTGGGATAGTCGGCCGAATAAATGATCGTCCCTTCACTGATAACTTCTTTTTTGGAAGTACATGAACACAACATAAAAATGCAAATTCCCAGGAAAAAGGATGATTGCTTTACCAACATATAAGATCTTTAATACGAACTTAATACGGCAAATTGTTGAAAAGGTTTCGGGGACTTGAATAAGAGAAAAACCCGCTTTCTATTTAAATCCGCCACAGCTGATTAATCTGGCTTTTTGAAAAACCAAGTAGTATTCCAAAGAGATCCAATTTTAGAATTGATAATAAGTTTCTGCTATAATTGTTAATACCCCTAAACCAAATATGTATTTTTGCGCTATTAACAATTTGTTATGCATCGGAAAATTGAAATCATTGTAAACAACTCAGAACTCGCAGCCGGTACCAGGGGTGCTTCGCTAGGACCAGGAGCTATCATGACTGCAGCCAGGAAAGTACATAATCCTTATTTCGGAATTTACCCGCTTCACCCTTTGCCTGATTACAATCGATTTTTAGACCAAGAAAACGAAACGGAGTTTGCCAAAAATCTGAAGGGTTTTAAATTGGTATTCGAATCTGTTGCTGAAACAACAAAAGCATTGTTAGAGAAAGGATCTTTCCCGCTTGTTCTCGCAGGTGACCACGGTTCTGCAGCAGGAACCATTGCAGGAATTAAGGCCGCTTTCCCTGAAAAACGGTTGGGAGTTGTCTGGATTGACGCACATGGGGATTTACATTCTCCCTATACCACGCCATCCGGAAATATTCATGGAATGCCTTTAAGTCTTTCGCTTGGAAATGACAACCTGAAGTACCAACGAAACAAGCCTTCGGAACAAACCGTAAGCATTTGGAATGAACTCAAATACAAATACACCGATTCAATCAAAGTGAGCCCTTCTGATTTGGTGTTTGTCGGTGTGAGAGATACGGAGCTTGAGGAAAATCAATTGATCGCGGAAAACAATATTACGAATTATACGGTCGAGCAGGTACGCAAAGAGGGAGCACAGACGATTGTTCAACAAGTTTTGGAACAGCTCGAGCCATGTGATATCATTTACGTTTCTTTTGATGTAGATTCAATGGATCCTGAAATCACTTCCTTCGGCACCGGAACACCGGTTGGAAACGGTATTTTCCCGGAAGAAGCAGAAGAAATATTAACTTTGTTGGCTCAAAATCCAAAAACGGTATGTATCGAATTTGTCGAAGTAAACCCGTGCCTGGACAATAAAGAAAATACGATGGCAGAAACTGCGTTCTCATTGCTGGAATCAGTGACTGCTGCGCTCAACAGTTCAAAGAGTTCCAAAAGTGTAACGGGTTCAATTTGAACATTTGAAATAAATAAAAACAAACAATCCTAATGGAAGATTTAATCAAGTCGGCAATTATTGAAAAATCAAATCAATTAGTTGGTTTCGAATGTTCCGACTCGCTGATTCAGTTTCAAAAAACAAAAAAAGAATTCGAAGGTGATACGACTTTGGTATTATTCCCTTTGATGAAACTTGCTGGAAAATCCCCGCAAGAAATTGGAAAAGTACTTGGTGATTTTTTAAGGGACGAAGTGCGCTGTGTGAGCGATTATTCAATTATCGGAGGGTTCTTAAACTTAAGTTTCCCGAATGATTATTGGACACAACAATTGAGTGAAATTGATTCAAATGCAACTTTCGGATTGGCTGAAAAGAATTCCAAACCGGAAATCATGGTAGAGTATTCCTCTCCGAACACTAACAAACCGTTGCACCTGGGTCATTTACGCAACAACTTTTTAGGATATTCCGTTGCGCAGATCCTGGATGCTTACGGTCATCGCGTAATCAAAACACAGATTATCAACGATCGTGGAATTCACATCTGTAAAAGCATGCTCGCCTGGCAGAAGTTTTCCCCTCTGAATGAAAAAGGAGAGCGTGAAAATCCTGATAATACGGGAATGAAGGGAGACAAACTGGTTGGAAAATACTACGTAGAATTTGACAAGCGATTCAATGCAGAGGCCAAAGAGATTATTGCACAATGGGATGCCGGAAATTTTGAAGGATATCCTGAAACGACCGTTGCAAAATACCGTGAATTTACCGAAGCCAAAACAGGTAAGGACGAGAAAGCCGTTGCAGGATTAGATGATAAAATCAAGGATCTGGCGAAAAACGAAACTGCTATTTTGCGCGAAGCCAAAGACCTGCTTGTTCGATGGGAAGGAAGAGATCCGGAAGTGTACTTACTATGGACCACGATGAACGGATGGGTGTATGACGGGTTCAATCAAACCTATGAAAAGATGGGAGTTGATTTTGATCGGTTGTACTACGAGTCTGACACCTTTATTCTTGGAAAAGACCTGGTAAATGAAGGGCTGAATAAAGGGGTTTTCTATCAAAAAGAAGACGGTTCGGTTTGGATCGATCTGACAGGAGACGGATTGGACCACAAATTACTGCTGCGTTCGGACGGAACTTCGGTATATATGACCCAGGATTTGGGAACTGCTGTTGACCGTTTCAACGATTACCCGAATTTAACCGGCATCATTTATACCGTAGGCAACGAACAGGATTACCATTTCAAAGTTTTGTTCCTGATCCTGGAGAAACTAGGGTATTCCTGGGCAAAATCCTGCTTTCATTTATCCTACGGAATGGTAGACTTGCCATCCGGAAAGATGAAATCCCGTGAGGGAACAGTTGTCGATGCAGATGATCTGATGGATGAAGTAATCGAAAGCGCTAAAGAAATGACAGCTGAACGCGGACATTTGGAAGGAATGAGTGACGCTGATCGCGAAACACTTTACAAAACCATCGGAATGGGCGGGTTGAAATATTATTTACTAAAAGTTGATCCGAAGAAACGCATGCTGTTTAATCCGGCGGAATCGATTGAATTGAACGGGCATACCGGTCCGTTTATTCAATATGCACACGCACGGATTCAGTCGCTTCTGGGAAAAGCAAGCAGTTTTAAACTGGATACCAATACAGAAATTGGTGCTTCCGAAAAGGAAATTATCAAACAATTGGTATTGTACCCTTCCATTATTGAGGAAGCTGCAACAACATACGCTCCGTCTGTTGTTGCGAACTATACTTACGAATTGGTGAAATTGTTTAATCAATTTTACCAAAACGTGATGATCTTGAGTGAGACCGATGAAAAACAAAAAGCCTTGCGTCTAACTGTCAGTCAGAACGTGGCTAAAGTGATTAGGAGTTCGATGCATTTGCTGGGAATTACAGTTCCCAACCGGATGTGATAGAAATTTCAACAGTATTCCGTACAGGAACTTAATACGAAACGGGAGGCAATACATTGTCTCCCGTTCTTATTAAACCCAAATCATCCGCTTTAACGGACAGATTTGCCCTTGGTAGACGAATCAACTCCGCCTCCACAGATCTTTATACTTTACCACCTGTAACCAGACGGGCTATTACAATAATGACAACTGCTCCTACGGTGGAAGTCAACAAAACTCCCCAAATGTTATCAGCAGGAAAGATATGCAGTAAACCGAACAGCCATACCCCTACGATTCCTCCCAAAATTCCCAAAACGATATTGAATAAAAGTCCTCCCCTGGAACTGTCCATGATTGCTCCGGCCAACCAACCGGCAACACCTCCAATAATCAATGCCCATAACCAACTCATAACCTCAATTTTAGATGTGAATTTGTAAGTAATATAACTAAAAGAGACGAGCTAAAAAAGGATTTAGCATCTGTTAACAGAGACTCCCTGCCTTTTCCTAAAACAAAAAAAGCAGGCAAAGTGCCTGCTGTCCTTATTACAAAATCAATAAACAGAGGATTGATTAGTTCGTACCTCCCAAAAATGCGTACATCAAGATATTTGCTCCCATTTGAAGTGCCTGTTTCCGTTTTTCCTCCGGATCGTTGTGAACCGCCTGATCCTCCCAACCATCGCTGAGATCTGTTTCGTAAGTATACAAACAAACCAGCCTTCCTTCAATGATGATCCCGAATGCCTGCGGTCTTTTCCCATCGTGTTCGTGAATCTTCGGCAAGCCATTGAAATCGTATTTTTGATGAAAGACCGGATGGGAAAAAGGAAGTTCGACCAGGGAATTATTCGGAAAAACCTTCTTTAATTCTTCGCGAATAAATTTATCCATTCCATAGTTGTCGTCAATATGAAGAAAACCTCCTCCCAACAAGTAATTCCGAAGGTTCTCAGCTTCTGTTAGCGAGAATACCACATTTCCATGACCTGTCATGTGGACAAAAGGATACAAACTCAATTCCGGGCTTCCGACATCTACATATGGCGCCTCTTTCGAGATGGTGGTCCCGAGATTCGCATTACAAAACTGCGCCAGGTTCGGCAGAGCAGTTGGGTTTGCATAATAATCTCCTCCTCCGCTGTATTTTAAAAATGCAATCTGATAACTTCCCTGAGCGAATCCAGGTGCACTCAAAAAAAGGAAGGTGATTATAAATATTCTTTTCATCCTGTTTAACTATTAAGGGCTAAAACACACGCCACTATTCCGGCGGTCTCCGTTCGCAAACGCGATTCTCCCAAATGTACGGCTTCATATCCATGTTTCAAAGCCCATTTTAACTCGGATTCGCTAAAATCTCCCTCCGGACCGATTAAAATCCGGAATGGATAGTTTAATTCATTAACCGATTTTTTCGCTCCTTCCATGCAATGTGCCAGGCCGCCATTCGGGTTATCAGCTACAAAATCTGAAAAGTTTTGAAGCTCTTCCATTTCCAATAAAAAATCGTGCTGTGCCTGTTTCATGGCAGAAATGGCAACGCGTTGCAGCCGATCCAATTTCAATTGAACACGTTCCGATCGTTCACAGTTCAGGAAAGTCAGTTTACTTGCTCCTATTTCCACAATTTTTTCGACCATCCATTCCATCCGGTCCAAATTCTTGGTAGGAGCAATTGCCAAATGAAACCCATTCCCCGATCTGTTTTTGACTTCTCTCGAAATCACTTTTACCTGGCATTTCTTCGGGTGCGCATCGACAATCTCCGCTGTTACGATTAACCCCAATCCATTCAACAGCAAAAAACGGTCTCCGTTCTCATGACGCAATACCCGTACGATGTGTTTGGATTCTTCTTCCGGCAGTTGAAACACTTCCGAATCAGGAATTTGTAAGAGAAAAAAGCGTCTCATCAATTGAGTATTTGAACCAACATTTCTTTTAATAGCTGTCCGTCCGAGGTGGAGCTGTTCCCTACTCCTTTTGCCTTCAGATCGTACTGATGTAAAATTTCGACATTCCGGGCCAGGATCTTAGGCGGATAATTCGGACAGTTCCGGATCAGTTCCTTCGCAACAAAGGGGTGTAATCCGACTGAAGAAGCAATAGCATCCGGAGATTTATTCGAAGCAAAATGAACACGCATCATATTGGTGAACAATTTAAAAACAGATGGGATCACCACAATAATCGAATGGTCTTTCGGATTTTTCTCAAAGTAATCCGCTATCTGGAAGGCTTTTAATGTATCCCGAATGGCAATCGCATTTACCAATTCAAACACATTATAATCCTTTGATATCCCAATATTTTCTTCAATATGCACATCGGAAATCTTCGTTCCTTTTTCCAGTACAATTGCCAATTTATCCAGTTCATTCACAATCCTGGAAAGGTCATTACCCAAAAATTCGCCCAATAACGAAGCTGCTTTCGAGGTAATTTCATATCCTTCGGAGCGAACGTAGCTTGCGATCCATTCCGTCAGGTTGTAATCTTTTACTTTTTCTGATTTGAAATTCACCCCCACATTCGCGATCTCTTTGGTGAGTTTGCGTTTTCCGTCGAGAGCTTTGTACTTATGGCACAACACCAAAATGTTGCTTTCCACCAGATTCGGAAGTAATTTTTCCAGTTCATAAATATCCTTCATGTCCTGTGCTTCGCGAACAATGACCACTTTGCGCGTTCCCATAAACGGAAAACTGCGGGCTTCGCTCATGAGTGTCAATGCATCTATATCGCGTCCGTAATAAACTGCCAGGTTAAAATCTTTTTCGGATTCATCTACAGCGTTTTCGCTGATCGCGTCGGATATCAGGTCTATGAAGTACGGTTCTTCACCATGCAACACATATAAAGGCTTAAAATCACCGTTTTTAATGTCTTTGAGAAGCGCTTTGTAATCCATCATTCAAAATTACGAATTACGAATTATGAATGCCTAATTGTTCATTATTTTCTTGGCAGAAATATCGACCACGCTGAAAATTTTCCGCCACCACGATTCAAATTCGCAATTCTGAACTCGGAATTCGTAATTTTGCGACATGTATCCCTCGTTGAATTTACCTTCTGCGCAATTAAAGCTTTCGAAAGAGCAAGGGGAATTTTTCGTTTGGTGTATTGTTCGCCGGAAGAAATTACTGCTCACACCGGAAGAGTGGGTCCGTCAGCATGTAATCCATTACCTCATCCACCACAAAAAAACTCCGATCGAACGGATCAACAGCGAACATTTGTTGAGAATCAATGGTCAAAACCGGCGCTGTGATATTGTGGTTGTTGATTCTTTCGGGAATCCGAAACTGATCGTGGAATGCAAAGCTTCGGAAATTAAGCTGGATGAGAAGGTTTTCCTTCAAACCAGTAATTATATTCAAAAAAGTAAAGCGGCCTATTTCTGGATGACAAACGGACTGAACCACGTGATCGTGGAATGTGCTAATCCGGAGGTATTTTTGGAGGATTTACCCGAATTATAATCACAAAAACGTAGGGACGGAAAATTTTCGTTCCCTACATTTTCAATTAATTCACGTATTTCGCTTCCAATTTGAATTCGCTGGTTGTATGGAATGTTAAATCCGGGTAGTCTTTTTCTGCCATTTGAAGCAGGAAAGCCGTTTCAGCCAAGAATACGAGGTTATCATCTTTGTCTTTTGCCAGATACTGTGATTTTGCACGCATGAAATCTTTTAACTGATCTTCATTATCTGTAGTAATCCAGCAGGCTTTGTGGTAATTTTTCGGAACAAAACGACATTTTGCACCGTATTCGTGTTCCAGGCGGTAAGCAATGACTTCAAATTGGAGTTGTCCTACCGTTCCGATAATTTTCCTGTTTCCGGGTTGTTGAATAAACAATTGAGCGACTCCTTCGTCCATTAATTGGGAGACCCCTTTTTCCAATTGCTTGGATTTCATCGGATCCAGGTTTTCCAATTCCTGGAACAATTCCGGAGAGAAGCTAGGGATTCCTTTAAACATAAAGCTTTCTCCTTCATTCAAGGTATCCCCGATTTTGAAATTCCCGG
This sequence comes from Fluviicola chungangensis, assembly GCF_007558725.1. GTDB lineage: Bacteria > Bacteroidota > Bacteroidia > Flavobacteriales_D > Crocinitomicaceae > Fluviicola > Fluviicola chungangensis. The sequence continues at coordinate 83,519 of NZ_VLPL01000004.1, forward strand.
TATCGTACAAACCAATCACATCGCCCGGAAATGCTTCATCAATGACACTTTTGTCCTGGGCCATGAAAGAAGTCGGATTCGGGAATTTGAATTTCTTGTCCAATCGAACGTGATTATAAAATGTGTTTCGCTCGAACTTTCCGGAAACAATGCGCAGGAAAGCAATTCGATCACGGTGTTTCGGATCCAGATTCGCATGAATTTTGAACACGAAGCCTGAGAATTTTTTATCTGACGGTTCAACCCGTTTTGTATCGGTATCTCTTCCTCTGGGAGAAGGTGAAATGCGAACAAATGTATCCAGCAATTCCTTTACACCGAAGTTATTTACCGCAGATCCGAAGAAAACCGGTGCAACGTCACCTGAAAGATAAGTATCCCGGTCAAACGCATCATACACTCCTTCGATCATTTCCAGTTCTTCTCTTAATTCAGCGGCTGGTTTCTCTCCTACCAATTCATCCAATTCGCTTGAATTGATATCTGAAAGCGATACGATATCTGTAGCGATTTTGGTTTTATTGGCTGCAAAAAGATTGATGTTCTTATCGTAAATATTGTACACTCCTTTGAAACGGTCTCCCATTCCGATTGGCCAGGCCAAAGGACGCACTTTAATGTCCAGTGAAGATTCCAATTCATCGAGCAATTCGAACGGATCTTTTCCCTCGCGGTCCATTTTATTGATAAAGATAATCACCGGCGTTTTACGCATCCGGCAAACTTCCATCAAACGCTTTGTTTGTTCCTCTACCCCGTTGGCACAGTCAATTACCAGGATCACACTATCAACAGCAGTTAGTGTTCTGTAAGTATCTTCCGCGAAATCCTTGTGACCCGGAGTATCCAAAATATTGATTTGTTTCCCGGAGTATTGAAAGGCCATTACGGAAGTTGCAACGGAGATCCCACGTTGCTTCTCAATTTCCATGAAATCTGACGTAGCCGTTTTCTTGATCTTGTTGTTCTTCACGGCACCGGCAGATTGAATCGCACCACCAAAAAGCAATAACTTTTCAGTCAATGTTGTTTTACCCGCATCGGGATGCGAAATAATTCCAAAGGTTCTGCGCTTTTCAATTTCTACGTCGTTGCTCATGATTATTCTTTAACTGAGTGCAAAAGTAGTTCAAAAAGCGGGAATTGAAAATTGAAAATGGAGAATTGACAAGCCAAAAGTCCGGAAATCCTATTTCAACTGGTAAGAAAGGATGATTTCGTGGGTGGCATTATTTTGAATGGCGCTACTCAAGTTTGTATTGATTCCAAACTCATAGGTATAGCCAATGCGGAATTTTCCAACAATATCGTAACCGATCATTGGCCCCAATTCAAAACCTCTGCCAGTATGCAGATTTGCAGCCGTCGCTCCGAACCATAAATTTTTCCAGAAAGCGGTCAAAGCAACCATGGAATAGGTTGCCTTCAGATCAGTTCCTACTTGAGTCCGCGGTGTTAACTTCCAACTTCCTCCAAATTGAAAAGTATAATCTCCGAATAACCAATAATGGGCAGCTAAATCATACGGTCCGGAACTTCTTGTAAAATACCCATTCAATTTGGTACAGCTCAATCCGACGTTCCATTTTTCTCCATGAAGCGCAATCCCCAAATCTCCACGGAAAAAAGTTTGATTACTGCTAGGAATCACCGGATCATACGGATCATTGATGACAAAACCTTGCTGATTGAATGACACGTTTACAATTCCGGCTGAAATTCCTAATGACAGGAACATTTTTTTGATTGGAATGTGATAAGCATAGGAAGCCAATGCTGTGTGCTGTTTATTCAAGCCAATTATGTCATATTCGTAACTTACTCCAATTCCACTATTAATCGAATCCAGTTTCATGGCATAATTCAGCCACAAAGTTGTCGGTGCTCCATTGACCTTTGTCCATTGGTTCCGCCATTGTGCATTTGCATGATGCCTATAGATTGCTCCTGTCATCGCAGGATTGGTGTGCATATAGTTATTCCAGAAAAACGAACTCCTTGGATCTTGTTGTGCGTTAGAAAAAATGGAAACAACCAGGAAAATAACTAATTGGATGATTCGGCTTGGTAAGTTCATTCGTTTCAATTTGAACGCGAACATAGTAAAAACAGATTAATTATCTTCGCTGCATGAAAGTTTCGATACATCCGTCCTGGGAAAAAGTACTTCAACCCGCATTTGAAGCTCCTTATTTTGAGCACCTGGTTCATTTTGTGAAACAGGAATATGCCCGGTTTCCAAATCAGATTTTTCCTGAAGGGAAATACATTTTCAGAGCTTTCAACAGTTGTCATTTTGATCAGATCAAAGTAGTCATTTTGGGACAAGATCCTTACCCAACCAGAGGACATGCACATGGATTGTGTTTCAGTTGCGATTCACATGTACGTCCGCTTCCAAAAAGTCTACAGAATATTTTCAAGGAACTGGAAGACGATTTGGGTATTCCGGCACCGCCAAACGGAGATTTGAGTCATTGGGCGGGACAGGGAGTATTATTATTAAACTCAATCTTGACGGTTCGTGAGGGGCAGCCACTTTCTCACGCCAATCAAGGTTGGGAAAAATTCACAGATGATGTGATCCAGACAATTAACGATCAGTTGGAAGGTGTAATCTTTGTTTTGTGGGGATCTCCGGCTCAGGCAAAAGCTGCAAGGGTAGATCCTAATAAACATTTTATTCTGAAAGCACCACATCCATCACCTTTATCTGCTTACCGCGGATTCTTCGGGAGCAAGCCATTTTCAAAAATCAATGAGATTTTGAGAGTACGCGGGAAAGAAGAAATCAGGTGGGCTTAAAAGATGGAGTTTGGGTTGCCTCGCGCGCTTACATGAATATACTCCAAAAAAAATTAACCACCCTTCTAGGGTTGTAAACCCTAGAACAATTTTGATCAGTTAAAATGCGTGCTTTTTTGTTGTTTTTCCCAATCCTTCCTTTTAACTTCATTCTAAAACCACATGCATGGAAGCTACATTTACATACTACATTCACAATTCTTCTGTCCAACCGGAACTACTGTTCAGACAAACTGATGATTATAACTTGTTCCAAACTAAAATTGAAAAGTACCTGGAACCAATTGGTCAGTTACACGCATTGAAGCTGACACCTACCGAATTTCACCTGATAATCGAATTCAATGATGTCCGTACTTTAAAACCTCAGTCATCCCATACTTTTCAATCCAATAAGTTTTTAAGCCGTAAACTAGCGGATCTCTTCAATAGCTATGCTCAGTCGTACAATAAAAAACACCGGCGAAAAGGAGCTCTTTTTCAAAAAAACTTCAAGCGTTCCGAGATAACTGACCAGAAACAACTGGAGGAAATTTTGGAAGAGTTTGCCTGTGAATAAACTTTCCCTTCCGTAGCCCCGTCTTTTTCCATAAAACCTTATTTTTGCACCAATGAAATTGCAAAATGATTTGATCTTACGCGCTGCGAAGGGCGAAGATATTGAACGTTATCCGGTTTGGTTAATGCGTCAGGCAGGGAGAATCCTACCTGAATACCGTGCGGTGCGAGAAAGTGTCAACGGATTTAAGGAATTGGTGGAAAATCCGGCGTTGGCAGCCGAAGTGACGATTCAACCGGTGGACATACTGGATGTGGATGCGGCCATCATCTTTTCCGATATCCTGGTCATTCCGGAAGCGATGAATATTCCGTACCAGATGATCGAAAAACGCGGCCCCTGGTTCGAGCATACGATTCGTTCGGAAGAAGAAGCAAAGAGATTGGAATTCGATTTTGATATCGAAGACCGTTTGGGATATGTTCTGGAAGCAATTCGTCTGACGGTTAAACAACTCAACGGACGCGTTCCCTTAATTGGGTTTGCCGGTGCTCCATGGACCATTCTCTGTTATATGGTAGAAGGACATGGATCAAAAACTTTCAGCGAAGCAAAAAAATTATTATATACCAATCCAACTTTGGCACATCTATTGTTACAACACGTCACAGATGTTACAATCGCTTATTTGAAAGCACAAGTTAAAGCCGGAGCAAGTATGATACAAGTTTTCGATTCATGGGCAGGAATTTTAGGAACAGAGCAGTACGCGACTTTTTCTCTTCCCTATCTGTCTCAAATCGCATCCGCAATTGAGGATGTTCCTGTCACTTTATTTTCGAAAGGAGCTATCACATCCATTCCTGCATTGGCGAAATTAGATTGTAATACCATTGGGCTCGATTGGAACATGGACATTCCTGTGATGCGCTCTTTAGTTGGTGATTCCAAAACGCTTCAGGGAAATTTAGACCCTTGTGCATTATATGGTTCTCACCAAAGTATTGAGGCTGAAACAATAAAAATGTTAGATTCGTTCAACAATAATAAAAGACATATTGTTAACTTAGGCCACGGTGTTTATCCGGATGTCGACCCAGAAAAGGTTAAAACATTCATTAAAACTGTAAAATCTTATGAAACCAAATAGTATGAAACTAAGACAGCTTGTTGCATTAAGTGCTTTAATCGGACTTCCATTAATCGCTTCTGCACAAAAAGGAGATAACCTTGTAGACAACGGAGGATTCGAATCCAATGCAGGGAAACCAAAAAAATTAGGTCAAATCGATTTGGCAACCGGATGGAAATCACCAACCGGAGCAAGAGCAGATTATTTTTTAGGTGATTCAAAGATCCCCGATATAGGAGCTCCTGAAAATGCTTATGGAAAGGAAACTCCGAAGGAAGGTGAAAATTATGCCGGAATCTATGCTTTTTCATATGGAAATAAGCTTCCGAGAACATACATTATGACCAAATTAAAAACACCTTTGAAAAAAGATGTGACTTATTGTATCTCTTTCTATGTTTCCATGTCCGAAGCTTCTAAATATGCCTGTAACCAAATCGGTGCGAATATTTCAAAAAAGGAATTCGGAACTGACCAGAAAGTGCATTTGATCGATCAGACACAAATCCTGCACCCGGATAACAAAGTCTTCAATGCTTCCTATAACTGGGAAAAAGTATGCGGATCATATAAAGCTGAAGGTGGAGAAAAATTCCTGACAATCGGTAATTTCACTTCTGATCAGGATACGAAATACGAAACAAACAAAAAACCGAAAGATTCAAAAATCAACCAGGTGATCGCTGCATACTATTACATTGATGACGTAGTTGTAACGATGCTGGATAAAGACGAAGATTGCAAGTGTTATGACGCTGACAAAGACAAAAATGAATTGTCTCCGACTGTCTATATGAAGCAAGTTGCCGACAATGATAAAATGTCAACAAAAGATCGTATTGAAAAGCAGGAAATTTATTTCGGATTCGGTAAAACGTACCTGACTCCACAAGCTAAAGCGGCCCTTGACATCGTTGCAAAAGTATTGACTGAAAACCCCAACATGACAATCACCGTAATCGGACATAACAACGAAGAAGAAGATAAATTAGCAGAAAAGAAAGATTTCTATGCGGATATGGATACGAAACGCAACCAGGTAGTGAAAGAATACCTTCAATCGAAAGGAATTGCTGCCAGCAGATTGAAATCTGAGAGTAAAGGAAGTGATGTCCCAAGCCCCGAGATCAAGGAAGGTGATGATGATGACCTGAAACTGGCAAAAGGCAGACGCGTTGTTTTCAGAGTTAACTAGTCAAAATCGAATATATTTATGAGGGGTGGAAAATTTTCCACCCCTTTCTTTTTAGAATACCTTGAACATGGAAAACAATTATCCTATATACCGAAAACTGGACGGATTTGCCCGATTTTACAAAATTGAAAGCGCCGACCTATTCATTGAAGCCACTGTTGTGCAAAATACTGTTCACCATCAAACAATCCAAGCTGTTCAGTTCCCGGAGAAATTGCGTATCCAGGATATGATTTCGTGTTCATTTAATTATATTCCGATGAGTGAAGAAGAAATTTTTCGTTTTTTTCAATAAAAAAATTAATTTTAGTAACAGACAAAACAAAGATCCGTGCTAAAATTTTCAACTATTCTATTGGTCCTGCTTCTGGCATTTTCCTGTACCCTTTCTGCTGAACAGGAGAATAAATTAAACAAGCAACTGTCAAAATACATCAAATCATATAACGAAAACAACACACTTGAATATGCAGGTTTAAGTCATCCTGCTGTTGTCCGCTACTATTCCTCGCTTGGAGATTCAAAGTTTATTGCACATTTTAGCGGCAATACCGGAGAAAATACGAGTAATTTAGACAATCCATTATTCAGGGAAATGAAAAGTCAAGGCAATTGGATTGAACGCAAATACACGGTTCAAAAAGATTCCAGGAAAGAATCCGACAAAGCGTATGAACTCTATGCTATTTCATCCGATGCCGGAAACAATTGGTTTTTCCTCACAGAAGAAGATTATTTTCTTCAAAAGATCCCGCTCAAACACCGCTTGTTCTCAAAATAACACATGATAAGACTTTTACTACTACTATTATTCACACATGCTTTCCTTTTCTCTTTCGGACAAGGATGGAATCCTGTTGGTTCAAGGGCGGTCTCACTTGCAAATACCAGTGTATGTCTCGATGATGTTTGGGCTTATCACCACAATCCGGGAGCTACAGCTTCCATCAGGACCATTTCGATAGGGGCTTATTACGAAACGCGTTTTTTAACCAAAGAACTCCAAACACAAGCCTTGGCTGTTGCAATTCCTTTAAAAGTCGGGGTAATCTCTGCCGGGGGACAGTTTTTCGGATACCAGCAATACCGCAATACACGTGCAGGATTGGGTTACAGTATGAAGTTCACCGACTTCCTGCAGGTTGGGATACAAGGAAATATCCAGGCCCTGCGTCTGGGGGGAAATTACGGTTCCACAATCAGCGGAACAGTTGAAGCAGGTATCCTCGCTAAAATATCGGAAAAATGGAGCGTTGGTGTCTCCGTGATGAATATTGGAAGACAGCATGTTAACCCGACCACTGACCGATTTGCAACCGTTATGCGCGGAGGATTCCAATACCGGCCATCGAAGAAAGTATCCATTTTTGCAGAAGTGGAGAAACAAGTCATTACTAAAATTTCCTTTAAAGGAGCTGTGGAATACCAACCGGTACAGGCGCTTTACATTCGTTTCGGAGCCCAAAGCGCACCAATGGAATTTGCCCTGGGATTTGGCTACAGAGTCTCCGGCTTTTCGATCGACCTCGGATCAAAATACCATCAGACACTCGGATGGTCCCCCAATTTTGGTCTAAACTACCAATTCAAAGAACATGAGAAAAAGTAGTCTTTTCCTTCTTTTTTTCATCAGTACCTGTTCTTTCTTATTCGGACAGGAACGAAACGAAATTATCCAGCAGCGAGTTGAATTTATTGCAGAACAGTCCGAATCGGAAGAGCTCGATCTGACCAATATTTTCGACCAGCTGAATTATTTCTACGACAACCCCATCAATTTGAACAATACCAGTCCGGATGAGCTGCGTTCCTTAGGTTTACTGACAGAAGTTCAAATCACCGATGTACTTCTGCATGTCGAGCGATTCGGGAAATTCATCAGCATCTATGAATTGCAGTCATTGAAATATTGGGATTTAAGCACGATTTCTTTAGTCCTTCCCTTCGTGAAGGTAGATGATCGCCTGGAAAATATGCACATTACATTCAGGGATGCTGTTAAAAACGGAAAGATCGAATGGTATACACGTTACCAGCGAACTCCCGAACGAAAAAAGGGATATACACCGGTTTCCGATTCCATCTTAAACAATTCCAATGGATACTATCATGGAAATGCAGATAAGTACTACACACGCTTTAGGTATACTTACCGAACCAATATCAGCCTGGGATTTACCGCTGAAAAGGATCCGGGTGAAGAGTTTTTCAAGGGATCTCAGAAAAATGGTTTCGATTATTATTCCTTTCATGCCTTTTATAAAGGGGGAAAATACGTGCGCGCGGTTGCGGCAGGTGATTATCAAATTCAAATTGGGCAGGGATTGAATACCTGGAGTGGGTATGCTTTTGGTAAAAGTGCAGATATCTTTTCCTCCAAAAAAGCCGCAAATTTGCTCAGACCTTATACTTCTGTAGACGAAAACCGTTTCTTTCGCGGAGGAGCTGCAATCATCGGGTATAAAAAATGGAACCTGCTCACTTTTTACAGCAACAAGAAAATAGACGGTTCGGGGATCAATGATTCTTTAACGGACGATCTGGAATTTGTGACCACCATAGATCTTTCTGGCCTGCATCGCACCAACAGTGAAATCGCCAAAAAAAACAAGCTCAGCGAGCAGGTTATCGGGAATTACCTGAGTTACAATTCCACCCGTTTCAATGCCGGAATTGCGGTCGTAAACCAACAATACAACCAACCGCTTCAAAAAGATACCATTCCCTATAATCTCTATGCATTTAGAGGCAAAAACACCACAGCCATCAGCGGCGATTACAACTTCGTTCTTCGGAACTTCAACTTTTTCGGAGAAGTTTCTTACAGTACACATTCCAAATCATTTGCCCAGCTTCATGGTTTGATGGCTATTTTAGACCCGAGCGTTTCCGTTTCGGTCATTTACAGGAATTATTCCAAAGGATATTATTCGTTCTACAATAACGGATTTTCGGAAGGGAGCAACACACAGAATGAAAGCGGACTATTCTCCGGTATAAAGGTAAAATTGGCATCGGCCTGGTCCGTCAGTTCCTATATTGATTTCTTCAAATTTCCCTGGCTGAAATACGGGGTTGACGCGCCTTCCAAAGGATATGAGTTTTTAGTTCAACCGACCTATAAACCAAATAAAGTCTTTGAATTGTATGCCCGTTTCAGGCAACAGGTCAGACAAAAGAACTCAAGAGATACGGACGGAAGCATTACTGGGATTGAAGACGTCGTTCAGAACAATTACCGCTTAAACATGTCTTATAAGGTACTTGAAAGTTTCACTCTAAAAAGCAGAATTGAATACGTAACAATCCATCGAAAAAGCAATTCAGCCGAGGATGGCTGGATCTTTACCCAGGATTTGTTATTCAAACCGAAGAAATTACCAATTGATCTAACGCTGCGTTATGCCCTGTTCGACACAGACAGTTACGACACACGCATTTACACGTTTGAAAATAATGCATTGTATGTATTCTCTATTCCTGCTTATTACTACCAGGGATCACGCGCCTATGCCTTGATCCGGTTCTCCTTTTTACGGCATTGCGATTTGTGGCTCCGTTATGGAACATATTTATACTCAAATAAAAAAGTGATCAGCTCCGGAGCAGAAGAAATTAAGGGCTCGAAGAAATCAGATATTACGGTGCAGCTGAGAGTGAGTTTTTAAAAACAACAGATTTAACATCCTTTACCACACTTTAACAGCAAGCAATTTGTATGTTGACCGCATGCTCGTAACTTATAGGAACAATATTAAAAAAGAGCATTATGAACAAAAGAATTGCCATTTTGGCTACAGACGGATTTGAGGAAAGCGAGTTGCAATCGCCGAAAGAGGCCATTGAAAAGCAAGGCTGGCAGGCAGAAATTGTAAGTTTGAAAAGCGGTACGATCAAAGCCTGGTCTAAAAGTGACTGGGGAAAGGAATATCCGGTTGACAATATTATAGACGATGTGAAAGCTTCAGAATATGACGGATTAGTAATTCCCGGGGGCGTCATCAACCCGGATAAACTGAGAAGAGAAAACAAGGTCTTGAATTTTGTGAAAACTTTTTTTGATGAAAAAAAACCGGTCGCTGCCATTTGTCACGGTCCACAGGTATTAATTAGCGCGGGGGTGGTTTCAGGACGTGAAATGACTTCTTTCGAATCGGTAAAAATTGATCTGCAAAATGCCGGGGCAACCTGGTTGGATGAAGAAGTAGTAGTCGATAATGGATTGGTTACAAGCCGTTCACCGCAGGATTTACCGGCATTCAACCGAAAGATGGTTGAAGAATTCAGGGAAGGGATTCATGAATGAGAAGCAAGCTATGTAAATGGAATGAGTGTTGAATAAAAACAAAAAGAGTGTGTCCGCTCTCGCTTTTCACACTCTTTTCTGTTTTGAGGGAGGAAGACGGGGTTCGAACCCGCGACCTCCGGAACCACAATCCGGCGCTCTAACCAGCTGAGCTACAACCTCCATTAAGTGGGCGCAAAAATAAGCATTTCTATTAAAATTCCTATACGGAAATTGATTTTTTTTTCGCAATCCCAGTATTCGTCAGAGAATGAATCGATTCCGGAGTTATTTTCTCAACTAAACATGCGTTGTTGATAACACAAATCCATCCTCCCGGATTCGTTTTGGCGAATCCTTACATTTGTGACATGGGTGAGCAGAAACTTAAGATCGGTGTTTTTGGAGCAGGGCATTTAGGCAGAATTCATATCCGCTTGCTTCTTGAACTGTCCGATCTGTTCGAATTAATTGGTTTTTATGATCCATCGGATGAATCCGCCGAAAAAACAACGGCCGAATATCATATTAAGCGATGGGATGATATGCAGGCGCTGATTGATGCAGCCGATTGTGTTGACGTGGTTGCTCCCACCCTGCACCATTATGATATTGCTTACAAAGCATTGCGTTCAAGCAAACATGTTTTTATCGAAAAACCGGTTGCAGAAACCACTGAACAGGCCAAGATCTTACTGGATCTTTCCAGGGAAGCCGGTGTCATCGCACAAGTCGGACATGTGGAACGCTTCAATCCTGCTTTCCGGGCCGCAGAACCCCTAATTGTCAAACCGATGTTTTTTGAGATCCACCGGTTGGCACAGTACAATCCGCGCGGAACAGATGTTTCGGTTATTTTGGATTTAATGATCCACGATCTGGATATCGTTTTAAGTTGTGTAAACTCATCTATCCGGAGAATTTCCGCAAGCGGTGTAAGTGTAGTGAGCCGGACACCGGACATTACTTCCGTTCGCATTGAGTTTGATAACGGATGTGTCGCCAACCTGACGGCTTCCCGGATGTCCCTGAACAATATGCGAAAAACACGTATTTTTCAAAAAACCGGCTACCTCGTCATCGATTTCTTGAACCAATCCGTTGATCAGATCATGATCACTCCGAAAGATGAAGAAACTCCCGGCTTTTTCAGCTTCCAGCTCAATGATGACGTCAATTTTTCCGCATTGAAACCAGAGATTAAAAAGACCAATGCCATCCAGGAAGAATTACGCTCTTTTTACAATTCCATTGTTCATAATCAGCCGGTTGTCGTTTCAATCGATGATGCCTGCCGGGCACTGGATGTAGCTTATCAGATTATTGACAAATTGAAATCCGCACATCTCTCGGTTTTCGACAATAATTAACGTAAATTTGCGTTAGCTTCACATAGGCTTATCTATGAAATATTTATACTTTTTTGTTCTGCTTTCCTTTGGGTTGTCAAGTTGCGTTAAGAATAACCCTTTGCCGGTTTGGCTTGAAATCAATACCTGGACTCTTAATTCCAATCCGAATTCCAATCCTTCTCCTGGCGTGTTAACTCATAACTTCAGTGATGTGTGGGTATACATCGATGGAAAAGTTATCGGTGTATTCGAGGTTCCCTGCAAAATTCCGGTACTTACTTCGGGCACTTGCAAAATCACCTTGTATCCTGCAATGAAGAACAACGGACTTGCTTCCACAAAAAAGATTTATCCCTTTGCAGAACCCTTTGAAACAACACTTCAGCTTACAGAGGGTGAAACCTATAGTTTTGATCCGACTACCCGATACTTTTCAAACACCAAATTCACCATTGAAGACTTTGAAAGCAGTTCGATATCTATCGTCAAAGACCAAACGTATTCCAGTCCTAATTTAAACCTCGAAGTTGAAAGCAACAGTGCTGTCGGCCCGTGGGGAAACTATGGACACCTTTCATTAAACACAACAGATTCCCTGTGGATCGGTGTAATGGATCAGCTCACATTACCTAAAAGCGGTGCGGAAGTTTACCTGGAATTCGATTATAAAAACACCAATACGATCATGACGGGAATGATCGAAATGCAGGTTGGCGGTGGAACAGCTGATCATGGCGGATTTACTGTTTCAAGACAGACATCGGATGTCAAATGGAAAAAGATTTATATTGACCTGAAAGATGTCGTATCCAATACCCCAAATGGTTACGCATACAAACAATATCTGAAAGTACTTTTGAATACCGGGTTAAACTCCAGTGAAGTCTTTATTGATAATATTAAAGTGGTACACTTCTAGAATCATTAGTTGGAATGCAAAAATTGTTTAGAGGTTTATTTATTGCAAGTGATTTTTTAGCGGCTGCTTTATCGTGGGCTTTGTTTTATTACTACCGAAAAACAAACATCGAACACGAGGCTTTTTCCTTCAATGAAACGTTCTATTACGGGATCGTTATTATTCCTGCACTTTGGCTCTTATTCTACACCCTTCAGGGAACTTACCAGGATGTCAGACGATTGTATCGCTTAAAAATTCTTTCCTATACTGCATTTGCAACAATTTTCGGGTCAATTGTGCTCTTTTTCGCCTTGCTAATCGACGACGATGTAAACTCCTACTTCAATTACTACCGTTCGCTTTTAACCCTGGCCCTGCTTCATTTCGGGTTTACATTCTTTTCCAGGCTGGTCATTACCAGTATTCTCGTGAGAAGGATTCATCTGCGAAAAGACGGTTTTAAAACATTGCTGATCGGAGGTTCTGAAAAGGCAGTTGCGATCTACCAGGAAATCGAAGGAATCGAAAAAGGAGGTGGAAACCAATTCGTCGGATTTGTGAACCTGAATGGAATTGACAAACTGTTGGAAAATAAAATGCCCTACTTAGGTCACGTGGACCAACTGGAACAAATCATTGCGGACAATCACATCGAGGAAATCATCATTGCACTGGAAAGTACCGAACACGAGCGTTTGAAAAATATCATTTCGCGCATTAACGGGGAAAACATTGTGATCAAAGTACTCCCGGATATGTACGATATCTTATCGGGTTCGGTAAAATTAAACAATATTTTCGGTGCGCTTTTGATGGAGGTTAATGCCGAGGTCATGCCCTACTGGCAGCGTGTGGCAAAACGCCTGTTCGATATTTTCTTTTCCATTATTGCAATTGTCCTGCTGATCCCGGTTTATATTTTTCTTACCATTGCTGTAAAAATTTCCTCGCCGGGCCCCATTCTTTTTTTCCAGGAGCGAATCGGTTTAAACGGAAAACCTTTTAAGATCATCAAATTCCGCACTATGTACGTTGACGCCGAAAAAGCAGGACCGCAACTTTCCAGTACGGATGATCCGCGTATTACACCTATTGGGAAATTCATGCGCAAAGCGCGCCTGGATGAATTCCCTCAGTTCTTCAATGTCCTTAAAGGTGATATGTCTTTGGTTGGTCCACGCCCGGAAAGACAATTTTTTATTGATCAGATCAAAGTAAGAGAACCTCAATTTCTCGAATTAACAAAGGTAAGACCGGGAATCACTTCCTGGGGACAAGTCAAATACGGCTATGCGGAAAACGTAGACCAAATGATTCAGCGCATGAAGTTTGACCTGCTTTATCTCAGAAACAGGTCCATTGCTCTTGATCTGAAAATTTTGATGCATACCGTGCTGATCATTGTAAAAGCAAAAGGGAAATAATGAAGGTCGCAATTACCGGTGGAAACGGCCATATCGGAAATGCCATCATTGAAGAACTGATTCGCCGCAACTACTCAATCAAAGCATTGGCTCATTCTAAAAGCGATTTTCTGGAAAGCCGCAACATCGCTATTGTAAAAGGGTCAATTGAGGATGAAAATTCCTTAAGAGAATTGATGAAAGACTGTGATTACCTGATTCATTGTGCAGCGATTATTTCTATTACCGGAGATCCCCACGGACAAGTGCAGAATATCAATGTCAACGGAGTGGAAAATATATTGAAGACAGCAAAAGAAAGCAAGCTGAAACGCATTGTCCATCTCTCTTCCGTACACGCATACAATCATCTTCCGATAGATGAACCCATGAATGAGACACGCCCTTTCGTTCCCGATTCGGCCTATTCTTATGACAAAAGCAAGCGCGACGGACAATTAATCGCCCGAAAGTATTTTGAATCCGGTTTACCGGTCATTATCGTAAATCCAACATGCGTGTTTGGTCCTCCGAACTACGCCAGATGTAAACAAAACAGTGCCTTCATTTCCATGGCAAAAAGGCGTATCCCTTTTGTATTCAAAGGCGGTTACGACTGGGTCGATGTTCGCGATATTGCAAACTCCATCTGCAACGCATTAACACAAGGGCAACTGGGAGAATCGTATATCCTCGGCGGAAGGTATTACACCTTAAAAGATTTATCACGTGTCGTTGCTAAAGTTTCCGGTAAACGCATTCCGTGTTTTGAAATCCCAATCGGGCTGGTGAAATCATTTCTGCCTTTCATAAAAGTCTATTACAGGCTCATGAAACAAGACCCTTCGGTTACCAGGGAAAGTATTGAGATTCTGGAATTCGGTAATAAGCACATTGATTCCGAAAAGGCAAAAAAAGATTTGGGACATAATCCACGTCCGGTTGATGAAACGATGAAAGATTTATTATCTTGGCATCGCGAGAATCACTGATATGACACAAGAAACATTTTACTACTTCTGCTATGCCTGGATCGGTGTGGGAATTATTGCCTTTTTGGGACTCCAATTCAAAGACGCTCCGTACGGGAAATTTACCAATTCCAACTGGGGCCCGCTGATGTCGAACCGCTGGGGCTGGGTAATCATGGAAAGTTTTGTCCTGGTCGTATTGTATTTTTTCATTCTTTCGGGCCCAAAACAACTGTCCGCAGTCGACTGGACAATCGTCGGACTGTTTACCGCACACTATGTAAACAGAAGTTTTATTTATCCGTTCAGAACGCGAACCAAAGGCAAACAAATTCCGGTGAGCATTGTCGGAATGGCCATGCTTCACAACCTGGCAAACGGATTCCTGATCGGCTATTACCTGTCTCACTTCTCCTCTTATACGATGGATTGGTTTACTTCCTGGCAATTCATTGTCGGAGGAGCCCTGTTTGTATTCGGAATGTTTACCAATATCTATTCAGACACCATTTTGATCGGCTTGAGAAAACATCCGGGCGACGGATATAAAATTCCGCACGGCGGACCTTTTAAATACATTTCGGCTCCGAATTTAGGTGGTGAACTTGTTGAATGGATCGGTTTTGCAATCCTGTGCTGGAACCTTCCCGCATGTTGCTTTGCATTCTTTACCTTCTGCAATTTATTTCCCCGGGCACTTGCCAACCACAAGTGGTATAAACACACCTTTCCGGATTATCCGAAAGACCGGAAAGCGGTAATTCCGTTTATATGCTAACCTTTTCAGTGTAAACTTGCAATCCGCCACCTCATCGATCGCTTCACAGCAGGTTGTATCGACCGGAAGATTATTTTCAAAAGATGTAAACTAAACAGATTATCCACCTCTTTTTATCATTATCTTGACACTATTCAAATTCACCTATGGGAAACGGAATGTTCACTATTAAAGGATTAAGTACCGACGAAGTTATTCAGGCCAGAGCCCGATTCGGTTCCAATCAACTGAAGGCTCAAAAAGAAAATGATCTACTCGCCAACATCCTTCGAATAGCAAAAGAGCCGATGATTATTTTGCTCTTTGTTGCGGCTTCTATTTATTTCATTAGCGGGAAAATCGGAGATGGAATTTTCCTTTCCTCTGCCATTTTGTTCCAGGCATTTATTTCTATTTACCAGTATTCCCGGAGTAAAAATGCATTAGACAAACTCAAAGATTTTTCTCAGCCTACGTGCACCGTCATTCGAAACGGAAAAACACAAAAAATTAAAAGTGAAGAAGTTGTTGTTGGAGACAGTCTGATAGTAGAAGAAGGAAACTTGATTGTAGCAGATGGAAAGATTGTCCAATCAAATGATTTCTCTGTGAATGAATCAATTCTAACCGGAGAATCACTTGCTGTCTTCAAGGATGAAAAATCGCAGGATTCCTTCATTTACAGCGGTACCATTGTGACGACAGGATTAGCTATCGTCACCATCACTGCCATTGGCAATGAAACCAGGTTAGGTAAAATTGGAAAAAGCATCGAAGATATTAGCGAAGAAAAAACACCCTTAGAAATTCAGATTACCAATTTTGTAAAGAAAATGGCCATCGCCGGAGGGCTTGTCTTTCTGATCGTTTGGACAATCAATTTCATCGGTTCACATGATCTGTTAACGAGTTTATTGCAATCACTGACTTTGGCAATGAGTATTTTGCCCGAGGAAATCCCAGTTGCCTTCACAACGTTTATGGCACTTGGAGCATGGCGTTTGATGAAAATGGGGATCGTTGTAAAACAAATGAAAACAGTTGAAACACTGGGTAGCGCAACTGTTATTTGCACCGATAAAACCGGAACGATTACGGAGAATAAAATGAGCCTGGCCAAGTTATATGTATTCTCTACGAAGACTCTTTCTACGTTGGACGAGGTTTCAACATCAGAAGAAAAAGACCTGGTTGCAATTGGAATGTGGGCAAGTGAACCCATTCCGTTTGACCCGATGGAAATTGCCCTGCATCAAGCTTATGAAAATCAGGTAGTGAAAGATCAAAGACCTCATTTCAAACTGGTCCATGAATATCCCTTAGGAGGAAAACCTCCCATGATGACGCACGTTTTCGAAGACGATCAGGGAAACCGAATTGTGGCCGCCAAAGGAGCGGTAGAAACCCTGATGAAGGTCTCTTCACTTACCCAGGCGGAACAAAGGGAAGTCATTGAAGTAGCACAGACTATTGCAAAGGATGGCTACCGCATACTGGGAGTTGGTCTCTCCGATTTTTCAGGAACAGATTTTCCTTCAAACCAGGAAGAATTCGTTTTTAAGTTTAAGGGACTTGTTGCGTTTTATGATCCACCGAAGAAGAACATAGAACAAGTTCTGAAATCTTTCTACGACGCAGGAATCCAGGTAAAAATCATCACCGGAGACAATGCAGAAACGACTGCTGCCATTGCCAGGCAAATTCATTTCCTGGGATATGAGAAAACCATGAACGGTAATCAGCTCATGGAATTAAGCGACGAAGAATTGAATGATTGCGTTATGGAGACAGCCATTTTTACCCGGATGTTTCCCGACGCGAAATTAAAAATCATTCATGCATTAAAAACAAAACAACAAATAGTGGCAATGACAGGAGATGGTGTGAATGACGGACCTGCACTCAAAGCCGCGCATATCGGGATCGCAATGGGTAAAAAAGGAACTGAAATTGCCAAAGATGCTGCGTCCCTGGTTCTATTGGAAGATGATTTATCCAAAATGGTTGATGCCATTGCTATGGGACGAAAAATTTATGCCAATTTAAAAAAGGCCATTCAATACATTATTTCCATCCATATCCCAATTATTTTAATCGTATTCATTCCATTGGCCTTAGGCTGGATTTATCCGAATATTTTTTCACCGATCCATGTCATTTTTTTGGAACTAATTATGGGCCCCACGTGTTCCATCATTTATGAGAATGAACCCCTGGAAAAGAATTTAATGTTTCAAAAGCCAAAAGCGCTCTCTACTACTTTCTTTAACTGGAGTGAACTCCTGGTAAGCATTATCCAGGGACTGGTTATTACATCAGGCATTCTTTTTATCTATCAATATGCTGTTTATAATCACTATGATGAGGAATTAACCCGGACGATGGTATTTACGGATTTAGTGATTGCCAATATCTTCCTGACGCTGATTAATCGTTCCTTCTATTATTCGATTTGGACCACGCTGAAATACCGGAACCGGTTGGTGGGATATATCATCGGGGTAACGGTGCTGTTGATGGGCTTACTGCTTTTTGTCCAGCCATTAAACCACTTCTTCGAATTCGAAGTCCCGAATGTTGGCCAACTATTCATCTCTGCTGGCACCGGATTCGTTTCCGTGATTTGGTTTGAAGCTGTGAAATGGATCAAGAGAAGAAGGCCTGCGAAAGCATTCCATGCGTAATACATTCGGGCAGTTTCAATAACCGGTTACCGGTTCAACTTCTCATAAACAGCGATCGCCTCAATGTGACTGGTATGCGGGAATTGGTCCACTAAAGACAATTTTGTCAGTTTGTAGCCGCCTTGCTCCAAAGTTTCCGTATCACGTGCCTGAGTGGAAGGATTACAGGAAATGTATACCAGGTGAGAAGCTCCCAGAGCCATTACTTTTTGCAGGGTTTTAGGTGCGATTCCCGCTCTTGGCGGATCCAATACGATCGTATCGATGCGATTCAAATATTCCGGATGGAGCGAAAGGAATTTCCCCACATCAGCGGCGAAAAAATGTAAGTGTTCCAACTTGTTGCGTTTGGCATTGCGTTTGGCATCTTCAATGGCTTCTTCCACGATATCCACACCGATGATTTCTCCCGCATTTACACGTTGCGCCACCAACTGACCGATCGTTCCGGTTCCGCAAAATAAATCCATGATTACGCCTCCGTCTTTTGCATGGTCACAGACATAATCAATGGCTTTGGTATATAAACGCTCTGCGCTCTTCGGGTTGGTCTGGAAGAAACTTTCCATACTGATCTCAAAGGACAGTCCGAGCATCTTTTCAACGACTACAGATTCTCCGAACAACAAGGTACTCGTCCCATTTTCAATTTTTGCACGATCTGCTACATTGTCGTTGATCGTATGCCAGATCCCTGCTAATCGATTTCCCAGTTTCTCTTTCAGGAATTCCACTACTTTTTTCGTGTCAAACTTTTTAATCCCGACAGAGCTCGTAACGATATGCAACAGCAATTGGTCCTGATCGAAAGATTTACGGACTACAATGTGACGGAAAAAACCTTCCTTTCTCGGAGGATGCCATGCAGAAAGTCCGAATGACTTCAATAAATCCCTGAATTCGGGAAGAATGGTTTCCCACTGTTCATCAAATAATCCACTTGGTTTATTCAGATTTTCTACTTTCCACCAGGTTCCTCTTCTTTTAAAGCCCAGCGCAAACGCATCATCAATTTCTTCTCCCGTCTCCGGCACATGTTCAATGGAAGAGAAACTGTATTCCATTTTATTGCGGTAGAAGAACACTTCCGGGGAGGAGATAAATTGATCGAACAAAGCTCCCGGATCGGGAATCCGACCGATTTTACGGTACACATCCAGGGTAGATTTCTTTTTGTATTCCTGTTGAATTTCAATCGGTACAAACAAGTAAGGCGCACCTGAAATTTCCTGGTAAGGCAATGCTTTTTCCAAAGGTGAGCGTTCCAGGACTTCCAACAACTTACATTCAGCATGACGCTTTCTTTTCTTGTCAACCCGCGCTCTTACAAATTGCCCGGGAAAGGTATTTTCCACGAAGAGAATAAAATCACCCTCTTCCGATTTCATGCGCGCAAGACCCTGACCGCCAAATGCAAAATCATCGATCTTCACTTCAATAACTTGATTTCTATGTACCACTTTGATTGTTTGTTCTATCCAGTCGCAGTTGACCGGTGTTACAATTCCTGATTGACAATATCCTGAATTGATTTGTTTTCTAAAATACGCAGTGTTTCGTTTCTGACATCGATAAACACTTTATTCAATCCGCACGTTTTTTCATCCGTACATTCGTCACAGCGCTGGTAGTAATTCAAACTAACGCAAGGCAAGAGTGCAATCGGTCCATTGAAAAGACGAATGATCGTGGATATTTGAATCTCGGAAGGTGTTTGTCTTAAGAAGTAACCTCCTCCCTTTCCCATTTTCGAGTTTAAAATCCCCTGCTTTTTCAAGTCAAGCAAAATAGATTCTAAAAACTTTCGCGGAATACGGCTGTTTTCTGCAATTTCCAGGATCAAAGTTGGCTCATTGGCATTCTTCTTGGCCAAATAGGTCAAGGCGTGTAATGCGTATTTTGTCTTCTTTGATAACATCAAACACTGTATTGGGCTAATTTACAATTAAATTCGAAAAAAGTGCAAACCGTTTGTCAAGGTTATATCAACCCTTTAATCACCCCTTTGTCCGACGCTTCAATAAATGATAAAATCTCTCTTCTGATCGGAGAATCCGGAATGGATTCTTTCACAATATCCAATGATTTCGTCACATGATTGTTTTGAACAAAAATAATGCGGTAAATGTCTTCTATTTCACGCACCTGTTCGTCTGTATATCCGCGTCGTCTGAGTCCAACGGAATTGATTCCTGCATACGTCAGCGGTTCGCGAGCGCATTTGACATACGGCGGAACATTTTTACGAATCAACGATCCACCGGCAATAAACGAATGTGCACCTACATGAATGAATTGCTGAGATCCGCATCGTCCTTCCAAAATGGCATAATCACCTACCACGCAATGTCCTGACAAACCGGAATAGCTCGCCATAATCACATTATTTCCTATCTGACAATCGTGAGCAATATGCACATAAGTCATCAACAAACAATCCTTTCCAACGGTTGTTTTCCACATGTCTTTTGTGCCGCGATGAATCGTCACACATTCTCTGATTACGGTTCTGTCACCAATCTCTACAGTGGTGTATTCTCCGTCAAATTTTAAATCCTGAGGAATTACCGCAATGACAGCACCGGGATAAATTTCGCAATTCTCCCCGATTCTAGCGCCCGGATAAATGGTTACATTCGGATGGATTTTCGTTCCTGCCCCAATGACAACATCATCGTAAATCGTACTGAATGCTTCTATTGTTACCCCTTCTCCTAATGTTGCTTTCGGAGAAACCTGTGCTAGTGGACTAATCATACTTCTGCTTTATCTTTAATGACTTGTGCAAGCATTTCAGCTTCCATAACGTGCTTCCCGTTTACATAGGCATTTCCCTGCATATGAACCAATCCACGTCTGATAGGTGAAATTAAGGTTAATTCAAATACTAAGGTGTCCCCCGGGATAACTTTTTGTTTGAATTTCACATTATCTATCTTCATGAAGTAGGTGGAATACAAATGCGGATCTTCTACTTTACTTAATGCAAAAATACCTCCGCACTGTGCAGTTGCTTCAATTTGAAGCACTCCCGGGAAAATCGGATTTCCGGGGAAATGTCCCTGGAACATCGGTTCGTTCATCGTTACATTTTTCACACCAATAATTTTATCTTCCGTAATCTCCATGATCTTGTCGACCAATAAAAACGGATAGCGGTGAGGCAACATGCGTTCAATATCGTTGATGTTGTATAGCGGTTCACGCTCCAGGTCAAAGCTTTTACCTCCTTTTTCCTGTTTTTTAATCTCTTCTTTCAAGACTTTAGCAAAACGTGTGTTTCCGGAATGTCCCGGACGTGCCGCCAAAATATGTCCTTTAATAAAACGGCCGACTAGAGCCAAATCACCAACAATATCCAATAATTTATGACGTGCCGGTTCATTTTCGAACTGCAATTTCAAGCTGTTCAAAACACCGATCCCGTCGTAATTCACTTTCAACTTATCCTTTCCGAGTAATTTCGCCAGGCGGTCCAATTCCTCTTCTTTCACATCGTTTCTTTCAACCAAGACAATGGCATTGTCCAGGCTTCCACCTTTGATCAGGTTATTCTTAGCCAGGAATTCCAACTCTCCCAGGAAACAGAATGTTCTGCACGCTGCAATATCTTTTTCAAATTCACCCAAATGGTACATGTGGGCATGTTGCGTTCCCAGAGCAGGAGAATTATAATCGACCATCACCGTCAAGCGGTAATTTTTATCCGGAACAGCCAAAAACTCAATTCCTTTTTCAGCGTCTTCCCACTTGATATTTTCTGTCAGTTCGAAATACAAACGCTCGGCATTTTGCTCCGTTCTTCCAACCCGCTGAATTTCTCTCACAAAAGGAAGAGACGACCCGTCCATGATCGGAATTTCCGGCCCGGTCAGTGTAATCAGGGCATTATCCACTTCCATTCCATACAATGCTGCCAACACATGTTCCGTTGTGTAAACTTTGGCACCGTTTGACTCCAGCGTTGTTCCGCGCTCGGTAGAAACCACTAAATCTGCGTCTGCTTTAATAATCGGTTGACCATCTACATCCAACCGTTGAAATTTATATCCGTGATTTTCAGCAGCAGGGTGAATTTCCATCACAACTGCTTCTCCGGTATGTAAACCAACACCATTGAACGTGATTTTTTCTTTAAGGGTAAATTGTTTGTCCGACATAATTATTCTGCAGATTTTGAAAGGGTTTTAATTTTATCTTCTAATTCCGATAATTTCTTGATAATGATTGGAAGTCTTCTGAATCCGACAAATGATTTCTTGTAATCATCCATCGGAATGGCGGGCGAACCCATTAAAACTTCCGCTTTTTTGATTGTATTCGGGATTCCTGATTGTGCTACAATTTTGGTTCCGTCAGCCACATGAAGGTGTCCGCTGATTCCGGCCTGACCACCAATCATGACGTGTTTTCCGATTTTTGCAGAACCGGCAACACCAACCTGTGCGGCAAGCGCCGAATGGTGACCAATTTCCACATTGTGGGCCAGGTGAACCAGGTTATCAATTTTCACTCCCTGACGAAGAATGGTAGATCCCATCGTCGCACAGTCAATCGTAGTATTTGAACCAATTTCCACATCGTCTTCCAGGATGACATTCCCGATTTGAGGCACCTTGGAGAAAACTCCTTTTTCATCCGGGGCAAAACCGAAACCATCACTCCCTATAACAACACCGGCATGCAGTATGCAACGATTTCCAATTCGTGTATCTGCATATACTTTTACGCCGGCATGGATTGTACAATCATCACCGATCACAACGCCATCTCCGATATATGCCTGCGGGTAAATTTTTACGTTATTCCCGATCACGACATTTTCACCGATATAAGCGAAGGCTCCCAGGTACAATCCTTCTCCAACTTTCGCTGATTCTGAAATAAATGAAGGTGTTTCGATCTTCGGCTGTTTCTGGCGCATCTGGTTGTAAACTTCCAACAGTTTTGCGAAACATGCATATGCATCATCTACTTTTATCAGGGTCAATGTTTCCGGAAGTTCCTTTGAAGGAGTAAACGACTTATTTACAATGCAAATACTTGATTGCGTTGTATAGATATATTCTTCATACTTCGGGTTCGACAGGAATGAAAGTGTCCCTTCGGTCCCTTCTTCAATTTTAGCTAGGCCAGCAACTGTAACGTCCGAGTTACCAACAACTTCACCGTTCAGTATCGTAGCTATTTGCAGCGCTGAAAATTCCATTGGACAAAATTAGTAAAAACCTTTAGGTTACGTAAGTGTTAACCCATATTTATTAACATGTCATTGTGTTCAAATGACAGGAATCCGGCGCTAATTGCGCTCCAATTCATAAAACTCGATATGTTCCTTAAACCAGGTTGTTCTGGCACTCAGTGTATCACCCTTTTCACGCGGCAATACGACAAACTGTTCGGGAACCGGTTCCGCAGTCAATTTTGATTTTGAGAAATCGATCAACCCGGACTTCTTCATCAGGAACTGAATCGTTTCTTCACCCTTTATTCCAAACTCAGCCATTTGCTTTTTCAATTCATCGTTCTCTTTCAGATAAACAAAGCTTTTGACATTTGGAAAGTGAATCATCCGACCGAAACCTTCTGTGGTACTTTTAAATTTCTGAATCGATCCCTTCGGCCAGACTACTTCAGCAATGAATGCATCTTCCGGCATGGAAAACCACAGCTCGGTATTTTTTCCGTTTACTTCTTTTTCGATTTTGTATACTTTTAGTTTTCCCTGTTTTTTACTGGAACCGAACGCTATGGACCCATCGTCCAAGAAAGAGACAATCAGTGAATCACTCAGGTGGTGTTCGTCAAATATGCGCTGATTGGTTTCAGAGATTACGAGTACTTTCCCTAGGAACGTATTTTTAACCCGGTTTTCGGGCAGCCAGGCACAACCCCGGTTCCGGAAAAAGAAAAAAACCATTATCAGCCCGATCCCAAAGCCAAATCCATATAAGCGTAAGCGTCTCCAAAAATTTTTCATGTATTATGCTTGTTGAATTTCAAAAAAAAAGTCCGATCTCCCGACGTGAAATCAGGGACGGACTTTTTATAATTGAATTCTAAATTAAATCAATGCATCCAACTTAGCAGTCAACTGTCCTTTCGGAACAGCACCTACTGATTTGTCAGCAATTTCTCCTCCTTTTACGAAAATGATCGTAGGAATATTACGAATTCCAAACTGAGCAGAAACTCCCGGGTTCAAGTCAACGTTTACTTTACCTATGATTGCTTTACCATCGTATTCATTTGCCATTTCTTCAACGATTGGACCTATTAATCGACATGGACCACACCATTCTGCCCAAAAGTCTACCATTACCGGTTTGTCTGATTTCAATACAAGCTCTTCAAAGTTTGCATCTGTGATTTCTAATGCCATAATTGTTTCAATTTTATGCGACTTCTTTCGTCGGCCTAAAGTTACTATTTGTTTTTGTTTGTCAAAAGCTTTGCCAAGACAATTTACACTGCCAGATTGTCATGCTGAACAAGCATTTTCTTCATTGTTTTCTGATTGTTTGTTTCCAGGCAGTAGAAGTAAGTTCCACTGTTCAACTCCTTGGCATCAAAGCGCACAATATGCCCTCCGGAGGAAAATTCTTTATCCAGGACTACTTTGATTGTTTCCATTTTATCATTCAAAATTGAAAACACAACTTTTTTATTCTGTTCAATGGTAAAATAAAATTCTATTTCTCCGTTTTGAGCCTTATTTTCCAAATCAAACAACAAAGCATATTCTTCTTTCTTCAAAACGCCTTTGGAGAATCGCCTGATCACAGACTTATACGCAATATACAACATGGCAATCGCTGCCAGGCCGATCATTATTGCCAAAACCTTGCTTTCCCATGAACGGACTCCTTTTACGAAGTTCACACGGAATAGGATCAGCAGGGTGATCAGGAGGCTCAAACCGACAAGGGTCAACAGGGTTCTTTTTTTCATATCTTCTACAAGGAAATTATTCCCGGGATTACCTGAGCTTTTTCATAAACGGCAATGATGGAATCTACGTTGAGCATCATTTCTTTGACGCTTACACTAACAAATTTGCCATTACTTGACTCATGAAACTGGATATGTGCCGTTTCATCAAATAAAGCGGTTGTTTGAGCCAGCAAATGAGGTGTGTTGGGCACAATAAATTTAAAGAAGTAGACATTGGGCCACTCTTCCAAACTCAACTGTTCTCTTAATTTATCAAACGCTCCTTCACTCATTGTTTTAAGATTTAAGACTTCGAAACAAAAGATTCACTCATATATTCCTTTGTACGTTTTTTTGTCTTTCATTATTCATTTCTTGTAAGTTCTTCACTCACTATAAATATTTCGGCAACAAAGATAATCGCTTTAACGCAAGCAAGAAGTCTTTTTCCAGCTCACTTTTATTCTTTTCCAAATCAGCAAAAGTCAACCAAGCCTTTTGAGCTGCCTGCTTCAATCCGTTTTGGACCAGCATCGGATCGGGTTCCACCCCGAAAACAGGCTCTTCTTCTATCCAATCGGAAGGTATAAACTGTTCTGCAAATGCGCGTTCCATTTTTAACCCTTCTTCCAACAAAACCATTAAAGTTGCAGGGGATTGTGCTTGAGTAAAAGCCATTTTCCACCGGCTTTTGGCTTTCATATAACTTTCCCATAAAGGCAGTACCTCATCTGTCTGCTCCAGCTCATAACGGAAGCCGGTTGCTTCGGGAACAGAAAACAATTGCTGATCAATCGCAATCTTATTCAGCAAATCCAAACGGGACCATTTTGATTTCAGGGTCAGCCTTAACAAAGGTTTCCCCAAAACAGACTTCCTGATCCCGAAGAGTTCCAATTCCAAGGCTTCTTCCACCTCGTCCGGGCTTTCAATACGAAGAACGGTAAGAATTTCTTCCTCTGTCACAATTCAGGCTCCTTATTATTTTTGCGCATACGGATATTGAGAAACTCAACCAGCAACGCGTAAACCATGGCGAAATAAATGTATCCTTTCGGGATATGCTGCCCAAAAGCCTCTGCTATCAACAATACTCCGATCGTTACCAAAAAGCCCAATGCGATCATTTTAATCGTTGGACGCGCATTGATGAAATTGGCAATCGGCCTGGAGAAAATCAACATGATGATCATAGAGATAATTACCGCCAAAACAATAATGACAAACGGATTTCCATGTGTTTCATGACGGATATCATTGGTCATACCGATAGCTGAAATAACCGAATCGAAGCTAAAAATGAAGTCAATTGCAACAATTTGAAGGACTACTGCGCCCAAACGCACTTTCCTCTTCTTTTTTGTTTCTGTGTGTGCTCCTTTTATACTGGAATGCATTTCTCCCACTGATTTATATATCAGGAAAAGCCCTCCGATCAACAACACCAAGCTGTGACCGGTAATTTTCTCATCCGTATACGGGAAATAATGAAGCCATTCCACTCCTTTGAACAGAAAGTTTTGATCCAGCTGCATAATCCATGAGACCACACTAAGCAGCAACAAGCGAATAACCAGCGCTAAACTCAAACCCAAAATCCGTGCTTTACTTTGGTCTTGTTTTACCAACGAATTCGTAATGATCGAAATAAAGATGATGTTGTCAATTCCTAAAACAATTTCCAACAAAGTCAATACTACGAGGTAAAAAATTCCAATGCCTGTAGTCAATATATCAAAATCCACTTTTCTGTTTTTGGGACAAATTTAATCTCATTTAAACTATAAAAAATGGATTTGTGATTTTTTTCATTTTTAACAGAATTTTTAGATTTTAAATTTTGTTTTAAATAACTGATTTACTTACATTAGCATTATTGAACCTTGCCCTATTAAGAGGCATTCAAACCAATCAGGGAGTCCAGCTGTCTTTTTCGTAGTAGTTTTTAGCAGTTTGGATTCCCTTTGTTTTTCTTCAGTTGATCATTAAAACCGGACAATTGAACAGAAAAAATTCTTCAGAAAAATCAAAATCCAATCGGAAATTACAAATTGTCAACCCTTTTCAATTATTCTACTCTTTTCTTAAATGCTTTGAAATAATTTTCCAGGATGGTGCTGTTCGGTTCGTTCATGGTATTTATCTCCAGCAATTTTGGCTTTCCGTTTGTGCTTTCTGAAAAAAATTGTTCCAGTTGGCGATCCAGATCACTTTGAGAAGCGGCATTGAAATATTCCAGCTCATAAGTCCGTGCAACATCTTCTGCAGACAAGGTTTGTTCCGCTACAAAAATCTTTTTCCATTGATTCGTAGATTTTGGTCCGGGAATGATATTGAAAATATCTCCTCCGCCGTTATTCACCAGGATAATTCTCAAATTAGACGGCAGATACTTACTCCACCAGGCATTCGAATCGTAGAAGAAAGAAAGATCTCCCGTAACCAGTACGTGTGCCTCGTTAGGGGAAACAATGGCTGAACCAACTGCCGTTGAACTGCTTCCATCAATTCCGCTTGTTCCGCGATTGCACCAGTAATTCACCGTTTTAATCGGATCAAACAACAAAGCATAACGGATTAACGAGCTGTTTGAAATGTGCAGATTGACATAATCCGGAATCACATCCATAATGAATTCCATCGCTTTCAAATCACTCCACGGCTGGGTTGCGCAAATCTGTTTTTGATCATCCGAACCGAATTGATCTATTTTTTTCCAGGCAAAACCAAAACGGGATTTGTGCGGATTCTTTTGAACCAATTCCAGGATAAACTTCAGCCCCTCAAGTGCCGAAACAGGAACTGTAAAACGTAAATTCTGATACGTATCCATGAAGGGGAAATCTATGCCGAAACGAATAACCGGGGCTTTGGATTGCCGCAGGAATACTTTAATTTTCTTCGATACAATTGCGCCACCAACGGTTACAATACAATCCGGATGAAAAGATGTGAGCTCTGATTCGGGAATGATATTCAGTGTCCTGTCTATGTTCGAAACAAAATAAGGACTGCGCACATTGGAAGTATGCTCTACCAAAACAGCGGTCGATCCATCTAAGGCCAATTTCTCCAGTACTTCCTGCAAATCCGGATCTTGTGGATGTTGTCCGACAATGACCAGGCGTTTCATCGATTCATTCCATAATGTTTCCAGTCTGCTTTTGCTTTGCTTCGTCAGGATGGTTTCCGTTTCAGCGAGTTCCACCCAATTTTTCAGTATGTGAATATCGGAGGTCGTTTCATAAAGAGGTTCTGAGAACGGAATATTCACATGAACAGGTCCCCTCCTCTTTCCTACTGCCGATTGCAGTACTTCGGACAATTTGCGCTCGAAGTGCCAGCGCTGATTATCCGAATGAATTTCGTTCAGCTGAACACTTTTCAGTACCATCTGATCAAACACCCGTTCCTGGCGAATGGTTTGTCCATCACCTTGGTCGACCCACTCAACCGGCCTGTCGGCAGAAATAACAATTAAAGGAGTTTCCTGGTAAAATGCTTCAGCAATAGCCGGATAATAATTCAAAGGCGCGGAACCTGAAGTACAAGTAACAACGACCGGTTGCTTTAATTTTTGGGCCATTCCGTGCGCATAAAACGCAGCGACACGTTCATCCGGAACCACAAAAATCTGGAAGTGAGGATCTTCGTCAAAAGCGATACTTAAAGGAGCATTGCGGGAACCCGGGGAAATAACTACATGCGTTACGCCTACTTTCTTACAACCGTCAACAAGCAGCTGCACTTCCAATTTTGCACTTGAAATCATGGTGTAAATTTAGCTTCTTTGAAGGTTCAACACGTTCAAATGGTTCAAAAAAGTTCAAAGAGTCTCCATGATTTGAACTTTTGAACGTTATCCCATGAACCGGTTAAAGAATTTTTTTCATCACCCGCATCAGGGTTTCTGCCTTGTGCTCTGTTTCTTCCCATTCCAGGTCCGGAATCGAATCAATGGTAAATCCTCCGCCGACATATAAAAAGGCTTTGTCCCGGAACAGCTGTGCACAGCGCAAATTGACAAACAGGTTGGTGTTTCCTTCTTCAAACAGACCGATGAAGCCGGTATACAATTCACGATCGTGCATTTCCCTGCTTGCTATGGCTTCAATGGCATTTCTCCTGGGAGTTCCGCAAACAGCCGGGGTCGGGTGTAAATCCAAAGCAATCGACCAGGCATTGGGCTTTGTCAAGAGCGCTTTGAAATCCGTTTTCAAATGCTGAACCGGTCCTGCCTGTACCACATACGGTCCATCGGATTCAATCTCAACGCATTCATTTCGATCCAATGTTTCTTTAATCGCATCCACCACAAACGCATGTTCCTCTAATTCTTTCGGGGTCCATTCGTGTTCTTCATTTTCACCGTGAGTTCCGGCCAAAGCAACAGTTTTACATACCATTCCTTCCTGGTTCATCAGCAATTCCGGGGTTGCTCCGATCCAGGTACCGAATTCAGCCGAAGAAATCAAATAGCAAAATGCATGAGGATACGTATTTTCCAATAAATGGAACAGATCAAAGGCGCGGTCACCCCGAAAAGGAGTTTGTTTAATCCGGGAGAAAACACCTTTTTCAACCCCAAGCAGGGGAAATGAGTTCAAAAAAGCCTGAGCTTCTATCTGGTAATCCCTCCTGGAAATTACTGTCGGAATTTCCCTGCCGTAATGAAAGTCAAATCCCGGATCAAATTCAGCACTTTCCCTGAAATGAAACGCCCGCTCATGCAGAAAATCGGAAACCACAAACCCCGAAGGTTTCTCTCCTTCCTTCAATATTGAAAACGTACCGTGCTTGATGACTGGCGCAGTTTCTTTAGGCAATCTGTAAATCAGCAAGTCTTTCACGATCTGGGAACTATCATTACAGTTAAACGTCCGGTACAGATCAGACGACCATTGGCTTCGTCAAAAATATCCACCTGCCAGATATGTGTGCGTGATCCTGCATGAACAATCTTACCGATTGCTTTGACCGAACCGTCTGTTACCCCACCGATATGGTTGGCATTGATCTCTATTCCAACCGGAACTTCTTTGGATAGGTCAATCAGTAATGTTGATCCCATCGAACCGATTGATTCAATCAGGGCAGCACTTGCTCCACCGTGCAACAGCCCCATTGGCTGATGCGTGCGATGATCTACAGGCATGGTAGCTACCAGGTAATCTTCCCCTAATTCAACACATTTCATATCCAGATGCTCCATCATGGTATTTTTCCCCATGAGGTTAATCTGTTCCAGCGGTACTTGCTTCAACTTTTTCATCTGCTGATCACTCTAACTTTTTACGCTAAAATTACTACATAAATAGGTGGACAAAGTAATAGTCGGAGGATTTTCTTGTTTTGCGGGTATTGACGATTCAATGCATTTTATGGATTTACTTATCAGTTAGCAAGTTTACTAACTTGTTAACAATAAAAACATGAAAGGCCAATGATTTTTACGCCTGAAATTTTTAATAAGCATGTAAGTAAACTTACTTACAAAGCGGTTCAATTTCCCTACGGTGACTTCTATTTATACATCCGACAAAACCTCAAAATAAAACAAACATACACTTCACATTTTTTTGAAACGGACGAATCGATTAATTCCTACTTTCATTTCATCAAACTACAGTTATGAACAAACCGATCATGTCATTGCCTTGTAATCAGTCGCATACACAGATGGAAAAACGTGAGGACGGTTATTATTGTTCGAGCTGTGAGAAAACATTGACGGATTTTCGTCAGAAAACACCTGTTGAAATCAAACACATCATTACGTCAAACCCGGGAAAGGTTTGCGGAATTTTTCATAATCATCAAATCAGTTCTAAAGTTTCACATGTTGCATTGTCCAATGCTTCCTATCGGGTAGGATTATCGTTGCTGGGTATACTTGGTTTTTTGGGTCCGATAACTTCTTCCTGCGAGTCGGCACCGGATGATGCAGCACTTGTGAAACACAAAGCGTTCAACAAACTGAAGTTCCCGATGAAAATCAGCGGGCAACTGAAAGATGAGAAAACCGGGAAGCCTTTGGCCAAATCACCGGTAGAAATTCAACAGGATGGAAAAACGATCCTGAAAGGTTATACGGATGAGGCAGGAAAATTCGAATTGACAGTCAACAAAGAAGATCTAAAGAAAGAATCATTCGACCTGATCTATCGTTCCAAAAATCACCTTGCAGATACGCTTCACCAACAGAAGCCGGAATCCTTTGTAAAAGGAAAGAAACTGGTATTGACCTTAAAAGCTGAGGCGGTAAAATGTACCTTGAAAACAGGTGAAATTCCTGCTCCTATTAATGGAGACGTGATCGAAGGAGAAGTACCACCGGATTATTATGACGTACCAACACCCGGAATTCCGGAAATGGAAGAACCTGTAAAAACTGAACCCTGATAATTAACAAACAATTTTCTACCTACACCTAAATCAAATAAGGGGACTCGCGAAAGCAGTCTCCTTATTTTTTTCATAGTAAAGTTCGTACACCCGCTCGATGAAACCAAAGCCCAAACGCGGAAGGTTGGCATCTGTACAAATAATAAACACGACTTTATTTTCTTCGAGTTTTTTATTCAAATCCTGGTCTTTCGCCCAGGTTTCCTTTGTATAGGAATTCGGATAGATCTGTTCGTTATAATACCAAAACTCCCCGTCATTAAACAACCAATGAGATACATTGGAATTAAACAATCCCCAATAAAAACTGTCTGAAACAACCATTACTTTCGGATCACCCATCCTGGATTCTCTGTTCGGATGAAATTTCGGATAAGCCAATTTCAAATCGCGGATATCGAACATCAGGTTCATTCCATTTTTGATGTCTCCGTCATCCAGCAGCGCGACATCGGAAAGCTCCATTTTCTCCAAAACAAAATGAGGTATTTGACGGTTACAGCTTTTTGACACATAGTTTGCTAAAGAATCCGCCACCAGGAACTGGCCATAAGCTGTCCAGTGAATTCCGGTTTTGGAAAACAGCGGATACCTGGTCGTTTTTTTCATCGATTCAAACCACGTATGCATATCGATGTGAGAAACAGACTGTTTCTTAAATTCAGACAGGTAACTTTCAATGTTTGTTTTTCCTTTTTTGGAAGAGCGGTATTTATCCGGAATATACTCCGGTAAATAGCTTGCTTTCCCGGGAGCGAGAACAACTACTAAATCGATGCCTTTTTTTCTCAAAGTATCCTGTACCAATTTGAGTTTCCTGCTTATTTCAATAATTTTTTCATCACCCACAAAATCAGATCCATAATAAGCAAGGATGTAATTCTCTTCAAACAGGTAATGTTCTTTACCTGCAATGACTCCGTTGGCCTTCACGACATCAAACAAACTGTAATTCCACTGATTGTATAATCGCACCCAGGAAGGATAAAATCCGGTATGTTCTGCAAGGTACTTGTCCTGTTTCTCCTGATACTCGCCTTTAAACCAACTTGTTTTGGTCCATACCGGTTTTGCAGAAAGTTCAAACGAGCCGTTCAAGGGTTTTTCTTCCAAAAACCGGAACTTATGCTGAACCATAGGAAGAAACAGCATGGTGATTATTCCTGCGAAAACCACTTGTTTCAAACGCTTATATGTCGGTTGCTGACTCATCTTAAAAACGGAAATAGATGAATGGATTAAACCCGGATGAAATAACGGAACTTGCACTCATCATAAAAAGCAAAATCGTTGCCAACAGGAAAAACCCGTTTGTTGATAGCGAATAAGTGTTTCTAGTGTAGACGAAATCCTGTATTTTCTTTCCAACAGGTAATGCCGGAAGAAATGAAAAAAATAAGGCAACGCACAACAAAGGCCAAAAATTAGGAAATATACTACTGTTGGTCTCTCCATTAAAGTCGAACAAACGTTCAAAATAAAGTCCCACCTGACTCATATCGTTTTCAATCTTAAAAATGACCCATCCCATCATGACAATCAAGAAGGTGATCGCAATGGAAAGTACGGTACCCAGCCGGTTCAGGAATTTCACCAGGAAAATGCGGTCGAGGATCAAAAAAGTACCATGAAATGCTCCCCAAACCACGTAATTCCACGAAGCTCCATGCCAAAACCCGGAAAGGATAAAGACCAATGCCAAGTTGAAATACAAACGAGCTTTGGATGAAACCCGGTTTCCACCCAATGGGATATACAAATAATCGCGCATGAAATTTCCCAGGGTCATGTGCCACCTGCGCCAAAATTCTGTAATGCTTCTGGAACTGTAAGGACTGTTGAAGTTTTCCGGGAAATGAAATCCCATGATCTTACCCAAACCGATTGCCATATCGGAATACCCGGAGAAATCGAAATAAATCTGCATGGTATAAGCTAAAATCCCAATCCATGCCGATGAAGTGCTTAAATGATGGAAATCACTTTCGAAAATCACTTTCGCCTGTTCAGCCATGACGTTTGCAATCAGTACTTTCTTGGCTAATCCGATTGAGAAACGGTAAAAACCAATGAGTTTTTCGTCAATGCTTTCTTTGCGCTCGATTACCTCATCGGCAATTTCCTGGAAACGCACAATGGGACCGGCAATTAATTTAGGAAAAGCCAGAAGGTAGAGCAAATAATCCTTCAGACTTTTCAGCGGGGCGTGTTTTCCCCGGTAAACGTCTACGGTATATGTGATCGATTCGAAGGTAAAAAAGGAAATCCCTATCGGCATAATTACTTTCGTCCATGCAACTTCTTTTAACCCGAAACTTTCGAGCAAAGCATTCGCGTTTCCAATAAAAAAATTGGAGTACTTAAAATAGGCCAACAGACCTAAATTGATAGTCAACGAGATAACCAGGAGTATTTTCTTCTTTTTGGCTTCGGACGAACGGTGGATTTCTCGAACCAGTAAAAAGTCCGTAAAGGAAGTCCCCAAGAGGATGAAAACGAAGACCGGGGCTCCCCAGGTATAAAACAGAATACTGAAAAAGAAAATAACCCAATTTTTCAGCAGCTTGGGAACTACATGATAAACAAGCAGAAATAAAGGCAGAAAGTAAAAAAGAAAGAGTGTACTGCTAAAAACCACTTGTTTGAATTTCGGATTCCGAAGATAATAAAAGTAAGTTAGTTCTTCGTTTTTGTTCCCGCTGATTACGCAGATTTTGCAGATTTATTGTCCGAAAGCCTGACAAAAAGCAGTATAGAAAGGATACAAAAAAACAGTAGGCACGTTGGTGCGTGCCTACTGTTTATATTTTTTTATTTGTTTTTTTCTCCAATGCCAGGTCGATGACCTCCTTCATCTTTTTGACGTAATGGAATTTCAATCCTTTGACATAATCTGCGGTGATCTCTTCCACATCTTTGCGGTTGCGTTCACACAAAATGATCTCTTTGATGTTTGCACGTTTCGCCGCAAGGATCTTTTCTTTAATACCGCCAACAGGAAGCACTTCCCCACGCAAGGTAATCTCACCCGTCATCGCTAAATTCTTCTTCACCTTTCTTCCGGAGAATGAACTTGCAAGCGAAGTAAGCATCGTAATCCCGGCACTAGGACCATCTTTCGGTGTTGCTCCTTCCGGAACGTGAATGTGAACGTTCTTCTCATCGAATACGTCTTGTTCCAAATCCAGCCAGTCACTGTGTGCTTTTAGGAACTCCAATGCAATCACAGCCGATTCTTTCATCACCTCTCCTAAATTCCCGGTCAGGGTTAATTTCCCTTTTCCTTTGGTCAAAGAAGATTCGATAAATAAGATATCTCCACCAACACTTGTCCAGGCCAAACCTGTCACAACTCCCGGAACATCGTTGTTATCGTATTTCGTCTTTTCACGTCCAGCGCCTAATATATCGGTCAATTCATCCAATTCGATCTTTTCAGAGAATTTTTCTTCCAGGGCCACTTGTTTTGCCCGGTGACGAGCCAGTTTCGCCAGTTTTTTGTCCAACCCGCGCACTCCCGATTCATTGGTATAATTTTCGATGATGCGTTCCAGGGTTTTACGGTCCACAATCAGATCTTTCTTTGTGATTCCATGGGCTTCCAATTGTTTCGGCAGCAAATGTTTCTTCGCAATCTCAATTTTTTCTTCAATCGTATATCCGTTTACCTCGATGATTTCCATTCTGTCCAGCAAAGGTCCCTGAACGGTTGATAAGCTGTTTGCCGTTGCAATGAACATGACTTTTGAAAGGTCGAATTCTGTTTCTACATAGTTGTCATAGAATGCTGCATTTTGTTCCGGATCCAGTACTTCGAGCAAAGCCGAAGACGGATCTCCGTGATTGCTTCTTCCCAGTTTATCAATCTCATCCAATACAAAGACCGGGTTTGCAGAACCTGCCTTTTTCAAATGCTGCATCACACGTCCGGGCATTGCCCCGATGTAGGTTTTGCGGTGACCGCGAATTTCAGCCTCATCGTGCACACCACCAAGCGACATGCGCACATATTTGCGCCCCAATGCTTCTGCAACCGATTTTCCTAAAGATGTTTTACCAACTCCCGGAGGGCCGTAAAAACAAAGAATCGGTGATTTCATATCGCCTTTCAGTTTCAGAACTGCCAGGTATTCCAAAATGCGCTCTTTCACTTTTTCCAGTCCGAAATGATCACGTTCCAGGATTTTTGCAGCGTGCTTCAGGTCCAGGTTATCCGTTGAATATTCATTCCATGGCAAATCCAGCAAGGTATCCAGGTAATTCAGCTGAACCGTATATTCTGCTCCCTGGGGATTCATTCGCTGCAATTTTGCCAGTTCCTTGTAAAACAATTTGGAAACTTCCTTGGACCACAATTTTTTGGATGCGCGATCTTCCAGGTCTTTCACATCCTGTTCCTGCGGATTATCACCCAACTCATCCTGGATGGTCCGAATTTGCTGGTGCAGGAAATACTCTCGTTGCTGGCGATCCATATCCATGCGCACTTTCGACTGAATCTCATTACGCATTTCCAGTAATTGCGACTCGAGAGTTAAATGCTCCACAACCATGCGTGCGCGTTTGCGGAAGTCCAACTCCTCTAAAAGCTCTTGTTTTTTCTTCACATCCGCATTCATATTGGATGAGATGAAATTTACCATGAATGTCGGAGATTCGATGTTTCCAATTGCAAATGCTGCTTCGGAAGGGATATTCGGGCTGTCTTTAATAATTTGCAATGCCAGTTCCTTCACATTCCTGAATAACAATTCCATTTCCTGATCGTCTTTTTCGGGCAGGATCTCTTTCAGGAAATTCACCTTCGCGCGCATATATGGCTCCGTTTGATAAGGTTCCGTAATCTCGAAACGTCTTTTTCCCTGTATAATAACCGTAGAAGATCCATCCGGCATCTTCAGCAAACGAACGATTTGAGCGACCGTTCCGATATGGTGCAGGTCATTGAACTCAGGACTTTCTTCTTCCTGGTCAATTTGAGCAACCACCCCGATAATACGCTTCCCGCTATTGGCATCCTGAAGCAATTTCAGTGATTTATCCCGTCCGATCGTAATCGGGATCATGACTCCGGGGAAAAGCACATTATTTCGCAAAGGCAAAATAGGTAAATCTTCCGGAAAAATTTCTTTGTTCATATTGTCCTCGTCATCCTGTGACATCAAAGGCAAAAATTCTGCATCCTCTTCCGATGAGACTATGATTGTATGGTCGAATGTATCTTTCATGTATGTGAATATTAACGTCAAAATGTCATTGTTTTTGCTAATGATTGCAGTCAACTATACAAAAACTGTAGACGATAGGGATTGTCAAGCGCTGTGCCAATAAAATAAAACTGACGAATTGACATAGTGTTCGTATTTATTATCCACCAAATCTGCATTCAGAAAGGAAACCAGAAATTACACGTTACACTTGAAACCCTACTTTAAAATATGTTTATCAAAACAATTGTTTTTACTGAATTTCATTCATTTTAATCATATAATTTCAATCATTAAAACTAACGAACTAGTCTAAAGATTTCCGATAAATCACTCAAGGCAATTTTTTATACCTATCTTGTGCATCTAACATAATTGAATGAGCGAAATAGGTTCAGTGAAATGGAAGAAGAGAGACCTTGAACACTTCTTTCCAACACTCAAAAAACGCGTAGACGGGTACTTCAGCGGAAACAAGATCAAAAAACAAGGAAACTCGATTTTATACGTCAAAGCGTTCACCTTATTGACAATTTATGTCGCTCCATTTATTCTCCTCCTGACCCTTCAACTTCCTGTGATTGCACAATTATTACTTTGGTCCCTGATGGGATTTGCGCTGGCAGGAATCGGGATGAGCGTCATGCATGACGCAAACCACGGTGCTTTTTCGAAAAACAAGATCCTGAATTATTTCATGGGACATACACTCAATTTATTGGGCGGTTCCGTCTGCAACTGGAAAATGCAACACAATGTATTGCACCATACCTATACGAATGTTGCCAATATGGATGAGGATATCGACGACAAATTGCTGATGCGGTTTTGTCCGCATTCCGAACGCAAAGGATATCATCGTTTTCAATTCATTTATGTCGTCTTTTTTTATTCGATCTTGACGTTGTATTGGGTTACGCTAAAAGATTTTGTTCAGTTCATTCAATACCGCAAGCACCAACCATTTTGCGAGGAAAAGAAAAGTAACTGGAAGAAGATCATCCAAATTGTCTCTATGAAAGCGATCTATTTTTTCACGACGCTTTATCTGCCAATCGCAATAATCGGTTTGCCTTTTGGCATAACGATTATCGGTTTTTTACTGATGCATGCCATTGCCGGATTTATCCTTGCACTCGTTTTTCAGTTGGCTCATACCGTTGAAGGAACGAGTCATCCGCTTCCGAATGCAGCAGGAGTTATTGAGAATGATTGGGCGATCCATCAGATGGAGACGACTTCCAATTTTGCCCGCAAGTCTAAGTGGATTTCCTGGTATGTAGGCGGATTGAATTTCCAGGTAGAGCATCATTTGTTCCCTTACATTTCGCATATACATTATCCGGAAATTGCCAAAATTGTAAAAGAAACAGCGGAAGAATTCGGGGTTACCTATTTGGAGAATAAAACCCTTATGGGAGCTGTGAATTCACATTTTTCGTTTCTCTACCAATTGGGGAAACCGGAATATTAATTCCGAATTAAATTCCGATGATTGTGAGTTCTGTTCTGCGGTTTTTCTGATGCATCATTTCATACATTCTTTTGTCTGTATTTTTGTATTTGTTGATCTCTTCTTCGGAGATGATTAACCGGGTTTCACCATAACCTTTGGCTTTTATCCTGGATTCCGGAACTCCCCGTTGCACCATATACTTCCTTGCCTCCTCTGCACGCCATTCAGTAAGTTTTAAATTCATTGAATCTGACCCTCTGGAATCTGTATGAACCCCTACTTCAATTACGATATTCTCATGCTTTTCCATCCATTCAATGAGGCTGTCAAGTTGCGGAATATTCAGGCTATCGACCAAGATGGTATGAGATCCACAGATCGCATAATGAAAACTTTTGAATTGATGTATTTGTCCCACAGCAAAGGTCGAGTCAGAAAAACCGAAGAATTTCTGCGATTTACCTGCAAAAGAAACCAGGGAAACAAGAAGGATCAAAGTTAACTTCCTCATATCGGTACATGTTCCCTTTTCCGAAAAGTAAACACTATTTCCCGTTATTTTTCAAAAAAAGTGTTGTGAGTGTACGTGCCCAATAGCGCGGAACAGCATGCATTTCCTGTAAGAAAGCCACTACCTCGTTAGACTTCTTATCTGCTGCATGGAACTCCTTTAAGGTTTCCATCCAAAAAGCAATCGGCTTCCCGGTTTTCTCAATGACTTGTTCGTCGGTTACGTCCCAGTATTCTTTTTTCATCGGATTGAATTATTGCTTCAGCGAAAATAGCTCTTTTGAGATTAGGATGAAACAACTGCTACAAACCGAAATTCAGATCGATTATTCATACTACCGACTGATCGGGTGATCAGAGAGCTAAAAAACCATCCGTCGAATGACGGATGGTTTTTAAAATATAACGGTCGGTTCGAGTAAGTATCGGTAGCACCTTCTTAATACTTCACTACTCTTTTTTGCGCTGTTTTTGATTCATTGCTGATTTGAAGTATGAACAGGTTTCCTTTCAATTCACTCAAATCAAGCACCTGCATTGCCTGGTAGCCAGAAACTGTTTGAAGCAATTTCCCATTCATATCAAATACACGGATTATTCCTCCTGCTTCCGAGATCCCGTTGATACGAACAGATCCGGCAGTTGGGTTCGGATATACCGTAAACGAATCTCCTTCAACAGTACTTTCTTCCAACCCCAGATTTTCCGGAACCGGGTCAAAGTTGATTCCGCAAGGTCCGTCATTATCCAAAAATGCATTGCGAACAGCATCGGCTTTCACGAACAGGTCTGTTACAGGTTCAAATATGGATGTTGTTTGCACAGACTGGCGTTTAATTAAGTAAGCATAATCCAATTCAAACATTCCGCTATTGCTTAGGGATGTTTTTCCAAAAGAATAAATACCCCGTCTGTCACCTGCCGGATTGGAAGCTGATCCTAAACCGCATGGTCCAAATTCCGACCAGGAGAATCCAGGGTCAATACCTGCTGTCGCCCAATTCAAGGTGTCTGAATCTCCGGGGTACATGTAATTTGTTTCGATATTGGTAACACATGGAGCACCAGGAAA
This sequence comes from Fluviicola chungangensis, assembly GCF_007558725.1. GTDB lineage: Bacteria > Bacteroidota > Bacteroidia > Flavobacteriales_D > Crocinitomicaceae > Fluviicola > Fluviicola chungangensis. The sequence goes on from NZ_VLPL01000004.1 coordinate 123,086, forward strand.
TCCTGTTCCTCCGTAGGATAGCTGATCACCAAATTGCCACAATCCGTTCAGGTAATTATACCATTGCATTGCAGATACCGGATCTGTTTGTCCCATTGGAGCGTTTGTACCTGTAAATACAGGAGACGCAAACAAACCTGCATATTCATTGTCAATTATTCCATCATTGAAACCATAACCATTTACCGATTGTCCCGGAAGAATTCCAATTCCATTATCTAATCCGTCATTTACCTCCTTAAATCCTTTCAACACCATGATTCCCTGGGCTGCAAGTGTGTCCTGGTAACCGACTCTTCCTGAATTGTTTTCATCCATTAAATCTCCATTGTAGTTATAGATTAATCCCAGCCCAACATTGGTCCCAATGTAATCGTCATTGTAATTACCCAAATCACCGTCAAAAAGCCCCCCGAAGAACATGGAATCAATCGCTGCACCGCGCGAATAAACCTGAACCTTTCGCATTAGCACATCATTAAACGCTTCTGAAGTATCACAAGCCTGCGTATAAACGTAACTGTGTATTTCAAATGCTTTGCCGGTATCTCCATTCGAGCGGTAATGGGTGATGCTGAACACACAATCGTTTCCATAAATACTCGGATAATCTCCCTGAAGCGGTTCATACGTTCCATTTGAATTGACATCTACAAACGGAGCCAAATCGGCAACCTGTCCCAAAGCAGTATTTCCATGTGCCGGCCAATTTCTGATTGCCCAAACCGGAACATAAGCAGACGAACCAAACGCAACGGAGTCCACGTGATCTTCGATCATTTGAAAACTTACATGATAGGGACGGTTGTATTTTGATTCAAGGACCTCATCGTATAGACTACTCGTCGTATTTGGTCCGGGAAGTTCACTGAATTGATCATTAAAAGAAGATTGATCATTTGCAACCATATCCGTTGCCCCGATAAATCCAACGAAGAATTCACTTAAATTGTAACACCCTGAAAGACCGTCGTATGTGGCCCCCGGTAAACCATTGGGGCTGGTAATTACTTTTGTTCCCAAACCGATGGAAGCAGTTACGTGTTGCCCGGCTTTGATCAGAGTTGCATATTCATCGTGATTTAAAACGGGAACTGTCTTATAAAACTCGCAATACGCCACTCTTCCTACTTCCGGATTATTATCCAAATCCAGGGACAATCCTTTTGTTATATCAGATCCATCCAATAGAAAACCATTCGCATTTTTATGAATATGGTAAATCGTTTTATTGGTAGGTACCGAATCCACTACCTGGAAATTCTGATCAACTAAATAAAAAATTCCCTGATTTGTATTTGCATACTTATAATAAATATGATAGCGATTATTGGCATATTCCACCTGACTTGCTATTGAATTCGAAGGTCCGTTTAAAGTACCGCTGAGAAGCATTGTACCTGTTGCATCATACAATTCCAAACTGATTCCATTTGTGATTAAGACGGTCATCGGATTAACCAAAAAGGAACTGACGGAACGCTGTGTAGTAATTCCAGTATTGGCACTAGTATAGGTATTGGTAGCTGTTCGAGTAATGATCACCGAAGAAGAAATTCCTGCCCCGATGATTACTTTTTCCAATCCATTCACCACAAACAAATTGCCATTTTTAAACCCGGACATTACGGTATTTGAAAAAGAAGCCGTATTTGTGATGGAAGCATCGGCCGTTTCCTCTGTCGGCGCAGTAAATGTTCCCGTATTTAATGCAACACGCGTCAACCCACCGTTACTTTTAACCATGTAAGTCACCAGTTCACTTCCAATCAATTTCGGTTCAAAATAAACCAATTTGTAATCATTTGCACTGGTAACCGTACTGATTAATGCGCCGGTATTTTTATCCACTTTCAGCCAAATCAATTTGGCTGTGGAGGCAGAACCGATTTCCAACACGTAAAGCAATTCATTTCCCTGCTCTATAGCAGTAAGCAATAAATTATTCTGAGTCGACGAAGGCAGCGTCACATTATAAACGTGCTTATCAAATGATTCTACATCACCGATATCAGAAACTTGTTGCCTTACAAGTGTAACCTGACCGGATCCGCTTCCGGTCAAACTCACCAGGTTGACTTTGTTCTGGGCATCGGTGTAACTGTAATTCGTAAAAGTTGCCGTCGCGCTGGAAGCAACGGAATGCATAAAAGTTCTATTAAACTGGGAAAAAGCAAATCCACTCAGGAATAGAACGAGACAGGTAGAAATTATTTTCATGTGACATCATTTAGGTGTTAAACATCTTTTCACTTATTAAGCGAAACGGGCGTTTTCCGGAAAGGGTTGGAGTAGTACAACTAAACTTACACAGGGTTGCAGATTGCGGATTCATGTGTCAGTCTGATTGATTTAAATGTCTGAACTAATTTGCGGGCCACTAATTATCCACCGTGCTTCGACAGATAATCCAGCATGTAATGATCTCCTTCCGAAAGTTCTAAACCGCGTCTGCTCATCATGGCGTTGGCTGCTTCTTTTGCTTTTTTCAGATCAAACAATTCGGTACCGTTCACTGCGCCCCAGGAAAAAGAAGGAATGAATTTTTTAGGGAATTCCCCTCCGAAGATGTTACAGGAAACTCCTACAACGGTTGCCGTATTGAACATGGTATTGATCGCACATTTACTGTGGTCTCCCATACAAACGCCCATAAACTGCAAACCGGTTTCCACTTCTGTTCCCGTTTCATAAGACCAGGAACGGATCATGGAATAATTATTTTTCAAATTGGACGTATTGGTATCCGCTCCAAAATTACACCATTCGCCCACCAGTGAATTTCCAAGAAACCCATCGTGCCCTTTATTGGAATATGCCTGGAAAACACAATTGGTGATTTCCCCACCAACTTTACAGAATGGACCGATGGTCGTTGCCCCGTAAATTTTAGCACCCATTTTCACCACGGCATGTTCTCCAAGGGAAAACGGCCCGCGAATCATCGATCCTTCCATAATTTCGGCATTCTTCGCAATGTAAATCGGCCCGGAAGTGGTATTTAAAAACGATCCTTCGACGGATGCCCCAGTTTCCAGGAAGATCAGAGAAGGATCACCGATAATGGTATTCGAATTCGGAATATATTGGGATTCTCTTCCCCCGGTAAGCAAAAAATAATCGGCTACCAAAATTTCATCGTTTTTTTGGAACAAATCCCAACGCTGGGTGAGTTCCAACGGATGCTGCTCCTTCCATTGAATCTTTTGTGTTGCGTCTCCCCGCCTTGCAATCCAGGTATCTCCCGAAAGAAGGACCTGGTTGTCTTCCAAATGAACAACTGCTGCTGCAATCGCCTCCGTCGGAATAATTGCTGCATTTACTTCGATATCTGCCTTGCCGGAAATACGCGGAAACTTTTTGGAAATATACTTTTCAGTCTCAAACGATACGGTTGCCTCCGGAATCCACTTTTCCCAACGTTCTTTATTGGTCAAAATGCCCACTCTTAAATCTCCCACGGGCCGTGTAAGTGTTAAGGGAGCAAAGCGGAGATGTAATTCGTTATCGTGAAGAATGATGTTCATGAAATTGCTATTTGTTTAAGTGAAGATACAAAAATTGAGAATGGAAAAGGCAAAAGTAGATTCCATCATTCTCAATTTTTCAATTCATTAAAACAATTCGGCGAGACGCGGATCGGTGTAATCAGAAATGAAGAACAACACATTCGGATAGTTTGCGAACTCTTCTTCCATATGGGTTGTGGTAACAATAATCGCACTCATACCGGCATTCAAAGCCGCTTCCGCCCCTTTCGGTACATCTTCAAAAACCACGCAAGATTCGGGCTCAACTCCCAAAAGTCCGGCACCTTTTAAAAACACCTCCGGATCGGGTTTGCTTTCGATGACGTCTTCAGCACCCACAATGGCATTGAAGTAAGACCGGATATCCAGGTTATCCAATACGAAGTCGATGTTAAAATTCGTCGCCGCCGAACCGATTGCCATCAAAACACCGGATTGGTCTGCCTGTCGGAGAAATCCTCCAAGCCCTTGAATTAAAGCCAGATGCGGACGATACAATTCCCGATACAGCTCTTCCTTTCTTTGCGAAAGTAAGAATTTTAAATGAAACCCTTATAAACACTGGATTCAATCGAAATATTTTTACATTGGGTCAGAATATGGTTGTTAATTGAAATCTCAACGATTCTTTTGAGTTCAAATAAATCCATATTTTAACAAAGAAGTTCTTTTGTATTATCAATTATCGCAATCAAATGTAAGTATTCCATTGAATATCGAAATTGTAGATTATCATTAATAGATTGAGAAAAACCAAAAATAAGAGTACTATGTTATTTGTTCTCTATAATCCGTATAATTTTGTCATTCTTAATAACAAACGTTATCCTTCTGTATTCCAAAATCTTATTAAGATCATTTTCAGTTGAACTTGAATAGTATTTTAATCCAATTTCAATAATTGGAAGTTGAATGTTCCATGAAGACCTAATCTTGAAGTATTTTCCAAGTAATTCTTGGTTTTGGGATAAAAAATACTCCTTTACTTTTTCAAGACCTTCAATACTTTCTTTTGCTTCATAGTGAATCCTTTTTTCAAAAATTACATTTTCATCCAGATTTTTCCAAATTCCTTCAAAATCGGATTTGTTACAGGAATCTATGAAATTTCGAACGATCTTTCTTGGAATTTTATGCAATTTAGTTAGCTCTTTCTTCTGAAAACTAATAAACTTTTCGAAATCTTGGTTTACTATATCTTGCATTTTATAATAACCAAATTTGAAAGCATCTATGGGCGATCTGTAAAACCTATCCTTAATTGCGTTTTCAAAGGAATCATTTTCAGATTTAAAATCGCTTAAAAGTAAAAAGCCTAATTCCCCTGTTTGTTTTCTAATCCCACCAACTACATTGATATAATAATTTCGTTCTTCGGCATGAAACAAAACTTTTACTCTTGGACTAAATCTTTCAGGTTTCGAGGTCGATTTTTTAATTAAATATTTTGTTTCATTCAAAGGGTTTTCAATAGGTCTACCCCAACCATCCGTAGATAATTCTGATTGGTATCTCGATATTTGGAGCCTTATTTCTTTTCTCCCCTTTTCGAGATCAGTAATAAATTCATATTCCGAGAAGCTTTCAAGAATTATCGTGTCTAAATCCCATTCTTCACAATCACTTTCTAAACGGATTTGATAGTGAAATTCATATTCCATAAAGTAAACGGGGAATTGGATTTTTGAATCAACAATGTTTTTCTTAATTAAATCAATGTCATTTTTTCGATTTACTATTATTTCGATTTCAGTTCTAATCATGGAAGAATGCTTGTAGGGTATTTATCAGCGTTGAATATGTGAATTTTGGCGTTAATTTCTGTCTTTAGTCAGAGGTATCTTCTTGATTTCCTCATGTCTTAACATACATTCGGTATATTCAACCAATTCCCATATCAATGAAATTGTGTCTTTCGTAGAAACTGTAGTTTTTTCATTTTCCCTAAACTGAATTTCAGAGTGTGAATTTTTGTAATATACTTCTTTTGGTTGCTTGTATTGAGGTCGATAATAGCCGTTATTGTGAATAGTATTTCTTAAAGCATCAACACAGGTAATAAATCATTTGGAAAACAGCGCACTATTTCATTTACCCTGTCAAGTGGCTTTCCTTTACTTTCGGTTAAGTTTAACTTGTCAACGATAATACGAATAGACGTTTCAAGTTGATGATAAAAAGAATGAAAAATATAAAACCTAATCGATTGATCGATATCTTTAAAATGACCAAGATAATTAGATTCTTTTAGTAATTCAAATGTGTAATTTTGAATAAAGTCCTGATCCCAATCCATTTGATACACATAATCAATGGTTCGATCAAATTGAAATCTTACCGATAAAGAGGCAGATATAAACCTTCCCAAAGTTCCAGGTCTAAAATCTCTTTGTTCAATCAATTCTGGTTCGTTTTCTAAGTACCAATTTAAGCCTTTGTTAAGCCCTTTTTCCAAGTTCAAAAGTAGCTTAGAAAATAATGGATAGTTATGTAGGACTTCGGCTTCTATTTCTTCTTTATTCATATTTTTTCAACTATCAAAAAACACAATATAAAAAATTAAAACGCTGATTTCTTATTGGGAACTGCTAGGATACGAAATTTATTTAATCCGTTTAAGATTTCAGCAGAAAGTTCTAGAAGTGCCTTAGTGTTATTCACAGTATCAATTGTAAAAACTCTTTCAGCCTGTTTGAAATACCATTCTTCGATTTCATTTATTAAATCAGTCTTTTCAAATCCAATTAACTTAAAAATGTCTTGATTCAGTTGTAAGCTCAATAGTGAGGTGTCAACACCGCTAAGAGACAAAAAATGTAAATGCCTATGAATCTTTAAATCACGAGCAATTAAATTAATAGTCAATTCAAAATAATCCTTAATTCCAATATGCTGTATATTAGATTCGCTCATAGTGGTAATAAAATTTTTGACTTTTTAAATACGGGAAAATTCCCCTATTCAAAGAGATTGACAATTAAAAACAACACACCCTGAAATTTCCAAGGTGTGTTGTTAACTTTCAAAAAACTATTTGCGTTTAAATGTCCATTTACCGGTTAATACAGAATTGGTTAAAGGTTCGCCGTAGACATCACGCCAAATTAATTCAAAATGACCATCATTTACTGTGTAAGCTCTTCCTTTTTGGGTGTAAGCTCCATCCAAATAAAGATCTCCGTGTTTTCCGTCAGCTATTAGATCACCTGAACAAATAAATTTACCGTTTACTTTCAGAAAAAAATAATCGTTGAATACAGTTGTATAAATAGCGTTGCCATTATAATAGTTTTTCACTTTTGATTCTTTTTCTGTTACAGTTCCGATATCGGTTAAAATATCACCGTTATCAAATAGAAGTTGTATTTCGTATTCACGTTTCCCATTTTCTTTATGGCATCCTGAAATAAACAAACAGAATGCTATAAATGGGATAATTCCAAATTTGAACATAGGTTATTCTTTTCGTGTTAGGGTAAGACTACCCGATAATGTGTCACCGGCAGCAAATTGTACGAATAAATGATCCGCATCATGGTTCTCATAAGTAATAGTTGAACCCGTATTTACCTGTGCTTTAAAAGTGTTGTCGATAATCTTTTTATAAGTTCCGACTGAGAAAGCTTTCAACGATTTATCCATTGATAACTCCTGTCTAACTTCAAAAGTATAATATGAGGATTTTACATAGGGTCCTGATAATTCGCCACTAACAGTATCTTGATTTGAACTTGTGTTCAATACATAAACAAAATCAAATCTTCCTGGAGGAAAGTCATCAAGGACACCTTTTTGTTTTTTGCAGGACAGAACACTTAGTAGAATCAAACTACCACTTAACCACTTTAATATGTTGTGACTCATTATCATTGAATGTTAGAATAATGGTATATACTCCGGATGCCAGTTCACGAATATCGTACAAATTATTCGAAGGGACAAATTGTTTAACTGTTGCTCCATTCTGATCTAAAACAAGGATCTGTTTAAGAGGTCTTGTTGTTGAGATTTGTAAAAAATCAGTTGTAGGATTTGGGAATATAGATACTCCGTTTTCGTTTGTGGAATTCAAACTTGCTGTTTGATTTAAAATAGCCCGTTGTTCGAATTCGGATGCGGTAGGCATTTTCATCGGCAAACTTAAATCTTTTCCACTTGCAGAAGGGGCAACAAAACTTCCTATTTGATTTTCTAAACCGCATGTTTGACATGAATTATTAACTGCAATAGAGTAAGGGGTGTTTTGCGAAGTGAAATCATTCCCACAAGTGATTTTCCCCACCTCAATAGTAATACCTTCAGGCATGTTATTTGGATCGTAAATTCCTTCGTCTAATTGGACATAATCCAGCGCCTTTAGGGTAACAGGAGTATTTCCATAGATGTTTGCATTGACCGTTAAGTTTTCAAATGCACCAATCATTAAGCCTTGACCGGAATAAACCATCATGTCGGTATAATCATCCGTGTTGATATCATAATCCACCAGTCGATTAATCAAATCATGGTATAAAGGTTTATCCCCATCATTATTAGCATACATTACATTGTAAAGAAGCATATAGTCTACCCCGGAATACCACCCTTCATCTATTTTATGTCCAACAACTGTTGGAGGTCCATAGTCCGTGTTAACAATGTCAGTCATTCCATCATCCCAAACGTCGTGATTATTGTCAAAAACAAAAGGAACATTCCAGTAAATTGGTATTCCGTCTGGATCTTGGACAGCAGAAAAAGCTGTGTCAACATGACCGGTGGACGAATTTACATGACTTGTATAACCAAAGTTATGCGGGCCTACGCAGGGAGCTTGATCCAACATTAAATTGGCGTAGTTGTAGGCATGGTCTTTTCGTTCCTGGTCGTTTTCATTATCGTCCGTGTCCCATCCCCAGAAGTATTCATATAGAGGCACATACAAACCGTCAATGTCATTATCAGCACTTTTATTAGCTACAAATCGCGGAACTGGAAGGAAACCGGAACCACTATTTGAAATGACGTTCAGGATCAAAGCCATCTTTGCATTTACAAAATCATTATAACCATTGATTCCCGAGTTCCATAACGCTTGCGCAACTGGATTATAACTCATGATAGTTGCGTAACTTGAAGAGCCTAAACCAATATCATTACCTGTTGTAAATAAGGGTTCGGAAACCATTTGCATTGGAATCATATACTGAAAGGGTGACGAACCGATTTGAACTTCCCTTAAACGTGGATTTATTATTGTCCAATAGGGAGCACCGGGGATTCCCAATGAGGGATAAAGAACTGGCAAATTTTGATTTGGGGGTATGCCCATAGTCCCGCTAAATTGTCCAGCCATCCGCCCAATGATATTCGTACTGTGTCGTTTGGCTTCTTCGTGAAAATTCATGATCACATCATCGACTCCATCCTTGTTTTTATCAATTCCAACTGGCATATCCGGAATACTCTTTACAATAGTGAAGAATCCCAACAACAACCGGATGACCTGATCCTGGCTTTCTTCACCATAACCATAATTTCCGTCATCAAATCCTTTTTTGTAATTTACAATCGGGTGTTCTGGGAAATCAAAGTCTGGTGGAGCTGTCGATGATCCGTTACCGTTTGGCCCTAACCCCCATAATCCTGAATAATCACTTAGATTGTAGGTCAACAATCCGTAATCAATACCTGTCTTGTTATTTGTCAGTGAATGGAAATTAGGAGTAAATACATTATTGTTATCAATATCTGGATCCAAGTTTAAAAAATCCGGTGGTACATCATCACGGAAAAAGTAGCCGTTAACATCTTCGGGTAAAGTTGGGTCACCAACTCTGTATGCCTCACTAAAACCTGGATCAGAAGAATAAAATGTTTCTGCAACCCTATCTAAACGTTCAAAGGCTTTAATAGCATAATATAACTCACGTTCATTGTTTTTCAAATCTGCCCATCTTCCTTTGTCCTGCAAAATTTTGTGTTCAATGGCAAGCATTGTCAAGTAGTACCCGTGCATAATAGTTGCATCGCCCCATATCATGAATTGTCCACGCCACTTATTTCGTGTATCCGCAATCAAACTTTGTCCAGGTTCTTCACCCATTACCATGAAGTCATTTCGTAGGCGCCAACGATAATACCAATATTTAGCAAGTTGTCCAGGCATGTTTGGTGTTTGACCGAAACTAAATACGGGAGTAACAAGTGTAAGGACAATTACTCCAAATAAGGTAAATAGTAGTTTTCTCATGGTTTCTGCTGTTTTAATGTTTCCAATTCCGCTTTTACTTTTTCCAATTCCTTATTTTGCTCAATTAAATAAAGAGTCAATTCTTCAATTTTCTCCATCATCTTTACATTCATTTCGGCAATGTCAATCCCTTCTTCTTTCATCACTTTTTCAGAAGGAATTGAGGGAAGGTGCTTATGCTCTTTCAAGAAACTTTCTACCTCGCTTAAAGGCATCAATTTATAAGTCGGTTCAAATACATAATCTGCCCAAACATCTGCATCTACTTTGATCTTGCGTGCTCTGGTTAATCCGCTAGCTTCAACAACAAAAGTTTTTTGAGTATTGTTACTTACTGAAAACATCCCATTTGTTCCAAAATGGAATATATTAGCAACCCCATTATAAAGGTCCATTTGTCCGTCAGCTCTTAGTTCCATGGCTGTTTGATTAGTTGCAGTATTATGTACTTCCATAATTTTCGTGTCGGGATTGTCATATTCGAAATACATCAAGCGTTGGTAAGGTAATGTATTGCCAGATGTTTTTACCTGAATCGCTGCTGTCCTATTTGAGTTGACTATATTTAGTTTAGAGAAAGTCCCCATTTGTGCACCTACTGAAAGAGATTGGTTTACCCATAAGTGCCCTGTGGTTTTGGCATCTCCGCGAACATCGAGCGTAAATTCGGGATTCGCCGTTCCAATTCCAACACGTACACCCGGGCATTCGGTATATATTTTGCCCGGTCCATTGTTCCAAAATGGATTTACACCTGCCAGATCGCAACTTAATGAATAAATAGTTCCCGCCATTCCTTGAATCGAAATTGCCTGTGTTAAGCCGAAAGGATCTTTAACCAAAATGGATTCATCTGCAAGGTGAGTTAGTGTTGGGATATTTGGGATATACAAGTTTCCTTCAACTTTTAAATCTTCTCCGACCCGAGCACTTGATGCCATTACCACCGAATCGTTAACTGTTAATGTTGAATCAATCCGTGTAGTTCCAGCAACTGTTAAACGTGCCGTTGGAGCAGTAGATCCTGTTCCGATCCCAACATTTCCATTTTCGGAAATGGTGTTTTCCTGAGCAAATAGCTGACTTGAAATAAATAAAGCTGATATGGACAGCAAATAAGTGATTTTTTTCATAAGTTTTTGTTTTTTAGAATGCCGATATTAGTATAATGCAAAGACATTTTCGGCTTGAATGCCAATGCATGGATTAAGTTTTTAAAGAAATGGGTAAGAAGATTCTAAGTGCTGTTCAATGTTGAATTTTGAAGCATATCAGTGAATAATTTTGTTTTGTGGATATTAAATGATTTATTTCAGATTCGTTACAAAAATAGTCTGCACGGTAGTAATCTATTTACGTTCTGTTCGTAAGCGAAAAAATAATGTCAATTCATAGGTATTTTAAATAGTGTTAAGCATTCATTCTTTAAATTTTTTGCGAATTCGGAATTTTTTGTTTGATAACCGGACAATACTAAATAATCAATTCTCAAATTGCAAATTTTACGAGGTTGTATTTTACAATCTGCATTTTTCAAAAAAAATACTATGAACGATGAAATTGTTGTTTCTCATGCCAAGAAACTAAGATATTTAAGGAAAAAAAGTGATCGTACTCAGGTAGAAGTCGCTTCGCATTTAGGGCTTAGTCAACAGGCTTATAGTAAACTTGAACAGGGTGAAACCACCTTTTCGGATGAGACTATTGAAAAAATAGCTGAATTTTTCAAGATTACCCCTGCCGAATTTGAAAATACAGATGGCACTATTACTGTATCAAGTAATAATTCAAATAATACACATTCCAACAATTCTATTGATGATAAATTATTGGAGACATTTGTGAAAATATACGAGCAAAACTCAATTCTAATCGAACGTAACAAAGAAATCGTTAATGATCTGATGATTGAAAAAGACAAGCGCATTCAATTATTGGAGGAATTGCTTAAAACTAAAAAAGAATATTGATATATTTAAACAATCGGCGTTGTAGGTTCTACGACTAAAAAGGGTGTTGAAACTTCGGTTTTGACACCTTTTTGATTTATAATTAATTTGCTTAATCCTAGGAATAATAAGGGATTCGAAAGACTTAATTCAAAAAAAAATAACTGCCCGCCTCAAGTGGGCAGTTATTTTTTTTTGTTTTTGGAAAAGCTGTCGTAACTTACTTTTCCATCGCATAGAGTTAATAAATAGCAGAAAGGGGTTGTGAAATTTATTTCCGACCCCTTTTTGTTTTCAGGGGTCAGATAACCATTTTGGTTGCCTGTTTCAATGAATACTACCTTGCAGGCTACCTGACCACACCTGAATGGTCTATTTTACTAGATGTCAGAATACCTCGGAGGTATCCATTCAGGTTACCACATGGTATCCATTCAGGCTACCTGACACCTAAAACAGGTTACCAAAAAGGACACCTATAACCACCCTGATTTGAAACAGGTAAAAACCTAAAATCCGGTTTAACAATTTTTCTTCTTTGCAAAGTAACAATATGTTCCTTTTTCCGTTAAGGATTATATATGCTTTGTATTGGACGAAGCAAGCTAAGGCTGTAACCTTTTCCGATTAAATCCATGTGTTCGGAGAGGAACCACACTAAATAAATCAGTTTTTAATATTCTAATTTTTTAAGCCATGAACAACGGTAAATCAAGTTCATTGGAACAACTCCTGTTATTTGATAATTTTCAAATATTAGGTACTCCATTCAAGTTTGCGGAAGTCATTCATAAACGTGAAGGGGGTAAATGGAATGAGGCACAACGTAAAGCATCTGAACTCATTAAGGCAAACGCAGCATGGAACTATTTAGAAGACCTGCGTGAGCGAATGAGTACAGAAGAACAAAGCCAAACGACACTTGTTATTGAGCCAGCCCAAACGGAAGTTCCAAACATACCCGCAGAACAACCTGCACAATTCAATCAAGAAGACAAAGAACAAAAACAAAATGAAAATATGTTCGAAGAAAATTACATCCTCTTAACCCGGTTCGCGCCCGAACTCGAAGAGGAATTACAGACACTTACAGAAAAAAGCATTTTATCCGGAAAGTCAGTAACCAATCAACATGGTTCAACTTCGATAAAATCGGTCGAAAAAGACAAATACGGTTATTACCTGCTTTTGGAAATTCATGAATCAGCACAGCCACAACAACAGCTCTTACTTTTTGTTAGCACAGCAAAAAAATCTGTTCAGGTCTTATATTCCGAAAACAGCAGTGGGAAATTTGAAGTTTACAGCGACATCTATACCCGGGAAATGGTAAACCCGCATCAGTTGGAAATACAAAACAATCATTTAACAAAACAGCTTGAAAGGCTCATTGGTTATAAATTATCTATTCCGACTATCGACGTTGTTCCAGTACAGGAAGAGACACCGCAAAAAGAAACCACACCAGACGAAGCTTTTGAAAAGGCTCTTATTCCATACATCAAATACGATGATGAATTCAAAAGACACTCGAATGAGCGTTATCTGGATGAACTCATTGAAAAGAATGAGGAACTAGAGAAAGAAAATCAAGAGCTAAAAGATGAAGTAGAGGAAACAGACGAGTTTCTGAAAAAATCAGTTTTCCCAACTTTGTATTCTCATAACTTCAAACTGCTTAAAGTGCTGATTTCAAACTTCACAAATGAAATCTTGTTAAAATCCTTTACAGCGAATTTAGTACCTGAAAATGAACATTATCCAACGTTCAAAATAAATTTTGATAACGTAACAGATAACATTATCTGTGATATTTATGAGGTGAACGCTACCGAAAATGTAGAAACCCATCATTGTTCATTCGTTATTAAAGCTAGCAGTCAAGCTCTTTTTATTGGTTGTAGTGATCAATTTCTCACCTTGAAAGAAGATATGCACCTCTGGGATGATTTTGAGGTTTCCGAGAATGGGTTACGCGGGAATTCCGCTTTGCACAATTTTTTTCTTACTCTGCTTGCCAATGGATACCGCTCAAAGATTTCAAACCGGGTTTACCCGATTCAAATAGTTAAAAATGCTCCGAAAAAAACAGATGAAATTGAAACGGTAGAAGCAGTTGAAGAGGTTCGGGAATCTGAATCGGACGGAACGGGGGCGGTAGTAGCAGTGCTAGCAACGATAGGGTTAGGAATTTTGGGATTCAAATTCTTAAAGTGATTCAACCCTAGATAAAGTCGGTTAATAATAACACTTCGAAAATGGATGCAATGATAAAACTTGCTTTCGAGCGTATGACACAGCAATTAACTGAAATGGCTGATCGCATTCAAATGCTTGAATACAGATGCTTGCAACTGGAAAAACAAAAACAGCCATTAACGATTGATAAAGCTGTTTCGGTAAGTGATGAATTAGTAAGCGTTAAAATCGCTAAAACGATCCTCGATGTCAGCAGGAATACATTCCTGTCAATGGTAGCTAAAGGAATATTTACTCCCATTCGAATGAACCTTAGAACAATTCGTTATTCACGAACAGAAATACAAAAGTACATCGATCAAAAACTAGAACTAAAAAAAGCAGTATAAACAAAAAAGCCCCGTTTCGCGGGCTTTTTTGTTTTCTGTAATGTTATACCAATCTTAGGGTGAAATGATCTTTATCTGTTTCCTGTAACCGCATTAATTCCCGAATAAATAGAACTGCATTATCCAATAATGAAATCTTATTGTAGCTGAATATAATACTGTTATCCCTTAATTCGTGTGAGGTGATTTTTGTAAGAATGGTAACAGGAATCAAATTAATCAAATTCGTTACAAATGATCTTCGTCCAGTATGTGAGGAAACGAATTTAAAGAATTCCTTTGTTTCGAATTTAACTGCACCATAAGAATCAGTATATGAAAGCGTGTGTTCTTCCTTAATCCCGCTAAGTTCTATTATTTTCTTTACATCAATATTAAACTGTGTTTCGTGAACTCTATATGCTGTTTTCCCACTATTCGCTTTTATCGCATCTGCAAGCGGTTTTAAAATCGGGATAATAACTTCTTTATTGTTTTTCTGTGTTACAAAGCGCGCGTAACTGAATTCTATCCCATTTTTTGAATAGTGGTATTCGGGTTTAACTTTGAATACATCTGAATAACGTGTTCCGGTAAAGAACAGCGTCAAGAATATCAATTTTGCATTTCGGTAGCGTTCGTTTTCTGGTTCGTAATCTATGAGTTTTTGAATTTGTTCGTATGTAAGATAAACTTTATCCACTTTTCTAATTTCACTCACTTTCTTACTTTGTGGTAATTCGAGGGTTAGATCAAATACTTTCACTTTGTACTTTAAAGCAATTTTCCGAAGTACTGCACGTAGAGATTTGTAAGCGTTTCTTACACTGTGTAATCGATTGTTTTGCACTCGAATTTGTTCAATGAACGTATTGTAATACTGTTCATTAAATTCATGGGTATAAACAGATTTACCCATTTTTTCTTCCAACTTTATCAGTTGCTTTCGAAGCGTGTTATAGTTTTCGCGAGTTCCTTTTCTTACTTCTGTTTTATCGATTATTTCATTTTGGATAAAATCTATTATTCGGATGCGCTTTACGGATTCGCTTTCAATCCCCTTTATTTTTGAATCTAATGCACTTTTCAAGTTCGTTGGGGTAATCTCCCCGTTAATGTTCAAAGCGTTGAATACATCGTTTATTTGCTTTTCAATGTTGATTAACTCCGATTGTTGTGATTTTAGGGTTGGTTGCTTTAATTGTGCGTTCCAATTAGATTTTGTTACTTTTACCCCTGTGTAATATTTCAGGGGTTTGTAAATGTGTTTTTGTTTGGCTACATCGAATTCTTTGTAACCATAATTCAGGATAGCTAAAATGGGAATTTCACCAGTAACTCCGGTTTTAAGTGCGAAATTGATTTTTAATTTCATGATCTTTGATTTTGATGGTTCTAAAGTATGGGGTTGAAACCATACCAAGGGTGCTAAAAAGGGTTAGAAAATTGGGGTTTTACAATGAAATCCAAACTAATCCAACCGAGTTCATCTAATTTACAAAATCTCCTGAAATAAAGCAATAGCAAGGGAAATTTGGTTTTCTTTGGTTTTAAATAAATTAACTCTTACAACCTTTGTGAATAAATGCTGATCGTCTCTTCGTTCAACGTTCCTTTTCCAAAAACCCGGTCAAGCAACTCGTGGTTCTTACCATACATTTGCTGTTTTACTTCTTCCAAAGTCAATCCGGCTCCCAGATCTTCATTCAAAATTTTATTCCATACCTTCAAATGAAACCCCATGTCATTGATCATGGTCCCGTTCAGGTCAAATAACAATGCTTTTGGTTTTAATAACATACCTTCAATTGTTCAAATAGTTAAAAGGATTCAAAGACTAAACGGTCTGAACGTTTTGAACAGTTTCTCCTCCCGGTTTTGAGATGAACCAAAGCCCGATGAATGTCAGCAAACCATTCAATATCAACAGTTCATTCCCGAATATATAACCACCCAGGTATTTTCCATCAGGTTGTAAAACCCCACCCGTAAAGGCTTGTGAATTTTTGCTGATCACAAAACAAACAACCGGAACCAGGATACAAATTACCGGAACAAGCCATTCATTCAGCTTACGTTTCAGAACAATCCCGAAGGTAAATAATCCCAATAAAGGCCCATATGTATATCCGGCAATCGTTAAAATTAATCCAATAAGATCTGTTTTCGGGTGAGCATCCACATAATTTTTAGTAGCAAGAATAATGAGCAGGAATAGGATTGAAAACCCGATATGTACAACTAACTTGGTTTGTTGTTTTTGTGCCTCTGTTTTACGGTCGAAATGCAGGAAATCAATACAAAATCCGGTTGTTAAAGCTGCCAGGGCACTATCCGCAGAGGCATAAGACGAAGCTGTAATTCCCAGCAGGAAGAAGATCCCTGCAATTTTTCCGAAATTATTTAATGCCAATGTTGGAAAAGTATGGTCTGTTTTTATTGGCAGATCTATTTGGAAGTGGTTTGCATAAACGTAAAGTGCTCCTCCCAAAAGCAGGAACAAAAAGTTAGTGATTACCAAAACTGCGGTAAATGAATACATGTTTTTCTGTGCATCTTTAATATTTCTGCAGGATAAATTCTTTTGCATCAAATCTTGGTCCAAACCGGTCATCGCAATCGCTAAGAACATCCCTCCGAAAAACTGTTTGTAGAAATACAAGGGTGAATTCGGATCATCAAAGAAAAAGATGCGCGACATGGAATAATTACCGGCTGTTTTTGCAGTTGTGATCTTGTGGTACAAACCACTCCAGTTCACTCCTAAAGCATTTGAAATGATAACGGTACAAATAACAACTGCACTGACTAAAAAAACTGTTTGAAAAGTATCGGTATATACGATTGTTTTGATTCCCCCTTTAAAAGTATACACCCAAATTAATGCAACAGTTGTTAGCGCTGTAACCCAATATGCAACGTTCAAATCTTTAAACAAAAACAAATGGAGAACCTCTGTAGCCAGGTACAAACGCGTTGCGGATCCTAAGGTACGGGACAAAATAAAAAAACTTGCTCCCGTCTTATAACTAACTAGTCCGAAACGGGTTTGCAAATACTGGTAAATGGAAGTGACATTCAAGCGGTAATATAGCGGCATCAATACGCGGGCAATCACTATATAACCAATCACATAACCCAAAACAATCTGGAAATAAGCCATTCCTTCACTGGCAACCTTACCCGGTACAGAAATAAATGTAACTCCGGAAAGCGAAGCTCCGATCATCCCAAAAGCTACCAAATACCACGGACTTTGTTTATTTCCTGTGAAAAACGAATCCGAATCGGCCTTCCTGGAAGTGAGATAAGCAATGAGAATCAATAATGCAAAATATGCGATCAGTACTGTTGTGATTAATCCGGGAGTTAATGTGTTATTCATGGGATTTCAATTCGAGCAGACTAAGTTAATGAATTCCTATTACGACATTGATATTATCGCGAGACAATGGAGAATTCTCCAAAAGTTCAACTATACCCCGTTTTCTATTTGGGATTTATACAAAAAAGGGCAGAAAAATTTCCTGCCCTCTTTTGTGATTCAATCTGTTTATTTGGATGCCAATTCAACAAACTCGTCGTAAGAAATTTCTTTCGAGTTCAATTTCACGGTATCCTTGAAATATTGTGTCAATTTTGTTTCTGCCAGCATGTCGTAAATACGATTTGCTTCGTCGCGGTTTTGTAAGGCTCCGGCAGCTTGTTTTGTCAATTCCGCATCTTCCGGTGCAGGAATTCCGTACTGAGCAAACTGGTTCGCAATCAATCCTTTCGTGAATTCGATCACTTCCGCATTATCCAATTTGATATCATTCGCTTTGAAGATATGTCCCTGGATTAGCTGCCACTTCAAATCTTTTGCATAACTATCGTAATCTGCCTCGATTTGCTCAATCGTAATTGGCTTCTCATTGGACAACTGGATCCAACGTTTCAAAAACGTATCCGGAAGGTTTACCGGCGTGTTTTCAACCAAGTCACGGTAAACTTCACGTGTCAACAAACGGTCCGAATCATTTGCGAACATGTTTTTCAAGTCAGCTCCGATACGCTCACGCAGTTCCTTTTCCGAAGAAATTGCTCCTTCACCAAACAGTTTATCAAACAACTCCTGGTTCAATTCCGCCAACTCCATGCGTTTGATGTCGTTGATGGTCATTTGATAAGAATCCGAGTGATTTGCCAATTCTTCCGGCTTAATTCCAAGCATGGCTGCTTTGTCACTGTCACCACGCGTGATTGCAGAAGCGGAAACCGTTACCTTATCTCCAACTTTCTTACCAACCAGGGATTTTTTCACTTTTTTATCTTCGATAAACTCCATGGAAGTTGTTGACGAGTGCATGATGCCTCCTTCTTTGATCGATCCGTCTTCATTCAACTCAACGAACTGAGCCAAAATCATATCTGTCTCGTTTACCTCATCTGTAGAAGTCATTTTTCCGTAACGGCGACGCAAATCATCGATTTGCTGATCAATCAATTTATCATCGATCTTTACCTGAACGTAATCGTATTTGCTCTTGTTAGTCAATTTCAAATCGATCGTCGGAGCATATCCGATCTCGTAAACGAATTCAAAATCTCCCGGGTTATCGAAATCACCTTTGACTTCTGATCCTTCTTTCGGGATCGGGTTTCCGAGGATCTCCAATTTATTTTCCTGAACGTAGGCGTATAAAGCATCTGAAACCAATTTATTCATTTCTTCTGCTAAAACACCTTTTCCATATTGTTTCTGAATCAAGCCCATAGGAACTTTCCCCGGACGGAATCCTGGTATTTTCGCCTGCTTGCGATATTTATCTAAAGAAGCAGCTACTTTACTTTGGTAGTCTGCCGGTGAAACCTGCACCGTTAATAATGCCGTTTCTGCATTAACTTCTTGACGTGTTACGTTCATTCCGTTTTTTTTTAATTCTTAACCTGTATAAACAAAAAATGGTCTTCATTGCAAACAACGAGACCATCTGAAGTGCGGATGGAGGGACTCGAACCCGCACACCTCTCGGCACTAGATCCTAAGTCTAGCGTGTCTACCAATTTCACCACATCCGCATATTTAATTCCCCAAACAGGGAGTAAATTCTATTTCAATTTCGAAAGTTTCGTTCAACTCTCCTACCTTTTGAGGTGTACAAAATTAGTGATTATTTCAATTCCTGCAAGCAGATGATCAGATTTTTCATTAAAAAGTGTAAAAAAGGGTGCTTCTTTTAAATAGAAATGAATGATTGAATATCAAACCAAAAACAGCAACATGTTGTAAGCAAGTTTACTAACATGCCTATTGACGGGAATAAACCAACGAAAAATCAACCAGATAAATGTGTAAGCGATTTTACCTGATCCCTTATTTCTTTCGGAACAACTCCAACATGGGTTTACCTACTGCCGTATTGGGTCTTTGGACATCCAGAATATGCACCAAGGTAGCTGTTATATCCACAATTTCGTAGGGAGTAAATACCTCTTGCGGAAGAATGTCCTTTCCGTAAAATAAAACCGGAACATGGGTGTCGTAATTAAAGGCTGAGCCGTGGCTTGTACCCTGATGAGATCCCGGTGTGTCCGCAGTTTTAGGCAAATACCCCGGCTGGAGAATAAAGATCAGTTCACCGCTTCGCTCTTTATCATAACCGGAAGCTACCATTTGCTGCCAGTTTTCATCTGTTTTTGAGAGCAGTTCTTCTTTCGTGTAAACACGCTTCACTTCCGTCCACTTGGCAATTTCTGTTTTGAAGAACGCAATTACCTGCGATTCCATTTCTGTGCCCAAAACGTCTGGTGTCAGGTACACGTTATCGTTTTCAATAGTCTTTAAATAGTCTTTTCCGAATTTTTCAATACCCGTCCTTCTCAGGTTCTCCACCTTGCTTTGAAGAAATAAATATCCGCCGGGCAAGTGATGGTCTTTCAAAAATTGCGGAACCGGAACCACTGCATGATCTGCAGTTAAGAACACAACATATTCCCCCTTGCCTATTTCTTTGTCCAGTGATCGAAATAAACGCGCCAATTCCTGGTCCAGGCGGAAGTACATGTCTTCCATTTCCAGGGAATACGGGCCAAAACTATGTCCCGCAATATCCGGAGTGGAATAACTGATCGTTAAAAAGTCCGTTGTTACATGTTTCCCCAGCTGTTCTTTTGAAAGCGCCTCAATGGCAAAATCGGTCAGGAAGGTATTGGCAGCAGGCAGAATTGTAAACAGAGTGAATTGATCCGCTGCAGTTGCTTTACTGAAGTCGTAAGGAAAAACGGGACTGGCCTTCCCGCCAACCAAACCTTCATAAGGAGAATTGTCTTGGTTAATGTATGTATAACAAGCAGAATCTTTCAGCAAGTTCCAAGGTTGGTTCACATAGTTTGAAACCAGTTTTTGATCGTTGAACCGGCTCACCCAATCCGGCAGCTCTTTTTTATAAAAGGTCGATGTAATGAAATTTCCCGTCGCATAATCGTACCAGTAGGAGCCGTCTGATAAGTGGCCCGCAGGCAGAATTGCGCTTCGGTCCTTGATTGAAATTCCGATGACTTTCGAGCCCGGGTAAGTCAATTTTAATTGGTCCGTAATGGTATTGGAACGCAAAAAATAAGGCGAGCATTTTCCATAGGTACTGCCTGAACCTACCGTAGAAACTGTCGTATCTTCCACACAGTTTACTTCTCTGCCAAAAGGTCTGTAGTACCATTCGTTCGCAACGATGCCGTGATTACTTGGAGTACTTCCCGTGTAAATGGAAGCATGACCCGGACCGGTGAACGTCGGAACATAATTGTAAGTCACGTTTCTGAAATGGGCTCCTTTGTCCATTAACCTTTTGAAACCATCTTTTCCGAATTGGGGATAGAAACGGTACAAATAGTCGTAACACATTTGATCTACCACAATTCCAACCACTACTTTCGGTGTATTCTTTTGGGAAAAGGCCGGATTGGAAATAAACCCTAAACAAAGCAACAACAATACGGATAGGAATCTCATAATTCAAACTTATTCCAACAAAACTAGGATTTGAATTCAAGAAATCGCGAAATTTGCGGTAAAATTTCAATTATGTTAGGTTTAAAATTGCCAACCGACCCACGCTGGGTGAACATTGTAGAGAAAAATATTGCTGAAATCCTGACGGATCATGCTTTCTGCGAACAAAAAGCGGCAAGCAACGCTATTTCCATTATTGTTCAATATCCGCAATACCCGGATATGGTAAAAGCCATGATTGAAATTTGCCAGGAAGAAATGGAACATTTCGGAATGGTGCACGACAAAATCCTGGAAAGAGGATATGAACTTGGATTTGAGCGCAAAGATCCTTATGTGCACGATCTTCTCGACTTCTTAAAACATGCACATTCCGGGAATCCGAAAAAATCGCACCTGGTCAATCAATTGCTCTTCGCAGCGATGATTGAAGCCAGAAGTTGTGAGCGGTTCAAGATTTTATCCGAAGAAATCAACGACGAAGATTTGCGCGGATTCTACCGCAGTTTAATGGAAAGTGAAGCGCGTCATTACACTGTTTTTCTAAACTTTGCCCGCCAATACGGTGAAGGAATTGATGTGGATGCACGCTGGAAATCATTCCTGGAATTTGAAGCGTCTTTGATGGAAAAATACGGAAAAGCCGAGACCATGCACGGGTAATTTCAGTTAAACGGATCTATTGTGATTGAAGTATCCGGAGATTTTCACCATAAATATTTGCGCTCTCTTCGTCTCTTATGGATATACAAAAATCGTAAGCTTGCCGGATAAATAGCTCTGCACTCTTTTTATTGCCCATTCTAAAATGGCACATTCCAATTAATCCAAGAACACGGGGTTGATAAAAATCTACTCCGGGTCCTTTGAGTGTGGAAAGTGTTGCCAATATTTCATTCAATAGCGTAACAGCCTCATCATGATTCCCCTGATCACTTAAGTTATTTGCCTGTTCACACGATTTACCGATACGGTCCAGGGGATTCTCCGAATTATCTCCTTGCAAATGTTCCAGACAGTCTGAATCTCCCAATTCATTCATGCAGACAGCCAGATTGATCAAACCATTTGCATACCAATTCCTTTCCTCCGCATTATTTCGATACTCCACAGGGATGACACTCCAAATTCCGAATTGGGATTTTATTTCTTCCCAATGTTTTTATACAAAGCCGGAAGCTCCTTGTTACTGCTATTCAACAATTGTGTCAGTAAAACTTTAGGAAGTTTTTCCTGTTTTTTAAATCGATCAAAGAACCCCATGTATTTTTGTAATTGATTGAAAATGGATGTCATGCCAATTCATCAATTTTAGTCAATTTTTCGTTAAATCCAAACTACCTGCCGTGTTATTAGTTAGCTTTACTAACTATCTTAAACGGCATGGATACACAAGAATGGCCTTTAGGCCTGTTTTTCAGCTTTCTAACGAAACAATACATCGGTAAATTAGCTCTTTGTATGAAACACACTCCCGTGGAGCGCTATTACTTCCCCTTGTATCTGATTGGAAAAAAAAACGGATTGATCAGTCAGCAGGAATTGGCAGATCAACTTTTAATGGACAAGGTTTCAATGGTCCGGATTCTGGACGCATTGCAAAAAGACGGTTTTATTGAGCGAAAAACCAACCCGAATGACCGCAGAGAACGTCAGTTGCACATCACTCCGAAAGCAAAACCCTGGATTAGTGAAATTGAAAAAGGAATTAAAGAAACCAATGAATACTTTTTTAGTTTGCTTGACCCAAGTTTACATGCTAATTTTAAGGTAATCTTAACGGAACTGATTACGAAAACGCAAGATATTCCAGCAGACCAATTCGAATTTTTTTACCCGAAGAAATAAAACCCATCATGATTAGGACCGTATTCATCTTATCACTTTTATTTTTCGTAAGCGCTTGCGGAGAAAAAAAAGAAGATTTAAAGACTCAAAAGGCACCCATAGTTACAGTCGATGTTGTAGTGCTCAAACCTGGAGAGGTCGTTCGTTCCATTGCTATTCCCGGTTCCATCATACCCAATGAACAGGTGGACATTTATTCGGAAGTACCGGGAAGAATTCAGCATATTTCTTTCAAAGAAGGACAATCCGTTGCGAAAGGAACCATACTTGTCCAGGTCGACTCAGATATTTTGAAAGCACAAAAAGCACAATTAATAGTTGAAAAGGACCTTGCAGAAAAAGACGAAACCCGAAAAAAAAGCCTCTACCAGGCAAAAGGAATCAGTTTACAGGAATATGAGGTTTCTCAATCGGCACTGGCTGATGCGAAAGCAAGATTGGACCTGTTAAACGTTCAGATATCAAAAGCAACTATCCGTGCACCCTTTTCGGGAAAAATCGGTTTAAGGCATGTGAGTGAAGGCGCATTTATTTCTTCCAGTACCCTGATTACTTCCATCGTCCAGGAAAACCCGGTCAAGATCGAATTTTCCGTTCCTGAGAAATATGCACGGAATGTGCGGGTAGGACAAGTGATCGAATTCAAAACAGCTGATGATTCCAAGTCGTACTCCGGGAAAGTATATGCTTTTGAACCACGCATCGACGAAGGAACACGGATGATGACTGTTCGTGCTTCCCTTCCGAATCCGGGAGGATTAATTGCCGGTTCCTTTGTATCCATCAACTACGATATGGGCAAAGAAGAAAATGCATTTATGGTTCCGGCAGAAAGTGTTGTTCCGGTTTTAAAAGGTCAGAAAATATTGGTCGTCCGCAACGATTTAGTGGAAGAAATCCCTGTTGAGATCGGTATCAGAACGCCGGACAAGGTGCAGGTAATCGGAAACCTGAAGGAAGGTGACCAGGTATTGATCTCCGGATTATTGGCTGTTAAAGCCGGAATGCCTGTAAAAACTAAAATTGCAGGAAAATGAATATTGCATCCTTAAGTATTAACAGACCGGTACTTACGTCCGTTCTGTCCATTATCATAGTCCTTTTCGGGATTATCGGTTTTATGTACCTGGGAGTTCGCGAATTCCCTTCTGTCGATCCTCCGATTATTACAGTTACTACAAACTATACCGGAGCAAACCCGGATGTGATCGAATCCCAAATTACTGAGCCACTTGAAGAGTCTATCAACGGTATTTCCGGGATCCGTACCATTACTTCCACCAGTGCAGACGGCAGAAGTACGATTGTGGTGGAATTCGATTTGAGTGTGGACCTGGATAACGCAGCAAATGATGTGCGCGACAAAGTATCTGCTGCCATTCGAAACCTTCCGCCCGATGCCGATCCTCCAATTGTAGTAAAATCAGATGCAAACGCCGAAACTATCTTCTCATTAACCGTTCAATCGGATAAAAAGACCCTGCTTCAATTGACTGACCTTGGTAACAATGTCTTCAAAGAACGTTTGCAAACCATCAAAGGTGTTAGTGAAATCCGTATATGGGGAGAAAAGAAATTTTCCATGAAATTCAACCTGGACCCCGAAAAGATGGCTGGACTGGGTTTAACAGCCTTGGAAGTAAAAAATGCCCTCCTGGACCAAAACGTGGAATTACCATCAGGAAGAATTGAAGGAAACACGGTTGAATTGACTATCCGTACTTTCGGACGTTTAACAACGGAAGAAGAATTTAACAACCTGATAGTTGCAAAAAAAGGAACTCAGATCGTCCGGTTGAAAGACGTGGGAAATGCAACACTTGCACCGGAAAACGAACGCACGCTGCTTCGCGGAAATCATGGTACTCCAATGATCGGTATCGCTGTAAACCCGCAACCGGGAGCAAATTACATTGAGATTGTTGATGAGATTTACAAAAAAGTAGAGCAGATCAAAAAAGAACTTCCGAAAGATGTTCACCTGGGCGTTGCCCTGGATTCCACCCAAAATATCCGTAAATCCATCTCAGAAGTAGAAGAAACGATCCTGATCGCTTTCGGTTTGGTACTCATCATCATTTTCCTGTTCCTCAGAGACTGGAGAACAACCCTGATTCCGATTATTGCTATCCCGATCTCATTAATAGGCACGTTCTTCATCATGTACATTTCAGATTTCTCCATCAATCTCCTCACCTTGCTCGGAATTGTGCTTGCTACCGGACTGGTCGTTGATGATGCGATCGTTGTAATGGAAAACATTTACGCACGGGTCGAACGCGGTGAAAATCCGAAAGAAGCTGCTCACAAAGGTTCAAAGGAAATTCTGTTCGCTATTATTTCAACAACGATAACACTGACCACTGTTTTTCTTCCGGTAATTTTCTTGCAGGGACTCACCGGCCGCTTGTTTCGTGAATTCGGAATTGTCGTTGCAGGATCCGTTATCATTTCGGCTTTCATATCACTGACCTTAACTCCCATGATGAGTTCGCGCTTGCTGCGAAAAAAAGAGCGTCATTCCCGTTTTTACAAAATGACGGAAGTATGGCTCAATAAATTGATGTCAGGTTATCGGAATTCCCTCACGAGATTTATGAAAAGACCATGGATTGCGTTTATTCTTATGGTTATTTCACTGGCTATTATTTATTTCAACGGAAGAACACTACAGTCCGAATTAGCTCCCATGGAAGACAAAAGCCGCTTCATGATCATGTCAAATGCTCCAGAAGGAACGTCATTCGAACGGATGGACCTACATCAGCAGCAAATCATCGACCTGGTAGACACCTTGCCGGAGAAATCCAATATTATTGCCGTAACCTCCCCCAGTTTTAATGCATCCGGAGGAGTTAATAAAGGTTTTGTCCGATTGAACCTGCTTCCCACAAAAGACCGGACACGTTCACAGGAAGAAATCGTCCAGGTACTTAATCAAAAATTGGGTGAATTCAATTTTGCCCGCACATTCATTATCCAGGAGCAAACCATTGGCGGAGGACGGTCATCAGGATTGCCGGTACAATATGTACTTCAGGCCCCGACTTTTGAAGCCATGAAAGAAGTACTGCCGAAATTCCTGGAACAGGCAACGGCAGACCCGACATTTAAAATTGTGGATGTTGATCTGAAATTCAACAAACCGGAATTGCAGATCGATATTGACCGCGATAAAGCAGAGAGTGTTGGGGTAAGTGTGAACGATATTGCATCCACCCTGCAATTGTACTTTTCAGGCCAACGCTATGGATATTTTATTATGAACGGGAAACAATACCAGGTGATCGGTCAGGCAATGAAAGAAAAACGGGATGATCCTTCCGACTTAAAAGCAATCCAGGTAAAAAGTGAATCGGGAGAATTAATCCCGCTGGACAACCTCATCAAGGTCCGAAATGAATCAAGTCCACCCCAACTCTTTCGTTACAACAGGTATGTTTCTGCAACGGTTTCTGCACAGCCTAACGATGGTTTCACTATTGGCGATGGGATCGATGCAATGGATAACATTGCAGAAAAAGTGTTGCCAGAGAGTTTCTCCCA
The DNA here is from genome assembly GCF_007558725.1 of Fluviicola chungangensis. GTDB lineage: Bacteria > Bacteroidota > Bacteroidia > Flavobacteriales_D > Crocinitomicaceae > Fluviicola > Fluviicola chungangensis. The sequence goes on from NZ_VLPL01000004.1 coordinate 149,749, forward strand.
CAGCCTGGCAGGAACATCCAAAGAATTCGCAGAAAGCGGAAGCAGTTTGATTTTTGCGTTCCTGTTAGCTCTTGTATTGGTTTACCTGGTACTTTCAGCACAATTTGAAAGCTTCAGTGATCCGATAATCGTGATGGTTACCGTACTTCTGGCTCTTGCCGGAGCCGTTCTTTCACTTTGGATTACAGACCAAACACTGAATATTTTCTCTGAGATCGGAATCATTGTATTGATTGGATTGGTTACAAAAAACGGAATCCTGATTGTGGAATTTGCCAATCAGCGCCGCGAGGAAGGTTTAAGTATTAAAGAAGCAATTATCGATGCCTCCTCTCAGCGTTTCAGACCCATTTTAATGACCACACTCGCAACCATTCTCGGAGCACTTCCAATTGCACTTGCTTTGGGAGATGCAGCTACCAGCCGCATTTCTATGGGAATCACCATTGTTGGCGGTTTGGCCTTTTCCCTCGTTCTTACCCTGTTTGTTCTTCCCGGATTATATATCTATCTGACGTCTAAAAAATCGAAAGCAAAAGCATGAAAAATTTAATTCTTCTCTTCCTACTCTTTTCAACCGGTTCTGCTTTTTCACAACAGATTCTAAGTCTCGAAGAAGTGATCAAACGCACTCTTGAAAAAAATTTCGATGTATTGATCCAACGGAATAATGTAACAATAGCCGATAATTCCAACGATACAGGTGCGGCCGGATATCTGCCCACAATCGGTGTGAATGCAGACCAAAACTGGACGATCACCAATACACGCCAGGAGTTCTATTCGGGGCAGGTGAATGAAAAAAACGGTGCAAATAATAATTCATTGACGGCTTCCGTGCGTTTGAACTGGACCTTCTTTGACGGTTTTGCCATGTTTGCCAGGGACAAGCGTCTTCAACTACAGGAAGACCTGGCAACCATCAACCTAACTGCACAGATGGAAATGTCGATCTACCAGGCTTCAATTTTGTATTACAGTTTGCAGTATTACAAACGCATGCAAGTGGTTTATGAAGAAGCCATTCAATTGTCGAAAGAACGCTACGACCTCATTTCCCTTCGATCAAAAAACGGAGCGGCAAGTGACCTGGAATTACTCCAGGCAAAATTAGACTTGAATACAGACAGTTCGAATTACCTGAAGCACCTGAATCTCATCAGCAAAATAAAAGTAGACCTGGCAATGATAATGGGGCAAGCCGGAGAGGTTTCGTTTGATGTAGATGATACTGTTCCAGTACTTCCGGTACTCAACCAGGCTGTTATCCTGGAAAACGCCCTTTCACAAAACACCAGTTTATTGGTACAGAAAAGCCAGATTGCCATTCTTGATATGCAGCGTAAAGAATTACAGAGCCGGTATTATCCGCAGGTGTCATTTTACGCGCAGTATGCCGCTACCGTTTCTAAAAGTGAAGTGGGATTGCTTTCCTCGAATCGCAGTTTGGGACCCGGCTTCGGTTTTACACTAAGCTGGACGATCCTGGACGGGTTATCCAATGTGACCGCTGTGAAAAACAACAAACTTCAAAAAAAGAATGCGGAACTCACGGTGGAAAAACAGGAACAAGCCATCCGCACAGAAGTCGATAAGGCCTGGCAGGATTACACCTTTTCGGAACGCATGTACCGTCTGGAAAACAGCTCTATCATCAATACGACGGAAATGTTTGAGATCGCACAAAAATCCTTTGAAAATGGTTCATTGACCCAATTCGAATTACGCGAAATCCAATTTTCGATCATCCAGGCGAAAAACCGTCAATTAAGCGCTGAATTCAATTTGAGAACGGCCGTATTGAATCTGTCCCTGTTCACTGGAGATTACAAGAAATTGATTCCGTAAACCAAGGTTTTATTATAAAAAGTGTATTTGAAGCTCACGGATAACATCTTCTTTCTTCTGACGTGAGATCGGGATTTTCAATCCGTTTTTCATTTTAATGTAACCACCTTCTTCTTTGAGGTATTCATCCACAAATTTCATATTGACAATGAAGGATTTGTGTGGGCGTATAAAGTTGACATTCGCTCTTAATTTATCATCGAAGAATTTCAGGGGTTTGGAAACCAGGATTTCCTTTCCATCGTCCAAAAATATTTTACAATACGAGCTGTCGGCTTCGAAAGAAACAATGGAGTCCAGGCGAACAAAACACATTCCATCCGCTGTTGGAATGGAAATTTTACGTTCTCCGTTCCCGTAGGAGATCAGTATCTGGTCTTCACTCATCGAACGTCTTTCACGAACCTTATCCAATGCCTGGTTTACAGCTTCAACAAACAATTCCGAATCGATCGGTTTCATCAGGTAATCCAGTGCCTGGTATCTGAATGCTTTTACAGCGTATTGGTCAAAAGCTGTAGTGAAAATGATTTGAGCCGCAAAAGCATCACTTTCATCCAGGACGTCAAAACCGGTTCCGTCCCCCAAATTGATATCAATGAATATCAAATCAGCTTCCGTTTCATTGATTAATTGCACAGCAGATTTGAACGAATCCGCCTCACCCAATACCTGGAAATTCGGAAAATAACGTTCCAGGTATTTAGATATTACACGCCTTGCATCAACTTCGTCATCAATTATCAATACTCTTTTAGTTTTCATAGTCGTCGAAATAAATAGTTGTAATCTTCTTCTGAAGCAAAATTTACAGTAGTAACGCAGCGTTTATTTGAAATGATCGTTTTGCACCGAACATGTTTTGATTCGTTGTATCTTAATAAAAAAACAGGTTCCTTTTCTCCTTTTGGATCCAGGAATCTTACGCGATGAATTAAAAATTTAATCCCGAAAAAGCTTATCATAAGCAGAAGTCTCTCAGTTTAGAATTCTAAAATTAAGAAACGTTACAAAATGGAGTTTATTTTAAATCATCAATCTTTGACAGTGGTTGTATTCCATTTAAAAAAGTAACTTTAAGACTTCAAAATGAAACATGGCTAAATTGTTACTTTCGGTGGTCATCACAGTTGGAGTACTACTTACTTCCTCTTTCGATTTCAATACACTGCCTGAAGATCAGACTGTAAAATACGCTACGGAATACATCGTTGTCCTGGTTATTGATGGGCCGCGCTATACGGAAACATTTGGGGACACAACTTATCAGTATATTCCTCACCTGGGAAATGAGTTAAAAAAAGAAGGGGTACTTCTGAGCAACTTTTGGAATAATGGTCCTACTTATACGATATCGGGCCATTCAGCGATTACTACCGGAAGGTATCAACGCCTTTCAAACGCCGGGAAACAATTGCCGAAATATCCGTCGATGTTTCAATATTACCTCAAGGAGAAAGGAGTCCCAAAGTCCGATGCCTGGATAATTTCCAGCAAAGGAAAACTGGAAGTCCTTGGAAACACACACTACAAAAAGTGGTGGAATGTATACAAACCTGCTACTTATTGCGGACTTCACGGAAATGGTGCGGACTATACTTCGGACCAGGAAACGTTTGACAAAGTAACGGAAGTGCTTTCCGGAAATCATCCACCTCACCTGATGCTGGTTAACTTGTTGGCTGCAGATTCCTATGCACATTCGAAACAATGGGATATGTACCTGAAATCTATCCAAAAATGTGATGATTATGCATTTCAATTGTGGAACATGATTCAATCCAATGAAAAAATGAAGGACAAGACCGCACTGATCATTACCAATGATCACGGTCGTCATTTGGACGGACACAAAGATGGGTACATCAGTCACGGAGACAATTGTGAAGGATGCAGGCACATCAGTTTACTGGCAATTGGTCCGGATTTCAAAAAGAATGTAGAGTCCACGAACTGTGCAGAACAATTGGATATCAGCAAAACCATTTCAGAAATGCTGCATTTCCCGATGCCAAGCGGAAAAGGCCGCGTTTTACAGGAATTGTTTAACTAGTTTTGCTTTCGTACCGGACTAAATACGCTTCACACCGATGTAACCCGAAATCGTTTCGATCCAGTAAATCCGCCAAACTAAAAAGAGAAGATGGAATCGGTCTGTTTCATTCTACATCGATTTGGAATGAATTGATATCGGAATGCTCAGAATGACACACGTTCCCGGAAAACGGGAATCGGAGTCATCTGCATTACTAATTGTAACTGAATACGAATTTTTACCTTTTCCTTGCAGGGATTTTAAACGTTCTTCAGTAATTTTTGTCCCATAGGATTTATGCCCGGTATCCCGTTTATTTTTTTTGGATTCTGCGTATCCGATTCCGTTGTCCTGGATTATAACTTTTAACATTCCCTCTTCCATATAGAATTTCACCAATAATTCAGCTCCCACCGTTCGTTTGGTCAATCCATGGATGATTGCGTTCTCTACATACGGTTGGATCAGCATAGGAGGAATACACGGATAATAGGGCAATTGACTGAAATTGCATTCGATTTGGAAGCTGAATTTATTTTTAAAACGCATGCATTCCAGTAGGATGTAATTCTTTAACGCATCGTATTCATCCTGGACAGTAATGTAGGTTACTCTTGAATTTGTCAGCGTTTGCCGGATCAGTTTAGCGAAACGCAGCAAATACTTTTCGGCATTCTCATTTTCTTCATACAATAAAAAACTATGAATTGAATTCAGTGAGTTAAAAATAAAATGAGGGTTCATCTGGGCTGAAAGGGCCATTTGTTCCAACTCCATCATCCGGTTCAGCATGTAATTCTTTTTGTTAACCGATTGAATCGAAAGCTTCAAAACAAGGTAAAACAACAAGAGCAAAAGAATGATATACAGCAAAATGAAATACCAACGCAAAAAAATGATTTTTTCTACGGAAAACCTACCAATAATTCTGGATTTAGACCATTGATCAAATGTATTCAGACAGGAGATTTCCAGGTTAAATTCTCCGTCTGAAGGATTATTCAGGATAATTTCTCCCTTGTTGGATCTGATCCAGGTTTCATCTTTTCCAAAACGATACCTGTATTCGACGTGTTTATCCAGGTCTTTACTGGAAAGGGTAATTTTGATCAGGTCCGTTTTAGCCGGATACACTTTATTCGCTGGAATTTCTTCATTCTTTGCAAATGCCCGGATAGAAAACAATTCAAGCGGAAAATGCTTTCTTTCTTTTTTCACTTTCGCAATCTCCACCTTCTGAACACCAAACTTGGTAGCTACATAAAGGACATCATTGTATGCATACAAATCCGTAATCTCTGCACTTGAAAGTAATTTTTTATTCAGAAAAAAATCGACGGTTATTTTCCCATTTTTCTTAACTAACAAAAATACCCCCTTATCTCCTGTTACCCAAAGCCGGTTCTTTTCATCGAAGAAAATGCTCGAAACTTGTTTACCCAAATGGAGATGCGGTGCAAACTTCGAAGGAGTTTCATCGTCCATATTAATTTGATAAAGCCCCGCTAAGCTGGAATATGCAAGTAATCCCCACGTCTCATTGTATTCCATCTGATTGATTCGCTTTCTTAAAACCGGTCTGTAATTTTCCTTCAATTCTGAATTTTCAATATCAAAGACAAATACTCCTTCATCAAATAAAATGAACATCTTTTTATTCTGAAACAGATAAAACCAGTAATAGGCCCCTATCAGTTTAGAGCGATCAATGTGGTTTATGTCATATCCCACATAAGAGGTCCCTTTCATTTCAACAATTTCGTATGTCAATCTGGAGAATCCCACAACAGAATTCCGGGTTTCATAAACCGGATTTCCAAAATAAGTTGCGTCTACATCTTTCCAGTCGCTCCAGTCAATAACTCCCCGTTCAAATGCGAATCCTTCTTTTACAGGTAATAAATTGTATTTGTGGACTATTTTCCCAACATCTTTACAACGAAACGGAGGATACAATTGCTGCCATTTACCCACATAATAATTGATGATTATTTTATTCTTATTCCCACTGATAAAGCGAATTTCCTCGGTTAATTTTTTCTCATTAACGGCAAGTTGTTTAAAGGCCTCGTCATAGACCGCAAAAAGACCTTTTTCCAATGTAGTAATCCATAAAGTCCCTTTCGAATCCGTATATGCAGAAGTAACCGAGTAATTCGGTAAATAGTGCTGAACAAGCACAAGCTCTTTGGTTTTCGGATCAAAGGTGTATTTTTTCAAGCCATTCTTGTACAATCCAACATATAAAAAACGTTCATCGGAATCCAATCCGATGACTTCATGCTGCGGATAATCAATCATTCGTTTGAATTTCTGATCGTCAAAGAAGTACAACTTGTAATTGGAAGTCACAAACCGTTGTCCTTTATACTTTTTTGCCCTGGTAGTGCCAGTTAATAGAATGTTTCCGGAAAAAATCCACTTATTATCCTTAATCAAAAACGCATTGACATTAGTAAGATTTTTTTTCTGGAGACACAATATGTCGTTTCCAAACTCAATAAAATAGGCATTATTCTTCCATTTAGCCGATAAGTCCCTGACTTTACCCTTTGAACTTACTTCAATCATTTTCTTTCTGAAAACACTGTAAACGATTGAATTATCCTTTTTAACATGAAGAGATATAATCGTGTTCCGGCCCACGGGAATAGTCTTTTCAAGCAAATGATTGTATTGGTAGGCTTGCATTTTCCCGTTTTTAAAAACGCTTAACAAGCCATTGAAACCTATGAACCAAACCCCTCCGTTTTCATCCTCCGTCACTCGAAAATTGACATTGTCAGACAACCCGTTTTCAACGGTATATTTATGAAATTCAAATCCATCGTACCGAACAACTCCACGATCTGTCAAAATCCACAGCAGGCCCGACTTGTCCTGATAAACCTGGTAAGTTTCGGAACTTGGCATTCCGTTCTCAATACCATAATGGGCATAATTATATTCCCATGAAATACGGTTTTTTTGAGTAAATGCAAATCCTGCAAATCCAATAAAAAAGAGTCCTGATAAAATGTACTTGATCAAATTGAATAAGCAATAGATATACGAAACAAATTTAAGAGAATCTATTTGTTTTCATTGAATTTTGATTGAATCAAAAAAATGAGCACAATCATTCAGCCTTTCAACTGATGGTCGTTTCAAATCAATCTACCGCTTGAAAGACCTAAAAGTTTGGCTCAATTAGTTCCCATCCATGAAGTACCAGCGACCGTCAACCTTCTCAAAACGTGAATCTTCAACATGTCTTGTCAACTGACCGTTTTCATCTAAATACGTTGCTACGAATTTGACCCTTCTTTCAGCTGAGGAAAGAATCTCGAGACTAATCCAGGTACTGTTTTCAGCCCATTCGAGGAGTGATTTCGGGTTGTAATACTTCCGGAATTTCGGGGATGTGGTTTCAATAATATAGGGAATGTTTATCGTTACATAGGCCGAATAACGAGAGCGCATCAATTCTTCCGCAGTTGCGGGAAAACAGGTTCCCGACAGGAATGGCCCGCAACACGTTTCAATTGATTTTTGACTGCCGCAATAACATAGCTGCATTGATCCGGAACTCATGGTTTGTTTTTTTTCCGAATCGCTTCATCCATCCGCTCAATCGCTACTTTCGGGCGGATGAAATTTTCCTTCGTGTCAATGAGTGGTTCATACGGGTAATTCCCGAATAGCGTAGACAGGCGATTGATTCCAAAGACCTTTTTGGTATAATGGTTCGAAATAATAACCATACAGATGGTGTCTTTTCTCAACGAAGCATAACACCCGGTATTTCCGTGCCACCATCCCGTATGGAAGAACAAGGTCGATTTTCCTCCATCCTCTCGCATGCGGTAACCCAATCCGTAATTGCTTTTTCCTTTATGTTCATAACTGTATCCGCGAAACATTTCCTTCTTGATCGAATCACTCAAAAAAACATTGGAGTAAGTGGCTTTATCCAATTTCAATAAATCCCTTGCTGTTGTATACAGATTCTTATCCCCATAAACTCCGTCCAGGTTGGTAAATGGTTCCAGTCTGTTGCGGGAATCATACGACCGGGCAATCGAATCCGAATTTTGCGATCCGTCATTGATGAACGAATCCGTCATTTTCAATGGTTCGAAAACCAGTTCTTTTGCAAGTGCCGGAAATTTCTTGCGGGTAATCCGTTCCGCAATTAAAGCCAAAAGCACGTAATTGGTATTGCAGTACGAAAATTGGGTATTCGGAGGAAAATACAAAGGCATCTTATACGTATTCAGGAGTTGCACGATCTTTTGGTTCGTCAAAGTCTTGGTAGCCGGCCAGATCGAATAGGGAAAATAACCGTAATAAGGAATTCCGCTCCGGTGATTCAGGAGCATTCTGACCGTAATTCCGCTATACATAATCTCCGGCAGATACGAGCGAATATCTTTATCCAGGATCACCAGGTTCGAATCTGCCAATTTGCAGATTACAATCGCAGTGACCACTTTGGAAATTGAAGCAACATGGAGCGGCGTGTGTTTATCGATGCGTTGTTTGAATTGATGATTCGCCAGTCCCTTGTAGCGTTCGTAAACGATTTCCCCATTTTTAGCTACCAGGAACATCCCATTAAAGTCCTGAGCAATCCGTTCGCGGTAGAAATTACTGATACTGTCGTAATAATGTGGAACAAACGATTTGGGTACCGGGTTGAATTTCGGGAAATGAAAGGCATCCGACACCGTTTCAGCTGTTATTTTTTTTGTGAGTTTGCCCTCCGTTTGACAGCCAAAAAGCAAAAAAAAGCATACAAAAAGAGTCGTAAATCGAGTAAATCCGGGAATCATGAAACAAAGTTAACAAAACTTCAACGAATCCTTTCTTTCCTTAAAATCAATTTAATAATCGAAATCCTAACGGTTCATATTCGTTTAACCGACTCAAAACACACACGTTCAACCAATTTTCAGTGATTAGCCGGAAGCCTGTTTTGAACCATTAACTTTGCTAATAAATAAACGCCGCCGTTCTTTTGCGGATCAATCCGTCTTTTCCTTTTGCCTGGACCACAACATTAAATGTTACGGGATTTCCTTTGTTTGCAGCCTTTGCTTTAGTCAATGCATCGATAACTTCCGGGGTAATTTTCGATCCGGCAATCGAAGGAAGCGGGTTTGCAATGGAAACGGAATTGACTTCATAACTGATCACATCAAAGCCTGCACTCTGAAGCACTGCATTTTCCTCGTACCCAACGCGTACAACAGCCTGATCCAGCGTAACAACCGTTGTTCCTTCCAAAGCGCTACCCACATAAACCGAAGGAGTTGGTAAAGTCAGTACACGGTATTCATATGTTTTCAGCACTTTATTTTCCTTCAGGTTTTTCACGGTCAGGGTAATGGTTTTTTCAGGACCTGTCGGTCTGACGTAAAAACAGGAATCTCCTCTAAAAACTTCGGCTTGTGCACTTTCCAACACCACAAAACGGGTATCGGCTCCGGCACCGATCTCAAACTTATTGTCATAACCACGATAAACTACATTGTATTCAGGCATTCCCAAAGCTACTTGTCCGAAACCAAAAGAACTGAACAAACAAGCGATTAAACCGATCATTATTTTCATACAGCAGATGTTAAATTTATTACTAAATATACGGATTTATAATTAACTTGTGGTATGAAACATTACAAAACCCCGGCAGCCATTCTTTTTACGACTCTTCTTTTTTCATGTGGTGATAACCAGGAAGAAAGGAAGATTCCTGAATCTCCAGTTGAATCCCACCCATCACACGAAGCCCCCAAACCTGAAGTCGGGACGAAAGAGCTGAAGAAACCCACGGAAGATACGCATGTTCAAAACACACGCACCGAGGACAAGCTGATCGTCAAAGTGTGGAACCTGTCCGAAGTAAAAGCACTATCGGATAAAGTAGAACGCGAATCGAAAGGGAAACGCCATTTGGTTGGCCGCATCTCCTCTTTCCCATCAGACGATCAGGAATACTACGGGATTTCTATTTCTGAGGACAACGGAGAAGCTTTGGCTACCTATTTCGAATTCCGGATTTACCCTGATAACTCAATCTATTATTACGACGTAGTAGAAGACCGGGAATTGACTTTAAAAGAATGGCGGACTCAGAAAAACTAGTTCCGGCCCGCCAATTATCTATTCTGGTGTGGTTTTCTATTTAAACAGCTGCACAAACCCCTGCCCTTCAAGCAATTCATCTTGTGCACCTTTGGCCGTATACTTATAAAAGTAAACTCCTTCGTCCATCATATTGCCAGCAGCATCTTTCCCGTCCCAGCTAAATGGAACCGCACTGGAAGTATACACCGGATTTCCCCAGCGATTAACTATTGTTACATCTAAAGACTTAATATTCAACAGTTCGAATGTAAAGAAATCGTTCACATGATCTCCATTCGGGGTGAAAATGTTCGGTGTTTTCAAATCCACGGGAACAATCGGAGGAATTACAGGCGGAACATACGGAGGAATCACTGTTACCGCAATTGTAGCCGTATCTGTACATGTTCCATTGATTGCAACCAAGGTTACCAGGTAAGTTCCTACGGAATCGTATACCTGATTTTGAGAAGATAAGTCGTTTGCAGTTGTACTGTTCCCATTTCCAAAGTACCAGTCAAAACTATTGGCATTGGTACTCCCATTGGTAAATGTCACCGATAGAGGCCCGTATCCCGAAGTCGGATTCGCAGATACATTCGCAACCGGTGGATTTAATGGGGTTACCAGTACGGAATCATTCCTGTGACAACCGTTGTTTTCCACATCAATGTAATACCATCCCGGAGACAGGTTTTGCCACACGGAAGCATTGATCTGATTCGGATTGTTTGCTCCGGGACCATTCCAGGTGTATAACGGCTGCCCGATAAAGTTTCCGGTCATTAAAACATAAACTGCCCCATTATTTGTTCCGCAATCGGAAGGAATTGCAGCTACTGTATCAAAATCCCACGGCATTGCTTTGATGGTTACAGCGACCGTGTCTTTCAAATTACAACCATTCGGAGAAAGTGCCTGAACGATATAATTCCCGGAAGCTGTCGGAGCAATGGTTGCTCCCGTTTGCCCCGAAACCCAAGTGAAATTAGGATTTGCAAAATTGGCTGTTGCAGTAATTGTTTCCGGTTCATTCTCACAAAAAGTCACATTCGGTCCCGCACTGATCTGAGCAGGATCATACGAAATCACAATAGTGTCTGACTGCGGACAAACCGTATTAAAGGTAATGTTGTCGATTGCAAAGTCGTTGTTACCACTTGAGACTTGTGCAATGATACTGATGGTTGCAGATGTATTGGCTCCCGAGTTCCAGAATTGGGAAAATTGTTGCCAATTACATGAAAGCAATGTTGGACTGAAAACCGGTCCGATCTGTACCCCATTGATAAAGAATTGCAATACTGCAACATTCGGTTGTGTAATGTTCTCCACACTGGTCACCCAAGCCGAAAAAGAATAATCAACATTCGGGTCGACAGTAATCACCTGGGACCAAACAGTAGTATTCGGTACATTTGATCCGTTTACAACCAACATATTCCCGGGTCCGGTGGTTCCAAGATCGCTACAAGCTCCAAAATTGTTATGGACTAAATTCGGACTGGTTGTAATTGCATAAGTCGATGGATTTGTCAATAAGCCAAACGCGCCACCGGTTCCAGGCCCGTATCCTGTGGTGAATCCGGTATTTCCCGATTCAAAGTCTCCATTCTGAACCAAATTAGCGGTATAATTAACCACATTCAGCACCACTGAAGCCGGAGCTGTGATGGTAACATCCGGTTGGTTTCCTGGTAAAATATTCCATGCATAACTATCGTAGCCAATTGGTGCCACCAAATTCAATGACTGCCCTTGACATAACAAGGTGTCATTCCCCAAATTCAGTTGAGGAAACTGGCTGCAAGGAGATGATGTACAACATTCAAAAATCATGGAGTCTATAATCAGTCCACAACCTGGGCCAGGACGATTGTAATTAAACGAGATACTGGTGATTGGTCCGTTCCATTCCACCCATCCACTTGCATTATCCACATTCGCATTCACCTGTGAGGAGTTTCCCGGGTTAGAAAAATCACCTATCACATCCGTCAAACTACTATAAGCAGGAGAAATCGCATTCAAATACTCATTCTGTCCACCATCCAAATCTGCAAATCGAATACGCACATTACATATTGACTGCGAGAAGGTAATTGTTATAGGAATAGTTAGTGAGGGGTCGAAAATAGCTGCCGGCGTTACCATTCCGGTAGTATAATTAGGATCTCCAGCTGCAGAAATATTCCGGAATCCGAGGCTGGAAGTAATGGTGTAGCTAACAGGGCCACTACAGGTATTAAAAGATGGACTCGTTGCAGAAGTAACTGAATTTGTGGAAACCCAACTTAGATTATCCGAAGCAATCTGAGCGATGGAAACGTGGGTAAAACTCACTAATGCGATAATTAAGGCGAAAGTTTTCATACAACCGAATCTAGATGTATCATTCATTGATCTAAAAATATAAGGAAAAGTCAGGCAATGTTTTGCCTCCTCAGTTTTTTTCTTCATAACGCAAATCTATGAAGACTAAACGGATATAGTAACTATTTAGTTGCTTGAAGACTCTTTTTTTTTAGTTTTTAACATTTTATTATGAAATGATCTAATCCGCAAAAGCGCAGTTGCTTCAATAAGATTCGTTAACTTTGCCTTTATGAAATTCAATGAATTAGGATTAAATGATTTGGTCCTTGAAGCCATCCACCATATGGGCTTCGAAAACGCAACTCCAATCCAACAATTTTCCATTCCAGAAATATTAGCCAATCACGATTTATTGGCTTGCGCACAAACAGGAACAGGTAAAACTGCTGCTTTTATACTTCCGATCTTACATAAATTGACCGGAAAAGAAGATGCTTCCATCAATACATTAATATTGGTTCCAACACGTGAACTTGCCATCCAGATAGAACAGGAAATACAAGGTTTATCCTATTTTGTTTCCGTAGGATCTACTGCTATTTACGGGGGTGGTGACGGAGCGCGTTGGGAAGAACAAAAAAGTGCCCTCGTTGAGGGAACCGATATCATCGTTGCGACTCCCGGAAAATTATTGTCTCACATCATGCAGGGTTATGTTGATTTTTCTCAACTGGAACACCTGATCCTGGATGAAGCGGACAAAATGTTGGACATGGGTTTTTCAGAGGATATTGAACGGATTATTTCTCATCTTCCCAAAAAGAGACAGACTTTGCTTTTCAGTGCTACCATGCCGTCGAAAATTAAGAACCTGGCATCCAAGATCCTGATCCATCCGAAGGAAATCGCGCTCTCTATTTCGAAACCGGCAGCGGGAGTTACCCAAAATGTGATTCTTTGTTTCGACGATCAAAAAAATGCCGCACTTGACTTTATTTTGAAGGAACGTACCAATTACGACAGCATCATCATATTTACCTCCGCAAAAAGTAAAGTTCACGAAATTGTTTATGCCCTTAGAAAAAAAGGGTATAAAAATACACAGGGTGTTTCTTCCAACCTGGAACAAGAAGAGCGTGAAGAAGTATTAAGGGGGTTCCGTTCCAAACGGACGCGCATTTTGGTTGCTACGGACGTTATGAGTCGTGGAATCGATATCAAAGAAATCAATCTGGTCATCAATTACGATGCTCCAAGAGATGCCGAAGATTATGTGCACCGGATTGGAAGAACAGCACGTGCAAATACCAAAGGAGAAGCATACACCCTGATTAATCAAAAGGATATGCCAAAGCTTTCGCGGATAGAACGTCTGATTGAAATGGAAATTCAACGGGTAGCACTTCCTGAAGAATTCGGTCCAACGCCGGAATGGAAAACTTCGGGTTCACCTTCTCCCAACGGAAAGAATAAGAATCGGAACAAGAAGAAGTTTTTCGAAAAAAAGAAACCGGTTAATTAAAGAATAATCCTGTTTCGTGCTTCTTCACCCGGAACGGGTGGATATTTTTCAGGTGGACTTCTATACCGACTTCCTGTGGGGTCTGAAATATTTTTTAACCGAATGTTACCACATTCCCTTTTTCTGCTTTTCGGACACATTCCGAAAATCCTTTAAAAAAGTAAGGAATGTTGTCTTCATCTCCATTGACAATTCGATTTTTGACCTTTTCAAAAGTCAGAATAGATATTTCAAAATCGGGAAGTCCTGTTTTCAGCATCGGCTGCTTCATTTTATCTTCCCAAAAATAAACTCCTCCATAATTCCTTCTGGCAACTTCCAGAATGTACGATCCGGCTTGTGCACAAAAATCGTCAATGATCTCTTCATCCGAAAAATCCGCAAAGTCTGAAAAGTCTTCAATTAAACTATCCAATACATTTAAACTTCGGATGGAATAATCAAAAGCTCCATCGTATTTGGTGTTAAAAGCACGAACGATTTTTTCAGCATTGCTGATTGCTTTACTGATAAACTCCTGCTGGATCTTATCAAAGATATCATTGTCTGAATTCAAGGATATCAAGGATTCCTCTTCTTTCATTTGAGCTTTTTTGTACTTGAAAAAATCAAACAATTTCATGTAACTTTTTGATTAGATGTGTAGCGTAGTTCTGATGTGACGAAAGTACAACTTTTTTAATTATTTATATTGTCAAAACTTATTTGTATTGGACTATTTTTTTAGCTTACAAATATAACACAATTGTATTAGAATCAAGTAATGTACCGAACATCTTCCCGGTAGGGAACTTTTTCCATCTCTTCCACTTCGATCGTAAAATGTCCGAACTCTTCGGTAACCTTTCCATAAACAGTATAGATTCCTCTTCCACGGAACGGATATTTTAAGGCGGCATCCTGAAAATGAACCGTATCCAATTGTTCACCTTCCCGGTCAAACAGCGTCCCAAAATGCACAATTTGATTTTTAGAACTTACTATTTTTTTTACAGCAATCAAATATCCGCAGACACCAATTTTCCGGTTTATATAGTTGGAAAGGCTTTTTGCAAGCACACAATCCGTTGGCTGTTCTTCCAGCAAATCAAAAGGATTACACAATGGAAAATCCAACAGTTCGAGGTGTTCAAAAGCTTCTTCAAAAGCTGTTTCACTCAACTCCGGAAATACAAACTGGCGTTGTTCCGTCAAGAATAACTGCGGCTGATCGTCTGATTTTACCAACACTTTATGAAAATTCAAATGTGCATTCCACATCAATTCCTTTTTGGGAACACCAAATGACCGCAACGCCCCCACACGAATCAATAACAAAAGCTGTTCCAGCGGAAGCACAATCCGTTGCAGCAAATCATTAAATCCGGTAAATTCACCGCTCAATTCCCGTTCCCGGACCAAGCGTTCCAAGTGTTTTAATTCAATGCCGGCAATGTGTTGAAATCCCAGATAAATAATCGTTCCCTGAATAATGGTTTCTGCCCGGCTGCGGTTGATACAGGGTGCTTCGATTGTGCCACCCAGTTTTTTTGCTTCCAACACATAGACTTCCGTCCGGTAAAACCCTCCAAAATTGTTGATTGTCGCCACCATGTATTCCAATGGATAATAAGCCTTCAAGTACAAACACTGGTAACTTTCTACCGCATACGAAGCCGAATGGCCTTTGGAAAAAGCATACCCGGCAAAACTTTCGATCTGACGCCAAATTTCCCGGATATCTTTTTCGGAGTGACCTCTTTTTCTTGAGTTCTCAAAGAATTTATCCCGAACGAGTAAAAACTCATCCCGGGACCGGAATTTTCCTGACATTCCCCTTCTCAGAACATCTGATTCCGCCAAATCCAAGCCCCCGAATTGATTCGCTACTTTGATTACATCTTCCTGGTAAACCATGACTCCATACGTATCGGGCATAATATCCAGCAAAACCGGGTGAGCTTCTTTGATCCGCTCCGGATCCCGGTGTCTTAAAATGTATTCCCGCATCATTCCTGAAGAAGCCACTCCAGGTCTGATAATCGAACTTGCAGCAACCAATTCCAGGTAAGTATTGGTTCGCAATTTGATCATCAACATGCGCATACCGGGAGATTCGACATAAAAACAGCCGATTGCCCTTGCTTCACGCAATAATTTATTGATCTTGTCATCTATAATGAACTTGCGCACATCATGAATATCATGAGGAGGACGAGCAGGTTGATTGTAAGCGATCACATCCAGTGTGTCGCGAATTTTTCCTAATCCTCTTTGAGAAAGGATATCGAATTTGTACAAACCCACATCTTCCGATTCAATCATGGAGAACTGGGTTGTCTTGTATCCTTTTGAAGTCAGAAAGGTAGCTGTAAAATAATTGATCGGTTTTTCACTGATGATCATTCCTCCTGCATGAACACTCAGGTGAGAAGGAAGTCCGGCAATCAATTTACTGTATTTCAGTACCAATTCCTGGATCGGATCTGCTTTGTGTCCCAAATTCTTATCACCAGAAAGCATATCAATATCTGTTTTGGGTAAACCAAATACTTTCCCCAATTCACGCACCGTAGCTTTATACTGAAAGGTATTATAAGTACAGATTAATGCCGTATGCTCGAAGCGATCAAACATGTATTGAATGACATCATCCCGGTCACGCCATGAAAAATCAATATCAAAATCAGGTGGGTTCTGCCGGTACAGATTGATGAACCGTTCGAAATACAGATCCAATTCCAGGGGATCAACGTCTGTAATTCCCAACAAATAAGCAACCAGGCTATTGGCTCCACTTCCTCTCCCGACGTAATAATATCCTTTGGATTTGGCATAAGTGATGATGTCCCAGGCGATCAAAAAATAGGTCACGTAGTTTTTCTCGTCAATCACGTTGATTTCCTTTTCTATCCGCTCTTGAATTTCAGGCGTACTGACATCGTACCGATGTTTCAACCCTTTTTCACAGAGCGAGCGGATCAATGTCAGATCATTTTCTCTCGAATCCGTGTAAAGCGCCAGGTTTTGGGAAACAGCCTGCGGAGCGAATTCAAATTCGATGGAACACGTTTTCAGGATTTCCTCCGATCGGAGAACCAACTCTCCGAACTCTTCATACCTGTTTATCAAGTTTTCTCTATCCAAAAAGACTGCATCTTCCCGGCTTTGTTCTTCGGGAGATAGTTTTGAGAGTAATACATTTTGATCTATGGCACGCAGCAGGCGATGAGTGTTAAAATCGCGCTTGGACCGAAAAGTCATACTTGAAAGTGCGAGGTATTTATCCGAACCTTTTTCCCTGTTCATTCGAAAGCGATTCAACTGATGTGCCGCTATACCTATAAATTCGTATGTTTCAAGCTTCTCAGGTTCCTTTCCCCAAGGATAGATCACCACACAATTTGTGAGTCGGGGAGCTTTCACAGGAAAAGAAGTTTCTTCATGTGTATGCTTGCTCAGAAAGCGGTTTATTTCGAGAAAACCTTCATTGTTCCTGGCCAAAATGATATAACAGCATGAAATTCCATTTCGAAAATCAACTCCAACGACAGGAGTTCGCCCGTTTTCACGACTATAACGCACAAAATTCAATACACCTGAGGTATTGTTGATATCGGTTAATGCAATGCGCTCATAGCCGGAATTTACTCCCCACAAAACGAGTTCTTCCGGATCTACCATTCCGTATTTTAAACTGTAACATGAATGAATATTTACCATACATTTTCCTCATAAAAAGACTCCAACTTGCTTTAAAACAAAGGGCTGATCGCAATATCGCAAGCATGCAATCAAACCAACCAAATTCCTGATGTCACGGTACTTATACCTTCTCTCTGCGCCTATGTTGAAGCTTCAGCGCAAGCATTGATCCGGCAGTAGCGTGACATCCAGGAACCCGGTTCCGATCGTTTCCTTCTGTTCGTTGTGGTTAGTTTAGATTGGGCGGTGGTTGGTCGTTATTAGTGAACAGAGGGCAGCGAGCGGTTTATTTGGTGGTTGGTTTTACATTAGTTCATTTTAATTTCTTTGATTCAATTTAAATGTTCGTTTAGCGTTGTAAGTAAGTTTACTAACTTGCTCACTTTCGATCTGTTTTCCATGTAGTTCAAACCCTGTTTGCTTCGGATATTCGATAATTCCTTTTCCATTTTTTATTCTTAAAATGTCAGACAATCCGGTTTGCAACTATCATAGGGGTTTCTCCCCGAAAAGGGTTAAAATGTCCGATGCGTTTTACCTGCATCCCTATTGCGCGCTGGATCGCCCGTTCTCCAAAACGTTCCCGGATATCATCCATCGAATGGTACAAAGTGGCGAGCCTTGATCCCTCATCGAACAAGCGCATTTGGTAATTTCCATGGACCAACTCGCTCATACGCACTCCAACCAAGCGCACCAGGAGCCTTCGGTTATGTAATTTCTCAAAGAGATTCATCACCATCGGAATAATTTCATGATCGGCCGCCGAATAAGGAATACGTTGCTGTAAGGTCTTTGTCTGAAAATCCGAATAGCGAATTTTTACCGTCACACAGGCACAAACCTTTTTTTCCTTACGCAGTTGAAAAACGAGGTTCTCAGCCAGTGCAAAGACAATTGCTTTTAACCTCACCACATCAATCGTATCTTTCTCAAACGTGCGTTCACTGGAGATTGATTTCCGTTCATTGTACTGGATCACCGGACTATTATCGATTCCCTGCGCTTTTTTCCAAATAGCAATTCCATTTTGCCCAAGTACACTTTCCATCATCTCCAACGGCATTTGCTGAATCGTTCCGATGCGTTTCACTCCCAAATTACAGAGTGTTTGATAAGTCTTAAGTCCAACCATGGGGATTTTCTGCACCGATAAGGGATTTAAAAACAACTTCTCAGCCCCGTCGATGATATTCATCTGATTATTGGGCTTGGCCTCCCCGGTTGCGATTTTGGAAACTGTTTTATTCACAGACATCCCGAAAGAAATAGGCAATCCGGTTTCTTTCATGATCTTCCGGCGCAGTTCACCTGCATATTTGTAACATCCAAAAAAACGATCCATTCCCGACAGGTCCATATAGAATTCGTCGATTGACGATTTTTCCACTACGGGAACTGCATCTTGTATGATGTCGGTCACCATCCGTGAGTACTTGGTGTAATTTGCCGAATTCCCACTGATTACAATTGCCTCCGGACAGCGTTCTTTTGCCATTTTCATGGGCATGGCGGAGTGGATACCAAATTTTCTGGCTTCGTAACTGCAACTGGCTACTACTCCACGGTCGGATGCTCCACCAATTAAGATCGGCAGGCCATTCAGGCGACTATCTTCCAAACGTTCACAGGAGACAAAAAACGTGTCTAAATCCATGTGAACGATGCTGCGTTGTTGTTCGTTCATGTCTCGTGTTTTTACAAATTACGGCTGCATACCATTTTCCGAACGGGAAATAATCCGTAGATTTATTCCTGTTCAAAAGTATTCAATTTGATTATTTTACAATCTAAAAATGATTAATAATTAATCAACAAAGCAAAAATAGTTATTAACTACGTAAAGGATTTACGAACATCTTTTGATTTCGAAAATTTGCCAGTTTGCCAGTTTGCCAAATAGCAAACAGAAACATTTTTTCACTATCTTACAAAGAAACTAAGGCATTATGAAACAGCTTCTTTTTTTGATTATTCTCCTGGCTGGAAAACTTTCCTACGCCGACGGACTGGACGAAATGCGGATTTATGTCAACCAAAAATTGGTAGCGACCAGCTACGAAGGCGCTTCAAAGGTAGTGGAACTCGAAGTTTCTGTCGGAGATACTTTAAAATTTGAGATCTGGACTGATTGGGGAGGAATGGAAAATTCTTCTATCAGTGTTTTCGATTATCAAAGCAGTGAAAAGGTAGCTGAATTAGCACGAGTTCCCAATCGGAAATACGAAGCCAATTTTTTCCAGGTTATACATCCGGGGATGATAAACAGTGAATTGCAATATGTCTATAATTTTAGTCCGGCAGTGAACCGTACCTGGAAGTTTGCACGGATTGTTTTGAAACCTAAAACGGAATAATAACTCAATGCTCATTATTTAAATATTCAATATTCATGCCCCGCCTACTTTTCTTTTGTATATCTTTACTTTTGACAGCTTCTTGCAAGAATAAGCAAACAGAAATAGAAGATCCAATCATTGAATTACGGGTCAAATTGGTTTCCGATCCGGATCCGGCATTTATTTTAAAGTACAAACTGAAGACTAATGAGTACCTGAAGAAATGCAAGATGCCGGTTATCATTTTCCACGGAGATAAAGACCACGGAATTTATCCGGGTTCTTCTCTTAAATTGAAAAAGGAATTTAAAGCCCAGGATACTCTGATCCTATTAAAAGACGTGAATCATAACGGAATTATTAAGAGTGATAAATACCAGCTGTTAATTCCCGAGTTACTGGATCGATGAATCCATTTTACCTCTTTCGGGGATAAGTGCAAGATTATCCACCATCTACCCTGGTAACTAAAAACTCGACTATTAAGTTATGGTAATAAACCCATTTTCTCCATGTCAACTAAAACTATTCTCTTCTCACCCATGCAGGAGAAAGCTCCAAACAAAAAAGGCGATCCTTCCGAACCGCCTTTCTTATTGATAAAGTGTATTTTCGATTTTTATTTTTTCACAGAGTCAACTACAGCTTTGAACGCCTCTGGGTGGTTCATTGCCAAGTCAGCTAAAACTTTACGGTTCAATTCGATACCGCTTTTGTTTACAGCTCCCATGAATTGAGAATAGCTCATTCCGTGTAAACGTGCACCAGCGTTGATACGCGTGATCCACAATGAGCGGAAGTTTCTTTTCTTTTGCTTACGACCTTCGTAAGCATAGTTCAATCCTTTTTCAATAGCATTTTTTGCTACTGTCCAAACATTTTTTCTACGGCCGTAGTATCCTTTGGCCAACTTCATAAAGTTCTTTCTGCGAGCTCTTGAAGCAACGTGATTTACCGATCTTGGCATAACTTTTTCGTTTTTAATAAGGAGTGCAGCATTATTTCAGCTAACTTTGGTACTCAATACTTGGTTAACAATACCGAAGTTTAAATCCTGGCGCGACGCCCGGATTACTTCATATTCAACATTAATTTAACGTTCGACAAATCAGCTTGGTGAACCAAACCTGCGTGAGTCAAATTACGTTTTTGCTTCTTGGTTTTTTTCGTAAGAATGTGGCTTTTGAAAGCGTGTTTTCTCTTGATTTTACCAGATCCAGTTACAGTGAATCTCTTCTTTGCACTGGATGTTGTTTTCATTTTTGGCATTTTTCTCTTTTTTAAAAAATGAACACTTTATCAATTATCTAATTCAGAATGTAGAATTCAATGATGAGAAGATCCTCTCTGCATTCTTCATTCAGCATTCTTCATTTATTTCTTTTTAGGGTTGATCATCACGATCATTCTTTTCCCCTCCAACTTAGGCATTTGTTCCAATGTCCCCAAATCAGCTAATTCCTGAACGAATTTCAATAACAGGATTTCACCCCTGTCTTTGAAGACAATTGTTCTACCGCGGAAAAACACGTATGCCTTTACTTTTGAACCTTCTTCCAAGAACTTACGCGCATGTGTCAATTTAAATTGAAAATCATGATCATCTGTATTCGGACCAAAACGAATCTCCTTCAAGACTACTTTACTTTGTTTCGCTTTCAGTTCTTTTTGTTTTCTCTTTTGGTTGTATAAGAATTTACGGTAATCCATGATCTTACAAACCGGAGGAACGGCATTCGGAGAGATCTCCACCAAGTCCAACTCCTGCTCTTCTGCTAATTGCAACGCAGCACTCAAACTCATCACTTGCGGCTCTTCTCCTTCTACAACTAAACGGATCTCACGTGCTGTGATCTTCCCGTTTATTTTGTGTTGGTCGTTGTCTTCTTTTCTTACTGGTTTTCTACTGTCTTTTCTCATTCAGTTAATTAAACATTTGTCGACAATTCTTTTTCTATCGCTTGGTTTACCAAAGTTGCGAAAGCATCTACAGCCATCGAACCCTTATCTCCTTCTCCACGCTGTCTTACAGATACTTGCTTTTCTTCCGCCTCTTTCTCTCCAACTACCAGCATAAACGGGATTTTTTTCAGTTCCGCCTCACGTATTTTCTTGCCTATCTTTTCGTTACGGTCATCAACGAATCCGCGAATATCGGAATTATTTAGCAATTCTAAAACATCTTTCGCATAATCGTTGTATTTATCGCTGATTGGAAGAACAGCAACCTGTTCGGTAGTCAACCAAAGCGGAAAGTCTCCCGCACAGTGTTCAAGCAATACAGCCACGAAACGCTCCATAGATCCGAACGGTGCACGGTGAATCATTACCGGACGGTGCTTTTGGTTATCGGCTCCCGTGTATTCCAATTCAAAACGCTCCGGCAAATTGTAATCTACCTGAATAGTTCCTAGCTGCCATTCCCTTCCCAAAGCATCCTGAACCATAAAATCCAGTTTCGGTCCATAAAATGCTGCTTCCCCTAATTCCACTACTGTCGGAAGATTTTTCTCTGCAGCAGCCTCAATAATTGCGTTTTCGGCCTTTGCCCAATTTTCATCCGTACCAATGTACTTCGTTGGATTTTCAGGATCACGTAACGAAATTTGTGCTTTGAAGTTCTGGAAATCCAGGGTCTTGAAAATATATAACACCAGGTCAATTACTTTCTTGAATTCTTCTTTCACCTGGTCCTGCGTACAGAAGATATGCGCATCATCCTGCGTAAATCCGCGAACACGGGTCAAACCATGCAACTCTCCGCTTTGCTCATAACGGTAAACCGTACCGAACTCTGCAAAACGAGCAGGTAAATCTTTGTACGAGCGCGGTTTGCTCTTAAAGATCTCACAGTGATGCGGACAGTTCATCGGCTTTAACAGGAATTCTTCATCCGGATCCGGAGTTTTGATTGCCTGGAAGGAATCCGCTCCGTATTTCTCGTAGTGACCGGAAGTCACATACAATTCTTTGTTCCCTATATGCGGTGTAATTACCTGTTCGTAACCTGCTTTTCGCTGTGCTTTTTTCAGGAAATTCTCCAAACGCTCACGCAATGCAGCTCCTTTCGGCAACCACAACGGCAATCCTTGCCCCACTTTCTGAGAGAAGGTAAACAATTCCAATTCTTTCCCCAGTTTCCGGTGATCGCGGCGTTTCGCCTCTTCCACTTTTTCCAGGTATTCAGCCAGCTCGGCTTGTTTCGGGAAAGTAATTCCGTAAACACGCGTCAATTGCTTGTTTTTTTCGTCTCCGCGCCAGTATGCTCCGGCAATAGATGTCAGTTTTACCGCTTTAATGAATCCTGTATCCGGAATATGTGGCCCACGGCACAAATCCGTAAAATTCCCCTGCGTGTAAAATGTGATGGAGCCATCCGGCAAATCCTGGATCAACTCCAGCTTATATGGATCAGATTTTTCCGTGAAATAGGCCAATGCATCTGCTTTCGAAACTTCTTTACGCACGTAAGGATTCTTTAGCTTCGCGAGCTCTTTCATCTTTTGTTCGATTTTATCCAAGTCTTCTTCTTTAAAAGAATAATTCATAAAATCTACATCGTAATAATACCCGTTCGCAATCGGAGGACCGATAGCCAATTTAATTCCCGGATAATAGAACTCCAATGCTTCCGCCATTAAGTGAGCTGAAGAGTGCCACATGGTCGATTTTCCTTCTGCATCGTTCCAGGTCAGCAACTGCAATGCACAGTCACCGGTCAACGGACGGGTTGCGTCGATCACCACATTATCCACTTTGGCTGCCAATACGTTACGAGCCAATCCTTCAGAAATGCTAAGAGCAACATCCAATGCTGTTGCTCCTGCTTCGTATTGTCTAACTGATCCGTCAGGAAGAGTTACATTAATCATCACTTATAAAATTTAGTACAAAAATAGGCTTTATCTATGAATTAAGCCTCATTTCAGCAATTTATGGTTCAATACCATAAACTAAAACGATCCCTTCTTTTGTTCCTTTTCCGGATCCAATGGAATATTCGATATGAATATTTCTCAAACGATCTGCATCCGGGATTTTAGCTACGTATGAATCATTTAATTCCGTTGTGCTGAATTTCAGGTTCTTACCCTGAGCTTTTTTAAACTCTTTGATTAAAACCCGGTTCTTATCATCAGCAGGAGCATCGTAAATTTTTATCGTCAAAGGAACGCTGCATTTTTTGGTACTGATCGCAAACTTATATTCGTCAAGCAGGAAAGTATACACTTCGATATTCTTAACCTGTTTGGAAGGTCCCGCAGTAAAATAGGTGATTTTAGACCCTTCATAGCGAGTTCCTTTGATCATTTCTTTGCATTCCTGTTTTAATGTGCTCATTTGAGCTTCAAGTGCATTATCATTTCCTCCGGACACCAATCCGATCCACAATAAACAAACAACAAGAGGAAGAGCGAATTTGAATAGCTTCATCATAAAAAATTATTTCCCTGGTTTAACAATATTTGAACGTACCATTTTCACTTCTTTTGCCAAAGCCTGGTATTCAGCTTCCGTCAATTCCGGTGTTTCACGGTTGATGTTTTTGGACACTTTCTTCACAGAAGCCATCCCCTCATAGGTATTCAAAATACCTTCATACATTTTGATCACTGCTTTCAACCGTGCATCTTCCTGAGCCGGGTGACTTTTGAATCCTTTGATGATATTTTTCAGCAGGCTCATTTGTTCAACTAACAACTTTCCGATCTCAGACTTGTCTTTTTTGTTGTCAATTCCCAAATACATCCCTTCAATCCATGAACCGGAAAACTGGATGGCTCCCAGGTACTTCAGGTCATTGTTCTCCATATATTCGTCCGATTTGTCCTGAATTTCATAAATGAGATCTTGCAGTGCTTCCACGTCCCCCAATCCTTTATCGAATTTTGCAATCAGTTCCTTATCGGAAAAAACACTTTCCAATCCTACTTTCGATCCCATCTTTTGGATAACAACCAAATACTCGCGTGCTTCCTGTGTTTTCGCGTTGATCGCACAATATGCCATATCGGTTGAGTAAACTCCGAGATTCATCAACTGATCAATTTTTACAGAATACTTATCCGCATCCGCAACCGGATTGGTAAGACCTGCAACATAAGGCAAACCTGCATCTTTAAACGCGTTCGCAATACTTATAGGTGGGGGCAATACATAATCATTGTCGGATGATTCTTCTGATCCATCGGTGGTTTCTATGGTAGCGACTTCTTTCTTTTCAGTCTCGCCTCCTCCACATGATGCCAGGCTTAGGGTTAGGGCAAAAGCAGGTACAAAATAATTCAGTTTCAACATAATTTGGTTTGTAAAGTTTTGATTGTAAAGAAACAAAGAAAAATTAATTTGGGATGTTATCTATCTAACAATTTATTAGATTAGTGCTGTTTTAATGCAAACCACTGGACACGTATGCCACTATTACCAATTTCACTGGGGCTCATTCTGGGTATTTTTTTGTCGTTCATTTCAGGCGGAAATGCAACGGCTGCGGGATTAACGATCACATCGTTATTGGCCTTCGTCATTCTTTTACTAATCTTTCATCAGTTATTTAAGATCAACTCATTCCCGAAAATCATTCCCGTCATTGCGTTCAGCTTAAGCTTCGTTCTGATCGGTTTTTGCAACCTGGAATTGCAGAAAGAATCCCTATCTGACCCAAATGAATTAACCGGTTGTGTGAATTTTGGAACGGTTTTTAAAACCAAAATTTCCGAATCAGGTTATCAAACCATTCACCTTTCATTGGAAAAATCCATAAACAGAAGCATCCAAGTTGCCGCCCGCGGAAATATGATCCTGACGCTTGATACACTGAATGGAATCTACCGGACAGGTGATTTTATTGCGTTTAAAACGCGGATTGATCCGTTTCAAAATGAAACCAACCCGGGAAGTTTTGATGCGGAATATTATTACGGCACACATCGATACATCGGAAGGGCTTTTATCACCTCAAATTGCATCATGAAGACCGGCTCCCGGGAAAATTTAACCATCTTTCTTTCCAAATGGCAGGATGAGATCGGACAAAAAATGAAATCCTGGCTGCCCGAATCGGTTGCAGGAATCGGCGTTGCACTATTGCTTGGAAACAAAGCAGATATCGACCCTGAAATAATGGATTCTTTCTCGAATACCGGTGCCATGCATGTACTGGCGGTTTCAGGCTTGCATGTCGGGATTATTTTACTCGTCTTCCAATACATCTTCGGTTTCTTCAGTCGTTGGATATCAAAGAAACAAGCTGTTGTTTTTTCTGTCATTCTCATTTGGGGATTCGGATTGCTGAGTGGTGCTTCTCCATCGGTGATCCGGGCAGTTGTGATGTTTAGCATTCTCGCCCTCGGACAAATCCTAAGCAGAAAAAATAACGGAATGAATAACCTGATCCTTTCTGCCATCCTGTTATTGATGTACGATCCGTACTATTTGTTTGATGTCGGTTTTCAGCTATCGTATGTCGCTTTGACAGGAATCCTGCTATTTCAACGTCCTATTTACAAGTTAATCCATATCAAATACAAGTGGCTGGATTGGCTGTGGAAAGGGAGTGCCGTGGGAATTGCCGCCACCATTGCGACCACTCCATTTATGCTGTATTGGTTCCATCAATTTCCGAATTATTTCCTCCTCTCAAATATTGTTGTGATGCTTTTTGGATTTATTGTTCTGCTTCTTTTAATTGTCCTCGTTTTCACCGCCTGGATCCCCTACTTCAATGCATTGATCATTTTCCTGACTGCCTTTTCATTAGAGGCTTTAATAACGGGAATTCAAGCAGTAGATAAAATCCCGGGTGGGGTTTCCGGTGGATTTGAGCTCAATTTCTTCCAGTTCCTGCTCATCGGAACATTGATCGGCTATTGCTTTCACAAGCTCCTAATCAAACAGACCTTGCCCAAAGTTGCACTCACTGCAATGGCCGTTTGCCTGATGTTCATTTCATGGAAGCGGGAAGCGAAATTTGAAAAGAATGAATTCCAGGTTTTTTCCGCCAAAACTTTTTGCGGAATGATCCAGTATAACGGGAAACTGATCACATTCACCGAAGACTCCTCCGGGAACAGGCAAGTACTTCAAATATTCAAAAATGCCGTTCGCAATGCGGGTTTGAACCCGGAGAAGTCCATCATTTTGAAATCCAGGAACAAGTTGCTATTGAATGGAAAACAGATCTGTTTTCTAAAAGAAAACAACGGCTGGAAATTCAAAATCGGTGAACAGGAATTCAATTACCTGTCAAAAGGAACTCCTGGAAAAGACCATCCCAAAGAACTCTTATCCCAAAGGCTTCAGTATTATTTGTACAGAGAAGAGAAAATCAAACCTTTCCGCATCGCTATTTAAAAAAATAGCTACAAATCTCCTTTGGAAAATAAGGTTTTTCAATTTTTGATTTTACATTCTCAATTAATCCAGCGGCATATAAAACATATCATACCTCCTGGTGATCAACACATTTTTGTCTGCATTTGAAACAGCTTCCACAACATATATGGTTTCTTTAGTAACCGGGTCTACATCCTTTTTAAAGGAAAATGCGTAATCGGTACTTTTGAAGTTGGGAATTTCCATTTTCATTTGACGTGCAGCCAGTTTCAGTACGATTCCCTGTGCAGCTGTACTTTGATTTTCACTGACAAAATGCATGACCAGGAATACATTGTTTAAAAACCGGTTCTTCTCTTCTCCCTGCAGGTTAAACTCTTTGTTTTTCATCAGGGAATAGAACGCCAGGTCATCGTTGGGCGTAAATCCCAAATCCCGGGTCAACCAATCTTCTTTCATGTATTTCTCCGCCCATAATTGGTTCGATTTCCCGGTTTGGAACTCATCGATAAAATCCATTTTGCGCAGTACATTCCGGTTGTTTAAAAAACATTGAGCAATGATAAACTCGCACGTTGTATCCTGAACCAACTCAAACCAATGCGTTTCCATATAAAGCACTTCCGTGGTATCCGAGAGTAATACCATCTTTTGATTTTCGATCAGCGGGTCAATTTCCTTGGTAGGCAACCCGTTCTTGCTCATTCGGTATTTGACCTCAAAAAGCGAATCCAATCGTTGATAAGACAGTGGTTTGATCACAACCGTTTCTCCATAAGTCAACCCGATATACTTCTTGTTTACTGCCGCAAAATCGTGTGCCAATTGTTGTTCCAGGATCTCTTTCCTGTTTCGTGCCAAGTCTTCCAGGCTGGGCCCCGGAACATATTTCAAACCACAGGATGCAATAAAAAGAGCAAGCGGTAAAAAAGAGGCGAAACGACTTAGAGAGTTTATTCCTGACATATGTATGACTTTATATTCTCAAAAATAACGAATTTTGTCGGGTGAAATTGAGCTATTATGTACTTCTAACGTTTATTCTGATTTCATCTTCTCTCCTCTCCCAAAAAACGGTTTCGGGGAAGCAGACAAATCACGCGATCACACTGGATGGCATGCTGTTGGAAGTTGCCTGGGATGAAGCTGAGACCGCTACAGATTTCGTCAACAACTATCCGAACCCGGGTGCAGAAAGCAGATTTAAAAGCGAGGTAAAATTCCTGTATGACGACCAATACATTTATATCGGAGCGGAATTAACAGACAGTCAGCCGGATTCCATCATTGCCTTTCTGTCGGAACGGGATGATTACGGGAATGCAGATTGGTTCGGTGTTTTGATTGATCCGTATGGGGCCGGACAAAATGCTTTTGGATTTTATGTAACAGCAGCCGGAACGGAACTGGATGCAATTATCAATCAAACAACCGAAGATTATTCCTGGAATGCCGTTTGGAGAAGCAAAGTCAAACGCATCGCGGAAGGATGGAGCCTGGAAATACGGATCCCGTTGACACAATTGCGGTTTCCTAAAGAAACAATCCAGAACTGGCGGATCAATTATATCCGGAACATACGCAGAAACCGGGAAACTTCGTATTGGTCTTTTGTAGATCCGCAGCAATACGGTGAGATTGCTCAAAGCGGGTACATCAAGGGGATTGAAAACCTGGGAACTCCGCTGAGACTTTCTTTTTCTCCTTATTCGACCATGTATCTTGAAGACAGTTTCGACGAAAACACGCAATCTCAAAACTGGGGATTCAGGCCGCGATTCGGAATGGACATGAAAGTCGGGCTAAGCGAATCGTTTACCTTGGATGCAACGCTGATCCCTGACTTCGGACAAACAGTTTCGGACCGGCTGGTTTTGAACCTTTCTCCTTTCGAAGTACGTTACCCCGAAAACAGGCCGTTCTTTCTCGAAGGAATGGATCTGTTCGGGATCGGGGATTTATTCTATTCACGAAGGATAGGTGCAGAAAGTTATCTGAAAGAACAAGCGCTTGATTCCGTGTCACAGGATCCGAACAACTCAGTCAGGACCATTCCCGACAGGGCACAACTCATCAACGCACTCAAAATTTCCGGACGTACAAAAGGCGGTTTGGGAATCGGCGTCTTTAACGCTATTGAAAACAGGTCTTTTCTCCATTACGAAGATTCGCTGGGAAACGATCACAAGGTCCTTGCACATCCCGTGTCGAATTACAACGTATTTGTACTTTCTCAAAATCTGAAGAATAACGCCAATATTTCCTTTTTGAATACCAATGTTATCCGGCCGGAAATCCAAGTTCTTTCCAACGTGAGTACCTTGCAGGGCTTGGTTTTTAATAAATCAAGAGTCTATGCTATTTCAACCAGCACGCAGGTTTCAGTTAATTCTTCCGGAAATAATGTACGTGTCGGGCGATCATCTTCGATCAGTTTTCAAAAAGTAAAAGGAACCAATCAGTTCAATATTGACTATTACGATTCTGACAACCATTACAATCCCACCGAACTCGGTTTCCTGGCCCGCAACAACTTTTTCGGGTTTTATAGCCGCTACCGCTGGACAGGATATGAAGCCACCCAACGTCTTTTGCGCAGAAATTTCACGGTAGAAAACACAGTTGAATATTTATACAAACCAACGAAGTTCGGATACTGGTCGGTCAATGCGGAATACATCGTTACCACCAAAAAATTCCTTACTACCGGAATTTCTTTGAATATTTATCCCTTGGGAGAACGTGACTTTTTTGAATCGCGCGTGTTCGGGATCCCGGTCAATTTTCCCGCTTCTTTCCAGTACGGAGGCTTCTATTCCAGCAATTATTCCAAGCGCTTTGCTTTGGATTTCTATGCCTATCACCGTGTCTTCGATCGAAAAGGGATGTCAAACCTGGACCTGAATATCAGTCCGCGCATTCGGATTGCACCCAAAATATTTACCGTTTTGAGCTCCACCGTAAACCGCTATTTCCACAATTTCGGGTATGTACACGTGACGGACACAACTTACACCGACCAAATTACCCTTGGAAATCGCGAACGCTGGATCGTTACCAACTCCATTGCCCTGGATTACACCTTTACAAAAACATTCCGTCTCAAACTGCGGTTCAATCATTACTGGCAGGAAGTTTCCTACCACTCGTTCATGGAATTACTGGACGACGGAAGCTACCGTTCCTCTTCCTATTCCGGACTGGACTCATTAGGTCAAAGTTACCACAATACGAGCTTCAATGCATTCACAGTGGATTTTGATTTGCGTTGGGTTATTTATCCGGGAAGTGAGATCCGTTTCGTCTGGAAGTACAACATTTACGCATCGAAAAAAGGGTTGGACTATGGCTACTTCAACACATTCCGCAACCTGTTTGACAATCCGTACCTGAATTCATTCTCCGTGAAAGGACTGTTCTACATCGATGCAGGGAAATGGTTCCGAAAGAAAACGGTGTGATTCAAACCAATTAAGAATTGACCATTAACTTTTAACTTCCTTCTGTTTCGAATTCACCAAATAAACCCCACCGACAATCACCACCATTCCCAAGAACTGGGAAACATGAAACCGTTCGTGATTCCAAAAAACTCCGAGAATTACCGCAACAATCGGGATCATATAAGTTACCGAACTGGCAAACATCGGCGATTTCAATGCAATGATCCGGTTGAAAAGTAACAAGGCCAAACACGTCCCAAAAACACTCAGGATACTGATATAACCCAGTGCTTCAAAAGCATGCTTGTTGGTTTGAAGCACATTCCCCGTATCCAAGCTCAACATCACAATCCAGGCAGGAACGGAAAGGAATGAAAAAGACAGAGAAGCAATTTCCAGGGATTTAAATCCGCTAAGTTTGTATTTGATGGTGTTCAAACTTGTAGCATACATAACCGTAGCCAATAAGATTGCACCGACATGCAGCAGGGAAATCTTAACCGGTTCGTTATTCAGGATTCCTACCAGGATGCAAATCCCGGTGAAAGCAACAAATAATCCGACCACCTGTTTCAACCGGATCTTCTGTTTAAAGAACAAAAATCCCAGGATCAGGGTGAAGAACGGAGTGAAGCTATTGAGCATTCCTGCTAATCCGGAAGAAAGGTTGGTTTCCGCGAAGGTGAATAAAAATGCGGGAAGAAAATTTCCACAGGTGCCCACAATGAGTAAAAAAAGGACCTGTTTTCCATTTTTGATCTTGCGCAGGTTCATCAATCCGAACGGCAGCATGACCAACCCGGCAATTGCCATGCGAAGTGCTCCTACCTGTGAATCGGAAAAAATGTGACCTCCGGTTTCGTCGTACATTCCACGCTTCATCAAAATAAACGAAGCTCCCCAAATAAGTGCCAGAACAAAAAGAATCAGCCAGCTTCGTAAATCTTTACTCATTTGGACGAGTTTTCGATTTCTTGTTTCTTTGCCGAAGCTTCTGCGTAAGCTTTTCGTGCGTTACTCATTTTGAAACGAATTGCGATCAAAGCAGGCAAACCGACATGAATTAAAACTAAAAGTACATAACCGATCGGTTTCAACTCAAATCGGGTCGGGAGAATTCCATTGGCCCTGGTTCGTTCCAGGCCTATACCAAAATAATAACTCAGCGCAATATTGGATTCCGTTTGAATGTGCACCAGTTCATGGTCGTAATGCAAAATTCCATCATACATCGGGATTGGAATAAAAGCACAAAGGATCAGAAACAATATTCCAATAACAATCCCGAGTAAAACAGGTTTTTTCAGCAATCCTCCCATCATTTCAATGCTTTAAATCCTTCGGAGAAAAACACCCGGTCGCGGTTCACACGTTCTTCCAAAGCCGTTCTGAACTCACCGTATTTCCCTTCCGGAATGCAATTCACGGGAAAGAACAACTGAAGGTCCTCAATATATTCGAAATAAAGGGTTTGCTGGTGAGTTTCTATTCGTCTCAAGCCGGAAAAGAACAACAAACGCACTTCCCGGTCGGCAACAACCACCGCTTTGTGTGTAATTCCCACCCGGAACCAACGTTGTGCAATTGCCAGGAAAATGAACTGATCCAGTACCATTATGCCATAAACAACCGCAATCGGCCAGGCTTCAATGGTTAAAAGCAACACCGTAATCATGGAAAAGAGCGCAATCATGGCTTCCATCACCAGGAACAGACTGACCTGCTTTTTTCGTTCTGCAGAGACAGGTGTGCTCCACAAAAAGCGTTCGGGTTTCCGGGTCATGGCAACCCCCACCCAGCGACTCACCGACCTGCGGATAATCAACAAAAGCAATAAGGTGGCAACTCCAATGAAAATATGGAATTTGAACGGAAGTTCAGCTATCGGGATGTTTAAAAAATGAATGTCAAACGCAACACAAATAATAAATGCAAATGCCGGGAAGGAAAAAAATACCAGTAAGATGTTTATAGAACGGTTCATCGATTATTGCATCATTTTAATCTTTGCCTTCAACTCTTCAATCTTCCGTTGAGCCGCTGCAATTTTACCTTCCACTTCTTTTTTCAAGATGTCCGCGCCTTTCGATTTCGCGAAGAAACCAAGGTTGTTCTCAAATTGTAAAATATCCGATTTCAGTTTGTTTATTTTATCGTGCAAGTCATACTTTTCTCTTGCCAGGGCACGGTCCGCGTTCGGATCAGCCTTCATCGTATCCAAGCGAGCCTGGAACAACATTTTTTCCTGTTCGGCACCCTCAAGTTTCAATTTCTTATAATGAGCATCCAAAGCTTCTTTGTACGCATTGAACACCCGGTCTTTCTCTTTCATCGGAACATGGCCGATACTGTTGAATTCGGTTGCAAAGTTCTTCAGCAAAGCCATAGCCTCCTTTTTATCTTCCGGAATAGCAGCCGTTTTGATTCGTTCGATCAACTCCATCTTCAGGGCCAAGTTTCCTTCAAACTCTTTGTCTTTCGAACTGAAATGTGCTTGTTTTGCTTCAAAGAAATGATCACACGCAGCACGGAATTCCTTCCACAATTTCTGTTCAAATCGCTGACCTGCACTTCCCAGCTCCTTCCAGTCTTTCTGAATTGCCAAAATCTGGTCAGTTGTCTTTTTCCATTCGGTCGAATGTTTCAGTTCTTCCAGTTTTTCGACCAGTTGCTGTTTTTTGGCAGCTACTTCATCAAATTTTCCCCGGATAGAATCAAAGAACGCTTTCTTTTTCGCGAAAAACTCATCACAGGATGCACGGAATTCTTTCCAGACCTCTTCGTTTTCTTTGCGCGGACCAAACCCGATTTTCTTCCATTCTTCCTGCAAAGCCAATAAGGAAGCCGTTGCTGTTTCCCACTCTTTTGTATTGGTGGAGGCAAAATCTTTTACCAATTCCGCAGCTTTTCGTGCGATATCCTTTTTCAATTCCAAATTGGCAGCCAACTCGGTGCGCTTTTCATCGTAGAATGCCTGGATACGGGCATAAACCGCACGAACCGCATCCCAATAAGAGTTTTTCAGGCTTTCCCACGCATCATTTCCAACAGGACCGGTTTCGTCCCATTCGTTTTGAAGTGTTTTAATCGCCTGTTCCACATCTTTCACGTGTTCCATTTGAGACAATTCCTGGATCCTGCGAATGACATCCAGTTTCAATTGATGGTTCCGGTGCAAATCGTGCTCACGCAGTTCCCGGTAAATCTTAATGTGGTAAAAGAAGGTTTCCAGTAAACGAGAATATTCGGATTGAATATCCTGACGCTTTTCACGCGGAATATCTCCAACTTCTTTCCATGCGTCATGAATTTCTTTGTATGCAGTCATGGCCGCACCAATGTTCTCTTCTTTCTCAACAACCTCTTTAAGTCGATCCAAAAGCGCTTTCTTACGACGTAAGTTAGATTCTTCGGCCTCTTTCTTTGCTTTTTGCAATCCTCCCTTACGTTCACGGAACTCATTATACAAGCCATAAAACTCTTCTCGTACGGGATCAGCGGTACGCTCTTCGACGGGCTCACCTTTTTCTTGGGCGTCCAATTGCTTTATTTGGAACTGGCGATCCTCTTCCAAAACCACATCCTCGAATTGATTCCGTAATTCACTCACTTCACGCGCTACAGCCAGCGCGTCTTCTTGCTGCACGAGATTTTTTAATGACTCTAATAAACTTGCCTTTTCCATGATAAAGCTCTTTAGCGGTTCCTCAATTTACAAAATATTTAACCAACTACAGTTGACATTTCAAAATTTGTCAGAGAGATAAAGCGTGCTATTCTGGCTTCGATCTCATCGTGTGTAATTTCCAATAAACGTTGTGTTCCGAATTTTTCAACACAGAAAGATGCCAATGCAGAACCTGCAATAATCGCACGTTTCATGTTTTCGAAAGAAGCATCATCCGTTGATGCAATGTAACCGATAAACCCACCGGCAAAAGTATCTCCTGCCCCAGTCGGATCAAATACATCTTCCAATGGTAAAGCCGGCGCGAAAAACACCTGCTCGTCCTGGAACAACAATGCTCCGTGCTCCCCTTTTTTAATGATCAGCGTCTTCGGTCCCATTGCACGGATCACACGACTCGCCTTTAATAAGGAATATTCTCCGGACAATTGGCGCGCTTCTTCGTCGTTAATGATCAACACATCAATTAACTTCAGTGTTTCTTTCAAATCTTCCAATGCGATATCCATCCAGAAATTCATCGTATCCATTGCAATCAGCTTCGGTCTCTTGGTCAACCGCTCAATCACCTGGCGTTGTACCTGCGGACTTAAATTTCCAAGCATCAAATATTCTGCTCCCTGGTATGAATCAGGAATGATGGGATCAAAATCACCCAATACGTTCAATTCGGTTACCAGGGTGTCTCTTGAATTCATATCGTTGTGGTAACGACCTGACCAAAAGAAGGTTTTTTCACCTTGTTTGATTTGAAGTCCTTCCAATGCAACACCTTTCGAACGAAGCATGTCCAATGTTTCCTGTGGGAAATCATCACCAACTACCGAAACGATACGTTGATCCTTTATAAAGTTTGAAGCAGACAATGCAATAAAGGTTCCGGCACCACCTACAATCTTATCTGTTTTTCCGAATGGTGTTTCAATTGCATCAAATGCCACACTACCAACTGTCAATAGACTCATTTTCTTAATTTATTTGGGCAAATGTACGCAATTATTTAGGTATAAACAGCTTGGAATTCATTAACTATTTACATGTATTCCATGCGTCAGGCAGTTACCTGTTTTAAATTTCATAACTATGAGATTTAATTTCGTTTTTATTTTAACACTTTTTTATCTCGACCCTTTTCGGTACGTTTATTGTTTAGTTGTTCTCGAATTAAACCAACTGTTATGAAAAAACATGTTACATTCTTTGGATTATTCGCTCTATTGACTCTTGGAACAGCAAGTGCTCAGGAAAAAGCAACCTTCGGAACAGATTTCCAACCAATCAGAAAGGATTTGGTTGCTTGGGATGCCGTTCGCGGTGAGTGGCTAGCTCAGTCGATGGAAGCCATGGCGAATAAAAGACCTACTCCGGATCGCAATTTTCCGGAAGAATACACCCCCGCAGAAATGTTTAGTGCGATGCCAAGCACAACTCAAGACAAAGTCCGGTCGCATATCCGGCGATCGAGTACCACAAGCGACAGCTTATCCCGTGCACAGTGGTCACGGCTGAACAGTTTCACCAACAGAACACCCGACTGTAAACCTGTAATGGGAAGAACCTATGGTGATCCGCATTTGAAATCATTTGACGGCGCCACCTATTCCTTCCAGACAGTGGGCGAATTTACCCTGGTAAAATCCGGCAGCGGAAATGTCAACGTCCAGGTTCGCCAGCGCAATCAATCCGATGATTTTTCATTGAATACAGCCGTAGCGATGAATGTGGGAGGAGACCGCGTTTGTTTTTATGCCAATGAAAAACCAGACGGAAACACCTCAACACCGCTTCGCATTGACGGAGAGCCTGTCTACATCGAAGGACAGAATTATTACCTGGAGCATGGCGGAACCATTTCTCCATCGGGAAGAAACAATTATACCATTACCTGGCCGACAGGAGAAAAAGTAAAATTGGACGGTTCACAGACCGGCGGAATGGGATTCTATAACATTGCCGTGGAAATTTATCCGTGTACCGATACTTATGACGGAATCCTTGGAAATGCAAATGGCAGAACTTCAGACGATTTCGATGTACGCAACAGCATGGGAGGAATCGCTTCTTCCAACTGGAACATGGGAGTTTTCGGTTCAACCAACCAGCGAGACCAACTATTGGAAAAGGAATATCTTGCATTCCTGGCAAAAGATTTCGCAAGACAGTACCGCATCACTCCTCAAGAATCCTTATTTGATTACGGATTTAACCAAAGTACCTTTGCGTTTACAGACGAATCGTTCCCGCGGGTACACAGAACACTGGGTGACCTAAATGATTCCGATTTCAGAAGAGCCCAAAGAGAATGCGAACGAAGAGGATTTACAGGAAGCGATTTGAGCGCTTGTATTTACGACAATGGTTTCCTGCGCATTGAGCCGACACCAAAACCAAACATTCCGGACCGAACGGTCGGAAGACAGTTGGATCCGGTAAGAACTCCTACCCCCAATGTAAATCCGGGACAAAAACCTTACCGAGAGCGTTATCCGGAACCAAGAGTAGAAGGAACTCCCGGAGGGAACAACGGAACAGCAGTTCCACGTACAGGAAACACATCCACAGGAACGCCTGTCAGTTCTTCAGACAAACCGGTGATCACGGAACGTGAAAAACCGGCTCCGCAAAACCCGGAAAATGTCGGCAACAGCAGTACAAGAACCGTATCCAAGGAAACACCGGCCAGCAAGCCTGTCGAAACAAGCACTCCACGTGTTTATTCGAGCTCCGGGACCTCAAGCGAACCGGTGAAACCTGTTAAAACTCCGGAACCGGAAGTAGTACGACCGGTTTACAACAAACCGGTTTACACAGAACCTGTAAGAACAGAGCCTGTGAGAACACAGCCAATCAAAACAGAACCTGTGAGAACGGAACCAAAATATACACCTCCACCAAGCAGCAACCCAGTGTCAACACCGGTACAGCGTCCGGCGAGTACCCCGGTTTCGACACCGAGTTCACGACCATCAACACCAATCACCTCCCCTGGAAGAAGAGGAGGATAATAAGAACGAGGAGTCCGGCGCAGCGGGCTCCTTTTTTTGTTCTAACAGTTAGCATGTTAGCTAACTTACTTACAAGTAAAAGTCAGATACCCAATCATGAGCAAGTTAGTAAACTTGCTAACACCCCTTTATTTCATCAACTGAATACTCGTTTAATAAACAAAACCGGCATCTCGCGATCATCTTATTACTCTATTTTCCCAAAAAACTGAAACAAATTAAAAATCAAACGTTAATTACTATTTGAACACCAACCGTTTTGACCGTTGGTTTCGACGTAAATTTGATTTATGAAGTGGAAGAAGTGGCTGGTGAAATCTGTGAAGTGGTTCTTTGGGATCCTTATCTCCCTTATTCTGCTCATTAGTTTGCTGCTTTATGTCTTCAAAGATGATATTATTGACTATGCCATTTCTGAAATCAACAAAACACTCAAAACTGAGGTGCATGTAGATGAGATTGATGTGACTTTCTGGGCAACTTTCCCCAACCTAAGCCTCGACTTCAATCATGTCTTCATCCAGGACGCCTTTTCTTACGCTACGAAAAAAGACACCTTGCTGTACACCGAACAAGTCCGGTTGAAATTCAGCCCGATGGATATCTGGAACGAAAAATACAACGTGAAGAAAATCGATATCAAACCCGGAACCCTGAAATTGAAAGTCGATAAAAAAGGTGCTGTAAATTACGATATTTTCAGAGAATCCGCTTCGGAGGAAAGAACAAATTTTCAGCTCACGTTAGAGTCTATACATGCAACCGGAATCCAATTCTCTTATTCGAACAGGATCAACGAGAATAGCTATAAAACGCGTGTTCAGGATATTCATCTGGTTGGGAATTTCACCCAGGACCAATTCGATATCGCAACAAAAGCTGATTTTTACATTCAGCGGATCCAAAACGGGTTAGTTCCTTTCATCATCAATCAGCAGGCTTCTACGGATGTTTTCATTCACATCGATCAAATTTCCGAAACCTTCGCAATCAACCGGGGGAAATTATTGCTTTCGGGAATTCCGTTTGATTTCGACGTAAAAGCAGATACTAACGAAGTCAAACTAAAAATCGATGCCGATAAAATCCCACTTGCGGAATTGGCAAATAAACTGGCTGTAAAAGAAGTGAAAACCGTAACGGAACTAAAAGGTTCCGGAACAGGGACTTTTCACCTTGAGTTCCAAAATAAATTGGCAAAAGACTCCTACCCGAAAGTCAATTGTACATTTTCCATAGACAACGGGAGACTGACCGAGCCAACGAAAGGCCTTACCCTTCGTAATATTGACTTGAAAGGATATTACTCCACATTAAAAGGAAAAGACAAAGAAGAACTTACAATCAAAAACGTCTCCTTCCAAACGATCAGCGGTCCGTTTTCAGGAAACCTGGCTATTCACAGATTCTCCAAACCCAATTACCGTGGCTCTGCCAAAGGTTCTTTAGACCTCGAGGTCATCCATGCCTTGTTCAAAATCCCGAAGATCGAAGAACTTTCGGGCAGGGTAAAAGTCAATACGAATTTCTACCTGGAAACCGTAATCGAAAATGAACAGCCATTTATTGAAATTGTAGATGGGAACGGAACTGCGCTCATGGATGATGTCGATTTCAGTCTTCAAAACGATTCGCGAAAATTCTACGACATGTTCGGAAACCTGATCCTGAACCGCAGTGATGCTATTTTGGAGGGACTGAAGGTGCGTCTGGGAGAATCCGATATGGAATTGAACGGAAGTTTTAATTACATAGACCTGTTCCTTCAGGATAAACACACCCTGGATGTTGCGGTAATTGCCGAGAGTAAAAAAATCAACCTGAAGGATTTCACCAATACCATTGCGGGAGATCCCAAAACAACTTCAACGAACCGCGAATGGATGCTACCGACCATGATCAATGGAAATGTACTATTGAATGTCGACGCGATTCACATGGATCATCATACTTTTTCCCAGGTTAACGGAGAAATGACTGTTGGAAACAGGAGCATTTCCATTCAAAAACTCCATGGAATCACGGCAAATGCAACTGTACGCGGGACGCTTGCCGTGGTGGAATCATCCCCCGAATACTTCCAGTTGGCGACCAGTTTAAGTTCAAAGGACATTTATTTTAAACCGATCTTCCGGGAATGGAACAATTTTGACCAGGAAGTCATTAAGGAAGACAATATCAGCGGTCGTGCAGAAGCTATCCTGGACCTGAAAGCACCGTTCGACTTAAGTTACGGCATCCTGAAGGATGAACTGGAAGCACAGATCCAACTAAAAATCATTGGTGGACAATTGAAAAACGTCAGTACATTTTCCGCACTCACGAAAGACCTGAAAACAACCAAAACGAAAATGATCCTGAAAGCCAGGGAAATCGATGCGCTTGGAGATAAGTTGAATAACATTCAGTTCGAAACACTCGAAAACACTCTTTTCATTAAGAAGAGTATGATCATTATTCCAAAAATGGAAATCAAATCCAATGCG
This sequence comes from Fluviicola chungangensis, assembly GCF_007558725.1. Lineage (GTDB taxonomy): Bacteria > Bacteroidota > Bacteroidia > Flavobacteriales_D > Crocinitomicaceae > Fluviicola > Fluviicola chungangensis. The sequence continues at coordinate 189,558 of NZ_VLPL01000004.1, forward strand.
CTGAATATCACTGTTGACGGGAAACACAAATTCAACAACGACATTGACTACAAATTCGCATTCCGTTTCCGCGAATTGAAGGAGAAAAAAGACGAATCCGAATTCGGAATTGTTGAAGACGACGGGACCGGGATCAAAATCTTCGTCCGTATGTATGGAAACCTGGGAAATCCGATTATCGAATGGGATAAATCCTCGCGGAAGGAAGAAGCTAAACAAAACCGGGAAGAGGCAAAACAGGAGGCCATTTCTATCCTGAAAACAGAACTGGGTTTATTCAAAAAGGACACCACCATCAAAAAATACCAACCTCCGAAAAAAGAATATGAAGTCTTGAAAATCGAATTCGGTAAGGAAGAAGAAGTGGATCCTTACGAGGAAAAGAAGAAGATTGAAAAAGAGAAAAAAGGGCTCAAAAAATTCGGTGAAAAGCTGAAAGAAAAAGGAAAACAGGAAGAAAAAGAAGAGTTTACGGTGGAATAATCCATTATTTATTCCTTTCTGTTTGCCCTGTCTCTGCCATTGTAAAGCCACTTCAGCACGCAATTCATAATTGTTTTTATGGATTTTTGAACCCAAACGCATCTTAGGTGTAACTAGTAATAATTCTAAACTGCATGTTATGAGATTCGTTACCATTCTTTGCATCCTTTTACTTGGAACCGGCGCTGCTTTTTCCCAATCCATTTCCGGGAATATGAATTCAGAAGCACACAGTGAAGCGCTCCGATACGGAAATGTAGATATCTATAAAGGTGATAAATTAGTCGCTTCCGTTTTGACCGACAAACTGGGAAATTTTGCTGTCGCACTCGACACCGGAACCTACGTTTGTGTGATGAACTATGCCGGCTACAGCCCAATCAGGAAAGAAATCAAAGTCACAGGAGACGAGGTGGCCAATTTCAAAATGAAAGAAGATCCAAGTGCACCAAAACGCATTGTGCGGGCTGAAGCGGGTGATGTCGATCTGCGTGATGAAATGCGCAGCATCGAAGAAGTTGCAATTGTAAGCTCCAAAAGCGAAAGGAAGTCTTTATCTTATAAAGCCGCAAAATGTGATGCCTACAGCAGTTCTCCCATAAGAACCCGGACAGAAGGCACTGTAATGGCTTTACCGCCCGGAGGAAAAACCGGGGAACTTTACAACGGAACAGCCGGTTCAAAACAATTAACAGCCGGAGAAATCAACGACTTCTCCAAATGGAAGCTGTGGCAAGACCTCTCCAAAGGAGAATTGGCAAGCTACCAAAAAACCTGGGAAATTGCTCCTTCAGGAAGATATACCGTCATGCTGCAATCTGAAAGCGGGATCCCGGTCGTAGATGCGATCGTACAGTTGCTCCTGAACCGCGATGTGGTCTTTACCACACGTACAGACAATACCGGGAAAGCGGAATGCTGGCTGACCATCAAAAATGAAACCCCTTCCATAAACGGAAAATTGTCTATTCAAATCTCTTATAACGGAAAGGTAACAACAATCCATAAAGTCAGTGCTTTTGAGAACGGATTAAATCACCAGAAACTAAATATTTCGTGCCAGGAAACAGAAAATGTAGACGTGGCCTTCGTGGTCGATGCAACAGGATCTATGGGCGATGAAATCAGCTTCCTTCAGGCAGAAATGAGTGATATCATTTTCCAATCAAAACAAATTAGTAACACATTGAATTTCCGGTTTGCGAATGTCTATTACCGGGATGCCGGAGATTCATATGTTACCAAAACCATGAATTTTAATCGCATTTTGTCCGAATCGGATGCGTTTATCAACGAGCAGTCAGCCGGAGGAGGAGGCGATTTTCCAGAAGCCATGGACATTGGATTGGATTCCGCCATCAATAACCTGAGCTGGAGTGAAAGCGCACGTGCACGCATCTTGTTCCTGATCCTCGACGCACCGCCTCACCAGGGTGCTGCGGTAAACCAGCGATTGCAGCGATTAATGCTTCAGGCAGCTGAAAAAGGAATCCGCATTGTTCCTATCGGGGCGAGCGGAATTGACAAAAGCACCGAATACCTGATGCGCGCTTTGGCTTTGGGAACCAACGGAACGTATACTTTCCTGACCGATCACAGCGGAATCGGGAACAGCCACATCAAACCTTCGACAGACAGTTATGAAGTAGAAACCCTGAATGCGATCCTGGTCCGCATCCTGAAAAGCTATACGTATATGCCCGATTGCCAGCAAAACATCCCAGACCTGTCTCTGAACATTCCGGATTCCATTGTTTCGACCATTCAGCCGGCTGACTCAACCGACACCAACGCCGTGAAACCCGATCCAAAAGCTCTGAATATTACCTGGAGTTATTATCCGAATCCCACCAACGGCATCGTTCATATCCTTCCGAATACCGATATCAAGGAATTATACGTGGCAGACTTAAGCGGAAAAGTACTCCAGGTGCTGCCGAAATTGAAAAAAGACGAACGCATCCAGGTAGATCTTTCCGGGTATGCAACCGGTATCTACCTCATCCGTTACCTGGATGAAAACAACCGGTGGCTGAGCGGGAAGGTGGTGTTGCAACGAACCAGTTAATACAATTGATAATGGAAACTGTTAAAATTGAATAGATTTTACGATTCTTTTAGGGAAGGTAAAATATTCTCTTTCAGAAGACAATTCAAATCTTTTCAATTATCCATTGTCAATTCAAGATATATCCGTTACCAAAAGGTTCAAAGAATTCCAGCCACCGGAATATCTTTGAACCTTTTGAGTTTTTGCACGAACTTTTCAATTTTACCTTTTCAATTTTCAATTCCAATGTAACTTTTTTCATTTTTGTCAAACATACCCTTGTACCCAATATGTGATCAACAGGAATGAAAGACAAACAAGACGCATTTCTTAAACTCTATGAACCGGTTCATGAACGGTTTGAACGCTTCTGCAGAGCGCGGGTTTACAATGAAATGGATTATAGGGATTTGATGAATGACAGCCTGTTGGTTGCCTATGAAAAATTCGATTCCCTGAGATCAAACGAAGCCTTTCTTTCCTTTTTGTTCAGTATCTGTGTACGTGTTTTAGGGAATTATCACCAAAAGAAGCGGGAAAACCGAATTCCGGAAGGAAGTATGCACCTCGAAATTCGCGACAGGAATGCCAATCCGCAAACCCGGGCAGATATTCATTATTTGTATAAAGCATTGGCTCAATTGTCGGAAGACCAGCGGGAAAGTATCATCCTTTTTGAAATTTCGGGATTCAGTATCCGGGAGATTACCGTCATTCAAAATGCCTCCGAATCAGCTGTGAAACAGCGCCTGAAACGGGGACGTGAAAAATTGATGGAAATACTCACTTATGAGGCTTCTTTAAAAACAGTATCAAGTCATGGATAAGCAACAACAATTGGATCAGCTCTTCGCATCGGCGAAACACGATCCCGTGATACAGTCATTTGAACAAACCAGGGACCGGTTTCTTTCTTCCGTGAATCATACTAAGGTGAATAAATCCAAAACACCTCAAGTAATCACCAAAAAATGGATTCTCATGTTAACAACCGTAAGTATTATCAGCCTTTCTCTTTTTTTGTTCTTGCATAAGGGAGAACTCAATAAAGCGCCCCAACCAACAAAAAAAACAAGGGTGGATCGTACGATCACTCAAAAAAAAACCATTCCTGATCAACCAACCTCCAAAACCAAAACTCAGCAGCCAACTCATCAAGTGCCCACAATTTTCCTGGCAACCATGCAGGAAACAGCTACGGAAATTCCATTTACTCCCGAAAAAAATACTATCCAGGGAAGAAACGGGGATCCGAATAACCTCCGGACAACTTCCGTCAGACCCATGGACGAAATTCCATATCAGTTCCCCAAGCTGACGGAAGAAGAGATTGCGATCACCAAAAAGAAGAAAAAAGCCATGCTGAAAGCTTTGGTGAAGCACGATAAAGATTCCTACGTCTACATTCCAAGCGGTACCTTTGATTACAATGGAAAACAGGTTTCCGTTCAGGCATTCTATATTGGGATTGGTGAAGTGACCAATTTCGAGTACCGCACCTTCCTGTTTGATTTATTGATTCAAGACCGGAAAGACGAATTCCTGAAAGCAAAGCCAGATCAATCAGCATGGAGCAAAGAATTCAAGAACGGCAGCAATACCTACATGGAATATTACTTCTCACACAAAGCTTACAACGACTTCCCGGTTGTGAACGTTTCTCGCGAAGGGGCTGAATTGTACTGCAAGTGGCTTTCTCAGGAAGTGAGAAAGTATGTTGGAGATGAAAAAGAAGCCCAATACAACGACATACGTCTGCCTTTGCGTGTGGAATGGGTCAAGGCGGCCAGCAATGAAGGAAAACAGCTTCCTTATCCTTGGAACGGCCAATACCGAAGAAATTCAGATGGAATGTATCAGGCAAACTTCACGCATGACATTGTGAAAGATCAAGTTGATACGACGGGATTCTCAAAAATCAATTACGACAACTCTGATTTAACAGCCCCTTCCAAATCATTCTGGCCGAATGCATTGGGCTTGTATAACATGGCGGGGAATGTTGCTGAAATGGTTTACGAAGATCAGAATAAAACTGAATCTGGTACAGCCGGAGGTTCCTGGAGAAGCGATGGTGATGAAATCAAGATCTATGCTCCCGATCCGTACAAAGGTGTTACCGAAGGAAAACCAACCATTGGTTTCCGGGTAGTGAGCACTTATTTGGCAGTTCCAAAATAATAGCTCAAACTAATTCCTCCCCAGCGATGATTTGCTGCACCTTCAAATAACTTCGATTGAAAATGCATGTAAGCCGCACAGGAAAAGTGCTTATACAGCACCTTCAACCCAAGCTCCTGTTCAGAAACCAGGCGAGTGATCTCTTTGCTTGCAATGCGTGCCTCGTCCGGTTTTGTAAAAAGCCCCCCTTGCAATGTTCCGTCGTAAGCAACTGCACGAGCCTCCTGATTGTAATACAGCAAAAATTGCTTTTGACCGGTAATGTAGCCCAGTTTTAAGCTTCCCGATACACGGGTTTCATTGGTTAAACTACCGAGCGTTATAACGCTTCCGATCTCTGCTCTCACCCATTTTGTCTTTGCAAACCACGTTTTCATTATCCCAAAACCGAGGTTGAAGATCAATCCGTTGTGGAGCTGATGCTGCCAGCCAAGCGGTTTCGTGTTGTGTGTCCAGCGATGGATGGCTGTTTGGGTTTCTTTTCCAAAAGCGGGTTTTCCAAGCCACCCGGTGTTCAGACTCCAGCTCAACGTATAATTCTTCGATCTGCTCTGCGAACTGAATCTAGCAGTATATCCATACGTCGCTGCATACGGCCGATCTCCCGGCAATAACGAATCAGAAGTAATGCTCGACGGAGTGTAGACTTTTTGTGCAACTCCGGTCTGCAGGCCTCGCTGAATATCCGGAACCCGGAAAAAGAAACGGTTCAGCCAGTTCAGATCGATATCCGAATGATCGTATTGCAGGAAAATTCCTTGTGAATAGTAGCGATCAGTTCCTGTAAAGAGATCATTTTCATAGCGGACTGTATAAGCCTCCTTGTACAGCAAACTGTCCTGGCCCAGCGTTCCAAAATGCAAAATCCCGATCAACCCAATCAACAGTATGCGCATGATACCAAATACGTCACTTTCCCGGTATTGGATTTATTTATTGAGATTATCCCACAGCATGTAACCTACCGTAATCCCTCCCCACATGTGGTTTAAAGCATATTTAAACAATCTGGACTGGTAATGGAAATGGGCAGTGGCGTAAAACGGTTTATATCTCAGGTAAATTCCGACCTGCTGTTCCCCAACCAGGCGTTCAATGGATTTTGCGGAAACAGCCGCCATACTAGGTTTAACAAATAAGGCTCCCTGCAGTGTCCCATCGTAGCCAACAACCCGTAATTCCGGGGTGTAATAGAGGTAAAACTGCCTGCGGTTGCCAATGTATCCCCATTTCAGTCTGCCGAAGACCTGCATGTCAATCGTTAAATTCCTGATTGTTACCAAGTCGCCAAGCTCTATCCGGAGCCACCTGCTTCGCGTGAAGAACAACTTTGTGTAACCTGCATTCAAATCTAATATGAATCCGGTATTTAACTGGTATTCCCAACCTTTTGGTTTCGGGCTGTTAATCCATTTGTGGACCGTCTTTTGCGTATATTCTCCGAAAGCAGGTTTCCCGATGAATCCCACAAAAACACCCCAGTTCAGTATGTAATTTTTGCTGAGGCTCCGGGAGAAAAACTGGTTACCGTAAGTAATCGTTGCTGCATACGGACGATCGCCTTTCAAAAAGGTGTCGGATTGGATCGTAGAAGGTGTATACCCTTTTTGCTCAATGCCCGATTTCAGTGTGCGTTCTATATCCGGAACACGCAGAAAAAAAGGATTAAGCCACTTCATATTTAAGTTGTGGTGTTCGTATTGTAAAAAAATTCCCTGCGAATAATACCTGTCCCTTGCTGTAAAAATATCATTCTCCCAGGTCAGATGAAAGGATTGATACGCATATAACGAATCCGCTTTTTGCGAGAAACAACAAAAAGGAAACAATAAGATCAAAACACCTATTCGTACTTCCATATAAATAGCAGTTAATACTATTTGAAGCAGTTTTTCCTTCTATGATGCAAATCCGAGTACGATTAAAGATACAGACTTAAGCTGTGCGGAGCAATCTGTTATGGATTTTTAAGAAATGACATTCTCTCGACTGGTTCGTGTTTATTATGGACTTTTAAACAAAGTAAAATTGAACGTTTAAACAAAATGTCCCTTCAGCTTTCTTCGGAACTTTGTGCTATCAAATGATACAAAATGATACATTCAGAAAACACAAACAAACTGGTATTGGTTACGGGCGGAAGCGGATTCGTTGGATCACATTGCATTTTACAATTATTGGAAAAAGGATATTCGGTTCGAACGACTGTTCGCTCATTGAGTAAAAAAAATCAGGTAATCAAACTCCTGGAAAATGGCGGAATTACCTCTTTCGAAAACCTGCAGTTTGTAGAAGCGGATCTAACTTCGGACACCAACTGGGATCACGCGGTCAAAGATTGTGAATACGTACTTCACGTCGCATCCCCTATATTCCTGGCACTCCCCAAAGATGAGAACGAGATGATCCGTCCGGCGATTGAGGGAACCCTGCGGGTATTGCGTGCTGCGCGAAATGCCGGTGTAAAGCGCGTAGTAATGACCTCCAATTTTGGAGCAGTCGGTTACAGTCACACAGATCCGCACATACCGATCACGGAAGAAAGCTGGACAAATCCGAATCAAAAGGGATTGTCTTCTTATAACAAGTCGAAAGTACTGGCTGAACGTGCAGCCTGGAATTTCATGAAAACCGAAGGCCGGGACATGGAGTTAAGTGTCATCAATCCAACAGCTATTTTCGGCCCTTCCCTGGGCCCCGATATTTCCAGCGGATTCGAATTGCTCAAAGCCTTACTTGATGGTTCCATGAAATCGGTACCCAACTTAACCTTCAATATCATTGACGTTCGTGACGTAGCCGATCTGCACCTCCGCGCAATGATCAATCCGAATGCAAAAGGACAACGTTTTTTAGCGCTGGCAGGTGGAAAAATGTCCATGCCTGAAATCGCTGCATTCCTTCGGAAAGAACTACCTGCCGTATCCCAAAAAGTTTCTGTGAAAACACTTCCCGACTGGAAACTGCGTTTGGCAGCCCTCTTCAGTCCCAGAGCAAAAGCCATTGCCTCCATGCTAAGTGCAAGCCGTAACGTCAGCAATGCAAAAGCAAAAGAAGTATTCGAATGGAAACCACGTTCAACCAATGAAGAAGCAATTTTGGCAGCCGTGGAAAGCATGATCCGATATAAATCTATTTAAGCAAATCACATGTGGACAACTAAAAACATCCCCGACCAAAGAGGAAAAACAATGATCGTAACCGGTGCCAATAGCGGGATTGGTTTTGAAACAGCACGCGAACTTTCCCTATCGGGAGCCTATGTCATTCTGGCCTGCAGAAACTTTAAAAATGCACAGGACGCATTGGAACGGATCCGGCAAATCAGTGAAAAAGCAACTGTAGAAGCAAGTGTCCTGGATTTATCGGACCTGTATTCGGTGAAACAATTTGCAAAAACCGTTCTTCAAACACATTCCCGTTTGGATGTTTTGATCAACAATGCCGGTGTGGCAACTCCGCCCGAAACAAAAACAGCTCAGGGCTACGAACTTCAATTCGGAGTCAATTTCCTCGGGCATTTCGCATTAACGGGATATTTGTACCCCTTACTAAGAAAAACCAAAGGCTCAAGGATCGTGACGCTTAGCAGTAACGGATATCAACATGCTTCCATTGACTTCCAGAATTTGAGATCTGAAATCAGTTATGACCCGATGAGAGAATACCGACAAAGCAAGCTGGCAAACCTGATCTTTTCCGTAGAGCTGAATCGCAGGATCGGAATCAAAGGCGACGAAGTGCTCTCCATTGCTACGCAACCCGGAGCCAACAAAACCGAATTAACCCGACATTTAAGCCCGGAAGAGATAGCTGCCGGAGTAGAACGTCTGGGTACATTTATGGAACCGTGGCAAGGTGCTTTATCAACACTATTCGCAGCAGTTTCGGAAGAAGCTGTAAGTGGAAAACTCATCCAGCCACACGAAGACGGATATCGTGGTTATCCTTCACTGGTAAGCATCAAAGAAAATGCACTGGACACTGCAACAGGAAAAAAATTATGGGAACTGGCAGAGGAAATCACCGGAATTCATTTTCCCTGAAAAAGATCGAAAATTAAACAAGTATGCATACATTAGGTAAATCAAACAAGTGAAGGCAACAGACATCAAATCGTGTTATATCGGGCCGGAGATCTCTCCCGAGCAGTTCGTTCCCGAACATTTCTTCCTCTATATCGGAAAAGGATTGATCCATGGTTATGACGGCCACAGGAACTATACCTTACAGTCTGGAGAATATTGCATTGTTCGTCGCAACAAACTGGCACGTTACAACAAAGAACGTGAAAACGGGGAATTTGAAAAGGTTGTTATTGTTTTTGACAAAATCTTTCTCCGGTCTTTCTTTGAAAAACATCCTGTTACTCTTCCGGAATTTACTTCACCCGAAGCATTTGTACTTTTACCCAAGGATCAGCTAATTGATCATTTTATCCAGTCATTGATGCCCTATTACAGCGGCTTCGGGAAAATTGATCCGCAATTTGCCGATCTGAAGCGCGAAGAACTCCTGCTCATCCTGCTGAAGCAAAATCCTCAACTGGCAGCTGCATTATTCAATGACCGGGATGTTCCTGATAAGATCAACCTTGAAGCTTTTATGAACCGGAATTTCAAATTCAACGTCAGCATTGAACGCTTTGCATTTCTCACAGGCCGCAGCATTTCAAGCTTCAAGCGAGATTTTGAAAAAACATTCCACAATACTCCCGGCAAATGGCTCACTCAAAAACGGCTCGAAGAGGCCCATTTCCTGCTCTCGAAGAAAAGTCAAAAGCCGATCGATATTTACCTCGATCTGGGTTTCGAAGATTTGTCACATTTCTCCTACGCCTTCAAAAGGCAATTTGGGATTAACCCTACGGAATTAGTCCAAAAATAATCGAATAGCGAGCCCGTTCGAGCAATCGATTCAAGGTAATTTTTCCTAAAAACCACTCAAAAACGCGATTATTCCGTACCTTCAAACCAGGTAATTTTACGTCCCGTCATTAGGGATTTATCCTCCCGCTGATTCAGCTGATCGCGCAGAAAAAATACAGTCAGAAAAGCAAAAAACTCTGCGACATTCGTGCCATCTGCGGGAAACAAACAACAATTTATTCAAATTCAAACACCATGGAATACCGCATTGAAAAAGATACGATGGGCGAAGTAAAAGTCCCGGCACAAGCTTACTGGGGAGCTCAAACCGAACGGAGCATCGAAAACTTCCGGATTGCCCGGGACATTGATAAAATGCCCAAAGAAATCATTCGTGCATTCGCATACCTCAAGAAAGCTGCTGCTTTAACCAACCTGGATGCAGGAGTTCTTTCCAAAGAAAAATCCGACCTGATCGGTCAGGTAGCAGACGAAATCCTGGACGGAAAACTGGCAGATCAGTTCCCGTTGGTCGTTTGGCAAACCGGAAGTGGTACGCAAAGCAATATGAACGTCAATGAAGTCATTGCTTATCGTGCACATGTTATCAACGGCGGAGCTTTGACAGACAAAGAAAAAGTACTCCATCCGAATGACGATGTAAACAAATCACAATCGTCCAATGACACCTTTCCCACAGCCATGCATATTGCCGCGTATCAAATCCTGGCGGAAACAACGATCCCGGGCATTGAAAAACTGCGTGACACACTCGCCCGGAAAAGCAAGGATTACATGCATGTGGTGAAGATCGGCCGGACACATTTCATGGATGCAACGCCATTAACTCTCGGACAAGAGATCAGCGGATATGTGAGCCAGCTCAACCACGGACTGAAAGCCATCAAAAACACCCTGGCGCACTTAAGTGAATTGGCTTTGGGCGGAACGGCAGTTGGTACCGGGATCAACACTCCACCCGGATATTCCGAAAACGTAGCCAAACACATTGCAAACCTGACCGGTTTACCATTTGTCACGGCAGAAAACAAATTTGAAGCACTGGCAGCACATGACGCAATCGTAGAGGCCCACGGCGCATTGAAAACCGTGGCCGTGAGCCTGATGAAAATCGCCAATGACATTCGCATGTTATCTTCGGGTCCGCGCAGCGGGATCGGCGAAATCCACATTCCGGATAACGAGCCGGGATCATCCATCATGCCGGGAAAAGTAAATCCGACGCAATGTGAAGCCCTGACTATGATCGCAGCACAAGTGATGGGAAACGATGTCACCATCGGCATCGGCGGGTCAAACGGACATTTTGAGCTCAATGTATTCAAACCCGTTATGATTGCCAACTTTCTGCATTCCGCACGACTGATCGGTGAGGGTTGTGTTTCCTTTAACGACAAATGCGCCGTGGGAATCGAACCGATTACGGCAAACATCAAAAAACATGTCGATAACAGCTTGATGCTCGTAACGGCCCTGAATACCAAAATCGGGTATTATAAAGCAGCCGAGATTGCTCAAAAAGCCCATGCCGAAGGAACAACTCTGAAAGAAATGGCGGTGAAACTGGGGTATTTGACGGCTGAAGAGTTTGATCAATGGGTAGTGCCGGAGAATATGGTATAATGAATTCTTAATTGCGAATGCCGAATTACAAATTAGGCAGATTGTCAGGCACGCGATTAATCGCGTGCCTGACAGGTAATATCAACTATTCATTCAAAAATACGGATAGACATCTGTCTATTTGCCCAACGAGGGAAAAGGATTTGTGGTCATTACCAAATCAAAACTCCAACCGATAGCTCAATATCGGGATCAAAGGTGTTTGGTACCAATATTTCACTTCCCCCGTCTTGGCCTCGAAATATTGACCCCCAACATTTTTCCGGTTCGTTGTATTCTGAATATCAAGCGCTACAGTACCGGTAACCCGTTTGTAGTTCCGTTTGAAACTGATGCGAACATCCAATCGGTAATAATCCGGCATTCTCTTGGTAAAGGTTTGAGACGTTGCGAATTTTGTATCACCCGCCGCTATGGATGCATTCAAATCGATAGGCGTATAACGAAACCCTCCCACGTAAATGGATTTAATATTGCATCCGATGGTCCTGCTTTTCGCTTTGTTTTTCAGGTTCCATTCTTTACCGATTGTCAGTGAAGTGGCGAAATTGGTATTGAACCGTGTATCATACCAGGCACCGTCTGCTGCTCTGTATTTGGATTCATATACAGACGCAGAAAGCAAATAATAGAGGTTTTTGAACAGGAAGCGCTCATATGTCAGTTCCACCCCATAGTTTTTTCCAAGTCCGGAATTAATCAAAGATTCGGAAGGGAAACCATCGGTCGCATTCAAGATCGAATATGTGCTGGTCGGATCTTTACTGATCGGAATACCAAACAAATGCTGGTAGTATATTTCCGTTTTGATGTGTTCGTGTTCGTTCAGAACGAAATCATATCCGAACACCAGGTGATGCGCCTTACTCAATTTTAAATTCCGGTTCGGAAGGGTGGTTTCTCCGTTCTCTTTTTTCTCCACAAAATAAACACCGATCGGCTGTAACTGGCTGTGCAAACCGTATCCCAGGGTCAGGTGATGTTTCGGATGAAAATCATACCGGACGGATGCCCGTGGTTCAACCGAGTTGCTGTTGTTCAGGAACAGTTGAAAGTAATGAAGCCCAACATTTGTGGTCAGCTTTTCGGTGATGTGGGCATTCCACTGGAAAAATACCTGTACGGTTTCCGTACCGCCCTTTTCATTGATCTGTTCCAGTAAAACAGTTGTGTCGCCCATATCGCTCTGTTTCAAACGATACCCCAGGTGATTTAAAATAAATCCGGTCCGAAGATTGTTCTTTGCGTTGATCTTTTGCGTATAGGTACTTGAGAGCGTCAGCTTGTTCTGCACAAACCGCTGCTCGTAATCGCGTGTGAGAGAAGAATAATCAAACCCAAGCCGGTCCTGTTTGTACCCGTTTTCAGTACCGGAAAACACCAGCGCTGTTTTTAAGTAGGATTTATTGCGGAACAATTTGGTGTGGGTCGTACCAACTGCTCCGGTATTGCTGTAGAAGTTGGTATTTAACCGGAGAAAGTCGTCCTCCTGCCACCGAAGAGAGTCTTTTTCAGCCGTGGTCGTTTGGTAACTCAATCCCCCGAACCCAAAGAGAGTAAACTTACCCAGCTTCCCTGCCGGAAGGTACACGTTGAATGACAGATCCTGGAAGTTGGTATTCGCATCCCCGATCGGAACTCCGATTTTCCCCAATACGTTCAATGTGGAATAGCGGTAATTGATCAGGTAAGATCCTTCGTATCCTTTTTTGAACGGACCTTCGGTAGCCACATCCATTCCCAGGACACCGAGCTGGAAGGTATACTCCCGTTTTTCATTGTTCCCCTTTCTCAGGCGCAAATCGAAAACACCGGAAAGTGCATTTCCATATTCTGCAGCAAAAGCCCCGGTCGAAAAATCGGAATTACTCAACAACTGCGCACTCAAAATAGAGATCCCGCCACCGGCTGTGCCGACATTCGAGAAATGGTTCGGGTTCGGGATTTCCACTCCTTCCATACGCCATAACAACCCGTTGGGTGAATTTCCGCGAATTGAAATGTGATTGTTCCCGTCTCCTGCAACGACCACTCCTGCAAAAGAAGTTGCCATACGGGCCGGATCGTTGACGGCAGCCGCGAACTTTTGTGTTTCTTCCACCGAAAAGGTTCTCGTGCTTACCGTGGATAGTTCATTCAAGGGTTTGTTCTTATCCGTTTTGGCAGTGATGACCACCTCGTTTATTTTTTTCAGGTCTTCTTCCATTTGAATGGTCAGTACCAATTCCTTCCCGGCGTTGACCGTGACATTCTGCATCACCACCGGTTTGTAGTCGGTTGCTGTGATTTCGATGGTCCGGCTACCTACGGGAACCTGTAACAAGGTAAACTTGCCCTCTTCGTCTGTTACTGCATGGATAACCGAATCCAGTCCGGTGATTTTGATGATCGCACCGGGGATTGATGATTGGGAAATATTGTCGACAACTGTGCCGCGAACCGTTTGTGTTTGGGAGAAACAGGTAGTGACAATAAAGCACAGCAATCCCGATACGAATATTTTCGTTAACGTTTTTTGAAACATCGTTTTGATTTATTGAATCCCGGAGGGCGCGATGCTTCGCGTCCTTCGGGATTGTTGGATGAGTTAAATGTGTATCAGAGATCCTGACCCGCTGATAGAGGTATTGATAACAGGATTTCCTTTATACCGGATATCTCCGCTGCCTGAAATGCTCGCTTTCAGTTGATTTACAGCCCAAAGAGAAATGTTCCCGGAACCACTGATCTTCGCGTCCGAATCAGTTGCTTTAAGATCGTCCATTGTAATATTGCCGGAGCCACTGATGGTTGCCTTTTGGCCGGTTACTGTTCCACCTGAAACAGCGATATTCCCTGAGCCGCTGATGTTAACTTCCAGTTCATCCGTATGAACGGCAGCCAAGGTGATATTTCCCGACCCGCTTACATTTAGTTCCAATCCTGTGGTTACAATATCGAAGAAAGATGCTATGTTCCCGCTTCCGCTCAGGTCCATCGCCCGAAGATCCGGTGAGTGGACGAGGATTGTTATTCCATTGTGTTTGCGGATCCATCTGCGAGAGTCGATTTTCAATTCCCCCGCACTGACTTGAGTTGTAATGACATCCAGCACATTTTGCTGTGCCGAGATCTCAACGAAATAAACCGTGTCCTGCACGTAGTTTACATCACCGTCAATAGACAGGGAAATTTTATTGAACCCGCTCAGGTTCCGGGTTTCAGTAACTGTCTCCCCTTTTCCTTTGATCGAATTAAAGAGATTCTTTTTGCACGATGTGAATGACATTGCCAAGAGCAAAATCGCAGGAAGCATACATTTTAAACTTTTCATACAGACTTTTGTTTTGTTAGTTGCATGTATGACAACTAAGGAGGGGTTTACCCCTATGTGAATGGTGTTTTTTTGAAAATAGTTTCGGTACGCTCTATTGCACTACCTACCGGACAGCGTTTGCGCAGGTGTCACGTCGGGTGGACCGCATGCATATGCGAATCCTTTTACACTAATGGATAAGCGGGACGTATCGAGACGGATACACAAGATTGCGGTTTTTGAATTGATCCTGTCCGGTCTAGCAGACCTTACGTGAAGAAGTTCAAGCAAAGGAATGAAGTGACTAAAAGGAGGAAATAAGAATAAATCCGGCGTGTTCCCTGTTCTTTTTAAGGACAAAAAGAACCAAAAGTCCTTTGTCTCATTCCAAGCCGATCGCTAAAAAGCCCTTTAACCTCGTTTTAGTTCAAAAAGAACGGATTGCGCTACGCTCCATCCAAATGACAAGCACTTTTTGCTAAAACTTACGGCACCTCCTTCACATTACGTCCATAATGGACTATGTTCAGTCTTCGAAAGCCATGCTTTCTCTTTTTCACGCGCTCTTCCGGGAATGAGACCCCTGGATTCTCCTTCGGTTGAAACGGTTTTTTCTTCGGAGCCGGAAATAATCCGGTTTAGTGAATGCTCAAAGTGGGCTCGCGTTCTGCGGATGATTCCTTTTACCCAAACTATTTCGCGTTAAAGTGCCATTCTGGAAGCGAGTAAAGAAAAACAGCATTTCCGTTTTGTTTTTTCAAAAGCCCGCAGGGGTTTCAGATCCTGATCTGGCACTTTTGATTAAAAACAAAGGAAAAACTGTTTTTCGCGAGCGGCTTTGAATGGCACTTGACAAAAGGATGTTTTGCATACTTTTTCAGCCTTGGTAAAAAGTATGAACGAGAGCTGGTATAGTTTTGTCAGGTTGTTCTGATAGTTATCGGAATTTCACTAGGAATGATTCCCTGTTCTTTTTAAGGACAAAAAGAACCAAAAGTCCTTTGTCTCATTCCAAGCCGATCGCTAAAAAGCCCTTTAACCTGGTTTTAGTTCAAAAAGAACGGATTGCGCTACGCTCCATCCAAATGACAAGCACTTTTTGCTAAAACTTACGGCACCTCCTTCACATTACGTCCATAATGGACTATGTTCAGTCTTCGAAAGCCATGCTTTCTCTTTTTTACGCGCTCTTCCGGGAATGAGACCCCTGGATTCTCCTTCGGTTGAAACGGTTTTTTCTTCGGAGCCGGAAATAATCCGGTTTAGCGAATGTTCAAAAGTGGGCTCGCGTTCTGCGGATGATTCCTTTTACCCAAACTATTTCAGCCTTGGTAAAAAGTATGAACGAGAGCTGGTATAGTTTTGTCAGGTCGTTCTGATAGTTATCGGAATTTCGCTAGGAATGATTCCCTGTTCTTTTTAAGGACAAAAAGAACCAAAAGTCCTTTGTCCGATAAATAGATAAGCGGGACGTATCGAGATGGATACACGGCTCCTAGAAAAACCGCAAGGCCAGTTTTGCTCCGATCCACAGCTGGTTGGAGTAATTACCATTCACTGAATGAGACAGGGTTCGCCGGCTGATCTTACTCCAGACCGGGTCCGTTTCCGGCTTGCTTTCACTGCTGTACCAGTTCAAAGTCGGGCCGGCAGCAATACTGAAATTCTTTCCAACACGGTATTCGATCCCCACAAATCCTTTCGTCAGCATGTTGTAGGTATAGTCACTGTTGTTTACATACAGGCTTTGCGTCGTAAGGTCCAGGTCCAAATAGAGTTTTCTTCCCAGGCGGATGGCCGACCCTACACCGTAACCAAGCGTCCACAAAGCCGGCCCCTTATCCAATTGCACACCACCAATGAGGATGTTGTGAAAGGCATCCACCCCCGTCCGGAAACTGAGGGTCGTCAGCAGGTTTTCATCTGCGGCCAACTCCACTTTGTGATAACCGCTTTTTACGATACTTAAAAATCCGACCGGTACTCCTGTAATGGAATCCGCTACATTGATGAATCCAAGTTGGGAACCGGTTACGTGTCCGGCTTTATTGAGCAGACCCGAAAGCTGGAACCCGTCGATCACGTTCCCCACATTCACCAAGCCCGAAAGCTGGATCCCCGAGAGGGTATCACAGGCATTCGCAATTCCGGCAAGCTGGATTCCGGACACCTTTTTCCCTTGGTTATAAATCCCCGCAAGCTGAACTCCGTTGGTGCAGGAACGGTTCAGGTTCGCAATTCCACCAACCTGGATTCCTGTCACTGTATCTCTCACCACATTCGCAATCCCGGCTACCTGGACGTAGTCTACCTTTCCACCGGCGAGGTTAACCAGTCCGGCAACCTGAACGCCATGCACATCTTTGGCAACAGAATTGACCAATCCGGCAAGCTGCACTCCGGATGAAGTTCCTGAAACCAGGTTCATCAGGCCACCGATCTGTGCATATTTTACATTCCCGTAATCTACATTGACCAGACCGCCCAGTTCAAAGACGTCTATTCCTTTGGATGAACCCACCAGCAGGTTGAACGAAAACTTGTTCACCGTATTGACTGACAGCAAGCGATTGGTACTCAGCGGCGGAAACAGGGAAAACGAAACATTTGTGAACAAGGTATCCGAAATGTTTCTCAGGTTTGCCCGGTGTTGCCTGAACCGTTTCCAAAACGGACTGACGAAGGGTGTAGTATCCTGCACCCGGGCTTCATCGGGTTTGACGGAATCGACGGAAAGAGTAAGAGTAACACGCACGGAATCGTCCGTGAGCAAGCTTACCGGTGCCGATTTCGGCTGCAGGTATATGACCAGTGTAGTGTGCTTCCGGGAGAAGATCACTACCGTGGTATCTCTGAAGTTTTCTTTTGCCACGGAAATGGAAAGCACATCGGCAGTTTTGGGGAAGGAGAGATTGAAATAGCCGTATTCGTTGGTCAGGGCGGATTGTTTGCTTTGCCGTAGATAAACACTCGATTCAACGACTTCGGAAGAGTCTTCCGCATTCAGGATGTAGCCGTTGACCACCGCATCGGGCTTGTTTACCTCAGCCTGCTCGGGCTGGGGTTTCGATGCCGGTTTACAATTCAAAATGACGTACTTCCCTTTCAGCTTCCAGCTGCAATTTCCCTGATCAAACAGCGTATTCAGCACTACCCGGAGCGGCTGTTTGTCAAACTTCACACTTATGTGCAGGTTGTCATCGAAACCGGTATACGAGAAAACGACTCCCGTTTGATTGGAAATCTGTTTGAAGAGTTCTTCGTATGTGTAGGTTCCCGAACGGATCGTCACGGTTTTTTCCATATAGGGCGTCTGTGCATTCAGCGAAGAAAACGCCATGCAGCAAAGAATACCAGTGAATAGAAAACGAATTATTGTATGCATGCCAGTCCCTTGATCAGATAACTATTCGCCTTTTCCCTGAGAATGGTCACTTCCAGTGTCTGGGAAATCACCATCAGCACCGTATCCAGGTCTTCGTTCAAAAACTCGGTGGTAATCCGGCAATTCTTCAGGGCAGGATTGTCAATCCGAATCGTCACTTTATAGGTTTTGTTGAGCAGTTCAACGACGTCTTCCAATCGCTGGTTGTCGAGGATGATTGTTTTATACTGTGTTTTCAGGTTTTCTGCCAGAACGTCCAGTTTCAGTTCCCCGGTTGAAATCACGTAGTGTGCACTTTCATTTGCCTGCAGGGTAAGCTTCATTCCTTTGTTGTCGTAGATCACCACCACTCCTTCATCCACGCGCACGTAAATGGTATCGTCTGTGGTGTTTACATCGAACTTTGTTCCCAGGTCCTTGATGTGAATTGGTCCTGCATCGATAATGAACGGCAGTTGTTTACTGTGCTTTACTGAAAAATAACCGGAACCTTTCAATGTCAGGGTGCGGTTCTTTTTTCCATAACCGGCAGACAGCTCCACACTCGAATGTGCTGCCAGGCGAATATCCGTTCCGTCGTTCAGTTCAAGGTTCTTTTCCGCTTTCCCGGCAGTGAAAACAGTTGGCTGTTCGTGGGTATTCAGCACATACAGGAGGGCACCGAAAGAAATAACCAGGACCGCCGCAATTGCCGAAATCCATCCAATGGAACGTATCCGTGCAGGAGCCTGTTTCAGTTTTCCGTGAACGTTCGTCCAGGCATCGTCGGTTGAAATGGCTTTCTCCACCACCCCGAATGCTTTGGCGCTTTGATCGAAATAGGTTCTGTTCCCCGGTGATTCATCCATCCAGTCTTCCAGGAACATTGCTTCTTCCGGGCTCGCTTCGCCAGTGAGGAATTTGCCGATCAGCGCATCCATGTCATGTCGTGTTTTCATAAAGTTTGACTAAAAAAAAGGATGAGTAATGGCAAATAGTCTTTCAACTCTTCGCGAACAATTTTGAGGGCCTTCCCCATTTGATTTTCTACCGTTTTCACCGATAAGCCTAATTGATCTGCTATTTCCTGGTAACGCAGCTGTTCGAAACGGCTCATTTTAAAAATGCGTCCGCACTGTTCGGGCATGCTTTCCAGGGCCTGTTGAATCCGCTCATTGAGTTCGTTCACCTGTACCGGGTCCGAAACTTCTCCGGGAATGGTTGCTGCTTTCAGATCTTCGGCATAGGCATGGCGCACTTTGAGGTGTTTGAGCTTATTGAGGCAGGCATTCTGAACTGCTTTATACAAAACCGCCCGGATGGAAGTATGCACTTCCCATTCTGTTCGTTTTTCCCAGAGGGAAACAAATACCTGCTGAACAACGTCTTCCGCTTCATCCGAATCTTTCAGAAAGGTGTTGCCATAGCGCACCAGCGGTTTATAATAATCGCGAAATACCATTTCAAATGTGCTTAAATCTCCTGTCACAACCTGTGTTATCACTTGTTTCTCTTCCACCTTCGTGTATTTCACTCCGGCAAAGTTACCATCTTTTGGTATTCAGACAACTGAACAGGAGTTTCCCCCTATCCGGGGTGCAATTTTTTTTGAACTTCGGTTTTTTAACACTTGGTCCCGATATGCTCCATTGCATTCCACTATCCGACCGGACAACGTTATTTGAGTCTTTGTGACTAAAAGGAGGAAATAAGAATAAATCCGGCGTGTTCCCTGTTCTTTTTAAGGACAAAAAGAACCAAAAGTCCTTTGTCTCATTCCAAGCCGATCGCTAAAAAGTCCTTTAACCTTGTTTTAGCACAAAAAGAACGGATTGCGCTGCGCTCCATCCAAATGACAAGCACTTTTTGCTAAAACTTACGGCACAGGCCTTTTTTACGCGCTCTTCCGGGAATGAGAGCCAGATCCTCCTTCGGTTGAAGCGGTTTTTTCTTCGGAGCCGGAAATAATCCGGTTTAGTGAATGCTCAAAGTGGGCTCGCGGTCTGCTGATGATTCCTTTTACCCAAACTTTTTCAGCCTTGGTAAAAAGTATGAACGGGAGCTGGTATAGTTTTGTCCGCTCGTTCTGATAGTTATCGGAATTTCGCTAGGAATGATTGATTCCCTGTTCTTTTTTAGGACAAAAAGAACCAAAAGTCCTTTGTCTCATTCCAAGCCGATCGCTAAAAAGTCCTTTAACCTTGTTTTAGCACAAAAAGAACGGATTGCGCTGCGCTCCATCCAAATGACAAGCACTTTTTGCTAAAACTTACGGCACCTCCTTCACATTACGTCCATAATGGACTATGTTCAGTCTTCGAAAGCCATGCTTTCTCTTTTCACGCGCTCTTCCGGGAATGAGACCCTTGGATTCTCCTTCGGTTGAAACGGTTTTTTCTTCGGAGCCGGAAATAATCCGGTTTAGTGAATGCTCAAAGTGGGCTCGCGTTCTGCGGATGATTCCTTTTACCCAAACTTTTTCAGCCTTGGTAAAAAGTATGAACGGGAGCTGGTATAGTTTTGTCCGCTCGTCCTGATAGTTATCGGAATTTCGCTAGGAATGATTGATTCCCTGTTCTTTTTAAGGACAAAAAGAACCAAAAGTCCTTTGTCTCATTCCAAGCCGATCGCTAAAAAGCCCTTTAACCTCGTTTTAGTTCAAAAAGAACGGATTGCGCTGCGCTCCATCCAAATGACAAGCACTTTTTGCTAAAACTACGGCACAGGCCTTTTTTACGCGCTCTTCCGGGAATGAGAGCCAGATCCTCCTTCGGTTGAAGCGGTTTTTTCTTCGGAGCCGGAAATAATCCGGTTTAGTGAATGCTCAAAGTGGACTCGCGGTCTGCTGATGATTCCTTTTACCCAAACTTTTTCAGCCTTGGTAAAAAGTATGAACGGGAGCTGGCCTAGTTTTGTCCGCTCGTCCTGATAGTTATCGGAATTTCGCTAGGAATGATTGATTCCCTGTTCTTTTTAAGGACAAAAAGAACCAAAAGTCCTTTGTCTCATTCCAAAGCCGATCGCTAAAAAGTCCTTTAACCTTGTTTTAGCACAAAAAGAACAGATTGCGCTGCGCTCCATCCAAATGACAAGCACTTTTTGCTAAAACTTCCGGCACCTCCTTCACATTACGTCCATAATGGACTATGTTCAGTCTTCGAAAGCCATGCTTTCTCTTTTCCACGCGCTCTTCCGGGAATGAGACCCAGATCCTCCTTCGTCCGATAAATTGATAAGCGGGACGTATCAAGGCGAACACACACGGATTGATCCCGATATGCTCCATTGCATTCCACTACCCGACCGGATTTTTAATGTGGTGGCGGGCCTCCATCTTCGTGCGAATGGGTTTCTTTCGGGTCCGGGGTTTTGGTTCCGAAGTTGCGCAGGGTATAGGTCGCGGTGAACATGTAATAGCGGTTCAACACATTCGACTTGACGTCTTCAATGTACGATTCCGTGACGTTGCGCGAAATGCTGTTGTTGTTGTTCAGGATGTCGAATACGGAAACGCGCAATTCCAGCTGTTTCTTCTTTAAGAGTTTGTATCCGATGCCGCCGTTCCACAACATGATGGTTTGGTTGTACCCGGAACCCAAACCGGCATAGGCGTTGACCGAATAAGTGCTGTTGATCACCAGACGTTCTTTGATAATCCAGTTGAACCGTGCATTGACGTTGTGTACGAAGTATTCGTTGGCCGACACGTTCTGACGGGTATTTATCACGTTGTTGTAGTTCAGCGTATAGCCTACTGTGAAATCCAGGTTCTCGCTGATATTGCTCGAAATGGTCAGCCCCCCGTTCGCGTTGGAGGTTTTCGCCTGGTTGATGACATTGTTGATCAATCCCGGTGCGACGGAATAGGCCCCGCCCAGGTAGAAATTCAGGTTCAGTTTCAGCTTTGTCACGGAAAAACCATAGGAAATCGAGGTGCGTGCATTGTAACTTCCCGGCAGGTTCACCGGCTGACGGAACTGCGCCCCACGCTGCAATAAAATATTCCCGTTCACCACCGTGTCACTCGTCGCAATGATTGTTCCGTTCGAAATGTAATTCCGGTTCACTTCGCCGCCGAAGAAGATATTGAAGTTTGTTGCTTTCCGAATGTTTGTGTTGTTGAAGCGAGCGAATACGCGGTGATTGTATTGCTGCTTCAATTCCGGGTTCCCCGAAGACAAAGACAGCGGATTCGAGTTATCGATCGCATTCTGCAACTGGTCTATCGTAGGATTTCGTGTTCCCGCCCGGTAAACCAACATCAAACCTGTCGACTTGGAAAATTCGTACTTGAAACGCATGAACGGCAGGATGGAATTAAATGACAGGTTTACATCGCGATCCGTTGGAAACTCTTGTGTGTTCATCAGCAAAGAATTCTGGTAACCGACCCCCAATTGCAATCCCACTTTGTTTTTCTGGAAGCGGAAATTCGTTCCTCCTTCGTTCACCAGCGTTTGGTTCTCAAACACATTTGACAAGGTCGTATCCATGTAATAGTAGGAGTTCGCGATCGAATCAAAATCGTAGGTGCGTTTATCCGCATTGTTGGCCGAATAGGCCGGTGCATAGTACAACTCGCCGGACCAGGACTTGCTGATCGGTTCCGTGAAGGAAAAACGCCCGTTTACTCCGTACCCGCTGGTATTGTTATCCGTATGCTGATTGATGTCTGCCAAAGAATCCTGGCCCGTTTCATCGTAGTAACGCGACGAAGAAAGCTGTCCGTTGTTTCCTTCTTTCACATTGTAGGTCCCGGTCAGGTTCGCCGAAAAAGTCCTTCTCGGTTTGGCAAAGCGGTGACGCCACAAGATGCTTGTACTGGCGTTCAGTCCCTTTGTCTCTGTATACGTCCGGTTATTGACCTGGTTGATCAGCGCATTCGTTCCATCCACCGTTGTTCCGTCTGTGGTTTGTTCCCTGGTATTCCCCTGGTAACTCACTTTGGGAGTGATCACCAGCGAGTTCATGGAATCCAGTGCCAGGTCGAATTTGAAATTCAACCGGTGGTTCGCGTTTTTGATTGTCGATAAAAAGTCTTCGCTGTAAATTTGTCCGGCCGTGGTAGAAAGCACGTAAGTCCGGTTGGTCTGCTGGGCGTTTTTCGTATCCGATTGGTTGAAGAAATAGCTTCCGGTCACTTTCGTGTTCTTTTTCTTTCCCCATTTATCCGAAAGATTCAGTCCCAGACCGTGCGTCATGCTCACCCCGTTTTGCTGGGAAACCAGGTAATTCTCATTGTCGTTTCCGCCATACCTTCCGCCTCTGCCCGTATTTCCGGTTGAGCCCGTAACCCCCAGGATGTCATCCGTTGAAAAGTTCTGCTGGTTCACGTTATTCGACATCCCGACAACGGAAAACCGGCGCGTTCCTTTGAAGAAGTTCACATTCGCACCCGCTACATACAAGTTGTTCGGAGTTCCGTAACCGCCATAGATCTTCCCAAACTGTCCGTTGTTCTTCCCGGCCTTGGTCACAATGTTCAGGGCCTTCGCTTCGTTCCCGTCCGAGATTCCCGTAAACTTTGCCTGATCGCTTGCCTGGTCGTAGACCTGGATTTTGGAAACGATCTCAGCCGGCAGGTTTTTCATGGCTGCCGCGGCATCGTCCCCAAAGAATTCCTGCCCATCAATCAGTACTTTGGTGATCTGTTCGCCCTGTGCTTTCACTACGCCGTTCTCCAGCGTAATGCCGGGCATCTTGGTGATGAGGTCCTGCACCGTCGCATCGGGATTCGTCTTATACGCATCCGCATTGTACTGCGTGGTATCGCCTTTCTGCTCCACGCGCACCGCATTTGCTTCGATGGTCACCTCATCCAGCTTCGTATCGGTTTTCATTGCAATGTCTGTAATGGCTTTCCCTTCCGGCAAGGAGATGTTCTTAAACTGGTCGACGTATTCGAACAGGGATACTTTCAGGATGTAGTTCCCGGGGGTGAGGCCGGCCAGCAGGTACATCCCGTTCTCATCGGTATTCGCAGCCTTTACGACGGAAGAATCCACGGGAGAAAGGAGTGCCACGCGGGCATCCATCAATTTTTCGGAAGTTTTGAGATCGGAGATCTTACCTGAAAGTTCGGTTTGTGAGTAGCTGATAAATGAGCAAAGGAGTGTGAGAAGTGTGCCGAGTATGAAGCGCATTTGCATAAAATGGGTTTGTTTACTTACTTGGATTGCTCCGGAGGCGAAAGGTTTAGTTAAGCCGGGGGAGAAAATCGTATGCCTTCGCTAAAGCTTCAGCACACACGGGATTAGCAAAAATCGTGCCTGGGAGGGAAGTTAAAAAGTTCAAAGGGTTCAAAAGTTTAAACATTCAAATTGCGGGAAACCACATTTTTCTTCTCCCAAAGTTAAAATCCAGAGCAAACGAACTGTAATTTTAGTAAAATAAGCATATTTGCAATTGACTGACCAAAAACTGGAATGGAAGAAGGAATGCATAACACATTAAAAACAATTGGAAACATCCAGTTTAATAGTTTAGCAATTCATAACTTATTCCTTAAACCTACACTACAAATATGAAATTCAACGAAAACTCACGCGTAAAAATTCCAGCCATTTTGCAGTTAATGCGATTGGGGTATGAATACATTCCGCAAACGGATCGACATTATCGTGAGAATACTAATATCTTTCCGGAGATTTTCGTTAACAGCCTATACCGTATTAATCCGGAAGCAAATAAAGAAGAAATTTTAAGGGTATTAGACGAAATCGCTCTAGAATTGGACTATGAAGATCTGGGACAAAAATTCTATGAACGGCTGACCTCTAAATCCGGAATCAAACTGATCGATTTTCAAAACTTCGAAAACAATAGTTTTCACGTTACTACAGAACTAACCTGTAAAAATGGGGATGAAGAATTTCGTCCGGATATAACTGTCTTGATCAATGGAATGCCATTGGCTTTTGTGGAAGTGAAAAAACCTCACAACAAAGAAGGAGTTCTTGCAGAGCGTAGCCGAATCAATTCAAGATTCAAAAATAAACGCTTCCGTCGTTTTGCAAACATCACACAACTTATGGTGTTTTCTAACAACATGGAATACGAAGATGGTATTGTAGAACCGGTATTCGGTGCATTCTATGCGACATCAGCTTACTCTGATTTACATTTTAATTATTTCAGAGAAGATGAAGATTATCCGGTTCAGCAAAAATTGTTGGTGCTAACAGAACAACAAGAAAATGCTATTCTGAAAGACAACAATCTGCTAGTCATCAAACAAAGTCCGGAATTTAATACTAACAAGAACCCAAATTCTCCTACCAATCGGATTCTGACATCTTTATTTTCGAGAGAACGATTCGCTTTCATTTTAAGATATGCTTTTGCCTATGTGGAAGAAGAAACCGGTTTACAAAAACACATCATGCGTTATCCTCAAATTTTTGCTACCAAGGCAATTGCGGCAAAATTGGATGAAGGGAAACGAAAAGGAATCATCTGGCATACACAGGGTTCTGGTAAAACAGCTCTCACTTATTACAATGTCAAACACCTGACAGATTATTATCAGAAACAAAACATCATTCCAAAATTCTACTTCATTGTAGATCGCTTGGATTTATTGATTCAATCTGCAACCGAGTTTACAAATCGTGGATTGAAAGTGAAAACTATTCAGTCCAGACAAGAATTTGTACAGGAACTACAAGTAGCCGGTGCCATTCATAATGATAGCGGACAAGCTGAAATAACAGTAGTTAATATTCAGAAGTTCAGCGAAGACTCTACGGTGGGTAAATTACCGGATTACGACATCCATACGCAACGTGTGTACATTATGGATGAGGCGCACAGGAGTTACAATCCAAAAGGAAACTACCTGGCAAACCTGATCAATTCAGATAAAAATGCGGTGATGATTGCCTTAACCGGAACGCCATTGCTCCGGGAAGTTGCCAAGGAATACGATTCCAAATTGCTGTTTGGGAATTACTTTCATAAGTACTATTACAACCGTTCCATTGCGGATGGTTATACCTTGCGTTTAATCCGTGAGGAAATCCAGGGAAGTTTCAAGCTGGAAATGAAAGAAATCATGGAACAGCTGAAAATCAAACAAGGTGACATCAAAGCTTCGGATGTATATGCAGATAGTCGATTTGCTGAAGGACTGTTCAATTATATTACAAAAGACCTCATTGAATTCAGAAATCGCTATCAGGACGAAACACTCGGAGGAATGGTAGTTTGTGATACTTCCAAACAGGCCAAAATGCTTTTCAAGTTATTTGAAGACCGTTACGGAATCCAGGAAGTGGATGCGGAGAAATTACCTATGGTTGCTGAGCCTGCTATTCCTTACGGAAAGCGCAAAAAAGAAAAATTAACAGCCGCACTTATCCTTCACGATGAAAACGATAAAAGCATTCGCAAAGAATTGATCAAAGCATACAAAGCAGGAAAAATTGATCTTCTTTTTGTGTACAACATGTTGCTTACCGGGTTCGATGCCAAGCGTTTAAAGAAATTGTATTTGGCACGTGTAATCCAGGACCACAACTTATTGCAAACATTGACCCGTGTAAACCGCCCGTATAAGCATTACCAGTACGGATACGTAGTAGACTTTGCAGACATTTCCCGTGCGTTCGACCGAACCAATCAGCTGTATTTCCAGGAATTGCAGAATGAATTGGGAGACGACCTGGAATTCTATAATTACCTTTTTAAATCGGAACAAGAAATCCGGGATGAATTGGCTGAAATTGCCGAAACGCTGTTCTACTACGATACGGAAAACAAAGAACGCTTCTCACAGCAAATTGCTGAACTCACTGATAAAAAGCAATTGATGCAATTGGTCAAGGCCCTTCGCAATGCGAAAGAACTCAAGAACATTATTGCTGTGAACGGTTATGAAGGTTTGGGAGAACTTGCCGACTTTGATAACTTAAACCGTTTGCTGATTGAAGCACAACACCGGTTAGACAACCTGAATTTACTGGAGAGTATCGGCAACGAAGAAAGCTCTCAGAACTTGCTGAATGCAGCTTTGGAAGACATTGTCTTCGAGTTTATCAAAGTGGGTGAAGAAGAATTGAAATTGGCCGATGAATACAAGGACATTCTTCGCAAAACACGGGAGGCACTCCAAAACAATATCGATCACCACGACCCGAAGTTCATTACATTACGCGAAGAACTGGAACGTATTTTCAAAAAGAAAAACCTATCGGAAATCACCCAGGAGGATTTGTTGGAAAGCATGCCTTTACTGAAAAAAATCTACGAACAGGCCAAAGAATTGAACCGCATGAACGGCCTGATCAATGAACGGTACCAAAACGATGACAAGTTTGCCCGCATTCACAAACGCATTGCCGAACGAAAAGAACTGAATATCAAAGAATCACAATTGCACCGGGCACTGATGCAGGTAAAGCTGGAAGTAGATGACAAACTGGAAAGTCAAATCGACATCCTGCAAAATGAAGCGTTCTTCAACCGGTTCCTGATGCAGCTGGTTATCCAGGAATTCCGGACCAAAGAACAAATCCCATTGGACTTTGCAACCACCGAAACCATTAACCAACTAATCGCACGGGAATATTTACAATTATTGAGCAGAGCATAAAGACATGACACAAGACATCAGTTTCATCACCAAGACCAAACAGCTCATCGACAACCTGAAAAGCGTGTGTGCGAATTACGGCTTGGGCAATGACGGAAACGAATTCAAAATTATTTCGCAGGTTTTCCTGTATAAATTCCTCAACGACAAGTTTCGTTACGAGGTAAAACAAGTACAACACGCTCTTGCAAAAGCAGAAAATTTCACCGAAGCGTTACAACAACTGAGCGACGACGATTACAAATTCCTGATCAATTCCCTCAACCCGAATGTACCGCATTTGAAAGTACATCAATTGATTGAATATTTATACAATCATCAAAACGCCGGTGATTTCGCCAAAACCTTTGACGATACCTTGCGCCAGATCGGTAGTGAAAATGCGGATGTATTTTCCGTAAAAGCTTTTTCCGGGGCCAAAGATTTGTTATTCGATGAATTGAGCCAGTTTATTTCCGATTCTTCGCAGCGGGATGCGTTTTGCAAAGCACTGGTGAACAAATTATTCGAATTCTCCTTCGAGGAAATGTTCGAACAGAAATACGATTTCTTTGCAACGATTTTCGAATACCTGATCAAAGACTACAACTCTGATTCCGGAGGGAAATACGCCGAATATTATACTCCACATGCCGTTGCACGCATCATGGCGAGTATCCTGGTCCCCGAACCGGTCAAGAAAGTGAAGTGTTACGATCCCAGTGCGGGGTCCGGAACGCTCTTGATGAGCATTGCACACCAGATCGGTGAAAACAACTGTACCATTTACTCGGAAGACATTTCTCAAAAGTCGAGCAATATGCTGCGTCTGAATTTGGTATTGAACAACCTCACGCACAGTATTCCGCACATCATCAAGACGAATACGATGGCGCAGCCCTACTACCTGGAAACAAAGTTTGATTACATTGTGTCGAATCCGCCGTTCAAGCTGGATTTCTCCGATTTCCGGAATGATTTGGAAGCCGACCGTTTCAAAGAACGCTTTTTTGCAGGTATCCCCAATGTACCGAAAGCCAAGAAAGATTCCATGGCGATCTACCTGCTGTTCATTCAGCACATCATGCACAGTTTGAGCGATACCGGAAAAGCTGCTATTGTCGTTCCAACAGGGTTTATCACCGCACAAAGCGGAATAGAGAAAAAGATCCGGGAACGTTTGATAGATAAAGGCTGGCTGCGTGGAGTGGTTAGTATGCCGAGTAACATTTTTGCATCTACGGGAACAAACGTTTCCGTGCTGTTCCTGGATAAACAAGCCGACAGCGAACACATCCTACTGATGGATGCTTCCAAGTTGGGACAAACCGTTAAAGAAGATAAGAATCAACGTACGGTGTTAACTGCGGAAGAAGAAAAACACATCATTGCTACCTTCAACAACAAAGAAGCCATTGAAGATTTATCGGTCGTAGTCAGCAAAGAACAGGTCAAAGAAAAGAATTACTCTTTTTCTGCCGGGCAATATTTTGAGGTGAAGATTGAGTATGTGGATATTACACCCGAAGAGTTTCAGGCTAAGATGAGTGGCTTTGAAAGCCGGTTGGGAGAATTGTTTGCGGAAGGAAACCGATTGGATCAAGAAATTCAAAAACAGTTGAAAGGGTTGAAGTATGAATAAGACAAAAACTTATAAATTCAATCAACTTTACGAAATGAATTCAGGTATTTCTTCAAAACCTGAACAAGCAGGACACGGAACACCGTTTTTATCATTTAGTACTGTATTCAAAAATCATTTTCTTCCTGAAGAACTTCCTGATTTGATGGATATTTCAGAAAATGAAAAGATTATCTATTCAATAAAAGAAGGTGATATTTTTCTCACAAGGACAAGTGAAACATTAGATGAGCTAGGAATGAGCAGTGTAGCGGTAAAAGATTATTCTGAAGCATCTTATAGCGGTTTTTTAAAACGACTTAGACCTTTGCAAAATGATGTGACGTATCACAAATTCATGGCATTTTATTTAAGAAGTAAACTCTTTAGGAAAACCATGAACAACAATGCAATCATGACCTTAAGAGCAAGTTTGAATGAGCAAATTTTTTCTTATTTGGATTTAGTCCTTCCTTCGTTTAACGAACAGAAAAAGATTGGTGACTTTCTGTTTTTATTGAATCAAAAAATCGAACTCAACAATAAGATCAACACTGAGTTAGAAGCTATGGCTAAACTCATTTATGACTATTGGTTTGTGCAGTTTGATTTCCCCATCTCCAAAGAACAGGCTTTAGCTATGGGCAAACCTGAATTGGAAGGTAAACCGTATAAAACTTCCGGAGGAAAGATGGTTTGGAATGAGGTGTTGAAGCGGGAGATTCCGGAGGGGTGGCAAGTGAAATCATTAGGAAATTATGCTTTCATTAAAAAGGGAACTTTAATCACCGAAAAAACTTCAAATACAAATGGAAATATTAAAGTCGTTTCAGCCGGATTAGATTTTTCATATTATCATGATACTTCTAATTACCCTGAGAATACTATTACCATTAGTGCGTCGGGTGCGAGTGCCGGATTTATTAATTTCTGGAGAGAACCAATATTTGCATGTGATTGCACAACCGTAAGAGGTAGAACTGATGCTGACACTATACATATTTTAGGATTTTTAAAATTACATCAAGAGTTTATCTTCAAACAAGCAAGAGGATCTGCTCAACCACATGTTTACCCTAAAGATATTGAAGAGCTGTGTTTTCCTGTTCCTCCAGAAACACTAATTGAAAAATTTGGTCATTTCGTAATTCCCGGAAATTCAAAAATTTCGAACAATCTAAAACAAAACCAAGAACTCGCTGCACTTCGTGATTGGCTATTACCGATGTTAATGAACGGACAGGTGACAATAGCGGATGCTGAATCTAAAGAAAAAGAACAAACAGCCAAACCAAAAAACAACAGTTATGCCAAAATCCAAATGCTGTACACCACCATTTGGGCCAATCAGGAAATTGAGGTGAAGCAAGGAGAAATGGCAACTGCCAAGGATGTTTATTTACTGGACCGGATTTACGGTGTTGAAACCGGTTTCCAGTTCAAGCAGCACAACTGGGGTTCCTTTGATCCGGAAGAGAAGAAACTGTTGAATACCAAACAGTACTTCCACAAAGTCAACTTTCCAAACAGCAAAGCTGTTTATGTGGATTTGAAAGATGAGGGGAAATTATTGGATAAAATTCCAACGCACTTAAAAGAAACTGTCTCCAACGCTATCAGCGAAATGAACGCCAAAGTTTTCAGCCGTTATTTCGGAACTCAGAAAGCGGAAAAGAAAGAGTTGTTCGCAACAGTACTGAAGTGCATAGAAGACCGGCAATTGCTTGAACCTGTCGTTATAAGGAATGAAATGGCAAACTGGAAGATCAAACAGGGCGGAAAAGAAAGTAGCAAGGCGGATAAGTTTACAGAAGCGGAGACACGGGAGGCGTTGGAGATGATAATAAAAGAAAATTGGCATCGGAATGTGATGAGATAAAAATAAATAACCACACAAAACACTATTCATGAAAAATAACCAAGACGAAATTGGACAAAAGGGGTTTAAACTAATTGCCATTAGGCCACTGGAAAATTGTGATGACCATTTTACAAAAGTCCTGACAAAAGGTATTGTATACAAATTAAATAATGACTATCATTTTAGTGATGTTAATCGAAACCCGGTTTCTGGAGTAGTAGAAGTAGACAGTATTGAATATTTACCGACTAATAAAACAGACATTTTTGATCTTGTAGATGCAAAAGGAATTACAAAATGTAACATTAATGTTTCTGCGATTGTAGGAAAAAACGGAAGTGGAAAAAGTAGCTTAATCGAATTATTATTACTTGCGAAATATCAATTAGGATGCACTTTTGAGCTACTGGTAAAGGAAGAATACAATACACCAAAAGAACAATGTATTACTTGTGGACAATCGCTTCCACGTTCTCGGGAAGATATCACAAATCGATTTTATGAATTTTCAGACCTGAAACATAACTTTTCGGCAGAATTCTATTTCACCAGAGATAATATACTTTATATCCTGAAATTTGATCAAGGGGAAACATATTTTGATCAGTATAATTTCATTAGAAACGGTATTTCAGAGCTGAATGGACGTCCTTTAACAGAATTAACTAAGGAAAACCGTTCTTTACTCTCAGAAATTTTTTATTCCATTGTTCTCAATTACTCTATTTACGGATTGAACGCTTCTCATATTGGAAAATGGATTAATCCGTTGTTCCATAAAAATGACGGGTACAGGACGCCAATTGTTTTAAATCCAATGCGAAATAATGGTAAGTTTGATGTTAACCGGGAAGAATACCTGAACAAACAAAGACTTTTATCCAATCTGATTTTTAAAAATGCAAAAGACGCTTCAGACTGCTCATTGACAGATGAATTGTATATACAAAAACTCGAATTCAGTTTTGATAAGACATCATTTGATGAACGGAGTGCTGACCGTGATGGTTTTCTGAATTATTATTCCATAAATGGCGATCAATATACTTTTATCTCCGAAACGTTTAAATCATTCTTAGGCTCTCATCATCCGGACATACCGAAACAATTTGAAGGTTATCTCATCACTTATCTTATTGATAAAGCGATCAAGATCGCTTACAAATACCCTGAATTCCAGTTATTTAATCTTTTACAATCAAAATCAGATCAATCATGGACTGATTTTTTTAATGTGCTCATTAGCAATAACAGTCACACTACTTTCAAATTTCGACAAGCATATAACTTTATCAAAAATGGAATTCTTAATAAACAAACCGATAAAAACAAGAATGTAATTAGAGATTGGAAACTTCAAGAAGATGAAACAAAACCGAATACAGAAGTATATATCTATGAAATTTCCCTTGAAGATCTAACACAATTGGTTTTAAATGCAGCCGGTAAAAACTATCAGGAAATTATTTATTTTTTGCCACCAGCTATATTTAACTCAGAGATATCGATTTACAAAAAAGGAGAGAACAAGAAGGCCTTCAAACTATCTTCTTTAAGTTCAGGTGAAAGCCAACTTATTTCAGCTTTGCAAACATGTTATTACCATTTATTGAACCTGGAATCCATTCAGTGGACCAACTCAAAAATTGTTTCAACAAAAAAAGGTTTTCAAAACGAACCCGTGCCGTACAAATCTGTAAACATTGTATTCGACGAAATAGAACTCTACTTTCATCCCGAATATCAACGGAAATTTATTTCGAATCTGATTAAAGGAATTGATTTACTTCCACTCAATAAAATCAATCAGTTAAACGTTGTTTTTTCAACACATTCCCCTTTCATATTATCTGATATCCCTGCTCAAAACATTCTTAGATTGGATTTGAATGAAGAGGGAAAATCAGAACCAAAACAAATGGCAAAGCAAACTTTTGGAGCCAATATCCATGATTTACTGGCAAATGATTTCTTTTTAAAGAAAGGATTCATGGGCGAATTTGCGAAAGAAATCATTTCAGATTTAGCCTTATTTCTTACTGATGATGAAAATCGCAGTGAACATTCAAAAAGAAAATGGCAGCAAAACGAAGTACTGGAAATTATACCACTGATTGGAGAACCAATACTGCGTGAGAGGTTGTATTCACTGTACAATCGAAAGTATAAGTCGGATGAAAGACAAAAACTGGAACTGGAATTAAAACGGATACAGAGTAAGTTAGATAAATTGAACGACCAAAATAATTCTGAAAATGCATACAATTAAAATCACTAAGGAACTCAAACAAAAGGCGCAAGAATTTAGCACTGATTTATTTAAAAACAGATCTGCACATTTTGTTACACCTCTGGAACGCTTGGAAAAATTGAAGTCCAGTATTCCTCCGCGAAAATATAAGGCCCATAAGAAATATGTAGAACAGATAATTGAGGATTACGATGATCTTCTAAAGGCGGACCCTTCAGAATTAGTTGGCTTTGTCAAAAAATTTGATGCTTTACCCGGATCTAAATTACTGAATACGAAAGTTCCCAACAAGAACTTCTTTTTCCATGAATCCATCGTCCATGCCATGAGATATGATGATCTGCGTTCAGATGAGATATTACAATTTATGGATATTTCGGCCATTAAATGTTGTGTGTATTGCCATGCCCAATTAACGATAGTTACTCAAATGAAGTACTATAATAAAAAGAAGAAAAAAGGCGAAATTCACGTTTCAGGAAAACTAGAATTAGATCATTACTATCCGAAATCCAAATATCCGTTTTTATCAACTTCATTTTTCAATCTCTATCCGGTATGCGGAAATTGTAATCGCTCCAAATTGGATAAATCATTAAAATTCCAGCTTTATTCTTATTCAGATGATCAACCTTATCAGTTCGCTCTTGATGATCAAACAATTTTGGATTTCCACCTACATAATGACACGTCAAATATAAAATATTGGTTCACTCATACTGATGGTAAATTTAATGAGAGAAACGAATTCGATCAGATGTTTGATATACAAGGCATTTATAACACTCAAAAGGATTTAGTTGAGGAACTTCTTCATAAATCTAAGTTGTATACTCAATCTTATAAGGATGGCTTAATTAGAAGTTTTACAAGCATCATTCCTGATGACGATTTCTTAGAACGTATTCTTATTGGAAATTATACGCGAGTTGAAGACGTACACAAACGTCCTCTGGCAAAATTCACTCAAGATATTGCAAGACAGCTAAAATTGATCTAAACATGCAAACCCAACTCTACTCCGTCAACCAACACCTCATCGAAACCCTATTAGTTTGGGTAAAAAGCGGTGAAATAGCCATTCCTGAAATCCAGCGCCCCTTTGTATGGGATGCCTCCAAAGTTCGTGATTTGATGGACAGCCTGTATCGGGGCTATCCCGTAGGATATGTCATCACCTGGCGCAACCCGAATGTGCGACTGAAAGACGGTTCTACCGCAGAAGGCAAAAAAGTATTGATTGACGGTCAACAACGTGTGACTGCTCTCACAGCAGCAATACTCGGAGATTATGTGGTCAACAAAGAATACAAGCGCATACGTATACGTATCGCTTTTAATCCTTTGGAAGAAAAATTTGAAGTGCAAACTCCAGTTATATTGAAAGATAAACTCTGGATTCCGGATATTTCCGAAGTTCTGAATGGGACACTCAATTCTTTTGCATTCATCACCCAATATTTACAACAGAATCCGGAAGTAGACCAAGAAAAAGTGATTCAATCCATCAATAGTTTATTTGGTTTAGCCAAAAAACAAATTGGGATGATTGAACTGGCAGGAGAACTGGATATTGAAACCGTTACAGAAATTTTTATTCGAATCAATTCCCAGGGTGTTGTACTCAGTCAGGCCGATTTCGCTATGAGTAAAATTGCAGCCAATGAAAGTTACGGCGGACAAACACTACGCAAAGCAATCGACTATTTCAGTCACTTAGCTATTGCCCCGGAATTTTATCAATTCATTAGTGATAATGATTCGGAATTTTCCAAAACCGATTATTTCCGGGCCATGACCTGGTTACGCTCTGAAAATGAGGATTTGTATGACCCAAGTTACACAGATGTGTTACGTGTAGCATTTACTACCCAATTTAATCGCGGAAAACTGTCCGATCTTGTCAGTCTTCTATCCGGAAGAAACTTTGAAACACGCTCGTTCGAGGAAAGTATTGCAGAAACATCTTTCAAAAAACTGGGAGATGGTGTAATGGCATTCATGAACGAAACGAACTTCAAACGTTTCCTGATGATTATCAAATCGGCAGGTTTCATTTCTCCGAAAATGATCCGTTCGCAAAACGCATTGAACTTTGCATACATCGTATACTTGAAGCTCAAAGAACAAAAAGTTCCGGCATCAGAAATTGAAACATACGTGCGCAAGTGGTACGTTTACTCGATCTTAACAGGACGTTATTCAGGATCACCTGAATCTACCTTTGATTATGACATCAAGCAAATCGACAACCGGTCATTGCAGGAATTCCTGGCTGAAAAAGAAGCTGCTGAACTGTCTGATGCCTTTTGGGACGTTGCTCTGGTTCAGCAATTAGATACTTCTGTCTCCAGCAGTCCGTATTTCAATGTGTTTCTTGCTTCCCAAGTCAAAGCCAATGACAAAGGATTTCTATCAAAAGATCTTACTGTGCGTAATCTCCTGGAACATCGTGGAGATATTCATCATGTTTTCCCCAGCCATTTCCTGAAGCATAATGGACTGCCAAGAGGGCGCTACAATCAAATTGCTAATTATGTCTATACCCAACAGGAAATTAATATTCAAATCGGAAACAAGGCCCCGGGCGTTTACATGACAGACGTTCAAAAACAATGTAACACGAGCAAATTGGTTTATGGTGGAATTCAGAATATTGATGAGTTGAATCAGAATTTAACTGCTCATTGTTTACCTCATAATCTTAACGAACTATCGATTGCTGATTACGACTCCTTCCTGGAATGGAGGAGAAAGGAAATGGCAAAGAAAATCAAAGCATACTATTTTAGTTTGTAAACTTATTTCAGCTATCTCCGATTTTTTCCATTGTCCAGATTTCTTGCTATTAAGTTTGAAGAAATTTAATGTGTTACAAGTATGAAAAAAGAAGACAAATGTTATCATTACACACAGGAAGATTTAGACAATCATTCCAACCAGCTCAATCCAAACAATGAGGAATATTACAGAAGTCGGGGAAATTGAAAATTGAGCTTTATGTCAAATTCAAAGAACAAAACCATTGAATCTTTGATCAGAAAACAAGGAAAGCTCTTAAAAAACAAGAGCTTTCCTGAAATTCTGCTATTTATTTGTGACATGATAAATGAAGTTAGTGATCCAAAAAGTCCTGAACGGCCCTACACAAAAGAGTATTTTGCCACCTATTACCAGGTTGATCTTGATACCCTTCACAAATGGATTCAGGTTTTCTGTCCAGAACTTTGGAATAATCGATATTCGAAAAGACGGAAATTTACCTTTGAAGAAGCTTCATACATTTACAGCAAACTCGGCATGTATACCTTCCGGGAAACACTACCAAGGAACCACAGGGAGTTAAGTGATTTCATTTATTCCGATCTAAACTGGAAAAGCAGTAGAAAATATCAGGAACTAAAGCTTGAACTGGAAAACAGGTTTCCAAACTACCAAATTCAACTCAATATACTTCCTCCAAAATTAGTTTCTGAAATATTGTCTGAATATATTGATAATTATACACGGAATATTGATCAAAATGATGCTTCCTTCTATGAACAACGAGTTAATAAAATGCACCACTTATTAACCAAACACGGAACAATGACAGAACGTCAGAAAGAAATTAAAATCCGGTGGCTGAAAATATGGTTTGCTAAAACTTAAAACACCCGCTCCGGCATTTCCCTCCGCATCTTTCGCTTTAAATGGCGCGGAAAATCCAGCGTTTCTTTCTTCCTTCCCGGGAAATACGCCCTTAACTCCTTTTTGAATGAACCCATGCCATCAAAGGACACGAAATAAGCAGCTGTGCGATCTTTCCGGAAATAAAAGGAATAGCCGCCTTTGTAGGAATGACTGTACACTTCACTCCAATCATCGGGAAGGATCGTCATGCGGCGCGTTCGTTTGCGGAATAAAAGTCCGTATTTCCCCAGGGGACGTTCGAAAATCAGGACACCGTCCTGGAAGGTGATACGGATATAGGCCAGCATAAACAACTCATACAACAGCCAAAACAATACAAGTCCCACCGGTAATGCATATATCAGGCGTGGATTATTGATAAATGCTACGATTAAACCAACAGGAATAATTGAAAAACACAAACAATAGTATATGGATATGAACAAGTTATTCCATACACGTTCATTGGTTCTCGTATCGTTCGAATGTTCCATCTGCTAAAAATAATTCTCCCCAACAGAAAAAACAAACTCCCCAACCCCATCTCTCTCCTTCCAATCTCAATCTCCCCGCATCCGATACGCGCGTCACACCTTCCTGAACGCGCAGTCAACCCCTTGGTAACGAATCTCCGTCTTTCCCGAACGAAAAAAAGAGTCTCCCGAACGAGCAATCAACCAGGTGGAAGTCCATCTCAGTGTCTCCCGAACGCATATTCGACCATCTTGCACTGCATCTTCGTGCTTCCCGAACGAAGAAAATAGCTACCGGAACCCGTAGACGAGGACACCGAACCCAAAAAACGGCATGCAGAATGACCAAAAATCGAAATCATTCCTTCATTCATGGATACAGTTTGAAAAAAGACTGCTGCACTTCACTCAGCAAAACCCCTGATTTAACGACCGTTAACAATTGGTCCTCAACACTTTGGCACAATATTCCCAAGTGGTACTACGATACTATAAAAAAATAGAAATCATGAAAAAGTCAACATTACACCACATGGCCATGTACCAGAATGTACTCGCGGTGGTAAAAGATCATCAAAGCAGCTGGAACACGAATCCGGCAATTACATCCGTAATAAGCCAATTTGAAAGCTTATTAAACAACCTGAACAACAGGCTCAATGCACAAAATACACTTACACTGGGAATCCGTCTATCCAAAGAAACATTCATCTCTCAGCTCATTGACCGGATGTGTATCCTGAAAAAAGGACTCTTCCTGCATGCGGTCCAAATAAACGACCTTACTTTGCGTGCACGCCACAAAGAGTCTAAAAGTAAGCTGGAGAGTTTCGCAGATGACCGCTTACAGGTGGTGTGCAGTTCTCTCCTGGAAGATGTGGACCAATACGAAACCGAGTTGGTAGCCCTTGGAGTTGACCCGGCACTTATCCAGGCATTCCGCGACCAGACAGCGGAGTATGAAGAACGCAAAAACAGCGTCCGCCAGGCCATCATTGAGCGCTCGCTGGAGACCAAATCCATCAAAGAACTCGAAAAGCAGCTCAACAAACTGCTCATTGAACAGCTCGACCGCTTCATCAGTTTGTTCCAGAGTTCCAACAATCCCTTCTTCGTAACCTACAAAGCCGCACGAAGGATCATTGGGAAAAGCGGCCCGGGCAGCAGCAAAAACGACCTGAAGAGCGCCTAATGAACCATGAAGCACACGAGGTGCACGAAGTTTATTTTTTATTCTGTTTAAAGGGATTATCCATAGAAGGGGTGATCCCTTTTTATTTTCACCACCAGGCG
Source organism: Fluviicola chungangensis (assembly GCF_007558725.1). GTDB lineage: Bacteria > Bacteroidota > Bacteroidia > Flavobacteriales_D > Crocinitomicaceae > Fluviicola > Fluviicola chungangensis. The sequence continues at coordinate 228,185 of NZ_VLPL01000004.1, forward strand.
CACCAGGCACACGAAGAGAATAGTTTGATACGGTCTCCCCCTGCGGCAGAGCTTTTTTAAACAAACCGCAACGCTTACGCTGTAGCTACAGCGAAGGCGCGAAGACACAAAGAGCGCAAAGAATGAATAAACATTTAGACTGCGAAGCCAGAAGCAAGACAACTTAGGGGAATTCCACCACCCGTAACGGAATAATAAAATACACGCTGAACTGGTGCGAATTGATCCGGTTCCCGAAGTAGTTGTACCCACATCGGATCGCGTATTCATACGAAAAATTGACCCATGGAATTCCGGGGTTGATCCCGATGCGGGGTTTGAGGCAAACCAGGCCGTGCGTGAAATCAGTGTAATAGACTGCACTGAGTCCCAGATTGCCTAAGCGACCATTCATCTGGAAACCGATTTTGGGACCTAGGATGAAATCGTTCTTGCGCCAACCGAAATTAAATTCTGCACCGTAAACCGGCCCACGGATAAGACCGGGTTCGTAAGTGATGCGGCTTCTGAACAAACTTCCTCTTCTCACCGGGACATCGCTATAACGGGCATTACTGAAACTCACTTCTCCGTACGGGCGGTTTCCCTGGTAGAAATTCGCATAGATATACCAGGATTTCCAATCTGTCATGAAGGTGTGAAAACCATCCCGACGTTGCTCCTTTCGGTGAACCTTTTCCCTGTCGCGGATATGTGCATCAATTGCCGCTTCATCCGGTAACTCCGGAATGGGATAAAAAACGGAATCGGCAGTTATTTGAATGCGAATACTGTGGTGCAGGTATTCTCCGGGCCCCCATCGGTCCTTTACAATGAACTGTAGGTCCACCAAGGTGTCTTCTACTTCACAGATAATGAGTTGTCCCGGCTGATCAATAGCAGAAAACATACAGCCAACACGCGTACTGCTCTTATTCACATAGTTTGTGAGAAGCCGGTACTGGTACTTTTTCGTATTGATCCCGGATGGCATTTTGAGATACAGGTATGCCGGATTTTCAGCACCAAAGACCTGTGCAGACAGTAGCAAAAGACAGATGATAAAAAGCAGCCGGTTTTTCACTTTTCTAAAATACGATTTCCACGGTTTGAAACCGCAAGGAAGACTAAGAACATATGAATTAACCGCAAAGAGAATAAGAGCGCAAAGAGAATTAGTCTAAAACTTTGCGTACTCCTTTCTTTGCGGTGAATAAAAAACCTTTCCTCGTGTGCTTCGTGTTCCTCGTGGTTCCCCCTTACAAATTCGCGAAGAAATCATTCCCCTTATCGTCCGTGATGATAAACGCCGGGAAATCCTTGATGGTGATCTTGCGCACCGCTTCCATTCCCATGTCTTCGAAATCGACCAACTCCACGGAAAGGATGTTCTCTTTTGCCAGGATCGCAGCCGGACCACCCACCGATCCCAAATAGAATCCGCCGTGCTTTTTACACGCTTCCGTTACTTCTTTCGAACGGTTTCCTTTTGCCAGCATGATCATGCTTCCGCCCATGCTTTGGAACAAGTCCACGTAGGAATCCATCCGACCGGCTGTCGTTGGTCCGAAACTTCCCGAAGGCATTCCTTCCGGTGTTTTCGCCGGACCGGCATAATACACCGGGTGATTCTTAAAGTATTCCGGCATCGGCTGACCTGCATCCAGCAATTCCTTGATGCGTGCATGAGCAGCATCGCGTGCTACGATCAGTGTTCCGTTCAGTTTCAAACGGGTTTTGATCGGATATTTCGACAATTCAGCCAATACCTCCGGCATCGGTCTGTCGAGATCAATGGTTACCGGCGGCTCCAAATGCGGAGGGACTTCCGGTAACAAACGACGCGGATTTTTCTCCAATTGCTCTACGAACAAGCCGTCTTTGGTGATCTTTGCTTTGATATTGCGATCGGCAGAGCAGGAAACACCCAATCCGACCGGACAAGAAGCCGCGTGACGAGGCAAACGGATCACCCGTACGTCGTGCGTGAAGTATTTCCCGCCGAACTGTGCCCCGATCGTACTTTCCTGGCAAATTTTCTGGATGCGTTTTTCCCACTCCAAATCCCGGAAAGCCTGTCCGCCCATGTTTCCTTCCGTCGGTAAATGATCGTAATAACCGGCAGAAGCTTTTTTCACCGCTGCCAGGTTCGCTTCAGCGGAAGTCCCTCCTACTACGAACGCCAAATGGTATGGCGGACATGCAGAAGTTCCCAAATCCTTGATCTTTTCCTTGATGAACTCTTCCAACGAAGCATCGTTCAGCAAGGACTTCGTTTTTTGGTATAAGAACGTTTTGTTTGCAGAACCTCCACCCTTCGCTAAGAACAGGAATTCGTATTTCGGTCCCTGCGCTGCGTAAATATCAATTTGTGCCGGAAGATTGGAACCGGAGTTCTTCTCTTCGAACATGTCCAAAGCTACAATCTGCGAATAACGCAGGTTGCGCTCCTGGTAGGTATTGTAAATTCCTTTGGAAAGGTATTCGGCATCGTTAACGCCCGTGTACACATCTTCGCCTTTTTTACCGACCACAATCGCCGTTCCGGTATCCTGGCAGGAAGGCAGTTGTCCTTCCGCGGCAATCGTTGCATTCTGCAATAAATTGTAAGCCACAAACCGGTCGTTATCCGTTGCCTCCGGATCATCGAGGATTGCACGCAATTTCTCCAAATGGGAAGTTCGCAGGTAGAAGGAAACATCTGCCAATGCCTCCTGCGCCAAAAACTCCAATCCTTTCGGGTCGATGTTCAGCACTTCCCGGTTCCCGATTTTCTCTACGGTTACGAAATCAGAAGAAACTTTGCGGTATTCGGTCGGATCCTTTTGGATCGGGTACGGTTCCTGGTAAAAAAAGTCAGCCATTTTAATTCTAGTTGTTCACGCGCAAAATTAATGAAAATTTCTAGTCCTCCTCCCTTGAGGGAGGATCGAGGAAGGTGGCGTATTACCTTAAAGGACGTCCACTCTTAGCCACCTCCCTTAATCCCTCCTCAAGGAGGGAGACTAAATCAGCCTTAGGACTAAGTATTGGTAAAAACGAATTGAAAACAATTTACCTCACAAAACTCCGTTTTTAACTACATTCGTAACAGATGAATTTATACTCCAACAAACAGAAATGGAAAATCGTGCTGCTGGTACTCGCCCTGATTACGGTAGCCGCGTCTTTGTGGGTATCGAATTCAACGGTACAAAAAGTATCGGACCGGGAACGCCTGCGTGCCAAGCAGTGGGCCGATGCAATCAAGAAAAAAGCGGAGCTGGTCGAATTTACCAACCGGGCTTTCCGACAGCTGCGCGGATATGAACGCCGGAAAATCAAACTGTACCTGGATGCTACGAAAGAAATCTCCAAAGAACCCGCAGATATGAACTGCTTCCCGGATTACCGTTTTCCCATCAGCATCATCAATGAGAACAAAGACATCCCGGTCATCCTGGTGGACAACCAAAATCAAATCTCCAGCTATACGAATATCGACTTCGACACAGCTGATCTGCGCGAAATGTATCCCGCATTATCCCGGAAGCAACTGGTTGAAAAATACGAAGACAGTTTATTGGCGCTGACTCACATTTGGGAGAAAAAACATGCACCGTTCCGGATTGAAGTGGTGAAGGGGTTGACCATGACATCCTTTTACACCGATACCAAACGCACCATTCAGCTGGAAAAAGAACGCGATTCCCTGATCACAGCGTTCAACAACGAGCTGATCAATGACTCCAAACTGATCCCGGTAGTCCTGATGGATATGCACCGGGATTCTCTTATTTCAAGCAATCTCCCTAAAGCAAAAACGTCTCCGGAGAACCTCAAGAAAACGCTGCATTCCCTGGAATTGGTCAATGAACCGATTACGATCTCTTTCGGAGGTGATGAGGTAACGTTGCTGTATTTTGACAATTCGGATGAATTGAAACAGCTGCAATTTTTCCCTTACATCCAGTTCCTGATCATCGGGTTATTCATCTTCATCGGGTACCTGCTCTTCAGCACCTTCCGGAAAGCAGAACAAAACCAGGTTTGGGCAGGAATGGCCAAGGAAACGGCACACCAATTGGGAACGCCGCTTTCCTCATTAATGGCCTGGATCCAATTACTCGAAACACAGGATGTGGACCAGAACATCATTGCGGAAATGCAAAAAGACATCGAACGGCTGGATACGGTCTCACAACGTTTCTCCAAAATCGGGTCGGAAACACACCTGACTCAAAGCGATATCCGCATCACGATCCAGGGTGTGATGGATTATTTACGTCCGCGGATTTCCCAGAAAGTGGAAATGACAACCCATTTCCCGGACGAACCGGCACTGGTGAACCACAACAAATCACTCATGGAATGGGTGATGGAAAACATTATCCGGAATGCGGTGGATGCGATGGAGTCCAAAGGAAAACTGGATGTCACGATCAAAATCGTTCCCGAACGCGTGTATATTGAAATTACCGATACCGGAAAAGGATTGCTGCCCAAACAGTTCAAATCGATCTTCGAGCCGGGTTATACCACCAAGAAACGTGGCTGGGGATTGGGACTGTCCCTGGTAAAACGGATTGTGAAAGAATACCACAAAGGAAAGGTGTATGTGGTGCATTCGGAGATCGGGAAAGGAACCACTATCCGGGTGAGTTTGCCATTAAAGTAACCACGAAGAGCGCGAGGCACACGAGACTCTTTTTTTCAAACCAACTTTATGAATGAAGCCCGAGAAGCTGGTATATCATTTTGTTCGATTTGCTTTTTTTTAAGACCTCGTGGATTTTAATTATCACTACACACAAGTGTAAAGAGGAAAGCTATACGAACATCTTAAATTATATCCTTGTGCTCTTCGTGTGCTTAGTGGTTAAACACTCACGTCGATTCGTCCGCATTTGAAATGTCCTTCCGGGCAGATCTTTCCGCCATGCAATCCGCAGGGTCTGCAGATCAATGCTTCTTTTGTTTCGCGGATCTCGCTGTCATCGGAGAGCGGTCCGAAACCGAAACGCGGAACTGTTGCACAGAAAAATGCCGTAACCGGGGCATTCACCGCCGTAGCCATATGCAACGGCCCTGAATCGTTCACAAAACAGCGCGTTGCCTTTTCAAACAAAGCACAGGATTCCAGCAGGTTTAATTTCCCTGCCAGGTTATTTTCGGGAGGTAATCCCACCGCTTCCAGGATGCGCCGGCACAATTCAAAATCAGCCGGACCACCTACCAGGTAAACCGTCCCTTTCTTCTTCAGGTTAGTTGCCAGTTCGATCCACTTCTTCTCAGGAAGCTGTTTCGTGAACCAAACGGAAGCCGGAGCCAGTGTATAAAATGGTCCGTGAGTATAAGGGGCCACTTTCGCACGATCCTCATCCGAAGGAAAGACGGCCGGTCGGACCAGGGACTTTGCACCGTGATGTGCAATGCATTCCAGGTTGCGCTCCACTTCGTGCTTCCCCTTTCCTATCTCGTGTTTGATCTTAACATCGTAACAAAAAGAGAAAGGGTTTTTGTCGAAACCAACCTTCTTTTTTGCCCCCGAAAGAAAGGTGATGATCCCGGAACTTCCGAAGCGTTGCAGGTTAATCAGTTCGTCGTATTTTTTCGAACGAAACAAACGGATCAAGCGCATCATTTCTTTCCATTTCCCCTGTTTTTTATTGAAAGTGAATACTTCGTGAATGTCAGGATGGTTTGCCAGGATGGCTTCGTTTCCTTTCCGGACCAGCACATCGATTTCCACTTCCGGGTGCAGACGCTTCAGCTCACTGATTACCGGGGTAGCCAGGATGACATCTCCCAAAAAAGCTGTTTGAATGACTAAAAAGCGCTGCATGGAGTAAAGGTAACTATTAAAACAGTAGGGGCGAAAAATTTAAACAATTCATGTCCGGCCCGATACGTCCTGCGTGTGCGTTCCCGATACGCTGCGCACCCGAACTGGCACGCGGCATCTTTCGAGAACACTCGCGGGATGTGATCTGATTAAAAGCAATGTGCAGAAAGAAAGTTTCAAATACTCTATGTAAAACAACAAACTCTAATCGCTAACTTTATGTTCTTATTTCAACTAATGAAAATTCAAATACTCCTGCTAACCCTCTTTTCGGGATTCATGAATATGCAATCCTTTGCACAATCTTACTGGCAGCAAAAAGTAGATTATACGATCACCGTTAGGCTGGATGATGTCAGACACACCCTGAGCGGATACGAGCGTTTTGTCTATCACAACCAATCTCCCCAAACGCTGGATTTCATTTACATTCACTTATGGCCGAACGCATATAACAATGGAAAGACGGCATTGGGCAAACAGTTATACGAAAGTGGTGACGGAATTCTGCGGTTCGGAAAAGACTCCATCCGGGGCGGAATTGATTCCCTTCATTTCCAGGTCAACGGACAAGATGCTCCCCTGACTTTCGATCCGCTGAACCCGGATATTGCAAAACTGACTTTGTACCAACCTTTGAAACCCGAGGATTCCATTACAGTCACGACCCCTTTTCGCGTCACAATTCCATCCGGGGAAGTTTCCCGCCTGGGGCACATCGGGCAATCATACCAGATTACGCAGTGGTATCCAAAACCGGCAGTTTATGACAAAAATGGCTGGAACCAGATGCCTTATTTGACCCAGGGTGAATTTTATTCCGAATACGGAACATTTGACGTCTCGATCACCCTTCCGCAAAACTACGTCGTCGGGGCAACAGGAGATCTCCAAACCCCGTCGGAAATAGCATTCATGGATGAAAAAGCAGAGTATGCCAAAAACAACTTCTCTTCCTTCATCCGGAAGAAATACCCCAAAGACGATTTCCCTGCTTCCGATCCGGAATGGAAAACGATCCGCTTTACTCAAAAAGATGTGCACGATTTTGCCTGGTTTGCCGATAAGCGGTTTGCTGTGTTAAAAGGCGAAGTGGAATTGCCTTATTCCAAACGGAAAGTGACTACCTGGGCATTGTTTACTCCCCGAAACGCCGCTTTATGGCAACGTGCACCGGAATACATCCACGACGGCACCTACTATTATTCGCTCTGGAACGGAGATTATCCTTACAACCAGGTTACGGCTGTCGACGGAACCATCTCTGCCGGTGGCGGGATGGAATATCCGAACGTCACCGTGATCGGGAACGCCAAAAGCCCTGTAGAACTTGAAATCGTGATCGTCCATGAAGTAGGTCACAATTGGTTTTACGGGATACTCGGAAGTAATGAGCGCGTTCACGGATGGATGGACGAAGGAATGAATACCTTGAATGAAATGCGCTACATGTACACCAAATATCCGAAGAACACGTATTTGTCGGACCAGATTTTGGATGGTAAATTCCATTTCGATCATCTGAGCCAATACGATAGCAATGACCTGACGTTCCGGATCATTGCCGGAACAGGGGAAGATCAACCGATAGAAACCCATTCGGCAAAATTCACGGAGACCAACTACTCGGGGATTATGTACCAAAAGACCGGCCTGGTTTTCAGTTACCTGAAAGCATACCTGGGCGATACCTTGTTTGATCAGGCGATGCAGACATACTATAACGAATGGAAATTCAAACATCCGCAGCCAGAAGATATGCGCGCGGTACTGGAACGGGTTTCGGGTAAAGACCTTTCCTGGTTATTTGCAGACCTGATCCAAACGACCAATCACATCGACTACAAAATCGCCCGGGTGAAATCCTACGGAGGAAAAACGACCGTTACGGTAAAAAATGCCGGGCAAGTCGACGGGCCGATTGAAGTAAGCGGCTTCGTCGAAGGGCAAAAGGTCCAAACACTGTGGGTTGAAAACGGAGCAAAAAAACAAGAAGTAACCTTTGATTCCGAAATGGATGCCGTACAGATCAATGCCAGCGGAAAAGCTCCTGAAATCGTTCAATCCAATAACTACTGGTATCGGAAAAGTCCTTTCGGAAAGATTGAACCGCTGCGCCTGCAATTTCTCATCGGGAAGAATGAACCTACCCGGAGCAACCTGTTCTGGAGCCCGATCCTGGGTGGAAATGCCTACGATAAATTCATGCTTGGATTGGCCCTGCACAATTACAGCATTCCTTCCAATCGCTTTCAGTTTCTCTTGGCGCCCCTGTATTCTTTCGGAGGAAAACGAATTTCGGGAATTGCTGAAGCCAGCATCACCTGTTTACCGAAAAAGAACCTGAAACTCTCCCGGTTCGGCGTTTCGCTGCGCTCATTCAAGAACGATACTTTGGGAACCAACGACGGTTACTATGCAGCGGTCCTTCCCTACTGGACGGCAAAAATCGGGAATCGCACAGGCAGACCGATCAGCCAAAACATTCGCATACAGTCCATGTACCGCTTAGATGTATTCAGACCGAAACAGCGCGAACTGATCGGTGGCTACCTGCAATACGATTTCAACTATTCACGGGAAGACCACCAAGTGAATTTACAGGTACGGTCGGATTACGCTGCAAATCTGCTCAATAGTGACAATTTCTCGCGTTCGTCAGTTGCTACTTCTTACAAATACCGCTACCTAAAGAACAAACGGGACCGCTGGATCGAACTCCGTTTATTTGCGGGGAATTACTGGAATTTCCGCATGTACAACTCCGGCAATGCCGTGAACTATGCCTATGCACTCAGTGGTGCCAGCGGAAGCCAGGATGTATTTGTGGAAGACTACTTCTTCGGCCGTTCGGCACAAAGCGGGATTTGGTCGCAGCAACGACTGGACAATATGGGAGGTTTCCGCTCCACTGCCGGAAACGGACAATCGGGATATTTCGGAACGACAACTACCTGGATGACAGCTGCGAATTTCTACCTGGAAACACCGATCGGCCCGAAGATCTTCGGGATCTATGCCGATTTCGGGATCTTTGATGAAGCTTTCAAAAGCAAACCGACACAGGCTTATGACCTGGGATTGGCCATGCGCCTGGGAACTGTTTTCGGGATTTACTTCCCGGTGCTGCAATCTGAGAATATGGAAAAAGCATACCTCACACAGAATTATGCGGAGCGCATCCGGTTTACCCTGAAGTTCAATGTAACAAATAAGCCTTTAGACATTATGAAGTTACTCCCTTAAAAACCGGAAAAACAAAAAAGAAGTTGATTTTCACAACTTTTCTTGTTTTATTGAAGGACTGAAATCAATCGTTAATGCCAATACTATAACCCTTTAATGATTCAAATAATGATCAAGAGCATATCTCTAATTTTGGCAGTATAATGAACCCGTAATTATTGCCCGGATCACTGAAGTAAATTCCCGGTCCCTTTTGAAATTTGCTCCCGGATGCAATTTAGCAAAAATCACGTGTCGGGTATCTTGTCTTTACAAAGGATAAAATGCGTTTAAAAGCAATAGAACCAATGCAAATGCCAACCCGAGTGAACAAAAGAATACCATGAGCCAGGTGAATCCTTTGGCTTTGTATTTTTCCGGGTTTCGTTTGACGCGTATAGCTGAACCAATGGCGTTGATAAAGGCGATCAGTAACAACAATACAAAAACGACCAGGATCAATGTGAAACCCGAAAACCAGGCTGCAGGAAGTAAGGCAACGACTGTTGCTGCCAACAAGAATCCAAATGCCACCCAGGTTAAGGTTTCCACTTTTCTTGCGGGTTCCGGTTTTGTTATATCGACAGAATACACCTCTGCAGTTTCTTCCCGGATGATCTCTGCATCGGTAATTACTTCGTCTTGAGAGCTTGTATAGCTTTGGTGCGTTGATTCGGAATTTGCCGGTCCAGACACCGTTTCGGATTCGCTTCCGGATGTTGTCTCCGACACAGTCACTTTCTCCTTCTTTTTAGAATATCCGGGTCCTGCTTCATCCGATTTCGAAACCGGTGCAGCCAGTGCGTACACCGTATCTGATTCCATTGTTCCTTTTTTAGCAACAGACTCTTCTTCTGTGTTCCATTTCTTTTTCCATTCCACATGATACCCCCCTCCGAAATGGCGCTTGGTGATTGTACAGGAATTAAAAACAATAAGGATGGTGGTAAAACAAAATAAGTTAGCAATGATCTTCATTCGGAGGTCCCTTTAATTTCGGTCAAATATAATTAGGAATTAATCAAAAAATCTGACGGGTCATTGAAATTTTAACCTTGATTCTCCATTATTCTAAAATTTTGCAAATCGATCTATTCCACAATATTCTCCATGACTCGTTTCCGGTAAGCTTCCAGTAACCGGTGTTTGGAATAAAAGCCCAATACCTGGTCGTTATCAATTACAGGCAGGTAATTCAATTTGGACTGTTCGAAGAGTTCCATCACTTGTTCCATCGTATTGCGCGGATTCAACGAATAACGCATCGGTTCCATGACCAGTTCGAGCCGTGTATTCGGCTCGGAAGAATATACAGGTAAAATCGTCGGAAGGTCATCGAGGTAAATCATTCCCAGGAGAATTCCGGCATCCGAAACAATTGGAATCAAGGCTTGCTGGGAATGCTGAACAGTCTGAAACAAGGTCGAAACGGTATCGTTCGGTTTCAGAACAACCAGTGTTTCCTCCAGGATGTCCTCACTTTCAATGGACGACAAGATATGCAGATCCTTATCAGCCCGGACCACATGTCCTTCTTCCGCCAATTTTACAATATCCATTGAATGGGTGGAATAACGTTTGGAAATGGCAAAACTAATGGACGAAACGATCATCAGCGGAATCATCAGTCCGTAACCTCCTGTAATTTCAGCAATTAAGAAAATGGATGTCAATGGCGCATGGAACAATCCGCTGAGTAATCCGGCCATACCGACCATCGTAAAATTGGTAATCGGAAGCGCAAAACCGAGCCCGGTTAAATTCCACCCGTAAGCAAAGGCAAAACCGGTATAACTTCCTACAAACAGGGAAGGAGCGAAATTCCCCCCGTTCCCGCCCGAACCCAGTGTCAATCCGGTTGCAATGGCTTTCAGGAATACCACAGCACCGATGAACAACAAGGGAAACCAGGATTGTTCGAACGATTCGAACAAGGTCCCGTCCATGAGATTGAATACTTTTTCCGTAGAAAGTGAACGAATGCTTTCATACCCTTCACCGAATAACGAAGGAAAAATAAAAATGAGTGCAGAAAGTAACAAAGCTCCCAGGATTCCCTTTTGATACGGTCCCATTTTCCAGTGTTCTATCCAGGTTTCCACCCGGTTGAAAACACGGGAATGATAGACTGCAATGAAACCGGTCAACACACCCAAAATAATGTAGAAGGGTACGTTGTGTATTTCAAATGACTCCATATTTTTGAACGATAACAAGATGCTTTCATTCAAAATAGCCCCGGAAAGCAGGGCCCCGGAAGCGGAAGCAAGCATTAAGGGGATAAATGCGGTAATCCCGACATCCGCCAAAAGCACTTCCATGGTAAACAATACTCCGGCAATCGGTGCGTTGAAAGCTGCTGCGATTCCAGCTGCCACACCACATGCCAGCAATAAGGTCCGTTCTTTGGTCGAAAGTTTGTAGACCCGCGCGTAATTTGAACCGAAAGCAGCACCGGTAATGGTTACCGGGGATTCCAAACCGGCCGAACCACCGAAACCAACGGTCACGGAAGAAGTGATTACCTGTGCATACATCTGTCTGCGCGGAAGGATACTTGACTTTTTATTGATGGCATAAATGATCCGCCACGTTCCTTTTTCCAGTTTCCCGTTCAAGATCCTGCGCGTAATCCAAATAGTCAGAACAATCCCTAAAACAGGTAAAATAAAATCAACGTACTTGAAATGAAGCTGCTCATTGAGCTCTTTGGCAAAAACCAGTACGGCATGGGCGAAGGATTTCAGTGCTACTACGGCCAGACCGCAAGACACTCCAACGATTACACTTGAAATTAATATGAATTGCCGGGGAGTTAAACTATTTCTGAGAAAGAAAATTCCACCGTTTAGTTTCCGCAAAAATTGTGATAACATGGCTTAAAGATAATACTAATAATGCCGAATCACGAATACCTGCGCCGAATTATTGGATTCCTCTTTTCATTTGCCGGTCCGGGGCAGTCGCTTGCCATTCCGGATAATCTGCCGGTCCGGACCGATGAAACCCGACTGACACAGCGGAATGCATTGAATCGGGCAGAAGGGAAACCACCTTTCATTTCCCGGAATAACGGAGTATTAAAAAACTTTTCAATTAATGAATAACGGACACATTTCCCCGGAAGAAATACTCCTGGTTATTGCCATCGATGACCTTCAGCACATACCCATAGAGATTCGGAGCGACCAGTTTCCCGCTCTGCTGATGATGACCGTCCCAGCCAACTGTGGGATCATTCGTTTGGAAGACTACCTGTCCCCAGCGATCCACAATCGAAAATTCATACTTGGAAACGTCCTGGAACGAAACTACCGGGATAAAAATCGGGTTCAATCCTCCCGGTGTGAAAGCATTCGGTACATAAACCAAGGGTTCAATGACCGCACAAACATCATTGGAAAAACTCAATTCCTGGAATCCGTATTGATTTATGGCTTCTTCAGCAATCACAAAATAACACACTTTCCCGCTATGCTCGAATCCAAGCTCGTCCACGAGGTCTTCGAAATACCGTTGATCGGGTGGTACTATCGCCGTTGGACTGGGAGGAAAAATCCCGTCAATTCCACGGTAAATTTGATATTGTAACACCCCTCCATCGTAATCTCCGTAAGGAGACCAGTTCAAATAGGTTGATAAGCGGGTTTGATCGGCAGTAACTTTCAGTAAAATGGTCCGCGCCTTGTTGGAAACCGCCCCCGGATTTCCACAGCTGTCAATGACAACGGCCCGATAAGTGTAGCTGAAGTTATCCACATCTACATCCGTATCCGTCAGGGAAAGTGTTGATGCGGAAGCCGGCACTTCACCCAAAAGATCAAACTGACCTGTAGTCATATTGAATTTCTCGAATCGCACTGCCTGTACATTCGTTCCGGTGGAAATTTCATGGCGCAATACAATCGTGCTTTGGTCGACCGTTGCAACACGCAGGTAATTAACCGCCGGTGCCGAGGGGGCATAAATCACAAAGGATTCCATATTCGAAAAAGCTTCCGAGCCATTGGCATTGTTGGCCCGCACCATGACCGTGTAATTCTGCAACGGAGTACAATCCAGGTTATAGTAGGCATCTGTCGTTGTCGTAACCTGTATCCATGGACCTGTTCCCTGTTTTACAAAAACCGTATAACCTGTGAGATTTGCTCCCCAGCCGATGTAAGGAGTCCAGGTCAATGCTGCCTGGGATGTACAACTGTTCGTCGTGAAGGTCAAGTAGGTGCTGGTATTCGGTTCGGCTTTGGCCGAAGTCTGATAAGTTGGCGGTACCGCGGGGGTAAAGCACGAATCAAAGGCCGCTATGGAATAAGTTTGCGGACCGTTGACAGGTATCGGGTGATTGTATGTGGTATTCCCGATTCCCCAAACAGTATCAATTTCAACAATAAATCCATTCGCATCTTTGTGATAAATGATGTAACCGTAAGTATCCGGCTCATAATTCTGGTTCCAGGTTATCACCACATTTCCTGTCAGGGTATCAACCGAAACGCTTGAAATTACAGGAATTTGCGGAGTGATGTCGTCCTGCAGGTTATCTCCTACGATATTGGAAGACCACTGACAAGTTGGTGTGGAATAGACAACCTGGTAATTCAGGAAAGCAGAACAAATATCGATGGTATCAATAAAGTGAATCGTATTGTAAGGAAGTACGGCAATGGATGTCCAGGTGCCGGTCGGGTATTCTCTGTAGATTGTACAGAAATTGTCCATTCCCGGAAGCGGGTTCGGGGAAGGAAGGTTCCAATCCAAAACAGCAGTCCCGTTTGCCGGATTAAACAGGTCCAGGTGAACATTCTTTACAGTATCGCTGGACTTTGTGACATTGCATCCGGATTTGACCAACACATAATAATCGTTATCTACTCCCGGATCGGGAACACTGGCACTTGTCACACCGATCGGATAATTTCCGATCAAGCCATTTTGAATGGAATACAATTCAAAATCGACAAAGGTATTATTGGGATTCGAAACAGGATCCCAGCTAATTGTCAAATTCCCATTCGCCTGCGTTGAAATACAATTGATGCTTGTTGCCGGAATAATCCCCGGGTTCTTCACGTGAATGGTAATCGTTTTAAAAGTTGTTTTCGGAATCTGGCAGAAATTATCCTGCACCCGGAACACAAAGGTGTATGTTTTCTCATCGTCTGTGTTTCCATATGCATCAATCAAATGCGCGCAATCAGTCTGCCAGGAGAAATCGGCAGACACTCCCTGAACTCCGGTAATAACCGGTGTTTGGTTCAGCGTTGCGCAAGGCGCAACGTCACAGCCCGAGGTGCTCGTAAAATTGGTCCCGAATTGAGAACCGCTCGCACTCAGGTAATTGCTTTGGGGAGTTCCGTCCTGCAGGAATTCAACATCCGTTGCCGTCAGGGTAAAATTCACCGGCGTTCCTGCATTGACGGTTGTTTCAAATAAACCTGCAAAGGGGCCGTTGATCACCGGGGCATTGTTTGCAACCGGACAATTGGTCACGATCAATTGCATTTCGCGTTCTACTTCAGCAATCAATACACCGTTCCGGTAAGATTGAGCAATGACTTTTACCACAAAACCACCGATCGTAAATGACCGGAAGCTCAGGTGCCCGTTTTGGGAATCCAGGGTCAGTGGAACATTTCCTGCATTGAAACTGGCATCCGGTGTTGGATTGGTGGCGCTGAAACCCGGTTCATACTGGATAAAATCCGGATCAACCGGCGGATTGTAGCTCGTTCCTTCAATACGGTCCATCGGCGCGGCCAGCATCGTTACCACGGAATCCAGGTCCTCATCGACCGGATGCATATTGTATTCGTAGTTTTCTCCGGCACAAAGTACCAGGTAAGGATCCTGTAAAAAACGCGGCGAGTTATCGGTGCAAACCCCTGCAGATGCTCCGGGAATGGCATACATGGTCGCCCGGATTGTTACCCCGTAACTGGTTGGATTTGAAAGATTGGTGATATTTCCGTTCCTGGAAAAGTTACTGTAGGTGATGATCCATCCCTGTCCCGGGGGAACGCCCGACAGGACTACCGGATTGGATTCGTAAATAATTTTTTCGACTGCTCCTACTCCGTTTCCTCCATTTGCTCCCGATCCGCATGAGAGTGGGTTCGGTGAACCTGCAACCTGGGTGCAACCGGGTGAAATATCGGTTCTGCTGACAAACAATACCGGGATTGTAGACAAGGAAGGATGATTCCAGACTTTTAAATTCTCCGAAACCGGATTCACATCCACTCCGTTGCAATCACGGTAAAAAACCAATTGAAAGACGTAGCCGTTTCCGGAACATTTCCAGGTAATCTCACCACCCATTACATGGGTAGCAGTTGCTTTAAAACAAAAAGCAGTTACGATCGCCAGGAGAAATACTCGAATCATATTGTTTATAACGTAAAAAACGTTGTTTTAGTTTATTCTGTTCATTTGGAAGAAATCACTGTCTCCTGTTGATCACGCGGGTATTTTTTTAAATCACAATCGGCGCAACCTGGAAGAAGCAATCACTCTTCATTTATCCGGATGCATTTAAAACGCAGAAAGTTGGAATGCGTTGTCTTTTAACCCGCTGTAATGATTAAAAAATCTTCCACGTTCAAATACTGTTTTGCCAGCTCCCGGATCCGTTCCGGAGTAATGTGCTTTATTTTCTGAATGGCCTCGTCGTAAAACGCCAGGGTGAGGCCATACATATCCACACTGTTATACATATCGAGCATGGCGTAAGGTCCGTCTGCACTTTTCAGCAACTGTCCGAGCATGTAATTCTTCACCAGATCCAGTTCATCCCCGGCAACCAATTCATTTTGCAAACGTTCCATTTCGAGTTTAATCTCGTTCAGTGTCAGATCCAGCACTTCTTTTCCAACTTCCGTAACTATGACAAAATAGCCTGTTTGGTTCAGGTCCATTACACCGGAACCGATTCCGTAGGTATATCCTTTGTCTTCGCGAATATTGGACATTAACCGGGAGCCGAAGTAATCCCCAAAAATGGTGTTGAGCACCTGGAAATCGATGTAATCCGGATGGGATTTCGGGAAGAGGAAACGCCCCATTCTGATCGCACATTGAACGGCATCATTTTTTGGAAAGTTAATCCGTTCTGCCTGAAACTTAAATCCTCCGGCATGGTGTACTTTTCCGTCAACCGCCCATTTACCGAACAGATCGATCAATGCATCCACCTCATCCACTTCCAGATCGCCTACCAGGGTAATACGGGTTAATCCTTCCAGGTAATGCTGTCTCCAGTATTTTTTGTACGCCAGTACATTTCCTTCATCGTAGTCGGATTCTTCCGAAATGGTCGAATAATCCGGGTTGGATGCAAATAAATGCTTTCTGAATTGCTGCTGGGCAACGTATTTTACTTTTTGCTGGTTTACAGCGAATTGTTGTCTCATCGAACGCAATACATCTTCTACTTCCGTTTCCCTGAAGGCCAGGTTTTGAATAGCATTGGCTACGATATTGGAAATGGGACGAATGTGCTCGCGCAGGCAGTAGATACTTACAACAGCTGTTTCAAATGAAATATCGGTATCGAGAAAACCGCCCAGCGCATCGATTTGTTCGTGAATTTCTACCGAGGAAAGTTCGTTTGTACCGGAAAGCAACAAGCTGTGCACGATGGCCGGAATACTTTTGTTTCCGCGTGTAATTCCTGCGTCAAAGAATAAATCCAACCGCACCGTATCATTGGGAACTTCTTTCATCCAGAGGAGTTTCACATCCGGAGTCACGTCGAAAACCTGGGGTTTCACGAACGAAATATGATCTACCTGTTTCGTTTCAGGCTGCTTGGTTCTTACACTCATTCTTTGATCGATTTAACGCGTAACAGCGAGGTATTTTCTTTTGTAAACAATTGGTTTGCGACGGTTTTTATGTGATCCGCAGTAATGCTTTGATAGAGGTTGTTTTCTTCGTTCACCCCGTTCGCATCCCCCAATAATTCGTACAAACACAGATTCATCGCACGATTCAACAGGCCTTGTTCCTGGAATTCTTTCACGGTCCGGATCTTGTTCAGCAATTTGGAAGTCTCTGCTTCTGACATCCGTTCTTTTTTGATGTCTTCCAACAAAGGCCACAATGCCTCATCCAATTCTTCGAATGAAACACCGTTGCTCAATTTTCCATCGATTATCAGCAAGCCTTCATCCAGAGACCCGGTAATGTAGGCATTAATCGAAGTGACCAGCTTCAGTTCCTTCTTCAATTTGGAGTACAAACGGGAAGACTTTTCCCTTCCAAGAGCATCGGAAATAATATCGGTTACATAGTATTCAAAACTTTTCCTTTCAGGCATTTTGAAGCTGTAATAAAACGCATCGTTGGGTACTTTCCGTTCGATTGTCAACTCCCTGTATTCTGTCTGAGCAGGTTCTTTGGGCAGGATGCGTTCCGGTTTTAAAGACGCCGGAATATCTCCGTACCACTTCTCTACCAATCGTTTGGTTTCTTCCAGTGAAATATTCCCGGCGACGCATAAAATGGCATTTGCCGGGTGATAATGCGCCTTGAAAAATGCTTTGACATCGTCCATGGTTGCTTCTTCAATGTGCTGAATGTTCTTCCCGATGGTAGCCCATTTGTACGGATGTTTTTTGTATGCCAGCGGCCTCAGTTCCAGCCAAACATCTCCGTAAGGCTGATTCAGGTAACGCTGCTTGAATTCTTCGATCACCACATTGCGCTGCACTTCCAGGCTTTTAGGGGTAAAAGCCAATGAAAGCATGCGATCGCTTTCCAGCCACAAAGCCGTTTCAATGTTTTGTACCGGAAGCACATCGTAGTAATTCGTAATGTCGTTTGACGTGAAGGCATTGCTTTCTCCACCTGCACGCTGCAAGGGTGCATCGAAATCGGGAATATTTACGGAACCGCCAAACATCAAATGCTCGAACAAATGGGCAAAGCCTGTTTTTTCTTCCGATTCATCCCTTGCTCCCACATCGTAAAGCGTATTGACTACGGCCATGGGGGTAGTGGGATCAAAATGGTGCAGGACCGTTAGTCCGTTCTCTAATTTAAATCGATTAAATGCGATCATTCAAATGCATATTTGGCGTCACTCCGTTCATTCAAAGCAACCTTAAATTCGTTTATTATTTCGCTGACAATTTCTGCTGCGGGTTTCATTTCTTTAATCAGTCCTGAGATTTGTCCTACTTCCAATTCCCCTTCCACCAGATCGCCTTCGAACATGCCTCTTTTGGCTCTTCCTCTGCCCAGCAATTCCTGTAACTCTTCATCCGTAGCACAGCGTTCGTAGGCTTCTGTTACTTTTTCAAAGAATGGATTTTTCATCAGACGCACCGGGGTCAATTCTTTTAAGGTCAGCATGGTATCGCCTTCCTGAGCTTTCAGCACTTCGTTTTTGAAATTCTGATGTGCCGAAGATTCGGGGGAAGCAATAAAACGCGAACCGATTTGCACGGCATCCGCTCCCAGGGTCATCGCTGCAAGCATTCCCCTTCCTGTTCCGATTCCACCGGCTGCGATCAATGGAATGGAAACAACCGATTTCACTAAAGGAATCAAACACATGGTGGTCGTTTCGTCCCTTCCGTTATGTCCGCCGGCTTCAAATCCTTCCGCAACCACAGCATCTACACCGGCTTCCTGTGCTTTTAACGCAAATTTGGCAGAAGAAACCACGTGAACGACTGTAATCCCTGCTTCTTTTAATCGCGCCGTGTATGTTTTCGGGTTTCCCGCAGAAGTGAAGACAATCGGTACCTGGTGTTTGATAATTGTTTGAATGTGATCTTCAATATTCGGATACAGCATCGGAAGATTGACTGCAAACGGTTTTTGGGTTGCTTCCTTGCATTTGCGGATGTGTTCGTCCAAAATTTCCGGATACATGGACCCGGAACCTATGATTCCCAATCCTCCGGCATTGGAAACAGCGCTTGCCAGTTCCCAGCCCGAGCACCAGATCATTCCCGCCTGGATCAAGGGATATTTTATCTGAAAAAGTTCAGTGATTTTATTTTTCATGAAGGATTGCTGCGTTCAATTTTATCAGTAACGAAAATACGAAGAAAATTACGAATGCCGAATTGAAAGCTGATTTATGGGGTTTTCAAAACGATTATTCCGGCTCATTAAAAATGCGTACAAACAACGCTATAAAACAGTTAGGGGGCATGATTAAATCGCGCCCCCTACCGTTCCTATTCTCGAAATGAGCTTATTCTTCTCTCAATTTCTTGATTGATTCATCAATTTCTTTTGCCATGGAAGGCAATTGCTTTTTCAGGTTTTCCATAGACTTGATCGTCTCTTCTTTAAACTCCCCATAACCACTGCACTCTTTCATTTCTTTGCGCAATTTTTCCTGGCTGGCTTTGTCTGTTTTCCCCTCGTAAATCTTCTTACACTTTTCTTCCTCTGCTTTATGTTCTTCCACATATTTCTTTTGGAAAGTTCCGTCGAAATTGTGCTCGCGATCGCCTTTCATCATTTCAGTAGCCATGTCAGTACATTCACACAATTCACTTTGTTTTGAACAAGATTGAATGGTCATGAATCCCAATCCAAGTACAGCAATTAGTTTTAATTTTTTCATTCATTTGAATTTAAGTTGTCCAAATATAATTCTAATTACGAATGCCGGATACGAATTGCGAATTAATTGAATCCCCTTTGACCTAACTGCTGTGGCCATCCGGTAATTATTTCCAGCCTCCTCCAAGAGCTCTGTATAGATTTACAACAGATTGCAGCTGGTCCAATTTATCGTTGATCTCGTTCATTTGAGCTGCAATTAAATTTTGTTCGGAACTCAACACGTCCGTGTAATTGATTTCATTTCGGTTACTCAACAACTCCTGTGTATTTTCCACCGCAATTCCCAGTGATTCAATCTGCTGCTTGCGAATACGCTCCCTCTCCACAGCATTTTGATAGGCATAAAGCGCGTTTGAGACTTCCATCCCACTTCGCAAAATCACATCTTGAAAATGATAGAATGCAATCTGCTGTTCCGCCTTCGCTGTTCTCAAACGCGCTTTGTTCTGGCCCCTGTTAAAAATCGGCTGGGTTAAACCACCAATGATGTTATAGAAAATGGACTGACTGAACAGGTCCTGGATTTTGAAACTTGCAAAA
This sequence comes from Fluviicola chungangensis, assembly GCF_007558725.1. Classification (GTDB taxonomy): domain Bacteria; phylum Bacteroidota; class Bacteroidia; order Flavobacteriales_D; family Crocinitomicaceae; genus Fluviicola; species Fluviicola chungangensis. The sequence continues at coordinate 248,340 of NZ_VLPL01000004.1, forward strand.
CCTCCATTTGCAGTTAATGTCAGGGAAGGATAGAAATAGGTCTTTGCCACATTCGTGTTTTCAAAAGCAGCGATGAAGGCATATTCCGCTTCCTGAACATCCGGACGGTTCTTCAACAATTGGGATGAAACACCCAAACGCAAGTCGGTATAAATCACCTGTTCATCCAGGGTTCCGCGCGTAATCTTTTCCGGTCCGCGTGCCAGGAGGTAATTCAACATATTTTCCGCCTGCCAGACCTGATTCTGCAATTCCGGGACCATGACTTCCGCCGCATATTGATTGGCCTGGCTCTGCAAAACCTCTGCACTGGTTACTTTGCCGGATTCCTGTAAAGCTGTGAGGGTTTCCACTTCTTTTTTACGCAATTCGATCGTCTCCTGCGTAATTTTCAGCTGCTTGTCGAGTGCCAGCAAATTGTAATAGGTATTGGCAATGTCTACGATCAGTTGTGTTTGTATTGCCCGTTTGGAAGCATCACTTTGCAGCATTCCTGCAATCGCCCCTCTCTTCGCACTTCGCAATTTCCCCCAAATATCCGCTTCCCAGGAAGTTCCCAACTGGATGCGGTTGGTGTGCGTAGTCAGTTTGATAAATCCTTTCGGAGCATTGATCGCACGGCCGGATTGCTTTGCATCCGTGGAAGTAATATCCAATTGCAGGCTTGGCAAAAAGGCCATTTTACTTTGTTTCAGGTAAGCCTGACTGATCGCGATGCGTTCGACCGCCTGTTTCAGGTTTAAATTTCCTGCCAGGCCTTTTTCGATTAAGTCTTGTAAAACGGGATCGGAAAAGAGCTTTTTCCATTCCAGGTCAGCCATGGAAGTGGTGTCTTCCGAAGTATTGTCCCGGTACAAATTCGACGTATTCATCTCCGGCCGTTCATAACGTGTCGTCACACAACTTGTAACAAGGAGTATCCCTGCAAATAAAAGAGTATGTATTTTCCATGTCATCTTCACACCGACGTTTATCTGCGGTGACTTTGTAAGTGTCATGACATGGTCTTCAAAAGCTTTGCTTTTTCTTTTCATGGATTGATTCATTTTAATGGGTGATTTCTTCGGGTTCCACTTCCGCCTGTATTGGTCGGACACGTTCCTGCAAACGCTGGAAAACAATGAATAATACCGGAATAACCAGGACCCCGAAAATGGTCCCGACAAACATTCCTCCGACAGCTCCTGTCCCGATGGAGGTATTTCCCGCTGCTCCTACTCCTGTTGAAAGCATCAGGGGCAATAACCCGAAAATAAAAGCAAACGAGGTCATTAAGATCGGCCGGAGACGGGCAGTCGCTCCACTTACGGCAGCATCCACAATGCTCATTCCGTTTTTTCTCCTGTCCAATGCATATTCAACGATCAGGATGGCATTTTTAGCAAGCAAACCAACGAGCATGACAATGGTGATCTGTGTGTAAATGTTGTTGTCGACTTCAAAAATTTTATCGAAAATAAACACCCCGGATAAACCAATCGGAAGGGAAATCAAGACCGCAAGCGGCAAAATGTAACTTTCGTACTGTGCGCACAATAAGAAGTAAACGAAAACGACAACCAGCAAGAAAATAAACAGGGTTTGGTTTCCCCCCGCGCTTTCTTCCCGCGTCAACCCCGAATATTCATACGAATATCCTGCAGGCAAGCTCGTTTGTGCCACTTCTTCGATCGCTTTCATGGCATCTCCGGAACTGTATCCTTTATTCGGAACACCTGTTACAGCAATGGCCGTAAATAAATTGAAGCGGGAAATCACCTGCGGGCCGTACACTTGTTTCATGGTGATGAATTCAGAGACCGGTGCCATTTCGCCGTCAGTATTTCGTACGTAAATCGAATTCAAGCTCTGGATATTCTTCCTGCTTCCCGGTTCTGCCTGATAAATGACGCGGTATTGCTTTCCGAACTTATTGAAGTTGGAAGCGTAAACACCTCCGTAATATCCCTGCAACACGCTCATTACATCATTCATCGTCATTCCTGCCTGTTTGATCTTTGCCACATTGACATCAATCTGGTATTGCGGGAAATTGGGATTGAACGAAGTAGCTGCATACTGGATTTCAGGGCGCTGAGCCAAGGATCCCAGGAAATTCTGTGCCACAGTGTTGAATTTATTGATATCTCCACCCGATTTATCCTGCAACTGGAATTCAAATCCGGCGGTATTACCAAATCCCTGGATAGTCGGCGGAGAGAAGAAAATAATCTTCGCATCCCTGATGTGTGCTGTCTTGGCGAACAATTCTTCGATAACGGTTTTTACATCACGCTCCCGTTCATTCCACAACTTCATTCGCGCAAGTACCATTCCGTAAGAACTTCCCGAACCCGAAATAATGGACCGACCGACGACACGTAAGGTAAATTTCGTTTCGGGAACCGAACGCACAATGTTGTCGATTTCCGTTAATACTTCTTCGGTACGTTCCTGGGAAGTTCCTGGTGCCAGGGTGATATCCGAGAAAATCGTTCCCATGTCTTCCGCCGGAACAAATCCTTTCGGTGTAGTTTTCATTCCCCAAACCAAAAGCCCCGTGAAGATGAGCAAAATGACGGCAACCACCCATTTCTTTCTGCTGAAAAAGGAAACGATCCGTTTATACCGATTGGTCATTTTCCCGAAGGAAGTATTGAAAGCGGTGTTGAAACGCATTCTGAATGTCTGTTTCTGCCCATGCGTATCCTTATGCGGCTTCAATAATAAGGCACAAAGCGCCGGACTCAAGGTCAGGGCATTGACTGCCGAAAGAATAATGGCTATGGCAAGTGTCAACCCGAATTGTTTGTAGAAAACGCCTGTAGATCCCTGAATAAAGCTTACCGGGATAAACACTGCTGCCATAACCAATGTGATGGAAACAATTGCACCTGTGATCTCATCCATGGCATCAATGGTTGCTTTTTTGGAAGATGTATATCCTTCATCCAGTTTCGCGTGAACCGCTTCCACGACTACGATTGCATCGTCAACTACAATACCGATTGCCAGTACCAATGCAAACAAGGTCAGTAAATTGATACTGAAGCCGAACAGGTTCAGGAAAAAGAACGTACCGATAATTGCAACCGGCACACTGATCGCCGGGATCAATGTGGAACGGAAATCCTGCAAAAAGAGGAATACAACCAGGAAAACCAGGATGAATGCTTCGATCAGAGTATGAAATACTTTCTCAATCGATGCATCGAGGAAATCGTTTACGTTTACAATGGTGGTATATTTCATCCCTTTCGGGAAGGAAGCCTGGGCATCATCGAGCACTTTCAATGTTCCGTTGATTACTTCCTGGGCATTGGAACCAGCTGTTTGGTTCACAGCAACTCCCAAACCGAATTTTCCATTCACCCGAACCGAGCTGGCATAACTTTGGGATCCCAATTCAATACGGGCAATGTCTTTCAAACGCAGTACTTCGCCACCTTCTCCCACACGGATTACCATGTCGCCGAATTCCGTTTCTTCTTTCAAGCGCCCTTTGTACTTAATCGTGTATTGGTAACTCTGATCTCCCTGTTCGCCGAACTGTCCCGGCGCAGCTTCAATGTTTTGTTCCGCCAGAGCTTTATTTACATCGTCCGGAACGAGGCCATAACTTGCCATTACATCCGGTTTCAGCCAGATCCGCATCGAATAGTCCATCAAACCAAATGCGGTCGCATCTCCAACCCCTTTGATACGCTTGATCTGCTGGATCAGATTGATGTTGGCATAATTCTGCAAAAAGGTTTGATCATAAGTGGAGTCTTCACTGTACAAGTTAAAGATCAGCAGGTTACTCGCCTGACGTTTTGTAGTCACCACTCCGGCCCTGTTCACTTCAGCGGGAAGCAAACTCGTAGCCCGTGAGACGCGGTTTTGAACATTTACTGCGGCCAGATCGGGATTTGTTCCCAATTTAAAATAAACCGTAATGGTTGCTGTTCCGTCGTTCCCGGCGGTGGAAGTCATGTAAGTCATATCTTCCACTCCGTTGATTTGTTCTTCGAGCGGAATGACCACATTGTTGAGCACCACGTCTGCATTTGCTCCCTGGTAAGAAGCTGAAACCTGGACGGTCGGCGGTGCAATATCCGGATATTGGGAAACCGGGATGGCAACCAGGCCCAAAATCCCCAGAATCACGATCAATATCGAGATTACCGTAGATAATACGGGTTTTTCTATGAATTTCTTAAACATAATTCGTACTTAAAAATTGGATGACTGAATGACGAATCTTATTGGTTCAATTCTGCGTAAATTGCTTTCGGATCAGCCTTTACCGGTTTGATCTTCATTCCATCTTTGAGGAACTGAATTCCTTCCAGGACAATGGAATCGTTCAATTTAATTCCCTTTGTCACGATGTAGAAATGTCCGCTGGTAGCCTCCATCACTTCCACATTCACCATGCTGATGGTTCCGCTTTTCCCCACCGTGTACACAAATTTCTTTCCCTGGATATCCGTAACAGCACGCTGAGGCACGAGGAATCCATTGGAAATTTCCTGCGGGATCCGAACTTGTGCACTTCCACCGCTTCGCAATAAATTCAGTTTATTGGAAAAAGCAGCTCGAATTCTGGCTGATCCTGTTTGCTGGTCGATCAGTCCATTGATGGAGCCGATCCTTCCTTTTTCCGGGTAAAGAGATCCGTCGGAAAGGACCAGTGAAACTTGGGGTGTATTGGCAATTTTCGCTTTCAGATCCGCACCTTTTGTGTTGCGGATAAATTCCAGTAATTGCTTCTCGTTCATCGAGAAATACGCATAGATTTTTGAAATATTCGAAACAGTAGTCAGTGGCTTGGTCATATTACCTGACACCAAACTTCCGGGTTTGAAGGTCAGGCTTCCGATTACACCATCCACCGGACTGGAGATGCGCGTATAACCTAAATTCACGTTCGCATTGACCAGGTTCGCTTCAGCCTGGGCTAATTCCGCCAGGCGTGTCTGCAAAGCCAAATCTGCTTCCTGCGACTCGTATTTGTTGACGATGTTTTTATCTACCAGTGATTTGGTTTTCTGAACCTGCAGACGGGCAACGCTCACTCCGGCTTCGGCGCTTTTCACTGCAGCTTTAGCTGTCCGTACCAGTTGTTCGTATTGTGGTGCAGAAATGGTGAACAATAATTGTCCTTTTTTCACGAACTGACCTTCGTCCACGGCAATTTTTTCTACAAATCCGTCAATTTTAGGGCGAATATCAACGTTTTCAATTCCTTCTAAAATTGCGGGATAAGTTGTCTCAATGGTGGTGTTTTGCTGTTCGATCGTCAAAATCTGGTGCGGTTTAATTCCACCGACCGATGCGGGGGCCTCTTCGGAACCACAGGAAGCCAGGAGTACCAGCGACACTGCCGCCAATAAGTGGTTTGTTTTCTTTGTAATCATAAATTTTTGTCTTTTTCGAAACTTTGACGATGGGTGAAAGAAGTCAAAGTTTAATCTTTGTTACTGGTTTAACTACTTGGTCAAATACTGGCGCAAAGATCTTTCAAAGTCCGCTCAAAAACTTATTCAATTCATGCAATTAATTATCAAAATCAAACAATTTACATTTTTTAACTAACCTCCCGGAAAGATTTGGGAGTTAATTGTGTTTGCTTTTTGAAAAAGTTATTGAAATTGGAGGGATGTTCGAACCCTAAGGTATAAGCTATTTCAGCGACCGAGCTATCGGTATGGCGCAATAAGGCTTTTGCTTCATTGGCAAGACGCGAAGAAATGATCTCCGTGGTACTTCTTCCTGTTACCTCCTTTATCAAACGATTCAAATGATTGACATGAATGGACAGCTTCTCCGCAAAATCACTTGGTTTCTTCAATGCCAGTGACTGATCGGATGAATCGATGGGGAACTGTCTTTCCAACATTTCCATGAACAACGCCGTCAATACAACCGAAGCCTGAGGCTTCTTATCTTCACGGATATTTTGAGTACACAATTTATTGGTGTGGTGCAGCAATAAATGCAGGTAATGGACTATTACTTCGTATTTCTTTACATAATCGCCCTCCACTTCTTCCTGGATCTGTTCAAAAATAAATTCGAAAATGGTTGCCTGCTCATCTGTTAAGGGATAAACAGGATTCATCGCCATATTCATCAGCGGAGTATCTCTGAAAAGGGTGTCCAATAAATAGTTTTCGATAAAATGGTTATTAAACAGGCAAAAAGCTCCCAGTTGATCTTCCGAAACCGGTTCCCACACATGTGGAACATTGCGGTGATAAAAAACCAGTGTTTTCCCGGAAACAGGCACTTTACGATCTTCAAAATGGATGATCCCGTCACCGACCACAAGTGAAATCTTGTGAAAATCCGTTCGATGTAATTCGGTAATGCGTGCACATTGGATCTGCCCTCTTTTGAACACATTGAAATGACTCATTTTAGACAAATGGGAAAACTGTTCCATCGTCCCCTTGTTCAAAATACTTGCATAAAACTCCTGTAAAGTCAATAACCCATTCATGCTATAGAATTATGTTTTTCAAATATACAGCTTTTCAAACAATCAATTATGAATGATTTAATTATCAAGGACAATTCCATCCTTGATCACCTTATTCATTCTTCAAAAGCATACAGGTTGAAACTGCGTGGGCGTATTTTTTACCCGATTTGTCTGTTAATGACGCCTCCACCAATGCTGTTGAATTTCCCAGGTGAATCATTTTTCCAGTTGCTGTGAGTACTCCTGATTTGAAATGCACCATTTTCAAGAAATTGACTTTCAATTCCAAGGTGGTATAAACGGTGCCTTTCGGCAACAACGAATGAAGTGTGCATCCCATGGCAGAATCAAGAATAGCAGTAATCACTCCGCCGTGCACACATCCGTTTGGATTGTAATGAAATTCCTGCGGTTCGAAACAAAAGCCAGCCTTTCCCTCTTCCAATTCAACCAATGAAAAATCAAGCGTATTGATCAAAGGAGAAGCCGGAGCTTCCCCTCTTTTGATTGCCATTAAATACTCGAAACCCGAAAGGTCTTTGGAAAGTTCAACTCCTTCCAGCGGATTTCCCCAGGAATATGCGCGTTCGCGCTGTTTGATGATTTCCATAATAATTGATAAAAAGTGATATCCTCCCCCTTTACCCCCTCCGAAGGGGGAAGTCCGGTCAACCTTTCAAAGGAGAATCCAATCATTTTTGCATTTTGAATTTTACATTTTGAATTCATTTCACAAATTCCTTTGACATCCCAACCGGAACCAGCCATTGGTTTTTCTCTAAAGCCATCAGCAATTCATCTGCTACTTCTTTTGGCGGAATTCCATTTTCCCCACCGATTTCTTTCGAAAAATCCGTATTTACCAAAGGCGGAATCAATTCAAAGACATTCAACCGGTTTTCAAAAGTTTGACGCAAAACATCTGTGTACGCTTTCAGGGCCGCTTTGCTTGCCGTGTAAGTCGGAAGTGTTTTCTGCGGATAATAAGCTACAATGGATGTCACATTCACTACGGAAGCGTTTTCGTTCTGCAGAAGGGTCGGCAGCAATTTTTCCGTCAATCCGACAATCGATAAATAATTCGTTTCCATTTCCTTTCCTGCTTTTGAAAAAGCATTTGCATGCACATCCAATTGGTAGACATCCACATACCCTGCATTGTTGATGACCATATTCAGCTCGGGATGCTGATCCTTGATTTGAGCAACCAATTGGTCCATGCTTTCAGAATCTGTTACGTCTCCCGCGATCGAGACAACATTTTCCAATTGACTTGTTGCCTGCTTCAATTTTTCTTCATTCCGACCTGTAATCAACACCTTGTTTCCCAATTGAGCAAATCGTTTTGCCAATTCGAAGCCGATTCCAGCTGACCCTCCAGTGATTAAGATTGTGTTTCCGTTTGTTTTCATGTGTTCTATTTATTTGTTTGTTTGTTTATTTGTTTGATTGAGACAAAAAGATCAGAGACGCAAGACTAAAGACAGAATCTGTCTAAAGTCTGCTGTCCCAATTCTTTATTTTCTTGTTTGTACATTTTCAATGAGCATTGCTGTGGCCCCGCCGCCGCCGTTACAAATAGCAGCCATGCCATATTTTGCTTTTTGCTGTTGTAAAATATGTGTCAGCGTCACCAGGATTCTTGCTCCGGAAGCTCCAAGCGGATGTCCGAGTGCAACTGCACCGCCTTTAATGTTTACTTTCTCCAAGTCCACACCTGTGAGTCGCGCATTGATAATCGGTACATTGGCATAGGCTTCATTCATTTCGAAGTAATCGATCTCTCCGATCCCGACTCCTGCTTTCCGAAGTGTTTTTTCAATCGCTATTGAGGGCGAAGTAGTAAACCATTCCGGAGCCTGTGCCGCATCTGAAAAAGCTACAATCTTTGCTAAAGGTTTTAAGTTGTTTTCTTGCAGGAATTTTTCGGAAACAATGATCAGGATAGCTGCACCGTCATTTAGATTGGAAGCATTCGCCGCCGTGATTGATCCGTCCGGTTCGAAGATCGGTTTCAACAGGCTCACTTTCTCAGGATTCAATTTCTCGATATCCTCATCGGTACCGTAAACCAAATCACCTGTTTTCGTCTTCACAGTAATCGGCGTAATTTCATCCTTAAAACTGCCGGAATCGTGAGCTTTTTTCGCTTTTGAGAAAGACTTCAATGTATAATCGTCCTGTTCTTCGCGCGAAATTCCATACTTCGTATTTGCCAGTTCGGCAGCACTACCCATGTGGAAATTGTGGTACGGGTCCCACAAACCATCTTTCAACATTCCGTCGATGATCTGCTGATGACCTGTTTTGTGTCCTTCCCGATGGTTTTCGATGTAATACGGCGCATTCGACATACTTTCCATTCCACCGGCTATAACCACATCACTGTCTCCCAACAGAATGGACTGAACCGCATATGAAACCGATTTGATGCCCGAAGAACAAATCTTGTTAATGGTGGTTGCATCCACCTCATCGGGGATTCCTGCTGCGCGCGCCGCTTGCCGGGCCGGAGCCTGACCGATATTTGCGGAAAGGACATTTCCCAAAATCACTTCATCGACATCGTTTGCTTTGATTCCCGCTTTCAGAAGGGCATCTTTGATTACTTCCGCAGCCAGTTGTGGTGCAGAAAAAGAGGATAAAGTTCCCATGAAACCACCGGTTCCGGTTCTTGTTGCTGCTAAGATGTATGCGTTATTTTTCATATTGTTTTTTTATTATTTCGTTATATCACGAATTCATGATATCCTGGTTTAAAATATACCAATCGGTATATTGTTAAGTAAAAAAATTTTACCCGGTCATTTCACTAATCATTCTCCGGATCAGTTCCAGGTTTGAATTCAAGTATTTTTTATTCCTAAAGGTTTTCGAAAGAAGCATTCCTCCTTCTATCAGGGAAACAAAATGATTGGCAAAAGCTTCTGCATCGGTTTCCGGACGGAATATCTCTTTTTTGATCCCATACATTACCACACTTTGAACATGGTCATACCAATCACGCATGGCTTTCTGCACACGTCCAAACAGTTCAGGGTTCGAATCATCCGTATCAACAGCTGTATTCAACAACGGACATCCACCCGCCACATAAACCTTTTCGAAAACTTCGGAGTAAAAATTTACGTAAACCAGCAATTGTTCAACCGGATCCTTCAAACCTAACGAACGGTTTACAATTTCATTTTTGATGATGTTGTGATTGTAATCAAAAGCTTCAGCAGCCAATTCGTCCTTATCCCGGAAATTCCCGTAAACACTTCCCTTGGTAAGTCCGGTAGCCGTTGTAATGTCCGAAATAGAAGTTCCTTCGTATCCTTTCTTGTTGAAGATCGGAGCCGTTGTTTCTATAATGAACTGCCGTGTACGCGCTGCTTTTGTCATGAATGGTATTCAATTACGAAGCAAATATAATTGAAATATTTATTAATATACCAATCGGTATATTATTTTATCTTTTTTTTTTTTTTACAAATGAGTCTTTAATCCATTTTAAAAACAGACAGAATTTAGACCAGATCTAATAGGTAATAAGCATAGAGATCAAACCTAAAAATTCATTGTAAGATCCTCGACATGTCTGAAAGGAAACACCAACAACAAATTGATTATCATCAATGTAATAAAGACAATGGTTGCATTTCGATTCCTGATCACAAGAAATAAAAACGTAAGAATCGGAATACCGTAAAAACAACTGGTCTTAATCAATTCCAATTGCTGCCGATCCGTCAAATCAGACCAGAACAATACTCCTTTAGCGACCGATATCCAATTTTCAGACTGCAAGGTCATGGCAAACCAACTCATTGCTATGAACAAGATCACAACAGGAATTTTCCAATACGTATACGTTGTTTTGATTGGGGTGCTTTTAATTCACAAATAAGGATGGATACTGTTCTTTTTGATTGATAAAAAACTCAATTTCTGCAGGCAGGTTCGTGCGGCCGAATAAACGGGAAACGGGATCTCCGGTACCTTCACTGAAATAGTCTTCCAGGTTTCTGTATTGAACGATCTCAACACTTTTGATAATATCTTTCCCTAACCAGTAAATGTTTTTGATTTTACCGTAGGAAAAAACTTTCAATCCGATTCCCTGAAGATCGGGAATGGTGTCAGAGAATTCGATTAAATCTTTGACAAGTCTAACAGGTATAGCCATAACACAACAATTTTATTTCCAGCTAATTATAGGCAAATTTCAATCTGCTGTTTTTGATTACACCGGAAAGTTACGATTTTTTATGTTGGGCTTGAGAAAGAACTTTTTAACAGTTTCGAAACTTAACATTATGTTCACATTGGATGCTCCTGATTCCATCGGTAAAATGTACTTTTCGAATGTTAAAAACCACTTATTTTTACCTAATTTTAATCCATGGAATTCGGAAAAATTGATCGCAGTTTATTGGATAAGGTGAATTTTCGCCTGCCGGAGGACGGTGCTTTCACCAAAGCATTAAAACCAGCAGTTAAACAGCCTCAATTATTCCTGGGCGGCGCCAAGTGGGGCCGGAAAGAATGGGTCGGCCTGATCTACCCCGCAAAAACCAAAGAGGCGGAATTCCTGGACTACTACATTCAAAACTTCAACGGAATTGAACTCAATACTACTCATTATCAAATCTATCCGGCTGCAACCATCCAAAAATGGGCGGAAAAAGCAAAGGGCACGGGTTTTAAGTTCTGCCCCAAATTTCCACAATCCATCAGTCATTACAGCGACCTTTCCAGTGCCAAAGCACACGCAGATACAGACCGCTTCCTGGATTCAGTCATCAACTTCGGAGAACATTTGGGTCCGCTTTTCTTACAGCTAAGTGAGAAGTTCGGTCCGCAGCGCCGGGATGTGCTTTTCTCCTACTTACAAAAACTTCCGAGAGACATTTCTGTCACGCTGGAAGTCCGCCACCCGGATTGGTTCGGGAAAACTGAAATTCGTAAGGAGCTTTTCCAAACCCTGCATGAATTATCAATCGGTTCGGTCATTACGGATGTTTCGGGGAAAAGGGATTGTGCTCACATGGAAGTAACCGCTCCGGTTACCTTTATCCGTTTTGTGGGAAACGGGTTGCATCCGACGGACTATGAGCGTATCGACGATTGGGTAAAACGGATCAAATCATGGCTGCAGAGAGACATCCGGGAAATTCACTTTTACATGCATCAGCCGGACGAATTGTACACACCACAATTAACCGATTATTTAATCCGGGCACTGAATAAAACTTGCAAATTATCCCTTCAAGCGCCTAAACTGATCGGAACAACTGGAGACCTTTTTGGGTAATTATCAATTATTAATGGGTTAATTATCAAGTTTGCAAATTCTTGATAATTGATAATTCTGCCATTGATCATTAATAAGTGGTAACCCGGGTATTTCAAGCGAAAAAATTAAGTCAAACAGAATAGAATCAATATTAATTAATTGATAATCAAATAATTGTAAATTGATAATTTTTTAGTTGTTCTGTTAGAAATTCGTGTTTTTTTTTCAAAAAACACGGTTCGTATCAAACTATTACTACCTTTATCGCTCATTGTTCACTCGATAATTCCAATGGAAAAGACCAGTTTACCACATTTCACAACTCTTGCGTACCCGGTGATCTCTGGAAAAATTCCCTGTTTATATCCTATGGAATTACACTATTCATTACAACATGCCTCAAAACAAATTTGCCATCGCCCGTTATTCGGTTATCGATGAACTTCTCAAGAAGAATACCTACGTAAAAACCTCCACCATTGCTGAAACCTGTAAAAGAAATCTCGGATATGAGGTCTCACAGCGTACTATTCAGCTGGATCTGAACTCCATGAAGGACGATACCTTTCTTGGATTCTTTGCCCCTATTGAGTACTGTTCCAAACGGAAAGCTTATTTCTACAGGGATTCGGATTACCAACTCGGTTATCAGCAATTAAACCTTTCGGAACTGGACCTGCTGGAAGATGTCTGCAATATTGCCTCCAGGCATTTGAAACCCGATCAACGCGCCATCCTGGGAGATCTGTTGTTTAAAATCAAGAAAAGATACATCGCGAAATAAAACTTCGCCATTCGAATGTATTCTTGTAAGCTTGATTTATTATTTGTTATCTATTCGCTGAGTTATGATTTTCGAAGCACTGCAACTGCTTTCCAGACAATTGAATGACTACTTGAAAATCCGTTTCAGGTTGACGGAAGACATTGTGTTCATTTCTCCTGTGAAAGATCCTTCCAAATCATTTCCAAACCGCGTGGCTATTTCGCTGATCGGTGTAGAACGGGAAACAGTGATCAGCACATACACTCCGATCCGGTCAGTATCCGATGCCACGTTCGGATCCATAAATCCGCCGATATGGATTAACCTGCACGTACTGGTGTCGGTGATCTTCCAGGAAAAACAATACGAAGAATCCATCCGCTTACTCTCCGGAGTCATGTCCTTTATCCAGCGCAATCAAATCATTCTGACAGGTGATGAAGGCAAAAAGCTCACCCTGGAAATCATGAATTTGAATATGCACGAATTGTCCAATTTATGGAGCATTTCAGGTGAAAATTACTATCCTTCCGTCGTTTGTAAAATTCGTGGAACAGAGATTACAGGCAATGAGATCACCGATATTTCTTACGCTATTTCCCAACCGAGCAGCAATACCAAACTTCAATGAGCTGGCAGACGACATACCGGATCTGGCTGAAACTGGTCGTGCTTCATGAGTATTTTGATACAGAGCAATGTGGCTTAAAGCTTGAACCGGACACTGCAACCAGCACGCACCTTCAAAAAGCAGGACTGATCTTTAAGCAACAAGATGCGAAGACCTGGCTCCTGGTCGGGGAAGATTCCATTCTTTTGGAAGAAGAAACTCTTCTGAACTTTTATTTCAAAACCTCGCAAAGTGAGTTCTACTATTATACCGATCAAACAGCCGCTTCCGGGGCCGACTGGTCCTTACTCGATTATAACAAAAACGGGATTTGGAAAATCCTCACTATTCCGGTAAACACATCCCGCCTGCATGCTTCAGAAACCGAAACGATCGAAATCCGGTTGAAAAGTCAGTTGAAACATGTCGAATTCCTTGTATTTCCTTCCCAAAACTATTCCATGGGACCATTGGAAATCCGGGAGCAACGTGAAAAAGTGCTCTTTAAGGAAGCGGAAGAACTGAAACTTCCCGGAACAGAACGAATCCTTTACCGCTTTGTTTCTTCCGAAACACTGCCTTTGAAACAAAAAAGCGAGTACCAGTTCCATTTGTGGGAATTGCGGAAAAGCGGTGAAAACCTGTTGAGCAGGCTCCCCGACTTCCCCCGGGTAAACGTGCTTTCTCCCTTCAGTCCGAAGGACACTATAACAAGTTATATCTATTTATAAATCAATACAATAAATCCAAGTATGAGTACAATGAAAACACCTGGGGTATACATCGTCGAAAAGAACGCGTTCCCAAATTCCGTTGTCGAAGCTGCAACTGCTGTACCCGCATTCATAGGTTACACCGAGTTCGCCAAAGACGGAAACAAATCTTTAGTAAACAAGCCATGGAAAATCAGCTCACTGGCTGAATTCATGCAGTATTTCGGGGGAGCTCCGACTCCAAAATTCAGCGCCACTCCAGCCAAAGAAGGTGAAGATGGTGATGAACAGCTTGGAGTTGCTACACTGGCACTTAACGGTGTGAAACATACGGTTCAGCGCGAAGGTGACAAATACAACTTCTATTACCAGATGCGTTTTTTCTTCGCAAACGGTGGTGGACCATGCTACATTGTTTCAGTCGGTGAAGGATATGAGGGTGGTTTGGACGAAGAAAAATTAAAAAATGGAATCGACACCCTTTTGAAAGAAGAAGAGCCAACCATGGTTTTGGTGCCTGAAGCAGTGTATTTAGCAAATGTAGACAGCTGTGCCAATGTGCAGGTTAAAACATTGTCTCACTGTGGAGGAGAAATGAGGAACCGGGTAGCTATTTTCGATGTATTCGACGGGTTCAAAGATACCAGAAGCGAGAATGTCAAAAACTTCCGCGAAAAAATCGGTACTGAATTCCTGGATTACGGAGCAGTATATTATCCATGGCTGAATACATCCATCGTTTCAGACAACGACATCAGTTTCCTGAATTTCAGTGACCCGGATGCGATTGCTGCACTTCTTACTGCAGAAGACAAGGCTGGAAAATTGACGGAATTTATCGAAAAAGTAAGCAAAGCCAATGTGGACAAGTACTTTGAATTAGTTGATGACACTGATAAAACAGACGAATTCACAAAACTGGATCTTGATATCAAGACTGCACACAAAGTATTGGCGCGCCACTCTTCGATCTATAGTGAATTGATGCGTGAAATGCTGCTGATTATCAACTTGTTGCCGCCAGCTACTGCAATGGCAGGAATTTACACCTTGGTTGACGGAACAAAAGAAGTCTGGAAAGCACCGGCAAACATTTCAGTTGCCAATGTGATCAGTCCGACAGTAAGCATTTCTTTCAATGACCAGGAAGATCTGAACGTTCCGATGAATGGTAAAGCAGTAAACGCAATCCGCTATTTCGTAGGAGACGGGATCAAAGTTTGGGGAGCACGTACCCTGGATGGAAACTCCCTTGATTGGAGATACATCAACGTACGCAGAACCATGATCATGCTGGAAGAATCCATCAAAAACGCTGCAAAAGCATATGTATTCGAACCGAACGTTGCAAATACCTGGGTAAGCGTAAAAAGTATGATCAGCAATTTCCTGAACGGAATCTGGAAACGCGGAGGACTGGCAGGAGCCGTTCCTGAAGACGCATTCAGTGTGCATATCGGGCTTGGCGATACCATGACACCGGAAGATATCCTGGAAGGGATTATGCGCATCACCATCCTCGTTGCAATTTCAAGACCGGCTGAGTTTATCGAGATTACGTTCCAGCAGCAAATGCAGAAAAGCTAACTAAAACAATTCAAAATTGAGAATTGAAAATTGAAAAGAGAATACTCTTTCAACTGCAACGGGATAACATGCTGAAAGGCGTAATCCTCCTTTTCAATTCTCCATTTTACATTTTCAATTAAATAAAAAGAAATCATGGCAGGAGAAAAACAAGATAATGTATGGCCTCTACCGAAGTTTTACTTCCAGGTAAAATTAGGAGATAAAGAAGTTCCGTTCCAGGAAGTATCCGGATTGGACATTGAAGCTCAAATCATTGAGTACAGACATGGAAACAGCAAAGAGTTTTCAACGATTAAAATGCCGGGAATCAAAAAGACCGGAAACGTAACACTGAAAAAAGGTGTATTCGTGAAAGACAATGGATTCTGGGACTGGTTTAACAAGATCAAAATGAACACGATCGAACGTCAGACAGTCGTAATCAGTTTATTGGACGAAGCAGGAAAACCAACCATGGTTTGGACGTTGAACAATGCCTGGCCGACGAAAATCACCGGAACGGACATGAAATCGGACGGGAATGAAGTAGCTGTGGAAACGGTTGAGATCGCTCACGAAGGATTAACGATTGCCAACAGCTAATAAGCAGATTCTATGGCTAAGTCAAAATGGGAACTTCCGGTAGCTTTTTATTTCCAGGTGAAAATCGGGAATGAAGAGTTTGCATTCAAAGAAGTAACCGGATTATCTGCTGAAATAGAAACAGAAAGCGTAAAAGAAGGAGGTGTGAATGAATTTACATACCTCCTTCCCAAGCAAGTGAAACATGGTAATCTGAGTTTAAAAAGGGCACTGAACCCGGTTAACCGGAACGATGTGGTTTGGATCAAAAAAATCCTGGAGGGTGACTTTTCACAACCCATTGTTCCAAGAGATATCGTGGTGAATTTGTTGGGACAGGATGGTGCGCCCATTTATACCTGGACTTGCTCGAAGGCCTATCCGGTGAAATGGGAAATCGGGAACCTCGATTCACAATCCAACACCATTTTAATTGAAACGATCGAATTTGCATATACAACCCTGAAACGTTCTTAGATCTTATGTCAATTATTATTAAAGAAATCAGTATTCGAACGACTATTGAGCGAAAAGCTGGCTCAACGGGTGATCTTGATTTGAAAGTAGCCAAACTCAAAAAAGATATTTTGAGAGAGGTACAGGACACCTTACGCAAACAACGCATGAAGAAAGGAGATCGGTAATGGGTGAATTGGTCAAGTTAAAAATCATTGGGTACGAAAATCAGAGTTATTCCGAATCGAAGAAAAGCAGTGACTTCACAACACAAGTGAATCCTGCCACAATGAAATTGGGAAAACGCCTGAATTACTCTCAAAATGGAGAGGCACAAGGCGTGGCAAATCTCCGAAAATTCCGTTCCCAGGCACTTGACAGTCTTTCCTTCGAAGTTTTGATGGACGATACGGGAATCATTCCAAGTAAAACGGGAAAAATCAAAGACCGGATCAATCAACTCGAAAAAGCAATTTACCGCATCAACTCAGAAAGTCACGAACCCAGCTACACGAAAGTAATCTGGGGAACGTTCATCTTCCGCGGAAGGGTTGAGAGCATCAATTATGACTACAGTTTGTTCTCTCCGGACGGAACTCCTTTAAGGGTAAAGGTCTCTTTTTCATTTGCGGGTTATTTCGACAAAGACACCACGCAGATGAACTCACCGGATCTTTCCCGGGTCATTACATTCCGTGCGGGAGATACCATTGCACGTTATTGCGATGAAATTTATGGCGATGCATCGTTTTGCCATGAAATAGCAGCTTATAATAACCTGAGTGAATTCAGAAACATTGAACCGGGAACAAAAATCCAGTTCCCACCATTAGCAAGAAAATGAGCGTATCACCGGAAAAAAATAGTGAAGGACTCGTAACTTTTTCCATCTACAGTGAAGGGGAAAAGATCAGCGACAGCTTCGAAGCGGTTTCGATCTGGGTCCGTCGGGAAGTCAATCGCATTGGCCGTGCAAAACTGGTATTTGAAGCGGGAAATATGCCCATGAAAGAAATCCCGGAAAGTGATGACGATACTTTTGCTCCCGGTACTACCATCCGTATTGAAGCGGGTTACCAAAGCAATGAACACATCCTGTTCGAAGGAGTCGTTATTACCCATAACGTGGATATTCCGGAAGACGATACCGCCACACTGGAAATTGAATGTGCCGATTTTATGTTTCCGACTACACTGATCCGGAAGAACAATTACTTCGAACAACAAAAGGACAGCGATATCATTTCGACCATTCTCGGCACTTATTCCGGCCTTACAGCAACTGTAGATGCAACAACGGTTTCACACCCGGAAATGGTACAATACTACTGTTCCGACTGGGATTTCATTTGTTCCCGAGCCGACGCAAATGGGTTGATTATTATTACAGACCAAAAGAAAGTCAATGTTATCAAGCCCAACGTCTCTGCCTCGCCGGTACTCAAAGTCACTTACGGAGAAGACCTCATTTCTTTCCGCGGAGAACTGCAGACTGCAGATCAAACACCGGGTGTAGATGCCTACGCTTGGGATATTGCTACACAAGCAATGATTAAAGCGGCTTCTGCTACTCCGACACTGAATGAACAGGGAGACCAAACTCCTTCCGACCTGTCGGAAGCTGTCGGCGGAGATCGCTGGGAAATTCAAACAGAAAGTTACGGAGATTCTTCCCAGCTGCAAACCTGGGCAGATGCGCAATCGCTTAAAGCCGGGTTATCCCGCATCCGGGGCGAGATCCGCTTCCAGGGAAGTTCACTGGCCGTGCCGGGCTGTTTGATCACCCTCGACGGATTGGGAAAACGGTTCAACGGAGATGCTTTTATCGGAGCTGTAGAACATTCTATTGAAGACGGTGAATGGATCACCACCGCCGGAATGGGAATTGACCCGGAAATGGCCACACAAAACACCGATGTGGTGACTCCTCCGGCTTCCGGACTTCTTCCGGGAATTGAAGGACTGCATATCGGGGTGATTAAGAAACTGGATGGAGATCCGGCCAAGGAATTCCGGGTACAGGTAGAAATCCCTTTATTGAACACCGATAAAAACCTGGTATGGGCACGTTTAAGCAATTTCTGGAGCAGTAACAGTTTCGGCGCTTTTTTTATTCCGAATGTGGGTGATGAAGTGGTATTGGGTTTTTTGAACAACGATCCCACATATCCGGTTATCCTCGGAAGTTTATACAGTTCGGCAAATCCGGCACCACTGCAAATCGACAAAAAGAACCCGATCCAGCTCATGCAAACCAAAAACGGGATCAAGCTGGAAATGGACGATGAAAATAAAGTAGTAACGGTAACAACACCCGGTACCAATAAACTGGTATTGAGTGATAAAGACAAAACGGTTACCCTTGCTGACCAGAACGGAAATAAAATTGTGCTTTCAGACAGTGGAATTCTCATTCAGGCGGCAAAAGAAATTACACTCAAGGCCGGAACAGAAGTGAAAGTCGATGCCGGAACAAACGCCAGCGTAAAAGCCGGCGTGAATGCAACTGTAAAAGGAACAAACGTAGAACTGACCGCAGATGCCAGTTTCACGGCAAAAGGAAATGCCTCTGCGGAATTATCGGCAGCCGGACAAACAGCTGTAAAAGGTGCCATAGTAATGATTAATTAAAAAGAATATGAGTTTAGCAGCCAGACTAACAGATATGCACACGTGTCCGATGGTGACGCCGGGAGTTCCTCCCGTACCACATGTCGGAGGACCAATCAGCGGTCCGGGAGTTCCTACGGTACTAATCGGCGGATTACCTGCTGCCGTCATGGGAGATATGTGCGTTTGCGTGGGGCCGCCCGACAGTATTGTAAAAGGCTCCGCAACCGTAATGATCGGTAACAAACCGGCTGCCCGGATGGGAGACACCTGTGCTCATGGCGGAGCAATTGTATTGGGATGTCCAACTGTATTAATCGGAGGATAAGATGAACGACAAAACCTATTTGGGAACCGGCTGGGCCTTCCCCGTGCGATTTAATCAGCTCGGAGTCCACCTGGTTTCAGACGAAGAAGACATTTGTGAAAGCCTGCGAATCTTATTTTCCACGATTCCCGGCGAACGCGTTTTTCGCTACAACTACGGCTGTCCGATTGATAAATGGGTCTTTTCGAAAATTGATCTTTCGGAACGCACCATGATCATCGATATTATCGAACAGGCTATCCGCGACGGAGAACCACGCATCATCACAGATGCTGTAGAAGTTGAAATACGCGATGCAATGGAAGGAATCCTGTGGATTAAAGTAGATTTTACGATTCGTCAGACGAACAGCAGAAGCAGTATGGTTTATCCGTTCTACTTCCTGGAAGGAACACAACTTTAATAATTACGAATTACGAATGCCTAATTACGAATTAATTGAAAATAGAGAATTGAAAAGTTTAAAGAAGGAATGGAATTTTAAATGTGTTCAATTTTATTTTGAACCCTTTAAACTTTTGAACATAGTATAAATGGAATCAAGAGACGGACATAGCAGAAAAGATCGGTTAGATCGCTTGCGCGTTCCCGGCAATTTTAAAATGCTGGACAACGACAAAGCTGTCCTGCTCGAAAAATTGATCCAGGTTGCTAAGTGGATCTATTTTTACAATGAACAAAATGTTGCCCAAGACTACTTTGACAGTTTCCTCGGTGAATTAAAAGCCTTACTGAGAAGTATTCACATGAAGCATTCACACGAGGCCATAGGAAAGATGGAACCTTCCCAGGCATTGCTTCTAGCTTTTGTAGAAAACCTGCAAAAGGTCATGGAAAAATACAATTTCCGCTGGAATGATTTTGCCAACTGGTACCTGACCGAATACCTGAAAGTCAGTCCGCTTTCCGTGAAAGGCGATCGTGTCTGGCTGGCTTTTGATAAGGCAACTACGGGAACCATTACCATCGAAAAGAATACCGGATTCAACCGGAAGAATGCAGACCAGCATGTGCTGACTTACCGGTTGGAGAATGAACTGACCGTACAGGACATCGAAATAACCGGTGCATATACCGTTTGTTTTGAACGAAATCCTTACCACTACCCTGCTGCGAACCTGAATTTCGTTACCGCTATTAAAACACGGAATTTACTGCACGACCAGCCAATTCAGGATCGCAAACTGACCTTCGACAACGAATTCTCGCGTGAAACACGTGCCATTGGAATTCGCATTGCGGCACCTTCTCTTGTTTTACGGGAAGGAAAACGTGTCGTAAACATTTATTTTGAAGCAGAAAACAGGGAATGGCTCAAAACCCTTCAAACAGTTGAACCCAAACTGGTGAAACTGGAATTGCTCAAGCTGAAAACGGAAAAACTCAAAGTTGAGAAACAACAGTTAGAAAAACTGGACATCCGGGATTCGAAGGTCAAAGACCGCCTTAAATGGGTTAAACGCGAGCTGTCCAAGCTTAAACTGAGTCATTTGAAAGGAGACAAACTGCAGTTTACCCGCGAGGAATTGCTTAAAATGAAACTCGATAAGCAGGAAATGAACCGCATCCGAAGAGTTCGTCAGACCATCCGTTCAAACATTTTCAATAACCTGTTCTATATTACGATCAGTACGCCAACCGGCTGGACCAATGTGACGGTTTTCGAAGTCAAGAAAGACGTGCCTCGCAACCGGTTAATCCTGAAATTGCTGCTTCCGGAAGATTTCCCGTCTACATCGGGCTGTTCGGAAGAAGTACATCGGTTTGTTTCCGAATTTCCGGCAATACAGATCCGCTTGAATTTTGACGCCTGGCTATATCCTTTCTCCTGGATCCATAAATTGTCTGTTCAGCGAATCCTTATCCGCACCAAAGTGGAAGGAATTAATGATTTACAGGTTTACAATGAATTGGGTAAAATCGACAATACAAAGTCATTCCCGCCTTTCGGGATCAATACATCCGTTGGGACTTGGATGGTTATCGGAAATTACGAAATGGCCATTAAAAACACCAGCAATATCGACGTGTGTATCAAGTGGAACCAGCTTCCCCTGCATCCGAAAGGAATGAAAGGACACTACGCTGCTTACCCCGGAAACATTGATAACGACAGTTTCAAAATACGAACCCGCTATTTAAGTGATAACAGTTGGTTCCCAACTACAGGAAAAAACAAATTCAGTTTGTTTAGAGATGCGGAAACAGAAGATCCGACTGCTGCTAAAATGGATAAACCGGTCTCGGATGAAAGCGATTTCAAAAAAATATCCGTAAAAAAAATGGTCCCGTTCGAACTTTCGGAAGATGGGTATAAATACACGATCAAAACGCGAACCGGTTTCGTCAGGTTAACACTCGAAAACCCGGAAATGGGATTCGGGAACCAGGAATACCGCGACCTTTTTACAGAACGCATGATGATGAAGAAATGGAGAAAAAAACGGCTCCCTGTTTTACTCCCGCCTATTTTTCCGCATGTGGAGAATATGACTCTGAATTATAAGTCGGAAGACATCATTGATCTCCGTAAAAACACGCGCAACAGTCAGGTCATCGTCGACCAGCTTCACCCCTTCGGAGTAGTTTCTTCATTGGATTCCAGCACTAATACCGGAATTCCCTTCGTTTTTTCGCAAGAAACGGATGCAAGTATTCTCATGGGTTTCAAAAACGTAAAAGGCGGGGAAGTGTTTTCTACCTTTATGGTATTTGAAGCGATCAGCAATGAAATGACCATCGATGATATTCCGAAAATTGTCCTGTATTGGGGAGACGGATATTATTGGGAAGAAATTCCACGCGGATTCATTCTAAAAGACGACACCAAACAAATGACTGTGAGCGGAAACCTGGTGTACCACTTCCCATTACATATTCCACCGAATTTGTATGATAAGGAGGGAATTTTATGGATTCGCACCGGGTTTGTGAAAAATCATGAATTTGTTCCGGAAATCCGCTCCGTTTACACTAATGCAGGTTTGGTGGTACTTGAAACGGAAGATGCTTCGGCAGAAAAAATGCAATCGTTCAAAAATTCGAACGGAGTACTCGAACCGGAGAAAAAATTGCCGGGAATTACAAGCATTGAGCAAATCACCTCTTATTACTCCGGACAGGAGCTGGAGGATCTGAAAAGCATGCAGGCACGTGTTTCAGAATATGTAACGCACCGTGGAAGAGCTGTAACTGCACGCGATTTCGAATTGCTGACACTACAGGAATTTTCAGATATAGGAAAAGTCCTTTGCCTTCCGAATACCAATATTAAGAACGGCAAACAGGGAGTTGTGACCGTCGTTGTGATTCCGCAAAACAAGCTCAAGACCATGGATAATTCGAAACCAATGGTTCCTTCCGGGTTGCTTTCACGCATTGAAGACTATTTAAGTGCCCGTGCTTCGAAAAATGTACTCGTGGATGTCATTAATCCGGTTTACGAAGAACTGCAGGTTAAATGTGTCATCAGACTCGTTGACCGGAACCAGGTTGTTTCTTTGGAAGCGATCCAGGAGATTTGTGATAACTTCATTGCTCCGTGGCAGGCGAAAAATGTGCTTCCGAAATTCGGAGAACCCATTCATGTATCCCGGATTTACCATGCGATTAAAGAGATCGATTTTGTGGCTGAGATCGATTATTTTGCAGTCATCCGCGTATCCCAGGACAGAACCGAAACCGGTAAACGGAATTACTATCATTTATACAAACTGGAGGATGAAGAACAGATCTTAATCCCCGACAAGCCTTACAAACTATTCGTTCCTGCAGAAACGCACATCATACAAGTTGAGGAAAAAGGAGATACTGCTGATCCATACGGCTTAGGCGACATGGAAATCGGGAAAACATTCATCCTTTAAAAAAACAGCATCATGGCTATCAGAAACAGAAATACATTAATTGAGGGTTTTAGTAAAGGACAACGTCCCACTGCTGATGATTTTAAGAATTTAATCGATTCAACCGTTAATATCCTGGATGATGGTTTTTCGAAAGATGCTCAATCCGGAATAAAACTCGCCCCTATTTCCGAGCAGGAAGGTACTGTGATGACCTTTCTTCAAAATATGACCGATGACGTCGGCGGAAAATGGGAATTTGCCATATTGAATAACGATATGAAAATCAGTCATGTCAATGATACGGGAAAAGGACAATCGATCCTTTTGAAGCAAAACGGGGAAATCGAGATCGGGAAAGAAGGCAGTGACGTAACCATCAAGGGAACTTTACATGCAGAACAGCGCTCGGGCAGAACGGTTACCAAAAAAATAACCGCAAATGGCAAATGGCAGGACCTGACCGACTACCTGGAAGGAATTCATGCGCTGGAAGTGATTTGTGTTATGGGAAAACGCCACACCGGGAAACATGCCGTTTTAATAGCACATGCCACACATTGTTTCGGGGCAAAACCACGCATCCGAAAAGTCAGGTCTCACTTTGGGATTTTTGGAAACAAACTGCTGATCCGCTGGGTGAAATCGAAGAATGACCGCGCTTGCAAGTTGCAGGTAAGAACACGCTTTATGCTTGGAAACGAAATCAGCATCAGAGGATCAATTACTTCCCTTTGGGACAACCCCTTACTGGAAAATTTATAAGCTATGTTTATCCGAAAACGCGAACGTAAGGACAATTTTTACCAGGAACTCCAGGAAAAGACCCTGGAACGCCTGCAGGAATTAAGCGGCGATGTATGGACAGATTTCAACATCCACGATCCCGGCGTGACCATTTCAGACAACATGAACTATGCGCTGTTCGAGCTTCAGTACAAACTGGAACTTCCTTTCCGTTCATTCCTGGGCCCGAACACCGATGATTACGCAAGCAAAGGAATTTTACCAGCCGATTTCATTTTCTCTCCATCCATCGTTACAACGGAGGATTATGAAAAACTGTTCCTGGATGGTGTACTCCTGACGACCGATGTTCCGGAGAACAACAAACTGGTTTCGAAAGAAGTACACGTGCTTGAAAGCTGCCTGGTCGAATTTTCAGATGGATTCTACACGGTGAATGCTTCCGTATCACTCAGCAAAACTGCTATCACGAATGCAGAAGAGATCAAAGAAGAAATCTTCAAACTCTACCATGCAAACCGGAATCTCTGCGAGGACTTACGCTGGGAAGACATTCATGTCCTGACAAAAGCCATGGGTAAACGAAAAAAAGAAACGGAAGAGAAATCCATTCAGATTGAAACTACTTATGGTATGGATACTTCTGAAAAACCGATCAAAATACACGATTATCATTCCTTCCAGCTGGATTTCCCGGATGCTTACGGAATCGGTCACCGTGGACTTCCCCTGGAAGCCAACAAGCGGAATATCGCCCACGTGCGGCAATTAAAAGGTTATTTGCTGATGATGGATTTCCTGATGGCTGATGCTACCGAACAAATCCAGAATACCCCGCAATTAATCAGTTTTACAGAAGCCCCACCGTCCGGAACCGTCTCGTTGATTTCCATTCCGGACGTTGAGATGGTCGTGGATTCCGTTAAGTTTAAAAAAGGGAACCAATTGCAAACAGCGGCATCCATCCAGAAGAAAAAATCCGGTTTTATGGATATCCTGGATACCTTATACGGAGAAGATACCGCCCAATTGTTCCAGGATTTTCAACCTTCGAAATCGAGACTCAATTACCGCGCGTCACTGACCCAAGAGCTTCCGGAACTCAATAGGAACCGATTCCGTTCTTTCAACAAATTAAAACCGACCGAAAGCAACATCGTATTTAAAGAATTGTTCTCCCTGCTGCATGGCAGTAAAATCGAATCCGAAATCCCGGTGCGCGATCTGCTTAAAAAGCACGAATTGGACTTACTTCCAGATTCCATTTTCTTTGATCAATACGAAGTCTATTTAAATATTGCCCCGATTTCAGGAGTGTTCTACGATCCGATCTTTAACGAAACACCGCAACATATTCCTGCCCATGAAATGGACTGGAAAGAAGAATATTTTGCCTCCCTGCAAACGGAGATCAGTTTGATCCGGAGAAATGCCCTGTTTGAGAGTTTCCTGGAAGTCGGTGCTCATGCCGCAAATTACCGCATGATCCAATTGAGTGAGAACAACCGTTGGATTTTAGTCTTCCGTTATCCCGGAAAAGAAGAATGGATGATCCTCGGCACTTATAAAACACGGGACCATTTAATCCGTTCTGCCAATCGGTTCTGGGCCTTCGTCCGTTTTCTGAATCCGGAAAGACACTTATTTTACCTGGTTGAACACCGCC
Organism: Fluviicola chungangensis; assembly: GCF_007558725.1. Lineage (GTDB taxonomy): Bacteria > Bacteroidota > Bacteroidia > Flavobacteriales_D > Crocinitomicaceae > Fluviicola > Fluviicola chungangensis. The sequence goes on from NZ_VLPL01000004.1 coordinate 273,961, forward strand.
TGCTTCAGTTTGCCTATCCGCGTAAACACAGGGAAGAAGGAAATACTTTATCCATTATCGCTTCCAACCGGTTTGAGAACAAAGAAATGTACGATCACCTCGAGCAGTTGCTGCGTGAACGTCTTCCCGCCCATTTGAGTATTCAATTATACCGCGTCCAGCCGGACCATATTTATGATTTCGAACAAATTTATTATAAATGGCGGGAAGCATTGGCTAATCGCGACACCAAAAAACTGATCCATTTTTCAGAATCGATCAATGCCTTTTTCAGGGTAAGTAAAGACTTCTTAACGGATATTCAATGAACGGGATTTCATCCATATCGATCCATGTAACTGCCGGTGACGAATTGTTCGTTCAAAACTGGTACCGCAATTTTGAACTGTTCGCTGAAAAGTATATTACAGCTGTTGCAGACCGGGTATTGATGCGCTGTGATCAATACGGTTTCGAAATTGAGATCTCCAGGCTGGACATTGATCTGGGAACGATTCCGGAGGATGATTTTGAAAAATCTTTTGAGCACATCCTGGAAGAGAAACTGGAGGAAAGCCTGTTAAAGGAAATCCTGTATCCGACCAAAAAAGAAGATAGACGACTGGAAGAAGCAGATTATCAATTGGAAGCTTTGAAACAGTTCCTGCTGCATGGAACATTCAACTGGAACCTGGCAAACCGCTATCCGAACATGACCGAATTATTCCAACAGGTTTTGAAGAACCGCGGGAAGGAATTCGCCTCATTCCTGAAATCTTACGGCCATTTCACCTCCATGCAACACCGGTTGATTTACCAGTTTGAAGATTCGGCCTTGCTCGACACGGTTAAAATCACCGCGCCGGCAGAATTTTCATTTATCCGGTCATACATCACGTTTTTACGTATCAAATATGCAGAAGTACCTCATGTTCCGATCCGGGAAGAAGAACGGCGGACCGTTATCTGGAAAGTGGTATTTGCTTATATCCTGAGCAATCAAAGTGCTGCTTTCAACAAAAAACTTTTTGTACGGGAAACCATTGGGAACCTGGCTTCTCACATCAACCTGAGCTACAGGGAATTATTGGAAACCTTGACTTTCTTCCTGGGAGAAGGCTTCGGAAGTGCGATCCCTACCGGGCTGCAAATTATCCTGAAGGAACTGAAATTGGAAGAAACCACCTCGTTTAGAATACTTCGGATACAGAAACCCGAGGAATGGCCGTACATTCTCCGGGAAATAAAAACTTCAAAAAAAACAGTCAAACTGCATGAGAATGAGTTGGACCAATTGCGTTTTTTACTCGAAAACGAAAAAAATGTACTCCGGATCATCAAACCGCTCCGGGAAGCGGAGATTTTCGACCTGGTCCGTTTACTCGTTCCTGCCGATGCGCCGTTTGTGATTGAATATGCACAGCATTTGAACAAACAAAACCAAAGCGGCAGCCTCCAGGGACAAGCCAGTGGTCAATTTTTACTTTTCAAATGGCAGGTCATCCTTCCTTTACTTGCACTCTCAAAAAGTTCGGCTGTCAACCGGGAATATTTGGTGTGGCAGGTTTTTAAACGACTTTCTGCCCGTTACAACATAGAGATCTGGCAAATCATTTCCTTTGCTTACAATGAGACCGGTAACTGGAATGTTCACTCGGGGCTTCGTGAAATCATACAGCAGTTTTACCGGGAACTGGTTCAGGGAAAACCCAAATCGGAACAAACCAAAACCTTCGATTCAATCAACTTTCAATTGGAGCTATTGGAAAAAAGAACGAAACTGAACAAGGACCAGCTCCGGGAATTAAAAATGAAATTGAGCTCTTCCATGTTCCGTGAATTGCTTCTGGACCGATTGGGTGAATCGGCTCGTCACCGCTTACTGGCCATTATCCTGCCTTCCAAAGCCATGGAGTTGTCTGCCTTTATGTATGTGCTGCATCATTCGGGGAAAGACGCAAAAATAGAAGGTCATGTAATCGGGTCCATTCAACGCTTAAAGTGGAGTTTTTTGTTTGACGTACTGGAAGAGGTCAAGAACCAGGTCTTTAATCAGGAGCATATCGTTCAACGCATTTTGGAAAAAACGGGAGCACGTTACAATCTGACCTTGAAACAGCTGATCGATTATTTCTATTTGGATTTTAAACACTCCCATTTTTCGCTGCCTTTTAACTTGTTCAAGATCCTGTCGTCCATCAGGTTGAAGATCGAATCGGGTGAGCCGGCAGGAAAAACGAAGGACACATTGTATTCGAAAAAACAGGCAGAAAACAGGAAGTTACTGGTACAGTATTTCACTGAAAATGCACAGAATATGCCGATGATCAATGCCATTTCGCAAGACCTGGCGTGGATGAATTTTCTCTCCCCTATCCTGGATACAACCAGGCAGCTGGTCGAATTTATTCAGCGCAAATGGAACATCCGGATCAACAGTCAGCTTCTTCTGCAAACCATTTTCCGCTTTTCAAAGAGTGCTACACACCGCAGTCAGAAAGAATTGATGTACGAACTGTGGAATTTGATCCAAAAGAGTTTAAGCCGATCACAAAAAGTCCGGTTAATTAAAGAATTCATCCATCCGAACGAGCAGGGAATGTTATTGAAACAATTGAATACCCTGCTTGAAAAAGACCCCGACCTGGTGTCTGCCGAAACCGATGAAGAGAATGCAGAGGAAGAAGAACTCCCGGAAGAAGTAATCGAAGAGGAAAACACCCGGAAAGTGCAGTTTATTGACAATGCAGGCCTGGTACTCATCTCCCCTTTCCTTCCGCGGCTTTTTACGATGATGGAATTGACCGAAAACGGAAAATTCAAGAACCGGGGAGCGCAAATCAAAGCGATTTTCCTGACACAATATGCGGTATTCGGGAACGGAGAGTTTCCGGAACACACCCTGCAATTGAATAAGCTTCTGACCAATTTCAAAACAGGAATCCCCATTCCAAGAAAGTCTGTTTTAACTGATGAGGACAAGCAAACAGTGGATGGAATGCTGGAAGGTGTTTTGAACAATTGGGGACGTTTGGCCAATACAAGCATTGCCGGTTTACAGGAAGGTTTTTTGCGCCGGGAAGGAAACCTGGAAGAACAGGAAGAAACGCATGTATTAACGGTAGAATCCAAAGCATACGACATGTTATTGGACCATGTACCATGGAATTTCAGGACCATTAAGTTCAGTTGGATGCAAAAAGCCATCCAGGTGAAATGGAGATAGAAACAAGTTCTATTTGAACAAGTAAATAAATTTTTAAATCGAAGCGTATGAAAACAAGTAAAACGAATCAGGCCGGGGCGAAACAAAGCAGTCCCGTTCAGTCGAAAGCAAAAAACCAGGGCAATGCGGGTTCTATACTTCAAGCGTACAAAAAAGGGACCGCTCAGCTTGCTACTGATGAAGAAGAACCCGTTATGGGAAAATTTGATACCGCTCAACTCGCAACTGAAGAAGAGGAACTGCCTGTTTGACAGGAACTGTTTATTTCCGGAAGATTTTAACCAATGGAAACAACTTAATGCTCATGAAAACACGTGCACAATCACAAAACCGGTCCGCTGATGCTTCTGTCCGGGCAAAAGCAAAGAATCAGGCAACTAATCGCGTGATCCTCCAGGCATATAAACAGGGAACCTCTCAATTGGCAGCTGTTGAATCCGAAAGTGTCCAACGAAAAGAAAATAAAACCGGATTACCTGACAATTTGAAATCAGGCGTTGAAAACATTTCAGGTTATAGCCTCGACGATGTAAAAGTACATTACAATTCTTCCGAACCCGCTTCCTTGCAGGCACAAGCTTATGCGCAAGGAACCGATATTCACGTGGCTCCCGGACAGGAAAAGCACCTGCCGCATGAAGCCTGGCATGTGGTTCAGCAAAAGCAAGGCCGGGTAAAACCGACCAAACAGTTGAAAGACTCAACCAACATCAATGACGATGCAGGACTGGAAAAAGAAGCAGATACAATGGGATTAAAAGCACTTCAAATGAAAAGTTCGAATGAAACCTGTTGTCCGAAAAACGGTGAAACGCCAAAATCCACATACCAATTGGCGAAAGGAACAAAGGTCACTCAATTGGAAACAAAGATCGGTTATGGAAACTTACAGGATTTTGAGTTTAAAGGAAAGAAAGGGAAAGTAGGCTCTTACATGAAAGCAGAATTGGATCCGAACGATGCAAAAACCGGAAGCGATACAGGTGGTTCAAATGCATATAGCGGACTTTTCAACCATTTACAATCCAAGACAGCATCAACCTGGGTACGCGGACATTTACTGAACCACGACCTGGGAGGCGTTGCCCATTACAATAATCTTTTCCCGATCACTACTGCGGCGAATAATGAACACAAGTATGAAGTAGAATACCCTGTAAAACATTGGCTGGAAAACGATTGTGAAATTACTTATGAAGTCACCGCTGAAAAAACAGGCAATGACCAGGACGGTGACGGTGTATTCAAATGCGATGCCTATGTAACGAAAGGAGCAACAAAATATCAAAATCAGCGGGTCCAAAAAAATATCTATTCAAAAACGACAAAGGTCTCCAGTGACAAAGAATACCGCAAAAAAGGAAAGGTCAAACGAAATGGTTTCGTAGAAGTAACAATCGGCTCAAACAACACCATTTTGCGGGATGATTACAAAACACATGGCGTACGAAATGGCTGGCAACATACGGGAGGGAATACCGGCAATAATCATTTCTTTCATTCCACAACAGAAGGATTTGGAAAATACTCCGGAGACGAATTAAACAACCTTCAGGACATTGATGACATCGATCAGGAAGTTCAACTTGAATGGCTGGAATTCCTTAATGATTATAAAGTCATTGGAGGAAAAGTGGATGGTGACCTGGTCAATGACATTTATGAAGAGGCTGTTTCAGAAGCCGAAAGCCTGGAGGATTTTACCCGGATCATTATAGAAGAACTAAAGGACGCAGGGTACACTGTGCAAAAAAAATAATGCCATGAAGACAGTTATTCCAAATACCGCTGTGTCTTCTGAGACAAAAACCAAAACAGAAAATCAGGCTCCTGCTGAATCGATCCTTCAAGCCTACAAACAAGGAATTACGCAATTACAGGACCCGAATGATGAACATCCGATCCCGCAAACGGAAAATAAGACCGGTTTACCTGACAACCTGAAATCCGGAGTAGAGAGCCTTTCCGGACACAGCCTGGACGATGTAAAGGTGCATTACAACTCTTCACAACCAGCATCTTTGCAGGCTCATGCTTATGCGCAGGGAACAGATATCCATGTAGCACCAGGACAGGAAAAATACCTTCCGCATGAAGCCTGGCATGTCGTACAGCAAAAACAAGGACGTGTAAAACCGACCAAACAGTTGAAAGGTACAACCAACATCAATGACGATGCAGGTTTGGAAAAAGAAGCAGATGTGATGGGTGCGAAAGCAATGCAACTAAAAGTTGCTCATAACAACAGTTCCAGCCTGAAAACCCAGACTGCGAATCATTCGTTATATCAATTACAAACTTCCGTTAACTGGACTTCCCAGGAGTTTAGGTATATGGACAGTGATGGTGATGTAAGCACCAAGGAAGTGGGTGGAACTATGGAAGCGATCATTGATCCGAAGGATCCTATCGAAGGAGCTGATGCACAATCGACTTTTCAAAAGGACATGTATGACGATCTTAAAGCATATTGGAATCCCGGAGCTAAACATTGGGTCAGAGGACATTTATTAAATGCGAACCTGGGAGGACCGAATGTTGCTCCCAATTTATTCCCGATTACCGGACATGCCAATGGTGACCATTTGAATTATGTTGAAAACCATGTTAAGCATTGGGTAATCAGCGGAAATAAAGTAAAATATACCGTCGCTGCAACCCAAGAAGGAGGAACGGTGCAAGTTGGAGATGAAAACGTACCGAATGCGGCAGGATCATTCGACTGCAAAGCGGAAATTATTGGTGGTGATAAAAAGATTGATCGTTTGATCAAATCAGAACCCGTAAAAAGAGAGGAGAAAGATGGTGCAATTGCAGCCGGTCATACTTCCAGCTGGACCAGGCAAGAAGACGGAGATAACCAAAACTTTGACAAACTGATCCTGAAGTGGAATTCCGATCAGTTAAATTTTGCAATTGCTTTGATTGAAAACAATTTCAATACCAAACAAACGATCATGCAGGTTCCGATTACCCTGGATGATCTTAGTGAAATTTACGACGTATTAACGGCACTTAAAGAATCCGGAAATTCAGACAGTGATGAAAATGACGGAGAATCTCCTGATACTGAAAAAGATAAAGTGGGGAGCCGGGTAATGAATACCGGGTTGAAAAAATGGATCCGCAAAAGCTTGAACAATACCGAAGCAAACGAATGGTTGACAGAGCACCGGGATGCCGAAAATGCTAAGAAATATGCTGTAACGGGTTCCGCACTGGAAGATGATGAAGAAGATGACTTATAAACGAGCCTAATGAAAATACAAGCGACACAGCAAACCAATTCCGGTTCTGAAAAATCCACCCGAAGCAATCAAGCTTCCCAACAAACGATTTTACAAGCTTTCAAAGCCGGGACCATGCAACTTAAAACGGATGAAGAGCGAGCAGCAAAACACCAACGCATTGCCTTGGCAAAAACTGAAATAGCCGGAAAATCGATTGACAGTAATCTTGAAAAACACTTATTTGAAGGTCATCCGACTGTTGGAGATTTTGATGTTCATAGCCCAACAGGTCTTCACGCTTATACCGATGGACGCTTTCCTACTAAAAATTACAAAGTAAAGAGGGGTCGCGTAGAAACAAATGAAACAACAAACGTGGTATCTACGGTCTCGGGAAATCCCAATAAAATACATACCATAGACTGGAAATGGGATAAATCCGGAGATGATATTGATCTGAAATCCAGCACCATGTTCCCGCAAAACATGCCCAAACAACATGTCATTGCACTCGTTGCGGGAGGACTAACATCCAAAACAGATGAATACATTAAACACGGGATGACATTTGGTATTGAAAAAAAGGGAGGAACTGCTTATCCCGTTACTGAATAAAAAATACGCATGAAAAACACCATCCAATACTTCCAAACATTGTTGCACACCGCTTTTGCACTCTATTTCGGACAGGAAAGCGAATATAAATCGTTGGAAGAAATTTCCCTTCCGAAAAAAGACGAGCTTTCCGCCTGGACAGGAAAAGAACTGACCTGGGAAGAGAAAGTAGCCTTGCTTTTGGCATTGATGCCGCATATCAGTCCGCAAAGCCTGGATTTATTTTTCATCCTGAATAAAAACCTGGATCGTCCGTATACCGAATTCGGGGGCTGGAAAGGAACTTCCCACAACGGTTTTTTGCCCACCGGTGAAACCCTTGCCTTTTTACTGGCACTGAATTCGGAAGAGAAACGCAAGGTAGTTGTGAACCTCTTCGACCAGGAACACTGGTTTTATAAGGAAAATGTGATCCGGCTGGAAGGTCAGGGACCCGGAGAACCTTATTTAAGTGGAAAATTATGCGTATCCGATGAGTTTTTGGCAAAGGTTTATCGAGATGGAAACTACCGACCGGATTACAGCAGTGACTTTCCTGCAAGACGCATGGAAACCCGTCTGAACTGGGAAGACCTGGTTATTCCCTACAATTTAAAAGAGGAATTGGAACAGATCACCCAATGGCTGGAAAACGGCAAAACAATCCGTGAAAAATGGAACCTGGACAAATTCCTGAAAAATGGTTACCGTTGCCTGTTTCACGGCCCTCCGGGAACAGGAAAAACACTGACCGCCTCCCTGTTGGGCAAGCAACACGGAATGGACGTTTACCGCATTGACCTGTCGATGGTTGTTTCCAAATACATCGGTGAAACGGAAAAGAACCTGGCTAAAATCTTTGATCGAGCAGAACATCAAAACTGGATCCTATTCTTTGACGAAGCGGATGCCTTATTCGGGAAACGGACTGAAACATCCGATTCCAATGACCGGCATGCGAACCAGGAAGTTGCCTATTTGCTCCAACGTATTGAAGATTTTCCGGGAATGGTCATTCTTGCGACCAACATTAAGGACAACCTGGATGAAGCATTTTTCCGCAGGTTCCAATCGATCCTGTACTTCCCAGTTCCCAACCAGCAGCTACGCTACGATTTGTGGCAACGCATGATCCCGGCAGAATGGCTGGACGATCAGTCGGAAGAAATCCTGCGCGAAGCTGCAATTATCAAACTTTCGGGAGGAAGTATGCTCAATGTGGTACAGTCGTGTGCGCTGCAATTGTTTCATCCCAATTCTCCCGCTAAACTGAATTTGGAAATGTTAAAGAATACCATTAAAAAAGAACTGGAAAAAGAGGGAAAACTCGTTAATTAAGACTCAATTATGAAACACATCACAGCATTGCTCATACTATTTGTGGTTGTTTTTCAAGCAGCCGGACAAGGACAACGCGGGCAAACGTACGTTGCTCCCTGGGATATTCCCGCCCTGGAGGATCCTTATTTTTTCGAACCTTATTTCGACACGATCTATATCCACGATACCGTGTATGTTTCCAATGCCGACGCCTTTTTAAAAAAGTATTACAAGGGAAAGGTCAACCTGAACGAACTGGTTAAAAATCAACAGATCCTGGACAGCATTTTAAAAAACTTAAGCAGCGTCTCCGGGAAGGAATTATTTTACAATTACTTCGGGAACCACCGTTTCCCCCGGGCCTTATCGAACAGTATTTCCATCAGGGAATTTGCACTGGGGGAGAACTTGCAGTTCAAGCGACTTCAATTCAATGCAGGAGTTCCCCCTACCGGGTCGTTGAGTAACGAATTACTGTTCCGTTTTACGGGTGTTTACCGCACCAATCGGTTTCTGCGGAATGAAGATGCACAGCTCCGGGCAATTTCATACATTTTCGAAACACTTCAATCGGATACAACGACCATTAAATCCATCAACCTGTACTTTCCCGATTTCAACTTCAAAGAGAAAAGAGCAATGGCCCAATTCGTGAAATCCATACGAATGGTCCTGGATGCCGCGAAGGAATACGACATTTCCACGATGAAACTCAAGGTGTTCTTCCACAATCAAAAAAATCCGGAGATTATCGGGGAAGATTTTCTCTACAGCTTGATGATCAAAGCCAGTGAAGTGGTCCTGCTTGATCCCACCAACGTCATCGACGATTATTACGTGGAAGGAGATCCTTTTTCCAAAGACGACATAGAGAATGTGGGATTATTTACACGGATGAACAGTCATTTTTACCTCGCCCGTTTTACCAAGGGAAACCCGGAAATCCGCGACAGTATCACTGATTTTTCTGTCGGTGCCATCCGTGACATTGCATTGGGAGACATTCCTGAAAACAACTGGGAATCCTACCTGTGGTTCCTGATCGGATTACTGCTCCTGGTAATCAGTATTGCTTTGTTGTATTTCTTCTACCCTCCTTTTTCCTACATTCTGAACCAGAATATGGGAATTGTCCTGGCATCTGCCGTTGTATTTACCATTGAGTTCTTTATGCTTGCGGGGGTCGTTTTCCAGAACATGTGCACCGAAGACGAAAGTACATCACTGAATGAAAATCCGACACTTTTGTTCTGTATGCCGATCTTAATGGTCGTCGTTTTGCCTTTGATGCGGCAATTTTCGCGGAATAAGAAGTTGCCGTAATTCAGTGGGAGAAAGAGAACCAGAATGAAGAGGAATTTCCTTGGCTTCTTCACTTCTTTGTTCTTTCAAGAAGATCGATTTTGAATGTTGTTATTTCATTTTCTCGATGCATAAAGTGAGAGCAACCGGGATCACAATCGCCGCAGCAATTATGATCCGTGCTTTCTTCGGAAGCATATGCAATGACGGAGTTTTGTTCAACCTATTTTGCTGATTCGTCATTTCAACACCACACAAGATTACTTATTTTCTTACATAATCAAGCAGTACGATTCCATCCTGTTCAAATACCCGGCTGGAGACCAATTTCAGTTCCAATTTGTTCCGAAGTCCTTCGAAAATGGAACTCCCTTTTCCTAATGCAAACGGATCAAGCATGATGGTATACTGATCGATCAGCCCTGCATCCGACAGTTGTGTCAAGAGGCTTCCGCTTCCCAATACCGTGATCTTTTTACCGGAGTTTTGTTTCCATTGTTTCAACTGTTCGATCGCGTCTCCTTTCAGAATAGTTGTATTTTGCCAATCAGCTTTCTCCAAGGTATTTGAACAGACTAATTTCTGAGAGTTGTTCATGTTTTCAGCCACGACCGGGAATAATTCTGCCGCCATGGGCCCGGGCCAAAAATTCGCCATCATTTCGTAAGTTTTTCTTCCGAAAAGCAGGATGTTATCGGCACCCGAAGCTTCATTGGCAAATTTTGCAGCTTCGCCACCATGCGGATGCCAGCTCGTATCTTCGTTTTCACCTTTAAAAAATCCATTTAGGGTAATGAATGTGAATGATGTCAGTTTGCTCATAGTTCTTTTTTCAGCAAAGGAAGCCCTCCCGAACAAAAAAAACATTGACCTGGATCAAAAAATCACCTGGATTTCAATCGGCTTAAAGTTTCCTGTTTAATATCCAGGTAAGAAGCCAGAATTTTATTGGAGACACGCTGCACCACTTTCGGATTTTCCCTGATCAGCTGCTCGTACCGTTCTTTAGCAGACAAGGTTACCAAACTCTCGATTTTCCTGTTTTGAAATGAATACGCCATTTCCATGATTTTCAAATAGAAATTCTTCCACGCCGGAATTTCATCTGCCAGGCGGTAAAAATCGGTGCGACTGATTGCCAAAACTTCCGATTCTTCCAATGCATCGATGAATTCAAATGACGGTCTTTGAGAAATAAAGCTCGTCAAAGCGGTACCGATGGAAGGTTCCATCATGATATATCTTGTTTTTTCGTGACCTTCTTTGGTAATGAAATAAGTCCGTAGACACCCGCGATTAATAAAGTAAAACGTTTTGCACACCTCATCAGAAGCCAATAAAACAGTGTTCTTCTTAAAGATTCGCGTTTTAAAACAATTTTCAATCCGATCAAGTTCGTTCTCCTCAAAAGTGGAGAACATCTGGATTAATTGCCTCAAATTGTCTTTTGCCTCCATACAGTTACAGTTCTGTCAACAGATCTTCCCGGCGGATTATTTCAGTTTCTTCATCCCGATGTAATTGTAATTCTGGTTTTCAGAATCAACCACTGAGATTTCCAAAATGGTAAAATGCAGGATATTAATGCCGGGATTATCTGCCGTTACCAGGACAGTTGGATCTTTGGTTACAGCAGTACAAATCGCTTTGATCTGTCCGAAGGTTTTACGGTTCCCGTTGTAATCCGGTGTATTCACATTAATGAAGAAATCGGCATTTTCCTTTACTGACTTAATGGTAGTAAAATTCTTATAGTTGTCAAACAGGATCTTGGTATCACTTGCGTATTTCAATGCTTTGGAACCATATGCGTCGGGGTTATCAAAGATCTGGAATTCGCCTTTATCAAAAGCGTATTTATTCAGATAGACCGGTACACGAATGATGAAGGTGTCTTTTATACGCACTTCTTTCCTGGCAAGGTCCAGTTTTTTTACCCATTCTGTTTTTTCCTTTTCAAAACCTTCCGGGTTGAACTCAAATGCTTTTCCTTTGACCGGGTCAACGAATTTGCAATACTTCAGGGCATTGTCAGCAGAAGTTCCCTTACTGTAATCCAGGTTCAGTAAAAAGATGGTCCGATCATCCAGGAAATCCAATCCATTTGTTTGAAAGGGGCTTCTAAAAACAATCAGTTCTTTTGCCTGCAATGCTTTTTCAATGGGCACGTACAAGCTTAGGTTATTCGGTCCTTGTAATTCAAACACAACAGCATTTTTAAATTCAAAAGTGCAGTGTTCCCGAAAAGATAAGATATTTTTAATGATGCATTTTGATCCCGAGATCACGGAATCTAATTCGGTATATCCGCAAACGTTTTTCTTGTCCTTCACAAAGATCCCGATGTATTTCTTTTTGGTACTGAATACATTCTTTCCGGTTTCGCCAACAATGACCGTATCTCCTTTGGAATAGGTCTGTTTGGAAACGGTTGACTGGTATTTTTTCAATTTCTCCGCTTCCTGGGAAAAGAGTGTCTGGACTGAACCTACCAAAAGAAATATGAGTAGAAATGTATTGTGCATAATTTCAGGTTTTGTTTTACCGGACCTTTAAAACTGTATCAAAAATAAGGTATTAATTGAAATTAAAAAGCCAGACCATTTTGCCTTGTGTCTTTTGCCTTTGTTCATTCCACCGTTTCCACCAGTATCTCCAAGGAACCATCCGGCCAGGTATGCATGTTGGTGGTACTCCAACTTCGAACCGATTGGGGGAAATAAGGCTGAAGTTCTTCATTAAAGTCTTTTGTATTGACTTCTTTATACCGGTCATCATCCACCCAAAGCACATTGTTCACAATGGCCGGTCCGGTTACATCCAACAGCACTTCTCCCCTGCAGCCTTTGTTCTTATAAACAATGATCCGCGTACGGGCAGGAACGGCAATCCCGTCAAGTGTATGGTAGGTTGCTTTTCGGAGAATATGCCTGAGTTCATCATACTTCCCGGGTTTCAGGAAATTGGAAAAAGCATCCGTTGTATCCAGGGCTTCACTGGTTCCTTCTTGTGATGAAAACGCATCTGAGATCAAAGCACCTGTAAAATGCACCAAATGTTTACCATAGGTATTGGAAGATGCGAATTCTGCTGTTGCACGAAGAATTTCATCCTGTTTACGCCGTGCTTCTTCTTTTTGCTGCCTCGCACGGAGCGCTTCTGCTTCCAGTATGCGGTCTTTTGAATGACGGTCGTCCCGGTCTTTCAGAATTTCCTGGTACAGCATGATAGCGTTGTCGTATTTTCGCTGCAACATAAATTCATCTGCCCGGCTAATCAGGGTTTGAAAATCAGCTTCCGTTAAGACTTGTCTTTGTGCCGATCTGCTATTGGTTACTTCCTTCCGAATCGTTTGGATGACTTTTACAGCTTCGGACGTGCTGCTTTCACGTGTATCACGGATAATTACCGGATCATTCCGAAACATATCTTCTGTATCTGCGGGAGATCTCTGGGCGAATACAGTTGTTGAAAAACAAAGCATTCCCAAGATGGTCATTCTTTTTTTCATCCTTGATCTATTTTAAAGTGTTGTTATTTCCATAGAGCCTTTTATCCATGAATTCATATTCGTAACACTCCAGGTCCTCACAGACTGGGGGAATTTCTGCTGAAGCGGTAGAACGAACTCATGTGTTTGAACTTCTTCCGAAGCCGGAGCATTCTTTTTACTTGAATTATTGATAATTGCCGGACCCGTTACATCCACCAAAACAGTTCCCTTGAAATTCGGTTCGCTGTAAACAACCAAATGCATATTTGCCGGAACAGCAATTCCATCCAGTGTTTGATAATTGGAATATACCAGGTAATTATCAATCACAGGGTATTTACCGGGTTTTATAAAGTCGGAATACGGATCGTTGAAATAAGCCCGGGAAGACAAATCATCCACCCGCGTATCCGAAATCAGCAGACCGCTGAAGTGTACTTTTTGCCAACGTTCCTGGTCGGCCTTCACCTGTTCGATCTGGTCTTTCGGGTATTGCTGGTTGCTTTTGCCCAAAGCAGCCGTATAAGTTTCAATCGCCTCGGAGTAGTTTAATTGTGCATACAAACTGTCTGCTTTATCGACCAATAATTGGTATTCCTGTCTTTCTGCCCGTGCAATTTCTGCGTTGCACCGGGCAATCTGGTCACGAACATATTGTTCGGATTTTAATCGCAGCGCCGCATTATAGCGTTCACTTGCTTCACTATATTGACCCGCGGCAAACAGCTGATCGGCATGTGCTACGATACCCAAGTATTCTTCTTCGCGTCGCTCCAGTTCGTCTTTTTCTTTCTTGTACTCTATGGCTCGTACAACTTCTCTTCCCACGGTGGTTACCGCCCCAAAAATCTGTTGTGCACCGTATACTCCGATCTGGCCATAAGCTGTTGAAAAACCGAATAAAATGAACAAAAGTACCGTGTGTTTCATCGATTTAAAAAGAAAACGCATACACAAAATTGATGCCAAAATGACTACGGAATTAATCCCTAACTTAAAAAACTGATGAGGCCGGCTGGTTAGAAAATTATTTTAACTTTATCTCCCTCTAAAACCAAGATCATTAACACCGAATACCTTCTATATCTTACCGTATTACTGTCTGGAGTTGTATCCGCAGCAATCCTGTTATGGTGGTTGCGGAAGTTAGCGGCAAGGTTTCCACAAAAATGGAAGTCTTCGCCGGATCTAACGGATTTTAGCATGGGGGTTACTCTGCTCCTCATTTATCTTTCCATTGTATTTGCAGGTGAATTAATTGCAATCTTATTGGGGACAAAAGGTATTTACAACAGCTATATCATGAGCCTGAACTCTTCTTTATACACCCCATTTCTATACGGTTTTTTATTTCTTTATACACACACCACCTGGAAACGCTATTTTTACGTCTTTCTTTATTTTATTCTCTTAGGCTACTTCATTTCCGGGGGCTATTATCATCCGAGGTCGGTGTTGGGAGGCACTGCCATTCTGGTAATATACATTCCATTTTTTCTCGCCGCACTTGTTCATTTGACAGATTTGCTGCTTGACCCCAAAAACACTTGGTTTAAGTTTCGGTTAAGATTGAGCTTAAGCATGTTGTTTTTTTCAGTCGTTGCATTGATAATCCAATCTTTCGAATGGTATTATGAAGATAAGTATAGCTCAAGGCCAATGATTGTTTTTTACATCGCTTTGTCGAACAATATTTTATATTACTTTGCTTTGACAATCAACTTTCTAATGGAATGCATCAAACTTTACCGGAAACAACGACTCATGTAAACCATTGAACAACCATGCCTCTTCAATATTACATTTATTTTGCAGGACTGATACTGAGTGTGATTCTGGCGGCACTTTTGCTGTGGGAAAGTAACAGATCTGCCTCTAAACTTCCAGAAACGTGGAGAAAAACCCGGTCTTTCAAAAAGTTCCGTTTAAGCGTTTGCTTTTTGATGATCTACTTATTCCTGAACCTCGTTAGCGAGCTTGTCGCAACTTACCTGGCTTTCCATCAGATCTATAACAGTTTTGTATACAGTATCAGCCACACGTTGTACTTCCCATTCTTTTTGCTCTTTTTACAATGCTTTACATACACACGCTGGAAAAATTATGCTTATTTCATTTTATATGCAGTTGTTATTGTATACTATACTTTTGGAGGCTATTATCACCCCCGCTGTGTATTATCTTCTGAATCTTCCTTACTAACTAACGGCACTCATTTTCTTTCTATCATTTTTCTTTTGACTGATTTATTGGTGAGTCCCAAACGCGACTATTTCACATTCCAATTAAGAATCTGCCTCACCTTTATGATTTTCAGCATCTTTGCCGCTATATTAACATCTGCTCAATGGACAAATACTACTGACCACAAAATGTTTTCGGATCTTATTTTTTATTTGCATTATTTCAACTCAGTGGTTCTATATTATGTAATCTCAATGATTCTTTTGTTAGAAATCATAAAATTGAGCAGGAAGGAAGCAAAAAATGCTTAGAACTAAGCATATCCATTCTATCCGTTCCCGATACCTTTGACCTGAATAAAAACATTCACCGATTTACTTCATTTACCACCTTACCGAAATCAAGGACCGCAGGATAATCAGATTTTTCCTGCGGTTGTTTTGAGTCGTTCCACGCAGGCCGGAACCTCATCCAATTAAATATAAAAACCTATTTTAGATACATGGATCGTGTTATTTTAATCATCTTAACTGTCGTCATCCTGCTTCTGATTACATTCGGAATAGGGATTTACATTGTAATTACACGTCTTTACAAGCAACTTAGAAAAAGAGAAGCAGAAGCCATTGAATCCATTATTACGGCACAAGAGCGCGAACGGGCGACTATTTCAAGGGAAGTTCATGACAATTTAGGTCCCATGCTTTCGATCACCCAAATGCAGATCGGTTATTTGCAGGAACAAACAGAATTGAGTCCTCAAAAAGAATTATTAACCAAAATACAAAACCAGGTACGGGAAGCTATCCGTCAATGCCGGAATATTTCCCATATGATTTCTTCCGAAGTCAATTCAGCTAAATCTTTTCAAACTGTGCTCCGGGAACAAGTAGCATTCATTAATGAATATGGAAATATCTCTATCCAATTATCTATTCCTGAAAATTTTCCATCTATTGATCCCGACAAGGGAACTTCATTGATCCGGATATTCCAGGAACTGCTGGTCAACACGATACGCCACGCAGAAGCAACGGAAGTCTCCATACAAATGGAAACCAATCCCGAATATTTATTTTTCAGTTACCGGGATAATGGCAAAGGATTTCAACTGAAATCCATAACTACCGGGCTAGGAATCCAGAATATTACCAAACGCATTGAAATCATCGATGGAAAACAGCTTTGGAATGAGAAAAGTGGTGGGTCCGGTATGAATTTGCAAGTCATGATCCCCGTCAAAAAAATTGTTTTATGAAAATATTGATTGTTGATGATCATTTTGTTTTCCGGGAAGGAATTCACCTGCTTCTAAAACAATTTAATCCTGTTTTTGAGATCGTGGAAGCTTCCAATGGAAGGGAAGCACTTTCACTTATCCGAAGCAACCCGCCAGATGTTATTTTAATGGATTCGGAAATGCCGGAAATGAATGGCACCGAGTGCCTGAAGGAATTAAAACAAGGTGATTTTTCGTTTATTCCGGTTATCATGTTAACAATGCACGATCAATTGAATCACATGATACTGATGCACGATCTGGGTGCAAATGGCTACCTGACAAAGGATTCTTCCATCAAAGAGGTGGTACTTGCTATTGAAACTGTGACCCAGGGCGAAGAATATTATGCCGCCGTCATCCGAACTCCGTTCCTGAAAGAACTTAGTAAAAGAGAACATACTTTTTTCGATAAAACCAATAAGCTGACCGCCCGGGAGGTTGAGGTATTGCAAATGATTTGCCAGGAATTCTCCACGGAAGAAATTGCTGCTAACCTCTTTGTTTCACCACTTACGATCAACAATCACCGCAGAAGCCTGATCGCCAAGACAGGGGCAAAAAATGTAGCCGGACTGGTAATGTATGCGATTAAGAACGGATTGTTTGTGATCGAATAAGCAATGCACACCGATCAGTTTTTTTAAGTTGACCAAATTATCTTACTTTAGCGTAAATGCTTGAACCATGTATTTAAATCTCCGCTCTTCAAAAAAGCTGATCACACCGGTCATTTTCCTTATGCTGATCGTTCTTTCAGCTTGTAAAAAGAATAACCCGGACCCTGCGGATGAAACGATTTATGAAACAACCCAGGAATACAATCTGCAGAATGTTCCTTACGGAACAGACAGTCAGCAAAAAATGGATATCTACCTGCCTGCAAACCGGAATTCACAAACGAAAGTGTTTGTCCTGATCCATGGCGGCGGATGGAGTGGTGGTGACAAAGCGGATTTCACGTATTTGATGAACTCACTGAAAACGTATTATCCGGACCATGCAGTAATCAATATCAATTACCGCCTGGCAACACAATCAAGCCCGGCGTTCCCAAAACAGCTTGACGATATCCAGGCCGCACTGACGGAAATAAGTCTTCCCAAATACTCTGTTTCATCCAATTACTTTTTGTTCGGAGCTTCTGCCGGTGGGCACCTTTCACTGCTTTACTCCTACGGATATGACCCAAATCATTGTGTGAAAGGGATTTGCAATACTGTTGGTCCAAGTGATCTGACAGATCCAAATTACCTGGACAATCCGCTTTACAGTTCTATTTATCCGGTATTAATTAACGGAGGAGCTCAAAATCAGGCCGGAGTTGAAATGGTGAGCCCGGCACTTCGTGTGACATCTGATTCTCCCCCAACGATTTCTTTTTATGGAGATTCTGATCCATTGGTTCCTGCTACCCAAATGGCTCTTTTACACAACGCATTGAACGCAAAAGGAGTCTATAACCAGGCAACGATGTATCAGGGAGCAGGACACGGGAATTGGAACCAAACACAATCCAATGATTGTATCGCAAAGATTCTGGTATTTGTCAACACTTACTTCCCTTAAGAAACAACTCTTTTCTACTTCAAATCAGGAACTTAATCCTGTTTTGCTTGTCGTTCCCTTTTATATTCTTTACAGAAATAATTAAATTGTGCCGTGTTTAAGTTTTTTGTTATAAATCAATCAGTCCTTGCTTTAGCTATCCTTTCGGCAATAATATTAATATATCATTTCAAAAAGTCGGTGAAGGATTTACCCCGAGACTGGAAAGAAGCAGCCTTTATAAGAAGTTTCAAGTTGAGTGTTTTATTTTTGACACTTTACCTCACCATTATTTTTATTGGGGAAGAAATTGCAGTTCCCATGGCGCATAGGGGGATTTATAATTGTTATGTAATCATCAGCAACTATTCTTTGCACATTCCTTTATTATTTGCATTCTTATTTATTAACACCTCAAATATCTGGAAAAAATATTCTTACGTCTTATTGTATTTGATTCTCGTTACCCATTTCCTTTGGATGGATTACTTTGACCCAAATTCAGTTTTAAGTATCAATACTTCCAGGATGATAGACATCGTTATTTTCATAGCAACCCTCCTGCACCTAACAGACATCCTTATCAATCCGAAATCAGATAATATAAAGTTTCAGCTAAAAATAGACTTAAGCATATTGGCTTATTTTCTTCTATCCAATATTACCAACGCCTTTAATATCCATGGGGCAGATCCTAATGAGCTGCTCTATCTGATGAATTGTCTGATAACCATACTTTACTATTCTTTTTTTTGCTTGATATTCACTACTGAGATCATTAAACTGAGGCGGGGATAATAACTACTAAACACAATCAGTTTATAACCGTACACAAAGTTTATAGCATACTTCTATTAGCCATAACTTCAGTAGAGATAGTTTTAACATTTGAAAAGAAGCGCAAAACTTTATCGCACCTGTATGAAATACCAATTTAAAATTGCCCGTACGGTGGAACCCGAAATAGATTCATCAGAAAGAGGTGGGAAAAATGAATAAGCTCCCGGAGACATTTTTTCACTTTGCAATACCGCAATCTTTGGATGAATGAATTCATCATTAATCTGATTTATGTGGTATAAGATCAAGGTTGATTTATCTTCCGAACCAATGGATAAAAAATCAGCCTCGCTTTCCTTTTTCACAAACCAATAATAGGTTTCCCCTTCAAAAACAATTTTCCGCTTTCCTTTTTTGTTGATCATTAATTATCAAAAAAAACGTCCCGGTTGGCCGGGACGAGTATCATCAATTAAAATTCACCGGTTTATCATTTGGTTTCGGGTCCCAGCAACCTTCGTATTTGAAGGTTAGTTTTCCGTAATAATCGGAAGAGTAGAAAGCCACCCGGTCCAAAGTCGCATCGACTTCGCTTTTGTCCAGGTTATCCGCTTCACGCAGGCAAAGCACATACGTCCAATCAGCCTTGATGCTGATCCAAGATCCATACAAGGTATGATTAATCTCCAGGCAATTCTTAAAGAAAGCTTCCTGGTTCCTGTCAGGGATGCGCAACAAAGGGCTCATGACCTGGAAATAATACTTATCGGGATTTTGTGGAAAGTTAAATACATCAATCCACACGGTTGAACCTTTATAGGTCAAATTCCATTGTCCGGGTTTTTCGCCTCGGCATAATCCCGGATCCACTCCCAATTCAGCAAGACTCTGCTCAATCAGGAAACATACTGAGTCAAAATTCATGCTGGAAAAATAGTAAAAAAAGTGTTTTGAGTCAAATGGATTTTAGGATGTTCGGATATGGATCTTTAAAGGGCCAAGGAGGGACATCGAGAGTCGAAAATCTTGGCTGGATTATCTTTTTTTTGGATCTGAATCTTTGATATTTTCCATATTTCAGCTCATTTATCCGTATGTTTAGGTTTCAAAACCCTGAAAGACAATGAATCCGAAAAAAGCTCCGTGGTATTTTTTATTGCTGCTTATTTTAGCCGGCGAATCGGTGTTTATCCTTCCTTTTGTTTTGTCGCGGGTTTTCAGACCGATCGTCCTGGAAGCCTTTGATCTGAATAATCTGCAACTCGGCATCTGTTTTTCGATTTACGGGATCGTTGCATTAGGATCCTATCTCCTGGGAGGTCCGCTGGCAGATCGATTTGCTCCCCGGAAGCTGATTGCGGTTGCTCTTTGGATGACTGCACTGGGTGGATTTGTCTATGCAACATTTCCCGGCTTCACGATCCTAAAATTCCTCTATGGTTATTGGGGCTTCACTACGATCTTTTTATTTTGGGCACCCATGATCAAGGCAACCCGGGTTTGGGGAGGAAAAACTTCGCAAGGAAAAGCCTTTGGTTTCCTGGATGGAGGACGCGGTTTAGTTGGAGCATTGTTCGGCACCATAGGTCTACTTGTTTTTTCACTTTTCCTGCATTCGAAACTTTCCGAGGCAACGGTTCCCGAAAGTAAAATGGCTTTCAGACAGGTTATCCTGATTTCTTCGTTTATGATTATTTTGGTTGGGATCCTCGTCTGGTTTTTTATGAAACTGGCCCCACAAACAGAGGAAGAACTCAAGGTGCATAAGATTACCTTCCCGCAGATCAAGCGTGTATTGCGCCTTCCGGCAGTTTGGCTGTTGATGGTCATTATTTTGTGTGCTTACGTGGGGTATAAAATCACCGACGTATTTTCATTGTATGCCCGGGATGTGATGCATCACAACCGAGTCGAATCCGCACAAATCGGTACTTTTTTATTATTTGTGCGTCCCCTGATCGGGATTGTAATCGGAATACTGGCGGATCGCTGGCAAACCACGGCCTTATTGTTTGTGAGTTTTATTGTTTCGTTTTCGGGTGCTTTGTTATTTGCTATGGGATTTGTTTCCGGCTCCTCCACCCTTTTATTCCTGGTTTCCATCCTGATAGTAGTAACGGGTGTGTATGCTGCTCGCTGCCTGTATTTTGCAGTGATGGAAAAAGGCAGTATCCCGCTTGAACTTACGGGAACTGCTGTCGGGGTAATTTCATTGATCGGGTTTACACCGGATATTTTTGCCGGTCCGGCAATGGGAATATTATTGGATGATTCCAAAGGAATTTCAGGACATCAGCAGGTGTTTTGGATGCTGGCGGTTTTTTCGCTGATCGGAGGGATGGCGGCTTGGTGGTATTTTAAATTGGATCGTTCTTCCAGATAGCAATCGGGATTAGCCCCGTAATCAAAGAGTTGAAAATCCGTTCTTTTTCACCGCCTGTACCCAACGTGCAAACATCCTAGCTGTTTTCAATGATCAAAAGCCTATGACTTTTTCTTCTTTTTCGGGACTTTTGCTCCCTCTTCACGCGCTTCGGAAAGCCCGATAGCAATGGCCTGTTTTTTACTGGTTACTTTCTTTCCCGAACCACTTTTCAACTTTCCTTCTTTCATTTCATGCATGGCTTTTTCCACCTTTTCGCCTGCTTTTTTACTGTATTTTGCCATTTTCCCAGGTATTAAGATTACACAATACTATCAGAATATCAAGACTTTGACTCAGTGTTAGAATAAGAAACCACAAAGGAATAAAAGGAGTCCCAAAATGATCATGCTAACAGCAAGTAACAGGGTCCATTTCAGGAAAGAAATGACCAATTCAAAGTTGTGTTCCTCCTCCCCTTCCGTGAGTTCTTTTAACACTTTCCTGAAGCGAAAAATAAACCGGATAATGGGAAAACTCTTTTTTTCATATCCTTTCTTTTCCTGTTGTTCGTGAATGACCGCCACGATCTTATAATACGAAAAAATAAAGATGGCAGTATTCAAAACCAGACCAGTCACCATCAAACAAATTCCAATCCACTGTACCGCATTTATTTCAAACTCCATACTCTTAAAGTTAGGGGGGATTTCTGCCAAAAACAAAAAACCAAAACATTTGTAAAATCGGGGAAAATGGATGTAAATGGTGGTGTCTCATTGATGAACATGAGAAATACAATGGAGCTTTGTACCGCAAAGCGCGACGTAATATTGCGTTATTACGTCAGAAAAGAAAAACAGGTGATTTTCGCACTGTAAAAACACCGAATCCTTCCACCGGGCCCGGTTCGGTACAATCAAGTACCCATCCGCCAATTTATCCTAAATGATCATAAAAGACTTTTTCCCCGGAACAGAATGCCTTAACTTTAAAGATGTCCCGATCCGCTTAAGTCTATTTTGAAGATTGGTAATCAATAAATAAAGGAAAGATGGAAACAGATAACAGCATGCACGAATTCAAGGACAGACCCGATAAAGGCGAAGGAAGCGATCACGATTCTATGAAAACACTGTCCTCCACTACACGTAAACTCTCGCATGAAGGGTATGTGACCCAATTTAAGGCCTTGAAAAACGGAATAAAATCATTGGAAACCCATGAGGTCTATTCACCCGAAGAAGTCAAGATCATCAATTTTTACCGCTTTGAAGGAGAATCTGATCCTTCAGACAATGCGATCTTATATGTAGTGGAAACGAGCCGGGGTGAAAAAGGAACACTGACGGACGCCTATGGGGTTTATACGGATCAGAAAGTTTCGGAATTCGTGCAGCAGGTAGAAGAAATTACCAAGGCAAATACCAATCCTCCCATTGACGGAAGACCCGAAGACCAGGAAGCCGGTTGAGAGGAAAAGAACGAATGCAACTGATAAGAGAGGGACTTAAATAAAGTTCCTTTTTTTTGTTTTTTACATCTTGCTTTTGTAACTTACTACAGATTCACTATCATTTTATCTCATAGCTCACACGCTTAGGCTGTACCTGATATTTCTTTATTAAGGTTCATCATAAAAATCCGAGTTATGAAAAAAAAACTATTTCTTTTAATCATCATTGCTGTTAGTGGCATTACCCAATTGACAGCACAGGTTAAGATCGGGGACAATCCCAACACGATCAATGCAAATTCCATGCTTGAACTGGAAAGTACCAATAAGGGTTTCTTACCTCCCAGGGTACAGCTGAACAGTTTGACGGCCACAGCACCAATGACTGCAACTGTCGCTGAGGGGACTTTGGTTTACAGCGATGGCGGCACACTTCCGGATGGATATTACTATTGGAATTCTTCGCGCTGGGTCATGATCCGCGTTGCCCGGGACAATTACGTACTGGTGAAATCCGCAGCAGATTTACCTGCCCCGGTAGCAGGTGTGATTACACTGGTAGCCGGAACCGAATACGAAATTAACGGAACCATTTCCCTTGCAAGTTCCATTAACCTGAATGGTTGTACTGTTAAAGGTGATGATTCCGGTAACGACAAACTCATTTATACCGGAACAGGTTCCTTATTTACCGGTGACAAAACCGGGAACATCCGTTACCTGACATTGAACGCGGCTTCCGGAAGTGTATTTGGAATCAATGCTTTGGGCGCAACCGTCAATTTGCTTGTACAGAACTGTTTTTTCCTCGGAAGCAGCAGTGTGGGTACGATCTCAGGCGTAGGCGGAACGGTTTTCTTTTCCACGGTTGCTTATTTTTCCAATACAAACGGGATTACCTTTCAAAATGACAACAATGTGGTACTCAACAATACGCTTTGGGATGCTTCCAATTCCAACACCTATGAACGGTTTATAGGTACGTTTAATGTGATCCAGTTACTGGGAGGTGACCGCTTAACCACTTCCGCAAACTCAGCCAAGGCTCTTGACATCAGCGGGATTACCGGTATCACTGTGGGATCCGCCAAGGTAATCATGTTTGTGGGTACGGGAACGTATGTAGTAGGAACCTTTTCCAATGCATGGGAAGTGGAGGCTTCCGGCTTGAATACACAGAAGGACGAAGTTGCGGGTGGGAACATCTACATCACCACACCTGTTGCAACCACGTTCTCAGCTAGCAATACCCCTGTAAAAGTACTGGGAACGACTACTTCGGCAGGTCTTTTCCGCGTTACGAATCCGGCAAACAACCGGCTTACTTATAACGGAAGTAAAACTCGTGCGTTTTTTGTATCGGGTGCGTTGAGTATTACACAACCCAACAGCAACCGGTTTTTCTCCTTCTACATTGCAAAAAACGGCGTGATTATTCCTGAATCCCGCCAGGACATTAAGGTGGTAAACAGTACCGACCAGGTCTCTTTACCGCTCTCCTGCCGGGTAACACTGGCGCCGGGCGATTATATTGAAGTGTGGGTGGCAAACCAGACGGCAACGACTGATATCACTGTCCAGACATTGAATCTATCCATACAATAAACCATGGTTATGAGACAGTTTATTATCATCGGTATCCTCTTTCTTGCCTGGACCCCGGAAATTCGGGCACAGGTTACGAATTCAGGAAATCTCCGAACGTTTACAGGTGCCACCATGACTATATACGGCGATGTGACCAACAATGGAACCGTTTCTGATTCCGGCGCACTGATCACCCTGGCAGGATCTAACCTGCAAACCATTGGAGGCAGTGTTGTGATGACCCTGAACAACCTGACGCTGAACAACACAAGCGCAAGTGGAATTAACCTGACACAGGCATTGAATGTACGGGGAACCATGACCTTTACAGACGGTTACTTGAATACAACAGCTGGCAATATCCTGACGATGACCAGTACTTCTGCTGTCAGCGGAGTGAGTAACAACAGCTTCGTTTCGGGTCCGGTGGTTAAAACCGGAAATACAGCTTTTGTTTTCCCTGTCGGAAAAAACGTAGTCTATGCACCGATAGCTATTGCTGCTCCGGCCGTTGTCACGGATCAGTTCACTGCCGAATATTTCCAGGTATCGCCGAATGCACTTTACAGCACCTCGAGCCTTGAACCGGCCCTTCATCACGTTTCGGAGTGTGAATATTGGATGCTCAATCGCACAACCGGTACTTCCGACGTGGCGGTTACGTTGAGTTGGGATACCCGAAGCTGTGGTGTCACTGTCCCAACGGATTTGCGTGTAGCGCGCTGGGACGGAGCGCAATGGACCGATAAGGGAAACGGAGGAACAACAGGTACAAGCGCTACCGGAACAGTGATTTCATCAGCGGCCGTTACGGGTTTCGGACCGTTCACGCTCGCTTCTTCTACAGCATCCAATCCATTACCGGTAGCACTCAGTTGGTTTGCAGCACAATGTGAAAACAAACAGGCTATTCTGCGCTGGAATACGGAAAGTGAACTTCAAAACGACTTTTTCACCATTGAAAGCAGTTGGAATGCACTCGACTGGCACTATGCCGCAACGATTGACGGTGCAGGCACCAGCACTGCTCCAACGACCTATTCCTGGACAGATACTTCGGGATCAGACAGAAGTAAGTATTATCGTTTATCACAAACGGATCTGAACGGTGAAAAAACGATTCACGGTATCATCTACCTGAAAAGTTGTCTTTCTGCACCGGAAAATACACTCAGTATTTATCCCAACCCGGCACGAAGCAGTGTATACCTTCTTACGGAAGAAACTATCACGGATGTGATTGTTATGGATGCGGAAGGAAAAGTCCTTGAAAATGCCGGTGTCGATCTGGAAAATAAACAGGTGGATTTCAGTGCATTTCCGAATGGGGTTTATTACTTAAAAATCGTAACTAAAACCAAGCACTTCAATGAAAAAGTGGTCCTTGTAAGGGACTGATCCATGAAGTGTGACTAACAATAGCGCAGGCTGTTTTTCATTAACGTGGAAGCAGCCTGTTTTTTAGTTGAAAACAGCAATTTTGTCAGTTATCCTGAAAAAATATCAGTTCAAACACACTGGCATTTTATTTGCGGAAAAACTCATTATAAGGCATTTAGCCTTTCGTGTTCTTTAATTATTTTGTTTAACTTAAAAAAGTAAGGTTATGAATCCAGTAAAAAGGAACGGGAACAGATTCCCGGTATTTCCCTCGATGTTCGACGATTTTTTTAGTCGTGAACTGTTGAACTGGGGGAACAACAATTATTCTTCAACAAGTACAACTATGCCGTCGGTAAATATCCGCGAGACAAGCAACAATTATGAAGTCGAAGTTGCGGCACCGGGTATGGACAAAAAGGATTTTAAGATCACACTTGACGGTAACCTGCTAACGATTTCTTCCTCTAAGCAACAAAGCAGTGAAGAGGTGGAAGACCGTTATACACGCAGGGAGTTCAGCTACCAGTCTTTCCAGCGAAGTTTTGAGCTTCCAAGGGATGTTGTCGACCAGGAGAACATCAATGCCCGTTATGAAAATGGACTTTTGCACCTGTCTATTCCCAAAAAAGAGGAAGCAAAAAAGAAAGCTCCAAAGCAGATCGAAATCTCATGATCATCGCTTGAAATTTTTCCCGAATGGCTGTCTTTTCAGACAGCCATTTTTGTGCGCCGGTCAGGAAAGCTCCGGCTCTTTTTCTTTACAAGATTTTGCAACGTTTCACCGACCAAAAGCATTACTCCAGGGATTAAGTCCGGAATTATTCATGGAGCGCCAGTAAGGGAACATTCGTTTGGAACGCCAGCTTTTTCGTATTCGGTTCGTGAAAAAGAGAATAGAAAAACGAGTGTTTCCTTGGAATAATGACAGCCATATTGATTGCCTTGTCCTCCACAAATTGGCTGACTGCAGATGCAACATCGTCATGAGCAAGTGTATGCTCCGTGTAAGGAATATCTTCCAGCGCACGCATCACCTGAAGACCCGTTACGATTCCTTCTTCAAGTTTCACCACCGGTTCGACCACGTAGAGTACATACAAATGTGCCTGGAAGATGGCAATCAGATCCTTCAGCGGTTTGAGTATCTTCTTATAATCTGCATCCTGATGATCGGTCGCCAAAACAATCCGGTCCAGTCCATGGAATTTCACTTCTTTACCAATGCCCATTACCGGGCAAACAGATTCCCGCATCAATGAAGTAGCAGTGCTTCCTATTATTTTTTCGGAAACAAAACCACCGCCCTGCATTCCCATAATGATTAAATCCACGTGGTGTTTTTCAGCGAATGCATTCACGGTATCAATCACCGTCCCTGGTTGACAATGACATGTCACCTTCAATTCCTTACCAAACTGCTGATGAATTTTTTCACGCATGATTTCCAGCCGTTTCAGATTTTCTTCAACCAGTTCGTCACTCGACGGAACCCAAATGTACGGATCCGTTGATACAAATGCATAGTCATAGACGTTAAGTAAGTGGATGTGAAGTTTCGCTTTTTGAGCAAACTTCAACGCATAATCCAGTGCATTATCACATGCCTGCGAAAAATCGACCGGTACCAACATTGTTTTCATAAGCTATTACAATAAGAGATTAATATAAATGTCCCAACAAATGCACGGAAGTTTCTTCATTTCTACAGTAAGGCTGAAGACGGGCCTCCGATACGTTTACTTAGACAAAAGTAGTTCTCTATCCCTTCCCGTTTTTTGACATCCATCATATAACCTTATGATCTTCATTCATTTAGTTCCATTGACATGTATCAGTATATTCTTTGACAAACATCATTTTTATCCATTCATCCAATCCCTTTATTTGCATCATCATTACAATTTCAATAACCAACCCAAAAGGGTTCCCGGGGATTCCTGAGAACCCTTTTAATTGAATGCATTGTCCTAAAGTTTAGGTGATTTTTTTTTTTAGAGCACGCAGATTATATGGACTCCGACATGGTCGGAGCGCAGATTTTGATTATATATTATCTGCGTAATCCGCGACATCTGCGTGAAAAATTGTTTATCACCTATATTCTGGGACACTACTTAATTGAAAAACACCCCGAATCAAGGCCAGATAAAACGAAGCTGATGTTTAATGGGTGATCTACATCATTTTTTAAGTGTTTCCCTCCTGATAATTTTGCAAAAAAAAGCCATGACAGATACCGGTCTGATTGCAAAATATAATATTCCAGGACCACGATACACGTCTTATCCTACTGTTCCGTATTGGAATGTGCCACAATGGGAAGCCGACCAATGGTGCGAACTGATCCGGGTTTCACAACACGATGACCGATCCAAACGATTGGCTTTATACATTCACCTGCCCTACTGTGATTCCCTGTGTACTTTTTGCGGATGCCATAAACACATCACCACCAACCATGCGGTAGAGAAAAGATACATCGACGCGGTACTCAGAGAATGGGAACTTCTATCCGCTTCACTCGACAAAGGTTCGCTTATTCACGAGTTGCACCTGGGTGGCGGAACTCCGACATTCTTTGCCCCCGAAGAACTAAATCGCCTGATTGATGGAATACGGAACCTATTCCCTTTCACACCGGAAGCTGAGTTGAGTTTCGAAGCGCACCCCAATTCTACCAGCTTTGAACATTTACAAGCACTGCACCGACAGGGATTCCGGAGAGTCAGTTTCGGGATCCAGGATTACGACCAGGTAGTTCAGAAGGCTATTCACCGGGTTCAGTCATTCGAACTCGTTACGGCTTGTCACCAAATGGCAAAAAACGTAGGTTTCAATGCTATTTCCCACGACCTGGTTTACGGATTACCCAAACAAACACTTGCCGGATTTCAAGATACCGTTCAGCGAACCCTGGAATTAAAACCAGAACGGATCTCCTTGTATTCTTATGCGCATGTGCCCTGGATAAAGGGAACGGGGCAACGCGGATACAGCGAATCGGATCTTCCGGAACCAAATCTGAAACGGGAAATTTACGAACTATCCAAACAACTGCTTGTTGCAAACGGGTACCTTGAAATCGGGATGGACCATTTCGCTCTGCCAGATGATTCGTTGGCAAAAGCAACCAGGGAAAAAAAATTGCACCGGAATTTCATGGGATATACCCCGAACGCTTCCAATTTGCTGATCGGGCTGGGAATGTCGGCTATTTCAGAATGTACATTTGGTTTTGCCCAGAATGAAAAAACAACCGAACGCTACCTGCAACTAATTGAAAGCGACCGGCTGCCGATTACACGCGGACATCATATGAGTGCCATGGACGTGGAAATTCGCCGACATATCCTGAACCTGATGTGCCATTTTGAAACAGAACTTCCAAAAGACACGCTGTTGAGCCGCCTGGAACTGGAATTGCAATTGTCCGAACTGGTTTCGGACGGATTGGTTGCATGGGACGGGGATACCATTCGCGTTCTTCCCAAAGGAATTCCGTTTGTCCGCAATTGTTGCATGGCCTTCGATGCTTATTTAAAAGATCAGCACGCAGTGAAACGATTCAGCATGACCATTTAGAACAGTATTAGAAAAAGACCGATTATGCAAAACCAGACCGAGGAAAAGACATGCTACCATTGTCATGATGTCTTGCCGAACACCGTATTCTATGCGGATGAACATGCCTTTTGCTGCAACGGCTGTAAACAGGTTTACCAATTGCTTTCAGCTCATTCACTGGGTTCTTACTACGAACAGGATGCCCGTGCCGGTATCCGTCCGAATGCTGTTTTGCAAGAAAATTTTGCCGTTTTGGACGACGAAGAACTGCGCAAAAAATACATTGATTTCCAGGAAGGATCGATCGTTAAGATCACTTTGCACCTGCCCCAGATCCATTGTGCAAGCTGTATTTTTCTCCTCGAACATTTACACCGCTTAAACGAAGGGATTTTGCGATCTACGATCCACTTCCCCAAGAAAACTGCTACCATTACCATTAACCTGGAACAAATCAAACTTTCCGAACTCGCTGTTTTGCTGACAAAGATCGGGTACGAACCCGATTTCAAGGTCATCGACAAATCGACCGGTACTTTTAATAAACGGTTGTTATTCCAGTTGGGAATTGCCGGTTTTGCCTTCGGAAGTATCATGCTTTGGAGTTTCCCCGAATACCTTGGAATTGACCACACGTACTCCGGGATCCGGAACCTGAGCTCCTATCTTTCTTTTGCCGTGTCCATACCGGTATTGCTTTTTTCAGCACAGGATTATTTTAAATCGGCCATGGCAGGAATCCGTTTGCGTAGCCTGAATCTCGACATTCCGATTGCGATCGGGATCCTTGCGCTGTACATCCGGAGTTGCGTTGCCATTTTCAACCAGGAAGGTCCGGGTTACATGGATTCCTTTGCAGCCTTCATCTTTTTCCTGTTGATCGGAAAATGGTTCCAAGGGAAAACTTACCAATGGTTATCTTTTGAACGCGATTTCAGATCGTACTTCCCGGTGGCGGTAATTAAAAAAATGGGGGATCATACGGTGCTTTGCTCCATCGACGAGTTACAGGTCGGGGATGAAATTCTCATCCGCAACGAAGAAATTATTCCCTGTGATTGTATCCTGCTTTCCGACAAAGCCACGCTTGATTACAGCTTTGTAAGCGGTGAAGCAGACTGGATTGAAAAGAAAAAAGGAGATTTGCTGTATGCAGGTGGAAAAAGCATGGGTGAAACCGTCCGGCTGGTTGTTTCCAAAACAACAGAGCGAAGTATTTTAACCCAACTCTGGAACGATGGACATTCAAAGAAAACAGAACTGTTCTTTCAAACCCGGCAGGACCGCATTTCAAAATACTTTATCGCTGCCGTGATCGGATTGGCACTTGCCGCTTCCATTGCCTGGATCTGGATTGATCCGGTTCAAATTCCTGAAATTGTTACCGCAATCCTGATCGTAGCCTGTCCCTGCGCGTTGGCTTTGTCTGTCCCTTTTGTCTATGGAAACATGTTACGGATACTGGGAAAAAAAGGATTTTACCTTCGGAATACAGCAATCATCGAACGCATTCAGCAATGCAATTACCTGGTTTTTGATAAAACGGGAACCTTGACCGAGCAAGATCACAAACAAATCCATTACAACGGAAAGGCACTTACCAAATCGGATAAAGAAACCCTTTTCCAAATGACCAAACATGCAGTCCATCCATATGCGAAAGCCATTCATGTTCTGCTCTCGGAAAGTATGACCGATTTTGAATCGGATCAGCAGGCGATTGAAATCACCGGAAAGGGAATTTCCATGAACGGATTCCAATTAGGCTCTGCCGCTTTCGTCGGATTGAAAGAGCAAAACACGGATGAATCGGCTGTTTATTTTGCCCGTGAAGGAGAATTAGTGGGAACATTCCTCTTTCAGTCGAAATTGCGTCATCAATTAAAAGAACTGATTCGTAACCTGGGACCAACCTATTCATTAGCCGTTGTTTCAGGCGATAAACCGAAAGACCTGGATTTACTTCGGACCATCTTTCCTTCCGGGACCGAATTTCGTTTCGAACAGCAACCACTGCAAAAAAAGGAGTTTATTCAAGGGTTGCAGGCAAAGGGCAATTACACCCTAATGATCGGTGACGGGCTGAATGATGCCGGAGCGTTGAACGAAGCCTTTGTCGGGATTGCTCTTTCCGAAGACCTGGTGCGTTTCACACCTGCTTCTGACGCCATCTTAAAAGCAGAGAACCTGAAATACCTGGATTCCTACCTGCACTATATCCGAAACGGGAAACGGTTCTTACGCATTTGTTTTGCCTTTTCATTGTGTTACAACCTGACAGGAATCGGTTTTGCCGTAAGCGGCCAACTCACTCCTTTTGTGGCAACCATTCTAATGCCCCTGAGTTCCATTACCGTAGTCAGCCTGGCGACTTTTCTTACCCTTCGCAGGGAACTACCTCCACACAAGACCGGTTCAGCATCAGAATAACCCCAGCCAGGCAGGTTCGGACAGCTTTTCAATCCCGATTTTCAAAACATGATATAAATCAGCTTCTCGGGTTACTTGTGTCATATTTTATCCAGTGTTTCCTTGTGTTCTTTGCATTATGGGAATGATCTACATAATGCTCATTGTAAGTCTGTGCTTAGCAGTGTTTTTCTTAGTCATTTTTCTTTGGGCTGCCAGAACCGGGCAGTACGACGATGACTATTCCCCAAGCGTCCGCATTCTTTACGAGGACGACCAAACTACCAATGAAACAAATCAAAACAACGATGGAAATACAAACAGTAAAGTACGACAATAGGATTGTCAAAAACTTCGCATTCGCAACCATTCTCTGGGGAGTTATCGGAATGCTCGTAGGATTAATTGCTGCCCTGCAATTGGCCTTTCCTGAATTTTTCAACGATTATTTGGGATTCCGGTATATCTCGTTCGGAAGAATCAGACCCTTGCACACCAATGCCGTGATTTTCGCCTTCGTGGGGAACGGAATTTTTATGGGGGTCTATTACTCCCTTCAGCGCTTGCTGAAAACACGCATGTGGAGTGATAAGCTCAGTTACCTGAACTTTTGGGGTTGGCAGTTTATCATTGTATGCGCTGTATTAACTTTACCATTTGGGATCTCGTCCAGCAAAGAATATGCGGAATTGGAATGGTGGATCGATATTTTGATTGCCATTATTTGGGTGGTTTTCGGATGGAACCTGTTTGCAACTATTCTCAATCGACGCGAGAAACACTTATACGTAGCGATTTGGTTCTACATTGCCACCTTCGTAACCGTTGCTATGCTGCATATCTTCAATTCATTCGAGTTGCCGATCTCTTTCTTAAAAAGTTATTCCTGGTATGCAGGTGTACAGGATGCGTTGGTGCAATGGTGGTATGGCCACAATGCAGTGGCATTCTTCCTGACCACCCCTTACCTTGGTTTGATGTACTACTTTGTACCGAAAGCAGCTAATCGCCCGGTGTATTCTTACCGGTTGTCCATCATTCACTTTTGGGCTTTGATTTTCATTTATATCTGGGCCGGACCTCATCATCTACTTTACTCTTCCCTTCCTGACTGGGCACAAAGTCTGGGTGTCGTATTTTCCGTTATGCTGATCGCTCCTTCCTGGGGAGGAATGCTGAACGGATTATTGACACTTCGCGGAGCGTGGGACCGGGTGCGTGACGACGTGATGCTGAAATTCATGGTGGTTGCTTTAACCTGTTACGGTATGGCCACATTTGAAGGACCACTGCTTTCCCTGAAATCCGTGAATATGCTTTCTCACTTTACCGACTGGACCATTGCTCACGTGCATGTTGGCGGACTTGGCTGGAACGGAATGATGACTTTCGGATTGATTTACTGGTTAATCCCAAAAATGTTCAAAACAGAACTTTACTCCAGGAAACTTGCAAACCAGCATTTCTGGATTGCGACACTGGGTATTATCCTGTATGCGGTCCCAATGTATATTGCAGGATTCATGCAAGGATTGAGCTGGCAGTATTTCAACCCGGACGGAACCCTGGTACATAAAGACTTCCTGGAGATCGTGATCGACATGAAACCGTATTACATTCTAAGATCCATCGGAGGATTCTTATACATCATCGGGGCATTGATGCTTGTTTACAACGTTGTTAAAACCGTGAAAAAAGGTTCTTTTGCAGCAGACGAAACCGTGGAAGTTAGCGTAGAAAGAGCGCATATAACGAAAGGCAAAGAATACTGGCACCGCAAGATTGAAGGAAAACCGGTTCGGTTTATGCTGGTAAGCATCGTAGTTGTTGCAATCGGAGGTTTGGCAGAGATTATCCCGACGATAGCCGTTAAATCCAACGTTCCTACCATCAGCAGTGTCAAACCGTATTCTCCGCTGGAACTGGAAGGCCGCGATATTTATATCCGGGAAGGCTGTAATAACTGTCACTCTCAAATGATCCGTCCTTTGCGCTTTGAGACAGCCCGTTATGCTCCGACTCCCGAAAGCGGCGGATACACCAAA
Source organism: Fluviicola chungangensis (assembly GCF_007558725.1). Lineage (GTDB taxonomy): Bacteria > Bacteroidota > Bacteroidia > Flavobacteriales_D > Crocinitomicaceae > Fluviicola > Fluviicola chungangensis. The sequence goes on from NZ_VLPL01000004.1 coordinate 307,702, forward strand.
GCCGGGGAACATGTGTACGACCACCCGTTCTTATGGGGTTCCAAACGAACCGGTCCGGATCTGGCACGTGAAGGAGGATTACGCGGAAACCTGTGGCATTACAAACACATGATTGATCCGAAAGGCTTATCTCCCGGTTCCGTTATGCCTGCATACCCGTGGTTAAAAGAAGACGATTTGGATACCGGTTTGCTGCCTAAGAAAATTGAAGCGATGCAAACACTCGGAGTTCCTTATCCAAAAGGATATGCCCAAAAAGCACATGCCGACCTGGAGAAACAAGCTGCCGTAATTGCTGCGGACATCGTGGAAAACACCCCGAAAATAGCATTGAACGGCCAGGATAAAAATGCAAAGATCAACGAACTGAAACGAAAAGAGATCGTTGCCCTCATTGCATACCTGCAGCGAATGGGAACCGATATCAAAGTGAAACAAACCAAAAAATAAGCTCATGTTACGATTTATCAAACACCATTTAGCAAGCGAATCGGGAGTAGAATTTTACGGAATTTTTTCCCTGATGATTTTTGTTCTCTTCTTCCTGGTGGTACTTATCCGAATCTGGAAAATGAACAAGTCTGCTGTTGAAGAATTAAGTAACATTCCGCTTAGTTCCGACAATTTAACTTCTCAAAATGAAAAGCTATGAAAATGCATCAACTACTTATTCTAGCCGCAATGTTGCTCCAAACAACGGGTTACAGTCAGGGTGAAGCCTTATTTAAATCCAAATGCAATACCTGTCATGCCGTAGACAAAAACTCTACCGGTCCCTGGCTCAAAGGAGTAAAAGCAAAATGGAACGATGCCGGTGAAGGAACGTTATTATACGAGTGGGTCCGGAATTCCAAAAGCTTGATTGCAGGAGGTAACAGTAAAATGGCCTTGGCCATTAAAGATTTTTCAGGATCTGAAATGCCTCCGCAACAAGCCAGTAATGAGGAAATCGATCAGATCATGGATTACATTGATAACTATACGCCACCCCTAAAAACAGATCCGACAGCCCCGAAAGAAGTTAAACTTATCCCGGATTACAAAGGAAATTTAACCATCTTCTATGCATTGGGAACCTTGATGATTGTTTTATTGCTTGCCATTATTTTGATGAGCAGTTCCATCCTTTCCTTTGTGAAATCAGATGTTTTCAAACAAAAACTGAGAGACCAGGAGAAACTGAGCAAGTTGCTGATTCTCCTGATTGGTCTTGGAGCAGCATTCTTCCCGGGTTATTCTTACGGGATGAGTACTCCCGACCCAACCAATCCGGCGGAAGCTCAATACCCGTGGTTGCTGGTTGAAAAATTCGATTTGTATGTAGTCATCGGAATTGACCTGATTCTGCTGACCGTGGTACTTTACCTGCGCGGATTATTCAATGATTTTTATTACATGGTGTATCCCCGTAAAGTAAAGGCGGCAAAACAATCGCAAAAAAGAGCGGTAAAAATCCTGGTGGATTCTGTTCCGATTGAAGAAGAAAGCAGCATTTTGATGGACCATGAATACGACGGAATCCGGGAATTAGACAATAATTTACCACCGTGGTGGGTTTGGGGATTCTATGCAAGTATCATTTTTGCATTCATCTATATTTTCAATTACCACCTGTTCAATACAGGCGATTTGCAAACGGAGGAGTACAACAAATCCATGAAGCAGGCACAAAAGGAAATCGATGCCTATTTAAAAGAAGCCGCAATGAATGTAGATGAAAACAACGTGACACTGCTTTCCGACCAACCGGCACTGGCAAGCGGAAAACAAGTATTCGAAATCAATTGTACAGCTTGCCATAAAGATGGTAGCGGGGATATCGGTCCGAACCTGACAGATAACTTCTGGTTATACGGGAACGACATCAAAACGGTATTCGGGACCATCAAAAACGGGACCAGCAATGGAATGCCCGAACATGCTTCCAAGCTAAACCCGATCCAGCTGCAACAGGTGGCATCCTATGTCTTAAGCCTGAAATATAAACCCGGGAAAGAGCCACAGGGAAAAGAATTTCCAAAAAAATAAATGAAGGACTCCTATTTCGGGGTATTTCGAAAGCAATGAGCCATGGAAGAAGAATTTAGAGATCATATTGCAACAGTTAACCAGGAAGGAAAGCGTGTTTGGGTCTATCCGAAAAAACCGAAAGGTAAGTTCACCAATCGCCGAAAATTAATCAGCTATGCTCTTTTACTTTTCTTATTAAGCGCACCATTCATAACCGTCAATGGGGATCAACTTATTGAATTGAATATCCTGGAACGGAGATTTTCCCTATTCGGGGCGACGTTCTGGCCACAAGACCTTTACTTGTTCGCTGTGATGCTAATAATCGGAATTGTTTTCGTAATTCTGTTTACGATTATTTACGGGCGGCTGTTTTGTGGCTGGTTCTGTCCCCAGACTATTTTTATGGAGTTTGTTTTTCGGCGCATAGAGTACTGGATCGATGGCGACTGGACACAACAAAAGGCACTGGACAAACAAGCCTGGAATGCGCAAAAAATAGGAAAACGAATCCTGAAACACAGTCTTTTCTGGCTGATATCCTTTGTAATCGCGAATATTTTCCTGGCTTACATCATCGGAAGTCGCGCCCTGCTTAAAATTATTACGGAACCTGTTCATCTGCATATCGGCGGATTGATTTCTATCGGGATATTCACCACCCTGTTTTACTTCGTTTTTTCGTGGTTGCGTGAACAGGTGTGTACCACGATCTGTCCTTACGGACGGTTACAGGGAGTGCTCCTGGACCAAAACTCCATGGTGGTCGCATACGACTATGTACGCGGGGAAACACGTGCTAAATTCAGAAAAGGAGAAGACAGGCCGAGTGCAAAAAAAGGCGATTGTATTGATTGTGCCCAATGCGTTCATGTTTGTCCGACCGGAATTGATATCCGGAACGGAACACAGTTGGAATGCGTAAACTGTACAGCATGTATCGATGCCTGTGACTCCATGATGGAAGGAGTCGGGCTGGAAAAAGGATTAATCCGGTTCGTTTCGGAAAACGGGATCAAAAACCGCACGCGTTTCCAGTGGACCCGGAGAGTTATTTCCTACACGGTCTTGTTAATTATACTGATCGGAGTTTGGATCACCATGCTGGTCATGCGGGAAGATTTCTCTACGACCATTTTACGCCAGCGCGGATCCACCTACCAGATCACACAGGAAAAAGACATCAGCAATATTTTTGAGATTGATCTGACGAACAAAACAAAGGAACTTTTCCATGTGAAACTGGTTTCCGCTGATCCTTCCGTAAAACTGGAACTGGCAAATGATTCACTGGAACTTCCGGGACAGAAACATATCCGCGAACGTTTCCTGGCGCGTTTCCCTTACGGATTCATTGAAAAAGGAACCCGTAAAATTGACATCATCATCTTAGGGAACGGAAAAGAAATTGATCGCGTTAAAGTCAAGGTGATCGGACCAAGTTTTTAGACACATAAACCATAGAAAAAATGAATTGGGGAAAACGAATAATTATAGGAATGGTTCTGTTCATGGCCTTTATCCTTACGCTGGTAACCATCATGATGCGCCAAAAAATTGATTTGGTGGAAGAAGATTACTACACCCGCGAATTGAATTATGACGATCAGCTAAATGCACAAAAAAACTATGCTTCAGCGAATGAAAAAATCAGCCTGGAAAGCAAAGCAGACAGCATTCTGATCCATTTTCCGAAGTATTTTCAATCGGATGAAGTGACCATTCATTTTCAACGTCCGAACGACAAGAGCAAGGATGTTACCTTCACTATGAAACCCATCGAACGGGTGTTTATTCCAACAACCAAACTTCCTAAAGGGGTGTTTAACTGCACTATACAAGGTTCAATTCAGGATAAACACTACGAAATGTCTCAGCAAGTTACCATTCAGTAATGATTTTCCTGATTAGTTCATTCTTTTTGGGGCTTGCGGGGTCGTTTCACTGCATCGGAATGTGCGGGCCAATCGCGCTCGCACTTCCGTTAAGCAGGAAATCACCGGTACATACACTGATCGGGATCTTAACCGCAAATATCGGCCGGATAACTACGTATACGCTTTTGGGATTCCTGATCGGAAGCATTGGATTTTCGCTCCATGTATTCCGTTTATTCCAAATCCTGAGTATTCTTTTCGGTATCGGATTGATCGCTGTTGCCTGGCGAAAGCACTGGCTGAAGCATGTGGAACTCCATACGCCCCGTTTCCAAAGATGGGTTTCCCGGATGATGTCCCAATTGCTTCGTCAAAACGGATCGCTGAAATTGTTCGGAATCGGGTTGTTAAACGGGCTGCTTCCCTGCGGGATGATTTTCCTGGCTTTGACCAACGCTCTTTTGGCCGAGAACCCAATCGGAAGTGCCAGCGCAATGGCTGCATTTGGTGCCGGAACTCTTCCGGCGCTGGTTGGGGTGGGCTTTTTTGCTCAACGCATCAATCAAACTTTTCGCTTGAAACTAACCACCGCTTTTCCTTACCTTTTATCTCTTATCGGGGTGTTGGTAATCTTGCGGGGGGCCAATCTAGGTATCCCGGTTTTAAGCCCCAAAATGGAACAGCAAACTCAAGTGGGACATCCCAAGACGCTGGTGATTGAATGTCACAAACCCAAAAACTGATCTGATCAAATACAATTATTCCCTATCTTCGGTTTATGGATACCAGCATATTTACAGATAAGACCGTTATTCCTCAAGCCGGTGATTTACCAGGCGCACTGAAAGAAACTTATCCCTTATGGAATGCCATTCGTGATCATGTCCATGAATTATTCCCGGATGCCCTGGATGAATGGCATTATTCCGGAGCCAAATACGGCTGGAGCTTCAGGATAAAAGACAAAAAACGCGTCATCGTTTACCTGCTCCCAAGGGAAGGATATTTCAAAGCTGCTTTCGTTTTCGGTCAGAAAGCAACGGACACCATTCTGGAAAGCACACTGGCACCGGTTATTAGGGAATTGTTGAAATCAGCCAAAGTGTATGCTGAAGGAAGAGGTATCCGGATAGATATCCGGGACGAATCGCTTATAAGTGATGTGAAGCAACTCATCGCAATCAAATTAAGCCATTAGATTAGTCCAGGCTTTTCTGTAAGCTCATTTCTCCGAGCAATTTTTCCGGAATCGGTCTGCAGGCGCAATTCTTCTGATGTTCGATATGCCATTTAACCCGCTGCTCAAACGTTGCATTTTTCGGCATTTTGTTTTTCTTATGCCATTCCTTGTTTATTTTCATCGGTATTGTTTTTAATGTTTACAAACCGCTGACTACCGAAAGGCCCATTAGTCTCAGGACCTGATTTCTTCAAACGCTTTCCCGAAATTGTTCAGTACATCCGTAATCAGCATGCTTTCCATACTCTGTTCGTTCAAGGTGATGTCTGCTGCCAGGCCATGAAGGTATACTCCTGTTTTTGCCGCAACATCCGGTGCGTATCCCTGTGCAATGAAAGAAGTAATTATCCCGGTTAATGCATCTCCCGATCCGCCTTTCGCCAATCCGGCATTTCCGGTAGTATTATAATACACTTCTTCGGCTGTGATGATCGCTGTTTCGGGTCCTTTCAGTACAATGACAATGTGGTATTCACGGGCTTTATCCCTGGCTGTATTGATCCGTTCTTCCCGGTCCTTGTGCATACCGAAAAGCCGGTCGAACTCACACGAATGCGGCGTAATGATACTTTGTTCCGGAATACAGCTGAAGAGTTTTTTATTCTGGGAAATAATCGTCAGAGCATCTGCATCCAGTACCAGCGGAATCCGGGACTGAACCAGGACGGAAACCAGCATTTCTTCGGAAACCTCATCCGTTCCGATCCCCGGACCGATCCCAATCCCGGAAAACCGATCCAGCGGATAATGGTCTTCTTCCCGCATAAACAACATTGCTTCCGGAACAGCAGTTTGCAAAATGAACCGTTCTTCGGCCGGAACACCAACGGTCAGTAAACCAACACCTGTCCGGGCCGCCGCCTTTGCTGCAATAACAGCAGCTCCCATCATTCCTCTCCTTCCGGCCAGGATGAATGCGTGACCATAATCACTTTTATTGGACGTGGCCTCCCTGATTTTCAAACCTGCCTTTATGTAACTGTTCGTGAGTTTACCCATCGTGAATAAATAAGATTACAGTTTAATTTAGAGATTAAAATGTTTTTTTACAAATGCATTTTTCTCATTTTCAGTCATTTTATCTGTTGACTGAAGAGCCATTTTCACCTGCTTAAAACGTTCTTCGTTTTTCAGGTAATGATGAAATTCCGATTTTGCATCCGTTGGACCGAAAAGCAACACTTGTTCGTAACCGGCAGCCTGATCGGCAATGGCTTTAAAATAAACCTCCTGTAACTGCTGTTCTTTGTGGTGCATATGCTTTTCGCCTTTCTTTAGCGCTTCTTCTTTTACGACCGGTGAAAATTCCGATTCAATGGTCCGGGCTTTCTTATGTCCCGGATCGATCAGATCTGCAGAGGAATAATCCATCCAGATCCCAAGGTGTTTCTTTGATTTCATTTTTCTGAATTTTAGTGAACCAAAAAAGGCGGAAAACAGCTTTTCCACCTTTTACATCAATCAGTCAATCACGGCATATTCGTAATCCACTTCCAATTCGTTGTCTACATGCCAGATTCCGGGTGTTTTCCAGGCAATGCGTCCCGCTTCTTCTTTTTGGTAGAGGGAAGCGACCGTACCGGTAAGTTTCACTGTTCGACCCTGTACATGCACCCGGATGTCCTTATCATTTACAGCCCAACTGCGGTGAAGTGCGGCTTCGATTGCCCTTTGCTCAATGTCGTCATTCAGTTCGGATCTGATCTTTAAATGATTGAATACTCCGCGTACTCCCGTGATATGTTCAATGGAACGTTTAGCAGCTTCCCGTTGAAAATCCCAATGAACTTCACCATCCAATGTAACCCAACCGTTCTCTACCTTTGCCTGAATCTTTTCATCCGGGACCAGCAGGTCCGTTCTTAAAGAAAAAAGAACGTCTTCGGCAATATCCCCATCATCCTTTTTTTGAGAATTGGCAAACTTCACCTCCAATTCTTCCACAAGGGCCTTTACTCCGATAACGCTTTTGGCAGCTTTCTCTGCCTGCAGTTTTTTGGCATAATTATCTACCGTACCTGTCAGCGTCACAATCCCATCCTTCACAATAACCCCGATTTCCGCAGCCTTTAATAAAGGTTCCCACTTAATGGTGTCCTGAACATCCTTTTGTAATTGTTCATTTGTTTTCATGATTCTTTCAATTAAGATTACATGACAAAGAAACCCAATCAGCCGGCCGGAAGAAATGAGCTCACTCACAAACACTTATGACATTTCACAGGATCGTTTTGACCTCCGTCACCATCAGTTTTTCATTCCCACCAGCTTATTGTAATCCAGGATGGTAATCGTGCTTCCTGAAATCTCGATGTATCTGTCTTCCTTAAAATCACTGAGGGTACGGATCACTGTTTCTTTGGCGGTCCCGACCAGGTTGGCCAGGTCTTCCCGGGAAACATTCATACTGAATCGCTGATCCACATCGTTCTTATAGGTATCCGACAATTTTACCAAAGCTTCGGCCACCCGTTTTCTTACGGAATTGTAAGCCAGGCGCATCAGCTGTTGTTCGTTTTCGAGCAGGTTATCAGAAAGCAGTTCAATGAATTTCCGCGCGACTTCCGCATTCTTGTAGATGAGTGAAAAGAAATCGTCTTTGGGAATCATATAGATCTCGGAATCTTCGAGTGCAGCTGCGGAGTGAATATACTGTTCGTCTTTGAGAAGCGATAAAAAACCAAAGAAATCGCCTGCTTTGTGCAAACTGCTGATCAGTTCTTTCCCCTGGTCATTCTTCTGGTATATTTTTACTTTTCCCTTATGAATAAAATAGATTCCCCTGGGATAACCACCCTCGAGAAAAACAGTATCCTTTTTTTTGTAATGTCTCAGTTCCCGCGATTCGGACAATTCTTTCAGTGCTTCAAAACTTTTGACTTCTTCCAAAAAATGGTTGACTCCTTCCATGTTCCTGGTAAATTGTTTTTTCAGGATATCTGTTTTATTCAGCCGTGTTTCGATGGCACTAAGCAATTCCTGGTCGGTGAACGGCTTGGTCAGGTAATCATCGGCGCCCATCGACATTCCTTTCCGCACATCTCCCCGATCCGCTTTAGCTGTCAGGAAAATGAACGGAATTCCGGCTGTCGTCTCATTTTTAGACAACAGGTGGAGCACTCCGTACCCGTCCAGGACGGGCATCATGATATCACAAATGATCAGGTCGGGAAGTTCTTTGAGAGCCAGTTGCACTCCTTCTTTTCCATTTTCAGCGGTCAATACCTGGTATTGCGCCAGATCCAGGATTTCTGCCGTATTTTCACGGATATCCGGATTATCTTCAATGAGCAGTATCTTTTTCATAGGTATGTATTTAACGTGGAATGACCAACTTTACGGTCGTTCCTTTATTTTGGGTACTTTCAATCGTGACATTCCCGTCCATAAGCTCTGCATACCGCGCAACGATATTCAGTCCCAAGCCGGTTCCCTGTATGTGAGTTGCGTTTCCGCCGCGGAAGAATCGCTCGAAAAGGTGTTGCTGATCCTCTTCGCTGATACCGATCCCATGATCTTTGACCCAAATGGCAATAGCCTGTTCGCTGACTAGTGCATGTAATTCGATCGCAGATTCTTCGGGAGAAAATTTAATGGCATTCGAAATTAAATTGAACAGGATGTTCCGGAGTAATTTGGCATCCAGCAGCACTTCCTCTTCACCTGAATAATACTGATCGATGTGTTGTTTCTCTCCTAACATGCCCTGCATTTCAGAGTCGATATCCCGCAGGAACTGCCGAAGGTTTATTTCTTCCGGCATATTGTGGACCTTGCCTTCTTCCAGTTTGGAAACAGAAAGAAAATCGTTCAGAATGTCCGTGAGGTTCACAATGGATTTTTCGATTTTACGAATGTGTTTTGCATGATTTTCCGGATCATTCCGTTCGTTGTACCTGCTTACCAGCGAAAGGGATGACATCATAGTCGTAAGCGGAGTACGGAATTCATGAGAAGCCATCGAAACGAAGCGCGATTTCATTTCATTCAGCTCCTTCTCTTTCGCCAAAGAAGCATCGAGTTCTTTTTGGGTCCGCTCCAGTTCTTTGATTGCTTCCTCCAGCACAAGCGTCCTGTTTTTCACCTGTCTTTCAAGGTCTTCCGAATAATTGCGAAGATTTCTTTCTGCTTCTTTCCGAAGGGTGATATCTACTATAAAGGCGATCACGAAGGTTCCTTCGACCGTCTTGTAAGGACTTAGGCTGATTTCAACCGGAAATTCGGAACCGTCTTTTTTCAGTCCGAATAATTCCATCCCCAACCCCATGGCTCTTGCATGCGGATGGTGAACATAATTCGCCCTGTTATTCTCATGTTTATGGGTAAATCTGGAGGGCACAAGTGCTTCAATTTTTACCCCGTTCAATTCGCCCGGACTGTAGCCAAATAGTTTTTCAGCACTTGGGTTAATTCGTGTAATCAGTCCTTCTGCATTCGTCACCAGGATTCCTTCGGTCGCGTGTAAAAACAACGCGTCGATTCCTTCTTTGCTTTCCATTCTTTTACGTTGGTATTCCATAACGAATATACACTTTTTGACCGGGTATCAAAAGTAAAAGTTGTGTCAGGCGAATTAGATGACTTTCGTCATCTTTGTTGCTGACAGTGGTCATACAGGCACGCAAAGAAGCACCCTCCTAAGAAGGGTGCTCCCTGTAACTCAAAACCTGGTCTTACAATTCTCTGCCCAGTTCCGCATATGAGGGAATTCTCACCTCAATGTTATTTTCCACAGCAGCAACTCCCGGCGCCTTCCAAACTACCTGTTCCGCTTCCCTTTTTTCAGAGTACGAACGCACTTTTCCAGTCAAAATTACCTTGTCCCCCACATTTTCTATGTGGATTCCATTTGCATCAATCGATGCACTTCGTTCAAAAGCCGCAACGATTTTCTTTTTGACATCGGCAGGATTCAACTTCGGAGTTACTTTCACCAGGTTACTGATTCCTTTTACTCCGGTAATGGACGCAAGGACATCCCGAACCGCATGTTGTTCGTAGGCCCAATCTACCATTCCTTCTGCTGTGACCCATCCATTCTCAACCTTTACTTTGTTTTTATCCGAAGGAACGAGCACATTCCATTTCAGGGCATTTACTGCCGCATCTGCCAATTCGGTGTCTGTTCTCTGATCGTGGTAGCTCAGCTTAATCACAATATCTTCTGCAATTCCTTTGACTCCGGCCACTTTCAGGGCAGCTTTTTCAGCTATTTTCTTTTCCTGGTAGGTATCTACCGTTCCTGAAAGAGTAACCACCCCGTTTTTCACAGCAACACCGATCTCCGATGAATGGATCGCAGGTTCCCAGTTCAACTCTTCCATGACATGTTTTTGTATTTCAGCATCTGTTTTCATACTCAGCGAATTAAAAGTTTATACCACAAAGATCCCATTTGAAAAGGCAATGGAGAATGACGGTGGTCACTGCGCAACCTGAAAAAACTCATTGATATACATCATCCCGGATCATGACGCGCCTCATTTCCATTCGCTCCGATCCGCCCTAATTTTGTCAGAAATACAAATCCATATGGAACTGATCGAACAATATCATACTGTCTCAGCAATCACGATCGCACGTGTATTCCTGGGCTTTCTTTTTCTTTTCCAGGGATACGATGCAATTGTCAATATCGGGATGAAAACCGTTATCAATACGTACCAGGAGCGATTCGTAAATAAAGGAATCCCCCGGTTACTGACATCCGTGGCTGCGGTATTTACTTCCTACACCGAATTGGTCTGCGGAACACTGCTGATCTTCGGACTTTTTGAATTCCCGGCACTTTACCTGCTCGGTGTAAACCTGATTATAGCTGGGATCGGTTTCGGAATGAATGAGCCGCTTTGGGATACACGCAATGTATTCCTACGTTTGGCGCTGCTTCTTTTTCTTGTAATGACTCCCCCGGAATGGCATGGTTTCTCATTGGATCACTTGTTCTTCCGATCATAAAACTATTCGACATGAAAAAAATACTCGTCCCCACAGATTTCTCAAAGTCGTCTCACAACGCCTTAAATTATGCGGTTGAACTGGCAAGGGAAACCGGAGCAGAACTCTATCTGCTGCATGTTTACTCCATTCCGGTCTTTGCAGAGGATTCCGTACTTATAACAACGGAAGAATTTTTGAAAGAAGATGCCCTGTCGAACCTGGAAGATTTGAAGCAGCCGATTGACCAATCGAATCCGGAACTAACAATTACTTACACGACTTTACCCGGAACAGCTGTCGAAATCATTCAGGAGTATGCCAAAAAGCAACACATCGATCTGATCGTGATGGGCAGCCAGGGAGTTGGATACTTACAGGAGCGGATACTAGGCAGTACGACTTCAACACTTATTCGCAAAACCAGCATCCCGGTAATGGTCATCGACAAAAAGGTCAAATTCCGGAAACCGAAAAATATTGTTCTTGCTGTTGATTTTTCAGAAACGGATAACGAAACCATTCTGAAGCCCTTGAAACAACTGACGAAAACGTTTCAATCGCACATTTGTGTCCTGAACGTATTCACCGAGGCAGAGATCATCCCGACATTCAGCGAAATTGCGGAAAGCTTCCGCATCGAAAAGGCATTGAAGCACACTTACCATACTTTTTTTGAGGTGGAGCATCCCGATGTGGTTACCGGAATTAATGACTTTGTCAAAAAACATCACATAGACCTGGTAACGGTTATTTCCCGGGATCATTCCCTGATCGGACGCATCTTCCGGGAACCGGTTTCCAAAGCAATGTCTTTCCACAGCCTCACTCCATTATTAATTCTCCACGAGTAAAACTAATTCCGAGTCAAATGAAAATAACTATCAACGACCAGCAAAGCATTTCACAAATCCGTGATTCGTTTAATCAGGCATTTCCTTTTCTGAAACTGGAATTTTTTTCGAAGAGACATGAATCAGGACAGGCCTCTCCGCTTCAGTTTTTGATCCGGAAAGATGTAACACTGAAAGAATGCCGCACCGTCCACCATTCGGGTGAAATATCCATTACTCCCGAGATGAAGGTCAGTGAACTGGAACAGCTTCTTTGGACCGGTTTCGGATTGGGTGTACAGGTATTCCGAAAATCCGGGAATGTTTGGCTGGAAACCATTTTAACCGATACCTGGACCCTGGCGGAACAAAATGCGGAGGGGGAGTTCCTGAGTAAAGGAATCGAACCCGACGAGCCTGAATATTACCAGGACCGCAATTGATACAGCATGTATGTTTAACCTTAAATAATGAGTTATGAAACCAGAAAAAACATCCAAAAATGAAGAGCTGACAGCTCCAAACTGGTCTGATTTCTTTACAGACCGCATCTTTTCGAACCGATGGCCATTTCATGGAATGAGTTTGTTCCCGGCAGTAAACATCAAAGAAAGTGATGAAGCATTTCATACCGAAATGGCAGTTCCCGGATTTTCCAAAAAGGATTTTAAGATTGATGTAGAAGGATCCAATCTCACCATCAGTGCCGATAAGGAACATGAAACGGAGGAATCGAACGAACATTACACCAAGAAGGAATTTGAACGGAAATCGTTCTCCCGGACCTTTAACCTTCCAGAGAACGTCAACGAAGACAAAATTGAAGCCGTTTACAAGGAAGGAATGCTTCAGCTGACGATCCCCAAAAAGGAAAAAACAAAACCAACCCTTAAGAAAAAGATAACCATTTCCTAGATTGATTCACTGCCCGGTAACTCCGGGCAGTTTTCGTATAAAACCACTCTGTCGCAGTTATCCCGGTAGTCATTACCGGAGCAATAAACCCCAGCAAACAATTTAAAGCACATCCGAATAGTGATAAAAGTCACCCGTTGGAGAGATGGCAGTCATTCGTTTGGAACAGGTGATGCCCTAGTTTTGCTCCAACAACACTAAAACAACTGTTATGAAACAGGTTAAGATCGTTCGAAGACTTTCATGGCTTATTGCGGCATTGATTTGCCTGACAAGCTGGCAAGGCCTGGTTTCACCCGAAACTTACATCAAAGAAACCGAACTGTGGGCCGCCCAGGCAAGAGGACAAGACCTGATCAACCTGTACATCATCCCATTCTATCTCCTGAGTGTTTTATTGATTGACCGGAAGGAAAAGTACTTCGCGTTAATCTGGACCGGGATCAGTTGCTACTTTATCTATACGTTCCTCATTTACTGTTTTGACATCCAGTTTAACCGCCTGTTCCTTTTGTATGTATTCATACTCGGACTAAGCTGTTACTCCCTGTTCTTTCTGTTGTATTCGAACAGGAACACGATCCGGGTTTCCGGGGAAAACTCCTTTCTGCATCAGCTTACCGGGGGATATTTTATCTTTACGGCCGTTTTGTTCTATGGCGCTTGGCTTGCTGCTATCATACCGGCAAACCTGCTCAACAACATGCCACCCGACCTGGAAATGCTTCCCACCAACCCGGTTCATGTATTGGATCTTTCCATCGTTCTTCCTGGGATTTTTATCGGCGGGGTCCTGCTGATCCGAAACAAAAAGCCGGGTTATTTTCTGGCTCCCGTCATCCTTACTTTTTCATTATTGATGCAGCTGACCATCGGCGTGCTGATGCTCTTTTTAACGGATCATGGACAAAACACTCCGGTTGCGCTCATCTGGTTTATTTTTTCCCTCTCACTGATCAGCCTCATCCTTCTTCTTTCCCTGCTCAAAACGAATCACGCAGACTATGAATAATGAATTTACAATAACGAAAGCCTCCGGGGAAAAAAGTCCCTTTTCAGAGGAAAAAGTGCGTGCTTCGCTGCGCAGATCGGGAGCAGACAATGAACAGATCGAATTCATTCTCCAGGAAATCCGGAACCAGCTTTACGACGGGATGACCACCCGCAATATCTATAAGATCGCCTTCGCACTGCTCAAATCGGGTTCAAGGCATCAGGCTGCCCGGTACCATTTGAAATATGCCATCATGGAGCTCGGCCCTTCCGGTTTTCCTTTTGAAAAATACGTAGCAGAACTTTTAAAGAAAGAAGGATACCGGACAAAAACCGGCCAGATCCTGCAAGGAAAATGTGTGACTCATGAGATCGATATCCTGGCGGAAAAAGATTCCGAACAACTGTTGATCGAATGCAAATACCACAACCAGCCCGGGATTTCCTGTAATGTAAAAATCCCGCTCTATATTCACGCCCGGTTTAATGACATCGAGGCACACTTACTCAAAAAAGGTGTACACCCGGCAAAGCAACGAAAAGGCTTGATCGTCACAAACACCCGTTTTACCGAGGACGCGATCCAATATGCCGGCTGCTCGGGACTCCGGTTGATGGGATGGGCACATCCGTTCGGAAAAGGATTGAAAGACAAAATCGATCACTACGGACTGTATCCCATAACGTGTCTGACTTCACTGACCGTTGCCGAAAAACAAAAATTACTGGGCATGGAAATCGTCTTGTGCAGCGAACTGCTAAACAAAACGGAATTACTGAAGTCCATCGGGATAAAAACGATCCGTGCGGCAACAGTGCTGAACGAAGTAAACAACCTTTGCGGACATCCGCCCTATCACCCGATTCATCAAACGCATTAAACGACCCGTTAACTATGAAAACAAACATATCGATTCATTTCTTGGGAGCGGCTTCAACCGTTACCGGATCCAAATACCTGATTGAACTCGCAGGAAAAAAAATACTCATCGACTGCGGCCTGTTCCAGGGGTTGAAAGAATTGCGGCTGCTCAATTGGCAACCTTTGCCTTTTGATGCCTCGACCCTCGACGCGGTCATCCTGACACACGGGCACCTGGACCACGTGGGGTATCTTCCTTTATTGGTCAAACAAGGATTCAAAGGAAAAATCCATGCTACAGGACCAACGATTGAAATTGCCCGGCTGATCCTCCTCGATAGTGCCAAAATACAGGAAGAAGACGCCGAACGCGCCAACCGCTTCGGGTATAGTAAACACCATCCCGCTAAACCGCTCTACACTGCGAAAGAAGCCGAAGCTGTTTTTCACCTGTTCCAAGTGCAAACGATCGACAACTGGATCAAACTATCCGACCTGTTCACTTTCCGTTTCCGCTACAACGGACACATTGTGGGAGCAACATTCATCGAATTGAAAGCAGCCGATAAACTGTTGGTATTTTCCGGCGATATCGGCCGGCAGGAAGACCCCCTATTGTTTGCTCCTCAAAAGCCCGAAAAAGCAGATGTAGTATTCATCGAATCTACTTACGGTGGGAGAATCCACCCCGCAAATCCGGAAACCCGTTTGGCAGAAGTTATTCAACAGGCTGCCACCAGGAACGGTACGATCATCATCCCGGTTTTTGCAGTGGAGCGTGCTCAATTGCTGATGTTTTACATCTGGAAACTGAAGAACGAAGGCCTGATCCCGGATTTACCCGTTTACATGGACAGCCCTATGGGGAAAGAAGTATTGCAAATCTTCGGTAAGCACCAGTCGTGGCACAAACTATCTCCTTCGGAAGCCAAACAGATCCGCAGAGAGATCCGTGTGGTCGGTAAACCGGAAGAAACACAAAAACTGGCAGTCAGCAATCAACCCAAAATCATCCTTGCTGCTTCCGGAATGGCAACCGGTGGAAGAGTGCTCACTTATTTCGAACACTACCTCGGTCAAAAATCAGCAACCATTTTGATGGTAGGCTACCAAGGCGAGGGAACCCGAGGCCGCGCCCTGCTCGACGGTGCGAAGGAAGTGAAAATGCACGGAAAATTCTGGGATGTACACGCAACCTGTACGCTGGTGGAAGGATTATCCGCACATGCCGACCAGGAAGAACTGATCGATTGGCTTAGCGGATTGACGAAAAACCCTGAAAAACTGTTTATCGTTCACGGCGAACGGGAAAGTTCCGAGGCCTTAAAAACCAAACTGGAACAGGTTTACGGATACCACTGCATTATTCCGGAATTAACTGATTGCTACACCCTTTCTGTGACAATTCCGGACGATGAAAAAGCTGTTCAGGCCTGAAAACTGGCTGTTCATTCCCATGATTGGGATCGGGCTGTTCCTTGCATCTTATTTCCTTGCTGCCTATAACTATCCCGGGGGATCGAATGCCAATCGCCTGGGGATGGGTTTCGACTGGATCAATAATTACTGGTGCGATTTACTGGCTAAAACAGCAAAAAACGGCTCCCGGAATACCGGAAGAGTCTTTTCGCTAACCGGAACGATCATCTTATTCACTTCACTGGCCATTTTCTGGTACCATTTACCTGCTTTTTTCCATGAGCGCAAACGAAATATCCTCCTTATCCGCTACACGGGAAGCCTGTCCATGTTCATCCTCATTTTCATCTTTACCCAATTTCACGACAGTGTGATCGGTATCGGGAGCACGATCAGTGCCGTTCCCATGGCCGCTACATTGAGCGAATTAAAGAAGAACCGCTTGAAAATCCTGTATGTATTCGGCTGGATCTGCATCCTCCTCATCCTGCTGAACTTCATCATTTACATGACCAACTGGCTGATTTCCTGGTTGCCGCTGATCCAGAAAATCACCCTCGTGCTTTTTTTGTCGTGGATTTTCCTGATTGCCCTGAAATGTTTGGCGATAAGCCGGAGGAAGAGTTGGTTGAGAAGCTGAAAAGAAAAAAACAGCAATCTCTGTATCAATGACCGGTATATTCACAGCAAAGCGGGCCTTTCTTTCCGGAGGAGGCAAAACAAAACGCTCTGAAACAATACATTCCGGAGAACTCTCAAAAGGAATTCCGCAACAAAAATTCAACGATAAACAGCTAAAACGTTATTAATAATAATTCGTGCAACTCCGGAAATGGATGGCCGTCTTATATCGTAATACGTATTATTCATCACATAAATCACATTAATGAAAAAACTATGAATCAAAAAAAAATCATTGTTGCAGCAATACTCCTTATTGCCAGCTCAGGTGGACTTCATGCACAGGAAGCGGTTCCGGCCGCGGGTAATGAAGCCAGTGGTGCAGGAGGAACATGCAGTTACACTATCGGACAAATTGCTTACACTTCCAACTCCGGGGCAAACGGAGAAGTAAACCAGGGGGTTCAGCAACCTTATGAAATTCTTACCACAGCCGGGATAGAAGATCATACGATCACCTTAGAACTGGCTGCTTTTCCAAATCCAACCAATGGATTAATAACCATTTCGGTGAGTGAATACTCCCAGGAAAAGTTATCGTATCAACTTTTTGATACCCGGGGAAAGCTCCTTGAGGAAAAAGAAATCACCCAACCTGAAACCGGTATTTCTATGGACCGGTTAACCCCCGCTGCTTATTTATTGAAAATAACTGATAACGGTCAGTTAGTAAAAGAATTCCAAATCATTAAAAACTAAACACCATGAACAAACGAATAGTAAATACCGTAATCCTGCTTCTGCTTGCTTTCAACCTATTTTCACAGGCACCGCAAAAAATGAGCTACCAGGCTGTCATTCGCAATGCATCCAATACCTTGGTAACCAACCAAAACGTAGGAATGCGTATCAGTATCTTACAGGGAGGCCCCACCGGAGGAGTGGTTTATCAGGAAACGCAATTACCGACATCAAACATCAATGGTTTGGTTAGCGTGGAGATTGGCGCAGGAACGGTTGTCTCCGGAACTTTTGCCTCCATTGACTGGTCAGCAGGGCCTTACTTTGTACAAACCGAAACAGATCCGGCGGGCGGAACAAATTACACGATCAGTGGAACTACACAGTTATTAAGTGTCCCTTATGCC
This sequence comes from Fluviicola chungangensis, assembly GCF_007558725.1. Taxonomy (GTDB): domain Bacteria; phylum Bacteroidota; class Bacteroidia; order Flavobacteriales_D; family Crocinitomicaceae; genus Fluviicola; species Fluviicola chungangensis. The sequence continues at coordinate 325,557 of NZ_VLPL01000004.1, forward strand.
TTACATGCAAACAGTGCAAATGAAAACGATCCGGTTTTCGATGCATCCCTGGCATCCGGAATTACCGCTTCCGACACGGCAAACTGGAACCATCACACCGACTCTACAGACATTGCCGGTATGGGATATGTTGCCGGATTGGTGAAATATGAAGTAGGCGATTTCGCACAAGGCGGAGTGGTGTTTTACGTGGATGAAACCGGACAACACGGATTGGCAGTGGCGAAAAATGATTTACCTACCGTGAGATGGTTTGCGGGTACGTATGGTAAAACACGTGCGGACGGAAATGGTATTTATGCCGGTGCTGCTAACACGACCATTATTATCCCGGCACAAATCTCGTTAGGTGATGACGGCAATTCGTACGCTGCAGCAACCTGCAATGAACTGCAAATTACAGAAGGAACAATCACGTATTCCGATTGGTACCTTCCAACAACTGCAGAACTGGAACTTCTGGGGGCTAACTATACGATCGTTGACGCAACTGCAACAGCGAACGGCGGTACGAATTTATTAACATCTCCTTACTGGAGTTCGACAGAAGCAAACAATACGGATGCCAATGCAGTGGTGATCACTCCCGGAGGAACTTCCATTCTACCCATTAACAAAGCTGCAACCTTTGAAATAAGAGCGGTACGCCGGTTTTAATTTAGAATAATCTTAGAAGCAAGGGTCATGGAATATGTTTTCATGGCCTTTGATGTATCATTCAATGACCCCAAGACTGTTTCTTTTTTCTTGTTCCAATTCTTCTCCTCAATATACAATCCGGTTGGTTTCTTAATCGTTTTTCCCTCGAAGCGAACCATGTAATTCAACGTGTACTTTCCTTCTGCGTTTAGCGGTTTATCATCCCGAAGCTTCACCCGGATTTTTGGCAATTCGTTTTCAATGTTCTTTTTCATTCCATTCGTTTATAAAACGAATATCTATGGCATATTCTGAAGGACAATGAAAAAATCTAATTAAAAGTCAAACGGCAAATCATCATCATCCTCTTCAGCAATGATTGTTAGACTTTCAGTGTACTTCTCAAAGATTGATTGAATAGTTTCCACTACGGTTTTTAACTTACCATTATTTTGGTCAAATTCAGAAACTGTTAGATTGATCACTTCAGATGTATCAATGAAACTGGTTAAATGAGACACTAATTCCGTAAAATCTACATCAGCACCGTATTCTATTTCAATTGATGCTTCTATAAGACCTGTTATTTCAATCTTTTGATTAACTGAATCAAATTCTAAATTTGCTGTTTTACTCATTTTCGTTGTCTTTTAGTAGTTTTTGAATATTATATTTTTTTGATCTCATTTCAAATATGTATTCTCCTCCATCTAGGATGCTACATATTTCTTTTTGTGCAGATGGATCTTCGATTACATGTTGTTCATAAGAAATCCTGCTACCATCATTGTGAGCAATTATAACATTTTCAGCATCACCATAAACTACAATTGATGGATTGTGTGTAACCAAAAAGACTTGTTTTTTGAATTTCACTTCTCTAAGTATCTCGACTAGTGTTTGTGCAATAAACTTATTTCCTAAATTATCTTCAGGCTGATCCACAAATACAAATTTGGAAGTTGGATTATGTAAGATTATTTGCAGGTACTTTTCAGAATTGAACCCGGGACTGTTTCTTTCCGAAGTTGAACCATCTTCATACTTTAGATAATCCTGTGGGTTATCTAAGGTCTTGTATACCTCCTTTAATAAAGCTTTCGATTTTCTTCGAAGTGTCTCTACCGTAATATCATTATAACTCTTAATTGTTTTGTTACCTGAAAGCACTCCAAGTAAATTAGTATAGATACTTTCACTTGTATTTCCTCCACGGATTCCATCGAGAAAGATCTCATTTAACGAAAGGTCACTTTTGATTTCGACTACTAAGCGAATATTTTCAGCTATCAACATTTCCTTTTGCAATGAGTAATCAAAATCTTGAAACTGATTAGTGGTCTTTTTCAATTGAGCCAAACGGGAAAATCTTTGACCTATATCCCGTTTAAACTGCGACATTGAATCCAGGGCGTCTGCTTTTCTTCTAGCAGATAAACTCAATAGTTTATTTTGTTCAATAACAAGTTTTTTTGTTTCATCCAAAAAAGCTTTCTTTTTTGTTTGCTTGAGATCCTTTTCTTGTACAAGTGATTTTTTCAAGCTTAATAGATTTTCAAAATCTTGAATGATTTTTAATTCCTCATCCGAAAATTCTAAAAATGAATTTTGCTTAAATATGGTACTATTTACAGCCAGATTTTCTAAATTCTCAAAAGAATCTTCAATCAATTTCTGTTTATCATGCTCTTTAAAGATTTGTTCATTTTCAAGCTTAAAAACATACTCACCACTTAATAAACTCTCAATGGTTGTTCCATGTAAAACAAAGTTTTTATTAAACTCACTATGTCCTCCGACTTGATTATACTTATCTAAAACCCCTTCCAAAAGGTTGTTCAAATCATCTTTATGCTGGGTGAATTGTTGTTTTTGAAAATGATATTCGTCTTCTTTTCCTGCAGCCTTAGCTAAAACAAGTAAATTCTTCTTCTCGAAATAACTTACAATTTCATTTTGATTGATATACGTTATTTCTTCTTTTGGAATTGATGTAACAGTTTGATAGGAAGCATCTCTAAAGCTTTTTATATTGGCATTTTTAAAATCAACATCATAAATATTTTGGTGTGAATCAACCCCGTCGATTTTTTCCCCCAACATACTCATCATCAAACTTTTCCCACTAGATCTTCCTCCAATTAAAACATTCAAATGAGGGCTGAAGGTTATCTCGGTATCTTCAAGAACTGGATCTCCCGAAATCCGCAAACTCTCAATGTAGTTAGTTTGCCCCTCTAAACTTGAATATTGTTCCTCGGACATTATTCTTGATTTAGGGTCAATAAATGCCAATCTAAGGGTTTCGAAACTTTTACTACCTTTCAAGTAATAAAACTCATGATTTGACCCTTCTTTACCAGTACACGGATAGTTTGCTGCATTATGGTTATCTGAAAACTGTACATAAGCTTTATCCTCTTTTTTTCTGAAAGATTCAACAAGATGCTTATCAAACCCTTCGTTATAACGGGAAACATTTTTTTCAGGAACTTTCTCAAAAGCACTTTGCATGAGAAGAACCATTTTTTGAGCTGTATTTAAGTCATCCTTATAGCTAGTAAGAATACTTTTTGTGTTACCCGCATGAGGAATGAAAAAAAAGTCTTCATTAGGGAAAAGAACTACTATTTCTTCAATAGATAAAACTCGATCATAATCACCAATTCCTTTCTCAGTATATTTCGCTTCGAGGGCATCATACAGTCTTTTTGCATTTATTTTATCCGAATGATTAAAGATTAACAAAGAATGATATGATTCAGGTCTTCCTCCTGTAACAACGATATCCAATTCAACGCCAACTAGCAAAAGTGGGTCTTCAACCGGATTGTAAGCATCGTAATACTCATTATAAGCTTCATAATTGATAATATTATGATCTGTCATGGAAAAGATTTGGACATCATTTTCCTTTAACTTGGTCTTGAGAGTATCAACCGAAAAGTTCCCCTTATAGTCGTTCTGTTTTGTCTTTTTACTCCAGTCTGTATGAATATGAAGGTCAACCCTCATCCAATTAGAGAACTTATTCAGTGTCATAGAATTGTGGTTTCTTTAGATGCCAAATCTCATCATTTAAGTGAATAATAGCAAGAAGAATTAAAAAAATAAACGACTTAATCTCAAATCGTAGATCGTAATTTGTTTACGGTCTTCAGGTAGTATTATTGTATTATGAAATATACAGGACACATATCAAAGTTGATTCAAAACAATAGTGCATTGAATCTGTCAAATCAAGCATTGGGAACCTTGATGAATATTATTTATCTTGAAGGAGCAATTTCATCGCTCGAGAACGTACGAGCAAAAAATAAATATGCTGGAACCAAGAATAAATATGATGTTTGGATAAAAAACTATTCGGATAAGCTTGACAAAATCACTCAGAAACAAACTCCAGATAGACTTATCAATATGATAGCTAAAATTGGTAGTTAAACCATCCAAACCCTTTAAATCCCTACTCTTACCTTATCGATTCACCAATCACACGAAGTAGTCTCTCCTTATCTGAAAAAGGCAATCCAATTAATGAAGTTAATATTGGAATTCTTAGCTCATTACTGATTATAAACCACATTGGATGTCCAAAAGTCTTAGGATAGCCTGCATCAGTGTCATTATCACCATTCCAACGCATAGCCAGAACACGATCTCTACTTTCCCAAATCCCAAAAGCAATAGAGAATTCTTGATTATCATAAACAACTTCAATTACTTGAAAGTTTCCTGGATTTACATTTTCTGGTCTCATAATGATTTAGGTATTAATTGTTCAATCCTCAAACAAGAAAACTCTCCTGTAATTCGTTTACCCGTATTCAAATCCTTAACCCTTATTGGGATTTCATATTTACGAGAAGAATATTTCATGTCGTGTTTACCTTCTTTTTGTACATTTTGAATGTAATTCTCTATAACGGATTTTGACTGATCAGGATCATCTAAAAAGAATTGCTCTACAATTAAAGTATTATCTGAATCAAGTGCTAGTTGATCCATCTCTTCATACTTTAAATTCCTTAGCTGTTCATTATTATCAAGATTTTCAATTTGTGCTACAAATGAATCCTCCCATTTCATTCGATGAAATCCTGCCAATAATTCCTCTTGAAATAAAAGAGCTTCATCATAGTCAGATGCGTTAATTGTGGTCAAGAAATGAATTCTTATTCCTAGTTGGTTATTTACAAATCTAGCGTCAATTGAGTATTCCATAATTTCAATAAATAGTGATGACTCAAATTTAGCATTTTAGTTGATTATAGGTATAAGAACAAAGCAAGAAATCAGATGATTTAGTTCCAACGAATAAAAGTTAGAAGGACGTAAATAAATTACGTCCACACATGTTTATCTTTATAAAATCACTGAATTCAAATGAACTAAAATAAAGTAAATAAATGGCTGCACCAAAAGCGAAATCCCTACAACAAAAGCTTGGTTTTTTCGATGAGGATTTGAAAAACCCAACACATGATGAAATTCTAAAATGGGTAGATTTGAATATTGAGAAAGTTATAAATGATGTTTACAATTTACACGACTGGAATTCGGAGGTAGTAAAAGCCTTAGAAAATCACACGGAAAAAATTGTTAGAAAAGAATGTGGTTTATACAAAAACAAGAAAGAGAAACTCCTTGCAGATATAGTAACCAAGTATGATCCGACGTCAGAAAAAGAACAGTTAGCAATTGTAGAAAAAAGACTTAACATATTGAATTCTTTTAACGGCTTGTCAAATGAACTCCCTGTTCGAAGTAAATTTAAAGTGTCGAAAAAACAATGGGAGTTCACTGTATGTAATCAAACTACTAATCACCGAACTGGCTATCAATCTTCTAAGAATATTATAGGATTTGTAGATATGAGAGTGGAAATTGAATGCACCAAACTGACTGTAAATGGCATCGATTTTGAAAATGAAGAGGTCTATGATAATATAGAATGGATTCAAACTGAAAAGGATGAGTATAGACAACCTCTTAAGTACGATATTTACATTGAAGTTAAAACGAAAATCCCTTCTTTGGGGGAATTGTTCAGACAATTAAATACATACAAAGAATTTGTCAAAGGCTCATTCCTTGTTATTTGTCCTGATGATTCCGAAAAAGAGGTTATCGTAAGCCAAGGGTTTAATTTCTATAAATATGAGAAATGATTTTATGAGCCACTTTTATTATTTATCTGATTTAGGTGAGGTTGCCTTGCCAAGCGAAAAAGAAATTCAAGAATTAGAAGAGAAGGAAAGCAGTGAACTGCTAATAATCTTGGATAGCTGTGTTTGTTTAGATATAATAACTTTTGTCAAGCACAAGAAATCAGCGAAAGTAGATAAGACGAAAATATTTAATCTGGTACGGTATGTACAAAAGCACAAGGTAAACTATACTTCAATTTTTGCGTTGACTGAGCTTTGTTATGATCGTTCAACCCTTGAAATAATTGAAGATAAGCTATGGGATTTTAAACATAAGGTTGACTTCGTATTTGGTTATCCAATAAAGTTATTAGAACGTTACGAATTCGATTTTGAGTTAAATTACGATATTCGCCCTCGAACATCATCTATGAAAGGTTCAATTCAGCCATTTTCAGCAAATCTTAACCTATACTATGCAGGATTATTAAAGATTCGTGAACTTGCAAATGATGGGTTGAAAAAGGAATATTCTGAAAAAAACATCAATCTATTTATCGAATGGATGAAAAATGAGTTAAACGTGATGTTAGGATTGGAATTCACTCTTGCCTTAGAAATATTTGGTGGAAATACTAAATTACTTTCAATGATTTCTATTGGTGCAAAACCGGAGCAAGTCAAAAAGAGATTGTGGGGTACAGCTTGGGATTTATTTCACGCTCGGATGAGTTGTAATCGAACTCAAATATCGAAAATGACGGGAATAAGAACACATCCCATTTTTATCACAAAGGATTATGCTCTTTACAAGGTTATGGCGCCTTCCGTTTTACACAATGTTCACTTCAATTCCTTAAATTTCAAGATTACCCATGAAAACAATTACCCTCTTCACTATTCAGATTTATTCATGCAAAATTTAAACGAAAGGTTACTTGAATTATCAGTTGAAAGAGTTTCAGAAGAACCAATTCTTGATGAATCTAGGGTGATTTCAATTATCGAAAACCTCGAAGCAAATCTATAATAAATCAAGTAAAGCTTGCCAATTATTTAGAAATCTATCTTTATCTCCATAACCACCCGATTTGCTTTTTCTAATTCGAATCTTAATAGATTTATTTTCTCCTTTTAGTTCAGATTTAGGAAGAATAAAAAATGAATTGTAATCATACCATAAACAGATTAGAATATCGAAATTCTCATATTCATTTTTAGTTACTTCAAACTCACGTGAACCCTCCGTCTTAGTACTAGTTGCTGTCGTATAAAGACTTTGGCGAGTTTTGACCTCTACTTTAATCGTTTTATTCGTTTCAAGATTAACAAGAACAATATCACAGCCGGAATCATCTAGGTTTTTAAATGCTTTCCAAGGCGTATCATGGATTCTTACATAAATTTGGAAGAGTACAGAATTTTCTCCTATATCTTTAAGCAATTCCTTTAAATTTTGGGGCAGCTTCTTTGTCGGCTTTGAGATTTTCACGTGAATATGGTTACTTATAAGAAACCAAATATAAGTGAAATCCCTTAAATCCTTTATCTCCCTCTTCTATTCGTTTTTCGAATATTCTCAACATATATTTGATATGCTTTGAGATCTCTCCTTAAAGCAATACCCTCTTTTGTTTTCTCCAATATTTTCTTTGGAGCATCGATGTAATTATTGAACACATCAATTCCGGTAATATTTTGAAAACCCTCGTATTTTGTTTTTCGACGGCTCAATTTAAATCCACTATCCATTACAATTTCAAGTAATGTTTGTAAATGCTCCTTAAAGCATTGCTGAGATGAAAATGTTAGATCGTCCACATACCTTGTATAGGTGATTCCCTGTCTATTACAAAATTCGATTAGCCTAAAATCTGTTTCTAAAAAAACGATATTCGATACATGCGTGCTGGTCGGAGTTCCTTGAGGCAGTTCATATTTCCAAGTAGTAAATTTGGTTAACCAATGGCTATAATGATTCGAAAATTTCAATTTAAGGAACGTATCATAAACCCTATCATATTTGATGCTAGGATAGAAATCCTGTAAATCGGTCGTAAATTGAAACTTCTTACCTTGATGGGGTTTAGCATTAGTAATATTGCTCCTCTTCTTTACACCTCCATGAATATTAGATGGCATAGAAATAGGAACTAATATTCTTTCTTTAATTGCTCGTTGGATAACTTTAAGTTCTTTCAAAGAAGGTCGAATGATTCGTTTTTTCACCGTACCATCTTTGTACTTCTTACTTTCACCCGTAACCTTATCTTTCTTAATTTCTTCCCATTCCTTATAATAAGAATCAAGGTTTGAAGAAACCTCAGAAACCAACTCCTTTTTAATACCAATGTTATGACAGAACTTTTTGAATTCTGACTTTTCAAACTCCGAAGAAATCACTTATTAATGCTTTTACTTTTGGACCAATATTTTCAAACTGTTCTTTTTTCTCCACAGGTACATCTTCCGAATCAATTGACATAAAAAAAAGAACTGGCAATGGGATTTCCAATTCGTCACTGATCACTTTCAACGTAGATAAATTAGGTTCTTTCTTATTCCCCTCTATTTGAGAAAGGTAAGTTTGAGTTATACCACAAGCTCTGGCAAACTCTTCTTGAGTCTGCCCCTTTTGCTTTCTATTATTTTTAATTACAGTTCCTAAATCCATGAGTTGAAAAATTTAAGGAGCGCTCGGGTTAATGACGTACATTGATTTTCGAATCCATGGTTTAAGAAAAATAGCGAGTAAATAACTCTACGACTTTCATAACCTCTTTACGAAGTTCTTTATTCGTTTTACCTTTCTTGTTCCTTAGAATTTGAAGTTTTTGCAATACTTCATTCAAGATTAATAAATCTTGATCCGAGAGAGAACACTGGGTGTCCTTAGCGATAATTTGAATGCAAGCAATCAAACTATCGATGTTTCGAGTTTGTTTAATTCTACTCATTTTACTAAAAATTTATTTTAATAGGCGACATTGCCCTGCATTACTGCAAGCCACCATGGTAGAATCAAATTCACATTCCTAAATGCGTAGACAATGTTCTCATACACTCACTTAAAATTCCTGCATTAAAAGACTTTAAAAGGATAAAGCATTAACGCTAAGCGCAATTATATTCATCTAGTCCAGTATCGCTATAGACTTTCGCCGTGTTAGGGGGAAGAAGATAGGAAGGACATCTTATGAATCTTTTCTTTCCGCTAAAAACCCACAAGGGTTGCCAATTGGCTATAAGTTGAACTTCATCTAGAAATTTGACCTCAAAACATTTTCAAAGAACGATAAAACAAAGATATATAAATATTACTCACAGTTAATAAGCTATTTCGCCGAACTTACCAACATTTTGAGTCGGTTATCAACAAAATTACCCCCGTACTTCCAACAGGGGTTCTTTTCGGGGTGATAAAACGTCGGATTTAAAGGATTTAGAGGATTTCCCGGAGGAACTAGATACAAAGCAAAAACCCTAGAGCATTTGATACACTCTAGGGTCTTCTAAGCTTACAGCCATATAAGCTATTTTCTTTTAACGTTGTTTGCGGTCTGGACGGGACTCGAACCCGCGACCCCATGCGTGACAGGCATGTATTCTAACCAACTGAACTACCAAACCAATTTTCTTGCTCTTTCGAACTCAGGCTACAGCCTGATTCAGAAATTGTGTAATGCTTTACGTTAAAAGCGTTGCATCGCCTGCGCCATAGCTTCAACGACGGTGCAAAGATACACCCAATTTTCATTTCCGCAAGGAAAAATTTAAAAAAAAGTCGTTTTTATTTTACTGAGACACCATTTTTATTAGAAATCAATCAATTAATGTTGCAACTTTTTAAGGGTATGGAGTGTGAAAATCTTGTGTTTCCGCAAAATACCTGTTAAACGGAATGAATTTATGGATAGACATGTGTCTATTTGCCCTCTTAAATCAATAGAATCTGTCTTTGAAATCACTTTCCTCATTCCTTTTACTCTTGAGTGAATTCTTAAAAAATTAAAAAATAATATCTACCATGGTAATTATTTCAAAAGTTGTTGTATCTTTGCTTCATAAACAATCCAAGAAAGGAAATACAACATGAAAACAATCTTCCACTCAGAAAGCTCCAGAGGCCATGCCAACCACGGTTGGTTGAATGCCAAGCATTCGTTCAGCTTCGCTTCCTGGTACAACCCGGAAAGAGTGCACTTCGGTACGCTACGTGTATTGAATGACGATACCGTTGCACCGGGAATGGGGTTCGGAACACATCCTCATGACAACATGGAGATCATTACGATCCCGTTGGAAGGAGCAATTGCACATAAAGACTCTATGGGAAACAGCGCAACGATCACCGCAGGAGAAATCCAGGTAATGAGCGCAGGAACCGGAGTACAACACTCGGAATTCAATCCGAATGAGGACCAGGACCTGAAATTATTCCAGATCTGGCTCTTCCCCAATAAACGCAACGTAGAACCGCGTTACGATCAGCAAAAGATCGCCGTGGACGAACACTTAAATGAGTTTGTACAGATCCTCTCGCCGAACAAAGACGATGCAGGAGTTTGGATCCACCAGGATGCCTGGTTCCACATGGGAAAATTTACCGAGGACAAAACGCTGACATACGCATTGAAAAATCCGAACAACGGCATGTATGTGATGCAGGTAGAAGGAAGTTCCGTGATCGACGGGCAACAGTTAAATCGTCGGGACGCATTAGGAATAATGGAAACTTCCTCCGTAACTTTGCATATCACGAAAGGCTCTACGCTCCTGCTCATGGAAATTCCGATGGAAGTGAAATTGTAACAAAAGAGAGATGAAAAATGCGTTAGCATGGCGGTATGCCACACAAAAATACGATCCGGCGAAAAAAATCAGTGACGGGGATCTGCAGGAAATCCTGGAAGCAATTAACAGCGCTCCTACTTCCTACGGGTTGCAACCCTTCAAACTGATCCACGTCAAATCCCCGGAGTTGCGCGCACAATTGAGAGCTGCATCTTTTGATCAGTCGCCTCTTACAGACGCTTCAGACGTGATCGTATTCACTGTGAACCGCAACGTGGAAGATCAGCACATCGACTCTTATATGCAACGCATCGTGGAAGTGCGCGAAGTAGAACGCGAAAAGCTGAACCGCTTCCAGCAAAACATGATCGGGGTATTATCCAACCTGAGCTCCGCGGAACTCATCGCATGGAATACCAAGCAGGCTTATATCGGACTGGGATTCGGTTTGGTGATGGCAGCACACCTTGGAATTGACAGCACCCCAATGGAAGGCTTTCAAAAGGACCGATACGACGAAATTTTAGGTCTGACAGACGATCATGCGGTCCTGGTACTAACTTTCGGTTATCGCTCAGATGAAGATCACACGCAACACCACAAAAAAGTCCGCAAGACTTTGGAACAATTGGTAACGGTAAAATAGATAGTAGGATATTAAGACTTCAGGATGTCAAGACGTTAAAACAGTAACTTCTGAACCTTCAAACAAACAAATAAATAAAAACAATCAAAATTCAATCAAAATGAGTACAACGAAATGGACAATTGACCCTGCTCACAGTGAAGTAGGATTTAGCGTAAAACACATGATGTTTACAAAAGTAACCGGAACCTTCGATGCAGTAGATGCAACCGTTGAAGCTGAAGACGGATTCAAGAATGTAGTAATCGATGCGAAAATCGATACAGCTTCAGTAAACACTCGTAACGAACAACGGGACGGGCACTTGAAGAGCGGCGATTTCTTCGATGTGGAGAATCACCCGCAAATTACTTTCAAAGCGGAACTTCCCGAGCTGAAAACAGGAAAGATCGAAGGTGAATTCCAATTGCACGGAGTAACAAAACGCATTCCCCTGGATATTGAATTCCATGGAGAGGGAAAAGATCCGTGGGGGAATGAAAAAGCAGCTTTCAGCTTTGAATCCTCTATCAATCGCAAAGATTTCGGTTTGACCTGGAACTCCGCTCTTGAAACCGGAGGTGTGCTGGTTGGAGAAGACGTGAAGTTACGCGGTGAAATTCAACTAGTTAAGCAATAAGTTTAGTAAAACAGTTTAGTAAGGACAGGTGATCAGCCTGTCCTTTTTTTTGTTCTTTTAAAATCGGTTTTTACACATCGAATCAGAGGATTGGTTCATTCTTGTAATTGAAATCACAATTCATTTGTAATATTAAGTTCGAACTAATTTATTACTACATGAGGAGCCTACTATTACTATCCTTCAACCTATTCTTTATATCCTGTTTTGCGCAGCCAGCCAATGACAATCCCTGTTCGGCAACACCTTTAACCGTCGGAACATCCTGTTCTTTTGCCACGTACACCAATGCGGCAGCAACAGCAACAGGAGGAGTTCCAGCCCCCGGGTGTGCCAGTTACAGCGGCGGTGACGTTTGGTTTACGGCAGTCGTACCCGCAAACGGAATTTTAACCGTAGACATGAACTCGGGTGTCATTACCGATTCCGGACTCGCTTTTTATTCGGGAACATGCGGGTCACTAACCTTGATCGAATGCGATGATGACGACTCACCCAACGGGGCCATGTCCATGATCAATCGCACCGGATTAACACCCGGCGCAACGATTTTCATCCGTGTTTGGGAATATGGCGGTGATAACAACGGAACGTTTTCCATTTGTGCCAGTTCACCCGTCCCGATGACCAACGACGAACCTTGCACCGCTACTCCGCTAACGGCAAACGCATCGTGTTCCTACACTTCTGCATCCAGTATCGGAGCAACCGGCTCTGTAGGTCCTCCCGCTCCCGGATGTGCTTCTTATTCAGGCGAAGATGTTTGGTTCTCAACAGTGGTCCCTGCAACAGGATCTATTATGATCAATACCAATTCCGGTTCAATGACAGACAGCGGAATGGCACTATACACCGGAACCTGCGGTTCCCTCACTTTAGTGGAATGTGATGACGATGATTCTCCCAACGGAGCCATGTCCATGATCTCAAGAGGTGGATTAACACCGGGAAGCACGGTTTACATCCGGATGTGGGATTATGCCGGCGGTTCGGGAACATTCTCCATCTGTGTAGTTGCCGGTGCACCAACCAATTCATGCGGAAGTGCCGCAACGAATGACAACTGTCCCTCACCTGCTATTCTCACACAAGGTCCCGGGACCTTCAGTGCTTCAACAGACGTTACGTTCACATCCGACCAGCCGGGGAATTTAACCTCCGTATTTTGCGGTTCCATTGAGAACAATTCCTGGTACCAGTTTACAGCGACCAGCACCACGCATTCCTTCCCGATTGCTTCGGTAACAGGATGTGTGAGCGGATGGGGAATCCAGGCACATGTATACAGCGTAACTTATGATGCCTCCGGATGTTGTACCGGGTTCACTTCTATGTCCAATTGCTACAACCCCGGGAACACTACGTTGGGAACAGTTACTGCAACCGGGCTGACTATCGGGAACACTTACCTGCTAATGGTTGACGGGAATTCCGGTGACGGCTGTGAATTTACTATTTCAGGATGGACGGCAACAGGTATTTTACCCGTAGAACTTTCTGAATTCAGCGGAAACCCAACCGGAAGCGGAAACCTGTTAAACTGGCGTACAGAAAGCGAATACAAGAACGATTACTTCGAAGTCATGTATTCCCGCGATGCTGACCATTTTGAGAAAATCGGCGTAATCCAGGGAGTCGGAACAACCTCTGAAGCACAGGAATATCAATTCATTCACCAGGGCGTTCCGATGGGGACCAGTTTCTATAAATTACAGCAAGTTGACCTCAACGGGGAAAGAACGGACTCCAAAATCATCTCAGTTCATTCCAAAGAAGAATCGGACGGCCTTTTCAGCGCCTATCCGAATCCGATGAGGGACCAATTAGTAATCCAGCTTCAAAGCTCCCGCAAACAGGTGATGGAGATCAACCTGACGGACCAAAAAGGAGTTTCCGTATTCAGAGAACAGCTTTCGGTTAATGAAGGAAATACCAACCTATACCGGGATTTGTCTTCATTAAGCGCCGGTGTTTACACCCTGATTATTACAAGCAGCACATCTTCCCGGAAACAGCGAATCATTAAAATTGACTAACATGAAAAAAATATGCTTTTTATTTGTGATCTGTTTTTTCTCACAAGGTGTTTTTTCACAGACATCCGTATTCAAATTAAACCAGGAAAAAGCACGGTACAATCAAACTCAACATACTTCCCAAATTGTTTCGAATACTTTCTATTCTCAAACACCCGTTACCCAGGCTGATCTTGTTCAGATCAGTGCTGTAATGGAAAACAAAGACGGATATGTATCGTGCACTCTGACTCCTCAGAATAAGCTCGTTGTGGAGCATGAGAACTGGGTAGAGACCAAAGACATTGTTGACGTCATCGGGCAATTTGTTCCGGTAAAACTGGAGGCGATCACAGAATATTCAACGAAATAACAACTGGCTAACTCTGGCGAGCCCCGTTTGTCACTTGGATGAACGGGGCATTTTGTTGGCACAAACCTGCACCTTCCCGTTGATCGGGAATTAAAACCCGTATCAAATTTGCTCAATTCAAACAGAAGCAGCCGTATTTTTTATGCCTGCTGTAAAATGCACACCACCCGGAAATCAGGCTGCCATTTGAATCCCCCTGTGCGGATCAGTCCGGAAAAAACCGTCGGATTCAAAACGATAAACCTGTGATGCAAGTAGCTTTGATCCTGACAAAAAAAAGCGGTCACTCTTTCGAGAGACCGCTTTCACTTTTAAAGATAATCGATCAGTTCTTCACAATTCGTTCGATGGAAGTACCTGCATCTGTTTTAATTCTTAGAGTATAAACTCCTCGTTCGTAAGCACTCAAGTCAACCGGATCTCCCGACTTAATCTGAGTTGTTTGAACCAGCTTACCTTGTACATCCATTACTTCAACAACAGCTGAAGCAGCATCCATTGTTATGATAACCACATCGTGTGTTGGATTCGGATGAACGGAAATGATAGAAATCAAGTGTTCTTTGATTCCAACATTCGCAATAGTCACGCAATTGGAGGTATCCGAACATGTTCCGTTTGACACCACTACCGCATAAGTCCCGTTAGCAGCTGGAGCAAATGTTTGTGCCGTTGCACCTGCAATCGGTGTATTTGTTGTACAGTTAATCCACTGGTAAGTTGTACCTGCAGAAGCTGTAATCGTAGCATCCCCGTTATCTGTTGCCGTTGCAACGAATGGAGTAATTGTTAGATCCAAAGTAATGATCGAATCACACCCTATTGCATTCGAAATGGTATCATTATACATTCCCGAGGTGGTATAAGTCATTCCGTTTTGAGCCCAAGTATATGCAGGACTACAAGTTGAAACCGTAAGCATAGAAGATGTTGGCATATTGATCGTCAGGTCTAAAGTGATAACTGAGTCACAACCTACTGAGTTTGAAATAGTATCCGTATACATACCGGAAGCTGTATAAGTCATTCCATTTTGCGCCCACGTATAAGATGAACATTCTGTTACAGAGACAGAAGATGCAGAAGGCTGATTGATGATTAAGTTCAATGTTATAACCGAATCACAACCGAACATATTCGTGATTGTATCTGTGTAAGCACCGGAAGCCGCATAAGTCATTCCATTCTGAGCCCATGTATAAGATGAACATTCCATTACAGAAACAGAAGATGCAGAAGGACCTCCAATTGTCAGGTTCAACGTAATCACCGAATCACAGCCTAATGCATTCGTTAAAACCCCTGTATACACTCCTGAAGTAGTATATGTAGTATTGTTAACCGGCCAGGTATATGTTTGACAAGCCATTTGGTTTACCGTCGCTGACGTCGGATTATTGATCGTTAAGTTCAATGTAATGACCGAATCACAACCTAATGCATTCGAAATGGTAGCTGTATGCGTTCCTGAAGCAGTATATGTTGCGTTGTTGATCGGCCAGGTATAGCTACCACAAGCTGTTTGAGTTACCGTAGCAGCCGTACTGTTATTAATTGTCAGGTTTAATGTGATGGTGGAATCACAACCCACAGCATTCGATACAACAGCTGTGTATGCTCCCGAACTGGTATACGTTGAATTGTTTTGAGCCCAGGTATACGAATCACAAGCTGTTACGGTAACCGACGAACTTGAAGGTTGGTTTACTGTCACTGCAACAGAAGCTGTAGAAGTACAGCCTGCTCCGTTAGTTGCAGTAATTGTATATGTTGTAGAAACAGTTGGAGCTACCCCTGTAGGATTCTGAGAACTTGAAGTGAAACCTGCCGGAGATGAAGTCCAAGCTAAACTTAAACCACTGGTACCAGTAAGGTTTACATCATCAATAATCCAATAATATCCCCAAGCAGAAACATAATTGAATCTGATACGCATATTCGGCTGATTCAAATATGGAGCAGTTAAAGCAATACTTTCGTTAGCTGGTACCTGAGCCAAATCCGTAACCACTCCCTGGCTTCCCAATGGCAAATAATCTTTCAATGTGGACCATGTAGTCCCCCCATCTGTAGAAATTTCCAATCTCACAAGACTATCCCCCGAATTCCACTTACGGTACAAGTTTTGGAACGTTAGTGTTCCCGAAGTCATTCCTGCCGTACTGAATACAGGTGACACCAAAGTAGTTCTGGTCTTGTTACCGGAAGATCCCATATCAGCATTCGACATGGCAAATCCTCCTCCATTCGGAGTTGCAAAATTCGAGAAGTATGTTGTATAGGAATATGGTGCATTCTGAATGCCAAACCCTGTAGTTGCAGGTGCAGTTCCATTATACGTTGTTGTCCATGTACCTAAACCAGAGTTGAAATCCTGGATCAAAGGAGAAACAGTTGTAGGCAAAGATGATGTAAGATTCACCAACTCTCCGTTGCAAATAGAATTATCAGAAACACCTGCAGTATTTGCCGCCGGATTCGCATTCACAGTTACAGAAACTGTATTTGTAGTTACACACCCGCCATCTACAGCTGTTACAGTATAGGTATAAGATCCTACAACTGTTGGAGTAATTGTAACCGGGTTTCCTGCAACCGGAGTTTCAGCACCACTTCCCGCGGTACTTACCCAAGAGTAAGTATAGTTTTGCACTGGAGTTGGATTCGTATTCGCAGCAGTAAGATTTACAGAACCATTCAAACAAATAGCAGCAGCAGAAGTTGAAGCTGAAATAGCATCCGGTGTTGAAACTGTTACTGTAACCGGCACCCGTGCACTTTCACACCCCGTAACAGTATTCAATTCGCTTACATAGAATGTAGCTGTAGCTGAGATTGCCGTTGTATAAGTTGTTGAAGTACCTGATTGAAGAACAGTTCCTGCAACTGCCGCATCATACCACATAAATGTTGGAGTTGGCAAACCACTTGTAGAAGTTACAGAAGCTGTTGGAACCTGTGTACCACACTGTGTAGAGTTTGCTGCAATCGGAGTTGAAGGAAGCGGGTTAACCGTTACCGTCACTGTTGGCGAAGGAGAAACGGAACAACCAGCAGCTGTAATTGTTGCCGTATAAGTAGTTGTTGCAGTCGGAGAAACCGTTAGAGGGTTTGTTGTTCCAACCGTTCCAACTCCGTCTGACCAGGAAACAGATGTTACTGCAGGCGCCTTGTTACCGGCAATCGTAAATGCCGGACGTGTACTTGTCGTTGTATTAGAGCTTGTACCCATACAAGCTTGGCCTGAAGATACAGCTGTAAATAAACAAGAAGCAGATGCATTATCAGCATATATTGCAAGGGATGAAATAAAGGCTACCGATGCATCAGTAGTCACTGTAGAGCTGCTTCCCCCCGTATTAACATTTGAATAATTAAATGAAATGACAATATTAGACACACCATCCCAATTGAATGGAGTGGAGAACACATAATTATTCGTTCCCGTAGTCAATGTTTGAGCCGCATTTGAATAAACCTGAGTAAGCCCACTTACAATTGCTGTATTTGCTACAGCTGCATTTTGCGCAGTATGTCCTACATTGATGGTGAATGAGTTCATTGTTGTTGTACCTAAACTAGTAATATTTAGAGACAATGAAGTAATATTTCCTGCGCTTAATCCCATTGCTGTCAATTCAGACGCACGATAAATATACTGCGTTTTAACCCCTCCATAACCATGATAGAAAGGAGAAATTCCTGATGATGATGAAGTCCCTGAAGCATTACCGGTAACTACAGTTCCGGTTTTAATTAGGGATGCCGTTAAATTCGTTGATGAAGACACACAAATCGACGATGAAGATGCAGTTGCTCCTGCGGTACTTCCGAATAACGGATCATCAAAATAAGTTGTTCCTGTATAACCGCTGTTAATCCCTAGAGAATTTGTTGCAGCAACTCCCCATGCAATTGTTGCATTGGATGGTGTTGGAACAGGAATCGTTCCTTCCCAGGTAGATCCGGAAACGTTCGTCATAACAATATTCGTTTGTGGAACACCATTTACAGAATATCCGATAGTAGCTCCCGTTATTGTTCCTGCAGAAGTTGTAATATTTACAGAAACCAGACGAGCAGTTGCAACACATTGAGTGGTTGTTGGTGGTGTAACCGAATTCAAAGTAATAACCGGTGCCGGCGTGGTCCCTGCAAATTCATAAGCCCCCATATCAGGAGTAGCCGGACGAGTTGTACCTGTAAAGTCTGTTGTAATGGAAGGCGATGCAACTGGACTTGCCCCTCCTTCAACCTGCGTTACGATTCCGGCAACCGGGCGCAAAAAGTCAGAACTTGAACCTGTCAAGCTAATAAAGAAATTTCCTGCAGTTCCGTAACCTGCCCCCGTAAATGCAGCTTCACCTGTAATTGAATTTGCATCTCTAGGAGCAACAGCTGCCTGGTAAGAAAGCAAAGTCTGGTAAGATGTTGTTCCATCATACATAATCAAACGGGTCGCTGATGGCGTTCCTGCATAAAACAAATTACGGTTCGAAGTAGAAGCATAATTATTCAATGCAACCCCGGAACGACGGAAAGCAACTGCAATTCCAGTACCAACAGGAGTTGTTTCATTGACAATGATATTATTTCGCATGTCTAATGCAGCTATTGTCGCAGTTGCATTTACCTGATGGTAGATCCCGGATGTTCCAAAGTTTGCTCCGGAAGAAGTTCCGCTCAGGTAAACCGAATTGTAATAAACACCATAAACAGCACCAGTTGAAGAAGAGTTAATATTAATTCCTCTGATAACATCAGTACCACTTGCAACCGGAGCTGTCAATCCGCTGATAATGTTATTCGATACATTTACGCCTGCACCACTAGTGATACTGACACCAAAAACTGTACCTCCGGCATTTGAGGAAGAAAGCGTGTAAATACGATTAGCATTGACATTGGTCATTGTCCCTCCGGAAATACCTATAGCACTTACCAAGCTCGCTCCGGTTGAAGACAATCCGTGGATATCATTGTTTGAAATGTTAACTACCGGTGAAGTATTTGAAGAAGTAATTCCAACAACAGCTCCCCCAGTCCCGGTCGAAGACAATCCAAAAATCGTATTGGAAGTAACATTCAACGGATTAGCAGTATTTAATGAAGCATTAATACTCATTCCCGTTACGGAACCCTGTCCCGTGACATTGGTAAATGTATTCCCTGAAATTGCTGATATCCCATTGAAATAACTAACATTCAACAACGTAATTGATGAAGTACCTCCTGTCAGGTTATTAATCGTATTTCCGGTAATACTCTTAGTGCTTGTTCCGCTACCAGTACCATCCGTATTATTAAAACCGGTGAAAGTAGTCCCTCCGGTTAAATTAATATTCGAGAAATTATTATTTGCATAGGTAGCCGTTGTCCCATTCTGAGAAGAACCATTTGTAGTCGTTAATGTTACTGTTCCACCCGCACCCGATTTCGTAAACTGAGTTCCAATGGTATTATTGGAAATTGTTGTAGAACCACCAGACGGAATCGTGAAAGAATGAGATACAAAAGTAACACTTCCGGTAGTTGTAACAGTCAGGTTATTAAAACTGTTGTTACTAATTGTTGTGGTTAAGTTTGTACTCACAGTAGAAATGAACGTCAAAGTACCCGTTGGAGAAGCCACGCTGTGTCCAAAACCATTAAATTGGTTATTTGACATATCCAGTGTCGAAGTGGCAGAAGCAGATCCTGAAGGAGAAGTAATCCCCACAACAGATCCTCCTACAGCAGCTGACAATAAATTAAATGTATTATTTGAAAATACTTGTGAAAAGGTTCCTGTTGGAGTATTGGAAAATGCCTGAAGCTGAATTCCATTCAAAGTACCCGCAGTCACCGTTCCATTGCTGGCAAGAGTATTATAGGAACAATTTGTATTTTTTACGTTACGAACTAAAATTCCGTTAACGGTTCCGGAAACACTACTAAAACCAGAAAATGTGCCGGTTAATCCGAAGGTAATTGAGTTCCCATCTCCGGACGCACCCCCGATTGTCAAACCGGATGCATGATCAGCCGCCGCAGTAGGCCCTAAAACTACAATCCCCAAGTTAACTGATGAAATCGTGTTTCTCCTAATAGTCAAATTGTTATTATTACCAGTAGTAGCAGTTGCCCCAGTAGTCATATTAGTTGCATTGTGAGTGGAATTTGCATAAATACCCATCGCATTCTGATACGTTGCACCCAAGCTAATGGTGTTGTCCGTTATAGTAACATTTTGACACCCGTCAGTGGTTGTATTATAAAACAATGCAATCCCAAACTCGGTCATGTTATTTGACGCAGCAGCAGTTGTTGTATTCGCTGCATTCTCTCTCAAATCCAATCCTGAAATGGTTACATAGTCAGACCCGATTAATTTGATAATTCCATCATTCAAGGCACCAGAAGTCAATGCCCCAGATGCAGTAATTACCGGTTTAGGTGCTCCGCCCGTTCCCTGGATAATGATCGGGTCTGCCACTGTTCCTGTAGCAGTAATTGTAAACCCTCCTGCCGGTGCCGTTTCGGTATACCCGGAAGGAACATTTAAAGTAACACCCCCGGAACCAATTCCGTTTGTGTTGATGTCGGTAATGAAGGCTGCAATGGTCGCATAGTCAGTCGGAATCGTTTTGGTTCCCGAGACCTGTCCAAACAAACTTCCCGAACCAAGGATCAAAAGTGCAAAGCACAGAATGAACCCTGAAAAATTCATGGTACTGTTTTTCAACATAATCTATAATTTAAGTAACAGTGCAAAAGTGAGACTATCCTTACTACAAACAAAATTGATATGCTAATTGGCATAGCAATAATTGATTTAATAAACCGTTTTAGTGAATTTAACAAAAACTTAATAAATAGTTAAACACAAGTGAAATCAGGGTGAATCAAGTTAAAACGAGGGTGAAAAAGAATGTGAAAGCATGTTAATTATTTAACGTAATAATTTGAAACGATTCGGACACCCGATAAAAACCAATGCTCCTAAAAGCCTAAAAACGTTAATCATTTAGACATTCTGTTGCTTTTTAGTACTAAAATTTTAAAAAATCGTTTTTTAACATTAGTGTTAAATAATAGTTGACTATATTAACTATATTCTTGAAACTTTAAGTTGGCGGCTTCTCTCTAGAAAATGCGAATAACTTTTTCAAATCCCCCGGAATCAGTCAAATGAAGTACCTGGAACTGGTTTATCCTGGAGATCATTAGCGGATTCTTATTCGACAGTGATTGTTCGGTTAACAATTTTCCATCAATACTGAATGTGCGGATTAAAAATGTACCTCCTGAAGAGGTCAATTCAATGAATTCATCACTTGTTTTTACTTTAATTCCATCAAAAAGATGATCGTGCACTCCAAGGGTCGTCACCTGGATTGAAAAAGTGTCCGTATTGCAGGAAGAGGAAGCAATTAATTGAACATTATAAATTCCGTTTCCCCCGAATGTGTGTTGCGCATCTTCCGTTATTGCACTTTGACCATCCCCAAAATCCCAGGTATAAGTTGTTGCTCTTGAACTGGTATTTGTCAGCTGAATCGTGTCTCCATTTTGGACCAGGGTAAAAGAAGCTTGTGTCGGTTCATCAACAGGATGCAGGTGAAAATGATCCAGTGAATCCAGAATAACTGCCGCAGCTGCATTTTGCAAAACCCATGCTTCTCCCGCACCTATTCCCGGATGATAATCCGATCCGGATGGAGATTCCCTGAAAAGAGATGTGTAAAAAGTACATGCAGCCAGATAGGTACCTTCTAAAGATGGATGCGATTCATCTGCATTGTAGAGATTAATTAACGGATAGTTTGCGCGAACATATGACCAAACCCTTCCAACCGGTGACACCATTGCGCGATCGCTGGAATCCGCCATGCGCATGTATGCATGATACAAGCGCGTATTCATTTTCTCGAATGTATTGATCTCCGACCATTGCGAATCACCGTTCTGTCTTCCCCAGGTCATGTAATACATCACATTACTGCAGGGATTATTCGCCCAAATACTGTCAGATAACTGCATCGCATAAGGCAAAGTCTGCGTATTAACCTGGACATCCGGAAAGCTCGGCTCCTGGCTTTGCCCCTGAATCACTACTACATCCCAGGGTTTGGAATGGATTTTCGAATAGGTTAACGGATCTGTTGTGTGATTTTGAAAAGTATAACCTCCGTTTGTCTTGGAGTCTATGGTTAGTTCTTTTCCAAGATTAGCAGCAAGTGCTCCGAAAGTGCCCGGAAGATCGTTTACATAGGTATAACTGTTTCCAATGAAAAGAACAGAAACAGAATCCTGTGCACAGACATAAGAACCAACAACCGGGAAACAAAAGAGGAAAAGGATCCACCGCAACGGACAGGTAATTTTTTTCATTTTAGTACGTTTTACTCTTAAACACTGTTCCGGTTTTGGAGTTGCCCGAATATTTGCCTTATTTTACCGGTGGTATTGTAATCCTAAACAAATGAAAAATGTCTTCATTGCCCTAATTTCGATCATCGCAAGTTCTCACCCGGTTCTTTCGCAGACTTACCTGGGATTTGAATACAATCCGAACATCCCGGTGAAGAACGGAACCACCACATTGAAAAATCCCTGGGCAGGCGGAATCAATTACGGACAGTTTTCCACGATCGATTATAATTTCGATGGACTGGATGATTTGGTAATCTTTGACCGAAGCGGAGATGAGTTTGTTTTGATGGAACATACCATCAACGCATCTGTTCACGGATACCAATATGTTTACAAAGGATTCCGTTTTTTTCCCGCCGATTGCAGGTACCGGGCTGCCTTCGTGGACTATGATGCAGATGGGAGAAAAGACCTTTTCACGTATGGAATCGGGGGAGTCAAGGTGTACCGGAACATAGGAAACGCATCGGTCGGCCTGCAATGGCAGTTGATTACAGACATTTTGCAAACAGATTATGCCGGAGACATTTCCAACTTGTATGTGAGTGCAGGAGATATTCCGGCCTATACCGATGTCGATTTTGACGGAGATATGGATGTGTTAACCTTCCACATCGGGGGTCAGAATCTCCTTTACCATCAGAACCAAAGCATGGAGCTTTACGGAATTCCGGATTCCCTGATCTTTATCCTGAAAAATCAGTGTTGGGGAAAATTCAGTGAGGACGCAAACAGCAATGATTTATTCCTGAATGAAACCGCTTACCCATGTGAAAACGGGGACATTCCGAATCCACTGCGACCGGAAAACCCCGGGAAAGAGATAGAAAATGAAAGCATTACACGACATTCCGGTTCCACGATCCTTGCAATCGACCTGAATAATAATGGAGTCATGGACCTCATCCTGGGCGATGTCTCTTATCCGGGAATCAGTTTGTTAATGAACGGTGGAACAGCTCCCAATACCAATTCGGCAATGATCAGTCAGACGCACGATTTTCCTTCTGCAGCAAATCCGGGTTACATGCAATTATTCCCTGCCATTTATTGGGAAGATGTGGACTTTGACGGAAAAAAAGACCTCATCGTCGCCCCGAACGCCCGAACAGTTTCCGAAAACCAAAAAAGTGTGCAATTCTTCAAGAATACGGGAACGAATGCCCTCCCCAATTTTGTTTTCCAGGAAAACAATTTCCTGCAAAAGGATATGATTGATCACGGCTTGGGGAGTATTCCTGTATTAGTAGACGAGAATGGTGACGGCTTGAAAGACCTGCTGGTTGCAAACTTCGTACGCTATAAACCGACGCTGAACCTGGAATCCGTATTCCAATTATATCGAAATACAGGAACCGCTTCCAACCCGGAATTCACGCTTGTAAACAATGATTACCTGGGACTTTCTTCCCTTGGATTGGGATTACGGGCCGTTCCGACTTTCGGAGATCTGGACGGTGACGGTGATTCTGATTTGATTATCGGCCAGGAAAATGGTAACCTGGTCCGTTTCACCAACAATGCCGGATCGGGAAATTCACTGAGCTTTGGAGCAGCAACTCCTTTAACAGATCACAACGGAACAACGATCAACGTGGTATCGTATGCTTTCCCGCAACTTTTCGACCTGAACAAGGACGGATTATTGGACCTGGTCATTGGAAGAAAAACTGGAGAAATATCCTATTATCAAAATACAGGCACGGGCAGCAATCCCATTTTTACCCTGATCACACAAAACCTGGGACAAGTGGATATTTCACCCAACCCGGACGGATATGCCGCTCCACATTTTTTCCGGGAAAACGACACCACCCATTTATTCGTCGGGGCCTACAATGGAAAACTGAACTATTACAGGAACATTGACGGTCATTTAACCGATGGAGATACCTTCAGTTTGTATTCGGACAGTTACCTGGACCTGGAAACCGGTCTATACAGCACCGTTTTTGTCAACGACATTGACGGGAACGGCTTCCTGAACCTGTTTGTCGGGCAGGATTTAGGCGGACTATTCCTTTTCGAAGCTGATCCTTTAAGCACTTCCTCCTTAAATGAATGGAAGGCAGAATCAAACCTGGTGTTGTTCCCAAATCCCGGAAATCAATGGGTACAGGTTCTGGCAAAAAACGGATCTTCTTCCGGGTTGGAACTTCATGGAGTATATAACAACCTAGGACAAAAACAGTTCGTGGCACTTTCGGGAACGACAATTGATGTAAGCGATCTGAGCAGCGGTTCCTATTATTTTGTACTTGAGATGAATGGAAGAATTGAGCACTTGAACTTTATAAAAAACTAACCAACTTAAAATCAACAAGTTAAAAACAATCTGTTCGTATCTTTGGGAACACTCTAATTTGGGAACTTGGAAATTTCAAAATTCCTGAAGAAAGAAAACTAAAGTCTCAGATAAGTTTCAAAAGCGACTTGTTGCGACCATTGAATACATTGGATTTCCGATTCAAAAATCCCGTACAGAGTTGATCCGGAACCTGTCATAGCCGCATAGACCGCTCCGTTCTCATACAACTCTTTTTTAACCTGTTCCAATTGTGGGTATTTCAGGAAAACAAATCGTTCAAAATCATTCACTAAATGAGTTTTCCAGGTTTGGACCGGTTGCTGTAACACCTCAATCAATGGAGCACGCGTATTATCCGGGACTACTCCTTCAAATGCTTCTTTAGTAGAAATGTGAATCCCCAGGTTTACCAATACGACCCACTTATTTTTCAGATCACAGGCCAAGGAGCTCAAAATTTCTCCGCGGCCTGTCGCATACTGAATTCCTCCTTCGATAAAAAAAGCACAATCAGAACCTATAGAGGAAGCCATTTCCTTCAAGGTTTCGTTTCCGATCTCAGGCGCATAATGGTCGCGCATTAACTTCAAGGCAAAAGCCGCATCCGAAGAACCGCCTCCCAAGCCGCCTCCCATCGGGATCAGTTTGTGCAGGTGGAAAGATACTGTTGGAATAGCTTTGTATTTTCGAAATTCCTTTTCAGCATCTAAAACCAAATTCCCATAACCGGGGATTTCCAGTCCAGATGAGGTAAATGCCGGTTTCTCACTTTCGACCAATTCGAGGATATCATTAAACGGAAGTTCCAACATCCCAGTTTCAATCTCATGGTAACCATCCTCCCGTCTTTTCAGGATGTGCAAACCCAGGTTTATTTTGCATGTTGGAAAATTAATCATGCCGTAAAATTAATAGATGCGAACTATTTTCGTAAATTTCGCCCCTCAAAATAGCAATTATGTCTACATATTTAGATTTTGAAGAACCTTTAAAGGCTTTAGAAGAACAAATTGAACAAACACGTGAGATCGGCAACAGTACAGGCGTCGATATGTCCGACAAGATCCGTGATCTGGAAGAGGCACTTACCAAAAAAACAAAAGAAATATTCAGCAAGTTGACCCCATGGCAACGCGTTCAACTGTCCCGTCATCCTGACAGACCCTATACATTGGCTTACATCAATGCAATCACCGGTTTTTCTTTCCAGGAATTGCACGGGGACAGAACGGTAAGAGACGACAAAGCCATGATTGGCGGTTTCGGGTTACTTGACGGAAGAACGGTCATGTTTATCGGTCAGCAGAAAGGGATCAATACCAAAATGCGCCAGTACCGTAATTTCGGAATGCCGAATCCGGAAGGATACCGCAAGGCTTTGCGTTTGATGAAATTGGCTGAAAAATTCAACAAACCGATTGTAACGTTTATCGACACTCCTGGAGCATTTCCGGGGTTGGAAGCGGAAGAAAGAGGACAAGGAGAGGCCATTGCCCGCAACATTTATGAAATGATGCAGTTGAAAGTTCCTGTAATTTGCATCATCATCGGTGAAGGTGCATCCGGTGGAGCTTTGGGAATCGGTGTCGGTGATAAAGTCGTTATGATGGAAAATACCTGGTATTCGGTTATTTCTCCGGAATCATGCTCTTCCATTTTATGGAGATCTTGGGAGTTCAAAGAAAAAGCTGCGGAAGCGTTGAAACTAACGAGTTCGGATATGAAACGACTGAAATTGGTTGACGATGTGATTGAAGAACCACTTGCCGGTGCTCACAGAGACCAGGAAGCAAGCTTCCAAAACGTAAAGGATAAAATCATTCAATACCTAAGTGAATTGGATGCAAAAAAACCTGAACAACGAGTGGAAGAACGCATCGAAAAATTCAATTCAATGGGTGTTTGGAACGGATAACACAGAGGAATTTATGATAAATAAGTAGGGACGGAAAATTTTCCATCTCTACTTATTTTTATTCCCAATTAGTTACCGTTTCTTCATTATTCAGATCAATCAACAGGCTTACTTTGACACCTTTTTTCACCGTTACCAGTTTCTCATAAACAGCTTCCACCGAATAATTATTCACAATCGTGTGATCCTGCCAAGTCCCATTCACAAATGATTGGTTCACGATCCGGATCCGGTGCATTCCTTTTGGAATTTTCAAAGCAAAGATTCCGCCCTTACTCTCAACAGATTGATCGGAAATTCCGTATACAACATTATCTACAAAAACCATCATGCGTGAAGGATGATCATACCCTTCTTCCACGTGAATGAACTGCCAGTCAATTTTCATCGGATAGTGTTTCCCCCTGAACCTGGAATCCGGTTGATTTATATCTAATTCTTTTCCATCCTTCCCAAACCGGATAATGGAAACTTCAGCTCCGTTCAGATCAAACTCTATCCGAACCTTCATGACTTGTTTAGCATGGACGTCAAACTCGCAAATAGCATTGATACTGAATTCATTCTCAAAAGTATGCTCCATCCACCTGCCTTCGTAATACGCTTCATTTACAAGCCGGATCCTGTGGATGGATTTTGAAAGAGTTAAGGAATAGGTTCCCCAATCACTTTGGCGAAAGGATGCTGAAACCGGCAGATCCAGTCCGTCAACAGATACTTTACATCTGTTTAAATGATCATATCCAACTTCAATCCCTTTGAATCGCCATTCCAAAACTACCAAATGGTCTTTTGAATGTGCGTTCAAAAAAAGCAATACAAATACGCAAGTCAAGAAGTTGTTCACAGTTTTATCTGTTTCAGTATTACAAAGTTAGTGATTATACCCAACTCTCCAACCTGGTAATGTGTTTTTAGTTGAACTCTTTTTATCCCTCCTTTACTTTTTACTAAAACAGCTTATTTTCAAAAAGCATTCCAACCATCGGATGAATTGTGCATTATAATACGTAGTTATTTTCCGGGGTAAATATTATCTTGGCAAACAAAAAGAAACGAACTAAAATGATTCAAAAGCTATTATTTATAGGAGCAGCGTGTTTCCTCCCACATTTATCTGGTGCTCAGGAAGCGGATTCAACGGAAGCTGCGGAAACGGAAAGCTCGGTTGATACGGATCTGGTGGAACAAACATTTCAATCAACCCGAATCGTGAGCGGTCATTCGGTAGAATGCCTGCGAAAAGGTGTTCTTGAATTCCGGGTTGAACACCGGTTCGGAGATCTTGCAGGTTCAAACGGAGGAGTTCAAAACTGGTTCGGATTGGATAATTCAAGTGACATTCGGTTGGGATTTGAATACGGGATTACCAATAATATCATGATCGGCGTGGGAAGAAGTAAAGGAAACGGAACCCCTTACCGTTCATTACTCGACGGTTTCGGTAAATACCGCATTCTGCAGCAACGCAAGAAGGGAATGCCCATTTCACTTGCAGTAACCGGAAGCATGTTCTATACCTACATGAAAGCACTTCCTGATATTTATGCGGTCGGACATTTTCCTAAACAGGAATACCGCTTTTCTTATTCCGCATCACTGAATATTGCACGCAAGTTCGGAGACCTGGTTAGTTTAGCCCTTATGCCAACAATGGTCCATCGAAACTATGTTGCCGCAGATGATCAAAATACCTTGTTTGCCCTTGGAGGAGCGATGCGTTGGTCTATTACCCAGCGTTTGGGAATCATGGTGGAATATTACCAGGTTTTCCAGGATAAGGGAATACGCAAAGCCAACTTCAACAGTCTCGGATTTGCCGTAGAATGGTTGACTTTCGGACATAATTTCACGATCTACCTGACCAATGCACGAGGTTTCGGAGAAACACAATTCATCACCAACACCTACGACAATTGGTTAAAAGGTCAATTTAGGATTGGTTTTTGTATAGGAAGAAAGTTCGAGTTCGGTCAATAAACAAGTTTAAGAATTCAAAGGAACTAACAAATTAAAAACCAAGGTCTTTGAATATTTTAAATAACCATAAAAACAACTGATTATGAAAAAATTAATTTATCCGGCCTTAGCAGTTTGCCTGTTCGCAAGCTCGGCTTTTGTAACACTTACCGCTTCAAAAGATTACACCTTCAAAGAAGGATTTACCATCGCATTCAAAAGCAGGGATCCTTCCGGGGAGTTTAAAAAAGCAAAAGGAACTATCAAGTTTGATGAAAATGATCTGGCGAATGCCAAATTTGATATTTCAATTGAAGTGAACTCCATCAATACCGGAAACTCGATGCAGAACAAAAAAGCGCAGACTTCCGAGTGGTTTGAAGCAGACAAGTATCCTACAATTAAATTTGTTTCCTCCAAAGTGGAAAAATCCGGGGAGAACTATTCCATCACTGGAAAACTGACAATGAAGGGCGTTACCAAGGAGAAGAAAATTCCGGCAACCGTATCCAAATCGGGAAATGATCTTACGTTTAGCGGCAAGTTTACCGTCAACCGCATAGATTACGGGGTAGGACACAAAAGCGATGCTGTTCCTGATCTCATGAATATCTCCTATTCCATTCCGGTAAGCGAAAAATAAATGCGGATGTTTAAACACTTTTTTTTTCTCGCATTAACTGCGGGCCTGTTTTCATCGCTGATCTCGTGGACCTATTCATCCATTTACAAAAGCATGATTGCAGATTTTACAGAAGTAAGCGGTTATTGGCACCTATTGTGCTTTTCACTGATGATTACACTGGGAATCAGCATACTGAGTACAGGTATTCACGCATTGGTCCGAAATAAATCGTTCGCCGGTTTTATTTGTAATTTCATCCTTTCAGGGTTTTCCGTATCGCTGGTATTCTACATCTTCACCATGAATGATCCCGAATTCAAAAACGAGGATTCCATGGCCATGATCGATTATTTCAAAGGGTATATGATTCCATTCGTATTCATCCCGGCACTTTCCTGTATGACCTTTAAACCTTTATTTATTAAATAAATGAAAAAAATACACGCTCCATTCTATGCATTGAGCGGCATGATTGTTTTAACACTGCTTGCCGCCGGTGCATGTTCAAAAGCAAAAACTCCTCCTCCTCTTCCTGAGGTTTTCTGTAACGGGACTATTTCATTCAGCACACAAATTGCACCAATGATTGAAGAAAACTGTTCCGGATGCCATGGAGCCGGGGCCGGAACATCTCCGGTCCTTTCAAATCATGCGGAAATTTCTCAAAACGCAGATCAAATTATTCATGCATTACGAGGAACTCCGCAACTCATGCCGGAGGGAGGCCCTGCTCTTGCAGATTCATTGATTCAACAGTTTCAATGTTGGCTTCAGCAAGGAACTCTGAATAACTAAAAATCCATTCAAAACAACAATTGAAAATTCCGTTAGAATTCCAATTGACAGCGAGAAAAAAACCTGCTGCTTCGGAAATTCACAACTAATTACGGCAATTTCATAACAGTAAAAAACCGGTACACACATAACTTAGTAAGCACGCAACCCGAATGGACAGGTTATGTGAAACAACAGAAAAACACATTATGAATAAAAACTACATTTATATCGGACTATTGGCTGCATCCGGTTTTTTGCTGAGCTTTTCAGCAAATGAGTCGGTTCAAAAAGTTAAAAACTTCAGCAAGAATTACCATACATTAAACCAGGCCGGAAGTCCGGGAGGAAGAACGGGTGCTCCCGGTGACGGTACTTGTACACAATGCCATGCAGGAACAGTTCAGAGCGGATCCGGATTCAATTCCGTTACCCTTCTTGAAGGAGGAAATGCTGTTACGGAATACCAACCATCAACTACTTATCAGGTTCAGGTCAGTATGGCGACAAACAATGTAAAAAACGGATTTGAAATCGTTGCTTTGAACCCGAACAATACCGTAGCCGGAACCTGGACAATCACAGACGGAACACATACGAAGACAATTACTTCCGGAGGAAAATCACGTGTTACACATAAATTAGCGGGTACGAGCCTAACGAGTTGGTCTTTCAACTGGACATCGCCCGCAACCAATGTGGGAACGGTGACTTTCTACCTGGCAACGAATCAAACAAACAACAACAGCAGCGATAACGGTGATATTATTCGCACATCACAGCATCCGTTCGGATCCCAGGCCGGAATAGCGGAAGTTTCTGCCAAAGTGGAAACACAAATTGCTTACCAGGAAAACACGAATTCACTGAATATCCAACTAAACAGCAAAGTGGACGGTTCGGTGTTCGTGAATGTAGTTGAGCTCAACGGAAGATCAGTTTTCACAGAAAACCTCGGGCACGTCAGTGCCGGTGAGAGCGCGCTTTCAGTTCGATTGGACAATGAATTAAAAAGTGGAATTTACATGGTCAATGTTTCGGTAGATAATAACATGACAATGAAAAGAATCTTTATTTCCAAATAAGAAAGAGCAGTGCTCTTGAAAAACAGCCTGCCACAGTTGGCGAAAAGTCCGTGGCGGAAGATTGACTAAAATGATCCCTTTGCGCTCTTTGATTCTCTGCAGTTATTTTTCACCGCAAAGAGTTGAAGGGCGCAAAGTTTTTATAGCAAATGCCTCTTAATGGATCTCATTCGTAATTAAACTATCCGATTCTTCTCTGAACCAATTCCTCCACCCGTTCGTAAAACTGGGAAGGCGTAACGGTCCTCCATTCAATATCCTCCAAGTCGCCTCCCATTACAAAATAATGGTCCACCCGCGCTTTTTCAAATTCATGAATGACGTGATCATGAAAATTGACCAGGGCAATCCAGCCATCTTCCACTTCGTCAAACCATTCTTCATAATAACAGTCGTCTGAATAGTGAAAATTCAAAACGTTCTCCCCGATGAGGATAAACTTATTAATTCCATGCGGCATCATTTCCTCGATCACATTTCGTTTCAGAGTCATGATATCATTCTCTATCGCATCATTCCACTCCCCGATAAATTCCAGGATCGCGTACCCCTCTTCATAATCCGCAAACAGGATTTTAGCAAAAAGCGTTCTTGAACCGATATTATCCCACTGCGGATGGATCAGGAAATTATAAATCCGGTCAGTAAATTCAAATTCACTGTATTCTCTGTCATAAAATGGCGAAAGTGAATCCTCGGAAGCGATATATAAGTGTCTCCAATTAAAATAAGGTTCAATAAAATGCACGGGATCAGCGTTTTAAATTTGGAATAAAAATTGTAAATAAGAACTTCGAAATTAAAAAGAAAGTCTACATTTGAGTGTCCATTTGAAACAAAAAATTACTCATGAAAAAATACAATAAATCACTGGTATTCAGCTTATTTGCAATTATCGGAATTTTGATATTCAGCGCTTGCTCATCCGACTCTTCGGAACGCGACGCAGCCGATGCTGCTTCAGCGATAATTGAAGGTAATGAAAAAATCGTTGCCTTTGGGCACATCAGCGCCATGAATATCCTCAACCATGCAGATTATAAAAGCATCCCGAAAGTAAACACCATTTTAGGAAGCGTCCTCGGAAACTGGAAAAGAGGTCTGGAAATTGACAAACCGATTTACTATGCGTTGGAAGCTCCGTTCGGCCATGACGGCACACCGGAAACAGTCTATGCCATCATCAACATTAAAAACCAGGACAGTCTGGCATCCATCATTAGTGAAATGGGGTATGCACTAGATAAGGACGGTGACATTTCCTATCACCAGGAAGACGACGTTACATTCGGAATCCGGAACAAATTGCTGATCGTGATCAGTAAACCGGGAGATTATGACGGAAAAACAAAAATGAAAGAGGCATTTGCGTTAACGGAAGGAGATCTTTCCGAAGGCAAAACAGCAGATATTGTCGCACAAACAGGAGATATTGTTTCAGGAATTGACGTTGCACGCCTGTTGCATACATCGAACACAGAATTGGAAATACTTCCTGCTGAAAAGAAAGAACACCTGGATGAATTGGTTGAAGACGCATACATCAAGACAGTAGTGAATTTCACGGATGGAATGGCTACGATTGAATCTGATAACCTGTTTTCGGAAGACTTAAAGGACGAATTATTCTTCAAGGATAACAACGGAAAAATGTTGGTCAGCCAATTGGGCGGCGGCGATCCTTGGATGGGAGTTGCAATGAACCTGGACTTGCGAAAAGGGGAAAGTTTCCTGAATGATTACTTACCAACAGCACAAAAACGGTTAACAGAAGATTTTCCGGGGGAAGTGAAATTTGCATTATTGGCACTCGGGCAAAACCCACTTTCCAAATTATTTTCAGGTCATGCAGGAATGGTCCTGAAGGGGGACCCTCAATCTGCTATGGGAATGGAACTGGAATACAACAGCTACTTGGGCCTTGGTCCGAAAGGAGATCTTTTGCAAAAAATGATGGATGACCAATTCTCAGCTCTTGCAGAAAAGAAAGGAGACACGTATGTAATGGGAGATCTGACAGTTAAATCAACGAAGAATGGAATCTTTGCTTCAAGCGGAAAAAAAACGGGAGGAAAATTAAGCCTGCCCCCTTACGCTAAGCATTTCGGTGAGGATAGTTTTTCCCTGTTCATTGCTTTTGAAAAAATGGATGTAAAAAGCCTGGAGCTGGAAGACGCAGCGAAAGTGATCGAGATCCTTCAATACGTAACTGTCAACGCGAACAGGGATGGTTCAAAAATCGTGATCGCAGCGAAAAAGAAACACGTAAATATTCTGAAACAAGTAACTGATTTTTATGCAAATCAAATCATGGACAAAATGGATGCGATGGGAGTTTAAATCAATTGACTATATCATGTGGAAAGGTTGTTCGTTCGGAGCAACCTTTTTTTGTTTACACAACATTCAAAACACAATGTAAATCAGGCAATTAAATTCAAAAACAATTTTATTTTCAGTTCATATTTCTTATCTCGCACATTCCTTTTTTTTGTACCTTGTAATGCCAAATTAAACTGATGAAAGAAAAGAAAGATTGGAATCCACTGACTCCGGATGAAGAGCGTATCATTGTGCGAAAAGGAACGGAATACCCCTTTACAGGTCAATACAACAAATGGGACGAGCAAGGTGTTTTTGTATGCCGTCGTTGTGAAGCTCCGTTATACAGAAGTTCCGATAAATTTGATTCAGGCTGCGGATGGCCATCATTTGACGATGAAATTCCAGGAAGCGTGAAACGCATTCCCGATCCCGACGGAAGGCGTGTAGAAATTATCTGCGCCAATTGCGAAGGACACCTTGGCCATGTTTTTACCGGTGAACACTTCACTCCCAAAGACACGCGCCATTGCGTTAACTCCTTAAGTATCTTATTTAAGAAAGAATAACTTCGTTATTCAACGATTGTACTGCACGAATATACGGGAACCCCTTTTCGCTGAATAATCTGGTTTAATTGAATGTGCGCAGCCAAAGCCAATTGGGAATAATTCTGAGATGCATTTCCAAAGCTCGCCGCACTGGTTACCCACATTTTCTGAATCAATTCTTCTCCCGAACTAACCGGTCCTATGGCATTTACAACAGCTTTGACATTCAATGCTCCGGCGTGATACACATGCATCGTCAATAAACGGAACCAAATAGATTGTTCGTCCACAACCAATCCCGCACTTTCGGCAATCCCTTTCGCTGAAGGAATACAAATCCGTTTCAACAATTGGGAAGCGGCGTAGGCCGAACGCATAAAATCTTTTCGTTCATCTACCGAACGATTCACTGTTAACCCCATGGAACGGGCAACGGCGGGCATCAATTGGAACGGGCCGTAAGCACCTACCGAAGATTTTTGCATCCTTCCCGGGCTTTCAATCAGCAAAATGGATTGTGCATACCACGGATCGACACCGAACCCCTCAAATGCAGAAACACCTTTCGGAAGACTCTCAAAGACCAGGTCAAACCGATAAAAATCATTTTTTCCGGTAGTCACATTAATCCGCTCGTCTGCTTTCAAACCAAGTAATGTGCGGACACTGTCTTTGAAGATGGTCTTTTGAGCTTCCGTTTGCGTATGCCAGTCTTTATTCGACATTTTTGCAATAATCTGCCGGGTAGAACCCACGTTGATCAAAACGGAATCCGGTGAAAGGATCATAATCTGCTGCCAAAACTTAGGATGCTGAAGCTGATCCCACTGTGCTGCCTGTATTCCTGCTGCACCCATAATAATATGTTCAGAAGTACCTTCCGTAACAGCGATCATTTCTTTTTCCCAATTCGAATTTTGTGAGGAGGCAATAACCGGAATACACGCAAGTATTGCAAGGAGAGTGTTGCGTTTCATTGTTGTTGTGGGTTTTTGGGTGATGCAAAGTAAGAAAAGCAAGTGAAAATTGCAATAAGTCTGTGAAATTTTAACTTCTTAAGTTGTTCTGTTTTCACTTTGGTCATCATCTGCTTTTTCTTCACCGCTAAAGACCCGGAGTCACAAAAAGTGTTCTTCGAAGTTAACCGCCCTTTTCTCCCACTCTTTCAAGCCGCCGGGATATTTTCAAAATCGCTTTAATCCTTCCCCGTTCACATATGCTTTCAAAATAACTTCCATTTCATCAATAGAAACCGGGAACCATTCTTCCTTAGCCACTTTCCGGATAGTCAGACGCTCTTTGACGGAAAATGTACCGTCCACAATCAACCCGAAAATCAGTAATCGCGCAATCGTTTCATTTTCCTGGACATGTTGACCGAACAGCTCATCAATCTTGACTTCCCGGTCATACTTCAGGTCCAAATCGGGAAAAATTGCCAGTACTTCTTTCATAAAGGAATAAAGTGCAAAGTTGTATTGCCTTTTCTGTTGAGCAATAAAATGAAACAATTTGTTTAACTTTTCCTTTACCTGTACCAACCGTTCTTCGGGGAATTCACTCATAAAATCCCTCGTGGCAGCCGTAGCAACAATCCGCATCTGTGCTTCTTTCATCACTTGCCGGCTGCTCCAGGCATTCCAAAAAGCAAAAATCGGAATCCCGATTAAATCAGTAACAATCCGCAAGGCATACCTTCCGAGAAGACGTCTGACCAAAAATTTCATCAGTACATTCGATAGGGTCGCCTTCAATTTAGTCCCGAGCAAAAGTACGTAATACGAAAATCGCGTAAGTCCGATATACGGATCTATTTCCAATAATTTCATGTGCTTCGCGGGCATTTCCAAACCGGCTTCCGTCAACAGGGCAACCTGTTCCCTGTAATCTTCCCGGGAAGCGGAAGGATACCTGTAAATCTCACAAATGCGGCGAACAGCGTATATATTCAGCATATTCAGGAGCCAGATCTCCGGGAAGATCATCACGACAGCGTATAAGGTATAGTATAACTCAAAATCAAATGTATACCCGAACAGTTCGAAGTGCTGTGCATCCAATAAATTGGAAAAATGGAACGGAAAAATGACCAACATCACCGCACAGGCACCGATCAGACCGGCAATCAGGTAAACCTGCACCTGCAGCTTCTTCAGCTGCTTTTTTTGCTCCGCATTGAGTGTATAGCCCCTCCTTTCCTCATTCCGGATAGCTGCTGTTTTTTTACTTAAATACGTATTTCCCAGTCGAAATGCAATGCTCTTGTTTCGCTTCTTTTGAATTTCTTCCATAAGTATTGGCTAAAATTACAAAATAAGTGTTCCATTCTTATGTAACTTTGCATGGAAGAAAGACATGAAATACATCCGACAATTTTTTATTTCCGTTTTGATCATCCCGGTAAAAATCTACCAGTGGATCATCAGTCCTATTCTTCCCAATGCCTGCCGGTACGATCCAACCTGTTCCGCATACATGATAGAAGCGCTAAGAATCCATGGACCAATCAAAGGTCTGTGGCTGGGAACCAGACGAATTAGTCGCTGTCATCCCTGGGGTGGACACGGATATGATCCTGTTCCCGAAAAAAAATGTTCCTGTAAAAAAGACTAAGCGAGCAATTTAAGCAGTTCTACTTTGAACTTTTCAAAAAAAAACTAAAAACATTTCGCCAATTCATTTATTTTATTTTACTTTGAATTACAAAGTTCTTTTATGGAAAATGAAAAATATTTAGCACAGCTTCAGGAGATCCAATCCATGATGCAAAAATCCTCAAAGTTTTTGTCCTTATCAGGTATTTCAGGAATCCTTGCAGGCACCTATGCATTGATCGGAGCAGGGATTGTTTACTCCATGAGGGCGCGTTTCATTTCTCCTCTCCGGTTTAATTCTTCCGAATTCCTGACAGTTACCATTATTGCAGTGGCTGTGATGGTACTATCCTTTGCAACAGGCGTTATTTTTTCGGTCCGGAAAGCAAAAAGAAAGAACGAAGTCATCTGGAACAAAGTATCCAAATTGTTTATCATGAGTTTCATGGTCCCACTAGTTACCGGAGGATTGTTCGCTATTATTTTGGTCACCAAACGGGATTTCGGATTGGTATCCCCCGTCACGTTATTGTTTTATGGAATTGCGCTGGTCAATGCGAGCCGTTATTCTTTCGAAACCTTGCGAAATTTAGGCTTTGTCTTTATTATTCTGGGACTGATAAATAGTCTCTATATTGGTTATGGTTTGTATTTTTGGATGTTCGGTTTCGGAGTTTGTCACATTTTTTATGGTGCATACATGTATCTGAAATACGATTATAAGAAGTAATGACAAGTATTATATCAGATATCAACAAAACGTTTGACCATCGGATCAGGCTGGGAATCATGTCCATCCTGATGGTGAACGATTCTGTGGACTTTAACAGGCTCAAAGAGCTGCTGGAAGTTACAGACGGAAACCTGGCTTCTCATATCAAGGCTTTGGAACAATCGGAATACATTGACATTAAGAAACAATTTATCGGTAAAAAACCCAACACTACATACGAAGCAACCCCACTGGGGAAACAGACATTTGCCAAGCATCTGGCCGCGCTTGAGCAATTAATCAAAACAAGTAAATAGCTATTTTTTTATTCAATTACTTTGAAATTCAAAGTTCTTTTAAATTAAACAGAATGAAAACTCAAACAACGACAGACAAGCAAGAGCCTAACGGTTTTATGAAGTTCCTGAACGCGCCATTCGGGCGTTTTCTCTTGATCGGAACAATCACTATCTTTCTTCTTCCTCCTCTGGCACGGGTCATATTCCTGATCCAGGAACGAAAAGACCGGGCAGAAACCATCAAAGAAGAAATCCGTTCCGAATGGGGAAGTGATTTCATGTATAAAGGATTGGTGCTGCGGATTCCTCTCAAAAACAGCAAACAACACCTGTTCTACTTCCCGGAAAGTGAGAATACCACACTCCATGTAAATGCAAGTACCAAAAAGCGCGGAATTTATCATTTCCCCGTCTTTCAATCCAACAATCATACCTCAGCAGTATTCATCCCGAATCTGAACAATCCAAACCTGGATCTTTCAAAAGTTCAGATCGGTTTGTTAGCCCTGACCAAAACCCGTATCTCGAACATGGGAAAAATAGAAGTCAACGGAAAAGGACTGGATGTCGAACAGGAAACCACGGCAGAAAGCAGTCCGGACAAGTTATTTTATGCAACGGCTCCATTCACTATTGACAAATCAACCACCCAAATCAATGTCAATACCACTTACACTATCAATGGTTCCGGGAAAATCATCTTAAAAGGTTTTGCCAAAAAAAGTGCATATCAAATGACTTCAAACTGGGAAAATCCATCCTTTTCCGGAACTTCTCTTCCAAATCCGGATTCATTTCAAATCAAAAAGGGGTTTAAAAGTGCCTGGAGCATGATGAATATTGCCCAGAATTCCAAAGTGGGCATCAATCAATCAAAACCTTATGGAAATTTATCTGAAGCATCAGTGGATTTCCTAGAATCGGTCGATCAGTATCAATTAAACGAACGAACGGTGAAATATGCCATCTTAGTGATTTTGTTAACCTTCACGGTGTTTTACCTCATCGAACTGATCGGAAAAATGGTGATCCATCCACTTCATTATTTGATGGTGGGTCTTTCTCTCATTTTGTTTTACGTCATTCTGCTTTCTTTCTCCGAGCAATTCGGTTTTGCCCGTTCCTACTTGGCTGCCAGTATCGGAATCCTGTCTTTATTGAGCTGGTATGCTTATTCTGTTCTTCGATCGCTGAAGTTTGCGTTCACCATTCTTGCCGCCATTTCTATTCTTTACGGTTTCCTGTATGTGATTGTGAATTTGGAAACCTATGCTTTAATAGTCGGAAGTTTGGGATTATTCGCGGTTCTTTCCGCCATCATGAGCTTTACCCGGCGATTAAAAATGTGAGTTACAAAAATCCCCGGCACTTTCCGCTGCGGCGGATTCAGCAACCGGGGATTTTCCTCTCTCCATCTCTCCTTGTGATTTATTT
Source organism: Fluviicola chungangensis (assembly GCF_007558725.1). Taxonomy (GTDB): domain Bacteria; phylum Bacteroidota; class Bacteroidia; order Flavobacteriales_D; family Crocinitomicaceae; genus Fluviicola; species Fluviicola chungangensis. Next base: position 364,786 of record NZ_VLPL01000004.1, read on the forward strand.
GGTGTAGGTGTATTTACGTGATCGGGTGATGTTGATTCCAAGCGAAATTCCGTAGATCGTTCCGTATTTATTCATACTCGCGTAAAAATTCAAAGGAACATTCAGAGCTCCCGGGCGGAAGGTCTTCCCGAATGCGAAGATGAAGTTGGTAGAAAAGTAGGTTGCTCCTCGCGTATCCGGTCGTTTAAAATAATCCATATGCGCGGCATTTGTCACGCCCATATCGTCGTTCAGCTCCTGGAAGGTGTGAAATTTTCCATCATAATCTGTTGTTCCTGAAATCAGGCGTTTCATCGTAAACGACGGCCCCATGGCAATTTCCCAGGCCCCCTTTCCAAAACGTACACCATGCATAATAGCCAATGAAGGTATTGGAGTACCGTGTTCCATTCCTGCAACATTTCCCAAAAACTCAAACAAACCGCTAAACTTTTCACTTCCGGCATATTGCACTTCCAATTGGTAACCGATATTGAACAAGACGGGCAAGGTCCCCACTCCTCCGTCGCGCTCATTCCGGGTGAAAAACTCACCGTTTTCTCCTGTTGCAACTGCAAAACCAATGCGGGGACCTGAATTATTCATCTTTCCCAAGCCGGTACTTGCTGTCGGACCATCTTTAAAAAACAATGCTTTATAAACGGATAGATCTACGTCCATTTTCAACAACTTATAAATCATGATGTCCGTCATCCGGTTCAATTCGCGCGGTTGATTTTCAAATTGTTCAATTTCATTCCGGTCTATTTCACCGGTTTTTACATTGACAATTTTCATCGAAATAAGGATGCGGTCACCAAGGCCTTCATAACTGGCACTCATTGCAAAATCAGAACTCAACTGGTTGCCTACTTTTCCAAGACAATCCTTCCCCATGCATTCTTTCATTTTATTATCCCCCAGCTTTTCAGCAACATCGTATCGATCGTTTACAACGTACTTTTTAGAATTTACCAGGCTTTTGTAGATTACAGAGCGCAAAATATCTTCATTGGAAGCGATGTTCCGAACCTCAATTCCCGCAATGACCATTGAAGGCAGCTGTGATGTTTGAGCAAACGATTCATAAGTATATAATCCCAAACACATTAGAACTAGTTTTTTCATGGTTTTCAATTTTAAGTTTCAGGACAAATTTGCTAGGTATGCATAGGAATAGAAAACGGAATTCTGCACCTTGATTTCTCACTGTTGCGATATTCCGTACAACATTTTTAAATAAAACAGTATTCTATTTTTTTGTTTGAAAACTAACATTCAAATTCGTTTCTTCGTTATATCACGAAAACAGAACATCTTGTTATCATCATATTATGATATAACAAAAAAGGCTGCTACATTACGTAACAGCCCTCTTCAGACTTAATAAGTCAATTATTTACTTCTCTAATACAATTGGAATATGCTGCGTACCAACCTCCGTTAAAACCCGGATCGTGTAAACACCTTTTGCCATATTTTTCAGATCGACATCCTGTTTGGAATCCTGCAGGTTGCTTATCTCGTAAACCACTTGACCTAATGCATTAAATACCTTAATTGAATTTAAGTTCACCACTCCCGAAGAAATAGTAAATGATCCGGTAGACGGATTCGGATAAACCGTAATGAAGTCCAATTCATTTTCAGCAATCGACGCACAACCGTCAACGGTAACTGTTGTCTGGGCAGAACCCGAACAACCATTTCCATTGGTGTAGTTGTAGGTTACCGTAGTAGAACTGATTCCTACTGTTGCTGGATTAAACTGGTTTCCGCTCACACCGCTACCTGAATAAGTTCCTCCTGCCGGGCTTCCCTGTATCAGGGTATAAGGTCCGTCCGTTACACAAAGCATCGGAACTGAGCCGAAGCTGACCGTTGGATTCGGATTCACCGTCACTGAAATACTGTTGGATGCCACAGAAGGACAAGAAGCGACAGTCGTTGTTGCAGTATATGTCCCGGAAGTCGAAACCGTAATAGAAGATCCGCTGGCAGCATTCGACCAAGTGGTAGCTGATCCGGTAGAAGAAGTCAGTGTAACCGATCCTCCCTGGCAGAATGTAGTTGCTCCACCGGAAGTAATTGTTGGCGCCGCTGGTGCTGCATTCACAGTAATATATCCCGTTTGATTGGATGCATTCGATCCGCCGGAATTGGTCGCTGTTAAAGTTACGTTATAGGTTCCGGCTGTCGGGTAAGTCACTACCTGACTCGCAGAAGTCGAACTGGAAGGTGTTCCACCCGGGAACGACCAACTGTAAGAAGTCGGGTTATTCGTCGATGTGCTGGTATAAGTTACCGACTGGCCTGCGCAGATTGATTGACTTGTAGAACTAAACGATGCAACCGGTGCGGTTGGAGTACCGCTTACTCCAGTTAGATTGATATTATCAATATAGATGTTATTTCCGTTTCCTCCGATATTTCGGAAAGAAATCCAAACAATACTATTGCCGACGTACGGGGTCAAATCCACGGTATCGGATCTCCATTGAGACACGCTTGGTGAGAAAGAACCAGTTGTTGCATTTGCTGTTGCCAAAGTAGTATTTGATTTGGAGTAAACGGTGGTAAACGTATTTCCGCAATCTGTAGAAACCAGCACTTCCAATCCATCATAATAGTTCGAATTATAAGGTGCATAAGCCACATCAAATACTAAACGGGCACTCGAATAAGCGGCAATATCTGCTTTTGGCAAACGCATTTCATCACTTCCCGATACAATATTGTAATTGTCAAACTTCAAGGAATTTCCTGCAGTTGGCGCTCGTCCAACGGTGGAAGATCGCGTCCAGGTTCCGGAACCATTCGGATCAACTATCGTCCATCCTGTAGGCGGGAATGTGGTAGAAACAAATCCTTCACTGATAGGTAAGCTCACTGTCGCATTGGAAGTTACGGTAATATAATTGGTCTTCGACTTGGAATAAGTTGCTCCATTCGATGTAGCTGTTACACTCAAGCTCGCATTATAGGTTCCTGCTGTAGGATAAGTAACCGTTGGACTCACAGCCGTTGAAGTCGATGGCGTTCCGCCAGGGAAAGACCAGGAGTAGGTCGCAATTCCGGATGTCTGGCTAGGGGTATATGTAACCGTTGTTCCGGTACACATGGTTGGTTGGTTTGCGTTGAAATCCAATGCGCAAAGCGATGTTCCCGGTCCGCCACCGACAGCATTCAAATTAGCTGTTGTCCAGATATTGCTTCTTCCGCCCACACTGCTGGTCAATGAAGCTCTCATGCGGGTAACCTGCCCCTGTGTAAACATTTTGGAACAGTAGGAATAGTCCATGTAATTCTCAATGTTGTCAATCACGTTCGTTGCCCATGAACTGAAATTATTCGGATCATTCGTGTCGTCACATGTATTAATACTTAGGTTATTACAATTTGTCACCCCAATACACATCGGTGTATCCTGCACATGATCATCAATTGAACAACTTGAAGCAGTTCCCGGATTGTTATTATCACCCCAAACGTGTGAAAGGTTCAGCCAGTGCCCCACTTCATGCGTTAATGCACGGCTATTTGTAACCGATGCCGTACCGATCGAGCCACAGTAATCATCCAAAATAAAAATTCCGTTGTAATACATATTGGTTGCATTCGCAGTGGAATTTCCATTCGGGTTGAATGTATAACCTGCTGCACCACCGATATCTTTACACACATAAATATTCAGGTACTTGTTGTGTGCCCAAACACCTTGGTACACATTATTGCCGGCAACAATCGCATTAACCTGCAACTGACCGTCCGAACCGTCATTCGTGATCGTATTCTGTGTACGGGTAATCCCCGAAAAACAGTTTCCGTTAGGCGCAACTGTAGCAAAAACGAAATTGATCTCGGCGTCCGTAGGCATCCCTTGAAATGGAGCAGCCACATTATCCGCGTCTGCATTTAATCTTCGGTAATCCCGGTTTAAAATGGCCAATGCATCCGCTACCTGGGCGTCCGAGATATTCTCTGTTCCGCCGTTATGGAGAATGTGGAAAACGACAGGAATGGTATAAACTAACCCGGTAGATTTAACCGTCGGAGTAGAATGTCCTTTCGGCTTCGGATCAATGGTTTCTCTGAAAACGGTTGCGTAACGCGCCGGATCGTGTAATTGCATCTCTTGCATGCGGTGATGCTGGCTGCATTTTTCAACTTCTTGGGGAGAGACAAGCTGTTGAGGTTTTGATTGGGTAACTTGCGAAAAGGAAGTAAATCCCCATAGCATAGCTACAGAAAAGAAGAGTTTTCTCATAAGCGTAGTTTAATTTTGAAATATAGTTTTTTAGTTCTGGGAGTGAAATTTAATCAAAAAATCATTTCAAAAACCTCATCCTGATCCCAATAAATGAATTTGTGAATATCTTTTCGGGTAAAAAACAGGTTTATTATTTCACAAAAACATCGTTGATACTATTAAAATACAACTTATTCAAAACAAAAAACCGGATTGAATTAACTTACAACCCGGTAAATTTATTTTTCGGATCGCTTACTTCAGTTTCTCCAGAGCAGCTTTCAGATTCGAAATGACTCCGTCCACATCTTCCAGTTTACAGGTTCCGACAGAAAGACGATACCAATTGGAATCATCTGAAGACCCGAAAGCATAGAACGGAACGATCGCTACTTTTGCTTCATCCAGGATATATTTCGTCACATCCTGCGTGGTTTCAAGCACCTTGCCAGATTCGGTTTTCAAACCGTGTAAGGCAAATTGGACTGTCAGATAGATTGCTGCCTCTGGAGCAATCGCATCGATGCGGTGTCCCGCCGATTTCAACGACTGGATTCCGTTATAAAACCCGACCAAACGCGCATTGATTTCCGATTTGATGTGGTTCAGATACTTATCGTACTGACTTAGTTCATTTAAATAGTTTGCCGTGGCCACCTGCTCTGCTTTTGGCGCCCAAGCTCCCACATGTGTTAAGATCGATTTGATCTTGTTGATGACGAACTTGGGTCCCATAGTCCATCCTACACGAACTCCGGTAGCTGCCAGGGATTTCGAAATTCCGTCTACAAACAAGGTATATTCGCGCATTTCGGGACGCAGGGAAACCGGATTATAGTGTTCAATTGAACCATGTGTTAACGGCCAGTAAATCTGGTCGTACATCACATACAGTGGTTTCATACCGGATAATGTGCGTTTGTTATTTTCAGCCAATACCAAATCACAGATCTGCTCCAGGTCTTCTTTTGAAAAAACCGTTCCTGTAGGGTTTAAAGGCGAACACAGGGCCAATAAACTTGCCTCCGGAAGGAACGGAGCAATTTCTTCTGCACGTGGCATGAAATTATTCTCCGGACTGGTTTCGATCAAAATCGGACGAGCGTTATTCAAATAAGTATAATGATTGTTATTCCACGATGGAACAGGAAAAATAACCGCATCTCCCGGATCGACAATTGCCTTGAAAATAGCATAAATTGCCGGGCGGGCACCACCGGTAATAACGATTTCGTCCGTCGCATATTCCAGGTCTCCGCGTTTACTCAGCAGCTGAGAAACTGCCTGGCGCAATTCCAACATCCCATCTGCAGCCGGATAATTTGTCTGATCATCTTCGTATGCTTCCTGGATGAACTGCTTTAATTCAATCGGTATCGGAAAAACTTTCGGATTAAAATCCCCGATCGTCAGGTTATAAACCTTTTCCCCTTGCTTGATCTTCTCATTAACCTCTGCAGCTAACTTGATGATCTCAGAACCAATAATATGTTCTGCCAATTTAGAAACACGCGGAGTTGAAAGTTCATTTTTTGTATTCATAGCCATGACTACTTAAAATTAGTGTCGCAAAAATATACACAATTGTTAGCATTCATGAAACGAAATTTTAAAATTCGGTCAAAATATTAGAGATGTTAATTAGGATTTCAGGATGTTAGGACTTAAATTCTCATAAAAGAATAAAACCCAGTCCTGATGTCAGAATATCCGAATGTCTTAAAGTCCAAACAAAAAATCCGGACCACAAACTGATCCGGATTCAAAAAACAAGTAACTAATTACTTCCAGCTGGAAACAATCAGCTTAATATCTTCTTTATCTAATTTAGGAACATTCTTAATGTAATGTCTGGTATACGCAATCGACTTATCGTTCAAATTATAAATCGTAATTTCTGAAAATTGACTTGGATTCAGGTACAAAACACAATAGTTATCAGCTTCAGTGGATTCCAATTCAAGAAAACGGTCAAAATTTACAAATTCATATTTAATGCCTGCCTTAGTCAATTCTGCTTCGTTCACCAGGGTTTTCTTTTCAGAAATTATCAGTAACGTTTTCGTTTTCAACACTGTCGCATTCGGAAGGTACAAAGTGTTCATCGTATTGAAATAAGGCAAACCTCTTTTTTCAATTTTATTTGCGTTCATTTTAACCGCCATATCATTCAAAGCATTGATCATGTAGGGCAAAAAATAGAAAATGCTTTTATTGTCGATCACATCTGTAAATCCGCTGATATCAACAACTGCCGTTGTATTATAAAGAGTCATCCCCTTTTTCTTTAGCGTTTTCTCGCTTACAATTGTCAGGTTAAACGGAAAAGGCACACCTTCATTCGCTAAAAGGGTTAATTGAACATCATCCGCATTCAGTACATCTCCCTTTGATTTATCAATGATTTTCACAGGAGAAACTTTCCAATAGTCATTCAAAGCTTTTACAAAAACTTCATCCGATGCTTTATCTCCACTCAGAACATAACTTAACCCATTTTTCATGAGGTTTTGGTAATCTTCATCTCCGATATCCTGGTAATAGGTTTGTCCAAAGGCAGGTAATGAAATCAGGGAGATGAACAGCAACTTGATTTTTTTCATTTGTTAGATTATTTGATTTATACTGCCGTAAAGGTACTGGTTTATTTTCTACAAACTAAAAAAATCCGGACCACAAACTGATCCGGACTTCCTTCATACAACGAACAATTCCTAGTTCTTAATAAACTTATCCTGAAGGATCGTACCTTCCGCACTGATCTCAATCACATAAGTTCCTTGCTTCAAAGAAGAAACATTCAACTCTTTTTTGTTTTTCAGGTTTTCTGACAATACCCGGTGTCCGGACATGTCATAAATCACCACATTGAAATCCGTTGCCTTAGTTTGGATTGTAATGGTTTCTGTTGCAGGATTCGGACCGAAACTGATTGTTGCAGCCGTTTGCTCCCCCAATCCCAAATTCGGATCAACTACCGTTACTTTTCCTGTCATCACTGAGGAATGCACATTGCAACGGTACATGTACACACCCGCAATATTGAAACGTTTTCCAAACGTCCAGTTTGTACCGGTTGTCAGCATGGAAAAGGATTCAGGGTTTTGCGGAAATGTCGCTGTTGTCCCGTTCAGATTGTGCGAACCGTTGTTGTTGTTTATCCATGTTACTGAATCTCCAAGATCAATGGTCACATCATTCGGTGACCAAGACATTGCTTGCGCATCTACGGTGTAATTTGTTTGTCCGAATGCGACCGGGGCCAAACACATCATAACTAATTGAGTAAATCTCTTCATAAGCTCTTTTTTTAATAGAAGTTATATTATTAAATATTATTTAAGAATATAACGCACTTGGTGAAGGAAGGTTGGAAACCGATCGAAAGTTTTTTTCAGTGAAGTGTAAATTCATCCTTTCATTCGTAATCAGGAATTCGGTATTCATAATTAGTTTGGGCCGTCCCACATTTGTCCCGGTCAACTTCTCCAAACTTTCTCTATTTTTAAAATTCTAAATTCACTTTATGAAAAAACTAGTTGCTTGGATCATGATTGGTGCGATGGTAGCCAGCCTTCGAATGCCGAACCCGCCGGAACAAACTTCAAACACACCGCTTTGGATGCGTTACCCGGTCATTTCCCCGGATGGAAAAACAATCGTATTCACTTATAAAGGGGATATCTACCAGGTAGCCGCCACAGGAGGAACTGCTGTTCCAATCACTCTGAGTGAGGCCTATGATTTTATGCCTGTATTTTCCCCGGACGGAAAAACGATTTATTTTGCATCGGATCGTTACGGGAATTTTGATGTGTTCTCTGTTCCCTTAGAAGGCGGAACAACCAAGCGATTGACGCTTCATTCCAGCAACGATTATCCGCAGTGTCTTTCACCGGATGGAAAACGGGTAGTTTTCATCGCTTCACGTGTTGACAATGCAGCCATGTCTCAATTTCCATATGGAGCTTTGGGTGAGATCTATTCCGTTGGAATTGATGGTGGACGTGAAAAACAGGAACTTTCAATCACTGCTGAAAACATCAAATGGAATAAAGCCGGAACCAAAATGATCTTCCACGATAAAAAAGGATACGAAGATCAATGGAGAAAACACCACCGATCGTCTGTTACACGAGATCTATGGATGTATGAAAAAACAGGCGATCATTTCACCAAACTGACAGAATTCGACGGAGAAGACCGCAATCCGGTTTGGAACAACGATGAAAGCAGTATCTTTTATTTAAGCGAAAAAAGTGGTTCGTTTAACGTCTGGAAAATGAATCCGAACTCACCTGCTTCTGCAACCCAGGTTTCCAAATTTGATAAAAACCCGGTTCGTTTCCTTTCCATTTCAGACAACAACATCCTGTGTTATGGGTATGACGGTGAAATCTACACACAGAAAGAAGGTGCAAACCCTGAAAAAATCGCAATCAAAATAAACACCGAAGACCGCAGTGCAGATCTTCAAAACAAAGCAGAAACAGGCGGAGCGGGTGAAATTGCAGCTTCACCGAACGGCAAGGAAGTGGTTTTTACCAATCACGGAGATGTGTTCGCTGTTTCTTTGGAGAATGGAGTAACCAAACAAATCACCAACACGCCGGAAGAAGAGCGAAACGTGAGTTTTTCTCCCGATGGAAAAGCAATCCTGTATGCTTCGGAACGCAACAAGATCTGGGGAGTTTACCAAACCACCATGGTCCGTAAGGAAGATAGCTATTTCTACGCTTCTACGCTGCTGAAAGAAGAAGCATTGGTGGTAACGGAAAATGAATCCTTCCAACCGCAATATTCCCCTGACGGAAAAGAAATCGCGTTCCTGGAAAACCGCACAGCAGTAAGCATCTACAACCTGGCGAGCAAGAAGATCCGCAATGTACTTCCTGCAACCAAAAACTATTCCTACAGCGACGGTGACCAAACATTCAACTGGGCTCCCGACAGCAAGTACATCCTGGTTTCCTTCCTGCAGGACGGAAATTGGCATGAACAAATCGGGTTGATCGATGTAACCGGTTCCAAACCCATGCTGGAACTGACACAAAACGGATTCTCAAACGGAGGACCGAAATTCCAGATGGATGGAAAAGCCGTTCTGTGGTTCTCCAACCGGGATGGAATGAAAAATGTTGCAAGCCACGGTTCGCAGCAGGATGCCTATGCCCTTTTCCTGGACCAGAATGCATACGATCTCTTCAAAATGAAGAAAGCGGATTATGAACTCTGGAAAGAACAGAAAGAGAAAAACGACAAAGAAAAAGAGAAATCGAAAGAAGCTGAACCCAAGAAAGGAAAAGGTGAAAAAGCAGATACCACGAAAAAAACAGAACCTTTGAAAATCGATATGAATGGACTGATGGACCGCCAGGTCCGTCTGACAGAACATTCGTCTTTCCTGCAAGATGCATTCCTGGACCCGAAAGGAGAGAAATTAGTTTACATCACTCCAAATGAAGATGGGAACAATGTATACGTCCGCAATTTCAAGGACCATGAAACAAAAATGCTCATTCCTTTAAAAGCAGGCGGAATCTGGAGCACTTCCATGGACAAGGACGGAAAGAACATCTTTGCTGTAATCGACGGAAAACTAACGCGCTTAGACCTGGAAAAAGGAGAACGAAAAGACATTCCATTCAAAGCGGAACGCACTCATGACAGCTATGCAGAACGCGCATACCTGTTTGAGCACATGTGGAGACAGGTGAAAGCGAAGTTCTATGTTGCAGATCTGCAGGGAACGGATTGGGATTATTACAAAACGACTTATGAGAAGTTCCTTCCGCACATCAACAACAATTACGATTTTGCTGAAATGGCGAGTGAACTGCTGGGTGAATTGAATGCTTCACACACCGGATGCCGTTTCTATTCCCGCAAGGAAAATGGAGATGAAACAGCCCAGCTGGGGGTTATTTTAGACGAAACATTTACTGGAACAGGTTTGAAGATTGCAGAAATCCTGGACAAAGGCCCACTGGTGAGCTCCGAAACAAAGATCAAGGCCGGGGCAATCATTGAGAAAATCGACGGAGTGGAAATCAAGCCGGAAATGAACTACTATTATTTATTAAATCGTAAAACAGGAAAGACACTGTTGCTTTCCATTTTCGATCCTGCAAGCGGAAAACGCTGGGAAGAAACGATCAAACCGATTTCAGCCGGAGCACAAAGCGAATTATTATACCAGCGCTGGGTAAAACGTATGCAGGCAATGACCGAAAAATTATCCGGCGGAAAACTGGGATACATGCACGTTCGCGGTATGAACGACAACAGCTACCGGGAATTCTACAACCAAGTCATGGGAAAATACATCAACAAGGATGCATTGATCGTAGACACGCGTTTCAACGGTGGCGGCTGGCTGCACGACGACCTGGCAACCTTCCTTTCCGGGAAACAATACATTAATTTTGTTCCGAGAGGACAAAAAATCGGGATTGAGCCGGGTTCCAAATGGACCAAACCAAGCTGCGTGATCATGGGCGAAGGAAACTACTCCGATGCGCACATGTTCCCGGTGGTTTACAAAACCCTGAATATCGGAAAACTGGTCGGGATGCCGGTGCCGGGAACCGGAACCGCTGTTTGGTGGGAAACTCTGCAAGACAATTCCCTGGTTTTCGGAATCCCACAAGTTGGAGTGATGACCATGGACGGAAAATACTACGAGAACAACCAATGCGAACCGGACTACAAAGTAGCAAATGATTACAACACCATGCTGAAAGGCGAAGATGCACAATTGAAAAAAGCGGTGGAGGTATTGTTAGGCAAATAACTCCTTATAATCATTGAAAAACGTCATCTGTCAATTAGCAGGTGGCGTTTTTTATTTTGACTTTTCCTGAAATTTCATAAATTGGATGTCTGATAACGGAAAACACTATTTACTTCCAATGGGCATTCACTCAAAAAAAACACCGAAAAAAGATCCTCCGTCGAATGCTTCAAAAAGAAGCAGTAGGGAGTCAACCGCTTCTTTTCCTTATACGCAACCCCATTCCCTTGTCCAAAAAAAGATGCAGGAACTCGCGGATTACAGTCCACAGGCTTCCCAACTAAAGTCTGTTCAGGAAATGGCCGACAAGAACGAAAAAAACCAAACAAAAGAAAATAACACCGGACTTCCTGACAATTTAAAAGCAGGAGCTGAAAACCTTTCGGGGCATTCCCTGGATGACGTAAAAGTGCACTTCAATTCTCCCGAACCGGCCCAATTGCAAGCCCATGCTTATGCGCAGGGGACAGAGATCCATATTGGTCCCGGACAGGAAAAACACCTTCCACATGAAGCATGGCATGTCGTACAGCAAAAACAGGGGCGCGTAAAACCGACGAAACAATTGAAAGAAGAAACGAACATCAATGACGATGCTGGTTTGGAAAAAGAGGCGGATGTCATGGGAGAAAAGGCAAATTCCCTGCTCCAAAAGCAAGCTTTCCCGGATCAACCGGAAACACTCACGATCAATTCTCCGGGAAAGAAAACTCCCATTCAGGCAGTCATGAGTGTAGATGCGTTTAAGCAATCAACCACACTTGGCGAGAACCGGAAAACAATCGCCGCAATAGATCAGGCACTCCAGGCATACCATGATTTCAGTCTGCAACCGGTAGACATCGAAGACCAGGACGCCAATACCCAGGAGCGATTGCGTTTAATTCAGATAGTACTTCAACGAACCAACACGTATATCCACAATAAAGAACAGGAAAATCCCTGGCACAAACGACTCGAACCTGTACGCAGTTTTAAAGAGGATGTAATCCTGGAGATCCAACAGTTGAATGGTACCATCGTACGGGACTCATTGATCCAGCAAAAAATTGAAGACGATCCGAACTCAAACACAACCCGTGATTTACTTATTGCTGTATCACAGGCACCAAGAGCGAAACCGTGGATCCAGGATTATTTGGGTGTTACAAGCAATCCTCAAAAAATAGCCATGATGGAGCGGTTGTATACCGGCGGAGAACTTCCGGGAATCCTGGACCAGGCATTCATCAATGGGGACGGAACGGATGTATTGCTTGCTTTTCCGAAAGGAAGTGCATTAAATGCCACTCAAAAAGCAATCATCTCCTTATTTGTAGACCGGGTTACAGATCTGGACGCACTGAAAAAACTGGTCTCTCAACGTTTTGATATAGCTGTTGCCAATATCAAAGGCCTGGAAGTAGGAAAACCAACCAATGGTGGAGACGGTGAAACCGTTCAGGCAGAAACCGATTGGGACCTGGAAGGATTGAAACGGGCATTCAATGTAATGAAGATCTTGCCGGATGGACATGCTTCCAGCAATGACAGTTTTGAAAAACTCAAACGTTTCACCGGATCCGGTGGCTGGTACGGTGACACCAACACGGTCGCAATAGCTTACGATAATATCGGCGACAAAAAATCGGATGGAAGAACATTTTCAGACAAATGGAATAACCGGGGACAAGATGTTTTTTCCGGGAAAAATTATTTTGACGCCAGCGTAAGACATGAAGTGGGACATGCAGTGGATCACGAGCACGACTTCAGCGGCAATTATTGCAATACAGCTAATGGCGGCGGCTGGACCACTTTTGCCACTTCCATGAACATGGTCCAGGACTACCTGAACCAAAACAATTCAGCCCTGTCAAACCATCAGGCATGCCTGGGTATGGTGAAACTGGAAATAGCAAAACTAATTACCGCCGAAGAAACAGTTGGAAATGTAAAGGCAGAAGTCATCCGGTTAATGGCCCAAACGAGCGGGAATCATGGCATTGCCTTTGACCCGGCTATTGTGCGCAACGATTCTATTTTTGAAGATCTTCAGAAGGCAAATCTGCAAAAACCCTGGAAATCGTCCGGAGGGAAAGACGTGGGCGGAAAAACATTTGTTTATTCCAATGACACCAAATTATTCTCTTATGACACTGCTGCACGCGCCCGACAGGTATCCAATTACCAATTCCGGGCTCCGGCCGAATGGTTTGCTGAAGCGTATGCCGCATATTATCAGCCGGACCAAACACCGCAAGGTTATGGATCCGCGCTTCAGACCCGCGATGTAACTACCTTTAACTACATTCAAACCAATGTCGATATCGCCCTATAAAACTCACTGAATTATGTCCCGATTTCACGAAGAAACTGTTTCTTGTCCGGTTTGCGGAAAAAAAAGTACGGAACTGATTGCAACAAGTCTCCGAATTTCATCCAACACCCCATTTAAAGATCAAATACTAAAGGGTGAATTTCAGCGCTTTACCTGCGAAAGCTGTCGCCATACCTTCCATGCAGAAGACCCGCTCATGTATATGGACTTTGATAAAAAACTGATGATTGCACAATTTCCCAAACCCTGGAATGCAAATTGGAAAGAACACGAAAAAGTCGTAACCCATAATTATGACAATTACCTGGCGGGTAAATATGCTGCTCCCGCTGCCCGCGAACTGTCCAAAGGGTTTCAGTTGCGAACCGTATTCGGGTTGGACGCACTGGCAGAAAAGATTACCTGCCTGGAATACGGACTGGATGATCAATTACTTTCAATCCTAAAATTGCAGCTTATTTTGAATATCGAAGAAATTCCTTTTCATCCCGAATTCATTCCGCTACTCAAGGAAATCAAAGACGGCGATTTGGTGTTCTTGTGCAGGGTTTTAAATACAGATGGAAATGTAGGACAGGCATTTTTTACCTTACCGTTCCCTCTCGCACTAGATGAAGTAAAAAATGCTGCCGATCAATACCAATCATTGTTGGAAACATTTCAGAATGCAACGTACATTGATACCGGGCGTCTATTCTTTTCCGCTGATACAAATTCGGTTTAGAACATTATGCTTAATTTTCAGGAGTTATTGAAACCGTCATCATGGATATACTGATAAAAAACCAGGCTGCTTCTCAAAGCATTACCGAACAGATTCAAATTCGCACAAAGCTTTACATACGGAAAACCCGGAACCTGCTTTTAATCGGTTTTGGCATTGCACTTTTACTAATCGTTTCAGAAATTTTTTCTTTCAACAGCTATTCCATGATTAGAATGGGAAAAAATCAGGTTTACTCTAATTTCCATCTTATGGGAGGACTCGGAATGGGGCTTGCAATTGTATTCGGTTATTTGGCAATCAGGGTTTCAAAACTGAAAAAGCATGTGCTTTCAGAAGGAAAATCCATGGCAGATCAATTTCATTCAAAAAATGAATTCGAAATACATATCAACGAACAGGAAGTTGTCTTTTCAAGTCACATCCTGTTTCAAAAAATAAATTGGAGCTTATTTAAAAGTTATACCCTTTACGAAAACTACCTGTTCCTCAACTTTGAAAACCAACCTTTACATGGAATTTCAATTGACAAGCGACTTTTATCAGACGCAGAGTTTCAAGCAATTCGAAGAATCGCAACGCACAGGCTCAAAAAAGTCTAAAACGCACTAAACTACTTTTGCATATGGACAACCAAAAAGACACAGCCGGAAACAAAAAAAACACCCAAATCATCCTTTTGTTATTATTGGAATAGCAACAGTTACATCAACCGTTTCCCGTTTTATATAAATACGTGAACGAAGAGAGCCCCCGCCTAGTAAAACCCATTCCTTTTGTCAAATTTCAATTTTAAAACTATGAACGATACTCTTTCCTGGGACCAATTTATGCAGGTAGAAATGCGCGTCGGAACAGTGGTTTCAGCAGAGCCCTTTCCGGAAGTACGCAATCCGGCGTATCGGATCACGATTGATTTCGGGGAATTCGGTATGCGGAAAACATCTGCACAGGTCACAGCATTGTACACACCTGAAGAACTAGTCGGAAAACAGGTCGTTGCCGTGATCAACTTTCCTCCGAAACAAATTGCCCATATGATGAGCGAATGTTTGATCCTTGGTGGAATTGGGGAAAACAAAGAAGTAACGCTGCTGCAACCGGAACGAAAGGTGAAAAACGGAACACGGATCGGATAATACAATTGAAAAGCGGATACCGCTATGTAAAATTGAATTGAGAAATTTAGATTAAAACTCTTTTCAATTATCCATTCTCAATTTTCAATTCTCCGGGCCTGTACCATGTGCCTTTGATTGTGATAAATTACAAAACGGAACGTGTCTCCCAGCTTCAATTTGATGAGTTTCGAAATACTGATGGCAGTCCGTGTTTTGTTCAGGCTGATTTTACGGGATTCTTCCAACAATCGCAGGAGCTCTTTCTGTTGATCCAGGAATTCATCAATCACTCGTTTATCCAATTGACTATTCAGTGGATTCATATTTTTAAAGGTCTTCATTTTATTCAGTTTCTCCTTCGGAAGCATACTGTTGGCAAAGTAATTTCCCAACCAGCCACTTTTGAAAACAGGTTCGTGCTTCCCTTTCCCCCCTCGGATGCATTTGTCGATCTCCGGAAGGTAAAAACGACCGTATAAATTCAAGTGTTCCAAACATTCCAGTGCACTCCAGCTTTCAGCATGTGGTTTGCAATTCAGTTGCTCTTCTTTTTTTCCCTTCAGGATTTCTGCTTCCTCTATGAGTTGTTTGGTTCTATTCATCAAATCAACCAGTAATACTTCCGTCTGTATTTTCATCTCTGTTATTTTTGACAAAGGTCATGCATAAACCGTCCAAAAACATTGATTGAAATCAAGACTTTTTTAAACGCGAAAGTGTTTCGGGGGTCATCCGCAAATAATTGGCAATGTGTCGGTTTGAAACTTCCTGAAACAGGATCGGACTTCTTCGCAATACGCGTTCATACCGTTCTTTCGGCGAAGCAATCAACAAATCCTTTTCGCGTTCTATTTGCTGGATAACGAGATCTTCCAGGATTTTTACCCAAAGCTTCAAATTAGCTTCATCCCGGTGGATGAATTCCATGAATCTCTTTTTGGGAATCACCTTGACACGCGTTTTCTTCAAAGCCTGGATCACAAACTCAGAAGGTTTTTCGGTCAAAAAAGAATCGAGTGAAACCAAAATATTCTTTTTATAACCAAAGCGGATGGTCCGTTCTTCGTTCTTATCCATTACATAGACACGCAAACTTCCTTCCTCAACAAAATAGATGTTCGTATCACTGCTTCCTGCTGTTTTGAGAAAGGTATGGCGTTCGAAGATCAATTCCTTCTCGATCAACTGATGGGATTCAATGAGTTCGATCAGATCTGTAGGCTTCATATATAATCAACAATTAAATCTCGAATGGTATATTGTACAGTTTATGGAAGGAAAGTTTATCCCAATATCCGCGCTGAAAAACAATTTTATCATTCTGAATATGGAAAAAATCGCAACCACGCATTTCCTTCAGGTCTTTCCATTCCAGGATTACCCATTCACCGTCCTCAAAAATAGTTTCCGGAATACACACCATATTTGCAGTTTCAAACTCCCGAACGAATAGTTCTTTAATCGCTTGCTTTCCTGCAACAGGCTCATTTGCAACCTGGTGATTGACCGCGTGTTCCGCATACAACTCAGCGAGCTTCTCTCCATCTGCCTGGTTAAACAAACGAATCCATTCCTCTAAAACTTCTTTCGGTGCCATGTTTGTATCTTTTACCGATTAAAAATACAAAAAGGCTCAGATGAGCGATCAAAAACTGTGAATCCTGCAATTTTTAGATCAAATCATGCAATGCCAATTCAACCGGATTTTGCCAAATTATATGGAAACAAAAAAGTATGCCAGAGGGTCCATCTATTGTTATACTAAAAGAAGAAGTTCAAAAGTTTGCGCGAAAAAAAGTTCTTTCAATCAGCGGAAACAGCAAAATTGATCAGGCGCGGATGGCGGATCAAAAAATACTTGAATTCAGAAGTTGGGGAAAACATTTCCTGATTTGTTTCGGAGGCTTCACCCTAAAAATCCATTTCTTGCTATTCGGAAGTTACCGGGTCGATGAAGAAAAACCCGAAACAGCTTCCCGCTTATCATTCTTCTTCGAAAACGGTTCGCTCCATTTTTATTCCTGCTCGGTTAAATTCCTGGAAGGTGATCTGGATGCACATTACGATTGGAGCGTGGATGTCATGAACGATGCATGGAATCCCCAAAAAGCCAACATAAAACTCAAAGAACGTCCCGATATGCTCGTTTGCGACGCATTACTGGAACAGGATATTTTTGCGGGTGTTGGTAACATTATTAAAAATGAAGTCTTGTACCGCATCAAAATTCACCCGGAATCCCTGGTTGGAAAATTGCCCGCTGAAAAACTGGACCAAATGATCGAAGAAGCACGAATCTACAGTTTCCAGTTCCTGGAATGGAAAAAACGCTACGAATTGAAAAAAAACTGGCTGGCGCATACCAAAACCTGGTGTTTGCGTTGTAATTTACCCATTATCAGAAAGGTGACCGGCATCAAAAAAAGACGTAGTTTCATCTGTTCAAACTGCCAGATATTATACCTATAAACTTACGTCTCTTCCAAAATCACTTCTTTCTTACCAAGTTATTTTTGACTCCCAGGCAGTTACTATCGGGTAAATCGTTATTTTGCGTCTTAAAAATCCACAAAATGAAACAAATCCTATTCACTATCCTGTTGGTATTCAGCTTTTATGCTCATTCGGATGACTTCAAAGCACATTTTATCAATGTCGGCCAGGCCGATGCCACGCTCCTCGAGTTCAGCAAGGGAGTTGTGATGATTGACGTCGGGGCTGAAAATGGTTCTCTCGGTGCAAGCCGCAATTCCCTGAACACTTATTTAACTGACTTTTATCAACGAAGAACTGATTTGAACAAAACCATTGACATTCTTATTTTAACACACAATCACTATGACCATTACAAATTGATCCTGGACTTATCGAAGGATTATACCATCAAGCGGATCATTACCACCAAATTCTACCTGGAAAGCGCAAAGGATGTTGTAAAAGCAGCAAAAAAAGAAAAAATAAAACTGGAATTTATGGATTACCGGCTAATGGACAGCCTGATGCCGAAAGGGTATGAACTAAATTTGACAAACCTGGTTCGTCCCGGAAGCACTATTCCAAAACTAAGCTTATACTCGGGAAAGGTTTCTGTTCAAAGCCATCAAACGATCAACAATGAGTCTTTTTCCAAAACTCCGTTCAAAGATCCGAATAATCATTCCATCGTTTCCAAATTGACTTATGGAAAGACATCCATGTTATTTACAGGAGATCTAAAAACGGACGGAATTCGCTATTTAACAGCCAAATACCGCGATAATCTCTCGGTATTCGATGTGGATTTTTACCACGTCGGGCATCACGGAGCTGAAAACGGAACGACACAGGCATTTTTGGATATCCTGACACCTAAAATTGCACTCATCAGTGCCGGCGATACGACCCACCGGAATAGCGGATCAGCCTGGGGACACGGGCATCCCCGAAAATGGACCGTGGAACTGTTGAATAACCAGTCGTCTTTAAACAAGCAGGACCCCATCCAGGTACACGCTTACCCGGATGAAGAAGTGAACCCCGAAACAATCGAAATTAAAAAAGAGATTTATTGTACCTGCTGGACAGGAAATATTGTGATGACAGTTGACAAAGACGGGAAATATACCGTGCAATAACTATTGGGATTAAAAACCTGTGGGCATGCGATTAATCGCATGCCCACCAATAGTCTCATCAAAAATCATGAATAAAAAAATCCCGACATCAGTCAGCTGACTAATCGTCGGGACAATTTCCTGCGGAGAGTGAGGGATTCGAACCCCCGGTACCTCTCGGTACAACGGTTTTCAAGACCGCCGCAATCGACCACTCTGCCAACTCTCCGCGACAAAAGTAGTGTTAATTTCAATTTTGGCAAGTGTTAATCAAAAAAAAAACAAAAGTTATTTACTTGTTACCTGAGAATCAGTACCGTTTAATCAATGAATTTCCTTTTCAGGTCTTTCCTTTTCGGTAAATCCCTCCAAATTCATTAACTTTACCCTACCTATTTTTGAATTATGAAAAAGCCACTTTTGGTGATTTTGACTTTATTGCTTCTCGTTTCAAATGTTTTTGGACAGAAAAATCAGATGAAAGCCTTCATTGATTACAAAAGTTATTATTCGCCTGAACAAGGACCTTATATCGATTTACAATTCCAATTTGTTGCTTATACCATTAAGTTTGCCCCGGTTGACTCCGTACTGCAGGCAAAAATTGCTGTTTCAACAGTGGTTACCAGCCAGCCAAATGGAGATACGGTTTACACCAATGCTTTTGCGCTGGAAAGTCCGAGAATGCGCGATTCGATCGTTGAAGATTTTTTCGATAATATCCGGATTCCTCTGCAGCCGGGAAATTACGTCGCACATGTGAGTTTGAAAGACATCTATGGAAATGACAAAACACTCGATGGACAGATTGAAGTGAACGTACCGGATAAGTTTACGCAGGTTTCCACTTCTGATATTTTAATCGCAGAAGTGGCTTCACCAAGCAGCAACATGGAGTCTCCTTTTCAAAAAAGCGGGTATGAAATCCTTCCGAGAATCTCTAATTTCTACAGCCAGGCCATGATCAACCTTCCATATTACCTGGAAGTGTACAATACCAACCAAATCCAGGACAGCAGTTTCGGTTTGAGACAACAAATTGTTTCTACTCAAACCAATCAGATCATGCCCGGTTTTTCACGCTTTACCAAATTAAAGCCTAGCCCTGTCATACCTATTCTCAGAAATATTGATATTTCAAAACTTCCTTCGGGGTCGTACCACCTGACACTGGAAATTATTGACCGGAACAGCAAAACAATTGGCCAGGCAGCTGATTATTTCTTCGAGCGTATCAACGACATTGAAGTGGCTGAAAATGTAGATGAGATTATTTTAGACCCTGCGTTTCAGACCTCTTTAACGGACGATTCATTGGATTACTACCTGGCAAGTTTAATTCCAATTGCAAGACCGGCCGAAGTAAAGTCGATCATGAAAACCCTGAAAGCAAAGAGCCCGGACCTTTGCCGCAAACACATTCAGCAATTCTGGGTTCAGACTGCCGGATCTAACGCATCCGCTCAATGGCTTACCTACAAGAAAAATGTCCAGCTCGTTCAGAAAAATTACGGAAACAACTTCCAGGATGGTTTTGAGACTGATCGCGGACGGGTATACCTGCAATACGGACCTCCGAATACCATTATTGTTCGTGAAACGTCTCCGTCCGAATATCCTTATGAGATCTGGCATTATTACAAAATAAAAACCTTTAGCAACAAGCGCTTTGTGTTCTACAACCCGGACCTGGTAAACAATGCATACCGTTTATTGCATTCGGATATGGTTGGGGAACAGCAAAATTACAAATGGCAGGAAATGCTTGTGAAACGCAACAACTCAAATACCAATGTTGACACCAACAGCGGTAACAACCAATATGGTACGAATAGCGGCTATTATTACAAACAAGATTAAGAGTATTTGTGCAAAATCCTGACATTGCCGTTGTTATTCTGAATTGGAATGGCTTACGTTTTTTAGAACAGTTTTTACCGGAAGTCGTGGAACACTCGAAGCCATTCCGGGTAGTCCTTGCCGACAATGCATCGACGGACAGTTCCGTTCCCTGGACAAAGGAACACTTCCCCGATATGGAGATCGTGGTCAATGATTCCAATGGAGGTTTCGCCAAGGGTTATAACGACGCATTGAAACAAATTCAGGCAGATTATTATGTCTTGCTTAACAGCGACGTCGAAGTAAGTGAAAACTGGCTGCTTCCATTGATCGAAACAATGAAAAACGAACAGGTTGCAGGATGTCAGCCTAAAATCCATTCGTTTAAACACCGGGATACTTTTGAGCACGCCGGAGCTTCCGGAGGTTTCCTGGATAAATACCATTATCCGTTTTGTCGCGGCCGGATTATGGACCATGTGGAGATAGACGAAGGCCAGTACGATTATCCTTCCAAAATATTCTGGGCTACCGGAGCTTGCTTAATGATCCGCTCGAGTATTTATTGGGAAGCCGGAGGATTGGACGAACGGTTCTTTGCACATATGGAAGAAATCGATCTGTGCTGGCGCATTCAGCGGATGGGATTCCATTTCGAAGTCAATCCGAAAAGCGTGGTATATCACGTTGGTGGCGGAACCTTGAATTACATGAATCCGAAAAAGACTTTTTTAAACTTCCGGAACAGTCTTTTAATGATCCACAAAAATCAACGCGTGGGATTGACCTATGTGCTGTTCAGAAGATTTTGCTTTGATGGACTGGCTGCTTTCATCTTTTTACTAAAAGGACAATTCCCGCATTTCTGGGCGGTTTTCCGGGCGCATATGTCTTTCTACAATCACCTTCCATCTTCCATGAAAGAACGCAAAAAATGGAAAAAACTGGATACTCAAACTCCTATTTCGTTTTACAAAGGAAGCATCCTTTGGGCGCTTTATATTCAAAAAATGACTAAATTCAAAGATTTGAACCAACGAAAATTTGACCTGTAATGAGCTCTTCCCTGGCAATCTTTTTAGGAGGATATCCGCACCCTGTTCGGGAATTATTCCTGGAAACACAGTTCTTACTGGAACGCGAGCTCCCGAACAGTCAGCAGGAATTGGATATCCCGGCCAAAATGCTCGCCTTTAGTTACGGCCCCGGTTATAAAGGAATGGTCTGCGTTTTACTCCCTTCTCAAAAAGGAGTGAAATTATCCTTCAGTAAGGGAGCAGAACTTTCCAACAAACATGGCTTATTGGAAGGGACGGGGAAAAAAACGCGTTATGTGGAAATGAGCAAAAGCTTGCTGAAAAAACCGGAACTCCTGGAAATCATCCGAAATGCAAAGCTGTTTCATGAAATGACTTCCGGGGAATAATTCGTTCATTTGGTTTAAAAGCTTACGATACGACATCTATGAGAAACAGGTTCCTTCCAGCAATTTTCAGTTTGACCGGATTCATTTCTTTTTCCCAAGGTCAAGTTCCTTATAATTTAAAACAAGTGGAACAGCTCATTGTTCTTCCTTCCGAATTGAAAGAAGTTTCCGGGATCACCGTTGTAGACCAGAAAACCTTAGCTTGTGTCCAGGATGAAGAGGGAATTATTTTTATTTACGATCTGAAGCAGGAACGGGTCAAACAACAGATTCGCTTTGCAGGCCCGGGAGATTATGAAGGAATTGCAACGGTCGGAAAGGATATCTACGTGCTCCGGAGCGATGCCGTGTTATTTCACATTCACAACTTTCAATCTGACAACTGGTCCCTGGATACCCTCGCAACGGAAATTCCGAACAAAGACAACGAAGGCTTGTGTTTCGATGCTAAAAATAACCGCTTGCTAATCGGTTCAAAAAGTAAGCCGGCGAAAGGGGGTGAATTCAAAAACTTGCGCACTATTTATGCATTCGATCTGAGTCAAAGCAGGCTGATACCGGAACCTCTGTATATCTATGACATCAACACGATCAGGAATTTTGCCAACAGGAACGGGATCAAATTACCGCTAAGGCCGAGTAAAAAAGTTCCCCATGAAGAAGAACCGGTGTTGAAGTTCCAACTTTCGGCAATTTACATTCACCCGGAAAGCAAACTCCTGTATGTGCTCAGTGCTTCGGATTATTACCTGTTTGTTTTCAATTCCGATGGTGAAATCATTCACCTGGAAGTCTTAGATCCACAAATGTTCAATAAAGCTGAAGGAATTGCCATTATGCAGAACGGCGATCTCTACATTTCGAATGAAGGGCAAGGTGGTGATCCGAAAGTCCTGAAATTTTCAGTTTCCAGGCGTTAGTCTTAACAAAGACAATGAATGGAGCTGCCTTTTAGAAAACATCCGTTGAAGTCATTCCGCAATATTACGTCACGAATCAAAAAAATCATTTAAACCACTGAGTAGAAACTATTTGAATAGTTTCGTTTGCAATTAAAATGTTATTCGGATTTTTTCTTTCTCTCCCAATTCGTTAACTGGAACTGAGCCCCGAAAACGACGTTGTATTGCATAAAGAAAAAGTGCTGTTTTGCTTTATCCTCAGGATTCCTGGTGGTACGGATATCGGGCATGTGAATAAAACCGTATTTTGCTTCTCCCTGAATAAAGAAATACTTGAAAAAACTTAATTTAAGTCCGCCAACCACTCCCAAACCATAACCTGCCAGGTGAAATTCATCGTGTCTCGGATTACCCAAAAGTGTGGTATTTGTTCTTGGCACCAACACCCCCGCACCTGCTCCATAATTCGTGCTCAAATTGAAATATTTTACATTGATTAGCGCATCGGACCTTCTCAATTCCGCATTCAGGTAATTCAATCCGTCTGTATGCTCAAACCTCAAAAAGGAGGTATCCATCACCATGGGTTGATTATTGTAAACCCCGTCATACTGAGTACCTGAATTTTCAATATTTCCATTCATGTTTACTGTCTGAAAAGCCTTCATTACATATTTCATATGATCAGCACCAATGGATATTTCGTATTTGTCTTTGAAATAATATCCCAATCTCAGGTTGTATTGAGGAATGGTCATCGTGGAAGGATTCAAATACAAATTGGCGCGATACAAAGATTGACGGTCATTCGCAATCACATTGTTTAATTTGAAATCGTAGGATTTTCCCCAGAATGTAATATCCGATTTCGTATATGAATCCCTGTTCCATCCCCAGTAAATATAAAAAGACCCTTTCTTGTTGGGTTTCCAAATCTCAGCTTTTTGAGGTTGCCCCATTGCAACAGGCATAGCAAAAGCCATTACCAGAAGAAGAACATGAAATTTCATTTGTCTAAGTTTGGTGCAAATTTAGTAAAGAATCCGGTTGAGGAATTAGCTGAAAAGTTAAAACTGCAGTAAGGACCTTTTTGGCTCAAGTATCGATGAACGAATCAGTATTTCAATTGTAATGACGCATATGAAAAGAATCATACTGCTTATCTTCTTTTTGGCTTTCGGCGAACTCCTGGTTGCACAACAGCAAACAGAATCCTGTTCCATTAAAGTTCCCGCTGAATTGAAAAAAGAAGCATGTGGCGCGCAGCGAATCCACCTGGTATTTGAAAGTTCGTGCAGCATTCAGCATGTTGAAATCACTGTTTATAATCACTGGGGGAATATTCTCTATGTTTCCGATCAATTGGATCACTTCTGGCAGGGAAAAGACAAAACCCCGGGGAATTATTATTACCGGATCACAGGCGTTTTTCTAAACGGGAATAAAATCGATCAAAATGGGTACTTTACCCTCTTATAGAACCAAACTGTTTCAAACAAAAAGGTGATCCGTCAGCTGACGAACCACCCTTTTCTATCACAGGATTATTCCCTGTTATTCCTTTACAAACTTGATCTGCGTAACTTCCTTGTTATCGGAAACGATTTTTACAAAGTAAACTCCTGAACTGATGCCCGAAACATCGATTGCAGCATTGCTTCGCAATTCGGTACTTGAAAGTACTTTACCACTCATGTCCAATACTTCCGCATGCATCACTTCATCCGGGTTGGACGAACTGACAGTAAGCTTATCTTTTGCCGGGTTCGGATAAACCGAATAATCGGATGGATTACTTTCCTCCCCGGAGAAAGCAGCCGAAGTTTTTGCCACGTTCAGAGTGTAACATGCCGTACTATTTGCACCATTGTAACCAAAAACCCGAACAGTATATGTTCCAACAGCCAGATTCGAGATTGATACGTTCTCTGTAGCGGTTGTTCCCGTTCCGGATCCGATCAACGTTCCCCCACTGTTGTATATATAAAGATCATAATCCACACCTGTTGGACCAGCCAGCGCAAACTGATGGGTTCCAACAGAAGTCGTTGTGACTTTGTAATAGTCCTGATCCGTACTTGAAGAAATTGCAGCGGAGATTGTTGCCGACAAAGGTATGGCAACAGCTGCCGATGTCGAATTATTCGGTTCGTAAGCTGTTGAGCAGTTTGTTACTGCTGTTGCAGTAGCCGTGAATGTATAACAGGTGGAACTAACCGCGTTATTGTATCCAAAGACTTTTGCATAATATGTTCCGGCAGCTTGTCCGTTTAACGTTACAGATTCAGTTGCCGTACCACTTGTACTTGAACCGATCTGTGTTCCGCCACTATTGTAAATTACCAGATCAAAATCCACACCCGAAGGACCGGCCAGGCTAAATACATTATTGGTAGTCGTGGAAGTGGTAATCTTAAAGAAATCGATATCGCCCGAGGTGGCAATTGCAGCTGATACTGCTGTTCCACTTGTGAGCGTGGTCGCTGCCGACTGAGTTTCATTCGGCTCATAAGCAGTGGTACATGTTTGTCCGCCACCATCGGTATTGCAGGTCAGTGTTATACAACTGTTCACCCGGCTTCTGATCAGGTTTCCGGGTTGAGGCCCGAAACCAAGCGTAAAGTTTATTCCCACACTGGTTAAATGACAATAACTCATGATTGTCCCTCCATTCGCGGGGATCGGACCGTTGCAGCCTTCGGAATAACCGGCCTGCGGACCACAACCGTCAATGGCGCCTCCTGTCCAGCTGCACGCGTGTGTATGCGGTGATCCCAAATTATGTCCAACTTCATGTGTTGTTACATTTACAGCCCAGCTATAAGTCGGGACGGCATTTACAGTTCCACCGACAGCTCCGCAAAACCCGTGTTTGTAGTATTCATTACTCCCGCACAATTGATCCAGCCAAGCTACACCTCCACCACCGGTATTCGAAAACAAGGTAGCAATGTTTGCCCCGAAATTCGAACGATTGGCTGAAAATGTATTCAGATCATCATTGTAAGTATCTGCCGTCGTCCAAACATAAAGCTGGTTCAACTTCGACCCGATCTGCTCATTTTCATACATCAGCTTGAAGTTGTTGAAAATGTTTGTAATGTGATTGGTAACTGCTTGTGTACTGCCTTTTGCCGTATACAAATTGTACCGCGTTTCCCAGAAATAAGTCACACATTTGTATGTTGCCTTCTCCATTTGTTCCAGGTCCTGCTTTTGAGAGGAAAGCCGCTCAACAGCTTCCCGGTATTGTTCCAATCCTTCGGAACCACAGGAATAAACAGGCATATTTTTCAGATCATCATCCGAATAGATCACGTGGATGCTGTTTCGGTTCTCCGGAAGCCGAATCAATCCCGCTTCAATCGTTGCGTCTTCCGTTGAATTCCTGTTAATCAATACAAAAAATTCATCCCGGAAGAAACTGACTCCCACAACTGCATCTTCACCGCGAACGGTTCCCTGGTAATACAATCCGAAATCCACCCCCTTTTCTAATCCGGGAGTACTTGTTTCCAGTTTAAACTCATCGGTAAAAATATTCACCTGAACTAAATCGAGTGTCAAGACCCGATCTTCGTAAGGCAATTGGACCGAAAGCACTTCCGGCCGGATTCCGAGCAGGTTTGAAATGGAAGCCGTATTTGAATAGCTTACAAATCCGGACTTTTTGAGTGTCAAATCAACAGTCGCTTCGATTTCCCCGGAAACTGACTTCGTACTTGCATCCGTAAAATCAAATGAATAGATCTCCCTCATTCCCTTCCATGCATCGTTGACCCGTTTCTGATTGATCCGTTCAAACGATTTTGTTTCCGAGTAGATTCCCTTTGGAAGAGAAACCTTCTTAAACTCCTGGTTGTAAGCACTCAATGAACACCCCATACACAGCAAAGTCATCACCAAATAGTTCATTTTCTTCATAAATAGCTTTTTTAATGTTAGCAATGAATATTACAACTATTGTTTGAATTAAAACAATTATCAATGTTAAAATTCCAATTTTTAACAAATGCAAAATAAATTAACAGCTTAGTTTTACTTTTATTAGGCTACTGAAAAACAAATAGTTATAAATCATTACTTAATCATGCACTTGAAAAACAAAATTTACTGACTTTCAGGTGCTTATTTTTGAAAAAAAGATCCTAAAAAAGAAATTCCGGAACATGATGTATGTTCAATTTAAAATTCCGACCTTTAATTGAATTCAAAAAACATGGAAACATTTTACAGCTTTTGGCCGAAAATCGCTTATTACATTTCACTGCGTTATCTGTTGATTGCCGGAGGGGCTTACCTGGTTTTTTACGTCCTGTTCCGCAACCAATTCTTCCGGCAAAAGATCCAGCTGATTTTTCCAAAAAACAAACGGGTAATCATGGAAATCCTTTATTCCATTCAAACTACGGTGATCTTCGCAACGATTTTTTTACTGGTAGTGATCGTTTTACGTCCTTATACCAACCTGTATAATGAAATGAATGAATATGGTTTGGCCTACTATATTTTTACCATTCCGGTCATGTTTGTGATCCATGACACGTATTTTTACTGGATGCATCGTGCAATCCATCATCCGAGATTATTTAAACACATTCATTTCGTACACCATCAATCTACTAATCCCACTCCCCTGGCAGCCTACTCCTTCCATTTTTCGGAAAGTATCCTGGAAGGAATGATCATTCCACTTATTGCTTTCACCCTTCCGGTACATACCAGTGCGCTGGTCATCTTTTTACTCGGACAATTCATCATCAATGTATACGGACATTTAGGGTTTGAATTATTTCCGCCGCGCTTTCATAAAACACTTATCGGGAAGTGGATCAATACTTCCGTAGCACACAATCAACACCACAAACACTTCAACGGAAATTACGGGTTATACTTTTTGTTCTGGGACCGCTGGATGGGAACACTGAGAACCGACTACGACGAGCAATTTGATGAAGTCAAAAACAGGAAAGAAATGATTCATGGAAAACTACAAAGAAATCAATAAAGAACAATGGAATCAGCGGGTAGATCCGCATGTAGAGTCCGAATTTTATGACCAACCCGCCTTTTTGGCTGGAAAAAACTCACTCAATGAAACAGAACTTGCCTTACTGGGTAATGTAAAAGGGAAACGCATTTTGCATTTGCAATGTCATTTCGGACAAGATACAATTTCCCTAGCGCGCATGGGGGCAAGCACTGTCGGAGCAGATATTTCCGACAAGGCAATTGACAAAGCGCGTGAAATTGCGGCAATAACCGGCGCCGATGCGACTTTTGTTTGCTGTGACCTCTACGATCTTCCTCAACACCTGGAGGGTGAATTTGATATCGTTTTCACTTCCTATGGAACCATTGGCTGGCTGCCCGACCTGGACAAATGGGCTTCGGTTATCGGTCATTTTTTGAAACCGGGAGGAAAATTTGTTTTTGTAGAATTCCATCCGGTGGTCTGGATGTTTGACGATGATTTCCAAAAAGTGGGTTATCGTTATTTCAAATCAGACCCAATCGTAGAAACAGCGAGCGGAACTTATGCCGACCGGGATGCAGAAATAAAAACCACTTCTGTAAGTTGGAACCACGGAATGAGCGAAGTCATTACGAGTTTATTGAAACAGGGAATTCAATTACAGGATTTGCAGGAATACGATTTTTCAAACTACAATTGTTTTGCACATACAGAAGAATTCGCACCCGGGAAATACCGGATCAAACATTTGGGAAATTTCATCCCGATGATGTACTCAATTGTGGGAATTAAATCATTTTAAACTTTAAAACTATGGAAATCACTATTAAAATTGTAATCGGAATTGTGGCGCTTTTTCACGTGTATGTGATGTGGCTCGAAATGTTTGCCTGGACAACCAAAGGCCCGAAGACCTTCAAGAACTTCGAAAAGGATCTGTTCCCCAAAACGAAAGCATTGGCCGCGAACCAGGGATTGTATAACGGCTTCCTGGCAGCCGGATTGATCTGGACCTTCTTTATCTGCAATCCGGAATGGCGATTCCATATCAGCATGTTCTTTTTGATTTGTGTTTCTGTTGCAGGCATTTATGGTGCTTTGACTGCAGATAAAAAAATCTTCTTCGTTCAGGCATTACCCGCTTTGGTTGGGATTGTACTTCTTGCTTTCTCCCAGGGAATGCATGACGGAACATGCCACTCGAAATGTGACGATCGATGTGGGGACACCTGTGAAGTAAAAAAAGAGAAGGTTGCTTATTATATGCTATCGAATAGTGACCGTTATCCGACTGACACTGTTACTGCAAAAGAACTGCTCATGAAAAATGATAAGGATTCACTGATCGGACTTGGTTTTGTTGATGTAAATGGGAGGAGTGTCGGTGTTTCACTTTTCACAAATGTAAACCATGAATTTGCAATGGATGCAGATGCAAACGAAGGTTATATCGGCGGAATCGGGAAAATTTATAGTCATTCTATCACTTGGCGGAATTTTGGAGTACTCCACACCAACAATGACAGCATTAACCGGATTATAACATTGGGTTTGGGACGACTGATTACGCTGGAAACGGAAAACAAACTCAAAGTATCTCCTCCTGTTGTAACTTCAACTCAAAAAACGGTTCAGTTTCTACCTCCGGTTGTTGAATAGCTTGCTACAAATCATCAGATTACCTCGAACTTATTGACCACAAGGAACACGATGCACACGAAGACTTTTTTAATCATTACTGGAGAACACAAAAGAAGCACACAAGGCTTTTTTCTATTTACAAGTCGATATTTCCTCTCAAAGTGAAACGCTTTACACCGTTTCTTAATAGTTTTTCATTGAAATTGATCAGATACCCCAATTCCTTTTTGGCTAACCTCATATAGGTTAAAATCTGCGCTTGATGAATAGGAGCTAAAAAATCAACAGATTTTAATTCAATGATTATTTCTCTTTCAACAAATAAATCCAATCTTAATCCTGAATCTATAATTTCCCCATCGTAAATTATTGGTAGTGTTTTTTGCCGCTCTACTAGCAACCCTCTTTTGGTAAGCTCTTGAAGTAAACAAGTTTCATAAACTGATTCTAATAAACCAGGGCCTAAAGTTGAATGTACTTTTAAGGCAGATTGATAAATGATTTTCATCCATTCTTCTTGTTTTTCATAGTTTTCTGATTTCATTGAATAGCGTTTTCCATTTAATTTAAGAAAAAAGTTGACTTTCTCCTACTCTTAAATTCAACAAAATCAAAAAAAACTTAGCGAGCTTTGTGGGCTTCGTGGTTTATTATCAATACCCGATTTTCCCTCTCGGATTTCCCTTAAACCACTCCAATGCCAACCGGTAACCATCCATCCCGAATCCCATAATGGAACCTTCGCAAACTGCGGTGATAAATGAATTGTGACGAAATTCTTCACGTTCCGCTAAATTACTGATATGCACTTCTACTACCGGAACCGAAATTCCTGCAATGGCATCACGGATTGCAACACTGGTATGGGTGTAACCTCCGGCATTGAGGATAATCCCGTCGTGTTTGGAATCGTGGAGTGCATTGATCAACTCTCCTTCCACATTGCTTTGGATGTAATCGATCTCACCAGGAAAATCTTTTTTCAATTCCTCCAAAACCTGTAAAAAAGTACGATTTCCATAAATTTCAGGCTCACGTGTTCCTAAAAGATTTAAATTCGGGCCATTGAGAATTAGAATACGCATCATTGAAAAATTGGGAACGCTATATTAAACAATTTGTTCATTACCTGAAGATCGAACGCAGTTTAGCAGAAAACTCTATTTTTGCCTATCAGCAGGATGTCGCTAAGTTACGTGACTTTTGCGAATCTTACACACTTTCTCCGGAGCACATTCAAACGGGGCACTTAAAACAATTCGTTGCTGAACTGTATGACATGGGATTGGGCGCCCGCTCGCAAGCAAGAATCATCAGCGGCTGGAAACAGTTTTTTGATTTTTTACTCCAGGAGGATATCCGTAAAGACGATCCTTCCGAAAGCCTGGAACTGCCGAAGATCGGGAGGAAGTTACCTGAGGTACTTACCATTGAAGAAATTGACGCTATGATCGCTGCCATTGATCTCAGTTCAAACGAAGGTCAGCGCAACAAAGCCATTTTGGAAACCCTTTACAGCTGCGGATTGCGTGTAAGCGAATTGGTTTCCCTGCGATTGGAAGATTGCTTTTTTGAAGAAGGGTTCATTCGGGTAATCGGAAAAGGGAACAAAGAACGGCTGGTTCCAGTGAGTCCGAACGTTATTGAGGAAGTCACTTTTTATACTAAAAATGACCGCGGAAATGTTCCGGTAAAAAAGGGAAGTGAAGCAATCGTATTTCTCAACCGACGCGGAGCACAATTGACCCGCATCATGATTTACACCATTATCACCCGTTTAGCCGAAGCTGCAGGAATCAAGAAAAAGATCAGTCCGCATACTTTCCGGCATTCTTTCGCTACTCACCTGATTGAAGGCGGGGCAAATTTGCGCGCAGTACAGGATATGCTTGGTCATGAAAACATTACGACGACCGAAATTTATACGCATTTGGATCAGCGTTTTTTACGAGATGCGATTTTGACCTATCACCCACGGAATACTATTAATTGATTGGGAATCGGGATTGAATTCAATGGTTATGCCATTAATGTGAATATATTCCATGATTTGGTAAGTAAGTTTACTAACATGCTAACAGCATGACTTAACATACTGTATCACAGAAAATTAAAGTTCCTTGTAAGTAAGTTTACTAACTTGCTTATTTAAAACAAATCGGTTCCCTGAATCCGAATGCGGGCCCTGTCTATAAACAAATTCAAACTATCGAAATAGGCATTGCGTTGCCGTTGGTTTTCTTCGGAAATCTTCACACAACTTTTCAGCATGGATTGGAAAACAGCAAAGGATTTATTGACATAATCCTGGTCGATTGTAAACAAATAATTCAGCATGTTATGTGTAATGTACAACATCCGGTATGCGTTTGTCTCAGAAATGATCGTGTTATCCTGAATATAAGTTTGATGAAGGTACAAATGGAAATTATCGGCCTCGGTGATAACGGGTTGTCCTTTAATAAATTTCCGGCCTATTTCCGCCTGTTTTTTAATGTGTTCAACCAAAGCAGCTACCTCATCAATCAGAAAAAGAGCATCTTCGGCACTCTCAAAATACCCCAATTCATAAAACGAAACTATTTCCCGGATCAACCCTTTTCCGGCATCGTATCCAATCACTTCAGTCGATTTTACCCGGATGTAAAAATTAGCCATTTGCTGAAGCTGTTCATCGGAAATATCTCCTTTCCATCCTTTATGAAATTTAACGTGATCCAATTGTCCCAGTTTCAGGTAACACTTTCCGAAATAAAGCAGTTTAAAGCGCAAAAGTGCCGGGGAATTGAGCAACTGAAAGATGATCAGGTCCAAATTAGACATATACAGTTCCTGGGTTCGCTGGGCAACCATGC
Organism: Fluviicola chungangensis; assembly: GCF_007558725.1. Lineage (GTDB taxonomy): Bacteria > Bacteroidota > Bacteroidia > Flavobacteriales_D > Crocinitomicaceae > Fluviicola > Fluviicola chungangensis. The sequence continues at coordinate 397,206 of NZ_VLPL01000004.1, forward strand.
GCTTAAATCCATCCATGATCCCATTTAAATAGGCTTCAAACGAAAATTCCGAACGTTGGATCGGATTGTATTGAAATGTCACACTTTTACCGGATACGCCGATGATCTTATCAATTGACAAATCGTACTTTCGACAAAGCAAGTTGATTTCTTCGGGTTTTAAGGCCGTTTCACCACGGGCTCTTCGATATGCGGAATCACGTGACAATTCCAAGTCATCCATCAATAATTTACCCAATGAAGTATCCGGAGGTAATTTTGCCTTTAGCTGTTCAAGTAGTCGGTTCTGAATGTCCATGGCACCAAAATAACAAAAAAATAAAGTCGTCCATTTCCGAACGACTTAATAAACTCAAAAAAAGAAGATCATTTGAACACCCGTTCAGTGGTTCCATCCGAATAACAGTAAATCACGACTCCTTTACAGTTATCACTCACTTCCTGTCCCAGCATATTGTATATGTGTTCTACGTTTTTGGAATCCAGAAGATTATTGACGCTTAATAAATGTGTATCATAAACTGTTCTGGAACCATCCAGATCCGTCAGGTTCAAGCGGTAATAATTGATTTCGCCGAATGGGGGGGTTGAATGAAACGTGTGATAAGTATGACTTTCCTGGGAATGCCCCTGAGCCGGAACATTGGCTATTTCGTTCCAGTTTCCCGAGGCAGGATTTGTCGACCATTCAACCGTGAAATAGTTCGATCTGTCTTCCGTTAGTGTCGTCCAGTTTAAACTATTTCCTTGGGAAGTTTTTGTTACGTTAAAATCGACTAATTCCACAGGTAATGGTACCGGAGTACAACCCAACACAGAAGTTCCTCCGAAAGACAAATTATAAGGTTGGCCCGAATTGGAGAAATTATCCACCAGAAGGATGTAAACCTCATTGGCGTTGGTCGTTAAATTACTGACCCATTTGTCACCTCCCACACCTTCACTATTATCCGCAGGATTATTGGTAGAAGTAATCAACCCGTTACAAGGAAACAATCCCAAAAAACCACAACCGAACGAACTGCTTTGCCCGTTGTAAGGAATCATCAATCCGGTATTGCCGGTTGCAGACGAATAACTGCATCGTACGGGGGCGGATGTCGGTGGGCAATTTGCCCCGGCTGAAGCAGCAGTGAACGGTCCCCAAACAGCAAAATCATAATCATCTCCTCCACTGTTAGGCGAAATCGTCAGTGTTAATGATCCTCCGGTTTGAACGTTTAGGTAATACCACGATGATTGGTGTTCAATGCCTAAACATCCTTGGTTCGCCGCCGATAATTCCTGCGTTGTTCCGGCCCCACCGCTATTTGCTGTCTGTGAGGTATTGGAACACAACAATTCTGCCGCTTCACAATCATTTCCTCCTGCTTTCTCCCGGAAGGTAGTTAGGTGCTTTGCACTGGTAACATTTAAAACCGGAATACCCACCGATTCAAATACAGACCGGACATAGTTTTCCGCATGTTCCTGTTCCAACACCAGTTCAAACCTGGTTTCAGCGATGTATTGACCGACATTGGGGATGTTGTCTGTTGCCAAGGCTAGATAGTCTTTCGTCAGATAACCAGAAGGAACAGAGATCTTGTAATTTATCTGGGCTTGCGCTTCAGAATTGGCTTCGAGTAATAGTAGAGCAATCGCCATTGCTTTAAGTTGTAGTGAATATTTCATGTTGTCAAGTTTCGTGTCAAAGATAATTTTCAACCAACTACACCCTCTTGATAATGAGTATTTTGCAGGTATCAATCTGCAAATTCCGGGTTTCATCGAAGATCCGTTTTGCAAATCCTGACAAAAAAAAGGCCGTTCTAAAATAATTAAAACAGCCTTTTTAATTAATTGATAATCAAATAATTGATAGTGCAATTATTGCTTTTGTATACGGAAGATGAACTGTTGCCCATCGATTAACGCTTTTACAAAATATAATCCGGTGACTTGACCTGAAAAATCGATTTCTGTTGTTGTAGCAGAAGATTTAAAGCATCCGAACGGAACTTCTTTTCCTTGGATATCAATTACGTTGACAATCGAGAAATCAGTCCCGGAAGATACACTTGCAGTAAATTTACCACTCGTCGGATTCGGGTACACTTCCAGTCCGAATGTCTGGCTGTTTTCTGTAAGACCCAAACAATCACTCACACTAATTGTAAATGTTGCCTGACCATCACATCCGTTTGCATCTGTGAACGAATACGTGATCACGTGACTTCCAACTCCGGCTGTAACAGGATTCAACATTCCTCCGCTTACTCCAGCTCCGCTGTATGTTCCTCCTGCAGGTGTACCACCAGAAAGTGTTAATGGCGCATGATTCAAGCACATCGTTGAAACCGGTGATGTGAAGCCAACTGTCGGAGCGGTATTTACCGTAATGGTTGTCATTGCTTCATCTGTACAACCGTTTGCATCCGTGAATGTGTATGTAACCGTTTGCGTTCCCGCCATCGGATCAAAATCAGTTCCTGTTACTCCTGTTCCAGAATACGTTCCGCCAGCAGGACTTCCACCTGTTAAAGCCAATGTCCCCGAGTTGCTGCATACTGCTGAAACGGCACTTTGGGTCACTGTAGGAGCTGCGTTTACCATGATCGTTGTAGAAGCAGTATTCATACAACCATTTGCATCTGTATAAGCATATGTCACAGTTTGCGTTCCGGCTGTCGGGTCGAAATCACTTCCCGAAACCCCTGTTCCGCTATAAGTTCCTCCCGCAGGACTGCCGCCTGTCAAAGCCAATGCTCCTGAATTATCACACACTGCTGAAATAGCACTTTGTGTGACCGTCGGAGCAGTATTTACCGTGATTGTTGTACTTGCACTATTGGTACAACTATTTCCGTCCGTGTAAGTATAAGTAATCATTTGTGTTCCCGATGCAGGATCAAAATCAGTTCCTGTTACTCCAGTTCCACTATAAGTTCCTCCTGCCGGACTTCCACCCGTCAAGGCAACTAATCCTTCGTTGTCACAAACTGCAGAGATTGTACTTTGAGAGACTACCGGAGCCGGATTTACAGTAATGGTATAATTCGAAGAATGTGAACAACCGTAAGCATCTGTCATATCATACGTAATCGTCTGAGATCCCATTGCAGGATTAAAGCTTCCTCCACTGACATTGGTTCCGCTATAAGTTCCGCCTGCTGGTGATCCCTCTATCAGTGTATACGACGAACCATTGTCACACAAAGCCGGGGCCGGTGAGAAAGTAATCGGATTTGCCGGGCAAACGACAGTGATTGAATATGCCTGTGAACCGGAACATCCGCTGTTATCATTAACCGTTGCAGTAAAGTTAAATGTTCCTGTAGCAGTTGGCGTTCCGGAAATGGTTCCGTTGGAAGCCAGAGTCAATCCTGGAGGAAGTGCTCCCGCCGTAATTGCAAAATTTGGTGCTCCCAAAGCTCCGGTTTGAGTCAAAGCCAATGAATATGCGGAACCTGCCGTTCCACCAGTCAATGCCCCACCGGTCGTCATGGTAAATGCAGGACAAGTATATGGCGTATAAACCACGTTGTCAAGTCCGATGAAATCTGAATTTGAGCCCAATGGACCACCATTCGTAACATAATAGCGGAATGCAATTCGTCCGGAAGTTGGTGCTGGAAGCCCCGAAATCGTAATGGTAAATTGTGTCCAAACCTGTGGATAAACTCCTGTTACCAAGGACGGATTCACACTTAGCAACAAAGTAGTAAAATCTCCAACTGCAGCAGATCCCGTTCCCACGTTTGTGCTAGCTCCATTCGTACTTAAACGTACTTCCAAACGATCCGGGTATTCGGTTGGAGCTGGTGTTGGCCTTCTTGTATAAAAAGTAAATACATCACCGTTTCTAAAGGTTCTGTTTGGCGTTACCAACCAGTTACTAATGGTATTCGCACCGGTTGTGCTATTATAATTGGCACAAATATATGCACTCGCAACACCATTATATGAATCAAAAGGACCTGTTGGAGTACTTACACCTTGTATCCAGTTAGGATTTGTTCCGATTGTCGTGCTGTTATTTTGTTGATACCACCCATTACCTGTCAATGTGGAAACATCATCAAAATTCTCAGTAAAAGCCTGTGAATAAGCCTTTGAAGTTAATCCGAAGACCAATAAGCCGCATAAAGCAGCTATTTTAAAAATTCGTGTTTTCATAAGTTTAGTGAATTAGCGGGTTTGTGAATTCGTCACTTCAGAGTAACGTGTGATTTCTTCCTGCAACTGAGTTCTCAATGACACATCTGTTGTTTTCTCTAATTCAGCAGAAAGCATTCCAAGGTATTCTTCTTTCAACACACGGAACTCTTCATTCAGTTTGTTCATTTGTGATCTGGAAGAAGAAACTGCCTGATTGATCTCATACTGTTTTGAATCCAGTTTGGCTCGTTGAGCAGTTAAGATAGGATTTGAAGATACAACCAGCGGAGCCGGCTCTTTTAACGCATGAGTTTGGGATTGTCCAAAGCTGAAATTTGCCAATGAACACACACAAAGCCCAATGAATAGTAACTTTTTTTTCATAGTAACCTGTTTAGTTTGTTCAAAAATAGGAATTGCACTTCGCCCGAAAAGACCGAAATTTTCGAAAGAGAAGAATCAAGGGTTTACCCTTATATTATCGAAAAATCTGCTGTATAAATTGATTTGAAATTTATCTGAACCGATCAAAAAACAATTTCTTTTCGATACTCCAGATCTTACCGGTGAATAGCAATCCGTATTTTCATTAAGTAATAGTATTTGTTTGCCAAAAATACAAACAAATAAAGCACACACAACATTAACCAACTATAAATGAGCGTATTCTATCTATGAGTTATCGAATTCTACCGCTGAAAAAATATTTAACACAAAATTAACAAATGCTAAACTTATAGTACGAATTTTCCGTACAGGTCATAATGATCGGCAGAGGTAATCTCTACCAGTGCAAAATCACCGATACTTACGTACCCTTCTGATTTTTTCACCAGTACTTCATTATCCACTTCCGGGGAATCGAATTCTGTACGACCGATGAAATAATCTCCTTCAATGCGGTCGAATAACACTTTGAACGTTTTACCAATCTTTTCCTGGTTCAATTCATAGCTGATGCCTGACTGCAATTCCATGATCTCATCTGCACGCCGGCGTTTTACATCCTCCGGAACATCGTCTTCCAAAGAATAGGCATGGGTATTTTCTTCGTGGGAATAGGTGAAAATTCCCAAACGGTCGAAACGCATGCGTTCAACAAACTCATACATTTCCTCAAAATCTTCTTCCGTTTCTCCCGGATAACCTGCGATCAACGTAGTGCGAATTGCAACTCCGGGAACTTTCTCCCGAATGGTATTCACCAATGCTTCGGTTTTTTCCCTGGTAATTCCTCTTCTCATGGATTGGAGGATTTTCGTGGACCCGTGTTGTAACGGCATGTCCAAATACAGACATACATTCGAATGCTTCATCATGGCATCCAGCACATCCATCGGGAAACCAGCCGGGAACGCATAGTGTAAACGAATCCATTCGATTCCTTCAACAGCGGCAAGCTGATCCAACAATTCAGCTAAATTGCGCTTCTTGTAAATATCTAATCCGTAATAGGTTAGATCCTGTGCAATCAATAAAATTTCTTTCACTCCCTGGGCGGCCAAACTTTTCGCAGAATTTACCAACTGATCAATCGGTGTTGAAACGTGCTTTCCCCTCATTAGCGGGATGGCACAAAACGAACAAGGACGGTCACAGCCTTCCGCTATTTTGAAATAAGCATAATGAGAAGGCGTTGTCAGTAAACGCTCTCCAACCAACTCATGTTTATAATCTGCTTTTAGTGTTTTGAGTAATCGGGGCAACTCCCTTGTTCCGAAAAAGGCATCTACTTCGGGAATTTCCTGCTCCAGATCGTCTTTGTAACGCTGCGCCAAACAACCGGTCACATAAACCTTGTCGACCAGCCCCTCTTTCTTCGCATCCGCATAGCGCAGAATGGTTTCAATGGATTCCTGTTTCGCATTATCGATAAATCCGCAGGTATTGATAATCACAATTTCAGAGTCATCCTGCTTTGCTTCATGCTCCACTTCGAATTTATTTGCTGCCAATTGTGCCATCATCACTTCCGAGTCAAAGGTATTCTTTGCACAGCCTAGTGTTACGACATTTACTTTATTCTTACGAAGTGTTTTTGTTTTCATGAAATCAACCAAATGGGGTGCAAAGGTACGACTACTAATTCAAAATGAAAAACGCAAAATTACGAAGCCGAAAAAACTGTAGGGGCGCCATTAATCGCGCCCCTACAGTTTTTATTAAATCGCTATTATTTCAAAGGAAGCGGTTTCGCCACAGCTTCGTCAAATTTAGCTTGTTCTTTTTCGGGAACTTTCCGGAACGTTAAGTAGAGCCCGATTAAAATGAAAGGAATACTCAATAATTGACCCGTATTCAACGCCCAGGAATCATCCCGGTCAGTTTGGCCCACTTTTATAAATTCAATCACAAAACGAGCCGTCCAAATCAGGATCATAAACATCCCGAACAATCTTCCCGGAATTGCCTTCGCTGGCGTTTTCCAGAACATTCGGAACAAAACAATAAACGAAAATAAATATGTAATGGATTCGTACAACTGTGCCGGGTGACGTGGAACGACTTTTCCATCTACCAGGTATTCGGGACCGGCATGGAAGAAATTGAATCCCCATGGAAGATTTGTCGGAACTCCGATAATCTCATGGTTTACCAGGTTCCCCAACCGGATAAAACATCCTGCAATGGCAATCGGAGCTACAATTCGATCCAGAATCCATAACATCGGGCGGTGAATTACCTTTTTGGAATAAACATACAACATAATCAAAATCATGAATGCCGCACCATGACTGGCCAATCCGCCTTCCCACACTTTGAAAATTGACATGGGATGGTCAAAATATCCTTCTTCAAACTGGCCTTTCGCATTGAATCCGTCGTGATAAGGACCGTAAAATAACACATGCCCTAAACGCGCCCCGATAATGGTTGCCGGAACAACGTAAAGCAATAACTTATCCAGGTATTTTTCTGAGATGCCCTCGGATTTGAACATTCTTTTGATCACATAATATCCGATGATCATTCCCCCTACAAACAATAAACCGTATAGGTTCGGCGTAGACCACCCGTCAATAAGTTGTGAATCTACTTTCCAATCAATTGCTAATTCCACGTGTTTGATTTTGTTGGTCGAAGATAGCGGTTTTATTGATTCAATTTCTGCAATAAATGCTCCGCCCGTCCTTTTTTGAAGATTTTATTGCTGTTATCCTGTCCTTTTCTCAAAGCTTTCTGCTCTTCCAATGGAAGATGGATGATTTCCTGGCACTCCGGAGTACAGCAGCTCTCATACTTCGTGTTGCATTTTTCACACTGAATAAACAGCAAATGACAAGCTTCGTTCGCACAATTCACATGCACATCTGCAGGCTCACCACATTGATGACAGTGTGAAACAACATCATCCGTAATACGTTCTCCGCGTCGCTCATCAAATACGAAGTTTTTCCCGATAAAGCGATTTTCGAGACCTTTCTCCTTGCATTCGTTCGCATACTTAATGATCCCGCCTTCCAGCTGGTGAACATTCTTGAATCCACGGTGCTTGAACCAGGCCGACGCTTTTTCACAGCGAATTCCACCGGTGCAATACATCACGATGTTCTTATCTTCATTTCCTTTCAGATAAGCATCTTCAATAATCGGCAGGGATTCTCGAAAGGTATCCACATCCGGAAGAATGGCACCTTTAAAATGCCCCACTTCGTGTTCGTAGTGATTTCGGAAGTCAATCAAAATCGTATCCGGATCCTGTGTCAGCGCATTGAACTCTTCCGCTTTCAAGTGCTTCCCGATGTTTGTCACATCAAATGTTTCGTCACTTAAACCGTCTGCCAAAATTTTGTTACGGACTTTTACCTTCAGTTTCAGGAACGGAAAAACGGCTCCTTCTTCCTCTACGGCAATATTCAATCGTACACCATCGAGAAAATCAATGGAATACAAATCTGACCGGAAATCATTCAGGCGATCTGTCGGTACCGAAATTTGCGCATTGATTCCTTCATTGGCAACATAAATCCGGCCAACAATCTGGAGGTTATCCAATAACTGATATAAATAATCTCTGAAAATTTGAGGATTGGCAATTTTTGCATATTTGTAGAAAGAGATCGTCACAAACTCGTGTCCGGCCTCGCGCAATTTTTGCTCTAATTCCTCTTTACTAAATGTGTTCCACAGTTGCATGCTATGTTTGTTTTTGTAAAAAGTTACTACAGCGCCTTTGCCATAGCTTCAGCGCCGGCACAAAGATATTAAGATTTTAAGACTTCAAGATACCAAGACCGGAGACTTTTCACAAAAAAAGAAAACTCCGGTTTATCGAAACAAACCGGAGTTCTCAAACATTAAACCTAACCCCTAAATTTATCCGGCCAAAGTAAGCCGGGCTAAAACACACTATTACAGAATAAACCTGCAAACTATTCACCCTTACTTACGAATGAACAGGTGTTTTGGATTTCGGGGAACTAAAAAAATCAGTAGGGACGCGATTAATCACACTCCTACTACATTGAAATCTATGTTTTTCGCTTCTGTTTCTTCGCTGCCGGAAAGAGGATATTATTCAGAATCAACCGATATCCCGGGGAATTCGGGTGTAAGTTCAAATCGGTCGGCGGATCCCCCACTTTGTGCTGGAAATCTTCCGGATCATGACCTCCATAGAATGTCCAGGTTCCCTGTCCCAATTCCCCATGAATGTAACGGGCTGTATTCAAGGCTTTGTTTTCTCCCATCACCAGCACATTCGATTTGATCAAATCGCGTCTGAAATCGGTTGTTTGCCCCATAAAGCCATCGATCACATCGGTATGACATTGCGTCAGCATCGCGGGAACTACATCCCATTTAGCTGAAAAGTCGAACAGGGTGAATTTATCCTGATTTGCAGGTAAACGGTGTAAATCTGTCCCATCGATATTGGAATATTCATACAACATCGGGTCTTGTACCAAAATGAAATCTTTGAATGCAAAGGTCATAGTGTAATCCAATTTGTTTTGGCAATTCGGATCACGCGGGTCACCGTCAAACATCCGTTCACAGATGTCGGTTTCATGCGCTGCAAGTGCAATGTCAAAACTGTCCGTTCCACTGCACATGGTAAATAAAAATCCGCCGCCGATCACAAAATTCCGTAGGTTGTTTGCAACTGCCAGTTTTAATTGTGATACTTTCGCGAAACCCAAATTTGCTGCATCCCGCTCTGCATCTGCAACCTGGTTGATGTACCAGGCATCCCGATGAAAGGAAGCGTAAAATTTACCGTATTGACCGGTGAAATCTTCGTGGTGCAAATGCAGCCAATCGTATTTCGGGAGGACTCCCATAACAATCGCCGAATCGTAAATTTTATCGTATGGAATCTCGGCATAATCCAATACCATCGTTACGGCATCGTCCCATGGCAATGCGCTGTTCGGCGTGTAAACTGCAATTTTCGGGGCTTTTTCCAGCTGAACGATTTCCATATTCACTTCCGGATTTGCGATTTCGGTTCGAATGGCATTCACTTGACCGTCAGCCACAATTTCGTAACTCACTCCGCGAATGATCAATTCTTCTTCGATGGTCCGCAAGTGAGGAAATAAGAACGAGCCGCCGCGGTAATTCAACAACCATTCCATTACCACGCCATTTTCAAGCACCCAGAAAGAAACTCCGTATGCTTTTAAATGATTGGTTTGTCTGTCATCCATCGGAACGAGGATCGAAGAAGCCGAAGCTGTTTTTACAACGATCAAAAATGCGATTGCCAGGAAAAATCTCATAATATGCTTGTGATAGACCCTAAATTTAATTCAAAAAAGGGATAACGCTTTGTTTACAACAAAAATTGTGAACCGGTTTTAAAATGGTGTTTCATCCGGTCCGTTAAAGTCTTCATCCGGAACATTGTTCATATTACTTCCCAATGTAATTGTTCTGGGGGAATCATCAAATCCACGATTCATGGACATTCCGGCACTCATGGCATTCGGGTTGAAATCTGCACCGGGAGCACTGTTGTACTGGTCTTCCATGTTTTCGAAACGGGCGTATTTTCCTACGAAACGCATACGGACGTTTTCCAATCCACCATTCCGGTGTTTTGCAATGATAATTTCACCTACACCTTCATTGGAAGAACCATCTTCCGCAGTAGTGATTCCATAATATTCCGGTCGATACAAGAATCCTACGATATCGGCATCCTGCTCAATCGCTCCCGATTCACGAAGATCCGAAAGTACCGGTCGTTTATCTCCACCACGTGTTTCCACCGAACGGGAAAGCTGCGAAAGGGCGATAATCGGAACGTTCAATTCTTTGGCAATTTCTTTAATCGAACGGGAAATAGTTGAAATTTCCTGCTCGCGATTCCCTGTACCTTTTCCTCCTCCGGCAGACATGAGCTGCAAGTAATCGATGATAACCATTTGGATGTCATACTGCATTTTCAACCGGCGGCATTTTGCACGCAAATCGAATACGCTTAGACCCGGAGTATCATCAATGTAAATGGGAGCCTCGGCCAATTTTGTAACCCGGCTGTATAGTTGCTGAAATTCGTATTCTTCCAGTTTTCCTTTTCTCAATTTCTCTGCGGAAATCATACTTTCTGCCGAGATCAAACGTTTTACCAGCTGAACGGAGGACATCTCCAGGGAGAAGATTGCAACTCCCATATTGAAATCGACGGCTGTATTTCGCGCCATGGACAATACGAATGCGGTTTTCCCCATAGCAGGACGTGCTGCAATGACGATCATGTCGGAACGCTGCCATCCGGAAGTCAGTTCGTCCAGTTTTCTGAAACCGGTTGGAACCCCGGAAAGCCCGTCGCTGTTTTTCGCTGCCTGTTCAATTTCCTTGATCGCCTCACTCACCACGATATTCATGGTAGAAACCGATTTTTTCATGTTGTTTTCGGCGATTCCGAATAGAGCTCCTTCTGCTTTGGTCAATAGCTCAAAGACATCGGAAGTTTCGTCATAAGCATCTCTCAGGGTTTCGGAGCACATGCGGATAATTTCGCGCTGAATGTGTTTTTGGGAAATGATCCGTGCATGGTATTCGATGTGAGCAACAGAACCTACCCGCTGCGTCAACGAAGACAAATAAACCACCCCGCCGGATGCTTCCAGTTCACCGCGTTGCTTCAATTTTTCGGCAACAGTCAATAAGTCGATCGGATTGGAAGTTCCGAATAATTCGCGGATTGCTCCGTAGATGTATGTGTGCTTCGGATCGTAAAAACTTTCAGCCGATAACATATCAATGGTATCGGTCACGGCATTTTTATCCAACATCATAGCTCCCAGAACGGCTTGTTCTACGTCAATTGCCTGGGGTGGAATTTTCCCCATTTCATTTGCAAGCGGTAAAATAATATTCTTGGTACGAGCTCCTACCCTACGGGAATTGTTTGGTTGTTGTTCTTCCATAAGGCAAAGATACAGAATCAAAAGTTGCCTTTAGAACGAAAGTTCAAGAATTAGTTACCAAAAGTTAATGAACATGTTATGAACAAAAAAAGAGTCCTGAAATTCAACATTTCAAGACTCTTCCCAAACCAATTACAGGCTTCGAGACTAGAATCTATAACCCAATGTTAGCTGAAGCCATTGATTTTTATAGCGTGGAGCGGATGAGGAACCATCGCCATGGTTCGCTAGAAAATCCCATCCGGCTCTCGGAGACACCACAAAGTGGTTTACGTTTACATCGAAGCCGACTACTGCTCCCAATGTATTCCGGCGAATGTTCGTATCGTAATCACGGAATTGTGTTTCGGACATCGTTCCCGAAGTAAAGTTATCTTCCTGGCTCATTAAAAATGAATATTGCGGACCAGCAACGATACTAAACACAGGGAACGGTTTGAACGTAAATAAGATCGGTACGTCTAAGTAGTTGGTTGTACGTTTGAAGGAATAATTTTCTCCCAACATCACTCCGGATCCCTGGAATCCTTTTTGTGCAAACAACACTTCGGGTTGAACCCCTAAAAATTTACCGATTGGAATGTGCAAGAACGCACCTCCCGCAAATCCCGGTTTTCCATTTGCTTCAAAGTCGTTGTCCCGTTCGTCCCAAACGTTGGAGTAATTTGCCCCGGCTTTCAGACCGAATTTCAGGTTTCCCCTGTAATCTTCCTGCGCATTCAAATTCATCCCGAATATTGAAATACATGCTATCAGCATTGTTGTAACCTTTTTCATGTCTCAATTGTTTATCCGTTTGAAACACCAAAGGCCAATTCCATGCCCTCAATAGCCGGACAGGCTCTTAAAAAAACTTAAACATCAGTCAGGACGATCTCTTTAGGGCCATCAGGTGAAAATGGGATTTGTGTCAAAAAGGCACTTTTATTTCATTTTGAAAAAGGAGTGTTCATTTTGGTAATGATGGCCTGTAAAATGCAGTGATGTGATTAAATCACACCACTGCGCATTCTAATTATTCAGATCACAAACTCAATTCCAATCCGACCGGACAATGGTCTGAACCAAAAATTTCGTTGTGGATCGTTGCTGCTTTCAAACTTGGAACAAATGCTTCGGAAACCAAAAAATAATCAATCCGCCAGCCTACGTTCTTCTCTCTCGCTCCACCACGGTAACTCCACCAGGAATATTTAATCTCGTCCCCGTTCAGGATCCGCCAGGAATCAACCAGGCCGCTTCCGATAAACGCATCCATTCCGTCAATTTCTTCCTGCATAAATCCTGCAGATTTATTATAATTAGCTTTTGGACGTGCCAGGTCAATCGCTTTGTGTGCTACATTGAAATCACCACAAACAATGACCGGTTTTTTTTCCTCCAGTTTTTTTAAATATGTCAGAAAATCTGCATCCCAAGCCTGGCGGTATGGCAAACGCAATAATTCACTCCCGGAATTGGGAACGTATACGGTGATCAAATAAAACTGATCGTATTCTGCGCAAATAACCCGGCCTTCTTCATCATGCTGTGCAACTCCCATATCGTAAACAACTGAAATCGGTTCTGTCTTTGAAATAATTGCAGTGCCTGAGTATCCTTTCTTTCCAGCTTCATTTGCATATACAAAGCCATATTCCAGGGGTTTTACTGTTTCCAGTACTTGCTCTACGGTTGCTTTTGTTTCTTGTAAACAAATTACATCCGCCTGCATTTGTCTCATATCATCAAGGAAAGATTTTCCTGCAATTGCCCGAATTCCGTTGACGTTAAAGGATAGAAGTTTCATAGAAAAAATTTGTAGGGTAAAAATAGGAAAATGTTTCGCGCGCGCTCACATTAATATACTCTAAAAAAAATGGATCACCCTTCTAGGGTTGTAAACCCTAGAACAAATTTGAGTCGCAAAAAACTTCAATTTCACCAACATTTTCTTCTCCACTTTGCCAACTTCCAAATTGCCACTATTTTTACATCATGAAAGGATTTGATCAGCAAACACTTCACGATTTAGAATTTAACCAAATCAGGGAATGGTTGGCTGCATTTAGTATCGGTGCAACTGCTCAAAACAGATTGGAAAATTTAGCTCCCAACAATGATTTTGATACCATCGAATTTGAACTGCTCCGATTGAACGAATTCAAACGAATACGAGTGGAAGGGGAATCTTTTCCTGCGCTTGATTTTGAAGAGTTGCTGGCTGAAATCAAATTGCTCCCGATACACAACGCGGTTTTACAACAAGAAGGTTTCGTGCGAATTACACGCGCTTCCGAATTGGTAAATCACATGTTGCATTTTTTCGACAAACGTTCTCAGGATTTTCCAAACCTGTTTGCATTGCTCAACAATGTTTACTTTACCCGTGAGCTGATCGAAGCCATTGAAAAGGTGTTTGACCGAAGAGGACAAATCAAAGACGATGCTTCTGCTGAACTTTACGCGATCCGGCAACAAATTGCAAAACTGCGCAACCAGATCAACCGGAATTTCGATAAGGAAATGCGCCGGTACCTGAAAGAAGGTTTACTTGGCGACACCAAAGAAGCTTTTATCAATGAACGCCGTGTTCTGACCGTTCAATCCAGCCACAAACGAAAAATAGGCGGAATGGTGGTTGGATCTTCCAAAACCGGAAGCCTGACATTTATAGAACCTGCCATTAATATTCCGCTGAATAACGAACTGGAAATGTCTTTGGACGACGAACGAAAAGAAATCTTTCGCATCCTCCGGGAATTGACCAGGGAAATTGCACACCATCTTCCATTAATAGAAGCTTACCAGGAATTACTGACCGAATTTGATTTCATCAATGCCAAAACCAAACTGGCCCTTGATCTGAATGCCAATTTACCGGGAATTGTTCGAAATACCCGAATTGAATTGATTGATGCTTTCCATCCGATTCTTTGGAAAACCAATAAAGCCCTAGGAAAAGTAACCCTTCCACAAAGTCTGGTCCTGGATGCCACAAGCAGAATGCTGGTAATTTCCGGTCCGAATGCGGGTGGAAAATCCATTACACTAAAAACGATCGGATTGCTGCAAATTATGTTGCAGGCCGGTTTGTTGATCCCGGTCCACGAAAACAGTAAGTTTTGCTTCTTCCAGCAAGTACTTACCGATATCGGGGATAATCAATCCATAGAAAATGAATTGAGCACCTATTCCTATCGGTTAAAACGCATGAAGTTCTTCCTGAAGGTTTCCAACAGGAGGACCTTGCTTTTACTGGACGAATTCGGAACGGGCTCTGACCCGGAACTGGGCGGCGCTCTGGCCGAAGTGTTTTTTGAAGAATTGTATAAAAGAAAATCCTACGGAGTAATCACCACCCATTACGCCAATATCAAATTAAAAGCTGACCGGCTCCCGAATGCTGTAAACGGGTGCATGCTTTTCAATACTGAAACCTTGGAACCTTTGTACCGGTTTTCCATGGGACAACCCGGAAGTTCGTTTACATTCGAGGTTGCTCAAATGAATGGAATCCCCTTGGACCTCATCGAACAGGCCAAAGGGAAACTGGATCAAAACCGCGTGAAGATGGACCATCTGCTAAACGAACTGAACCGGGAAAAGATGTATCTTCAGCGTCTGAATAAAGAACACATTGAAGCCCAAGAACTTGCAAATCATGCACGGGAAGAATTCATTGAGAAGAAACAACGCATCGATGAACGCTTACGCAATCAGCAGGAACTGGCCGAAAAGAACAACCTGTTCATTAATTCAGGTAAAAAAATGAAGTCATTTATTGACCGCTACCAAACCAGGACCCGGAAGAAAGATGCAAACAAACCATTGATGGAAGACGTCCGCAAATACCTCATGGTTGAGAAATCAAAAATCGAGGAGGCAAAGCGGAAGGTTGAATTAATGAAGGCAGAGGCAAAACCTCAGAAACCAGTTGCAAAAAAACGCAAAACACAAAAACCGGAGGAAGATACCTATCAACGCGACAAAATAGTCGTTGGGTCAACAGTGAAAATGATCGAAACCAAACAAAACGGAACAGTAGAAGAAATAAAAGGGCACATGCTTACCGTTACATTCGGATTTATGCGCTTAAAAGTAGAACGGGAAAAATTAATGTGGATTAAATAATATTCAAAAGTTGAATCGTGGAAAAGGTTTAAAACCAAAGTCATTTTAAAAAAATTATTTGAACATTTGAACTTAAAAAAACAGAAATAACAATAACAACTTATGTCAGCTAACAAATACTATTACTTGGGTCAATCCAGCCTGTTGAACAGTTTGCTTTTCCTGGAGCGATTTGCATTCTATGGTTTACAAACCTTTACCTACAGTTACCTCATCAGTGAAACAATGAACCTGTATGGAGATGATGCCAACGAGTTATTGCTCACATTTGCTTCCGCTTTATTGTTTGCCCGTGTTTTCGGCGGATTGATCGTTGATTTTCTTCTTGGCCCCAAAATAGCAATCATTGTCAGTGCCGCATTACAAATCCTGGGAATTCTGTTGTTCATGAAAGAAACACTGGGCATGTTCTATTTGGGAATGTTTGTCTTCATCCTGGGACAATGCCTCTTCTCTCCAGCCATACTCAAGTCGATTGGATCTGTGTACTCCGACAGGAGACAGAAAATGGACGGAGCAATGACTTTAAGCATTTTTGCCATCAACCTGGGTGCTTTTCTTGCGCCAAGAGCATTCCGTTATCTTGAATTGGCAGAAACTTTTAAGAGCGGGTTTACTTCTTGCATTATCTGCTTTATTATCATCATAGGACTCTGCTTTCTAATCAAAAAACCAACGGATTCTTCTGAAGACATTCGGGCAAACCAGGATCCAGATGACTATCGGGACGGAAATCGGGTGAACGAAGTCATTTTTCTTTCAATTTTAGGCCTGTTTGTTTATTGGTTGTTCGAACAACTGCTGAATCGAAGCATGGAGAATTTCAACTACAGTGGTTTCAGAAGATCAGACGATTTAGGGCTGCTCGTAGTGATGATCCCGGCACTAATCCCACTGGTCGGTTACCTGATATTCGGAATCATATGGAACCGGGTTAAATTCCCGCCTTTGCTTAAAATCATCATTGGGTTCGCTGCTGCTACCATTTCCATCTTTGCAGCAATTATTACCATGTCGAATAGTCAAACGGATGAGCCGACATTCATGACCGCCTTTCTTTGTTTGAATTTTATCGGTGAAATTTTAATTGTTCCGATATTCCTGAGTTTCATCCTTCAATATTCCCCAAAGAAATTAATGGCTACGTATTCCGGGATTGCGCTCTCCATGTATGGCTTCCTGTCGATGTTTATCGGCAATAAAATCTACGAAGGAATCGGAGATGGAAATTACCGCATAACAACCATTGTTGCAGGAATCGGATTCTTTTTCTGCACGTTGACGGTTTTGATCCTGTTTTTGCTGACTCGTAAAAAAAACGACTCGAGTACCCATTTGGATGAGTTTTGATAAAAAAATAAAACCATGCCTTGAAACAAATCGTGCCCATTCATTTCAAGACATGGCATTTATATACTAAAAGGTTTTGTTAACCTTCAAACATTCGGAATAACATTACGCATTATAACAGCGTACATGTTTTAGTAATCGTTCCATCGGAGGATTCGTATCCGTCGCAGGTTTTTTTTGCGTCATCCAAAGATGAATTTTTAATGGTCTTATGTTCTGTTACGGTTGTTGTACTTCCCGTATTCTGATAGGTACATTCACAATCATAATCCTTCTTACACGATGCCAGGCCCAACAATGCCATTGCTGAAACTCCCAAAACTAACTTCTTCATAATATCTGTTTTTAGTTTCTAATTCCTAATCAAGATAGTTTGAATAAAAAGACCAAAAAATCAACGTTTGTTAAAAAACAATTGAAAACCTGGAGAAAACCGGAAAAGTCTAACCACTGCTATTCCCCTAAACGCAGGTGTATCCCTGCTGACGAACTGAAAACAGTCTTCCTCACATTGGTAGGCGGTGCACTGTCATAATAGATGTTAAATTCGATCCGCATATCCAACCGTTTGGTAATTGCCTGGCTAATGGAGTACTGACCCGAGAAGCGAAAATCGGAAAACCGGTCCCAACGCGGCTGATAATACGTCGTTCCCGAAAAACTGAATCCAGATCCTGTCCGAATAAACCAGCTCAGGTAATTGCTCCAGCGCATATTGTCATGAATGATTCCATCCTCTGTCAATTCCTCGTATTCCCAAAAAGCGGAAGTCCCGGCAAAAAAACGCACATTGTTGGTATCGATAAATTTCCAGCGTGGTCCGGTACCAATCAAATACCTTACCCGTTGATTCAATAACTGATTGTACTGAACCTGGGTATATGCCTCCCATTTCCAGGGACTGTTTTTGATCCGCCTTGCGTAACGAAAATGAGCCATTCCCGAATTCGCATAGGTTGTTTTATTCGACGCCGTATAATTGAGATCTGTGATCAGTAAAAAATGATTTTTCCGCGTTTTGTACTGA
This sequence comes from Fluviicola chungangensis, assembly GCF_007558725.1. Taxonomy (GTDB): domain Bacteria; phylum Bacteroidota; class Bacteroidia; order Flavobacteriales_D; family Crocinitomicaceae; genus Fluviicola; species Fluviicola chungangensis. The sequence goes on from NZ_VLPL01000004.1 coordinate 415,218, forward strand.
ACCCTTGGTCTGAAATTTCCGGAATACAAGATATCCGGCGAGTTTTGGGTAACCGCAAAACCTGCATCCAGCGCGCCGCTCCATCCGGAAGTATCTTCATAAATACGCCTGTTTTCGATATTGACAATTTGTGCATGCAACTGCAAAACACCAGAGATCAGGAAACAAAATAAGACAGGAAATTTCATTACTTGGGCGCAACACGATACATGAATATGGCCAGAATGCCAAAAATAAAATTCGGGAGCCAAACAGCGGCAACCGGAGGAAAACCAACAGTTGTTGCTGCTACTGTGGTTACTTTCATTGCAAAAATATAAATGAATACGAACAATAAACCGATTGCAATATTCACACCGATTCCTCCGCGTTTTTTCCTGCTTGAAACACTTACTCCGATCAGGGTCAGGACGTAAGTAGCAAACGGATAACTCGTCCGCTGGTACAGTTCAATCTCGAACATCGGTGTGTTGGCATTTCCTTTTTCTTTTTCCTTCTTAATAAAGGTCCTTAATTCATTAAAGGTCATCGCTTCCGCAATATTGTCCCGGATAGCCATATCTTCAATGCGGTAGGGCAAAACCGTATCCTTTTCATGCTTCTCAAGCAATGTTATTTTCTGATTGACAACCTGATCCTTAAATGCGATTGTATCGTTATAACTGATTATCCGTTCAAAAACATCCACTAAATGCCAGTTTGACGAACCATGAGCCACAGTCGCCGTTCTCGACTTCAGGAAGTGGACCAGGCGGTTGTGATTATCATACTTTTCGATCACAAAATCATTGATAATATTCTCGTGGGAATTATAACTCGCATAATGCACCAGCTCATTCCCGGGAAATTCCGCATGATAGTTTTCCACCAGCAAACGGTCCCTGTAAAAGGACTCCTCGAAATCCAGCCGAACACGATTCGCTCTAGGCAAAACAAAATGGTTTAGGATCAATGACATCAGCATCAAAATCGTTGCAGCAATCATGTAAGGACGAATAATCCGCGTAAAAGGCCTTCCGCTGTTCAACATCGGAATGATCTCCGCATCCTGGGCCATTTTTGCAGTGAACCAAATCACCGAAATAAACACAATCATGGAGGAGAATGTGTTTCCGTAGTATAAGAGAAAATTGAAATAATAATCAAAAACAATGGCCCGAAGCGGTGCCTGGTTATCAATAAATTCAGACAAACGCTCTGCAACATCGAACACCATCGCCAAAAGCATGATGACTCCCAACATAAAAAAGAATGTCGAGAGAAACTTCCGAATGATGTATCGATCTATAATTTTGAGCATCTAAATCCTTCTTCCCAGTTTTTTTACTTGTTCATCTTTCCAGGTTCTGAAAGTTCCGTCCAGAATTCTTCTGCGGGCTTCCTTAACCAACGCCAAATAAAAGGCTAAATTGTGAATGGTTGCAATTTGAATCGCCAAATTTTCCTTTGCCTTAATCAAATGATGCAAATATGCCTTGGTGTACACCTGATCTACATAAGTCGTGCCATTCGGGTCCAAAGGAGAATAATCCATTCGCCATTTATGGTTTTTGATATTGATCGTTCCTTCAGAGGTAAACAGCATTCCGTGCCGTGCATTCCGGGAAGGCATCACACAATCAAACATATCGACTCCCAAAGCGATGGATTCCAAAATATTTACCGGGGTCCCAACTCCCATCAGGTAACGCGGTTTGTCTGTTGGCAAAATCGAGCACACCAAATCGGTCATACTATACATATCTTCATCCGGTTCACCGACAGATAATCCCCCGATTGCATTCCCAACAGCGTGTTGCTCGGCAATAAATTCAGCAGATTCTTTTCTCAGGTCAGGATAAACACTTCCCTGAACAATCGGGAATAAAGCCTGGGAATATCCGTATTTCGGTTCTGTAGAATCCATTTGGGTAATGCAGCGTTTCAGCCAGCGGTGTGTCATATGCATCGAACGCTTGGCGTAATTGTATTCGCAGGGATAAGGAGTACATTCGTCGAATGCCATGATGATATCCGCACCGATTGTTCGTTGAATGTCTATTGCTCTTTCAGGAGAGAAAAAATGGTAACTTCCATCGTGGTGTGATTGGAAACGGACTCCTTCTTCTGTGATTTTCCGGCTGGTAGCCAAAGAATACACCTGGTAACCTCCGCTATCGGTCAAAATCGGCCGTTCCCACCCTATAAACTGGTGCAGACCTCCGGCTCCTTCAATCACATCCAATCCCGGACGTAAATACAGGTGAAAGGTATTTCCCAAAATAATCTGAGCTTCCACATCGTCCCGCAATTCCTGTTGATGAACTCCTTTTACGGTTCCTTGCGTTCCCACAGGCATAAATATCGGAGTTTCAATGGTTCCGTGGTCAGTGTGAATAAGTCCGGCCCTTGCTTTCGAATGCGGGTCGGTATGCTTCAGTTCAAAGTGCATAATTGTGTTGAAAAATAAACGCTGCAAAGATAAGGGGATTTCGGAAAGAGCCCCATCTTTGTACGCGAAGAAGACACTTTAATGAAAATTATCCCCGAATTACAAGAAACAGGCGTATTTTATATCTTTTGGATTTTTGCCGGACTATTGGCTGTACAGTTGATTTACTCCGTTCTTTTCTTTGGGAGATTGGCTTTTTGGAAAGGTAAACCCGCTCAGAGCAGCTTGCCTCCGGTATCGATCGTCATTGCCGCCCGCAATGAATCAGACAATTTATACGAGAACTTACCGAAAATCCTGGAACAGGACTACCCCGCTCCATTTGAAGTGGTTGTTATCAATAACCAGTCGATGGATGACTCCAAATACCTGTTGGACGCATTGAGCCGCCAGTACCCGAACCTGGTTGTAATGGAGGTAGAACGAAGCCGCCATTTGACTCCAAGCAAGAAATTCCCCCTGACTTTAGGAATAAAAAAAGCCCGCTACGAGCACTTGGTCCTTACGGACGCCGATTGCACGCCGGCCAGCAATTTGTGGCTGCGCAAAATGGTAGAATGTTTCAGCGATAAAAAACAAATTGTTCTGGGCTATGGACCTTACACCACAAGAAAAGGATTCCTGAATAAGATCATCCGTTTCGATACCGCGATGATCGCCATTAATTACTTTTCCATGGCAATCAACAAGGTTCCTTACATGGGAGTAGGGCGAAACATGGCTTACACAAAAACCGTTTTTAAATCAACCAACGGATTCAAATCCCACTACTCGCTTATGTCCGGAGACGATGATTTATTTATCCAGGAAGCAGCGAAAAAAAGCAATTATACCATTCAATTGGATCCTGACACCTTCCAATACAGTGAGGCAAAAGAAAACTGGAAATCCTTTGTACTGCAAAAGTCCAGACACTACACCACGTCTCCGCGATACAAGGTTTTCAAGAAAGTAATGTTAGGAATATATCCAACTACCCTGATTTTGATGGGGATATCTTTTGTTCTTTTGATCTTACAAAGTGGATGGTGGATACATGCTCTTGCCGGGTTTGGTTTTGTAACAGTGATAAAATGGTGGCTTTTGGGGCTTTGTTTTAAGAAATTAAAATCGCCTGGTTTCATTGCTTTATTGCCGGTTACAGACTTGGTATATGTTTTGATCCTTCCATTCTTTTATTATTCAGCATTGCAAAAAAATTCTTCGAAATGGAAGTAGTTGGAGATCATTTATCGGACAAAGCGCGCGTAGACCTGGTTTTGGTAGACCAGGCCCGAAACGGGGATCAGGCAGCTTATGCCCAATTAATGGACCGATACCGTGAATCCATTTATTTCATGATGATGAAAATGGTACGGAATTCAGACGATGCAGACGATCTGACCATTGAAGCTTTCGGAAAAGCTTTTAGCCGGTTGGACCAATACTCTCCGAGTTTTGCTTTTTCTACCTGGCTGTTCAAAATTGCATCGAACAATTGCATCGACTTTATCCGCAAGAAACGTATCAAGCTGACCTCCATGGATACCGGGTACACGAATGAAGACGGGGAATCAGTTGGCATTGATGCCAGGTCCGACACACGCGATCCGGAAGAGCACATCATTCACAACCAAAAGGTAAAACACATGCGTCAGCTCGTCAGTAAGTTAAAACCGCGCTATCGTGAACTGATCGAAAAAAGGTATTTCGAAGAATTGAGCTACGAAGAAATTGCAGAGGAATTAAACCTTCCTTTGGGAACCGTAAAAGCCCAGTTATTCAGGGCTCGTGATTTCCTTGCTCAAATGATGGAACAAACAAAAGATGCCATTTAAGGCCATAAATAAACCCCTCAAACTAAGCCTATAAAGAAAAGGGTTCGTTTTTACGAATCCTTTTCTTATTTATTGACATGCAGTTTTTTCAAACAATTGGGAAAACACAAAAATTCTTAATCCCATAATTGTGTAACTCCTGATCAAAAACCAATCGATAAATTGAAGTATGTCCATGGCAGAAATTTTCAATTTGGATGCCTTCCCTGAAATGGCTGATTTGGTTTACGTATCGGTTTCCGATCCGGGAATTTCCCGTGTACGGAAAGGTGAGGATTTTGAATATTATTACAACAATCAGAAACTGGTATCGAAGAAGCAGTTAAAGCGAATTAAAGAATTGGTCATCCCGCCTGCCTGGGAAAATGTTTGGATTTGCAAAGATGCCAACGGGCATATTCAATGCACCGGACTGGATCTCCGCGGAAGAAAACAATACCGGTATCATGCGCTATGGCAGAAATCCAGGAATGAATCGAAATTTGCGCGTTTAATCGATTATGGAAATGCGTTGAAGAAGCTTCGCAAACAAATCTCCCGCGATCTGAGAAAAAAGACATTATGCGAAGAGAAGGTGATCGCTGTTGTGCTGTCCCTAATGGACGAAACGCATATCCGTGTGGGGAATAACCACTATGAAAAAACAAATAACTCTTACGGATTGACTACATTGAAGGATAAGCACGTGGAGATCTCGGGAGAAAAAATGCTCTTCTCTTTTGTCGGGAAAAAAGGAATTCATCACACCATTTCATTGCGAAACAAACGACTGGCGCGTATCGTCAAACAATGCCGCGATATTCCGGGAAAAGCGCTTTTTCAATACTATGATCAGGATGGAAATCGCCATACATTGGATTCAGGAAAAGTAAACGCTTATATTCGAAAATATACGGAAGATTCATTTACCACCAAAGATTTACGAACATGGTCGGCCAGTGTTTGTGCACTGCAGGGATTTTTGAATTCGGATCCAGCGGACAACGAAACGGCTCGCAAGAAAAAAACAGTGGAGGTGCTGGACCTGGTTAGCGAGCAATTGGGCAACACGCGAACAGTTTGTAAAAAATATTATGTACATCCACAAATTTTAGCTCTTTATGAGAGCAATCAATTGAAAAAGCACATTAAAACAATTCCGGCTTCCGACAACTGGCTTGGTTCTGAAGAAAAGCTGTTATTGAGGGTTTTGAAAAAAAACGCCACTCTCAAAGAAACATAGGGCCCCAAACAAAAACATAGGGTGCGATGAATCGGAAATTAATCACAATTGGCACCCATACTTAATTTTTACCGCAAATGCGCAAATTTTAGCTCGGCTACCGCACTCGCTTTTGAATCGTGTAAACACATAGTTTTATGAGTCATTGCAAGACGAAGAGGCGACTGGTAAGCGCCTCCAATATTTGTGCATTTGTGGTAAAATATAACACAGTTTGTATTATAAAATAGTTTGGGTGCAATAATACGTATACCCCGATGAATCGCACCCTATGTTTTATATATATATTACTATTTAAAAATGAATCTACTCGTGGTGCTCGTCCTTGTAAATCTCGTCCACCTGTTTTTTATATTTCTCCAGGATTATTTTCCGTTTGAACTTCAGCGTAGGCGTCAATTCTCCCGTTTCCACTCCGAATTCATTTGGCAGCAATGCAAATTTCTTAATCTTCTCCCAGCTTCCATAACCTTCATTGATGCGATCCACTTCTTTTTGAATTCGTGCAATCACATCCGGATTTTTGGCGACCTCCTCATTGCTTGTACCGATTTGAATATTCTTGCGGTTTGCCCACTCTTTCACAAACGGGAATGCAGGAACAATCAATGCAGAAGGAAATTTCTGTCCCTCACCCAAAACCATGATCTGCTCGATGAAGCGGGATTCTTTGAAGGTGTTTTCCATTGCCTGCGGGATAATGTATTTCCCCCCCGAAGTTTTAAAGATTTCTTTCTTCCGATCAGTAATTTTCAGGAATATTCCATCTTCAAATGTTCCGATGTCTCCAGTGTGAAACCATCCCTGTGAGTCAATTGCTTCAGCCGTTTTATCAGGCAAATTGTAATATCCCATCATCACATTCGGCCCTTTTACCAAAATCTCCCCGTCTTCTGCAATTTTTACCTTCACCCCATCAATCAACGGACCAACAGTTCCGATCTTGATTCCTTTTTTCAGACAATTTACAGAAATCACAGGAGATGTTTCCGTTAAACCATATCCTTCCAATACGGGAATTCCGGCTGCCAAAAAGATTTGTGCCAAACGGGGTTGCAGCGCAGCAGATCCGGAAGCAATCGCTTTCACTTCTCCCCCCAATGCTTCCTGCCATTTCGAGAACACCAGCTTTCTGGCAATTGCCAGTTTTATTCTATACCAAAGCCCCAATTTCCCGGTATGGTATTGTTCTGCTACCGAAATGGCCCAGAAAAATATTTTTCGCTTGAAACCGGTCAGTGATTCACCGGTCAGCATAATGCGATCAAACACTTTTTCCAATAAACGCGGAACGGCGGTAAACACATGAGGCCTCACTTCTTTAATGTTCGGACCGATCGTATCCATGGATTCTGCAAAATAAATGGAAGAACCGCAATACATATATAAGTAGTGGAGCATGCGCTCGTAGACATGACAAACCGGTAAAAATGTCAAGACCCGGGATGTTTCATCTGCCGGAATACTGAATTTACAGGAAAGTACATTGGAAAGCAGGTTGTTGTGAGACAACATGACACCTTTTGGGTTCCCGGTTGTTCCGGACGTATAAATAATGGTTGCCAAATCTTCGTTGCGCACATTTGCCTTCAGTTCGGAAATCTTGTTTTGTGGAATATCCTTACCCATCGTGATCAATTCCTTGTAGTTGGTAAATCCTTCCAATTGATCAAAGGTGAAAATCTTCTCCAGGGAAGCAATCTGGGAAATGACACCTTGTATTTTATTCCCCAATTCCTCTCCGGCTACAAATGCATGACGGATTCCGGCATCATTAAAGATATAGACATAATCATGTTCCGAAATATTCGGATAAACAGGAACTACAATTGCTCCTACCTGTTGGATTGCAATATCCAGGATATTCCACTCCACCCGGTTTGGTGAAACCAATGCCACTCGTTCACCAACTGAAACACCAAGCGCCACAAGTCCCTTGGAAATTTGATTTGTAAGTGCTACAAATTCTTCGGTCGTCATAGGTATCCAAGCGCCATCCACTTTACTCACAAACATGGCAGCGTTTGGAAATGTATTCAATTGATAAGCAGGCACGTCAAATAGTCGTCTTACTTCATTCATATCAGTTGTAATAGCACTCACAATATATGTATTAAAAATTAAGCAATAGCGCAAAAATATTCATCCAAAACCAGTGTTTGTTTTTTCACAGCACCTTGTTAGGAAACAAGTTCTTACATTTACATTGTGGGAATATAGTTTCTAACTTCGATCAAGTGCAATTCATGAACTAGTTGGAAAGTTACAAAGAAATAATGACTTGTGTTTGATCGTTTTTGGTTTTTTGGTTTGTAGGGTTCGTTTGCCGGCGAGCCCTTTTTTATTCTATCGAAAACACCAATTTCCCCTTAATAAAAGTTCTGTTTGAATAATTCGGATTGTATCCTCCCTTTGAAGAAAACGGACTTTCCAGCATCACCAGCGTAGCATCTTTTCCTTTTTCCAAACTTCCTTTTGTTTCTTCCTGGAAACTGGCAAAGGCTGCCCAAATTGTCATTCCTCGCAAACAAGCTTCTTCCGTAAGTGCTTCCCCCATTAAAAACCCATCAATCGGATCTCCTTCTGCATTCTTTCTGTTTACGGCTGCATGTATCGTCAGGAACGGATTCGTACTTTCTACCGGAAAATCTGTTCCGATCGCCAGCATCCCCGCTTTTTGCAGCAAGGTATTGTAAGCGTACGCTCCCTTCAAACGTGCTTTTCCCAAACGCGATTCAGCCCAGCGCTGATCACTTACAGCATGGGTCGGCTGCACCGAAGGAAAAGCTCCTGAATTTTCCAGCAGATCAAAATCCTTCGGATCAATTACTTGTGCATGTTCCAACCTCCAGCGATGATCCGGGTTCTTTTTCGAATAAGTCTCGATTAATTCCAGTACCAACCGGTTTGTGGAATCCCCGATCGCATGAATATTTAACTGGTAGCCGGTCAATTCCGCTAAAGAAGAATAGCGTTTTAAATCGGATAGTGAAGTGGTCAGCAAACCATAATTGTGCGGATCATCCGAATACGGCTGTTTCAGAAGTGCTCCTCTCGACCCCAAAGCTCCGTCACCAATTACTTTAAAGGAGCGAACAAGCAGGTTTTTTTCTTTTAAAAATCCGTGTTTTTTCGCAAAATCCGCATTTTCTTTTACCGGATAAAGCATTCCATAAATCCCAATGGTCAGTTTATTTTCCTTTACCAACCGGCGGATTAATTTAAAATCATGTGGCGTCAAACCCGCCTCGTGCACATCCGTAATTCCATACCCAACCAACTCCTGCTGAATTTCCAACAATGCGGTGGCCAATTCATGATCTGAAAAATCCGGTAACTTGTCACTAATCAATGAGATCGCGTTATCCAGTAGAATCCCGGTCATGCTTCCGTCTTCCTTTTTCAGGATCGCTCCACCTTCGATATGAGCAGATTCCGTCACTTTGAATTTTTTTAAGGCAGCATCATTCACCAACACAGCATGTCCGTCAACACGGTACAGGACTACCGGTTTATTCGGGAATTTTTCGTTCAACAAATCATTTGTCGGCAATTCTTTCGTATTCCAGAGACTTTGGTCCCAACCACCACCGACAATCACCGGGCGCTCCTTTTTCTGAGCGTATTTTTCTACCCGAACAATGAGTTCCTCCATGGAGGCCGTTCCGACCAGGTTCACAGAAAGTTTCTGACGGGCCAAACTCATCAAGTGACCGTGCGCATCCGCAAATCCCGGGAAAATATCCTTTCCTTCCGCATCGATAAATTCGTCCGCACTGTATTTATTCATAATCTGGCGGTCCGGGCCTACTTCAATCACTTTCCCATCGCGAATTGCGATGGCCTGCACAACAGCATTTTTATCATCCATCGTGTGAATTTTGGCATTGTGAATAACCAGATCAACCGCCTGGCCTTTCATGCACGAAACGCCTGTCAATAAAACCAAGAAAAAAAGAAAATAACGCATTAGGAGTGTGTTTTATGAAAAATCGTTGAACTGGCCTGAGCACTTGGCATAATCACTAAATCATTGATGCACACATGTTTTGGCCTGGAACAGGCATAGTAAACTGCATCCGCAATGTCTTCCGCCATCAAGGGGTCATATCCGTCGTAGACATTTTTAGCGGTTTGCTCGTCCCCTTTGAATCGCACCAGTGAAAACTCGGTTTCCGCAGCTCCGGGAGCAATGTTCGTCACTTTTATATTGTCGTGTACCAAATCTATCCGGATCGCCCTTGACAATGCATCTACCGCATGCTTCGTCGCGCAATAAACATTTCCTCCGGCATAAACTTCTTTTCCTGCAATGCTTGCAATGTTTACAATGTGTCCGCCGCCGTTTTTCTTCAGTATGGGAGAAATTGCGCGAGTCACATACAGCAATCCCTTGACATTGGTGTCAATCATGCGATCCCAGTCATCCGTTTCCCCGGAATCTATCGGCCCGCGGCCAACTGCCAAACCGGCGTTGTTGATCAAAATCGACAGATTGTTTTTCACCTCTTCCGAAAGAGATTGAACTGCCTGGTTTACTTCGTTTTCGTTTCGCACATCAAAATTCAGCAATACGATATCAACTCCTTTGGATTGTAATTCTTTCTTCACCGATTCCAACCGGTCCATTCTTCGGCCGGTTAAAACCAAATCCCATCCATTATCAGCAAATATGCGTGCTGTCGCTTCTCCAAAACCGGCAGTTGCCCCGGTAATCAAAACGGTTTTTTTCATAATTTAAATTTGAATGGTCTTGAACCAATAAAAGCCATTAAAAACAGTGCTAAATATGCCGGCATCCGATACCGGACAATTGCTCCCAAAACCGGGGTTGTCCAACCGATGAGTACAAATAAAACAAGTGAAAACGTCATTAAAAAGACCAATAGATTCCGTTCTTCTGCTGTTCTGTACCTCCAATTATACCATAGACCAAAGGCAAGAAGTACGAACAAACCGATTGTTTCTAAAAAACTGACTATTTTCAGTTTCCCTCCCGGATCCCAAAAAGTAGGTCTGAAAGCTGCATTTGAAGCTGCTTCGGGAATGTTTTTAATCAATTGCCCGAAATCATTTCCAATAGGAGTCAATTCCACGTAACTTCCGCAAGCTTCCCCCATAAAAACCACTTTCCACGGACCTTCTCCAGGTTTTAACCGGATATCCTGGAACGGGTAACTCATCCCGAATGTCACTTTTTTGGCAATCACGGTTTTCCTGGCCTGAACTGTTCCATTGTCCCGGAACTCCAAATCAGGATACTGATCGGTCCTGAAATAATAAAAACAGGAATCCGCATAAGCATGCGTGCCACCTCGCCCAACATTGATAAAATCGAATTGCATCCGGGTAAGCCGGTGAGTCACATTATTTCTGAATCCCGGAAAAATCGCAAAAATCAATGTAATTAATGCCAAACCTGTTAACGGAGCTAGCAAAACACGTTTCCTGAACAGGAATTTACCCAGTAAAAAAACCGGAAGGCTCAACAGCAAACACCCCAGAACATATGGTTTGAATCCGAGCATCAATGCAAAGCCCAGGACCATTCGCCATAGACGGGATTTTAATGCTAACTTTCCTAATAATACATTCAAAAGGAAGCCAAACCCCAGGATCATCAGGGGCTCCTTCAAAACAGAACTTGTCCAAAAACTAAGTGTTGGAAAGAGGAATAAAGCGAACCAAAACCAGGATTTTTTGTAGAAAATGCGATCCTTAAAAGCAAGAAAGATTTCCCGTAATCCGATGAAAGAAAAGAAAGAGAAAAACAAAATATGGACATAGACATTTCCTTGGGAAATGAAAACAATCAGGCTGTTTACACGCAGCACATTTCGCGAATCGTTCATCAGATCAAGATCTCCTGCAGACCAGTGATTGGTATGTGAGAGGTATTGCTGAATAGCTGCTTCCGAATTGGTACCTAATAAAAAATGCAGGTAATCGCCCACTGACTGGTAAGCTACGCCATTGAGCGTAACACTGTCCGCCATGTATTCCTCCCAATCAACCGTAACTTCCCCGATTCCATATATTTTAGTATGGATAATCATGAACAAGACTCCAAAGAGCACTTTAATGCCCCAGCCAATCAGTAAATTAGTCCGCGACAAGCCATCTGTTTTGAATTTCCAAACAAACCATGTTAAACCGATCAGGACTAGCGTAAACACCATGAGGGCCCTAAGTTAATTACTTTAATTGCGAATGCCGAATTTTACAATTAGAATTAATTGTGATTTCGCGTGTGCGGTCACTTTCATATAACTACTTTTTTTTGCCCCCCTTCCAGGGTAAAAACCCTGGAACAAATTTTAAAAACACCCCTTCAGAGAACTTTAAATCTGATTCACTGTTTTCCCCGGAATTCCAAAATCCGGTAACGACCATTCAAAATAGAGAATTCCCCCCAAGTCTGTGGAAAAAAACGGAAAGGTTCAACCGCCTATGAACAAAGGAATGATTACTTTTGCATCAAAGTTATAACAAAATGAGTACTTCCATTAAGCAAGAAGCTACACTTGAGCAAGCAGTTGAACTGGGTTTGCGCGCGGATGAATTTGAAATGATCAAAGGAATTTTGGGACGCACACCAAACTTCACCGAAACAGCAGTTTATTCTGTTATGTGGTCTGAACACTGTTCTTACAAAAATTCCATTTACTGGTTAAAACAATTACCGAAAGATGGTCCCCACATGTTAGTAAAAGCCGGTGAAGAAAATGCAGGTTTGGTAGACTTGGGAGATGGAATCGGTTGTGTTTTTAAAATCGAATCTCACAATCATCCTTCAGCACTGGAACCCTATCAGGGAGCTGCCACTGGAGTTGGAGGAATTAACCGGGATATTTTTACAATGGGTGCCCGACCGGTTGCACAGTTAAACTCCCTGCGTTTCGGAGATATTGAAGAAGCTCGTACAAAATGGCTGGTTAAAGGTGTTGTCAAAGGAATCGGTGATTATGGAAATGCGTTCGGGATTCCGATTGTTGGAGGTGAAGTTTTCTTCGACAAATCATACAATCAAAACCCGCTGGTAAACGCTTTTTCGGCCGGAATTATCGATACGAAAAAAGTAATTTCCGCTAAGGCGAAAGGTCCCGGAAACCCGGTTTATATTGTTGGTTCTTCAACCGGTAAAGACGGAATCGCAGGAGCTGCCTTTGCATCAAAAGATATTACGGAAGAATCTGCTCAGGATCTGCCTTCTGTTCAGGTTGGTGATCCGTTCATGGAGAAATTGCTTTTGGAAGCTACAATGGAATTGGCAAATACCGATGCAATTGTTGGAATGCAGGACATGGGAGCTGCCGGAATTACCTGCTCCACCTGTGAAATGAGTGCGGGTGGCGGTGTCGGAATGGAAATCCATTTGGACCTTGTTCCTACTCGCCAGGAAAACATGCTTCCATACGAAATCCTGCTTTCTGAATCCCAGGAACGGATGTTGGTAGTTATCCAAAAAGGAAAAGAAGATATCGTCAAACGCATTTTCGACAAGTGGGATTTGCATGCGGAAGAAATCGGAACAGTAACCGGAGATGGCCGTGTTCGTTATTACATGAACGGAGAATTAGTTGGAGATGTTCCTGCAGAATCACTGGTACTTGGCGGCGGAGCTCCGCAATACCAGCGTGAATATTCCGAGCCTGCTTATTACCAGGAATACAAGAAATTTAATATCGATTCAGTAGAACAGCCGGAAAACCTAAAGGAAATCGGGTTCTTCTTATTGAGTCAGCCTAATATTGCTTCCAAACGTTGGGTTTACGAACAATACGACTCCATGGTGGGAACCAAAACCATGACTACAAACCGTCCGACGGATGCAGGAATTGTGAACCTGAAAGGAACTCAAAAGGCATTGGCGATGACAGTGGATTGCAATTCACGCTATGTCAATGCTGATCCGGAAACAGGAACTGCAATTGCCGTATCTGAAGCTGCACGTAACATCGTGGTATCGGGTGGAATTCCAAGCGCAATTACAAACTGCCTGAATTTTGGAAATCCATACAACCCGGAGTCTTACTGGCAGTTTGTCGGTGCGATCAAAGGAATGTCCAAGGCATGTTTGAAATTTGAAACACCGGTTACCGGCGGAAACGTTTCCTTCTACAATCAAAGCAATATCGGCGGTAAAGAAATCCCTGTTTTCCCTACACCTACTATCGGAATGATTGGTGTGGTGGAAGATAAATCGAAGATCATGTCCCTTGATTTCAAGCAAAAAGGCGATTTGATCTTCATCCTGGGAGATTGTGTAAACGACATTTCATCTTCTGAATACCTGGCAAAATACCACAAAATAGAAGCATCTCCGGCACCTCATTTTGATTTGGAAAAGGAGTATGCATTACAGGAAGCCGTAAAAGGATTAATCAGCCAGGAATTGATCAATGCTGCCCACGATTGTGCTGACGGCGGGCTGTTCGTTTCATTGGTTGAAATGTCAATGCCTCGCGGACTTGGTTTTGATATTGTTACAGACTCAGAAGTTCGTGAAGATGCATTTTTGTTCGGTGAAGCTCAAAGCCGGGTAGTTGTAACTGTTTCTGAAGACGCGGAAGAAGAGTTCATCGAATTCATGATGGGAAGCGGTGTGAATTACACCTTGCTTGGTCATGTTACAAAAGGCAAAATGATGGTTGACGACGAGCATTTCGGATTTATCTCTGAAGCAAAAGAGATTTACGATAATGCTTTAGGGAAACTGATTGAAAATTAATAATTGAGAATTGAAAAGGTGGCTTCGACTCCGTTCAGCCACCTTTCTTTTCCATTTTCTCCATTCAAGATGGAATTAATCCTCAAATACTTTCCAAATCTGACAGCAGTTCAAAAAAAACAATTTGAGCAGCTGGAAGAATTATATTTATTCTGGAATGCGCAGATCAACGTCATTTCAAGAAAAGATACGGATGCTTTTTACGAACGCCACGTCTTGCACTCCCTAGGAATTGCAAAAATCATGGAATTCACGCCCGGATCTGCTGTGCTGGATATCGGGACCGGTGGTGGTTTTCCCGGAATTCCCTTAGCGATCCTGTTTCCGGAAGTACAGTTTCATTTGGTTGATTCCATCGGAAAAAAAATCAAAGTGGTAAAGGAGGTTGCAAACGCCTTAGGATTGAAGAATGTGCGTGCTACACATGCGCGAGCAGAAGAAATCAAAGAACAATTCGATTTCATTGTCAGCCGGGCTGTAACCGCTATGCCGGCATTCTTACCATGGACAAAAAGAAAGTTTTTGAAAGAAAATAAAAATCCCTTGCCAAATGGAATTTTGTATCTCAAAGGTGGTGATCTCAAGGAAGAAATGGCACCTGTAAAACATCCATACAAAATCCATCCACTGCAAACGATCTTTTCCGGTGAGTTTTTTGATACCAAAGCAGTGGTATACGTTGATGTGACGGGGAACTAACCTGTAATCAGCTTTCTTCCAATCAGTTACTATTATCTCTTTATTTAGAATTCACAAAATATTCATTCAAACATAACATTTGATCGATCAAACAGCCTGTTTATTCATCTGAAACAATTGTTATTCTTTTAACCATCTGTTATTTTGTATACTTGTCTTAAATCATCGTGATTATGAAGACGTTATACCTACTACTCTGCTTTTCAGTAAGCTTTGGTCCTATTTATGCTCAAACGGATTACGCCGTGATCGCATCCAACCGGATGATCCAGAAACATCATTTACCCGAAAGAATTCAAAAAATTGCTCAGATTGATCCCCAAAGGCTCCAGGTATTATGGGATTACTTTACAGAAAGTTTTTCATTCAATAGTTCCGAAACCGGCATTTCAGTTAAAGAGCTTTTGAACATCCAGCATTTCGACATATTCGAATTTGAACATTTAAGACAGGAAGATCAAACCGTTCAGTTTGTTTACAGAAACAGTATCGTCATTACGCTAAAATCGAAAGCAGAACTAACCAACCTGCTCCAGGGTTATGATTTAAATTCGCTGGTAAATGAACTTCCGGAAAGACCTTTCCCGGCTTGGACAAGCTATACCTTTTCGGAATCAGACTTCCGGGCATATAAGGAACAAGTGTGGGATTGGGCCAGGGATTATCCGGCTGACTATTTACAAATCACTGCTGATACCGGACGACTTCACATCCGTTTCGAAGAATTCAAAGCAATGGAAGAAACCAGGCGAACACAAATCCTTACCGGATTAAACTACTTAATCATTGACTAATTTGCTGCATATGAAAAGTTTAAACATCCTATTACTTCTTTCACTACTTATTGGTTGGTCGGAAAACAGCCGGGCACAATGTTCAGGCGGAAGTTCTTTTTCATCTGTTGCTGCACCCACAGGGACTACAGCTACTACCATCAGTTCATGTAACTGGGCCGGTGACTACAATACAATCACAAGTGTGGTTGCAGGAAGCTCATACACACTAACAGTTTCACCGTCGGCTTGTATCACAATTCACAGTGGTTCACCAACAGGTCCTGTAGTTGCTTTCGGAACATCATCCGTTCCATTTACTGCTGCTACTTCGGGAACGTACTACATGACTCTGAACACAAACTGTTCCGGTTGCGGAACAGGCACTACCTGTTTAACAACAACAATCACCTGTACTTCCTGTGGAACAGGTCCCTGCGCTTCCATTTCAAATATTCCGGGATGCGGACAAGCCTTCACACTTTCAACAACCGGATCCTCTTCCTTTGTCTCCAACCTGTGCGCAACTGCAACACCCGGACTGGAACAAGTTTATACGTATACAGCAACATCAACCGGAACCTACTCCTTTAATGTCACATCTGTTACGGGCGGAGGTTATGCAATCGGCTGGCAGTCCAGTGGAAGCGGATGCAGTGCATCTGGCTGGAATTGCGCAGGAACAGCAACAACCCCGGGTTCCGTGGGATCTATTGCTCTTACCTCGGGAACAACCTATTACTTTTTGATGGACGCTACTTCCACTGCTGCATCCGGAATAACCTTTTCTTTGACATGTCCATCCGGAGGACCAACTGTTGCCGGAGATTGCAATGTTGCAGCAAACGTATGCTCCAATGCTTCATTTTCTATTGATCCCAACGGATTCGGGTTGGTCGATGAAATATGTGATCCGGGAACATGTGCTGCAAACCCCGACATCAATGTTTCAGGCACCAATTCAGGATGCTTACTATCAGGTGAATTAAACAGTACCTGGATGATCGTGAATGTACTTACAGGTGGAACGCTTACATTCAATCTGGGAACACCGAATTCCGGAACGCTAAATTGTCTGGATTGGTCCATGTGGGCGTACACTCCAACAACCTGTTCAGCCATTTCGGCAGGTACCCAAGCCCCGATTCGTTGTAATTACAATGGCTCCTGCGAAGAATATACAGGCTTGGCAAGTACACTTCCTGCAGGTGCAACTTCCATGACGAATTGGGAAGCACCGTTGAACCCGGGTTCCTATACCCAATACCTGATCTGTTTATCCAATTATTCATCGGCAAATACAACAGTTCCTTTGTCTTTCGGCGGAACTGCAGTGGTCAGCTGCTCCCCACTTGGGACGGAGTCGATGAACTTGACCGGTAAGAATGAATCCGGGTATAATTCCTTGGAATGGGTGAGTTCAAGTGAATTCAATGTGGATAAATACATCATAGAACGCAGTGAAAACGGAAGTCAATTTATCGAAATAGGAACGGTTGATGCGCAAGGAATGAGCCTTGAGGCACTGACTTACCGGTTCGAGGACATACAACCGGTCAACGGGACAACATACTATCGCGTAAAACTGGTTCGAAACAATGGAACGAATATCAAATCAAACACGCTTGCGATTGAAGAAGGATTCAGGAATGATATGGAACTCGTAAAAGCATTTCCAAACCCGGCAGAAAGCAACCTGAACATCATTCTTTCTTCCAAAACGGAATCAACGTATCAATTGACTTTGTCTACGCTGAACGGACAAAAAGTCTTCGACAGCAACCGGGCAGTAAAGCAAGGTTTGACTTACTTGTCAATCGATGTACGCGAATTTGAAAACGGATTTTACTTCTTAAACATCTTACAGGAAGGGAAATCCCTTTCTACACACAAAATTATCATCGAATAACGATCCTTCAGGTTAAAAAATCAGAGCCGATTCCATCCGGGGATCGGTCTTTGTTTTTAAAGCCCTTTACATTTCAAATGGATCCATGCAAAAACCGGAGAAGCCGGTCGGGAATAATGGGGTGATATGCTTTTATCAGAATACACGTTTCAATCTTTTTTGGTATCTTCGGGATAGTGATGAAAACAGAAGGAACAACGCCGGAAGAAGTGATTGCAAATTGTCCGCCGGAGCGGCAGGAAGCAATGAGGAAACTCCGAAAAACAATCCTGGATAATCTTCCCGCAGGCTTCAGTGAGGGGATTGGGTATGGCATGATCGGTTATGCTGTTCCGCATTCGTTGTATCCGGCCGGATACCACTGTAATCCCAAACTTCCCTTACCGTTCATGAGTTTCGCTTCACAGAAGAATTTCATTGCATTTTACCACATGGGAATATATGCTGATCCGGAATTGCTGGACTGGTTTCGTACAGAATATGCCAAAGTAAGTAAGACCAAACTAGACATGGGGAAAAGCTGCGTCCGGTTTAAAAAGCCCGATCAGATTCCTTTCGAACTGATTGGTCAACTGGTTTCAAAAGTAAAACCGGAAGATTGGATCCACACGTATGAAAAAAATTATAATTCCAAATCAAAATAGACTATGAGTGAAGTATTAGATAACATGAATTTTTTCTCCCAAAAGAATGTAGACCTTAGCAGTTTAAACTATCCGCTGAAGTTTAAGTTTAAAATCGGGACATTGGCGAACGACTTTGTCATTTCAGACTCCAATGCTGCAACCTTAGCCTATGTACGTCAGAAAATGTTCAAATTTATTGAAGAAATCCAGGTTTTTACGGATACCAATAAAACAAGTCTGGAATTCACGATCAAGGCAAATAAGTGGATCGATTTCTCTGCTACTTACGTGTTTACAGACAAGCATGGAATTGAAAAAGGCCGTGTGGCACGTAAAGGATGGGCTTCGATCTGGAAAGCACGGTACGATATATTCGACCAGCAGGAACACCTGGCATTCCACATCATGGAAGAAAATGCCTGGACCAAGGTTTTTGACAGCCTGTTCAGTGAAATTCCTGTTTTGGGAATATTTACCGGCTACGTCTTCAATCCGAAATACATCGTAGGAAGACCGGACGGTTCAAAAGTGATGCGCCTGAAGAAAAACCCTTCCCTATTCGGTAGAAGTTTTACTTTGGAAAAGATTGGCCCGACACACAACTCCAGCGAAGACGAATGCATCGTACTTTCATTGATGATGATGATCTTATTGGAAAGAAGACGCGGATAAAAAAGTAGGGGCAAATAATTATTTGCCCCTACTTTTTTATTTTATCGCATGCTCCACAATCTCGTCGACCACAAACGGGTCGAGCAAAGTAGAGGTGTCTCCCAAATTCTTCACATCTCCTTCTGCAATTTTCCGCAAAATGCGGCGCATGATCTTTCCTGAACGCGTCTTAGGCAAGCCTGAAACGAATTGGATTTTCTCCGGGATGGCAATTTTTCCGATTTCCGCCACAACGGATTCCATGATCTCACCTCGTGCCAGATCCTGGTTTTCTTTCGGAATTTCATGTTCACAAACAACAAACGCATAAATGGATTGTCCTTTCACCGGGTGCGGATACCCCACAACAGCCGATTCAATGACCAACTTGTTCATATTGATCGCATTCTCAATTTCAGCCGTTCCGAACCGGTGCCCCGAAACATTAATAACATCATCTACCCGCCCGATAATGCGGTACATTCCTTGCTCATCACGTTTGGCACCGTCGCCGGTGAAATAATATCCGTTGTAATGTGAAAAATAAGTAACCCGGCAACGTTCGTGATCTCCGTAAGTGGTTCTTAAAATAGAGGGCCATGGAAATTTGATACACAAATACCCTTCTTCATCCGCACCTTCGATTTCTTTTCCTTCCTGGTTCAATAGAACCGGTTGAATTCCCGGTAAAGGATATCCGGCAAATGTTGGTTTCTGAGGAGAAATATTCCCGATTCCGGAAATCATAATTCCTCCTGTTTCGGTTTGCCACCAATTATCCACTACCGGACAACGTCCTTTTCCAACATGCACGTGGTACCAGTTCCAGGCTTCTTCGTTGATCGGTTCTCCAACGGTACCAATAATTTTCAGCGAATCCAGGCTGTAAGAAAGCACATGATCTTCCCCGAAAGCCATCAAAGAGCGGATGGCAGTCGGCGCCGTTAAAAATTGATTGACCCCGTATTTATCAATCACCTGCCAAAAGCGACCCGCATCCGGATAGGTTGGAATTCCTTCAAACATCACGGTCGTTGCTCCACAGAGCAAAGGACCATACACAATATAAGAATGCCCGGTAATCCAGCCCACATCAGCCGTACACCAAAACACATCGGCCTCCTCATACTGGTAAACATTTTGAAAAGAATAGGCTGTATAAACCATATATCCGCCACAAGTGTGCACCACTCCTTTCGGTTTTCCGGTTGAACCGGAGGTATACAAAATAAACAGCGGATCTTCGGCATCCATCGGTTCCGGATCGCAGGCAATGGCCTGTCCTTCTACCACGTCTTTCCACCAAATATCTCTTCCGGCCTTCATGGATGGCTTCCAATTCAAACAATCACACACGATCACCTTTTCAACGCACGCAACATGCTCCAATGCCTCATCAACCACCCGTTTTAAGGGAATTTGTTTTGCCCCACGATTCAATCCATCTGCCGTAATGACTAATTTTGCCTGTGCATCTTCGATCCTGTCAGCAAGTGCATTAGCTGAAAAACCAGCAAAAACCACCGAATGGATCGCTCCTATTCGGGCACACGCAATCACCGCAACGGTCAATTCCGGGATCATGGGCATATAAATGCACACCCGATCCCCTTTTTTTATTCCTATTGCTTTCAAAGCATTTGCAAAGACACATACTTTTTCCAGTAATTCCGAATAGGTGTAAGTAAGTGATTTTTCATGCGGATCATTCGGTTCCCAGATCAAAGCCGTTTTATCTCCCCGGATTGCAGCATTCCGGTCCAGCATGTTTTGCGTAATGTTGAGCCTGGCCCCTTTGAACCATTGGATATTAGGTTCCGTAAAGTTCCACTCAAGGACCCGGTCCCATTTTTTCATCCATTGGAACTCGTTTGCGACATTCCCCCAGAACGCTTCCGGATCAGAAACACTTTGCGCATAATTCTCATGGTACTGTTCCAGGCTCCTGATTTGAAGTTTATTCATCGCTTTCAGTTTATACAGATAGTTGCCTGCAATTTACTAATAAGAAACAAAAAACCCTGACGATTTTGCCAGGGTCCCAAATTATTCATCAATCTTATACTTCTTAAAGAATGAGTCCCAATCCCAGAGGAAATTAATCATTACCTGATCCATGCGTTTCAGGAACAATGGATTGGGTGACTGCAGCCGTTTAAAATATTCGTCCTGGAAATCATTCAAATCATATTTTTGGAACACAGCCTTAGACATTGCATACACCATGTTCTTGGAGGGGTGGTTGATCCGTTGCATAAATTTCTGGTATTCCCTCACTTTCGCTTCTGCATCAGCAGCAGAAACCCCCATCAGTGAACCCAGTTGTTCAAAAATGATCTTTTCTATTCTATTTGCCTGAACCGTTTCAAAGGTCGTTTCCAGGGAAGAAATATTTGCTACAACCACAATCATCGTAAATTGCCCGTTGCGCTCAACCGGAATGGACGGGGAAGTCACAAAAGCCAAGTCTTCATTGATTAGATCCACAACCTCAACGAAACCATTGTCGACAATCTCGAAGATTCCGTTCAGGAAAACATTCGCTAACTGTGTGTCTGACAATCTTTTTTTTAATAGTGTCCCTAGCATAGGCCTGCATTATTCGTTACTTACAAATTTAGGTGGGAACTCGCTGTTATTTTTAAATCATGTTATTTAAATGTTAACTAAGTTATTAACATTATTTGTCCAAGTTTTCACATTCTTTCAACGATTTCCTTTTTTGGTTGTACATTTATGAAAAGAACAGTATGAAAGCAGTCCGATTCGTTGTCTTTTTAACCCTCCTATTCCTTCAATTTTCATGTTCAGGTGAAAATGACAGCAATCTCAATGAGACTTCGGATAAAACTATAACGCTTTTCGGGAAACAACAGCGCGACACGGTATTTTTAACCTTCAACATTCCGCGCAAAACAATCCGGGCACAACGAACAGGAAAACTGGAACGCCTCGTTGAAAATCCCGAATTCAAAGGAAACAGTCTCTTGGTCCAGTTTGATGATTATGACGCATTCGTTGAATTAAGCGGTGAAAAAGAGGACTTAAAGGAAGACGTGACAGCGCAACTGGACAATCTTCCCAAATCCCTGCAACCGATTGAAAAGAAATGGCGGGATTTTGCTTCCAAACTGACACCCGACAAGCTGATGCCTGATCTTCCGGCTTTTGAATACAAGGAGGAAGCCGATCTTATGACGCAAGCAGGGATAGAAGAAAAATTCCTGTCCATCCATAAAAAAGAACTGGCAGTTCAAAATTACTTCCAGCTAAGCCCGGAAGACGGCTTCATCATTCAAACATTTGCGCACTCGGACGATTATGTCAAAAAGAATAAAACCTTAATCGTTTATCACCCGAAAAAAATAAAAGTCACCGCAGAAGCCGCATTTCCAATATCCAAAAGCATCGCAAGACAAATTAAAACGGATCTGTCTGTCAGGGTTCCCGTTGACAAAATCCAAAGAATCCGGACAACCCCGACCAAAATCACGTATTCATTGGTTTTGAATCAAAAACTGGATCCCAAAATATGCCCGAAATATGTCATTGTCAACCAGGATCAAAATGTTTTCCGGGTTCCTGCTGATTGTATAGGAAAGGATAAAAAAGTAATTGTTTCCGGGGAGTCTGAGCGCAAACAAGCGTATTATAAGCACGGTGAATACCTGATCTACAGTCCGAAGACTTCGTTAACGATTGAAAAGATCTGATTCCAAACGAACCGCCTTCTTCAAAGGGCTTATTTCCTTTTAATAAAATAATTATCCTGGTACTCGATCGGGTAACTTTGGATCACGATTGTATCACCTCTGTAAAAAAGAGGTTCGTAGTTATTCTTACTTCCGAACAGCACATGATTTTCATCATCCAAAAAAGGCATTTTAGTTTCAACAAAACTCAATTTCCGCTCTTTCTTCTTATTCTTATAAAATAGGATTTGATCTTTTCTGTTGATCGTAACCGTGAAAACACCTTGCGTATCTTTTGCATAAGAAACCGATCTGTCTGCAACCGATTTGTAAAAATCATAGTCTCCTAATAATTCAGGATAAACACGTTCGATAAGACCGTCACTTTTGAATGAACAAATAAGGAAAGCAGATCCAATAATAATAAAAAACGCTTGCTTCATAGCAGCGAAAATACCGATTTTATTTCACCTGTTATTCCTGTTTGACTGAAGTACAGTCATGATTGATTTTATTGTATATTTGATTCAATGAGAAAACTGGGCGATTACCTACTTATCGGACTTTTTGTAACAGCATGTACTTTTCAGTTAGTCGCTCAGGATATCCATTTCTCTCATCTCAACAGGCAACCGATTTACCAGAATCCCGCAAATACGGGGCTTTTTGCCGGTGATATCCGGCTTACGGGAAATTACAAAGACCAGTGGAGAAGTGTAACGGTTCCTTTTCAAACTTTCGCGATGGCTGGAGAACTGAAATGGAAACAAAAAGGGATCAATTTCGGAGCTATTCTTTTCCACGATAATGTAGGTGATGGATTTTACCAAACCCTGGAGTTCCTGGGAAGTGTTGCCAAAAATCTGAAACTGACTTCCGATTCAACTCAAACATTAAGTGCCGGCATCCAGATCGGACTGAACTACCGCAAAGTGAACATGGATAAGTTTTATTTCGACAATCAATTCAACGGACTCATTTTTGACGCCAGTTTACCGACCAATGAAGCTTACCAAAACGACAGCCGTGCAAACCTTACCAGCAGCGCGGGGTTGGTCCACTGTTATTACTACGGAAAGGGAAATTCATTAAAAACAGGAATTAGCGGTCACAATTTAAACCGTCCGAACCAGGGTTTTTACGGGGTAAAAGTTCCGCGGGACATCCGGATCAGCTTCTTTTCGCAACTCGACCACGCCATTAACAAGGAACTGGCAGTAATCCCGGGAATCGGATTCAATCTCCAGGGAAAATACAGGGAATTATTAATCGGATCGCAGGTTCGCTATACCCTGATCAACAAATTGGGAACGTATCGCGCGGTTGACGGCGGATTGTGGTTCCGTTCGAAAGATGCGGTGGTCGTGCGCCTGGGATTGGCCATGCAGAACTGGTCTGTGGCGGCAAGTTACGACACCAATATTTCCAAATTAATCCCGGCAAGTACCGCACGCGGAGGGCTGGAGATTTCAGTGGAATATATCATTACACGTTTTAAACCTAAAAAAGTCATTCACCGCATATGCCCAGATTATATTTAGTCCTTTTTGCCCTGATTTCATTTACCGGACACGGACAAAACCTGTTGGGTAAGTACCTAGATTTTGCAGATGAGCAATATGCAAAAGGAGACTATATTTATGCGCTTCAGTATTACGAAAAAGCCATGGAAATGGATTCCAATACGGTTGGGATCCTGTGGAAATATGCCGAAACACTCAGAGCTTACAAAGATTACCGCAAAGCAAGTTATTACTATCAAAAAGTGTATGAAAAGGAAGAAACGGCCATTTACCCTTCGAGTTTACTGCAATGGGCTTTAATGGAAAAACAAAACGGGCATTATGCTGAAGCCATTGAACTGTTCAAACGGGCAAAAAAGAAATATTCTAAAGACAAACGTACCTATAACTACCTGAAATCAAAACGCGAACTGGAGTCCTGCCTGTGGGCGCAGGCAGCTTTAAAAGACACCTCAGACTTAGAGAGCATCACACTTCCAAAAGGGCTGAACACGGTTAACTCCGAATTCGGACATACCATCTCACAAGGACAGTTCGTACTTTCCTCCATGCGCAGTAAAAAAGAAAATGCAGGCGAGGAAATGCTCGATGATAACTACAAAAACCGGCTGTACTTTACGGCATGGAAAGACAGTTTGAGCGAAGTCAATCCCGGGTTACTGGAAGCATTGAACCAAGCTGAAGTGAATACCGGAAACGGCTGCTTCTCCCCGGATGGAAAGCGCTTCTATTACAGCAATTGCGGAGGTGATGAAAATCAATTCGCCTGCCAGATCTGGGTTTCTTCCTTCCAAAACGGCAAATGGTCCAATCCGAATCCGCTCGGAGAAATCATCAATGAGCCCGGAACGAATAATACCACTCCCACAATTGCCGTCATCGAAAACGAAGAGTGGCTTATTTTTTCTTCGAACCGTGCAGATGGGAAAGGTGGAATGGATTTGTACTACTCCGTGATCAAAAACAACGGAAACCAATTTTCCAAGGTCAGGCCTTTAAATGCAGCAAATTCACCTGACAACGATATCAGCCCTTTTTATAATGCCGAAAAGAAACGGTTGTACTTTTCTTCTTCCTGGTTCGATGGTTTTGGCGGTTACGATGTTTTTTTTGTTGAACTGAAGAACGGAAGATGGGAAACACCCGAAAATCTGGGATTACCGATCAACAGTCCTGCAAATGACATTTATTACTTTGAAGACCGGGACAGCATGTATGTATCCAGCAACCGGATCGGCGTGCAATACGTAAAAAATCCTACTTGCTGCAGCGATATTTTCGGCTACAAACATCCGCGGATTATTGTTCCTGAAACAAAAAAGGAAACACTGGCAGAGTTGAACAAGCGTTTGCCCGTAACCCTTTATTTCCACAATGATATTCCGGACCCGCGTTCGAAAGAAACCACCACAAAAGTCAATTACATCAACAGCTATAACGATTACATTGCCATGCTTCCGGAATACCGCAAAGAATATTCGAAGGGGCTGAGTGGTGAAAAGATTATTGAAGCGGAAGAAGATATCGAAAGTTTTTTCCTCGAATACGTAGAACAGGGAGTGAAGGACCTAGTGTTGTTCCAGGCACTCCTCTTGGAGGAGTTGCAAAAAGGCTTTCAAATTCGCCTGAACATCCGTGGATTTGCTTCACCTTTGGCAAAAACGGAATACAACGTCGCATTAACCCAACGCAGGATTATGTCTTTGGGTAATTACCTGCGTGCTTATGATAACGGTGTTTTTGCTCCTTACCTCGACGGAACTTCTCCAAACGGAGGGAAATTAGAGCTCGTTGGCGTTCCTTATGGAGAGTATACCGCGAACCAGATTACTAGCGATAACCCGAATGACGTCAAGAACTCTGTCTTCTCCAGGGCAGCAGCGCGGGAACGCAAAATAGAAATTCAGAGTGTCAGTTATTTGGAAACCGACTCTATTTTCTTCTTCATTGATTGCGTTCCCAATGTGATCACTCTTGGAAAAATTCAGCAAGGAGAAACCAGTTTCCGGTTTTCTGTTCACAACAATCACGAAAAAAGCCTGAAAATCAGTTCCATTAAAACGGAAGGCGATCTGGTCAATTTCACTTACGGAAGTATAATTCCCGCAAAAGGAAATGCATTGGTACAAGCCATAACAGTCAGCAAACTTCCCGACGGTATTTTCTCCTTCCCCATCCTGATTTATTTTGAAGGTTATTCCACCCCGATTCGCCTGATGGTCCTGGGAGAAACACCGAAATAGATTTTAATTGAATGGAATATTAATAAAATGTATCTTTGCCTGTAAATCCAAACTATGTCATTAGAAAATGGTGAGTTGCCATTAGCGGCTCGTCCACGATTGAAATTTATAGACATGGCTCGTTCGATAGCCATTTTGATGATGCTGGAAGGGCATTTCACGGGTTCAGCTCTTGCAGATAAATACCGGGATGACACCAATTGGCTCTTTAGTTTCTGGCATAACCTGCATGGACTTACATCTCCCCTTTTCTTTGCTGTAACAGGTGTGGTATTTGTTTACCTGTTGAGTAAAAATACAGATGAACCTTACTTCAGTAATGAGCGCGTAAAAAAAGGATTCGGTCGTGTAAGAATGCTCCTGTTTTGGGGGTATTTTATTCAATTCGACTTCATCACATTCATCCGGGACACCGGATACGGTTTTGAAGCATATGGAAAATTGAAACAAGCCAGTTTCTTCGACATGATCGGTTCCTGGTTCCATGATATTTTGGTTCCTTTTTTTCCAACTGCCTATCATGCAAAAGCATGGATTTTTACGTATCATTTCAGCTGGCTCCAGGCATTCCACGTATTACAATCAATCGGTTTCGGGATTTTCTTCCTGTTACTTGTTTTCGGGATTTACAAGATTATCAAAAAAGGACCGCTTTACCTTTATTACCTGACCGCTGCCCTGATCATTTTCGTCATTTATGGATACATGAAAGAACACATTAAATTGTATGGTGTTTCAGAAGGTATCAAAACAGTGAAAGACCCGCAATTCTTCATTCCGCAGGGAGCTCCAAAATTCATTCAAAATATGATGTACGGAGAATTCTCCGACTTCAGTTTCGTCCGCTATTCAGGTTATGTGCTAATGGGAGGAATGATCGGAGCAATAATCCGTCATTACGAGAAGAATGTACGCCTTTGGTGGTTTGGGACGACTTTCATCCTTGTTGGTTTGTTCTTCAATATCGCAGGTCAAAGTCTTTTCCATGAGATCGATCAGTTAACGAACTGGTTGGGGGGATCCGGTTGTTTTGAAAACAATTCCACCGGTTTTGCCCGTATGGGACAAGTTGTCATGCTTTTGGGAACTCTGATGCTCATTGATGCGAACTTTAAGATCAATGCGCCATTATTCCTGAAAATGGGACAAACGACTTTCCCGGTTTACATTGTTCACGTCATTATTTTGTATGCCGGGATTATTGGCATAGGACTTGATCCGGAACCATGGTATCACCGTCAGTTTAATCCATGGATAGCCGTTTCGATTTCCGCATTCTTTATAACCGTCTTCGTCATCATGGTGAAGTATATCGAACCATTAACCGAATTGTATTATAAAGTATTCGGCATATTCTATCCTAAACGAAAAAAAAAGCTTCGTAAATGAATAAATTAGCATTATTCTTTTCCCTGATCACCGGTCTTAGTTTTGGGCAGCTGCCTACCAATGTATTGTTCATTGGGAACAGTTTCACGCACATGAACAACATGCCTAAAATCTTCGAACACCTTGCAAACTCCAAAGGGAAGAATGTATATGCAGATTCAATTGCTGTAAGCGGAAGTACCTTAAAAGCACACAGCGAAAGACCGAGTACCTATCTAAAAATGAAAACCCGTAAATGGGATTATGTACTGATCCAGGGTTTTTCGAGGGAATTTGCCGAAGACAGCTCTGTGATCTTAAAGGAATCGATTCCCTATGCGAAAATATTGATTGACAGCATTCTTAAAACAAGTCCCTGTGCACAAATCTATTTCTATATGACCTGGGGCTATGAAAAAGGATACCCGGAGCAAGAAGCAAATGACACGTACCCGAAAATGCAGCAACGCATTTGGAATGGTTATATGATGATGAGCGACACATTGCATTATCCGGTAATCCCGGTAGGAGCAGTTTGGAAGAATATCCGCGAAATGCATCCCGATATCGATTTGTACTTCACCGATCGGTATCATCCGAATGCCCTGGGAAGTTTTACAGCTGCCTGTACAGCTTTCGCATCCATTTTCAAGGAATCTCCTGTCGGGGGAACAGCTCCCAAACGGGTTGACAGCACCTATTGGAAGGTCATTGAGCAAGCCGCTGCAAATGTGGTCCTGAAAAACCTGAATTTGTACAAATTAAATCAAACCCGTGTGTTTGACATCAAAGAAACTCCTGTCTTGGATTTCAGGGTTCGGGAAACCTGGCTGGCTGCACAATTCACCAATGAAACAAACGACAAAGGCGATTATTATTGGGATTTTGGAGATGGTGTTACTTCTACCAAGAAAAACCCGAAGCATTATTATAAAACTTCCGGAACTTACACGGTGACCCTACATATGAAACAGAACTGCAATAACTTTACATTAAAGAAGCGGGTAACTGTTTCAAACAAAGTGAAAAGAGCGAACCACACGAAGTAATTAAACGCTGGAAATCGCCCTCGCCGTCACTTTCTTCAGTTCAGATCTTTCAGATAAAATTGAAATTCTTTCGTACGGTATTTTTTTCCAACGAATTGCTGAATGCGGTTGTATTCCTCCTGATTTTGGATGCTCAGTTTATCAGCTCCCTGCGGACTTTTGCCATAAATTGCAGAGTACATCGTACAAGCAACCAAGTAGGAACCTTCATAGGTCGGATGTGAATTATCTTTCAGGTATAACTTTGATTCGGGATAGGCAACAACATAACTTCTCCACACCTTTCCAACCGGAATAACCGGAACGTTGTACCGGTTCCGCAAATTATCATATCCCGCCGCAACAGCATTTAGCATGGAATCGGGATCAGAGAATCGTTTTGTTTTCGGATCTCCTTTCCGGTATGGCCAAGTCATATAAAAATACACTTTCGCATCCTCCTGGTTTGTCCGGATCATCTCCAATAATTTATCCAAAGCAGGATACGTACGTTCGTTAAACCGGACCGAATCTCTGAGCATATCCCTGGAAGATCCCTGAAGAACGATGACATCCCAATCCTGGTTGTGCAGTGCACGGTACAGTTTCCGGCGCTTCGAATGAAGATAGAAGGTGTATTTTCCCCGTGTAATGTGAGATACCCGGACCTGTTCTCCTTTGGATTGAGCGATCTTCTCAAAGATTTTGGGCATATTATTCCGGTAAGTATAACTGTTACCCACGAAAAGAATGTGTGTTGTTTTTTTCGATTCCGAACAAGCGAAACACACTAATAAAAGCAGAACAAACCAATAACCGGTTGTTCTGCCTGAATTCATTTTATGCATTTTGAATATCCTGTGCGATCTGAGCCAATTCTTCCTGGCTCAGGGTCAATTTTTCCTGGGCAAAATTCATGTCAGCAATTCCATTGATGGGAATCAGATGAATGTGTGCATGAGGAACTTCCAAACCGATAACAGTAACTCCTATTTTACGGCATGGGAATACTTTCTTGATCTTGTGAGCCACAGATTTCGCAAAGACCATCATAGCAGCCAGTTCCGAATCTTCCATATCAAAGATGTAATCCGTTTCTTTTTTAGGAATCACCAGAGCATGTCCTTTTCTCAAAGGCATAATGTCTAAGAACGCCAAAAAATCATCGTTCTCTGCGATTTTATGACAAGGAATTTCTCCCGAAATTATTTTTGAAAAAATAGTTCCCATTAGCGTGCAATATCCATTACCTCAAACTTCATAATCCCGTTTGGTGTTTGTACATCTGCTATGTCTCCTACTTTCTTCCCCAAAAGTCCTTTTCCGATCGGAGAATCCACAGAGATTTTTTTCTCCTTCAGATCTGCTTCACTTTCAGCAACCAGAGTATACTCCATTTCCATATTGTTCGTTACGTTTTTAATCTTCACGCGTGACAAGATGAAAACCTTGGAATTATCTATCAGTGAATTATCAATGATTCTTGCCTTGGAAACCAATTCTTCCATCTTGGCAATTTTCATTTCCAATAATCCCTGCGCCTCTTTTGCTGCATCATATTCAGCATTTTCAGACAAGTCTCCTTTATCTCTGGCTTCTGCAATTTGTTCTGATATACGTGGTCGCTGCACCGTTTTCATCTCGTGCAATTCATCCTTCAACTTCTTAAGTCCTTCTTCTGTATAATATGCGAAATCTGACATAATTCTTTCTTTGTTATAAGCTATAAATAACAACAAGAGAGCCCAATGGACCCTCCTGTTGCAACAAATATATGTTTTTTTATCTACCGAAACAAACGTGTTTCTCCTATTTCATCCTGTTTTTTAGTATCAATTATGAAATAATTCATGGCTTATCAACTAAATCAATCGCTGAGAATATAGAAACCTTTTTGCTTTTCCCGTTTCAAAAACGAATTAAATTGTTTCCAGATCGACCTGGCGCATTCCTCCGAAGAACTTCACAATACGCTCACCAACTCCCGGAACTTCTACGTGGATCAAATAGACACCACTTGCAATCGGAACCCCAATTGTATTCTTTAAGTCCCAATCGATAGATGTAACCTGGTTGTCTTTCTTGAACTGACGAATCAACTTACCACTCACGTTATAGATCGTCACTGTACACTGATCCGGTAAGTTCACGATCTTTACACGCGTGTCAATTCTGTTACGCTCATACTCCGAGAACGCATAGTATGGATTCGGTACCACATTGATCAGATCCAATGCACTTGCCAATACATCCCGGCTGGCCGTTGTAGTCTGTAAATCATTCATAGACCAGGAATACATCGGGCGACCTCCGTTTTGTCCGGTCGCATTGTAAGCTGCATATTGCTTGCTTACCCGTACTTTCATCCGAACATCCGATTCCAGGAAGTCGTGACCCGGTGCTGTAACCGTGTTGGCAATCCACATCAAGCTTGTAAACACTTTCTTGTATGCTGTCGAAGTACCGAGCTGGTACTGATCGTATACCCAATTATTCACTCCATCGTAGTAAGGACAACCCTCACCGTTGATGTTTACTCCGAATACCCAGATCGGCTGGTTACCTCCGAATACCGGAAGTCCGTTCCCGTCAAATTGTCTGGAGGATGGATTCCAG
>NZ_VLPL01000005.1 GCF_007558725.1 Fluviicola chungangensis
AATCATCCACACAAATCTTTAGCGGGGCAAAGCCCCTGGTTGTTTAAGGGAAGTAATAGATTGGAAAAAGTAAAACAGAATAATTATATTTAATCATTGTCTGAAAACGGGGAAGGTTACAATGAATCAAAATGAAATTCCAATTTTATTACCTTCATAAAATCTTTAAGGCAACTATAAGTTAGCCTGTATAGCGCACAGCTCTGGTTGTGCGCTATTTTTTTCTTTGAAAGTCGGATCAAAGAAGGTTTTGTTTCTGAATAAGATAAAACACAATTCTAATAATCTTCTCTCAATGGCAATCAATGCCTTTTTCTTAATGCCCTGTTTCTGAACTATTCTTGTGTAAATTTCTTTGTATTTTTCATTACTTCTTACCGCTGCAATTGCAGGTAAATACATCGCTTTTCTGATATGTTTGTTTCCCTTTTTTGATATTTTAGATAAACCTCTTATTGAGGTTCCTGATTGCTTTTCTTTTACGTCCAGTCCTGCATAACTAGCTAGTTGCTTTTTATTGCGGATTAATTCAAAACCATTGGTTTCAGCAAGTAGTATTACGGCAGTTAAACGTCCTATTCCTGGAACGCTAGTCATGTATTCAATTTCCTGATTAATGTCAGGATTTTTGAGAACCACCTGTTCAATATCTGCTTTGATTTCGGATTCTTGTTTATTGAGAAAATTGATTCGTTGTTTCAATCGCTTAATGGTTCTTAACAGAGGGTATGCTTCTTTTTCTTCCGCGTGAAGCTGGTTCTTTATCGCAGATCTTTCAGATACAAGTTGATCTCGTTCACGGGTGAGCTGGCGCAACTTTTTGTAGGATTCTTTTGGTGGGTTCCAATCATCCAGTTTACGCTCTAACCCGAACCGAGCAATTGCTTCAGAACACGTTTTATCATTAACGCTTTTAATCGTTAAGGTCCGCATGAAGCTACTCATCTTGTTAGGCAGAATAATACTTAAAGAATGTCCCTTACTATGCAAGAAATATGCTAATTTCTCATGATAAACACCCGTTGCTTCCATGACAAACCGAATCGCAATGGACGAATCTAGTTTGTCATTCATAAACTGCAAGAGTTTCATAAATCCAGCCTCAGTATTCTTGAAAGAACATTGGAACAAAAGGTGTATATCCATTGATTCGGACATCTTTCCAAAAGTAACGTCCAAGGTTTTTAGTGAGACGTCAATACCTACGCTCTGCCTGATGATTTTCTCCATATTGTTGTTTTTTATTTTACTCGCTCCGTGATTTCTTCTTTCACTTTTGTCTCCTGTTGACATTCAGAATATCGCGCATGATGCCGATTTCTTACATTCTTGTTCAAAGTCTGAGAAGAATAAAAAGAATGAGGTAATCTCTATACATCAGCATACTTCCTAAAGAGTTGCTTTGTGGTAAGCCACACTCTCATTCTTTTCACTTCGCTTGCATCAAAATAATAAAATACAAACATAGGAGTGGTTAGGTTAGGTATGGCAGTAATACGAAGACTCGAATTACTGCCTGTTTTATTGAGTCAATTATTCTAAACGAGTAATGACCAATTTATTCTCTTTCAATTCTATTTTGACTTCCTGACCTGGTAGAAACCCCATTTCAGACAACCATTTTCCTTTTAATAAGATTTCCGGAACAATCGTTTTATCATACTTCCGCATAATAAAACGCGGTTGGATTTTGATTTTTCTCTTCATGATTAGCTGATTTTGGTTAGTGATTTTTGGGGTAATTGTGAAAGTTTGTCTTTCAAAGCATTCATATCCTCGCTGACTTTCTTTTCTACGACCTTTGCATAAATTTGAGTGGTCCGAATATTTCTATGGCCAAGCATGGAACTTACGGTTTCAATAGGAACACCATTCGCGAGCGTTACAGTTGTAGCAAAGGTATGGCGAGCAATATGCGAGGTCAATTTCTTTTTGATGCCACAGATTTCTACTATTTCTTTCAGATACGAATTATAGCGTTGATTGCTATTTACCGGTAACAGCTTGTTGTACTTTTTACAGTATTCGTGATCCTGGTATTTTTCAATTATTTCCAAAGGAATTGGAAGCAATGGAACGCTTTCTTTGGTTCCGGTCTTTTGGCGAGCAGTAGCGAGCCAAAAATTACCGTCTAATCCTTTCATTACCGCGTCATGGGTAAACTCGTAGACATCTGCATAGGCGAAGCCGGTGTAACAGCAGAAAACGAATACATCCCGAACTTCAATCAACCGATCGGAATGCAGTTTCTTTTTCATGATGAGGTATAATTCTTCCTGGTTTAGAATTTCTCTTTCCGGATTGGTATATGAACACTTGAATTGATTGAATGGATTTGAAGGAATCCAATCTAAACCAACGGCCATGTTCATGATCTTTTTAAGGTTCTTGATGTATTTGTGTGCCGTATTTGATTGGATGAGCTCGACGGTTAAAAGGTAATGTTCGAACTCGGTGATAAATGCCAGGCGCAATTCCGGAAGTGGTTTGTCATTTACCTTATATTGCTTCTTCATGAAGTTTTCGACCTTGTTTCGAGTAATAACGTAACGCTCATAAGTCTTTTTTACAATTTGTTTCGCTGTTACTTTCTCGAGCATTTTCAAATTATGATAATCGAAAGCTTCGAGGATAGATTTATAGGCTGGCAATTCTTCTTTTCCGAGAAACCGGTTTTTGATGATGACTGCAGTAATTCTATTGGCCGTTGAGTGTGCTTTTAAAAACTCCTGGTTGATGAAGTTTACCGTTCTGTCAATGTAGCCGTTGATATAGGCTGCATCTTTTGATAGTGCTTTCACTCGGCTTTTCTTGGCATCCCAATTTACAGCTTCAACGAAATGACGGGAAGAAATCTCTGCTTTTACGCCATCAACATAAATCCGGATGTAAACCGGTAGTTTCCCGTCTCTCGCTTTTTGCTGATTCAATCTTACCTTGATGGCTAATTTTTGATTGTTCATGATAAATTCTTTAACGATTAGTTCAAGAATTCGCCTGAAAATAGGTGACAAGAAACACAAGATTTTACGACCTTTTCACCCGTTACACTTACCAAGTCAAATCCATGAAAGGCAGACCAATTAAGCGTTAGCGCAATTTCTGTCACCTAATTAACGAAATAAAAATTGGTGACAGAATAGGTGACAAAAAGTTTCAATTCAATTGAATTTATTTGTTTTTGTTACCAAGAGGGGGAAATCGTGAAGTGCTTGTTATTCCTTAAATCTAGGGGGATTTAACAAAAAAAGCTTTCCAAATTGGAAAGCTTTCTTGTTTTTCAGTGATCCCGCTGGGATTCGAACCCAGGACCCATACATTAAAAGTGTATTGCTCTACCAGCTGAGCTACGGAATCTTTATCAGGCATTTATAACCAAAAGGCACACTCATTAAAAATTTGAGTGTAGAGGGGATATCGTACCTAACTGTCCCTTTAATCGTCCCTTGTCCCTAGCCAAAAATCAACAATCAAAATCCATAGTTATGAAAATTGCAATTCGTCAGAAAGAGGGAATGAACTACCTGTACGCTGACATTTCCGTTTCAGGAATCAGAGTAAAAAGCACTCTTGGCATTTCTGTAAAACCCAATGAATTCAACCCTAAAACGCAAACTGTGAAAGGTGGAGCAAACCACACAACCAATGTTCTAATCCAACAAATGAAAACGGAAATCATGGACTTGATACGATGTTTACAAAAGGACGGCGATTTGAACCGAGAAAACATCAAACAAGGTCTTGAAAAGCTTCGTAGTGGAACAACAGATGCGACCATCGAGAAAGCAAACGATTCCTTAGTTCTTTTTGCCACGGAACACATTCAAAGAACCCGTGAACTAAAGAAAGGTGCTACAATCAGACACATTGGAGTAACGCTTAACAAGTTGAAAGCTTTTGAAAAACACACGAAATCGACTTTGACTTTCGACAACGTTGACATGAAATTCTACGATTCGTTTGTGTCTTACTGTACAACGATAGAAAAGTTGTCGGTTAACACCATAGGTTCACACGTCAAGAACGTTAAAATGTGGATGAATTCGGCTTTACTGGATGGCTTACATACGAACACCGTACACCAACACAGAGCATTCAAGAAAGTAACAGAGGAATCCGATACCATCTACTTGAACGAGAGCGACATTAAGCGACTAATCGACAAAGACCTACCGTCCGAGCGTTTGGAACAGGTACGTGATTTGTTTGTGTTGGCTTGCTACACGGGAGTTAGGATTCAGGACTACAAGAAGTTGAACCGCTTCCATTTGGTGAATGATGGTACAATGTTCAAGATACGAACGGAGAAGACAGGTGCGGAAGTTATTATCCCTCTTCATGTGGAGGCTAAGAAAATACTAATGCGTTACAACGGAACACCAAAGGTAATTTCCAACCAAAAGTTCAACAACTACTTAAAGGAACTGTGTCGTTTTGTCGGTATTGACGAATTAGTACAAATAACCAGAACAGTAGCGGGTAAAAGAACCACCTCAATTTGTCCGAAACACGAATTAGTTTCATCGCACACAGCGAGAAGGAGTTTCGCTACGAATGCCTACAAAGCAGGAGTTCCAACACTTGCAATCATGGCAATTACAGGACACACAACAGAGAAGGTGTTTTTAAGATATGTTCGAGTGAGTAAGGAGGAACACGCAAGTTTGGTTAGTCAACATGGTTTCTTTAAAGGAAACGTCGCTTAAATTAAAACTTTGGGTATATTGGAAATCAAAAAAATACCCACTATGGAAAGAGAAGAAAGACACGCACGTATAGTAGAGTTTCTAAATTCATTGAAGAACACAGAAGGTAATCCGGCATTTAAGCTGAAAACCTACAAGAAACTACGAGATCGTGGTGTACTTGAAAAAACACTTGACTACCAAGAAGTATGTGAAATGACGCCGCTAATTTGTGAGGCATTTGGAATAATGAGTGGTTCGGCAGGAGATATTGACTTTTACCGTTTGTTTCAATCCTATTTGCTTGACAAAGATAAACGCGAACAAATAAATCAAATTATCTAAACTGGTTTAAATCAGTACCAAAGTAGTCAGCCAATTTACAAAGCGTGGTAAACGAAATATCACGCTTTCCTTGTTCTATTCTACCAAGGTGAATTCCCGTGTCGTTGTACACATCTTCCTGTGTTAAGCCTTTCTCATTCCTCAACTCTTTAACCCGTTTCGCAAGGGTCAACAATAATTCATGTTTGTTCATGACCGAAAAGTCAGTAACACACGTTATATTTGTAATGACCGAACGGTAAGTATATTTTATTCACTTAAACCCAAGAACATGAAATTTCTAATCATTTCCATGCTTTCAACTGGCTTCCTCTTTTCCTTTGCCAAGTTGAACGAACCAAAAATTCCCAACATTAAAGTAAGCTACCATCCGATTTCAACGACAAAACTTGATATCGAAACAGATGAGGCTATTGAAACCTGGAAAACCAATAACTCTTGTACGTTCGAATCAAATTCAAAGAGCCAAATGTTTTCCTTCAAGGAGGTCAACGAAACCAAGAAAGTTGTAAGATCCTATTCGTACCCAATTGTCAGCTTCCAAACCGATGATGAAACCTATCAATTTAAAATCAGAACCGACGTAGGAACTGCAAACTACATTGTTTGGAAAGACAAACGCATGGTTGTGATTGAAGCAGGGGATTGGAATTGGCTAATATCTAAATAGTAAGTATTATGAAAACACTGGCTTGGATTTTTTCTATCGCTATCGTCATAACTGGTTTGGTCTTAGTCTTGAACAACCCAAAAAGTATGAACCTTTCTCACACCAACATTAATTCTAAAACAATAGAACTAAAGATTGATAACTTTCCAGATTTTGTAATGGATGGCACAAGTCTTACTCGTCCAGACAACGATTACACGATTGAGGAAATTGACGAAGAGATATTTGACTATCTCATTTCCAACACAGAGGATGAAACTACATGCATCGTTAAATACAACACCCACTATGTAGATAACTATGGGAAAAATCAGGTGTCAGATTGGGAAGAATTTAGACCCATAGATTTGACGGAATTAAGAAAATTTGAAAACGTCGATTACTGGGTCGCATCAACTGGAGGAATTGTCAGATTAAAATATGGTGACGACCGCAGATGATTTGAAAATCTCAAATCAACGCCATAAAATTGTGGCATGGAAAAAGAGAAAATCATCGCTCTAATAGCGGAGGATATAAAGCACAATCAGTTGTTGAATGGATTGGACAGTATTGGGTTGTGGGATCACGATCGTTACATTTTGGAATTAGATATTTTAATTGCCGACCTTATGGGGTACAAGCACGGAATGATTCCCGATTCTTGGTTTGACGTTTACCACAAAACGATGCTTTCCATTCCTCACAACCTTACATCGAAAGAAGCCCATACACGAGCAATAATCCTCTACAACGACCTACTTCAAGTTCAGCCAAAGTAGTTCTATACACGGAGTTTTTGCCACCCGAAATCGTGCCCTTTTTTGTCGTTTTGTCAGAAGGTAGAAATCACAATCCTTTAAATTCAATAATAATTAAGACCCGTCGCCTTTCCCTACGAATAATCAGTAACCACCAACGAAAAATAATACCACAAACTTCTTTAGGGAAAAACCTGTTACTATTGTGTCAGTACTACATTACAACGGTACAACGTTCTTTGACATATTGGCGATAATCAAACAAACCCTAGGGGTTACTTGTAACATCAATAAATTAAAGATGAACATATTAGGTAGAGAATTTCTCAACAATACCGATGGTGGCTTGCAAATATTTCGCAAGTACCTCGAACATACATTTGTAGTGAGCGAACCAACGACAGTAGGTGAAAGAAAATTTACAGTTGCTTGGAATGAACGCTACGGTAATTATGCAATTTATGTTAGTTGCTTATCCAATGGAAAATGGGAAACAACCGATCGGCTGAATGCTATATGGTTTGTAAAAGAAAAATTTGGTCTTACAGAAGAAGAGACCTACACAAAAATTAATCGGGAGATGAATCTAGGTATTCTACAAGAAGAACAACCAAAAGTGGTTGTACCAACGAAACGTCCTCCAATTACATTTAGTTAAAATGAAAAACATTGAAAATCATAACAATTGTAAAATGACAGAAAATGTTTTAATAGAAGACGACAACATCGACATTTCGACAAGTCGTCAAAACACCGAGGATGATCAATCCCTAAACTTCAAATCTTTGCCATTGATGTTGCAAAATGTTTGCTCGTCCTTTGATGACCAGTACAAGGAAATGATGTTACTGAGTGCTATCACAGTAATTAGTAGTGTTATGCCTAACGTATATGGCACTTATGACAAACAACGTGTATACCCTAATTTATTCCTTTATGTTCTTGGTAAGGCAGGTTCTGGAAAAGGGAATTTAGTATGGTCAAGAAGGCTTCTATCCGTTATTGAGCAGAGTAAACCAGAGGCAAAAACTGGTGGTTTGCTTCAAAGGTTAATTGAAGACCCGAAAGCATTGCAAATACCTGATAAAATAATCATTCCAGCCAACAACTCTTCTGCGGGGTTTATCAAGATCCTCAATGAACGGGGAGGTAAAGGACTGTTATTTGAAACTGAAGGTGATACAATTGCCAACGTTTTCAAATCAGATTACGGTGATTATTCAGAAATGCTAAGAAAAGCATTCCATCATGAACCCATCACTTCTTACCGCAAAACAGATAATGTTCTTGTGGATCTAGAAGAACCAAAAATATCGGTAGTGATTTCTAGTACTCCGAATCAGTTAAAAAGAGTCATTTCCAATGCGGAAAATGGTTTGTTCAGCCGATTCATGTACGTTCTTACTGAACCGATTGAAGAGTTCCTAGATGTATTTGCTAGTGGTGAACAGGACAGAACCCAACAGTTTCAAGATGTAGCGAAGGAGTTATCGAAATTGTACCAAACACTTTTACGAAGCGAAGGTATTCGATTCTCTTACACATTAGAGCAAGGAAAGGAGTTCTTAAACTTCTTTGGGAAGAATAAATCTCTTCTTACCAATCTTTTTCATGAAGACCTTGATGGCTCGGTTAATCGAATGGGGTTAATAACCTTTCGAATTTCGATGATACTTACCGTGTTGAGAAACATGGATTCTCTCGAAACGGACAAGTTAGTATGTGGCGACGAAGATTTCCATACCTCTTTGAAATTGGCAGAAAAACTATTGTTGAATGCCAACAAGGTAATGGAAATACTACCGTACCAAACAGAAGATGAGTTGAGTGGAAAGAAGCTACAAATTTTCCAATTGCTTCCAGACGAATTCACAACGTCAGAAGCCAAGGAAATGGGTAGTCGATTTGGTATGTCCGATCGTACTACTGACCGCTTCTTGAAAAC
This sequence comes from Fluviicola chungangensis, assembly GCF_007558725.1. Lineage (GTDB taxonomy): Bacteria > Bacteroidota > Bacteroidia > Flavobacteriales_D > Crocinitomicaceae > Fluviicola > Fluviicola chungangensis. The sequence continues at coordinate 8,386 of NZ_VLPL01000005.1, forward strand.
TGCTTGCTTTGAAAAGACAGCACACGGCGCTTACAAAAAGGTAGCGTAACAAAGATTCATCGCCAATTGTCAAGAATAGGAAATGCCTCGGTTTAACGACTGGGGCATTTTTGTGTCTAGTTGTCGGAATGTCGTTTTGACGATTTGACGTTTTTGTAATTCTCCCAACCTCCGTCCGTTCCTGTAATCTTACAAACAAATTGAATCTGTTAAGGAACTACGACTGCGGTTGTGAGAATGATGCAAAGGGAGACACTCTGCTCAAATTTTGTACGAACTATTACATTGATATTCCCCCTCCCCAAAAGTACGAGAGATTGGCAGTTTTTGTAGTGTTTTGTTTTTGCTATTCTACCCCCGCACGGATAGGCTAATCTGCAAACTTCCCCCATCCCAAATTTTGGCGGGTTTTGTTTGTCTGTCAGACCATGTGAGTTTGACCATACCCCCATTTATACCAAAAACTAACATCATGAAAACACAACTAGTTTATGCGGAGATTTTAGATTTCATTACTCCAACTATGCGAGAAGACCCACTTGTACAAATTGTTTCGGACACAGGCGTATTCATCGTTACCACCGTTGAAAATTCAAAGCAATATCCATTGGATTTCTATCCTGTAAGTACAGAGGCTATGGAAGCTTACAATTTGAAACAGTAGGATATATTATCAATTTGGAAAATAGTTAGTTGCCAACGATTCAAACACGTAATTACACTTTTCTTCGATTGTTTCAAATGTGTTAAACTTCGAATAGTTCATGTTAAGGTTATAAGACCCATTGTAAAAAAGCACCACGTCAAATAACGGATCCATTACCAAAAATCTCGCAACTTGAAACCGAATAACCTCTCCTAGCACAGTTTCAACATCTTTGATTCTCATTGTTGTACTAGGACTGCTCTTGTTGAATGCAACAAATGCACTATATATCTCTCGTTTTTTGATGATTTCTTCATACAACAAATTATTATCCGCAATAATATCCGAATTATTGAGAGCATATAATGATGCCATAAACGATTTGTATGGTGCTGTTTTATTTAGGGTTTTACCAATTTCTAAAGCAACATGCATTCCAAAACAAGTAGCTAAATGCAAATGCAATTTGTTCTTCGTCTTGAGGTTAATCAGCATTAAGCAAGCCTCTAACTCTTTCCAACTTATTGTGTCCCCATTGGATAAAACCATACTTGTTTTATCGGTCGCCCCATGTGCTTCAATATGGAGAATTACTTCATCATCATCTTGAACCTCGTTTTCAATAGTTTTCAGTACATCCAACAAATCAATCTTCGAATTAATCGTTGTAAGTGAATGCAATAAATCAGGTGCATAAAATTGACAGTACTTAGAAATCGTATCATTGTACAACTCCGTCCCTGTTTGGCGTTCATTAGTAAGACTTTCAAGAACGTAAATTCGTGTTATCATAATTCATTTCTTTTGTTTCGTGAAATAGTGTTCAAAGTACTTACGAACGTCAACATCTTTACTGGCATTGCGAACATCAACCTCAAAAAAGAACTGCGCCATCATCGCGAAGAACCATAGTACATAGTTTTCCCAATCACATTGCAATTTTGGAGTAGTAACAATTTTGTAAAGCCAATACCATCCATAGACATTATAGCCATAAATAAATAATTTTCTAAGAAAGTTAAACGCTTTGTTTAGTAGAAAGATTAGGGTTTCTTTAAAGTTTCTTTTGGGTGTTGCGTGCATAAGTAGTAAATAATGATTGTCCTACAAATATCACATTTCTGTCCCTTATTTCGTCCCTACTTGAAAAACGAGAATAGACCAAACCACCACAAACCTATGTAAAACAAAAAAGTCCAACCTTTCGATTGAACTTTACTTGTGATCCCGCTGGGATTCGAACCCAGGACCCATACATTAAAAGTGTATTGCTCTACCAGCTGAGCTACGGAATCTTATTTTTTTTCGCTACACTCATTCGTGATTGCGGGTGCAAAGATAGATATCTTTTGTGTTTATGCAAGCCATTTGAACAAAAAAAAGCAAAATATTTGCTTCAACTCCGCTAAACCATTGAATCTAAGGCATCAATTAATTCTATTTTCCGTAACAATATTTTAATCGCTCTCTTTGTTTTAATCAAATTGATTCCTTTTTTCCAAAATGAAAACACCTATTTCAATTTGAATAACAATCTCTTTTTTTGGCACAACTCATCCCTCTCCCCAATCCAACGCCCGTAAAGGCTTTAACATTTCTTCACCGATCGCGGTATGAATTTCGAAAAGAGATGGACATTGACATGCTAAAACGTCGGTCGTGAGGAAATCATAATCCATATAGGTCACTCAGCACGGAAAACGATTTGAAATGTCAGTACAAACGAACAAACCTCAAAAAATTGGTACAAACTGGAGTTGAACAGCACATTAAAAACAAACGTCATGGAAAAGCGCCCATTTTTCGGATTACGCATTCAGGTACTGGATGACAATCCATTTTACACTACCTTGTATAAGCTTCAGCTGGAACGTGAATTGCTCACCGCTTATGCAATGCATCAAAACCATTTCAAAATCAGTACGTACACCGATTCCAAAGCATTTTTGTCCGATTTGCCCGGTATCCATTCCATCGTATTCCTGGATTACAACTTGGGAACCAACTTCACCGGCTTGGATATTATGGATAAAATCAAGAAGAAAACATCTTTGGCAAAAGTTTACATTGTCACCGATGAAAATAATTCATACATCTTACGCGCTTGCCTGGATGCAGGAGCAGATGGGATCATTTTTAAGAACAATGAACTGATGGAGCTCTCCCTGATGGTGATCAGACAAACATTGAACAGCAGTGATTTTCCCTACCAGTTAAATATTCCCCGGAACAATTAAGGGGAATTCACCTCATTTAAGTAAACAGGTACAACCATTCAGGTTTTTGACAAAATCAGCGGTTCCAAAAGGATTAGATTCGCTTTAACTCTAATCTCAGTTTATGAAAACGCTTTTATCTCTCAGTTTAGTTGTCTGCATGTGTTTCTTTTCAGCATCCGGCTTCGGCGAAACAGACACGCTTTTAATTCAAAACAATATTCCTGAATGGGTAAAACCCGTCCTGGAAAAATCGGAAATGGCCCAGAAACATCAAATTCTCACTGATTTCAACCCCTTTTATTTTGAAGCCGATTTTACGGGAGACGGACAAGTGGATATTGCTTTTTTCGTGGAAAACAAGATCGACAAAACCAAAGGAGTAATGATTATCAACAACGTAAAAAACCTGGTATATGTCATCGGCTGCGGGACAGCTACCGACATGGGAACTTCCTTTTCCTGGACAAAACGCTGGTTCATCTACCGGAACAAATACATTATGAATGATGGAAACAAAAAGAAAATCAGTTTGAAACTTCCGGCCATTCAATTGATCCGAAGCGAAACCAATAGCCTGGTGATTTACTGGACCGGGAAGAAATACAAAACCTTCCTTCAGCAGTCTTAAAAGCCACTTAAAAGTTCAACGGGTCCAAAAAGTTCAATTTGACCATCTCGAATTGAACTTACTAAAACAAATCCTTCAAATGCGGCCCCATCTCCACCTCGATATCTTTGCGCAATTCTATCAGACGCTTGGCATATTGCTGCAATTGCATTTCGCGCTCACTGTTCGGAATCCACTGATTGGTTGGCTTGGGATTTCCCTCTTCGTCTACGGAAACAAATACGATCACGCAATGTGTCGTCTTTTCGTATTTCGCTTCACTCATTTTGCGCGAGAATACATCCACTCCGATGTGGATACTGGTTTTTCCAGTATAAATCACCCGTGCCTGGATCTTGACCAGGCTCCCGATGTGGATCGGCTTAAAAAAGCGGATCCCTCCAACGTAAACGGTTACGCAGTACCCTTCTGACCAGGTTGAAGCACACGCGTAGGCCGCCTGGTCAATCCATTTCATCACGGCCCCGCCATGAACTTTTCCTCCGAAATTCACATCCGTAGGTTCACTAACGAATTGAAACGTAATCTTATCTTGCATGGAAACGAAAATAATGAATAGTTTGTTTTAATTGAATTATCAATTGATTTTGTTTTTTTTTGAACAAAAATACAACCTTTTGATTTTTTTTCCGTTCAAATCATACTGAAAACTAATAGTCCGAGAATAATTCGATTTAGCAAAATCGACATATTCGCAAACGAGCGTATTAAATTTGTTAAAAAAAGAACTATCTTCGGCTGGTAGAAACTAATACACTTCCTGTTACCTTGACTAAATGTATATGAAAAAACTACTTATTTTCCTATCATTCTCCATGATAGCTCTTACGAATTGGTCTCAGATCTCCAACGCCTGTTTCAGTTCAAGAAATGACATTTCATTTAACAAACCCTATTCAGGAAGCCGCGGTATTGTCAAAGGTGATTTTGACAGTGACGGAATTCTCGACGTTGTTCTGAGTAACTACATAAGCGGAACAAGTAAACGGTTTTCCTTTCTAAAAGGACTGGGTGACGGGAAATTCGCGGCTGCGGTTTCATTTGGAAATTCTGGTAATCTGCCCCAGGATATCCGAAGTGCGGATTTCAACAATGACGGAAAACTGGATATCGCCTTAACCAATCAAACCGGAATTTATATCTATCACGGCCAGGGAAATGGGGTTTTTGACAGTATAACGACCCTCACTTTTACAAATGTAAAATACATTGCTGTCGGGGACTTTAATGAAGATGGTGCAATGGATATTGTGGGCGCCACGGGTCCACCAAGCTCTCAATTTACTTTATTCACAGGAACATTAGGTAATCCAACCTTATTTGGTTCTGCAGCATTTACAATCTCGAATCCCATCGTTAATATGGAGGTCGCCGATATGGATGGCGACAACCACCTGGATGTTGTTTCTTATACGAGCATCAGTACCGTTCATATTTCCAAAAATAACAACGGGAGTTTAGGTAACTTTTTCTCCGGCACCGCTATTTCCTCGTCTGGTTCCGGTGGAACCGATCTGACACTATGCGATATCGATAACGACGGTGACAATGATGTAATCACTACGAATAAAACCAGTAACAATATTTCCGTATTAAAAAACAACGGTTCAGGAGTACTGTCATCAGCAATAGTATATGCCACAGAATCAGGACCTGATGGAATCGATAATTTTGATATCAACCAGGACGGCTTCAAAGACATTGTCGTTGCAAACTTCAGTGCGAGTACAATATCCATTTTTTATGGCAGTAGCGGCGGTGCTTTAAGTTTATATCAAACGACACAAGCTGCCGGAAATCCAAAAGCATTGGTCATTGGACATTTCAATTCGGACAGTTATCCTGACATTGTCTCTGCACAGAATAATGGAACTTATATTAATTCATTTATAGGTAATTCCACCAATAATTATTTACAAACCAACCTGTTTGATGTTGGAGCGAGTCCAAGTTCTTCTTTCGCCGGAGATTTTAATAATGACGGAAATCAGGATGTTGCATTAACTTATTCAGGGTCAGGTACCGCTCAGATTTATCTGGGGAATGGTGCAGGAAACTTCACTGCAGGCGCTACTTTAACAACAGGAACCACACCTGTTTATATAACCGGTGCAGATCTGGACAATTCAGGTTCGATGGATCTTGTGGTCGTAAATAACGGAAGTAACAACATTAGCGTATTTTATGGAACCGGTAGCGGTACGTTTTCTGCGGGAACAAATTATTCGGTAGGAACAACTCCTGTACAAGCCAAGATCGGAAACCTGAACGGAGATGCTTTAGCAGATATCGTTGTCACAAATTCAGGAAGTGCCAATTTTTCAGTCTTAACTGCAAGCAGCGCGACGTCCTTTAATTCTGCCGTAAACAATACCACCAATACAACCCCATATGCCATAGCCATCATGGACTACGATCTGGATGGTATAAACGATATCATTATTGGTCACAATGCGGCGAGTAGTTCCCTTCTTTTACGATTCAAAGGAAGTGGTACAGGTACCTTTATATCCGGTGGGAATATTGGGGTCGCCAATGCATATTACAACCTTGTTACGTGTTTGGAAGCAGCTGATTTGGACGGAAACGGCTTAAGTGATCTGATCGTCGGAAGAAGCGGAGTGGTCGGAAAAATCTTTAATCCAGCTGCTACAACCGGCTCAGCTTCTACAAACGAAACAACCATTATCAATAATGCACTCGGATCCGGTGCGGTTGTAGGGCTTAAAATCGTAGACGTTAACAACGATGGCAAATTAGACGTCCTGGCAGTTTATAACAATAGCACACCAACCGTTGTAGGTACATTGGTTGCAAGTGTGGCTACTGCTTTCGGAACAAATTCCGGTTATGTACTAACTCCCCCTACTGTCGGATTTGCATCAGAATTAGATGGAGCCGGTTTAGCCGCAGCAGATTTCAACAACGATGGAAGAGTCGATGCAGTCGTTCCAAATAAGGCTTCGAACAGTTTTACCTTACATTTAAATACGACACCTGTAATCACTGCGGGCGGACCAACTACTTTTTGCAGCGGAAACTCTGTTACACTGAATTCCACTCCAGCCACCTATTGGTATGAATGGGATCCGAACAATGAAACCACACAAGCGATTTCCGCTACTGCAACCGGACCATATTATGTAGTGACCTCTTCTTCATGGAGTGATTGGTGTCAGGCGAAATCAGATACGATTACTGTTACGGTTACTCCTGGCCCAACAGCACCTACGATTACTCCAGGCGGATCAACCACCTTTTGTAGCGGAGGAAACGTGGTATTAACTTCTTCCCAGACAACAGGAAATCAATGGTACAAAGACGGTGTGCTTATTACAGGGGCTACCAACCAAAATTATACAGCAACAACTGCCGGAATTTATACCGTTACTTATACAAGTGGTGGATGTACTTCTCCGCAATCAAGTGGAATTACGGTAACTGCAAGTGAAACTCCGATAATCACCGCAGGCGGACCAACCACTTTCTGTACAGGAGGATCTGTGGTTCTAACATCCAGCGTTACAACAAATATTTTGTGGTCGAATGGAGCAACTACGCCGTCTATTACAGTAACAACTTCCGGAAATTATTCGGTTCAAAATAATGTTGGAGGTTGCCCTACTTTAACATCAAATACAATTACGGTAACAGTTGCTGCATCATTAAGTACCCCGACCATTTCACCGGCAGGACCGGTAACACTTTGCCCGAGCGGAACTGTCACACTCACTTCGTCTTCTGCAACCAACAACGTATGGTCCACCGGTGCAACTACGCAATCCATTACAGTTAATACTGCGGGGTCTTATTTTGTTCATTTGGATAACGGATCCTGTACTTCAGCAAATTCAACGGCTGTTACCGTTACAAACGGCTCAGCTCCTGCTGCTCCTACAATCACTCCAGGCGGTCCGACGACCTTCTGTGCAGGCGGATCTGTTACTCTCACTTCCAGTGCCGGAAATTCTTACTTGTGGTCAACCGGAGCTACCACTCCGTCTATCAACGTGACTACTTCAGGTTCATACACAGTTCAAGTGACTAATGCGGCAGGATGTCAAAGTACGGCAAGTGCCCCAACAGTGGTTACTGTGAATGCATTGCCTGCCGCTCCGACAATCACTCCAGGCGGTCCGACGACCTTCTGTGCAGGCGGATCTGTTACTCTCACTTCCAGTGCCGGAAATTCTTACTTGTGGTCGACCGGAGCTACCACTCCGTCTATCAATGTGACAACCGCAGGTTCCTATACCGTGCAAGTGACCAATGCGGCAGGATGTCAAAGTACGGCAAGTACTCCAACAGTGATTACGGTGAATACCGCTCCAAGTGCTCCAACCATCACTCCAGGCGGTTCAACGACCTTCTGTTCAGGCGGATCAGTAACACTTACTTCCAGTGCCGGAAATTCTTACTTGTGGTCGACCGGAGCTACCACTCCGTCTATCAACGTGACTACTTCAGGTTCGTATACCGTACAAGTGACCAATGCAGCAGGATGTCAAAGTACGGCAAGTGTCCCAACAGTGGTTACAGTGAATGCATTGCCTGCCGCTCCGACAATCACTCCTGGCGGTTCAACTACCTTCTGTGCTGGCGGATCTGTTACCCTTACTTCCAGTGCCGGAAATTCTTACTTGTGGTCGACCGGAGCTATCACTCCGTCTATCAATGTGACTACTTCAGGTTCATACACAGTTCAAGTGACTAATGCGGCAGGATGTCAAAGTACGGCAAGTGCCCCAACAGTGGTTACAGTGAATGCATTGCCTGCCGCTCCGACAATCACTCCAGGCGGTCCGACGACCTTCTGTGCTGGCGGATCTGTTACCCTTACTTCCAGTGCCGGAAATTCTTACTTATGGTCGACCGGAGCCACCACTCCGTCTATCAATGTGACTACTTCAGGTTCGTATACCGTGCAAGTGACCAATGCGGCAGGATGTCAAAGTACGGCAAGTACTCCAACAGTGGTTACGGTGAATACCGCTCCAAGTGCTCCAACCATCACCCCAGGCGGTTCAACTGCTATTTGTGCAGGCGGATCAGTAACACTTACTTCCAGTGCCGGAAACTCTTACTTGTGGTCAACCGGAGCTACCACTCCGTCTATCAATGTGACAACCGCAGGTTCATATACAGTTCAAGTGACTGATGCAGCAGGATGTCAAAGTACGACAAGTGCCCCAACAGTGGTTACAGTGAATGCATTGCCTGCCGCTCCGACAATCACTCCAGGCGGTTCAACTACCTTCTGTTCAGGCGGATCTGTTACCCTCACTTCCAGTGCCGGAAATTCTTACTTGTGGTCAACCGGAGCTACCACTCCGTCTATCAACGTCACTACTTCAGGTTCATATACAGTTCAAGTCACTAATGCGGCAGGATGTCAAAGTACGGCAAGTGCTCCAACAGTGGTTACAGTGAATGCATTGCCTGTCGCTCCGACAATCACTCCAGGCGGTCCGACTACCTTCTGTGCTGGTGGATCGGTTACCCTCACTTCCAGTGCCGGAAATTCTTACTTATGGTCGACCGGAGCTACCACTCCGTCTATCAATGTGACTACTTCAGGTTCATACACAGTTCAAGTGACTAATGCGGCAGGATGTCAAAGTACAGCAAGTGCCCCAACAGTGGTTACGGTGAATACCGCTCCAAGTGCTCCAACCATCACTCCAGGCGGTTCAACGACCTTCTGTTCAGGCGGATCAGTAACACTTACTTCCAGTGCCGGAAATTCTTACTTGTGGTCGACCGGAGCTACCACTCCGTCTATCAACGTGACTACTTCAGGTTCGTATACCGTACAAGTGACCAATGCAGCAGGATGTCAAAGTACGGCAAGTGCCCCAACAGTGGTTACAGTGAATGCATTGCCTGCCGCTCCGACAATCACTCCTGGCGGTTCAACTACCTTCTGTGCTGGCGGATCTGTTACCCTTACTTCCAGTGCCGGAAATTCTTACTTGTGGTCGACCGGAGCTATCACTCCGTCTATCAACGTCACTACTTCAGGTTCATACACAGTTCAAGTGACTAATGCGGCAGGATGTCAAAGTACGGCAAGTGCCCCAACAGTGGTTACAGTGAATGCATTGCCTGCCGCTCCGACAATCACTCCAGGCGGTCCGACGACCTTCTGTGCTGGCGGATCTGTTACCCTTACTTCCAGTGCCGGAAATTCTTACTTATGGTCGACCGGAGCTACCACTCCGTCTATCAATGTGACAACCGCAGGTTCCTATACCGTGCAAGTGACCAATGCGGCAGGATGTCAAAGTACGGCAAGTGCCCCAACAGTGGTTACGGTGAATGCATTACCGGCAACTCCGACAATCACTGCCGGTGGGTCTACAAATATTTGTATGGGGCACACTGTTACATTGACCTCCAGTACAGGAACTTCATACTTATGGTCAACGGGTGAAACAACTCAGTCTATTACTGTCGGAACTTCCGGATCTTATACTGTACAGGTAACGAATGCTGCAGGATGTTTAAGCAATCCTAGCGCTCCTACAACTGTTACAGTAAATGTTACAGTTGCTACCCCATCCATTTTAACCAGCGGACCAACAACCTTCTGTGAAGGCGGTTCGGTTACACTGACTTGTTCTACAGGATTCTTCTTCCTATGGTCAAATGGTGTAACCACCCAATCAATTAACGTGGATACTTCCGGTACATTTACTGTACAAAGACTGAATTTCTCCGGGTGTCAAAGTAACCCAAGTGCACCGGTTACTGTAACTGTAAACCCACTCCCAGCTGCTCCAGTGATCACTGCCGGAGGACCAACAACATTTTGCGCAGGTGGATCCGTGACATTGACTTCCAGTGCCGGAGCATCTTATTTATGGTCAACAGGAGAAACAACTCCTTCTATCGATGTAACGACTGCGGGGGCATATTCGGTTCAAATAACGGATGTAAACGGGTGTCAAAGTGATGCCAGTGCTGCAACAAACATTACTGTAAATCCAAATCCTTCAATACCTGTTATTACAGCGAGTGGTCCAACAACATTCTGTGACGGTGGATCTGTGGTCCTAACCTCTTCTTCTGCAAGTGGGAATCTGTGGTCGACAGGAGAAACAACACAGTCCATTACAGTGACAACATCAGGCTCTTACTCTGTGGATGTAACCAATGGTTTTGGTTGTACGACTTCGTCTGCAACAACGAATGTGACTGTGAATCCGAACCCGCCCATACCAATTATAACAGCTGGTGGCCCAACGACATTCTGTGATGGCAGTTCTGTTATATTGACCTCTTCTGCTTTAAGCGGTAATACCTGGTCAACAAGCGAAACAACACAATCGATTACAGTAACTGCTCCGGGTTCTTATTCCGTAACTGAAACAAACGGATTTGGCTGTTCGAGTTCTTCGATCCCAACAAGTATTACTGTGAACCCAATCCCTGCAATTCCAACTATTACAGCCGGTGGGTCAACTACTTTCTGTGACGGTGGTTCAGTGGTACTGACTTCTTCTGCTGCCAGCGGAAACCTTTGGTCAACGGGAGAGACAACGCAGTCTATTACCGTTACCACAAGCGGCTCATATACCGTAGAAGAAATCCAAGCCGGATGTTCTTCCGGACCATCTGCCAGTGAAACAATCACTGTAAATCCGAATCCTTCGGTTCCGACAATTACTCCTGCAAGTTCGACAACGTTCTGTGACGGAGGATCAGTAGTCTTGACTTCTTCTGCTTCAACCGGAAATATGTGGTCTACAGGCGAAACTACCCAATCGATTACAGTAACCGTCTCAGGATCTTATTCTGTTGATGTTACCAATGGTTTCGGTTGTACCACTTCATCTGGGTCTCCAACGATAGTAACCGTTAACCCGATTCCACCGGTTCCGTCCATTACAGCCGGAGGACCAACTACATTCTGTTCAGGTAACGCTGTTGTGCTGACTTCTTCTGCTTCAACCGGAAATGTGTGGTCTACAGGGGAAACTACCCAGTCAATTACGGTATCGACTTCAGGTTCTTATACAGTTGAGCAAATCTTGCTAGGATGCTCTTCCGGCTCTTCTATTCAAACAGACATCTTAGTCAACCCTACTCCTGCAACTCCAACGATTACAGCGGGTGGTCCAACTACTTTCTGTACAGGTGGTTCAGTTGTATTAACTTCAACAGCAGGAACAGCTTATTTGTGGTCAACAGGGGAAACAACTCAATCTATTACGGTAACAGCTTCCGGTTCTTACTCCGTAACGATTATTGACGGACCGTGTTCTTCAGCTTCTTCGAATGTCATTAGTGTTACGGTGAATCCGATTCCTGTTGCTCCAACTATTACTGCAGGTGGGCCGACCACTTTCTGTACCGGAGGATCCGTTGTATTGACCTCTTCGTCAAGTACCGGAAATATGTGGTCCACTGGAGCTACAACTCAATCAATCACAGTTTCTTCCAGTGGAACTTACACCGTTAATTTAACTGTATTGGGATGTACAAGCCCGAACGCAAGTCAAACAATTACAGTGAATCCTATTCCGGCTGCACCAAGTGTAACGGCAGGAGGCCCAACTACATTTTGTGCCGGTAGTTCCGTTGTTTTAACTTCTTCTGCCAGTTCTGGAAATACCTGGTCCACAACAGAAACAACGCAATCCATTACGGTAACTGCCAGTGGTTCATACACAGTTACCCAGACCTTATTGGGTTGTACATCTCCGGCTTCGGCTCCCGTTAACGTCATCGTAAACACCATTCCGTCTGTTCCAACGATTACTGCCAGCGGACCAACAACCTTCTGTGCAGGAGGATCGGTTACATTGACCTCATCTTCTGCCACGAATAACTTCTGGTCTAACGGAGCGACAACACAGTCTATTACGGTAAGTTCTTCCGGAACATTCCTGGTACAGGTAATTACGAACGGATGTAGCTCAGGAACTTCTGCACCGAAAACAGTAACGGTCAATCCATTACCACCTGCCCCAACTATTGTTACGGGAACAACCGAATCCATTTGTGCCGGTTCTTCCGTTACATTAACGTCCTCATCAACTGGTGGCAATGTTTGGTCAACCGGTGCTACAACACAATCAATTACCGTTTCTACGGCCGGTTCCTATTATGTAACCGTAACAGATGGTAACGGATGTACTTCTCCGGCTTCTCCTACAACTGTTGTAACGGTGAATCCGCTTCCGGCTGCACCGGTTATCAGTGCAAACGGACCAACTACTTTCTGTTCGGGAGGTTCTGTGGTGCTTACTTCGTCCTATAGCTCGAATAACTTGTGGTCAAGCGGATCAACTGCAAACTCAATCACGATAAGCAGTAACGGAACATACACTGTTACCCATACAGATGCAAACGGATGTGTTTCTCCTACCTCGGCTCCTGTAACCATCACTGTGAATTCCATTCCTGCAGCACCTGTTATTACTGCCAGCGGACCAACTTCATTCTGTACAGGAGGATCAGTTATCCTAACGTCTTCACAGGCAACCGGAAACTCGTGGTCTACAGCGGCAATGACACAAAGCATCACCGTCACAACAGCCGGTGTTTACAGTGTGATCTATATTGATGGAAACGGATGTGCGTCCTCTTCTTCCGCTCCGGTAGTGGTGAACGTCTTCTCGAATCCTCCAGCTCCTTCCATTTCTGCCGGCGGGGCAACAACGATCTGCCAGGGATCTTTTGTGACTTTGACCTCTTCTTATACGAGTGGAAATACTTGGTCAACAGGAGGAGTTACTCAGAATATCAATGCAACAACGAGTGGGGCTTACACGGTAACATATACCAATGCAAACGGATGTTCCACCACAAGTGCTCCGATGAACGTCACAGTTATTCCGGTATCCTCGATCCCAACTATATCTGCCTCCGGATCAACAACGATTTGTGATGGCTCAAGTGTTACATTGACTTCTTCTGATCCGAACAGTACCTGGTCGACCGGTGCGACGACACAATCAATTGCAGTGACTACATCCGGTTCCTATTGGGTGGTTGGAAACCAAACAGGTTGTCCTTCACAGCCTTCTGCTCCTGTCGTTGTGAATGTAAATCCATCACCGGCCGCACCGGTTATTACCCCAAGCGGACCAACAACTATTTGTGAAGGTGAAGAATTATTCCTGTTTACTTCGGGAAGTGGAACAAATACCTGGTCAACCGGTTATATCGGACAAGTATTGGAGGTAACAGCTTCAGGAAACTATTGGGTGACCGTTCAAAACGTTTACGGTTGTACCGCTTCTTCAACAGTGGTTCCGGTAGTTGTAAATGAAAATCCTGTAGTGACAATTAATCCGTTTAATCCGTTGTGTTCTTACGCTTCACCATTCACCATGTCAAATGGTTTGCCTGCAGGAGGTACTTACACCGGAACGGGAATCACTACCAATATCTTCTACCCTGCTTCAGCGGGTGTCGGGTCTTCAATTGTAACCTATACATACGTGGATGTGAACGATTGTTCTTCTTTTGCTCAAACAACTATTGAAGTGAACGACTGTGCAGGGATTGATGAAAAAGAGAAATCTTATTTCTCGCTATTCCCGAATCCGAATAACGGGCAATTCCAGGTTCTTTCCAGCGGAACTCCGATGGATCATATCATCATCTATGATGCCCAGGGAAAAATGGTCTTCAATGAATCTTATCCGGGAATCTTTACCCTTGAATTTGATTTGAATGCCTGGTCAAACGGGGTTTATTATATCGAAATTAACAGTGATCAGGAAATCCAGGAACGGATTCCTTTGATCATTAACCATTAAAAAAACGGAAATCCCGGCTTCACACCACGAACGCCGGGATTTTTGTTAACAACTATTTTTGTTACGTATTTCAGTGGAACCAATTATTAAAGATATTTGAATTCCAGAATCAAACGCATGAAATACGTTTACACGCTTTTAATCTCATTGGTATGCCTTACATCCTTTAGTCAGGGAACAAATGACCTGACAGCAGAAGATCGCGCATACCTTTTCCATATCGTCAAGAAAAGTCCCATTCTCGATAACAGCATCGGACGATACTTCGAATATTCGGGACCACTTGTCCGTTTAATGAACAAAGAGTTGAACTACGATTCTATTGAGAGTTACATCATCAATAATCCGAATGCACTTTTCATCCGGAAAGGAGAAATTGAAAAGTCCCCGAAAGGGATCATAGCTGAAGCAGCAAACAAAATGGCCTTGTGGGAACTGAATAAGGTTTTACTGGCATCCCGTCAATCGGAAAACGATTTGGAACGCTACAGAACACAATACAATCAATTTGAAACACTTCTGAAATCAAAACTTCCTGCCTCTGCCCTGAAATCAGAAAATGGAAATACCGAAATTCAAAAGAAAATTCTTGCTGTCCTCAATCCAAGTCTGAGTTTTGACGACAAAGCAGCCATGCTGGCCACTTTCCATTTCCTTTCGGTGGAAGACCAGTTGGTAACGCTTGAAGCAATGAATTATGCAACCAATGCGTATGTGGAAAAAAGAGCTTATGGGATTTTTTTACAACTAGGAGGAACAGCAACGACTTTCAAAAATATCCTCATCGCCGCAGGAGATGGTTCGGAAACTTCGGGCCTCCTGAATGAACGGGAAAAAGATGAGAACGGTAGATGGAATAAAGGACTTCCGAAAGCGATCGGATTATTTCCTTACGAAGCCAAGATCATTGACCCTTCCAAAAGAAATAAAACAGCATTGGAACCGGTTCGCATGCCTGTAATCGATTTTGAAACTGTTGGAGAAAACAAGTTGACACAGCTTCATTTTGATGTATGGGGATACAATTCAAAAAAACAAACAACCGTGGTCATTGAACGAAACGGCCTGTCATATCACTTATTCGGTTCAAACGATACGCGTTTTCTTTCCCCGGATTCCACCTACAGCAACGGAAAGACTTTTCAAGCGGTCATTAATGAACTGGAAAAAGATAAGATTGCCAAACTTTGGGATAAAATCTACGGTAAAAAAGGATACGATTACGAAATCGAGACTGCAAAAAGGAAAAAAGACGAAACCGAGAAAAAAATCAACGAGGACGAGCACAAATACTCCAACATGACCCAAGGAACAATTACAACGAGTTCACGGGTTCCGGGTTCTGTGAAAAGAGCCAAGAAAAAAGCCCTGAAGAAAACAACCGGCGGAGAATTCAATGCACAACCGAAGACAGATTCGGATAAAAAAGCACGCAAGAAAGAACAGGAAGGAATCATTTACCTTTATGGAGAATATGAACGTTACAAAAAAATAATTGCCGAACTGGAAATCGAAAAGAAAGCTGCAATCGACTTATTGGCTATTTACCAAAGACGATTGGACAACTATAAATCCGCAATGGGCTATCATTGGGTTGATTTTACCGAAAAAGATGGACTCTACACCTTCTCCGATTCTTCCACTTTCGATTTGTATACGCAGGAATTCACTTTTAAGGCCGATACCTTAAAGACACCTTTCGAAGTACGTTTGATTGCAATCCCTGACGGACCGCTTTCTGACAATGCTGACGAAGTGATGCTTCATGTAAACCTGGCGGATTCAAAACCGGGATTCGATGCACGTGTCCAGTTGAATTTGTTAGACCAGTTCGAATCCAATAAATGGAACCTGGATAATCCCCTATTCCACGCATCCGACAGCGTTTCGATACGGCAGTTCTTTGAGGCCCTTTTAGACAAAAAGCTCCCGTTCGAAGTCATCAGCCGCGGACAGGGAGTTGGAAAATGGAACGGCACCAGCGTCGTAAGATCTGCCGATAGAACGGAATGGAATTCATACCAGGGCGGAACAGACGAAGAACGATTAAGATCTAAAATGGACTCTTCCAACCTGCGTTTACGCTCAACTCAGGTTAATATCTTTTTAAATCGCGGAATTTTACTGGAAATCAACACCTTTACCGATCCGGTGAAGACCAATTTAAAAGCAGCGAACGAATCCATTCAAAACGAACTGAACAAATATCATTTAAGTGGAAATGATTACTTATCTGCCCTGCGCACTGCAACAGTCATCCAAAAACTTAAAACGGAACTGAATGTGCTTGCAGGAACTTATTTGAGCAGAGAAGATGCCAAAATTGTTATTGACAGATTGAATAAACAATTAGAAGGAGTAAAAGTAAGCTGTGGACCTACTTCATTCAAGTGGCAGGAATTACTAAATATCAAGTAAAGTAGTGATAAAGTCCGGACGAATTAGTTCATTGCAATCCCGATTCCATCAGTTTTGACTCTCAACCAGCTCTTCCATCAGATTCACGGTATACAATTGTTCACTTGCCCGTGTAACAGCGGTATAAAGCCAGCGTAAAAACGAAAAATCAACCTGCTCAAACTCCAGGTAGCCATGGTCTACAAACACTACCGACCATTGACCTCCCTGTGATTTGTGACACGTCACCGCATAGGCAAACTTGATCTGAAGTGCGTTGAAATAAGGAGATTTCATGATTTCCCGGTAGCGCTTCTGCTTGTTATGTTCGTGCATAAAGTCCTTCTCTATTTCAAAGAACAGGTTTTTCAGGAAACCGCGATCCAGATTCGGCTGTTCCATTGTTAGTGTTTCCATGAAAGCAATGGTTTCAAATCGGTCCAGGTCCGGATAATCGATCAGGGAAACTTCCAGGTGGGCAAAACGCACCCCGTAAACTTCCTCTATTCGCCGAATTCGGTGTACTTTCAGGAGCTCCCCGTTTGCAATAAATCCGGCAGAACTCAATGGGTCCAGCCAAAAGTAGTTGTTCTTAACCACCATCAGCAAATCGCCACCGCATAGCTCCTCTTCCATCATTAAAATACGGCTCCGGATATGCTGGTTGTACAAATTAGCACGTTTATTTGAGCGTGTAACGATCATGACTTCGTCTCCTCCGAAATTGCTGTATGCCGATTCGATTTTCTCGATCAATTCATCACCCGGTACTGCTTGTACATCCGGAAAGGAATGCAAATCCAGTTGCGGAATGGTCTCTTCCTTCTGTGCCTGGCGTATCCGTGTTGCGTTCTCCAGGATTCCAGAATCCGTTCGCTGTCTGACCACCGAAGTTAGTCCGTAAGCAGTAAAATGAACCAACGGAAAATGCTGATCAAGATAAACAGTACTTAAAGCCGGGCTTTCATCCGAACCGACCGGTGGAAGCTGGCCTTCATCCCCCAACAGGATCAGTTTACAGTTTTCTCCACTCAGAGCATATTGGAAAACGTCTTCCAGCAAATTGCGGGAAACACTTCCGTCGGTCTGCAGCGAATAATCTCCGATCATAGAAGCCTCATCAATAATAAAGATGGTATTCTTCGATTTGTTCGGTGCCAATTGCAATTTCACGGTTCCATCCGGTCCCGTTCCGGTAAAATAGATCCGTTTATGAATAGTCGTGGCAAGCATTTTAGACCGAAATGAAAGGACTTTGGCAGCTCTTCCGGTTGGTGCCATCAATACGGTCTTGCGTTTTAACACATGCAGAGCCTGGATATAAGCTCCCAGAATACTTGTCTTCCCTGTCCCGGCATACCCTTTCAAAATAAAGCAGGCAGGATTCTCCTCATCAAACGTAAAACCCGAAAGTTGTCGAATCAACAATTCCTGCTCTTCGTTGGGTGTATGCCCAAAAAAAGAACGGATTAAACGATAACACTCTTCCTGAATAGACAACGGATCCATAGACTAAAATTACCCATAATTTCCACGCAAGCCTCCCAGATCACACAGATAGTTGATTCCCTCCGGGTGAACATCTAAAAACAACCATTACTTTCAACCAGAAAATCCGCGAAATCTATTAATCTGCGTGCAATAAAAAACACATCCCATGCAATCAAGCTCTTTCCAACTCCCACACAATAATTTAAAATAAAAACAACCATCGCTCCAATCAGGAAATCTGCGAGATCTATTAATCTGCGTGCAATAAAAACACCCCCCATGCAATCAAGCTCTTTACCAACTCATTCAGGATAATCTAAAATAAAAAATCAATAGTAAGTATCAGGGAAAACTAACATCACACACAATTCGCACGCTGATCTCACAGATCACGCAGATAGTTGATTCCCTCCGGGTGAACATCTAAAAACAACCATTACTTTCAACCAAGAAATCTGCGAGATCTATTAATCTGCGCGTAATAAAAACACACCCCATGCAATCAAGCTCTCTTTATTAACTCACACACAATAATTTAAAATAAAAACAACCATCGCCCCAACCAGGAAATCTGCGAGATCTATTAATCTGCGTGCAATAAAAACACAACTCAGGCAATCAAGCTCTTTACCAACTCATACACAATAATTTAAAACAAAAAATCTAAAAAATCAATAGTAGGTATTTTCTTTTTTGTCCTTAGCTTCAGTCTATGACAGAAAACGAAATATCATACAAAATCAGAGGGGCTATCTTCGAAATTTACAATACCGTTGGTCCGGGATTACTGGAAAGTGTATATGAAGCAGCTTTATACTATGAGCTTAAAAAAGATGGATTAAAAGTTGAACGCCAAATTGAAGTTCCATTTTTATATAAAGATGTAAGACTAGATGTAGCATATAGACTTGATTTAATTGTAGAGGACAAGGTGATTATTGAGCTTAAATCAGTAACTGATTTTTCTGCTCTTCATTTTAAGCAGTTGACTACCTATCTCAGACTGACGAATCTAAAACTTGGACTTTTGGTTAATTTCAACACCTCCAACATGCGTGAAGGCATTGCCCGAATAGTAAATAACTTATGAAGCAAACTATTAGCACAAAATAACATCACTTACAATTTTCACGCTAGCTCTCCAGATCACGCAGATAGTTGATTCCCTCCGGGCGAAAATCTAAAAACAACCATCACTCTAATCAGAAAATCCGCGAGATCTATTAATCTGCGTGCAATTAAAACGCACCCCATGCAATCAAGCTCTTTACCAACTCATTCAGGATAATCTAAAATAAAAAATCAATAGTAAGTACAGGGAAAACTAACATCACACACAATTCGCACGCTGATCTCACAGATCACGCAGATAGTTGATTCCCTCCGGGCGAAAATCTAAAAACAACCATTACTTTCAACCAAGAAATCTGCGAGATCTATTAATCTGCGTGCAATAAAAAATACATCTCAGGCAATCAAGCTCTCTTTATTAACTCCCACACAATAATTTAAAATAAAAACAACCATCGCTCCAACCAGGAAATCTGCGAGATCTATTAATCTGCGTGCAATAAAAACACAACTCAGGCAATCAAGCTCTTTACCAACTCATACATAAACCAAACAATCTTAGAATTTATTAATCCGTTGGCGAAAAACCGGATCACTGAACAAGATAAACTCACTCCGAATTAGAGAACAACCCAAATGAGTTTTCTTATATTTGTAGAAAACACGTTTGTGCAGTTAATACTCGAAATTACGCAACAAAGCATTGCAGCCTTTCAATTCACCGGAAGTGAAATTCAGTTGTTGGAAAAAGCAAATTGTACGAAAAGAACAGATGTCGGCTATAAAGAAGTCCTGACACAGGTTATCGAAAAAATTGGTAATCTGGATCGCTTCGAAAACTTTTCCTGTTCTTATTTTTCTCAGGAATTTTGCCTGGTTCCGAATTCCCTGTTCGCAGCCTCTGTACCAGAAACATTACTGCAATACACCGTACATAAAACGATTTCGAAAAGTGACGTCGATTACAACCGCTTACCCGAATGGAGCGCGGTAATCATTTACCAGCTCCCGATGTGGGTTAAATCGGTTTTGATCCTGAAAGCTCCCCGAATTGTTATTCAGCATGAAATAGCACATGTACTGAGGCATTTGACCACGGGATCGCTCATTCCGTTGCGCAGTCACTTGGTTATTCACGAAGAACAATTTTCACTCGTGATCCGGAAAGACGGAAATATTGTACATACCAGTATCCAGGAATACCAAAGTGAAGAAGATATTGTCTATCATTTGGCAACCGCATTTACCCAGCTTAAAATCGATTCGAAAAACGAATTATTCCTGCATGGTACGGGAGACCAAATTGAAAGCACGCAAAAAAAACTGGAATCCCATTTAAAAACGATCGGGTTGTTTTCCCAGTCAAAAATAGAAATTCAACCGTCCACTCACCTTCAATACCAGACATTGTGCGTATAGTAAGAGGCATTTACAAAGCAAGAAGGTTCAGTCCGCCCAAAAGCTTTCCTTCAAGACCCACAACGGACTTTGCAAAAGAAGGAATCTTCAATGTACTGGAAAACAGGTATAGCCTGGTCAATCTCAACATCCTGGATCTATGCGCCGGTACGGGAAATATTTCACTGGAATTCCTGTCACGCGAAGCAGGAAACATTACTTCCGTTGACAAACATCCTGTTTGCATCAAGTTCATGTACAAGCTGAAAAAAGAACTGGGAATCGGGGATGAATGGCTCATTATCAAAAACGAAGTGCGAGGTTACCTGGACAATTGCAGCGATACCTTTGACCTGATCTTTGCAGATCCGCCGTACGATCTCACTTTTCACGACAGCATTGTTCGCATCATACGCGAACGGAAACTCCTGAACGAAGGGGGCATCTGCCTGATCGAACACGGAAAACAAACCGATTTGAGCCAGGAAGAAGGATATTTAGAAACCAGGAACTTTGGTAATGTTTACTTTAGTTTCTTTCAATTTTGAATGACATGAAAAAAAAGGCTTGCTTTCCGGGATCATTTGATCCTTTCACCAAAGGTCATGAAGATATTATCAGAAAAGGACTTGGTTTGTTTGACGAAATCGTGATCGCGGTAGGGGTCAATTCCAACAAGAATTATTTATTTCCCCTTGAAAAGCGATTAAGACACATCGAAAGTTGCTTTAAAGGCGAACAGAAGATCCGGGTGATTACCTATGAAAAACTGACCGTGGAAATGTGTAAAGACGAAGGATGTTCTTACATTCTGCGCGGTTTGAGAGATGTAAAAGACTTCAATTACGAAGTTCCGATCGCATTGATGAACCGTTCCATGACCGAGATCGAAACCGTATTTTTAATTCCCGATACTTCTCTTTTTGCAATCAATGCAACCATTATCCGGGAGATCTATAAAAATGGCGGGAAAATTGATAAGTATGTAACAAATTTCGATCAGCTCGTTAATTAAACATGAACAAATACAGCTTTTTTCTTTTTGTTGTCATTGCATTTTCTCAAATACAGGCACAAACACTTACCGAGATCAACGGGTTTGCTCCGGCTTATGTAGGAAAAGAAATAGAAGTCTACCAGATTTCTGATTACATTACCATGAGGGAAGAACGCATTGCCTCGTCTACCGTTAAAGCCGACAGTACGTTCAGCCTGGTTTTCAATTTGGATGAAACACGAAAACTGATCCTGAAAGCGGATAACAACAAAGCCAACTTATTTGCCAATCCCTCTGCGAAATACAACGTGCTGTTCCCTGAAAAAAGCAAATACGATCCCTACAATCCTTCCGGAAACTTCGTGGAATTGGTTTTCTACGGTTTGGAGAAAGAGGATATTAACTACAAAATTCTGGAATTCAACCGTTGGAATGACGAATTTATTGCCCGATACTACACCAAACACAATGCGGATTCAAAGTATTTTGTAGCACGATTGGATACTTTTAAGATGGATGTTGAAAGATACTATAAATCCGATACAACAGATCGCTACTTTAACTACCACCGAAGATACACCATCGCGAAATTGGATGATCTCCGCTTTCTTGGAAACAGGAACCAGTACGAAAAGTTTGATTTCTACATCCAGTCTACCCCGATCTACTATCAAAATGAAGCATACATGCAGTATATTCTGCACTTTTATGAAAAACTGGTGCCGCGTATCAATGTTGAATTGAATAACCAGTATTACCTGGGAATACTAAAATCAAGCCCCACAGCTATCAGCAGAGCGCTTTCCAGAGAATACACCCTGTCCAAACAGTACAAACTGCGCGAATTGATTATGCTGAAAACACTTTCCGAATGTTATTACGATAAGGATTATCCTCAAACCAATATTTTAACGATCCTCGACAGTGTTTCCAAAAACGCAAAATATCCCGAAAATAAAATCATTGCCCAAAACCTGCGCTTTCGGTTAACGGAATTGAGTCAGGGATCGAAAGCTCCCGATTTTCTTCTGAAGGACGACGGAAGCGATCTGACACTTCACAGTTTTCAAAAAAAATACCTGTACTTGTTCTTTGTAGATCCTTCCAGTTTGGACAATATGAAGCAACTAAATTTATTGAAACCGATCTACGAACGCTACAAAGACCAGATTCACTTTGTGATGGTTTATAAGGACAAACCGGAAGTCGATGCAGCTAAACTGAAAAATGAACTGCCATGGAAAGTCATTTCAACCAGCGAAAGTAATTCCATTTTCAAGAACTACAATGTAGTGAATTATCCCTATTACGTGCTGATCGATCCCTTCAGTTACGTGGTTAATGCACCGGCTCTGGGTCCGATTCCGAATGGTTCGTACGATACCATCGACAAAATCTTCTTCATGATCCAAAAAGCACTTAAAGAAGGAAATGGATCAGATCGCTAAACAGGTACACTGTAATTCGCGAATTCAGATTATTTTTACAGAAAAATGAAAGAATGCGTTACAATCTAAGTGAAGTAACAGCGATTATTCGCGATCGAAGAACTATTTACCCGGAACAATTCAGTACTCGAAAAATTCATAAAGAACAAATAGAACTGTTGCTGAACAATGCTATTTGGGCTCCTACACATGGAATGACACAACCGTGGAGGTTCATTGTTTTCCAGGATAATGCCTTAAACGACCTTTCCGAAGCATTGGGAAGTATTTATCTTTCAGAAATCCCGAAAGAAAAACAAGTAGACAGCAAATTGGGAAAACTGATGAGCAGACCAAAAATGGCAGGTGCTGTAATTGCCATTATCCTGAACAGGGAAGAAGATACACGTATCTCCGAAGAAGATGATTTTGCAGCTATTTCCTGTGCCGTTCAAAACATGCACTTAACAGCTACAGCACAAGGAATAGGTGCTTTCTGGTCCACTCCCGGAATCATGAAATCCGAACGGTTCAATGAATTCCTGGAATTGGGAAAAGGGCAACGATGTGTCGGATTATTTTACCTCGGTTACCCGGCCATCGAATGGCCCAAAGGTCAGCGAAAACCCATTGAATACCTGACAGAGTGGAAACAATAACTCAGATAAATCTACGTTAAACTACCAACCGGTTAAAAATAAAACGCGTTATAAAAAGAAAAGAGAAAAAGTACAATGCAGAAATTCCTATTAATCCTATTTATTTGTGCTTTTTCGATTGGTACTTTCGGGCAAAAACGAAAAAAGGAGCGTTTTCCATCTTATTTCGGAGTTGTTGCTTCACCGGTTATTCCAAACAACTTTATCGGGGCAGTACATTCTGAATTCCTGGACAGTTCGGGCACCATGTCAACCGACTTTCATAACAAATGGGGATTTACTTTCGGAGCCACCATCCGGATCGGGTTATCTAAAAGTATCAGCCTCGAAACAGGAATTTCCCAGGTCAGAAGGATTTACGATGTAGGTGTTTCAATTCCCGATTCCAATATTTATGATAGTCAAAAACTCTCCTTTGTCAATTACGATATTCCCATCAATGCCCTTTTTTACGTTAGAATGACTGAAAAGTGGTATACCGATGCTTCTTTGGGTGTTTCTATCACACATTATCCTTCGGATGTCCAGGATTCCATGCTCCCGGAGGCCAAAAAAGCCATTATCATCCAGGGAAGACGGACCGCCAGTACTTATTTTGCATTCAATGCCGGAGTCGGATTTGAATACAGAACCGAAAAAGCAGGGACATTCTTCCTGGGATTTGGTGCAAAAGTTCCCTTTAAACCACCTTTCTTTGGAGTTTCTATTCTCAGACAAAGCGGAACATCCCATCAATTATTTGGTTACAAACCAATTTCGGCAGGTTATTTCACGATTGATTTCAGGTATTTCATTCCGTCGTCCAAAAAGAAGAAAGATCCCGTCAACCAACCCATTATAGAATAAATGGAACTTCCTCAAAGAGCAAAAGATCTGATTGAAACATTCCAGTTAAAAAGTCATCCGGAAGGTGGTTTTTACGTGGAAACCTATCGATCTGCAGAAACTGTCCCGGGGAAGGACCGAAACTTACTGACGAGCATTTATTTTTTAATTACCGGTGATAGCGTATCGAAGTTTCACCGGATCCAGTCAGACGAGTGCTGGTATTTTCACGAAGGATCTCCCTTGCTGATTCACAGTTTGTTACCCGATGGGACGCACCAGATTACCGAATTGGGGCTGGATTTAAGCCGACAGGAAGTTCCGTTCCATGTTGTTCCGGCCCGAACGATTTTCGGTTCCCGCCTGAAAGATGACACTGCTTATGCATTTGTTTCCTGTGCAGTAGCTCCTGGTTTTGATTTCCGGGATTTCGAATTATTTTCTTCAGAGGATTTAATTTCCCTGTATCCTGATCACCGATCCATTATCACTAAACTGACGTAAATGTCGAAATGGAAAGTTTACTTATTGGGATTTGCGACCTTACTGATGGCTCCATTGGGCTGGCTTCTCTGCGGGATGCCCGAAATAAGTGATTTTTTACAACTGGAGCAGCTTACCGGTATTTGGACAGGAATCGGGGCGGAATACGGGATCGTATTCGGGATCTTTATGCTCATAGTGACCAACACGGAAACAGCACGGAAAAGCTTTTCAGTTCAACACCAGCTCATCCGGTCCATGCAGCTAAATATTGCTGATATTCTCTTTTTATCGCTCTGTGCCGGATTCGGGGAAGAAATCCTGTTCAGGATCGCCATTCAGCAGTGGCTGCACCCGGTTTTGGCTTCCGTTGCTTTTGTTGCCATTCACGGTTACATCAATCCCAAAGATTGGGAAACCACGAAATACGGGTTATTGGTCTGCCTGTTTATCACAGTTTTAAGCTATGCGATTTCCGGAGAACAGGGATTGTGGTTTTGCATTGCCGCGCATGCAAGCTACGATTTTGTGCTCTTTTATTTCTGGGGAAGGGTTCAAGGTTCGATGTAAATCACCAACCGGTTCGTTTGTTGCGCTAAAAAACAAACCGGGAACACGATTGATGGATCTGCCTTTATTTTCTCCAGCATTCTTAAACTACAGGCCGATTCGGGAATCCGGAGCATAGCACCGGCGTATTGCAGGTTCAATTCCCGCATTCCTCGCATGTATTGCATCGAATCCGGTAATTTATCCAGGTTATTGAAACTCAGGTCCATGAACTGGATGGACGATAAATACCCCAAATCTTCCGGGAGCTTCCTGATGGAATTGCGGTTAAGGTCCAATTGTTCTAACTTTTTCAGGCTTGCCAGGGAATCGGAAACGTATACCAGTTTGTTATTCGACAAGAAAAGACGTTCCAGGTTTTGGAGCCGGCAAATGCAATCCGGAATCGAATCAATATCATTATACGCCAAACTGAGGACTTTCAGGTTCTTCAGGTTACAAATTGCTGTCGGGAAGCTCTTCATACGATTACGCCCCAGATAAAGCACCTCTAAATTCGAAAGATTGACGATCTCGCTGTCAATATCCGTAATCTGGTTCCCGAAAAGAGAAATTTTCGTAATCGAAGAATCATAATACAATTCAAACGGAACCGCGGAAAGATGTTTGTGATTCATGAACACTTCTCTTCCTTTTGTGCGGGAAGCCGTTACAATTGAGCAAGCTGCCCCGGTAATTGCAACAATCAGGATGAAAAATACTTTCTGCATGACAACCCGAAAGTACAATAATAAAACAGAAATTGCCCGATTAAACCAATTGGCATAATTTGTGTCTTACCAACAAGAATCATAAAATAGTTTCGTATGAAAACACTTATTTTAGCAATGGCGCTCGTAGTTGGTGGAACAGCAATGGCTCAGCAACACGAAAAAAGAGAACGCAAACCGGCAGAAGAAAGAGCAAACAACTCTGCACAAAGAATGAAGACTAAACTGGGTCTGGACGATGAACAAACCGCCAAAATTCACGACATTAATTTAGGTATCGCTCAAAAAAACGATGCGATCCGAGACAATTCAGCTTTAACAAGGGAACAAAAAATGGCCCAGTTAAAGGAAACTCAAAACGCACGCAACGCACAGTACAAAGAAGTACTTACCAGCGATCAATATGCGAAATACGAAGCCTGGGAAAAAGAAAAACGCGAAAAAATGCAGGCAAAACGTGCTGAAAAGCAAGATGCAAAAGGTGGAAAAGGAAAACCTGCAGGACCACCTCCGGCAGACGACGACGAATTGTAATTATTAAAGACTTGAGACTATAGACAAATGACCAGAGACAAACCTGAGTCCTAAGTCTATAGTCTTTTATCTTAAGTCTTTACTTCAATCTGTCCGCAAACACCTTTTTGAATTTCTCGTACTTCGGTCTCACTACCGCCTGACAATAAGCATTACCCGGGTTCAGTTCTAAATAGTTTTGGTGGTAATCCTCTGCCGGGAAATAATTCGAAATCGGGGAAATTTCAGTGACAATCGGGTTTTCCCAAACATGCTCCTCCGTTAATTTTGCTTTGTAAGCCAATGCTTTTTCCTTTTGTTCTGCATCGTGATAGAAAATCACGGACCGGTACTGCGTCCCGACATCGTTTCCCTGACGATTTAATTGTGTCGGATCATGTACAAACCAGAATACTTCCAGTAATTCATCAAATGATACAACAGAATCATCGTAAACAACGCGTGCTACTTCCGCATGCCCCGTCGTACCGGTACAAACTTGTTTATACGTTGGCTCGTCCACATGTCCGCCTGCATAGCCTGAAGTAACAGAAACAATTCCTTTCAAATCTTTATAACATGCCTCGATGCACCAAAAACATCCCGCACCCAATGTGGCTTCTTTTATCATTTGTTCTTTTTATCAAAAATAAGAAAAAGCACAGCTTTTGAAGACTAAATTATGACAAACGTCAGTGCGAAAATAATTTAGGAGAAACGACAGTTTTTAAAATCCGGATTGCCCTTTCAACCAAAAGAGTTTGCTTATTTTTACCCTATCTTGAAAACGTATAGTTCCAACTTTTGGAAGCTAAGCTTCTCCATGCTTCTTTTTACAACGAGTTACAACCTAGTGATTCCGGAGATGAATGCATTTTTAACAGACTTGGGAGCTCCCGGTTTAAAAGGATTAATCATTGGTTTATTTACGATTTCTGCAGGAGTTTCCAGGCCATTTTCAGGAAAACTTTCGGATATTATCGGCCGCAAAAAAGTCATGTTGATCGGATTGCTGATTTCACTGGCAGTTTGCTCCCTTTATCCTTTCGCATTTGCTGCCTGGTTTCTTCTCTTGCTTCGCTTTCTGCATGGATTCAGCGTGGGCTTCTATCCTACCGGGGCAACCGCATTGATTACCGACATTCTTCCGGAAGACAGACGGGGTTTTGGAATGGGACTTTGGGGAACCTTCATTTCAATCGGGATGGGAATCGGGCAAGGATTATCCAGCTTCCTTGTTGAAACGGGGAACCGGAATGCCTTGTTTTTTACAGCAGCCTTGTTTACAGCCCTGTCTTACATATTGTTTTTTAACGTCAAAGAAACATTGGCCAAAACAGCGCCGTTCCAGTGGAGTAATTTGCGTATTCAACCCGATGAGATCATTGAGCCCAGTGTGATCCCTGTTGCTATCGTGATGTTCCTTTCCGCCATGTGTTCCGGGATCATTCTTGTATTGTCTCCCGACATTTCAGACCATTTGCACATCGGAAACAAAGGTGCCTTTTTTATTTTTTATGTCCTGGCTACCATCCTGATCCGTCTGGTCACCGGGAAAGTTTCCGATACTTACGGTAGAAGAGAAACACTTGCAGTTGGAATGGTTATTCTGTGTACTTCGATGGTCCTAATCGGTATGTCGAAGACAGAAACGTGGTATTACATTTCATCCGTCGTTTTCGGGATCGCTACCGGAATTATTTCGCCGACGATTTTTGCCTGGACAGCCGATCTTTCGGAAAAGAACAGGCGTGGCCGCGGAACGGGAACCATGTTTATCGCACTGGAATTCGGCATTTTGAGCGGCGCGTTAGCGACTAATTTATGGTATCAAAACAATCTGAAATCGATCTGGAATGTATTCTTATTTGGTGCAGGAATGGCATTTCTATGTATTGCTTACCTGGTATGGCATTTGATTACCATCAAATCCAGGCACTAATTCTTAGGTGTGATCCCTCCGTAATCCAAACGCTTTGATTTTAAATAACGTGGAACATAATAACCACTATTATTGAACGTATCAATAATGACACCTCTTGAAGTGGAACTGTGAATAAACTTGATGATTCCTTCCTTCACTTCGACCACCATTGCAACGTGTCCCACACCAGACGAACGGGTATTTCTGCCTTTAAAGAACATCAGGTCTCCCGGCTGCAATTCGGACAACTTGACTGTTTTTCCAAATTCGGCAATTCCGGGACTAGAGCGGGATAAACGCATTCCGAAGTTCCCCATAACATAGTATATGAAACCGCTGCAATCAAAACCGGATGGCGTTGATCCTGCATAGTGGTATGGTGTTCCTAAAAATTTCTTGGCAAATTGAATAATCTCTTCTACCTGCTTATTGATTTTGGGAGCCGAATCGCCGGAAGTGATTGCCTGTGAGGCAGATGTGTTGCCTTTCTTCGATAGGGTGTCAGGTGACACCTGACTCTTTTGAGGTAAAGAACCTGTAGCTGTTTGCGCCTGAATCGCGTTACTCATTAGAATGACAGCTATCGAAAATATGTAAGTTTTTAAGGACATAATATTTCTGACGGTGCAAAATTATCATTATTTTCACAGAATCAAAATGATTGGTCTTGAGTAAATTAGAAAATATTGTATTAACCAAGTTGTATTACTCCATCGGAGAGGTTGCTGCCATATTTGAAGTAAACACCTCACTGATAAGGTTTTGGGAAAAAGAATTCACCGTCATTCAACCCAAGAAAAACAAAAAGGGAAACCGCTTATTTACAGTAAAGGACATCGAGCATTTTAACAAGATTTACCAACTCGTAAAAGAACAGGGATACACCCTCGACGGAGCCAAAAAGGCTTTAAAATCAGGAGAAAAGACCCTTGCTGATGCAAACCAGCATGAAGTATTGATCGATAAACTAGAGAAGATTAAATCCAAATTGCTGGAATTGAAGAAATAAGAAAAAGCACTGCTTTTGATAACAAATCTGCGGTAGCAGATTCCTAAAATTAGCATGGATGCAATGCCTTGCGTCCCTACGGGATTTAATTTTTATAATAACATTGGTACAAATAATTAAATGCTGCCTTGATATCATTCTCATCAATCAAATGGTTCCACGAGCATTCACCGATTTTGTTTAAAAAACAGGTTCGCACCCCTAGCTGATCATTTTTTTTATCGTTTTTCATCAATTCAAGCATAATACTGACCCCCGTCAGCAAATCCTCCGGACATGGATACAAAGCCATCATCACCTGAACAATTTCATTCAATTCTTCCGTTTCCAGTGTTCCCTTCTGATTGGATAAAAAGGCTTCCGCGATGATTCCCAGTGCAATACAATTACCGTGCGACATTGGGTTCAGGTCCAAATAATACCCTTCAATTGCATGACCGATTGTGTGGCCAAAATTCAAGGACTTGCGTTTTCCTTTTTCTATCGGATCTTCATTCACAATATTCGCCTTTACGGCAATCGATTTTTCAAGGATCATTTTGACGTTTTCCTCCGAAAACAATTCCCCCTGGCTACTCGATATCAACCGGTCCCATTCCTTTCTATCCGCAATCAACGCGTGTTTCAACACTTCTGCAAATCCGCTTTTCCATTCTTCCTCTGGTAATGTTTCCAAAAAGCGCTGATCTACGTAAACAGCAACCGGATTGTAAAACGTTCCGATCTGGTTCTTAAAGCTTCCCAAATCAATCCCTGTTTTTCCTCCGATAGCGGCATCTACCATTCCCATTAAAGAAGTAGGAATATGAATACAGGGCAGCCCTCTTTTATATATGGAAGCGATGAAACCTCCCATATCGCTGACCACTCCTCCTCCAAGCGTGATCACCAAGTCCGATCGGACAATTTCATAATCCGAAAGTGCCTCCAAAACCTGGAAACATACTTCCATGACTTTATTCTCTTCTCCGGTAGGCAACAAAATCACTTCCGCATCTTCAAGAGTTGGAAAAGCAGTCAATAGGTATTCCAAACAAAAATCGTGTGTATTCTCATCCACCACGATCACTTTCCGCACATCTCTGTACGATTCCTGAAGCAATACGGGAAAAGAAGAAAGTTCCAGATTACCTACTTCTACGCTATAAGAATTACATTTTATTTTTTTCAAAGTCCTAATTTCAATGATGTAACAAATAAATTCAGATTAAAGGTGAACAAAAATACTCGAAAGCGATTAATTTTGCCCTATGATATCTTTTAATAACACAGAAATTGCGTTCAAACATAAGTCCAATAAGGACCTGAAACGTGCTCATTTTCTTTTTTCTGTTATGGCAAGCCCATTTCTTGTAAAATCCGGGAAAGGATTGACACGCTTTGGTTTGAATGTCGGTCTTCCGATCAAAGGCATGATCAAATCAACCATCTTTGCACAATTCTGTGGAGGAGAAACCATTGAGGAATGTACTTCAACAATCAATACCATGTGGAAGCACCATGTGGGAACGATCTTGGATTATTCGGTGGAAGGAAAGACCAGTGCAGAGGATTTCGAATACACGACAAAAGAGATCATTGCGACCATTCACAAAGCAAAAGGCAATCCGGGAATTCCATTCGCCGTATTTAAAGTGACCGGGATTTCACGCTTCGGTTTACTGGAACTGACCAATACCGGAATCGATCATATTTCCGAAAGTGAATTGAAGGAATATCATGAAACGGTAGAACGCGTTAACCGTATCTGTAAAGAAGCATTTGAAGCCGATGTGCCGGTATTCATCGATGCGGAAGAAAGTTGGATCCAGGACGTGATTGACCGGGTTACACACGAAATGATGCTGAAATACAACAAGGAACGTGCAATTGTCTTTAATACGGTCCAAATGTACCGTCACGACCGTTTGGAGTTTCTGAAAGAAAGCATTGCATGGGCAAAAGCTCAAAACATTCATTACGGAGTGAAACTGGTCCGTGGTGCCTATATGGAAAAAGAACGAAAAAGAGCCGCTGAAAATAACTACCCTTCCCCTATTCAACCGGATAAAAACACGTGTGATGCGGATTACAACAAGGCATTGGAATTCTTAACGGAACCGGAGATTTTTTCTCAAATGGCCTTGTGCGCAGGAACTCATAACGAAGACTCATCGGCGTATCTTGCCAATTTGATTGAACAAAAAGGAATTGATAAAACAGATAAGCGCATTTACTTTGCTCAGTTATTGGGAATGAGTGACCACATTTCTTATACATTGGCTTCACAAGGATTCAATGTTGCCAAATACGTTCCATACGGCCCAGTGAAAGAAGTGATCCCTTATCTTTTCAGAAGGGCCGACGAAAACACCTCCGTAAAAGGACAAACCGGCAGAGAATTGAAATTGATTAAAGAAGAGATTAAAAGAAGAAAGGGAGCCTGATTGGACTCCCTTTCTTACTGGGTTTGAATTTTATTAATAACAAATCATCGAATTTGTTAAGCGACAGCAAAGGAATTAACGCAGTAAATTCACGTGCCCCAATTGCTCTCTTTTTTCATCACTTGATGAAGTCTTGTACGTAATTTTCCATGAATACATTCCCTCTTTACAAGCAATTCCTTTATATGTACCATCCCAACCTT
The DNA here is from genome assembly GCF_007558725.1 of Fluviicola chungangensis. Lineage (GTDB taxonomy): Bacteria > Bacteroidota > Bacteroidia > Flavobacteriales_D > Crocinitomicaceae > Fluviicola > Fluviicola chungangensis. The sequence continues at coordinate 40,754 of NZ_VLPL01000005.1, forward strand.
CCAGTGTATCATTCGTTTTAAAAACGGATTCACCCCATCTGTTGAAGATTTCTAATTCGTATTGGTTTTTATCTACTCCCGAAGTAACAATCGGAAGGAAAACAGGATTAAATTGATTTCCATCCGGCGTAAATGAATTCGGTGCATACAAAATTACACCTTTTTCCATTAATATCACCTTCGTAATGGAATCTACACACCCATGTTCTGAAATAGCGACCAATGTTACCGCGAAATTTTGTTCAGGTTCCACCACAAAAGTGTGGGTCGGATTAAAATCATTTGAGATCTCTGTTCCGTCACCAAAATTCCAGATATACTGAGTTGCACCCGTTGATAAGTTTACCAGGTCAGACTCCGGAGAAATTACGGAAATCACTCCCGGATTGGCGGTAAATGCCGCATGCGGGTTAGGATATACACAAATAAAACTCGGATAAGTTTGCGACCAGACACAGCCCAAAGCGGTAGTAGAAGTAACCGTAACGTCATAACATCCCTGGTTTTCATACAAGTTGGTCACCGTATCATTTATACTGGACAAGGTGTTCCCGTCTCCGAATGACCATTGGGTATTCACACTCGGTGTCCCGGTGGAATTATTAAAGATCATTGCCGTAAAAGGCTCACAAGCCGGTCCTGAAGCCGGTGCAATCGCAATTGCAATCGGTTCTTCGATGGCAACAACAACCTCGTCCGTATTCTCACAACCCACAGCAGAAGTACCGGTAACCGTGTACGTCAATGTACTTGCCGGTGAAAAGGACACATTATCTGTAATTCCATTATCCCAAACATACGTACTTGCACCGGAACCTGCCAAAACGGTAGATGCTCCTTCACAAATAATCTGGTCTGGTCCCGCATTCACATTCGGCAACGTATTCACTGTTAAGATCACTGTATCCAGACCGAAACAATTCGAGGCATCATATCCGTGCAAAACAATCGTGTAAGTTCCAACATTGGGAACATATGCCTGTCCATCGGTAATTCCATTGTCCCATGTGTACGTTGTTGCCGTACCTGTTCCGGTAAATGTAACGGGAGTATTTTCACAAACTGTTACATCCGGTCCTGCCGAAACGACCGGTGCAGGAAGGAAGGTAACCATTAAGGAGTCTTTATTCATACACCCGTTTGCATCCGTTCCTGTTACAATGTATTTTCCGTCAACAGTCGGTATAAAAGGTGTTCCGTTCACAGCTCCGTTATCCCAGGTGTAAGAAATAGCACCGGAACCGTTCAAGGTCATTGGAACGTATGGACAAAGCTGCTGATCCACTCCTGCTTCTACAGGAGGAAGGTCATAAACGGTAATATTTCTTACGCGGGTGTGCGTACATCCGTCTGCATTGGTCGCAACTAAAGTAATCGTATACGTTCCTGCTGTTTGATAACTATGTGTCGGGTTGGCGCTTGTTTCCAGCGGTGTCCCGTCTCCAAAATCCCAGGAATAGGTCATACTTTGGTTTATCAGGTCCGTAGAAGTATTTACCACTGTAACAGGCGACAACATACACGTATTTGGAACGGTAAAATCAGCAGTAGGAATCGATTTCACCGTCACTTGCTGAATGATCGTATCCCTGCACCCCGCCGTTTCATAGGAAACCAGTCTCACATCATAAACACCAGGTGTCGTATACGTATGATTCGGGTTGGTTTGAGTGGAAGTGGTATTATCACCGAAATTCCAGAGATTCGCCACAATCGCATTGTTGTTTACAGTAGAAGTATTCGTAAACTGTACGTTTAATTGCCCGCAATTTTGTGTGTAGGTGTAATTCGGTTCTACGATTGTAGGTTCCAAAGGTGCTTCTATGATAACCGAACAAGATCCTGCATTAGTCAGGGTTGTCAGTTCACAGGAATAAATACTTCCTGGTGCCGGATTCGGGATGGTAATAGAAGGAGTCGTTGCTCCATTGCTCCATAAATAACTGCTGAAACCAGTTGGAGCTGTTATGGTAGCATTATTGTTTCCCATACAATATTCAACAGTCAATTTCAGTGGCTGGCAACTCATGGTAACGTAAGCGTATCCGAAATGAGCACCTTGTGAGCAGTCCTGCGTTACAAATTCAACCTGAATGGTCTGACCGATAAATGCCGATAAGTCTAATGCGGCAGTCGACCAGGGTAACCAAGACACACCATTACAAGTTTGAAAATTCTGACCAGGTTGATCTGAATATACATCATAGACACCGCAAGGTCCTCCAATCTGGTTTCCTGCTACATCCCTTATTGTAATTTTCAATCTTGGTTGTGTATATTCAGTGTGACTAGGTCCAATCTCTAAAACCGCAGCGTACTTATAAATCAACAAGGCATTATCTATTGTTACTGGCATCGAATAAGTCAGGGCTTCCGCCATGGAATTGCTATTAGCATCCCCTAATCTTGCAACAACAAAAGATCCGGGAGGCAATATTGATAATCCACCACATGTATAAGGATCAGTTCCAGGCGTTGACACTATTGTATGTCTGCCCATAACTGTTCCATTTACCTGGAATGGATCCCAAACAGCAGGAATTACCGGAGTCGTCGCTTCATTTGCTGGTGAAATCATTGATCCTGTATACCCAGTCCAGTTATTAAATCCTCCCTGGGAGAAATTTGCATTGGGACAAGCCGGTTGCATTTGAGAATAGGCAGCACCGGTCATAAGTATTAGACTGAATAACATCAATCCAACTAAATTCTTCTTCACAATCATTTAATAAATCATTAATTGATACAACAAAGTTACGGAAGAATGAAGGGATAGTTGCCTGTAAATAAAATTCATTTTGTTAAAAATAACAGGTATTGAAGGAATCTTAAAGATATTTACAAAGAATGTAAGAAAACTTTAGTTTTACCACACCTGTATCTGATCGGTTGATGTGATTTGCATAAACAGGATATGTTACGTCGCTATTATTTATTTATAAATAGCTGTGTTTTTCTTTCAGATAGCGAAGTGTTTGTTCTTCCAATGAATTTTCTTCCGGTTGGTAATTATACTCCCATTCGGCAACCGGAGGCATGCTCATCAGGATAGATTCCGTTCTTCCGCCCGAATACAAACCGAATTTAGTTCCCCTGTCAAATGCCAGGTTAAACTCCGCATAACGCCCACGACGGTAATTCATCCACTGTTTCTCAGACTCGGTAAAAGTTTTGTTTCTTCCCAAATCGGCCTGTTCTTCGTAAAGGAACGGAAAGCTTTCTCCTAAATCGACACAGAAACGGAATAATTGCTCTTTGTTCAGCTGGAAATGGTTATTCAAATGGTCAAAGAAAATCCCTCCTACTCCGCGGGTTTCAGACCTATGGGGTAAATAAAAATAGTCATCTGCCCATTCCTTAAATTTCGGGTAGAAGGATTCATCGTACTTATTACAGACCGCTCTCAATTTTCGATGAAACGAAACAGCCTGTTCGTGGATGACATAATGCGGAGTCAAATCTATTCCGCCGCCAAACCAGTGAATTCCATTATCCAGTTCAAAGTAACGCACATTCATATGAATGATTGGTACGTGCGGGTTATTCGGATGTAATACAATGGAAACCCCGGTCGCGTAAAAGTGATTTCCTTCCAGTTTCAACTGAGTCCTCATTTCTTCCGATACTGGTCCGTACACTTCGGAAAAAGCCACTCCACCCTTTTCAATCACGGAACCCTTTCGAATGGTACGTGTTTTACCACCGCCTCCTTCCGTGCGTTCCCATGCATCTTCCGAGAATTTCCCGCTTCCGTCAACACGCTCCAACTCATTGCAGATAAAAAGCTGCAATGCACGAAACTCCTGTCCAATTGTCTCCTTATTCATAGAAAACTCCAACCCGAATTAATTCATAGTCCTCGTGTCTCAAAATAAAACACGACTGATTTTCATATCCTCCACCTGGAGCAGCTGTTTTCAGATTAAATGCATTAATTACTTCACCCGGTACTTCTTCTTTCATCAGTAAAGTCCTTGTAAAATAATAAAAGACATCAAATCCATGGGCTCCGGCTTTATTCATGTCTGCCCTGTATTTCTTGCGGTACAACCGAAGTAAGGTTTGTGTGTCGGGCAACGAATAGTTTAAATCACTGGAAGAAGCCCAGGTGATCTTGTATTTCGTTTTGTAATATCCTGAAATGTCGTCAAAACCGCCCCATTCTTTCACTCCGAGAACAGTGACATCGGCATTCGGGGATTTTCCCACTGCTTTATGGAGGTTATTGATAAAACTGATCACATTTCCTTTATCACGCGAAGGGAAAACCACCACTGATTCACCGCTTTTGCGAATAAATGTCGTGAAGTCACTTAGCTTTGCTTCGATGAGTTTGATATTTCCGTTCTTCTTTGAAAGTTCGATGAACCGTTTCCTGTAAGCATCAAATAATTCCTGGTCTTTTGAATTTCCCGGGTTGATTAAAACAACTTGGGCAGTCTTAAATTGATCAATCGTATATTTTGCCAATATCTCCTGCTGGGTCATATCTGTTGTAACCGAAGCGTAGATATACGGATTGCTCTTCAGCAAGGAACTGTTGCATGCCGAAGGACATATCATGCGAATTTTTTGCTGTCCGCACCATCTTCCTACAACATCTGCGCTTTGCGGGACCAATGGCCCGAAAATCAGATCCATTCCCTTCATTTCGGCGGTATTCAGGACTTTCATAATTCCAATGGAGTCCAATGGAATGTCAATAACTTTGATCGTTGCATCGAATCCCAGTTTTTCCAGGGAATCAGCAGCCAGTTCCACTCCCATATAAAACTCGGTAGCCAGGTTTTTAAGTGCGGAGTTTCCGGATTTATCATTCAACCCGAAACTAAGCAATACTGCAATGTTGTATTTTGCTTTTGATTTAAAGATCAGTTCTTCGTCTACTTTTCGAACCTCTTCCTGAGGTTTAACTTCGCGGATCGGAACCTGTTTCACATTTTCCTTTTTCAAAGGGATTCTCAAGATATCTCCGGTCTTGATATTCGTTGATTTCAGGTTATTGAACTTTTGAAGTTCATTCACCGGGACCATAAAGCGTTTGGAAATGGTATAAAGCGTTTCACCTGCTTTGACCTCGTAAACCAAAACGGTGTCTGTAAATGTAACTGACGGAACCGACACCGCAGGTTTCTCTACCTGCTTGGGAGGAACTGTTTCAGCATTCGGAGCAATAATCACTTTCAGTACCTGTCCTATTTTCAATCCCTTATCAATTCCGGGATTGTATTTCAACAAATCATCTACGGAAGAATTATATTTCTTAGCGATGGAAAACGCTGTTTCTCCTTTTTCAACCGTGTGCTCACGCACGATAGTCCCACTCTGAACTTTCATATCTGCTCCGCCAAGCGGGATCAAATAACGAAAACCTTCTTTTACTCCTTTTTCAATCCCGGGATTTGCTGCAACGATATCTTCTACCGGAACATTGTACGTGGTATGAATTCCCCACAGCGTATTTCCAGCCTGGGCAATATGAACCGCATATTTCTTTCCGTTGGAATATTCGTATACCCAATCTTTTGAATCAATCTGCGCAAAGATCCCTTTTGAAAAGGTCAGCACACAGATTAAGAGCAAGCACCGCTTGTGAAAATTAAAGTACTTCATAGCTTAAAAATAATGGTTTTTTCTAACCAAGAGTTATGCCAGTATCATTCCCATTCAATGGTTGCCGGCGGTTTGGAACTGATATCGTACGTTACCCGGTTAATTCCTTTCACCTGGTTAATGATTTTATTGGAGATCAACGCAAGGAATTCATAAGGTAAATGGCACCAGTCTGCAGTCATTCCGTCTGTTGAACTTACCGCCCGGAGCGCCACTGCATTTTCGTATGTTCTTTCGTCTCCCATCACCCCAACCGATTGGATCGGTAAGAAAATAGCTCCCGCCTGCCATACGTCATTGTATAGCCCATGCTCTTTCAATCCGTCGATGAAGATGGCATCCACTTCCTGCAAGATCCGTACTTTCTCTGCGGTGACCTCACCCAAAATGCGAATTCCAAGACCCGGCCCGGGGAAAGGATGTCTATTTAAAATAGTTGCAGGTAAATCCAGCGATTTTCCGACCCGTCTTACTTCATCTTTGAATAACAATCTCAAAGGTTCAACAACCTGCAATTTCATATAATCAGGTAAACCACCCACGTTGTGGTGCGATTTGATTGTTTGCGACGGACCGCCATTCACCGAAACCGATTCGATCACATCCGGATAAATGGTTCCTTGTCCAAGCCATTTGGCATCTGTCACCAATTTCGATTCGGCGTCAAATACGTCAACGAATACCTTTCCAATCGCTTTACGCTTTAACTCCGGATCTGTTAACCCTGCCAATGCGGAATAAAAATCAGCAGATGCATCCACTCCTTTGACGTTTAAACCCAATCCTTTATAACTTTCCAAAACGGAAGTGAACTCATTTTTACGCAATAATCCATTATCTACAAAAATGCAATGCAGGTTTTCACCGATTGCCTTATGCAGTAACATGGCTGCTACAGAAGAATCAACTCCTCCCGAGAGCCCAAGAATGACCTTATCGTTCCCCAATTTTGACCTTAACTCCTCCACCGTACTTTCCACAAAAGAATCCGGTGTCCAGTTTTGAGAACAGCCACAAATATCCACGATGAAATTTTTCAACAGGATTGCCCCTTCCAGGGAATGATATACTTCCGGATGGAACTGGATCCCATAAGTTGTTTCGCCTTTAATGGCATATCCTGCTACATGAACATCTTTTGTTGAAGCAATGATTTGATAGGAATCCGGAACGTTTTTAATCGTGTCACCGTGACTCATCCAAACTTGCGAACCGGTCGACATTCCAGTCATCAATTCGTTTGAATTGTCTACGAAAGATAAATTCGCACGCCCATATTCACGGATGGTTGAAGGAAGCACTTCTCCTCCGAAATGATGGGCCATATATTGTGCTCCGAAACAGACTCCCAACAAGGGAAATTTCCCTTTAATCACACTTAAATCCGGTTTTGGAGATTCAGGGTCTCTTGTCGAAAAAGGACTTCCTGACAAAATCACACCTTTCACATGCGCATCCAATTCAGGGATTTTATTCCATGGATGGATTTCACAATAAACATTCAATTCACGTACTCGGCGCGCAATCAACTGCGTGTATTGGGAGCCAAAATCAAGGATAAGGATCATTTCTTGCATGCCCGCAAAGATAAGGCATATTCGTGACATGGATACCGACATTTGGAATTTGTTTCCAAAAATCAACTGACAACTGAAACCCAATCAGGACAATCTGTCAGTTTAACAACTTTTGGAATAATTTATGACGGAGAGCAGGCATTAATCTAAGAAGCATCGGGAATTTCATTATTTTTGGCTTCGATTTATAATAAACACCATGTTAGGAGGAATTTTAAAGAAAATCTTAGGCGACAAGTCAGCTACTGACCAAAAAAAATACCAGCCTGTTATTCAACAAGTTGGAGCGATATTTAACACATTACAAAATGAGTCTGACGACGCTTTACGTGGTAGAACAGCTAAGTTCAAACAAAAAGTTCAGGACGCTATTAAAGAGTTGGAAGCAGAAATTGCCGACTTAACTCATAAAGCGAATGATATCCATATGCCTTTGCACCAAAAAGAAGCGATCTATGAAAGCATCGATGCCAAGGAAAAAGAGGTGAATGTCATTATTGAAAAGGTGCTGGAAGAAATTCTTCCCGAAGCCTTTGCGGTAGTCAAAGAAACGGCAAGACGCTGGGCAGAAAACGGTCAGCTGACAGTTACAGCTACAGAGCTTGACAAAACACTTGCCACCCGAAAAGACGGAATCACCATCGAAGGAGACAAAGCAATCTGGAGCAACAAATGGACTGCTGCAGGAGCTTCCGTGGAATGGGTCATGGTTCACTACGACGTTCAGCTGATGGGTGGAGCCGTGCTGCACAGAGGAAATATTGCCGAAATGCAAACTGGTGAAGGTAAAACCCTTGTTGCAACACTTCCCGTATACTTAAATGCCTTATCAGGAAAAGGAGTTCACGTGGTAACTGTGAATGACTACCTGGCAAAACGTGACTCCGAATGGATGGGACCTTTGTACCAATTCCACGGTTTGACGGTAGATTGCATCGACAAACACCAACCGAACTCGGAAGCCCGCAGAGAAGCTTATATGGCTGACATTACCTTCGGAACGAATAACGAATTCGGTTTCGACTATCTGCGCGACAACATGGCGAGCGCTGTGGAGGACCTGGTACAACGCAAGCATCACTTTGCAATTGTTGATGAGGTCGATTCGGTATTGATTGATGATGCACGTACTCCGTTGATTATTTCCGGTCCTACACCAAAAGGCGATCAACATGAATTTTACGAATTAAAACCACGCGTGGAATTGATCGTTGAAGCTCAGCGCAAATATGTAAACCAGGCATTGGCTGATGCAAAGCGCCTGCTGACTGTCATCAATGGCGGAACAGTGGAAGGAATGGACCAAAAAACGGCATTGGAGCAAGGAGGAATTGCATTGCTTCGTGCACACAGAGGTTTACCTAAAAATAAAGCATTGCATAAGTTCCTGTCCGAACCGGGTATCAAGTCTCACTTGCAAAAAGTTGAGAACCAATACATGGCGGAACAAGGAAAACAGATGAAGAAAATTGACGTCGAGTTATTCTTTGTGATCGATGAAAAACAAAATACGGTTGAATTAACTGAAAAAGGAATTGACCTGATCTCCGGAAATGAGGACCGTAATTTCTTCGTGATGCCGGACATTTCTTCTGAAATTGCCCAATTACAAAAATTAAATCTTCCGAAAGAAGAATTTGCAGATAAAAAAGAAGTTCTGATCCGTGATTACACCGTGAAATCAGAGCGGATCCATTCAGTTTCCCAATTGTTGAAAGCATATACCCTTTTCGAAAAAGAAGTGGAATATGTGATCATGGACGGAAAGATCAAGATCGTGGATGAATCAACCGGTCGGATCATGGAAGGTCGCCGATATTCGGACGGATTGCACCAGGCGATCGAAGCAAAGGAAAATGTAACGGTTGAAGCTGCAACACAAACGTATGCAACCGTTACCCTTCAGAACTACTTCCGTATGTACCACAAATTGGCAGGTATGACGGGTACTGCTGAAACAGAAGCAAAAGAATTCTGGGACATTTACAAACTGGATGTGGTGGTGATTCCTACAAACCGCCCGATTTCGCGCAAGGACGACAACGATTTGGTTTTCAAAACTGCCCGTGAGAAATATGCCGCGGTGATTGAAGAAGTCAACAAACTGGTTCAGGCCGGAAGACCTGTATTGGTTGGTACGACCACAGTTGAGATTTCCGAATTATTAAGCCGGATGCTGAAGATGCGCAATATTTCTCACCAGGTATTGAACGCGAAATACCACCAAAAAGAGGCGGAGATCGTAGCACATGCAGGTGAAGCAGGAGCCGTGACGATTGCAACAAACATGGCGGGTCGTGGTACCGATATCAAATTGGGAGAAGGAGTAAAAGAAGCCGGAGGTCTGGCGATCATCGGTACTGAAAGACACGATTCCCGTCGTGTGGACAGACAGTTACGCGGTCGTGCCGGACGTCAGGGAGATCCCGGATCCTCTACGTTCTTTGTTTCATTGGAAGATGATTTGATGCGTAAGTTCGGTTCTGAGCGTATTGCAAAAATCATGGACCGTCTCGGTTTGAAAGAAGGGGAAGTCATTCAGCACAGCATGGTTTCGAGATCCATCGAACGCGCTCAGAAAAAAGTAGAAGAAAACAACTTTGGTGTTCGTAAACGTCTATTGGAATACGATGACGTGATGAACGCACAACGTAAGGCTATTTATAAAAAACGCCGCAATGCCTTATTCGGAGATCGTTTGAGCGTGGATGTGTCCAATATGTTCTACGACGTGATCGAAGGATTGGTAAGTGCTCACCAGGGAGGTTCTTTCGAGGCATTCAATGTCGATATGATCCGCATTATCGGAATCGATTCCCCGGTTTCAGAAGCGCAATTCAAATCGGCAAAATACGATGACTTGGTAAACGACCTGTATGATGGCGTAATGGAGCATTACAACCGCAAAAATGCACGATTGGCTGAAATTTCCATGCCGCAGATCAAGCATGTGTTCGAAACAATGTCCCAATATCAAAACATCCAGTTCATCATCACGGACGGTGTGAAAACCATGCCATTGGTCGTGAGCCTGAAAGAAGCATACGAATCCAACGGAGCATCCGTTCCAAATGCACTGGAGCGCAACATTGTATTGGGAATGATCGACAACGAGTGGAAAGAACACTTACGTGAAATGGATGATTTGCGTTCTTCCGTTCAGCAAGCGGTTTACGAACAAAAAGATCCGTTGCTGATTTACAAACTGGAATCCTTTGAATTGTTCAAAGCAATGAACGCACGTTTGAGCAATGAAACCGTTGAATTCCTTGTGAAAGCAGATGTTCCGAGAGATCAGCTGGATGACATTCAGACAACAAACAGGGAAGTTGCTCAAAATAATTACGAAAAGGCGCACATCGAGTCGACTTCATCGAGCACAGAAATGCCCCGTTTCAGCGGAAGCGAAGGATACGATGAGGCAATGCGCAATTCAGCACCGCAACGCGAGAAACAACAACCGATCGTTTCGACGGAACCAAAAATCGGACGAAATGATCCTTGTCCTTGCGGGAGCGGCAAGAAATACAAACAATGTCACGGAAAATAAAATACAAGGCGGTTCGAAAGAGTCGCCTTTTTTGCAGAAATGTGATTTATAAAAATGGTAGAAATGCATCGCATCCCTACAATTTATCAATAAACCATATATTTGAATTATGAACCAAAAATTAAAAATTGGAATTGTAGGCATGGGAAATGTGGGAATTCATTTCCTTCAGCGCCTGATCGAATTGGGACACACTCATCTGACGGTTTATTCCCGTTCGGGGAACAATTTACCTGCATCTATGAATGCAAAGGATGTTCAATTCACCAATGATTTTAAGGAATTTATCGATTTTGATATTGTCTTTTGCGCGGTAAATGACAACACGATGGTGGAAATGGTCCGGCTCGTTTCGAAATATGCCCCGGTTGTTTCGGTTTCCGGAACGGTCAACCTGAACCACTTAAAAACCAAATATCCTATCGGGACTTTCTACCCGCTTCAAAGTTTTAAAGCAGATCAAAGCATTCTCTGGAAAGGTTTACCGCTTTTTATTGAGGCTGCAGACCCGAAATTTAAGGCTTTTTTAATGCAGCTTGGCCACGAATTCAGCGAAAATGCCATTGAACTATCGGAAGACAAACGTCAGTATCTGCACGTAGCCGCTGTATTTGCAAATAATTTCACCAATCACATCATTGACCTGGCAGCGCATTATTGTGAAGAGCATGGCATTCAATTTGACTGGCTGAAACCTTTGATCAATCAAACAATGGAAAAGATCCAATCGAATAATCCGCATGATATTTTAACCGGTCCGGCTGTACGCAACGATCAGAGTACTATTCAGAAACACCTTGAATTACTGAAACCGGATCAAAAAACCATTTACCAGACATTAACGAAAAGCATTATCAAACACTACAAATAAGATGATTAGCTACAAAGAGCGCTTAAACGGTATTTCCACATTTATTTTTGATATTGACGGTGTTTTGACAGATGGAACAGTCTATCCTTACCACGGGGAATTATTGCGCGGTTTGAATTCAAAAGACGGGTATGCAATCCAATACGCGGTGAAGAAAGGATACAAAGTGTTCATCATTACCGGCGGAAATTCAGAAGATGTAAAAATGAGCCTGATCCATTTGGGAGTGACGGAAGTTCATTTGCGTTCCTCTCACAAAGTCCAGGTTTATGAACAGCTGAAAGAAAAACACGGACTTGAAGATCAGCAAGTCTTATATATGGGAGATGATCTTCCTGATTACCAGGTCATGCAGGTGGTTGGAATGGCTGCCTGTCCGCAGGACGCCGCCATTGAGATCAAACACATTTCGCACTACCAATCACCTTATTTCGGGGGAAAAGGATGTGTTCGCGATATGATCGAACAGACATTGCGGGTACAAGGCAACTGGTTCCACGAAGAAGCGTTTGTGTGGTGATGAAGCCACAAATTCGTGGCATCATTTCACTAGTATTTAAGCCCCGATTTAATGAATCGATGAGTCGTATTGGAATTTGACAAGCGAATGTAATATGTTCCTGCCTCCAGCTCTTTCAACAAAACAACCTGCGTTTGCGATGTAATCTGCCCTTTTTGGATTTCTTTACCACTGACATCTATAATTACAAACTCTGCCGGCTCACTGCTTTTACTTACTACATACAATACATCAGCAACAGGATTCGGGTAGATCTCAAATAATTGATCGTTCTCTTCTATTCCAAGGTTTGTAAGTTCATAGACTGCACTGCTTGCCACACAACCATACTGATCCGTATATTCAACTGTATAATTACCATTTTGAGTCGGGACAAAACTATTTCCAACAGCATTGCTGATCAATATTCCATCCAAATACCACTGATTTCCGCTGTTCATGGAAGAATAAAGTGTATTATTTGAAAAACTGATCGTTGGATCAATATCTCCAGCAGTAACTACTTCAATTTCATCTGTCCGCTCACATCCGAAATTATCAAGTGCTTCCAATGTGTAAGTTCCATCAGCGACAATAGTTATTGAAGCATTCGTACTACCGGTTGACCAGCTGAAATCTGAAAAGTTCGTGCTGTCCGTTAAGTAAAGCTCTAATGAACCGCCTTTACAAATATGGGTGTCTGGTCCAAGATCAAACACCGACTGCTGCAATTGATAGCTGCTACTTACCCCATCATTTGGCTGATAAGAATCCAATCCGCTATTTGGCAATTCGGTTCTCGCACTCACTATGTACAGTTGCCCGAACACATGTGGAATTCCTGCAATTGCCAAATCTTCCAGAGTATCACCGCTTGCAATAATTCCTGTCCAATTCGGAACAGATAGTATTGTTCCATCAACTATCAATTCAAATTCCAGTGAAAGAATCGGTTGCGTACCGAAATTCTTCACATCTACGATAATGAATGTCGAATCACAAATATGATTGTAATGAACTTCCAGGATCCCCGCATCACGGAAGTTTTCAACCTCCAAAGTATCCGAATAGGAACTGCAACCTGATGAATCTGTCAAAACAGCGTAATAAGAACCCAGATTTGTCCAGTTCAATACCGTATCCATTTCCCCGGGAATCAGCGTATTATTGAAATACCAAGCAGTTGTTTCTAAAGAAGTTGAGGCCGTAAGTATAAATTCGGACTGCGTCAAAAACACCGGAACAGGAGTAGAAAACTCCACCTCAATGGTATCCGAACTAACGCAGCCGGAACTATATGTTCCCGTTACGAAGTAAGTTCCACCTGATGTAACCTCGATACTTTGCCCGATTTCCAAAGTGCTCCAAGTTATATTCGAAAAAGGTCCGTTTTGTGGTGTCAATGTTACCGTATCGTGTGCACAGGCAACTAGATCCTCCCCGAGGTCAATGGACATATTCTGAAAATTGCTGGTATAGATAAAACCTGAAGAATCATTTGCGAACAATTGGTCTGTCACTAAGTTTGGAAGTAATGTATGTGTTTTCACCAGGTAAGTCTGCCCGTTTGTTTGCTCAAATGCCCCTATCTGGATCCAATCTACAGTATCTCCGGGATATAGGGTACCGTTCCACTCAGCAGTTTGTCCAGAAAGAACTCCATCAACTGTAAAATTAAGTTCGAAGGAATTGATCGTATCCAGGCAATAGTTGAATACTCTCGCAAACACTCTGGCACTATCACAATCGCTTTCTACTTTTGTCTGAATGCTACCGATGTTAATCGGATCAAAATTTCCTTCATCAGCACCTACGGTAGGGTGTGCGCGCAACTCTCCATCAATATCTGTAGGAACTGACGGCGAAGCAATTGCAATTCCCATTGCCAACTGCGGATTTAGGACATGTAAATCCCGTTTTGAATAGAATAAGGGGTTAATCGAAACCGAATTGGTATTCCAGTTCCCGGGCCATCCCGGAGCAGTGGACATCGGAATATTATATTGTCCCGTGCGGTAATAATTATTGTTATCAAACTCTGAAAAAACAGTTGTATTCCAGTCAGAAGGGAAGTAAAAAAAGGCCTCCAGCGTATCCGCCTGTATGATATTGTTCTTAAATCGGATATTATGAGAAGGAGAGAATGGTCGAATCTCAACGGCCGCCCGGCAATATTTATCGTCCAGCGCCCAAGGAACGGAGTATATGTGAATGGTGTTGTATTGAAAGTCTACATAATTGTTAGTATAAGTCTCCAATGCTATTGTTCCTTGTCCACCACCTCCGGTTCCAATTCCATACCCACAACCTACAGAAATAAAATTATTATAGACTTTTACCCGATATGCAGGTGTTCCGTTCATACAGCTTACATGCATTGCTTCTTCTCCATAACGTCCTTCAATACGGTTATTCATAATTTCTACTACTCCACCGCACAGCGTAGCTACTAAAGCGTTTGTGCCTATTGTAAGTCCGTCAGACAAAACAATGGTATCATTGGTGAAATAATTATTCTTGATCTCCACAGAGTCCTGGATAGAATAAACCTTTAGTGCCCTTTCTCTGAAATTGAAAAAACGGTTGTTTTGAACACTAACATTCTCATTCGTGTTTGTACTATAAGGGTCGCCTTCAATATCGATGCAGCTATACATTGATTTAAACACACAGTTATGAATTTTAATATTGGATGATCTCTCAAAGGTGACTCCTTTACCAAGTAAATTAACTGGAGAACGGAAAACACAATTTTCAATGGTAATGTGATCAGCCATGTCAAAATACATCGAATTGTAAGGATTAGTCCATCCCGAGTATGATGTACGAGAAAATGTCATGTAACGGAAAACCAAGTGTTTTGCCCGCCACGTATCAATCATCCATAAAGGGGAGTTTGATGTATTCGTATAATTCATTTCAACGGAAGTAGAATCCAGTGTTTCAGATTGAAACGTTACCGTATTGGTTGAGGACAATCCATTCATGGCATTCCCGTCGAAATCAAGGAACTCATTGTAAATTCCCGCACGGATATTAAAAACTACCGGACCACAAACGCCACGCTGGATCAGAGCCGAAACACAGGAATTGATTGTCGGATAATCCGGGTTAACACCACCAACAGTATATGAACCTTGCATCATGGTGTAAACAGGAGTATTGGTATAACTGTCATTTGATGGGACAGCATCAACCTGTCCGTTCGGCATGGTAGTCGAAGCAACAAAATTATACGTGCTGCTCGGTGCAAAAAAGAAATTGGAGAGTGTCACAAACGCACTGTCTCCGGGAAGAACAGAACCTGTCCAGTTTACAACAGGCTGTGTTACTCCATTGACACTCCAGTTAACCGCTACTGAAGTCATTGGAATTTCGCCGTAGTTTCTTACTGCAGCTACTAAAGGAACAGTTGCTGAGCAAATTTGTGTTGGAATGTTCATTAACTTGACCACACCGGCTTCATTGTCCGGGTTATCGAATTCATCCGCACCAATGTCCGGAGTTGCAAAACGATTATTTCCATCCAAATCTTTCCCAATATTCAAATCCAGGGCATTATTACTTGCTTCAATATCTGCAAAAATGTGCAGGTTGCCGGTTCCCGCTCCTATAAAATTGGTGATCGACTGAAACGAATGGTCGTCATAAGGAGTCATTGTCTGCCAGTGAGCCAAATCGGTGTAAGAGATCGTTCTCCAGATCAGGCGCGTTGTTGATGTAGAATAATAAATATTGTAATCTGCTGTTACATTACCGTTCTCAAAATAAGCGGCATATCCGGTCGATGTGCTCTGAGCAATGTTATTGGCATAACTCAAATTACAATTTTTCGCATAGAATACTCCCCCAACACCTGATGAACTCAAACCTGAGACGAGCGTATTGTGAAATACATAAACATTCGGACAATTAAATACATACAAGGCATTACTTGTTGCTGTTCCGGTAAGCATATTCCCGAAAACAATGAGGGAATCCGTACTTGTGAGCTGATTAATTATATCTACGCCTCCGTTCGAGACGTTATTATTGACGAACCGGCTTTTTCCATCGAAATACTCAATATCCATGGAACCCACAAACGTATTATTGAGCACCCTAAATTGAGACGAATACCTGAATTTCATAGAATAAAGCGAACCGCTTCCCTGGTTGTATTCGATAACTGTTCCGCCTTCCAGTGCAGTGGAATTCAATCCTGTCAATCCAATATTCGTATAACCGCCCTGGATCTTATTATACCCAATATAATTCGCCGTATCAATGGTATTGGGTGAATGTATAACATTGTATTCTTCGGAAGAACTAATTCGCCCGATTAGCCTGCAGTGCTCCACACGGTTATTGTGCGCACCGTTTTCAAAGATCACGGTGCGGCATCCCTGTGAGGAAGAAAGGTCACGAGCTAAAGTCAAATGACGAATGGTGATGAAATCCGCTCCATTTAATCGGCAAACGTAGTTATCTGCCAATATGGTATTATTAAACTCCCAGCGTACAAGTGAAGAATCAAGTGATTCACTTTGAAAGATTATCCTGTTTGTTTGAGAAGCTCCTGCTATTTGATCAATTATAACATGTTCAGCATATATCCCATCACGGATATTGAATGTGACCGGTCCGCTTACTCCCTGCGCATTCAGTGCATTAACTGCCGCAGTAATTGTACTGTAGCTTGGAGAACTTCCCCCGATAGTATACGTTCCGCTTAATTGAGCATGTCCAATTCCCGCAAGAAGAAAAAAAGTAAAGGTCGTCAGGCAAAATTTCATATAACAGCATTAGTCCAAACAGCAGCATTTGATGACAACCGTCATTTGACCAATACAAATGAGACCCAGGTGAAATTAAAAATGCTATTCAGTAGTTTGATGAAGCAAATTTAGCACTTTTAATTGGCTCTGACAAAGACTCTAACGAATTTATATACTTATTTCTTCTATCTTTCCTTGCGTTCTTCCCGCTTCTCTTTCCGTTCTTCTTTTTTCTTTTCTTTCTCCCACTTTTTTTCAGCTTTCTTTTTTTGTTCGTTTACAATTTCCATGTACCCGGAAGCAAAGATCACGGTTGGGATCCGTTTCATTTTTCCTGCATCCAAGTAACCGCTCAACATCAAATGAAAAGGAACCCGGTCTTTGTCACCGATCACCTTAAAAATCGTCGCAAGCGGATGCTTCATTTTCAGGTTTAACGGAAGTTTGAGAACTTGTGAGGACTGAGGACGAATGGAGACATCCATCGGGAACTTTCCTTTGGAGGCCAGGTCATTTCCGATCGTGATCCGGTATTGCAGATCGTGCAGGTCCAGGGACAGATTCTTTCCTTCGTTAATGATCCCTAAAAAAAGCTGCGCCTGGATATCCTTTTTGAACAGTTTCACCTTTTTCTCCGTTTTAATGACCTTAAATTTGGGTGGAACCGGTACCTCGATCTTTTTACTTTTAATAAATGGTACTTTGAGACCCGAATAGACGATCGTTGCTTCAATCGTAATACCGGTTGAGTCCTGGTCCTGCAGGCTTAGAATCTTGTTTCGCGTGTGACTGATCGGGATATTTACCGAGAATCTCACGGAATCGGTATCTCCGCTTTCCTGCCGCAATCCAACATATTGGCTGGTAGATATCAACTTTGTTCCCCCCAACGACAAATCGCAGACAATGCTGTCAATATTCATTGGGTAAGGTGCTTTATTCACTACGATGGTGTTGACTTCAACAAAAGCCGTATCCTGGTGGATATTTGCTTTTATCAGTGTTATTTCCGTGACTTCGGGAATCAGGAGATTGAGCATTTTTTGTTTTTGAATCAAGAGATAAATGAGATACCCCCCTATTCCCAGGCACACAATCAGGATTACAGGCCACAGTCGAATTTTTAGCGTCATAAGTTCTTTTTTCGTTCATTTTTACGTTGTTCCCTTTTTTCCTTCCGGGCTTCCCTCTTTTCTTTACGAGCTTCCTTTTTCTCCGGATTTCCACCGAAAATCTTTTCCAGAAATGTTTTCTTTCCGCCTTCATTCAACCTGTTAATATTGATGGAATTATCCACTGATGGCTTCAAAGCATGCAAAAAAGCATTCCGCAGGACATAGCTTATTGCACGCCAGGTATTCAGATGGACCTTATCAAAACTACCTCCAAACTGGACCTTACTAGCAAGCTGTTCTTTTTTTTGGTTTTGAAGGACTTCCGCAGCACTTGCCACCAATGTTTCCCAAAGAATTTGCTTGAAATCCCCTTCTTCCTTATTCCACTGTACAATATCCAAATCTTTCATAAATGGTTTTACATATCCGCCGAACTGTCCTTCTTTGGCTGCAAATTCGCCATACAAGCTGAAATTTCCTTTTTTGACATCAAAGTTCCCGTACTCGCGAAGCATGTCATTGAGCAACACCAGGTTCAATCCTTTCATGGAAGTATTCATATCGAAGGTCGGTTTTTTCGCCAGGCCATCGAATTTTGCATTCAGTGCAAACTTTCCTTCATACGCTTCGGCTGAAGCCGTAAGCGATGCCGGAAGCAGTTCTTTGCTATCTGTTACGTTGGTGAGATTGGTTGCTGTAATATTGATATTCCTCATTGCGATATCCAGCTTAGGGCGTGCTTCCAAGTCCCGGAAATGGATTTCTCCGTTGTGAATGTCGAACCGGTTGATCGTTACGGGCATCAAATCATCAACCAATTGTGCGAAATCTGCTGTATCGGCTTTTACATCTTCTCCTTTGTGCCGGTCTTTGACAAAATTGACAACCGGTTGTTCCACACTGATCTCCCCGACAATGGCTCCATGAAAAATCGCTCGCCATTCGATAGACAAATCAATCGAAGGTGATTTGAAAAACGGAATGGTATCTTTTTCCCCGATTTTCCCGGTTTTCTCCACTTTTTTCAGGATGCGGATATCCCTGATCTCATATGCCCCACGGTATAAATGGATATCGATATCCTCTACATGTCCGTAGTATTCTTCGAGATTTTCCAATTTCCCATTAACATATTTCAATACGATGTAGGGTAAAATAAGCCTGAAAATAACCAGTACTGAAATGATGGAGAGCCAAATGATGCGGCGTTTTCTTTTGCGTTTTTTACGTTCTTCCGGGGTCATCGCCTGCTTGCGTTCTTTCCGGCTCAATCGTGTTTGCTTCTTTTCCATGGCAATTACTTTAAATTGTGATGGTAATCGGTACAAACCCGGCTAGTAAAAGAGAGTGGTTTCGTTTACTTAAGAAGAGAAAAGATAATTAAAAGCAGTGAATAGTTTTTGACACAAAAAGTTAATTTTCCTAAATGAAGTTTTTTTAATCCGGCCAATCCGAATGAGCAACGGTGTTACCGGAATTTATTCAGGAACCGCAGAATCAATCGGCAAAGGTGAAACGAACCTTGCCCTGAGAATGAAATTCGAGTACCCAATCGTAGTTTGCACCGACAATCCAGGCAAAGGGCGAAAGCTCCGCAATTTTTTGCCGGCATTTGATCGCCTGACTGAAGGTAGTTTTGACCGCCGGCAATCTTCCTTCATTCCAAAAAATAAAGCAGTCGTTCAGTTTTAGGCCCTTCAAATCCTTCGGGCCTGAGATTACCTTGTGATCCGGGTATTTTTCCCAATTGATCTCAATAACTGCAAAACTGAAAGCTTCGAGGAAACGGTTAAAAGCTCTGATCGTTCGTTCTTCATCGTATACCTCCTTTTCCTTACCCAATGCCTCTACGCACGCGTTAAAAAACTTATCCATGACTTCCCTTTTTAATGATTCCTGTTTACCGGTTTTATATAAAGATAAAAAATCAGTAGCGGGAATTTTTCTTTTTAAGAAAGATTGGAAATTGGTAAATGTATACCTGTACAGGTTAAGAAACCCACGACAGTTTGAAGCTCTGAAATTGAATTCTTACCACTTCACCAGCTTCTTTAAATGCCAAATACCGTTGGACCGGTAACGCAAGATGTACGTTCCCTTTTGCCAGGATGCAGTTTCGATCGAAGATACCGGTACAGCAGAAGTAAATACCTCTTTTCCGGTTAAATCAAGAACTTCCACAGTTTCCAAAGAACCCGTACTTTGAATCTGAATGGATTCCGTAAACGGATTCGGATAAATAGAAATATCGGGATTGTTGTCCGGATCTTCCACCTTTAAAATGCTGTAAATAGTTGGTTCAGCATTGGAAGGAAACGCATTATCATTCCCCAATTTCACGATAAACATGGAAGTCCCCCCGGTACTGAAACCCGGATCCGAATGATAACCTACCAGGACAGCGTACCCGTCACTGGTTTGGATAATCTGGTTCATTTGATCCTGTCCTAAGGCGTTATAACCTGCACCGTAACCATCCCAGTAAAAAAACTGGCTAAACCGGTTAATAACGAAATCCTCTCCTCCCGCATACGAATATTGAGGATGATTTCCTTGTGTTACTACAAAATATTTATTTCCGGGTGAAGCCGTATAATTCACAAAACCTACATAGCGGCTCGGATACTGCATATAGGTGTCATCATTCGAGAGATATCCTCCGGTGAGCGTTAGGAAAACATGGTAATTATCCGTATCTGTCTGTCCTGTCTTCGTACTTTCACCCACACATTTCAGTTCGTTGGAAACCAGTTGAACATCGTTTAAAACATACATCCCGTCGCTTCCCGTTAAGGTATCCCAAATCAAAGAACCATTGATATGATAATACCCGATATACGCTTTTGATAGCAATGAATCTGCTAGATAACCGGTCCCAACAACCGCAAATGTGCTATCCGTTACCATAACTCCTTTGTTGAAATAATCCTCTCCGACACCACCTTGTTGGTGATTCCAGATTTCATTTCCATCTTTGTCAATCCGCATGAAGTACTGATCGGGAGTTTGTTCCGGATTCGCATCCGATTCACCCAGCATGATAATACTCGTATCCGGTAACAAAAGCGCATCGTGGAATCGTTCCCAGCCGCCATTGTCATACCACTTCTCCCATTGCTGATTTCCAGCCAAATCCGTAAATACGACGTAGCCGTCAAAACCTCCGGTCCCATTACTGGAAGAAGTTCCTACTATGTAGTATCCGAAATTCGGAACGAACAGAACCCTTCTTCCTTCCTCAAACTCCGCTCCACCATATTCTTTCGACCAAACATGGAAACCTTGTTTATCCAATTTCAATAAAAAGGCCTGGGAAGGAGCATCTTCAAAACTGGAAGAAGATCCCGTAATGATGTAACTGCTGTCGGGCAACTGTGCCACACCTTCTGCCTTATCGTATCCGCTGCCGCCGAAAACATGGTAAAAAGCAATTTGTGCTTTGGACTCCAGCGAACAAATAAGCACAACCAAAACCAGGAAAAATCTTAAAATACCCATGACAAACGAATTAATGCAGACTGACCATATCCTTTTTTAGATACCAGACCATACAGGTCATCCGTACCCAGTTGAATTCCTACTTTATTTCCATGATATCCCAACATCAATCCGCCGCGCACGATGGATGAGCCTCCGAAAGCAACGTTTGCAGATGCAGAAACACGCGGTACAAACCGATAAAATAACCCTGCGAAGCCCGTTGGAACAATTCCAATGGTCGGATAAAAACGGATTCCGAAGAAACTCTGCAATTTTTTTGGTGAGGTCAAATCAACCAATTTCATAATCTGAATGTAAGCGGGTACCATTACCCAGCGTTTCACTTCCTTCTTTTCTATATTCAATGAATCGAGCAGCGAGAAATTATCTCCAAAAAGGTTCCCGCTATTCTTGATCTGATCGAGGGTAAACCCACTGAAACGGTAAGTTGAATCCGGTGAATATTGACTTTGCGGTTCAAACATATATGCCGCTCCGAGGTTTTGAACCGTGAACTGGAAAGTCGCGGAATCTTTCAGCCACGGAACTTTCAGGTAAAAATCAAAGTCAATTGCAAAACCAAGTCCTTTGCTCCATGCTTTACCCGTTGAATAGGTCATGTCCCCGTTCAAACGAAGACTCACCGAATCCAGGTTTGCATCCTGAGAAAATTGTCCTTTCCTTATGTAGCCACCCAACTGATTTTGAACATTCACCACATTCAGTGTCAGGGAACTTCCTGTTTTTTTATGATAAAACCCAAAACCTGCCTTTTGAAATTGCATTCCCGAGACACGTGTTCCGGTTAAATTGGCCGTATCCACTCCCAGGTAACTATTCCCGTAAAATGTCATTTTAAAGGCATCTTTCGTATAATTTACATTTCCCACAAGGTAATAACCTCCTTTTACCAACCAGGAATATTTACCTGATTTAAATAGATTGGAGGCACCGGAAACATAGGTTATTTCACCGGAACCAAAAGCTCCGATTCGGTTATTTGCGTGAGTAGACCTAAGAGTACGGTCTTTCATATCGGAATCGATATACCCCCCAAAAGCCAATGTATTCACAAACTCTTTTTTCATGGAAGTTCCGGTAATATCCAAATTCCCGCTTACCAACAACCGGTTACTTTGTAAAAGACTGTCTTTGAAAACAGGAAACGTTGATTGAGCAACCAGTAGATTACCTGTTGTAAAGAAAGCTATTAGCGTGTAAAGGAATTTCTTCATTACAGGTGATTTTCAATAGTTAAATTCGCACCGAGCTTAAACTTAAAAAAGGCGTTTGCAGGAATCGGTACCTGGATATTATTCCCGTTTGCGTCGTAAGTATTTAGTTTTAACTTGATCATACAGTATTTGACTTGGCCGATATCATCACAAACCGTTTCGGAAACAGGAAAATAGACCACACTTTTCTTTTGCATGATTCCATTAACGAGCGATCCGAAAACACTCGATTCAATAGTACTCGTTCCGGAAACCACTGCTACTGTCTGATAATTTGCATCCAGCAGGTATAATTCCAGGTTTCCGTCAAAAGGAAAGGCGTTCATGGCATTGATCCAAATCTGACCGGATTTCACGTTCGTTTTGTTGGAGTTGTTGACCAAGCTCAGTGCAAACGTATCCTGGAAAATCAAATCCGTTAATCCAATATTCAAAGGGAACATTCCATTCAATTTGACTCTCAGAGGATGCGTATCGTAAATTTCGTCCCAACCTCCCGAGACATTCCCCCATGGATTCATTTGAAGCTGGAAACTCAATTCGTTTTTCGATCCGTGATTTTCAATATATTGTTCAAAATTGCTGTTTCCGGGCGTAAAACTCAAGGTCGTATTGCTTGGTACTATACTGTTTTCATTCGATCCGGTAGCTGCATTAATGGTATTCCAGGTCCCGATATTCGGATGGTTCAAAGAAACAGCATTCCCGTTTGCATTGATATTTTTAAGCGAATTGATCTTAAACTTTCCATTTACTTTTAATCCGTTTTCAATGGCAAGATCAAAGGTCATTGCATCCACGTCAAGCAATCCGTCCGTCACATTGTTCATTGCATCGATATTGGCATACACCGTATCAGAAACCAATTGATTTCCAAAATAACCACGTGCATAATCCAGCTGCACATCTTTCATCGAAAACCTGAATTTGATGACATCCGACGTCGTCACATTCACCGTTGGGCCAGTCGGATCGGAAGTAACCGTCAGTTTAGACTGAATCCGATTGTAAGAGGTTCCGAATTCTCCTGTAAGGTCCAATTCATAGCCGTTCAGATCCACAAACCCCGTAACAACGCCCGGACTGCTTTGTGTTCCGGCCGGAGCGATAAAATTTTGTGAGAGTGTTATTCCATTTTTTGTAACACCCGGCAATACTACATTAAAGATGGTTTTTGTCCCGATCGGATTGAATACTTTGAGTTCGATCCCACCGGCCTTCACCCGGATTTTTTTCAATTGTACCTCACCGATATTCAAAGCATGTTCCTCTATGTCACCGCTTGTAAAAGAGGTCCCGGGTGCTGCTGCGAAATTCAGAGCCATCGGAAACGTACTCTCCACCGTCGTATCGGGTAATTCCACAAAGTCACTTAATTTAAATTCAAACAAAGAAGAATGGATATCCAATACATAATTACCGGCAACTACCGTCAACAGGGAGTCAGCAACCAAATTAGACAGTGTGAGGCTATCGTGAACAAGTGGAACTTGCCAATCCGTATCCCAAACTGCTTTATCCCGCTTCTTGCAAGAAGCAAAAGCCAATCCGATACAAAGTACAAACAGGAGTTTTTTCATGGTATGGTAGAGATACAAAAATACTACATTGGTTGGAATTAAACGCGTTCAATTACAGTAGCGTAGCCTTGCCCTACTCCGATACACATGGTCACGAGTGCATATCTTCCGCCTGTTCGTTGTAACTGGTTCACCGCTGCAAGCAAAATACGCGATCCGGACATACCAAGAGGATGTCCCAGTGCAATTGCTCCTCCATTCGGGTTGATCCGTTCATCGCGATCGTCCAATCCCATGGTTCTTGTGCAAGCGAGTACCTGGGCGGCAAATGCTTCATTTAATTCAAGTACGTCCATTTGATCCAGGGTTAATCCGGCTCTTTCCAATGCTTTCCTGGAAGCTTCTACCGGGCCGATTCCCATAATTCTGGGCTCCACACCGGATACAGCTGCTGAGACGATTCGAGCAAGCGGTTTTAAGTGATGATTCTTTAATCCCTGGTCGGATGCCAGCAAAAGTGCAGCAGCTCCATCATTCAACCCAGATGCATTTCCTGCAGTCACAGATCCTTCTTTTTTAAAAGCGGGTTTTAATCCTCCCAAAGTTTCGATGGTTGTTCCGGGCCTCATAAATTCGTCTTTGTCAAAAACCAGCGGATCTTGTTTTTTACGCGGAATGGACAGGCCTGCAATTTCCTGTGCCAAAATTCCGGCATTTTGGGCAGCAAACGCTTTTTCCTGGGACCAGGCTGCAAATGCATCCTGATCTTCCCGGGATATCCGGTGCAATTCAGCCAGATTCTCAGCAGTCATTCCCATGGCGTCCGCTCCATAAAGCTCTTCCATTTTCGGGTTAATGAATCTCCATCCGAAGGAAGAATCGTACAATTGCTGGTCTCTCCCGAATGGAGCTGAAGCTTTTGACAAAACCCACGGTCCTCTGGTCATATGCTCTACCCCTCCAGCAACGTAAATATCTCCTGCACCAACCTGAATCGCTCTTGCAGCGTTTACCGCAGCCGACATTCCGGATGCACACAACCTGTTTACTGTCTCTCCGCCTACAGAAATCGGGTATCCTGCCAGGAGCAGAGCCATCCGGGCAACATTCCGGTTATCCTCCCCTGCCTGATTTGCACAGCCCAAAATCACATCTTCAATTGCTGCCGGATCCAGGTCCGGTACTTTTTTCAACAATTCAACCAAAACATGTGCTGCTAAATCGTCTGCTCTGACCGGAGCCAAAGTCCCTCCAAAATTTCCAATGGCTGTTCTTACACCAGCCACGATATATGCGTTACTTGTCGTCATTAAGTTCTTAGTTTAACTTCAATTTATTTATTCCTTTACGAAATTACGCAATATTCTTTGTGATTCGGTTTCTGTTAAAAGGTTCTCTTCACTGTTGATAAATATTGACTTCGGAGGGGAAATATTTTATTAAATTCAACACCCTAAACCAAATTACAAGTTATGAAAAAACCCATCTCGGTGATGGCTGGAATGCTATTCTGCAGTTTCATGTCTTTCTCACAAGTAGAAGATATGACTCCTTCAGAAATAAGGTACCGTGATTCAATTACCAAATTGAATCAAAGTAACGCAGCAATTGCAGCTAGTCAGGAAGCTTACAACAAAGGGATTGAACTTTTCAATCAAAAGAAGTACAAAGAGGCAATTACTTCATTTAACAAATCAATTGCTTCCGATCCGAACTTTACGGCTGCCTATTACAACAAAGGGGTTGCTGAAAACGAGGCTGAAATGTACCAGGATGCTGTGAATACATTTACGATCCTGATCGGAAAACAAAAAGGGTATTCGAAAGCGTATTTCCAAAGAGGAAGAGGATACCAGGGACTTTTGGATTATTTAAAAGCCGAAAAAGATTATGAGGAGTCCATCAAACTGGACGCAAACAATCCGAAAGCATACTACAACTACGGAACGTTAAAATTCTTGCAACAAGATTACAATGCTGCAATTAAATACTTTACCAAAAGTATCGAACTGGACCCTTCCAGTCCAATGGCCTACAACGATCGTGGCAGCTGCTACCGCATGCAGGAAAATTACCCGAAAGCCATTGAAGATTACGAAGCTGCGCTTCGCAAAAACCCGAATCTTGCGTTCGTATTGAATAATGTAGGAACTACCAAAAAGAAAATGAAGGATTATGCCGGAGCGCTGATTGCGTTTAACCGGGCTATTTCCGTAGATGTGAATTTCTTTTTAGCTTATAACAATCGCGGGGTAACCCTGTTGGAAAAAGGAAGTTTGGATGATGCGATCAAAGATTTTGAAAAAGCCCTGCAAATCAATCCCCAATATGCCCCGGCTGCTTCCAACCTGTCCGGAATCTATTTCAAGCGAAAAGATTTCAAGAAAGCCGAAGATCTGGCAACCAAAGCGATTACCATTGACCCGAACTATGCTTCTGCTTATGTAAACAGAGGGATGGCCCGCGAAATGCTTCGCAAAATGGAAGAAGCCTGCAGCGATTGGAAAAAAGCAAGCGATCTGGGATCGGCGGAAGGAAAAGTATGTCATTCAGGAAACTGCAGCAATTAAACTCAAGACGATGAAAAAATTATTGACACTAGTCGTTATTGGTTTAACGACGAATCTATTTGCTCAAAATGTAGATTTCAAATCTGCAAACTTTAAAGACGATAAAGAAGGTCTAAAAGCAGCAACCACTGCGATTGACAAAGGAGATGAGTTTTACAAGGTCGGAATGGAAGCGGTTTTTGCAGTCCAGGACTTCGGAACGAATTTCAAAAGCGCACTGATGGAGTATGAAAAAGCACAAAAATTCAACCCGAATAATGCTTTGCTCAACTACAAAATTGGCGTTTGCCATGCAAATTCCACCAATCCCGTTTTATCCATTCCTTACATTAAAACAGCTCAGAAACTGGACCCAAAGTGCGATCCGTTCCTCGATTTCTATTTAGGATACACGTCACAGTTGGAGGGGAAATACGACGAAGCTTCCAAATATTACACAGTGTTTGAAACCGAATACAAGAAAGCGGATAATTTCATGAAATTCGTAAACCAACGTAAAAAACAATGTGTTACGGCTAAGAAATTTGAGGCATCACCTGTTCGATGCTGGGTGGATAACGTTCCAACTTTGAACACTGAAAATGACGAAATCGCTCCATCTATTTCTACAGATGGTTCCGAAATGATCTTAAGCTCCAACAGGCCGAATAGTCACGAACCGAATGCACTGGGAATTTACGATTACGAGATCTATTCTTCTTCCCTTTTGGAAAACTGGTCCACTCCAACCAAACTTCAGGGCCCGATTAACTCGAACAACGATGACATTTCAAACTGCCTGTCTTATGACGGTACCAAAATGTTATTACACAGAGATGCAGGCGGGCAAACAGACATTTTCGAATCCAAATTGAAAGGAAACGAATGGTCAGACCCAAAAATCCTAAGTATTTTCATCAGTACCGACAAAAACAACGAACGTTATGCCTGTTACAATGAAGATGGATGGAAGATCTATTTCTGCAGGGACAATGACGTGCGCGAAACAGGTTCTGAAGTGATGTTCTCGGGAATGCAGAACAAGATGAAACAGGATTTCATGATTGCAACGATGTTGACGGGTGTAAACTCGAAATTCAACGACGGTCCTATTTATATCCACATTGATGGGGAAAGCATGTACATTGCATCCGAAGGACATGAAGGAATGGGAGGTTATGATATTTTCCTTTCCAAAAAAGTACAGGGTCAGTGGACTACTCCTGTAAACATGGGATATCCGATCAATAGCCCGTATGACGATTTCTTCTTTGCTTCTACTGCAAACGGGAAATTTGCTTACATTTCTTCCAACAGAGCCGGCGGAAAAGGTGGTTATGATATTTACAAAGTTACATTTTGGGGTCCCGAGAAAAAGCCGATTTCCGAGACGGAAGATTATTTGCTTGCGAGTATTGTCATGCCAGTAAAGGATCACACGATTGAAAAATCAGTTGAGGTTAAGAAAAAGAGTTTAACGGTTTTTAAAGGGGTTACCATTGATGCGATCTCACGAAAAGCAGTTGAAGCTCAGATCGAAATCACCGATAATGCAACCGGAAAGGTGATTGAGACCTTCACAACCAACTCTGCAACCGGAAAATTCATTATTACCCTGAACTCAGGTAAAAACTACGGGATTGCCGTAAAAGCTCCGGGATACCTGTTCCACTCCGAAAATTTCGACATTCCGGAAGGATCGGCTGACAACCTGGTAAATAAGGTGATCGAATTGAAGAACATTGCCATCGGGTCAAAAATTGCGCTGCGCAACATCTTCTTTGATGTTAACAAAGCAACTCTGCGGTCCGAATCCAATGCAGAGTTGGAGCGATTGGTTCAGTTGATGAAGGATGTTCCGGGATTAAAGATCGAGATTTCAGGACATACGGACAATACCGGTTCAGCAACCCTCAACGAAACACTTTCCCAGCAGCGCGCAGAAGCTGTTGTGGCTTATTTGTCTCAAAAAGGTGTTTCTGCAAGCAGAATGACTGCTAAAGGTTACGGTTCTTCCAAACCGATTGCCTCCAATAACAACGAAGACGGAAAACAACAAAACCGTAGAACGGAATTTGAGATTAAAGGGAATTAACCCGCACATTTGGATTTATAAAAACAGTCGGCACGTGATGCGTCACGTGCCGACTGTTTTTTTTTATCAATAACACTTCATCATTGTCCACCAATTTAATCCACTCTTCAGATTGTTGGAAATTCCGGATTTCTACAAGAAATATCGAATGTCTTAAAAGAATAGAGACGTGATTAATGATGTCCTATTCATTATTACAGATTAACTATTAGAACGTTCCTCAAACCGTAGTAATATTTAACTAATTTGAGTTACACTCTTTAATTATCGTTTGTAAGGATCATCTTTTTAGTATCAATTTCCTTATTATCTATGATTAAGGAATAAAAATACATTCCTGGTTTCAACTCACCTGAACGTAATACAATACTTACACTTCCTTTATCCGTAATTTTAATATTTCTGATTTGAGTACCTTGCATATCGTAAATATATAACTCAGATACCTTTGAATCGGAAGGGATTTCACACTTAATTGTAGTTGATGCATTGAATGGATTCGGAGTGTTTTGATATAATTTAGCACTACTTTGTAACTGATTAGAATTATTATAGTTAGATGAATTGTTTTCCAATACACTAATTCGTTCATTTTGTGATTCAATTATTTTCTGTTGTGATTTGATTGACTCTACAAGAACAGGTACTAGCATATCATAGTTAACAGCTAAATATCCATTTTCATCCGCTTTTACTGCTTCAGGAAATACTTTAGCTAAATCTTGAGCAATAAATCCGAGGTTAGAGCCAGAATTAAAACTAAGCGATTTATACTCGTCCATTTTAAACTCATATGTACATCCCTGAAGTTGAAGAATTCTTTTCAGGGGATCTTTGATTTCAGCAATGTTTTTTTTGTATCGGAAGTCTGAATTTAACCAGAATCCACCAGAAGCAAATCCTGACCCTATAATAGTGAATGCATTAGCTCCATTGGAAAAACGTCCTTTTTCCGCGCCCCCGATTGTAAATGCCAAAACATTATTTGCCGGATGGAAAACACCAGTTTGATCATTTCCCCACCATGTAAAGTCCGGATTGGTCGCAGTTGAAAAAGTATTTAATCCACGGATCATTGGAGATGAAGTCGGAATACTTATTGTTTGGCTAAATACTGAATAACCACCAATACCAGATACAACTTGTAAACGGGCATTTGTCAGGGGGTTATTAACAGTTCCAATTGCCACACTTCCATTAGTAGCGACTTTAACCTGTGCAAAGGTGGTTGAATAAAGAACTATTGCACAAAGTGCAGATAGAGTAATGATAAGTGATTTTTTCATAAGTATGTAATTTGATTAAAAAAATGATCAGTGATGTTTAATAACAACCTGTTGGTAGAAGAAGAAGCTGTGCTCCAGATTCAACAATTAGGTCACCATTTATGGTAATTCCGTCCTGTGCTCTTAGTGTTACATTATTAGCTGAATATACAGTTGAAGTTCCATTTACTGTGATGGTCTTTTTAACGGAGTAATTGTTATATGTACCTGAGTTTAGGTTAGTAATCACTTCATCCGTAGAACAATCCATTTTAAGGTCATAAACTTTTACATAGTCTGTTCGCATAAAACCAGGAATAGTTACTGTACTGTATCCCTGACGCATTCCTAACTGAACCAGCAACTTTAAGGCATGATCTGGTACAAGTGGATCGTATACTTCCCTGTAAGCAACACCATCAAGGTAAAATATGACCTTATTTGGTGTCCATTCGTATCCATAAGTATGAAAATTGGTAGCTAGTGAAGCTTGTGAAAATGAATTTAAAAATCCAGTTATTTCAGTACAACTTCCGTCTTTAATATGGAAGTTTGATGTTAACTGTTGAAAATCACAGAATACTTCAAAAAAATCAATCTCGTCTACCCATCCACCACTGCAAGTTCCTGGGCAATTACAATTATTAGAATTCCATACCCAAAATGCAGGCATGTATTTATCACCGTAACTATCAAGTTGGGTTCGGATTTCGAAGTAACCATATTTAAAGGTTGATAACGATGAAATTACCCCAGATTTGTAGGCGACTAAAGGATAAGCAGGATCAGTGTAATTTAGGGCTTTAAAATTTAGAAATCCACTATTTGCTGATACTTGGGAATCTAAATAGATACAATCGTCTCCAGACGAATAATTACCCCATCCAAAATTGGTCTGCCAAATACTTAAGTCCAATGAATTGAAATTATCAATAAAGTAAGGTGTTGAATTCCAATTAAGATCATTTGTAGGAATTTGAGCACACAATGAAGAATGCAAGAAAAAAGCAAAAATGTGAAATAGGTGTATTCTCAGCGACATAGCAATATTTTAAACCTAAATTAAAAAAAATAATTTAAATAGCAAATAACTCACGATATCACATCTACACCATTAATTTTTTCTTTTAAGAAGAAGGACTTCATCGTTATCCACCAATTTGATCCATTCTTTGGATTGTTGGAAATTCCGGATTTCTACCTGGAAAATAGAATCCCTTAAAGGATATGGTGTGTCTTTTTTTGCCAGAATCACGTATTCAGCATCCTTTACGATTGGGTACATGTAACAAAAATCACGGTTTGCCAGGTGTGGAACCAAATTCGACTGACTGGAAACTACCGCATCTTTCGGAATGAGCTTAAATGCTTCGTAAACCGGTTTCACGTTGTATTCTTTTTTATAGTGGTCCTTTGACAGGAAATTCAGGTTATTATTTGGAGCATACAGGTATTGATGGCTCAATCGTTTATTCGTCATAACCAGTGCCAAAACAACCAGAATCCCTCCTGCTACACTTTTAAATGACTCTTTTTTCAGTTTATCAACGACTTCAAAAACACCGATTGCCAAAATCGGTGTGAATTCAATACAATAATGAAATCCTGCTCCCCAGATTGCCATTGAATCGTGAAATAATTTTTGGAAAAATATCGGAATGAGCATCAGCAAATAAGCCGGACGGAAAAGCAGTAAAGCTATTCCCGAAAATAAAAGAAATTTAAGTAGATCGGATTTGGTATTATCACCCATAGAATCTCCATTGAAATTAGAAACCATCAATTGGAACGAATCTACCGGGTGGACAATTAAATATGAGATCGCTTCAGGCATTGTCGCTCCCAGAACACTGTAATCAAAGTG
This sequence comes from Fluviicola chungangensis, assembly GCF_007558725.1. Classification (GTDB taxonomy): domain Bacteria; phylum Bacteroidota; class Bacteroidia; order Flavobacteriales_D; family Crocinitomicaceae; genus Fluviicola; species Fluviicola chungangensis. The sequence continues at coordinate 72,744 of NZ_VLPL01000005.1, forward strand.
TGGATAAATGCCGTCCGCAGCAAGAGCCGGCATCACGAATTTCATCAGGATCACAAAATAAAGCAGCGAGACAAATCCGTAAATAATGAAAAAGAAGCGCCATTTCCCTTCTTTCCAATTCAAGATGGAAAGCCCGAAGCAAACAAAAGCAATCCACAAAGCGCTGTTTTCTTTCCCCAACCAAAGCAGCACCACAAAAAATGCCGCCCATTTCATTTTCCGTTCTTTGGTAAAAACGAACAGCCAGGGAACGAGCATCGCTACCACCACACTGTCGTGAAAATCATATGATAAAGCAGTATAAACTCCAAAGAACGAGTAGAAAAACAGCATGGCATTCATTGCCAAAATTCTATTCTCCCTGAAATAACGATAAACTCCCAATCCTCCGAAAAGGATACTCACAATTTGAAAGATCAGCAAGGTATAGGAACCAAAAATCCACACAAAGGGAGAATAAAGCATGAGGTAAAAATCAAAATGGTCCCCCATCAAATTTTGAGGCTCCATTTTAAAAACGCCGCTGTCGTTCCATTGAAAGTGCGAATAATCATACAAGGCATTCGAGTAAATCCCCAAATCAAGCGCATAAGTGCGGAATAAAAAGTGATTTACCAGCGAAACTAGTGAATAAATGATTGCAAATGCAAGTACGATCAGATATTTTTCCGGTACTTGTTTAAAGGTGTTATATGTGCTATTCAATCGATTCATTCTGTGCGAATATACTTCAAATTGAACAAATCATAACCTAAAGAAAATGTATTAATTCGGAATTCCCTAATCCATCGGTGTACAAATCTCGATCAAAAAACCATCCAAATCACGCACATAGGCAACCATTTGCCCCCATGGTTTTTCTCTTGGCTCTTCCAGCAAAGTCCCCCCCGCTGCAATTGCTTTCTCTACCAATGCAGCTACATCAACAGTTGTAAAACCCAGTTCAATTCCGAATGGCTTGGTGTTTAAACTGCTCTCCTGGAAACCGTTTTTCAGGTTTGAATTTGCCAACGGAAGCGCCGCGAAAGACAAGGTAGTTGTTCCTGTATTTAATTCTGCATATTCATCACCGGGCGCAATGAAACGCACTTCAAACCCAAAGGTTTTAGAATAAAATTCGGCTGTTCGTTTCACATCCGAAACGTATAAAATAGTGTAAGCAAATTTGATCATCTATTAGCAATTTAAGGTTTAATATTACCACTTCTTCCCTTGAGGGGAGATTGAGAGGGGTGGCCATCCCTTGAATCCCACTTCAAAGGGGGAAATTTTAATTTAATCTTCGTCATCCGAATCAGGTGCGTCAGGCAGCTCCAATGCTCTTACTTCCTGCACTGCATTTCCGGCAATTCCTTTTACGGAACCATACATATCGATCGTATTCACAATGACTTTTTCAATTTGTTTTTCCCGTTGTTTCCAGATGCGCTGCATGGACCGTTTTTCACTTTCCAGGTCTGCCTTCATTTGAGTAAATCCTTCCACAATTGCTTCAACCTGCATTCTGAATGTTGAACTGGTCAGAAAATCATAAAGCAGATGCATTTTATCACCTTTGTTTTCTTGTGCCACTAAAGTACTGCTGATCTGGACAATTGTTTCTCTCAAAACAGAGCACAATCCTTTGAATTCTTCGTAGGTACAAATCCAAATCCCGTCTTTCATTCCCATTCGCTGCATATCGGAGGGCATGACTTCTGTTACCAGTACACCGATATCCGCCCCTTTATCACGTATATCGGCTTTGAATTTTTCTATCCAGGAAGGTGAGAAATCTTTTGCGCGTTTGGATTCATAATAGATTGTTCCACAATTTTGCTGGACGCGGGTATGCACCGTTTGAATGCAATCACCACCTCGCGCGCCCTTCCGGATTTCTTCAATGGTATCCATCGGAAAATTAGCCATCAACCATTCTTCAATTGCCAGTTCCTGTACTTCACCCTGCAATTGCATGGAGCCTTGCTCCTGCTTCCGTTTCATTTCCTCCGTCAGCTTTTTTTGGTCTTCCAATTGTTTCAGTAATTCCCTAACACGTAACTCATTACGTTCTTCTTCTGTTTTACGGATTTTCTCTTTTTCTTCCTGGAGCTGGGCATTCAGTTTTTTTTGAGATTCGGCTTCAACGGCCTCTTTGAGTTCATCTTTTTCCCGTTTCAACTTTTCAATTTCAGCCTTGGTCCGGTTCAATTCCTTGATCTGTTCGGATTTCTCGTTCAATTCCTTTTGAAGGTCAGCAAATTGTTCTCCCTGTTCCTGTATAATCTTGATTTTCAGCTTTTCTTCAATGTTTTTTCGCTCGTCTTTCAACTTCTGTTCAAAACGTTCCTGGAAAAGCTCATTTTCACGGCGTTTCTTCTCTTCAAATTCTTCCTTCTCACGCAACAAGGCATCTTGTTTTTTTGCGAATTCATTGCGTGTTTCATTCAACTCATTTTGGTACTTACGCTGAATTTGTTCTTCCAGCTGATGCGCCAAAATGTCATTAACATCGATGGGAGTGCCACAATTCGGGCAATTGATTTGATTCATAAACGGGAAAAATAGAACAAACTTAAAAATACTACCATTTTGACAAATAATTTCCTATTAGCGGCATCAAAAACAAAAAAACACACCTAATTCGCTACTTTTACTAAAAAATGGGCACAATGACAGAAGGTTTAGAGGAAAAACACATTCATTTTTTTAAACAGTTGCTGAAAGGCCGCGTTCAAACCGGCACTGATATCGATTCAAAATATGCTTCAGACCATACGGAAGATTTTGTGTTCTACCCTGCTGCTGTTTTAAAACCCGAAACCACGGAAGAAGTTTCTGCGATCATGAAGTACTGTTATGAGAACGAACTGATCGTAACTCCATCTGGTGCCCGAACCGGTTTAAGCGGCGGTGCATTGGCCAATTATGGAGGAGTTCTTCTGAGCCTGGAGCGCATGAACAAGATCATTCAAATTGATGAGAAAAACCACCAGGTAATTACGGAACCGGGTGTCGTGACCGAAGAACTTCAAAATGCAGTGAAGGCTGTCGGATTGTTTTATCCTCCTGATCCTGCATCCAAGGGTTCTTGTTTTATTGGCGGCAATATTGCTGAAAATTCGGGAGGACCGAAAGCTGTTAAATACGGTGTAACAAAAGATTGGGTCCTGAACCTGGAAGTGGTTTTGCCCAACGGAGACGTCCTTTGGACAGGAGCAAATGTGATCAAAAATGCGACCGGTTACAACCTCACACAGTTGGTTATCGGAAGCGAGGGCACTTTAGCTGTTGTTACAAAAATCGTTTTGCGACTCATTCCACACCCAACACACACTTTGCTTTTACTGGTTCCTTTCCGAAGCGGAGTTGAAGCATGCGAAGCTGTAGGCAAAATTTTCATGTCCGGAATTATTCCAAGCGGACTCGAGTATATGGACCGCGACGCGATCCTGTTCACTGCTCCATACGTGGATGATGCGCCTAAGCTGTTAAAAGACGATCACGATGCACATTTAATCATAGAGTTGGATGGATTTAATCCGGATGTATTGATGCAGGAATGTGAAAAAATCATGGAATTAGTAGCGCAATTCGATATTGATGAGGTCCTTTTTGCAGAAACAGATGCTCAAAAGGAAAGCCTTTGGCGTTTGCGCCGAAAGATCGGAGAATGCGTAAAAACACATTCCATTTATAAAGAGGAAGATACGGTTGTGCCGAGAAATGAATTGCCCCAATTGCTGAAAAAAGTCAAGGAACTGGAGAAGAAATACGGATTCAAATCCGTTTGCTACGGACATGCCGGAGACGGTAATTTGCATGTAAATATTATCAAAGACAACCTGGATGATGATACCTGGAACAATCAGCTTCCACATGCAATCCGGGAATTATTTACCGAGGTGGTCCGTTTGGGCGGAACTATTTCAGGAGAACATGGAATCGGCCTGGTACAAACTCCATATATGGACCTCGCTTTCAATGAGGTTGGACTTAACCTGATGCGTACAATTAAACAAGCCTTTGATCCTAAGAATTTATTAAATCCCGGGAAAATTTTACCAATCAAAACAAGATGAATCGCGTAGACCGTTTATTTGGGATCGTAACTTTGCTCCAATCCCGCAAATATGTGAGTGCCGAACGTATTTCTGAGAAATTTGAAATCAGTGTGCGGACGGTTTACAGGGATATTAAAGCAATTGGTGAAGCGGGAATACCGGTAAGCTTTGAACCGAATAGAGGTTATTTTATCATTCCGGGTTATTTTACTCCACCGGTTTCCTTTACATTGGAAGAAGCAAATACCCTGCTTTTATCCCAATCCCTGATCGGAGGCTTCGGGGATCGTTCCGTTCAGGCTACATTTGAAAGTGCCATCACAAAGATCAGATCCGTTTTAAAGCAGGTTGATAAAGAAAAGGTAGCCATCCTGGATGAAAGTATTAAACTGCAACTTCCTGAAAGGCTTACTTTCGAATTTGAATATTTGGCACAAATCCAGCACGCAATAACCGAACAAACTCAAATTAAGATTACTTATCAAAGTTTAAAAGATGAACGCTTGGAAAGGATTATTGAACCTATCGGTTTGGTTTTTTATGCATTTTCCTGGCATTTGATAGGCTATTGTCAACTTCGGAAAGATTACCGGGACTTTAAGGTTGAACGCATCGAGAAATTGTATAAAACAAGTTGTCCCTTTGAAGTTACACAGCATATTCCATTGAGCGCTTATAAATTACCGGTGAATTACTAATTGAAAATGGAAATTCTAAAATTGACCAGCAAATAAGGTAAATCACATTTATGGATTTTTATAAAAGTACGGTTTTCGCTTCTTTTCAATTGGCTATTTAAAAAATTTTCAATTCCGGAAAAACGGACTGCCATAGGGTTGTCAGTGTCTCTCCTTTTCTTTGTATAAAAATTAAAAATCATGACAAGAAAAGAGCAATTACAGGCACAGTTAGCTGCAGAAGCAGAAACTACAAGAAAATTTATCCAGGCGTTTCCTTTTGACAAAAAAGAGTACCAGGTACATGAAAAAAGCATGAAATTAGGAGATCTTTTTCTTCATGTGGTTGATCTTCCTTTGTGGGCTGAAATGGCCGTAACAACAAATGAATTGGATTTTGAAACGGCTCCTTACAGCCCGAAGCAATTGAATTCGGTCGAAGAGGCTATGGACTACTTCAACGAATGTGTTTCAAAAGGAATGACCGCATTGGAACAAGCCGCCGATTCCGTATTCGATGAAGAATGGACACTTCGTTCGGGTTCCAAAATTCATTTTGTAAGTACCAAGGAAGACGTGGTACGTGTTGCGCACAATCAAACGGTCCATCACAGAGCTCAATTAGGAGTAAACTACCGATTACTTGGGATACCGGTTCCACCTAGTTACGGTCCGACAGCTGATTATACCGATTTTTAATCAAATGGGAGCCTGAATAAATCTCTGAAAACAAACAGGGCGTTCCGACTAAGCCGGAACGCCCTGTTTGTTATTTTCAAATGTTTTGACGAAATCTTGTTTACGACCCACTAACGTTTGTCTGTATCAGATCGAAAGCAATGCTTTCTCTTATTTCAACATGTTAACGTGTCCTTCAAATTCGCGTGCTTTTTTATCTCCACCTCCTTTGGCAACAATTCTCCAGGTATAAACTCCTTCTTTTACGGTAACTCCATGATAAGTTCCGTCCCATCCGAATTCCACATCGTGAGATTCAAATAAAACTTCACCCCATCTGTTATAGATCGTAAATGTATAGTCGTCTAAAGCCATTCCTGCAGGCATTACAGGTTTAAAGACATTGTTAAACTCATCTCCGTCCGGAGTAAATGTATTCGGCACGAATACCAGGAATTCTTCAACAAACAGGATTGGTTTACAAATATCATTGGTACATCCTTCAGGAGAAGTGACTGTCAGACAAACCTGGTAACTTCCTGCATCAATATCTCCGTAATTGATTACCGGATTTTCAAGCGTGGATGTACCGAACGTACCAAAATCCCAATCATAAGACACCGCATTCACAGAGTTATCATTGAAATGTACGGTTGAATTGATGGTTGTCGGCGGAACCGGGCTCCAGGTGAAATTTGCGATCGGATCAGGCACAACACAAACAAAATTTTGTAAAGTCGTATCCGTGATACATCCATCAGTCGTGGTAATCTGAACGCTTACATCGTAACATCCCACAGGTATATATTGATGCATTACGTTTGATGTTCCGGTTCCTGTTGAGCCATCACCGAAATCCCACTGTGCATCCGTAATAGAACCAACCGTTCCGACAGGGAAGTTAAACGTAGGAGTAAACGGTGAACATCCGAAAGCCGGGTCAACCAAAAATTCAGGGCTTGGCAATGCATAAATCTGAACTGTCACAGGCAGTGTATCGTATCTGTAACACTCATCGTGAGCGACCATCAAGACTGTTTCCGATCCGTTTGGAGTATAAGAATAAGAAGTGCCGGTTGCCAATGTGTCGTGCGCAATTGGTGTTAGCCATTCGTACGTATACCCCGGTAAACCATCTACTCCCGAACCTGTCATTGTAACAGATTGCCCGGGACATGCCATTACCGGTGTTGTAACAGAAGCAACAAATACAGGTCTGACAGTCACATCCGCAGTTTCAACATTCGATGCACATCCGTTCTGATCGTATACCGTGCATGTAAATGTTGCCGGAGCAGTTAAGTTTACATTCAAATACTGAGTTGTATCTCCGGTATTCCAAACAAAATAATAAGGAGCTATTCCTCCGGTAGCACTTCCTGATAATGTACCGTAACCGTCATAACAAATCAACAATCCATCTTCAGGAATAACACCCTGAACCAATGGTTGTGGTTGTCCGACAGTAATTGTACCGGATTGAGTACATCCTGCAGCATCCTGAATTTGGATAGTATATGTATTGGCGCACAATCCGTTGAATGTATTCGAAGCCTGGAATGTCGTTCCGTTATCCACGCTGTATCCAGTTGCTAAATTCGAATTAATCGTAATCGTACCATTACAATCGCCGTTACACAATGCATCCGTTGCACTTGTACTTGTGATGACCAACAAAGGTGGTTCCGTTATACTAAAACTTTGAACAGCAGTACATCCATTATTGTCTGTAACAGTCAAGTCATAAGAAGCTGCACACAATGCATTCGTTGTATTGGAACCTGTTGCTCCGTTAGACCATGCATAGCTATAAGGAGTCGTACCACCGGCAACAGTTGCGGTTGCATCACCATCACACACTCCATGGCAACTTGCATCATTCGTTGCAATATTCTGAATAACCAATTGTGCAGGTTGAGTCACAATCACCGGAGTATTGATCGTACACCCGTTTGCATCTTTAACAACTGTATTGTAAGTACCTGAACTTAGGAATTGAACAGTTGTCTGATTGGAGAATGTAGCTCCGTTGTTTGTACTATAAGTATAAGGTGCTGTTCCTCCTGAACCACTGAATGCGATTTCTCCGGTATTGTTATTAAAACAAGTCAGCGCAGTTGGAGTGACGGTTGCTGCAAGCGGTGTTGGTTCAGTAACTGTAATTGGCTCCGTATCCGTACAACCGTTTGCGTCGGTAATCGTCAAGGTATATGCTCCGGCGCAAATATTAGTGATGAGTGAGGCAGCCTGAGGTGTTCCGATTGAATAGGTAATCGCACCGGTACCTCCTGAAACCGTTACTTGCAATTGTCCGTCGCAAGCAGCATTACAGGTTACATTTTGAACTGCCGCCCCGATAATATTCGGTGAAGCCTGATTTGAAATGGAAACAGATGTACTTGCCTCACAGTTATTCGCATCATGAATGAATACATCGTATACTCCAGCAGGTAAACCGGTATAAGTTGAAGTAGCTGAATAAGTAACCGAGTTATCAATACTGTAAGTATATGCTCCGGTACCTCCGGCCCCAGTAATTGCCAATTGACCGTTTGAAGCAGCACATGTTTCATCCGTAGGAACTACGTTCAACGTTACAGCAGTCGGTTCACCGATTACCTGAACAGCCGTAATGAAACAATCATTATCATCTTTTATTTCAACATCTATGTTTCCAGCGCATAAGTTTTGAAGCGTCGAAGAAACGAAATAATTTAATCCGTTATCCGGACTGTATAAATATGGTGCAGTACCGCCGGAAGCGTTGACAACGATTTGTCCGTCACATGCATCAAAACACTGAGCGTTTGTCGGAGTATAGGTTGCCGTTAACTGAGCCGGCTGATTTACAGTTGCGGTACCGGTAATCTGGCATCCTGCTGCATCCTGTGTAATCAGATCATATGTTCCTGCAGCCAAACTGAAGAATGATTCGATTGGAGAAAAAGTTGCTCCGTTATCAATACTGTATTGATAAGCTCCAGTACCTCCGGTAGATCCGATCTGAATCCCTCCTGAATTGTCATTAAAACAAGTTAAATCAAAAACAGTGGTTGCCATTGTTAATGGAGCAGCCTGGTTTAATGTAACCGTTGCGTTTACAATACAACCATTCACATCCGTAACAGCCAAATCATAGGTTCCGGAAGCCAATCCTGTAAAGGTTGTTCCTGCCTGGAAGGTAGCCCCATTATCAATACTGTATTGATATGCACCTGTTCCTCCGGTTACATTCGTGAATTCAATCTCACCGGTATTTCCCCCGTTACAGGTGATATGAGTAAGATTTGTATTAAATGCAATTTCTGCAGGCTCATCAACCATAAACGGAATGGTAAACACACAGTTACCGGCATCTGCAATCGTTACTACATGCGATCCAAAAGGCAAACTAGGGAAGAATCCACTAAACTGAGTCGCTCCGGAATTATCCAGTTCGTATGTAATCGGAAGTGCTCCACTTACGTTCGTTACTTCGATGGTACCATCAGGAACCCCAAAGCAGTTCGCATCTGTTTGGATAAGAACGATCCCTTGCATTTCAACGTCATTAATACCAAAGAACACCGATTCTGAACATCCCAATTGGTCTACAGCAGTAATTTCATATGCCCCACCGTACAAGTTAGTGAACGTCCCGCTCGGTTGGAAAGGTCCTCCATTCATGGAATAGGTGAAGGGTCCGTTCGTTCCGTTTGCCTGTACCGTAATAGCACCATTATTAAATCCACAATTCGATTCAGTAACAACTGTCGTGTCAATTCCGAATCCCGGAGGATCAACCAAATTTTGTACAGAAGTAAACTGACATCCATGAGAATCCTGGATTAGGATGGTGTTATTACCTCCACAAGCGCCAGTTATTGTACTCGAAGCTTGCAATGGTCCTCCATTTAATGAATATTGATACCCAGGAGTACCTCCAGAAGGAGTTGCAGTGATCGTACCATCGCAGGCACCGTTACAAATCGGATTTGTATTAATAAAAGTTCCCGATACAGGTGTGGGTTGTGTAATGGTTACATCGGAGTTTGTCAAACACCCGTTTGCATCTTTGACAACCACATGAATAAGTCCAGCACATAATCCGGTCATCGGGTTTGCCAATGCATATGTAATTCCATTATTGGAAGAATACTGATAAGGAGCAGTACCTCCGGATGCATTCACCTGGATTTGTCCATCACAAACTGCGTTACAAGATGCCGCAGTCAGTGTAGTTGTAAATGTTAATTGCGGAGGGCTGGTAATAGTAAAAGGAATACTCGCAGAACAACCATTAACGTCTGTTACGGTAGCAGTATATGAACCGGCAGTTAAGTTTGTAAAGGTATTCGATGCCTGTCCCAGTCCTCCTATTGAATAAGTGAATGGTGAAGATCCACCTGCAACGCCGATGATTACAGATCCGTTCACACCACCGAAACAACTCACGTTTGTTTGGTTTTGAATAGAAGCAACCGGAGCGTTTGTTGCGGTAATGGTAATGGACAAGTTTTTTGTACATCCTTTCGAATCAGTAACAACCACATTGTGAACCCCTGCCGTTAACCCGTTAAACGTTGCACTTGCCTGGCTAGCTCCTCCATCAATAGTATAAGTGTAAGCAGGTGTTCCGCCAGCAGGAGCAACTGTAACCGATCCATTATTCGAACCACAGGTTGCCGGAGTAATTGCACTTTGAGTTAAATTTAATATAGCCGGTTGCGTAATTGTTTGGTTCAATACGATCGTACAGCCGTTCGCATCCTTGATCGTAATTGCATAAGCGCCATTGCACAATCCGGTAAACGTGGCACCTGCCTGGAATGCTCCGCCATTGAGACTATAAGTATACCCTGGAGTTCCCCCGGAAGGAGTCACTGTTATACTTCCGTTACATGAACCGTTACAACTCACATTTACAGCAGCAAGTGTACCGCCCAATGCTGTTGGTTGTGTAATGGAAACGTTTGCTGTCGCCACGCATCCCGAATTATCTGTCATCGTCACTGTATATGCTCCCGCGCCTAAGTTTGATGCTGTTTGTGTTGTTTGACCACCGGTCCAGGAATAAGTATAAGGCGCCAGACCTACAGGAGTAGCTGTAGCAGAACCCGTTGTGGCCCCGTTGCATAGCACGTTCGATCCCGCAGCAGTGACACTACAACAGACCACTCCTGCACCAATGGTAAATGTTCCACTGGTCGTACAGCCGTTAGCACCGGTGACGGTATAATTGTAATTCCCATCCGGTAGATTCGTGAAGTTGGCCGTGGCCCCGGCCGTATTGGCCTCGACGACCGATCCTGTAGTCGGACCGGAAATATTGACGGTATACGGCCCCGCACCCGCCGGGTTATCAATAACTACAGAACCGTTATTATAATTCGCACAGGATTCTGCTGTTGGCGTTACTGTTGGCGGAGTTAAATTCGAGAAGTTAATCGTTACCGCATCATTCGCCGTAACGGTTGTTCCGTCACACCGGTTATAAGTAACTACAGAAGTATAAGTTGTAGTGGCTGTGGGACAGACATTGATGGTATTTCCCGTACCGATCTGAGTTGCTCCCTGGAACCAGGCAACCGAATAATTCGGAGTACCTGTCGGCGTAAAACGCCATCCTTCAGGAGTAGTAACTGTCCAGGTTGAACCTGCATTTCTACCCGGAGCCGCTATCCCTGCAGTACCGGCAGGATTTTGAATCCCTATAATTGCACGGCCGCCATTCCAACTGGAACAGAGGTCTTTCTGTTGTACATATATATCTACCACGTTGGTTGTTTCATACAACACCATCATGGATGTAGTGAACTTAGAAGTATTACATGAACCGGAGAAATGAGGTAGGTTATTGAAAGAAACCACAAAAATACGACAAGGTGCCGTACCCAATAAGTACCATTTAACCGATCCACCATAGGATGGGTCAATATCATGGTACACTCCGAAAATATCTCCTGCACCCGTTAAAGCTGTACTAGGACAACTTGCAGTATACGACCATGGATTGAAAGATCCACCTGCCGTACCTCCACCAAACTGGATTGTACCATTCGAACCAACATTAATAGTTGTATAATTGGTTCCGTAATAACAAAAGTTAAATGGCAAAGTGATCGGATTCGACCAAACATCATCCGTTCCGACTGAAACCGCAGTACCCCCTGCCTGGTTATAAGCAATAGGAGGTGTATGTGGAATAGAACTTACAGAATAGGTTGTCGTAGCACCCGTTGCAAAAGGAGTTGCCGTTAAGTTCGTACATGGCGTAGAACAAGGCAACGTTTGATCCGGACCAGCATTAATTGCCGGACACCCAGGAAATTGAGCTAAGGATACTGTTGAAAAACCCAAAGTGAACAATAGCAGCGGTAGCGAGCTGCAGATTGATCTGAAAGCAGTAGTTATTTTCATAGTCATAGAGTTCTAGTTCAATGTATTGACTGTATTTTTTATAAAGGGTTGCCTAAAAATGTTAATTTTTTATATAATTTAAAATCCAAACCTTTTGTTTTTTCTTCGATTTATAATCATTAAATGTCTTTGTGGCAAGTTCCTGATCCAATGAATACAGGATTACGACATAGAAATAATTATTCGATTCATTAATAACAAGGTATGAATTCGGATATTCATTTGCGTTTTTCGATAGCATCAAATCTGCATTTTGCCTGTTCGAGAAGACGCCCGTAATCACATAAAACCCATCAGGCGACTCACTCTTATCCAGGTTCACAAAATGATATCCTTTTGCTACCGGAATAACCTCAGGAGAAGTCATTTTAGGTTTAACCGTATCAAGTGGCACCGGAGGAACCACTTTCGCTAAATTTGCCAGGGAATCTTTTTCTTTCTGCAAACGATCCTTTTCCGCACGTTCCTCCAGCAAACGCTTCAATTGATTCTCGAGTTCATCCTTCAATTTCTGAACAGAATCGCGCTGCCTGGCCGCCAGATCATCTACTACCCGTACTTCCTTTTCTACGATTTGAATCTCTTTTTCACGCTTACCTTTAAAGGAGAATCCTAAGAAAATTTCGTGATTCATCCCGGTATTGTAGGTTTTCAAAGAACCGATCAACAATTCGTAACTGTACCCGACTCTTAAAAAATCGAATACACGAACCCCCGCATTAAACTGAACGGCATAATCGGATTTATAGGTCGCTGAAGCCCAAATCATGTTATTATAAATAGCCATCGCAGTCACATCATACTGAAACGGAATATTTGGCATGTATCTCAAAACAGCATTCGGACGAATAACAAATTTCTCATTGACATGAAAATCGTATTCCAGTGACATCATGTAATGCCGTTCCAGCTGGTAATACCCCCTACTCTTTTCACGGGCATATTTTACTTTTCCTCCAATAATTTGCGGAACCGAAATACCGATTCGCAGATCTTTCCAATTGTAAAGCAATCCGACATTCATATCAAAAACAGGAGCTGTTGGTCTTAACCCGGTCAAATACGGATCATTGATTTCCTGCGCATTGATTTGATTGTAATCGATCCGGTTATCCAAAACTCCGGCAGAAATACCAAACCGAATATTTTGCTGATCATTGATTTTCAATTTGTAGCTATAGTTCAAACTGGACATCAATTGCTGCTGAATTCCCTGATTTTGATGAGCGACAATAAGTCCCAACCCCATATTTCCTTTTGCGATAGGACCTTCAACTGTCAGGTAATTGTTTACAGCAGTCGAACCAAATGATGAATAGCGTTGATTTCGAACAAAACTGGCATTTACATAATCGCTCGCCCCGGTAGAGGCCGGGTTATATACAAATGGATTGATCAAATAATGATTGTAGAAAGGAACTTGCTGTCCATATAAACTTCCCCAACACAAACAAATACAAAGCAGTAGTAATTTATTCATTTCCCAATAGTGTAATTGTTCCTTTATATTCCTCTTCTGTCCCCCCTTTCAGTACGACATAATAATAAGTTCCGTTCGGTAATCTGGAACCTTTAAAACTGCCATCCCAGTCATTTTTGTAATCCTCATTCTCGTAAAGCAATTTCCCGTACTGATTAAACACTTTAACAGCCGTCATCGGAAAAAACTCCACACCGGTAATGTTCCAGGTATCGTTCATATTATCATTATTCATGGTAATGACATTTCGAATATTAAACTGGATCGGATCCAAGACCTTTATAACAACGGTATCCCCGTCGATACATCCCGAAGTATCAATCACGTAATAGCCATAAGCGGTTGTTGTAGAAGGTGTAGCTACCGGATTTGTGATCGTGGAGTCAGAAAGGGTTGATCCCGGCATCCAAATTCCTGTTACGCCTCCTGAACCGTTTAAGGTAATTGTTTCTCCCAAATAGATTGCCGTATCAGCACCTGCATTTGCAATCGGAGCAGGCAACATCGTAATAACCGCCTGATTGGAAACCGTCGGAGGGCAAACACCATTTAAAGCTACAACCTGGAATTGCACATCTTGCATGATTGCAAACGTATTGTAATCTATCGTATCCGAATTCGGAACCGTCTGCCATGTTACACCATTATCTGTCGAAAACTGCCAGTATAACGAATCAGCAACAGAGCCCACCAGGTGTAAATCCTCCGATGTACCCTCACAAATGCTTCCACTTTGGTTCAAAACTCCTACTACCGGAGCTGCATCCAATTTGATGATCGCAGTATCGGAATAGTAATCAGGACAGAAACCTCCCTCCAGCTGAGCCCGATAAATAGTGGTTAAACTTTGCCCTGTATAATCGAATGAAGTAGTCGTATTTGCGACCGGTATCCATGTATTTCCTCCATCCGTCGAAGTATCCCAGTTTAATACAGGAGTCGTTGCGCCGGTCATATTTAAAATTCCGGCTACCGAAGAGGCACAAATGGTATCGGAAGGACCTATTGTTGGATTCGGCGGCAATGCCTGAACATAAATAATCGCAGTATCCGAAATCACATCCGGACATTGTCCTCCTTCTGTAATCATTCGGTAAAAAGTCGTTTGAGTCAGATTTGTATACCCCAGGCTTCCGGTGGTATTTCCCAATCCGGTCCACGTCATACCATTGTCAATAGAAAACTCCCAATTCAGCACCGCACCGAATGTTCCGGTGGCATTAACAAAACCGGTTGCATTGGTAATGCATAAAGAATCACTTCCAGTTAAGACAGTTGGGGGATAAACCGGGTCTACATATATCATGGCAGTATCGGAGTAAGCATCCGCACAAATTGCACCGTCTACAAGCACACGGTAAATGGTTGTAGCGGTCAAACCCGAATAATTGTAGGTCGTTGATGCGCTTGCCACAGTTGTCCAGGTACCGCCTCCATTCGTAGAATATTCCCATTGTATCGGAGGCTGATTATTTCCGGAAAGGGTTAATGTCCCGTTAGCCACATTTTCACACAAAGAATCTGAACCGGACAATGTTCCCGGAACAGGTGGCGTTTGAATCGAAACAGTAGCATACCCCGACGTATCGTCCGGGCAATATCCGCCATCAATCACCACATGATATTGTGTGTTCTGAGCCACATTGTTGTAAGCATAAGACGGAGTAGTTGTACTTGGTATCGGAGTCCAGGTGGTACCTCCGTTTACAGATGACTCCCAAGTTGTAATGGTACCGTAGGACCACCCTGACAAAGAAAGGGTCCCAGCATTTGCGCCCTGACAGACGGTAATATCGGATGTCACTGTTCCGGGAACGATCGGACAGTCATTTTGGACCGTCCAAAGTAAGGTATCATTCAGATGATTCACATCTCCGGCTCTTGAAACCCACACCTTCATTGTATGAGCACCGCATACCGACAAATCAGCTTTCACTGAAAAACTGAAATTCCAAGATGCTCCGGCAGTCAAATTCGAAGAAAGCGGCTGATTAATAATCGTTCCGCCATCCACACTGTAATATACCTGAATGGTATTGGACGGCATAATGACGCCCGAGTTATTATTAACCAATACGGTTACTGTTTCCAGATTGGACAGAGCACATCCCGAATTGGGAGAAAAATGATTTTGTAACCAAACATCTTGTGCTCTAGTTATAGAAGAAAATGTGGTAAGTAAAATCAACAGAAACGAGCATCGGAGAAACATAGGGTATAAGTGTTGATAAGCTATCGTATTTGAATTTTTTATCATTAACTAAATCGAAATTAACAGTTTTTTACAATTATTCCAAATGGACATTGTTTACATTTACGCAGGAATGGGTGATTTGGTTTCCAAAAGCTGGATATAAACCAACAAAACCCCATTTTGGATGTACAATATACATTTAATTATCAATGAAATACCTTGCAAAATTCACAAAACAGCTTACTTTAACGGTTTTCTTAACAATTCTTACTCACCCTTTTGCACAACGGCTTGAATTAGCACCTAAATCGTTTTTGGACTCTATTCAGAACAAACAAAATCAGCTTCTGGATGTGCGCACACCGGATGAGTATAAGCAGGGACATATTTCCGGCGCTTTTCAGGCAGACTGGAACAATTTTGATCAATTTAAGGAGCGGGTTTCCTCCCTTGACAAGCATAAACCGGTTTACGTTTATTGCCTAGCCGGGTCCAGAAGTACTGCAGCTCAAAAATGGTTGCTCAAGGAAGGGTTTGAGACCGTTTTCAATTTACAGGGAGGGATCAATGCCTGGAAGCTGGAAGACCTTCCCCTGGAAGGAACAAAAGACGTCAAACAAGTAACTTTATCTGAATTTTTAACGTCACTTCCGAAAGATCGGACGGTCCTTGTTGATTTTGGTGCAGCGTGGTGCCCGCCCTGTAAAAAAATGAGTCCGATTGTTGATGAATTGTCAAAGGAATACCCGGTCACCTATGTCGACGGAGGCTCTCAAAACCAACTGGTTAAGGAATTGAACATTACCAGCTTCCCCACTTTCATAGCCTTTAAAAATGGGTTGGAAATTAAACGAATAACCGGTGTTTGTTCCAAAGAGGATTTGAAAAAGCTGCTGGATTAATTTTTTCAGGACTTAAACATTGAGTCAATGCTTTTTTATAATCTCATGATATCACGAATTCGAGTCCGCTTTTACAAAAAAAATGCCCCTCTAAATCTCCAACTACTCACTCAACAAACTGATTGCCGCTTCCCTATCGCTCCACAGTTCATCCAACGTGATATGGAACTGAGGATTCCGGTTTAACCATCCCTGCAAATAATGTTTGTGAATCATAATCTTCCAGTCACTTACCTGGTTCGGATCAATCCGTTGCTCACGTACTAGTTTAGGAGCAATTTTCTCCAGGCTATCAGATAGATCTGTAAAATCAAAACGCTCACCCTTCAACCGAAGATAGCAATGACACTCAGGAATGTTCTGATAAGCCTTATCCTTAAAAAAATCGATCAGTTTTAAATGAGTCTCGCCATTCATGAGAAATATACCGGCGATCAACTCCACTTCGGGATAGCCGTTTTCCAAAGCTAAAGAAGCCAATAAGGCATGTTTGGAAGAACAAGTTCCCTTTTTTTCGGAAAGTACCAGGCCAAAATCTTCGCGGTTCGTATTCCGTCCGTAGGGAAGCTTTGCAACAAAATCACATGCATCTTTAAAGGAAGAAATCCCTGCTTCTCGAAAAGCGACAGAGTATGGATCGTTGGATGTGAGTTCGAAATCAATCATTATTGAGAATTGAAAATGTACAATTGAAAAGCTGGATTCGAGCTCGCTTTAAGATCTGCAATTCCGATCTTTTTATTCCGCTAATTATCTGAACTAAAATTCCATTTCCAATTGTAACGCAATGTATTGCGTTCTTACTACATCCCCGGCATTCCGCCGCGCATTCCTTTCATTTGTTTCATCATGCCCATCATGTTCTTCGGATTACTCATCATTTTCATCATCTTCTTGGTATCCTCGAACTGTTTGAGCAATTTATTCACCTCCTGGATGTTTGTCCCTGAACCGTTTGCAATCCGCGTTTTTCGCTGACCATTCATCAAAGAAGGATTCGCACGTTCTTTCGGAGTCATGGAATAGATAATTGCTTCAATATGCTTGAATGCGTCATCCTGAATATCGACATCCTTCACAGCTTTTCCCATTCCAGGAATCATCCCCATCAGATCCTTGACATTTCCCATCTTTTTGATCTGCTGAATTTGCCCAAGGAAATCATTGAAATCAAACTGATCTTTCTGAATCCGCTTCTGAAGTTTTCGTGCCTCTTCTTCGTTAAATTGTTCCTGGGCGCGCTCCACTAATGAAACCACATCCCCCATTCCCAAAATACGGTCAGCCATCCGTTTCGGATAGAATACATCCAGGGCATCCATCTTCTCACCTGTACCAACAAACTTGATCGGTTTATCGACAACCGTTTTGATGGATAATGCTGCTCCACCCCGGGTATCTCCATCCAATTTGGTTAATACAACCCCATCAAAATTGATACGATCATTAAATGCTTTTGCAGTATTCACGGCATCCTGTCCGGTCATGGAATCCACTACAAATAAAGTCTCCGTCGGTTTGATTGCGTCCTTAACTCGTGCAATCTCATCCATCATCGCTTCATCGATCGCCAAACGACCTGCCGTATCGACGATCACCACATTAAAACCTTTGCTTCTGGCGTGGTTGATTGCTTCCGAAGCAATTTTAACCGGATCTTTTTCTTCTTTATTGGAGTAAACCTCAATTCCAAGCTGTTCTCCTAAAACATGTAACTGGTCTATTGCCGCAGGGCGATATACGTCACAGGCAACCAACAACGGTTTTTTATTCTTCTTTGTTTTCAGGTAATTCGCTAATTTCCCGGAGAAAGTGGTCTTACCTGAACCTTGAAGTCCGGACATCAATACAATTCCCGGAGTTCCCTGGATCTGGATCTCGCTTTCGTTACCACCCATTAATTCTACCAACTCTTCGTGGCAGATCTTAATCATCAACTGGCTTGGAGAAATAGCGTTCAACACATTTGCACCCATCGCCTTGTCTTTCACGCGAACCGTGAAATCTTTGGCGGTTTTAAAGTTCACATCGGCATCAAGCAAAGCCCTGCGAACTTCTTTCAATGTTTCCGCAACGTTAATTTCAGTAATTTGTCCTTGTCCTTTTAAAACTTTAAAGGCGCGTTCAAACTTATCAGTAAGATTATCAAACATGCTATTGAGCGATTTTTTTTCGATTACAAAGATACGACTAATTGAAAACGGATAATTGAAATTTGAAAAGGAATTGCACAATTTATCAAAAGATGCCTTTCATTCGAAAACTTTTCAGTCATTCATCTTCATTTTTACATTCAAAACCTAACTAAAGCACTGTAGCCCGTCAATCCCAAAGACTGAGTCATGACTCCCCCGATAAAGGTTGAATCATTCACAAAGGAGAGACTTCCTGCCAATCGATAGCTGTTGACACATTGCGGATGATTTTTCAAATTCATGTAGGTCAAACGCTTTTTATTACCGCCATTGGCATCCATGATCCACCAATCGGCTCCCTGGAGTTGTCCGGGAAAAATATCACAGTATGCCCCGGTCATGTATACAATCTGTTGTCCGTTTGGTGTATAGGTTGGAGCTTGAGAAAAACTTTCTTCCGTCAGCTTGCTTGTGTTTCCACTTGCAAGGTCAATCCGGTAAATAGGGGTTGCAACTAAATTATGTGATTCAAAAGTGCTGTAAATAAGGATATCCGTTTTGGATGGACTAATGCTTTCCACCTCGCCTCCTGCGAGCTCATTTCCAGGTTGATATGTTCGGACATTGGAAAACACAGGCCCCTGGTTCCAGCTTACGTCTGCCACTTTGAACACATACGCTCCGGCAGCTAAATTCAAATCCAGGAAAACCGGTGCCTGAATACGTTCTGTCCATGCAAACATAGTCCCGTCGTTTGAAATCGCTCCATGAATAATTCCATGATTGTAATCGTTGGGAAAATTAGTCATTTGCCATGCCTGACTTCCATCGCGCTTGATGATCCACAAATCCGTGTAAGCCCCGTAACCGGGTATTGCATCATCCGGAATACGTGTGTGGTCAGACTCCGTAGCGTAATCAGTTTTTTCAATATAGCAGTATAAATATTGTCCCGTCGGATCCCATTCTTCAGCCCACTGATGCCGGTTCGAAGCCCAGCCCGGATAGGTTAACTGAACCTCTCCGGTTCCATCGTAATTTGAAATGTAAATTTTGTACGTACCATCCGCATCGGGTTTATTGTACGCAACACTGTTCGTTGCCTGGTTGTAAATAACACCCATTGCATTATCCTTATACACTTCCATAGAGGCGTAATCCGTTCCGCTGTTATTCGGATCAACAGGTTTCTTTTTGCAGGCTCCCAGGATAAGACTTACACAGAATAGCACGGGAAAAATTGTAGTAGCTTTCATTTTAACGGATTATGAATACCAATTTACGAATTATGAACTGAATATCTTTACACCGGTAAGACAAGCAAAGATATTATAAAGTTACAGCTGAACCCAAAAAATCAGATTTTAACCCCATTTGTAAGCAAGTTTACTAACTTGCTAAACCGGTCGTTTTAAGTCCCAGTTTAGAATTCTTTCTGCTATAAAGGAAATAAATCACCAACCCTACGCACAGCCAAATGACAAATGCAATCCAGTTTCGTAACTCGATCTGGCTCATCATATACAAACAGGAAAGCAAGCCTAATAGTGGAATCAAAGAAAGATTTTTCCGGATGGTTACAATCGTAATAAACACAGTAAACAAGATGAATATCCAGGTAGGAATTTTATGCGCGAAGTGCGAAAATCCGCTGTTATACAATCTCTTCCCCGAAACATTAATGGTTTTCAAGGCTGATTCAATCGAAATTTCGGGTCCTTGTCCGAAATAGTTATACAGGTTCGAATCCATTAATTTAAACCCTTTTTCATCGTAACCTTCCAGGAAATTCACCAGGCGATCTTTTGTTTTTTGGTCTAATTCCGCAACTATTTTCGCCTTGGATGTACTTTTTATTCCTTTTAGAGAAGTTTCCAAATCTATCTTAGGTGCCTGTTCGAAATAAGCCAATAAATCAGAGCCGACGCGCGATAATCCTGTCTGGTCTATGGAAACAATATTTTCCTTCAGTTTAGCCGATTCAGCTTCCGATAAGTCCACGATCAAGTCCTTGGTTTCTTTCAATTCCGATTGATTGATAAGGAATCCCATCAGTTCGCTTTTGTATTGTACAAAACCAAAAACAATTCCTCCGACAACCAGGAAAGGCAGTACGTACTTCCCATTAATATATGGTGTTCTGAATTTACCTCTCGGAATGTCGGTTTTATTCTGAAGAATTAAAACTCCTCCACAAACCAAAACAAAAGCAAATAAGGTACCGATACTGCATAAATCTGTCACCATTGTCAGGTTCATGAACAATGCCGGAACAGCCACCACAAAACCAACAACAACTGTTGCAAAGGAAGGGGTTTTATATTTTGGATGCACCTTTGAAAATTTCTTTGGTAACAGTCCGTCCCTGCTCATCGACATCCAAATACGCGGTTGTCCCATCTGGAAAACCAATAGAACCGAAGCCATAGCTATAACCGCTGATACAGCAATGATTCCTGACATCCATTTCAGATCAATCTCCCGGAAAACAAAAGCCAGAGGATCTCCTACTGCCAACACTTTGTAATTTACCAACCCCGTAAGAATCAATGAAATAATCACATATAAAATGGTACAAATAATAATTGCCCACATCATTCCGCGAGGAAGATCGCGTTGTGGATTTTCGCATTCTTCAGCCGTTGTGGAAATCGCATCAAAACCAATATAGGCAAAGAAAACAGCCGAAACTCCTTTTAGAATACCGGAAACGCCATTTGGTGCAAAAGGACTCCAATTTTCCGTATCGACATAAAAAATACCGACCGCAATCACCAGCAAAATGATCGCCAATTTAATGACAACCATGAGGTTACTGGCATTCCTGCTTTCTTTCATTCCACGATATACCAGCCAAGTTATCAATACAATAATGAATAAAGCCGGCAGATCGAAAATCAGGTGGAAGCCGAAAATGGTCGGTGAACTTGTCCAAGCAGTATGAGCAGCTTGCAATCCAGTATCCAGGTTCTCAAAGGTTTTTCCTCCCTGCATCAGGGCCAATGCTTCATTGTAACCATTGTGTGCCGTCAGGTAATCGGTTTGTATCCATTGGGGAAGGTGGATATTTATTCCTTCCAGCATTCCTGTGAAATAATCGCTCCAACTGATTGCAACGGTGATATTTCCAATGGCATATTCCATGATAAGCGCCCAACCAATGATCCAGGCAATGATCTCTCCGAATGCAACATACGAATAGGTATATGCAGATCCCGCAACAGGAACCATGGATGCAAACTCGGCATAAGCAAAAGCGGCAAAACCACAGGCAATGGCCGTAAAAATAAATAAGAAAATAACTGCCGGACCACCATTTGAACTGGCTTCTCCGATCGTTGAGAAGATTCCGGCACCAATAATCGCTGCAATACCGAAAGCAGCCAAATCCCTTACTTTTAAATGTTTTCCAAGTGACTCATGACCGTCTGATTGACCTTGTTGGGTAGACGCCAGGATATCCTGTACAGTTTTTTTTCGGAAGAGAGAGTTTTGTTTCATAGTATTTCGCAAGGGAAGCAAAAATAAGAAGAAAAAGCATAGCTTTTGAAGGCAGAAGATTGCTTTTCCGTTAATGCGTCAGGGGAAGATGAAATTTGATAACCGGTAAGTAACCGTGTAACCATTGTTTTATTTACAGACACATTTGCAGCTTTCAAACAGGTCTTTTTCGCACCCAAATCGGATATTTCTTTGACCCGAAACTCCAATATGTTCACGGATTCATTACTTTTACAGCCAGTTACCTAAAAAACCGGTTATGTTAAAACAAACATTCATTCTAACCTGCCTTTTATCAATCACTGTTTCAAGCGGATCATTAGCTCAGAATAAAACAGATTTCGATCATTACCAAACACTGCTTTCACACGGTAGCATTCCGGAAGATTTCAGCCTTTCTACTTATCAAAAGGTTGATCGCGATATAAAAATCGACCGTCCGGAACTGTTGGTTTCTTTGAGAAAGAAATTTTACACCGGGATCCATTCCGCTATCGATGAAATCCTTCATTCGGAAGCATGTGCCTTCGGAGATCCTATTTCACTATATGTCAAGGACATTGCAAAAAACTTGTTGAAGGGCGACCGGGAAACGTTTAATGAATTGCGTTTTTATACCTTAAAATCGAATGAGACCAATGCATTTTCTACCGATCAGGGAATTATTTTCGTTACAACAGGTTTAATTTCCCAGGTAAGCTCTGAAGCTCAGATTGCCTATGTTTTGGCACACGAAATTGCACACTACAAGCGCAAACATGTTTTGGAGCGTTTCAAGCAAAAGACCATACTAAAAAACGCTAATTATTATGAATTAAGCACTTACAGTAAGGAACGGGAACTGGAAGCAGATGCGGATGCCATTGAATTGTATAAAAAAGCCGGATATGACGAAGCATTGATCGAACCTACATTCGATGTATTGATGTACTCTTATCTTCCCTTTGATGAAGTAAGGATTCCGGAGAACTTTTTTAATTCAACCGATTTTTACGTACCGGATTTTAAATTTCCAAAAGAACCGTTTGCAATAACCGCTGAAGAAAATTACAACGACAGCAAAAGCTCACACCCGAACATTTCGAAGCGAAAAAAACAAGTACTGGAAATTCTTGAAAAAGGAAACGGCTGGACAGGTGTTCCGAATCTCTTGGGAACAGAACGTTTCAATGAAATCAGAACAATCGCCCGATTTGAATCTGTGAGAAACAGCATCCTGGCTCTGAATCTGACCAATGCCCTCTACTCTATTTTCGTTCTGGAAAAAGAGTTTCCACAGTCACACTACCTGACCAATATGAAGGCAAAAACCTGGCTGGCATTAGCACAGACAAAATCTGCAATGGTATCCAAACCATTCGAATCAAAAATCCACAAAGAAGGCGAAATAGCAGTGCTTCACGCCATGTTGAAAAAAATGGATAAACTGGAACTTTCTTCCATTGCACTCAGACAAATCTATGACCTGCGTGCTGCCAATGCTTCAGATCCGGAAATCCAGGCAATCTATGACCGAATGGTTGAAACGGCAGCAAATACAAAGCAATTTTCGCTGGAATCCTTCTCAAAATACGATTATCATCAGGCCATTCAGCGAAACAAGGCTTACAACGATTCAATCGCTAAAATTCCGGTTGACAGTTTAAAGGCAGAGACTGCGAAATCGACCGAATCCAAATATGACAAGATCAAGAAAAAGCGGTCTGTAGACGGAAATATCGATGCGCAGGTCTTTGACTCAACTGCATACTATTTGTACGGAATGAATGATATCATGTCTGACAGCAGTTTCGTGAAAGCATTTAAAGCAGCTCACAACAATTCGGTTGCACTGACAGACAGCAAGGAAAACAAATCAAAATTAATTCCTGCAATTCCCGATCTGAAAAGTAAATCCATAGCCCTGGTGGAACCAGATGTGGAAATCATGGAGTCATCAAAGAAAACCGTCAAATTGTCGGAATCCATTAAAGCCAATTCAACCGAGCTGATTTTAGAGGAAGCATCAAATAACGGCTACAACCTCAATACCGATAATGCGCCAAGCTATCTGACTATCGAAGGAATCAATGCATTCATGTATCTTAAATCCGCATTGAGACAAAACGACGGTTATTCCAAAGTGAACTTCTTCCCGGTCGATTATTCCGAATTGCAAAACATGTCGAAAAAATACAATTCCGATGTGATTATGATCCCAACTATTTTCTATGTTGACAACAAGAAAAGTGCACCGATGGAAATAGCAAAACCGGTCATTGCAACCTGGTATGTGCCACCGATGGCTTTGATTCTTTTAACCGGAAAATTATTGGATGCCCAGAAAACACTCATCAATTTTATCGGAGTGGATTTGAAAAATGGTCATGCCGATTATTCGAATGTTTATATGATCAGTGGAAGACCAAGTAAAGTGGTCTTAGGATCCAAAATGTATGAAATTTTCAAATCAACTAACTAAGATCACATGTCAAGAATAATAGTCCTTTTCATCGCAGTATCTTTCATAAGTACTGTCAATTCGTTTGCTCAAACCGGTAAAAAAACTGATGTTTCCGCGAAGAAAAACCAAACTACCGGTTTCTACGGGAAACGTTTTACGCTCCAATTGGGCGCCGGGATCAACCACAACACGATTTTAAAATTGGGAAGCTACCAGGAAAGAAAGCTTAGAACAAACGCCTATTACAGCAACTATCGCAATCAGATCAAAGGGGATCAGTTCAATTATAATTTCTACGGAAGTTTGGGAATCGTTTTGAAAGAACGCACCGCTTTGTCGTTGGATTTCAACTACTATATGGGGAATAGCTTCCTGCAAAATATCGGTCGGAAAAACCTCTATGATGAATTTGGTTACCTGTATGCAACGGTCGGAGGATACGATGCCCGCGTGAAATACAATACCATCCGCATTATGCCACGGATCGAGATCGGATCACGAGGTTCCAATATGCCGACAGGATTAGTAAACATCCTCGGTTTGGGAGTAGAACTTTCCAAATTGAAATCGGGAAACTACAAAGCTATTACAGCTTATGAGTCACTCAGTTATTACAACTACGAGTCCGATTCGGTTTCAATCAGCAACCAAAACTTAAAATTTGTCGATGAATTTGCAATCAACCTGACGTTGATGTACGGTTTGGAATACCGAGTGGCTATTTCCAAAAATATTGCCTGGAATTTTGGCGGGTATGCCCACATCAATATTCCGGTTCAGGCTGCAATTTCGGATTTCTTCGGTACATTTGATTTCAGCGGTTCAAACAACGATGAAGAACAAAAAATCCAATTGTCCAAATACCGTTTTCAAAACCTATTCAGTGTGCGGACCGGTTTGGTAATCATGTTGTAGAAAAATTAATTTTCCAACCTTTTTGTTAAATAAGTATTCATTAGGTAAACAAACGTTACCATTCAAATAAAAATCGATTTGGTAAATCGTGTAAAATTGTAATTTTAGAAAAAAATAAACTATGAAATTAAATTTACTCTTAGCTACTAGCTTAATTACAGGAGCTGCTTTCGGTCAGTTCACTCAATCAAACGAACCGGTAATGGGGTCAACCATGACTATGTTTCTTTTAGACTCCAATGCAGTAGATTATGCTGCCGTTACGGGAACAGGCGTTACTTGGGATTATAGCACAACTCCCGGTATCACAGGTGAAACTAAAGATGTTACCGTAGCACTTCCTTCAGCAACTACAAATGGAAGTGATTACACAAGTTCCACATGGGCAATTGATATCGCGGGTTTCATGACTTCTTATTATACATCCAGTGCCAGTTCACGTATTTCTCAAGGATATGCTTTTGATGGTGGAAACGGTGCAGGTACAGTGAGAGTTGTTTTCGACGGTGGAGCTGACGATGCTTTAATCATGAACTACCCATACGACGTAACCAACTCTCTTACTGATGCATTTGCAGGAAATGCTATCACAGATAATTTCGGAACATTGGCAACATCGGGAGGAATTACTACGATCGTTGACGGACAAGGGACTTTGAAATTAAATGCAGCTACCACTTTATCGAACGTAACACGTTTTAAATTAAGTGACCAGGCAACTGCAGTTATTCCGATCCCGGGGTTAGGAAACGTGATCATGGAAAGAACACAGTATGAGTACTATACTATGACAAACCCTTACCTTCCTGTTTTGGTTCACTCCACTTTGGTAATTACATTAGCTGGCACACCAACTACACAGCATATTGTTATGAGCAGTGTTGCTCCGGATGAATACCTGGCAGTTTCCGAAAACAACAAAGCAACATTCGGTTTATACCCGAACCCTGCTAACGAATCAGTAGTGATTTCAGGTTTGGCTGGAAACGAAACCATTGCGATCGTTGATATGGCAGGAAGAACAGTTTTGACTACTCAAAACAACGGAACTTCTCAGACATTGAATGTAGCTGATTTCCAGGCTGGAATCTACAACGTGGTTGTTACTGCTAACGGAATCAAATCAACAAAAAAATTGACTATCAACTAAGAAATAGTCTTCAAATACTTTAAAAGCCTCGACGTTTCTCGTCGGGGCTTTTATTTTGGAGGCAACTTTCGTTTTCTTTTTTGCGTTTAATTGTATAAATTAGCTCTCAATAACTTGAGAGACAAGTACTATTACTGCAATTGAGGTATTTGAGGTTTGAAATTTATTTCCATCCTTTGTATCGGCTACAAAACTACGAATGAAGCAACTATTTCTTCTTATTGCTATTCCCTTGTTATTCCATACGGAAACGTATGCACAATGCGTTGCAAATGCCGGACCCGATTCAACCGTTTGCCTGGGTTCAACCGTTCAATTGGGCGGAACACCGGCGGGAACCGGAACTGGTACATTGTCCTATTCCTGGTCGCCATCAGTTGGACTTTCCTGCACCAATTGCCCAAATCCGGTACTAACTGCCAGCTCAAACCAAACTTATACACTAACTGTCAGCTCATCACTGGGTTGCACCGATAATAGTTCCGTTACTATTACAGTTGCTCCGCCTCCAACAGCTTCTTTTACCATTACGGGAAATAATAATTGTTCCGATATTCCGATCCAGTTTACAAACACCTCATCGGGAAGCGGGCTCACCTATTCCTGGAATTTCGGTGATCCGGGGTCTGGTGCTCAAAATACCAGTAACCTGATTAATCCCATTCATCAATACAATGCAGTTGGAGCCGGAACACAGAATTATACGGTTACACTGGTCGCTACCAATTCAAATGGATGCACAGCAACTATTACTCAAACCGTAACAGTCAACGCACTTCCGAATCCTGCTTTAATTGACCCGATTGCCGGAATGCGTAATTGCGACGGATCCAATTTCCCGCTAACAGTTTTCGATGCGTCTTCCACGACTTCTGTTTCCAATTATTCAATCGATTGGGGAGACGGATCTCCCAATTTCAGCGCGGCAACTTTTCCAGGCGCAGGTGTTTCGCATACATACACTACTGCCGAAATTTTTTCATTGGTTTACACCATTACCGGAAATAATGGCTGTATCCAATCTGCTTCGTACAACATTGCGAACATTACCAACCCGGCTATCGGAGCAGCAAACCCAGGAGCAACAACCGGCTGCGGCCCGATCACCCTTTGTTTTCCACTAAGTAATTATTCGTCCAATCACAATACCACTTTTTATGTCGTTGATTACGGTGACGGTTCTCCGAAAGACACACTTTCGCATCCACCACCTCCTACCATTTGTCATACCTATACAGGTTCTTCCTGCGGACAACCCGGAAACCAATTTGTATTCCGTATAAAAGCAATTAATTTATGCGACAGCAGTGAGGCTTCTATTTCACCAATCCGCGTTTATACAGGTCCGGTGGCAAACTTCAATCTGGCAGCTCCCAACAATTGTGTCGGTGCTTCTGTATTGTTTTTAAACACCACTCAAGCCGGGTTCAACAGTGCATGCAGTTCCAGCACCTTATTTCAATGGGATTTCGGTGACGGACAAACACTCACGACAGCAACAGCAACAAATCCAACGCATGTTTATACCGCACCCGGAACCTATACAGTAACCCTCACAACCACAAACAGCTGTAATTCCAATGTCATTACACACACTGTTTGTATTGAAAATCCACCTGCTCCGTCATTTACCGTGACACCTGCTTCGGCATGTATTCCATTCACTGCCCAGGTAACAGACGCATCCGATTTGGCAAATACCTGTAATGTAACCCGTGCCTGGACCGTCATTTTCAATGGAAGCCCCTGTTTACCTTCTTCAGGTGCCTTTTCTTTTGTTGGAGGAACCAACGCTTCTTCCGTTAACCCCCAGATCCAGTTCACACAACCCGGCAACTATACCATCCGTTTGACTTTAACGAACTCCTGTGGTTCATTCATTTCAAACCAGGCAATTGTTGCACAGGCTCCACCTCAGGTATCGATTAATTCCATTCCAAGTGTCTGTGCCGGTTTAAGTGTGAACCCCATAGCTGTTGTCAATGATTGTCTGGAACCTTCTGATACTTATAACTGGTCATTTACGGGAGGTTCTCCAAGTAGTGCAAGTACGCTTGTTCCGGGAACAGTTTCGTACCCTACTGCCGGAACTTTTCCGATTTCTTTGGCAGTCACCAATGCCTGCGGTACAACCACAGCGAATACATCGGTAGTGATCAAACCACTTCCTCCCGTATTAGATCCACAGGTGAATTCCCCACTTTGTGTGGGCGAAACTGCAAATTTCACTTCAAACGCCTCCCCTTCTACTACATATTCCTGGTCCGGACCGAATTCTTTTACCAGTAACCAGCAAAATTTCAACTTAACAAACGTGACCACGGCCCAAGGGGGAACTTACACCTTATTCGGAACGATGAACGGTTGTACCGGACCAAGTGCATCTGTCACCTTGGTTGTAAACCCTATTCCGGTAATCACTGTTACTCCCCCAAATGCAACAATCTGTAACGGTGAGTCCGTGTCTTTAACCGCTTCCGGTGCCACAACGTATACCTGGAATCCTTCCACCGGGCTATCTGCAACCAATGTGGCTACTGTGACAGCAAATCCAACAACTAATCAAATTTATACAATTGTCGGTTCCGATGGAACCTGTTCGGGTTCTACCACGGCCACGGTTACTGTAAACCCGTTACCGGTAGTCAATGCAGGACCAAACGTTACACTCTGTGATCAGCCCATTCCATTTACCTTAACTCCTACTCCGACCGGCGGAACCTGGACCGGGTCACAGGTTACTTCAGGGGGAGTTTTCACACCGAATGGAACAGGAGTATTCCCATTGGTGTATTCTTTCATAAATGGTAACGGGTGTACGAATACCGATACAGTCCTGATAACAGTAGTTGCTCCAACTCCAGCCTCTGCCGGTCCCGATTCTTCCGGGTGTTTCGGCGCCACAGCCATGACACTTACCGGAACACCTTCCGGGGGAACCTGGAGCGGAACAAGTATAACTGCTGCGGGAGTATTTACTCCAAATGTGGTGGGTACTCATTCCCTGGTCTATACATTTGGAACGGGAACATGTTTATCTCGTGACACCATGTTACTGACAGTAAACCCTTTACCGGTTGTAGATGCAGGCCCCAACTTCGCGGTTTGTATCGATGCCGGTATTCAAACATTGAACGGAACACCTCCGGGGGGAACATGGACAGGAACAGGAATTACTGATCCAGCCGGGGAGTTCACTCCTTCCGTTGCCGGAACCGGAAATAAAACACTGACCTATTCATTTACCAATGGAAACGGTTGTACTGCAGCTGACAACTTAGTAATAACCGTAAATCCGCTTCCTATTGTCAACGCCGGTCCGGATACAACAGCTTGTGACCAACCAAATCCGTTTCAATTAAGTTGTTCACCGGCCGGTGGAACCTGGGCAGGAGCAAATGTAAGCCCGACCGGTCAATTTACTCCTAATGGAACGGGAACTTTTACATTGACCTATGCATTCACAGATGCAAACGGCTGTACCAATTCCGATTCACGGATCGTGACCATCATCAGTCCGACACAACCGGATGCGGGTCCTGATTTCGCAGTTTGTATTGACGCTCCGAATGTTACTTTATCTCCTACCCCAACCGGTGGAACCTGGAGCGGTTCGTTCACTACACCGGCAGGGATTTTTAATCCAACGATTGCCGGAAGTTTCGATTTAATATACACTTTAGGATCAGGAGCCTGCTTACTGCGCGATACACTTGTTGCTCTGGTGAATCCGCTGCCGGTGGTCAATGCAGAAAATGATTTTAGTCTTTGCATTGATGCCGGAATTCAAAATTTAACCGGTACTCCGCCCGGGGGAACCTGGACAGGTACCGGAATAACGAACCCATCGGGAGAATTTACACCTTCTGCAGCAGGACCAGGGAACAAAACACTTACTTATTCATTTACCGATCCGAACGGATGTACTAATTCAGATAACACGATTATTACTGTAAATCCATTGCCTGTTGTAAATGCCGGGACTGACACAACGCTTTGTAACCAACCATTCCCGATCCAATTTACGGCAACTCCATCCGGAGGAACCTGGACGGGAGCAGGAATTACTTCTTCCGGTCTTTTCACACCCAATGCGACAGGCTCATTCAACCTGACTTATACTTTTAGTAATGCCAATGGTTGTACCAATTCCGATGTCCGGGTTGTTACGGTCGTTAATCCAACCCAGGCAGATGCAGGCCCGGACCTGGAAGCTTGTATCGATGCACCGGATGTACAGCTAAACGGAACTCCCGTTTCAGGAACATGGACCGGAAGCTTTGTCAATTCAAGCGGATTATTTAATCCGACCATTGCAGGAACTTTTCCATTAGTTATTTCCAACGGAGCTGGAAACTGCCTTACCCGCGACACCATGCTTTTCACCGTTCATTCTCTTCCTGTTGTAAGCGTAGGAACAGACGAGGAATTTTGTCCGAGCGAAAATGCTGTTAACTTTTCCGGAAGTCCTGCAAATGGTGTCTGGAGCGGAAACGGAATTACAGATGCAATCCTGGGAACATTTGATCCGGGAATAGCTCCTGTAGGTACCCATTCCATTGTTTATACTTATACCAACCCGGCAACCGGATGTATTAACCGGGATACTTTGCTGGCAATGGTCCATCCGATGCCGGTTGCGAACTTTACATACAATGCGATCACCTGTATCGGAACCAATGAGTTATTTACAAATACAAGTACCCTGGCCAGTCAAAACAACTGGAATTTCGGCGATGGAAATACAGCTGCTATTGTTAATCCAACTCACTCTTACTCCGCATCGGGATTCTTTGATGTGGAATTAGTCGTAACAACTTCATTCGGATGCCTGGATTCCGTTACACTTCAGATAGAAGTGCGGATTCCTCCAGTTGCAGACTTCAGTTTAACGCCGGATTCAGCGTGTGGGCCTATGGCGGTAAATTTCACGGACTTGTCATTGGGGCAAAGTCTGACCTATAATTGGGATTATGGAAACGGTCAATCAAGCACCGGTGCTATACCTGTTTCACAAACCTATCCGGCGAGCAGTACCAGTGATACCAGCTACACCATCACCCTGAGTTTGACCAATTTCTGCGGAAGCAGTGCCCATTCGGAACAAATTACGGTAATGCCTTCACCGACAGCTATTTTCGGAACATTGACGGATATCGGCTGCACTCCGCTCGACCTGGATATCGTAAACAACAGTTTTGGATTGCCTGACACCTACGAATGGAATTTCGGCGACGGTTCCACTTCAACTACTTCAGCCGCAACGCTTCAGCATACGTTCTACACAGGAACAGAAGATACTACATACACCATTCAGTTGATTGTAAGCAATGAATGCGGGTCGGATACTATCCAGCATCAAATTACAGTACTTCCGCCGCAGGTTAATGCCTTCTTTAACATTGACAATCCTTCCGGATGTGTGCCGCATACCATTAACCTGACACAGTTTTCACAAGGGGCCAGTTTTTCTTCCTGGGATTTTGGAGATGGAAATATTTCCACTGCTTACAATCCTTCCCATACCTTTACGTTACCAGGAACCTATGTTGTATCTCTTTTTGCAGCAGGTTGCGGTTTTGACACCGCAACGACCATTGTAACCGTTCATCCGCTGCCACAAATCGATTTTACTTCATTGGATTCAGTTTGCCTGAACCAGGGACTTGTATTTACGAATTTGAGTTCGGGAATTGCTTCTGTAAACTGGGATTTCGGAGATGGAACAAGTTCCTCTTTAACCAATCCTACTCACGCTTATTCCACTCCGGGTTATTATACCGTAACTCTTTCAGGGATCAGTCAGACTTACGGATGTACAACTCAAAAAACAAAAACAATTAAAGTCAACCAGGGGCCGGATTCCCAATTTTCTCTCGGGCCAACTTCCGGTTGTGAAGATTTAACGGTTCAGTTGACCAACAACAGCGTAGGAATTGTAAACCAGGTTTGGGATTTCGGTGACGGCAATTCCTCCATCCAGAGCAATCCAAGTCATACCTTTACCAATCCGGGTTCTTATGCTGTTCAATTAATTGTACTCGATGCTATCGGTTGTCCGGATACTGCCACACAGGTTGTTACGGTTTACCCGTTGCCAACAGTGGATTTCACTTACACTCCTGTGGATTCCTGCGTTCAGCCAACGGTCATCAACTTTACCAATCTGAGTGTGAATGCCGTGGGGTATACCTGGAATTTCGGAAATGGATTAACTTCTGTATTGACTGATCCCACTTCCACTTACCAGCAAACCGGAAGTTACACCGTCACCTTGGTCGGAACAACAGTTCATGGTTGTATCGACAGCATACAGAAAACGGTATCGTCGTATCAAATGCCTGTTGCTTCCTTTGTCTTGCCAACAGATTCCGTGTGTGTCGGGGAAGAAATTATATTGCAGGCAACTACGCAATTCACGAATAGCATTACCTGGTTCCTGGGTAACGGATCGGTTCTCAGTCAGAACCCTGCCGGAGCTTCTTTTGATGCAAGCGGAACTTACCCTGTAACCCTGATTGCTTACGGAAACGGCGGATGTAATGATACGGTTTATTCGACCACTTCCATTACTGTTCTTCCCCAACCGACTGCTGATTTCAGTTATATCAACGTGGAAGGCCCGGAACCGTTAAGCGGAATCGTTGATTTTACGAACCTGAGCAGTTTGGCAGATGCTTATTCCTGGGAATTTGGAAACGGCACGACCTCTTCCGAAGAAAATCCGGAAATCCGTTACGAGGAAGACGGAGAATTCAGTATAACGCTGATCGCAAGTACCATTTATGGATGTGCGGATACTCTTGTGAAACCGATTACAGTGGATTTCTTTTACGGACTGTATATTCCCAACGCCATGAGCCCCGGACATACGGACTTTGAAGTAGCGAACTTCGTCCCGAAAGGAGTCAACATGAAAGAATTTGAGTTATTGATTTACGACGACTGGGGAAATTTGATCTGGTCGACGACCGCGCTGGATGAAAACGGCAGACCGACAGAATATTGGGACGGAACTTATCGGGGTGAGCCGGTTCAGCAGGACGCTTATGTGTGGAAAGCCAGCGCAACGTTCAAAAATTCCAATGTATGGGAAGGAAAAGAATACCCGAAAGGCAGGGTCAAACGATCGGGAACCGTAACTGTAATACGCTAGAAAATGAGAGTACTGATTTTATTCCTATTCGTCGTTGCTGCAGGAAGTGTGTATTCACAGGATCCCAACTTTTCACAGTTTTACAACAACCCGATTTATTACAATCCTTCTATGACGGCAGTAAACAATGGAATTGCCATCAGATTGAATGCACGTTCTTTGTGGGGACCGATCCCGGGTAGGTTCAATACCTTTTCTTTTTCAGCCGAAGCACAAACAATGTACAAAATGGGATTGGGAATCATGGCCTATTCGGATGTGGGTGGTGAAGCGCTTTTGAGAACGGCCGGTGGTTACCTGAATTATTCTTACAGACCCGTAGACACGAAAAACTTTATTCTCCAAGCCGGAGTAAGCGGTGGATTTGTGACCAAGAATATTGATTGGTCGAAACTCACTTTCTCTGACCAACTGGATGAAACAATGGGGAAAATCAAAGAAAGCAGTTTTAACCGACCCAACTACAACAGTGTTTCCTACGCAGATTTCAGTGCCGGGTTGGTTGCTCGCTTCAATGGTTCAACACGTAAGCAACGAAATTCGTTCAAACGTTTCAATGCAACACTGGGCGGTGCGATCCATCACTTGTCACAACCCAAGGATGCTTTTCTTGCCGATAGTGATAGATTACCTTTTAAACTGGTATTCCATGCATCATCCAACATCCTTTTCAACGAGTTTGTGGTTTCGCCCGGGGTAGTTTATGAAATGCAGAATGAATTCAGAACATTTAGTGTGGGAAGTAATTTTATCAGTCAGCCCTTTATTATCGGTATTTGGTTCAGAAACAGAACGGCAGCTATGAATTTCAAGCAATACGATTCTTTTATTTTCACCCTGGGACTAAATCTGCGAACAAAATATGAAACACTTTGGCGTGTGACTTACAATTTTGACATGACCATTTCCCGTCTGAAAACAAGCAGTTATGGCAGTCACGAACTTTCACTGCTATTCGAAATACCGAATAAGGTTTTGTTCTCGAAGAATGCAAACAGCAAGAGCATGCGCAGAAGGTATCAGTGTCCGAAGGAGTTTAGTGGATTTTAGTTAATTCTATCACATTTTCATTAACCCAAAATCATTTTCGCACGAACTCTTCAGCTTTGCTTTTTTTTTAAGTGTTTCCTTCGTTTCAGGTAAAGCACCCCGAAAAAGCCTGTCAACAAGCCGGCAATGAACCAAATCACCGTTTCTTCGTACCACGAAGCTTTCACTTTAAATGTGATTGCATCCGGGGTTGAATAACTTCCCGTTCCCGGATCAAAAAGCCGCAATTCCAAGCTATACGCTCCCGAATTCAGGTGCTCAAATGTCAACCTGGTTAAATTCAGAGAGGCATTGGACCAGCGAACCTGGTCTTTTTTATTGTTTCGCACCAAGCGGTATTGCAACTCGTAAGGGTGATTCCCCATCAACTCCACCAGCTCATAGGGAATAACCACTTCTGTATTTGCAGCTTCAAATGTATTGGAGTGATCCTTTTGATGATCGCCTGTAGGTTTGCCTAAAATGAAGGTAGGGAAATCCGTTTTCACCTTTTCCCATTTAAATTCGAACAAGCCAAATTGAGTTGCCACATACACTTTGTTGCCCACTACCACAAAATCCCTCAGGAACAGGTCGTTCATGCGGGAAAGCTCTTCCAGACGTTCCAGGTTCCCGGTTAAATTCGTTGTCCGGTAAAGTGTTTTATCCGAAAGAATGTAGAATTGGTCTTTGTAAATTTTCAATTTCGATATCGGCAGGTTGCTGCCGTTTTCCCGGAAGTTTACTTCATGAGTCACCTTCCCGTTCTTAATGGTAAAAATTTTGTTGGCAGAACTCAACACATACCAGCAGTTTTTGTGGAACAAGATCTCGGAAGGATCGATCGTTTCATTAAAGTAACTGATCGAGCGGTACTCCAGGGTGTTCAGATCGAGCGTAAACAATCCGTCCAGGTTGGAGAACAATACTTCATTGGTATCCGATTGCTGAAACAGTTTGACCGGGCTTTCCAGGATAATCTGCCGTTCTTTGTTTTTCGTCAACTTTTCACGCAGTTCTTTTTCGGTTTTCGCTTGTATGGTGAATAATCCTTTGGAAGAAACGATCAGGAAATAGTCATTTTTAAGCGGAATGAGTTCTTTCACAAACTCATCCGACAGGATAGCAGGGATGCGATACACTCCTCTTGTCTTCCACTCCTTTTGCGTAATTTCTTCCTTTTGAGACATATTACGCACCTTCTTTCCGAATTTATTCAGCACCATCATTTCTCCCGAATTGCTTCGTGCGATAATCTCATCCCGGTAGCTGTCCAGGTAACTGAATTCAGTCGAATTCAATAATTTATACGATCCGGCTGGCATGCAGTACAAACCTTTCGATTTTGTTCCAAGCCAGATATTACTGTTCTTATCCTTGAACACCGCCGTTACATGCAGTCCGACAATGATGGATTTAACCCGCATGTCCCCGGCTTTCAAAACGATCAAACCGGTTTCTGAAAGCAGGTACACTTTTTCATCTATGCGTACCACTTTTTGAATGGAATGATTGAAAGCACCGATCAGTTTATTGAGATTTTTAAAACGCTTATTGATGTATTGGAGCGAAATATGTGAATTCGGTTTTGCAGGAAAAATAATCAGGCCATTTTGTTCCCCTATCAGCCATCTTCCGGTCATTCCAGGCAATGTACGCGCAACTTGTTCGTTAATATCCACCAGTTCATTGCTTGATAGCAGGGCAAAACGCCCTTTGTCGTTCTCGCAATAATCGATCAGTTCCGACTTTCCTTTTACATAGAACGGAATTTCAGTTTTGGAAACCAGGGAAAACGGATTCGTTTTGAAGAGGTAAACCGCATCGGGACATACAATTCTCAGATTTCCGTCTTTGGCCTTTTCCAGCTTGAGGATTTGCTGCCCGATCTGTGGTAAAGTAATCAAAGCCAATTCATTTCCTTTAATTTCGAATAGTTGTCCCGTTCTATTTAACCCGATCAGCTTCTTACTCAACTTCACGAGCTGAATGATGTCTTTGGAATACAATTTAGCACTTGTAATTTGCTTTGACTGGAAACCATTGAAACTGAAAACCCCTTTCTCCGATCCAATAACCAGGCGTCCGAATGCATCTTCTTCGATTGCCGTGATATGGTAATCTTTCAGCGAAGTTTCTACCGGGTAATAATACGATTTTGTTTGAGCAAACAGAAGTGAAGTGAAGAGTAGAAAGATCGGAACTAGTTTCATTTTTTCTGCTTTTGAATTTCGGTTTCAAACCATTGCCATAACTTATCTTCTGGCACCGGGGCTGTTATTTTAACTGTTTCTTTGGTCGTCGGATGTTCGAATTCCAACTCCCTGGAATGCAAATATATCGAACCATCCGGATTTGAACGTTTTGCACCGTATTTCAAATCGCCTTTGATGATACAACCGATGGCAGCCAATTGTGCCCGAATTTGGTGATGTCTTCCTGTTTCCAATTCCACCTCCAGCAGGGTATAATTGTCGGAACTGAGTAATTGCCGGTATTTCAGGCGCGCTTCTTTCGAATCTTTA
Source organism: Fluviicola chungangensis (assembly GCF_007558725.1). Lineage (GTDB taxonomy): Bacteria > Bacteroidota > Bacteroidia > Flavobacteriales_D > Crocinitomicaceae > Fluviicola > Fluviicola chungangensis. The sequence goes on from NZ_VLPL01000005.1 coordinate 109,971, forward strand.
CGCGCTTCACTGTATACGTAAGTTTTGTTTTGTTTTTCGTTGCGAACCAAGTGATGCTGCAGGGAACCGGATTTCTGTTTTGGTGCTTTTTCAACTACCGCCCAATACGCCTTCCGGGGATGTTTCTCTGCAAAAAGTTTGTTCATCCGTGTTAAGGCCTTGCTCGTACGTGCAAATGCAATGGCTCCTGAAACCGGGCGATCCAAGCGATGGATCAACCCACAAAACACATTGCCGGGTTTTTCAAATTTGTGACGAATGTATTCGCGCACTTTTTCCACCAAAGGGAAATCACCCGAACTATCTCCCTGCACATTTTCACCTGCATGCTTATTTATCACGACCAGGTGATTATCCTCATACAAAACGTCTTGCGGGCGGATTTGCTCCATCGGCTAATATTGTTCGTTTTGATTGGGGAAATCGCCGCTGCGCACATCATCGATGTAGTTCTTAACCGCTTCGGTCATTATTTCATACAGGTTTGCATATTTCCGCAGGAACCGCGGAGAGAATTCATTGTTGATGCCCAACATGTCATGGACCACGAGTACTTGTCCGTCGACCCCGTTTCCTGCCCCGATCCCGATGATCGGAATGGAAACCGATTTGGCTACTTTTTCTGCCAATGCAGCCGGAATTTTCTCCAACACGATCGCAAAACATCCGGCTTCTTCCAAAGCCAATGCATCTTCAATCAGGCGCTGCGCTTCATTTTCTTCTTTGGCGCGAACCACGTACGTTCCGAATTTGTAAATGGATTGTGGTGTCAAACCCAAATGTCCCATCACCGGAATTCCGGCTGTCAGAATGCGTTTGATGGATTCGATGATCTCAATCCCCCCTTCCAGTTTCACGGCATGTCCACCGGATTCTTTCATGATGCGAATGGCATTTGACAGCGCTTCTTTGGAATTTCCCTGGTAAGAACCAAAAGGCATATCGACAACCACCAATGCTCTTTCTACTGCACGAACAACCGAGCCGGCATGGTAAATCATCTGGTCCAATGTAATGGGAAGTGTCGTTTCATGTCCGGCCATGACATTTGAAGCGGAATCCCCGACCAAAATGATATCAATTCCTGCAGAATCAATGATTCTTGCCATGGAAAAATCATAACCGGTCAACATAGAGATCTTTGCTCCGGAATTTTTCATTTCTTGTAAAACATTCGTAGTGACGCGTTTTACATTTTTATGCACAGACATGAGCGATAATTTTATCTAACAAATTTAGTTAATTGCGAATTATGAATTGCGAATTGCGAATTTAAAACCAACCGTAGTGGCGAAAAATTTTTCGCCACTACCCGATATCAATAATAAATTCGTAATTATTCAAACCACACATCGTGAATAATCTGCTTACCGGCTGTTTCATTTACCCGCTGGATAATGATTTGCTTCCCATGCAGCAACTCATCCCGCATCACGGAGGAATTCAATGCAATGATCAAAACTCCCTGGCGGATTTGAAGATTAGTAGTTCTTGTGGCTACTGCTTTCCCCATCATATCTTCCCATTTGTTCAGCACTTCAATTTCAACGAGTTTCCCCTTCAACTGGTAAGCTGTCATGAGTTTATCCACCAATTCCTTCATCGGTTGTGCATTTCCCGATCTCTTGCGTTCGTCCCACTCACTCATACCAATTCGGAATTAAAAATGATCATATGCGGCTTTACCCGGATGGTGTCAAAAATAGCTGAAACCCGGTTTTCGTCTGTATCCGTTACCAAAACCTGCCCAAAGGTATTTTTGGAAACCAATTCCATCAATTGCGCTACACGCAGGTTATCCAATTTATCAAAAATATCGTCCAACAACAAAATCGGCGTTTGCTTCAGGCGTTCTTTCAGCCAATCGAATTGTGCCAACCGCAAGGCAATCAGGAAACTTTTTTGTTGTCCCTGAGAACCGAAACGTTTAATCGGCAATCCTTCCAGCAAAAAAGTGATGTCGTCTTTGTGAACCCCAACGGAAGTATACTGAACGCGCATGTCTTTCGGATACGCCTGTTCCAGCAAAATCCTGAAATCCGTTTCGGAAAGTTTGGATTCATAATTCAGTGAAACAGCCTCCTGTTCCTGTGAGATCCACTTGTAATAATGCTGAAACAAGGGAATAAAAGCTTCGATGAATGAAACCCGTTTGTTGTGGATCGCTGTTCCGTACCGGATCAATTGTTCGTCCCAAATCTCAATGGATTCCCGCTCAAAGAAGCCGTTCTCGAATTGCAGTTTCAGCAAAGCATTCCGCTGATCCAGCACTTTGTTATAACGCTGAAGATCCGTCAGGTATTCGTGGTCGAACTGGGAAATAATCCCGTCCATCCATTTTCTGCGCACTTCACTTCCTTCCGAGATCAAATCCGTATCATACGGAGAAATCATGACTACCGGAAAGTACCCGATGTGATCTGCGAGGCGTTCGTATTCCTTCTTGTTTTTCTTAAACACCTTTTTTGAACCCGATTTCACACCGCAATACAAATTGAACGGCTGATCGTCCTTCATCCAGCATCCCTGGATCACAAAAAACTGCTCGTTGAAGCGGATATTTTGCCGGTCGATCGGATTTAAATACGAACGACACATGCTCAGGTAATGGACCGCATCCAATACATTCGTTTTCCCGGACCCATTTTTCCCCACAATGCAATTCACACCGGATTCGAACTGGAATTCAGCTTCGCTGTGATTGCGGAAATTGACTAAAGAAAGGGATTCGACGAACATGTTACAAAATTACGTAATTGAACGTTGAAAAGTGAGAATTGAACAGGAAAAAGCAGCGTTAAGCTTACTTCCCAATTGAAAAGGCTGCCCAACACAGTTGAAAGCGTATTTTAAATGCGTAATTTTCCGGATACAATTTCAATTTCAGACACATGAAACACCTGTTCATCTTTTGCTTTATTGCAATCAGTTGGCTCGCTCGGGCACAAGTTGAAAGCAATTCAATCCTTTATAAAACCATTCTTTCAAAGGACAGTTTACTATTTAACATCGGTTTCAACACCTGTGATATTTCGCAATTTGAAGCATTGCTGAGCGAACAGTTTGAATTCTTCCACGATAAATCGGGGATTTCCGACCGCAAAAAATTCCTGAGTGATTTGAAAAACGGGTTGTGCAAATCGCCGGAAACCTACCAGTCTCGAAGGGAACTTATCACAGAAAAAACGCAGGTTTTCCCATTGTATGAAAACGGAGAACTGTATGGGGCAATCCAATACGGAGAACACCGGTTTTACGAAAAGATGGAAGGCAAAGCGGAGCAATTTGCGAGTACCGCAAAATTCACCCATGTCTGGATTATTGAAAACGGAAAGTGGAAATTGAGATCCGGATTGAGTTACGATCACCAGAAATAATTACAAATGCCGCATTACGAATTACCTGGTTATCCTAATCACATTGAAAAGAGCATTTTAATTGAGGCTTCACTTGAAACCGTTTGGAGCTATTTGACCGATCCGAAACGGATGAAAGAATGGATGGGCGATGAAGCAATGGAAATCGACATCATCAGCGACTGGAAAATTGGAGGTTCGTTTGTTATCAGAGGCTTTCATCATGTGCCCTTTGAGAACCGGGGAACGATCCTACAGTTCGACCCGGAAAAAGTATTTCAATATGAATTCCTGAGCTCCTTGTCAAACCTGGAAGATTTGCCAGAGAATTATACCACCATTTCGTTCTGTTTAAAAGCGAAAGGAGACCAAACCGAACTGCGTGTTGAGGCTAGCAACTTTCCCACTTTCGAAATTTACAAGCATTGGGAGTTTTATTGGAATGGGACGTTGGAAATTATCAAATGCAAAAGCGTAATATGAGATTTATTTTTTCAATTCAATTAATGATATTGGTTTTGTCGTCCTGCAAAAACGAACTACAAACTATCAGCGAAGATTTCCAGGCAATTTGTTTAGTCAGTAATGGCGCTGAAATCGAATTAGAAAATGGTGTTTATATGAGTCCTCCGACTATCCATTACGTTTTGTTTCTCTATCATGACACCATTTTCCAGGTAAGCATCGGACAAAAGAAATCGGTTTATTCCTACCTAAAAACTCGTAATCATGGAAAAGACAGCCTGGAGTCCCTTATGAAAGAATACAACGGAACTTCTTTAAAAAAACAAGTGCAACTCATGAAAAAAATGCACTCCAATCTCAGCTCAGATTGCGGACCGCTGGGATATTTTCTATTTAGAAAGAACTACAACCTGAACTTCGGAATCTTTCCGTACAGAGAATACACCGATTGGAATAGAAAATATGTATACAAAGAAATACCTCTAACTATCAACCAATTACCCAAAATCTATTCAACCATTTATCATACGCTGAATTCCAAACAGTGGGACTATTTCATGAGCAATGATTACTATTACAAGGATGTTCGGACCTATCGGAAAAATCAATTTCTATTTGAACGGAGAGCTGATTCAAAACGATAAGTTATCTTTATAAAAACTCCAATCAACCATGAATGAATTAGCCAGACAAGGCAGAAGCCAAACAATTGCTATCTCAATCAGTGTCATACTTATTTCCATGTTTGTCATTGCATTCTACCACATTCCGCATGATTCAGTAGATCCGAAGAAATTCTTTCAGCAAATTGTTCGGTTTGTGCTCACACTTGCCCTGCTTTATTTTTTGTTCCAGGGAAAAAACTGGGCACGAATCACCTTGTTTGTTTTGTTTTTACTTGCAATGATTAGTGGTTTTATTCTATTGTTCCTTCCTATTCCGCTTGCAGGAAAAGTTCCTTTTTTGGTAATGATTATCATTTATGGACTGGGAGCTTACAACCTGTACTTCTCCCGCTCTTTTAAAGCTTATTTTACTTATTTGAATTCAAAAAATGGCCAATCAATCAATTAACAGACAAACCCGGGATACCTGTCAATTTGCAAATAGTATCTGCAGCGGTCAAACTTACCGGTGTATCAAAAGAAGAAAACCATTTCCAGGCAAACCCGCTTTCAGAAAAGATTAAGCGATCTAAATCATTTCAACTGCACATTCCATTCATACCGGGATTTACATATTTTGGCTTCTCCGCTTTAGCTTTTAATTTCCAAACCACTACCTTCGTTAAAAATTCGAGTCATGAAATTCTTCCTGTTTATTACGCTTTTTGCTTCCTTCCTGTTCAGTTGCAACACCACCAAACCAGTTGCCCCCGACAATACGATCATCAGCATCACGCACGGGACCAATTTTGGGCATTGCCGCGGGTATTGCCGAAAAGAAGTGGTTTTCTCAGAAGATCAAATCGTGTATTTTGAATCCAGTGTCGATTCGACGCGTAACCCGGTGAAAACGGAAAAATTTGATAACTCTTCCGCTAAATGGAAAAGCATTGCGGATAAAATTGACTGGAACACCTTCAAAAACCTGGAAGAAAGCTACGGTTGCCCGGATTGCGCGGATGGCGGTTCCGAATACATCGAGATCAAAACGACCAATGGCACGAAACGTGTAACCATTGAATTCAATAAAGAAAACCCGGAATTGGAACCCTTACTGACTGAATTGCGTACTCAGCGCAAAACCCTGCTCGGAAAGTAATTTCGTGTGAAACCGCGATCTCTTAAGTCGATTGCTTTGAACTATTTAATTATGATGGAATCAAATACACTATCCGAATTCAAATCCTCTAAAGAACTCAGAGAGAAACTCACCGCTCTTGGTTTTGCAAAAACATTTGACGAGGGAGAGATCATCCTGAATGAGAATGCTTATATCAAAGCCATTCCGATCGTCACCAAGGGAAGCATCAAAGTGATGCGAACGGATGAAGACGGGAGGGAAATTTTGCTTTATTATATCAAACCAGGCGAAAGCTGCATCATGTCTTTTTTAGGTGGAATCCATCACGACACCAGCAAGGTGAAGGCAATTGCCGAAGAAGATTCGGAAATTTTATTCATCCCCATCGATAAGGTCGGTTTGCTGATTAAAGACTATCCGGAATGGCTTGACTTTATATTCCGCCTCTATCATAAACGCTTTGAAGAACTATTAGAAGTAGTCAATGCCGTTGCTTTTAAAAAAATGGACGAACGTCTTTTAAACCTGCTTCAAAAAAAAGGAGAACTCACGGGAAGTAAAGTGCTTTCCGTAACCCATGAGCAATTAGCCAACGAGTTAGGCACTGCTCGTGTAGTTGTTTCGAGACTGCTTAAACACATGGAAGATCAGGGCCTGGTTAAATTAGGTCGAAATAAAGTTGCGCTTTTGTAACAAAGGTTGCTGTGCAGCAAGTTCCATTGTCTGACTTTTGTGGTGAAATATTTATTCGCTAACGAAATCAACACCTGTTAAGATGGAAATACAAAACGCACTGATATTGGGAACCATTGGTTTAGCCGCAGGATTACTAGGAGGTATGCTGGGTCTTGGCGGGGCAATCATCATTATTCCCGCCTTAATGCTTTTTCTCGGTTATTCTCAGCAATTGGCACAAGGAACGGCATTGATCATGATGGTACTTCCGGTTGGAGCATTAGCAGCATTCCAATATTATCAAAAGGGATTTGTTGACATCAAAGCCGCTTTAATCCTCGCAGGATTTTTCTTTGTTGGAGGTTATTTCGGCGCCAAGTTTGCCACACAACTTCCACAGGAAATCCTGAAGAAAGTATTTGCCGTAATGCTCGTAGGAATTGCCCTCAAAATGTGGTTCCAAAAATAATCCGGTATGTAACAAAAGTCACTGTATCACTCAAAAGAAGCCGGTAATTTTGTACTATCAAACACCAAGAGACATGGAAATCAAACAATTCGAAGACAAAAACTTAGCACATTATTCTTACGCAATTCTCAGCAATGGAGAAATCGCCCTGATCGATCCGGCAAGAAATCCACAACCTTATTACGACTTCGCCAAACAGCACGATGCAAAAATCACTGCGGTAATTGAAACACATCCCCACGCAGATTTTATAAGCAGTCATTTGGAAATTCATGAAGCAACTCATGCGAAAATTTACGTAAGCAAACTGCTTGGCGCCGAATACACCCATCAATCCTTTGATGATGGAGACACCATCAAACTGGGGCACAGCTTCTTAAAAGCACTCAATACACCTGGTCATTCACCGGATAGTATCAGTATCCTCGCAATCGATGAAAACGGAAAAGAACAAGCTGTTTTCACAGGAGATACTTTGTTTATAGGTGATTGCGGGCGTCCTGATTTAAGGGAACAGGCCGGAGCCATTACTTCACCGCGTACCGAATTAGCCAAGCAGATGTACCATTCACTTAGGGACAAACTTATCACACTGCCTGATTCCGTAATTGTTTACCCAGCACATGGAGCCGGAAGTTTATGCGGAAAAGGATTGAGCGAACAAAACAGCAGTACGATCGGTGCCGAAAAAAGGAGTAATTGGTGTTTACAGCCAATGAGTGAAGAAACATTTGTTGAAGCGTTGTTAGCTGATCAGCCATTTGTTCCGAAATACTTCCCTTTTGATGTCGGCATCAATAAAAAGGGGGCTGAATCCTTTCAAAAAAGTATTTCAAAAGTGCAACACAAAGAACCCGTTACTTGCCCTGATTGCGCAAGTACGCTCAATCCGGCTATTTTGATCATTGATACAAGGCCACAAGAGCAATTCAAAAAAGCACACTTGAAAAATGCCATCCATTTAATGGACGATACCAAATTCGAAACATGGTTGGGAAGTATAGTCAATCCGGAAGAACCTTTTTATCTCATCGCGGAAAACGAAACAGCATTGAATCAACTCATTGAGCGGGCTTCCAAAATCGGATATGAAACGCAAATTGCACTCGCTTTTGTATCGGACTATGGAAATGAAACTTCTCACACATTCGATACGGAATATTTCAAAAACCATCCGGATGAATACACCATAGTAGACGTACGAAATCCTTCCGAGGTGAAAACACGCCGCATTTTCGAACAGTCGCTTGCCATTCCATTGTATGAACTAAGGGAGCGCTGTCATGAAATTCCGACTGACAAACCCATTGTTGTGCATTGTGCCGCCGGATATCGCAGTGCCGCTGGAAGCAGTATCATCCAATCAAACATTCAGAATGCTTCACACGTAATTGACTTGGGTGAAGCAGTAAAAACTTTTTAAAACAAAATCACATGAACATAGAACAACTAATCAAAGAAGGACAAGGCACTATTGTAGATGTCAGAACAATTGCAGAATTTAGAGGTGGAAATGTCGCAAATTCAATCAACATTCCTTTGCAGGAAATTGAGCACAGATTGGACGAGGTAAAAAACTTAAAACAACCCTTAATCCTTTGCTGTGCTTCCGGTGGAAGAAGTGGTCAGGCAACCCGGTTTTTATCACATCATGGAATCGAATGTTACAATGGCGGTTCCTGGTTAGATGTCAATTATTTTCAAACACGTTAAACAAATGATGAATTCACTTAAACAATTGTTGGGCTTGGGACCCAAAACAGATTACGCTCAATTAGTAAAAGACGGTGCCATCATTTTGGATGTCCGAAGCAAAGGAGAATATGCCGGTGGACATATTAAAGGTTCGATCAACATCAGTTTGGATACTTTGGGAAGTCAATTGAGCAAACTCAAGGACAAAAACAAGCCCATTATCACCTGTTGTGCCAGTGGAATGCGAAGTGCTTCTGCAAAAAACATACTGAAATCAAACGGTTATACACAGGTTCACAATGGCGGCGGATGGTATGGGTTACAAACTAAAATCCGTCAATAACTTTAAATAAAGTAATACACTACCAAGCTCGATTTTTCTGACAGGATCGAGTTTGGTTTGATTTACTTGCCCATTTATTCTATGAAAGAACGTATCTTAAAAAACTGGACATTTACAAGGGCTCTGTTCCTTATTTTGGGAATCATCATCATTACTCAGTCTGCTTTAAGACACGAATGGGTTGGTATTTTGTTTGGCAGTTATTTTGCCTCCATGGGACTATTTTCATTCGGATGTGCAAGTGGAAATTGTTACGGAGGAAACTGTGAAGTCAAGCCCGAAAAATCATCCGGCAAACCCCTCAACTAATTAGAAGCAACATGAAAAAAATATACTCAATCTTCCTTTTGGTAACTGTTTTAGTCAGTTGCTCCAATGGACAGCCTCAATTCACTCTTTCCGCAAAATCATTTGCAGAAAAAATACAAGAAACACCAAATAGGGTCATTATTGATGTTCGCACACCCGGAGAATTTTCAAGCGGACATCTTGAAAATGCACTGAATTATGATTGGAACGGCTCCGAATTCGACCAACAAATTGCTTCGTTAGATAAATCAAAACCTGTTTTTGTCTATTGCCTGAGTGGCGGAAGAAGTAGTGCTGCTGCGGATAAAATGAGATCTGCCGGTTTCAAAGAAGTGTATGAACTCAAAGGTGGAATCATGCAGTGGAGAAGCGAAAACCTTCCTGAAACAACAAACAATCAGGAGTCGTCTCCAGGGATGAGCGAACAAGCTTTCCAGGCTCTCCTGAATTCGGACAAACTGATTTTGATAGATTTTTATGCCGATTGGTGTGTCCCATGCAAAAAAATGGAGCCTTATCTGAATGAAATTTCAACAGAGTTAAAAAATTCGGTCACGGTGATTCGGATCAACGTGGAGGAAAATCAAGAGCTTTGCAAAACATTAGGAACAAGTGCCATCCCGGTATTGCAAGTTTACAAGGACAAAAAAATGACCTGGACAACGACGGGTCTGGTTGAAAAAGAAGAGGTAATGAAGCATTTGAAATAAACCGGCACTTTAACCGGATCCGGAAAAAAATAACTCAAACCAAATTCAAACTATTGATTTAGAAATTCATTGTATCGTCTTTGAACTTTTTTAACACCTGGTTGTAATGCATAAAAACAGCAACCATGAAGACAATACTATCAAGCTTACTCATTTGCATCAGTTCTTTTTCTTTTGCTCAACCCATTCATCCGAGTGATGAATCACGTAAAATTCAAATCGCAATCCTGTTCGACACTTCAGGAAGTATGAATGGTTTGATCGAACAAGCCAAGTCCACTATCTGGAAAATTGTCAATATGGCATCCAAAATGTCGGATAAAGGAAAAACCCCACAGCTGGAAATTGCGTTGTATGATTATGGAAATGACGAGATCAAAACTCCGAATTGGGTCCGCAAACGCACCGACCTGATCGCCGATTTGGATTCCATTTCCGGACAACTTTTTTCACTCCGGACCAATGGCGGATCGGAATACTGTGCGGCCGTTATCGAATCTTCGATCAATGACCTCAAATGGTCTCCCAATCCAACAGACCTTCGATTAATCTATATCGCAGGAAATGAGCCGTTCAACCAGGGACCGATCGATTATAAGAAAATCCTGAAAATTGCCGCAAGCAAAGACATTATCGTAAATACGATCTATTGCGGGCCATACGATCAGGGAGTAAAAGAATTTTGGTACGACGGAGCTCAGCAAACCCAGGGATCGTATTTCAATATCAATTCCAACGAGGAAATCAGACACATTGATACGCCTTATGACAAAGAAATTATCTCTGTAAACGATTCATTGAATAAAACCTATGTCGGGTACGGAAGAGAAGGCAACTACCGTTCCAATAAACAAGCCGAAGAAGATCAGAATGCCAGTTTGAAAGGATATGCCGTAATGAGTGAACGCGCTGCAGCCAAATCGAAATCCAATTATAAAAATGCCAATTGGGATTTAGTTGATGGAATAGACCAGGGAAATGTAAACCTGGACAGTATCCGGGTGGAAGATCTTCCGGCAGAACTGAAAGGAAAATCCAAAGAGGAACAAACGAAGTATATCGAACAGAAGAAAGCAGACCGGACACGTTATCAGAATCAGATCGGGGAGCTTTCCAAAAAACGGGAAGAATACATCGCTGAAGAAATGAAAAAAATCAACGAATCGGATGCAAAAAAGGATCTTGGATCAGCAATCATTGAATCGTTAGTTGCTACCGCTCAAAAAACAGGATTCACGGTTGAATAAAAGGAAGATCCTCCGAGTAGTATCGGGGGATTTTTGCTTTTCAGTGGATAAGTGCAAGATTATCCACCAGTTACCAGGGTAATTAATATTATCGGAATATTCTTTTCCCAATTAACAGTCTCTTATCTATCTTTGCGCTTCCAAGAATACGTATGATTGAATTCGAAACAGACATCAAAGCATTGGATTACCTCAACTATTGGTTCGTGGAAATTACCCCGGATATCCTGGCACTACTTCCCGGCAGAAAAGAAAAAGGTGATTTTAATCAGCGTCTGATTATCACTCTGGATTCCAAAATTCAATGGCAGGCAGGAATCCTGGCTCTCGGCGAAGGAAGCGGGCTCATTACCGTCCAAAAAAATCGCTTGAAAAAAATCGGGAAAACCTTAGGCGACACCGTGACCGTTCAATTGGAAAAAGACGATTCCGAATTTGGTGTGCCGGTTGCAGAAGAAATAAAAGAATACTGGTCCCAGGTTCCCGAATCAAAAGACCGGTTCGATGCTTTGACTCCGGGTATGAAACGGTATATCCTGAATCATGTTAACTCTGCAAAATCAACCGAAAAAAGACTGGAACGCACCCATTTTCTCATGTCAAACCTCCTTTTAGCTCCTCAAGGAAAAGAAACATTTCGGTTCCTTCTTGGAAAGGATTAATTCATTTCTTCTTCTGAATCTATTAAATTTGTAATAAAAAAGTCGATGCGAGTATATTTAGACAATGCTGCAACTACGCCACTGGCGAAAGAAGTTGCCGAAGCGATGATCCCTGTTTTACAAAATGAATTTGGAAATCCTTCTTCTACGCATTTCTATGGCCGACAAACCAAAGCATTAATCGAAACTTCGAGGCGGTCAATTGCAAAGCAGTTAAATTGTTCTCCCAATGAGCTGATCTTTACTTCCGGAGGAACAGAAGCAGATAATATCGCATTGAACACCGCTGTTTATCAATTGGGGGTCAAACGCATTATTTCAACAACCATTGAACACCATGCCGTTTGTCATACCATTGAGCATTTAGCCGAACGCGAAAACATAGAGGCCTGTTGGTTGAAAGTGGATTCCAAAGGAAATATTGATTTAAATGAATTGGAATCGTATTTGAAGGATGAAAAACCAACCCTGGTTTCATTAATGCATGCCAATAATGAAATCGGGACCTTAACTCCGATCGAAAAAGTAAGTGCATTGTGCAAAAAATACAATGCTTATTTTCATACGGACACGGTTCAGACTATGGGGCATTATGCTTTTGATCTGAATGCCCTGGGAATTGACTTTGTGACTTGTGCGGCGCATAAATTTCACGGTCCGAAAGGAATCGGTTTCTTATATGCGAACAAGCGCATTAAAACAGATGTTCTGATTCATGGCGGAGCGCAGGAAAGAGGATTGCGCGGAGGAACAGAAAACGTATATGGAATCGTTGGACTTGCAAAAGCAATAGAACTGGCCTACAGCCATTTGGAAGAGCACCAGGCACATGTCCAGGGATTGAAATCCTATATGATAAACCGACTGCAGTCAATCCTTCCGGGAGTTACCTTTCATGGTGAAATTGCTCCGGAAAAAAGCCTTTACACGGTTTTAAATGTGTGTTTGCCTCCGACAGAAAAATCCGGTATGTTATTGTTTACATTGGATTTAAAAGGTGTAGCCTGTTCAGGTGGCTCCGCTTGTTCTTCAGGAGCAGCAAAAGGTTCTCACGTACTGGAGGGAATCCATGCAGACAATTCCCGCCCGAATGCACGCTTCTCCTTTTCGAGATATACTACCAAAGAAGAAATTGATTTCGCAATCGAACAACTCGAGGCGATCTATGAAAAGGTGCTGGTTTAAACCAAATTGAAAAAGTGTTATCTTACCATAAAATTTGCAACTTGTTCCAACACTCCGGAATTCACCATTTTGAATTGATATGAAACACTTCTTACTCCTGCTGACTTTCCTCCTCGGCTTTTCAAGTTTAAAGGCACAAACGTATTTTCCTCCCCTAACGGGAACTACCTGGTCCACAACCGATCCGGCAACCTTGGGCTGGTGCCAGGATTCCATCACGAAATTATACGATTGGCTGGAAGCATCCGACTCCAAAGCCTTCATCGTATTGAAGGATGGAAAAATTGTTTTGGAGAAGTATTTCGGAACATTTACTGCGGATAGTTTTTATGTTTGGAATTCGGCCGGAAAGACTTTGACCGCTTATGCTGTCGGAATTGCACAACATGAAGGCTTCCTGGATATCAATGATCCGACAAGCGATTACCTGGGAACAGGTTGGACCAGCTTAACGCTTCCACAGGAAAGTGCGATTACGATCAGGCATCAACTGACTATGACAACGGGATTAGATGACGGTGTTCCTGACTTCTATTGTACAGACCCGGCTTGTCTGGTTTACAAAGCAGATCCTGGAACAAGATGGGCTTACCACAACGGACCGTATACCCTACTCGATTCTGTTATCGAATCTGCCACAGGAATGACACTGAATACCTGGGTGAATCAAAAAATTTCATCAAAAATCGGGTTAACCGGCTTGTATATTCAATCAGGATATAACAATGTGTTCGTTTCCAAAGCAAGGGGGATGGCACGATTCGGATTACTGCTCTCACAAGACGGTTACTGGAACACAACGCCTGTTCTTCCGGATGTAACTTACTTGAATGAAATGCGGAACAGCAGTCAGAGTTTGAACAACTCTTACGGTTACCTGACCTGGCTCAATGGAAAAACTTCCTTTATGATTCCGCAATCCCAACTGATCTTCCCGGGAGAATTATGTCCAAATGCACCGCCAGATATGTATGCAGCAGAAGGAAAAAACGGCCAGATCATTAACGTCGTACCATCTCAAGGCCTGGTTCTCGTAAGAATGGGAAGCAGCATGGGAAACAGCCTGGTTGGAACCCAATACAATGATACCATTTGGCAATACATGAACCGCTTAGCCTGCGTTGCCGGTATTTCCGATCAATCGTTGGAAACTATCCAAATTTCACCTAATCCGACAAATGGGTTAATTCTTATTTCCGAGCTAAAGGGACACGAAATATTTGAACTAAAAAACCAGCAGGGACAATCCGTTCCTTTTCAGCAAATTGGAAACGAGATCGCTTTGAAAAATTTGCAAGCAGGAGTTTATTTTCTCACAATCCGTAAAGAAAATCACACAAAAACTTTTCGCGTCATATGTAATTAGTGAAAAAATGCGCTAAATTTAGCCTATGTCCGACACAAAAAGACATATTCTAATTATGAGCTCCTGGTTTCCGACACGCGTCGACCCGTATGCCGGAAATTTTGTAGAACGCTTTGCGCACTTGCTTTCAGACACCTATGAAGTAACCGTACTTCATACAATGGGCGACAAAAATTGCAGTTCCATTGAAGTCGATGATCAGCAAACCGATAACCTGCGCATCATCCGCATTTATCATCACATCTCCAAGAACCGTTTTATTCATTGGTGGCTTCAGCGAAAAGCACTGAGAAAAGGGTTGGGAATGCTGGATCACATTGATTTGATCTTTGCACATGTTTTTCTTCCTAGAGCTATGCAGTTCGCCCGGGTACAGCGGTATTTCCACGTGCCTCTGATTGTGATGGAACATGGATCGTATTACCGGAAAAAACTGATTAAAAGTTTTATTTCCCTGCACCAGCAGGTTATTAAACGCGGAAGCAGGCATACCAGTGAAATAGTTGCTGTTTCAAATGTATTGAGAACAGACATGAAACCGGTCTTTCCAACTACGAAGATCCAGGTTGTTCCCAATTTTGTAGACGAAGACCTGTTCACTTTAAGAGAAACCAATCCGGTTCACCGCACCAAGTTCATTCACATTTCAACACTGGATAAGAACACAAAGAATCCGGGTTTTCTCTTCGACGGATTTCTAAATGCCTACCTGGAATCAGGAAAGAAGGTCAGTTTAACGGTTGTTTCCGATCAGGATACGGATGAATGGGAAAGATGGGCTAAATTAAACAGCTGCCGGGAAGCGATCAATTTCATTGGGCCGTGCGAATGGGAAGAAGTCAGCCAATTGTTAAGAGAACACGATGCCCTGATCCTGACATCCGAATATGAAACGTTCAGTATTGTGATTGCTGAAGCCTGGTTAACTGGAACTCCCATTATTTCCACACCGGTGGGAATTGCTGCAAATATGACTGAAGCATTGGGCATTAGAATAGAACACAACAACATCGCCGATCTGAAACATGCAATTTTGGATATGATGAATGGAAAGTTCCAATTCGATAAGGAATTCTTACGTGCCTTTGGGATGCAATTTTCCAAGGAAAGCGTTAAGAAACAATTGATCGAGTTATTCAACAAGCATTTCATTATTTACGAATAGTTCAAACAGTTTAATCGTTGAATTTTTAAATTCTTAAACTTTTTCATGGACAAAAGAACACTCTTCCAACTCTTAACGGCCGGCATATCTGAGAAAATAACTTCCTTACAGGCAGATATTGCCGATTTGCAAAAGGGAATGACAGAAGACAGTAAAAGTTCAGCTGGAGACAAATTCGAAACGGCACGCGAAATGGCACAGCAGGAACTGGTAAAACTAAGCAAACAGTTAAACGAACAGCACCGTTTGAAAAGTTTGCTCGCCAATCAACCGATTGAACATACACTCCAGGTTCAACCTGGATCACTTGTTCAGACCAATAAAGGATTGTTTCTAATCGGAATTCCGATTGGGAATAATTTCTTTGAAGGCAAGAAACTGACCGGGATTGGTCTGGGTGCTCCTCTTGGTCAATTGTTACTGCACAAAAAGAAAGCAGACCAGGTTTTCTTTAATAATCAGCAATTCATCATCGAAGAAATCTATTGATGCAAGCACAAACATTTTTTACTGCTCCACCATAAAAAATCAATATTCAAACTACTTGTAATTCTCCTGTCATTGAATTCGGGATTCTGCTTTTCCCTGGATATCCCATACAGACACTATTTAAACAACCTATTCAAACGGAAATAGAAGCTTTTGTCGTGAAATTGACCATTCGATCATAGAAACCGGAAAAGATTACATTTTAAAACACTATTTTTGATCCATTGCAAAATCCTTTTAGCTGGTATTAACTCAATGTTAAGAAGCTTCATAATTTGTTTACACAAGCCTTACAATCCAATAATTTTGCACTTAATTTAGAATAATCTTGTAGCTGTTCCTTTGTGGCAAAATTAAAGCTATGAAGATATTTCTTTCCGTTGTTTCATTACTAATTGCAGGTTTTGCATTTACGCAAGACAAAAACACCGGAGTAATTCAGGGAAAAGTGATCGATTCTGAAACAGGAGAAGGACTTCCTTCCGCCCAGGTAGAATTGGTTGAAAAAGCAAAACGAATCCTGTCTGACATCGAAGGTATTTACAATTTCGACAAATTGGAAAAGGGGACGTACACAATCAAAATCGTGTATCCCGGAATGCCAACCCAAGTTGTAAATGACATCCAGGTTAAGCCGGGAGAAGTGACTAATATTGACGTAGTCATGTCGCCACCTGCAGAAGACAGTACTTCCATCGGTGAAATTGTTATTTCCGCAAAAAGAATTACAGATACAGACCAGGGAGTTGTGTTGGCCCAGAAGAATGCCAACAGCGTAGGCGATGTGGTGTCCAGTCAATCCATTCAAAAATCTACCGCCAGCAACACCAGTGATGTATTGAAAATGGTCAGTGGCGCAAGCATCCAGGACAATAAATTTGCAGTCATTCGTGGTTTGAACGACCGATACAATGCTGCTTTCCTGAATGGTTCCCCGCTTCCTAGTTCCGAAAGCGACAGAAAAGCATTCTCATTCGATATGTTTCCATCCAATATGCTGGACAACTTAACGATTACCAAATCCGCAACTCCGGACCAACCGGCAGAATTTGCAGGAGGATTAATCCAAATCAATACGAAAAGTATTCCTGAAAAGAACTTCTTTTCATTCCAGGTAGGAACCGGAATCAATACCATCACGACTTTTAAAGACCGTACTTCTTATAAAGGAGGAAAAACGGATTGGATAGGAATTGATGACGGAACACGTAAAATTCCAGCTGCGGTACCGGCATACGGACAATACCCGTTAAATATTCACGACCAGGCCAAACTGGCCAAAGAAGTATCCACAGACTGGGCAACGACAGACAGTAAATTCCTTCCGAATCTAAGCCTCCAGGCTTCAGCTGGTTTCAATAAGAAATTCGGAAAACGTGAATTCGGGATGATCGCTGCGCTTACTTACAGCAGAAGCTTTAGCTACAATGAAACCGTTCGTCGGGGTTATTCAAACAGCACAGACCCGAATTCAGTTCAATCGACACAAATCGATTACGACTATTTGGACCACAATAACGTGACCAACTTACTTGCGGGAGCTTTAATGAATTTTGCTTTCAAGATCAATGAACGCAACACAATCAACTTTAAAAATATCTACAGTATCAACTCTTCCGATAAACTGATCAACAGAACAGGAGAAATCAATCCACTGGAATCCAATCCGAATTTATTGAGATCCAATGCACGCTGGTTCACCTCGGATCAGGTTTATTCCGGACAATTGGAAGGACAGCACGGTTTAAGAGCCAAAGGATTAAAAGTAAACTGGTTGGCAGGATACAGCAACGTTCACCGTACTGTTCCGAATTTGAGCAGATCAATCTATACCCGTAATAAATACATCATTGACCCGAGTAATCCAAATGCAAGAGATACGCAATATGTAGCCAATATTTCATACACGAATGTTGGTCCGAGCTACGGAGGAGGAATGTTTTTCTCAGACAACAAAGAAAGTTCAATCAACGAGCGGGTGGATTTGGCATACGGAACGAACTTATTCGGAAAATTCAAAAGCGAATTCAAGATCGGGGTGTACAACCAGGTCCGTACCAGAAAGTTTGATGCACGCCAATTGGGATATACCCGTTACGGTGTAACAGGAGGAAGTGTTCAATTCGACGAAAGTTTATTGTATTTGCCGGAGGACCAGATCTTCTCTTCTCAAAACATGGGATTAATCGAACCGGGAGCTAACGGGAACCCTGGAAAAGGTGGTTTTAAATTGACCGACGGAACCAAATTCTCTGATAAATACGACGCACAATCCATGTTGAACGCGGCATACCTTCAATTGGATAATCGATTCGGACGTTTCCGTTTCATCTATGGTGTTCGTGCCGAATATTTCCAGCAACAATTGAACGCACTGAGAGACGACAATTCTGAATTGAAAATCAATACCAAGAAGTTGGATGTTCTTCCTTCCATCAATGCCATTTTTGAAGCAAACAGACGAACAAATGTTCGTTTGAGTTACTCGCAAACATTGAACAGACCGGAATACCGCGAACTTGCTCCTTTTGCATTCTATGATTTCACTACGAACTTTGTAATTTCAGGAAATGACAGTTTGAAACGAGCATTGATCCACAACCTGGATTTACGATACGAAACATTCCCCGGAAGAGGTCAATTATTCTCTGCGACCATCTTCTACAAAAACTTCATCAATCCGATCGAGCAAAAATCCCGTCCGGATGTTATCAATGAGATTTCGTTCCAAAATGTGGCTTCTGCAACCAACTACGGGTTGGAATTGGAGGCGCGTACTCTGATCTCAACAATCTTCGGTTTGGATACTTCTTCCTTCTTTGATGATTTGACCGTATACTCGAATTTATCTATTATCCGTTCGAAAGTAGATGTTTCAAGTGTTGCGGGAAGTGTAGCAGATTCAAGACCGCTTCAGGGTCAGTCTCCGTATGTTTTCAACGCGGGAATCCGATATGACAATCCGCGCAATCAATGGGGAGCTGCATTGAACATCAACCGTGTCGGACAGCGCATCGCCATCGTTGGGAACGTGAATGAGCCGGATTTGTGGGAACAGGCAAGAACGTTCCTTGATCTGCAGATTACAAAATCCTTTATGAAAGGACGGGCACAGTTTAAATTAAACATCCAGAATATTCTTGCGCAAGACCAGGTCTTCTATCAAAACAGTTCAACAGCAAGAGCTGATGCGAAAGGAATGAACGGGTTCTTTAACACCATTTTCGTTGGAGACAAGAATAATGTGAAAGGATACAACAAGGATATTGATCAGCAAGTATGGAAAACGAATTTCGGAAGAACATTCAGTGCCTCCATCAGCTTCCGATTGTAAGATAAAAAACATCCGGGAGGCCATCAGTCAATTGATTGATGGCCTTTCTTTTTCAGTTTAACTTTTTACGTGTCACTAAAACGATTGAGCTAATATTAAATTATTGCTACTTCAGTTAAGATGAACTTAACATTTATTTACTTGAATCGTAACTTAAAGTAAAGGATAGAACAAGGTTAGTAAATCAATTTTGTACCAAGAAAAAAAACGAAAAATGAAAAAAATTTACTTAAGTGCATTGTTCGCAGGTTTAGGAACTTTAGCAGCATTTGGACAGTTTGAACAAACAACGTATCGCGGTGCTTTTGCTCCAGCTCCAACTCCGATGTGGACAGAAGGATGGGCAAACTGGGATCCTCAAAACACAAACTACGGTACCCCAAACCAAACGATTACAACAAACATCACAGCAAACACTACCTGGACTGCAGGAAATGTTTACTTGTTACAAGGTCAGATCTACGTTAAGAACAACGCAACTTTGACTATTGAACCGGGAACAATCATCATGGGTGACAAAGCTGTTCAGGGTTCAGGTTTGTTTATTACAAAAGGAGCGAAATTGATGGCTCAAGGTACAGCAAACGCTCCGATCGTATTTACATCCAACCAAGCAGCAGGTTCTCGTTCGGCAGGTGACTGGGGAGGAATCATCCTGTTAGGAAAAGCTGCTAACAACCAAACAAACGGTGTTGCGAATATCGAAGGACTTGCTCCTACTACAGACACTGAGTTTGGTGGTGGAATGACTCCTGACAATGCAGATAATTCAGGTGCTTTAACATTCGTACGTATCGAATTCCCGGGTTATGCATACCAAACGGATAAAGAGATCAACGGGTTGACTTTCGGATCTGTAGGTTCAGGTACTGAGATCAACTTTGTACAGGTTTCTTTCTCTAATGATGATGCATATGAGTGGTTCGGTGGAACAGTAAATGCTAAACATTTGGTTTCTTACAGAAATTTGGATGATGATTTCGATACGGATTTCGGATTCGCAGGAAATGTACAGTTCGGTTTGATCGTTCGTGACCCGAATATTGCTGATAACCCGTCAGTATCTACTTCAGAAGGTTTTGAATCAGATAACGACGCTTCAGGATCTACAAACAATCCTCAAACAAATGCTACATTCTCTAACGTTACAGCAGTCGGGCCTTACCGTGGAAACACTGCTAATACAATTGCTGCAGGATACCGTCGTGGAGCACGTATTCGCCGAAATTCCGCTTTAGATATCCGCAACTCGATCTTTATGGATTTCCAAAGAGGAATTCACATTGACGGAGCAGCTTGTGAAGGAAATGCAACCAATGGTTTGATCGTATACAAAAACAACATCGTTGCAGGAAATGTTACCGGTAAAGTAACTGAGAAAAATGCAGGAAGTACTTTTGACATCGTATCCTGGTTCGCAGCCGGATCAAATGATTCAATCGCTTCTACAGCAGGAATTTTAACAACACCTTACAATTACCTTACTCCTGACTACCGTCCGGCAGCAAGTTCTCCACTTTTAAGCGGATCTGATTTTACAGGTCTTTTGGGAATCAAAGAAGTTTCAGCAATTGCAGGTGTTTCTTTATACCCTAACCCTACCAATTCAAATGCTAAATTATTTGTTGACGTAGCACAAAACAGTACGATTGAAGTAGTTGTAATGAATGCAAACGGACAAGTAATGCAAACAGTAGGTACTAAATACGCTGAAGTTGGAACTCATGAGTTCACGATCAACGCAGCAGATTTCGCTCAAGGGTTGTACTACGCAGTAGTAAGAACCAATGATGCAGTGAAGACTGTTAAATTGAGCGTTGTAAAATAAGAGATTAGCTAAGGCTGATCGAAGACTACTAATCCAGTAATTCCGGATTTCTGACGGAAAAAGTTTTCTCTGTTAGTTTAGTTTTATAGCAAGTAAAAGGGTTCGTTTCGACGGACCCTTTTTCATATCGTGAAATTGCAACAACATGAAAACATGCTATCATGTTTTCGTTATATAACGAAGAGGCACCAAAGTGAGACTGGAAATAACTAATCAAATCCCTGTAAAATCTGTCATTAAAGCCCTATTTTAATCTGATAATATCCCTATCTTCGTACAAAATTATTCGACCATACATGTCGGGGTCTAAAGAAAAAGCATCATGAAAATATTAGCATTCGGAGCAAGTACCAGTAAATCTTCTATCAACCAGCAATTTGCCCATTTTGCTGCCCATCAATTTGATGGAGAGGTCAACATGATCGACTTAAACGACTTCGAAATGCCTGTTTTTTCTGTGGATAAAGAAAAGAAAGATGGATACCCGGTTCAGGCGCACGAATTGCATGACATTATTGAAAATTCGGACTTTTTAGTCATTTCCATGACGGAACATAACGGAAGTTATACGGCTGCGTTCAAAAACACATTGGATTGGTGTTCCAGGTTAAACAACAGCGTATTTCACAACAAACCCATGCTGCTAATCTCCACTTCTCCTGGAAAACTAGGGGCAAAATTCTCCCTGGAAGCCGCATTAAGCCGTTTCCCGCGCCATACGGCAAATATCCTGGGACATTTTAGCCTGCCAAGTTTTGATGAAAACTTCAAAGACGGAATCATCAATGAAGAATTAGCGAAAGAGTTTAATGATTTGATTTCAAACGTAAAGGAAACTTTATCTAAGCTCAAATAGAGAATTCACACCGATAATTCGCTCCACAGTATAACCTTCCGCATAGCGGACACCTATATTGCGACCGAATTCAGCCATTCTTCCACGAAGAAATTCAAAAAATTCTTCCCCGGAGATCGGGGTCTTCGGTTCAGTCGAATTCGGATCCCAGAATTGGGTTTTATATGCTTTAATCGAATCGAATTTCTGTTCCACGAAATCCGTCACATCAACAACGAAATCCGGTTGCAGGTAACGGTCCTGGACATAATGATACACCGCTTGTGGTCTGTGTGCTTCCTGCGGTTCTCCGTTCCATGTTGTTTCAATTTTACGCAACCCGGCTAAAAAACACGCTTCGGAAGCCAGTTTACCTCCTCTTCCATGATCCGGATGACGGTCAGAAACAGCATTTAATAATACGATTTGTGGTTTGAATCTCCGGATTTGTTCAATAATCAATCTTAGATTTTCTTCCGAATGTTCAAAAAAGCCATCGGCCATTTTCAGGTTGACGCGTTCGGTCAATCCCAGTATCCGGGCAGCAGCAGCAGCTTCTTCCTTACGTGTTTCTTTCGTACCACGCGAGCCCAATTCACCTTGTGTCAGGTCAATAATTCCGGTAGTGTAACCCATTGCCCGGTGCTTCAAAAGAGTTCCTGAAGCGGAAAGTTCTACATCGTCCGGATGGGCACCGATAGCTAATATATCAATTTGACTCATGATTTTTTAATCCAATCTAAAATATGCGATTCTGCAGGCTCTGTTTGAGGAGAAAAATAGCCGGCAATTTTGCCTTCCTGATCGATCAGGTATTTCTGAAAATTCCAGCTTACTTCGGTACCGGTTTGTTCTTTCAGCCATTCATAAATCGGATGAATCTCTTCACCAATCGTATGCACCTTTTCCGAGAGCGGGAAACTTACCCCGTAATTGACGGAACAAAAAGTTGCGATCTCTTCTGCTGTTCCCGGCTCCTGTCCGGCAAAATCATTGCAGGGAACTCCTATTATTGCGAAATGATCTCCACCGAATGCTTCATTCAGCTCTTGAAGCTGCGCATATTGCGGAGTTAACCCGCATTGAGAAGCCACATTCACCAATAGGACTTTCTTCCCTTTAAAATCATTCCAGTCAATCGGTTTCCCGTCTAAGTAATTCAATGAAAAATCATATAGTCTCATAGCAATTCTCTTTGAGTCTGAAGATACTTCTTATTTCGAACTCCTGCAACAATAGTCAGTACCAGGAAGATTGCAATGGTAAGCCATACATATCCCGGTAAATTTACCGATCCGTCGCCGTTCGCATAAGAGTGTAATCCAACCAGGATAAAGTTCACTCCAAAGAAGGTAAATAGGATAGCCGCATATCCCCACATAGCTGCAGCGTTGAAAGCAAATTTCCCTTTTAATCCCGGAATATATCTGAAATGAAGAATGATTGCATACACCAGTACGGAAACCAAAGCCCACGTTTCTTTCGGGTCCCAGCCCCAATATCTTCCCCACGATTCATTGGCCCAAATTCCCCCAAGGAAGGTTCCGATCGTCAGCATAAATAGGCCAATGGTGATAGTCATTTCACTAACCGCCGTAAGCACGGTAATATTCTTTGTTACTTCCTTTCCATTCTTTGAACTTCTTGTCAGGTATAGAATAATATTGACAAAACTGATAATGAATCCAAGTCCCAGGAACCCGTAACTACTCGTAATAATTGCTACATGGATCATCAACCAGTAACTTTTCAATACCGGCTGCAAAGGAGTAATTTCCGGGTCCAGTAAGTTCAATTGAGAAACGAAAATGAAGAACCATGCCAATAAAGCTGCTGCTGCCAAAATCACCACGCTTGTTCGCGAGAAGATAAATCCTGCAAGAACTATCACCCAAGCGATGAAAACCATCGCTTCGTATCCGTCACTCCATGGAGCGTGTCCCGAGATCATACTTCTCATGAACAATCCTGCGCCATGATACAGAAAAATAATCCCCATCAGGGCAAAAATCACTTTGCCGGCAATGGAATAACGGCGATCTGATTTTTCGGATGGATTGAAGAATACACGGATGAAGAATATGATCAATAAAATCAATGAAAACAGGATGTAGGAATTTCCTGAATTTTTAAAAATTCCCATTTTATTGTAGGAAACCTCCATTTTCACATGTGATTCGGATGGAAGAATGGACACAGGCGCGATCGAACGCTGCATTTTCTTCAGATCATTCAATAACTTCGTTGATTTGGAGAAATTAGTATTTGATTTTGCCGCATCATTCAACGAACTAATATAAGACAAGGCCAATCGGCTCGAAACACTGTCGTGCATCATTAATTCCTGGTTGAAAGGCATGAACCAGCGATTCGCTTTATCCCCTTTCATCGGAATGATTTTCATGTAATTCCAGTTAACAATCCCCAATAGCACCTGGTATTTCTCACCCAATTTGATCAATTTCTTCTGTGCTTCGGATTGCTGACCTTCCGGCTTTTGCAAAGCGGCATTGTAATCATCGATCCATTTAAAGTTTCCGGTCTCATCAGTCAATTCCCGGAAAGAAACGTATTTCGTCAGGTTGTATTTATCAAATAATGCCGATGGAACAAGAATTACCTTTTGGTCCAGCCAATAATCCGGGTACATGTGCATGCTGATCACTGTTTGTACGGCATTACGTCCTTCGTATGTATTGGAACGGTACAATTTGCTCAATAACTGGTCACACATGGTATGCATCGGGATGATGCGCCCGCGGTTGTCCTGGACAAGCAAGGTAGCCAATTCATCACTCTGATCTTCCGAGATAAAGTAAACAACCGGTTTTACAGGAGCTGCAGGAATTGCCTGATCGTGCTGATGGGTATGCTCGTGGTCATGAACGTGCCCAGAGGAATCCTGTGCATAAACCGCTGCTGAAAACAAAGTAACCAATAGAGCAATCACTGATTTTGCATGCGATTTTTTCAATACTCCGATCAATTCTCTGAAACGGGAACTTGGAGCAAACAAACTAAACACCATACCGATAAACATCATTAAATATCCGAAGTAAGTAATGTTCGTCCCCCAGAAATCGTGATTTACACTTAAAATTGTTCCCTGCTCGTCTGCATCATACGAAGACTGGAAGAAACGATAACCACCGTAATCCAATACATGGTTCATAAATACGCGCTTCGTGCCGAACTCATTGTTAGCCGTATCCAACACCTGCAGATCGCTCGCATAGGAAGAAGGCATATCCGACCCCGGGTAGCGGTCCAAAATAAAATCGTTGCATTTCATATAGAATGGAATTGTAATCCGCTTCATTCCATATTCCAGTCGGTAATTCAATCCATTCATTTCAAAGTAGGCAGATTCGCCGATTTCTTTTGCTCCGCCTCTCAAACGGACAATTTTGGAATGAGGACCATCGGTCACCTTTACCGTTAAGTAATCCGAACCAACATCCCTTCTTCCCGAAGGGATTAATTTCTTACCAACATTCGGAATTTCCTGTTTAAACACGAATTGTTGTCCAGCAATCTGGTAAAGGGTTGTGGTAGCAAACACCACTTCCTCTCCCGGAGCAACTTGTACGAATGCCGAATCCGGCGGAGCAATACCACTTTGACGTGCCTTCTGCATTTCTTTCATAGGGATATATTGCAGCGGCATGTTTGGTTTCAAACGCAAAGTGTCGTTCTTCCGGTAAATATTTACCCCATTTACCAAATTCGGTGAAAAAGCAACAGGTACACCATTCAGGTTAAAAATCTCGTTATCTATCAGATAATTGGACTTCATTCCATCTGTGACAATATCCAACGCACTGCTCTTGTATTTCGGATTGATCTCGATAGTATCGATTTGCTTCGACTTGAAATCCACATATTCAATCGAAATCGGTGTTTTATGCTTGGGAAATTCAATATCGAGGTTTGCGGAGTTGAACGGATAGGATTCTGCCAGGAACGTCTTTACATCGTGTGTCAGCTGAAACTCCTTGCCATCATTCACGTTTACCCACAAATACGGATCCGAAGTATAAACAATATTGGAAGAAGCATCTTCACGGATCATCATCATTCCTTCGTAGCTGATGTATCTGGTAACCCATGCACCGATGATGATTACAATGAACGAAAGATGGAAAAGCAATACCGCGATCTTTTCCCGTTTCCACATTTCATAACGGAATATATTCGCAACCAAATTTACACAAAGAAACGCCAACAGGATCTCAAACCACTTGGCATTATAGATCCACAACTTGGCCGCCTGTGTATTTTCGTATGATTCTATAAAGGTTGCGATTGCGATTGCGGAAAGGAAGATGAATAATCCCATTGCCATTGCTCTCATCGAGAAAAGAGCTTTTGCTAGTTTTTCCATGTAAAAACGGATTGATAATTTTCAGTTGCAAAAGTAAGTATTCGTTTGGGTTTTTCATTCAATATTTTGAGCGAATTATGAATTCAAGGTTCAAATTCCGAATGTCTTATCCAGGAAATTTTCATCTCCCTCCTGGAAGAGGGATTAAGGGAGGTGGCCACCCCTCTTTATCTCCCCTCAAGGGGAGAATGAAAAAAACAAAAAAGGGTTCACTTTCGTAAACCCTTTCAACAACCAGTGTCTATAATTAATCTTGTTCTACGACTTCCGCAGGAACCAGAATTCTTCCGCAATGTTCGCAAACGATTACTTTTCTGCGTGTATCGATATCCAATTGACGTTGAGGTGGAATCTTATTGAAACATCCTCCGCAAGAATCGCGGTCAACACCAACTACAGCCAATCCGTTTTTCGCGTTGGAACGCAAACGGTCATAAGCTGCAATCAAACGTGAATCAATCAAAGATTTTGCCTTTTCAGACTGAGCGATCAAGGCTTCCTCTTCTTTTTGTGTTTCTCCAACGATCTCGTTCAACTCATCTTGTTTCACTTTCAAATCGCCTTTACGCAATTCCAAACGCTCTTTCGCCTCATCCAGCACTTCTTTCTTGGAAGTAATCTTGATTTTAGCTTCTTTCATGCGTTTGTCGTGCAATTTAATCTCCAACTCCTGGTATTCGATCTCTTTCGCCAACGATTCAAATTCGCGATTGTTTCGCACATTATTTTGTTGATCCTTGAACTTTACGATTGCAGCTTCCGCATCCTTTATTGCAATTTTACGATCTGCAACTTCAGTATCCAGTTCTTTTGCTTCTTCCTGCAGGTTCTTGATTCTAGTCTCCAACCCTTCGATCTCGTCCTCTAAGTCCTGAACCTCCAAAGGCAATTCACCACGTACGGTTCTAATTTTATCGATTTGAGAATCAATCTTTTGCAACGCATACAATGCGTCCAACTTTTCAGCAACTGTTGTTTCTTTTGTACTTGCTTTTGCAGCCATACTTTAGAGATAATTTATCGGATTCGTATTTACACTCGTTAAACGAACCGCAAAATTAGTAAATTTTTTCTTCATTTGTGCTACTAACCACTCAGAAGTATATTGTTCCGACTCAAAATGCCCGATATCCGCAATCATCAAATGATCTTCCGCATCAAAAAACTCATGGTATTTAAAGTCTCCCGTAATAAAAACATCTGCTTTTGCCCGGATCGCATCTTTTAATAAAAAACTTCCCGATCCACCACAAACGGCAATCGTTTTAACCAATGATTTCGTCGGATTTGTATAACGGACCGCGCCACAATGAAAGGTCCTCTTCACCGTATTTAAGAAATCCATTACTTCCATTTCCTTTTCCAGCGTACCGATCATCCCGCTGCCGATATATTCGTTCGTATTGGATAAACCAATCAAATCGTATGCAATTTCCTCATAAGGATGTGCTGCTTTCATTGCGTCCAAAACTGCATTTAATGCATGCTGGCTAACGATTACTTCCACCTTCACCTCCCTCACAACTTCCAGTTCACCGGCTTTCCCAAGAAAAGGGTTCGCATCGATACCTGGCCTGAATCTTCCTTCTCCTTCCAAAGAAAAACTGCATGAGTCATAGGAGCCGATCATTCCTGCTCCCGCTTTAGCCATCGCTTCACGCACCAGGTCCGAATGTGTATGCGGAACGAAGACTGCGAGTTTGTGATTGATCGCTGCTTTCGGGCTCAATATCCGCACGTGTTTAAGCCCCAGTTTTTCAGAAATAATGTGATTCACACCGAAATGAACATTGTCCAGGTTGGTATGAATGGCAATCAGGTTAATATCATGCCTGATCGCTTTCAAAACGGTCCGTTCCACATAATTGGCGCCGGTAATGCGTTTCAATCCTTTGAAAATGATCGGATGATGGGTTACAATTACATTCGCTCCGTGCAAAATTGCTTCATCTATAATCGTTTCAATGCAATCCAATGCCACCAAAACGCCCTTAATTCCAGCTGTCGGGTCACCTACCAACAGACCGGAATTATCATACGGTTCCTGGTATGAAAACGGTGCTATCTGATTTAAATACGAAACGAGCTCTTTTACCTGCATTTTTTGAAGAATTTGATTATCAAAGTTACGAATTTCTAAGGGAAAATGCGAATCAGGAAACCAGTTTACTCAATCGGGTGTTATAAAGTAAAAAGCACATATCCGTCGATTTTGTTGCATAGAAACCGCGTAATACCTCTTCCGCAAGCAGTGTTGTATTTAAGATCTGAGCCCGATTTTTGTCAGGTATTTCATCAATACCCAAAATCGGATGGCCAAAAATTCCTTTGGGGAACTTTTCCGGCTCATGGGAGACCCACGCAAAGGGAACTTCATTTTCCATCAGCATTTTCGCCGTCAAACGTCCCTTCTGCCCTGTTCCATTGACAATTAATTGATGTTCCGGGTTCCAATCCAGCTTCACGAAGCGATCAATCTTCAAAGAAAAAAAAGCCTTTTGCTGATAATGCACACTGGTTTTGGAAGTTCTCAGATCGTGATCACGCCACCAATGTGTTATCAGATCCAAGCCTTTGATTGTATATCCGGCTTCATACCAGCGGAACAACAGATCATAATCTTCGGGATAACAAAGGTCAACAAAACCACCACATTTTTCCAAATCGGTTTTCAGCATCATCCAATTTCCGGACGCCAGGGAACATTCCCTGTAAATGTGTTCATAAAAATCTTGTTGATCCACGCGATTATTCAACCACTTTTCGTAGGCCAGATAACCTGGTGAAATGATCCTCTCAGTCGAAAAATAATGCACTTTTCCGGTTACAATTTGCTCTTTAGAAGTTTGCAGACTTTGTAAAAATGCTTTCAATTTAAAATCCGGCATCACATCATCTGCATCCATACGCGTAATGTATTCTCCACCGGCGCTCGCCATTGCCGTGCAAAGTGCGTCGATAATTCCCTTTCCTTTGTTTTCAAGCAGGATTATGCGCGGATCATTCACCAAATCAGTAATCGCTTCCAACTCATTTTCCGCACTGTGATCATTTACCAGGATCCATTCCCAATCGGTATGCGATTGTTTCAGGACAGCGCAGGCGGTTTCACGGATATACTTTTCCGCATTGCGATAAGGAGTGAGAATAGATACCAGCGCCATGTATGTAAAATTAAAGGTCCTGCGTGAAGTTTACATGTTCTTTTTATACATTCTCTGATTTCTCCAGATTTCCAGGTTTTCAATTTAAGATTAAAATCACCCTTGACAGTGATCTATATCATTTTCTCCCCCTGGCGTCCTTCTTACTTTTGACCTATAAATAAGTGCACCGAAAAAATTAAAAGCCATGAGTCAGAACGAATTTATCTATAAACAACACGAAGAAAACATTGAATGGTCCAATAAATTAGATTTCTATAAAGACGAAATCAAGATCCTTCAAAATCGCTTGGAAGAGGTTGCAGCAAAGAATAATCACAAAGACGTACTTGCTTTGGTTGAACAATTTCAGAACCAATTGATCATTCACCGCAATACCATCGATGAGATCCAGCATAAGGTTACCATTTCAGAAAATGAGCTTGAGGAAGAAATAAACAAAAATCCGGTTGCGACCGATCGCCGGAAAGTGGCTTATCATCAGGCAGAAAAGGACGAGATTCAAATCTTTGAAAAAGTATTCAATGAGTTACGTGAAGAATTTAATCGGTTTGTTTCTAAATGGATGTAACGGTCCGTCCATTAGTTTCAATAACCGAAGGGAGCTCGTAGCGGGCTCCCTTCCCTGTTTTTTACTCCATCAACATGCCGGATTTCTATTATCTTTATCCGCATGTATTCATGGCGAATCGGTTTACTTCCCTTTTCCTGGCTTTACGGCTTAGTTGTCAGTCTGCGGAATTGGTTTTATACCCTGGGAGTTTTCAAATCACGAGCTATTCCCGGAGCTTCCATTTGCGTTGGAAATATTACGGTTGGTGGAACCGGCAAATCACCGCTTACAGCCTACATCGCCGAACTCCTTGAAAAGGAGAACCCGGTTATTTTATCGCGCGGATACGGAAGGAAAACACAAGGGTTGTACGTCGCAAATCCAAAAAGCACTGCCAGTGAAATCGGCGATGAACCGATGATGTACTGGCTCAATTTCAATCACCGGGTTCCGGTAATCGTTGCAGAAAAACGCCAACTCGGGATAGATTGGATCCGTGCACATTACCCCGATGCACTGATCCTTTTGGATGATGCGTTTCAGCACCGGGCAGTAAAAGCCGGTTTGAATATTCTGTTAATGACCTATGATCGTCCCGTTTTCAGGGATTTTGTTTTCCCCGCAGGGAACCTTCGGGAACCAAGGTCCGGGATGAAGCGAGCAGACATTGCTTTGATCACCAAATGCCCGCAGCAACTTTCAGAAAAAGATAAAACTCCATTTAGAAAAAAAATCCCGCTAAAAACCGAACATATTTTCTTTAGTGAAGTCATTTACGGTGAGCTAAAAGGGCTTTTTGGTGCCATTTGGGAATCATTCGATCAATTAATTTTGGTAACCGGAATTGCACAACCCGAACCGCTATATCGTTTTCTGGCTGAAAACCATCGCGTTGAGGCGATCACATTCCCCGATCATCACAGTTTCACGAGTGAGGATATTCAACAAATTCAGCAAAAAGTTGCTACTTTTGCAAACCAACGATGTGCGGTAGTAACAACTGAAAAAGACGCGGTGCGTTTGGCAGAATGGAAAGACACTATTTTAGCAAGCGAAATCCCGTTTTTTGTGCAAAGCATTTCGGTGAAAATAGATAGAGAAGAAGATTTTAAAGCGTTACTTGAAAATTATGTTGTTAGAACAAATGAAAGAAGCTGCTGAGTACATCAACAGCAAAACACAAATCAAACCGGGAATCGGTATTATTTTAGGAACAGGATTGGGAGGATTGGTAAAGGAAATTGAGGTAATCGATGAAATTCCTTACGAACAAATCCCACATTTTCCGGTTTCTACGGTAGAAAGCCATTCGGGAAAATTGATTTTCGGAAATTTAGGTGGAAAGAAAGTCGTTGCCATGCAAGGGCGTTTTCACTTCTACGAAGGCTACAACATGCAACAGGTAACGTTCCCGGTTCGCGTCATGAAATTGCTTGGAATCGAGCGTCTGTTTGTAAGTAATGCATCTGGTGGTGTCAACCCGGATTTCGAGGTTGGTGAGATCATGATCCTGAACGACCACATCAATTTGTTCCCTGCTCATCCGCTGATCGGAAAGAACATCGACGAATTGGGACCACGTTTCCCGGATATGAGCGAACCGTATGACCACTCCATGATTGAAGTTGCCAAAAGCATTGCAGCAGAAAACAACATCAAAGTTTCTGTCGGAACATACGCAGCCTTGACAGGACCAACATTGGAAACTCCGGCTGAATACGGATACGTTCGCGCAATCGGAGCAGACGCAGTCGGAATGTCGACTATTCCGGAAGTAATTGTAGCTCGCCACATGGAAATCCCTTGTTTCGCGATCTCGATCATTACAGACTTAGGTGTCCCTGGGAAAATTCAAAAGGTGAGTTTACAGGATGTGATTGACGTGGCTAGCAGACAAGAGCCGAAAATGACCCTGATTATGCGTGAATTGATTGCCAAAATTTAATTGGACTTCAAGATATTAAGACATTAGGACCTCAAGACTTTAAACTCCAATTTTAAAGTCTTAAAATCCTAAAAATCTCAAAGTCCTAAAATCTACTAAATGAATACAAGAGATAAATACGAAGTAGTGATCGGCTTGGAGGTGCATGCACAGTTGCTCACCAAAACCAAAGCATATTCTTCGGATATCAACGAATACGGTGCACACCCGAACACCCATGTGAGTGTGATTACTTTGGGACATCCGGGAACATTGCCCGTGATGAACAAAAAAACGATCGAATTTGCAGTCAAACTAGGTTTGGCTTGCGGTTGTACGATTGCGGAGCACCAGCATTTTGCACGTAAGAATTATTTCTACCCCGATCTTCCGAAAGGATACCAGATCACACAAGACACAACCCCAATTTGTACAGGTGGTGCGATTGTGATCAAAACAGAGAATAACGAGGAAAAAACCATCGGTTTGACGCGTATTCACATGGAGGAAGATGCCGGAAAATCTATTCACGATGTAGATCTGTACGATACATTAGTCGATTTGAACCGTGCCGGAACTCCCCTATTGGAAATTGTTTCCGAACCCGAGATCCGTTCAAGCCAGGAGGCATATAACTATTTGACGGAAGTACGCAGATTGGTTCGTTACCTGGATATTTGTGACGGGAACATGGAAGAAGGTTCGCTTCGTTGCGACGCAAATATTTCAGTCATGCTGAAAGGTTCCAATGAATTCGGGACAAAAGTGGAGGTCAAAAACATGAACTCCATCCGGAACGTGCAGCGTGCAATTGAATTCGAAATAGGGCGCCAAATTGCAGCTATCGAAAACGGTGAGCGCATTTCACAGGAAACCCGCAGTTTTGATGCTTTGAAAGGGATCACGATCTCCATGCGAAGCAAGGAAGCAGCAAACGATTACCGGTATTTCCCGGAACCTGACCTGCAGCCGATCGTTGTTGATACCACATATGTGAACCAGGTGAAAGCGAAAATGCCTGCTCTTCCAAGAGAATTGCATGCCAAATATACGCAAGACCTGAAGCTGTCCGACTACGATGCCGGAATTCTGACGGACTCCAAATCCATTGCCTTGTTTTTTGAAGAAGTTATTTCCAATACGAAAAGCTACAAAAGTGCGGCGAACTGGGTGATGGGAGAAGTAAAATCTTACCTGAACCAAAATGGGTTAGAAATCGAAGATTTGCCTGTTTCAGCGAAACAAATTGCCGGAATTATCAACCTGATCGAAAGTGGAAAAGTTTCCAATTCCGCAGCAGCACAAAAGCTTTTCCCGGCACTGATCGCAAGTCCGGATGCAAATATCGACGAATTGGCGGTTTCCCTGAATATCATTCAGGAATCCAATGCTGACTCGTTAAAAGAAGTTATTTTAGGAGTTTTCGGGCAACACCCAGACGAAGTTTCCCGTTTTAAAGCAGGAGAAAACCAATTGACCGGATTTTTCATGGGACAAATTATGAAGGCTTCCGGCGGTAAGGCTGATCCAAAAACTACTAACGCATTATTGCGTGAATTAATACAAACTGTTTGATGAACCGTTTTTCTTTTTTTAGTGTATGTTTTTTAGGGGCATTTCTTTTCACTTCGTGCGGAGACAGTAACCTGGATGAAGAAACAGGCTTGGTTAATAACTTCCACATAGAAGGCCGGATTACTGGTGCTGCCAATCAGAAATTAAAAGTTCAGGCACAATCCGAACAAGGTCCTATTGAAGTGGCGCAAACTACAACAGATGCTTCCGGAAACTTTGAACTGGACGGAAATATCCCTGGAATGGGAATTTACTCCGTATCATTAGGAGAAGGGACCAAGAATGCCGTAGTTATCCCAATGGAAGTGAATGACCAGGTAGTATTGAATGCCACCAAGGAAACGTTTGCCATTACTCCTTCTTTTTCCGGTACAAAATGGGCAAAACCATTGACAAAGTACATGGTTTTGTTCAGCGATTTTGCAAAAAAACAAATGGAGCAAATGCCGCAGATCAAAGAACAGGAAAAACAGGTGGAACTCTTTGTGAAACTGAAAAAACCCCTTGTCAGCTTTTCACAAAAGCAAATCCGGAAAGATCCGGGAAATCCGGTGAATATCATTTTGATGAGTTTATTAATGCCCTCCCAGGAAGAAGGGCTTTCAAACTGGGACCCGGCAAACCTGGAGGATTTGAGACAGATTGAAACCGCTTTTCAGCGCAATTATGCGGATTCTCCCATTACCGGGATGATTGCCCAGCAAGTCGCAATGATCGATTCGCAATACCAAAGTTACCTGCAATACAATGCAGGAACGATGGCTGCCCCTGAAATTGCATTGAAAAATCCTTCCGGGACTGAATTGCGTTTATCTGCTTTGAAAGGAAAAGTGGTCCTGATCGATTTCTGGGCTTCCTGGTGTGCACCGTGCCGTAAAGAAAACCCGAATGTCGTACGCATGTACAAGAAATACCGGAATCAGGGATTTGAAGTATTTTCCGTTTCCCTGGACAACGATCCTGAAGCGTGGAAAGGCGCAATTGCCAAGGATGGATTAATCTGGCCGAACCACGTTTCTGATTTAATGGGATGGCAAACACCACTTGTTCAATCTTACGGAATCCAGGGAATTCCTCATACCGTTCTTTTGAACAGAGAAGGCAATATTGTAGGAGTTGGATTAAGAGGCACACAATTGGAACAGAAATTGATAGAGCAACTGGCAAAAAAATAAGAAGAAAAAGCGAAGCTTTTGAAGACTAAATTACGACAAACGTTAGTGCGAAAGTAATTTGGGATCAGCGGAGCTTTTGAAGACTAAATTACGACAAACGTTAGTGCGAAAGTAATTTGGGATCAGCGAAGCTTTTGAAGACTAAATTACGACAAACGTTAGTGCGAAAGTAATTGAGGATCAGCGAAGCTTTTGATTTGAAAAACAAACCTTTTGCAGCCTTGGAAACAACTGCAAGTTAAATTGAACATAACTATGAAACAATTGATTCTTTGTTTGACCCTTTTATCCGGAGTTGCCTTCGGTCAGAACCCGGTACAAGTTGAAGTCAGCGGAAATATTTTCAATACCAATGGTGACAGCATTAAGATCTCACAATATTACGGTTCTCACTATGTGGATTACATCAACGGAAAACTGGATAAAAAGGGAAATTACACCTTAAAAGGAGCTGTTCCCGTTGCAGATTATTACGTTTTGCGTTTAGGACAGCAACACATCAATATTATCCTGAGAGAAGGATCTGCAATCCGGATCAATGCGGACGGAAACAACATCAATGCATTCCATACCATCAGCGGTTCCGACGAAAGTATTGCATTGAATGAATTTGTAGGCCAAATGCAGTATTTCAATCAAAAGAAGGATTCTGCCATCAATGCCATGAAAACAACTCCGGAAAACCAGGAAGCAATCAACAAATATTACCAGACGGAATACTACAAATTCTCGGCATACCGGCAAAAATTCATTGCCGAACACGCAAATTCAGCAGCACTTCTGCCGGTAATCAGCACCCTGGACACAGATAAGGAAATTACTATTTATGAAGCAATTGTGAACCAACTCCTGGCTTGTTTCCCCTCTTCTCCCAGTGTACAAAATGCAAAAAACAGCTACGATCAGCTCAAAGCACAAAAAGACAAACAAAACTTCCTGGCTTCAGGAAAACCCGCTCCGAATTTCACTCAAAATGATGTCAATGGAAAGCCCGTTTCCTTATCTGATTTGAAAGGAAAAATCGTTCTGCTTGATTTTTGGGCGTCCTGGTGTGGTCCTTGCCGCAAAGAAAACCCGAATGTGGTTGCTTTGTATAACAAATACAAAGATGCGGGGTTCACCGTGATGAGCGTTTCACTGGACAAAGACAAAGCTCCCTGGCTCGCTGCCATTGAAAAAGATAAGCTGATCTGGCCGAACCATGTTTCCGATTTGAAATATTGGTCAAATGAAGTAGCAAAATTATACCAGGTTTCTTCCATTCCGTTCACTGTATTGATTGATCGCGACGGAAATGTCATTGACACCAAATTAAGAGGCGTTGAGTTGGAACAGGCACTAAAAACGATCTTCGGATTCTGACATGGATATTCCAACAGGGAAAAAAATATATTTTGCTTCTGATTTTCATTTAGGTGTCCCTACCGGAAAATCAAGCTCTGACCGTGAAAAACGGATCATCGACTGGTTGGACCACATCCGGGAAGATGCTTTTGAGATTTACCTGGTAGGAGATATCTTTGATTTTTGGTTTGAATACAAACATGCCATTCCGAAAGGTTTTGTTCGGATCCAGGGTAAAATAGCCGAATTGGTCGACTCGGGCATCCCGGTGAGTTTCTTTACAGGCAATCATGACATGTGGATGTTTGATTATTTCGAAAAGGAATTGGGCGTCAAAATATACCGCGAACCTATTTACAGAGTGTATAATGACAAGAAATTCGTGATCGGACATGGAGACGGATTAGGCCCCGGGGATCGCGGATATAAGTTTATTAAGAAAGTTTTCGCTGCGAAATGGTCCCAATGGATGTTTGCGCGGCTGCATCCGAATTTCGGGATTGCCCTGGCGAACTATTTTTCGCGCAAAAGCAGGATCGCAACAGGTGATTCAGACAGCCAATTCTTAGGCGAAGACAAGGAATGGCTGGTCCAATATTGTAAAGAGCAGGAAGAGATCGAACAGCAGGATTACTACATTTTCGGTCACCGCCACCTTCCCATGACTATCCAGATCAATGAACGCGCCGTATACATCAACCTGGGAGAATGGATCCATTACAATACTTATGCGGTATTTGACGGAGTGGAAACAAAATTATTGGAATGGAATGAAAAAATATAAGGGCGAAAAATTTTTCGCCCTTATATTTTTTATACTTACTCACCTGCTTTCTCCGGTTTCGTTTCCTCCGGTTTCGGCTCTTTTTTCTTTTTCTCTTTTTTCTTCTTAGGACTTGTAGGCATCGCATCATCTTCCTTGCCCGATGAAGCAGTTCCACCAAAAGTACGAATTTCCCTTCCCTGTTCATCAAAGACATGTTCTTCTATCAGAACGTCCTTTTTATAGATGGCACGACTCTTTATTTTCCCATCCGGAAAACGCTCTTCAAATAAGCCTTCACGCACCTCTGTCTTTGTCATCGATTTCAACTCGCTTACTACAGCTATGTAATAGAACTTCCCTGATTTGATCGGCCGGTTCACACCTTTTGCAAGATTGTTCCCTTTTAGGATTGCATTCTCGCTGAGCGCTTCTCCTCTAACTTGGGTAACCACGATATTTGCATCTTTCAAACTATCCAATGCCTGCTGCTTTGACTTTTTATCGTACAGCATTTGTCCCAATGCATCCGCAACCTCTTTTGTTGGACAGGCATACAATTCTGCCGTTACATATTGATTCGGTTTTGCAGTCACTTTCTTATAATTTTCAATCGATTGAAGCGTCTGGTCATAAAACAATGTTTTAAACTCCCCGTTTCGGGAATCCATATCCCATGTCTCGGTACGAAGCAATTTCCCATCGTCGTAATAGTAATGCTGTACGCCGTGTTTTTTTCCTTCCTTAAAGTTCAATTCTTCGATGATTTTCCCTTCGCGATTGTAAACAAGGAACGGACCATCCAACACCCCTTTGACATAGTTTACCTGTTTATTTCTTACTCCTTTGGAATCATAGGTAATTTTAGGACCATTCAAAACACCATCTACGTAATTCTCATATTTAATCGTATCTCCTTTGGCATTGTAAGTCAGCTGCGGACCTTCAAACTGTCCCATCGAATACGTTTTCTCCCAAGCCGGGATCTGGGTGGAATCATTGAAGTAAGTCCAATGACCGTT
Source organism: Fluviicola chungangensis (assembly GCF_007558725.1). GTDB lineage: Bacteria > Bacteroidota > Bacteroidia > Flavobacteriales_D > Crocinitomicaceae > Fluviicola > Fluviicola chungangensis. The sequence goes on from NZ_VLPL01000005.1 coordinate 147,754, forward strand.
TTCGACTCCCTGAACATGCGAGCGAATCACCATAATACATCCGGATTTGTAATACGTGGTATCGATACCATTTGTAAATCCATCCACGAATGTCACCCGACGTTCTAAGATCCCATTCATATGACAGGTCTCGCAAACTCCTGAAAAAGGCATTTTTTGGGAACTAGTCACCACTCTTTTCCCGTCCTGGGACATTTCCAGCTTTTGGTTACAATCCACTACTCCCGCAATCTTACCACATTCCCATTCGGTGTATCTTTGTTTGGCCCGATCGGCAGCTTTTTGATAACACGGAACAGAATCCTTTCTTGCAACCCCGAAGTTAGGTTGAGCGGAAACCGCCAGTGAAAACAAACAAAAAACAATTATTAGTATTCTCATATTTTGGATTTTAGGTCCCGATAGCTATCGGGATTAGGACTTCAGGATTTAAGGACTTTGAATTACCATCTGTATTCTGTTTAGTCTTAAAACCTTGATGTCTTTCAATCAATTATTGTTCCAATTTCAGCGAAAGCCGCCCCAAAGCATCTCTCATTCTCTTCGGAATCGGAATCGAACATTTGTTTGCACTGTCGTAACAAACGAGCACCGAACTTCCGGTCGTTTTCACTTCATTCAGCACTTTTACTTCGTAGGACAAGGTAAAGCTTTTTTCTCCGATGTGCTTCAGGTAGACGAATATTTCCACCGGTTCGTGCAAGAAAACCGGTTTGAGGTATTCCAACTCATTTTTACGGAGAATTACCCCGGTCTTTTTCCAATCCCAATCTGTACCCAGCATCTGGCGGAAATAATGAATTCTGGCTTCTTCAAAATAATTCAGGTAAACTGCATTATTTACGTGCTGCATCATATCGCAATCCGAAAAACGGACTTGAAGTCTATACGAATCTAACATGTATCATTTTTTATCTAAAACACTATATTCGGAGTTGTTTGAAATAAACTCAGGAACAACTTCCTTCATCATTTGCACCAGTGAAAGGTTGTCTGTTTTTCCGACCGCATTCAATAAACGCTCAATCTTATCATACACCTTTTCATCCACTTCCCTTTCAGATGCGATCAAAATCTTCGGATGGTGTGTTTCCTGTACATTTTCAGCATCATTCAATAATTCCTCGTAAAGTTTTTCACCCGGCCTTAACCCCGAAAAACGGATCTCAATGTCCTTTCCCAATTCCAAGCCGGATAACTGGATCATTTTCTTTGCCAGATCAACAATCCGAACGGATTTCCCCATGTCAAACACATAGATTTCACCTCCGCTTCCCATAATTCCGGCTTCCAGAACCAACTGGCATGCTTCGGGAATCGTCATAAAATAACGTGTAATTCGTTCGTCTGTTACAGTTATTGGTCCGCCTTGCTCAATTTGCCTTTTAAACAGTGGGATAACCGAACCGTTGGACCCCAGTACATTCCCGAATCGCGTGGTGATAAACTGAGTCTGTCCGTTATTTGCAGCCTGGGCAATAATTTCAGCAATGCGTTTACTCGCCCCCATTACATTAGTCGGATTCACCGCTTTATCAGTAGAGATCATGACGAATTTGTGAACTGCTTTTTTATTGGAAAGATCGACCAGTATTTTGGTACCTTTTACATTGTTTCTAACGGCTTCCGACGGGTTTAATTCCATCATCGGAACATGTTTGTATGCTGCTGCATGGAACACCCAGGAAGGTTTAAACGTATCAAACAGCAGTTCCATCCGTTCCTCGTTGCAAATATCCCCAATGACAATTTCAAATGGTGGAATATCCTTCAATTGGTTCAATTCGAACTCCAAATCGTACATTGCAGATTCAGCCTGATCCAACAAAACGACCAATTTGGGTCTGTATTCCAATACTTGGCGCACAATTCCCGAACCAATGGAACCGGCGGCACCGGTTACCAAAACAACCTGATCTTTCAATCCATCCGCCAGTTTTTCCTGGTTCAGGACAATCGGGGTTCTTCCCAACAGGTCTTCAATGTTTACCTGGGCGATTTGGTTGGTTGTAAATGCTCCGTTGATCCAGCTTTTCGGGTTTGGCACCTTTTTTACTTCTACCCCAGCATCAATGCATTTCTCCACGATGCAGCTCCTTTTTTCAGGATCCAAATTCTGGATGGCAATAATGACCTGATGAATCTTATTCTTTTGCAGGATTTCTTCCAATTTAGAGGTATGGAACACCTCCACTCCTTCGATCCTGTTTCCTGAAATGCGGTTATTATCGTCTAAAAAACCAAAGACCTTCAGATTGATCCGAACATCTTTCTCGATGATCCGTTTTGCTATCAGACCGGAAACTCCGGCTCCGTAAATCAATACGAGTTGTTGTTCACTGCTTGATTTTACGGACTCGAGATAAAGTAATTTTACGATAAAACGTGAAACCGCAAGAAAAAAGAAACAGAAAACGTATTCAATTACGATGATGGAACTTGGGAACAGGTAATAATTATCGATCCAATTGTAGCGAACAATACCAAGGATCACAAAAATTACCGAAGAGGTTGTTGTCGCTAAAAAAAGCCGTTTGAAATCCGACGTTGAGGTATGCCGGACAATCCCTTTCTGAATCCCAAATGAGAAGAATACAATCAATCTGACGGCAAAAAAGACAATAATGGAATACTTGACTATTCCCAGCTCCAATCTCCACTGCGCATCGTCTGCTTTTATATCAAAACGAATCAGATAAGCAATCGCTAAAGAAAAAGCCGAAATGAATAAATCAATTAGAATTATTATCCACCGGGGCAAATTTTTTTTAGGAAACATGTTGATCGTGTTATTCATTTTGTTGACTGCAAATTTAAGGGAATAAATCAGGTAAACAACCCGCCATTTAAAGAAATCGTTTGTCCCGTAACATAATCCGATTCGTCTTTTAAAAGCCAATCAATGGTTGTCAAAATCGTTTCAACTCCTCCCAATCTGTTCTTTGGAATCTGCGCAATAATTTGCTGCTGCATCTCGTCGGAAACCTCACTGATCATTCCCTGATCAAAATAACCGAGTGCCAGGGCATTACATGTAATCGGGAGATTGGCCAATTCCTTCGCAACCGTTTTGGTTAATCCCAGAATTCCGGCTTTACTGGCTGCATAGGCCACCGTTCCGGGAACACCGGTTTGTGCAACAACGGAAGAAATATTGATGATTCGTCCAAATTGATGGGTGCGCATAGCTGGAATCAAACCCTGGCATAACAAAAACGGAGCTGTTAAATTCACAGCTATCACCTCGTTAAAATCAACCGAAGCAAGCTTCCAGCTCATGCCATTTTTTGAAATCCCAGCGTTATTGATCAAAACGTCCACTTTTCCAAAATTGGCAAGAATACTTGCTATAAGATTCTTAACCTGGTTTTCATCTCTCAAATCAGCTTTGAACCAGGCATGCTCGCAATTCACATCAAAAGGTTCCTGCTGATAGGTATGCAAGGCCAATCTGACATCTTGTTTTTCAAAATGCTTTACCATAGCAGAACCCAGTCCGCCGGTTGCTCCTGTAATCAAAATTACTTTTTTACCCATTTATCCCGTATCATTTTTACTGTTTTCCACCAAAATGGAGCATTATTCCAGCTTAAGTGCGAATATACAACATCTTCTGCGCCGAAATTCAAATTAAATCGTCTTACCGACTCTACATTTGATCCTCCGAAATCGAACACTTTCCCTTTGGAATGCGCATATGTAACAGCATGATGCATCAGTTTGTACATTCCACCGGATTTCTTTGCTTCCTCCCTGGTTGTTCCTTTCAAATAAAGGACCGTGGTACTCGTTTCAATGATCCAAATTCCGCCCAGCCACTCGTTTTCATTGTACAGATTGAATTGTCCCAGTCCTTTATACCGGTACTTATTCACTAAATGTTCAAGAATCGGAAGGGTTTCTTCATTGATTCCGGGAATGCGGTTCTGCAATTCATTTCGTAACAGGTCCATCATTGCGGAAATATGTTCTCCCTGCTCTACCTGAAGTTCAGCGGCTTTATTCAGGGAGCGTTTTGCTTGTTGATTTAACTTCAAATTTCCCGGGGCCAACTTCTGAAAAACACGTTGGCCCAGGTTAAATCCTTTCCCTACCTGAAGGTCCGCAACCGGAAATTCATTTTTCAAAGTCCGGATCAATTCATTTTCCCCGACCGGTTCGCCAATCCATTCCATAAACCGGTTGAAAAACGGGGTCACCAATACTTTCACTCCGCCTTTCAACACATACGGACAAGCCATCCCTGATTTAAAGTCATCCGAATAAAGAATCATCCAATTTCCGGCCGTTGCATCCAGGTAAGTAGACTCGGAGAATACCGAAGCATTGTACGATGAAACCAATTCATCCCATTTCTCTTTTACCTCTGTCGAATCTGCGTTTATCAATTGCATGATCCGAAATTTATGAATTCATATACTGATTTCGTTTTTGAAACAAATGATTCCAGTCGATCCAGTGAATAATTCGTCATTCCCTTCGGGTGACCGATCACTACGAAAGTCCGCACTTTTTTATGCTCGTAATACCTTGCCTGTTTCATTAATTGTGAAGCATAATAACCATCCGAACTGACATGATTCCAGGTTTTGTGCAACAAAACGGATTTCTTTCTTCCCGGCTGGGCCAAAAACGAACCATCCCCGATCATTTTATGCGCAGTTGGATTAAGTCTTCCCAAAGCATACAGTCGCCAATAAAATAACGGAGAAAACTCCCAGGAAGAAATAGGAACTTCCAGGAAAAAACCATTTGCTTCCCCCTTCGTTACATCTGTTTGAAAACGATACGGATTCCCAAAAGGTGGAACATCCGTAAAGTCAAACTGGTAATGAGCCGATTCAAACTTCCCTCCTGGAAACACCGTCGAATCCTTTTCAATTCCAAGCTCCTGAAAAACGGTTTCAATTTGTTTGAAAGGTTGGATACACCAACCTCCGGCCCTGTAAGTTGTGGGCTTTTTTCCGGTCAAACCAGTTAAAAAGCGGTGATACTTACGCACAATTATTTCCGCTTCCGAATCGGGGAAATCTGACAATTTGTAACACCCATCTGTTATGACCACCCATTTTTCGCCATCGTAGTAGGATTTCTCCCAATGCGGATGAATATGCAATTGTACTTCGCAATCCAACTCCAGCATGCGATTCAACTGAGTGGTGATTTGTTTAAAATCTGTTTCAAGATCCGGATATCGGTCTTTGTACTCGTGTAATTTGATCAGAAATCCTACGTCTGCAAAAAAAACAAGCGGAACCTGGTGAGTCTTTGCTATTGCCAACAGCCGATCAGTTGGTTCAATCATACATTTTTGAACGCTTCCGGTATCTGTACCAAAAAATAACTCGTAATCAAATGTCAGAATCACCTGCATAAGTGCGAAGATAATATTATCCTTCGGTTTAGGAGATCGTCGGCTCTTTTTCCAAAATCTATCGTATTTTAGCAGACATTAGACCTGAGACCAAAGACAAGAGACTATTTTGGTCTTCCGTCTCTTGTCTAACGTTTTTAGTCTAAAATAAATGAAAGAAATTGAGCGGAAATACCTGGTAAGTGATTCCATATCCGATGTTGTCAAGTACCTTCAATCAAAAAAGATCAGGCAGGGATACATTTCGGACGTTGACGGAAAAACAGTTCGCGTGCGTACGAAAGGTGATCAGGGATATTTGACAATTAAGGGAAAATCAGTTGGTATTTCAAGGGATGAGTTTGAATATGAGATTCCGTTTGAGGATGCGAATCAACTATTGAGTAATTTTTGTGCAAAGGTCCTGGAGAAAGAGCGGTATGAGCTGGTGGTAGGAGAAAAGAAATGGGAAATCGATATTTTTCATGGCAAACTGGAAGGATTGAAGATTGCTGAAATCGAATTGGAATCGGAGGAGGAATTATTTGAACTTCCGAATTGGATCGAAAAAGAGGTCAGCACGGACGTTCAGTATTACAATTCCAGACTGATAGAAAAGGCCTAAACCAATAGTGGGCAGGCGATTAATCGCCTGCCCACTATTGGTTACAAACTATTACTTACAAATAGGTTGTTTTTATTTATTCAATTCTTTATCAATCTCTCCGAAGAAATAAGTACATGTGCTTCTTCCCCACCAATAAGGCTTGTCTATATCAGTAAAGGTGATCAAATCGTATTTTGTTTTTGCTTTGTCAAAATATGTCTGTGCATTTTTAGCACCTCCCCCAAACATCTTCGGAGTGTAGAAGGTTGAGATTCCTTTCAACAAATAAATATGCGGATTGTTTTCGTTGATCGTTTTTGCCGCTTTCAAATTTTCATCAAAGATTTTCCCATACTTCTGCCAACGATTTTCAGGATCTGCACCGATACGCGCGTTCGCAATCAATGCTTTCATGATGTGAATTTCGTCTGTCAAAGGGCAGGTTTCTATTTTGACCAATTGGTCTTCCGCATTATTCACCAAAACATCTTTGATTGCCAGTGTCGGTTCAAAATAAGACATTTGAACACAGGAATACGCATAATAATATGCGGGCATCCAACTCTCCGGGTACTTTTCCTTTACCAATGCCAACTGGTCCGATTTTGCCTTCCAGCCTTCCAGCGTGTAGGTAGAATCAAAGGTTGCACAAATAGGCTCCAGTTCCTTTTTAATATCATCCTGTGCATTTGCTTGAAGTGTAAACGCCAAAACCACGGTTAAGATTACTTGTTTCATAGTCACTAATTAAATTTCATCTTTGTTAAACTCTTTCAACGACAGGTTAAATCCAAAGAAAATATTGAAGTAAAACGGAGGTTTCACCTCGTATCTCTGACTTCCGTCGTAACTGTAACGATAGCCCAATACATTGTGCTGATTCGTAATGTTATCTAAACTAACATAAAAGACGGTAAAAAACTTTTTAATAGTTGTTAAATATGCAGCGGTAAATGCCAGGTTGTGATAGTCCGGAGAACGGTCTCCAAGGAAACGTGCACTGGTCGGATTATAATACGGTCTTCCACTTGCGTAACTATACGTCAGGGAGAAACTCGTTTGAAGTTTCATGGAGAAATACTTCATAACCACGTTCAGGTTGTGGTCGGAAACGTAATCCGGAGTCACTTTACTGATATAGTTTTGATACAGTCTTTTGGTGTCGATGTAACTATACGAGATCCAATAGTCGAAATTCTTAATCGACTTCTTATCTCTCCAGAAAACATCAATTCCCTGGGCGTAACCTGATCCGCTGTTGTCCACCATCCCGTAATTGAAACGGAACGCATTCGGAGTATAAGCAACTCCCTGTTCACGGATTAACTGATCATAGGATTTGTAATATCCCTCCACCCGGAAAATACGGTTCTTGGCAATAATCTGGTAATTCGCCATTAAGTGCAATGCTTCCTGGAAGTTTGGCCGGTATCCCTGCATCAGATAGTTTTGAGAAGCCAACTGGTAAAAATATCCCGACGCCAGGGAAATCTGACTGGTTTTCCCGGTCTTGATTGCCATCGCCAAACGCGGAGAGATATTTCCTTTTGCCAGTAATTTGGAATATTCAGCCCTCACTCCCGGCTTGATCGCAAAGTTCCGGAAGGGAATGATATCGGCTTCGACGTATCCGGCACTAAGCATTTCCGTAAATTGTCCGCTTAACGTATCAAATGTTTGCTTGTATTGAAAATGCTGTAACTCGGACCCAATGATCATCCTGAATCGATTTCCTGCGGTGTAGGTCAATTCTCCACGTCCCTGGACCCGCTTATCATTTCGGGTAGAGATCAAGGTATCCCAGGTCACATCGTCGTCGTTATTACTTAAAGAAAATCCGACATAATACTTCCATTTATCGCTGATGGAATTTATAAACGTTGTATTGACATAGGTATTCTGATTTTTCAAGCCGAATTTCATCGTTGCCCCGGCTACACCCGGATTGGGAATTTCCAAACCGGAGCTGTTATACGTCTGGTTGAAAGTCGTCTTAAACATTCCACCGGTAGAAGTTTTGGAAACATACCGCCCTGAAAAACCGAATCCCTGAGGAGCTTCATAGAACTTCACATTTGCCTTCGCCAAGGCCAAAAACGGGGATAAATTCTGATAATACCCGGTAAATTCCACTGCATTTTTATCCATCAGTTTTGAACCTCCCAAAAAGATCCCGGCAAAATTTGCCCCGATGTTAATGTTCGTCTGATCCGGCAGGTCCAGCGTACTTAAATCCAACACGGAAGATAATGCCTGTCCGTAACGGGCAGTATAACCACCTGTACTGAATGCTGTTCCTTTAAACTGAAATGGATTAAAGCGCGTCCTTTGAGCCACTCCTGGAACAGAGCTTCCGAATGCATTTTGTGCTACCAAACCGTCCACTATAAACGATGTTTCGCTGACATCTCCACCACGCACCATTAAACCGGTTTGATCTCCTCCGTTTCGCTGAACACCAGGAAGTGTTTGAATTGCTCCGGCAATATCTCCCTGACCACCAGCCGTCGTTACAATATCCAAAGGATCGAGAATTGCTACGGTGCGGTCATTGGATGCGGACATGGTTCCGGCGGAAATAACCACTTCTTCGATTGCCCTGGATTGGCTGACTTTGATATTTTGTGTTATCGGAGTTCCATTCAGATTCACTTCAAGGGTTTGTTCCTCCAATTCATCCCCACGAACAACCAGCATTTGCTTACCGGTCATTTTAGTGGTCAGTTTATACATTCCTTTTTCATCTGTCTGAGCCCCGTCCGTTGTTCCTTTCACAAAAACGGTTGCCATAAACACAGGTTTTCCACTTTGATTCAACACCGTCCCTTCAATGGTAGTCTGTGCAATCAGACAGATGGGAATCAAGCCAATAAGCAATAGTAAATACTTCATAACATTTCATTACGGTGCTAAATTAGGTCGAAACAAAAGAAACCGAGATGGAAAATCGGTGAATTGATTTCTCCAATCGGTCAAAAGCAGTTTACAACTTGTCGCTTTCCAAATCCGTCTTCTGAGTATCAAAAACACTGGACCCTATGCGAACAGTAAACCATTCCAGGAATAATTCCAATGTCGGTTTCGGATAATCGTCATCGGAATCAACCACTGCCAGGCATTCGTTTTTCATGATCTTTTTGAAATGCGACTCGATCAGGGGTTCATACTCGAAGAAGTCTTCTTCAATTAAATACAGGTTTCCCTCCAGGTCATCCGACTCATCAAAATCAAATTCCGGATCGTGTTGTTTAGCCCAATCGCAAAAGGCTTGTTTTGGTTCTACGTAAATGTATCCTCTGTTTACTACTTTCATTTTTCTTGATTTAGGATTACGGGATTTTAAGATGTCCGGACTTCATTTGTTCTGTCTTATCATCCTAAAGTCCCGCTGTCTTATTGTCCTGTTGTCCTTTCAATTCTTGTATTTCTCCTTCTTTGATCTTCGACCAGCGGGTTTTCTTTCTCCCCGGAATTTCCAGTACATAGATCCAATTCTGATCTTTTTTTTCCTCGTTCAGCAATTCCACCAATTTCTTTGTGGCAATCGGTGTTTTTGATTCTATATAAACCAACTGATTTGCTCCTATCAGGAACAGGGAATTTCTACTTTGTTTCTTAAATTGTGAACCTACCTGGTAAGAATCACAGGTTGGTCCATAACAATCAATCCAGTTGAAAAAAGCGTTTTTCGTTCTCAAACTGTCCCTGAATTCATAATGCAATGCAACAATGCTGTCTTTTTGGCTCAATAAATACCATTTTTCCATTTTCGATGGTCCGAACCGGTCCGGAAACAATAAACTGTCGAGCATAAACCAAGATGCATCCTTATAAATCGAATCAAAAGCTGTCAGGAAATAGGCCTGCTTCGGTTTTTCATCTTTGATTTCCGCAGTTTCCCGGTTGTCTTCAATGTGATCAAACTTATCGGAGGTATGTGAAATATCTTCGAGCGAAACTGTTTCGGTCCCGTTATTATCCTTACAAGAAAGGAACAGTAAGAGCATCAATCCAATAACAGATAAAGCGAATAGTTTCATATTTTCTTGACTTGTTCTATTGTATATACCATGTCTTCCGAGGAAATATCCAGGTGCGTCACTAAACGGATCATTCCCGGGCCGAACGCAGAAACTTTAACGCCCAATTCTCCGAACTTTTGAATATAGTGATCGCGTTTCAGCTCCTCCTTCAAAATTACAACTAAAATATTTGTTTCCACGGGTAAAGTACTTTCCACCCAATCACATGTTAAAAAAACACTTTCCAATTGCTTTGCTTTGTCATGATCTTCCGGAAGCCTGCTTACATGATTTTTCAAAGCAAACATCCCTGCCGCTGCCAAAAAACCGGCTTGGCGCATACCTCCTCCCATGACTTTCCGGACCCTTCTTGCCTGGTGGATGAACTCTTTGGTTCCAACCAACAATGATCCCACCGGAGCTCCCAATCCTTTTGAAAGGCAAATGGAAATCGAATCGAATGCAGCAGCATATCTTTTTATTTCAACCCCATTCACAGCCAAGGCATTGAATATGCGTGCCCCGTCCAAATGAAGGGGAATATTCTTTGATTTCGCCAAGTGTGCAATTGCTTCAATCTCCTGAAAATCGTAAACGGCACCACCACCCCGATTGGCTGTATCCTCCAAAGAAATCAATTGGGTAACCGGAAAATGCACGTCGTCCGGCATAATCCACTTCTCAATCTCAGAAGCAGTCAAACGGCCCCGGCTTCCCTGAAGCAAACGAACAGAGGCGCCCGAATTTTTGGCAATCCCTCCTCCTTCATACTTGTAGATATGGCTTTCTTCGTGGCAAATAACTTCACCGCCGGGTTTCACATGAATATTGATAGCAATCTGGTTGGTTTGCGTTCCGCTTGTGCAAAATAATGCTGCTTCCTTACCAAAAAGTTGTGCTGCATACTCCTGCAGTTCATTTACGGTCGGATCTTCCCCATAAACATCGTCTCCTACAAAAGCCCGGAACATTGCATCCCGCATCTCAATCGATGGTTTTGTAACGGTATCTGAACGAAAATCAACGAAATAACGGTCCATAATTTTTTTGAAGCAAACTTAGAGCAATTCCTTGTAAAAAGAGCCGCATTTAAACTTTTTTTCAATTTCTTCGCAAATATGCATTGTTTCTGAAAAAAATATTATTTTCGGCACAGATTTAATAACTTAAAACATCTAAATTTATGAAAGCAATCGCTTTAATCGTTTGTGCAGCAGGCTTAAGCCTTTTTGCAACTTCTTGTAAGAAAACATACTCTTGTAACTGTACTGAAATTTACCAGGATGAGTTCGTTAACTACGATAGTTCTGAATCATACCCGGTTGTTGCCAAGAAAAAAGACAAGCAATCTGAGTGCGATAAATTCGCAACTGGGGCTTACAAAACCTATGAGGGAAGTGTACGTACTTGTACAGCTAACTAAGAATTGATATCATTTTTTTGAAAGGCCATCCGACAAACGGGTGGCTTTTTTCGTTGAATGGAGATCGTTGGAAGCTTCAAACATTTTCCGAAAGCCTATCTCAATTGAGAAAACATACCCAACGCGGGATACAGGTTATTTTGGATTGATTTAACTGAAACGGAAAATGCCCTGTAAAAAACGGACTGATTCTTTTTACCAAAAATCCGGACACAAAAAAACCACCTCTTCGCATAAAACGAAAAGATGGTCTATATCTTTAATAAAGATTTACAGGCTATTAACGCTTGTGGAAACCTTCGTCAGAAACTGTCAATTTTTTACGGCCCTTACGGCGACGTGCAGCCAATACTTTACGTCCGTTCTTAGTTGCCATACGGCTGCGGAATCCATTACATTTTTTCGACACGAATGTTCATTTCCAATTGGCTATTTCGAATCTTTATAATATAAATACCACTACTTAATGAATTCATTGCTACGTTCAAGTTTTCCTCCCAGAAGAATGTTTGGTTAGTCAATTCTTTACCATTCACATCAAAAACAATTACTTCGGTTTGATCCACACTGGATGGTAAATGAATTGTTAATACGTCATTTACAGGATTGGGGGAATAACTTAAATTTAGATTTGAGAAATTATCCAAACCCAGAGAATTAATTGAATAGCAATTGGAGGTATCCATACACACGCCGTCATTAATAATTACAGCATAACTTCCATTACTAATCGGTTCGAAATTTTGATTAATTGCTCCAGGAACTACTTGAAAATCTTGACAATTCATCCATTGATAATCAATTGCGCTATCCAGATTGGCACTCAATTGAACCGAAGATAAGTAGCTAACTGCTACATCTACGCTATGGTTCTCTAAATGCAAGACAATGGTAGAATCACAACCAAATTGACTCATTATTATTTGAGAATATTCCCCAGGTGTTTTAATATATGACCCAAAGAATTCGATAGAATCATTTACACACAAATTTGAATACAACTCCGTATTTTGTATTGGATGTACAGTCAAAAAAGTCTGATAAACAGTATCAATTGCATAACTAGATATAGTATCAGCGAAATTGCCAGTTTCATCATAAAAATTACCATGATAAAAGAAAAAAGATCCATCACAAATTGAAGCGGTTGTATCAATAATTATGGCAGGTTTGTAATAAATATTTATAGCAGGCGGTGTAATTATCGGAGGATTATTATCAAAGACAATATTGGCAATGTTACGAATCGTATCACCGACGTAGGTGTCCATTTGAGCATAGATTTTATATTGTACAAAACCCTTACTGTTTTCTTCATCTGTGGTTGAATCTGGTAAATAAATATTAGGAAATTCAAACCTCACTTCATTATTAAAACAGCTAACATTTACATAATGAGAAGAATTCATCAACTGGAATGTTGATAGATCTAAGAAATGAGAAAGCGTATCAATTATTGTCACATTCGTAGCAATTGCATTCCCAGTATTTTGGAAATGAATGGTATAAATAAATTCTCTTTCTTTAACTTCTGTCCGGCTCGTTATTTCTTCACCGATCGGTGTTACAACCTTAATATTAGGATCATACGCTGCAAGCACAATATTCTGTTGAATTAAATCATTGTTTAAGGTGTCAATGTCTCCAAATTCGCCTTTGCAAAACAGATATGAATTAATCTGATCACCTATATAATTAACATTTGGAATGATCGGCAAATACATTGTTCGAGTTTCAGAAGACATTGGTTGCATATTCATAAATAAATACATTGCTGTATCTCCATTCATCCCTATGTATTCAGGAATCTGAGTATCATAATAAAGAGCGGGATGATCTATATACAATCCAACCGTTATATTGTCAATTGAGTCACCAAAATTCGCAACTTTGAAACTGGAAATCGAATAAGAATCACTTAATAAAACATTCCCTATTACAAAACTCTGCAACCCCGGATTATGATGAAATTGATGAATCGTATCTCCAATAAATATCGAATCAAACACCAAGCCTGAGTTTGTAATGGAAATAAGCGGATTATTACAGAACTCACCAATGCCGATTGAATTACTTAAATTTTGTTCAATTGAATATACACCTGGGGGAACAAGAATTTCGAAATAGCCCAATGAATCGGTAACACCAAAATTTTCTATAGGATGAGCAAAAACAGTAATATCCTTCAATCCATTTTCATAAATATCGTGCTGACAATTGAGATTGGTATCTAAATAAATTCTTCCAGAAATGACTGAACAACTATCGTATAATATAGGAACCGTTGTTGTAATTAAACTACAACGATTAAAATCATCAAAAATATAATATTCATAAAGTCCTGCATCTAACGAATCCTGCTCTGCGATTTGAGAACTATTCAACAATCCTGAATCCCAATAAAAATGAACATCCCCAGGATACTGAGACACATCGTATTCGATATATCCGTCAAGCATATTGATGCAATGCTCTGGACCAATTTCGACTGAAAGACTATCCATCAAAATTTCTTCATTAGCGCCAACATGAATTGTATCATGTTCTAAGCAATTATAACTATGGAAGTATTCAAGAATATAGGTTCCTGTGTCAGAAATCGTTAAACTACTCGAAAACCCAAGATCAACACCTGGATTACTTTGTTCGCGCCAAATAAAACTCCCAATCGAATAAGCTCCACCAACCGAACTATAGGCAGGAGTCAAATCTACATCCCTATTACAATACAATGTAGTATCCGAAGGCATATCAAAATTATAATAGCGTGGTATTATTTTCATAGAATCTCTTGAAATACAATTCCCTACTCCGGTTTGCACTATAAGTATTGAAGTATCCATTGGTGTATCAAAAGTCACATTTTGGATAGTGGAGGGCAACTCATTTCCGTTAAGAATCCATTTATACGGTTGAACTCCATGTTGTGCGGATACATTTACTGTCGATTCAGCACAACTTATGGTTTCATTTTGATTTAAATAAACATTCCCATATGCAGTGCAATTAGGGTCATACAATTTCAAAGCATCAAAGGCGTATGTTGCATGTGAATTATTTGCAGGAATAGCATTAAATGCTATTGAATCATTTTCATGAAAGTTCCCGATAATTAAATAACGTTGTCCATTACCTGTAATATTTGTATTTACATTGTGGTTAGCTAATGAAATTATAGAATCCCTTGGAGTTTCATAAAAAGGCGTCAATAATAACGGTTGTCCACTAACATAGTCTGGAATTGAATCTGTTAAAGCAAATCCAATTCGATCCAATTGCAAATTCGTATTACTTGGTGCAACGTTGGTATAAGTAGAGTTATAGGTATTGAAGCTTGCTTGAAAATTATATTGCTTACCAACCTCCAAAGGTCTGGTTAACTCAATGAGTATGTAATTCCTGTAAGCAACTCCAGTATTATTTTTTTTATATACATGAATGTACATATATCCATGACTAATATTAGTCGCTTGCCAAACAGACGATTCATTTTTCCAATACATTGGATAACCCCAGCTCAAATTAGAATTTTCTACCGATGGTATTCCATGAGGTTGCAAATTTGAACTAAAATTATCAGACCAATATCCGTTACTGAAATATGAATAAGCGGTAGTACTCTGATTACTACATGTACTTCCTGTATTAAAATGTCCATTAGGGATAAAATTCAAGGGACCCCGTGCTGAATAATTTTGTCCAGATAATTGACATCCATTGTTTGCCATTGTAAAGTCACTTATCTGAGACAGTCCAACGAAAAAATTTGTCAGGAAAAATATAGAAAAGAGTATGTGTTTCATGGCATTAGGTATTAGATTGACAAAAGTAATAAACAAAATCAGTTAATTTTCACCTCCAACAAACAAAAAAACCACCTCTCCGCAAAAACGAAAAAATGGTCAATATCTTTAATAAAGATTTACAGGCTATTAACGCTTGTGGAAACCTTCGTCAGAAACAGTTAACTTCTTACGACCTTTGCGACGACGAGCCGCTAATACTTTTCTTCCGTTCTTAGTCGCCATTCGACTACGGAAACCGTGCTTGTTTCTTCTTTTTCTTACAGACGGTTGAAACGTTCTTTTCATGATCTATGCTTTATTCGAATGTTCTTAATGCTTGTTACATTCCTGAAATGTCAGACATTTGTCAGAATGGGGTGCAAAGATAGGTAGATTTTCTAATTTTTCAAGTTTTAATCGAAAATAATCGAAAAAAAAGTTTGATTAAGTCAATCGCCTATTACTTTTGTGTTACAAAACTAGCAAAAAGATGTTGCGACCAAAGCAAGCCAAAAAAGAAAAGATCCAATTGACACGTGACAGCTATAAAAAGGCTCGCAAACTTTTTCATTATTTAAAGCCTTATCGCTTTGAATACGCCATCGGGTGGATCTTCCTGGTGCTTTCCACATCGGTGGGGCTGATCTTCCCTATTTTACTGGGACAACTGCTTGGTTTGAGTAGTGGTTCTCAAACAAGTATGGCTCAGGCAATCAAAGCAATCGACCTTTCAAATATCACCACTGTAGCAGTAGCATTATTCGCTTTATTCGGAGGACAGGCTATTTTCAGTTATTTCCGGGTCGTTTTATTCACCAATGTGACTGAAAAAGCCCTAAGGGATTTGCGATACGATGTTTTCCAGCGCATGCTTCATTTACCGATGGACTTCTTTAACAGAAATACAGTCGGAGAGCTCACCAGCCGCATTTCTTCCGACATTACACAAATCCAGGAAACGCTTCGAACAACAGTAGCGGAGTTTTTCAGGCAAATTGTCATGGTTGTCGGTGGGATTGCCTACCTGACGTTTGTTTCATGGAAGCTTTCGCTGATCATGCTTTCGACGGTGCCCATAATCATGATTGTTGCCGTATTATTCGGAAGGTTCATCAAGCGTCTATCCAAAGATGCCCAGGATCAGACAGCCAGTGCCAATGCCATAGCAGAAGAATCTTTAACGGGAATCGGGAACATCAAAGCTTTTACAAACGAAAATTACCTCATCAAACGATTCAAAAATGCCATCGAGGAGATTCGCCGTTTGAATATCAAAAGTGGAATCTGGAGAGGATTGTTCATCTCGTTCATGGTTTTCTGTATGTTCGGTTCCATTGTATTTATCGTTTGGCAAGGCTTGTTAATGACCCAGGGAACAAATCCGGAACTGAGTGAAGGTGATTTGTTTTCCTTCTTAATGGTCACTTTGCTGATGGCAGCAAGTATCGGCTCACTTCCCGACTTTTACACCGGTATCCAGAAAACCATTGGCGGAACAGAAAAATTAATGGATATCATTAATGAATCCAGTGAGTCTGAAATTTTCAAAGGAACTGATAAGCCGGAAATTGACGGTTCTATCCGTTTTGAACATGTTCATTTCTCGTATCCTCAACGGCCCGAGATAGAAGTTTTGAAGGGGATTTCATTCGAATTGAACCGCAATGAAACCTTGGCTCTCGTTGGCACGTCGGGTGGTGGAAAAACAACTATTTCTTCCCTGGTCCTGAATTATTACCAAGTCAATAAAGGAGCAATCTATTTCGGAAATACAAACGCTGATTCCATCGATATCAAATATCTGCGTGAACACATAGCCATTGTACCACAGGATGTTTTATTGTTTGCCGGTACTATTTTTGAAAATATCACTTTCGGAAAACCCGGTGCAAGCGAAGATGACATCATCAGTGCAGCGAAACAAGCCAATGCCTATGATTTCATTATGAGTTTCCCCGACGGCTTCAAAACGCAGGTAGGAGATCGTGGAATTCAATTATCGGGAGGTCAAAAACAGCGGATTGCCATTGCCCGTGCAATTTTAAAGAACCCTACGATTCTTATTTTGGACGAAGCTACATCCGCTTTGGATTCGGAATCAGAACGAGTTGTACAGGATGCTTTGGAGAAATTGATGCACGGCAGAACCTGTATTGTGATTGCGCATCGTTTGAGTACTATCCGGAATGCAGACAAAATTTTAGTCCTGCAACATGGAAAAATCGTTGAAAGTGGAAATCACACCGATCTGATGGAAACAAATGGCGCATATTCTGATTTGGTGAGAATGCAGGTGAATCTGGGATAATTGGTAATGCTTTTTCAGGATCGGGAATTTTGGAATTCGGAAATTCGGGTGTTCCCAAAGATACGAACACTTTTATACTTAATCAATTGAAATACAATATAATAACAAGTTGAAGTTGCCAAACATTCAATCTGTTTATCCCAATAATTTTAAACCCTGTGAACCACCGAATTTGAAAATTCATCATTTTAATTATTTTTTAATAACGAACGCAGACCATTCAGCCTGCGTTTGTTTCAATCTTCAACTTAAAGTCTTTACTTCACCAGGAGTAATTTCCGGGTAATTGCATTACCCATACTTTTAATACGAACAACATATTCTCCGGCATTCAACGTTTGCGTTTCGAAAAAGGCAATTGTACTTCCGGAAGGGATCACTTTTTCCAAAACAATTCTTCCTGTCATGTCTGCTAATTCTACTGTCAAATTCTCCTTCACCAAACCGTTTACCTGGAGCGTTACCAAATCAGTTGCAGGGTTCGGGAATAAATCAATGTTCAGATTTTCCAGTTCGGATTGTGTCAAACCGTTTGTTGTGGGAGTATATGTGGTGGTGGTTTCTCCTACTGAAGTCACTTTTGTCACTACCTTGTTTCCATAGAATGTTGGACCAACTACATAAGGATAAGCAGAATTCCAGTTTTCATCCACCGTCGCAAAATAACAATAGATGCCAGCCGGATATTCTGGGGTAATACAAAATCGTCCGTTGTGAATATCCAAATAATCCGCACTTACAGGAGCTGTGAATTCATAATCTTCCCTGAAATAGCCCAAAGGGTAAGTGGCGCTTACTGCAGGCCCGGAAGTAACTGATGTTCCGTCATAATAGGTATTCCGTGCGGTGATATTTCTCAGAGTAAAAGATGATTTCATACGCACAATTCCTCCTGTTCCGTCCGCATTTTTAAACCCGTATGCACCATAAATCGGAAAACCGTCGTATGCAAAGCCAATTAACGGAGAATGAACCGTGCTGTCAATCGCGTATAAACCGTCCGAATCGTACAAATTACAAACGGTTGAAACAAGCTGTAAATCCAAATCAAACGCACTTGGATTTTGGTGATGATGATAATTTCCCATTGCCGGATGTCCCTTTGCACAATCAAAGCCTCCGCGTTCTCCTACAACTGCATCCCGGTTCCAAACGCCATCTCCCATTCCTCCCAGCGGACCTCCCGCAAGAGCATTCGAAGAGTTTTTCCAGGAAACACCGTCCCGGTAATCAAATAGTGCCACGCCATTAATAAAAACGCCGATGTTCCCGGCATTCGTTGCTGTCAGCGTACCGGTGTTCTGAGTTGGATTCAAAGGAATTTTAAAGATTGCATTCTGATCGGTTGCCTGGCTCGGGTTCCCATCGAGGAATGGCCCCGTCGGATAGGATGGAATTCCATTTGTGGTTACATAAACCCAAGAAGCAGAATATTGGACTAATTGGGTATTTACCGGAACATTGTCCTGAATTGCGGTTGAATTCCCGCTGACGTAATGGCTTCCCATCAACGTGGTGTTTTGAAGCCAGGATGTAATCGCCGGGCCTTGAGAAAAAGCCATTCCGTGGGAAATAGCGAATAGAATAATTACAGCTGTCTGTTTCATAGTAAAAGCATTTAATCGGTTAGACGACACTTTTGAACGAAACCCTCGCTTTCAAAAAAGTCTGCCCACCAAATGACGGGCAGACCTTCTTCTATCTTACGCAATTTTTGATAGGTAACAATTATTGTAATGCAATTTTGGAATAATGTATTTTCCCGTTATTGGTCACT
The DNA here is from genome assembly GCF_007558725.1 of Fluviicola chungangensis. Taxonomy (GTDB): domain Bacteria; phylum Bacteroidota; class Bacteroidia; order Flavobacteriales_D; family Crocinitomicaceae; genus Fluviicola; species Fluviicola chungangensis. The sequence goes on from NZ_VLPL01000005.1 coordinate 167,029, forward strand.
TTCAGCGTGAAAACACCTGCAGATTCTTTGGAAAGATCAATGAATTGCTCATTTCCTTCGAATCGATTGGAATACACTACTTGTCCTGCCATATTGTAAATTTCAAGCTCCACTATTCCCGTTACATCCGGCAATTTCAAATTAAACATCCCGTTGGAAGGATTCGGAGCGATTTGTGCCTCCATTTTACCGTATTCCTTTACAGACAAAGGTTCCGTAAAACAAGTTGTCCCCGAAGAAGGAATCGTAATCGTTGCCCCCATCGTAATATCATCTGTTTCGGGAGCTCCGTAATACGATGTCCCGAGAATGTATGGGAATTCAGGAGTTCCGTTCGCATCGATCGTAATGAAATAAGCATAGGTTCCGGATGGATACTCCGGAGTAATGCAAAAGCGCCCGTTGTAGATATCCAAATCTCCGCCGTTCGCTGCAGACCAGGCATAATCTTCCACATAAGTTCCCAAAGGATAGGTTCCGCTAACTGCCGGACCGTATTGCCCCGCACTCAAAGCAGTTCCGTCAGGAAGTGTGGTTCTGGTGGTAATATTTCTCAAAGCAAAACCTGTTTTCATACGTGTTACAGCACTTCCAGCATCCATAGCTGTCGAATATCCGTATGGTCCGTAGATCGGATAACCGTCAAATGCATATCCGATGATCGGGGAATGTTCCGTTACAGGCATTCCTTCATACAAACGTGTTGGATTTGCGTGACTGTGGTATGCTCCCTGCTGCTGCGGATGCGCTCCCATGGTTGTATCCAATACAAATCCTTCGGACAAATAGACTTCTACATTCCAGGTCCCCACTCCCATTCCATTATTATTTGTTCCGTTATAATAATGGGCATTCGACAACCCGAAAGCAGGAACACCATTGTTCAGCAAGGCGATCGCACCAACCATCGGGACGGCTGTTTTCGTTGCAGGAACTGAAGGTACCCGTGGAAAACGGTATGTATAATTTTGCTCTGTCGGTGTACCGGGATTCAGGAACCTTCCCATGTTGGTCGTCATCCCGTCGGATTCTGTCCATACATAGGTGTTATCGTAGCAAACTTTCGTAACGTTTGCCAATACTGTTGAGGTATAAAAGACGTAAGTCGGAGGCCCTTGAGAAGCAGTATTTTGCCAATAACTGGCATACTCTCCCTGGTTCATGATCCAGTTATCCAATCCGGTTTGTGCCTGTGCTTTAATCGCGATTAAAGCCAAAACAAGTAATGTAATTTTTTTCATGTAGTTATTTAATTGTTCGCGGGTATTGAAATTGTTTATTGTTTAAGAAGGTATTATCTGTCAATGTTTTTAAAAAAGCAATGAGATTCCGCTTGTCGTCTTCCGATAACCGGATACCATTGCGAAGTTGTGGCGCCAGGGTTGCTGATGAATGAATATCCGTTGAGTAATGAAACAACACCATTTGAAGGCTCCGGTACCTCCCGTCGTGCATATAAGGAGCGGAACGTTCAATATTTCGAAGCGTCGGAACTTTAAACTTCAATGAATCCGAACTTTTCCCGGTAATTTTCATCCGGCCGACATCCTGAAGGATTGAATCCGGGGCCAAGCCGTTATTTTGAAATGTCTGATTGGTAAACAGCGGTTCCGTATGACAGGAGGCGCAATGTTCCTTAAATAACGCATATCCCTTGCGCTCCATTTCGGTAAACTGAATCCCATTTTCACCGCGTAAGACACGGTCATATTTTGAATCGGAACTTACCAATGTCAGCATAAATTGGGAAATTGCTTTTAGAAAACGCTCACCGGTCATAGTTTCAGAATGAAATGCAGCCTCAAAAAGTCGTCGGTATTTTTCTTGTTTAGCCAATTTTTGGAGCACATGAGGGAGCGTTTCATCCATTTCCACATGATTTTCCAAAGGTGCAAGCGCCTGCATGTCCAAGTGATTCACAGCTCCGTCCCACATAAAACTTTTTCCCCAGGCCAAATTCACCAGTACCGGAGAATTTCGCGTTCCGATGCGATCTTTGATTCCATGGCTGAGTGCATGATCGACGTGCGTAAAAGCATTATACGGCGAGTGACAACTTGCACAGGAAATTGAACTGTCTGAAGACAATACCGGATCGTAGAACAGGACCCTTCCCAATTGCACTGTTGCGGAATCGAGCGGATTTTTTTTGAAATTGTAAACGGGTTCCGGCCAATCCAGGGGCTTTTTCCAAAGCTTCTCCGTATAGCGAAAAGAAATGGTTATTAGAAGCACCATCAAACAAATCAGTTCCAGCCGTTTCATGGTTTCAGTTCAATGGATTTTGCCAGGAGTTGTGCATACTCAACCGCGCGGCTTCCCGGAGACATGACATGCAGTTCCGATTTGGTCCGAATGACTCGCTCCATTAAAGCATTCAGGTCGATGTCTAAACGGCAGACATTCGTTTTATCCGTTTTAAGCAGAATACGCTGCACTCCGGAAAACGGATGCGCATAACCACCCAGATGCAATTGAAATGTTTCGCGTTCGGGAGCAGTAAAAGTTCCCTCCAGTTTGCAATTGATGTAACCGCTTTGCCAGCTCCAATACATTCCATGCATCGGATCAAGTGCTCCATTCATCGCTCCGGATGTATTGGTCAGGCTGTCTATTCCGAATAAAAAGCGAATTTCATCGATCCCCGAACCCTGAACGACTGGAAAAATTAATTTCCGGGTAGAGTCGATTTCCAAATCAACCAAATACGCCAGCGTTGAATCTGTTGCTTTTAAGTGCCCGTTCTGATAAAATTCAAACTTCGAAAGGTACAAGCGCGCTTGTTCCAGTTGAAACGAATATCCATTCAAACGAACCGGCTCATTTAATTCAACCAATTCGTTCCCTGCTTTCAGATTGATTTCAACGATCAACTGGCCCCAGCCGAATAAGGGCAGGAAAAATACAAGATATGTTGCTGTTCTTATCACTGCTTGGGCTTTTTTCCGGGTGAAAATAAACGGGCAATTTCACGATTCAACGCTTTGAAGCAGTGTTTTTGATCCGGCCTGCACAATTTTTCAATGTCTTTAAAGTGATTGAAATGAATGCGCTCGATCTTCGCCTCGGTTTTTAGGATTTCCTGCAACAAACTATCTGAAAACGGCGCATCCAGGTTGGAATAAAGCCGCTGTTTCTGATCCAGTAATTTTTCCTGAGCGTTTTCAATTGCTTTCCGGTGTCCCTGAATCAACACGTCGTATGCTGCCACCTGTTTTTCGTCAAAATGAAGTTTTTCTATGATCTCATTTCGTGGCCCCTGATGCCTTCTTTCCGGTGCCATCCACCATTTATAGATAAACAGCATATTGCTTAACAACAACACCACGATAAACCCGTTCCTGATCATTGACTTTTTCATGGATACAATTGATTAGAGGGTGCCAAATTCAGTTCAGAAACCAGATCCGTTTTTTTGTCCGAAGCACTCATCGACCGCAATACCAATACATTTACTGCAATGATCATGGCTATTCCAGCCAGGTAAACAACCGATTTCCCGGTTGATAGCCGGTCAATTACCTGTTCCCGCACTTTCACATGAATACGTGTGAAAAGGAAGGGAGAAACTTCCACCCTTTCAATTTTGCTCAAGATATGTAATCGATCCTTTTCCATGTTGTTTGATTTGTTAGACGACGCTTTACGGTTTAACCCTCGCTGCGTTCTATTTTTTTTGAAAGATTTGTTTTAGCCCGTTGTACCAATGACTCCACCGCCTTGGGCGAAAGTTCCATGATCCCTGCTATTTCAGCAAGCGGCAGCTGTTCTATTTTATTTAAAATCAAAGCTGTTTTTTGATTGTCGGGAAGCTCATGGATACAGGAAAAAATAAATGCGGTTTCTTCCTTATACTCGATCAGTACACCCGGATGATCAAATTCTATGGAATCATTTTCGGTCAATTCACCGGTAAACCAAAAGAACCGTTTCTTCCGTTTTTTCGCTTTGAGAAAGTCGAGGGATTTATTGATCGTAATCCGGTAAAGCCAGGTGCTGTGATTGGATTCGTTCCGAAATTTATCCAATGACCTGTAAGCCCCCAGGAACACATCCTGGGTGATTTCTTCCGCGTCATGCACATTCCGGACATACTGCAACGCCAGGTTATACACCTGTTTGGCATAGTTTTCATACAGCAGTTCGAATGTCATTTCCAGTTATCGGTAGTCTTAAGAGTTGTAATGATACTAAAAGTTTAATTGACCGATTTATTTCCGGTAAACGTCCATGGCAAATTTCCCAACTACCTTAGGGCGAATGGTATCCCGAATCAATTTTATTCCATAGAAATCCGTTAGCCAATACGCATTTTCACCCAACCTGGTAGCTCTGGCATAAAACCACAAATAAGATTGATTTGCCCTTAACTCTTCCTCTTTGTAATTCCATATAAAGGTTTTCTGATAAGTTGTCGAATCCATATAAACAATGGTCACCTCATCCAATGATCCTCTTACAATGATATACGGATTAAATAATAATCCTTTTTCTTTTATCAAAGCATACAAACGCATCTCATCACTTAATTCATCCTTCTCTTTTTCCTCTTTGTAAAGCTTCTCATAAAATCGGATGGATTTCTTTGCAGATTGATGGCTCATGCCATACGCACTGTAATAATTAATAAAAGGAAAAACGATTTCCCCACTTATGTCCAGGATTCCCTGAGCCTGACCCTTAGAAAATGAAATGATAAAAAGCAGTAAAAGGAGGGTTCTCAACATGTTTTGCTCGTTAACTGTAAAACTACTCGTTTAAACTTAAACAATTCATTTGGATTCATTTGGATTCATTACAGCTTCATAACCATTTGATAACATTTTTTACCCGGTCATTTAACTATTTCGCCCTACCTTTGCGGTGAAAAATTGAACTTGTAATCCTTGAAGCACCCATCCGTTGCTGAAACCAGGTTCGATTAGCGATTTTTTTCATTAAAACAATGCGCGCTCTTCACGTACTATTTTGTTTTTTGTTTGCCGGAATTCTCCAGGCAAACGCCCAAATGTTAATTGTTAATGAAGTTTCCCAGGGAAGCGGTACCCAGGAATATGTTGAGTTTATCGTTGCGGGAACCCCTTCCTGCCAGACTCCGGCACCTTGTGCCGACCTACGGGGAGTCGTGATCGATGACAACAACGGTACATTCGCTTCCGGAAGTGGTGTAGGAATCGCAGCGGGGGCAGTACGATTTGCCAACAATGCATTTTGGAGCTGTATTCCCCAGGGAACCTTGATCGTCGTTTATAATGATAATGACCGGAACGGTGCGATCCCTCCGGATGATTTGAGTATGTCGGATGGAAACTGCCGCCTGATCGTTCCGATCAGTTCGAGTTTGTTTGAAGGCCAAAGCACGAGCCCGAACAGTTCGAATACCGCTTATCCTCCCAATGGAAGCTGGATCGCTGGAGCCGGAAACTGGAGCCAGGTTGCGATGGCAAACGGCGGAGACTCGTTTTTAATCATGGCAAATATCACTGCTTCTCCCTATCACGCTGTGAGTTGGGGAAGTAACAATGCAGCTACTTTTATTTATTTCAGCGGTTCTGCAAGTGGAAAGGTATTTTCGCTAACGGGCAACAATCCGTTAACTCAAGGCAACTGGACATCCGGGAATGTGGGCACAGATGAAACCCCAGGAAACCCCAACAGTACAGCAAACAGCGCATGGATCGCCTCAATGAATCCTCAATGCGGAGTTTCCAGTGGCGGCCTTCAGGCAACGGCAAGTGCCACTCCAACAGGTTGTGGTCCTTCATGCAACGGAACCGCAAACGTAACCATTTCAGGAGGAAGCGCTCCTTACACCATTCTTTGGTCGAACGGTACAACAACTGCAAACATCAGCAATTTATGCGCTGGAATATATACAGTTCAGGTAACAGATAACGGTGGCTGTTCGATCAGTGCACAGGCCACGGTTACAAACGGGGCGAGTTCGATCAACGTTTCGGTCAGCTCATCAAACGAAACCTGTGCCGGAGCTTGTGATGGCAGTTTGACGGGAACACCTTCCGGAGGAACCGCTCCTTATTCCTATTTGTGGTCTGATAATAGCACACTGACGACTATTTCCAATAAATGTCCGGGAACGTATTCCGTGACAGTAACAGATCAAAACGGGTGTTCGGGAACCGCTTCAGGAACCATTGCAGCCGGATCCCCTATTCCTGATGCAACCATACAGACAACCGGCCCATTCTCAACAACCGATTCACCAATCCAATTTGTTGCAAATTCAACAGGTGGAACCTGGTCTTCTGATTGTGGAACCTGTATCTCAGCTTCCGGTTTATTTAATCCTGCAAATGCCGGAGCCGGAACATATCAGGTTTGCTATTCGGTAGGAAGCGGAGCTTGTACCGACCAAGATTGTAAAACGATTGCGGTAACCGGATGTACTCCACAAACCACGAGTGAATCACACAGCATGTGTCCGGGAGACACCTACACCTTCAATGGTCAGACTCTGACTGATGCGGGAGCCTATCCGGTTGTATTTACCGGTCAGAACGGGTGTGACAGTACACACACATTGAATCTTTCTATTTTTACAGTAACTCCGACCTCACAAACACTGACACCTTGCCAAGGGGATTCCGTTTTGATTGAAGGAACCTGGTACTACGAATCAGATAATGCGGTTATAGCTGTTACGGATGGAAATGGATGTCCGACGACGCACACCACACAAATTATCTTTGAAGACTGCAGCATCGAAGACTACGCCGTTTTTATTCCGAATGTCTTTACACCGAATAATGACAACATCAATGATTTCTTTGCTATCAGTATCATGGGAGGTTATCTGACGGAGGGATTTATCATCAACCGCTGGGGAAATATTGTCAAGGAATTCCATCCGGACGATTTGAAATGGGATGGAAAAACCAACCAAGGACAATTTGTTCCTGATGGCGTTTATACCTACGTTTTTATCGTATCGGATAACAACGGAGGTAAAACCCGGTACCATGGTTTTGTGACGATGATCCGATAAACGATTAATCGCGCCGCTACTATTTTACACGAATTCCTATCACATTTGGCAAAGGCCAAAATGTTTCGTTTGTATCTTTTGCATACGTTCCTGAAACGTAACTTCCTACTTTCTGCAGACAAAAATCCCCGATACTTGCATATAAACTGGTTTCGGGACCTCCTTCCATGTAGATCGCATTGTGCAGTGGTGTCGGGAATTGTTTCATAAACGCGATCATCTGGTTGGGTGCAAAGGGCGAACGATTGAAAATAATGATCAGGTTTCCCTCCTCATCGTGTGCACAGACCAACATACTGCACGCCTGGTTTTTCTTCCAGTTCATCGGATTTCCGGAACAATCCAGCATCCGGATTCCCTGGGCAAAACTTGCATATTTGTTCCGGATCGAATCGTACGTAACACATTGCATATCATAAACGACTGCATCCATCGCATCTACGGAATCAAGCGGATTGATTGCAAACATGACGTTCCAACCCTCTTTAAGATCTGCCTGGTTGTGATGCGCTCCGTTTTTCAACAATCCCCTGCTAACCAATGGTTTCTCCAAATCATACATTCCGGCATTGAACACAATATTCAAATTCATGGTATCAGCCCAAACATTTACCGGTTTGGAAGTACTGTCCATTCCCGAAGCCGTAAACAGGTCAAATTCCACTTGTTTCGGATCGATTTTAAATATCGTTAACTTCGAATCTCCAATCATGGACCTGACAGGAGCATCTGTTTCACAAAACTGAACACCTTTCCCGATTTGTTTCCATTCCACCACCAAATCCATAGTATCTTTCGGTCGCTTGTAAAGCGTATCGGTTCTGTCCTGGGCAAATAGCACCCCGGTGGAGCATATTAAAATAAGGGTCGCAATTCCGTTACTACCCTTTTTCATTCCAGTCAAACTTCTTCTTTTCAAATGGGAACAGATCAAAAAGTTCACCGGAATAATAGAACTGGTAGGCAATAGCTCCGAAAGAATACGGTTTTTCGTAAATCTTAATGGTTGAACCTCCGACTCTCGGATTTGGTTTTGGCTTTGATTGCGGGTACCCCACATTAAACAAAGTCGCTAAAATTTCCGGTCGCTTATCTATCGGATATCCTTCTTTTTCCCACTGCACTTTGACCTGTTTCAAAAACAGGGCTGCATACAAGTAGGAATAATAGTGATTGTGAAAATCCGTCAGGCGATCGATCCGTTCTTTGTTGATTGCAGCTGTATCCTGTCCCACAAAATCCAATAATCCTTCATACTTCGGACCCAAATAATAAATACTTCCGGGATCTTTCAGGTTGTGTTCTATGTTCATTGCTGTTTGTTCTTTGATACCGGTTACACCAAATGAAAATTGAGACTCCACGGAAAGTACCTTAAGCGGTCCGATCCATTTTTTATAGGCTTCGCGGGAAGAATTAAACAGGCGGATTTGTTCTCCGACCAGACAGGAAACAATCAAACGTCCTTCGACCCCGGTTTGTTTCGATACAGAGTCAATCAGTTTTTTATCTTTCGAAACCGCTTCTTTGAAGGTTTTCCATTCGGCAATATTCATCCATTCAAATGCACTCAGGTTGCTGACTTCCTTCGCTCTTTTGGCATTGAATTTAATTTTTGAAAGCGCCTTTTGGTATTGCTTGTTGTCCTTCAACTGCAGGTCCACCGCATCAAGCATGCGGAGCACTTCGTATTCATCTGCTCCTTTTTGAAGTACGGAAAGGATATATTGCGCATTTTGCGGGTAATATTCATTCAAAACGATGATGCGTTCCATGGCCTCATAGCGTTTCTGCACCATGGTGGCGCTGTCTACTTTGAAATCCTGGTCATACTTGTCCTGCATCTCCTGGAAATAGCGGTTGTTTGCATCTACGATACCGCCTTCTTTGGTCCATCCCATCCGGATGGCGGTGTAGGATACCGTGAGGAAAAATCCAATGGCCGCAAAGGCAAAGGTCAGGCTGTAAAATGGGATCTTAAACCATTTACTTTTAAAGAGTTTCTTCACTTTAATTTCGAATTTTCAGCAAAAGTAGCACGGATTCAACTAATTTCATTCGAATGAGCAAATAAAAATCAATCAGTTGGCACTGATCATTCTTTCAGTCTCACAAAATGACAGTATTCCGGCATGTGGAAAGGTTGAATGCCGTAACCTTCCGTACTGGGATAAGAAGAATGCAACCATAAAACTTTGTTCTCCACATCAATTTTCGACACGATGCCACAATGTCCCCATGAATTCGGATACCAGAACTGAACAAAATCTCCCGGAAGCACTTGGTGTCTATCGGTGATTTCAATCCCTCTTCCTTTGGAAACAAGTGCATGAACAACTCCTTTCGGATAAGGTGATCCATCCTTCATTTGCGCATAAACATCCTTGATACTTTCCCGTGGCTGATCGATACGGATATTGATCGTATCTTCAGAAGTGAGAGCCATAAAATGACCCAAAACCCCGATGACAAATTCCGTACAAACAGCACGTTCATAAGTTGGTGAGATTGTTCTCCCGTAAACAAAGGCCGTATCCAGAACCTGCCGGTTCAATCCGGGGCAATAAGACAAGTGAATCAGTCTGACTTTGTTGTCCATGACTCCAATAAGCGATCATACAGGTAATCAGTATACAGACGATTCTCATTCCGCAGAGACAATTTACTTTAAAGGAAAAGTAGTTTAAAATTTGATACCTTTGCTCCGGTACAATCATTGAAATTCATCTTTTAATCAATCAAAAATGCTTTCACCTGCGATCATTACATCCAATCAAATCGAACTCTCCAATTTCAAATTAAACAAAACCGGATACACCATTACTTTGGCACTGATGTATCTCACCATCCTGCTACCGATCATTATCAGTACAGTGATCCTTTCCACAGGAGGAAAACCGAGCTTCGGACTATTTATTTCCTGGGCAGTTTTCGGGTTTATAGCCTATTTCTTTTACCGTTTGGCCACATGGAATAAATGTGGAAAAGAGCTTTTTATCCTGGAAGGCGATAAACTGATTTATAAACCCGAAGCAAAGAATATTTCCTATAAACATTGGGAATTCAAATTGGATAACCTGGTCGTCTCTATTGCAGATTCTACGGACCAAATTGAGTATGAAGGAACAAATCAACAAATCGCCTGGTTGAAATTCACAGATGGTACGCAACATATTCAAACCAATATCAAAACCCCTCGATCAGTTGTCGTTGAACTGATTAGAATCTTTGAAACCTGGGGAATCAAAAACGACCTTTTATTAAATGAGATCAAGAACTGATCATTTTCAGACCTAAGCGGTTTTATTCTACCTTTGCCTTTATGGATAACAATTACATCTTTTACAAGCTGCGCAAAATCTACGAATGGGACGAGGAGAAAATCGGGAATCTTTTCAAATCGGTAGAATTCATGGTATCTCCACTGGATATTTTTGCCTGGATGAAACAGGAACAGTATGAAGGATTTAAAGCAATGCCCGATCAGGCTTTGGCAGCTTTGCTAAACGGTTTCATCGTAGATAAAAGAGGACTGAAAGACGGAAAAATTCCGGAACACGAAGAAAAGCTAACGAACAACATCATTTTCCGGAAATTGCGAATCGCACTGAATTTCAAAGACGATGACATTGTTGAAACACTTAAAAAAGCAGATATCCGTATTGGAAAACCCGAATTGAACGCCTTTTTCCGGGATCCGAAACATCCCCATTACCGGGTCTGCGGAGATCAGTTCTTGCGGAACTTTTTACGCGGATTGCAGCTGGGAAATCAGAAATGATAATCAAAAACCATTAGGGCGCAATGAATCGGGATAAGTATTCTTCACACCCAACCATTTCCAGGATATTATGATGCTATATTTCCCATAAATGCACAAATGTTGGAAGCGCTTCATGCTTACCTCACTCTGCCGTTTGTCTGCCGCTGAACCTTTAGCAGAGGCGCACCGATCTCACAATCTCTTATTGAAGATTCTACCTATGTGTTGCGGTAAACTAATAAACTGTTTTACTCAAACAAACAGATTAATTCTTAACAATGCGCTTCGTTGTTGTCCCATTCTCTGTGGTGATCTCTGCCAATAAAATACCCGCTGAAAGACCTGAAAGATCAAGTCCCTCATTAGATGTTACTGATTTTGAAAGCAATGGTTTTCCATTGATATCCCGAATGATCAGATTTGCAGTTGCTGACTGGAAACGAATAGTGATTTTATCAGATGCAGGGTTGGGAAAAATTGTTAGGCTTTCCATTTCCAGCTCTGAGGTATTCAACACTACGGTATTGTTGTCTACATATATTTTTCCGCTGACAACTAATCCTTCAAAGGGATTTTCTTCACAATAGAGACTTAATTGAATCGCATACATTCCATCTTGCCCCACCTCGTAAAGCCCGGATAACTGCAACGCACCGGAAGGCCTGATCAGTTCCCAGAATGCCAATACTGTTGTGGAGTTGACCAAAGATACCTCCTTGAGCCTAGCGTATGTGATCGTTGGAATTTGATCTGTGCAGAACTCCTGTACATTACCGAGGTAAGAAACAACTGAAGGGTCCGGAAAGCCAGTTATTTCTCCGAAAAAATAACCAGGAACAGGAATCACAAAACTCCCGTTCAGGTCGTTTCCACATGAATTATAACCATCGAGAGCATAATATCCTTCACATAAACCCGAAAGATTTATAGATGACTGAACAACCTGATCCTGACTAGTAACATGGGTAACAAATGATTCTCCTGAAACAGATGAAAGGAGTACAGAACCGTTACAATTACTGGTTGGATCCAGCGTGTAGGTATTCACCGTCATGGAATCACCGGTTGAACATTCGAATCTAAGCAGATTCCCGTCTGCTTTTGCCGCCCATGCACTATTATCCTGTGTCATCGTAATTCCGGATATTTGAATTGCAGCAGGCGTTGATTCGGGTATCCATGTGACTCCGGCATCCCACGTTACCAAAATAGTACCGTCGTAACCGGAAGCCCTTCCATGGGTAGATGAGCTGAAAGTAACATCTGTCAACACACTTGTTGTTCCGGAATTTTGCAGTGTCCAGGTATTTCCTCCATCATAGGTACTCAAAATAATTCCCTGGTACCCCACTACATAAGCTGTATCGATTGCCGGATAAGCTATATCATTGTATGCATGGACTCCAACTGTTGGAGTAATTTCGCTCCAGGTCACTGCGCTATCAGACGTTCGAAAAATCTGCTCTGTCGTGATCACTATCCCGGTATCGGCGTTTAAAAAATCCAGGGCCATGTAATTAACACCCGGATACCAATCTTCTGTCCAGTTACCACCACCGTTCACCGTTTTATAAATGTAAGACGGTCCGGCAACGTAACCTACCTGCGGAGTTGGAAAATCAATGTCCATCAGGTTAGCGCCAGCCTGCGAAATGGTGGAGTAATACCAGTTCGTACCTCCATTCGGAGTGTGAAAAGCTTTACCCTGTTCATCTACTATCCAAATATTTTGTGGGTCTGCAGCACCAATTTTAAGGAAGGCAGTTTGAACCGGGGATTCAATCAAAGACCATGTACTTCCGTTGTCTACCGTGTGCAGAACAGTTCCTCTTATCCCACAAGACCAGCCTTCCGCAGCGGAAGTAAATACAACATCTGTAAGTCCCCATCCTGATCCGGTATAGACAGAAGACCAGGTAAGTCCGGCATCCGATGTTCTTTTTATTTCTGTGAGAACAGAGGAAGCGGCCCAGCCATGCTGTGCATCAACGAAATACATACTCGAGAAGTTACGATTCCCGTTAACTGTCAAATCAGTCCAGGTGGCTCCTCCGTCTGTTGTACGGAAGCATTGCCCGTATGAAGCATTTACGAATCCGGTTGTTTCTGAAATAAAGTAAACCGATGGATAAGGCTGCATCAAGTTTTGGAATTGGGTAGAATTTTGCCAGGTCAATCCACCGTCTGTAGTTGTCATGTAAATCCCATTCTGCCCCACAAGGTGCCCGTTTTGATTACTTGTAAAAAACACATCCGTTAACCATAAACCGGAAGCATCCTGAGGTGCGGCCCAGGTTAATCCGCTGTCATGTGATACAAAGATGTTCCCAGCTCCATAATCCTCTCCAACCGCTACAATCGTATTTTCATCTACAAATTGGGCTTTGTAAATTCCACCGTTAAAATTAAAAAAGATGGTGTCCCAGGTCTGTCCGCCGTTGGTCGTTTTCAGAATTTTATATCCCGCAACATAAGCAATACCCAGTGTATCGTTTACAAAACTTACTCCTGCAAAATAATCCATACTATCAGTATAAATGGCGTCCCAATGCTCTCCGTCTGTAGTTTCATAGATACTGTGCCCACCAACTACATATCCATGGGTAGAAGAAAGCATATCAATGCCTACGGTAGCTGCATAACTGTTGTAGCTTCCCTGGAGCGACCAGGTATCTCCACCGTCGTTTGTGTGTGCAATATAACCGTTAATAGAAGTTGCCCAGCCATTGTTGAGGTCTGTAAATTCGATATCCGTAGGGCTGAACTGAGTTGCCTGCGGGACATTTTCCCAGGTAGTTTGACTCAATAGATTTCCTGAAGAAATTAAAAGATAAAGGAAGGTTAGTTTTTTCATAACTGTTAGAATGGTTATTGAAGTACAAAAATAAGGAAGTTCGGTGAATTTATTACTGCTGCGGAATTTTTTTTGACCACTAGGTACGCGAAGAACACAAGGAATAGGTAATTTGTAACGTCTCCGCCTGCGGCAGAGCCTTTTTTAATAAACCGCAACGCTTACGCAGCTGCTTGTGCCATCGCTAAAGCTAAGGAGGCATGCGATCAGCGAAGGCGTAAAGAGAAGGAGAACGCAAAGTTTTTCTTCATACCCTTTGCGCACTCCGCGTCCTTTGCGGTTAAAAAAGTTCTCGAAGAAGATACTTGCGCTCAATACCATGTCCGCAGAAGAGATCCGGAAATTAACCGGGTTGACTATTCGAGAAATGAATAAGATTTTGAAAAGGTAATCCATCTCCCCCTTTGAAGGGGGATAAAGGGGGATGGCCTGTGTGAGCGGACCTTCGGACGATAAGCCACACCTTTGGAAATCCTCACACCACCCTCCTCGGTCCTCCCGGTACTAACGTTTGGTCTTCGAAAGCTGTGCTTTCTCTTCTCAAGGGAGGAATTGGTCACTCCCCCTCAACGGAAGGGTGTTAAAACCGCAACTTCGTCATTTCCAAACTCAGCAAATCAAACACGTGAAAGGTATTTAAGTTGATTTCCAATTCAAGAATCACTTTCAACGCTTCATTGGCCATTAGCGTCCCGATAATACCGGGAACCACTCCCAAAACTCCGTTATCCGAACAATTCGGTACATCTTCTGCATTCGGCGGTTCCGGAAAAAGGTCGCGCAGATTTTTGCTTCCCTGGTGGTTGAAAACGGCCAATTGTCCCTGGAAGCCGAGAATGCTTCCGTAAACGAGTGGTTTGCCCAATTTCACGCAGGTATCGTTTACGGTGTAGCGTGTGAGGAAATTATCACAACCATCAATTACCAAATCAAATTGGGAAAGAATGAATTCCGCATTTTCGTCCGTCAGCGCACAATCAAACAATTCGATAACCGTATCCGGGTTTTGAGCTAAAGCCCGTTCCTTCGCTATTTCTGCTTTCTTTTTTCCCACATCTTCCGGACCGTACAAAATTTGCCGGTGTAAATTCGAGTGTTCAATGACATCAAAATCCACAATCCCGATTGTTCCAACCCCACAAGCCGATAAATACTGGATAAGCGGACAACCCAGACCACCCGCACCGATAACTGCCACCCGGGAATTTTTCAGTTTTACCTGTCCGAGCAATCCCACCTCATCCAGAATGGTTTGCTTCGCGTAGCGTTTCGCTTCGTTGGGACTAAACATTGGTGTCGTTTATTTTGGTAGAAATTATTGGTATCGCCACCTCCCTTTGTCTCTCCTCAAGGAGGGAAAGTGGATCCATATCCTCCTTTGAGGGAGGATTAAAGCGGGTGGTACTAAAGCTGCGGTCCCAATCTTTCCAAACGGCTTCATAACCATTATCGCGGATTAACTGTGCAATCTCTTTTACGGAGCGCTCGTCCGAAATTTCGAATTGTTCCAACGATTCCGGTTCTACCACGTATCCCCCCGGGTTGGTTTTCGAACCGGCACTCATGGTGGTTACTCCCAACGGAATCACGTGATTTCTAAAGTGCTCCGATTCGCGCGTAGAAATGGATAATTCGACATCTTCGTTAAACAAGCGGTAAGCACAGATCAGTTGCACCAACTCGCGATCTCCGACAATTACGTTGGGTTCAATAATTCCTTCGGCCGGACGCATTCTTGGGAAAGAAATGGAATACTTGGTTTGCCAGTACTTCTTTTGCATGTAATCCAGGTGTAAAGCACAGAAAAACGAATCCGTTCGCCAGTCTTCCAGTCCCAATAAAATTCCTAATCCGATCTTGTGAATACCAGCTCTTCCACAGCGATCCGGTGTATCCAAACGGTATTCAAAATTCGATTTCTTTCCTTTCGGATGGTATGCTTTATACACTTCCTGGTGATAGGTTTCCTGGTACACCAATACGGAATACACTCCCGCTTCATGCAAAACTCCGTATTCATCCTCGTCCAGAGGTTGCACTTCGATCGAGATATTCGCAAATTCATTCCGGATCAAATCCATTACCCGTTTAAAGTACGGAACATGCACTGTATGATTGGCTTCACCTGTCACCAGCAAAATGTGATTGAACCCCCGTTCTTTCAAATAGGCAACCTCCTGAAGAATTTCTTCATCCGTTAGTGTTTTGCGGCGAATTTTATTATCAAAACTAAAACCGCAATAGGTACAAATGTTGTTGCATTCATTGCTCAAATACATGGGGGTATAGAGCTGAATGGTTTTTCCAAACCGTTTCTGGGTCAATGCATTGCTTTCCTGTGCCATCTGTTCCAGGTATGGTTCGGCAGCCGGTGAGATCAGCGATTTAAAATCTTCGAGCGTGCGTTTGGATGAAGCCAGTGCGCGCTCCACATCTGCCGCCGTTTTGGCGTAAATGGAAGACTTGATTTCGTCCCAGTTGGTTGTTTTGAATAATTCTTTAAATATCATATTCTTTTTTGTTTTGGAATATGGTGGGGACACGAAGCATCGCGTCTCTATCACATATTCAAAAATCCTGTCAATGGACTGGAAGCGTTTGCAGATCGGGAGATTGCCCCCAAACCGGCTTCATAGGCCATTCTTCCGGATTCCACAGCCATTTTAAACGCCAAAGCCATCTCCTTGGGATTCGTAGCAACAGCGATTGCCGTATTGACCAATACTGCGTCTGCCCCCAATTCCATGGCATGTGCAGCATGTGATGGCGAACCGATTCCCGCATCCACGATCACCGGAACGCGACTTTGTTCAATAATAATTTCCAGGAAATCAAGCGTTTTCAATCCTTTGTTTGTACCAATCGGTGCTCCCAACGGCATCACTGCTGCAGTTCCCACATCTTCCAATCGTTTGCACAAGACCGGATCTGCATGGATATACGGCAAAATGACAAAACCCAGTTTCGCCAGTTCTTCCGTCGCTTTCAGCGTTTCGATCGGGTCCGGAAGCAGGTATTTGGGATCCGGATGAATTTCCAGTTTCAACCAATTTGTTTCCATTGCTTCGCGCGCCAATTGTGCTGCAAAAACGGCTTCTTTGGCATTTCTTGCCCCCGAGGTATTGGGTAAAAGATTGATGTGAGCATGTTTCAGATGCGCCAACAAATCGTCTGTTTCTGTTTCCAGGTCTACCCGTTTCAGGGCCACTGTCACCAATTCGGATCCGGAAGCCAAAACAGCTTCTTCCATTTGTTTGGAAGAGCCGAATTTTCCTGTTCCTAAAAACAAGCGGGACTTCAATTCTTTATCTGCTATTTTAAGCATAATTCAATGTTTGATCAATTTCACTAATTAAGGTCCTTCTGTCTGCTGCATCCGAGATCATTCCCGAAACAGCAATGCCATAAATTCCTGTTCGTTTGAGCAGGGCCACATCGCTTTGAACAATCCCTCCAATGGCATAAATCGGGATCGCCAAACCAAGTTGTTCCAATTCTTTTGCAATCCGTTGGTAACCTTCAAATCCAAGGAGTGGACTCAATTTTTCCTTGGTGGATGTAAAACGCAACGGTCCCAGTCCCACATAATTACATTTTTCAGTAATCCGCTGAATAACATCTTCCAATGTATTTGCTGTTCCGCCGATGATTTTTGCAGATCCTAAGACCTTACGGGCTTCTTCTACCGAAGCATCTGCCAATCCCAAATGAACTCCGTCCGCATCAACGGCTTTCGTTATTTCGATTGAATCGTTGATGATCAGATGCGCCTGTGCATAAGTACACCAGGTTCGTGCCTGTGATGCCACATCCAAAACAGCCTCTTTTGAACCATGCTTAAATCGGACCTGAATCATCTTGCATCCTGCTTCCAGGGCGTTCAAAATATTTTTTTTCTGTTCTTCAACCGTATCTCCATGAGATATATACTGAATCTTACTCAACATGATATGCTAATAAATATGCGTTACTGGAAAGTCTTTTTTCAATGTATTGTTTTGCCTCCTGACATGCTTCGAACAAGGGGTTTCCCCATGCCAGGTTAGAAGCAATTGCTGATGAAAGGATACAACCTGATCCATGCTTGGAATGGTAGGTTTCAGGATCTGATTTGGAGGGAATTTCTCTTGGAATTCCGCCTTCAAATAATAAGTCCACTCCTAAACGTACCGCACTGTGCCCGCCTTTCAAGAGTACATGGGTTGACTGAGCCAATTGGAATGCACCTTCAATTTCATCTTCTATCCCTGTAATTCTGCTTACTTCATTCACATTCGGTGTAATCAGATCGATCATACCCAACACCTGGCTGAGCAATTCTTCGTTCCAGCTTTCATGTAATTCAAAACCGGACGATGCTGCTAAAACCGGGTCCCAAATAATGGGAACAGAGGGAAACGATCTTTTTACTACCGTTACCAACTCCAGCAAGATGTCCAGGTTCTCAACAATTCCAATCTTAACCGCTGAAATCTCATACGTACTCAAAATCGGCTGCAATTGAGCCCTGATAGTTTGTTTATCAAACCAATCGACCGAAAGAAAATCCGTTTCAGTTTGATTGGTATTTGCAGTCAAAACGGCCATCCCCAAACAGCGATGCTGCTCGCATGTTTTTATATCTGCAAGCACACCGGCTCCCCCAGTCGGGTCGAAACCTGCGATGCTAAGAACTATGGGACGTTTGTATTTCATTTATTTATTTTCAATTGACGGATACGCGATTAATTGCGCACCCACGAATGATTCCAACGGGTTTTCTGAGTGCCAGATTGCTCCCAATAATGCCACTCCGTCAAATCCCATTCGAAATACTTCGGAAATATTCTCCTGCTGAATTCCGCCTAATCCGATCAATTTTGTTGCCGGGTTCCGACGTTTTTCCAGGTCAAATGTTACCGCTTTATAATCTATTTTCGAAATACTGTCAAACACCGGGCTCAAAAAAGCATAGGAAAAATGACCGGGTAACCCATTATATTCTTCCATACTATGCACGGAAGTGGAATACATGAACTCTTCTCTTACACCAAACCAATTCTGCTGTTTCCAGTTAAGACGGTCTCTTTCGGAATAATGAAAGCGTTTCAGCCCTATACTCTTCCCCCATTCATGATCGTGATGCAAAACCAACCCGGAATGAAACTCCGGGTCAATTTGACCGATCAATTCCAGCAACGATTCCTCACTTGCTCCATACTTTCGAATATGGAACAAATCCAACCCGGCCCCGAACAGTTGGTTGACAAGCTGTGCTTCACCGGGTTTAAAATCGCTGTCTGAAAGAACGATCAGCATTACGAATAAATTTGGCTTCCCTGCGTTCTAAATTCTTCCGATTTCTCGAACATGCCGGATTCTGCCGCATCACGAATATCCTGTGTGATCTTCATGGAACAGAATTTAGGTCCGCACATCGAACAGAAGTGAGCCACTTTCGCTCCTTCGGCAGGAAGTGTTTCATCGTGGAATTCACGCGCCGTATCCGGATCCAAAGACAGGTTGAACTGATCTTCCCAACGGAATTCGAAACGTGCCTTGCTCAATGCATTATCGCGGTACTGAGCTCCCGGATGTCCTTTTGCCAAATCTGCAGCGTGTGCAGCTAACTTATAGGTAATTACTCCGTCTTTCACATCCTTGCGATTCGGTAACCCCAAATGTTCTTTCGGAGTCACGTAACACAACATGGCTGTTCCGAACCAACCGATCATGGCTGCTCCGATTGCCGATGTAATGTGGTCATAACCCGGAGCAATATCTGTTGTCAATGGCCCGAGCGTGTAGAAAGGTGCTTCGTGGCATTCTTTCAACTGCTTGTCCATGTTTTCCTTGATCATGTGCATCGGAACGTGTCCCGGACCTTCGATCATTACCTGAACATCGTGTTTCCAGGCAATTTTCGTCAGTTCTCCCAAAGTTTCCAATTCTCCGAACTGAGCCGCATCGTTTGCATCTGCCAATGATCCCGGACGCAATCCGTCGCCCAATGAAAATGCCACGTCATACGCTTTCATGATCTCACAGATTTCTTCGAAGTGCGTATACAGGAAATTCTCTTTGTGATGTGCCAGGCACCATTTCGCCATGATAGAACCACCACGGGAAACAATTCCCGTTACGCGTTTTGCGGTTAACGGGATATAACGCAACAGTACTCCTGCATGGATCGTAAAGTAAGAAACTCCCTGCTCCGCTTGTTCGATCAGGGTATCGCGGAAAATTTCCCATGTCAGGTCTTCTGCAACTCCATTTACTTTTTCCAGGGCCTGGTAAATCGGAACTGTTCCGATCGGAACCGGTGAATTGCGAATAATCCATTCGCGCGTTTCGTGAATATTTTTTCCGGTAGAAAGGTCCATGATCGTATCCGCTCCCCAACGACAAGCCCAAACTGCTTTCTCCACCTCTTCTTCGATCGAAGAAGTAACCGCAGAGTTTCCAATGTTCGCGTTGATCTTCACCAGGAAATTACGCCCGATGATCATCGGTTCCGATTCCGGATGATTGATGTTATTCGGGATAATGGCACGACCCGCGGCGATCTCATCACGCACAAATTCAGGAGTAATGAATCCCTTTGGTGTATTCGCTCCGAAACTCTCTCCGGGGTGCTGTGCGGTCATTGCCTCGTATTGTCCGTTCAATTGACTTTTCAATTCGTCTACCCGCTGGTTTTCACGAATCGCAATGTATTCCATTTCAGGAGTAATGATTCCTTTCTTTGCATAATGCAACTGTGAAACGTTCATTCCTGGTTTTGCACGCAACGGTTTACTGATGTGCTCGAAACGCAATTCATCCAACTTTTCGTCATTTTTACGCTCTTTTCCGTAGTCAGAACTTACATCTGCCAATTCCTCCACATCTCCACGGTCCAGGATCCATTGCTGACGAATGCGGGGCAATCCTTTTTTCACATCGATCACCGCATCATTGTCTGTGTATGCTCCTCCGGTATCGTAAACTGTAACCGGCGGATTTTCTTCAACTTTTCCATTGGCATGCTTGGTAGGTGTCAGCGTAATTTCACGCATCGCCACTCGAATATCGTGGATCTTCCCTTTAACATATACTTTTTGTGAGCCTGAAATAGCACCTGTCGTGATACTTCCTGCTTCGGGTGTTTTGTCTGCTTTTTTCATTTTTTTTATTGAGTTTTATCTTGATTCATTAACACTTCCTCCTTGAGGAAGGGATAAAGGGGTGTGACTAATATGGGGTTCTCCGTCTAATAGACCACCCTCCTCAGTCCTCCCTCAAGGGAGGAAGAGATCAACCTCCCTGCGTTGCTTTAATTATTAAAATATCGTCATTTTCACCGACAGGTGTTTCCTGCCAGGAATCCTTCGGAATCACTTGTCCGTTAATAGCCACAGCAATTCCCCTGGAGTTTTCACCGATTTGCTGAAAAACCACATTTGAAAGCACTGTTTGAGCTTCGACTTCTGTTGCTTGATTGTTTACTGATATTGTCATCCACATGTAATTTACGTACTTTAGGAATGACTACAAAGAAAGTATCCATTTCACTTTTCCCTACGCCGGTACTAACCGAACAGGTTCGAAGGGTATTTCTCAGTCAGCCGCAACCGACACCCCTAAAGTGGGGTAAAGATACAAGAGTTAATTGAGAAAGAGAAAAATGATACGTTAAAATTTAGAGTTTTGTTAAATGATGTAATGAGAACTTTTATAAAAAGCTCAAACAGGTTAAATCACAGAATAAAGTTGATTATTAATCTGACATTCATTAACTTACAAGATATTACAAATGTTGTATCATGAAAACAATTGTTCGAATGAATAAATGGGCAAATGCCCATACATCAATTGGTTTGGATGTGCTACGCATTGCCTTAGGTATTTTCTTGTTTTGGAAAGGAATTCAATTTGCCGGACAGACAAAAGAACTTGCCCATTTAATTGCTCCGAATAATAAGGATGCAATTATTGTAATTATAGCGCATTACATTGCCATGTCCCATTTTGCAGGTGGTATTCTGGTAACGGTGGGTTTACTCACCCGGCTCTCTCTCGCATTTCAATGGCCCGTTTTGGTTGGGGCGGTTATTATTAATTTTACCGGAACGATGGATTCTATGGCTTTGATTCAAGCCATTGCTGCTCTTGTGGTAGCCACATTCTTTTTAGTGGTTGGGTCAGGGAAACACTCTGTTGATTATACGCTGAAGATGAATATGTAAATTCAAGTTGTACAAGCTTGTGATTGGGTTATATGATTAACCTGCCTTGTCATATAACCCTATTCAGTTTACACTTAATTAAATCTGTTTCTCTTTAAGAATCTGAACGTAAAATATATCATCGTGAGGAACAAGCCCATGAAAATGGTGACTCCCCATGTTCTGGTGTGATCGAACGGATTGATGATCCGGTCACCTACATCACCCATTAATCTGACCGGTTGATGCAAAATATCCCAACTGTTCCAACGCAGGTACCTTCCGATGTAAATTCCAAAACCGCTTACAAATAATAGAAAAACGGATAAAGTTGTAATGACTTTTTTGGATAGGAATTGCTCCATCAGTTCTTCCAGGTTCCACAAACTGAGGAAACCATAAAGTAACCCCGTCCAGGCAAAAGAAAGAATCAACACCAGGTCAAACCAAATAGGCATGGAAGAGTGATGACTCAGGTGAAACAAATCGGTCAAAATGTACGATGCATTCGGGAAGAATAAGAGCCAAATTCCCAACATTCCGAAAACAGCCAAACGACTTTTTTGCAAATTCGGGCTCATGCTTAAGAGCATGGTCAAAAACCAAGGAATGAATGCCAGGAATAAATTCCAGTTTAAAAAGAGAAAATGCTTAGTCCCCGAAAATTCTACCCTGAAAAGAGACAGAGCAAAACAGAAAAGGGACAAAACCCCCATAAAGAGAGAAATTTGAAATTGGTTGATTTTGATTAGTTGTTTGTACATAAGGTGATGATTTTAGGTAAGAAAATGATGATTCCAGTAACTAATGCAGAAACAGCACTGATCAGCACAGCAGCCGCTGCCAGGTCTTTTACTTTTTTGATTTGGGGGTGTTTTTCAGGAGAAACAAAGTCGGCCAGGGCTTCCAGTGACGTATTGATCAACTCACAAATAAATACGATGCCGATTACTATGACCAGTAAAACCCATTCGCTTAAGGATATTCTCAGGACAAACCCCAAAATGAGTGCAATTATTGCCGAAACCAAATGAATCCGTGCATTGTGCTCTTCACTGAATAATGTTCTCAGTCCTGCAAAAGCATGCTTGAAGCTAAGGAGTCGTTGGGATATGGAAAAAGGGTTGGATGTTTTCATTTTTGCGCAGTTAACTGTTACTGAAACGCAAAGAATGGAAGATATTGTGGAATTAGCATTTATTGGGAAATCCCTGTTCCTTTTTAATCCCCTGTATTAAAAACTGAAAAGATGGTTTTACAAATTTCAAGATACTAAAAAAGCCCCGACATTTATCGGGGCTTTTGTTTTATGCTAGTTTCAATTACTCAGCTTTTGGAGCTTCAGCAGCTTTCTCCGGTCTTGGTAATAACACTTTACGGGACAATTTCCATTTTTTCGTTTTCGGATCTTTTCCGACTACTTTAAACTTCAATACGTCTCCTTCTTTTACTACGTCTTCCATTTTCGCTACTTTCTCCCAGGAGAACTCAGAGATGTGGATCAACCCGTCTGTTCCCGGAAGTATTTCAACGAATACCCCGAAATCTTTGATCGCTTTCACTTTTCCTTCGTATTCCATGCCTTCTTCTACAGTTGGAGGGAAAGCGATGGAGCGGATGCGTGAATTCGCAGCGTTCATGTCTTTCGCATTGTTCGACATAATCTGAACACGTCCTTCACCTGTTTCCAATTCTTCGATAGTAATAGTTGTGTTCGTATCTTTTTGGATTCCCTGGATGATCTTACCTCCAGGTCCGATGATCGCTCCGATCATATCGTTCGGCACATTGAATGCTTCGATACGAGGAGTTTGCGGCTTGAAGTCCGGATTTGGTTTCGCAATTGTTTCAACAATCTTGTTCAAGATGTGTAAACGACCTGCACGAGCTTGCTCCAATGCCTGGATCAATACTTCATATGGTAAACCGTCTACTTTAATATCCATTTGGCAAGCTGTGATTCCAGCTGCTGTTCCGGTTACTTTAAAGTCCATATCTCCTAAGTGATCTTCATCTCCTAAAATATCGGACAATACTGCAAATTTACCTTCGTCGGCAACCAATCCCATAGCAATTCCTGAAACAGGCGCCTTGATTTGAACACCACCATCCATCAATGCCAATGTACCTGCACACACAGT
The DNA here is from genome assembly GCF_007558725.1 of Fluviicola chungangensis. Classification (GTDB taxonomy): domain Bacteria; phylum Bacteroidota; class Bacteroidia; order Flavobacteriales_D; family Crocinitomicaceae; genus Fluviicola; species Fluviicola chungangensis. The sequence goes on from NZ_VLPL01000005.1 coordinate 190,979, forward strand.
TGCCATCGAAGACGAACCGTTTGATTCCAGGATATCTGACACCAAGCGGATCGTATATGCATTATCTTCCGGAAGAACCGGTTTCAATGCACGTAATGCCAGGTTTCCGTGTCCGATCTCGCGACGGGAAGTTCCACGCAAAGGCTTCGCTTCTCCTGTAGAGAATGGAGGGAAGTTATAATGTAATAAGAATTTCTCTGTTCCGTGGAAAGTCACTCCGTCGATCAATTGCTCATCCATTTTACCACCAAGCGTCAAGGTGGTCAATGACTGCGTTTCTCCGCGTGTAAATACTGCAGATCCGTGAACCATTGGTAAGTAATCTACTTCCGCCCAAATCGGACGAATCTCGTCGAATTTACGACCATCCAAACGCTTTTGTTCGTTCAACATCACCCAACGCACTGCTTTTTTCTTCACTTCAGAGAAGTAAGTAGAAATGAATCCTCCTACTTCAAGCAATTCTTCTTCTGAATATGCAGCTTTCACTTCCGTTTTGATGGCGTCAAACAATTCTGTTCTTTTCGCTTTATTAGCAAGACCCTGACGAGCAACTTCTTTACATTTATCCATTGCCAATTCGTACACTTTCGCTTTCACTTCCTCATTATGAGTTTCGTGAGAGTATTCACGCTTCGGATTAGCTGTCGGGATCATAGCTCCAAGATCTAACTGGAACTGACATTGCTCCTTAATTGCAGCATGTGCAATTTTAATCGCCTCAACCATTTCCAATTCCGAGATCTCTTTGAATTCTCCTTCGATCATGTTTACGTCTTTCATGGTACCGGCAACCATCATATCGATATCAGCCGATTTCATTTCTTCCATGGTAGGATTCACGATCCACTCCCCGTTCACACGGCCCACACGTACTTCAGACATCGGTCCGTTGAACGGAATATCCGACACTGCAATTGCAGCAGAAGCTGCCAAACCACACAGTGCATCCGGGTTGTTTACACCATCGTAAGCCAACAATTGAATCATCAACTGAACTTCTGCATGGTAATCGTCCGGGAATAATGGACGCAATGCGCGGTCCACCAAACGCATGACCAAAATTTCTGCTTCAGACGGACGTGCCTCTCTGCGGAAGAAACCTCCCGGAAAACGTCCTGCTGCCGCATATTTCTCACGGTAATCTACCGTTAACGGAAGGAAATCTACTCCTTCTTTTGCCTCTGGTGCCGCAACTACTGTTGCCAATAACACCGTGTTGCCCATTTGTAACACTACTGACCCGTCGGCTTGTTTTGCCAATTTTCCGGTCTCGATGGAAATTTCTTTCCCGCCAGTAACGATGGACTTTTTGATTCCTATATTCATATTTATCTATTACGTGTTTAAAATGCCTTCATTTATATGTACTGACGCGAGGCCTCGCGTCCCTGTCTTTATCGTTCTACGAACGATTTAAACAAAAAAGGGGACACCGGATAATTCCGACAAGCCCCCCTTTTTAATATTTGTCGTAGGAACGAAACGTTTTTCGTTCCTACCGTTTCGAATTAACGACGTAAACCTAATTCTTTGATCAACGCACGGTATTTCTCGATATCCTTTTTCTTAAGGTAATCTAACATACTGCGACGCTTACCAACCAATAACTGCAAAGATCTTTGTGTTCCGTAATCTTTACGGTTCTTTTTCAAATGCTCCGTTAAGTGAGCGATACGAAATGTAAACAAAGCAACTTGTGCTTCTGTAGAACCTGTGTTTGTTTCTGAACCTCCGTGTTTAGCGAAGATCTCTTTCTTTTTTGCTGAATCTAAATACATGCCAATATTACTTGAATGATTATTATGTAGAACCCCAACTTTTGGAATTATGGTGCAAAGATAGCAACTAATTCCGAATTATGAACGCTGAATAATGAATTAGTTGAGCCAATGCTTACTTTTCGTGATAGATTTCCAGGACTTCCCGGTACTTTTTCAATTGCTGTGGGAAATTGATCCATGCATACTAACCGGTTGGGAACAAATGTGGTACATTCTGAGCTTCAGACGTAAAAACGAAAATAAAAGAAATTGACAGTGTAAGGAGCATTCGTCACACTCCCGAATAAACGTTTAAATGGTTACAGCCCTCCGTCGGAGACATACATTCCATCTTTGAAGATCCGGACTTTCAGAAGTACACCGTCCCGGTCATAGACAAATACTTTTCCATCTTTCAGCTGACCGTTTCTAAATTGTCCGTCGATCCAGATCTCATCTGAAACCGTGTACAATTTATTGAATCCATTCGGTTGGAAAACAGCCCCTTTGGCAACACGCGGAGTGTGAATAAACGGTGCATTCATGATCGAATTGCGGACAGGAGAATTGGTATTTGAATCCTGAATCTTTTCAATCTGGCTTACTACATTCTGAATTTCAGGATTTTCTACAGTGACTTTATGCGGTGTTCTTACACTCAGGTATGTGGAGTACAATTGCGGATAATTTTGTGACAACCAGGCAAAATTCACATGCGCATTTTGAGACTGGTTTTGATTGAGGGATTCCTCTACCCAAAACTGATATGAAAACGGAACACTGAATGCACGTTTCGCAAAGAATACCTGACCGGCAACCATTTCACGATTGTGGAACATCATACGGCAATCAAATAATCCGTTGTGGACCTCCAGGTTTTGAGGCTGTGTATTTTTTCTTGAAACGCTGCTAGCCTGAAGCAATTCTCCTTTTCTGTCAAAACGGAAATAAGCACCGCCGGGTCTGTTGTCTAAATATTCACCGATCAGTCGCGGTGTTTTTCCATCCGGATAATAACAGATCCATGCACCAAACTTTCGGCCTTTAATGTATCTTCCTTCTTTCCTTTTTGATTTGCTATCCAGCGAAGTGGCATCATTTTCCTCATCAACAACCCAATACCCTGTTCTTTTTCCATGAGCATCCAGTTTATTCAACGTATCTGCTTCGCTAACTTTTGCAGACCAGCCAATGTTGGTGAGCAAAAATAAAAAAGTGAATATGCTAATTAATTTGTTCAAGGTAAAATATCTTTAGTTCTGCATTAGTTTTCAGTAGAACGAATATATACTTTTCAACCATATACAGAAGCTCCTGATGAAAATATTTTCTGAACAAATGAATATTCAACCTATTTCAACGAATAAATGAATCCCCGGTGAATTTGGCCCGATTCATTGATATAGCAAGAGAATATTGTAGTACTCACGGGAAATCAGTCAACTAAATCCAGTTCGATGGAAATTATCCGGGAATCCTTTGAACAGGCCAATTGTACCTTTTCCGAATCCTCAATTAACAAAAGTGCCGGAGCGTGAATAAATCGAATGCCGGCCGTACACGACCCGGATTCAAGAAACACCATATCGGTTGTTTCGGGTAAAACAACCTCGGTCTCCCCTGAAAAATGGCTGATATGCAGTTTGGGATGGTAAACGGGCTTGAAAAATATGTTGAAGTCCGTAATCTTCCCCTTTCCTTTCGTAGACCATTCTCCACTGAAACGAGCCAATTCAAATTCACTGACGTCTTGACGGATTACCCCATTTGGTGTTCGATGTTCCATTTCCAGCTTTCCTTTCAGAGGAATCAAAATACGTTCATATCCGTGAAAAACGGTAAAGTCGGACACTTCTGTCTTCACTACAGCCGTACTGATCCTCCAATCAAAATTACGCTCTTCCAGGCTCGCTCCTTCCGGAGAAATAATCAGCTGCGTGGTAGTCCCTCCGCTCCACGTTGAAGATCTAAAATCCGCTTCTGTGAGTATTTTCATGGCAAAAAAAATCCTCCCGGTTTTACCGGGAGGAACTATTCATTAAGATCTGAAAAGTTTCAGGGAATGTCCTAACTTTTCTTTCAATTCTGTTCGATCGATAATATAGTCGAGGAATCCATGTTCCAAAACGAATTCGGAAGTCTGGAATCCGTCCGGAAGATCCCGGCCAATGGTTTCTTTCACTACCCGCGGTCCGGCAAAACCGATCAACGCTTCCGGCTCCGCAATGTTAATATCACCCAACATGGCAAAGGAAGCGGTCACACCACCGGTTGTAGGATCCGTCAAATATGAAATGTAAGGCAATTTGTGATTGGACAATTGTCCCAGTTTACCTGAAACCTTCGCCATTTGCATCAGGGAAAAACCTGCTTCCATCATACGTGCTCCCCCCGACTTTGAAATGATCATGAAAGGCGCTTTCAACTCAATTGCTTTGTCAATGGCACGTGCGATTTTCTCACCCATGACTGACCCCATGGAGCCACCCACAAATGCAAAGTCCATAGCTGCAACAACGAACGGATGTCCATCCATGTCACCATAGGCTGTTCTGATCGCATCTTTTAACCCGGTTGCTTTTTGGGTTGCCTTGATTCGGTCGGTATATTTTTTCGTATCTACGAATTCCAGCGGATCACCGGATGTTACTTTTTCATTGATCTCGGTATACTTACCTTCATCAAAAATGAGCTGAAAATATTGCTCGGAACCAATTCTTTCATGGTTTGAACAACGATCGCACACCCACGAATTTTTCTCCAGGTCCTGTGCCGTAAACACTGTTTTACAACGGGAACATTTACTCCAAAGTCCTTCCGGGGTTTCTTTCTTATCTTTTGTAGAGGTAGTAATACCTTCTTTGGAACGTTTAAACCAACTCATATCACCAGCTTATTTTGTCAATGTGTTTATATTATTCAAATCGGAAAACGATTGCTCCAAACGTTTCACAAATGTCAATTCGCCTTCGCGCAACCATTTTCTCGGATCATAGTATTTCTTGTTCGGAGCATCTTCCCCTTCCGGATTACCAATTTGCGTTTTCAGGTAATCAATTTTAGAAGTGACGTAATCACGTACACCTTCCGTAAATGCAAACTGAAGATCGGTATCCAGGTTCATCTTGATTACTCCATACCCGATTGCTTCCCGGATTTCATCTACCGTAGAACCGGAACCACCATGGAAAACAAAATCCACCGGATTATGGCCTGTATTGAATTTTTCCTGAACGTATTTCTGAGAGTTCAATAAGATTTTTGGCGTCAACTTCACATTTCCGGGTTTGTAAACCCCGTGAACATTTCCAAATGCAGCAGCAATCGTAAAACGAGGACTTACTTTCATCAGTTCCTCGTAAGCATAAGCAACTTCTTCCGGTTGAGTGTATAGTTTGGACGAATCCACGTCGCTGTTATCCACGCCATCTTCTTCCCCACCGGTAATCCCCAATTCGATTTCCAAAGTCATTCCCATTTTACTCATACGAGCCAAATACTTCTTGCAAATCGTTATGTTTTCTTCGATCGGTTCTTCTGAAAGATCCAGCATGTGAGAAGAGTAAAGGGGTTTCCCTGTTTCTTTAAAAAACTGTTCGCCGGCATCCAGCAAGCCGTCCACCCAGGGAAGTAAATTTTTCGCACAATGGTCCGTATGCAGGATCACCGTTACACCATAAGCTTCAGCCAATGCATGTACGTGTTTCGCACCGGAAATCCCTCCTAAAATAGCAGCCTGTTCGTCTTTATTGGACAAGGACTTTCCAGCAAAGAAATGTGCCCCGCCGTTTGAGAACTGGATAATCACCGGTGAATTCAATTTCGCCGCTGTTTCCATTACTGCATTGACCGTAGAAGTACTCGTAACGTTTACAGCCGGAAGTGCAAATCCCTTTTCTTTCGCATAGCGAAAAATTTCCTGAACCTCATCTCCGGAGGCAACTCCGGGTTTAATTGAATAAGCCATTTTAGTCATTATTTGGGGTGTAAAAGTAATGAAAAGTGCCGAATATTAAAGTAGAAACCATAAAATTCACACGGAAGTATCAGAATGGAACACCGATCCCGAAGTTCAAACGCAATTGGTACAGGTAATTTGGAATATTATCCCGGTAATCTGTACCGTAAATCTGCTCCGCCAGGGTATAGAACTCCGTTTTCTTAGAGAAAATCCACCGCTCGCCTGTTGGGAAACTAGGATCATGGATCGGAAGCCCCAGGTCAAAACGCAAGATAAAGTACGTGAAGTCAAATCGAAGTCCATACCCCACAGAGACTCCCAGCTCCTTCAGGAATCGTGCAGATATTTGTCCTCCGGGCCTGTTCACGTCGTTATTCCTGGTCCAGATATTTCCTGCATCAATAAACACGGCATGATTTAAAATTCCCCTGGAATTAATCCGGTATTCCAAAGATGCATTGAAGCGGATATCACCGATCTGTGTTGCGATCAGGTTCGGATCCAGTAATCCCTGATAGGCACCCGGACCAAGAGTTCTTGCAGCCCAACCCCGGTTATCATTTGATCCACCCGCAAAAAACGAATAATCATAAGGAAGCGATGTCGGAGAGTTTTTCATCGGGAAACCAATTCCGGCCATGGTGCGAAAAGCGATCAGTGTGCGCTTACCCGTTTTGTAGTAGGCCACAATCTTATTGTCGATCACAGAAAATTGCGAATATGGAATCCCCATGAATAATTTGTGTCCCAGGGTATCGTAATTCGGATTGATGGATGTAATTGCATTCAGGAGATTCCCGGCAATCGAAAAACTTCCTGAATACGTAACACGCAATTTAGGGATTATTTTATTGGTTTTCAGCAAGTTATCATAGTCAAATGTCAGCTTGAAATCTTCCCAGATAAATTGGTCCCGGTAGGCATTTTTCAAGAACAAGTCATTCAGCAGTGCCAGTTTTGCAGTGAAATCAGGCTTCGGATCCAATGAAACGTATTTGATAACGGATGCTCCCGGAAGACCAAATGAAACAGACTGTGTTTTACCATTTCCCACCAGGAATTTATACAAGTAATTGAATTGGAGAACACTTCTCGCAAAATCAGGTCGCTGCTGGTAGTTATAAGCCGCAGAAAGTTCCGTTCTCGGCCGTTGTCTCTTTCCCAGAATGGTCACCCCAAAAGGAAACAAGCCCGGAATATCCAGCTTCGCAGAAGGACCGAATTCAAAAGTATTGAAGCTTCTTCCCTGTGTTTTGATCTTATTCCCTTTATCGTCCGTACTAAATACACTGGGGTTGGATTCAAAACCTCCGGAAACAGAAAAAATGAAGTTCGTTCCCGTTCTGAAAATATTGCGATTGGTATAATTCAGGGACGCACTCAATCCGAGGAACCCGTTCGAGTTCTTTGCCCGCGGTTCAAAGCTGAAACTTTGTTTCGTGGCTGGCACCAGGTAATAATGCACATGGACGATACCGCTTCCCGGATACGTTTCTACAATTTCCGGTTTAATGACAGAAAACAAGTTCAATTGTACCAAGCGTGTAAACGAACGTTCCAGGTAATATTCCTTATAGTAGTTGTCGTTTTCCAGGTAATTCTGCGCTTCGATCAGGGTTGGGCTTACAAATGGCTTCCCATTGTAATAGAATACCGCAATCCGGTGCGGATCATAGTCAATACTGTCTTTCTGTTTTCCCCAGATATTCCGTTCTGTACTTTTCAAATAAACCCGCTTATTTCTCGGCAATCCCAAATCCTTGGTCGCAGGGTCCTCAACTCTTCTCCTTACTTTCTTGTATAAAAGGGAATCGAGCGAAATAATAAACCCATTTTCTTTTAGATCAAGTCCCCGCCCTGCTACCGTATGCTTGAAATCTCCTCTGTAATTGCTGGTATCGGAAAAGTGGAAAAAGACATATTCAATTCGTGTTGAAACATGCGGAATATATTTCACCGAGTTCGGATTATCTTTATCCTGTATCGCACGATCTCCAATAAGCACCGTCAGCGTCATTTTCAGTTCTCCATCACTCGAATTCGATGTCCGGGAGGTATCTGCTTTATAACTGACATTAGACTCAACAAACCCGAAATAAGTCCTGTCGCGAAAATAGCGGGCCAATTCACCTCGATAAGCGCTTAATTTATCCGCATCGAAAGGAAGGTGAATCAGCTTTTTATCGATAATGCTTGCTTTGAAATCCGTATTCAATCCGTTTTTGTCTGACTCCTTTTCAATAAAACGGTTAAACTCGCCCCGTAATCCCGGATTCTTACAAATCAATTTAATGGTGTCGATGTAATAACGGTTTCCGGTCTTGATTTCATAATTAGCGATAACCTTCTTTTTCAGCTTGTGTTTGTTGAACATGCGATGAATCGTATCGAAATGGCTGCTTACCTCGGCATAAAAATACCCCTTTGAGTGCATGTATGCCTGAACCTGAGTCCTGGAGCGGGACATTGCCCCGGTATCGGCAATAACGGGTGCTTCCCCGAATTTGTATTTGATCAATTGACGCAAAGTCAGGTTCGGATCAAGCGTATCTTTTAATTTGATCTTTTTGTAAATATAATCCGGTGCTCCCTTTCGAATAGCCCGTTGCCTCCGTCTTTCATTGATCCGGATCTCGCGTTTGAACCTCTTTTTGTTCTTTTTGTTCAGCCGGTCCAGTTTGTGGAGCCTTCCGCGCTCTGTTCTGACACTATCAATGGAGTTATAGAGTTTCAGCCTGAAAGGAATGCCCAGTACTCTCAGGTTTGGTTTTTGTTTTAATACCTCTTCCAATTCCGACGTACTAATCTTGTCTCCTTCAACCTTAAACTTGTTCTTTTTGAGCAAGTGTTTATTGTCGGGAACCAGTTTTGTGGACAAACATCCCTGAACAGCAAAAGCAACCGTAAAAATTACGAATAAGTGCTTTAGTTTAAGTTGTTCCAATCCCCTCAACATATAGACAAAAATAAGAAACCAAAACAAAAATTCATTTAAAAGACGTGAATTTGGTATGTTTGACAAAAAAAAGTGGAAGCCCTTTCTAAAGCAAAACAAAAATGGATCCGATCCCTCCAGTTAAAAAAAAACCGGGACCAGGAAATGCTTTTCGTTGTAGAAGGCGAAAAATCAGTACTTGAGGGACTTTCTGCCTTTGCTTCACAGGTAGAACTGCTTGCTTGTCTTGATGCATTTTATCCGCAAATTCCGAGCCAATTTCACTCCAAAACTTTTAGCGTCACATCAAAAGAATTGGAACACATCTCCGAATTAAAAACACCGAACAAATGCATCGCCATTTTTAAACGCCCGGTCCGGGCGCTGTTAAGTAATTGTTTTACGATTGTTCTCGATGGAATCCAGGATCCGGGGAATATGGGAACCATCCTTCGATTGGCAGATTGGTTCGGTGTAAAGCAGGTTGTTTGCTCCAAAGACACGGTGGATTGTTACAATTCAAAAGTAATCCAGTCTTCCATGGGAGCAATCTATCGCATACCGGTTCATTATACAGACCTGGCAAGCTATTTGACACAGACGCCTCAACAGAAATACGGTGCCATGCTGAACGGAACAAATTACAAGAAAATAGATTACCCCAAAGACGGTATTCTCATTATGGGAAACGAAGGAAAAGGTGTCCGGTCTGAAATCGAAGCGCTGATTGATATTCCTGTAACAATCCCACGATTCGGAGAAGCAGAATCACTCAATGTAGCCACTGCAACCGCCATTTTATTGGCAGAAATCATTCAGTAATCATGAAGCTTTTAAGTACCATTCTATTTGTTTTTACGTGTTCCTTGCTGTATTCCCAGTTTGAAGAAGCTCCGGATACCAGTAAATACGCTTCCTACCGTTTATCGATCCGTATTGCCAATAACCGCATCATTGCCGACAGCAACAATGCGGAAGCATACATTCAAAGAGGTTACTACCGGAATTTATTGCGGGATTTCGACGGAGCACTCCGGGATATTGACAAGTACCTTTCCCTGAAGCCGGCTGAAGCTTCCGTTTATAAATCCCGGGCAAAAGTAAACTATGAAAAAGGCGATCTGCAACAAGCGATCAGTGACATCAACAAAGCAATCGAACTCAAGCCCGATTTTTATGAAGCGATCAACGATCGTTCAACACTATATTACAAAACCGGGAATTACGAAGCATGTAAATCAGACTTACTGGTTTTGCTGAAACACAATCCGGACGATCTTCCGCAGCTTTTATACTTGGGCTATTGTGAAACAAAACTGGAACATTTCGAGAAGGCCATCAGTCATTTCAGGACCATTCTATCGAAGGATTCGCTTTACAAAGAGGCCTGGAACAATATCGGTTACTGTTATTTCCGGATGGGAGACAACACAAAGGCTCTGGAAGCCATCAACCGTGCCATCCAGATCGATCCGCGCTACCCGGAAGCATACGAGAAAAGAGCACAGGTGAAAATTGCAGAAAGTGACGGGACCGGAGCATTGGAAGATTTGACCCAAGCCCTTTCCTTAAACCCTTTTCTTACGACATCGCTGAATAACCGGACGTTGGTTTACATTGCTGCAAAACGATACAATGAAGCTCTGGGAGATATGAACCTGCTACTTCAACTGGTATATCCGACACCGGAACTTTTAAGGATTCGCGCCGGTATTTACAAAGAATTGGGAGAGACAAAATTGATGGAAGAAGATTTGATGTTTGCAGAGGAAATTGAAAATGGACAATTGAAAATTGAAAAGTAGTTCTCAGCAATAATTTCACTATCAAAAAGGCAAATTCCCTGGTTCCGGATGATCGGGACTTTGTTCCTTTTGAACCTCTAATGATTTTAATTCAAGAATCCATAGACTTAACCGCTCTCAATTTATCCGCCCAAAAAAAATGTTTGGTATCAATGATCCCAATCATTTCTAATGCCTTATGGTTCATGAATTTTATTTTTTGCTTCTTTTCATTTTCCCTGGTTACTTTATTCTCAATTCTGTAAGAAAGTTCTTCGAGTGGTACGCGAATGTCTTTCATTTTTAAAACATCGGACCAAAGAACAACATAGCAAATATTCCAACAAACATAACACTGTTTTCAGAGTGTGCTCCCAAATAATGAAGCTGTTTGATTTAGGACGGGGGATTAATCAGATTGTATTCAAAGCCAATCAGTTTTGCTCCAGGTATGTTTTTACCGCGTCCGCACACTTCATTCCGTCAATTGCTGCGGAAATTATTCCACCTGCATATCCGGCACCTTCTCCACATGGAAATAATCCTTTGGTATTGATACTCATACAGGTTTCGTTGTCTCGGGGAACAGAAACCGGACTTGACGTGCGCGATTCCGGGGCGTGCAAAACCGCATCATTGGTCAAAAAACCACGCATCTTCCGGTCGAAATCAATAAACGCCTGCCGCAATCTTTTGGCAATAAAATCGGGAAGTACCGTATTCAAATCTACCGAAACAATTCCCGGCTGATAGGACGTACGCGGGAAGTCGATTGATTTCCTTCCTTCTACAAAATCTTTCAGGCGCTGGGCAGGAACAGCTTGCGTGCTTCCGGCTGCTTTCCAGCAATCGCGTTCTACTTTTTGTTGAAACTCCAGGCCTACCAAGGGATTATCCGGAGAATAACCAGGCAATTCACCAGGTTCCACACTCACTACGATGCCTGAATTGGATGTCGGATTATTTCGTTTGGACGGAGACCAGCCATTGGTAACTACTTCTCCGTCCGCTGTTGCACAAGGCGCAATGATTCCTCCCGGGCACATACAGAAGGAATAAACCCCTTTATCCTGGACTTGAGTTACCAGCGAATAAGAAGCCGGCGGAAGGAACCAGTCATTGTGCCGGCCGTGGTATTGAATTTCATCAATAAGCTCCTGCGTATGCTCTACTCTTACTCCCAGTGCAAATGCCTTCGCCTGAATAGCGACTTGCTTTTCTTTCAGCAGGTAGAAAATATCCCGGGCAGAATGTCCCGTTGCCAGGATCAAGGCATTGCATGGGATTTTTGTTTGTTCGTTAATCTCAATTGCCCGAACTGCTCCATCAGTCATTTCAATATCCGTCAGTTTGGATTCAAAATGTACTTCCCCGCCAAATTCACGAATACAATTGCGCATCGCTACGATGATTTGAGGCAACTTATTGGTCCCGATATGCGGGTGCGCGTCGACAATAATGTCTTCATGCGCATCAAAATGCACAAACCATTTCAGAGCGCGCATCACGTCTCCGCGTTTTTTTGAGCGCGTATATAATTTTCCATCCGAATAAGTTCCGGCTCCACCCTCTCCGAAACAATAATTGGATTCGGGATTGACCTGGTGTTCTTTGTTGAGTTTCGCCAAATCCCGTCTTCTGGCACGTACATCCTTTCCTCTCTCAAACACAATCGGTTTCAGTCCCAGTTCCAGGGCTCTCAGTCCGGCATACAACCCGGCAGGACCAGCCCCGATAATGTGAACTGTTTTGGAATTTTCCGTTACTTTTTGCGGATTGAATTCCGCGTCAAAAGCGGGAATAATCCCATCCGGAAACACCTCAAAACTTGCATTGATCTTGATGTCGCGTTTACGTGCATCAATGGAACGTTTGTGCCATTTATAAGCAAATGAACCGGCGGGAATATTTAATTCACGGGAAATTGCCGAACGGATGAAGAGTTCGTCTTTTGCTTCTTCAGGAGAAAATTGAAATTGTACCTGCATTCAAATGGATTCTAGCCTTCAAAGATAAGGGAAATCCAAAGCACTTTGTTGTACAGGCGATCGATCGGTTTGGAAACAGGCGAATTATCCTGGATCAATGAATTCTGGAAACTTTGAGAAAACTTCACTTCAAAACCAAATTTAAAATAGGGAGCAAACCATTCCAATCCACCACCTACTTGTCCCTGAAAATCGTTCGCCTTGATCTTAATAAAAGGATCAATGAAGTTTTGTGAAGCGTCTTCCTGTGACTGCAAATCGTAGGAATATTGTCCTCCTACAAGCACATATGCCGCAAAATTATTGATCCGCAACGTTCTGAATTGAAGCATTAACGGGAAATCCAGGTTGGTCGAGTTGACACGTTCTTCCTGAAAAATATCTTTTGTAACGGAAGGATCCGGATCCTGGTAATAATAGCGAACAGCACGTTCCTGGAAAGATAAGGTTGGAATAAAACGCAAACGAACAACCGGATGCCCGAGCTTAACAGTTGTCACGATTCCCACCTGGCCTCCCGGCTGGCGATGCGTTTCAAGCGATTTCAGGTTGTAAGAAGCATAGGCATCATTCACGGGAATGGCCTTAAAATTGGCCGAATTGATCCCCAGCATAAACCCAAAATGAATCCAGCGCTCATCAAAGCGTTTATAATTCTTCGGTTTTTCAGGTTGTGCAAAAAGAGTACCCGTTAGTAAAAGACTGATAATCGTTATGACCCATTTCCCATTCATACTTGTCAAACGCTGTTTGAATTTTTTTATTTTAAAAAAATCAGTTCAAAAAGTTTAAATGTTCAAAAAGTTGAAACTTTGAATCCGTAATAAATGATTGCGTTCCGGATTTGAACCTTTTGAACTTTCAATTATTTTACCCCTGAGTAAATCGTTGCAATACCGCCGGAAACCAATCTCGCTGCAACTTTCCGATATCCCAGTTTTTCCAAAATATCCGTAAAATCTTTTCCTTCCGGGAATGCAGCGACCGATTCCGGCAGGTAAGCGTATGCTTTTTCATCTTTCGAAATCCGCTTTCCAAAAAATGGAATGATGTATTTCGAATGAAAGGAATAGTATTGTTTCACCGGGAATTTCTTTGGCTTTGAAAATTCCAGGATAATCAGTTTTCCTCCCGGACGAACGACCCGCAGCATTTCAGCCAGGCCCTTTTCCAGATTTTCATAGTTACGAACTCCGAAACCTACAGTCAATGCGTCAAAATAGTTGTCCTCGAAAGGCAGGTTCTCAGAGTCTCCCAGCACCATGGAAATGACCTGATCGAAACTGCGTTTCTTCATTTTTTCACGTCCCACTTCCAGCATTCCTTCGGAAATATCCATTCCCACAATTTCAGTCGGGTTCAATTTCATTAATTGAATAGCAAAATCACCCGTTCCGGTGGCCAGGTCGAGAATGCGTTTAGGCTGGATCTCTTTGAGCATATTGACCGCTTTTCGTCTCCAGACCTTATCAATTCCAACAGATAAAAAGTGATTCAGAAAGTCGTAGCGCTTTGAAATCTTATTGAACATTTCAGCTACCTCTTCTTTCTTTGATTTACCGTCTGTGCCGTATGGCTTTACAACTTTTCTTTCCATCTTATTCATTGCGAATGGAAAATGGATCATTGAAAAGGGTTTTTCTGATGGTTCGTTCAGAATTCCACATCGAAAGCGTTGCTTTCTTTACTTTTCAATTTTCAATTTTCAAATTAAATTCTATCTATACTGTTTTCCTTCACATTCCTGTATCAACTGGTCCGGGTCGATACTTACCACTCCACTTTTTTCACACACCAACCCTCCGGCCAGATTAGATAATTCGGCAATACTTTCAACGGAAAGATCTGCTGTCAGACATAATGTTGCCACTGAGATAACGGTATCTCCTGCTCCGCTCACATCTGCAATAGTGCGAACATGGGCTGGCGCATGATGTTTTCGGTCTCCATTTTTAATATAAACTCCGTATTCAGAAAGTGTTACGAAGGTGATCTCGTTCTGCAAATGCTGCTCCAACACTTCCACAGCCTGGTCAAACAAAGCTCTCTTCTGGAAACTGCAATCTATCCCCACTCCCTCTTTCAGCTCTTTCATATTCGGTTTAAAGAGCGTTACGCCTTTGTAAGCCAGGAAATTGTCCTTTTTCGGGTCAACCGTAGTCGGAATAGCGTGTTTCTTTGCAAGTTCAATGATCCCTTCGATCACAGCCGGTGTTAACAGCCCTTTGTTGTAATCTTCAAAAATGATCGCATCGATTTGCCCGGTTTCAAGCGTTCTCCGGACTGAACTGAGGAAGGCTTCTTCTTCTTCCTGGTTGAGAGGATGAGTATCTTCCGCATCAATCCGCAATAATTGCTGCTGATTTCCGATCACACGCGTTTTAACTGTCGTCACTCGATTTTCACTGGAAACAATCCCGGTGGATAGCATATTTTGTGCTTCCAGCAGTTCCTTGAGCATGCGGCCGTCCTTATCAGCACCAACCAATGCACATAAAATAGGAGTTGCACCCAGGGACTGCAAATTCAAAGCCACATTTGCCGCTCCACCCAGTCGTTGCTCTTCGCTTTCCAAGCTCACAATGGGAACAGGTGCTTCCGGACTTACCCGGTGAACTTTTCCCAGCATATAAGCATCTATCATAACATCGCCAACTACCAAAATGCGTTTGGTTTTGAATGCAGCAAGTATTTCGTGTATCGTCATTTAGTTCAATTCTGCTAATGCGTTTGCAACGCGTTTCATTGCCTCCGTCAGGGTTTCTTCGGATGCGGCATAGGAAATACGCATGCAATTTGCATCACCGAAAGCCTCCCCAGAAACCAATGCGACTCCTTTGTCCAATAAGTACATACACAGATCTTCTGCACTTTTGATGATCGTATTTCCGTATTTTTTTCCGAAGAAACTGGAAATATCCGGGAACACATAGAACGCTCCTCCCGGTTTATTTGTTTTCACGCCCGGCATTTTATCCAAAGCATCCAACACCAACATTCGTCTGTTCTCAAACGCCTTCACCATGTCTTTCAAAATGGCCGGATCTGCATTTACCGCCGCAATGGTTGCGCGCTGTGCAATGGAACACGTCCCTGAAGTGAACTGTCCCTGGATTTTATTGCAGGCATCCGCAATTTCCTTTGGAGCACCGATATATCCAACCCGCCAACCGGTCATAGCCCAGGCTTTCGAAACTCCGTTTACGGTTACAATTTGTTCGCGAACATCCTCAAATTGCGCCATGGAATGATTGTGTCCAACAAAATTGATATGCTCGTAGATCTCATCCGACATGACAATCACATGTGGGTTTGCTTTGACTACATCAGCCAGCGCTCTTAGTTCTTCTTTCGTATACACGGTCCCGGTGGGATTACACGGAGAGGAGAACATCATCATTTTTGTTTTCGGAGAAAGCGCCTTGCGGAACTGTTCCGGAGTGAATTTAAAATCACTTTCGATAGTAGTCGGGATAACTACCGGAATACCACCGGCAACTTTCACGATTTCAGCATAAGAAACCCAGTATGGAGCAGGAATAATCACCTCATCCCCTGGATTGATCACTGCCATTACCAAATTGGCAATGGATTGTTTTGCCCCGGTGGAAACGACAATATTTTCCCGTTTGTAAGGAATTCCGTTATCACGCTGAAACTTATTGGCAATCGCATCTCTCAAATCATCGTATCCCGGAACAGGAGTATAAGTGGTGAAATTCTGTTCCATCGCCTCCTGAGCAGCTTTTTTAATAAAGTCCGGAGTATGAAAATCGGGTTCCCCCAAACTCAACGAAATGATGTCTTTTCCCTGTGCACGCAGTTCTCTGCTTTTTCGAGACATTGCCAGGGTAGCCGACTCTTCCATTTCCAATACGCGATTTGATAATTGAATCATAAAATTGCTTCGTTAATGAGTCCCAAATTTAGGGAATATTCAGAATACTGGTGTAATAAATTGGGAATAGTTAGCGATTAACTATGGAAGTTTTCCGGGAAAACATTTCTTTCCTTCCTAATAAGCACTTCGGGTAAACTTACTTTGTTTTTTCCTGGCTCTATCTAAATGAATAAAACCCTAACAGCTATTTTACACTAATTTACATTACTTTAAAAACAGTGAAAAAGACGTTCTCTACCTTTATGAAAACAGGAAAAATTATGAGAGCTCTTTTAATCGGAACATCCTTCATTTGCTGTCTTTACAGTGTACAGACTTTGGATGTCAAAACGCGCGAAGTACGCATTCCACAAACCGGACATTGGGATGACACCCTGGTCTATGGTCCGCAACTTCCTTGTTATTACAGCAATGCAATCAGTGAATATGTACGGCGTATTTTCCAAGACAGCAAAGGAAATCTCTGGTTCGGAACCAATAGCGACGGATTAGCAAAATACGACGGGAAAGGGCTAGCCTATATCAACATCCGGGAAGGTTTAAGCGGTTCCCAGGTTACCGGAATACTGGAAGACCGAAACGGGAATATGTGGTTCTCCACCAATACCGGTATTACCAGGTATGATCCTTCGGCAAAAGGCCAAAACATTCAAATATTCACTGAGCAAGACGGTTTGAGCGATCCGGGAGTCTGGAGCATTTTTCAGGACAGCAAAGGAACAATCTGGGCCGGAACTTTTCGGGGTTTGTGTCGTTTTACAGGCACACACTTCGAAGTTTTTCCGATTCCCAAAGCAGAAAAAAGCTGGATACGTGCCATTACGGAGGACAGCAAAGGAAATCTGTGGTTTGCAACAGCTGATAAAGGCGCTTACAAATTCGATGGAAAAACATTTCAGCATCTCTCAAAAAAGAACGGTCTGTCTTCGAATGACCTAACCAGTATTGCAGAAGATCATCAGGGAAATCTTTGGTTCGGTTCCATGGACGGCGGAATCAGTAAATACAACGGGAAAAGCTTTACCCACTTAGTTGCAGGAAAAGAAATCGGCACCAACGAAGTGTGGACCGTTTACGAAGATCGGAATAAGGTCATGTGGTTTTCATCCGAAGGGTTCGGAGTGTATCGCTACCTGAACGGAGAATTGACACACTTTGGTGAAAAACAAGGTCTGCATATCGGTGCTGTGCAATCTATTTACCAGGATCGCGAAGGAAGATTCTGGTTCGGAGGTGGTGGTGGGCTGATTCTTTTTGACGGGAATCAATTGTTCACTCCGGTTAGCAAAAACGGACCATGGACGATGGGTTGTTAAAACAAATTATTGGAATCTGTGGTGAAGTCACAACTCACCACCCAATTTGATTTATTGTTTTACAAACCGGATATATTGATTTGCCAGTTCGATGAAGTAGGTTCCTTTTTCCAAATTCTGTAAATCTATCGGTTCCTTACCAAGGGTTGTTCCACCCAAAACAATCTGTCCCAGGCTGGAATAAATTACATAAGTGGTTTCATTCTCCAGGCCAGTAATAAATACACTGGTAGTTGCAGGGTTCGGATGAATACTCAAAAGAGACGGATTGTTTTCATCGAGTCCCAAAGAGCAGTTCGTGGAATTTCCGTACAAGTAATGAGCCGGAATGTTTGGTTTGCCCGAATAAGGTGTCAGCGCATTACTACCGAGAATAATATTCGCAGGATCCCACCCGCAGGCCATTCCAGGATTATTGGGACATACAATTTCCGCGTCTATATAACTCGATGAGGCCTGAAACACCAAAATCCGTTTTGAAGGAGCTAATAGCAGTCTTGATCCTGAAGGTACGGAAGAAATGGTTTGTTCTGTAGCGGCGACATTGCTTTGTTCCAGATCATATTGTTTCAAAGTTGTTCCTGAAATGACATATAGTTTGGTTCCATCCGGTGAAAAAGTAATATCATAGGCATTCACATCCAGGTTTTCACGAAATTGAACTGTTCCCATTAACGGATCCAACCGGTATAGCTTATTTCCAACTGCCATGTGTGTTCTGCTTGGTGAAACAGCTAAATAGCCTTTTCCGTCTACTAATTTTTGAAATTGATCGAAGCCATTCACTCCAAAATGAATGTGATATAAGGAATCATCAGTATAAGAAAACAACCAGTACCCGGAAGCTCCCGATTTCAGTTCTCCCTCCGCATCCAACACAGCCGTAAGCGGTTCATAACCTGTACTGTGCATGGAAACAACATGATAAGGAACCACCGGATTGTATTTGGAGATAACTGCTCCCTGGCCGCCATTCGCATTCATATCAATCACCGAATAAGTTAAACCTGAATTATAATGTATTGTAGAAAATGAACTTTCGAGGCAATCCTTGGCAAATAAGTAGTACTTGCGGCTTACGGGAGTAATTCCGGCAGGATCCGGCAAAATGATCGCGCCTTGATAACTGCTTAAACAACCGCCTGAATCAATCATCGTTCCATTTGAAAGCAATTGGTTATTGCTTCCGAATACGCCACCCTGAAAAGGCGGTGCTGTTGGTGAAACTCCCCCATTACTGTAAAACAATAAATTTCCCTGCTCATCACAGATGGAAGCTGCACATTCTCGTGGATCAACAGCTTGTGTGCTAAGTACTAAAGGAGGTTCATAACGGAAATCCAACAAAGTCTTTCCGAAATAGAGTGTGCTCACTTCATTTTGGGAAGATGCTCCAAAAGCGAGACTGAGAAAGGTGATTATGAAGAATTGCTTCATGGTTTCAGAATTGATTGAGGAAAGTTACCGTTTATTCAGCTTATTTCAAAAAAAGAAAACCGATTTTGAAAAACCTTCAAGGATGCAATTAAATTGCATCCTCTGCAAGATATTTATTATTCCTTCACTTTCACGAAAATGTGCTTGGTATTCTTATTACTGGTTTCACGGATATCAATCTCAAACTCATCCATGCTTTTGATCAATGGAAGTAATTTTTGGAACCCGTAGTTTCGCGGATCGAAATCGCGTTTCTTTTTCAACAAGAAATTTCCCAATTCTCCCAGGAAAGTCCATCCTGTTTCATCGGCCAGATCACTCACACTGTCTTTCAACAGCGCTACCAAACTCTGATCGACTTTATTCATCGGAGTTGCTTCTTTCTTGTTTTCTTTTTGTTTTTCTTCCGATTTCGACGGAACCGTTTTTTGTTTCAGGATCTCGATGTAAACGAATTTATCGCACGCTGTAATAAAAGGAAGCGGTGTTTTCTTTTCACCTATTCCCATCACTTTTTTACCGGACTCACGTAAACGCGTTGCCAGTCGGGTAAAATCACTGTCTGAGGAAACAATGCAAAACGCATCCACCTGCTGTGAATACAAAATGTCCATCGCGTCAATGATCAAGGCACTGTCACTCGAATTTTTTCCACTGGTATAACTGTATTGTTGTATCGGGGTGATGGCATTTTCAAGCAAAACTCCTTTCCAGCCGTTGGCATTGGGTTTGGTCCAGTCTGCATAAATACGCTTGATTGTAGGTGTTCCGTTCTTTGCCACTTCTTCCAGCATTTCTTTAATACTGGAATATGGCACATTATCCGCATCTATTAATACGGCCATTTTTTGTTCGCTCATAGCATTCATTTTTAGTTCGTTCAGTTGTTGCTATTCCTGATAATCATGAAACAGATTGTTCATCGGAACGAATAGAATAGGCTACAAGATACGAATTACATCCCGATTTGCGGTCACAGATAATGCATACGCACCACATTAAAACTCAGGAACTGTGTTGGTGGAAAAAAAGCTGCAGGAATACGAATGTTAACCAAACCACCGCGGATACCAAATAAACAACTGCTAAAACCAATTCCTGCTCAATGTAACTTGTTTATAATCAAAATATTGAATCTCTTTACACCCAATTTCAAACCAATTAATCGATGAAAAATTTAAAACGTATTTCAATATTAACTGTTCTCATTTGTTTAGGATCCCCAATTGCCAATGCACAGCTAAAGAGCATGGTAAAGAAGGCTACTCAAAGTGAATCTAAAGAGGAACCTGCAAAAACCAAAGAAGAACCTGTTAAATCCAATTCAGAACCTGTTAAAACAACAAAAGTAGAAACAGCGACACCTAAAGACCTGGAATTGGACTGGACTACTTTCAAAATGACTCCTGCAATCACCATGAGCTCATTGCTTTATGGTACCCAGGTATATACAGGCGGGGGTACAAGTCTCGCAAGTTATACTGCTTCTTTTGTCCCATACTTGAAGGCGGACGGAACACCGGTTAGTACAGTATATGACCAGGGACAATACTTAAAGGTAAAAGTTTACAAAGGGAACGAGTTTATAGACTATTTTGAATACGACGGAAGCCAAACTTTTGAAAACCAAAAATTAAGAAAGTTCAATGAACCAGGCAGCCGGTATATGAAAAACGGAGACTGGGCCGACGGAACGAACATTGATCTGAAAAAATGGGGTGAAGGCACATATCGCCTGGAGTTTTATGCCGGTTCCAAATTATTCTACAACTTCGAATTTGAAGTTTATAAAGTCACCAACAGTGATCCGTATGCAGAACTGAATGAAATGTATTTAAGCAGAGGTCCATGGAACAAATATGCCTGGATGGAACAGCAATCATCCGGTAACATGGTATTCGGATTTTACCTGCAACACGAGGAATTCAAGCCAAATGCTGCTGACCCCAACAAAACGATGAAAGATGTAAGCTGGACCATAAACATTACGAAAGACGGAAAACCTTTTGCTACTCAATATGACAAAACGAAACCTGTTAAAGGTAAAGTGGAGCGTGCTGAATGGAAAGAGATGACTACCGCCTTGAAATCAGCTGATGGTACAAAGACTATTCAATTACCTGATTTCACGGACGGGAAATACAAGATCGAAGTAAAAGTAGATAATGAAGCAAAACCACGGATTTACAATTTTAGTGTAGCGGGTGGTAAAATTATCTTAATGGATGAACAGGACAGAACAAAAAACACAGACCCTACCAGATTGGTTGAAGGCTGGAATAACTTCTACTGGTTTAAATTAGCTCAATAGCTAGTTCATAAGCAGATTAAACCGCTGCAACGAATGTATCAAAATCAGTTCTGGAACCAACTATTTGGGAATAGAACTGATTTTTTGTTTTGCATGCGTAACCAATTCATTCTTTTCATTGAGATACATTAGTTGGGGCTTCCCAGCCATTGTCCGAACTACCTCATCCTCCCCTTCTCCCTCAAATGCTCCTCAAAGGTTTTCTGATCTTCCAGGGTTTTGAAGCAACTTTTGGGGAACCAAAAGGTTTGTCCGTTCTTTGCCCTAACACAAAAGTGCTTGCGAGACGGAGAAACAGAGGTGATGTCTACCAGGAAGAATTGAGTGAGTATTCCGTTATCTGCTTCCAACTCGAGACAATATTCATAAAGCTTTACAATCCGCGATCGGTCCATTATCGGATTTCTTTTCAAACCGTTAATCAAGCGGTATCTTACCACAAAGAAGATAATGGCATATATTCCAAATGAGAGAAGTGAAAAGACGGAGGGTTCCCGAATAAAGTCATAAATCAGTTTTCCCAGTAAAATTCCTAAAATGGGAAGGAATATAAACCAGGCCCTTCGAACAAGGTCCGTATAATAAAGTGCCGCAAATTCAGATGCTTTTAAAGTATACGGATTTGTTGTGATTTTAGGTTCCATGCTACAAAGATGGCTAAATTATTCGCATTTCATCCTCTGTAGGTTTGAGCACGTGTCTGAAGACTTCTCATTCCATCATCTCATACAACTCCCTACCCCACTCATCCACACTTCGGTGATTGTACTTCTCACTCCACAGCAATTCGCTGAACTCATCTTTCAACTGACGAATGGCTTCGGGATCAGTGATACGGATACGGGTTTCGTGATTCAGTAAACAGCCGGAGCGCGTAAAGTTGACGGAACCCAGGTAGGCGATCCGGTCATCAATGATGTAGAGTTTACTGTGCAGATTAAAGGCTTTTGACCGATCGGGTTTCCGGGAATAAACCGAATAAAAGATCTTGAACGGAAAAAGCGGGTGATAGGAAAAATACCAAAAACGGATTTTTTCCGCATACTTCCAAATCCCATGTCCCAGGAATGCCATTCCGGCAAATACCGCAAACCCGATATAGTCTGAAGGCTTTACTTCCTCTGCAAACAGATCGGGAAGGTTGGTAAGTGCAATCATCCCGAAGAGGAACATCAGTACGATCCCGGTCCAATGAAAGAACTGCTTCCTGCTTTTCAACTGTTCGTCTACATGTTTGTGCTGACGAATAATGCGGTAACTGTTCTTTTTTTCGTTTTTGTGATCTTCGATCGTGTCTGAGGTAACCAATTCAATATGAACACCAAGCGCGAACCGGTCCAGGAGGACATCAACCAATCCGGCGGATAAATAAGGCGACATAACACGGATGGATCTCCGAGCTTTCATCATATCGTCCAGGATCATTTTCCCGGCTCCCTTTCCAATATAAATATCTCCTGTAATGGTATTGATCTCTTTACTCATGTCACTTTATTTTTTTGATTCGGATGAAAGCTTTAACGAATAAGAAAAAAGACAAAAAACGATACATCTCTCAAGCTGATTTTTCCTAAAAACTTTAACAAACTTTTTTTGTAAAGAAAAAGTGCATTTAGTAACTTTTCGCTTCATGGTAATTTATAAGTTATGTATCGATCCGCAAAATATCGAAACACACTTAACTTAATACCTCTATTACTATTAGGAATTTTAATACTTTTCGTAAACTACCAAATCATCCTCTGGGGGGTCAGGAAAGACTATTTAAGCGTGATTTATTTTGTCTGGGTGTTGATCGGTTTCCTGATCTTCATTTTCTATCTGGAGCTCATTTACTACGTGTATTCCGTTATGGAAATCACACCGAATGAGATCATTTTCACCAAACCGTGGAGACGTTTCGGCATGTTCCGCAAACGGCCAAGTAAGTGGGTGATCCCGCACTCGGAATGGACGGAACTTCACACTTTCAATTTCAAGTCGAATTCCACGCTCTACTTCAGGAAACAACAAGATTCTGTTTTCTACGCCACGATCGAGGGAGGAAGGACTTTTGCACGAAAAATCAAAAAGCATTTCCGGGAGAAATTGATTTACTCCTCTTCCAACCAGTTTCCACGCAACCTACGCAACCAAATGTTGGACGAACCATCGGAACGTGTCATGCGGTATTGAAGAATAATCCCGCTCCGTTTCCGGCAGGATGTGGATCGGGATTATTTCATTTGTGTCACGTCAAGTGGCCCGCATAAATATACGAATCCTCTAACAACGGGAATCGCTCCAAAAACATCCTTCAAATACCCCATCCTGCTCCTTCCCAAGGATCATTTTGATTTTTGAATTCCCCTTTTGAATTTTCTGTATCTTCGCACACGAAAAATAAGAACTCACTTCATGAAAAAGGTAGCAGTAATTGGTGCAGGAACAATGGGAAACGGAATTGCCCACACCTTCGCACAATTTGGATATAAGGTATCCTTGATCGATGTCTCGCAAGCTTCATTGGATAAAGGATTGGCAACAATCACGAAGAACCTGGACCGCCAGGTTGCAAAAGAAGCAATCACAGAAGCCGATAAAGCGGCAACTTTGGCAAACATTACCACGTTCACTTCCATGGAAGAAGGAGTGAAAGGTGTGGAATTGGTCGTTGAAGCGGCTACAGAAAACGTAGACCTGAAACTGAATATCTTCAAACAATTGGATGCCCTGACTCCAGAAAACGTTATTTTAGCATCAAACACTTCTTCGATTTCCATTACCAAAATTGCTTCTGTAACGAATCGTCCTGAAAAAGTAATCGGGATGCACTTCATGAACCCGGTTCCGGTCATGAAACTGGTGGAGATCATCCGCGGATATTCTACCACGGATGAGGTGACCAACCTGATCATGGAAACTTCCAAAAAACTGAATAAAGTTCCGGTAGAAGTAAATGATTACCCGGGATTCGTAGCGAACCGCATTTTGATGCCGATGATCAATGAGGCCATTTATACTTTGTTTGAAGGAGTTGCCGGAGTGGAAGAAATCGACACGGTCATGAAATTGGGAATGGCTCACCCGATGGGACCATTGCAATTGGCGGACTTCATCGGTTTGGATGTATGTTTAGCGATCCTGGAAGTGTTGCACGATGGTTTCGGGAATCCGAAATACGCCCCATGCCCATTATTGGTAAACATGGTGACTGCCGGTAAAAAAGGAGTGAAAACCGGTGAAGGATTCTATTCCTGGAACCACGGAACAAAAGATTTGATCGTAGCTCCGAACTTTGCAAAAAAATAAGACAATCAAAAAAATGATTGATTAAGCGGGGTTTCGAAAGGAATTCCGCTTTTTTCTTGTATCGGAACATCGGTATATACCGATGTTCCGATATTCCGATATTGCTATTTTGGAAAATCGCATAATTCCTCCAAACTTTTCCTCTAACTTAGCACGATAAAGAAAAATACGTGAAATCATTCTTTACCCTCCCGGTTTTTAAAGACATCCGCTTCTGGATCCTCCTGTTTTTCCTGGTCCGTATGTACGGAATTACCAATCCTCCCCTCGAAGTAGCACACAACTGGCGACAAACCACCGGAACCATGGTGACACGTAATTTTTACGAAGGTTCTGCCAATATCCTGTACCCGCGCGTTGATTTCGCCGGAGAAAAAACCGGGATTACCGGAATGGAATTTCCCCTCCTGAACTACATTGATTATTGGGTTTCTGAACTATTCGGTTATCAGCATTGGTATGGCCGATTGGTTAATTTAATCGTCAGCAGTATCGGGATTTGGTTCTTTTTTCGAATTCTAAAGCGTTTTTTTACTTCAGAAACTGCTTTTAATGCTTCCCTGATCCTACTGGCATCCATTTGGTTTGCCTATAGCCGGAAGATCATGCCCGATACCTTTGCCACTTCCCTGGTCATTATCGGGTTTTACTACGCTGCCTGCTATTTTGAAGAACAAAAATACAGGTGGCTGAACCTGTTCCTTTTTGCAGCTTTTACGCTTTTGGGAGTGCTTGCTAAACTGCCGGCCGGATTCCTGCTCGCATTTTACGCATTTTTCATCCTGGACAGACAGATATCTATCCGACTGAAGATCATTTTTTTCATCCTTAGCGGAATTATTCTGGCCCCTGCTGCCTGGTGGTATTTCAGTTGGGTTCCTTACCTGGTGGAAAAGTATCAATTCTGGCATTTTTTCATGGGAAAACCCATCAGTTTAGGTGCAAAGGAACTTGTTGAGAATTTGGGCGACGGATTAAAACATTTCTACGATGCCGCATTGAAGTTTATAGGATTCGGAATGTTCCTGACAGGATTATTCCTTGCAATCCGGAAACGGAATAAACTGCTTTTGCGGATCCTGGGACTTGGTTTCGCTGCTTTCCTGGTTGTTGCACTAAAAGCCGGCTTTACCTTTACACATCACTCTTACTATATCATTCCTTTTGTTCCCATCATGGCTCTGACAGCAGCATACGGAATCACGATTTTCCGTAAAAAAGCAATCCGAATAACAATCCTGGCAGTAATCATCCTGGAAGGTACATTAAATCAGCTGCACGACTTCCGCTTAAAAGAACATGAGTTGGCTTTTGTGAAACTGGAATCCGATCTGGACCGCTTTTCCAAACGTTCCGACCTGATTGCAGTGAATACCGGAGACAACCCGACAGCCATTTATTTTGCACACCGAAAAGGCTGGGTTGCAAGTAACGGTGAATTACTGGATGAAACATTCCGGAAAGACATTCAGCGAAAAGGATGCAAGTACATTGTGGTGTTGAAACGCTATCTCGGCGGAGAGCTCTATTTACCTCTTACAGTGGTAGTAAATACCAAAGACTGGACGGTTTATGCTCTCAAGTAGATTCTTTTCAACAAATGATTGCCGGACGGTTTTTTACTTCTAATTTCGCAGGCAAGTCATGGCAAAAAGAAAACAGCCCCGAAAAAAAACGGCTCCCAAACGCAGATCCGCATCCCGTAAAAAAAGTAAAAGCAGATTCATTTTCTGGATCGCCATTCCGGCTGGCGTATTGGCATTCTTCTTTTTTTGGTACGAAACGGAAGGAATGGTGCAAACTTCCACCCATTTTCACGAAATTATTCCTCGGGGATACAAAGCTGTCGGGCTGGATGTTTCACATCACCAGGGAGAAATCGATTGGGACCTCTTACTGAACGAAAAAGGATTTGATACGATCATCGACTTTGTCTATTGTAAAGTAACCGAAGGATCGGATCACATGGATACTCAATGGGAACGCAACAGGGAATACCTAAACAAGCATGGAATTTCCAATGGCGCCTATCACTATTTCAATCCCAAGTCACCTCCAAGGCCTCAAGCCGCTTACTTTCTTTCTGTGTACAAAATCCGAAGCATTGATTTACCACCAGTAATTGATGTGGAAGATGAAGGGTTTTCCGATGAAGATTTGAGAGCGAAAGTCCTGATCTGGTGTGAAGAAGTTAAAAAAGCAACCGGTATCAAACCCATTATCTATACCTCACTGAATTTCTATGAAACCAAGTTTCGCGGAAAAATGGCCGGATATAACTTTTGGATCGCAGCTTACAGCAGGGAGCCTCAATACATGACTGATCGCGACGTAGTGCATTGGCAGTTTTCGGAATCAGGAAAATTACCGGGAATCAACGGAACAGTTGATCTCAATGTCAGCAAGTTAGATCTGTATTAATTATTCCAATACTGTCCCTCTCCTCCCTTCATGAGGTGGTAAGAACGTGTCAGATAAGCCAGTAAAATACGCATTGCATCAAAAGCCTCTTCGGTTTCCTGGCTAATTTCCTTCTTCTGCAATCGGAGGAGCAACTTCATATAGAGCGCATGAAAACAGACTTCCAGGTGATTCATTCCTTTTAAATTGGAATGCTCGATGAAATCTTCAATATAAGGAAGCGCTGTCGAATAAAGTGTTCGGTATTTTTCATCATTTACCACCGTCAGCAATGAATTGTGAAGATAGGACAATTCCACCAATACATCCTGCAGTTCCAGGCGGTGTCCGGATTCAATGATCCGTTCCGATTTCATATCCCGGATCAATCCGGCATACCAAGCCTTGTAATGCTCCAAATAAGCACGATCAGGAAGGTTCGGTTCCACCACCTCTTTCATAATACGGTCCAGGTCGAACTGGTATGCACGGATCAAATCTTCGATTTGATACATGTATAAGATATACTCAGCGACGTTCTCGTTAAGCTTTTGTTGTGCTATCAGCATAGATTATTTCCCCAGGTCTCTGTCCATGATTTCTTGTTCGTGGTTCAGGAAATCAATAAATGATTGAGTGACATTCATTTGATCATTGATGAAATTGATTTGTCCTCCTTGTCCATGGATCAAAAGGATATCAATTCCATATTTTTCACAATATTTTTTTCCCGCAACTTCGATTTTCTTTCCTAAAACTGTCAGGGCCTCATTGGTTTCCTTTTCCAATTGAGCTCCTTTTGTTTGCTGTTGGTTCATGAGTTGCTCCCGCATACGCATGATCTCATTCTCCAGGGTCTGCATTTCAGCACCGGTCAAGGTACCTTCCCGCATGTATTTTTCGTAATTCTGAGCTTTTTGCTCCAGTGCCCGCTGCTTTGCCATCATTTCATTCTGGAAAGCTTCTCCCTTCTTCGTTATCCGGGAATCTTCATTTTTATAATAGGTGAATCCGGATTTTAAACTATCCGAATAATAGAACGCTATTTTCAATCCATTGGAATGAACTACCGGAACTTCAGGTGCTTTTTCCTCCTTTGTTTTGGGCTCTTCTTTCTTATCTGAACAGGAAAAAGTCGTTAATCCAAGAACCAAACCGGTTGCAATAATGTGTCCTAATTTCATATTTCTTTGTTTTTAAATGCTTCTTCCCAATCTGCTCTCATAGAAAGAAACCGTTCAAGCGAGTTACGTAATAATTGATCTGTTACCATGCGCTTCAGCTCTTCCAGGCCATTGACATCCGACTCGGCGATTTTAAATGTTTGTTCGAATTGTCCCAATTCAATTTTAACCAAATACTTCGCATTGTACAAGAATATCTGGATCTTGTAGCGGGCATGTGGAATGTCTGCTATTACACGCATAATGCAACAAAAATAATGAAATTGGAAAAAGAGGGGCTCTTTCCGCTTTGATAAATGAAAAATAAATGACTGAAAAGGAGCTTATGCTACTACTAAATCGTTATCCGTATACTCCCGGAAATCAAATGGAACATGAACCATAAATGCATAGTCCTGGCCCACTTCGTACATATCTTCATCAGATTGTCTGTAGTACCATTCCACTTTCGCTTTCTTCCCTGAATCGACCAGTTCATTCAATTTGTAAAGCAAGAATAAAATACGCTTGGAGGAAGTAATGTTGAAATACTCCAAATCAATTCTTACCAGCGTTTCATCATGGGGATTCGCCATGTAGTTATCAAACCATGTTAAAACAACACCCCAAAAAGCTTCGGGATCATCCGGAATTGAACGTCCTCTAATTTCCATGATTCCTGACTCAGGATTCAAATTCACCAAGGGGGTTTGAGCAGTTGCCTGAATTAATAATGTATCCATTTCTCACTTTCGCTCCTGCAAGTTGTGAATTATTTTTTAAACCACAAGGTACTTTTCTACGAAAGATTTAATATTTTCGACTAAACACCTCTGTATCAATCTTCAAAACCAATCCGGCACCTCATCCTTCATTCATCCGGTGATAATCCACCAAATCCTTTACAGGACTGGCAATCCCTTTTTTTACCCGGATAGAATGTGCTTCAAATACACGCGTAAAAACGGATGCTTGTTCAAATCCATATGTACCGATGAATGAAATTTCATTTAATCCCGAAACCGGAAGGCAATACAACTCCACAAACAATTCCGCATTCCTTTCGTGCAGAAAACCGAAATCCATT
The DNA here is from genome assembly GCF_007558725.1 of Fluviicola chungangensis. GTDB lineage: Bacteria > Bacteroidota > Bacteroidia > Flavobacteriales_D > Crocinitomicaceae > Fluviicola > Fluviicola chungangensis. The sequence goes on from NZ_VLPL01000005.1 coordinate 220,316, forward strand.
TTTGCCGTTTCCGCCCCCAAACCCGAAATCCACTTTTGTGCATCCGGATCTGCCAATTTGGAAAGAATATGCGCACGCGATTGAAATAATTTCGTCCACTCCGCTTCCCATTCTTCTGTCCGAAGCAACTCCTGCACCACCAGTTTACCGAAATAGAACCCGCTCCCCTCATCACCTATCAGCGAACCATATCCTCCTATTCTTCTGGTAATGTGTATTCCGTCGTATTGGACCAGGATCGAACCCGTACCTAAAATTGCAACCCATCCTGGTTGGTTTCCATACAAAGCTCTGCAAGCAGCCAGGGTATCCGGGTAAACATATACTTCCGAAAATCCCACTTGCAGTAAAAGTGCTTCCATCTGTTTTTGGATCACATCACCGGAACATCCTGCACCATAGAAATACAATGGTACGCACATCTTGCCGAATTTCGATTTCAAAGCGGATAACGAAAAAGAGATTGATAGGGCGTATTTCGGATGCAGGCTTTCTGTCTGAATAAACACAACTTCCTGGTTATTCAGCACAATTGCCCAGCTTGTGGAAGAACCTCCCGAATCAGCAATGATGTATTTGACATCCATAAATCAAAAATACCTTTTTTAAGGTATTGTTGTTCGGATACCTCAAAACTAACTTTGCAATCAAATTTTAAATTCAGATTCATATTCATGAAGAATTTCCTTTATTTCCTTGCACTTGGAACATTATTAACACCACTTGCTTCGTGTAAAAAAAGCGGTTGTACAAACCCTGTAGCGTCGAATTACAACTCGAAAGCCAAAAAAGACGACGGAAGTTGTACGTACGATTTTACATACACTATTCCAACCACCTATTCATTTACAAACTCAAGCGGACAGTCAACAGTCAACTATGCGGGCCAGACGGACCGGATCAACCAGTTGATTGAAATGATTGGATATACTGAGCTGGGGACAACTCAGGCAATCTCTGCCCAGGTTTTGAAAGATATGTTTGCAAATACGGGGGGAAATGGAAATGGAAATTTCTCTTTTACATCCACCAAAAACTTACAGGATAAATGTTTCAGCTTGGATACAGCGACAATTATTGCTCATTTTTCAGACATTGCTGTTGCCAGTAACTCCTATATGAATACGGCTTCTAATGGCCAGGCAGGAATACTGACATCGGGAACTTCCACTTATTTGTTTGACGCAAACGGTTTCGACAAATCCGAGATCATTGAAAAATCAATCATGGGAGCTGTATTTAAATACCAGGCTTTGAATGTTTATTTAGGTTCAGCTAATATGAATGTAGATAATACAACCCCGGTTTCAGGACAAACCTATACCAATATGGAACACCATTGGGATGAATGTTTCGGTTACTTTTCGGTTCCTGTGAACTTCCCTACTGCACCGGCATTTGCTTTTTGGGGTAAATACTGTAACTCTCAAAACGCTGCGTTGAATTCCAACCAGGTCATGATGGGAAGCTTCCTGAAAGGACGAGCAGCTATTTCAAACAATGTGCTGACAGACCGCGATGCTGCAATTGTTGCAATCCGAGAAATGTGGGAGAAAATTGCCGCATACCAGGCAATGAAGTATTTAGATCAGGCAGTGACGAATTATGGAACAGACCAGGCCAAATATTTACATGTATTATCAGAAGCATACGGATTTATTTATTCTTTGCGTTTCGCTCCTGCTGAAACCCGGAACATCTCGATTACAGAAGTGGATAACTTGCTTGCCGACTTCAACGGAAATTTATGGTCATTGACTGTAAATGACATCAACGCAATCAAGGCAGTTATCGACGCAAATTATTAAACATTCCTATCATGAAGTTAATTAAGTGGACAATTCCTTTATGTGCCGTTCTTCTAATTACTGCCTGTAAAAAGAAAAAGGACGAAAATATTGCATTTGACAAAGGACCGATCATGGTCAACATGGCAGATAATTACATCATTCCGGGATATGCGGACTTAAAAACAAAGGTTACTGCATTGGAAACCGCCTGGAACGATTTCCTTGGAGACAAAACTCAAGCAAAATTAGATGTCGCGAAACAGGCATGGATCAATTCCAATATTGCGTTTCAGCACGTAAAAGCGTTCGATTTCGGGCCGGCAATGACCGCAAATATTGCATTCACATTCGGAACGTTTCCCTGCGATACCACTCAAATTAACAGCAATATTCAAACTGGCGGATATGATCTGAATGCGTCACAAAATTTAGATGCTTCGGGATTGGATGCATTGGACTTTTTATTCTACAGACCCGATGCGCTCACCCGATTTCAGACAACAGCCAGCGCATGTACCTATGTTTCCGATATTGTTTCCAAAATGAAATCGGAAATTACAGCAGTCGTGAACGGTTGGGGTGCTTACAGAAGTACCTTTGTGAATGGAACAAGCAATGAATCAACAAGTCCCTTTGCCTTACTGGTAAACAATTTCTGTAAGGATTTCGAATTGTGCAAGACCACCAAGATTGGGTTCCCGATCGGAAATCATACGCTGGGAATACAGCAACCGAACTACCTGGAAGCCCGTCGCTCCGGAATCGGAAGAATTCTCCTGATCGAGAACATCAAAGCTTCCCGTGCCATTTTCTACGGTTTGGACCTGTCCGGGAATACAAACGGAATCGGTTTTGACGATTATTTAAATGCACTGGAAGATAAAGCAAGTCTTTCAACTACGATCGCGGCCCGTTTTGATTATATGTACCTGACGCCACAATCATGGACAGAAACCCTGGAAGAATTGATGACTTCTTCTCCCGGTACACTGGAAAACTTCTATGCTTATCAGCAAAGTTCCGTTATCAATATGAAAACGGATATGGCTTCGGCTTTTGGCGTCTTGATTACTTATCAGGATACAGATGGGGATTAAGGAACGATGGGCCGGGTTTCTGTTCAGGGAAGTTTCCATTACTCCCCTGATCGCTTTTCGGATCGTTATCGGTTCTTTGTTCTTATTCAGTACGCTGCGCTTTCTTTCCAACGGATGGGTAAAGCAATTGTACATTGATCCTCCATTTCATTTTTCATACCTGGGCTTCGACTGGGTAAAACCACTTCCCGGCTATTGGATGTACTTGCCTTTTATAGTCATGGTCATTGCCAGTTTGGGTATTATTCTCGGAGCATTTTACCGCATTTCAACTTCCTTATTCTTCCTGGCGTTTACTTATGTCGAATTACTGGATAAAAGTTATTACCTCAATCATTATTATTTCGTAAGCCTGGTGTCATTTATCCTGATCTGGCTTCCGGCACAGGCACAATTCAGCCTGGACGCAAAACGGCATCCGTCCATCCGGAGAAATACCATTCCGAACTGGCCCGTCTTCCTGCTCCAATTTCAGTTGGGCATTGTGTATTGTTTTGCCGGGATTGCTAAAGTGAATTCCGATTGGTTGCTCGAAGCACAACCACTTCGCATGTGGCTGCAGGCATTCAGAGATCTTCCGCTTGTAGGCGACTTGCTGGCAAGTTCCTGGGTTGCCTTCGTTTTTTCCTGGTTTTCCTGCTTTTACGATCTCACGATCCCTTTTTTCCTTTCTAATTCCAAAACGCGAAACCTGGCTTATGTTTTCGTCGTTGTTTTCCATATCTTAACCTGGCTCTTATTTCCCATCGGGGTTTTTCCATGGGTGATGATTTTCAGCACACTTATTTTCTTTCCGGCAAGTTTTCACAACAAATGGCTGAACGTACTCAAAAAATGGGTTCGTTGGACCGATAACACCCAGCCGGGAAGACATTCAACATCACGGATCGTGATTGGCTGTATTTCCTTTTTCCTGATCATTCAAATCCTGATCCCTTTTCGTTACTTGCTTTATCCGGACAACCTGTTCTGGCATGAAGAAGGATTTCGCTTCTCCTGGAGGGTGATGCTGATGGAGAAAAAAGGATACGCCACTTTTTATGTAGAAGACCGCATCAGCAGAAAATCAATCGAAATCACCAATTCGGATTATTTAAGTCCGCAACAGATTGATCAAATGTCCCGCCAACCGGATATGATCCTGCAGTTTGCTCACTTCCTCGGGAAAAAGTACCGGGACACTACGCTCCATTTCGGCAGCAAAAGCGTACATTTGTCGCGCCCACGGGTAACCGCGGATGTCTATGTCACTTTAAACGGAAGACCTAACCAGCATTTTGTAAGCCGGGAAACAGATTTAATGCAAGAAGAATACAATTTGAAACATAGAAAATGGATTTTACCTCTCGAAAATTAAGTCTTTCTATTCTGTTTTCTGTTCTTGTTTCCCTTTCCTGGTCTCAAAACTTCGAAGGAACAATTATCGATCAGACCAACAGTCCTCAATTCGGAATCATCGTTCAATGCGGCGATAAAAAGACCCTGACGGACGAACTGGGAAAATTCCAAATTCCATGTAATAAAGGTCCTTTGATCATTTATGGAAATGAGATTGATACGCTGGTGTATATCCTGAACGGAGTCGTTGCACCCCAACCAATTATCCGGGTCCAAACATCCCAATCGATGGAAGAAGTAGAAATCCGCAGCAATCGCCTGCATTATTTCGATATTGGGTTCATTCCCCCGATCAAAGGTGTTCAAATTGCGACTGGAACCAATACACTGATCGAAACAGAACGACAGGGAGGTGCCAAATCAAGTGCAAATCCACGGGAATTGTTCGCCAAAGTTCCCGGATTAAATATTTGGGAAAGTGATGGTGCGGGCATCCAAATGGGTGTTGGCGGAAGAGGATTGAGTCCGAACAGGGCTGCGAATTTCAATACCCGGCAAAACGGGTACGACATTTCAGCTGATGCGCTCGGATACCCGGAAAGTTATTACACTCCGCCACTGGAAGCTCTTCGGGCAATTGAAATCATTCGCGGGTCAGCAAGTTTACAATACGGAACCCAATTCGGCGGATTGATGAACTTCATCATCAAAGATCCGGTTCAGAACAGTCCGTTCCAGTTCACATCCAGGAATACTGTTGGAAACTATGGCTATTTCGGGACCTTCAACCGGATTTCGGGAACTGCCGGTCGCTTTGAATACCAGGCATATTACCAGTTAAAAACAGGAAACGGATACAGACCCAACTCGAATTTCAACCAACAACAGGGTTTTGTCCAATTCGGTTACCATCTCAATGAACGGAATCAAATCCGGTTGGAATATACCCGCATGAGCTACCTGGCCAAGCAACCCGGCGGATTAACAGACAAACAATTCGAAGAAAACCCCAGACAAAGCGTACGCGACCGGAATTGGTTCAAAGTAGACTGGAACATCCTCGCACTTCATTTTGATTCAAGACTTTCCAAAAAGACCCTTTTAAACATTCGTGCTTTCGGAATGCTATCCGACAGGTATTCGCTAGGTTATCTCGGAAAGATCAGCACTGCAGATCCGGGAGGAAAACGGGATATGATAGCCGGTGATTTCAAAAACACGGGCATAGAAGCACGCGTTTTACAGCGTTATAAATTAACTGCGAAACAGAAACACGAAAGTGCTTTCCTTGTCGGAGCACGTTACTATCGAGGCCAGACAAGCAATCTTCAGGGTCTGGCAACCGATGGGAACGGTCCGGATTTTAAATTCAATCATCCGTCTGAAATGGAAAATTCGGACTTCCTTTTTCCGTCTGAAAATTTCGCAGCCTTTACGGATAACATTTGGTTCCTCGGCAATCGCTGGACGGTAAATGCAGGTTTGCGCTTTGAATACATTAAAAGTTCTGCCGCCGGATATTACAATCAATATGCGATTCATCCGCTTACACTGGACACCTTGAGTGTTTCCAGGATTGAAAGTTCAAACACCATCAGCAGATCCATTCCCCTTTTCGGAGCCGGAACATCTTTTAAAACGGGAAAATATTCAAATGCGTACCTGAACTTCTGCCAGAATTACCGGGCAGTCAATTTTTCGGATATCCGCGTCGCAAATCCCAATATCGTGGTCGATTCACTGATTAAGGATGAATATGGAAATACCACCGAATTGGGTTGGAGAGGGTTTATCGGTAAATACTTCTATACGGACCTGGCCGTCTTCACCTTATTCTACGGGGATAAAATTGGATTGGCACCGGAACCCAATTCAACCAGAAAAATCCGGACAAACATCGGAAATGCTTTAAATGCAGGCGTTGAATGTTTTGTCGAATTTGATTTCCTCAAAGCAATCAGGGACAGTTCCAAAATTGGTTCTTCCATTTTCGTAAATTTCTCGTATATCCACGCCACGTACATTTCCTCGAGGGAAAAAAGCTACATCGGTAAACAGGTAGAATATGTCAGCCCGATCATGCTCAAAAGTGGTTTGAAAATACGTGCCAAAAACTGGCAGGTACAAATACAGGGATCATACAATTCAGCGCAGTTCAGTGATGCTACCAATTCGAAAACAGGAAGCGGAGATGCGGTAATCGGAGAAATTCCCGCCTACTTTGTTATGGACCTAAGTGCACGCTATACCTTTAGAAAGTATTTCCAGCTGGAAGCAGGTGTAAATAATTTATTGAATTCATCCTACTACACAAGGAGAGCAACTGCTTATCCTGGTCCGGGAATTCTTCCTTCGGATGGTATTACTATTTATGGTACATTGCAGTTTACTATTGAAGTAAAGCGATGAATCCTGCGGAGAAATACAGAATTCTGGAGCAAATAGACGCGCATAAAAAACGGAAATTTGCTCACATATTTTTAACCGAAAACAAAGTTTCGGGAGTCAAATCTATCTTAAAAACCGTTCAAAAAACGGAAGACAACCAAGTCGTTCAGGACCGCTTAAGAAAAGAAGCTACTTTTTCATTTATTATAGACGGGTTGCCTGAAACATTGGATTTTTTCGAAAGCGATTCGGAGATCTTTCTGTTCAAGTCGTTTCAAGCCGGGATTACCCTGGCAGATTACCTGGAACAGTTCCGGTCGAAAGAAAAAGCACGCAAGTTGTTTGAAGTATTGGAACAACTGGAACCAATTCTTGAGCATATCCATCAAAATAAGATCTATCATCTAGACATCAAGCCCGGAAACATCATTGTAGATTCCTCGAAAGGTGTCAGAGTGTCACTGATTGATTTCGGACTGGCTTGGACTCCGAACGAACCCGAAACACGGAAAACACTTTTCCCTTTGGGATTTGCCGCTCCTGAATTATTAATGAACCGGCTGGACCTGGTGGATGCACGAACAGATTATTTCGCCCTTGGTGTTAGCTGTTGGACATGTTTACAGGGCAAAATGCCTTTAATTGATCCCAATCCAAGTATCACAACGAATCTGCAGCTCACGTATCCCTTACCCAACCTCGATTCCAGGTACAAAGTATTCAGTGAAGTTTTACAAAAACTATCCGGAAAACACCAATTTACGGTACCTCCCAATAAACTGAATCCCGAAGAATTGAAAACCGCATTACTCAAAGGGATGAATAAACGATACAGCAAGTATTCCGAATTTATTTCCGATTTTGAAAAGCAACTAAACAAACAGAAAAAATTCCGATGGTTCTTTTGACTATTGAAAATTGGTAATGGAACAACTGAAAAGTCTTGTCTATTTTACATTTTCAATTAAAAGAACAAGTCTTTTCTAAACCCGATCGTCCAGCCAAAATTTAATGCTGATACCTGGGAACCTGCATCTCCTGAAAGTTTAGAAGAACCGGCCGCAACAATTGCGTATGACAGGGAAAGATCTGTGAATAAGGTTCCGAATGCAAACTGTTTCTTCACACCTCCCTGCAAACCGAAACTCAGTAAGAATACGCTTCCTTTGTTTGAAGTTTGCAGCCTGTAGGCACTTTCATCAATGGCATCAATGACTTTACTGGATAATTTGTAAAATGAAAAATCAAATACGGTCCCTCCGTATAACCCAAAACCATAGTCAAAATTAGAACCGATAAAGTATCTTCTCGTTCCACCCTGGATACCGAATTGGGTAACACCGTTTTTGACGTTCACCATCATAACAGAAGGGCTCGTCATCAAATCAATTGCTTCGGCATAGGTTGAATCTGTTTTGCTGTTTTTCAAACTCGCATATGCCCGAATAATAATCGACGCGCTTTCATCCCGTGGAATTTCTACTCCAAGATTCAATGTCTTGAATAACTGACCCGAGCCAAAACCATAATTCAAGCCTGGTCCGATCATCAAACCAACCTGCGCTTTTGCAGAAAAGCTAACAATCACAAGGATTATCGGCAGTAACATTTTTGCTTTCATGACTCTCATTTTTATGTTCGCCTTCATTTGAGGTGCATTTCCACCACTGTGGCCCATCAAATCAATCCGCCGCCGCGGATTGTTTATTTAATTCTTTATACCTAAAACAATTCGGGTGATGTGCTCCCGGAAGATACCCCGTACTCATTAAAAATTCGTTTACGATCTCTCCTCCGACAAATTTAAAATGCTTTTTAAATAATTTCACCCATTCTTCTTTTGATTTCCCTAAGTGACTGTCTAACCAAAACTTAAAGCTACCAAATTCTTTTTGTATTAACAATACCTGGTTCGCATTATAAATAACGGCATTTATTTTGAGTTTATTCCTGATTATACCTGGATTCTGAAGCAATTCATTCACTTTATCCTCCTGATAATTAGCAATCTTATCTATTCTATAAACGTCAAAAGCTTCCGAAAAGTTTGTTTGTTTCTTTAAAATAATGTCCCAGGACAAACCTGCCTGGTTAATCTCCAGGATTAACCGCCCGAAAAGTTCATTGTCATCTTCAATTGGCGTGCCATAATGAAAATCATGATATATACGGTGGTGATCGTCTTTTGGTTTGCTTAAAACATAGTCACAATAACTCATTTTGCCGTTTCGATTTCATATTTTTACCAAAAATAGGTATTCATGGCGGTATATTCATTCAACGGATTCGTTCCGGTTGTTAAAAAATCCAGTTTTATTCACCCGCAAGCTGCTGTAACCGGCAATGTGATTATCGGCGAAAACGTATATATCGGTCCGGGAGCCGCAATCCGGGGTGATTGGGGGCAAATCATCATTGAAGACGGATGCAATGTGCAGGAAAATTGTACCATCCACATGTTCCCGGGAACGACTGTTTTATTGAAAAAAGGGGCACACATCGGTCACGGAGCAATTGTACACGGCGGAACGATCGGTGAAAATTGCCTGATCGGGATGAATGCCGTAATCATGGACGACGTGGTAATCGAAGACGAATGCATCATCGGGGCACTGTGTTTTGTCCCGGCAAATACCGTGATTCCGAGAAGAAGCCTGGTTGTTGGAAATCCCGCAAAAGTGATCAAAGAAGTTTCCGACGAAATGATAGCCTGGAAAACCAAAGGAACTGCTCTTTACCAGGCTCTGCCAAAAGAATGCTATGAAACATTGATTCCCTGCGAGCCTCTGGAAGAAGTTGAACCGAACCGGCCGAGCCAGGAAAAAATGTACCAGACGTGGGAGGCGATTAAAAAGCATTAAATACTTTTTAATTGAATTCCGAAGACCTAATTCCGAATTGGAATCGTGTTTGACAAATAATTTATTTCCGGATTTCACATTGGTTAATGAAAACTACTCCTGGTAAGAAACTTTATTCACCACAAACACAGTTGGTCTGTTTTTCTTTTCTTTCTTGGAAGCATCTTCGTCCGCATCGATTTTTTGAACGCTGTAAGCCAAATAGACATTATCGAACCAATAAACGCACTGAATGAAGTTCGGTGTACGTCCTTCCGTGTACAAGTTCTCCGCATAATTCCCAAGTGAATTGATAACGGATTCCCCATCAGCCACAAATATGTCCGTGAGGTTACTCGATCCTGCATACATCATTCTTGATTCCCCGTTCTTATCATCATATATACGCAGGAACGGGACAGCTTTATACGGTTTCTGGCCCAATGCAAACGGGAAACAGCAATCATTGGTCTTATTTCCTTCCAAAAACCTTTAAGAAAACCCGATTTTACAAAAGATAGTCTGCTCACCCAAAATCGTTTAATTTTCGAGCGTTCCAACTATTTGTTTTTTTCTTCAAAAAAAACTGTTTACCAATCCAATATTTTCACATCTGTTTTTGTTAACCCAATAAAACGATCTCAGATGAAGCAGTTAATCACCCCAATCGCAATCTTTCTTTTCGGAAGTATCGCTAGTGCCCAGTCCAAAGTTTGTTATTCTCTGGAAGAAGCAAAGAAAGCGCCCCGCCAGGTAAAGGAACTTCATTTGACGAATTCCCCGCTTACAGTTATTGATACCAACTTCAATCAATTCACAGCACTCGAAATCCTGGATTTATCTTACAATCCGATCCTGGAAGTTTCAGAAGGTGTTTCCATCCCTTCTTTGAAAGAGCTTAATCTTGCACATGCTTCCTACAATCCCTGGAAAATAGGTTCCATCGGGAAGGCATTTCCCAACCTGGAACATTTGAACTTAAGCAGCAATCAATTGTCTTTCATCTGGTCGGGGCTTCAAAGCCTGTACAACCTCACCCGTCTGGACATTTCGGATAACAACCTGATAGACATCCCGGTGGAAATGATGTACTTATCGAATTTGAGAGAGCTCAACGTTTCCAAAAATGAAATCAAGCTCCAGGCAAACGAACTGGGAGCCCTCTGGTCCCTGGAAAAATTGGATATTTCCGACAATTCCGGATTGAGTACCAACAACCTGATCTTAAGCATCGCGGAAAGCAAACACCTGAAAAACCTGGCAATTGACGGTGACGAACTAACATCGAAAAGCATCCAGATGCTTTCCAATATGAATTTGGAGCGATTGGAACTTTCGGATGTCCGAAAACCTGTTGGAATCAATTTCACGCGTTTTACAGGAATTCGGAAAGTGGCCCTCACCCATTCTCCGAATTGGCTTTCTCCTGAAACGACTGCGGAATTTGATAATGTCCCTGAAATTGAGTTAACAGCTTCGTCCATTGCCCCGGGACTCGACAAACTGAAATCATTAAGTGTCCTGGTTCTGAACGACATTGATGAAGCGCAGATCCCGAAACTTTATCCATTAAAAAAATTACAGGTGCTGGACGTCTCAAAAACCAGTTTCACAAAAGAACACATCGCAACATTAAAACAGGAATTACCAACTACCCGGATAATTACGGGGAATGCAGAAGAAGTCACGGCAAACATGCTGGCCAACAAGGTCGAACCGATCATTCAAATCCCTGCAAAGAGCGTAACGATCCAATCGGATGTTGCATGCACGATAAGCGAGAAAAACGTGTCACTTGCCATTCCGGAGAATGCTTTCCTGGATTCTGAAGGAAAACCGTACAAAGGAAAAGTAAACGTGGAGCTCACGGTTTATGACGACGCGATACAAACGGCTTTGGCAGGTATCCCGATGGCATTTACAGACAACAATCAACAGGAATTATTTGCTTCCAACGGCATGTTGAAATTTGAAGCAAAAGGAGAAAACAACGAAACCTTACAACCGAACCCGGCGAACCTGATCCAGGCATCCGTCGGAAACCTGCAACCGCAAAATCCGGGTGGATTGTATGCTTTCAATGCGCAAAATTCCCAATGGAATACCATTTCCACTACCGTAAACACAAGTAATACCAATGCCCGACTCCAGCGTGCCATCGATTCCATTAACCGACTGGATCTGAAAAATCTGATACCCCGCGTTTACAACGACCGCATTTTTGCACTTTATCCGAAATTTTCCAGATGGGACAGAACAGAAATCTCTTTGTTCTCACAATTTATTCCGGCGCAACCAAATGGAATGGCTGTTACTCACAACCGAAGCAATGCCATGGGGAAGTTGATGACCAAACAGCAATGGGTCATCGATACGATTGTGAGTAAGGAGATGAAAAAACAACTGAAAGTCATGAAGAAGGAAACCAATGCATGGCATCACAAAAAATTCAGAAGCCGCGATTCTAAAAAATTTATTCCCCGTTTGATCAACCGGTTGACCATTGAACCCGATCCTGGTCACGATAACTACCGGTTGAATTTCAGATACCGGGATTCCCTGGTGAGTCTTCCGGTTGCTTTGGCAGGAAATTCAAACAAACAGATTCAGCGAAATACACAGAAATTCCATTCCGGAGTAAAACAGGCAAAAACTGCCGATAAGAAAGAAGAACAGAAATACCAAAACTCATTGGAAGAGCAGGTAAAACTTGCTGAAAACAGCCTTCGTGAGCGATTGATCACCATAGAAACAGCACGAATCAATAATCCCCAGGCAGGCAATAATTGGTTGGTTAATCCGAATCAATTGAATTTTGGACTGACTAATTTCGGGCTGATTAATTGTGACTTCTTTCAGCGAAATAAGCCAGACTATTCCATATTTGCGGCGAACAAACTGAAAGATCAAAACGGAAATGCTCACAAGGTCCCGGAAACCGTAATTTCAATTGACCCGGCGATGAATTTCTATATGGAAACAGCATCCATTCATGGAATTCGCTGCTTCAAATCCACCATTCTGGTATTTAATCTCGGGGAGAAAAAGATTGGTATTTCAAAGCCTCAAAAAGGGGAAAGCACTGTTTCTGATATTTTTCTCATTGATATTACAGACAAAAGTCCGGCAGAAATTTCCCAAGCTATTTTATCGATTTGACTATGCGAACCATGCTGCTTTATTTTTCCATGCTGATTTCCTGTTCCCTGTTTTCGCAAAGTGAATTCATACAGGAAGCACGCTACCATTTGCCGCGAAAAGATTCTTTATTTGATTTTGAGTCGACTGGCACTTATTCAGGTAACTACAACTATTTCCGGGATTCTACCATTCAATTGGAGTTGATGATTAACGGACTCCTCAAAAAAGGCAACCGGAACCGGGCCGATACCTTGAAACAAAGTCTGGTACTTACTCAATTATCGGCACTTTGTGTGAAACGAATCCATACACTGATGCCTCAGAAGACCAAACGTAAAAAAAGTTTGGAGAAACGTATCCGCAGGGTTTTCTTCGGATCGAATTGCAGCTTCGGACTGATTGAAACGATTTCTTTTGAAATTCCGCTGGCGAAAAAGACGGCAAACTTTTATTACAACAAGAAAGGTCCGGACGGAGGTTTTAACTTGTATAAAGGAAAATCCAAACCCCGTTCCACAAAAGAAGAACCTGAACCAAAAGAAATTGCATTAGAAGTTTACACATATACAGAAATCCAGCAATTGATCCAAACCCAGTTTTCGCGTAAAAAGGTAAACCGTCACCTATCTGAGAAAAGCATTGCAGCTTTCGGATATTTCATTCAATTGGATGAAACCACCGTCTATAAAAATAAGATTCCGAAACTGAAGGTTTTGATCATTTTGGGTGAAAAGCGGTTTTCGTATAAGCAACGGAGAAAGTTCCTGAAGGATCCAACTGTCCAACCGGTTTAAAGGTTCAACATTGAGCCAACAAAAACCCCGACTTCCGTTAGCACGGAGTCGGGGTTCTCAAAGAAAAATTTATATATAGTTATGCGTGCTTCACGTTAACCGCCATTAATCCTTTTCTTCCTTCTTCCAAGTCAAATGTAACAGCGTCGTTTTCATTTACTTTGTCCACCAATCCTGAAACATGTACAAAGTATTCTTTGTTAGTTTCATCTTCTTTAACAAAACCAAAACCTTTCGTTTCGTTAAAGAACTTAATCGTTCCTTTATTCATATTCTCATTTATTTGATAAACAAAGATGTAATAATAAATTGAATACGAGTTATTTATTTAAAAAAAAACACAGAAAATTAAAACGGCCACTCAATAGAGCGGCCGTTTCGTTGAACTATCAATTTCTAAACCAGCATCATAACCGGGTTTTCCATGTATTGTTTAAAGGTCTGCAGGAATGCAGCTCCTGTTGCTCCATCTACCACGCGGTGATCACAGGAAAGCGTTACTTTCATGATATTTCCAGGTACAACTTGTCCGTTTTTTACAACAGGTTCCTGGGAAATTCCACCGATGGCCAGAATACAGCTATCCGGAGAATTGATGATCGCTGTGAATTGCTCAATTCCGAACATCCCCAGATTAGAAACCGTAAACGTGTTTCCTTCCCACTCTGCAGGTTGCAGTTTTTTATCTTTTGCTTTTTGGGCCAATACTTTGACTTCCTCCCCGATTTGGGACAATCCTTTACTGTCTGCAAAGCGAATAACCGGAACCAATAACCCTTCATCAACAGCCACAGCAACTCCAATGTGTACATGGTTGTTTCTGCGGATCACATCGCCCAACCAGGACGAATTGATCGCAGGGTGCTTACGTAAGGCCATGGAAACCGCTTTGATCACCATATCATTGAATGAAACTTTTACTCCCTCGTTACTGTTCATTGCTTTGCGAGCTGCAATGGCATTGTCCATATCCAACGAAATAGTCAAGTAGAAATGAGGAGCCGTGAACTTAGACTCTCCCAAACGACGCGCAATCGTTTTGCGCATCTGCGATACCGGTTCATCCGTATACGATTCGCTCATTACCGCCCCGGAAGCAGCAGGTCTTGCCGGTGCATCATAAGGAACATAATGATCTACATCTCTTTTTGTGATACGTCCGCCTTCTCCGGTTCCTGTGACAAAACTCAGATCGACCCCCTTCTCTTCTGCGAGTTTCTTCGCCAACGGAGAAGCCAGGATACGTCCGTTTGAAGCTGTATTTGAAACCGCTGGAGCTGTTTTTGGAGCTGAAGTAACTGCTGCAGGAACTTTCTCTTCAGCTTCCTTCGGCTTTTCATCTTTGCCAGATGAAGCCTCAGTCTTCGGAAGCTTCGCTTTCTCTTCCTCAGCAGGCGCATCCGATTTCCCTGATGAAGCCAATAGACCGGAAATATCTTCTCCTTTTTCACCGATGATTGCCAATAACGCATTCACCGGAGCTGGTTTTCCTTTTTCTACCCCAATATATAATAAGACACCATCAAAAAATGATTCGAATTCCAACGTTGCTTTATCTGTTTCAATCTCAGCCAACAATTCACCTGATTTTACAGTATCTCCAACTTTCTTGTGCCATTCTGCCACAACACCTTCTGTCATGGTGTCACTCAATTTGGGCATGTTAATGATTTCAGCCATCTACGATCTATTATAATAATCTGATTAATATTCAATAATGTACGGGTAATTCGGTTCCTGATAGATGTCTTCATACAGATCATCTGCATCCGGATAAGGAGATTCTTCAGCGAATTTCACCGATTCCTCTACTTCATTTTTCACCCACGCATCGATTTCTTCTACCTGCTTTGCAGTCAGCCATTTGTTCTCTTTGATCACATTCAAGCAATGTTCGATCGGGTCTTGTTCCATCCATTCAGACACTTCTTCTTTCGTACGGTATTTTTGAGGATCTGACATGGAGTGTCCTTTGTATCTGTAAGTGCGGATATCCAACAACGTTGGGCCGTCTCCTCTTCTTGCTCTTGCGACTGCTTCTTCAACTGCTTCATGAACCGCTTCAGGAGACATTCCGTTTACTGATTTAGAAGGCATTTCATAAGAATCACCGATCTTAGACAGATCCGTTACGTTCGTTGTGCGTTCAACAGAGGTACCCATTGCATAATTGTTATTTTCAATGATGTAGATTACCGGAAGTTTCCAGTTCATTGCCATATTGAATGTTTCATGCAACGCTCCCTGGCGAACTGCTCCGTCTCCCATTGAAACGAACACCACGTTATCGGTCCCATTGTATTTTTCAGCAAAAGCAACACCGGTTCCCATCGGAATCTGCGCTCCAACGATCCCGTGTCCTCCCATGAAGTTTTTCTCCTTATCAAAGAAGTGCATGGATCCACCTTTTCCTTTGGAACACCCTGTTGATCGACCATATAATTCAGCCATCAATACACGTACATCTGTTCCCAATCCGATCGGATGTGCGTGATCGCGATAAGCAGTCATATGCGAGTCAGTAGGTTTTGATGCACTGACTGTTCCGGCAACGATTGCTTCCTGACCAATATATAAGTGACAAAATCCACCAAACTTCTGCTGAATGTACAATTGTCCTGCTTTCTCCTCAAAACGACGCATCAAAAGCATGTCTTTATACCATTTAATATAAGTCTCCTTTGAAAACTTAGACGTACTTTTCAAAGCACTCTTATTTGTTGTTTTTGATGGTTTTGAAGCTGTTTTCGTAGCCATGCTTACCAATTTTTGTTTGTTTAACGGACAAATATAAAAAGAACTCGGCAGATAGGAGTCAAAGCTTAATTGAAAATGGAGAATTTTAAAATTGAAAAGGAGAAAAAGCAAAGCTTTTGATATAAGCAAGCGTTAGAGCGGTTTCCTTTTCAATTCTCCATTTCAATTATTTCCGGTTTTCATTTTTCAATTTTTTAAATGTGTAGTTTTGCACGTATTCTATTCGTTTCATGGTAAAAATTGGCTTACTTTCCGATACACATGGTTTTCTTCCCGAGCGCGTTTTTGAATTATTCAAAGATGTGGATGAAATCTGGCATGCAGGAGATATCGGAAGTCTGGAAGTCACCGACCGCTTAAAAGCTTTCAAACCTTTGCGTGCTGTTTTCGGAAATATTGACGATCAGGTTATCCGGTCTGAGTTTCCCGAATACCAGAATTTCCAGGTCGAGGGAATTTCTGTTTCGATGACGCACATAGCCGGCCGTCCCGGAAAGTACAGCAAACATGCCGCCGATTTCATTATTGAGACAAAACCCGATATCTTTGTCTGCGGGCATTCACACGTCTTATTGGTTCAGCAGGACAAAAGCAAAAATCTGCTTTGGTTAAATCCGGGAGCTTGCGGGAACAAAGGATTTCATTCGGTCCAGACCGCATTGAGATTCCGGATAAACGGAACAAAGATTGAACAAATGGAGGTGATTGAATTCGGAAAAAGATCGAACCTAAACAATGAAGACAAGATTTAAACGTTATTGCCTCGTATGAAATATAAACTGGCGCTCATATTACTTAATATCCTTTCGTCTATTGCAGTTGCACAGACAGGAGGAATCCATTCCTTCCAGAACTTAAATGCTCAATACAATGCACGAACGATGGGATTGGGCGGCGATGCAATCACTATTTATGACAATGATCTAAACCTGGGATTGAATAATCCGGCCGTTATGAACTACCAGATGCATGGACGTTTCGGGTTTAATCAATCGATCATGGCGAGCGGTGTCAATACCGGTGCATTGACGTATGCCCGACGAATAAAACGCACGATGGGAATGGTCCATTTCCGATATTCTTCTTACGGAAAAATGAAGCGCACGGATATTGACGGAACCAACCTGGGAACATTCACTCCGGGAGATTTTATCCTGGGAGCAAGTGCGCAACATGCATTCAACGAACGGATGTCTGTAGGGGCAACATTAAACATCTTATATTCTCAACTAGACTCCTATACGGCATTCGGCACCAGTTTGGATATTGCGGGACTTTACAGGGATTCTTCCAGAAACTTAAATATAGTAGGTGTTATCAAGAACCTGGGTGTACAATGGAAAGGATACACCGCAGAGAAAAACCCTTTGCCACTGGAAGTTCAGTTGGGAATCTCACATAAATTAAGACATGCTCCGTTCCGGATCAGTTTGGTTGCACAGCATTTGCAGAAATGGGACCTTTCCTACGTTGACCCGAATGCAAAACCCCGCATCGATCCTTTAACCGGTGATACCATCCAGGTGAAAAAATCAGGATTCTTTGACAACCTGGCGCGACACGGTAAGCTACAACTCGAAATACTTATTGGAAAGAAACTCCAGTTCCGCACAGCATTCGATTATCAGCGAAGAAAAGAACTGGCCATTGTGGGACGGGGAGGCTTGGCAGGCTTTAGTTTTGGAGCCGGAATGGCATTCAAGCGATTTAGCATTGATTACGGGTGGTACATCTACTCTGCGGCAGGTAGTCAACACGGGCTAACCTTAAATTTTTTACTCTCCAAAAAGTAAGCATATCTGATTTTAAATCAATGTTTTACAGTTTATAATCAAACTCATATTCAAGTTATTCACCGAAATTTGTTAACATGTTTTTGTAACCTGAATCTTTTTAATACGTAGATTTGCCCAAACCAATAATAATTTATAACATGAAAAAGTTAAGTTTACTTTTAGGTGGAATGATTTTAACAACTGCTGTAATGGCTCAAAAACCAACTGAAGGAGCTCCAATGACATTGGAAGGAAACGTTGCTGGTTTAGCTGCATTCGGATTTGGAAACTCTTCTGCTACAAACTTGAATCCTACAACATTAGCAGGTACTCAACCGGCTATCGTTGCTCCAGGATTACGTTTCCGTTACTTCGCTACTGAAAACATCGCAATTCGTTTGTCTTTGGGATTCAGCTCTAGCAAGATTACCGACAATTTCTACGAAAACGAAGTAGACAACACTGGTGGTGCTGGAACTTACGTATCTAAAATGGGAACAACAACTATCGGTATCGGAGGTGAGTACCACTTCAAAGGAACTGAGAAATTGTCTCCTTATGCAGGTTTGGATATCAACTTCGGTATGGGTAAAATGACAGCTGAAGGTGATCAAACAGATGGTACTACTTGGGTTGCTGCAGATTACTCTGAGAAGCATGAGCGCAAAACTGCTGGTTTCGGTGTTGGTTTGATCGCTGGTACTGATTACTATTTTGTTGAGAACTTCTACTTAGGAGTTGAGTTAGGATTAGGATTTAATTCTTACACAGCTAAAGAAGGAACTGATTCTTTCACAGTTGCTGGTGTAACTACTGAAAACAAAGGTAACGAAACAAAAATTAGCGGATTCTCTAACAACGTTATGGGTATGTTCCGTTTAGGATGGAGATTCTAATAGAAATCACATCTAAAAAATATGAAGGGTTCGTCAGTGACGAGCCCTTTTTTATTGAAATCAATTGCCGGTTACTTGATTTTAAATTAACTTCGCAGCATGCAATCAACGCAACACATTACAATTGCAATTGATGGCTTTTCTTCTTGTGGGAAAAGTACACTGGCAAAAGCACTGGCAAAGAAAATGAACTATACATTTATCGATTCGGGCGCCATGTACCGCTGTGTTGCATTGTACGCAATCCAAAACGGCTGCGCTTTAGGAGCGCATAAAATCAATCTGACTTGTGTAGTAAACAGCCTTCCGCAAATCCATATTCAATTCGGAGAGGCCGATGAACTTGGAAACCGCCCGGTATTACTGAACGGCGAAGATGTTTCGCATGCGATCAGACAATTGGAAGTCGCAAATATCGTGAGCGAGGTTGCTGCTATCCGTGAGGTTCGTGAATTCCTGGTTGAACAACAGCAGGAATTGGGTAAAAACGGAGGGGTTGTGATGGACGGAAGAGACATCGGAACAGTCGTTTTCCCGCACGCAGAACTAAAACTCTTCATTACTGCTAAGCCCGAAATCCGCGCACAAAGAAGGTTCCTTGAATTACAGGCAAAAGGAGAAATAAACAGCCTGGGTGAAATCCTGGAAAATCTGAAACACCGCGATCGTATTGACAGTACGAGAGCCATTAGTCCGCTTACCCAGGCAAAAGATGCTTTGGTAGTTGACAATTCAGAAATGAGTGAAACAGAACAGTTGGAATATGTGATGAATCTTGTTAAAAATCATACGCGCGCATAATACTAACTATAACTAAAGTTTCTTGATTTAATCAGTTCGTAACCTTACAGAAATAGAATATTCATCAAACATTAAGTTTTCTTCGTTCAAATCAATAGTTTGTTCATTTTGTATAAAATCTAACAGTTTAACACTGTTTTTCCATTGCTTTCGTTTAAATTTGCACACCTATTAATTCAAACCAAATTATGTTATCAATTGGAAAAATAACAGAAGAAATTATCGGAAGAAGTCCGTTTTTGCGTGAAGCAATGACAGACGATTTGATCAATATTTCTTCGTTAGCGCGTAAGATCAAACCAGAGATTGAAGAAGCCTTAGGAAAAGAAGTAAAAGAAGGAGCGATTGTCATGGCAATCAAACGCATGTCTCCGGGCCTTTACCACCGCCTGAACATCAAGATCACGAATATTATCGGGGAACTGGGTGATTTTTTAGTTCGTTCAAACTTAGAAGACTTTACTTTTGAAAACACCGAGTCGTTGCGTTTAAAGCAAGCGGACCTGGTTCAATTAGTGAATTCAGAATCCGATATTTTCTATACGATTTGCAGAGGAGTTACTGAAACTACCGTAATCTGTTCGCAAAGCATCTCGCCACGGGTGGAGAACTTATTGATCAATGAACGCTTAAAGTCTCACACAAGAGATTTGGCTTCGATCACCGTAAAGCTTCCGGCAGTAAATTCTGAAGTGTATGGTATTTATTATTATATCTTAAAACATTTGGCCTGGGAAGGATTGAACATTGTAGAGATCGTTTCAACAGCAAACGAGTTCACGATCATTGTGAAACAAGATCATGTAGACAAAGCCTTTAAGGTGTTGATGCAATTGAAAAGAGGAAAATAACTTTGATAAAAAACAGTAGGGGCGGAAAATTTTCCGCCCCTACTGTTTTAAAATGATTTTACAGTACCTGTACCATTTAAAAGCACATCAATACCAAGCGGTGTTCCTGTATACAAAATATTCCCGGATTCAGTAATGTATCCGTGGATTATCAGGTTATTTGCATTGATCTTAATATCCCCCACTGTTTCCGAAGCAACATAAAGCGAATCACTAACTGCCAAACCGGTCACATCACAGTAACTATTGCTCTTGGCACAAATCCGTGCTTTTTGAGCAGTGCCAGTGAGGGTAAAGTTACACCAGCCGTGGTTCGCTTCGGCATTGATTTCAATCGCATTCAAATTTAAAATCACATCTCCTGCCCCGTCGCGGCTATAAAATGTAAAATAATCCGTATTGATCGTCCCTAGGTTTGTCAATGGTTCCGTACCAATAAAGCGAATGTTCACTAAGCTGGTAAAATGGATCTCTGCAACAACAACCTTTTTCGCATTACGCAAAAACCCACAGCGGTTCTTATTCTCAATCGTCAGTAATCCCGACTCAGATTTCACCTCAATCAGGTTTAACAAGTTTTTTCCTCCTTTTAAAACCACTTTATCCAACGAATCCTGAATCAACA
Source organism: Fluviicola chungangensis (assembly GCF_007558725.1). Taxonomy (GTDB): domain Bacteria; phylum Bacteroidota; class Bacteroidia; order Flavobacteriales_D; family Crocinitomicaceae; genus Fluviicola; species Fluviicola chungangensis. The sequence goes on from NZ_VLPL01000005.1 coordinate 241,409, forward strand.
CATATTCGACATGTTCTCTCAAATCCAGTCGCTCAAACGATGCAAGCGGAATTTCCATTGTTGTTTCGGAACCCAATAATTTGAAGCAGGTCCTGTTCTCCGGTTTTTTGCAGGAAAAAAGAAATAACCCTGCCAATAAAATCACCAAACTATTTCGCATGATATCTTCCTTTATAGTTAAAGGTGTATCCAACACCGTATTCAACGTAATCTGCTTTTGCCCAATGGGATTTAAGCACCAGGTTCAACAATAACCCGTTCGCAAACTGATAACGCATTCCCACCCGGTGATAGAACATCGCATCCGGCTGGTAACGGTCTTTAATATACGCACCCATTCCAATCACAAAGCGGAATTTATCCAGTGGAATGTTATACCCTACAAACCCTCCTATTTGCAAAATATCCCATTGTGTTTTCGGAATGTACTCCCTGTAATACGTAATGGATTGTTTCGAAATAATATCCAGGGCAATCTCCATTCCCACTTTCGGTTTAAACTGTTTGAAAAGCATTCCACTTAGCGCATAAACCGGGTAACGTCTTCCTCCGGTCGGGAAAATTTGTTTATCCGAAACAATTCCAACCAGGGAAACATTCCAGCTCTTAAAGAATGGAACCCGTTCGAATTTCATCAATTTAAAGTCAGTATGTTCTTTCTTTTTAAAAGTGTATTGATATCCCAAACCAATAAAAGGCATATTCACACCCAGATTAGGGACTTTACTGGATCCGTTAGAGAAATGAGTCATATCCAGACTGTACAGCAAGGCATGTTCGGGTTTGATATACCAGCGTCCCTGGAGACCTAAGCAAATAACCGCATTCAAATAGGTACTCATCGGAACATTTTTGGGATTCTTGTTAACATCGTATACCTTTGTCACCGCACCCAATCCGGCTCCCAACTTGCAAGTGAATACATGCTTTTCACTCCTTGTCCACGGAAACTCAATAAACCCGTACGCCCCGAATCCATATCCGAGAATCTCTTTGTTTCCCAGGTTTGAGCCGTATAAGGTTACCCCCACATACGGATTCCGGTATTCTTCACTCCAATCTTTCGATCTCATCCGTTTCGCAAAAGAAAGCTCTCCCGCAAAAAGACGGTCTTTGGCAAGATGCCCCATGGTGCCGCGGTGAGCAGCTAAAAATCCAGATTTGCCTTTTAAAGAAAAGGCCCAGTCATCTATTCTACTTTCCTGGGAATAACAAAAAACAGGCAACAAAAAAAACAGCAAGGCAATTTTCATAATCCAAAATTACAAATTTTGTTCTATGTACATTTGCAGTATGGAATTAGCTAATAATAATTTAAACAACGACCCGCGACTGGAAGCATTTGCACGTTTGTTAACCATTATGGATGACCTCCGGGAAAAATGTCCCTGGGATAAGAAACAGACCATTCAGTCGCTCCGGCATTTGACTATCGAAGAAACCTATGAATTGGCGGATGCGATCCAGGCAAATGACTTGAACGGAATCCAGGGCGAATTGGGAGATTTATTCCTGCACTTGGTTTTTTATTCTAAAATCGGTTCCGAGCTGGACGCTTTTGATGTCACCAGTGTTCTGAATGGAATTTGTGATAAGCTGATCCACCGACATCCGCATATTTACGGGGACGTAACAGCTGATTCGGAAGAAGAAGTGAAAGCCAACTGGGAAAAAATCAAATTAAAAGAAGGCAAGAAATCGGTTCTCGAAGGAGTTCCCAACACCTTACCGGCCCTGATCAAAGCCATGCGTATCCAGGAGAAGGTAAAAGGAATCGGTTTCGAGTGGTCGGATATTGAAGACGTGAAAAACAAGGTAATCGAAGAATTCACGGAGCTTCACGACGCACAACTAACCAGGGATCCGGAACAAATCCAGGATGAGTTCGGAGATGTGTTGTTTTCACTGGTAAACTATGCTCGTTTCATTGATGTGAACCCGGAAGATGCATTGGAATCCACCAACCGCAAATTCAAATCCCGTTTTCAGAAAATGGAAGAACTGATCACTGAAGACATGCAGAATATGGGCGAAATGTCCCTGGAAGAAATGGATGTTTATTGGGAAAAAGCTAAAATCTTGCTCCGCAAGAATTGAAAATGGAGAATGATTCAATTGAAAAGGATTTAAAATTTTAGACTTCTATGATTTAAAAAAAACAATCATTACTACCAACAGACTTATGCCTTTTCAATTTTTACATTTTCAATTCTCAATTAGTTAAAGTCCGTTTAATCAATAATCTGTACGTTTAATCATTTTTCAACATTTTCACACGTTAATTAGTGTTAATTATGTAACTTCGGAACTTCTTAAAAACCATGGTAAAACATATGAAACACATACTCTCCTTATTTGCTTTCCTAACCGTTTCAATTGTCTCATTTTCTCAAGATCACACCGTTCGCGGATTCATATTTAACAATGAAAACGGAGAGGTCGTTCCATTTGAAAAAGCAGTCTTGATCCCAACGGAAAAATCACAAGCTATCTTAGGAGCCAGCACTGACGTGAACGGGTTCTTTTCCATCCCAAAAGTTCCGATCGGGACCTACCTTTTAAAGGTTCAAACAGTAGAGTTCAAAGAGTACAACAAAGAAGTTAAAGTTATTGAAAAAGGCGGGATCACTGAATTGCGCATCGATTTGATACCGGTAGATGCCATAGGTATTGACGAAGTGGTGATTTCAGCTGAAACAAAGGCAAAAACAACCGAAGTATTGATGTCCGTTACCAAATTGGACAAAAAAGGATTGGAACGTATTCCGGCTGTAGGTGCTGAAAATGATATTACGGCAGCTTTCTCAGTTACCCCGGGAGTTGTAACAACCGGTGACCAGGGTGGACAATTGTATGTTAGAGGGGGAACACCTATTCAAAACAAAGTACTTTTGGATGGAATGACCATTTACAACCCTTTTCACTCCATTGGATTTTTCTCCATCTTCGAAACCGAACTGGTTAAGAACGTAGATATTTATACCGGAGGATTTGACTCCAAATACGGGGGAAGAATTTCTTCTATCATGGACATTACTTACCGAGACGGAAACAAGAAGAACTTCGGAGGAAAGGTTTCGGTATCTCCCTTCCTGGCTAAATTAGTGGTTGAAGGACCTATTTACCGTGCGAAAGAAGGAAGACCAGGTGCAGGATCATTTATTTTTTCTGCAAAACACGCCCTATTGGATTACACTGCAAAAGATTTGTACCGTGGAGTCAACAACGGAAACGGGTTACCGTATAAATTCACTGACTTGTATGGAAAGTTGACTTTTGCAACCGGTCAGGGATCCAAAATCTCGGTATTTGGATTCAGTAACACGGACAAAGTGAATTACAATGAATCAGCTGCTCTTGATTTTCAGCAAGCAGGAGGTGGATTATCGTGGATCTTGCTTCCTGGAGGTGGTAAGACCTTTATCAAAGGACATTTGACAACTTCCAGCTACAAGACTAATTTTGAGGAAGTAGGTTCCCAACCGAGAACAAGTTCTATTTTCGGAACAGATCTTGGCTTTGATTTCTCCTATTTCTTAAAAAATGAAAGTCAGATTGATTACGGTATCGGGATCAACATTTTCAAAACGGATTATTTGACCTACAATGAAGTTGCATCCAAAATCCAGGATCAGAACAATACAGTTGAGATCGGAGCTTATGCCAACTACAAGTTCGTTACCAAACGATTCGTTGTTCAACCGGGCTTGCGCGTTCAGGCTTACGCAAGTTTGAGTACGATTTCACTGGAACCTCGTTTGGGGGTAAAATATAATGCAACTGATTTTTTCCGTCTGAAATTATCGGGAGGACGTTATTCCCAAAACTTTACAACAGCTTCATCAGACCGGGATATTGTGAATTTATTTAATGGCTTGTTAAGTGCTCCATCAAATGTTCAGCAGAATTTTATTACGGAAAGCGGGAAAGAGAAAAATCCCAAGAACGGAATTCAATACTCCTGGCACGCGATTCTCGGAGGTGAATTAGACCTGACCAAAAACCTGATGCTGAATGTCGAGGGATATTATAAATACTTCCCTCAGCTTAGTAATATCAACACAAACAAATTATACGAAGATGTTTCCGAATTCTCCAAAGAAGATGACGTTTACAAAAAAGATTTCCTGATTGAAAGCGGAAAATCTTACGGGGTAGATGTCTTGTTAAAATATACTTTAAACCGCCTGTTCTTATGGGGAGTTTATTCTTATGCCAAATCAACCAGATGGGACGGATTTACCACCTATGCACCGGTATTCGACAGAAGACATAACGTAAATATTGTTGCCTCTTATGCCTTTGGAAAGAAAAAAGACCTGGAATTGAATGTACGGTGGAACTTCGGATCAGGACTTCCGTTTACTCCAACTTCCGGATACTATCAGACAGAATCGTTTAGCCAGGGTGTGAATACCGATTACACAACAAGTAATTCAAATTCTGTAGGAGTTCTATTGGGAGAATTCAACTCAAAAAGACTTCCGACTTACCACCGATTGGACATTACTGTTAAAAAGCAATTCAAATTCAAGAATAAAACAGAGCTTGAAATTATTGCAGCAGTAACCAATGCTTACAATAGAAAAAACATTTTCTATGTAAACCGGGTTACGAATACGAAGATTTATCAATTCCCCTTCTTACCGAGTTTAGGGATCAGTTATAAATTCTAACTTTATTTTTAAAAAGCGTGTTATCAATAACACGCTTTTTTTAATTAACATTCCAGGCAACCACAAATCAATTGTTTCGTTTTATCTTCGAACCAGAAACTAATTTTATAATGTACTACTACTGCAAAACAAAGCTAATCTGCTATGTTGTAACTGCTTCAGCTGTCGTTTTTTCAACTATAGCTTTCGGTCAGACATCATCTAACGTCGATTCCTTATATGCGGTTCGTTCTCAATTGATCTCGAACAAACAATCTACTTCTGAAGTGGACATGCTTCTGCATCAATCGGGAAACAACCCAACATGCATTATTCAGCAACTGGATAATTACACTTTCACGTTCTTATCTTATCGCCCGTTGGGAGATGCACAAAGAGAAGAAAAGGTAAACCTTCGTTTAAGGGCTCATTATACCTATCTGAACGTAATCGATTTCAGTGATGATTTTACATCTGTTCGCATCAACTGCAACGTACAGCTCACACCTGCAATAATCAATGAGTTAGTTTCACATTTTGGATACAACGGTTATGAAATACATTAAATCACTTTTTGTTGCTCTCCTACTCTCTTTTTCCTTTTCTTTTATTCTCCCGATAACTATCGGAAACCAATCGGCAAGTGCCCAGTGTAATACAAACACGTCGATTTGTACGCCCGGAACAGCCGGTCCGTTTACGTTTGTGACTCCCGGACCTTATGTCAGTTCTTGTCTTGATTTCTTTGGACCTAATATGGGATACATCATTCTGCATATTACCACCTCCGGACCATTGAATATGCTGATTAACGGAAATGCAAGTACCGGTTTTCTCGATGTTGCAGTATTCAATATTCCCAATGGCCAGGCTCCTTGTACAGCTATTCAGAACCTGAGCAACGAAATCGGGTGTAATTACGCCAGTGCCGCAAGCGGTTGTAACCAATTCGGAAACTCTTTTCCCTGTTCTTCTTCTGTACCGGCGCCATATGTAACCGCAGGACAGGAAATCATGATCGTGGTTGAAAACTGGAGCGGATCTTCGAGTAGTTTTACCATGCAACTTGGTGCAGGAGGAGCTCAAACCGGATCTCCAAACCCGGCAATTACTCCAGCAGGCCCATTTTGCATCTCCTCAGGATCAACTCAATTGATTGCTGCTGATATGGGAGGAACCTGGTCAGGACCAGGGGTTTCCTCATCGGGAATGTTCAATCCTGCAACGGCTGGACTTGGAACTCACACGATCAATTATTCGGTAGGTGTTGCTCCTTGTAATGCCACTTCATCCACAACAATTACTGTGAATAGTGCCACGGTTACTCCTCCGGCAGCTCAAACAATCTGTTCGGGCGGCAGCGCAACATTGACTGCCAGTGGAGCAGGCACATATACCTGGTCACCATCCACAGGATTATCCGCCACAACGGGCGCCACAGTTACCGCAAGCCCTGCCAGCACCACGACTTATACGGTCACCGGAAATACAGCCGGTTGTACAAGCAGCGGGACTGTGACTGTGACTGTTGCTCCCCTCACGATTGGTGTTTCGCCCAACGCGAGCATTTGTTCGGGAGCTTCCACGACTTTAACGGCAACCGGAGCAACTAATTATACCTGGTCACCGGCAACAGGACTGTCTTCCACAACAGGAGCCTCCGTAACAGCAAATCCAACGACAACCACAACTTATACCGTTACCGGGACAACAGGATCCTGTTCTGCTACCGCCAACGTTACCGTTACTGTGACTCCGTTGAACCTGACCGTTTCTCCCAATACAAGTATCTGTAGCGGAGCTTCTGCAACTTTAACCGCAAGTGGCGCTACTTCTTATTCCTGGTCACCATCAACTGGTTTATCAGCTTCTACCGGAGCAAGCGTCACTGCAAGTCCGACAACTACTACAACGTATACCGTGACGGGAACAACCGGATCGTGTTCCGCTACCGGAACAGTAACCGTAACAGTGACTCCCCTGGGGCTTACCGTTTCTCCTAACACGAGTATTTGTAATGGTGGATCAACCACATTAACAGCAGGCGGTGCAACCAATTATTCCTGGTCGCCATCAACGGGCTTGTCTTCTACTACCGGAGCTTCCGTTACGGCAAATCCTTCTACGACTACAACGTATACTGTTTCAGGAACCAGTGGAAGCTGTACATCGTCTTTACCTGTAACTGTTACCGTTACACCTGTAGTTGTTAGCGTTTCTCCAAACACCAGTATTTGCAGCGGAACGTCAACAACAATAAATGCATCCGGAGCTGCTAATTACAGCTGGAGCCCTTCAACAGGATTGTCCTCCGCAACCGGAGCAACTGTGACGGCAAATCCTACGGTCACTACAACCTATACTGTCACAGGAAGTACCGGGACCTGTGCGAATACAGCTACAATGACGGTAACAGTCAATCCTGTTCCAACTGTCAATGCAACGAATAACGGACCTTTGTGTGAAGGAAGCACCCTGCAACTCCAAGCGACAAGTTTGCCGGGAGCAAGTTACAGCTGGTCCGGACCAAACGGATTCTCTGCCAATACGCAAAATGCTTCTACTCCTGCTACGCTCAATGCAGCAGGAACTTATACCGTTAATACCTCATTAAACGGCTGTACTTCTTCTGCCACTACGAATGTCGTTGTTAATTCCGGGCAAATACCGGTCATCGCTGCTGCGGGTCCTTTTTGTGAAACTGCTCCGAATTCCATTCTTTCAGCCAGCATAGCCGGCGGAACCTGGTCAGGCAACGGGATTATTAATGCCACTACCGGTGAATTTTCACCTTTACAAGCAGGTGCGGGTGTTCATTCCATTAGTTATTCTGTTACAGGAGGCTGTGCAATACCAGGAACTGCAACTATTACCGTAAATCCAATACCGGTTGTACAAATTTCCTCTCCGAATACATCGGGCTGTGTACCGTTTACTGCTTCACTGGTCGATGCAAGTTCCCCGGTTTCAGGTTCCATTACCTGGGATTTTGGTGATGGAACAGCAAATTCCAATCAGCTGAACAATGTTAATCATACATTCAACAGTGCCGGTTGTTATGATGTGACTGTCACTTCTACCAGTGCAGTGGGATGTTCAACAACAACAACTTTCCCAAGTTTCATTTGCGCATTACCCAATGCAATAGCCGAATTTTCGGTAAACGACCCGATCCATGGATTAATGAATCCCGAATTCCATACTTTCAACACCTCTGCAAATGCCTCTATTTATTCATGGGATTTTGGTGATGGAGATGTCAGCAATGCCTTTAACCCGAGTCATATATATTCGGAAAATGCAGGAAATTACGTGATTACCCTGATCGCAAATAATGCCGGAAATTGTCCGGATACTGCTCAGGTAACAGTAACTATCCAGGAAGAATTGGTTTACTATGTCCCGAATACATTTACACCGGATGGCGATGAATTCAACAATGTATTTTCTCCGGTATTCACTTCCGGTTTTGATCCTTACAACTATACGTTAACGATCTATAACCGCTGGGGGGAAACCTTATTTGAGTCAAACGACACGAAATTTGGCTGGGACGGAACATACAATGGAGAACTTTGTAAATCGGGAATCTATACCTGGACCATTCGTTTTAAATCCTCTCAATCAGATAAGAAAATTACAAAAACCGGACACGTTCAATTATTAAAATAATCAATCACACAGATTATTTGCAATCAATAGGCAGGCGGTTAACTGCCTGCCTATTTATTTTGACCAATATTCAAATGCTTTTTTCTGAGCTGAATTTGGATTCTCTATTGGTTTTACTCCGTATTCCAGGTAGAAGCTTCTTTGAACTTCCGGTAAAGGTAATTCCAGTATTTTGCCCTGACGGATAACAGTCAGACGTTTATTTTGGTCATCCAGGTAAGTCAGCCATTGATCGATGTCACCATTGAGTTTAAATTCATTGATTCCAATGATCTCATCTTGAAGCATCAAACCGGCCAGGTCGGCAGGAGACCCCGGATAAATTGCCGCAACCTGGAAATGTGCTCCCAACTGCACTGCTTTAAACCCAATTCTTCCTGCAGAATATTTCTGGTTCGGTCTGTGGGTTAATTCCAATCCGATTGATTCCAACGCTTCCGTTAAAATCGCTTCAAAGGGTCTTGTCCCATAGAAGTAATCATGGATCAATTCTTCTGTTCCTGCTCCCGCCAATTCTTTCAATAAGTCCAGGTAATCCGTTTCACTTACCCCTTTTCCATTCAAGGCAAAGTTGAAATACAGGCGTTTCATCAATTCATCCAACCCATGTTTATTTGACGAATGCTCACGGATTTTCACATCACAAACGAATGCCAGCAAACAACCTTCCGTATAGATGGAAACTTTACGACCCGGCGCACCCGGTATGTATCCATCCAACCAGGTATCATAAGAGGATTCGGCAACGGAATAATGGAAGCGTCCGAAATTATCAAAGTGCTTTTGCAATTGACCGGTAAACTCATGTAAGTATTGTTTCAGATCGAACACACCTGATTTGTATAACATCAAATCCCCCATATACGTTGTGACGCCTTCACACAAGTAGCCCAATTTGGACAAGTTTTCGGACTGATAATCGTATGGAAACATTTCGATCGGGCGAATGGCCTTCACATTCCACGTATGATACAATTCATGGGAAGAAACCCCCAATAATTCCGTATAAAGTGCTCCGAAAATATCATAGGTAGGGCCAAGAGCAATCACCGTCGATTTCTGATGCTCCACCCCATGGTATGCTTTATAAGGCAGAATGTGGAACAAAAAGTGGTAATGTGGAACCGGGAATTCCATGAATTTCTCGATCTGTTTATCGGTAAAGGCTTTGAAATCATTGATCAAACGGACCCAGTCCACTGTACAGTCACCCTGGAACCACAAATGGAAGATCGTTCCATGCGATTCGTATTGATTGTACTGTAAAGTCGCAGAACAAATGAACGGAGAATCTGCCAGCTCATCAAAATTGGCAGCTTTCAGTACATTTCCTTCTCTTTCCATCGAACCGGCGATGTTCCAATCCGAAGGAATATCCAGGACAACTTCACATGGCTCATCTTTCTTTCCTTCCTGGTAAATGAAGCAATTCACCGGGTTGGAATACAGCATTTCCTTACTCAGGTAAGTTGACCCGGCATTTAATTCGGATGCGTAATAGCTGTATTCTACGCGAATAGTTGTAGGTTCCTTCACCTGGATTTCCCAGGATGAAAGGTCCACTTTCCGGAAATCAACCGCTTTCCCTTCCTGGTTAAACACTTTAAATCCGCGGACATTTTTTGCAAAATTACCCAGTTCGTATCTTCCCGGTCTCCATTTCGGTAAATGAATAATGGCGTTCGGGCTTACATTTTCAAAAATCACTTTGAATTGGATGTATTGCTGATTTGCCTGTTCGATCGCTAGATGATACTGAGCCATTTTGTCAATTTTTGCTCAAAATTAGAAATTCCCGAAGGAATAAACGCTTTTTTTGAAATATCCGTTTCCTCCCATGATGGATGGAGATGTGAGAAATTCTCAATTCGAAGACATATTCGTTCACAATTCCTGAGAATTGATTAATTTCGTGCCATTACCATTTTATTGATAAAAGAAATGAATTACGATATCATAGTTATTGGGAGTGGTCCCGGCGGATATGTTACCGCTATTCGCGCATCACAATTGGGTTTGAAAACTGCAGTTGTAGAGCGTGATACATTGGGTGGAATCTGTTTAAACTGGGGATGTATTCCAACAAAAGCATTATTGAAAAGTGCCAACGTGTTTGAATACATTCAACATGCATCTGATTACGGGATTACCGTAAAGGATTCAAAAGCAGATTTCGGAGGAATGGTCGAGCGTTCCAGAGGCGTTGCCAACGGAATGAGCCAGGGAATTCAGTTCCTGATGAAAAAAAACAAGATTGATGTGATTAAAGGAACCGGTGTTTTAAAGGCTGGGAAAAAAGTTGCTGTAACCGGTGAAGATGGTAAAGTGACTGAGTATTCCGCTGATAAAGGAATCATCATAGCAACCGGAGCACGTTCCCGTCAGTTGCCGAACTTGCCACAAGACGGATCTAAAATCATCGGTTATCGTGAAGCAATGAGCATGAAGGCACAACCTAAAAAAATGGTTGTGGTAGGTTCAGGTGCAATCGGTGTGGAATTTGCTTATTTCTACAATGCAATCGGAACGGAAGTAACGATTGTAGAATACTTACCGAACGTAGTTCCTATCGAAGACGAAGAAGTATCCAAGCAATTGGAGAAATCCTTCAAAAAAGCGGGAATCAATATCATGACAAATGCATCTGTTGAAGCAGTTGACACTTCCGGAAAGGGATGTGTTGTGACTGTGAAAACAGCTAAAGGAGAAGAAAAGATCGAATGCGATGTGGTTCTGTCAGCTGTCGGAATCCAGGCAAATATTGAAAATATCGGGCTGGAAGAATTGGGAATCGTTGTTGACAAAGGAAGAATCCTTGTAAATGATTTCTACCAAACAAATATCCCGGGTTACTTTGCAATCGGAGATGTAATTCCTACTGCTGCATTGGCTCACGTAGCTTCTGCCGAAGGAATTATCTGCGTTGAAAAAATCGCTGGTCACCACCCGGAACCATTGGATTACGGAAATATCCCGGGATGTACCTATTGTTCTCCGGAAGTAGCATCTGTCGGGATAACAGAAAAAGCAGCGAAGGAAGCAGGAATGGAGATCAAAGTGGGCAAATTCCCGTTCTCCGCATCCGGTAAAGCATCTGCTGCAGGAGCAAAAGACGGATTTGTGAAGCTGATCTTCGACGCGAAATACGGTGAATTATTAGGAGCTCACATGATCGGTGCGAACGTTACAGAAATGATCGCTGAAATTGTTGCTATCCGCAAATTGGAAGTAACGGGAGAAGAATTGATCAAAACAGTTCACCCGCATCCAACCATGTCTGAAGCAGTGATGGAAGCTGCGGCAGCGGCATACGGAGAAGTAATCCATTTGTAATAGAAAATAATAATTATTGATAAAACAAGGGGCGGAAAATTTTCCGCCCCTTGTTTATTTAAAAAAAAATCGTCAACTAGCGAATTCGTTCAGAAAGCTTCTTTTCCCCGATCATAAAATAACTAAGCAGAACAGAACTAATTCCTTGGTGGTAAAATTTTACCTGACCTATCAATTTTTATTGAAATTGTAAAACAAAAATTCTAACTTGGGTTCTCTAAACTCCGACAGAACTGATTCTCTTCTTCTCTCCTAATTAAAATCTAACTGGGTTTTATGACTTAGTCATTTTTGATTTTATAAAAAACGAACACAACTGGTACTTATGGCTTCACTCAATCCGATCACAGGGGCTTTAGGCACTCAAAAGGCTGCACATTTGCTGCGCCGTGCCACTTTAGGTCCAAGGCTGCAGGATATTTCCAATTTTGCTGGAATGACAGCTCAGGCAGCCTTTACTGCTCTTACACAAACCCAGGCTATTCCGGCACTTCCGATTGATCCGGCAAGCGGCACCGATTGGGTCTATCCCAATACCGTAAATCCCAACAGCACGAATTTATCCGATTATACCCGCAGCTGGTGGATGGAAAACATGCGTTCTTCCGGGCCGAATCTCACCGAACGGATGATCTGGTTTTACCACACGCATTTTCCAATGATCATGAGCCGGATCGAAAACAATGCGCAATTTGCGATTGATTACCTGCGTTTGCTGCGTTATTATGCTTTGGGGAATTACAAAGACCTTACAAAAGCACTGGTCATCGACAATGCCATGCTGCTGCACCTGGATGGGAATCTCAACATCAAAGGGGTTCCACAGGAAAATTTTGCGCGCGAATTCCTGGAGTTATACACCGTTGGGAAAGGTGAAGAAATCAGCCTGGGAAATTACACCAATTTCACCGAACAGGACGTTCAGGCCTTGACAAAAGCATTGACTGGCTGGGGCATCGATCCGACTTTTCAAACCATTGATCCCGTAACCAGCATTCCTACCGGAAAAGTGAAAGGCTCTGCAACCACTTCTTCCCAACATGATGTAACTGCAAAACAATTCTCAAGTGCTTTCAGCAATACCTTGATTCAAACCGGAAGCGTTACCGGAACAAATGCAGCTGTTGCAGCTGTTTATACCGAGTTGGATGATGTCTTAAACATGGTTTTTGCTTCTCCGCACACTGCCAAACACATTTGCAGAAGAATTTACCGGGAATTTGTTTACTACGATATAACTGCGGAAGTGGAGTCGGACATCATCGAACCATTGGCAGCAGCCCTGGTCAGCAACAATTACAACATTACTTCTGTATTAGGGATACTTCTTCAAAGTGAGCATTTTTATGACCTTGACACTCCTATTACAGAAGACAACAATATCGGTGCGATCATTAAATCCCCGATGGATTTGGTCATTGGCACCATGCGCTTGTTCAATTTAACGGTTCCGGATAAAACAACACAGTTACCGGCTCATTATGAAATGTACAGTCAACTGATCGGTCAGCTCGATCTCCAGGGACTTCAATTCTTTGAGCCCTATGATGTTGCGGGATACGAACCCTATTACCAATTCCCGGATTACCATCGCTACTGGATTTCATCCAATTACCTGGCGAACCGGTATAAATTTTCGGAATTGCTGATTACCGGTTTCACCGGAATGAGCGGGAACTTATTGAAACTGGATGTCGTAGAATTTGTAGAGACCAATTGCTCAAATCCGGGAGATGCGACGATTTTGGTCCAGGAATTAGTGGATTGGCTTTTCCCGATTACATTGGATGCCACCCGTTTCAATTATTTCCGCGACGATGTATTGCTTGATCAGCTGCCGGCATCCAACTGGACAACCGAATGGAACAATTACGTGAATACGAGCAGCGATGTAAACGTGCGTTTGCAATTAGAGTCGCTGATCACGGCCATGATGCAAACACCCGAATACCAATTATTTTAAAAACTACGCCCTATGGACAGAAGAGACTTTGTACGCATTTCATCTTTGCTGGGAACAGGAATGCTCTTAAAATTTAATGGTATTGCTTTAAGCACGGTTCAACCCGACGGACTTTTGGAATCCATGGCCAAATCCAGTCTGAATGATAAAATACTGGTATTGATCCAATTGCATGGAGGAAATGACGGATTGAATATGGTGATTCCGATCAACCAATACGGAAATTACTATAACCTGCGACCGAATATTGCCATTCCTCAAAGCGGGAACCGGCATTACATCACATTAGACCCGAGCTTACCTGCCAACAAACAGGTCGGACTGCACCCGGACATGGTCGGTTCGAAAGCCATGTATGACAACGGACATATGGCAATCATTCAAAACGTTTCCTATGAAAACATGAACGGTTCTCATTTCCGTAGCCGGGATGTTTGGTATATGGGTGGAAATTACGACGACTACTTCAATTCCGGTTGGATGGGACGCTATTTTGAGCATTATTATCCGGATTACCCGACCGGTTATCCGAATGCCACCGTTCCTGATCCTTTGGCACTCGAAATGGGGACAGGAGTTTCCCTTGCATTCCATAGAGAACAGGGAATTCCGGCTGGACTTTCCATTCAGAACCCGGACGCATTTTATAATCTGATAAACAGTGTCGGTGCAGAAGAACCTACCAATTTTCCTCCTACACACGCGGGTGATGAAATCGAATACATCATGCAAATTGAACGACAGTCCAATAATTATGCTGAGCGTTTGAGAGACGTATATGATGCCGGAACAAATTCAGGAACGGTTTATCCTGATTTGTACCCGTATATTGCTCCAAGTGGTTCTCTAAACAATCCTTTGGCTCCACAGTTGAAAATTATTTCCCGATTGATCAGCGGAGGGATCGGAACAAAAATCTTCCTGTGTCGGATCGGCGGATTCGATACACATGCCAACCAGGTAATCAATAACAATACCACCATGGGTTCGCATGCTGCATTGATGTACCACATTTCATCAGCCGTAAAAGCCTTTTATGACGACCTGACAAACTTAGGATTGGCTGACCGTGTATTAACCATGACCTTTTCTGAGTTCGGTCGTCGCGTGGCATCGAATGCAAGTTATGGAACGGACCACGGAAATGCAGCCCCGATGTTGGTTTACGGAACCTGTTTGAATCCTGGAGTTTATGGAGACAACCCTGATTTGCAAAACCTGCAAAACGGAAATATTCCCTTACAGCACGATTACAGGCAAGTTTTCACTTCGGTGGTAAAAGACTGGTTTGGCGCACCTGATGCAGCAATCGAACATGTGAAGTTTGAGAATTTCGTCGCCAACCGGGTAGATTATGTAGCGTGCAAGGAATTGAGTGTCACCGAACTGTTCAAAGAAAATTTGTGGCTCAAATGTTATCCGAATCCAACGAATTCAGGTATCAGTATCTCGTATATACTGAAAAAAGAAACCAAGGTTCACATTGAAGTCAAAGATATTTCCGGGCGGACAATCGGGAATATTCCCGATGCACCAACTGTTCCCGGAGAACATGTACTGGAGTTTAATTTATCCCGCTATGCCGACGGAACCTATTTTGTCACTTTAATTGCCAACGACAGCGTGGTTCTCACTGAAAAAGTAATCCTTTCCAAATAATGATGTTAAACAGAATTTTATTGCTATTGGCGGTTCTTCTGATAAGTTTCAGCGGAACGACCCAAACAAAATACACTGTGCACCGAAAAGGCCGGATCTATCTCGGAATTTCAGGCGGAATGAACTTCAGTGCAGCACATGTTGTTAAAGATTATAATCTACTGATGATTACCCCCCAATCATCGGCAAGTAATACTGATTCGGAAAAAGATTACCAGCCTTTATTTAAAAACAAAGGTTCTCAATTCGGTTTGTATTTTTCCTATTCCTTTAAAAAGAATCTTGCAATCGTGTTTCAACCGGCATATCAAACATGCGGTTTTGATTACCGCACTGCTTATTCCTGGTCAGATACGATGAACGGTTCCGATTTCAGAATGGAAATGATGCATCAGCAAAAGTTGTCCGGGGTGAATCTTCCTTTACTGGTGCGCTGGGATTTTACAAGTTCCCAATTCTCTCCGTATGTCCAGGCCGGAATTTTTGCCAATTTCAGACACCAAGCGAAAAAAACAATCTTTTATGATTATACCATTGATGAAGAAGTGGACAAAAAAACAGCAGATAAAACGGGTGAAGCAGATCTTACCGAGCACATAAACAAAGCAAACTTCGGACTCTCTGCCGGTGTAGGATTTACCTATTTTGCCAATTATTTTGCAATTAGCCTGGAAAGTAATTTCCGGTACGGATTTCGTTCCATTGTCAATGATCAAAATCGCTATGCGGATTATACCGGTTTCAGTGTGCAATACCTGGATGTTATGGACCAGTTAAAGCTGATGAACCTCGACATTCAACTAACAGTCATGTTCCCGATAGACAACTCCATTTCGTTAGGAATTCTTAGAAAAAGCAGACATTAATCCATTCAGTATGAAATTAGTTATTTATTCATTGATCTTCCTGGGACTGGGAATGAGTTTTTCAGGCTGCAAAAAAGCAAAAGAAGAAGAAATCCCTTTCATCAAAATTTACGATGACCAGGACGGGAACAAACATTTTCATCCTTTAAGTATAAGCCCATCTGCAAGCAACGATGGTTATATTGTGATGAGCGCTTATGACAGCTGGAGGATCCATTTGATGAAAGTCGATAATACCGGGGAATTTGTATGGAATTACGAACTTCCGGCAAACTATGTCAATGCTGTACCCAACCTGATTACAAGTAACGGCGAAAACTATTTGGTGTGCATGGATGCCGTAGGTTTGTTTACTTATGTCCTGAAAATTGACGAAAACAATCACTCCACAACGGAAGTTGCCACATTTACAGATGTCCTCTACCCGACTTACGTTTACAATTCCGGACAATACATCTACCTCCAGAATTATAACAGGTTAAGCATGCAAACCGGACTTCATAAGTTAACCGCAGATTTAAGCACTATTACTCAATCTGCGGACCTGGATATTTTCACGGATGTGGAGGACCGGATCGTAGAACACATTACTTTCAGCGGAAAACGCATGCCTTTCTTTGTCAGTTCAACACCGGAACAAAATTACATTGTCATGAACGGTTTTTACAATTACAGTTTTTCACTGGTCTTCCTGGATCAGAATCTCAACTTTGCAGGAGTATATAATGGTGCCGGATTTAACGGGGGATTGGCAGCAATTTCCCCATCGGGAGGTAACCAGTTTTCACTGGCGCGTTTTTCATACGACAACCTGTATTACAACGCGCAAGCAAGCCTTACCCCAACAACTGTTGACATTACCGAATCCATTTCGGCACAGGGCCAATCCGAATTGGATGCTCAAAAACCGGTGTTAATCAAGGATATTTCTATCAATAGTGTAGCATACAAAGCCTTTTTGTCCTCTACAAGAAGTAATCAGCTCCTATTGAGTATTTATGACAAATCCAGCGGAACATTGGCAGGGAAAAAGTATTTGGGAAAAAACATTCCGATTACAGCTTGTGATTTTCTGCAAACGGAAAACGGAGAATTGAATATCCTTGTTCAGGCTAAAATTATGGGGAGCTTTGATCGCATTGCAATCATGAAGTTGTCCAAAGAACAGATGGAGGCTATTCCGAAATAATACAAAACATAAGGGCGGAAAATTTTCCGCCCTTATGTTTGTTTATGCTATATAATCATCCAAAAGGCGATTGGTCGAAGCAATGGTGAATTTTCCTGAATCCATGCAACGTTCAATATCAATCCGTCCCAGTTTCAAACCTCCGTATCCAACCTGGTTCACAAAAACGGATTTTCCTTCCTTATTTTTAAATTCTTGCAAGTCTTCCAAAAAAGTATGGGTATGTCCCCCAATGATGACGTCAATTCCTGCGGTTGATGCAGCCAATACTTTATCTGAGACCTGATCGGTGTTATACTCATAACCTAAATGGGACAGACAAATAACCACATCACATCCTTCTTTACGCAAGGTATCTGCCTGTTTTTGAGCTGCCGAAACAGGATCCAGGTAGGTTAATCCTTTCCAGTTTTCTACAGGAACCAAGCCCTGCAGATTCACGCCCAATCCAAAAATACCGATCTTTAATCCGGCTTTTTTAATAATCGTGTACGGTTTTACCACTTCGGAAAGTGGTGTTGAAGCCAATTCGTAATTTGCATTTACGACTTGGAACGAGGCATGAGACAATGCACTTTTGTAAGCCTCCATTCCAATATCAAAGTCGTGGTTCCCAAGAGTTACGATATCGTACTTCATAGCAGCCATGGTCTTCATTTCCAGTACTCCTTTAAACTTATTAAAATAAGGTGTTCCCTGGAAAATATCTCCAGCGTCGAGCAACAAAACATGTTCTTCCTGGTCACGAATGGATTGGATCAGGCTGGCTCTTCGGGAAACACCTCCCATATTGGGAAATTTGGGATGATTTACCGGAAACGGGTCAATATTGGAATGCGTATCGTTGGTATGCAGAATTACTAATTTGTTTTGCTTTTGTTTTGCGCTCATTAGTGAGGGCGCAACCATAGCAGCTCCTGCAGCTACGCCTGTTTGCTGTAAAAATAATCGTCGTTCCATCTTACCAATTTATTCTTTCTTCGGGATAAAATGCAATTTTTTTCTCTTTTTTAACAGCTTCAATGATGAAGTCCCTAAAGAGCACATTGGTATCCAATCGCTGCAAAGGATTGTTAAAGAAGAACATATTGTCTCCTCCGTTCGCAAGAAAATCAGAGGTAACCACCCAGAAATAATTTTTTTCTTTCGCCAGGCTATCCGGAAAAACCAATTTTCCCTTTTCCAGCTTGAATCCACCGATCGGTTCACCTCCCTTTTCTTTCAGATAAGCCTCCATTTCGGGAATTTTATCCAGGGATAATTTGAGAAAGACCATGCGATTATCAAAAGGCATAACCTTGTAAATATCACCTACTGTAATAGCTCCTTTGGGCAAATCAGCTCTCAAACCTCCGATATTGATAAAAGCTACCACCGGCTCATTTTTAAAGAATGAGCTGTCTTTTGCTTTTTTGATCAATGCATCGCATAACCAAAAACCCAGCGTAGAATTAGGTCTTCCGACAACCAGATCCGTGGTAGCCTCACCTATTACCAAACCAAATTCCCGCATCATTTCTCTCCGATATGGTGCTATCAATGAATCCATTTCAACGGAAGAACCGGCCGTATTATCTATGATTTGCTTCGATCCTTTGATCTGCAAATGATAAGAGCAGGCTGTAAGACCTGCTCCTATTAGAAAAAAAAGAAAAACTAGTTTCTTCATTGTTAATTCTTAACGATCGTTTTTTGAGTTGTACCGTATGGTGTTCTTACTTTCACAAGATACGAACCAGTTTTCAAATCCTGAATATTTAACTCGATTAAAACCTGGTTGATTGCATCAGCTGATTTTACCACTTTACCATCCATGGAGATGATTTCATAGCCTGTAATTGTTGTTGCATCAACGTTCATGTATAAGGTGTTTGTCGAAGGATTAGGATACAAAACAAACCCGTTCAGTAACGCTTCTTCTACGTCAGCAGTACATCCTAAGGATTCATAGCTCACGTTTGTAAAGTTTACAAAACATGCAAAGTTCGGATTATCCACGAATGGATTACGGTTTTGTTGTAATGAATCGATGTAATCGTTTCTTGAAATTTCCCATGAATCCGGTAAATCCTGAAGGTTCCATTGTTTCAGAATTGCCTGATCCTGTCCGTAAGGAATTGATCCGCTGATCGGATTAGGGAATCCCCAGTTGTTTCCTGAAACAGTTGTGTAACAAATTGCTTCGTACATCATTGCACGTGCAGCATCTCCTTTGTGCTCGTCTCTTGGTTCGAAAACCTTGTGACCGTTTGCGTCAAATCCGAATTTACATCCCAGATAAGTAGTTGTCGGAGTCACAACTTTCCCTAACGGGTAGTTACTTCTCAAAGCATTTGCATCATTTTGATTTGTAGGGAATAAATGGTGGTAGTCGTTGTACTCAGGAAGAGCGCTTGCATCATATGTAGGCATCCAGCTATGGCAGTATGTATGCTCACGGCTTGTTCCTGTTGCAGTAAAGTCAAACGGTTCCGTGTAGATAATATTCTCACCACTGTAAACACATGTAACTACACGACGGTTCAAAGTGGTATCTCTTGACGCAAATTTAGCAACCATCAATGGTCCGTAATTGCTATAGAACTGCATGTTATGCGGGTTTGTCAGGTTATGAAGATCCGTAACAAATGTAGGGCTGCTTGTGGAGATACTTGAATAATAACCTGCCGGCATCATGGAACCGGAAGAAGTTACGTTTCCTGTCAATGGAGCAGTTGTATTGTAATTTCTGTATGTTCCAGGTCCGTTGTAAGAATAAACTGCAAAGTAGTATCCTGTACTTGCTACGATGTTATTTGGTGTAAAAGAAGTTGCTGTTCCTGAGTAAACAACTTGTCCATCTCCTACGATGTCACCACGCTGGTAAACTGTTCCGTCTACAGGAACTCCGGTAATTGCAGATCCTTTTTTACGCAAAACAACGTATCCTTCTGCTGTTGCCGGTGTAAATCCTGCAGTCAATCTATATGATTTTACATTGGAGAAAACCAGGTTTGTCGGTTGACTTGCAGGTTCTGTTGCCAGGTTCCCACCGATACCATATAAATTGATGACGTAAGCAGCTTCGTCAGCATCATCATTGTTGATTGTCAAAACAGCATTTCGGTTACCTGCAACGGATGGAGTAAAGTTCACTGTCAAAGACTGGTTTGCCGTCGCAGCAACTGTCGAAGGGAAAGATGCAACTGAAAAATCAGCAGCGTCCGCTCCGGAAATCACCGCGCTTGAAATATTCAATGTGTTTGTTGTTCCTAAATTTTCAACGGTAAAGACGATCGGAGTCATTGTTGAAACCGGCGAATTTACCAATTGCGTACCACCTGATACGATCGTAGTACTTCCGTATTTCACATTAATTTCTTGAGCGGGTGTTGCTGCACCTACAGCAATACCTACATCATCCAAACCGATATTTCCACTTACTTTATTCGTGTAAATAAAACGGATAAAACGTGTCAGTGAATTCGGATTGTCCGTATACATCTGGTATACACCTGCAGGAGGTGTTGTGTGTGTATGCAACGCAGTATAAGTAGTACCATCTGCAGATTCTTCCACAGTGAATGTTCCACCGCTGAAAGAGTTTCCTGCCAGGTAATAAGTTAATGCACCCGGAGCACTTGCAAAATTGATAATCAGGTAATCACCGGTTCCGTCAAATTTCATTGCCGGAGGAGTATTTCCAGAAGCTGTATAAAATGCAGTTCCCGACTCTGTCCAACCTGTTGGTAGTGTTGTCGTTGTAAAACTCCATGAAGTAGGCAACACTGCTTGTGCCAAAGATACGCTATAAGCAAAAGCTGATAACAGTACCAAAAAGATAGACTTTCTCATTGTTCTCATTTGTTTCAAATTCCTATTTTTAATCCCAGGTTAAATCTTCTTCCCATTCCAACGAAAACAGTCGCTGTATTGGCATCAAAGTTTGCCCCATTTTGTGAATCCGTGATATATATTTTATCCAGGATATTCATAACTCCTCCGTTCACTGTGAAATACACTTTTGAAACACGGAAGGTATATCCTAAGTTAAAATCCAATAATCCATAGCTTGGCATTTGCCATGATTCCCTGTCCTTGTTTGGACCAACAAGTGCCAAAGGATCGAAATTCGCGAAGTTTCTACCGAAATACGTATATCTCAATTTGACATATAAGTCTTTAATAATTTCGTAGCGCACGGAACCTCCGATCTGAAGCTGGGCCGCATCGCCCACATGCACATTCTTAGCACTGAAATCAACAGAATCCACCTGAACACCATTGTTATCCACAATGTATACTTTGGATCCCGAAATGGTTTTCCAGTCAGCAACCGTCACAACCCCTTCCAGGTTAATCTTTTTGGTTATCTTGTAATTGAAGTCCACTTCGACTCCTTTATGCAATGCATCCAATCCATTGATATTGTAAGAGAAGGTTCCATCAGGAGTTACTACAGTCGGTGTATATTGCGGTGGTTTGTTTCTCCACAACGTATAATACAGGTTCAGGTTTGCCGCAAACTTTTTGCTTTTATAGCCATAACCTAACTCAGCAGAATATACTTTTTGGTTTTTGGTCTCCAGGAACGGCATGTTGTTATTGTCAAAGACCGTATTCATTTTCGGTGCAATACTCAAATAACCCACATTCAGGAAGACATTGTGACTCTTATTGATATTGTAATTCACACCTCCTTTGATCGTTCCTCCCAAAAACCACTTTCTGTCTGTTGTAGCCGTTCGGGCTTCTGCAGATTGATTGGTATATTTCTGTCCTTTATATACAACCGTATCTCCGTAACCGACCGCTTGTCTCATGGTTGTATCGGAAAAAACAAGGTCTTTTTTCTTGAAGTAATCAATTCGCTGATTTCCTGTTTCGGAGAGTGAACCTGTTAAGAAAGTAGACCATTTATCTTTTTTGTACTCTACCTGTCCGAATGCTCCGCCCCACATAACGATCGCATCATTATGGTAAGCAACCTTATCTCCTTCGCGTTTCATCGCATAGCTAAGATTGTTTATGCCTTTGGGTTGATTTTTATCTGCGTTGTCAATGGCATAGTCGCCCCCCATCAAATCATATACTGTTTGATAATGGCTTCCTCTATAATAACGTGCATCAATACCAAAAAGTGTGGAAATCTGATCGTTGATCTTATAAGAAACCGAAGAGATCAAACCAACCCATTTATGGTCGTTATTGGCAGATCTTAGATAATTGGAAGAAGAATGCTCTGTTGTACTGTACAAATTAGAGAAACTTTTAGAGTTCTGATCATAAATTCCCTGCAAATTATACAAGCCGGTTGTTGTATCCCTTGCTGGTGTATTCTTCATGGATGTTCCCCCTCCCTTCCCGATTGACAAGTATGCAATTGTTGTCCAATTAAATTTATTGTTCGGGTTCCAGGAATGCGACAAGTTGAATTGCGGCTTATGGAAATAATTCACTTTTTCATTGAAGATCTCATCGTTGATGTATCCGTAATTCGGATTGTATTTATTTCCGCGCGCACCAATTGCTGATGTCGTATAATACAAATTACTTGTACCTGCTACGGAATCAATTTGTCGTTGATAATCAACTCCGGTTTGCTTCGCCAATTTTTCATCCACCACCGAAATTGGTAATTTGGTTGATCTTTGTCCATGAGATTGTGGCGCTCCGTTTACCCCGAAACTTAAGATATGGTGTTTTCCGAATTTCTTCTGAACTTTAAAAAAGTAAGACCAGGCATCATCAAATGTTGCATCCGCATAGCTTGACCCCCATTTTCTGGAACCTGCCACTGCAATTCCCCAGTTTCCTTTCAGTATCCCGGTATTTAAACCGAAAGAAGCCTTGTACAATCCATAATCGTTTACTTCTCCTTTCACGTGAACACCGAACTTCTGATCAATTCCCTTTGTCATGATATTCATCGTTCCACCCACAGAAGTAATTGCCAGCTTGGAAGCTCCTAATCCCCTTTGTACCTGGATGGTTCTTGTAATATCACTTAAACCGTCCCAGTTACTCCAATATACCTGGCCATTTTCCATATCGTTTACTGGAACTCCGTCAACTAACACGGCTACATTTCGCTGATCAAAACCACGAATAGAAATGCGTGAATCTCCAGCTCCTCCTCCCTGCTCTGTTGCGTAAACACCCGGAGTAGAATTCAGAATCATTGGTAAATCCCTGGTTCCCAAGTCTTCCGCTATTTGTTTTGCAGTAATATTTGAAAATGCGATCGGTGTTTCTCTTAGTTTTGCAACGTCGCGAACAATTTCCACCTCATCAATGACATTCCCACTAACTTTCAGTGTAAAATCATGAACATGATTTGTGTTATCGACTGCAACTTCAGCCCTATAATTTTCGAAGCCATAATATTCCATTGTAATAATATGCGTCGTGTTCTTAGCAACCTGAAAGGAATATCTTCCTTCAATATCAGTAATTGCCTTCGAAGTAGAATCACATACGACCAACGCTCCGATCACCGGTTCATTTGTTTCAGGATCCATTACCACGCCGCTCAGCGTGACCGTTTCCTGAGAGAAAGCGGTCACCCCAAAAAACAGGCAAAAGATGACTAGCAGATTTTTCATAAATCAGTTAATAGACATTATAAAACTAGAGAATGAACAATTACTCGATTATAATGCTTTGCTGTGAAGAAGATTTATCTGTAAAATTGATTCTTAACAGATATGCTCCTTTTTTGATTTTATCAGTAACCACTACCGCAGCCGTACTTTGGTCTTTCTTCACTTCCGCAGCAACCACTTTTCCAAGTAAATCAATCACTTCAATCGATTCGATTGTATTGTTTGTATTTACGTATAGAACTCCGTTTGCAGAAGGGTTCGGGAAAATAGAAACCGAATTCAGTTTGTTCTCACCCACACTCAGGAAACAATCACATGTGTGTGCCCCCAGGTTTGTCCAGGTATCTTTTGGCAAAGAATCCCATTGCTGATTAACGATAAACGGATCCGGATTTGCAGTCACCCCTGTTTTAACAGACGCTTTGCGGATCAATGTATGATTTTCTGTCCAAACACGACCAACAGACCCATCGTATGGAGGCTGATCTCCCCAACCGTAAGCACTGGTCATAGCCGCATCACCGATTTTCCCCATCAAGTCGATCATAACGGAGTTTTTAAATAATGCAATAGCATCGTTTCCATTCATATACGTCGGAGCAGGATATGCACCGTCCAACTGATCCGCCATTGCCTGAAGTGCAGGTGAACATGCAGGTGAATTCGGTTGTGTTACCGTTTGTCCGTTTGTAATTACAAAAGTAGAATACGGTTGAATGGTACCCGTTAAGTTTGTTACACCACCTGAATTGGAAGTATTCGCCCCGTTAGAGAAACGCTCAATGCGGTAACCTGACAAGTTAATTGCCGTACCGGTTGGGTTATACAATTCCAACGCTTTGTCGTTTCCGGATCCCTCCACATACTCAGAAATAAAAATTTCCGTACAATTTTGAGCCTGAGCAGCAGCAGCAGATAACACACCTAAAAATAGTAATGCTTTTTTCATAACTAATTGATTATTAAATTTACAGATAAAATACAGTGTATAGGTATAACAAATCCACTCAGCTTATTTGCTGAAAAATAGCGCTTCAAACTTCGGGTGAAGTCTTTGCTATTATGGATGCGTTTCATTTCTATTTCATTATACCAAATATTGCATTTCTAAATGGTTTCAGTCTGCATAAAACACAGCATCAAGGAGAACATTTAGAAATTTACGAGGCAAAGTTACGGGAAATAATCTATTCTTACATTACATAATTGTTAACAATCAACTAAGGTTATACACGTTGGTTTGATTCGATCAAACGCATATTAAACAAGCTGTTAACTATTTTACACCACTCATCAATAATTCACCGCTTCGGAACAGTTTTTGGTTATTTTTGCCCAAAACACCAATTATATGAGAATTAAATTATTCATTTCCTTTATTTGTATCATCTCATTCGGATATGCTCAAAACCTGACAGTTGAAAGTATCTGGAAATCGGGTGAATTTTACCCGAATCGCGTCGAAGGCTTTACAGCTTTGAGTGACGGCCAGTCATTTACCAAGATCGTAGAAGAAAGCGGTCAGTATTTTTTAAAAAAATACCAATTCAAAGATTACAAAGGCGCCGGAATGGTCCTGGTAAATTTGTCCGCAATCCAATTCAACGGAAAAGCGTTGGAATTTGACGATGTAAAACTGAGCAAAAGCGGAAAATGGTTACTGATCCAGTCAAACACAACACCGATCTACAGACACAGTTATTCAACAAAGTACTATATCTATAACATTCAGACAAAAGAAACACATAAAGTAAGCAACACGGAAGTTCCTCAAACGCTGGGAACATTCTCGCCCGATGAAACCAAATTGGGATATGTTGCAGGGAACAATCTATTCGTATACGATCTGGTAAATCACACGAACAAACAGATTACATTCGACGGAAAACAAAACAGCATCATAAACGGTACAACCGACTGGGTTTACGAAGAAGAATTTGCAATCACCCAAGGGTTTGAATGGTCGCCGGACTCCAAATACCTGGCATTCATGCGCTTTGACGAAACCAATGTGAAGCAATTCCAGATGGCCATGTACGGACATCTTTATCCCGATGAGTACACATTCAAATATCCGAAAGCGGGTGAAGACAATTCAAAAGTAACTTTCCACATCGCGAACAGCGAAAGCGGAACTGTTAAAGCAGTAAATTTGGGTACTTATGAATATTTACCTCGTTTCCAATGGTCACCGATTAAAAACGAAGTCTTTGTTTCTACCCTGAACCGGCATCAAAGTGCAGTAAAATACCATTTGGTTACCGATCCGGAAAATCCGACGGACCGAATTTTTTACGAAGAACAATCCGATACGTATTTGGACGCAGACAACGTGATCTTATTGAAAGACGGAAACTCCATGCTCCGAACTTCCGAAAAAGACGGATATAACCACATCTACCATTTAACGTTCGCAGGAAAATTAAGTCCCGTTACCTCCGGGAACTGGGATGTTATTGATCTGTACGGAATCGATGAAAAAAAGGGAATAGTCTTTTATTCTTCCTCCGAAAATGGGGCGATCAATAAAACCTTGTATTCGATCAATTGGAAAGGAACGGACAAAAAAATGCTTTCAAAATCCAGCGGATATCACGAGGCTGAATTTGCTCCCGGTTTCAATTACTTTATCCGTTCCAGTTCAAGTGCCAATGTAGTACCTTCTTATACCTTATGTGACCGCAACGGAAAAGAACTCCAAGTACTTGAGGCCAATACGGAACTTCAGAATAAACTGAACGGAATGAACCTGAGCCAGAAGGAATTCATCCAGATAGATGGTGCTGACGGGAAACTGAATGCATGGATTATGAAACCTGCAAATTTCGACCCGAATAAAAAATACCCGGTTTACTTCAATGTTTACTGCGGACCTGGAAGCAACATGGTGACCAATGATTACGATGGAGCAAACTACTTGTACCACCAACTGCTTACCCGCAAAGGATACATTGTATTTTGCGTAGATACACGCGGTACTCAATTCCGCGGAGCGAAGTTTAAAAAATCAACTTATTTGCAGTTGGGTAAACTGGAAACCGAGGATTTGATTGCGGTAGCTAAGAACCTGCAAAAAGAGTCTTATGTCGATCCGGGAAGAATCGGGATTATGGGTTGGAGCTACGGAGGTTTCATGACTTCATTGGCGATGACAAAAGGTGCCGATGTATTCAAAATGGGAATTGCCGTTGCCCCGGTAACCAACTGGAGATATTATGACAATATCTATACCGAACGCTTCATGAGAACTCCACAGGAAAATGCAAGCGGGTATGATGACAATTCCCCTGTGAACCATGCAGACAAGTTAAAAGGGAAATTCTTATTGATCCATGGTTCTGCTGACGATAACGTCCATTATCAAAATACAATGGAATTCATCACTGCCCTGGTGAAAGCGAATAAACAATTCGATTTGTTCATTTATCCGAATAAAAATCACGGCATCTACGGTGGGAATACAAGAAATCACCTGTTTACCATGATGCTGGAATACACGGAGAAGAACCTGTAATACCGATCTTTCCATTTTACTGATAAAAATCAAAGGCCTGTGAATGTATTTTCACAGGCCTTTTTAGCCATGCATTTTTGGTAAAAAAAAAGATTACCGGATGCAGTTTATTGTATTTAATTCTTTACTAATTTAGTGCGGCTAATAAAAATTGTTAGATAACACTCTTATAGATCATCATGAGCAAAATTGCGAAAATCGAATTAGACGGGAAAGTATATGAATTCCCGGTTGTACAAGGTACTGAAAATGAATTGGCTATTGATATTTCAAAGCTTCGTCAGGAAACTGGATACATTACCCTGGATACAGGTTATAAAAACACGGGTGCTACCATGAGTGCCATTACTTTCTTAGATGGTGAGGAAGGAATTCTTCGTTACCGCGGATATCCGATCGAGCAATTGGCGGAAAAAGCAAGTTTTATTGAGGTTGCTTATTTGTTGATTTATGGTGATTTGCCAACTCAGGATCAATTGGATGAATTTATCTCGAGTATTACAAAACACACATTGGTACACGAAGATATGAAGCAATTTTTTGAAGCATATCCTGCGCAAGCTCACCCAATGGGAGTTTTATCTGCAATGGTTTGTTCCCTTTCTACATTCTACCCGGAATCTTTGGACCCGAACAGAAGTGCTGAGAAAAAGAACAGAACAATTTTACGTTTGTTAGCAAAATTACCGACATTGGCGGCCTGGTCTTATAAAAATTCCATGCGTCATCCGTTTATGTATCCGAAGAATGAATACGATTACGTAAAGAACTTCCTGTACATGATGTTTGCAATGCCAACAGAAGATTACAAAGTGGACCCGGTTGTTGTTGATGCTTTGAATAAGTTATTGATCCTGCATGCTGACCACGAACAAAACTGTTCAACTTCGACAGTTCGCATCGTAGGTTCATCCCAGGCAAACCTTTACGCATCAATTTCTGCAGGTATTTCCGCACTTTGGGGACCACTTCACGGAGGTGCTAACCAGGCTGTAATTGAAATGCTGGAAAAAATCCACAACGATGGGGGCGATGTAGACAAGTGGGTATTGAAAGCGAAAGACAAGGATGATCCATTCCGATTGATGGGATTCGGTCACCGCGTTTACAAAAACTTCGATCCGCGTGCTACGATCATTAAGAAAGCCGCAGATGATGTATTGGAAAAATTGAAGATCGACGATCCATTACTGGATATTGCAAAGAAGCTGGAAAAAGTAGCTTTGGAAGACGACTATTTCAAATCAAGAAACTTATATCCGAACGTAGATTTCTATTCCGGAATTATTTACAAAGCGCTTGGAATTCCATCTGAAATGTTTACGGTTATGTTCGCATTAGGACGTTTACCTGGGTGGATTGCACAATGGAAAGAAATGTCTGAAGGTGGTGAACCGATCGGTCGTCCGAGACAAGTTTATACCGGGGAAATCACAAGAGATTACGTTCCGATTACAAAAAGAGGTTAAGAATCATTTTTTATATAGAATCGAAAGGTGTTTGTTTTGGCAGACACCTTTTTTTGTGCGGTCAGGGGAAAATACTCGAACGTTATTCTGTAACAGTACTTCCTGAAAACAATCGAATCATTTCTTCCGAATTCCCTTCAAACACACTCAATCAAAGCTATCCGAAGAACCACCTGAATAACACTGTAACATTGTCTTTAAATAGAATTAAACAAAATCAATTTAGTAGCATCCAAAACTTATCCGATTCATAACTTACTCATAAACAACTACCTAAACCCTTGCTATACATTTGTTTCGATCCAATCGGATGAATGAACTCTTCTATTATAGCAACATGAAACAAACTACAACAACACTTAAAAACTTCTTGCTGATCACATTCTTGTGTGTGACATTTTCCATCGGCTCATCAGCACAATGCCCATCGGGAACCATTGGGGTAACAGGTGTCGGGTGCGGATGCCTTGCAGGCTGTAACCTGACCAGTTTGGGAGGACCGAATTGTTCGCCTTCCGTCAGCGGAGATTGCAGCGGCGGACAAAAAAGCATGTTTGTGAATATTGCGGTCCCAAACGGATGCACGTATACCGTTACCGCAACGATGCGCCAAAGAGCCGGCGGATGTACGGCTTCCGGTGGAGATTCCGGGGATAAGATAAAAGTAGATGTTTCAGGAGGAAGCAAAGGATTTCAAAGTGGAAGCTCCAATGCTACATTGGACGACAGTTACACACTGGTTGGTCCGGGAACAATAACCGTTTCCGGAAGCGCAAACCGTGCTGACGAAATTATCACTTACACAACAACATCCAGCGGAGCCGCCTGCGTCAATTGCCTGAGCGTTTTACCTGTTGAACTAACTGCTTTCCGGGTTTCGCAAGAAACAGATGCTGTTGCCTGTGAATGGTGGACAGAAACAGAATTAAACAATAATTTCTTTACGGTTGAACGCAGCCCTGACGGTATTCACTTCGAAGCAATTGCTTACATGAACGGTGCCGGAAACAGCTCCGAACCTTTACACTACAAGATCTATGATTATGATCCGTATGTGGATGCCGTAAATTATTACCGCTTGTCTCAAACGGATTTTAACGGACTCACCAGGTTGCATGACATCCGGTCAATTAAAGTAAAAAGCACGCATAAACTGACGATCTATCCCAATCCATCCAACGGAACCATTCAAATTACAGGAGACTATCAATCCTTGTTGGAAGCCCGGTTGTTTGACACATCCGGGAGAGAAATTTCTTTGGAGCGTGCACCTACAGAAAATGGCAAATTGACCGTTTCAGGATTACCGGTTGGCGTTTATACCATTGTTTACTTCAATGCCGAAGAAATGATATCAGAACGCATCGTCATTATACCTTAAGCTTCTGAATTCTCCCTTTTTTTGGAACCCTCGTAAATGGTGTATTTCCGGAAAGAACATTCCAGATCACCATTGAATAGTTTGTATTTTTTATCCGGTTTCAAAGCCAGGTATTTGAAACCGGCTTCACTGGAAGAAATAACAAAGCAGGAATAACCCAGCAAGCGGTGTTTCATAATACTTCCCAGGGTTCCGTACAACTCTTCCACATCCGTTTCCAGGCGCTCACCATACGGAGGATTCGTGATCAGAACAGCCGGTCCTTCCGGAAATGGAAATTCATCCAATGCCGCGTTGTGCACTTCCACAAATCTCCCGAAGGAGAAACCACGCAGATTTCTTCTCGTTTTCATGACCATTTGAGAATCAATATCCCCACCAATCAAGGTACAAGGAAGTTCCTTTACGATTCTATTGGCTTTGGAATGGATCTCCTCCCACAGATCGGAATCAAAATTCGCCATATTCTTGAATGCATAATGAGTCCTCTCAATATTTGAGGGAATTCCGGCAGCAAGCAGTGCAGCTTCGATCAGGATTGTTCCCGAACCACAGAACGGATCGATCAGGGTTGTTTTTTTATCCCATTCACTCATCCGCAAAAGTGCAGCGGCAACCACTTCATTCAGCGGTGCATCTCCGGTAGACTGACGATACCCTCTTTGGAACAACGGCAAACCGCTGGTATTTACAGAAATCACCCCTTCGTTTTCACGCACATATAAATCCACTACAATTTGAGGAGATTTGACGTTGATATCCGGTCTTTCACCTTTCACATCCCTGAAATGATCTACAATGGCATCTTTGATCAACAGGAAAGGGAATTGAGAGTGATTAAAAATAGTGGAATTCACAGCTCCTTTTACAGCAAATGTTTTCTTTACATCAAACAGGGAAGACCAGTTAATCTTCTTTGCTTCCTGGTACAGGTCCTTTTCCGTTTTAACCGTAAACTTGCGCAATTCGACCAAAACCGAGATCGCACAGCGAACATGCAGGTTTAAAAAATAAACATCTTTCCAATCGCCTTCAATCTGAACAGCCCTATTCAGTTTCGTACTAACGGGAAAACCCAACTCTTTCAATTCATCAGCGAGCACATCTTCTAAACCGTAAAACGTTTTCAGTACAATTTTCATAAGGCAAATTCAATTATGGATCCGGCGGCAAAAGTACTACAAAAGCACAGAGCTTTTCTAAATAGCAGAGAAATAAAGCAAAAGAAGCCGCGTTTAGGTAAAAAAAAATTACTTTTGATTTTAATGCAATTAGCAAAGCGACTAACTATAATTTTACTTTTAAGCTTCGCCCCTTTATTCGTTCAATCTCAGGGGATTGGAGTTGTATTGAGTGGTGGTGGCGCATCTGGTTTTGCTCATATTGGCGTGCTTAAAGCATTGGAAGAAAACAACATTCCTATCAACTATATTACAGGTACATCATCCGGTGCATTGGTCGGGGCAATGTATGCGAGCGGTTATTCTCCGCAGGAAATCGAAGATTATGTATTGAGCAATAAGTTTCAGCTGATGTCCCAGGGAGCAATCGAACAGCGTTACGAGTTCCTGCTTCGGGAGGACAATGAAAATGCTTCGGGAATCAGCTTTTCTTTCTCTATTGACAGTATTTTCAGCAAATCATTACCTACGAACTTTATCCGGCCGGAATTATTAGACTTTGAAATGTTGCGTTTATTCGGAGTTAGCGGAGCCTCACATACCTACAACTTCGACAGCCTGTTTGTTCCTTTCCGCTGTGTGGCCAGTGATATCGTTGCAAAAAAAGGAGTAGTTTTTTCCAATGGCCAGTTGAATGAAGCTGTCAGAGCTTCCATGACTTTCCCCTTTTACGTCAATCCGATCCGGATCAATGGTGTTCTTTATTTTGATGGCGGGCTATATAATAACTTTCCGTCGGATGTCATGTACAACAGTTTCCCGGTCGATTTCATTATTGGAAGCAATGTTTCTTATAACGCCGCTCCTCCGAGGGAAGATGATTTGATCAGTCAACTAACCAACATGCTGGTCACTCACACTTCTTTCAAAATTCCTTGTGAATCAGGAATCATCATCGAACCGAAATCCAATATCAGCACCTTTGATTTTGACGACGTGGACGAAGCCATTGATGCAGGTTATGAATCTACCATCGCTATGATCGACAGTATCAAGCTCATGATTGATTCACGAATATCCTCCGAAGAGTTGAATAAACGAAGAACCGAATTCAGGGCATCCGTGCATCCGCTAATTATTTCAGAAGTCAATACAACCAATAAAAATGGATTGGATGAAAGTTACGTTCGGAAATCCATCCTGAAGAATAAAAAAACGGAAACTATTGCGGATATGCGTTTCAAACGCCGTTATTTCAGAACCTATGCAACCCCTCAAATCAAATATTTATTCCCGACACTGGAAGCAAAAGCAGACTCAACTTACGCGCTGAACATCAAAGTTACCGAAGCAAAGCCATTCAGAATTGATCTTGGGGGAATTATCAGTACACGGGCAATTAATACCGGATTCATCCAGTTGAATTACATGCGCCTGGACCGTTTTGCCAGCACGATACAAGCCGGAGGTTATTTTGGTAAATTTTACAACTCAGGAAGGGCAAATATCGATTTACACTTTCCCTCATATTATCCTATTTCGGCAAGCTTTTACGGCGTCATTAACCGATGGGACTACTTTAAAAGTTTTACGACCTTTTTTGACGATGAAAAACCATCGTTCCTAGTCCAAAATGAAGTCTATGTCGGAGGAGGAATCAAACTGCCGATCTTCAATAATTCCAAATTCGGGTTGGATTACAGGCATTTTGAAACACAGGATCGGTATTATCAAACTACCGATTTTACGAATAAGGATACTACGGACCGGACTATTTTGTTCGGAAACACCTTGATCCTGACATTGGAACACAATTCATTAAATCGAAAACAATGGGCAACAGCCGGAACATTGGCCCAATTTAAAGCCATCTATAGCGGAGCACAGGAACACAGTCTGGCAGGCTCTACCTCCCTTGAAAATTACGATTACAGAAATGGTCACCATTGGTTCAACATCCGTGGTGAAATCCAAAATTTCCCGTTAAGTACCAAGTACTTTTCATTTGGAATCCATGGACTGGCGAGCATTACCAACCTTTCTCTTTTGAAGAATTACACCGCGACACTCTTAAACATGAATGCATTTCAACCACTTCCGGACCTGCAAACTTATTTCTTTTCCGAATACCGTTCCCCTCAATACGTCGGAGGTGGATTGAACATCATTTTCTCGCTTCGAAAAAATATCGATATCCGGGTTGACGGATACTGGTACCAGCCTTTCATCTCCATCACCAAAAACGACGACGGAACATTTGGGTATTCCAAACCTTTTAAGGGAGAATCCCAGGTAGCTTCCTTGTCTGCAATTTACCATTCTCCTTTAGGTCCGATCAGGGCATCGCTAAATTATTTTCCAAAGCAAAAAACTCCTTTGGCTTTCCAATTTACTTACGGTTTCATCATATTCCACGAACGGGCATTCCGGTAAAAAGGTTGAACCTGTTCCAACTGTTTAAAGGTTCAAATCATTGCTAATCATCTAAACTTTGAACCATTGAACTTTTGAACGATTGAACTTTTAGTATATTCGCATCAAATTCAAAAAAATGGCAAAAATCATCTGTGGTATCCAGCAAATGGGAATCGGTGTTCCCGATGTTCAATCAATCTGGAAATGGTATAGAGAACACTTCGGCATAGATGTGCGGATCTTCGAGGAAGCAGCTGAAGCTCCCCTGATGACAAGATATACCGGTGGAGTTATCCATTCCAGAACTGCCACTCTTGCCCTTTCTATGGAAAGTGGCGGTGGATTTGAGATTTGGCAGTTTACTTCCCGCCCGACGGAAAAAAGTACCGAACCGATCATCCTGGGTGATTTCGGTTTATATGCTTGCAGGATCAAATCAAAAGATGTAAAAGCAACCCATGCATTCCTGGTAAAAAAAGGAGCAAACGTATTATCGGAACCTCAGCAACTCCCAAACGGAAGTTACCATTTTATGGTAGAAGATCCGAATGGAAACATATTCGATATCGTTGAAGGATCCGGCTGGTTCATGGAAACCGGGTTTGAAGGAAAAACGGGAGGAGTTGCCGGCACAATGATCGGGGTGAGTTCCATTGAAAAAGCACTGCCACTTTATCAAACCATTTTAGGTTATGACAAGATCGTTTACGATGTAACGGATACATTTGAGGCCTTCAATAACATCCCGAATGGAAATCAAAAGATCAGAAGAGTATTGTTACAGCATTCGGAAGACAGAAAAGGCCCATTCGCTAAATTATTAGGACCTACTCAAATTGAATTGGTCCAGGCAGTTGATCGCACGGACGCAAAATCGATCTTTAAGAACCGTTTTTGGGGAGATTGGGGATTTATTCATTTGTGCTTTGATGTACAGGGAATGGACGAACTGCAAAAAGAATGTGAACAGGCAGGCTTTCCTTTCACGGTTGATTCGGGAAAAACATTCGATATGGGAGAAGCCGGCGGACGGTTCAGTTATATCGAAGATCCGGACGGAACATGGATCGAGTTCGTAGAAACCCATAAGGTTCCTGTGATGAAAAAACTAGGCTGGTATATCCACCTGAAGAATAAAAAACCGGGAGCTTTCTTGCCCAACTGGATGCTCAGAGCAATGAGGTTCAATCGCGTAAAGGATTGATTCAACAGTAGCTTCTGTTGATTTTAATCGTTTTATCCTATTAATTAAAATTGTACTTTTGAGACAAATTGTATACACTATGAAATTTCTCCAATTTTCACTTTACTCTATTATCCTGACTTCTCTGGTATTGATCGCTTCCTGTGAAGATGATATCGATTTTGCCGGAGACCATGTGGAAACACCTGTTTTATTCGGGATATTGGATAAAACTGATTCTTTGCACTACATAAAACTGACCCGTACTTTTGGAGGTTCCAACAATTCATTGGAGGTTGCTCAAATCGCAGATTCCAGTTATTTCCAGGATGCAGAGATTAAAATTGAAGAATGGGCATCTTTGCCCCCGAACAATGTGAATACAAAAGTGCGTACCTGGACTTTAAGAGATACCATTTTAACCACTAAAGTTCCGGGAGCTTTTTATAGCCCGAATCAAAAAGTATATTATTTCAAAACGGAGACCTTCAATATTTCATCACCACCATCCGTTTCAGACCCGAATTTAAATGTAGCATTAAAAGATGAAGCAACGTACAAATTAATCGCAACAATCAACGGAGGACAAATTGTGGTAAATGCCGAAACGAAATTGGTAACGGGAATGGCTATCAGTCAGCCATCAGCTGCCGGTGCGCTGGCTTTTGTTAAAACCGTAAATGGCGTGAAGCAATATAACCAACTGAGTATGAAAGCAAATGCCGGAAATGCAAAAGTGATAGACGCACGCATTCAGTTCTTCTTCAACGAATACTTCAATGGTGTTCCGGTTGAAAAATCATTTATTTGGAAAGTTGGTGAAGCGAATGGAGAACAAATCACCGGTTCCCAGGCAACCTTTGTTGCTAGTGGTGAAACGTTCTATACACTCGTAAAAGATAACTGTACCAATGATCCAACCATTACCAAACGTGAAATGACTTCTATCCGCGTACTAATGACCGGAGGTTCCGAAGAACTGAGCAAATATATTTTGGTAAATCAGCCAAGTTCTTCTCTGGCGCAGAATAAACCCACATTCACCAATCTAGCGCGAGCAGATGGTGGACCGGTAATTGGAATATTCACCTCGCGTATGACGAACAAACAAGACAAACCGAAATTCAACCCGACTATTCCGAATCAAAGGGCATTAGACTATTTGTCACTCAAAGAATTGTGCACCGGACCTATTACGGGTTTACTTTTATTTTGTAGTGATAATCCAATCGATATTAACAATGGTGAATCCTGGATCTGCCAATAAGATCTAAAAACTGAAACTTAAAAATCCCGTTTATCAGCAGCAGATAAGCGGGATTTTTGGCTTTTCGGGGATAAGTGCAAGATTATCCACCAGCTACCAGGGTAAATAAATCATTTATACCTCGAACAAAGACACGAATTTGTTTTTAGTTCATTAAATTTGTTTCATGAGCGAGCGTGTTACTCTTTTCGTTGACGTCATTTTACCCATTCCGTTAAACCAGGAGTTCACTTACAGGGTTCCGTTCGAAATGAATGACACTGTCAGGGAGTACCTGCGCGTGATCGTTCCGTTTGGAAAAGGCAAGCTCTACACCGGAATTATAACGAAAATCCATCAGGAAGCACCCCGCTTGTATCAGGCCAAGTATCTCGAACACATCCTGGATGAGACTCCCATTATCACCAAAAAACAGTTTTCATTCTGGAAATGGATGTCCGAATATTATATGGCTCCGCTTGGAGATGTCATGAATGCAGCACTTCCGGCTAATTTCAAACTGGCAAGTGAAACAAAGATTGTTATTCACCCGGATTTTGACGGAGAAAGTTCCCTGTTAACCGATCGGGAATATTTAGTTCTTGAAGCACTTCAGATTAAAGAAACGCTCGATTTAAAAGAAATATCCGAAATCATCGGGATCAAAACCATCCAACCGCTTATTAAAACCTTGCTCGAAAAGAACATCGTTCTGACACTGGAAGAGGTTTCAAATAAGTTTTCCCCTAAAACGGGGCTATTTGTTGTTCTTCACGAGAATTATCGGTCAGATGCGGTATTAAATGAATTGTTTGAACAACTTGCCCGAAAAAAAACAACACACAAACAAGAACAGGTGCTGCTGAAAATCCTTCAATTGGGAGGTTTTCATGATGGACAAGTAACTCCCATTCTTCGAAAATCATTGGAAGATCAGGGTTGTTCCTTATCTGCCATAAATACATTGGAAAAACAAGGTGTTTTACGTATTGAACGTCTGGAAATATCACGTATCCACTCGTTGGATCAAACCAAATTTACATTCCCTGAATTAAGTCAGGCCCAATCGAGTGCACTGGAAGAAATCAAATACGTTTTTGAAAAGAAAGATACGGTCTTATTGCAAGGCATTACCGGGTCGGGAAAAACAGAGATTTACATTGAATTCATTCGAAACGTATTGGATCAGGGAAAACAAGTGTTATTTCTTGTTCCCGAAATTGCTCTGACGACACAGCTGATCCAGCGTTTGTCTGCTTATTTCGGCGAAAAGATCGGAGTCTATCATTCCAGGTTCAATTCCAACGAACGGGTAGAAATCTGGAACAAAGTGCTTCAAAATGATCCGAACCAATTCCGATTGGTTGTTGGTGCCCGCTCTTCGATATTTTTACCGTTCCAGGATTTGGGATTGATCATCGTGGACGAAGAACATGAAACTTCCTACAAACAACACGATCCTTCTCCGAGATACAATGCGCGGGATATGGCGATCGTTCTGGCACATTTTTTCAAAACCAAAACACTGTTAGGATCGGCAACTCCATCCATCGAGAGTTTTCAGAATACACGGGATGGAAAATACGGACATGTGTTATTGACCGAACGCTTTTCACAGGTTCAGCTTCCGGAAATTTTATGTGCAGACATGAAAGAAGAACGCAGACAGAAAAGCATGAACGGACATTTTTCAAAGTTCCTGCTGGAAAACATCATCGAGACCATAAAAAACCAGGAACAAGTTATTCTTTTCCAAAACAGAAGAGGCTACACTCCGATATGGACTTGCGAGATTTGTGGTTTCAGCCCAAATTGCATCAACTGCGATACAACTTTAAACTATCACAAACATTCCAACCTGTTGAAATGTCATCATTGCAGTTACCAGACACCTCCAATCGGGACCTGCCCGGCCTGCGGAAGCAACCGGTTAAAAATGCTGGGGTTCGGAACGGAGAAAATTGAAGATGATCTTTCATTGATCTTACCTGAGGTTCGG
The DNA here is from genome assembly GCF_007558725.1 of Fluviicola chungangensis. GTDB lineage: Bacteria > Bacteroidota > Bacteroidia > Flavobacteriales_D > Crocinitomicaceae > Fluviicola > Fluviicola chungangensis. Next base: position 279,658 of record NZ_VLPL01000005.1, read on the forward strand.
ATCGGAAGAATGGATTTGGATACAACCCGGAATAAAAATAGTCACTTGGAATTGATCCAAGGATTCGAAAACCGTGAAATTGATGTTTTAATAGGAACACAGATGGTTGCAAAAGGACTGGACTTTGATCATGTCGGTCTTGTTGGAATTCTCGATGCCGATTTAATGCTCAATAAAACCGATTTCAGAGCATTTGAACGTGCATTCCAGCTAATGACTCAGGTCGCAGGTAGATCGGGCAGGAGAAACAAACGGGGTAAGGTCATTATCCAGACGGGGAATCCGGACCATTGGGTGATTCAAAAAGTAATGGAACACGATTATGATTCATTTGCAATCAATGAACTGGTAGAACGCAGAAATTACCACTATCCGCCATTTTATAAGTTGATCCGTTTTACATTAAAACACAGGGACCGAGATTTGGTGGATGCCGGAGCATTGCATTTCAGTAAATTACTGAAAGATCAATTCCACGAACGTGTTTTAGGTCCTGAATCCCCGGTAATTGCGAGGATTCAGAACTTTTATTTGAAAGAAATTGTTTTAAAAATTGAGCAAGATGCTCCACAAAAGAAAGTAAAGGAACGCCTACATGAGCTGACGGATCAATTTTTCAGCGTTCCCCATTTCAAACCTATTCGACTCATTACTGACGTAGATCCCGCTTAACCTAGGTATGATTTAAGCATCCGGCTTCGGGATGTATGCTTCAGGCGTCGAATGGCCTTTTCTTTTATTTGTCTTACCCGTTCTCTTGTCAGATCGAATAAATCTCCGATCTCTTCCAGAGTAAGGGGGTGTTTTCCGTTTAATCCATAGTAAAGTCTGACTACATCGCCTTCCCTGCCCGACAAAGAAGAAAGTGAGCGTTCGATTTCTTTTCGCAACGACTCTTTTGTCAATTCATTTTCCGGGCTTGGAAGTGAATCATTCGGCAGCACATCGTACATACTCGACGAACTTTCGTCTCCATCAACCAACGGAGCATCCATGGATAAATGTCGGGCAGTATTTGCCAGCGACTGACGAACATCTTCCACTGAACATTCCAGGTATTCAGCCAATTCGTCTGCTGAAGGCGGACGTTCATAAAGCTGCTCCAATTCGCTGTAAGCTCTGTTAATTTTATTGATTGTCCCGATTTTGTTCAATGGGAGTCTCACAATACGCGCCTGCTCTGCTAGAGCCTGCAGGATTGATTGACGGATCCACCAAACCGCATAGGAAATAAATTTAAATCCTCTGGTCTCATCAAAACGTTCTGCCGCTTTGATCAAACCTAAATTTCCTTCATTGATTAAATCGGGAAGTGATAATCCTTGATTTTGGTACTGTTTGGAGACAGATACCACGAATCTTAAATTAGCTTTCGTTAAACGTTCCAACGCCCTCTTATCCCCTGCCTTTATTCGTTTAGCTAATTCTACTTCTTCGTCAGCAGTAATTAATTCAACGCGACCAATTTCCTGAAGGTATTTATCGAGAGAGGCCGTCTCCCGATTTGTAACTTGCTTTACAATCTTTAACTGTCTCATGGTCTTTACTATTGATTTACATGAATATAACGATTATAAGATACATAGAGTTGTGTTCGTTGGAATCAAAAAATGTTAAATGAATAAACGGTTTGTTTAAACTAACAAATTGTGTGAATCAACGAAGATTTCGAATAATCAAGTTAAAAAAGTAACTTTACACCCAAATCAAAATCAAAAGATGCGTGTTTTAATGGTTTGTTTGGGAAACATTTGCCGATCCCCGATGGCAGACGGCTGGCTGCGGCAGAAAGCAAAATCACTTGATCTATCAATTGTAGTAGATTCTGCCGGAACAGCTAATTATCATACAGGAGAAAAACCGGATCATCGGATGCGAAAACTTTCACTGGAATATGGTGTATCGATTGATGAATTACGGGCACGTCAATTCACAATTGCCGATTTTGACAATTATGACATTATCTTTGCAATGGATAAAAGCAATGCGAAAAACATCCTGCACTTAGCCAGAAATGATCAGGACAAACAAAAAGTCAGACTTTTCCTGAATGAATTATACCCGAACCAGGACCTGGAAGTTCCGGATCCTTATTATGGAACAGAACAAAATTTCAAAGAAGTCATTGAGTTACTGGAACGTGCCACTGATGCATTTTTAAAAAACAACCAATTAATCGAAAAGTAATGAGTGCAGGTAATTTATACCTTATTCCAAATACCCTTGGAGGAGAATCCACGGAAGATATTATCCCGCAAAAAGTGGCTGAGATTGCCTCCGAATTGCGCGTGTTCGCAGTGGAGGACATTAAATCTGCGCGCAGGCTACTTCGCAAAATAGACCGTACTTTTCCGATTGACGAATCTGAATTTTTTGTCCTGAATAAAGCTACCGCGGCAACAGAAGTTCACCACTTGATCAAAACAATGAAATCAGGAAAAAGTGTGGGAATCATCAGTGAAGCAGGTTGTGCCGGAATCGCTGATCCAGGGGCTGTTCTGGTTGCACTGGCTCATGAGAACAACATTCACGTTTGCCCCATGGTTGGCCCGAGCTCAATCCTTTTGACCTTGATCGGGAGCGGCTTTAACGGACAGCAATTTTCATTTCACGGGTATTTACCCAAGGAACAAAAGGAACGGATCCGGAAATTAAAAGACCTGGAACAACGCGTGAAAAGAAGCGGTGAGACTCAGTTATTTATGGACACTCCTTTCAGAACAATGCACGTTTTTGAAGATTTGTTAAACATGCTTGCAGACGATACCTTACTGTGCGTTGCTTCGAACCTGACTTTATTTAATGAACGTATCCAAACAAAAACAATTAAGGACTGGAGAGAAAACGCATACGATCTGAGCAAACAACTGACGATGTTCGCGCTAGGGAAATTATAAATTCTCAAAACTCTTTAAACCCTTTGAATTATTTCACAAGTGTTAAATGCCCGTTTGCAGTATATTTTTTGTCTGTATCCGGATCTTTAAAACTTACTGTCCAGGTATAAATCCCCTCCTGGACCAGCATCCCATTGTACGTACCGTCCCATCCCACTTTTGCATCTTTTGATTCAAACACCGTTTCTCCCCACCTGTTAAAAATGAGGAGTTTGAAACTATACGGATCAAATCCGGAAGTGAAAACAGGCTGAAAAGTATTGTTGTGCTCATCTCCATTTGGTGTAAAACTATTCGGAACATAATAGATCAATTCATCCAGTATGCGAACAATGACCTTTGCCGTATCTGAGCATCCAAAGGCATTGGTAGCAGTCAATTTCACAACATAGTTACTCGGCACCTCATCATAGGTGTAGGTCGGTGAAAAAGCTACCGAATTGCCTCCATCTCCAAAATTCCAGGCATAACTTGTCGCATTGGAAGAAGTATTGATGAAATGGATTTCAGGATGCGTAATTGTTGCCTCATACGGAGATGGAGTAAAGGAGGCATCTGCTTTCGGGTGGATACAAATAAAGTTTACTTTCGTGAAAGTTGCAGCACATCCGTTCAGATCCGTTACGTTTAAAGACACAGTGAAGCACCCTGCAGATGTGTAATTTGCCGATGCATTTAACAGCGAAGCAGATGTTTGTCCATTCCCGAAACTCCATTGCGCATTGACACTTGACGGAGTTTGATTCGTAAAGTTGACGGATAAAGGTGCACAACCGGATAAGGTATCTGCTGTAAAATCGGTCGCCGGTAAGGGATTCACCACAATTGTTGTAGTGGAAGCACCTGAACACGATCCCGGAATATCGTATGTAATTACAAATGAGCCAGGACCTGAAACACTCGGATCAAATAAACCTGTTACAGGGTTTACGATTCCTGTTCCTGACCAATTTCCTCCCGGGTTTGCAGCAGAGAGGGTAATTGCACCATCATTCGCACAGAATGGCCCTACAGCTAAAATAGCAGTGGAGATACCCGAATTGAGGGTCACATTGGTAGTTGCCGAAGCCGTGCATGAATTGACCGATATTGTTACCGTATAAACTCCAAAATCAGCACCCGTTACAGAAGCAATTGTTGGATTTTGAGAAGCGGAACTAAAGGAATTCGGCCCTGTCCAGGAATAAGTTCCGCCTGCCGTTCCCGATGCTGTTAAGTTCAATGGTTGATTCACACATAAAGGGCCGTTATTTGATGCCGTAACTGTCGGGATTGGATTCACCGTAACAATCGTTGCCGCAGATGCCGAAGAACAACCTGATGCAGAAACTGTCACGGTGTAAGAACCACCGGTTGAAACGGTAATGGATTGGGTTGTCGCTCCGGTAGACCAGATATTGCCCGTTGAAGCAGATGAAGTTAAGGTAACGGAACCACCCGAACAAAAGGTTGTTGGGCCGCTGGCTGCAATGGTCGGTACAGCTGGTAACGGATTCACCGTAACAATCGTTGCCGCAGATGCCGAAGAACACGAGCCATTCGAAACCGTAACGGTATACGAACCACCGGTTGAAACGATAATGGATTGGGTTGTTGCTCCGGTAGACCAAGTATTCCCGCTTGCAGCAGACGAAGTTAAGGTGACGGAACCACCGCTACAAAACGTTGTTGGGCCGCTGGCTGCAATGGTCGGTACAGCTGGTAGCGGATTCACCGTAACAACTGTAGCCGCAGATGCCGAAGAACACGATCCGTTCGAAACCGTAACGGTATAGGAACCACTGCTTGAAACGGTAATGGATTGGGTTGTTGCTCCGGTAGACCAGGTATTGCCACTTGCAGAAGAAGAGGTCAATGTGACAGAACCACCCGAACAAAAGGTCGTTGGACCGCCGGCTGTAATAGTCGGCACCGCTGGTAGTGGATTTACTGTAACTAATGTCACAGCAGATGTTGAGGAACATGATCCACTGGAGACTGTAACCGTATAAGAACCACTTGTTGTTACATTTATTGCCTGAGTTGTCTCCGTTGTCGACCAGGTATTTCCGGTCGCAGCAGAGGAAGTCAACGTAACAGAACCACCTGCACAGAATGTCGTGGAGCCGCTGGCTGAAATGGTCGGTATCGCTGGTAGCGGATTCACTGTAACAACCACTGCTGCAGATGCCGAAGAACACGATCCGTTCGAAACCGTAACGGTATAGGAACCACTGCTTGAAACGGTAATGGATTGGGTTGTCGCTCCTGTTGACCAGGTATTTCCGGTCGCAGCAGAAGAGGTCAATGTGACAGAACCACCCGAACAAAAGGTTGTTGGGCCACCGGCCGAAATGGTCGGTACCGCTGGTAGCGGATTCACCGTGACAACTGTCGCCGCTGAAGTTGAAGAACACGATCCGTTCGAAACCGTAACGGTATAGGAACCACTGCTTGAAACGGTAATGGATTGGGTTGTCGCTCCTGTTGACCAGGTATTCCCGCTTGGGGAAGAAGAAGTCAATGTGACAGAACCACCCGAACAAAACGTTGTTGGACCGCCGGTCGAAATGGTCGGTACAGCTGGAAGTGGGTTCACTGTAATGGTTGTTGAAGCAGGCGCTGAAGTACACCCACTCGTAGTAACAGTCAAGGTGTAGGTTCCTGCTGTAGTTACGTTAATCGATTGTGTTGTGGCACCGGTTGACCAGGTGTTTCCTGTTGCAGATGAAGAAGTCAATGTCACAGAGCCTCCGGTACAAAATGAAATCGGTCCGCTTGGTGTAATGGTTGGTGTTGCAGGAAGGGGTGTAACTGTTACTACTGTTGCTGAAGAAGTGGAAGAACAACCTCCTCCCCCAACGACGGTTACCGTATAGGAACCTCCTGTCGTAACAGTAATTGATTGTGTCGTGGCACCATTTGACCAGGTATTTCCTGTTGCAGATGAAGAAGTCAATGTCACTGAACCACCTGCACAGAATGTGGTGGGGCCACCGGCTGCAATGGTCGGAGGTGTTCCCGGTGTAACTGTAACTGTTCTGTTACTGGTGATCTGGTTACCACAAAGATCTGTTACGATTGAATAAAGTGTCACTGAACCCGAAGTTGGAAACGTAATATTTACACTTGTTCCGGTTCCAATACTTGGAGTACCGGTTGGACTAAAACTCCAGTTGTAATTATAAGTCGGAATACCATAAATCGCGGAAGTAGATGCAGTCAATGATCCTCCCTGACAGACAGTTGTACCGGAAAGCGTAATCGGTGTTGTGGGATTGGTATACTCCAGCGATCTACCTACAATATTCATTACCCAGGGCGAACCTGCTCCGATACAGGTATTGGAACAACCGCTTGCTCCCCAGCATGAACGGTAAAATTTCAAAGTAAAGGTTATGTTTTGTCCACCGGCTGTACAGTTTGCAACGGTAGGAGCAGGTATGCAGGCTGCTAAATCCGTATATACTGTTTGGTTAGTTGCTGAACAGGTTCCTCCACCTATTGCATTACAAAACCAGTAAAATCCAGCTGCTGAAGGACTTGTACATCCCCCGGTTGCAATGCGCATTGCTCCATCCTGAAGCCAACAGGTTGTTCCGTTAGCAGAATAGGTAAATGAGAATGTTAAATCTGTAATAGATGCACCGGCCGGACAAGGAACCGTCAGGTTGTAATCACATGAATTCGTAAAATTACACGAAGCATTATACCTGGATCCGGTAATCGATGCCTGTGCCAAAGTAGCTGTTCCTGTTATCAGTGGATCAACGATTAACTGATAAGAACCAATATGTGCGTTGATCCAGTCATAATCAACGAGTAAGTCAACCTTATTGGCATGTATGACGTATTCCCCTGAACGTGCCAGACTTTTAGGTCCATCCTTTGCAAATAATTTTGCTTCGTCCATGAGGGCCAATTGTGTCGTGCCAGTCATTAATTTTAAGCTCCCGATTCCACGGTTATGTGTTCCTTCGGAGAATTCGGCATGTACCGGAGATAATGCACTATGTAGCTCTTCCCGGAAAACTAACTGATCAAACACACCGAATTCATTGGTCTTAATAATGAAACTTGTTTTGATTCCTCCGCGTTGAACAAGCATTTCAGCATCGATTCCCGGAAAGACATTGTGAATCAGCGTACCATCAGATCCTACTGTATAATCGGACCAGTTTGCTGTTAATTGACTGGATTCCGCTCCGTTTTGAACAACGATTAATTTCCAATTATTGAAAAACAATGTACCATTGGCTGTCTTCAACTCGGTTCTCGCAGCAGAAAAATCAATCACCGGCTGATCTGACAAATAACCGGATTCATACCTCGTACCTGATACGGGATGTAACGCAGGTTCAATCGTGACCCATGCCCCATCTATCCGTTCATGCAGATCTCCGAGTGCTTTTTGTGAATAAAATTCATGCGTATCCTCCAGGTTAATGAAATAACGCTCGTCAACAGTCCTCTTTTCCAGAACCTCAATACAATTCTCACATGGAGCATTTTCAGGGAGCTTTCCAAAATTAGGGTGCGAATAATACCCGGGATCGTTGTATTTTCTCCAAGCTTCTATATTCCTGATCTCAGAAACAGGGAAAGAAGTCAGGTTCTTTTCAACTGCCGTCATACCGGATTGAGCATGTTTCTCCTGACCATACAGAGAGGCAATTCCCACTAAAAAAAAGAATAGGACAGAAACGCAGTTTCGAGAGTAGTTTGTTGTCAGCATGTACCTAAAATTATTAACGCTATATGCAAATAGACGTAAATAATCTCACATGGTGGTGTCAGTTTTTTGTTTTTTTAATCCCCAATTAATATATCGCTAAACCGGCGAAAACTAGAACGTTGTAGCCTTAGCTATTTGAGTCAAAGTCCCCTGGCCTTTTTAATATTATCATACGCTTCCTGAATGCGCTGGAATTTTTCTTTGGCTCCTTTTTGATACTCTTCTCCAAGAGAAGCTACTTTATCGGGATGATACCGCACAGCCATTTGACGATACGCTTTTTTTATTTCTTCATCGGAAGCGGATTCATCAAGTCCTAAAATCTCATAGTCCGCGTTCAGATTTTGTTTGAACATTCCCTGTACAGACCTGAAATCCATTGGCGGAACCTGCAGCAAATTTGCGAGATACTGCAATGTTTTAATCTCCTGATCGGAAACTTGTCCGTCTGACTGGGCAATTCCGAACAGGTAGTGAAGCAGCTGAATGCGGATCTCTACCTGTGCACGCATACGGATATCCGAACAGATCTGATCAATTGGTATAGCCGGGGCATCCAAAAAGTGCTTCAGGGTTTGTAGGTGCGAAGTATTAAACTGGTTTCCAAACTGTTGAGCCAGAAAAGTTTTCACGAAATCCAATTCCGATTTTACCACTTTTCCATCGCTCTTCATCATATAAGCAGAAAGAGCCAAAAGCTGGGTAGGGAAATCGTATCGTTGTGTTTGCTGTCTGTAATATTCAAAAATATCCTGGAACGACTGACGGGAACCGTCACTATTCCTGTCTCCCTGATTATTTCTCGATCTCATGACCTGGTCAACGATCCCTCCGATAAAAAAGCCGATAATTGCCGGGATAATTCTTCCTCCGGAAACAGCAAATGCTACAATTGCAAATATGATACTATACACGTTACAAAATTAAAATCCCCGTCTCAAAGACCTTCTCGACGGGGATTCATTTATTAGACAAATGAGATGCTTCTCTCAATAAATTTATTCAGTTCCTCACCTTTTAACATTCCTTGGGCAAGCAGGGCCAAGTCTGTGAGTTGTTTCACTTTGGTTGATTTTTCCGAGTCATCAGACATTTTTAAAAGCGCCTCCACTTTTTGATGGTTCGCATTGACAACCAGGTTATACGTTTCAGGGAAAGCTCCGAAGAAACCCCCTCCTCCGTACTTTTGCTGCTCCATCATTCTCCGAATGAATTCCGGTTGTGTAACAATAATCGGGGCATCTGATTCGCTCATGGACTTAAATTCCACTTTGAATTTTTGATTGTCAACAGCCGATTCAAACAGCGGTTTCAACTCCGATTGCTGCTCTTCCGTCAATTTTGACGGTAATTCGCCTTCTTTTTGGATCAAGTGGTCCAGCGTATCCGCATCAACTCTGGCAAAGCTTAAATTCTCAACCGTTTGTTCCATTTTCGAAATCCAATGTGAAGCCAATGGTCCGTCGATAACTGCAACCTGGTAACCACGATCTTTTGCCTGTTTCACAAAGGAAAAATGTTCTTCCAGACTATGAGTATACAGAACAACTACCTTTCCGTCTTTATTTGTCTGAAGCGGTGCAATTTGTTCTTCAAGCTCTTCGATGGTGTAATACTTCCCGTCTGTATTTTTGATCAACGCAAACGTCTTCGCTTTTTCTGCGAACTTATCATCCGAAAGCATACCGTATTCCACGAAAATCTTCAGATCATCCCACTTCGCCTCAAAATCAGCGCGGTCCTTCTTGAACATTTCGGCCAATTTGTCCGCCACTTTCTTGGTAATGTGTGCAGAAATTTTCTTCACATTCCCATCACTCTGAAGGTACGAACGGGAGACATTTAACGGAATATCCGGGGAGTCAATCACCCCGTGAAGCAAGGTTAAAAACTCCGGTACGATCTCCGCCACCGAATCGGTAATAAATACCTGATTGGAGTACAGATTAATCTTATTTCGCTGAACCTCTACATTCTCTTTGATTTTCGGGAAGTACAAAATCCCGGTCAAATTGAATGGATAATCCACATTCAAATGGATATGGAACAATGGATCTTCAAAAGACATCGGGTATAATTCGCGGTAGAAAGCAGTGTAATCTTCGTCTTTCAAATCAACAGGAGCTATCGTCCAGGCAGGTTTCGGATTATTCACCTGATTCGGAACATCTACCGAAACACGTTTCACTTTCCCGTCTTCGTCTTTTTCACCTTCCGGTGAGTCGATATACTCTACTTTTGTTCCGAAAAAAACCGGAATCGGAAGAAATTTACAGTATTTATCCAGAATTCCCTGGATACGCGATTTTTCAAGGAACTCTGCGGACTCTTCATTGATGAATAAGACAATATCCGTTCCGCGTGTATCTTTTTCAATTTCTGTCAGGGTAAATTCCGGTGAGCCGTTACTTTCCCATTGAACTGCCTGTGCACCTTCGTGGCGGGATAAAGTCCGTATTTGTACTTTTTCAGCAACCATGAATGCGGAATAAAATCCTAACCCGAAATGACCGATAATGCTTTCAGCACCCTCTTTTCCTTCGTATTGTTTCACAAATTCTTCTGCGCCCGAAAATGCAATCTGGTTGATATATTTATCGATCTCTTCGGCTGTCATACCAATTCCATTATCGCGGATTGTCAGTGTTTTGGCTTCTTTGTCTAAAAGTACTTCCACTTTCAGTTCCCCCAACTCTCCTTTATATTCACCGGTTGAAGCAAGCACTTTCAATTTCTGGCTTGCATCTACTGCATTTGAAACCAACTCACGCAAAAAAATCTCATGGTCGGAATACAAGAATTTTTTAATGATTGGAAAAATATTTTCCGTTGAAACATGTATTTGTCCTGTTTTCATAACTTATTTGAAATTTGGCATTTTCATGTCAAGGTTTGTGCCAAGGAATATTTTGTGACAAAATGACAGCATTAAACCGAATAAAAACCGGCCACGCATAAGCTGGTTTCATGCTGAAGGAATGCAAATAATGTTGTCGTGATCCGGCAGTTCCTGAACATGTAAAATCTTCAAGAGTTTTCCACTGCGTTCTTTGGTTCCTTTGTGTTTGAAAAACTCATAAGGACCAATCTTTTCAACCAATTCTAGTATCTCCTTAGGAGTTGGTCCCGCTTCTTTTTCCCGCTTTTCGGATACTTCGATGATAAATACCGGTAGCTGTTTCTTAAACCAGTTCATTCCTCCGCGAATAACTTGGGGCTCAAATCCTTCTACATCGATTTTCACCAGGTCGATCCGCGTATTTTCGTCAAACAAATCATCCAGGCGTTCCATTTTCACTTCAATGCCTTTCTCCTCTGAACTTTGAGAAATCAGGGATGCTCCTCCCCGGTTGACTTCCCAATTTTCAAATAGCAATGCGGTTCCTTGTGTATCTGAAAGCGCAATCGGGAGTACCTCGATATTTTTGCATTGGTTCAGTTCGATATTGGTTTGTAAAATCGGAACTGTCGCCGGATTGGCTTCCACCGCATACACGATTCCTTTTTCACCAACACACTTCGATGCGATCACGGACATGAGCCCGATATTCGCTCCGATGTCCAAAAAGGAAGCTCCGGGTTTCAGGTGTTCTTTCAGGAATTGAATTGTTCCTTTCTCGTAAGTCCCGGTTTCAAAAAGCGAAAGTTCTACTCCTTTATCCAAAGAAGGATCGATCATCATTTTAATACCGTGGATCGTTTTCAGGACATGCTTTCCCATGGATTTAGGATCAGGAAGAAGAAGTTTGGGCAAAGCAACGGAAAGTCTGCGAATTCCTTTCACATCCCAGTCACGCAAGGCGGAGATGAGCTTGTGACGGAATAAAAAGGATCTTTCTGGAATTGACATGGAGGCGAAGTTATCACTTATTGTTGGAATATCTGCTCTGTCAAATCTTCATGTTATGATTTCGTTATATCACGAATACATGATATTATCATATTCGTATATCATTTTTAGTTTTTTTCATTCAGGTACTTGTTTCCGATGATCTTTTCTGCCAACTTATTTAAGAAACAGTAACTTATGGGACGATCTAAACAACATCAGTACACCAAACAAGAATTAAACAGGGCACGAATCGGAAGAGCAATTTCTGCAACTGCGAGAGTAGTTATTCTTCAAGAAAGAAACAAATAGCACATCGTAACGAATAAATCTATTTCCAAACGGGTAAATTTAAGTGGTGCAGCAGTGTCTCAGCATATCCAAATACTGAGGGAAACAGGATTTATCAAAAGTAAATACCTTGGAGAGATTGAAGCCTTTCGCGGTTATGTATTCACGACACAAGGTGAGATTGATTTCTACAACTTACAGAGAGTACTATAAAAAACGCCAACCTGAAATGGGTTGGCGTTCTCATCAAAAAAAAAATCTTAAGCATAAAGCTCCTCCTGCAGACCTGCAATTTTTGCATCTGCAAGGTATTCGTCATATGGCATCATCTTGTCAATGAAACCGTTTGGTGTCAATTCAATAATCCGGTTTGCAACAGTCGAAACCAATTCGTGGTCATGTGATGTAAACAACATGGTTCCTTCAAAAGCAGACATTCCGTTGTTTAATGCCGTAATCGATTCCAAATCCAGGTGATTCGTCGGTTCGTCCATCATCAGGAAGTTTGCCTTTGCAAGCATCATTCGCGATAACATACAACGCACCTTTTCTCCCCCTGAAAGCACTGTAGCACTTTTCAAAGCTTCTTCACCGGAGAACAACATTCTTCCAAGGAATCCGCGAATACTTACTTCTTCTCTTTCTTCATCTGTTTGTGCATACTGACGCAACCAATCAATCAGGGACAATTTATCCTGGAAGAATGAAGAGTTATCATTTGGCAAATAAGCTGTCGTAATAGTCGTTCCATACGTAAAATCACCTTTATCAGCTTGCATATTTCCATTCAGAACTTCGAAGAATTGAGTGATTGCAATAGAGTTTTTAGACACGATCGCCACTTTATCGCCTTTATTCAATGTAAAAGATAAATCTTTAAATAGGTATTCTCCCTCGTGCATTTTCGTCAATCCGCTTACCGTTAAAATCTGGTTTCCGGCGTCACGTTCCTGGTGAAATGTAATTCCGGGATAACGACGTGAGGATGGCTGAATTTCTTCCAAATCCAATTTATCGATCAATTTACGACGGCTGGTTGCCTGCTTGGATTTGGAGGCATTTGCAGAGAAACGGGAAATAAAGTCCTGCAATTCCTTTTTCTTGTCTTCCGCTTTCTTATTCTTATCAGCCCGCTGACGAGCAGCTAATTGTGACGATTGGTACCAGAAAGTATAGTTACCGGTAAACACATTGATCTTGCTAAAGTCGATATCGCAAATGTGCGTGCAAACCGTATCCAGGAAGTGACGGTCATGCGATACCACAATTACCGTATTTCTAAAATCCAACAAGAAGTCTTCCAACCAACTGATGGTTTTCAAGTCCAAGTCATTGGTAGGTTCATCGAGTACTAATACATCCGGATTTCCGAAAAGAGCCTGTGCCAACAAAATACGTACTTTGTATTCTGAAGGAACATCCTCCATTTTCAGGTAATGCTTACTTTCATCAATTCCCAGGTTGCTCAACAAGGTTGCTGCATCTGTTTCCGCATTCCATCCTTCCAAATCTGCAAATTCAGCCTCCAGTTCGGAAGCACGCATGCCATCTTCATCCGAAAAATCCGGTTTTGCATACAATGCATCCTTTTCAGTCATGATCTCGAACAAACGCTTGTGTCCCATAATAACAGTCTGCAATACTTCGTACTCGTCAAAAGCAAAGTGGTTCTGACTCAATACTGCCATCCGTTTTCCTGGCTCCAGTTCCACACGGCCTGAAGTCGGATCCTGCTCCCCGGTTAAAATCTTTAAGAACGTAGATTTACCGGCACCATTCGCACCGATAACACCGTAACAGTTACCAGAACCGAATTTGAGATTTACATCATCAAAAAGGACACGTTTACCGAATTGAAGTGAGAGATTATTTACTGAAATCATGAGAAATACTTGGAATTTTGGTGCAAAGATAGCACATATTCCTCCGTTAAAAAAAAGAATTTCAGAAATTATCAATTATTAATGTTTTAATTATCAAGGGCAATCCAACCGGACATACCCTTGATAATTCATCATTGCTGACTACTGAACAATTACCCGGTGCGTCGATTTCGCAGATCCCTGAACAGCATTCAGAATATAACATCCTTTGGCCACATTCATTGGAATACTTACAGTTTGAACTCCCGAAGATGCAGGAACATCCGTTGTTGAAATGATTGCACCTTTCAAGTCCATCACAATCAACTTCATTCCGGTCCCCGAATCGGCAAGCTCAACCACGAGGTCAGAACCACTTGCAACCGGATTCGGAGCAAGAGAAACAGCAGGCACCAATCCCTTGTCCTCAATGCCAAGCGTTCCGGTAATGTTGAAATTGTCGAAATAGAAATTGGAAGAAAAATCGGACGCTATAAACTCAAACTTGAATTTGGTTTTGTTATCAGCTGCAGTTGGGGTATACGTGAAACTGGCTGTTTTCCAATCCAAGTCGTTATCCGGCACAAAATCCGTGTTGCCTACATAACCGGCTGTTAATAAATCTGTTCCGGTAAGCATTTCCTTTTGAATCCATGTTTTACCGCAATCCCTGGAGGAATAAACGATTAATTTCTCCGTAATATCTGCAGCAGCTACGGCTTTTGTCCCGTAAGCGTAATCGAATGAGATCGTGATATTTGAGGTGTTTCTTAAATCAATTGCCGGCGAGATCAGGTAATCCTTGGAATTTCCCAAACGATCGTTGTAATACCAATCTTCCGTAAATAATTGAGCTCCCGAAACGTCTTTAAAATTGTTTAATTTGAAACAGCCTGAATTTCCTCTTCCGCCGGTCGCAACCCGGTTAAATGACGCGTAATTATTCTCCGGATTATGTGTGATCCAGAAGTTTCCGTTCTGGTTGAAATCTTCCATTCTCGGTCCGGTATATTCGGCCCAGTCTCCCTGAACATAAATCATGTGATTGATCGTCTTTGTATCTGATCCGGCTGTATTGGAAACCGTTAAAGTAATGGAATACCATCCCGGTGAGGCGTAAGTTACCGTTGGATTCTGAGCAGTAGAAGTGGCGGGACTTCCTCCAGGGAAACTCCACGACCAGGAAGTTACCAATGCCTTCCAGGAAGCATCTTTGAAAGCAATCGGATCATTGACACAAGCTGTCATGGCATTCGCATTTTGTGCCAGGTTTCCACTTGCACCATTGACATCCACAAAGAAATCAGCCACCGGGATACAAATCACAGGAGTTAAGGTAGACGTTCCTGTTGCCATCAGGTTTTCTCCGGTATACAAATTATTCCTGCTGCTCGTTGGCTGATCGAGCACATTATTCATAAAGTTTGCCTGGCCATTGGTGAACATCGCATTGCAATACGAATAATCCATGTAGTTCTGTGTATTATCATTAACGTCTACAGGCCAGTAATTCCCCGGCATGGTCGATTCAACACACGTATTCGCATTCAGATCACAGGATTCTAACCCGATACAGTTTGGAGTATCCCCGATTCCGTCATCCTGGTTACAGCTGCTGGCAATTCCCGGATCGTTATCACTTCCCCAGGTATGTGCCAGGCCCAAATAATGACCGATCTCATGAGTCAATACCCTGGAACGGCCAATAGCACTTGTCCCGATACTTCCGGTATAATTGTGAAGAATAACCACCCCATCCCGCCAGAATCCGGCTCCGGTAACATCTGTAGGATAATGGGCAAATCCAGCAACATCCGGATCCCCCATTGTTCCGATAACCCAAACATTCAGGTATTTATCCCGGTCCCACTGGTTCAGTTTTGAATAGGCATCTGCCTGAACTGTTTGATGATTGTAAATGTGCTCAATGCCATTTGTACAATTCCCGTATGGATCCAGGGTAGCCAAACGGAATTCCAGGTGCGTATTCCCGATAATGGTATCGAAAGGTGAAACAACATTAATCGTATCCTGGTTCTGTTTCCCGAAATCTTCATTTAAAACCCGAACGGCATCCCGGATCTGTTGATCGGAAATGTTTTCTGCCCCATATTCATGAATAACGTGGAATACGATGGGAATGACACGAACAGTTTCGGATTTTCCATGAGAAACACGGTTTTCTGTGCAGCGATGGAGCAGTTTTTCATAATCTTCTTTGATTTGCGGGTTTTCGGCAATCAGTTTTTGACGCTGTTTGTCAATTCCGCAACTGAAGTGTGTTTCCTGTGCAATTGCATTTCCCGTCGCAAGAAATCCGGTGAAAACAAGAACACTTAAAGGTAAATTTTTGCGCATGTTTAATAGCTTAATAGATTGGACATCATTTACTTATGATGTGAATCTTTCAAATCCGAGGGCCCATTCGCATTTTTAAAATCACATGAAACAAATGTAGACGAAGTAATTATACGTTTTGTTAAATGTTCAATTGTTTAGTTAAATGTCTATCAGGAGAATTTAAAGTCATTCAAATGAGAATGAACGGTAGCCAATTTTAAGATAATGATCAATTATAAATGACTTAATTATCAAATAATTGAAAAATTAAAATGGAAAATTGAAAAGCTTTTTACCTCATTTGATTCAATGCACAAGATTAAACCTCGGAAAAAAGTCAATAGTTAAAATTTCATTTAAACTTAGATCATTATCACCATCCAGATTCGAAATATTTATTCCATCCACAGACTTTGATCTTATTAGATGTGTAAAATGACAAAAAAATATCGGGCATATAAGAACTATTTGTTTGTCTCTTTAAAGCAAGCAGTGTAATTATTGCCACTATGGCTGAGGCAAACGTTCCTAAAGAAGCTAATTACTTATATAACTTTCGAAATCTTTCAATCAAATTTCTTGTTTTAAATTCTTTTCAATTCTCCATTTTCAATTACTTATTCATCCACTTCAAATTCAAGCTGTAGAGGAAAATAAACAACCCTGAAATGATCAGGTTCATAATCACGGAAGCCATTGGAACCATGTGAGACGGAACGATCAGAAAAGTCCCCCCCACACTCAACAAGTTATAAATGATGTACAAATGGAAACCCAATTTCTTCCCCCTGAACATCAACAAAACTCCTGCAAAACCGGTAAGCATTGTCAGGGTATTAATTCCTAAAACCGACCAATACCGATGTTGCTGATATACTGTTAGCTCTGCCCCCTGCTCCAACATGTCCGCAATGGTTGTTAACTGCTTGTCCCGCATTTCACTTGCCATTTGGACAATTTGGTTATAAGCTGCATCAATTTCATCCGGTGTAGGTTGTCCACTTATGAGAGAAAACAAAGCGCCCAGTAATCCAAAACCAACTACAACGAAACTTAAAATGCACAATACCGTTAATAAAACCGGTCTTTTGCGTCTTTGTTCTTCTTGTTGCTCCATATCTGTATATCCTTCACTCATATTCCGTTTTTTACAAATTCTTTACTCGTTTGCATCAATGGATGCATATATCCGTCCTCTTTTACAAAAGGAACTTTTCCTCTAAAGTTAGCAAATATCTCTTCCTGCCGTTTACCGGAAGTTGCCGGTCTTCGGAATTCCAATGACTGACAGGCATGCAAAAGCTCTATTCCCTGGATCGAATAGCAATTGTCGATCACACGGAACAATTTCGTAGCCGCATTGGCGCCCATAGAAACATGATCTTCCTGTCCGTTACTGGAATCAATGGTATCGACGCTGGCCGGGGTGCACAACTGCTTGTTCTGGCTTACAATGGATGCACAGGTATACTGCGTGATCATGAACCCGGAATTCAATCCTGGTTTTGCAACCAAAAATGCTGGTAAATTGCGTGTGCCGGAAATCGATTTGTAAATTCTGCGTTCGCTGATACTTCCCATTTCTGCCAAAGCAATTGCCAGGAAGTCCATTGCCAAGGCAAGCGGCTGTCCGTGGAAATTTCCCGCTGAAACCACAATATCGTCATCCGGGAAAACAGTTGGATTATCTGTAACGGCATTAATCTCACGTTCTATGATCGTTGCACAGTGTTCAATCGTATCGTAAGAAGCTCCATGTACCTGTGGAATGCAACGGAACGAATACGGATCCTGAACGTGTGCTTTTTCGCGATTTGCCAATTCACTGTCAGCCAGTAAGTTTCTGAAAATTTCAGCCGTTTTGATTTGCCCGACCTGGTTGCGGATTTCATTCACCTGTACTCCGAAAGGTTCTCTGCGCCCATCGTATCCATCCAATGAAATAGCTGCAATCTCGTTGAACTGCTTCCATAATTTACGTGCGTGGGAAATGGCGTAAGAAGCATATCCCGACATGAACTGTGTTCCGTTCAACAAAGCCAATCCTTCTTTCGATCTCAAAACAATCGGCTGTAGACCGAAACGTTCATTGATTTCTTGCGAGGAGTATTCTTTTCCTTCGAATAATACGGTTCCTTCCCCCAAAAGCGGCAACACCAAATGTGCTAAAGGAGCCAAATCTCCGGATGCTCCTAAACTCCCCTGCTGGAAAACAACCGGATGAATGTGATTGTTGTAAAAGAAAACCAAACGCTCTACTGTTTCCAATTGCACTCCCGAAGCTCCGTGAGAAAGCCCCATCACTTTCAGAATCAGTAATCTTCTGACAATTTCTTCCGGAACACGCTCGCCCATTCCGCAAGCGTGTGAAAGCACCAAATTCCGTTGCAACTGTTCCAGATCTTCAGTGGAAATTGCCGTGTCACACAAACTTCCGAAACCGGTGTTTACGCCATAGATCAACCGATCGCTTTTGGCCACCTTTTCATCCAGGTAAGTACGACATTTTATAATTCCGGCTTTCGCATCTTCACTAATGGAAATTTTTGCGTTTGATGCTAGTATTTCATCGAGTTTCTCCAAAGAAACCCATTGATTATCTATGATAAAATGGTCCATTTTCGTTTAAGCTTTAAAATAGTGAAGCAATTCTGTTTCCGTCATTGCCTGCTGTTCTCCCGATTCCATGTTCTTGATCTGCAGCTGGCCTTTGTTCAGCTCGTCTTCACCGATCAGCGCCACAAATTTCACTTTGCGGTTATCTGCATATTTGAATTGCTTCTGCATCTTGGCTGCACTCGGATATACTTCACAATCTACCCCATTCTGTCGCAGTTTCTTCGTCAGTTTCATGCAGTATGCAGCTTCTTTGTCTCCAAAATTGGCAAACAACAGGGTCAAACCGGCATTCGTATCTTCCGGGTATAAGTTCAATTCGTTCAATACATCGTAAATGCGGTCTGCCCCGAAAGAGATTCCCACTCCCGAAAGTCCGGAAAGCCCGAATAAACCGGTCAGGTCATCGTAACGTCCGCCACCGCAGATCGACCCCATTTTTACGTCGTTTACCTTCACTTCGAAAATGGCTCCGGTATAATAGTTCAATCCGCGCGCCAGGGTCACGTCGAATACTACTTCTGCACGCTCCAGACCCAATTCTTTCGTTTGGTTCAAGACAAATTCCAGTTCTTCGATTCCTTTCAACCCGATTTCCGAGTCTTTCAAAAAGGATTTCATTTGGTCCAAACGGGCCTCGTTACTTCCCGAAATTTTAAACAAAGGCGAAATAATTTCAATGGCTTTGTCGGAAACTCCTTTTTCCTTCAATTCCTTCACCACCCCTTCTTCCCCAATCTTGTCCAGCTTATCGATTGCTATCGTTATATCGATCAATTTTTCACTTTCTCCCGAAACTTCTGCAATCCCCGAAAGGATCTTGCGGTTGTTGATTAGAATGGTAAATCCGGGAATTTGAAGCTTGGTCAACACCTGGTCGAAGATCTGCACGAAATCCACTTCGTACAACAAAGAATCCGAACCAACTACATCGGCATCGCACTGGTAAAATTCCTGGTAACGGCCGTGTTGCGGACGATCTGCTCTCCAAACCGGTTGGATCTGGTATCGTTTAAAAGGAAAAGACAACTCATTCTGGTGCTGTACCACAAAACGCGCAAAAGGAACGGTCAAATCGTAGCGCAAGGCTTTTTCAGCCAATGAATTTGCAAAACGGGCCAAATTTTCAGATTGTAAGGCTTCTAAATCTGCCTTTTTCATCTTTTCTCCCGAATTCAAAATGCGGAATATCAAACGATCTCCTTCTTCGCCATATTTCCCCAATAAGGTGGTGGACAATTCAAAAGAAGGTGTTTCGATCGGTGCAAATCCGTAATTCTTGAATACAGACTTGATCGTATCGAAAATATACGTACGGCGCGCCACCTCATCGGGTAGAAAATCTCTTGTTCCTTTTGGAATTGCCGGTTTTTGAGCCATTGTAAATTTATTTGCGGCAAAGGTAATTTTTTCTGGCGAAAACGGGATATAAAACAGTAGGCGTGCGATTAATCGCACACCTACTGTTCGGTCAGTCACCTTTCAAATATGTGAACGTAAATATAGACAGGTGACTAACCGGAGCTAAAAAAATCAAGGGATCAATTCCTGCAATTCGAATTTCGGGGCGCCTTTTATTCCATTTGCATCGTAATAATCCACGAAACGCATTTTATAATAACGGCCTGAAACAGTTTTCACGATAAAGGTTCGGTTGCTGTTTACGACATAAATCCCGTTATCAAAATCGTAGGTTTTCCAGTCGTAACCGATTACGTTGATGCGATCTTCAAAAGCGGATTCTGCAATATCGGAATGTTTCAGATCTGCAAACGGGATCGTTACTTCCTGTACCTTCACTCCGTAGCGATTGGATAAAACCCCAACCACTGAATACGGAGTATGACTGTCAAACACATGACAATAAGCTGTGAAAATCAGGTCCCACGTTTCCTTATTGGGTTCGATATCCACCAAAGAACCACTTCCGGTCATGGAAAAATAGGTGAATCCGGCGATGGTCGATTTCGGAATGGTAAAAGTTTGAATGACTGAACTGTTCAAATCTGCAAATTGGATTTGATATTCAGCAGAAGTGACCGAAACAACTTTCAGTTTTTTCTTACCCAAACTTCCGCCGGTAAGTGCTGTTCCCAAATCAATTGCATACACTTTTCCCAAACTCTGCCAATCACCGATTGCTGTGGAATCCAGGTTTCCGGTATGAAAATCCCAGTGATAAGTCAAACCGGCATCAGACGTTAAAGCTGTGATATCTGTTTCGTTGGAAAGTGCCGCTGCCATGATCCGTGATTCGTTCAGTAAAATGTGAAAACCATTCTCTCCTGCTTCAAAAGCCAGGTCCCAAACCTCCCGGTTATTTTGCCGGATAATGGAACTCGTTTCCAGGTCATAATAAATCTGGTTGGCATAATTCCCTCCCAATTCAACCTGGCTGGATGTAGCTCCGTAAACAGGTTTATCCACCGGGATTTCCTTTTTAAAACATCCGCTTAAAAGTGGGATCAATGCGATTAAAAGCGCTTTTTTCATTGTTTTGATTTGATCAGGTATGTCATATTCAAATAGAAACTTCTTCCCCAGGCGATCGGAGCGGTTCCTGCATTTGAACCGTGTGCGCCACCGGATGTACCGCTTCCTGAGTTAATATTGGTTACATCCAACAGGTTTTTGCCTCCCAAAGAAACACTCAGCGTTTTCTTCAGGAACCAGTGCTGCACCTGCAAATCCAACAAGCTGTAATCGGAAATGAAAGATTGCGTGATGAAAGCGTCTTCATTGACAAAGTAAGCCACCACTTTACCGGTGTACTTGTAAAACGCGCTGAATTTGGTTGTTCCGTTCTTTAGTTGGTACGATACGGTTGAAACCAATTCCGGAGAATAAGCATACCGGTTGTTCGAATAATTGGAAGCTGTGCCGATGTAATTGAACCCTGCACTCACGCTCCATTGCTTTTGCCCTATTTTCACAGATGACTGAATTCCGCGTGCATGGAACCGATCGATGTTGAAATAACTGTAGTTCACTCCATCGGCAGATTGTGACAAACTGATGCGATTGTGAATGTCCTGGTAATACCCCGACAATTCAAATCCGGACTGGAATTTCTTTGGTTCCCAGTTGAAGTTATACCAGCCCTGAACGTGATTTGAGATTTCCGGTTTCAGATCCGGATTCCCATGAATATTGTGATTGATATCTACAAATTCCATGTATAACTCTTTAATAGAAGGCGAACGGAATCCGGAAGCGATACTTCCGCGTAAAAGGTGTTTCTTCTTCCCGATTTTTACATTCAAAGCCGGCACAAATGCTTCCTTGTATAAGGAATTGTACGTAATACGCAATCCGGGTTTGAGGTTTAGCCAATTCCAGGGTGACCAATTAAAGGTTCCGAACAGGGCATAATCCCCTATTTCTTTTCGTTTATTTTCAATGCGATTCCCAAAACCGGTTTCGTAATTGATATCATACCCGACTTCGTAATTGAATTTACGGTCAAAATTATTGCGTGTAAGCGTAACACGGTTAAAATATAAAACGAAGCGCGAAGTATCCTGTTCCGTATTCGCCAACAATTTCCGGTCAAGTGTAGTTAGATCCGATAAGTAAGAATTCTTGATACGTTTGTAATTGGAATAATTCAATTGAATGTCCAGTTTCAAGTCTTTTTTCAACCAGCTGATCACTTCCAACCCTGCATTCTGACGATGGGTAACATATTCGTCATCAAAAGCAGAAATCTGATAAGGTGCTCTCGGGTAACCGCGGTTCACGATTTTCTCGCGGAACAAATCCAATGACGGGATGAGTTCCGCTTTTTTGAATTTGTATCCGTATTTTAATCCTCCCAAATACTGTTCTTTCATTTTCCATTGCTGGAAACGCCCGGAATCTGCCAGTTCTTTTTTCGGAAATTCGATCCATTTGTCTCCGGGAGTCCAGCCGTCAAAAAAGTTACGTGCACCATAGGCCGAAATCGAATGGTTTTTAATCCGCGAAGTCACTCCCAGGTTCAGGTTGTAGTTTCCAACCGTTTCGTAAAAAGCTCCCAGGTTTATGTCGTAGCCTTTATTCTTCGGCTTTTTTGTAATCAAATTAATGGTACCGGCCATGGCGTTGCTTCCGTAGTTGGTACTAAGCGGTCCCTCAACAATTTCCACTCGTTCAATATTTCCCAAATTGATCTGGCTCAGGTCAATGTTTCCGTTTTGACGGCCGATAACCGGAACTCCGTCTATCAATATTTTTACACCTTCTCCGCCGATTCCAAGCAGGGACATCCCGCTTCCAAGAATTTGGTCTTGGCTGATGCGGATATTGAGTTCATTTTGCAACAAGTCGCGTAAATTAACGGCTCCTTTTGCTTCAATAGTAGCACGATCAATCAGTTTTACTTTGTTTGTGGACCCTGACACTGATCCTGCGCCCAATTGACCGGTAATCACTACTTCACCGATATCCCTGGTGTTTGTTTTTAAGTACACGAGGTGCCTTCCTTTTGAAATGGTATCTATTTGCTGATGAAAACCGTCTGTGCTGACTTTTATGATCAATTTCCCAGCAGAAAAAAGTCCATGCGGAACGAGTAACATTCCTTGTTCATTGGTTTGGACAAACTTTATTTTCTTCGCATCCACATCCTGGATCGCGACTTGTGCAAAAGACACAGCTGTTCCCGCCTCATCCTTAATATACAAGGTATCCTGAGCGGCAGCCACACCACTCAGGACGCTCATCAAAAGTAGTACATATGTTTTCCGGTTCATGATTTACAAAGCTGCGATCAATTTTCTCCACGATTCCAATTCAGGAACTCCGGGCTTACGTGCCCCGAAAAGGGTACATACCAGTTCTTTCTTCGTATTGAACAACTCCAGTGAAGTCACCATTCCGTCTTCTGTTGGTTTGCGTACAATCCAGGATTCCGTAATCGCATCCTCTTTTGCATGCAGATTGAACATCGGATCCAGCACATTGATCCACGGACCGTGTTCCACGATGTTTTTCACTTCACCTGTATGAATTTGGATCATACCTGCATTTCCAACAAACACCATGATCGAAACCTGATCCTTAGCAGCCGCTTCCAACGCTCTTCGCAATGCTTTGTTATCGGTTTTTTTCGCATAATTCTCATCCGGGGCCAAACGCAAAGCCTGTGTTCTTGTCAATTTGTGTTTTCTCAACAAACCGAAGAATTCATGCGTGTCTTTCAGATTAATCCATTGTTCACGGAATGCTTTCACGTCAATTTCACTATCCGGTAATTCAGGAGATTCCAATGGCAATAAAGCTCCAATCTCCAATTCAGATGACTGATTTTCGTCTTTGTATTTCGCAACCAAAGCTTCATATGCTTCCATGTTGCTTTTGGGTTCCATGTAAATCTTGTGTGTTGCAACACCATCGTTAGTGAAGAACTGCAAGCTGTGACGTGGTTTGTCCTCTCCTTCCGTTACTGCAAATGCATATGCCCAGGAATTTGGGAAAATGCGTAAATCGATATCTTTTCCAACAAAAAGGGATGCATGCGGAGTAGTACTGAAGTTCTCGTAAACTCCTTTACGCTCATGGACCACATCGTCATTTCTGGTTAAAGCCATTACGAAACCAAGTGATTCGATCTCACCCAAGATTGCTGTAAATTCCGGGCGTAAACGAACCGCAGCAGTTCCAACACTCAATGCGACCAATTCCGCTTCTGAAGCATTCAATCGCTTCGCGTATTCTCTGATTCTCAATTTAGGTTCGCTTTCCTTTAAATGTGTGAAAGCTTCTTTTAGTGACAACGTTGTTTCCATCTTTATTTTATTAGTGTATTATCAAGTAAATTCGACGTGTAAGACAGATGTCTGTAAAAAACCTCTCCGTCGAATGATTGGATTTGTTCTAATTCGATTTGGTATGTCTGGCTTAATAATTCCGGGATCATAACTTCATGGACAGAACCATCCCGGATGACTTTTCCTTTTTGCATCAACAGAACGCGGTCTGCATATTGGTAACATAAATTAATATCATGCATCACTACAATCACGCTCCCATGTTTATCATCCACAAATTTGCGTGCATGCTTCAGTAATTCGATTTGGTAGCGCACATCCAGGTTGTTCAAGGGTTCATCCAGGAACAAATATTTGATTGGCTGAATTTCCCCTTCACTTTCCAATTGGAGCAAAACCCTTCCAAACTGGACCCGCTGCTTTTCCCCTCCCGAAAGGAAATTGAATTCCACGTCTAAAAGTGCCAGGAGGTTTAATTCATTTGCAATTTTCTCAATAACCGTTTTGTTAAACTGGCTTTTGATTTCCGGATAGCGGTAACGGGCCATTTCCAAGACTTCACGAACCGTAAAACTGGAGGCGATCATGCTTTCCTGGTGCATATACGCACGGTATTTTGCCAAATCGCCGGGTGCCCATTCCTTCAGCTCTTTTCCATAATAGGAAATACTTCCCGAGCCTGGTTTTAGTCCGTTCGAAAGCAATTTGACCAGGGTACTCTTCCCTGCTCCGTTCGGACCGAGAATGACGATAAATTCTTCCCGATCAGTCGTGAAATTAACCGGATGCAGGATTTGTTTCCCTTTTACTCCAAATGCTATGTTTTTTGCTTCGATCAAACCGAAAATTTGCGTTTGTGTTTAAAAATGATGGCGATGAAAACCGGTGTTCCCATCAAAGCGGTAATAATCCCGATAGGTACTTCTGTTGGCGGGAGAATTGTTCGGGAGATCATATCGGCAACAGCAAGTAAAATGGCACCGAAAAAAGCACTGAAAGGCAATAATAACTGATGATTCGGCCCCGATACAATGCGAATGATGTGTGGTACCACCAAGCCGATAAATCCGATTACACCAGCCATTGAAACTGCCGATCCCACCATACAGGTCGAACAAACGATCACCAGGAGTTTGATATTTTTCACTTTGTATCCCATGTAGTGCGCATTACTTTCTCCCAAAGCCAATACATTTAAGCTCTTAGCCCGGAAGAAAATAAGGATCATGGGAACAAGCGTGAATACAGCCAGTAACCCAAGTGAATCCGTGTTGGCCGACCCTAAACTTCCCAGGGTCCAGAAAGTCAGATCGCGCAGTTCATCATCCGTTGCAAAAAATGTCAACAAACCTGTCAAAGCTGCTGTTAATGCATTCAATGCGATTCCTGCCAAAATGAGGGTCAATGAATTGATTTCACCCTGACTCAATGACAAGCGATAAACAATAAATGCCACAAGGGAGGCCCCAAAGAATGCCACAATGGAAAGGGAAAATCCCTCGCTGAACAGAATCAACCAGGGAACCAATCCGTTGAACAAAATGAATAGTGAAGCAAACAATGAGGCGCCCGTTGAAATTCCTATTAAAGCGGAATCCACTAAAGGGTTTCTAAAAATTCCTTGTAATGCTGCACCTGAAACCGCCAATCCTGCCCCAATCAAACACGAATAAACTGCCCTTGGGAACCGGATATTGTAAACAACCTGGTATTCGATATCCGTTATTTCCAGACCGGTAGTGCATCCGAGCTTCTCAATTAAACTGCCAAAGACATGAGAAACCGGGATACGAACATTCCCTACTGAGAGGTTCACAATAAAGCAAACGACCAGTAAAATAAGTAATGAAAAACCGATTATCCTTTGTCTTGACATACTTCTCAATGTTCAATGAGTTGAAAAGGTTCAATGAGGTTCAAAACCAATTGAACACTTGAACTATTTAATCTTTTTGAATTCTTTATTTAACTCCATTAGTGCTTCAGCCACACGGGGACCGAACCCACTCAATAACTGTCCATCCATTTGGATCAGCGCTTTATTCTTACCTGCGTTTGTTGCCGCAACTCCGGGAACATGGAAGATTCCATCAGGCCCCAAACTTTGAGCTCCTGAGGTAAACATCAAAATCACATCCGGATTGGCGGCAATGACTGATTCACTTGTAAGCGGTTTGAAATCCGTGAATCCCTTACCGGCATTTTCCCCTCCTGCCAAAACGATCATTTTTTCAAGCGGTGTATTTTCCCCGGCAACCATTAATGTTCCTGCTCCTCTTGCGTACACGAACAATACTTTAGGCTTTTTGTCCGGTTTTGAAATTTTCCGTACATCCGAATTGATTTGAGTAACAATGGGTGCTGATTCATCTGCTTTTCCTAACCAGGCAGCCACTTCTTTTACCAGGTATTTTGCACCCTCTACGCTGTTCGGGTGTTTAAAAGTGATCAATTCGATCTTAGCCTGTTTTAATTTTGATTTCAAGTCCGGAGACACCTCATCCTCCAGCATCACTACATGGGAAGGATTTAATGCCAATAAACTTTCAATGGCCAATTTGCGTACATGGCCTAAATTCGGGAGCTTTTCAGCGACCGCAGGATATGTACTCGTTACATCAATCCCAACGAGTTCCTTTTCTGAACCTACCGCATAGATGATTTCTGTAACCGAACCGCTTAAAGAAATGATTCGTCTTTCTGCTGTTTTTCCCTCTCTTTTTTCTACCGGCTTTTCACCCGAATTGCAAGCAGCTGTCAGTGCTAAAAGAGTCAGAAATAAAAAACTGATTTTTTTCATTTTCTATTCAATCAAAGATTAATGTTGTACAACCAAACGTTGCGTTGTTGTCGCTGTTCCGTTCGAAACTTCAAACAGGTAAACCCCGTTTGTGAAAGTTGCCGTAGAAAGGGTCATTACTTCCAACGTGCCGGATCCGGCAGCGTTTTCAAATACCACCTGACCGGTCATATTCATTACTTTGACCGTTGCATTTGATTTGGAATCAACCATTACTGTAACTATATCTGCAGCCGGGTTCGGGAAAATCCCCATAATCAACTGGTTCTTTTCAGCGACATTCAGCGTAGCTACTTTTTCTTTTTTGAACAGGGTTTTGCCTAAACTGCTTCCTGAGAAACCGGTCATGATCAATCTCCAGTAATCCCCATCTGCATCTTTCACGAAGTAAACCAGGGAATCTTCAATGGTATAAGTCCCTGCGTATGTTTTCCAATCGTACCCGATCGTGTTGATGTCTTCAGAATAGGTCACCGAAGTATATGTCATATCCGTAACAGGATCATCTACCGGGTGAACTTCAGCCACTTGCACTCCAACATTGTGTAATATCCCTGTTACCATGTTGTAAGGATAAGGAGCGCCGTTATTTGCAGCGTATTGGGTAAACACTAAATCCCAGCTCGTCGAAACGGGTTCTCTGTCAATTACGGTTCCGCCCAAAGTCAAATAAACAAAGTTTTTTGTCGCATAAGCTGTGATCCCGACAGTTGCAGTTCCTATCCCACTGTGGTCTGCATTCGAGTAGTCCACCGTGTATTCGGAAGACATAAATGACAGGGAAACAGTAAACAATTTGACAGAACCGTTTGAGTATTTAATGGCAAAAACGCGATTCGCAACAATTCCTGTGTGGTTTACCGCATCGTAATTTCCCCAACCGTAATCCGTACCGCCGGCACTGGCAGTATTCAAAGCTCCTTCACTCCATGTTGCTTCCGAGTTGTAAAGCGGAGTCCATGAGGTCATACCCGTAGTATCAGCAGTAGCCAAATCTGTTCCGTCCGTACCCGGAACCGCATAGACAGATCCGATCTTGTTATTAAAAATAATCGATGCTGCCAGCGGATTGGAAGGGTTAATTGTTGTCGCAAAACCCAAATCCCAGTTATTTGCGGCCTGAGCGGTACCTTGCTCATCGTTTTGCAAGCTGTACCAAATGTTGTTTGCATATCCTGCGCCCATCGTTACTGAGTCGCTTACCAGCTGCGCATTTGAAAATCCAGCCAATGTTAAGAATGATAGAAGTAATCCTTTTTTCATGTGATGTGTTTTTATTTATTGGGTATCCGTTCTAGCGGATTATTTTAATTTAAACTCAATCTAAATAACACGGCAAAATTAGGTTCGAAACGGAGTGGATGCAATCGCTAAAACAAGCGGAAAAAGATACCTTTGACAGGGTAGGTTTATTTCTTGAACACCTGGTTTTCCATTTCAAACAATAAAAGCTCGGATAAGGATTTCACTTTTAATTTTTTGAAACAATTTTTGCGGTGTGTTTGAACGGTATGCGGACTTAATCCCAGTTCCCTGCTTATTTCTATTGTTGATTTACCATTTAACAGGGATTCTATGATTTCAATTTCGCGTTTGGTTAAGCTGAACGGGGCAGACAGGGTACTTTCATCATCGTGGCTCAGGATCTTATTCCAAACCAATTCACAATAGTAGTTCTGGTTGTGTAACACTTTTCGAAAGGCTTCTTTTAATTCATCCCGGGTACAATTTACATCAATGAATCCGGAGACACCGAACGAAACCAATTTAGGAAGGTCGGATACATCTCTGTTTTGAATCAGTATCACCTTAACACAATTGGCATCTTCCGGAGTTTCTTTCAGATTATTCTCAATTTCCTGGTAATTCCCTGCAAAGTTGTAAACGACTACCTGCTTCTGACCGGAAGATGTATGTTGCACTTTTGGATTTCCCGCATGCCACTCAATTGTGACCTCTCCAAGAATTGATTGTACCAACTCTTTGAATCCCAGGCTTATCAATTGATTTCGACTATCTAAATGCAGGTTCATCTTATGTAGAATAATTCTAAATAGCAAAATTGCCCTCTTGAGAAGGAATCTACAATACCGTAAAAAAGGTAAATCATCTACCCGATCCCTGTGAATCAGACAGTCGAAATTTGAAGTATGATGGTAAAAACGGGAATCGGTTAATGTTGTTCTACATGCCCTTTTTTACCCGAAGGAATTGCAAGTACCCAATCGTACCAGCCCACAAAGTGGGAATCAAAATACCCCTTGTGATTGTAGAGGTTTTTGGGAATATAAATTCGCTGTTTTTCCGACAATCCTTTCACAGAAGCCTGTGGCGCAACACCATCCTGCAGACAGGGTGCATCCTGGTTCACTGTATGCAAGTTACTGCCGTATTGCCAGACGTGCTTCCATTCTTTCCGGTTTACAGTTCCGGTTGATGCATTTTCAGGTGCCAGAATGTAATAAGCTCCAAAATTTATTTTGCCTCTCAATTGTTCGATCATTCCTTGAGCATAGGCGAATCCCATGCTGTGTACAACCAAATAAAGGGTGTCATTTTTGGAAGAATTCGGTAATTCATTGAGCATTTGGAACAAATTTCGGCCCGCAATTCTTCCTCCGTTTACGCGAACCGCAAAACCTCGTTTATTGGGCTTAGTTGCCAGCAGACTGAGTGTCTTCGCCTTCCGGGAGCCGAAGAGTTTGGAACCCACCGTACTGGTCGTATAACAAGTATGCATTTTCGGATTCCGGCATCTTTTCGGGTAAATACCCGAGTTTGTACTGAAGTTCAGCAAGCTCCTGTGATTGGAGGTTGAAACGGAATGATGTCCGTCTGCATAATAATACTCTGTCGGATTAATTCTCAACCGGAAAGTATCATCGATTTGTTTCCAGGGATGCCAATAATTGTAGCGGTCTTCCGTAAACAACCGATTGAGTGAATTCGGGAATTCCAATCCATTGCTCCGGATATCTTCAAAATTCTCTTCAAACGTACTTCCCAGGGAAGTAGGACGATATCCGTTCACAAAAACCAATATCCGTTTGGGAGGATCCTCTAATTTTAATTTGGAAGTCAAATCCACCCCCAAATGATTATAGACCTGGTCCCGAAGCCATTTTCCTTTAGCCGAATAGATTTTGACCACGATATAATGGCTTTTTGCATCGATCGCTTCTTCCAGCAGATCGGTTTTCAGGGAATCCGAATTGGCGATCAGCCGCAACTTTACCGGAACCTGCTGTTTGGAAACATTCATTTTAAAATAAAGTACTTTCTTTCGTTCGTAAAGAAAATACTGCTTATTCCGTTTGACAATCAATTCAGATCCGACACGTTTTTCCTCCAGTTTATGGGGATGCCTGTTATCAAACAGCAGGTCCAGAACTTTCTTCTCATTCAATCCCGAATACGATTTGATCACTCCATCTGTTACTTCAAACCAGGAATATCCCAAATCAACAGCTTTCATTAAAACAAATGAAAGTACGAGTATACCTGTCCATTGAATGAACCGTGAAAAGAAGGAAACCAGGCGTGGCTTTTTCATGCGCATTTTCAGCCATCCGCGTAATTTCCGGAACCCATAAACAAATCCTCCAACAGACAACAATACGCTTAGCAGATGCAGGATGTTAAAGGGTTTTGATTTGATGCGGAACAGGGTTTTGTACAAAATATTATCAATCTGAAGGTGATACGAATACGTATTTTTCTTCATCGGACGAATAACCGAAGCCAGGAAACTCTTATTTTTCAAAACAATGCTTCCGTCTTTATTTTGTTCAAAGAAATAATAGGCAATCAGTCCGTTGTTCGTAACCACTTCTTCATAATCATCGATAATGGAATAAATGCTCGGATTTTTATTGACCCGGATCCACATTTCGTTATCCAGGCCCCAAACTTCCGGATTTTCCTGTTCCGACTCTATATTGGCAAATCCTTCCAAGTACTCCATTGCCATAGTGTGCGCCAATTCCCTTGAATTGTTTTTCATCAAAAAGCCCAACGACTTGTTTTTCACAATGTATCCTTTCAAAGCAGGATTTACAAACCGGGGAATAACAAAAAAAAGAAGCGTATTGATTGTTTTATCTTTATAACTATTCTGATAGACATCCCGAACATGGCGCATCTGATTGGTGTATTTCAAACGGTCCGGACCCGGATTTTCAAAAGATTCTCCCATTTCAAACGCATCGCTTTCGAACACGGGGTCTACCGTTACTTCGAAGCGGACGTTTGCCGGAGCAAAGAGCACATTCAATTCCTTTTCAAGGCTGTCTGCGTTGATTTTGGCTTTCATTAAGGGAACAATCCGTACCTTTTGAATAACAACCGGCAATACGGAAACATGTAGGGTTGAAATGACCCCTCCCTGGAACTTCGCAACCAGGTCGTAATCTTTATTCGAAGCCGGTAAAAAGATCCGTTGTTTGATCTCATTGACCCGTGTACTTGCAATACGTTCCGTGCGTATGTAAAACTCAATCGAATCAACAGATGGGAATTTAAGACGATTAATCTTAAAATCCACCACATCCGTTTGTGCTTTTCCTACAGATTTGAATACTTCTGCTTCATATCCATTTTTATTGTTCTCCTTCACCCGTTCAAAAAAACCAAACCGTTGATTCTGATTCTTAACGAATTGTCCGGATTCAATCGGTAAATGGGGAAGCGTATCCTTTCGTTCCTGTGAAAAGCCATAAACGCCTGTTAAAAGGCATATACTGAAAAGAAAGAAATTCTTTCTAAGCATGTTTTCTCTTAAATTGAAGTCTTTCCAAGCCAACGCAACACATTGTCATACCAGATCGCATCCGATTCTTTTTGATCCAAAATCCCGACTTCAACCGCAAAGTCAATCACCCTTCCGGGATAGGAGTTCGCTACACCTTCCATTTCACCTAATGGGTACGGATCATCCAACCCGGAAACAATCTGGGACGAGCCTACCCGGATTTTGAGTAATTGCAAGGTATAGGAATCGTGTACCAGGGTGTCAAAAAACAAGTTCGGATGACCTAAGCTTGCCCTCGGGTCCCTGGTTTCGGTAAACAGGTCCGGTCTTCCGTCAAATCCCTGTAATCTTCTTCCGTAATTTGCCTGTCCCAGCATACACCCATGAGCAAAACACGTGCGGATATCCGGGTATTTATTGACAAAGTCTTTGAGTGCATACATGTGCAAGGTATCTGCAGTTTGGGCCATCATCCAAACCAAGTGAAAACGCCAGTACATATCTTTTAAAGCAACCATCTTTTCCCCGTCATAGGGATGAATTTCGATCGCCAGTTTGTATTCATTTGCCAGGTCAAACAAGGGTAAAGTCGAATCGTCTACTACTGAAAGCCATTCGTTGTCTTTGTTTAAAAAGTGGGTCGGAAGGCACAACAAATTCATATTCAGACCTTCTACGCAACGCCGGATCTCATTTAAAGCATCTTCCATATAAAGTGGCTGTACCACAAAACCGCTTGTAAATTTATCGGGGCGGCGTTCCTGGACACTTGCATTGAAATCATTTTGCCAACGGATTGCATCGAATGCATCTTGCCTAGACCATCCGTTACAATACACCTGCGACAGATTCAGCATCACACCATGATCGATATTGTGTCTTTCCATCCACTCTATTTTCTCATCAAAAAAGAAACTCGGATCGGTAATCGGCCGGGCCCAATCATCCTGTCTCATGAATTTTTTGTCATCATCTATCCAAAACAACTTTTTCTCACGCATGAACTTCGGGATTTCCGATGGTTCCGGTAAAATGTGTCCATGACCGTTGATCTTTAGTTTTTGCATGCCTGATTAATCTTTACATCAAAGTTAAGAAGAAAAAGTGTAGTCCGACAAGACAGTATTAATCTGATACAATCCCATTCAAATAGGAAGCAAATTTTATAGACTTTCCAGTAACGATCTCAGATATTGACGAACCTGATATCCATATAATCTAAGTGCACGAAATAAAAAAGGAGCCAAATAACCTTGGCTCCCTTCATTTTGTTCCCTGAATTAAATTATTTACTGATCACAAGCTGGTGATATTTTTTACCGAATTCACCTGACACCTGTAAGGTATAATGTCCGTTTGCATAAGATGAGAGATCAAGTACTTTTACTGATTCAAACTGATCAATTTCCATATCGAAAATTAATTTCCCTTGTGCATCCACCATTTTCAGGTTGGAATAAGGTACGTCAGACAAGATCTCGATTTTGCCAACTGATGGGTTCGGATAAATGGACATATTCCATTTTTCATTCTCACTGACTGATAAACACGGATCTACCACAATGGTACTTTGAGCTGTTCCTGAGCAGCCATTCGCATCCGAGTATGTATAAGTGATCGGGAAGCTTCCTGCACCACTTACAGCCGGGTCAAAACTTCCGGATGAAACTCCGGTTCCCGAATAAGTTCCTCCCGAAGGAGATCCACCTGTCAGAACAAATGCCGGATTATAGGTACAAACCTGTCCTAAGTCTGCCAATCCGACTGTTGGATTCGCATTAACAGTAACCGTAACCTGGTCCGTCTGCTGACATCCGTTTCCATCAGTCCCTGTCAGTGTATAAGTTGTTGTGCTTGCAGGAACGAAAGAAACCCCATCCTGGACGCTGTTATCCCATACTAAAGTCGGAGAACCTGTTGATGCTCCAGTCAAGGTAACAGAACCACCTGAACAAACAGCAACATCGCTTCCTGCATTTACACTAAATGGTGCCGCATCAGTAATGGTTATCGGACTGGAAGTAGAAGTACATCCGGCATTCGTTACCTGTACCGTATACGTTCCAGCAACAGTAACAGAAATACTGGATGCTGTTGATGCAGTTGACCAGGTGTTTCCTGAAGCATACGAAGAAGTTAAAGTTACCGCCCCTCCCGGACACAAGATTGTTGAGCTTGGAGTAATTACCGGCGGTGTCGGTGATCCAGGATCCGTTAAGCTTCCTGTAATACTATTCGATACGCAACCGGCTCCACTTGTCAGAACGATTGTATAAGATCCTGCGGCCAGGTTCGGAATAGTCGTCGGCAGGGAAGCTACCGAAGCTGTTCCTGAAGCAGTTCCTGACCAGGAAACAGAACCGGACCCCGTTCCGTTTACATCAATAGAACCTGTAGCTGAAGCACACGCACTTGGATTTGTAAGTGTTCCCAAAGTAATAGCAGGAGTTGGATTAACCGTAACCGTTGTGGTTGCACTCGCCGCACTTTGACAACCCGAAGCATTCGTAACCTGAACCGTATATGTTCCGGCAGTGGTTGCCGTAATGGATTGCGTTGTCGCACCGGTCGACCACAAATAAGAATTCCCGGAACTGGAAGTCAGCGTTACCGAACCTCCCGAACAGAAAGTCGTTGCCCCACCAGCAGTAATCGTCGGTGCAGCAGGAGTTGGATTAACCGTAATAGTCGTTCCTGCACTCGCTGCACTTTGACAGCCCGAAGCATTTGTAACCTGAACCGTATATGTTCCGGCTGTTGTTGCCGTAATGGATTGTGATGTCGCACCGGTCGACCACAAATAAGAATTCCCGGAACTGGAAGTCAGCGTCACCGAACCTCCCGGACAGAATGTTGTTGCCCCACTAGCAGTAATCGTCGGTGCAGCAGGAGTCGGATTAACCGTAACCGTTGTGGTTGCACTCGCCGCACTTTGACAACCCGAAGCATTTGTAACCTGAACCATATATGTTCCGGCTGTTGTTGCCGTAATGGATTGTGATGTCGCACCGGTCGACCACAAATAAGAATTCCCGGAACTGGAAGTCAGCGTCACCGAACCTCCCGGACAGAATGTTGTTGCCCCACCAGCAGTAATCGTTGGTGCAGCAGGAGTCGGATTAACCGTAACCGTTGTGGTTGCACTCGCCGCACTTTGACAACCCGAAGCATTCGTAACCTGAACCGTATATGTTCCGGCAGTGGTTGCCGTAATGGATTGCGTTGTCGCACCGGTCGACCACAAATAAGAATTCCCGGAACTGGAAGTCAGCGTCACCGAGCCTCCGGAACAAAAAGTCGTTGCCCCACCAGCAGTAATCGTCGGTGTACTTGGTGTCGGATTAACCGTAATTGTTGTAGTTGCACTGGCCGCACTTTGACAACCCGAAGCATTCGTAACCTGAACCGTATATGTTCCGGCTGTTGTTGCCGTAATGGATTGTGATGTCGCACCGGTCGACCACAAATAAGAATTCCCGGAACTGGAAGTCAGCGTTACCGAGCCTCCCGAACAGAAAGTCGTTGCCCCACCAGCAGTAATCGTCGGTGCAGCAGGAGTTGGATTAACCGTAATAGTCGTTCCTGCACTCGCTGCACTTTGACAGCCCGAAGCATTTGTAACCTGAACCGTATATGTTCCGGCTGTTGTTGCCGTAATGGATTGTGATGTCGCACCGGTCGACCACAAATAAGAATTCCCGGAACTGGAAGTCAGCGTTACCGAGCCTCCCGGACAGAAAGTCGTTGCCCCACCAGCAGTAATCGTCGGTGTACTTGGTGTCGGATTAACCGTAATTGTTGTAGTTGCACTCGCCGCACTTTGGCAGCCCGAAGCATTCGTAACCTGAACCGTATATGTTCCGGCTGTTGTTGCCGTAATGGATTGCGATGTCGCACCGGTCGACCACAAATAAGAATTCCCGGAACTGGAAGTCAGCGTTACCGAGCCTCCGGAACAGAAAGTCGTTGCCCCACCAGCAGTAATCGTCGGTGTACTTGGTGTCGGATTAACCGTAATTGTTGTGGTTGCACTGGCCGCACTTTGACAGCCCGAAGCATTTGTAACCTGAACCGTATATGTTCCGGCTGTTGTTGCCGTAATGGATTGTGATGTCGCACCGGTCGACCACAAATAAGAATTCCCGGAACTGGAAGTCAGCGTTACCGAGCCTCCGGAACAGAAAGTCGTTGCCCCACCAGCAGTAATCGTTGGAGCTGCCGGAACCGCATTTACCGTTACATAATTTGTCATCGTGACCGTATTCGATCCGGAACCATTAGTAGCCGTTAATACCACGTTGTAAGTTCCGGCTGTTGAATAAGTAACCGTAGGATTTGCTGCGGTAGAAGTGCTCGGAGTCCCACCCGGGAAAGACCAGGAATATGACGTAGGAGAACCGGTCGAAGTATTCGTATAAGTAATACTTTGTCCGGCACAAACCGCACTGGAAGCTGTTGAAAAACTTGGAGTCGGAGGAGTCGAAGCAACAACTCCCGTTACATTGATATTATCCACATACAGGTTATTTCCATAACCGGATAAGTTTTTGAATGCAATGATCACGTTCGCCTGACCGATGTATGGCGTCAGGTCAACCGTTTCTGTCCTCCACTGTCCTGTTGAGGGAACAAATGCCGTTGTGATTGCAGATGCCGTTGCCAGTGTAGTATTTGATTTCGAATAAACCGAAGTAAATGAACTTCCGCAGTTTGTAGAAACCAATACTTCCAGACCATCAAAATTTGCTGCATCGTATGGAGCATATGCGACATCAAAAGTCATTTGTGCAGATGAAAGACCGGAGAAAGTAAGTGTTTTCAAGCGAACAACATCATCATCCGAATCGTTATATGCGAAATTATTAAACCACATAGAGTTACCAGCTGTAGGTGCATTACCAACCGTTGTTGATCTTGCCCAAGATGTGGGAGAAGCATTGTTGTTAATTAGAGACCAACCGGTTGGAACGAAAGGCGTTGTCGTAAAGCCTTCATTTAAAGGCAGTGCGGTTGCTGTTGAAGCTACAACAGTTATATAACCTGTTTTTGTTTCCGTATCTGATCCGTTTGCATTCGTTGCTACAAGCGTTACAGCATACGTTCCGGCTGTATTATAGGTAACAGTAGGATTGGTTGCTGTAGATGTACCGGGTGTTCCACCTGTAAAAGTCCATGCATAAGAGTTTGCGTAAGTAGACAAATTGGTAAAGGTAACCGATGACCCCTGACAAATAGTGGTTTGAGCTGCAGAAAAATCTGCTACAGGCGGAGTAACAATCCCCAAACCGTTCAATACAAAATTGTAAGTTCCTTCGTCGCAGTCATTTGTGCCAAACGATACATTTCCTGTAAAATTTCCTGCCGCATTCGGGGAGAATACAACCGTAAAGGTGGTTGTTGAGCCAGGTGTAACTGTTGTTGTCCCGAAACCTGTTCCCAGTGCAAAACCTGTTCCTGTCACCGTAATTGGATTGGTCAAGGTTAAATTCGTTGTTCCGGTATTGGTAATGTTAAAAGTTGCAGTCGTTGATCCTCCCGAGAGGGTATTTGCATACGTATAATAACCTCCGTCCAATACATCCGTGCTTGCCACGTCTACATTAATTTCTCCCGGGGTTGTCCCTTCAAACTTAACATTGTCAATAAAAATGTTGTTTCCATTTGCCGAAACTCCTCTGAACCGGAAGCGGATGTTTTTCGATGTTGCCGCCACATAGGACATCAAACTGATCGTCTCTGTTCTCCAGTCAGCAGCAGCTGTCGGAAAATATTCAGCTGATACCGTAGCTGCGGTTTGATACAGGAATGGACTTACATTTCCCGATTTACTGTATACATTCGACCAGGTAGCACCACAGTCTGTTGAAATCTGGACAATCAGCTGATCATTCGATGTGGATGTTCTCTTGCGGTAAGCTACATCGAACTTTAATGTCGCAGCAGTTGCATTACACGGTAATAAGAAAACAGGAGTATACAAATCTTCATTGGATGAAGAGCTGTTTCCGTAACACGGAACCTGCGCAATGTTGTTTGTAAATGTTCCCGTTGAAGAAATTCCCGAAGCAGGTGACCATTTGAAACAATCACCATTCACGTTGTCCACCCGCCATCTCACATCCGGGGGAAAGGACTGACCTTCGAAATCCTGAGTATAATTCGGCATAATTCCGTTCGAAACTGCAAAATCAATTCCAGAAGTATCGTAAACGGCATAAGGATCTGTGATTCCGTTGGGAAGCGTAGAATAGGCTATAAACGTGTGATTCCCCAGAGGCGCAGTAAATGCAGGTAATGCAACGGTTGCAGTTGAGTTCGGAGTAAGGTTTCCTGTCCAGCTGAAAGTAACCGGCGTTCCATTGTCAATTTTATAGGAAATTGTTGCCGATGTCAGGTTATTTGATCCCCGGTTCTTTAATTGAACGCTAGGTGTAATTGCTCCAGCACAATTGTCTCCCAAGGGTGCAAAAACATCTGTTATCGAAGCGTCACTTGGATTTGGAGGTGTACAGGCATCCGAATTAATGAGCGACAAACGCAAGGGAGAACCTTCCAATACTGCCCGCATACGTTGTTTCTGATCGTTTGTAAAGACATTCATACATGCGTCATCGGTGTAATCCATGTAGTTCTCTACCATATCATTTCCGGGATCCGGTGCATTGGTACAACTGTTGATTGTCGGACAGCCGAAATTTGCCGCCGCCGCTAAGGGGGTATCATTACAATAATCATCTACCGAACACCCGCCGTCACCCCAAATGTGGCGCAATCCCAGCCAATGACCGATTTCATGTGTTGCAGTTCTTCCTTCGTTGTAAGGACCAGGAAAGCCCGTTACGGAACTTTTACCAATGGAGCTGTAAAGGAAAACCACTCCATCCGTTCCGTTAACCGGTGAAGAACAGCCCATTCCTCCCAATGGAGATTGAGGAAACTGAGCATATCCCAACAAACCGTTTCCGAGATCACACAACCAAATATTCATATATTTAGCCGGATCCCAACCTCGAGTGGCAGTAGGAGTGTTTCCGTTATAAGTATATGCCTTTATAACATTCTCCACATTAGTCTGCGATACAGGTGCCGTAACCGAAGTTCCCATAGCGGTGTTTATTGTTGACAATAAAATCCTATTTACACCATGTTCCTGCTGCGCACCATTGAAAGGGAAAGCCGAACCGTCCGGTCTTCTTCTGGCCAGACAAAATTCAATTTGTGTATCTGCACCAACCGGGTTCGTATTCCAACCATTTGAACCGAATATCCGTCTAAAATCTTCATTGA
This sequence comes from Fluviicola chungangensis, assembly GCF_007558725.1. Taxonomy (GTDB): domain Bacteria; phylum Bacteroidota; class Bacteroidia; order Flavobacteriales_D; family Crocinitomicaceae; genus Fluviicola; species Fluviicola chungangensis. The sequence continues at coordinate 318,794 of NZ_VLPL01000005.1, forward strand.
GTACGTCGATTTGTGATTGAATTGCAGCATAAGATACATTGGCCCCGGAACCGATTGCTGTTCCGCTATGGATTACATGAACGACCACTGGAATTTGGTAAACACCGCCGATAATTTTTCCAGCAGCCAAATTGGCCGCCATTTCAGACTGTATCCATTGTTCAAATTGTTGTGCTGATTCCAATTCCGGGTGATTGGCGCGCAGAATTGCATCATTTTCATCCGTGTAGCACCGAACGACTCCGTTTGTTTGAGCGAATACCCCATTCGAGAGCACCGAAAAAAACAAACATGCGAAGAGGGCACGTAGTTTTACTCCGTTAGTTTTCATAAAAGCAGTTTTTTCATTTTCGAACGAGTGCTCCTCATCCTGTTCGGAAATAATTGATTTAGAGCACTCAATTCTAGTTTTAGCAAGCCAATGTTACTAAAAAAACTTAACCTGAAACTTAACGAGTTTATATTTTAACAAATAATTATTAACATCGTTTAAATTTATTCAAACATATCACCCAACATATTTTCCGCTGCCCGTATGACAAATGAAACACCTGTTTGCTTTCCCCGGACGGAAGCAATTAAGCCAAGCAGCCAGCAAATAAAAAGCATGAAGGATAGGATATTAATGACAATAAATCCGAAATAAGGAAGGAAAAATAAGACGGTATTAACAATACTGACTGCTGATCCGAACAACATTAGGATGAGCATTTGTCGCAGATGAAATGCCGTGAAACTGCGTTCTTCCCCTGTAAGAGACGAAACCCGGATGAGCGAAACAATCCAGCCGATCAGCGTACAATATGCGACTATTGCATAGGTCTTATTAAATGGTTTTGAATTCATGTCACTATTATAACACGAATTTACCATCTAAAATTATAAATTTAGTTATATAATTACCAGATTTTCAATTTAGTCAATTGATTTTTCTGTCTATTCTCCAAAAATAGAAGCAACAAATTCTTCTTTATGGAAAACCTGCAGGTCTTCAATACCTTCACCAACTCCAATAAATCTGACAGGAATACTCATTTGATCCGAAATACCGATCACCACACCACCTTTTGCTGTACCGTCAAGTTTTGTAATGATCAAACCTGTTAAGGAAGTTGCCAAAGCAAATTGTTTGGCTTGTTCGAATGCATTCTGACCGGTAGACCCGTCCAATACCAATAAAATTTCGTGCGGGGCATCAGGAACAACTTTCTCCATTACACGCTTGATCTTGGAAAGTTCATTCATCAGATTCACCTTATTGTGCAACCTTCCGGCCGTATCGATAATAACCACATCGGCTCCCTGGGCTTTTGCAGAACTCAATGCATCAAAAGCAACAGAAGCAGGGTCTGCCCCCATTCCCTGCTGAACGATCGGAACGCCCACTCGTTCTGACCAAATAATCAATTGGTCTACAGCAGCGGCACGGAACGTATCTGCCGCTCCCAAAACCACTTTTTTACCGGCTTTTTTAAATTGATTTGCCAACTTTCCGATTGAAGTTGTCTTACCTACCCCATTGACACCAACAACCATGATTACATGTGGATTCCCGTTATGCTCCGGAATATGGTATTCGGTCGGTCCATTGCTGTCATTTTCAGACAATAAAGCCGCAATTTCTTCTTTGAGTACTTTGTTTAGTTCATCCGTACCGACATATTTGTCCCTGGAAACCCGTTCGTTGATCCGATCAATAATCTTCAGGGTTGTATTCACACCCACATCGGAACTAATTAAAATTTCTTCCAATTCATCCAGTACTTCTTCATCAACTCTTGATTTACCTACCAGTGAACGCGTTAACTTACCAAAAAAACTTTCTTTTGTTTTTTCGAGTCCTTTATCAAGTGTTTCTTTGTTTTCCTTCGAAAACCAACCAAATAATGCCATAATTTCAAAAATACATAAAAAAACCCCTCCGCAATGACGGAGAGGTTTCTAAAACAATATCGAGTTTACAACTTTAAGAATGTGGTTACTTGCTGAACCACTCTTTTACTTTATCGTTGTGTACAATCTCTTCTTTGAATGTAAAAGAACCTTTATCAGACTTAACCATCTTGATTACTTTCGTATGCTCTTTTCCTCCACCTTTTTGCAGGGATGCTACTACTTTCTTAGCCATGACTTAATTTTTATAAAGAAGCTTTCGCTTCGAATTACTTAATTTCTTTATGAAGGGTGTAACGCTTCAAGATCGGGTTGAATTTTTTAATTTCCAAACGATCAGGAGTGTTCTTACGATTTTTCATCGTAATGTAACGGGAAGTTCCCGCCATTCCAGACTCTTTGTGTTCAGTACACTCTAAAATAACCTGGATTCTATTTCCTTTTGCTTTCTTAGCCATTTTCTTAATTCTTTATGATTGAACCACTTGCGTGACCGAATCCGGATTTTACTTTAAAAAACCTTTTTCACGTGCTTCTTTCAAACACGCAGAAATACCTTTCTTATTAATCGTTCTCAAAGCGGACGCAGAAATCTTCAATGTAACATACATATCGTCTTCCGGCACGTAGAACTTCTTAGTTAACAAGTTCGGGTAAAACTTGCGTTTTGTTTTGCGGTTTGAGTGAGAAACGTTGTTTCCGACCATTACCGACTTTCCTGTTATTTGACAAACTCGTGACATTGTATTTTATTTTTCCTTATTCTAAAAGCGGGTGCAAAGAAAAGCAAATTCCAACAATTAAGCAACATTAATCTTGCTTTTTTTCAATATTTATTCCTAAAATTTCGCAACGCAACATATTTAAGGCTGTGAGCACTGTCATTTGCACCGTTCTTTGACGATCCGTACCAAACAGAAATTTCCGGGAGACTTTTCGCTCCGGCCCGTCAATTGCAATCCAAACGGTGCCCACAGGTTTCTCATCACTCCCGCCAAGTGGTCCTGCAATTCCCGAAACAGAAATACACCAGTCGACATTCAATTCCTTCTTCCCTCCTGCTGCCATCTCCAGAACCGTTTCTTCGGACACCGCCCCGAAATCTTCCAGTGTTTCCGGGTTCACCTGAGCTAATTTGATTTTCAAATCGTTGCTGTATGTAATCAACCCTCCTGAAACGTAAGCTGAAGATCCCGAAATACTTGTCAAACCGGCCATAATACTTCCTCCAGTACAGCTTTCTACTGTACCAACTGTTTCTTCGTTTGTCAGCAACAACCTTCCCACCACTTCAGGCAAAGTCTCTTCTTCCTCACCATATAAATAAAGTGGGATCATTTGTTTCAGCTCTTCCCCAAATGAAGCAACACGAGCCCGGTCCCCGGACCCCGAACTGATACGCAACTTTACCATTCCGGGCGAAGGCAGGTAGGCCAGGTCCAATCCTTCTTTTCGCAATTGATTTTCCCAACCACTTATTTTTTCTGCCAAAAACGATTCACCGATCCCTTGGGTAAGATACGTTTTCTGTACCAGTTTCTTAAAAGGATATTTTTTTATCAAACGAGGAATCACATGTGATTCCATGAGAAATTTCATTTCATACGGAACTCCCGGCATGGATACAAAAACCGTATCTTCCTTTTCAAACCACATTCCTGGCGCTGTTCCCTGCTCGTTAAACAATACTTCACAAGCTTCAGGAACCATTGCCTGCATTTTATTTGTTTCCAGCATCGGCCGGTTCCGTTTGGTGAAAAAGGAAGTTACATGATTTAAAACGTTTTGATCCAACACCAGTTTCGTATCGAAGAACTTACAAAGGACCTGTTTCGTAATATCGTCTTTTGTAGGCCCCAACCCTCCGGTGATTAAAACAACCTGATTTCTTGCATGCGCTTCCTCCAAAGCACCTGTAATTGCTTCCCAGGTATCGGAGATGGTAACCACATGAGAAACCTTGATCCCGTTAGCCGCCAATTGAGCCCCCATCCATGAAGCGTTAGTATTAATCGTCTGTCCAATCAGGAGTTCATCTCCGATTGAAATTATTTCAACATTAATCATGGTACTGTTTTTGAGCTAAGACAAAATTATTCTTAAGTTTGAACATAAAAAATTATCCATGAGAAAATTCACAAGAATCTTGGCATTAGGCTCTATAATGATTGGTTTACAGGCGTGTGAAACCGTAAAAGAAGCTGCTGAGGCTTTAAACACCGGAACAAATACAACTCCGGCCCTAACCAATTCAGAAGTTATTTCAGGCCTGAAAGAAGCACTGACTGTCGGGATTCAAAATTCAGTGAATTTAACCTCCGTAACGGACGGATTTCTGAAAAACGATGCAATCCGCCTGCCGTTTCCTCCGGATGCTTTAAAAGTGCGGGAAAAAGCAATTGATTGGGGATTAGGTTCCCAGGTAGAAAAATTCGAAACAACATTGAACAGAGCTGCTGAAGAAGCAACAAAAGAAGCATTACCGATTTTCAAAGATGCAATCCTGAACATGAGTATCTCTGACGGGTTCAGTATTTTAAATGGTGGTGACGGAGCTGCAACACGTTTCCTCAAAGACAATACCACTTCTAAATTGGTAGCTGCATTTTCACCGAAAGTAAAAGACGCCATTTCCAAAGTAAAATTAACGGAATACTGGAATCCGATCATTACGAAATACAACAGTGCCATGAGTCTGACAGGCGGAGAAAAAATCAATCCTGATCTGAACCAATACGTTACCGAAAGAGCCATTTCAGGATTATTCCAAATGGTGGAAAAAGAAGAAAACAAAATCCGAAAAGACCCGGCAGCACGCGTTACCGATTTATTATCCAAAGTCTTTGGAAGCGTTAAAAAATAATTGAAAATGGAATAAAGAAGAATTGAAAAGAAGAGAAAGCACTGCTTTCGATATAAAAACCAAAGCAGATGCATACAATTCACTTCTCAATTTTTCATTAACTTTTACATTTTAAAATTTTCAATTCTCCATTAAATGAAGTACCCTGCGTCAGAATTGGTATTGGACTCAAAAGGAATGGTCTATCATTTGGGAATTTCTCCCAAAGACATCGCCACGACCATTTTGCTTGTCGGCGATCAGGACCGCGTTGCGGCCATTTCTTCCTTTTTTGATGACATTACACACCAATCCAAACACCGCGAGTTTGTCTGCCATACAGGAACCTATAAAGGCAAGCGGGTAACCGCTCTTTCTACCGGAATCGGGACGGATAACATTGATATTGTAATCAATGAATTGGATGCATTGGTGAATATCGACCTGGAAAACCGTGAAAATCGTCCCGGACTTACTTCCTTGAACTTAATTCGTATCGGAACATGTGGAATTCTGCAGGCAGACATTGATGTTCACAGTTATATTTTATCGAGTCACGCTATTGGAATTGACAATGTAGCCCATTTCTACCCGATTGCTTTTAGCCCGGAAGAACGTTCGATCGCAAGCGCCCTGGACTCTTTTGTCGGGTTCCCGGATGAAATCACTCCCTATTGTTCCGCGGGCTCAGACATATTGGCAAAGAAACTGAAAGGCAAGAATGTACATACAGGAATTACGGTAACCAGTTCCGGTTTTTATGCTCCGCAAGGAAGGTCATTGCGTTTGGGAACGAGAACTTCAAACGTGAACGAAAAACTGGAGCAATTTGCATTCAATCATCACCGGGTGGTGAATTTTGAAATGGAAAGCTCTGCCCTTTTTGCTCTGGGGAAAGCAATGGGCCATGAATGCATTACCATTTGCCTGGGAATTGCAAACCGGCCTCGCATGGAGTTCAGTAAAGGTTACGAAAAAGAAATGAACGGATTGATCGAATACGTATTGGACAGGATCTAAGACCTTATTTCACAGGATATTTTGCTTCGTACTCTTCCGGACTCAGATCGGCTCCGTTATCATCGTCTAGTATGGTCACTTTAAAGGTATTTTCACGCACTTTTACGTTCATCTTAACCAATTTTGCAGTTCCCACATGCTGAACAACCTGAAACCAGTAATACCCATTTTTCCCGTTCAACAAATCTTTACTTAACTGAAGTGAAATGGTTTGATTCTTCGCTTCGGCACTTGCTTTCAAATCTTTCACTATCTGCAGATTTTGAACCAAATCATACGCTTTGTATTCAGGGGTCTTTTGGTCTACTCCGACAGGGGCCTTTTCTTCTTGTTCTTCAGCACCACAGGAAACCATACCGCCCACCAGGGATAAAACGATCACAACACCAACCAGGTTTTTCATCTTTCCATTAATTTGATTACAAAATAGCAAATTTTCCGAACATGCATCTAAAACAATAGGGATACAATTAATTGCATCCCTATTGCTTTTTATCTGAAAAACGATCTATTGTTTCACCAAAGAATACACCCTGGAACCGTTTTTAATCATATACACACCCGCTCTTAGAGGAGAAATATCCAAGACCAGAGAACCATCTCCCTGTTTATATGAAGTCACATTCATACGTACATCCTGTCCCACCGAATTAAGTAATTTAAATGTGCTCAACGAAACAATATCCCCTTTCAAAGTCACCAGGTCAGTTGCCGGATTCGGGAAAATAACCAGGTCGCTCATTCCCGCAACATCGATATATACCGATTCCATTTCATGAACGCGTTCCTGGCCGTTGAAATCAACTTGTTTCAAGCGGTAATAAGACACTCCGCTTAAAGGCATATCATCCGCATCCGCATAATATTTCGGCGTTTCCGAATTACCCGCGCCATCCACAACAGCAACCTGTTTCCAACCGTCTTCCCCGTTCAATGATCTTTCAACCACGAAGTAATCATTGTTTTGCTCCGAACTCGTTTCCCAGTTTAATCTCACGGAATGGTTATTTACAGCTGTCGCTTCAAAACTTACCAAACCGATCGGCAGGGAAGTACCGCAATTCACGGTAATACATTGCGGCTGTGTGTAGGTACATCCGAAATTATCAGTTACGCTATACGTAAAACAAGGAGTCCCCTGGTTGGTTGGAGTCACATTTGCGGTTGTGCTTCCCGTACTGGAAAGCGTTGGCGCAGCTACCCATCCCTGAGAAACAATCGTTGGTGTAAACGAAGAGGCAGATAATAAAGCCGCATTGAAATTGATATCCCAGTTAAAGATATATCCATTATCGGAAGCCAGGTTATCCGTCACCTGGATTGTCCAGCTCCCATTAAGCGGACACCCGACCAAACCGGCAAAACTTTGCATAGGTGCATACGTTCCTGCAGGCATATACGTATCGGTATAAGTCCCCGGTCCGTTTCCGCTTACAAACGTACCACCCGAGGCATATCCCGTAGCCCAGGCTGTACCTCCAGTAGCAAAACAGTAATTCGCCCCGACACCAGGTGTGGTTGTTGTCGAACTTCCATCTACCGTAGACGTAGCCCATGGAGTACCTAAATTAGCAGATCCCGTTCCGGACGGGTAAGTGATCAAACTCACACTTTGCCCATTGGGACATATAATCTGCATGGATAAATCTCCCGAATAAGAATGCTCCATATTGAGACAAATATTCGTAATATCAGTAGCAGTAGTAACCGTTGCACTTGGACTGTAACAATTGGTTGTTATGGAAGTCGAATAAGAAGCACCCGATCCGTCCGGTAAAAAAGTAGTTCCCGAAACCGGCGGTGTACAATTCACGGTATAGGGGGTCATTGTTACATTCGCTGACAAAGCAGAAGTTTGATTGGTACAAAGCGTCGCAGGCGTTGCAGAAGTTGCAATGGTTGGTGTTGTCGAAACCTGGATATTCCGGTTAATGTAATTGGTGTTCGTACACCCGTTGGGATCCGTGATCGTTAGATTCGCCAGGTAACTTCCAACGGCCGGGTATGTGTAATTGATATTCGCTCCACTGACAGAAACTCCATTTCCCATTGACCAGGAATAAGTTGCACCTGTTCCTGATGTACCGAATGTACCGCTTCCAACCAGGTTAATGCTCTGCCCCTGGCAAATACGAATAACACCATCGCCCATTGGAGCTTCATTCGAACTAACCCAGTTAGAGGTAATCGATTGACAAGGTATGACACACGAAATTGCCGCAACCCACCCCGGATAGACTACCGAGCCATCAGAAGTAAAACGGAATGTCAGACATCCCGAAGCATTACTTGGTGTTGCCTGTATTGTTCCGGGACTTGTTGATCCCGAAAAAGTTCCTAACGATGGTGCGGCAACCGAATTTCCATCGAAAACTTCCAAATAATCTACTCCTTCAGTCTGGAAAGCACTAAAAACCAATTTTAATTTCGCTCCGGCTGTTGACGGACAAATAGTAAAAACACGTGATTCTGAATTTGCATAATCAGCCAGTCCTCCGCTATCATAAAAATTCCCGCTACAAGCAGTTGTACTTCCTGAAGCCGGCATTACAATGGAACCGGACGGTAATGCAGGTGGTTCTGTAATACAGATGGTGAAATCACCCGAAGCGATTCCTCCGGTGTACCAGTAATATACCCGCACATAATAATGCATTCCAACCGTAAGACCGTTTACGGTAAAGTTGCTTTCCGCATCCTGACAACCTAATGAGGCCCCGATACAAGAACCCGGAGCGGCTCCTGTGCTTGCAAAAATTTCAATCCCCGAATCCCAAGAACCGGTAGTTGTCCGTGTAATAATTGCAGTTGTGTTAGTTGCAGTAAACGAGTACCAAACATCATCATCTGCCGTACCGGTGCAAGAAGCAATCCCGGAATTCGTTGCACCCGCAACCGTTCCGTTGGTTGTAACACAACTTGAAGATTGAGTAAGTGTGGTTGCTGTATTGCAATTGTCGTTTGCAGGAGGGGTTAAGGCTGTTAAACAAATCGTACCATTCATGGATGCAGTCCCATTCCCGGACTGTCGATGTAACTGAATATAATAAGTCGTTCCTGAAGTGGTAGGAACGGTAACAGTCACGCTTCCTCCAGATGAGGCATTCCCACAACCTACCTGGCTTCCACCGGCACAACTTGTCCACACCGCCACTACCAGACTTTCCAAGGTTGCTGTTGCTGTAATTTGAGTCATCGGTGACGTCGCTGTAAACGAATACCAACCATCATCCCTGTCTGTTACATTACAACTAGATACTACTAAGCCCCCATTTGAAAAGCTTCCGGGTAATGAAAAATTCGTTGTTGAACAGGAAGCTCCTACTGTAAGAGATGGAACTCCTGTACAGCCATCACTTTGCGACCACCCATTAAAACCAAACAGTGCGATGAATACAGTCAATTGTCCAAATGCTTTGATCAAAGATTTAGATCCGTTTTTATAATTCTTTCTCATGGCTAGCTTCTTACAATAGGTTTAACAACCATGATATAGTTCGTATTATCAATACGAATCACCTGGATTTTATCCGAAAAGAATTCAAGATTGTACACCAAAGGATTGAATGTACTTAGATTAAAGTTGGCAAAATCAGCCCCTTGAATTGTCGGATTTGCCTTTGCCATCAACGGAAAAGAGGAAAGCAAAGGATACTTCTCATTTTCCATTTGCGGTGAGATACCGTATTCAATCCGATTGGTCATTACATTCCCCAATGCAGTAACCAGGGTTGGATTAGTCATCACAAAATCGCTTCCGTGGACATAAGCCACCCGATTGGCAATTTCTTCTGATGTTAATTGTTGAGTGACTGTTTGCCCAATGGAGAGAGGACAAATTTGCAGTAGAAAAAGGGCGAGAGCTCCCTTGATTAGTTGTAGTTTCATAAAGTTATTTAGTTCTTAACGGTAAAATTAAACCAAATAAATTGTAAACAAACTATAACAATAATGTTAAAATTTCAATAATTTTTTGTTTGTATTCTTAACAAAAAAAATAATCGATCAAGTTCATAAAATAATCAATAGAAGGATGATTATAATAAAAAACAACAAAGATGTTCTGAAATTTAACACGTGAGATTTTTCTTCTTTTTTTTTCAACCAATGTTGAAAAGGTTCAAAAAAAGACAGTTTCGGGTAAAATTATTGTGCTGTCAATGATTATTTTTCAGTAAAAGAAACGCTCATCAAACAAAAATCCCCTCTTCTACTTATGTAAAAGAAGGGATATCCTGTTCGTATAAACGCACTTACATGTTTCGTCTGTATTGTCCTCCGACTTCGAACAACGCTTTTGTGATCTGCCCTAACGAGGCATATTTACACACTTCCATGAGCTGTTCGAAAATATTCTTGTTTTGGATGGCTGTGCGTTGCAATTCGTTCAGCATTCCTTCCAGTTTATCTTTATGACTCTCCTGCAGGTTTTTCAGCATAGTGATTTGATACTGTTTTTCTTCTTCGGAAGCACGAATCACCTCTTTCGGCTCCACAGTTGGCGAACCTTTGGAACTTAAGAACGTGTTTACACCGATGATCGGGAAATCGCCATTGTGCTTCAATGTTTCATAGTACAGCGATTCTTCCTGGATTTTTGAACGCTGGTACATCGTTTCCATTGCTCCCAATACTCCACCGCGTTCTGTAATGCGATCAAACTCGGACAATACTGCTTCTTCAACCAAATCGGTTAATTCTTCAATAATGAATGAACCTTGTAACGGGTTTTCGTTTTTAGCCAATCCCAATTCGCGGTTGATAATCAACTGAATCGCCATTGCTCTGCGAACAGATTCCTCCGTCGGAGTTGTGATTGCTTCATCGTATGCATTGGTATGAAGGGAATTGCAGTTGTCGTAAATCGCATACAAAGCCTGTAATGTCGTGCGGATATCATTAAAGTCAATTTCCTGGGCATGCAATGAACGCCCGGAAGTTTGAATGTGGTATTTCAACATTTGGGCACGTGGATTTGCCCCATATTTCTTAGCCAATGCTTTTGCCCAGATTCTTCTGGCAACGCGACCGATCACGGCATATTCCGGATCAATTCCATTGGAGAAAAAGAAGGACAGGTTCGGTCCGAATGCATTGATATCCATCCCGCGGCTCAGGTAATACTCAACATACGTAAATCCGTTAGCCAACGTAAATGCCAGCTGCGTAATCGGATTCGCTCCCGCTTCCGCGATGTGATATCCTGAAATGGAAACCGAATAGAAATTCCGTACCTGCTTTTCAATAAAGTACTGCTGAACATCCCCCATTAAACGCAGGGCAAATTCGGTTGAGAAAATACAGGTATTCTGAGCCTGGTCTTCTTTTAAAATATCCGCCTGAACAGTCCCGCGGACTTGCTTCAGGGTTTCTGTTTTGATTTCGGCGTATACATCTGCCGGAAGAACCTGATCTCCGGTAACTCCCAAAAGCATCAAGCCCAATCCGTCATTTCCTTCCGGAAGCGGCCCCTGGTAACTTGGTCGTTCAACTCCTTTTGCCTTATAAATAGCAGCGATCTTCGCTTCTACTTCCTTTTCCAGTCCGTTTGCCTTGATGTATTTCTCACAATTCTGATCAATGGCAGCATTCATAAAAAATCCCAGCAACATTGGAGCGGGCCCGTTGATGGTCATGGAAACGGAAGTTGCAGGATGTGACAGATCAAATCCGGAATACAATTTCTTGGCGTCATCCAGACAGCAGATCGAAACACCTGAATTCCCTACTTTCCCGTAAATATCGGGTCTCAAATCAGGATCATTTCCGTATAAAGTCACGGAATCAAATGCTGTGGATAAACGCTTTGCAGGCATTCCCAAACTTACATAATGGAAGCGTCGGTTCGTTCTTTCCGGACCACCTTCACCGGCAAACATCCGGGTCGGGTCTTCTCCTTCTCTTTTGAATGGAAACAATCCGGCAGTGTATGGGAATTCTCCGGGAACATTTTCCTGTAATGACCAGCGCAGGATATCGCCCCAGGATTTGAATTTCGGAAGTGCTACTTTTGGAATCTGCGTATGAGACAAGGATTCGGTATGCGTAGCCATTCTCAATTCTTTATCACGCACTTTGAATATAAATTCAGGAGCAGCGTACGAAGCTTTTTTTGCTTCCCATGCTTCCAAAAGCTGCCAGTTATGCGGATCTAAATCGCGCTTTACGGTTTCAAATGCTTCCTGAACACCTTTCACCAAACGATCTTTGTCGTCCATGGAACTTGCCTGGATCGTTTCGATGGAACGCTGCAAACCATACAACTTATCAGCTACATCCACCTGTTTATTTACCCATTTATCAAAATTGCGGTTGTTCTCTGAAATTTCAGATAAATAACGCGTTCTATCCGGTGGAATAACGAAGATTTTTTCAGACATTTCCTTGGTGATCTCGAATTTCGAATCCAAAGGAGCGTTCGTTTTTTCCTTCACCTTATCCATGATCACCTTATACAGGGTGTTCATTCCCGGATCGTTAAACTGCGAAGCAATAGTTCCGAAAACAGGCATTTCATCTACATTCTTATCCCATAAATTATGGTTTCGCTGATATTGCTTACGCACATCTCTCAACGCATCCAAGGCGCCTCTTTTATCGAACTTATTCAATGCGATGACATCTGCAAAGTCCAGCATGTCGATTTTCTCCAACTGCGTAGCTGCTCCGTATTCCGGAGTCATGACATACAGGGAAACATCCGAGTGATCTAAAATTTCCGTATCCGATTGACCGATCCCGGAAGTTTCCAGGATAATCAAGTCGTAATTTGCTGCTTTTAAAATCTGAATGGCTTCAGCAACGTGCTTGGATAAGGCCAGATTGGATTGACGTGTTGCCAAAGAGCGCATATACACACGGCTGTTTTTGATTGCATTCATCCGGATTCTGTCTCCGAGCAATGCACCCCCCGTTTTACGTTTGGACGGATCCACAGAAACCACCGCAATTTGTTTGTCGGTGAAATCCATTAAAAACCGGCGCACCAGTTCATCTACCAAAGAAGACTTCCCTGCACCGCCTGTACCGGTAATCCCTAATACGGGAACATCATTTTTAGCCGCCATCTGGTGTACCTGTTCCATTACGGGGGCTGCCAGTTCGGGATAATTTTCTGCTGCTGATATCAAACGGGCAATCGAAGGAACGTGTTTTTCTGCCAAATGGTTGATTTCACCATTCAGAACATTTCCGACCGGGTAATCGGAACGTTCAACCAAATCGTTGATCATCCCCTGCAATCCCAAAGCACGCCCATCATCCGGATGGTACAAACGTGTAATCCCGTAATTCTGAAGTTCTTCAATTTCGGAAAGCAGGATAGTTCCTCCGCCACCGCCAAAGATCTTGATATGTGGCGCACCTTTTTCCTTTAACAAATCATACATATACTTGAAGTATTCCGTATGTCCACCCTGGTAGGATGTCATGGCAATAGCCTGAGCATCTTCCTGGATTGCCGTATCCACAACCTCTTCTACTGAACGGTCGTGACCCAGGTGAATAACCTCACAACCGGTAGACTGAATAATACGGCGCATAATATTAATGGCTGCGTCGTGGCCGTCAAATAAGGATGCTGCGGTAACAATCCGGATGTTATTTTTGGATTTGTAGGGTGCTTGTTGCTCCATGTAATCGTTTTTTGTTTTATAACACCCCAAAGATAAGCCAAAATCGAAATTTTGCTGCCGGCAATTACCGGAATGATTAAAAAAAAGAAAATAAATCCATTAAATGGTCATTTCTTTCATTAAATGGTCGGCAGAAAACATTTAAAAGCCGTCTATTTGTATCCACCATCAGGTCAGTTGTTTCTGAAAGAATTGAACTTCATTCACTCTCAACACACTACCCACCTAGAATCGAGTCAGGAGACGATAAATGGATTATCGTCTCTTTTTAGTATTCTTGCAGCGTGAAGTTTATTTGTTCTATAGCCTTGGTATTCCTCCTTGTTCAATCAATTAAAGGACAGGAATTGTATGGAAAATACCTTGGCCACGAACAAGGGCTTTTATCCAATGAATGTTATGACATCAATTACGATGAAAACGGATACCTAATTGTCGGAACTCCATACGGACCAATGAAGTTTGATGGTGAAAGATTCCTTCCAATCTGTACCAACCTACCCTTGGAAAGACGAGTCATGTATGATTTTGAAAAGGATCCGGAGGGAAATATCTACCTGCTGAATTCCAGAAATGAATTGTTCAAATTACACCAGGACAAAGCCATTTGGATAGGTCCCAAAAACGGGTCGGAATTTACTAGTCGAAAGCTCAGTTTTATCAAACTTTGCTTCAAAAATGACCATATTTATATTTCCACTTATTTAAACGTTTTAAAATATTCTTTTAAAACACAAAAAATATCCTTCCCAAATAAACACGACACCGTTATCCAATTTACCTATCAATCAAAAAAACAATTCCCCTTTACCAAATTTACCGGAAACTCAAAACAAAAAAAAAGCTCTATAAACGTCAGTTTTCCGGAAACGAATCAAAAATTCCTACAGAGCAGTATCAATTTCGACTCTAGAGAGGACCGGATAACGATCGGAAAAACAGACTACCTGCTGATCAATATGAGGTTGTTTAAAAAAACGGGCAAACAAGTGACGTTATTGAATTTTGACCATATTCTTTTCTTGGAATATTTCCACAACCGGATCTGGCTATGCACCTTGGATGGATTAATCGAGTTAGAGCCTGATGGAAACCTGGTTCACCATCATTTTAAGGGAGAACTTATCGGTGGTGTAGCTCCATTAAAGTCGGGCGGCATTGCAGTTTCATTCAACCGGAAAGGAGTTTTTATCTCATCCAACATCAACAACCGGATTCATTATAATTTCACTGCAACTTCGGCAGCAAGCATTCTTGGGATGAACCTTGTAGGAAACTCAGCAGGATGTGTATACCAATCAACCGGTTATAAATTGGAAAAAAGAATAACATGTGTCCCTGTCAAATCACCTCTAAAAAGATCTTTTCATGAGGCGATTTATGCCATTACTTCTAACAAAAACAACCTGGTCTTAAACGACGGTTTCGGGACTTCTATTTTCACCCCCGATTTTAGGAAAATAGCAGATTTCAGGACACCTTACCTCTCTGCTTTCGGGTTCTTTACATATCGGGAAAATCTCTATTTTATTGTCCGGAATGATATAATCAAATCTTGCTGGAAAGATCTGAAGACCATCCCCATTAACTTTTCCAAATCAAGGATTCAGATAAAAGAAGTCCAGTGCTACTCCCGCTTAAATGATTCCATTATGCTATTAGGGACAGGCAAAGGACTCTTCGAATTCAATCTTAAAAATGATCAGTTTAAGCAATTGAAGATTTTCAACAAAGAACTTCGTATTACGGGAATCCATACACTAGATAAGCATACACTCCTGGTGTGCACGAGATTCGATGGTGTGTACGTTGTTTTTAAGGACAAAATAATTCGTAAGATTAAAGCACCCTGTATCTCTATTTCCTCTTCACTGGTCTACAAAAAACAGCTTATCATACGGGGAAATGACGGGATTTATATCCGGAAATTAACTTCTTCCCACCCTATCAAATGGTATCATTTTTTCAGCGGAGAAACCGAAAATATGTTCATTCTAGACAAAAAGCTGCTTATATCTTACAATAAAAATCTGATCATACAAAATTTATCTGACTACAGGTTCATTTACAAACCGGAAATCGTTTTAAACAAATTTAAGTTGGGTACTCGTGAACTAAATACTCTCCCACGTTCCATACCGTCAAACCATCCCATTTCTTTGGATATTGATATCCTTCAATTCGATGTAAATAAATTAGGTATCTACTATATATTAAAGGGAGAAAAGACTATCAGTCAGCAAATTGAAGGAACCAAAATCAACTTTGACGCTCTAAAAAGTGGTGAATACGAACTCAAGGTCCATCCGGTGATTGACGGAAAAGTCCAATTTAATAATTCAAAAATATTTCGTTTCACCATTGAAGAAACCTTTTGGGAAAGCACTTTTTTCTACATTATATCAGTCATCCTGATCATTTCCATCCTCTTTTCAATCTTGCTGGCAATCAACCTGAGACGAAAAAGAAGAAGTGCAGAACGTTCAGAACTGGAAAGCAAACTCAATGAATACAAATTATTGGCTGTAAAAGCACAGGTGAATCCGCATTTCTTAAGTAACGGCCTGGCTGCAATTCAAGCATTAATTTTAAAGGGAAACAACGATATGGCTGCTCATTACCTGGCAAAATTCAGCTTCCTGATGCGCAAAATCCTCTATTACAGTGATACTCAATTTATTTCCGCTCAACAAGAACTGGAACTGGCGGACGCATATTTGGAGTTGGAATTACTGCGCTTCCGCAACCGGTTCCACATCCGGAAAGAAATCAATCTGTCAGAAAATCAATTAATTGATATTCAATTCCCGTCCTTACTTCTTCAACCCATTTTAGAAAATGCCATTTGGCATGGGCTGAAATTCCAGGAAAACAACCCGGAACTCCTGATTCTATTTCACCTGAACCAAAACCAGGAATTGATCGTGCAAATCAGTGACAATGGTCCCGGATTCAACAGTTCCAATCAAAGTGAAGAGCATCTGTCGAAAGGGAACCAGCTGATATCCGAGCGGATTGATGCGCTGAACCAACAATTTCAGAAACAGGTCGCTTCCATCGAAGTTTTCAGTTCCAAATCAGGAACCACCGTTATATTTACTTTCAGTCCACTACTCTATCAACGCAAACAGCATGAAGGCATATCTAATTGACGATGAACAAGCAAACCGGGAAGTTCTTCAGATCCTGATCCAAAAATATTACCCGGAAATAACCATTATCGGCGAGTCCGACAACTTGAATGTCTTTCTGGAAAGCAGGCAAATTCAACAAGATACCGATTTACTGTTCCTGGATATTTTGATGCCGGACAGTACCGGTTTTGATTTATTGAATCAGCTTCAGCAACGTACTTTTGAGGTTATCCTGGTAACCGGGTTCGAGCAATTTGCTTTACAGGCATTTGAACATGCAGTTATTGACTATGTGCTGAAACCGATCGATAAAGACCGGTTTTGTGCTGCCGTTGAAAAAGCGAAGAAACGTGTTTCAGAAAAGCTGGTACTCCGGTCTGTGAAAAACCAATTGGAAGAGCATTTCAAAATTACCGTAATTAAAAACAAAAAAACGCATTACATTCCCTGCTCAACCATTGCCTATATGATCGGACAATCAGGAGGGTACACGACTATTTTTTGTAAGGACGGTGAATCTTTCCTGTTGTCGAAACCACTAAGTACTTTGGAAAACGAATGTTCAGAAGTCCCTTGCCTGATTCGGGCAAGTCAATCGGTGATTATTAATCTGGATGACATTGTGACCTGCGACCAGGGAGGATCGGGTTATATCGGATTAAAAACCAATGATTTTGAGGTATTTCTTCCGAGGAGAAAAAAAAGAGAGGTGTTGCAACAGGTAGAAAATTACCTGAAATCAAAAGTCTGAGCTACTCCGCTGAAAAACCTTCTTCCGTCGGCAGCAACAAAGCTTTCCCATACTTCTCCATGCGAAGCGCATGACGTTTCTTAACATAATCGGCAATCGGCAGGGATTTTCCTTCTTCATCAATCCGGACAAAAGTCATGTTGGTATGCGTTACCAGATCCTGGTTCCCGGTGTAGACATTGTGTTTGCGGATTTCCATGTACAATTCAATGGAGGAGTTCCCGAAGCGCAGTACTTTGCCATATACTTTCAGGATCGCACCTGATTTTACGGCCTTTTTGAAAACCAGCTCATCCACTTTGATGGTAACCATGTTGGGGGAATCACAAATCTGGGAAGCAAAAGAGCCAGCCGCGTCATCAATTAGCGACATCAATTTTCCACCAAACATGTTGTTGTGAATGCCAATATCGAAGTCCTTACAAATATACGTGGTGATTAATTCCATTTCCATTCCGATCAAACGTGTTCCAATGCTTAAGCAGACCTTGCTTCAGCGAAGCAACAAAAGTAACAACAGTTCCCGGATCAACGAATAAAACACCTGAAATGTTTATTCGGTTTAACAAAGCTTATGAGTATATTCCGTATTATTGCGATGTGAAAAATTCCTTGCTCACTATTGCTTTATTGCTGTTTTTTGTTCCTTCCCGGGGACAAACCAGCGGTATTGATTCCGTTTATAAGCTTGGAAAATCGGAAAAAAACATCCGGAAAAAATTACTTTTATTCAATGAATCCATCGCTTACGGTTGGTACTACGGCGATTATGACAAAGCAATCCGCTACGGAAAAGAATCCCTGAAACTGGCACACAAATACAAACAAGATTCGATTGCCAGCCTAATGGACAACAATATCGGAATTGCTTACGATTACAAGGGGGATTATTCCCAGGCACTTTCTCACTTCTACAGGGCACTCCGCGTTGCCGAACGGATCAAAGACCGCGATAACGAAGCATATATTCTAAGTAATATCGGTTTGATCTACAACAACGAAAAATTGTATGAGAAAGCACTCGAATACCACCAAAAGTCGCTTAAAATCCGGCGTGAAATAAATCACAAAAAAGGCATTTCCGCCTCCATCAATAACCTGGCTATTGTTTTCATGGACCAGAAACAATATGAAAAAGCCATTCATTATTACAATCAGTCTGTAGCCATTGATTTAGAACTCAAAGACAGCATCGGTTTGGCAGATGATTACAATAATTTGGGGGTTTGTTATCAAAACAAAAAAGACTTCGGAAAATCGGAGTACTACCACCTCAAATCACTTGAAATCAAGCAAAAATTAAAACAAAATCTTGGTATTGCTACCTCTAAATTAAATTTAGGAGTGGTTGCCCTGAAACAAGGGCAGCTAGCGAAAGCAGGCAATTATTTATCCGAGGCAGAAACCTTGGCGCAAAAGTTAGGTACCAAAGAAATACTGAAATCAGTTTACCAAAGTTTATCTGACCTGGGATATGAAAAAAAAGATTTTGAAATGGCTTACGACTATTTGGTGAAGTTCCGCGAGATCGAAAAAGAATTAGACAACGAAGAAAACATTCGCAAGCAAACCCAGGAAGAAATGAACTACACCTTCGACAAGGAGCGTGAAACCCAACGTTTGAATCAACTTGCAACTGCTTTAGAGAATAAAAAGAAGCAGGAACAGGCATTGATCATTAACTGGGCAATTGCCATTGTAGGAATGCTGATCCTCGGATTCTCCTTTGTTTTATATCGCCGGTGGAACGAGGTCAAAAAGCAAAAGTTAATCATCGAAGAGAAAAACCGGCAGGTTGAAGAGAAAAACCACGAGATCTTAGATTCCATTAACTATGCAAAACGCATTCAAACAGCCATTCTTCCTTCCAACCAACTGCGAGAACGCGTATTGCCGGAACATTTTGTTTTATACGAACCAAAAGACATTGTGGCAGGAGATTTTTATTGGCTCGAAGAAACCAAAGACTCGATCATTTTTGCCGTTGCAGATTGTACCGGACACGGTGTTCCTGGAGCTATGATGAGTGTCATATGTCACAATGCACTGAACCGATCGGTCAAAGAATTTGGGTTAAGAGACCCGGGCTTAATTCTGGATAAAACGAGGGAATTCATTGTAGATGAACTCTCTAAAGAAGAGGAAGACATTGAAATTTCCGACGGAATGGATATTTCTTTGTGTACCTGGAACAAGGATACTAACGAAATTACCTGGGCCGGGGCCAATAATCCCTTGTGGATCTGGAAAAAAGAAAGCCAGGACATAATGGAGATCAAACCGAACAAGCAGCCGATCGGGAAACATTTCGACATGAAGCCTTTTACAACGCACTCTGTTGAATTGCAAAAAGGCGACCGCATTTACCTCATCACAGACGGATATGCGGATCAGTTTGGCGGACCGGAATCAAAGAAATTCAAGGCTAAAAACCTGAAGAACCTGCTGGTACAGATTTCAAATGAAAAGATCAATCAGCAAATCGAAATTTTAAGATCTACGTTCTTCAAATGGAAAGGTGATCTGGAGCAAATTGACGATGTGTGTATTATGGGAATTGAGATCAATTAATTACGAATTATCCAATTGTTTATTAAAACGATGGGTACAGTACTTGAATCAATTTCTTTTTGACAAAGCATTTTTCACAAACTTCGGAATCATTGGTTTAATGAGTTGTCCCAAATAATTCCGGGGGAATTCTTCTTTGATCCCAAAATATTCCGGCTCATGGTCCGGGCAAACATAGGTTCCGAAAAGAATATCCATCAAGGGAGAAATATTGGCGTAATTTCCGCGATCACGTTCCAGGTCATGGTGCCAGTGATGCAAGGCCGGTGAACCAATGATCTTTTGAAGGAAACCGATATTCAAACGCACATTGCTGTGAATGTAAATTGCCCAGATCCCTCTGAAAACCACAATCATTGCAATAGCCTCCAGATCAAATCCCAACAAGAATGCAGGCAGATTAATAATCCCCACAGTATAAATAGAATCTATCGGATGCTCCCGATGTGCAGCCAGCCAATCCATGGTTTCTGCGGTATGATGAACCTTATGAAAACGCCAGAGGAAATCTACTTTGTGCTGTAACCGGTGTCCCCAATAGATCAACAAATCGCTTAAAACAAGTACTTCCAGTCCTTGAAGCCAAATCGGTTGCTGATGCATCCATTTCAAATACGAAAGAGACAGTTGTCCCTGAATAAAACCATTCAGATGATACAAAATCCAAATCACCAGGCTGTTCCAAACCAGGTATTGTCCGAGGAAAAAACACAGATCCAAAAACCACTGTTTTCGGAAAAATGCTTGACGTCTCTTTGCGGGAAACACACGTTCCATTGGAACAAAGACCAAAACGAGAAACAAAAAACTTATTCCTGTTGCAAAAAGCAATTCCAATAACCACATCTTACTTCTTCTTTTTTTGTTGGGCTTTGAGTTGGGTTTTGAGATAAGATGAACCCAAATCTATTTGCGGCTCTTTGAACTTAACGATCATTGATTTTGAACTACCGATGAAATGATCATTTTGGGCAGGTTCGACATACATTGTGTCAAAATATTTCGGATCAAACCCACCGGATAACTGCAATTTTTGAAACGTACTCAATCCGTACTTTTTCTTGGAAAGCGATCCCAACTGACTTCCTGTTCCACCATTGGAATCTGAAAAATACTTCTCTTTTTTTCTACCGGAAAAGAGATATCCTCCCTGATATAGAACAAACCCGGAAATCAAGCTCATAAAGAGTGTTAAGGTCAGAATTTTGATTGGCGCTTTTGTTTTCATAATTCGTAAAAACGATATCTTGGTGCTTATATTATAAACCTGAACGATGTAAACGTTCAACCGAATGCATATTCCAATGAAAATCATCGAAACACCTCGCCTCTTCCTCCGGGAAATGACACCCGACGATGCAGAAAATGCTTATATGCTCAACCTGGACCCTGAAGTCTTGCGCTACACCGGAGACGATCCGTTTGAAGGCGTGGAAGAAGCACGCAAATTCCTGGAGAATTACGAATCTTATCAAAAGTATGGTTTCGGTCGCTGGGCCATGATCCTGAAAGAAACCGGGGAGTACCTGGGTTGGTGCGGGTTGAAATATACTCCTGAACTCGATGAGTTTGACATTGGTTATCGTTTGATGAAAAAATTCTGGGGCAAAGGTTATGCTACAGAAGCTGCCGAAGCATGTTTAGATCTCGGATTCAATCAATTCGGCATGGAAACAATTGTAGGAAGGGCCATGCCTGAAAATGGAGCTTCTGTTCGCGTACTTGAAAAAATTGGCTTAACTTACCTGAAGAATCGAATGACAAACGGAACGGAAGAAGTCGTTTACATCAAACACAAATCGTAAAACATGGCAGATCAGAATGTTAACGTGTATCCCTACCTTAAAATCGGGAATTTGGAGTTGAAAGCAGGGATATTAAACAAGTTAGCGCAAATTAAAAAATAGAAGGTATGAACAAAGTAAATTATACACTTTTAATGTTTTTGACCGGGGCATCCATCACAATCACTTCCTGTGGTGAATCCACCAGAGAAAAGGCCGTAAAATCCGTGGAAACGGAACCGAAAACAGAAGTACAGACTGAATCGGAAGAACCAGCAGAAAAATCGAAATACCTGATTGAGAACAAAGTACTTCACGCCTTTTCGGATCCGAAAAAGCAAGATGAATTCCAACTAGTGATTACGGGGGAAAGCTTACTGAAAGGAAAAGCAGTTTTGACCATTACCAGTTCGGAAGGGAAGGATTTACTGAAAGAAACATTCGATGCCAATTTCCTGCTCGGTTATGATTTCACTGGCGATATCCATTCCAAAAAGGAAACTGACGCATTTATTACCAAACGAGTGAAGGAATTTTTTTCAGAAGATCGGTTCACTGTTCCCGCCATAGAAGAAAACGACGTTTTTGAAGACCAAAGTTATTACATCGATAAAGCGACCTGGGAAGAAATTAAGAGCAATAGGCAAGCTATTGGGTTTTATTATTTGCTGGGATCGGAAGACGGAAGGCACGTGGCTTTTTCAAAGCAAAAGGGAAAAGCGGTGATGTACTATAATTGTTGTTAATTGGTGTATCCGTTAACCTTTTAGTTAACTCGTTAATCCGATCAGATCACAATTGTAAACCATTTAGTTAATTCGTTTACAGCAAAATCGTTGAAAATTCTTCTATTTTCTATTGCATCAAATGAACTTTTCTGCTAACTTAAATAGAAACAGTTATTTATGAGAGCATTTAAACCGAACAACTACACACTGGAGGATTTTGAGGTAACCGTGATAGGAGAAGCTATTTGCCATCCGGCAAGAAAACGAATGATTCAATTATTAAAGACAAATAAAAACCTGACGAATACCAGATTATCGAAAGTCTTAAACCTAAGTAAACCTGCCATCACTAAACACTTATTAAAACTAAGTGAAGCCAATATTGTAAGTTACAAATACAATGTGCACGAATTTAAAATCAAATTAAATCCTGAGGGATTCAATAAAATGGAGCAATTCATATGCGAAATTAAATCCTGACCGCTTATTAAACACAAATCAATAAATCCTGAATCTATTTGTAAACCATTTAGTTAATTCGTTCATCCAAAATAATTAAGCTCCCCATTCATACACCCAATACTACCGTCCAAAATCACTTTTTAGTTAAGAATTCCTAATCCCGCACACGAACAAAAATTAGTACTATATTCGCTTTACATTTTAAACTTAAAAACATGATCGCTGGACTTATTATTGGAGGTGTTGTATTGATCTTAATCATTTGGTTAATCTCTATCAACAACCGACTTGTTTCATTGAAAAACAACCGCGAAAGCGCTTTTGCCGATATCGATGTGCAATTGAAGCAACGTTATGACTTAATCCCGCAATTACTTGGAGCCGTAAAGGGTTACATGAATCACGAAAGCGAAGTATTAACTCGCGTTACTGAAGCTCGTTCAGGGTATTTGCGTGCAGGAACTATTGCCGAAAAGATCGAGGCAGAAAATAAAATGACTTCTGCAATGAATGGACTGAATATCCAGTTGGAAGCTTACCCGGATTTAAAAGCAAATACGAATTTCATGCACTTACAGCAGGAAATCAGTGATTTGGAAAACAAACTAGCTGCAGTTCGCCGTTTCTTCAATTCCTCTACAAAGGAATACAACAATGGAATCGAACAATTCCCAAGCAGTATCATCGCCGGTTTCAAAGGATACAAAACCGAACCGATGTTTGATTTGGAAGTTGATCAACGTCAGACATTGGATAAAGCACCGGAAGTTAAATTCTAATCGGTTTTAATGGCAGCTTATATTGGTCTTCACGAACAAATTCGAAGCAATAACCTCAAATCGGCTTTAATATTGGCTGGATTCCCGTTATTAATTTTAGCGGGAGTCTATGCTTTTTTCTTCTTTATGATGGGAGGAAAAGAGCACATAGACCAGGTAAATCAACGTTTTATCACCACCATTCCGTTCGTAGTTGGAGGCGTCCTGATTTGGTTCCTGATCGCCTATTTCTTCAATGCTTCTTTGATTCAAATGGCATCCAGTTCACGGCCTTTGGAACGGAGAGAGAATATGCGGGTTTACAACCTGACGGAAAACCTGTGCATGTCCGTCGGAATGAAAATGCCACAATTGTTTGTGATCGATTCCCCTGCATTGAATGCTTTTGCCAGCGGAATCAATGAAAAAAGTTATGCAGTTACTCTCACAACCGGGATCATCGAACAGTTGAATGACGAAGAACTGGAAGGCGTGATCGCACACGAACTGACACATATCCGGAACAAAGACGTTCGTTTACTGATCGTATCCATTATTTTTGTAGGAATTCTTTCTTTCGCTGTGGATGTCCTGTTCCGCAATTTACTTTGGGGTGGAGGCAGAAGAGATAAAGATGATAATAAGGGAGTTTTGATTGCCCTGGTAATTTCAGCTGTCGCATTATTCCTTTCCATCCTCTTCAAATTCGCTTTGTCCCGCAGGCGCGAATACCTGGCCGATGCGGGTGCTGTACAAATGACACGTAATTCACGTGCCATGGCCTCCGCACTTCGCAAAATTTCCGGACATTCGGAAGTTTCCAATGTAAAAAGCGAAGACGTCAAACAGATGTTTATTGAGCACAAAGCTTTAGACGGAGCAGGATTTGCAAGTTTATTCGCAACCCACCCTCCGATCGAAAAACGCATTGCAGTATTGGAGCAGATGTGATGCAGTCAAAAACAATTCACCAGGTCTTTATCACCTTAGAAATTATTTCCCTTGCTTTCTTTCGCAGGTTTTCCTTCCGCTTGGTTACACTATCATTGATATCAAGGGCGAAAACAATTTCGTGGATTTTGAATTGATTGCATATTTTTACCTCTCAATCGATTTAAATATTTTCTTTCTAGCTTTCAAAAGTCCATCTAATATTTCAATGGCTAACTCATTCAAGGTATTTTTATCTTCGATACCATCAATCCTAAAAACTTTTTCGGATTGTTGGAAATACCATTGTTTAACTTCCTCTGATATTTCATTCTTTTTAAATCCTACCAATTGAAAAATTCCTTCATGTAAATTCAGCTGTAGTTGTGTGGTATCCAGCCCACTAAGACTTAGATTGTAAAAATGTTTTTGTACTTTTAAATCATCAGCAATAAAGCCAATAATTAGCTTGAATAAATCTTCAAAAGAAATATTCAAAGTGTTATTGTTATGCATAAAGTTTACGTAGTGAAAATTTGTAAATTAGGTTTTCTTCAAATCAATTTAGAAGTAGGAATATGAAAGTAAACACCTACCAGAAAAGTAGGTTTGCTATCAATTTTTGATATTTAAGAAGGTTACACCCTAGTTTTAAGCTAGGATGTAACAGTCTTTTAATTAATCTCTGCTATCGTTTTAAAGTCCATTTGCCAGTTAAAACAGAATTAGATAGCGGGTTTCCAAATTGATCACGCCAAATGACTTCAAAATATCCATCACTCACAGTATAGGCTCTTCCTTTCCGGGTATAGTTTCCTTCAAGATATATATCTCCAACCAAGCCCTCCCAAAAGAGTTGGTCTGAACATACAAATTTGTTATCACCTTCTTTTAGAAGAATATATCCGTTAAAAACTTCAATGTATACTGCTTTTCCTTGGGATTCGTTCAAATTGAATGCATCATGAATTTTATCCCTGTATTTTTTTCCACGGATCGGTTTTTCATACATTATTCCATAATCTTTGAAAACATCTCCATTGTCAAACATCAAGCTCATTTCATAGGTATGCTTTCCATTTTCCTTTTTACAGCCTATCACTGCAAATAAAAAGATTACAATAAAAAATGGTATTAATCTGATTCTAAACATATCTACTGTTTTCTGGTTAGTCTAAAAGTACCGCTCAAAACATTTCCTGACTCGAATCCAACAAACAGATTATCTGCGTCATTTTCAGAAGAAGTTATACTCGCATCTATATATAATGCGGGAGCATAAAAATTAGTATTGGTCATTCCTTTATAAGTGCCAACCTTGAATTCTCGCAAAGAGTTGATATCTCCGATTTCCTTTTTTACCCGAAAATAATAGTTCATTGATTGTAAATAGGGTCCGGACGCCTCGCCTGTCACTGTGTCTTTAACTCCATTTTTCTCCCAAATGCATACAAAATCGAATCTCCCGGAATCAAGTTCATCCAAAGCTCCCTTTTCCTTTTTGCAGGAAAAAACAAACAATAGAATTAAACTACAACTTAGTAACTTTAATGTGTTTTGTTTCATGGCTGTTGAATGTTAGAACAATGGTGTATACTCCTGATGCTAGGTCACTAAGATCGTACAAATAATTGGAAGGGGCAAATTGTTTGATTTTAGAACCATGCTGATCCAAAACAATTATTTCGCTGAATTCTTTATCTGAGGCGATTTGCACAAAGTCTGTTGTGGGATTTGGAAATACCGCTACTTCATTTTCAACTGTCGCAGTTAGCCCTAACTGCTGATTGAATAGGACATCGGAATGAAATTCAGAAGGAGTAGGTACTTTCAAAGGTAAACTTCGGTCTCTACCACTTGCTACCGGAGCAACAAAACTACCCAATTGGTTTTCTAGTCCACATGTTTGACAGGAATCGCTGACAGCAATGGAATATGGTGTATTAGACGAAGTGAAATCATTCCCGCAGGTAATTTTTCCTACTTCAATAGTAATACCATCCGGCATGTTGTTTGGATCGTAGATTCCAGCGTCCAATTGCACATAATCCAAAGCTTTTAATGTGACAGGAGTATTTCCGTAAATGTTCGCATTAACTTTCAGGTTTTCAAAAGCTCCAATCATCAAGCCTGTTCCCGAATAAACCATCATATCAGTATAGTCATCCGTATTGATATCGTAATCCACTACCCGGTTAATCAGATCATGATACAAGGGTTTATCATCCTCGCTATTGGCATAAATCAGGTTGTATAGCAACATATAATCCACTCCTGAAAACCACCCCTCGTCAATTCTATATCCAGTTATCTGTGGGGGACCATATTCTTGTGCCTCGACAATCTCTACTTTTCCATCGTCCCATCTGTCATGGTCGGTGTCAAAAACAAAAGGAACATTCCAATAGTAAGGGATGCCATCCGGATCCTGAACAGCTGAATAAGGTCCATCAGGTTGTGCATGACCTGGTCGATTAATATTTGTATAACCAAAATTATGTGGTCCAACGCATGGCGCTGCTTCCAGCATGAGATTCGCATAATCATATCCATGTTGTTTTCTTTCTTCGTCGTTTTCAGTGTCCGGATCCCAACCCCAGAGATAATCATACAATGGCACATACAAACCATCGATGTGTGCATCTGCACTTTTATTCGCTATAAAACGTGGAACCGGTATTAACCCTGACCCACTATTAGAAATCGTATTCAGAATCAAAGCCATTTTCACATTCACATTGTCATCGTAACCATTCCAACCTGAATTCCATATAGCCTCTGCAACAGGATTGTAACTCATAATAGTTGCATAACTTGAAGAACCCAGGCCAATATTATTACCAGTTGTAAATAAAGGGTCGGCCACCATTTGCATGGGGATCATATATTGGAAGGGTGATGAGCCAATTTGAACTTCCTTTAAGCGTGGATTGATAACTGTCCAATAGGGAGCGCCCGGAATTCCTAATGATGGGTAGAGAATTGGCAAGTTCTGATTTGGTGGTACATTTGTTGTCCCACTAAATTGTCCTGCCATTCTTCCAATAATATTGGTACTATGCCGTTGGGCTTCTTCATGGAAATTCATAATGACATCATCAACCCCATCCTTGTCTTTATCAATACCGAATGGCATGTCTGGAATGCTCTTTACAATGGTAAAAAAACCCAGTAGTAAACGAATCACCTGATCCTGGCTTTCCTCGCCATAACCGTAAGCCCCTTCATCGAAACCTTTTTTGTAGTTTACAATTGGGTGCTGAGGTACGTTTAATTTTGGGGCTGAATTTCCATCGCCAGCTACTGTGATATCCCATAATCCGCAATAATCACTTTGGTTGTAGTTCATTTGTCCGTAATCTATCCCTGTTTTATTATTTGTCAACGAATAATAATTCGAGGTGAAATTAGGTGTATAGTCAGGGAATTGATTTGTATTTAAGAAATCGGGGCCTACATCATCCCTAAAAAAATACCCGTTGACATCTGGTTGTAAAGTCGCATCACTTGGTCGAAACGCATCATCATATCCTGGTTCTGATGAATAAAAAGTTTCAGAAACATAATCCAAGCGCTCAAAGGCTTTGATTGCAAAGTATAGTTCCCTTTCATTGTTTTTTAAATCTGCCCATCTTTCTTTGTCTGCCAAAATTTTGTGTTCAATGGCAAGCATGGTCAAGTAGTATCCATGCATAATGGTTGCATCCGCCCATTTCATGAACTGCCCACGGGTTAGATTTCGGCTTTCTGCAACCAAACTCTGCCCGGGTCCTTCTCCCATAACCATAAAATCGTTTCGTAATCGCCATCTATAAAACCAATACTTAGCATGCCAGCCGGGCATATTGGGATTTGTTTGACCAAAACTGATCGTCGGAGCAATAATTGAGAACAGAACTGCTCCAAAAAAGGTTAAAACTAGTTTTCTCATGGTTTCTGTTGTTTGATTGTTTCCAATTCTGCTTTTACTTTTTCTAGTTCTTTGTTTTGCTCAATAAGGTATAAAGTGAGTTCTTCGATCTTTTCCATCATTTTCACATTCATTTCAGCAAGATCAATTCCTTCTTCCAACATCACTTTTTCAGACGGGATTGATGGCAAGTGTTTGTGTTCTTTCAAGAAGCTTTCTACATCACTCAATGGCATTAATTTATAACCGGGTTCAAAAACATAATCAGCCCAAACATCTGCATCTACTTTGATTTTTCGTGCTCTGGTAAGCCCGTTTGCTTCTACACGGAATGTTTCTGTGGTTCCGTTGTTAATCGATAACATCCCGTTTGTTCCCAAATGAAAGATCTTAGCAGTGCCGTTATCAATTTCCAACTGACCATCCGCATATAAGGTAAACGGAGAGCGACTGGTTGCCGTATTCATGACCTCTATGATTTTGGTGTCCGGGTTGTCGTATTCGAAGAGCATCAAACGCTGATAAGGTTTCGTATTCCCAACTGCACTCACCTGAATGGATGCCGTTTGGTTCGTGTTTACCACATTGAATTTTGAAAACGGATTCAAGTCAGCTCCAACGGAAAGGGATTGATGCGCCCATAAGTGCCCGGAAGTTTTTGCATTCCCCCGACAATCGAATGTGAATTCCGGGTTTGCCGTCCCAACGCCCACACGAACTCCCGGGCATTCGGTATATATTTTACCCGGCCCGTTATTCCAGAATGGATTTACACCAACAAGATCACAGCTCAGAGAGTAGATTGTTCCAGCCATGGCTTGAACGGAAAATGCCTGTGTTAAACCGGTTGCATCTTTAACCAAGATGGATTCATTGGTCAGATTAGACAATGTGGGAATGTTGGGCAGGTAAAGGTTTCCTTCTACCTTCAAATCCGCTCCAACGCGAGCACTAGATGACATAACTACGGAGTCATTAACTGTAAGAGTTGAGTCAATCCGTGTAGTTCCCGCCACTGTCAAACGTGCGGTTGGAGCTGTGGAACCCGTGCCGATTCCTACGTTTCCATTCTCAGAAATGTTGTTTTCTTGTGCAAATAATTGTGTAAACTTCCCTAAAAATCAGACAGTTTAAAAATATAGATTTAAATTGTCAGAATTATGAAAAAATCGAGATTTACAGAGGCTCAGATTGTAAGTATTTTAAAGGAATACGAAGCCGGTAAG
>NZ_VLPL01000006.1 GCF_007558725.1 Fluviicola chungangensis
CAAATCATCCACACAAATCTTTAGCGGGGCAAAGCCCCTGGTTGTTTAAGGGAAGTAATAGATTGGAAAAAGTAAAACAGAATAATTATATTTAATCATTGTCTGAAAACGGGGAAGGTTACAACTGGTTGTCAAAACCGGAGTATGCACATTGGGGAATTCACTCCATTTGGGCATTGGCTTTTAAAACCGGTGAAACCAGCCTATCCAAACAGGCATGGTATCATTATAACCGTTTATTGGAAATAAGAAAACAAGTTAGAAAAGGAAACAAACCTAAGTACAAAAGCATCCTCGCACAGAACGTCAATCAAATCTGGCATGCAGATATTACCGTGTTCAAAACATTGGATGGAGTGAAGCATTATATTTACACGGTCATGGATAATTATTCCCGGTTTATCCATTCATGGCAGATTGATACCGTTGTGTCAGCAACCCTTAGACTAAAAACTATTCAGGATGCTATTCAAAGTGCTTTTCAGGGAAAAAAGTATGAGAACCTGCAACTAGTCACAGATGGAGGTCCTGAAAATGATAATTTAACTATCAAAGAGTTTATTCAAACAAACAATATCAACCACACCATTGCTCTCAGAGATATCAAACAATCCAACTCCATGATGGAGGCTTTCTACCGAACAACAAAATACCAATGGCTTTACCTGAAAGACATTTCAAACGGAAAGCAACTATTAAAAGAGTTCGAACTCTGGATCAAAGAATACAATCATGAAAAACCTCATTATGCATCGGGAATCTATACTCCCTGCGACATTTTAAATGGAAATGACAAACACGAATCTTTCTCTGAAAGAATGAAAAGTGCTGCCCAAATGCGAAGAGAAATCAATAAAAATGCAGGATGTAACGCAAAATGTATTGAGTAAATGAACTTCGAAAAACCAAATTCAATTGTTCATCCTTTGTACAACTTATTTATTTCAGCAATGAATCATCAGGGAAGAGTCCGCCTAGACGGACTCTTATTAATTCCAGTGTTTTCAATAGATTACGAAAATTCGTATGTGTTTTCTAAGAAAGTTTTGGATGTAGCCCGGATAGGAACAACCATTTTAAGCAAAAAAAGAACCCTTCCGAATTTCGAAAGGGTTCTAAAAACATATTTCAATAGCAGATAATTTGACACACTATGTACTATTTCATCTGATAATTTGAGATACTACGCTTTTTTAAAGGGATTTGATACAGGTCACATATTTCTTGTATTATTTTTACTGTTTCATCATTTGCAAAAAACTTAATTTTACCTCCCTCTTTTGAATAAAGAACGTAATTCCTTTTCGCTTTGAAACCACCCCGAAACTCAACCGCTTTAATATTATCCCATAAAATTTTCTTTTTCTTTCCGAAAAAAATTGATTTATAAAGAATATATGTGTCAGTCAAGTTTGCTGTTTTAAAGCAACTATTTAGTAGTAATAAAAATATAGTCGTTCCAATTCCAATTCCAAAAACATTTTTGGAAAAGAAAATGAAAAATATTGCAAAGAAGCTCCCCACTATAAATGAAAGCCAATCATATGGGGTATAATGATTTATGTTCTTAGTTTGATCCATTTTTTAAAATTGAACAGCAAATTTCCCCTTAGATAATCTATCTGACGGCTCTTTTGGTTTTAGCATATCAGCACCGGACAAAGTTGTAGTGAAAGTTGAATAACCAATATTAAAGAGACCAAAATTTTCAGCAGTTGTTAGCGCAGATCCAAAATTTGGCGTCTTAGCAGCTGTTGAAATAAAACCTTTTGTACCATTAGCTAGGTCGGCTGCTCCAAAAACAAATTTGATATTATTCAAAGTTCCTGGAGCAATACCCGTAGTGCTCGAAAGAAAGGTTTGTCCTCCTCTTCTTGTGGTCATATCATCTGCACTGGAAACTAAGCCTCCATAAGCCCAAACACTTCCGCCTTCCAAAGCAATTGTTCCTCCTGACAAAACGACTCCAATCGTTCCAAAAAAGAGTTCTTTTCCTCCATTCTCATTCCATCCCTTCTCGCCACCAAGATAGCCCCCAGCATTCGCTCCATCATCTCCACCTTCCATAGGGTCATAATATGTTGGATCAGATGCATAATAATCACTTCCATGAGCAAATGATTGACTAGGTGGGGCTTTCGCAGCTTGCGTTGATTTAAACTGCATATAAACATTGTCCATATTTGGCTCTCCTTTATACTTTACAAAATAGTCTTCACCATTTTTCTTTCCATGTACTTTTGTTTCAACAATTTTTTTGTCTTTCCAAGTATGATACATGTTAATATTTTGCTTCAAATTATTATCTATTTCTGTCCATTCATGTTTTAGTTTTTTTGTTGTAGGATTATAAGAATAATGTTCAATTTTTTCTAATCCCTCTAATTCTAAACAATGAATAACATTATTCTCACTAAATGCGTAGGGACTATTCCATGGATAATCTTTTGTCAATGGATCAAGTGCAAAGAACCTTCCCAACCTCGGATCGTGCATTCGATATTCAAAATTCAAGCTGTTTCCTTCTCCTTTGATCTCATCATCCCTTTCTTGACCTTGGAATCCGTATCGATAACTCCCCCTCGCAATCAACGTATATAGCGTGTCCACATCAATACCCACCAATTTCATATTCGCCAGCGAGTAAGCTGCGCTGCCACTGTAGCGCACACGCACAAAGGCCTCAGTTGGTGTAAAATACTTCGTTTGCGTTCCGTTCATACTCGTGGTGTTCACTAAACTTGTCCAGCCGCTGGTTCCGTTCGGACTTTGTTCTACCGTGAAAGTTACCGAATTATTTTCACTTTGTGTATACGTCAGTTCATAATCGTCATTCGGTGAAACCGGGAAATTGCGCTGAATAACCGGTGTTTCCCCTGCTACGCGCAGTTTGTTCGGTGAGCCTGTCAGCACATTCATATACGCCGTAGCCCAGTTGGTACTCCAGCCATCGGTGTTTTGTGAAACAATGGTTCCGCTAACAAAATTGGAGGTGTCCAAATTCGTTCCGGTCATACGCGCTAAACGCAGGTTATCCAAGTAATAGCCATAACCAACGGCCGTGGAGGTGTTTCCCGGCACAAACTCTGCTTTGATGGAAACGCTTCCCGCAGGGGCCGTGAAGGTGAGCGAGGCCAGGAAACTGCTGGTGTTATTGTATCTCAAAGCTTTGATGCGCGTGGCAACGCCGCTCGAGTTGATACTGCAAAGGATTTGTTCGGGTCGTATTTTGGGCACCCCGCTGATGAAACCATTCCGTTCCTACATGGTTTATCAGGGCCGGGCTTTCCACGCTACAAGGTAGCCTGCTCCAATCCCTGGTGCAGAGATACTTTTAACAAGTACAATTCGAAGTAATTCCCGCTATTTTTGTTGAGTTGAATAATCAAGTATGAAAACCTACCAAACCTATTCCACTGCACTCAAAACCTATTACTCGTTGGGTTTACACGAACAATTTGTAACTAAAAACATCCGTTCTCAAATTCCAGCAACCACTTCAAACTCCTGGAAAAAGAGTTCTTTTACTGCCATCATTGGAACCGATTTGGAAAAGAACATTCATAAAAACCTGTCAGAAATTCAATTACTCTATCATCAGCACGCAACTATTCCAAGGAAGATAGCAACTGCTCAAATTCGTTTGATAATTTTTATAATCTCTTGTTTTGATAAATCAGTATTCCAAAAAACTCTCAGGAATAGAAAAACTGAACTCATCAATTTTATAGAACGCTTTGAGGAGCAAATCTCCTATAAACAACTCTGTAAAGTTTTGGATATTTCAGCTAAAACACTTTACCACTGGAAAACACAAGTCAAGTTCAAATGTGATCATTCCCCATTGCTGTTATGTGTCAAACGGCATCCCAATCAGGCAACAATTCATGAAGTAAAAACAATCAAAAACTGGTTGTCAAAACCGGAGTATGCACATTGGGGAATTCACTCCATTTGGGCATTGGCTTTTAAAACCGGTGAAACCAGCCTATCCAAACAGGCATGGTATCATTATAACCGTTTATTGGAAATAAGAAAACAAGTTAGAAAAGGAAACAAACCTAAGTACAAAAGCATCCTCGCACAGAACGTCAATCAAATCTGGCATGCAGATATTACCGTGTTCAAAACATTGGATGGAGTGAAGCATTATATTTACACGGTCATGGATAATTATTCCCGGTTTATCCATTCATGGCAGATTGATACCGTTGTGTCAGCAACCCTTAGACTAAAAACTATTCAGGATGCTATTCAAAGTGCTTTTCAGGGAAAAAAGTATGAGAACCTGCAACTAGTCACAGATGGAGGTCCTGAAAATGATAATTTAACTATCAAAGAGTTTATTCAAACAAACAATATCAACCACACCATTGCTCTCAGAGATATCAAACAATCCAACTCCATGATGGAGGCTTTCTACCGAACAACAAAATACCAATGGCTTTACCTGAAAGACATTTCAAACGGAAAGCAATTATTAAAAGAGTTCGAACTCTGGATCAAAGAATACAATCATGAAAAACCTCATTATGCATCGGGAATCTATACTCCCTGCGACATTTTAAATGGAAATGACAAACACGAATCTTTCTCTGAAAGAATGAAAAGTGCTGCCCAAATGCGAAGAGAAATCAATAAAAATGCAGGATGTAACGCAAAATGTATTGAGTAAATGAACTTCGAAAAACCAAATTCAATTGTTCATCCTTTGTACAACTTATTTATTTCAGCAATGAATCATCAGGGAAGAGTCCGCCTAGACGGACTCTTATTAATTCCAGTGTTTTCAATAGATTACGAAAATTCGTATGTGTTTTCTAAGAAAGTTTTGGATGTAGCCCGGCTTGTAGCGAAAATAGCAATTGTTAATAAGTTTCTTGGATTTAACGGACAGGAACGACCATTTTTAAAGATTATGAGCAAAAAAAGAAAGCCCTCCCGAAAATTCGAAAGGGCTTCTAAATGTTTATTTCAATAGCAGATAATTTGATAGCGTTATAAATTCAAAATATATTTTTGAAGTATTTTTTTTTCAATGCTATCTAGGCAATAATAATTCCAATGCACATTCCCCTTTTCGATATAAAAAAAATCGCTTTTAGATACGCTTAGTACCTTTGGCTTATACTTCAATAATCTCTTATCCAAATTGATAATCTCGTCTTTTGACAAAGGTTTTTGGACATGACAAGCAAAACAATTTTTTTGAAATAAATATAAACCATTATTACGTTCTTCAATTGCATTAGAGAACTCAGAAATATTAACAGTATAGTTACTCTTAATTTTAGTATCTACATAACTACCTAGTTCCTTAGTTCCATAATATAAATAAAATACATCCAATTTATCTAAACGACTTCTTACCAAAAGAGAATCTCCAAATTTAATAGTATCCACTCCTCTATCGACAAGAAGATTTGCTATTCCACAATTAACTGTTTTACAATTTTTCTCATCCTTACAACCGAGTAAAAGAAATAGATAAGCAACAATAAAAAAACTAAAGGCCTTGTAATGATTCTCCATTTGTACTTTCATTTACATTATATCTTATCGTTCCTCCCGCATCCTTGTTTTTCTGATAATCTGCAGGCTTAGTAATTGGAACTATCCAATTATTCCAATTTCCCATATTTGGTTTTTGAAGTAAAACATTATGAGCTTGCCTAGCAATAATCAATAAATTCATTCCTAATTCATATTTTGTTATAGGTGCTAAGGAAAAATTTCTAGATGCGGACCCCATAACGCCTATTCCTGGGCTTGTTTTTGTATATGTATCATCTGCACCATCTAAATGAAGTAATTCATGAATAGAAACATTACTTGCCTTAAAATTCAAATCGAGCGTTGTAACATCTCTTGGCGAAATATAGGATGCTTCTACCACACAAGCCTCTGCTCCTTTTGAGTCCGCCAAACCAGCAGGGTTGTTAACTTCTCCTGAGGCTGCCAAATCATCACGGATTCCTATTAAAGTTGACTCATCATTAATTTTACTGGCATCATCTTGTGCTAAATATGATACTTTACCAGCAACAAAATTTACATTTACATTAAAGACAAGCTTATAGTCTTTTGGTATATGTCCATACTGAGGACGTATTAACCCATCCAAAACTTCAGCTTCTTTTCCAGCAAAACTATATGAGAAATCACTATTTGCCCATTGTTGTGCAATTGATTTTGCTAATTCTAATCCTTGAGCAACTGTTAAATTTAATGTTGATTGATTAACCAGGGTTATATCTCTAGTAACTGTAATGTCGTATGTAATAGTATAAGTTTTTGTTTTGTCATCTTTAGCCATGCTATGAACCTTCCACCCAATAATTGGACCTTCACCATTTTTATCTGATAAATAAATAGGATTATTAGCCGCATAGCAATAAGATGACATAAATGGATAAGCAGACGCCTTTGGATCAAGGCTAAAGAATCTACCTAGTCTTGGATCATGCATCCTAGCTCCAAAATCATAACTGTTTCCTGCTCCTTTCAGTTCGTCATCCTTTTCCATTCCGTTGAATGCATATCGATAACTCCCCCTCGCAATCAACGTATATAGCGTGTCCACATCAATACCCACCAATTTCATATTCGCCAGCGAGTAAGCTGCGCTGCCACTGTAGCGCACACGCACAAAGGCCTCAGTTGGTGTAAAATACTTCGTTTGCGTTCCGTTCATACTCGTGGTGTTCACTAAACTTGTCCAGCCGCTGGTTCCGTTCGGACTCTGTTCTACCGTGAAAGTTAGCGAATTATTTTCACTTTGTGTATACGTCAGTTCATAATCGTCATTCGGTGAAACCGGGAAGTTCCGTTGAATAACCGGTGTTTCCCCTGCTACGCGCAGTTTGTTCGGTGAGCCTGTCAGCACATTCATATACGCCGTAGCCCAGTTGGCACTCCAGCCATCGGTGTTTTGTGAAACAATGCTTCCGCTAACAAAATTGGAGGTATACAGGTTGGTACCCGTCATGCGTGTCAAACGCAGGTTGTCCACCACATACACTCTCCCGGAAGCCAAACCGGCGTTCCCTGGTTTAAACACGGCCTGGATGGAAACACTACCAACTGGCGCCGTAAAGGTGAGTGAAACAGGGACTGTACCGGTTAATAAATTGTACCGCACAGCTTTCAATCGGGTCAATGCTCCGCCAGAGTTCACACTGTATATAATCAAAGAATCTTGCGTACTTCCTGTGCTTGGAATACCTGTTGAAGGGTAGCTCACATAGTTTACATCCCCTCTGAAACGGTAAACTGCCCCTGCGGTTGTGCCGGTATACGTTCGTTGAACTCCTGCAATCAACACATTATTGGACGAGATCGTCACTCTGCGTAAAAGCTGTGTTTGGGTATCGATCGTCCATCCGTCCCAACTCGGTTTGATAACTACCGGTGAACTAAAGTGTCCTTGATAAATCGTCGTACTTCCAACAATT
The DNA here is from genome assembly GCF_007558725.1 of Fluviicola chungangensis. Taxonomy (GTDB): domain Bacteria; phylum Bacteroidota; class Bacteroidia; order Flavobacteriales_D; family Crocinitomicaceae; genus Fluviicola; species Fluviicola chungangensis. Next base: position 7,455 of record NZ_VLPL01000006.1, read on the forward strand.
AATTTGCAAACGGTTAGTTTGATTGCGGCATCAAATATTCCTGTCCATACAAGGGTATATTTGGACCCTACCGTTAATGTAGGCAAATTAAAGGCATAATTTCCACTCGCCGTAATGTCTCCAAGGGTTGCTACCAATCCGGTTAACTGACCCGATGAATTCACGGAATAAACATGTAATTGTGCTTTGCGGGACGGGTTAGTACCCAATAAATTCGCGGTGAAGTTTACTTTGTGCAATCCGGATGTTGCAACAAACGGGGTCAGGTAAATGAGACCAGATGCGTTCGGATAAATAAAATCAGCATTACTCGCATTATACACGATGGCAACAGAAGGATCATAATTCCAGCCATCCACTACCGGTGCTACATAAGTCGGGCTCTCCAGGTCGGTAAAATGAACATCCGTTAAAGTAGTGTCGGTAATCACGATATCATCCAGGGTGAACACCCCGCCCTCGTGGAATTTTAAGCGCATTCCGGTTGCATTAGGTGTTACCACAAACGAATAAGTGGTCGCAGTAGATCCTGCAGTCAACGCCTGTGACAGGATTTGTGTTGGAACTCCACCGGTAATCGAATAAGCCTTAAAATAGGCTCCTGTAGATGCATCGGTCACATTAAACGTTACCCGGTACTCATGTCCGGCCTGTGTGGTGAAATCACGGATTACTCCGTCATTCGCATCCGTACTTTCTACCCGCAGTCGGTTTGTTGCGCCGGTGATTCCCAGTGATACATCATTGGTTTCTGCCTTCCAGTTATCGTAGAATGGCTGTGTCCAGGCACCTGTGGTGAAATTAGACAGGTAAACCGTATCGATGTTTTCAATGTAAGTAGTATCATACATCGGCGCAATCTTCTCAGTGGAACGTCCATCCAGCATCACCCCGAACGGAGAGTAATCAAACACAAGATCAATTGCCACCCGGTAGCCGTCCACATCTCCATCGGAATTTTCATCCAACGGTGCAATGTGGTCGTTGATCACGGCCAGTACATTCCCCAAGTGGTTGCTAAACTCGTAGTTACGCAATCCAAGCTGTCCGTAACTTGGCATTGGCTCAGGGTTCATCATGTCCACCTGTTCCTTCAACGTTCCCAATCTACTGGACCCGTATAAATTGCGTTCTTCCAGGAAGTAATGAACTTCCGAGGCTTCCACCTTGTGTTCGTACATACTCAGTTGATTCCCCTGCGCATCCAGGACATAATACGTTGATTTCTTTAAGATCGACGGCACTGCATTGGTATATTCGTGTTTGGCAACCCGGTGCCCCATGGCATCGTAATCAAAACGCAAATGATTTTTTACAGAGGTCGACATGCGCTGAATTTCTTTTACCTTGCCGTCTACACGCCACACAATGCGCTCAATCTCTTCCTGGGTATCGTGTACCAGACGTCCTTCGGCATCGTATCGATAGTTATTGCTTGTGGCAATCACGGCTGAAGCCGGGTAGAAAGGTCCCATATCATCGATATCCGTACTGTCCAGTGATGCGTTCTCACTGTCATTGACATGATACAGGCGGTTTCGGACCAATTTGTTGGTGGTATTGTCTAAATGGTAGCGATAGGTCAGATCCTCTATTCTCGTTCCGTCTCGCTTATGGCGTTTCTGAAATAAGATGTTCCCCATAGCGTCGTAACTAAACTCATTGTAATACGAATTCGTGTAGGAATCCGGCCTCCATTCGCCGCCACTCAATCCATTCTCGTAACTTCTGCTTTCCTTCAAACGATTCAGCTGATCGTATTTATAAGCATTCAGCATCGGTAGTTGGGCATGCGTTTCAGGATGTGTAATAGCCGTTTGCATGTACCGGATATTTCCGTTGTACAGATCCGAACTGTTTAGTCCGGCATGACTGCTTGCATTTACCGGTGCCTCCGGTGTGGCTCCTGAAATAGCCGCATAATCTCCTTCATAATAATGCAATCCGAAACCAAAGACATCTTTTGCAAAATAAGCATTCACTCCGTCCGGATCACTGTCTTGCCCCGGATCGGTTCGGTCTCCGGCATTCTCATCTGCTTCCAGGACGGAAGAGTTCACCCCTTTTAGCCAGCCTTGCAGGTTGTAGTAATAATCCACTCCCTGCAGGTTGTTTTGTCCCACTTCCACACGTGCCAACGGACCATGCGCATAATAATAATACTGCGCATCATTCTGCCAGTCGGCATTTGCAGACAATTCATTCTCTTTATTCTGGGTCAGGCGGTTGATTTTCGTCAATGGTTCGTGTGTATTCGTATATACTTTACGGATACGATTATCCGCGTCATACGTATAGGCATGGTGCCACTGATCTGCTTGTCCTGCCTGAACGCTCATACGGTGCACATTTCCACTCAACAGATCATACGAATACTCCATTTGCTTAAATCGCTGGGAAGCCAATGAAGGATAAGTCACCGCCATTTTCTGGTTATCATGGACCAACAATTTCACATTTCCGTGAATGTCGTAGTTGTAATGGGTTGCATGATCGAAAGTCTGATCGTCTGCATCGTAAGTCTCTTCATACGTAACATGCATAATCCGTAAACGCATATTAACCGGATTTGAGGTCAGTGCAGACGGTAATCCTGTTATGTAGGTGGTATCGTAGTAAGATCGGGTAACTTGAGAACGCGTCCCCGTTCCACTAATCCAATCGGTTAAACGGGTATCATCCATCGTAACAGGACTGAAATACCCGTTCACAATGGTTCCGAATAATTCCCTGAAGTTTGTTTCGGCACCCGGATTCTCCTGTTTCTCCCCCGCTTCATAGACACGGCCAAGTTCATCATACAAGGTGTAGCTATAGAGGTTATCCGCTTCCTGTCGTGCATTGCGGCTTACAACTATGCGTCCTAAACGATCGTAATAGAAATGATTCGTATAGCGGCTGCCCTCATCGTAAATATGTCGTACATACGGATAAGCAGCCGTTGATGCAGAAGCCGGGTTTTCACCACCCACCAAAATCGTTGTGGCAGAAGCAAGTTCGATGGTATAAATCGGTGGTAAAGCCACCGATAACGGATCCGTAGTTGTCAGGTTGCGGGCTTGCCAGGTACAAGCTGACATAAACCCGTTCGTTGTAATCACCGGACTCGCATTTCGGTAATAGGTTCCGTTGTCCCCCACAATAATTCCGGATAAATTATCGAAGAATGCAATATCCCGGAAATTAGCAGATGACAATCCTGTTGGATACGTCAGTGGAGCTCCCGCAGCTGTATAGTGTTGGTATAGTCCGGCATTACCCACCACAATATAATCCCCGTTTCCGAAGACATGCAGCGCATTCACACCACTTGAGACTGTATTCACCGTTGTTTGAGTAAACGTGCTGTTCAAATCAATGCGTTTGACCGTAGTTCCGTCAACCACATAAATATTCTGCGGATTCGTTCCTTTCGATACGGTCAAGATGTTCGTTGCGGCAAATGCAACCGAAGTGGTACCGGTATTGGTATTTGCCTTCAAAGTAGATCCATTACCAAACAACAAGGCCTCACCGGAAGACAAAGTCCAGACAAACTTGTACGTCGCTACCGGATTCTGTGTCCCCTGAGGCCTTCCGATCTCCCAGCTTCCTCCACCGTTCCCTGTGGTACGAACCACGTAATTCTTCGCCACAATAGATCCCAACGAACCATCTTTAAAATGCACATCCGTAATACCCGGAATAAACACATTGTTGTTCACCAGGGTAGCCGCACCGAATTGCTGCTGTACATGTCCTTGTTCTCCACCGATCAGGACATTCTCCGAACTACTCTTTTTAGCGATACAGCTCAGGTTCATATTACCCTGATTGATCAAACTCAATGGAATACCCGATACTCCGCTCACTGCAGGAGAATAAAGGAGTGTTCCGTTATTTCCGGCAATGTAAATTCGCTGACCCGGGGTCACAGCTACGGCATTCAAATCGGTTGTTGGTAAACCTTGCAACACGGTGTTTCCTGTGGTCATCATCAAATCGGTGCTGGCCATACTGGTGTAAGAAGTCAGTGTTCCTTTTTTGGCCAACCCATTCTGCCCCACAAAATAAACGGTCGAAGCGTTGACCTGTGCATCATAAATATGCTCGTTCACGCGATTCAAAATACGCTTCAATGTGGAAGTGCCTGCATCCCAATGATACACCAATCCGTCATTACCAAAGGCAAGCAGTTTATTTTGTGCTTCGTCCTTCACCAATACGTTGAGTTTATCTGCATACACTTTATTGGAGTAATCGATTGTGGAAGTAATCAATGAACCTGTTCCGTTTAGGGTCACAAAGCAGCTGTTTCCGGTCGCATTGGCAGCCACCAAACTTGTTCCACGGGCTTGAATTGTTGTGGAACTAAATGGTAAATTCCCAATGCTCGTATTGGTTGTCGTCGCATCCAGAGCAACCGAACCGCAGCTTGTTCCGCTTACATTACTCAAATAGAAACGCTGATCTCCCAAACTCACTTTATTGATCCCGGAGCTTGCTATAAGGGTTGATAAAGCCTCAATATATGCAGTGCCAACGCGTCTTAAACGAACTGCCTGGCCGGTTTCCGTGACAGCCACCCCGTAAATGGTACTGCCGGATACCCAATGTGCTTCCAGTTGGATAATTGGATCAGCAATACCAGAATAACTAAACTGCTGCCAAACCGGCTGTGCAACTGTTGCGTCTTGCGTATAGAAAATCGTTTGATCATTAGAAACAATCAACTGAACCGCGCCCGTTGTTGTTTTTGTAACACTGACTGCCGTTAAATTACCGGCACCGTTTGGAGCAACGACATCTACCAAGTGGTCCTGACCCGAAAGATAAGGGAATATAATTGCAAGGTGCTTGTTTTCCCCGACTGCCGCAATCACATTGCGGTCTTTCGAAATACTCATCGCTTCATAGGTCGTATCGGACAGCTTGGCCCAGTTCTGAGCCCCGTCAATGGTACGATATACTTGGCGCTTTCCATCTTTTTCAACCAAGGCAATCCCCTGGTTCTGATCAAAGAAACGAATGCTGTTGATAGTGTCAGACAAATTAGATGAGCGATGCACCCAGCGGCTGGAAGAGTTGGTGATATCCGTATTTGCATAAATCCGGCCTTCCAAATCAGATCCGTATGCTTTATCTGTATCATAATAATCTACATCTGTGAAGTTCAGGGTGCTTGCATTCGACAGTTCTACCCAACTTGATCCGTTAAACTGGTAGAAACGGGATAACTTCTCTGAAGGATTATAGGTTGTACAAAAATAACTTCCCGACACCACTTCAACACTCAATACGTCATTTCCGTTCAGACCGCTGTTCAGCAGGGTAAATGCTGGTGTAGCAGATGTAAAATTCGTACAGTGTGCAGCCAATCCATTATCACCCACAAACAGGATAGATGATGAACTCAGCACAGCCACATCATTAATTGTTTGAATCATTCCTGATGTCCCCCATGAAATCACTAAATCCCAGTTTTGGCCGCCGTCAACAGTTTTCAATATTGTTCCGGCCTCTCCCACAGCAACTCCATAATTGGCATCTATCATCACCATTTTCTTCAGATCCGCCGAAACCAAATTCGTAACACGGCTCCAACTTTGGCCTCCATCCTGTGTTTTATATAGATAGCCTCGGTTTCCGATTTCTCCAACCAAATAACCATTGGTTTCGGTCACCATCTGAATTTTCCGTGTAATCAATTGACTGTTTAAGCCATTGGGTAAAGTCTGCTCAAATCCTGTCATCGGATCCATATCCGGAGAGGACTGAGCTACCAATTGGTTCAGGCTATTATACTCATATTTTGTCTCCAACCGGTGCGTTGTGAAAACAGTCTTCAATCCTTGTGTTCGGTCATTGTTAATCTGAACATTCAAAGGGTCCGTATCCGAAGTAATGTCCAGTAATTCCACTCCTGCCGGTGGAACTGTTTTGATCAGATTACCCGCTAAATCATAATAATAAAGCATGTAATGATGTTGTTTGTCGCGGTAATTCGTAAGCAGTTTTTCCTGTGTTTGCAAACAATGATCCAGGTACTTTTGGCGTGTAATGGAATTCACACTATCGATGTATTGATTGTATGCATTCTGTGCATTTACGGTTGCAAGGGTAACTTGCATGGCAATACAATCATTTTCCAGTTCTACCTCCGGCATTTCAGGGAATATCCCGGAAGTCGGCTGCGGGGTACATGGTGGTCGCTGGATACAGTTCATTTTACCCAAAATGTAATTGTCAAATTCGGTCTGACTGCTAAACGTTACAAGTCCGTTAATTACTGCATCCAGCGCCGCACAATAGTTATTCATACAGTTACATAATTCCAGACTGTCAAACACCTCATAGGTAAAATAAACTAAAGTATAAGTCGATTGAAGAGTCAAAAAGTTACGTGTACATACCAGATACTCCGAATAAGCAGTTTTACAAGGATCTTCGGTTACATTAATCAGATCATTGCTACACATACGCGCAATGCTGGAATAATTGTCAAAATGCCCCTGGGTCGCAAAGGAAATGTTGTTGGCAACTATCGACTCCAGGGTATCGATGAATGCTGCTGTACAATTACACAATCCATAAGCATTAAAAAAACCGGATGACATGGTGTCCTGGATAAGATAAGTGGCAGTGGTAGAATTATACGTCCCTACGGCTTCGAGGTAATCATAATATTCCGGACATGAATTACAAGCGTTGTCGATGGAAACAAAGGCATTGAAGTCGTTCACATTTGCAAACGGAACATGATACGTTAATAAATCATCCAGCAAGTCATTATATGTTTGCACACAAGCACAGTATTTGGAAATGAACAATGCCTGCGATATCGGTGTTATATCATAGGGGTAATTCGAATTTTCATTGAAGTTAGTGACGGCATTCAGATAATTGGTATAAAATTCGGAACACGTAACCGAATCATAACCTACCATCGGCATCATTTCAACCATTCCGGTAAATGAATTCTCAGATGAGTAACTAAATGCTGAAATCTCATTGTTTCCAACTGTTAATTGGTCGAATTCTTCAACAGATTCAACAACTGTTCCCATTTGAGCCAGGAATGATACTCCCAGAGAAGCAGTATCCGAACATGGCTTACATTCTTTCAGCGTGAAGCAGGTAGATCCATGAATAGTATCATAAACCAACCCTGACGGCGTATTAAAACTGGCAACACAAATAAAATGAGTATAACCGGATTGATTGTCCAACTCACCGGTCAGTTCAAAATTACCCACACTGGAGATATTGTCAAATTGAACGTATGGAGAAGTATTCAAGGTTAATACCAGGTCACAATTCCCCGAACTGATTGTCAAGACACTATCTGCATCAATACTTGTTGTTGCAGTATCTCCATAAGGAAACGCACCTACAATTTCAGGTGTGGTGTAAATACTTGAATACAAATCAATGGTATTCGTTCCGTTGTAATTTACAAGTTCATCAGCCAATAAGACCTTCAAATCTTCAAATACTTCGAAAGCCGGTCCCTGACAATTCGCCGGTGTCGGTAAATCACACTCCCCTGCAGAAATCCCTATGGTATCCCCATTGTGAATTTGATACATTACTCCACTCAAAAGAACAGGTGCTGCACCATTTTCAACGTATTCCATCTCAAAGGAATAATCGCTCGTGGAAGTCATCGTTCCGAAATAACCCTGTGATGAAAACGGACCGCTTAAATCAGCAAAATTAAGGTACAATCCGTCTGTATTCATTACCGACGCGTCATAAATCCGTAACGCTCCCGAAGTAGTGGTTTCCAGCATCAGATTAGATCCTGTATTCGATGCATTTTCAATGTAAATAGACGTTAAATTAACTGTGTTTCCCATAAAAGAGGAAGCGTAATTAGTCAAATTAACCGGGCTCGAAGGAGCGAAATTCCCATCCAGTAACAATACATTCATGGCGGTCGTTAAATCCAGTGCCAATTGATTCGAAGAACATTCCTGTTCAAAGGTACAACCGTCCAGTTCAAAATAGGTCAAGCTTCCTGTCATCGAAAACACATGCGACATCGTATCAAAATAAGTAGCTTCTGCAGTAAAAGTATGTTCACCCGTTGCAAACAAATTGGTCACACCTGTAACATCTGCCCAGTTCTGAGATGCAGATTTGTTTAAGGTTAAGGTTGCAAAAGTAGTTCCTCCTTCCTTCCAATCAGCAGTAATCGTATTCGTTCCAACTGTTGCTTCATAGGTTAATGCAGGAATGTTTCCCGGGTTGTAAAAGGAATTGCTGGCCTGGAATAAACCGCTCAGGAAGGTGTTCAAATTCAGGTTATACGAACCTGAGGTCAAATGATCCGACGTTGCCAATTCATTCAGTAAATACTGCAGCGTAAATGCTGTGGGACACTGACCTGTTTGAAGGTAAATATTGTATGAAGTACTGTTTGCGTCTTGCTGTGCTGCATCGTCGTGATTCGGGAAACGTTTCGTCTTATTGCGGTAAAGTATATAAGAAAAAACCGAACAGGGCTGGCCCTGATCCCAAAAAGGAAAGTAATAGGACGATGGTCCTGTCGGGAAAAATCCGAACAAAGGATGCGGAACGTATCCTTCATCGCCGATACACGCGTTGTAGGAATCACAATTTCTAATGGCCTTACAGGTTGCTAATGCTTGCTGATATTCTTGTTTGGTACTCATGTACAATGCTTTCAGAATACTCCATTCCATATTCAAAACAGCTGTATCCGTTACGCCATTGTATAGTTGTCCGAAATTATAACAATCCACATCCGGAAGAGAAGGTAAATTGGATCCGCATCGTGCAGTATATGCGGCGATTTCCGGCATCGAATGCCATTCTCCGGATACAAACTCATATTGCCCGAACTTCTGCATAAAATCCAGCCAGTACCCGTCACAGGTTGGTGTTTCGAAATCTCCGTGATAAAATACAAACGGATCCCAGGGTTTTAATGAATCCAAAGGATTATTTCCAGTTGGTGCAAACCAAAAAGTGGGTTCACCCTGCGAATCAATAAAGCCATTGGCTTGGGCAGCGGCAAAAGAATTGGTATTGTACAATAAATTATCGAAGGAAGCACTACTGAAGGCATCAGTAAGCGCGTGTTTATCCTCGTATGAAATACACGATTCATAGTAGCAATATTCCGGATGGTACTTCACCAACGAGTTAGCCCAACTTAGTTCGAAGAGATCAACAAAATCAAGAACTGAATTTAATTGCTCCGGATAAATATAATAGTGGTTCAATGTTGCATCATACTGAACCATGTTATTGTTTACCGGTGCCGGCAGATAAGCACCCGGATTCAACGGGTCTTCCTCTACAACTATTCGCGAACGTATACCGTTTTCATCTGCATAGATATTCAATGTCCCGTTCGGAGTCTCCAATATGGGTAATCGCCAGCTTGCTGATGGTTGCGGTAAAATATTGGATGTGTTTAATATGGATAACGGACCACTTAAATCAGTTGCCCCGGTTGAAGGATTTCTGTACTCCGCATACTGTCCTCCCGGAGACATATCAATCTTTAATGTACTCAGATAAATCTCGCAATCTGTCTTTTTATCCTTACACAATTCCTGGCAATCCTCCACGCGCTGGTAATACTCCTGAGCAGTTCCGATTCCATTGCTCACAAAGTTCTGAAGTGTCCCTAATTCCTCCAGGCAATTATCGCAGGTAATAGCACAAATCGAAGAATCAATCTGCGCCATTTCAGCATCCAAAAAGTCTTGATATGTTAAAATACAATCACTCGAGTCTACTAAATTCACATAGGCCTGAACGGCTTCTTCCAATACCTGAATCTCCTTCGACAAGGTATATTTACCCATCGGGAGATTCACGCTGTTCTGAGCGGAATAAATCACCGAATCCGGACACGAAGAAAGAAAAACCAGGTTACCCAATGTATCCCGTGTAAAACTGCCTATCAGCTGATTTTGAAGTGTATCGGAAAGCAAATCAATCCCACATTCATCTTTTAAACTCAATTCCAATTCATAGATACAGTCCACACAGATACCGTCCAAACAGGTATCAGCCAACGGAAATGTAATCAGCTGATAATTAACGCCTACCAATGTCGGAGATGAGACTGTGAATGAAGTTGAAAATGTCACCTTGTTCGATAAATAATCAATCGTCTGATTCGATCCGTCTGCATGAATATGATTGTTACTAATGGAATCAAACTCTGGTAAGGATAAAGGCTCCAGATTCGCCGGTTGTTCCCCTGCAAGAGCCGTTGCTACTACTCTCCCTGCCATGTCAATATAAGAAACCGATACCTGTCCATTCGGATCAATTACCATATTTTTCTGGTAGTGCTCTGCATACCCGACTTCCGAACCGAACATCCGGTTCAACTCCACCTGATTCGGATTCGAATACAAATAGCGTGTCTCCTTATTGGTTCCTATTTGAAAATCGGGTCCAACACCACTCTGACTGGAAACTCGTCCTGTATTGTCAGGAGTGTAAACAATCTGTGTAAACGGAAAGCCTTGTGCATCAGGAACGTATGCCTGTTGAAGAGTTTGATCCGGGTTATTCGGTGAGTAATATTGAGACGCACCGCTTGAAGTATCCATCCCCGCAGCATTTGCAGCACAGGTTGCACCTTCACCTCCGTTATCGACATCAAAATCGGTTTTGGAATAAGGTATCCCGTTCATATTCCGGTTGAAATTATCGTAATACTGAATAACTGGTTCCCCATCATTTACTCCACAGGTCGGAACATTAACCGGTGTCGGCAATACCTGAACGGCCGGTCTGCCCTGATGATCATATAGTGTTTCTCCAACAATCACGTTCTTCTCCGTATTCACTTTTGTAACAGACTGACGATTACGCAACGTTCCATCAAAATAACTGATCACCTCTTTTCGCTTTCCCTGCTCGGCATAGGTAGCTGAATACTGCCAGTTCAACTCCTTGAAATGAGCTTCGGCAGCCGTAATTTCTTTCTTATTCGTTGTCCCGATAGATTGAATCGTTCCGCTCGTCTGGGAAATATCCCAATCTCCCATAATCAAATGATCCGGGTTAGTGATATCAACCCCAACCGGCCGGATGCGATACACCAGCCATCCTCTATCAAATATTAAAGGCAACTCATAAGAAAGGTTACTGGTACTAATACGAGTAGAATTGTGCTTAAAATCATATGCTAATAATGATGCGGAAAGAACTGTATTCTGGGCTCCATAATTGCTTACATGTACAAACTCCAACTGGTATTCTTCTGCTCCGGTCAGGGGTTGCCACGATAGTTTAATACCATCACTCTCCAGATTACAGTCGATATCCAAAAACACAGGCTCATTGGTTACAACTGGTGTGGCCGCAAGTGTGGTATAACGTTCTACAAACAAATCTGTTTGAACGAATAAATTCTTGGGTAAAATATTGGTCAATGTCCCGTTAACCCGGATCGTATCAATTTGGAAAAATACGCGATAAGCTCCCGTAAATTCGTAGCTGTCCAAAATTTTTGATTTGGCCGTGTCTGCATGATTGAAATCAATGTTCAATTTAAAGTGCAGATCCGGTAATGGATTATTATTTACGTCCCATTGCTTAACGAGCATCGAAACCTGAACCTTTTGGTTGCTTGATACAAATTCGGGATACTGCAGATCGACTCCGAAACTTACTCGGTCGAGAACGTTGTAATCCTGCTGCCCCGAACCTAAAGGGTCCAGTGAAATAGTATCTTTAGCAGTTGAAGTTAACAACTGCACAGGAGATCCACCAACAGGCGTGTGAATCGATTTTGTTTTATCTCCTCTGCCCCCAAATGCAGAAAAACTTACTAAAAATACAAGCAAAAATAAGCTGGTTAGTGCTTTCATGTGGTATGTTGGTATCATAATTAGTTTCTTAAGTCTATCAGTTCGTAGTGAGAATAACTCCCCGTTGGAATCAGTTTCTCCCTTTCCTGTTTAATAAAATCGCCAATGGTTAAAAACCCCTTAAAATCAACGGATTTACCTTTTCTAAAGTCCCGCATATCCATAACTATTTTGGCCCGGGCATTGGAGTAATCCGTATTATCAACCTGGTATGGCTGATTACTGTAAATAATAACTTGTGTAATAGTACCCTGCTTAGTTACCGTTATCTCCATAGATTTGTAGGGAAATCCCTTTTTCAATTCCAGGATATAAACATCCTGTTCAACCAGCTTTTTTCGATATATACCCTCTGCCATTTCAGAGAATTTCAAATAATCATCTACCGTTTTACGATAGAAAAAAGAAGGATCTGCTTGTTGAATAACCAGTTGTTTGCTAACCGTATCAATGGTCAGGTTCATTGCCGGATTCTGAATCATCAGTTGTCCCATCTGCCTCACATTCAACTCTTTTCCTGATTTACAAATCAAACTCCCTTTAAATTGTTTTACCGGTGTTTGGTCTTTGTGATCATTATAAATACTGTAATGTGTTTCAAAGGAGTAACTCTCACCCTCCGCAATCGTTTTTTCAAACGTGCGCAAAACTTCCACAAACACTTGTGGATCCACTTTTTCCCAATCGCCCTGAGAAAAGCTTATAAATGGAATAAAGATTAGCAAATACTTGATCATGGCTTCTGAATGTTATTTCTATTTTCCTGGATGGTCATTATCCCTTTTTCGGTTTCTTTTTTTGTACGGATCAATTGACCTTCTTCATCGTACTCATACAAAGTGGCAAAATTGCGCTCATCCAATTGAGCAGTTAATTTCAAGGTAACCGGATCGTATACATAAGAAATCATACTTCCGTCATTCGGTATAAACCGGATGTCGTCAAACAAACAATTGCCCGTCTGACATTTCAATTCAATCTTGATCTCCGTAGCATTAGCAGGAATGGTGGCAATACCTTCTATTCGCTGCCACTCATCAATGATTGGCCCGCTTGGTGAAAACGTGAAAGAATTGGTCGAGCCCACAAAGGAAACCGTTAAACTTGGATTGACATACGACGTATTCTTGTTTTGAGACTCGCCTTTAACCCACGCTGATACCAAATACTGGCCCGCACCGGGTGCAAAAGTTCCCAAACAATCTTTACAAGTAACAGATTCTCTACAGTTTGCATTACTACTCCCACCAACATTGATGTGAACTTGCTTGTTAGAACCACTCGTAATACAATTGGTTGGCTTTACACGTAAAATATAATAACCAGCAGTGGCCATAGTTATTGGAATTGACCCTGCCAGGTTCCCGGTAGAAACTTGAGTTACTTGCCCCAAATCCAGTTGTTCACAAACAGATATACCGAATCCAGTATCAGGTTTATACAACGTGTAAGTTCCCGTATGACCGTATGTATTTAAGGTAATACTTCCCGATACAAGCATATTGAACTTAAAATACTGAGCATCAATACCGGCGGTACAAAAGGAATCATTGGTGCCGAAATTGCAAAACACATCAACTGCAGTATTACATACCTCGGCTGCCGTTACACAGCTATTATACACCTTTAAAGGTGCGTCCACTTGACCTATGGAACAGAAACCAAGGCAAGTAATCAGGATAGAAAAAACAATATATTTCATCGTTCAATTTTTTAAGGTTGTGTACTTACGGGTATGGTAATAACACATCCCGGAGCTTTTGTAAGTTTAACGTTCACCAGGAAGGCGCCCGCTGCGGTAAAACTAATTTGATATCCTCCCACAATTTCTGTCAACTGAGGAGCTGGTGTTCCGTGAATAATATCATATGTCATGGTGACTCCTTCACTGGCCATAACCCTCACCGTATGTACAGGACTTCCAGTTTGATAGGAACTAAAATCACACGGGGTATCTTCCGGACAATCATTATTAATCTTTTTCTGAAGCACAATCGGAGAACCGGAGCTAACACTTAAACTATACTTGCCCGTATGTGCATCACTGGAGGTAAGATTCGCATTTTCTCCTAGTTTAAAATGCTTATCCTGACAATTGTTATACAAATAATCTTCAAATCCGGTATATCCTGATTGTGTACGCTCGCTGTTGACGGATACCGCAACAGGTAACGTTTGATTATACCCCAATTGTGTAGTCGAATAACGATCAAGAGCATCCCTCGTTTCCAATCCCTGGCCATTCGGACTAAATTCCGTTACTTCTGAAACTGATGTCCAACTTTCCTTATTCAACATCCATTTACCATTCAGTAATCTGAAAAACGGTAAAAACGATTTCATAATCCCGTCTATCCGGATATTCGTATTGTTGTTTTCATAGGTTTGAGTCCTGCCGCTTAAATGCGTATAATCTGCTTTTGGGTTCCAATTCCCTTTGATTCCCGTTACGTATGGATTTCCCTCATCCTCCGTACATTCACAGTACGATTTCCAGGCATCACTGTATTCGATACTCTGAGCAGACAACACTTGATCCAGGATATTACCGGTTAACGTATTCAGGGGATTTTTCATCAATGCAATACTTCCAACAGGCGTAGCTTGAAGATTTCGATTTCCTGACCGCAGCACTTTCAGATATGTAATGCTTCCGCTTAGTGGGGTACCATCTTTCTTTAAAATACGTACACCGGTAGCTCCGGATTCGGTTACCCATCCTTTCACATAGTTTCCGCTCTGTAAAACCATTACTTCATCTCCGGGCACCAATTGTGTATTGTTAAAACCACTGCAATATCCGTCGCTGAAAGTTTTCGTTATCGTTGATGTATATCCTAAATTTCGGTAAGCCTGCCCCATTCCATTATAAACCCAGTGTGCCGGATAAGTAAAGTTATAAACAATGTCACGGTAGTTGTTGTTTACAGAGGTAAGCAATATGTCCCCTGTTTCAGAATCGTAAGCGAGGTTTTCCGTTTGGATCACAGATTGATTGTCCATAGCCACCGTCTTGGACAATATCCCTTTTCGTTCGATACTTTTTGCAAAAACCGCACTTCGGAATTCCGTTTTGGATTCACTAAAATTGGAGCCCAAAATCATGGGTATAAAAACAAATGGCATAGTATAATTCAGGTTGATCCCAATATTAGCGGAGTACATGTCTGAAGTATTTTCTCTAAAATCAGAAACAGCTTCGTACGTTCTTCCAACTACAACCGATTTGATGTTTCCATCAGGCTGAATAACAGTAACGGTATTATTCAAGGCATTCGCTGCAATCCCATCAACGTAGCCCGGGGAAGATTGATAAAAATATTCCACCGATGAAAAGGCAGTTGTCTGTCCTTCTCCATACATCTTAACCGATTTGGGTTTTCCATGCATATCGTTGTTCTCAATAACAAATCCCTGGCTTACAGCCAAACGATCTTCACTTCTGGCATACAACAACAGGTTCAAGTTAAATTTCATGGGCTTTTTATCCACCTTCGTGCGATCGGTGATCGTTGGGAAATCTTTCGCCGTATAAAACTCGCTGATAGTATATCCGGTTGCCGTTTTGGTTACATTGGACGGTGAAACATTCTTTACGAGTACCTTACCGTAACCAACCGTTGCCATTGGAAATAATTGTTCCCCAAAAGGTGTTTCCATATAATTGCGGATATCCGGAGCCCAGGTCTTACTAATATCATTAGCGACATAACTTCGCCATGCATTTTCTTCACCACCAATTATTGGTTCGTAACTCGCCACTCCGCTTGATTTCCCATCAAACGAATATTCGTATTTCTGTTTATAGCAGCTTTCGGTACCGGTTGTAACCATGTTGTCCCAATTGTCATAGGTGCGAATCTCCTTCACGCGATAGCCGCCACCCAGTTTTGCATAATTCGGATTGTTCAAACGAATAAAACTTTTGTTGACACGAAGTTTTGTTCCAATCTCCAGATTATATAGTGGTTTATTCGGACCGATAAATAATTCCTGAAAAGAAGAAAATGCACCTAAAAGAGCATCCACAAAATCCATGAACGTTGCATCTTCAGGTTGTTCTTGCCCGGATGGAGGGATCAATCGGGATAAATAGTTTCGGGCAAACTGCACTCCTGATACTGCAATAGGATTGTATTCTGCCGAATTCTCCGAATCCTTCATTTTTCCCGGATTTAATCCGATAATCCCACTATTACCGCTGCTTCCTACATAATCCACACGTGCATAACCCGGAACATAATCGTAACGATCTCCGTTATCATTCATGGATAATAAGGCACGGAAATAAATGAGATCACCTACGTTGACGTAATCAGTTATAGTGGTTCCCGGAAGCATTTCAAAATAAAGCTTTAAATTTTTATGATCATCGGTACTCACCGAACAAACTGATCCGGAACAATCCTCAACCCCTGTAATTTTAAACATCTGTTTCGCCCGTTTGTGCTGCACAAAAGCATAATCATCGGATTCATAGATCACTTCAATCATTCCACCTGTGGGCAACTTTATTTGGGATAAATTCCAGGCAGAAGCATACAAATCCGAATTCGTTTTGTTTGTTCCAACATAAGGGTTTTCTGCATTGGTCATTTCACTATCATCCAATGCATTTCCCGTTAATCCGGTTGGACTGGGTTTATAGGTTCCCCAGCGATCAATGCTATTCGGATTATAATCAGGATTAAATCCATACACAAATTTATACGGTGTTTTCTCCCCCTTATACGAGTTTTCATACGTAAAATAAACCGAATCCAATGTTAACTTTCCTCCTTTCAAAGGATCGGAAGACGTTGCTTCAATATTTCCGGAATAATTTCGGCAAAGCCTGTAACTGTATCCGAAGTGCACTGTCTTTATTGATTTAGCAAGAGCACCATTCAACTCAAAATCACGTAGCGAGTAAAGTTTTAAACTATCCAGTTGCTGCATTTTTGTACCGCCGGAATTTAATCCTCCACTTTCACCAGTAACGGAAACGGCATCTTTTCGATCCGAAGTATAAAAAATCACCAAATGATTTTTTGTTTTAATGGTGTCTAAATACCACAACTCCTTTTCACCGTAGATATAGTTTGCACGTTCATCCGTAGGATCTGCATTTAATCCATTGTCATGGAATGCCTGATTCTCCTGAACCGGATTACGCCATTTGTAATTCGCGATTTGTTTGTATTTAAATTCTACATAGCCTCCCAAATCTCCTTTACTTGGCCCCGAAATAGCATCTGCATCCACATAATCCTTGCTCAAAACGGCTGTCAGCATATACGAATGCGCATAACCGGGAATTGTTTGAGAATTATAGTGGCGATCAAGTCCCCGCTGGTTATTGATCGAAGCATCTTCTGAAGAATAGCTTACCAATCTCGAGTTCCAATCCGGTGTTGCACCACTGATTGCAAAGGATACATTCTTTTGGGTAATATTGTAAGCGGGTAATCCATAATAATAGCGAGAGCCATCTGTTTTAGTAACCGTAAATGCACCATTGTGATGATTAATGAGCGGTTGTGTATTTGCATAGGAATTGAGAGGCAAACGAGTGGGGCCAAAGCCATTTTTCACCTCGCTTATCGTGTAACTTGTCAAAGGTTGATTTCTTCTGAACTTAGCACTTTTGGTAAATGGAGACACATAGGTATTCCCGGATGTAGTTTCCAAAGTACCTGACAAAGTCTTCACCCCTTTCAATTGAAAAAATGCCGCTTGTGAACCTCCGATATTGTTAAAATTAACATCGCTTTCGTCAACAGCCATTTCGGAAGCTTCCCTGTAATAATTCGTTCTGCTGTAAAAATTGGCAACACTGGAAGCATCGTTTCCTTCCTTCCAGGCCATCGAATATCCATTACTAAATACAGCCCCCACATCTATTCCTGCCTTAAACGTGGCACCCATACCAAATTCACCTCCGAGTGTATAGGAGTCGGATGAACTTGTAATCAGGGGATCAAAAACATAACCGATATCCTGTCTGTCCAATCGGTAGCTTCCGCTTACACCCTGCCCACTCACCGAATAGGTATCATACATCAAATGAGGAATAGGTAAAGCAGGTGTGTTTTTGGTGAAATTTGAATTATTCTCCCGGTTAAAATCCAACATAGCCGTATAATTATTCTGACCAAATTGGAGATTGTTGTAGCCATAGGCTGATACAATCTTTTGATTGCCCGATAAAGTACTCTTACTGAAAAAACCGGAAAACTCACCGGTTAAATCATTCCCGGCAGCATCACCTCCCAGTTTAAACTTTGCCGTGAACGAATTCGCCTTGGTATCAAATGGAATTTGCGCGACGTAAGTGGATGTCCCGAACGCAAAACTGGCCCCACCACCACCACCGGTTGTTCCTGGTGTATTTCCCACCGCATTTTTCTTAGAGTCCGTTATTTTTCTATAATTATTCTTAATGTTATAATTTCTTGAGTAATCTACTGAAACCTGCTGCAAGCCTTCTCGCGAATTGAGTGCAGATCCAATTCCCAACCTGTTTTTAGCTTGTTTATCAGTAAGACTTAACCCGGCATTCAATCCGATAGTAGCCCCACCCTGACTGCTTCCCGTGAACTCCAACCCAACGTCAAACCCAAGCTTTTTTGCAATGCTAAACGATCCTCCCAGTGAAAAATCAGCTCCAAACCCTTGATAATTATTATACTGTATCCCAAGCTTTGCCGAAATACTAACACTTCCATTAGTATCCGTTTCATTTCCTTGACCTAAGGTTAGAGCAAAAAGCTCATAATTACCCGCCACAGAAGTCCCAACCGTCCAATTCGGGCGCTGGTTGTAATCTTGGGTAATTTTGTCTATCCCGTTAAAATCATCCGGTATCCCACGCATATTGCGGTTGATCACACCTGGATTCAAGGACCAGCCTAAACCAACCCAGGAAGCTTCCTGTTCCATTCCCACTCCGGCGCTATAAGCCATATTGATCGGATAACCGTCTATGTCCAGCAAAGGAATATTGTAGGAGAAGTCGCCCGTAAATAAATCTACCATGTTGTCGGCACCAATTGGGGTAAAACCACTGGCTTCCGGCTGATCCGGGCCACCAGGAATTCGAACAACGTATGAAGCCGGCTGCTCATTAGGTGTTTCAACTCTTTGAATCTCTGCATTCGGGTCTATCTCCGGCTGATACTCTGTTTCATTATTTTGAATGTCAGGATAAGCTTCGATCACTTGAACCATTGCAGCATTTTCACCTCTCACATCTTCAATATAAACAGGCTCTGTTCCTCGCGCAAAGACCGGTGATATCGACTGTATAAATACCAATACAGCTAACGCAAACACTTCCATGCGCAAGTCTGCTTGCTTCACATCAATCTTACCAGTTAACCCGGTAATTTTTGACTTCTGTCTGTTGATTTTTAACTTTTGAATAATTCTCATCGTATTCTGAATTCAGTTCTTTTTATTTCTCGAATTACTTGATTCTAAATCGCGTATTGTATTCATTCCCTTTTGGATCTTTCACAATCAAAGTATAGGTCCCGGAAGGATAACCAGCTGTTTTCAAATAGTAGAAATCTTCCCCTGTCTTTTCAAGCTCCAGTTCCGCAATCTGTTTCTCATCCTTCCCAAAATTCACATCCATTTGCTCCGATTTATCGTTGAGGACTTTAAACTTCAACCCGGTTCCTGATTTATAGCGACTGTTCAATTTGAAATAAAACCCTTCTCCCACTACCTCATAATTTGCTGCGGTATAATCTGTATTCAATATCGCATACTTCATCGGAACACTAATCTCTTTATAAAGCGTAAATTCCCAGGCTTCCGACTTTTCGGTAATGACATTGTTTACAGTCTTTTCCAACTGCCATCCGTAGCGTTTTCCATACTCTAACTCCGGGGCATCGAAAGGATATACATATTGAAAACCCTGAATATCGTTGATGCGAATTAAGGGTTGATTGACCAAAACACCTGCCTGTGCACTCTGCTCTGAATTCAGCTGGGTTAACACGTAGTTGTATTTAACAATCTGTCTGCTATCATCCATACTC
Organism: Fluviicola chungangensis; assembly: GCF_007558725.1. Taxonomy (GTDB): domain Bacteria; phylum Bacteroidota; class Bacteroidia; order Flavobacteriales_D; family Crocinitomicaceae; genus Fluviicola; species Fluviicola chungangensis. The sequence goes on from NZ_VLPL01000006.1 coordinate 27,331, forward strand.
GGATAAAACCAGGTAAATACCGGGTATTGGTAGTCAATCGTATCTTTGTCAGGAAGGGAAACCAAAACAATATTGGTCTGTCCATATGACATTCCAAAAAAACAAATTAGCAAAGCAGTTAGTGCTGATTTCTTCATGGTGTTTAAATTTTAAATCGTGTTTGCAGTGTGAATAAATAAGGAAATTGCTCATAGTTGGAGCGGTAAAAACTGCGGTAAAAATTACCCAGTACGAATCTTTCTGCTTTGAAACTCACATCCAATAATCGATGAACCTGCCAGGTTGCTTCCAAAGTCCCTCCCACACTAGTTAAAAGATTAAAGTCGCTGGCAAATTTCAATGAAGCTCCGATTTTCAATTTCTTAAAGGAATACTTTCCACCGAGCCCAAAAACACTCATTCCTGTTTTCAAGCTATCAGTATGCTGAAAAAAATAATCATATGAAGCGGAAAGCGAATAACGTTTCTCGAGAAACGTCTGGACAAAACCAAACTGTGTAAACTTACCCACTCTAGCTGTATCGGTTAACAAATAATCATTATAGGAAAGGGAAGTACTTGCTTTTGAATGCCCTACTTCGTAATTACCATTCATCGATAAGCCAACCAAATAATTCCTTCCGCGTTGCAATTCAGAGGTATACGGCTTACCAATTTCGTGATTTACATGATTTACAAAGAAGGAATAATTGAAGTATTGCGTATAACTTCCGCTAACACTTCCTCCGGCGACATGAAGTCGAATAGTATTCATTCCTGCTATTGAACGCAAGGACTCTTCAAACCGGTAGTTTAGACCAACTTTCATAAACTTCGCAACACGATGTGTTGTCAACATTTCAATCCGTTGATTATTGGGTTGCATCATGCCGTAAGTAGTGGTATTGACATAAGGATCCATCCGGCGATAGGATAAAGTAAACTCGGAACGAAGCTTCGAAATTTGTTGTGTATAACGGGTCAATAACACATGTGACTGATAATAGGAAAAGACGGATTCAAAAACACCTTTTGTACTGAGTGAATCCAGTTGTCGGTTTCGGGAAGTTTTTCCATAAACCAATTCAAACGAGCTTCCGCGTAAGAAATTTGGAACAACCTTCAAATCCAATTCAAATGCCGCTGCCGGATCATACTTCTTTTCAGTTGGATCACTTCCTGATGGATTCGTAAATCGAGTATTGGTGAGATAGTTGAATCCAATAAACGCGTGAGTTCCCTCCGGAGTTCCATATCCGGTTTTAATCAAAGTCAGCCAACCGTTGTTCAATATCTGTTGGAAATCAAAATTGTTAAACACATTGTGATTATAATTCAGTTTATTCTGAATCTCATTGGTACTCAACATCACATTATTCAGTGTTAAACCACTTGCAACAGATAAATAAATAGGACCTTTTTGAAGCTCCACATGAAATCCTTTAATGGGTACATTCTGATTCGATAATCCAGTGGACTTCGGATAGGTTAAACCAAGTTCCAGCTTTTGAATGGTTTGCAGCAGGTTAAAATCCCCTTTCAACTGATTCACATTTGTTTCCGGAGTATTTAATGATCCTAGTTTTGATTCCAGAAACCCTTTATTAGCTTCCAACTTACCCGAAATACTATCAATTCTATTCTGCAACTCCGTGATCTGACGATAAATCTTCATGATGCTGTCGTAGGATTCCGTATATGAATTGATAGTATAATCAATCGGAATTTCCCTGTTAAAATTTACCTGGGTTAAGCTATCAGTAATGTGAGTATATCTTCCAATTGTATCGGATTCAATTCTATTCATTCCCGAACGATAGGTACTATCCGCTTTGCGATTAGCCTCAGACTGAATCCTTTGCCTTTGTTGCTCTATTTCCGATTCTGCCTTGCGCTTCAAAGCATCCAAATAAACTTCAACGTATCCCATCAAACCCTGAACGTCTGCCCGTTTTTTAGTGAGGAATTCCTGTTGCTTTTCAATAGTTGAAATCGATCCTGTTAATCGCTCTTTTTGTTGCTGAATCAATCGATCCTTATCCAGGCACAAACGGAAATAATTATTAGCTCCTAAAGGAACCCGCAAGGTTGAATAATTAAAACTCAAATGAAGTGGAAGTCCTAAAACCGAAGCAGAATAATCTCCGGTTGCCGTAAAAATAGATCCTATGCTTCTAGCTGGATCAAGATAAACTGTATTTAATCCATAATTATAACCTAAATCCAGCTGACCATGCGTTTTTTTTAAGTCCTGTATGAGTCTTTTATTAAGAGTTTCGGGAAAACTATCAACCTCAAGAGATGGCACAGAAATATCAGACAACCCGGTCAGTCGTTTTGAAACACCTTTAAAATCAAACTCTTTTGTTTTTATTCGCTTTACTAAACCAATTGAATCTTTGGTATTAGATTGTGCAAATGATGAACAATCAAGAAAAAAAATAAGTATTATCAGAAAAAATTGTATGCTGGCTTTTTCAGCGTTTAGGGTCATTCAATAGTTAGTTCAAATAAGTGGCAACAAATAATAGTAATGCAAAACTACGCAAAAATTAAACTCAAAAATCAGATTTAATAAAATCTTGTTGATACTTTAACAAGAAAAGTTATTTAACCAGATAACTAAACTTAGAATAGTGAATTAAAAATAAATCCGTTTGATCTTAATAACACCAAAGGTAATATGCTAGATCGTAAGCTATTTACGGACAGAGACCCAAATTTCAACCAAATCAATCCCAAATTAATCCGGATTAATTTGCATGAATACGCTTTAATAAGGGTGTTTCTTAAAGTTTTTTGAGACGATCGACTTCTGCCTTAAGCTCTGCGATCATTTGCTTCAACCTTACACCAGGCTGAAGTGCACTATACTCCCAAAACAATTTTCTCATACCTCCAGGAAGATCATCTAAAGAATTACTGATATCAGTCAATGTATATGATTTGAAGCTCACATATGTTTTGTCAACAAGATTGTTCTTTTCCAAATTGGTTTCTAGTACATCCCTATATGTAAAGTAATAGATGTCACTTATTTCCTTGTTATATTTTGTCGTAAAAACTGTCTTACAATCTGATACATTTGGTTGAGCTCTAAAAAATAAAGATGCTACATCAGATTTAGGGTCAAGAAATTGATTGAAATAAGAATGAATCATTTCATCAGTTGGTATCGTATCTAAGTATGAAAATTTAATTTCTGAATAATATTCAAATCCAATCTGAGGGTGTTTTAGCATTAAATCCATTATTCTCAAATGCCCCCAATGTTCAATAATTATTCCGGATTCTTTTGAAATTTCTTCTATCCATTTTAAAGTATGTTTATTTGGATCATGTGGAGTTATTAAAATCCATTTTGACATGTCTGGAAATTTTGTTCTTGCTGTATTCAGTGATTCCTATATTGATCGCTTATGTTCACTTGATAAGAGAATAGGGAAGAATTTATATTGAACTCCTATTTCTTCTTCTCCCTGAATTATTATTGCATCTACTCCTTTGTAATCCCCTGAAGCATCAAAGAAATTTACAAACCGGAACTTTTGCAATCCTGATTCTGCGATTAAAAGAAGATTCAATATCCTAGAAAACTCTTGTCCCCCTTCACTGCCTTTATGAATACGCTCATATAGCGTTGAAACATTTGGAATTGGCATTTATCTAAGTTTCAGTGATTGTGAATGTAATAAAAAATCCAATCAAAAAATATTATGAGAATTAAATTGATAATGGTGAGTAGACCAATGATTAAATCGTTCACACCTTAAATGAAAAAATAGCTATTTGTTTACCCTAAGTTTACCCTGAAACTAAAAAAGCCTCTGTAAACATATATTTACAAAGGCTTTTCATTTTTAAGAGTGGAGAAGAGCGAACGGAAATGGAACCGGAAAGAATAAGTATTCTGCTTTAATTTTCCAGGCTCCACATGCTAAAGTTTAACAAATTTCTTCCGAACGATCTGATCATTAACTGTTATTTCCAGTGTGTAAGTGCCCCCGCTTAAATTTGCTATATTGATTGATGTCTCAGGAATACTGAATTCATTTTCAAAAATCATTTTTCCATCAGCTCCGAAACCAGTTATTTTACAATGATCTCCAGCTTGTTTTTTGATTGTTAATGTGTTTGAAGCAGGATTCGGATAAATACTAAAATCTGCTTTTGAAAAAGAAGAAACTCCGAGTGATCCATGAGATAACTTTTTAAGATAACTATTGAAGTAGGGAGTATTTGGGGATGTGGTTGTCGTAAGATTTGCCACACCAATCCCCGGATCGAAATCAGTTGTCCCGTAAAATGAACCAAATACGATCAAGTTGTCTTGGGTATCCGTACATATGTGAGTTCCATAACGGGCCACATGCTCACTCCAAAGATAATTTCCACCCGGATCAAGAGTGACCACAAAACAGCCCAGATCATCTATTGAGTTAACGCTATTTGTTCCTGGGCCCGGATCTAAATCCACAGTTGAAGTATACACTCCTAACAGACAAACTTCATTGTTGCTGGTTAACGCAAGATTGTTTACATAATTGTATTCTGTCGATCCGAAGGTTTTAACCCATTCAAAATCTCCATCATGATTGATCTTTAAGGCAAAGCCATTTTCCGTGCCCAATGCGGATAAAAGATAGGAAGCGGATCCCGGGTCAAAATCAACGTTATTCCCGGCAAATACTCCTGATAGTAAAATGCTGCCCATATTATCAATCAGAATATCTGTCGGATATTCTCGGGCGCCTCCTCCAACAGATTTAGCCCATACAAAGTCTCCGTCTAGAGTCAATTTCACAAGAAATATATCTTGATTTCCAACTGGTGTCAAGGTATGAATTCCTGGTCCTGGATCAAAATCCTTAGTACTTTCATAAACTCCTGATATATAGATGTCTTGATCATCTGAAGCCATATACCAGGCAACTTCAGATTGTAAGCCGTAGATTTGTTTTACCCACATCAAATTCCCGCCGGAATCTACTTTTTGAATAAAAAAATCGTCACTTCCCGATGAAGATAGGTTGTAAATAGACGCACCGAGATCAAAATCAATTGTTTGCGAGAAAGAGCCTAAAATGATTGGATTCTGATCATTGTCTAGCGCCAAAGCGTTCGGATAAGCAATCCCTGACCCATTCATCATTTTGACCCAATACAAGTTACCGTCCGTATCAAATTTGACTAAAAAACCTTTACTTGTCGACGTGATATTATTCACCCCAATTCCGGGATCGAAATCAATGGTTCCGTTGAATATCCCAACCCCATACAGATTGCCGGCAGTATCAAGAGTTAATGAGTTTATATTAATTAATCCGTCTCCGTTGAATTCCCTGATCCAGATCAACTCACCTTCCGGATTGAGTTTTTGAATAAATGATTTTCCGACTCCTCCTCCATCCAAAATGATATCAGATGCCCCAGGGTCTCCGTCAAATGTATCAGAGAATATTGCAGTTACGTAACTATTCCCTTCCTGGTCGGTTAATAGATCTTGTCCCAAAATAGAACCTTTATAACTGAAAGCCCAATCATAGGAATAAACTTGAGCTTTTCCAAATATAGGAAGGATTAAAAGCAGTATTAAACCAGTTAGATTTTGAATCATTAGAATATATGTTAAGCCCAATACTACCAAAAAAATCTGAAACACAATGCCTCAAGAAAAAGGAATCGAACCGCGCTAAATTTTGGGAAACTGAATGAAATTGGTGTTTGTGGAAGATTTGAACTCACCACCCTCCTTAATCCTCCCTCCGAGGGAGGAAACAGATTTCAGCTTCGAACCACAATTCCACACTCAGTTCTCACGCTCACACTGAAAAAGGAAAAAGCCTGGAAAGAGTGAGTGTGAGAGCGAGTACAGAGGGACAAAAAGAAAAAAGCGAACTACTTCCGTAATTCGCTTTTTTCTTTTTGTGGAGAAGAGTGAACGGAAATGGAACCGGTAACGGTTCTCAACACTAGATGCGGACTGCTCTGATATGGTTATTCTGTTCGTGGCTTTTAGTTGATGTTACCAGCTGCTTTTTAATCTCCGATTCCAATAAGTTTTTCATTCTTTTCAATCGCCAATTCTGTAATTTCCAGCCATTTCTCCATTTTAGCGAGCAATAGCTTTCTAACAACTGGCTTATAAATTTCTTTTTTTATTGGATGAACCTGAGTCCCCGTATGAATTTCTCTTTGCTCAAAAGATTCAGATTTTAATCTATTTATTTCGGCAACCAACTCATGTTTTAGTTTTTTCAGATTATCATTTTCGAAAATGCAATCACCATAAGGATCTATTACTTGACTTGTTTTAGTTCTCAGTTTTTCAAAAAAGGGTTGAAGGAAGCAAAAATCTCCGTTTGAATCATCATCAAACCTGATAGATGTCTCTTCATTGTATTTAGACTTTTTTCCGTTTACAGTTAGTACAATATCTACAGCCATTTTTTAGCGCCAGTTATGGTTACAGTATCTACATTGTCTAGCGGTTGGAGTTCTTGCAATCCCACCACATTTCGGACATGTATTCAATGTCAATTCACATAAGTGTTCATTAAGAACCCTTTCTGCAGCATTTCGATGAAATTCTTGTATTCCATTTTTCAATAATTTTAGAACTTCTGAGTCATTCGAGCTATCTCTATTATAAGCAATAGTCATTTTCTCAACTCTATCCTTATATGGTAGAAATTTCACCTGAGCTACATAGTGTCTCATTGCTTTTTTCTCCAATTCATTATAAAAATCTGTGCAATAGATTGAAATGTATTCTATGATATCCTCTTTATGCTCCATTCTTATTACTGATAACGGTCTTGGTATATGTCTCGTAGCGTACAAAATAACGATAACTTTTCTGTTGAGCACAAGCCGATTTTTAATTTTCTTAAATTTCATCATTGCTAATTGATTCTATCAATACGACCAAAAAAATCTGAATAAAAAGCCTTGAGAGTGAAAGGGGATCGAACCGCGCCAAATTTCAGAAAACTGAATAAAATCTGTTCTTGTGGAAGATTTGAGATAGCCACCCTCCTTAATCCTCCCTCCGAGGGAGGAAACAGATTTCAGCTTCGAACCACAATTCCACACTCAGTTCTCACGCTCACACTGAAAAAGGAAAAAGCCTGGAAAGAGTGAGTGTGAGAGCGAGTACAGAGGGACAAAAAGAAAAAAGCGAACTACTTCCGTAATTCGCTTTTTTCTTTTTGTGGTCCCACTTGGGATCGAACCAAGCACCTACTGATTATGAGTCAGTTGCTCTAACCGACTGAGCTATAGGACCGTTGAAAAGATGAGTTCAACTGAAAGCACAAGGCACAACAGTTATTTTCTTTCGGGTGCAAATATAGCACTTCTATCCAATTTCAAATCGAAGCAGCGGAAAATTATCCGCGGATGCTGCTCTTTGAAAGTGGTTTTGTCAAAGGTCGTAAACGAATGAATTGCAGGAACAAGATTCCGAATAAAACAGTAGCACACAATAAATGAGACACTTGCACGAATCCGGGCATATCCACATACGCCAGTAAAACGCCACCTGTCAATTCAATGACCAAAACCAAAAATGCCCAGTAAACGGATCTCACTTTGTCGGTTTTATAATTCAGGAATACCAATAAGATCATCAATACCAATACTGCCCAGGAGAATGAACGATGAATGAAAAATGCCCATCCGAACCGGCTAGTCCAGGAATCTCTTCCCAAACCTTGTAGTGCGAGCTGGTCAATGTACTCCCGCACTTGTGTACCTAGGAACATCTGATAAGCTGTGATTACCAAAATGATCCCGATCAGCCATTTCATTGCTACCGGGAGATTCAGGGTCTTTTGATGTACCGGGCTGATCCTGCGGATCAACATCAGCTGCAAACAAACGACCAGCAACGCCAGGAACATGTGAACGGTAATTGTCCATGGAACAAGATTCGTTGCCACTACAATGGAACCAAACCAGCCGTTTAAGCCGATAGCGACCAGGTTAAAGAAAGAAAGCCACACCAAACGGCGGTCTTTTCTATATTTCCAGAAACCCCAAAGAAAAATGATCAAAACCCCGTTTCCAGCCAGGAATCCAACCAGCCGGTTTCCGTATTCGGTCCAGGTGCGCCGTGCATTGAAAGGTTCTTCCTCGTATGTTCTCGGATCTTTTTTGATCTTTTCAGCAGTTTCTTTCATTCCCAGCGCCGTCAGGAACCTGGCGAATTTCTCTACTTTGGCGACCCGTTTTTCACCGTAAACTTTGCGGTAATCCTTAGGCAATTGCGCTTCATTGGTTGGCGGAACCCAGTTACCAAAACATTTCGGCCAATCCGGACAGCCCATCCCACTTCCTGAAGTACGCACAACACTTCCAGCAATAATTACCAAAAAAATGAGCACTAAAGTGATCCAGTTTAATCGTATAAAGTTTTTTGAGAACATACTTGTTGTTTGATGTTCAAAAGTAGCTATAAAAGACTCTCATATTTTATGATTCCCGTCATTTTTTTTGGATAATTGACTGGTGTTAAAGGATTCGAAGGTGCATGTAAGACACGCGACGTTACACAGGTACAAATACTGTCAGAATACGACAAATGCATTATTGCAGAATCTAAATTTCCGGCGTTTCTTTGCTCTATCTAAATTATTACGCCATGAAACAAATTCTTTTAATCATCAGCCTGCTTTTCTCCTCTATCCTTTCTTTCGCGCAATTGAACATTTCCACGAATTACCGCCAGGACGGTGTCTGGAATGAAGAAACTTCCCAATGGGACATTTTATCGACCGATGAAGGGGGAACCTTATTCGAATTCAACAAGGAACTCACGACTTTCCATCACACAACGGCAAGTATTTCTTCCGATTATTTCATCAGTAAATACGATTACAACGAAGAAGAAGTGAAATACACCATGAACATCAAAAGTGATGTCGGGAATGAATACGAAATGATTATTGACGGAGTAAACAACTGTGTGTGTTTCTTCTACTGGAGAGACAGCAAATACTATTTGGTGCGCCACACCATCAAGAATACCTGGATCAAGGAAAACTAGGTTTTAATCAATAGAATAATCAGCAGGGGCGAAATCCACCGTGACGTCCCTTTTTTCGTAATTTTACCCCATGAAGATCGGAATAATCGGATTGGGATGGCTCGGACTTCCACTCGCCAAATCACTATTGAATAATGGATTCCAGGTAATTGGAACCACACGCTCACGTTCCGTGGAACTTTTCCACGAACGCTTTTCCCACGTTTTGTTTGACCCGCTTGTAAAAAAACAAGCCAGTGCAGTTTATTTCGGTGATCTGGATGTATTGATACTCGCTTTCACACCTTCCAAAACAGGGGAAAAAGCTTACGCCAGGGATTGTGTTCGGATACTGGACCTGATACCGCCCACCTGTAAAGTAATCCAGCTAAGTTCCACAAGTGTTTATCCGCAACGAAACGATGTATTTAACGAGTTCGATTATCCGGCGGGTTCCATCAAGACCAATGCAATCGGTTACGCAGAACTGGCTATCAGTTCCATACTCCGGGACCGACTGACGGTTATTCGCTTAAGCGGTTTGGTTGGTCCGAAACGCTACCCGGTAACTGCCATGACCACATCTGGAAAGACCTACCAGGCGATGGATCGTGTAAACTTAATCCACCAGGAAGATGCAATTGGATTGATCGAACACGTGATCCGGCAAAAACTCTGGAATAAAACCATCAACGGATGCGCAACAGCACACCCGTTCAAGGGACAGTTATATACTGAAATGGCTTCAAAGCTTGGAATTGATCCGCCTTTTTTTGAAAATGAAGTGCGTTCCGAACGCATCATTTCGAACCGGTATTCTCTGGAACTCGGATACGCATACATGTACCCGGATCCTTTGGATTTTCCTATAGCCTAGTGATTTTGTAAGCCCCGATATTGACGGTTTTGCTTTCTTTTGCAAGTGCCGTAACGACCATGTTCATTTCCACTTTTCCTGCGGCATCGTACCCGTTCATTTCCATAAGCATTCCTCCATCCGAAAAAGCTTCATCCGGGATTTGAGACGGTGATGTTTTGTTCATGTTTGCAAAGGTATTGCTCACGTCAATTCCTGCGTCTTTGGTAATCCAAACCTCTGTTTTCTTATCGGATTCGATGAGGATTTCTTCGCATCGGTACCCCAGGATCATTTTCGTTCTTCCTGTTTTTGTGATCTTTGCAGCCGGTTTTTCTCCCTGATTCATTTGCTGCTGTTTCATGGCTGCTTCCATTGCTTTGGTAGACATCACCATGGCTGTTTTCTCCTTGTTGTTCAGCATGATCATCACCCCATTCTTTGAATCGATGATGGAGGACATGTCCTGACCGACTGCTTCCATTTGGATCACCTGATCTCCGAAATTGTAATGAATGCTTTGAGATTCACCCGGTTTTTTAGCGCTTTCGACCTTGTAAGTCACGCTGCTGGTAAAGTTGTAAGACGCCTGGTATTCTCCGGATGGTTCCGTTTCGGCCGGTGCTGCCGGTTCAGAAGCTCCCGGCGCAGGTGCCGAAGCGGGCGCAGGAGCAGCTTCTTTGGATTTCTTTTCATCCATGAGGTTTCCCCGTTCCTTGTTATTCCTGGTTGTATTAAAATCCTGGGCATTTACTTTTTCTTTAGCCGTATTCCCGATTGATTTAACCAAGCCTTCCTGACCGAAAAGCATGGAAGATAAGCAAGATACCAGTAATACCAATAGAAGCGCTTTCATAACATAGTCATTTATGAGCCAAATGTAATGAAAGACACAGAACCAGCCATCCAAAAGGTGTGGATCTTCCGTTTCAATGAGTAATTTCCTTACTTAATTGATTCCCAAAACTTCAAGCAACTCCATTTTCTTGCTTCTGGAAACCCCGATCTCTTCCTGGTTGGATAAGATGACGGAACCGCCTTCTCCCCGAATGTATTTTACGACCTGGTTCAGGTTTACCAAGTGGGAATTGTGCAATCTGAAAAAGAAGGGAAAATCCACCAATTGCTTTTCAATTTCTTTCAGGGTTTTGGAAACGGTGATCTTACGTTGCTGCAGTACAATCGTGGTATAGTTCCCGTCGGATTCGCAACGAATAATCTGGTCGACCTCGATCAGCTCTACCCCGTTCAATGAGGAGATCGGAATTTTAGGTTTCAGGCCCATTCCATTAATCCCGGAAGATCTTCCTTCCGTTCGTTTTTTCTTCACCCGCTGAACGCTCTCTACCAAATCTTCCGCATCAATTGGTTTTACCAAATAATGCACAGCGCCCTGTTTAAAGCCTTCCAGCGCGTATTCGTCATATGCCGTTGTGAAAATCACATCGGAATCTTTATAGGTCAATACATTCAATAATTCAAAGCCATTCATCTTAGGCATTGATATATCAAGAAAAAGTAAATCCGGTTCTTCCGTATTAATGATTTCAACCGCATCGATCGGGCTTTGCAATTCTGCAATAACCTCTACGTCCGGACAAAATTTTCGAATTAATATAGCAGTAGTTTCTAAACTGTGCCTTTCATCATCTACAATAATTGCACGTAATTTCATATTTTAGTTTGGTGTTTCAAAGTACAAGGTAACCAAAGTTCCGATTGCCCGACCATTTTCATCAATTAAATCTTCAATTTCAAATTCATTCTGTCTTTTCGTCCGCAAAGTCAATGAGCGCAAACGATCCTTCGTGATTTGCAGCCCGACACTTCCTTCTTTCAGCGAACGTTTCCGGTTATTCTCCTTTGCTTTTTCTCTTCCGATCCCGTTATCCTGAACCATGACATAGAGTCCGCTGAGCTGCTTTTGAAAGGAAACCCGGATTTTTCCTCCTGCTTCTGTCCGGGGCATCAGGCCATGCCAAATGGCATTTTCAATAAAGGGTTGAATAATCATCGGCGGAATCTGGCAATCCAGTACTTCCTGCCCGTCAATCTGCAAATCAAAATCAAAATCCTGGTCGAAACGCAGGCGTTCAAATTCCAGGTATAATTTCAGGGACTGGATCTCATCGTAAACCGTAATCATATCCTGGCGCGAATAGTTTAGGATCATACGCAGGAGCTTGGAAAACTTAGCAATATAATCCGCTGCATTATCCACCTCATCTTTTAAAATGAACAAGCGAATGGAATTCAAACTGTTGAACAGGAAATGCGGGTTCATTTGTGCCCGAAGTGCTTTCGATTCCAATTCATTGATCTGGAGACTGAACTCTGCTTTCATTTGTTCGGTACTCTGGATCCGTTTGATCCGCGAACGCATGAAAAACCAAATACTGAATGCCGCCGCTAAAGCGGCCAGTGTAATAAACCACCAGCGCCGCCAAAACGGACGTGTGATTTTGAATGCATAGGACGTTATCGCGGATTCATCCCCTTCCAGGACCTGGACCTGAAAAACATACTTCCCACTGGGGAGATTGTGATACAGCGCTTCGTTTTTTTGGTTCCCGTTAATCCATTTCTCATCGAGTCCAAGCAAGCGGTAACTTACCAGGTTATTTTCCGCATTGGAGAAATCGCGGATCCCGAATTCAAACACCAGGTTGTTCTCATTATAGGCGTATTTGAACTTATCGGTGGAAAAACTGCTGAATCCGTTCATATCCCGGATCTGGATGATATAAGGCACTGCCTTTTTCTGAATCGGCAGATCTTCTTTGGCGTCACCCACAACATAAGAGTTTCTTTGCAGGAAATAAATCGAATCCGGTGTCATAGTTATTCCAAACACATCGTTGATCCCGTTTCGTTTTTCCAGGCTCTGAACTTTTTTTGAAAGGGTATTCACGATGGCAATACAGGAAGGATTCAAAATCCATAACCTTTCCCTGGAATCTAAGGTCAGCTGGTTCACTTCGTCATTTTGCAAACCGTTGAAAGAGGTAAATTCATTCCGCAGTTTTTTTGTATCGAGGTTATAGCTCCACACCCCGCTTGCCCTTGTGCCGATCCACAGTTTCCGTCGCGGACTGATTGCCAGACAGGTAATCTGGTCCGTGTTTTCGTGATTGAAGAGCCTGATCCTGTCCAATCGTTTCGAATTGATCTGGTAGCGGTACAATTGTTCGTTTTCAGAAAAGTAAACCGCTCCGTCCAGGTACACCATTGCCAAAGGAAAATACTCCCGCGTTTCATCTAGTTTTGTTTCTGCGGAAATGGAATAAATCCGTTTGAAGCTGAAATCCGAAAGTTTGTAGCAGAGCAAGCTGGCGTCGAGTGTCCCGATAAACAAGAGCGAATCACCTACCAACAGGGAATTCTGAAACCGTTTGTCAATCGATTGATGATCCGGATACAGGATTTTTTTCACTATTCGGTAATCCCGGACGATCCGTACCAGGCCATTTGCCCCGACCACGAGCATACTTCCGTCTTCCAGGTAATAATACGTTTTCGCATCGATCAGGCCTTTCAATGAAATGGTTTCCGGTCCATTTCCCCGGAGCTTTTTTAAGACCGCAGTCGAATTGCCCATCAGCCGGTAAGCGTTCTTTTTATCCGGTGAATACCGAATAGCGTGTAATTGCGTTTCCGTGCGGATCTTCGTCCCGTAAATTAACGATTCGTCGTGAACAAAAAGACCGGCATTGGAACTGGCGATTGCCAGCTGAGAACCGAACTTGATAATATGATAAGGCATTACCGCACTTCGCTCGGCTTCTTCGTAACGCACATATGTTTTCTTCTTGGTATCGAAGAGTATGATTTCCTTATTCAAAACACACAGATAAAGGTACCTCGAATCACGCCATTGAATAGACGAAATTTCCTGGTATTTCAAATCCTCAATGGAAACTGGAAAAGATTTAAATAATCCCTGGTACTGATCAAAATATAACAGTCCGCCTTTTTTCAAACCGATAAACAGGTTTCCTTTACTGTCCTGCACAGCACAGGACATTTCGTTCCGGTAGACGGAGGCCGACCCCGAATTGATATCGGTTGATTTTTTAAACTTAAAGTGTTTCCAACTCCGGGTTTTAATTTCAAAGCGGTACAATCCATCCATACCGTTAATCCAAAGATTGGAGGAATCCAACCGGTCGAGAATCATGGAATTTAACCCGATTACTTTCGAATCGGAACGATAAACGGAAAACGGGGTTGTTTTTTTCTTTTTCGGATCGAAGGAATACAGCTTTCCTTCCACGGAAGTATACCAAATAATCTTGTTCCTGATCACTACAGAGCTGATACGATTACTCCCAAAGGAAGCGATATTTCGTTTGCTGTAATTGGAAATATGGAAGGTTTCGGTTTCAATTCCGATGAGTCCTTTGTTGTAGGTAAAGGCCCATATGGTTTTATCGCCGTCAAAAACCAATCCCTGAATATCGTTTGAAGCTATGGACAGCGAATCGACCGGATCGTGTTTGAAGTGAATGAAACGCTGGCCGTCGAACCGTTCTATTCCTTTCGGTGTGGCTAACCAAATGAATCCTTTCCGGTCGTATGCCACATCGCGGATTTCATTAGAGATCAGTCCATTTTCCCTGGAATATTGAATCAAGCCCCTTTGAGCGAAAAGGGTGAAATTTATCACTGAAAAAAGCAACCAAAATCCAAATTTCATGTCACCAATTTCGAAACTATATTTTAAATAGCGTAAGTTTGGGATAAGAATATTATCAGTTCATTTTTTTAAATGGCATGAACTTTGAGAAAAATGTCCCGTTGACACGAGAAATTAAACCGTTTAATCAATAGAGGGGTAAACTTTTAGAGATTAAAGAAAAAAAACTGAATTTTAACGAGCTTTTCTCCATTTATGCGTAAAAACCTCATACTGTTATTTTTGTTGGTTTGGGCTATCCCTTCGCAGGCGTCACATATCGTGGGAGGAGAGATTTATTATGACTACCTGGGAGGAAACAATTACAAATTCTACATTGCACTTTACCGGGATTGTGCTTCGACCGGAGCATCCTACGATTCTCCCATGCCTTTAAGTGTTTTTACAGGAACGGGAATCCGTATATCGGATGAAAATGTAGCCTTCCCGGGGAGCACCGTTCTTCCGATAATCTTTAACAACCCTTGTATTACACCACCGACCGGGATCTGTACAGAAAGAGCGATCTATACGGTCATCTTAAACTTACCTCCGTCGGTCAGCGGCTACATTGTTGCTTATCAGCGTTGCTGCAGGGGCCCGAACATTACCAACCTGGTAAATCCGGATGATACCGGTTTAACCATCAAGGCAATTATCCCTCCCGGAGGAGGAAATCAATACATCAACAGCTCTGCCCGCTTTGTGAATTATCCACCGTTGGTTATTTGCAACAATGAGAATCTGAACTTCGATCACAGTGCAACTGACCCGGACGGGGATAGTTTATCTTATGAATTAGTAACACCACATGCCGGTGCAAATTCGCTGAATCCTGCTCCAAACCCAATCCCAAATCCACCCTATCCCAATGTGACCTGGGGTGGATCATTCAGCCAGGCCGTTCCGCTTGGACCGGGATCGACTACAACTATCAATCCTATAACCGGGCACTTATTTGTAGATGCAAATAATCTGGGACTGTACGTTGTTGGAATTCGGGTGAATGAATGGAGAAACGGGGTTTTAATCAGTTATGTTACCCGGGATTTTCTTTTCCGCGTGGTGAACTGTAATGTACAGCTTTCAGCCGTGGTAACGGAACAAGAAAATACACCCGGATTTGTTTCCTACTGCCAGGGACTGAGTTTTACTTTTGACAACCAAAGTTTTGGGGCCAGCAGTTATTACTGGGATTTCGGAGTGAATGGCATCACAACCGATAACAGTACTGCTTTCGAACCGACTTATGTCTATCCTCAACCCGGAACTTACCACGTGATGCTTGTTGCCAACCCCGGATGGCCTTGTACGGATACCACTTATATCGACCTGATTTTGGAAAATCCGTTCCAGGTTAATTTCAGTTTTGCCGACTCCACGTGTTTTATTGATAATACACTGGATTTTCACAGCCAGATTATCAATGGGCCTCCAACTACCCAATTTAATTGGGATTTCGGTCCGAATGCAACACCTGCAACTTCTACGGCAGCAAACGTTAACAATGTTGCTTTTAGTTCG
This sequence comes from Fluviicola chungangensis, assembly GCF_007558725.1. Taxonomy (GTDB): domain Bacteria; phylum Bacteroidota; class Bacteroidia; order Flavobacteriales_D; family Crocinitomicaceae; genus Fluviicola; species Fluviicola chungangensis. The sequence goes on from NZ_VLPL01000006.1 coordinate 43,393, forward strand.
TCGACCGGAAATGTGGTCACCCTGATCGGAACCTACAGTGTGTGCGCGGATACTATTTCAAAACCCGTTTTCTTCTTTGACAAACCCGATCCGCAGGTCGGTTTTCAAACAAATCACGAGTGTATCGGCTATACCCAGACCTTTACCAACAATTCATCCGGTTCGACCAATTACTCCTGGGATTTTGGTGTTCCTGGTATTACAACCGATGTCAGTACGGCTGTTTCACCTACTTACACCTTCCCGGCGGAAGGAACGTATCCGATTACACTCATTGCAAGCAGCGGACCGAATTGTTCCGACACCCTGGTCCAAAACATTACGATTTATGAACCATTGAATGTTTCGTTTACACACAACGATTCTCTTTGCGTTACAACAAACAGTTTTAATTTTGTCGGGACTGTAAGCGGCCCTTCCATTACAGAATATTCCTGGGATTTCGGAAGTCATGCCAATCCATCGAATGCGACCAGTTTAAATGTAAACAACGTCGTTTTTGATGACTCGGGAATTTACCCGGTAACACTGACCGCCAGCTTTTTAAATTGTGCCGAAACTGCTCAATCGAGTGTATTTATCTTCTCCGTTCCAACGGTGGGATTCACAATCAGCGACGAATTGAAATGTGAACCTTATCCTGCGCAGTTTATCAATCTGAGCCACTACGAAGCACCTCTCTTCTATTCCTGGGATTTTGGTGATGGCGGATCAAGCACGGTGGAAAATCCCCTTCACATTTATCAGTCTGCCGGAACTTACTCGGTTGAATTGACCGTTATTTCAACTATCGGCTGTATCGATACGTTTACCGTTCTACAGCAGGATTTGATCACTGTCCACCCGAAACCAATTGCAGGTTTTTCTGTCGATAAAACGGAAACAACTATTTGTGATTCGGAAGTGCAATTCACGGATTTATCCCAGGGAGCAACCCATGTTACTTACTTCTTCAATGAATTCGGTTCCGGAAGTACAGATCTTAATCCGACCCATACATATTATTCCGACGGGATGCATTATCCGAAACAAATTGTATTCAATCAATTCGGTTGCAGTGATACCACTTTCCGGACGATTGCGATCGAACCGTTTGTTGTGTATGTTCCGAATACATTTACACCTGACGGAAATGAACACAACAATGATTTCTACCCGAAATTAGGCCTGGACCCGGTTGAGTGGGACCTGAAAATTTTCAATCGCTGGGGAGAAGAAGTCTATCATTCCACCAACTTCGAAGAGCACTGGGACGGGACCTTTAGCGGACTTCCTTGTAAAGAAGATACTTACAGCTATGTGATCCGGTATACTTCCTGTGCACCGTATGCCAACGCAGAGGTAATAACCGGGCATGTGACCTTGCTGAGATGATTCATGTCTTGTCGAGTTTCAGCCTGTATTCTCGATACGCTCCGCACTCGAATTGACGCAGGCTAAAGTATCGAGACAGACATCATTAAAAAACTCTTTATTTTATGAATTTCGTTTTCATCGTCCAGGCAATCAGGGTCGAACGCTGTTTGGCCAATTCGGCCTTCTCACCGGTAAAAAACTGATCGACTGTTTCATGAAATAATTTTAACCAGCGATCAAAGGATGCTTCGTCGAGGTTTAATCGTGCGTGTTTTTCCATCATATTGGCACTGTAACCTGCTTCATCCAATAAAATGAAACTCCAAAACTGCACCACTTTCGGTAGATGTTCTTCCAAGTTCAGCTTTGTAAAAAAGTGAGAAACCAACTCATCCTTCACCAGTTTTTGATAGAAGGTATCTATCAATAATTCGACATCCTGTTTTGATTCGATTGCTTTCATACTTCAAAAATAATATGCTTTCCGGATTTAATTTCTGATAAAAATCAGTTTCCATGTTTACCTTTTTAAATTCCCGACATTAACAGGTAGGTATCCATTACTTTATAGTTTTTTAGTTTAGTTTTTATCTACCTGCCCAAATCTAAAACCCAAAACAAAAGAGACATCTCCCACGGGATGTCTCTTTTCGTAAACCACTCTTTTAACAACTTGATTTTTGGGATTTCGAACCGGATTATTTAAATTGGAAACACATTATTCACTCAAAATCAGTATCATGAAAAGATCATTGACTTTACCAATGGCTTTAATCGGCCTGTTTCTTGGAGTATTTGCATTCAATGCTTGTCAGAAAGAAACGAAAGAAACCTTTTCTTCAGTAAAAAACGGAAAAGAGGATCCCGCACAAGTTGATACCAAAACCTGTGTACACCCTGTGTTTTGTAATAAACAAGTAGATGCTGCCTGTTCTGACGGATACAGTTGCGCCTTGGCCATTTTTCCCTCAACCAACCGGAACAGGATCAGATGGCATGTAGGTACCCAATGCAGTTGCAGTCAAAGTTATAGCTCAACAGTTTATTACACCCTGTATAAATGGACTTCCAGCACACCACCACAATATACCAAGGTGGCAACGTTTAGCTGCAACAATGCAACTATGTGGTATGCGAAAACATTATTGACCAACAGTACTGTTTTTAACTTACTCATGAACGAAACTTCTGTAATCCATCCGACAACCATTACGGAAGATTCATTCGGTTTTCTTTATGATACCGGGGGAACTCCATTGAATTACAACGACAATTGGAAATTCACAACCGGTTCCACTGCCGGAACAATCAGTTGTGTTGTCAAAGATCCAGGAGGTCTTCAGTAAGTTTTTTTTACTATCTCAACTCAATACCAGGAAAGCTGTCCCGAATTTTGGAGGCAGCTTTTTTATTTGAACCACCCCGAATACATCACATAATTATTCGCAATGCGCTGTACTTCTCCTTCGAACAATTCGGGAGACAAGGTTTTCACTTTCTTAGCCGGAATTCCTGCATAGACGCTCCATGATTCGACATGTGTATTTTCCAAAAGAACAGCTCCGGCAGCAATGATGCAATTGGATTCAATGTAACAATTGTCCATCACGATAGATCCCATCCCGATCAGCACGTTGTCTTCTACCGTGCAACCGTGAACCAAGGCATTGTGCCCGATCGAAACATTATTTCCCAGGGTGGTTTTGGTTTTTTCGTATGTACAATGAATGACTGCTCCGTCCTGTACATTGACCTGGTTTCCCATGCGAATGGAATTCACATCCCCGCGGATTACTGCATTGAACCAGACAGAACAGCGATCTCCCATTATGACATCACCGACGATTGTTGCATTTTCTGCCAGAAAGACATCTTCTCCGAATTGAGGTTCGATTCCTCTGCATGATTTAATAAGCGCCATATTTTTCATTAGAATTATCAATTACAAAATTATCAATTATCAAGAGCGAAATCCACTTGATAATTATTCCATTCATAATTGATCATTAACCCACTATTTCCAACTCAACAGCTCCAATTCTTTCGAAACCGGTTTTCCGTATTTATGCTGTACGGACCGAACAATTTTCTCCATCGAGTCCCAGTTTGCATGGCGAAAAGCACTTACCGCAATGATCGATCTTCCCGGAAAAGAGCCCTGATTATCACGGATTGATTTGAATTCCGTAGTTTGAGAGGCAAACGGGTGATAATATTCCGGGATCAAGGTGTAACCTCCCTGTTGATCCACCATCCGCATCAGCAGATCCATATTTCCTCCCTGGTAATTCCAGCTGGAAGGCAAATCCTCGTCGATCGCACAAAACTGCATCATTTGGGTCCGCAGGCAATTTCCCTTATTCAACAACCAGGGTTGCAAATCCTTCAACTGATCCACCAGGAGTACTTCTCCCGAAATACTTGGGGCATACGCTAAAATTTCTTCCATAAACAAGGGCGTTACCCGGTAATTATTCTGATTTAATGGCCCGGCAAGAATCGCAAGGTCCACTTTTCGCTGATCCAGTGCTTCGATGAGTTCTTCCGTTTTCAGTTCTTCCACAAATACCTGAGTATTGGGAAGCAGGGTTTGCCATTCCCGGAAATTATCCAAAAGCAAGTATGCCGCAACTGTCGGGATCACACCGATACGCAAGCGCTCCTTGTAGGTTCCCGAATATATTTGGCTGATCCGGTCGATTGCTCCAAAATCTCCTTGGATTTGCTGCAACAGTGGAATCAGTGATTTCCCAAAATCGGTCAGTTCCATGGAATAGGCATCCCGATGAAAGATCGTGTGACCCAATAATTCTTCGGCCTTTTTCAACTGCATGGAAAGTGTGGGTTGAGTGACAAAACAGTGTTCTGCCGCCCTGCTGATGGATCCCGTTTCATAAACGGCAAGCACATAAGCAATTTGTTGTGGTGAAATCATTATAAATTAATTCTATGGATTCATAAAATTAATCAATAACATTTATATTTACAAAATCTGCAACTTTGCATGGAAGAGACATTAGGGTTTTAGACATCCGGATATTAAGACTTTTAATAGAATTACAGTCTTAAAAGACTAAAGTCAAATCATAAAAATCTAAATAAAAAGCTATGAGTTCGCAACAAGATTTAAATAACAAACTGAATCGTCTTTTGGCGACCTACCAGGTCCATTATCAAAATCTCCGTGCAATTCACTGGAATATAAAAGGGACCAACTTCTTTGAATTGCATTTGAAATACGAAGAGTTATACACCCGGACACAAGTCATTATTGATGATCTGGCGGAGCGGATCCTGACTTTAGGAATCACCCCTCTCCATCGTTTGGAAGATTACCTGAAGAACAGTGATTTAAAAGAAAATATAACCATTCATGATGGTAAAGAAGGAATGACATACATTTTAAACGCTCAGGAAACAATCTTAAAACTGGAGCGTGAAATCTTAACCGAATCAGCTGATTTGGAAGATGAGGGAACCAATGCCATGATGAGTGACTTGGTTCGTGAAAAGGAAAAAACAAACTGGATGTTTGCAGCATGGCTGGGAAAGTGATTTAGGTATTAGGACATCAGGATTTCAGGACATTAAGACGTGAAGAAATTCTTAATTCTCCTCAACCTGATATATGTCATAGGAAAGTATTCAATTCTTTCCGAAAATTGAAGTAGCAACTAAAATTAATTTCAGGATCAAGGCATTCAGACTTTAAGAACAAAATCAAAGTCTGGATGTCTTAAGATCCCAAGGTCTTAAAATCTTAATAAATAAAAACAAATAAAAAATGAGTGTAGTAGGTAAAAAATTCCCTTCGGTATTAGTGAATGCAATGGATGAAATGGGAGATACTTTTCAAATGGATGTATTGAAACATGCAATCGAAAACAAGAAGAAAATTGTATTGTTTTGGTACCCGAAAGATTTCACCTTCGTTTGTCCGACAGAAATTCATGCTTTCCAAGAGGCTTCTGCTGAGTTTGCAAAACGCAACACGTTGGTAATCGGAGCATCTTGTGATACAGCAGAAGTTCACTTTGCGTGGTTAAATACACCAAAAGACAACGGTGGTATTGAAGGTGTTAAATTCCCATTGATTGCAGATTCAACACGTCGTTTGGCTGAAGAATTGGATATTTTGGATTTTGATCCGTACGATGAAGATTCTACAGGTGATAATGTCACATACCGTGCAACGTATTTAATTGACGAAGAGGGAACTGTTTTCCACGAGTCGATTAATCACATGCCGGTAGGCCGTAACGTTCAGGAATACCTTCGTTTGGTTGATGCGTACACACACGTTCAGACACACGGTGAAGTTTGTCCTGCAAACTGGGAAGAAGGGAAAGACGCTATGAAAGCGAACCTGACAAGTACAGCGGAATATTTAAGCAGAAACTAAGAAATCATGTTTACAGAGTTAACGGAAGACAACTTAGAGCAGTTATTGAGCAGCCATCCAAAGGTGATGGTTCAATACGGAGCATCCTGGTGCGGGAACTGTAAGATCACGAAGCCAAAGTTTAAGCGCATGGCAGAGGAAAATCCGGATATCGAATTTTACTACGTGGACGCAGAGAAATTACCGAACTCACGTAAGTTTGCCGATGTTTCCAACCTGCCTACTTTCGCCGGCTTTGTAGGAGGAGCATTGGTAAAACAAGCCCAGGGTAATAAAGTAGAAATCATTCAAGAGATCAGAGATGCGGTTGCCGGTAATTAAACACATGGTAGCTTTCATTGAGCAAAACGATGAAGACTACGTGAACGAAACCATCGAGACGCTGGAGCATCTCATTGATGCACCCGGACTGAAAGATGAAGAGTTGGATGTAATCGGCGAATTGCTTTCCAATTTTTCGGGGGCGCTTGAAGTCCATAAGGAAATCAAAGCCGGTAAATCTCAGAAAGATGCACTGAATGAGTTTATGAAGCGGGTTACCGGCTCCATTGACAAATAAATTGAAAGGTCCTCGAAAGAGGGCCTTTTTTTTGAAACAACGCGTTCAAAAAATTCCAATCGGTGACCTTTTAAACGTTTGAATTATTTTAAACCTGGGATCAATCCTTCTTAACCCTTACCGCAGTTGGTCCGCGCTGGCCTTTTTCAACTTCGAAGCTCACTCTGTTTCCTTCTGTAATTGCTTCGCTCAATTGATTTGCATGGACAAAAATGCTATCGCCGGACGTTACATCTTTAATGAAGCCATATCCTTTGGAGTCGTTGTAAAAAGTAACCACCCCTTTACGCACTTTATCTTCCGGTTCCACATCTTCTCTTTTCGGAACACCGATTACGATATCCTCTGCATTGAACTCTAGACGTTTGGAATGGTCCGGCGGAGTCGTTGTCTGATTTCCATTTTCGTCAATATAAACGATCATATCTTCAAAGCTAGCTTTTCCGTTTTCTTTGCGCTCAAGCATCTTTTTTTCTTTGTCTTTGCGCTTTTTGTCTTTTTTGTTTTGAATCTCTTTTTTATTAAAAGTCTCTTGTGATCTTGCCATTTACTATTTTAAAATTTCTACTTTGATAAAATAAAAAAGAGTTTATTCGCCAGCCGACGAACAAACTCTTTCGTTCATTTATTAAAATCAATTATTGGATTACGCGAACGTTTACTGCGTTCACTCCTCTTTTACCTTCTTCTAATTCGAATTCTACTTGGTCACCTTCGCGGATTTCATCAACTAATCCTGATACGTGTACGAAGTGGTCTTTTGCGGAGTCATCTTCTTTAATAAAACCAAATCCCTTAGTTTCATTGAAGAACTTTACTGTTCCTTTGTTCATTAAACTTGTTATTAAATAAATACTTGGAACGAAGGTACGCTTAAAAATCAGTTATTCGACAAAATAAATGCGCTTTCGATTAAATTAACTTTTATACTGTACTCGTTTTTGACTGTTTTTTCAACTGTTTTTTGAGTTTATCTGGTTAAAACACACTTTTACCGAAACTTGAATCCCTAAGGGTTTCCCCTTGATTTTCGCTGTGATTACTGCTAATTATCGAAATCATTTTTAGTTTTGTTTCTATATGGTTAAGCGTTTATTCTCTTTTTTATACTTATATTTGTTTCACAATTAAATTAAACATTCACTGATGACGAAACCGCTCTTTACAATTTCCTTTTACAGGCCTGCGTTCAAATTGCGCATACGTTATCATTTGTCACATTGTAACTTTTAAACAAATAATAACTATGTCTACTGAACCATTTATCGGAGAAGTAAAACTTTTCGGTTTTAATTTCGCTCCAAAGGGCTATGCAACTTGCCAAGGGCAAATCTTATCAATTGCACAAAACACTGCACTTTTTTCATTACTCGGGACAACTTACGGAGGTAATGGGACAACAACTTTTGCGTTACCGGATTTACAAGGCCGTGTTCCAATCGGTCAGGGTCAAGGACCAGGCCTTCCATATTACTCAATGGGAGAAGTTGCAGGAACTACAACCACAACTCTTTTAACAAGTAACATGCCTCCACACGTTCACACGTTGAACAGTGTAAGAGTACAAGTTAAGGCTTCCTCAGGCACAGCAACTGAACAAGGTGCAGATGGAACCTTTCCTGCTACAACAGTTACCGCTGCTTATGCAGATTCAGCTTCTCCGAATGTATTTACAGGAGGAACTCAAATTACCGGGACAACTGATATTACAGGAGGAGGACAGCCATTCAGCATTCAAAATCCTTATTTGTGCATGAATTATTCCATTGCACTTCAGGGGATTTTCCCGAGTCGTAACTAATTTTTTTACTTACTCTAATTAGATTGAATTATGTCTACAGAACCATTTATAGGAGAAGTAAAACTTCTTGGATTTAATTTCCCTCCTTTGGGTTATATGACTTGCCAGGGACAACTGCTTTCAATTGCGCAGTATACAGCCTTGTTTTCATTGATCGGAACTACTTATGGTGGGGACGGTCAAACTACTTTTGCACTTCCTGATTTGCAGGGACGTATGCCAATAGGGCAAGGCAATGGTCCTGGTTTACCTGCTTATGATATGGGAGAAGCTGCCGGAAACACCTCTGTAACGCTTACAACTGCTAATATGCCACAGCATATTCATACACTTGTAAATATGCATGTTCAGATAAAAGCATCTTCTGGAGCTGCAGGTGAGCAGGGAGCGGACGGAACATTTCCTGCCACTACCGTTACTGCTGCATACGCTGATTCTGCTTCAGCAAATGTATTTACCGGAGGAACCCAGGTATCAGGAACTACAGATATTGCTGGATCCGGTTACCCCTTTGGTGTTTTGAATCCCTTCTTATGCATGAATTTTTCAATTGCAGTGGAAGGTATTTTTCCAAGTCGAAATTAATAAACGATAGGAGTGCTTTAATAAGGCACTCCTTTTTTATAACAATATAATGCAACAAACGATTGGTCTGCTTTTACCACGCTCAACTTATTATACCGGGTTGAGTTTTGATTTATTTGAAGGAGTTCGTGCTTCTTTGAAACAGCTGGAACGAGATGATATTCGAGTTGTTACTGAGAACATTGGATTCGGTACAGACAAGCAATTATGTTATAAAGCAGCAGAAGAACTGATTATGCATGAAAATGCGACTGTTATCCTTGCCTATATCGGACATCGTATGGCTCAGGTTCTCAGGCCTTTATTTCAAGCTGCCAACCGTCTGTTGATTGTTTTGGATGCCGGAGCAAACGCACCACATGAATGGCCCGAGACACCGAACATCATCTATCATTCCTTCCACAATACCTTTGGCTCCTGGTTAACTGCCAAACGAGCAGTTAATGATGGTTTTTCACAAGGTGGAATGGTTACCGGGTATTACGACGGCGGATATCTTCAAACCTGGGGAATTTGCAGTGGTTTTACAGAAGCAGGAGGAAATATTTCCTTTAATCATTCAACGGGCTACAATAAAAATGATTTTTCGATGCTCCCGCTAAAGGAACATACCGAAAACCATCCAAACGGAGCTTTATTGAGTATTTTCAGCGGGGACTATGTTCAATGGTATTTTGAATGCTTGAAAGAAGTCTTCGGTGAGAATCATCTTCCGGTGTACCTCCCTCCTTTTGCATGTGAGGAAACAATGTTAAAAAACGCCGTTCATCCAGGCGGACTTATTAAAGGAATTGCTGCATGGTCCTATCATTTAGACAATTCTGCAAACAAGATCTTCATTGCATCTATTGAATCCAGCGGACGAACAGCTAACTTATTCTCACTATTGGGATGGGAAGGAGCAATCATCGGTGCTGAGGCAGTAAATCTGATGTCGGCACACAAAAATAACGTTGCTTTCGTTGCTGACACACTAAATGATTTCTCCTTTGAAGGACCTCGTGGAAAAGTTTATTTTCATGCACCAACCCGCCACACACTGGCCCCCATGTATGAAACAAACATCCAAAGCAATGGAAACAATGGCTGCTCAGTGGTTGTTGAAAAACAGATTAATGAAACCGTTGCGGATTTTGAAGCATTTATCGCATTGCCAATGAAAGATGCTATATCCGGTTGGTACAATAGTTATACCTGTATCTGATGGAACTGAAACGTATACTTGTTCTTTGCGGAGGTAAATTCGCCTTTCCTTCTCTTCAAACACTTGGAGTGGAAAAATTCCTATGTGGAATTGGCATTGGAAAAGGAGAAAAGGGAATCCTTTCAATTTTGGATCAGGAAAGTAAAAATAGTGGTTTGCCATACATGTCTTTTCCTACGAAAGAAAGCCTTTCACATTTACGAAATTGGATCGACGAAATTCAACCGGATTACATTTTCAGCATCTCATTCCCCTTCCTTCTCTCGGAAGAAGTTCTCTCCTATGGAGAAGATAAATTCATCAATTTCCATCCTGGTCCGCTTCCTGAATACAGAGGGCCGATGCCTCTTTTTGAAGTATTACGTTACCAGGAAAAAGAAACAGCGGTAAGTGTACACTTCATGAGTGAAGAATTTGATGACGGGGCCATTATTTTAAAAGAGACATTACCCATTTCCAAAAACGAAACTTATGGAGAACTGGCAATCAAATTGAGCTCCCGGACAGCGATGGTTGCCCTCAATATTGCACAAATGCTTCAATATGCATCAACTATCCCCCGTACTGCACAAGATGAAAACAAAGCACGGTATTTTGAAAAACCGGAAGCTATTGACACATTTATACAATGGAACAGAATGCCGGCAGACGAAATTATTGCATTGATCAATGCATGTAATCCGTGGAATCAAGGAGCTGATGCTATCTTATTTGGCAGAAGTGTTAAACTACTTGCCGCAACACTATCCGATGAACTGCACTCGGAACTACCCGGAAAGGTATTACAACTCACTCAATCAGGATCAATAGCTGTTTCCTGTATCGATCAAAAAGTTATTCATATTCAAATTGTAGCAGGAGATTTCGGTATTCTAGCAGCAGAGCGATTTATAAAAACCACATCAATTCCTGAATACATTCTTAATTAACACTCAAAAACAAATAGCTATATACTACTAATAACTAATAATGTAAAAATGAAAAAAATGAAATTTTTAACTCTTATCACTTTGCTCTTTACTGGTTTCAATGGAATCGCACAGACGCAATTCTGGTCGGATGATTTTGAAGATGCAGGGTCACCTTCATCTGGTTCCAGAACTCTTTCACTTTCGGAGTTCTACTGCACTGGTGCAGCTTATTTTACCAGAACAACCGGATCTTCACCAGCTATTAATGCTGCTTATTCGGGTTTTGCAAACAGCAAGTTTTTTGCCGCTGCTGATATTGACAGAGGTCCCACTTGTAGCAGTAACAGCATTAGTCCTGGCCAGTCAATTACCTGGTCTTCCATAAACATTTCCGGTAAAAGCGGATTGTCTTTCAAGGGTTTCTTCGGTGCCGAAAGTTCTGCTGTTTTTCAGGGATTATTTTTTGCAAACTCTACCAACAATTTCACCATGGATTCGATGGCTATCGAATACAGAATAGACGGAGGCGCATGGCAAAAAATAATTGGTATTTATCCGAATGACGCAACGGCATCCGGCGGTAGGTTTGCATTAGATACCGATAATAATAGAATAGGAGATGGAACTCTTTTAGGAAATACGCTAAGTGAGTTTTCTGCAAATATCAGTGGTACGGGAACAACTTTGGATTTACGTTTTGATATTTTCCTTAATAACGGAGCTCCCGGATCAATATCGATTGACAACTTCCGTCTCTTCGAAACACCTTCCTGTACAGCCCCTGTTATAACTGCCAACCCACCAAACAGAAGCATTTGTGTCAATGGAAATACAACTTTCACAGGCGCTGCAACAGGTGCAACTGCCCTCCAATGGCAGGTAAACACTGGATCAGGTTTTACAGATATTACCAACGGAGGTGTTTATTCGAATGCAACAACAAACACACTGACAATCATCGGTGCAACTGCAGGAATGAACGGGTATCAATACCGCCTGGTAGCAATTAACGGTGTCGCTTCCTGCTTTACGAATTCGAACGCAGGAACTTTAAACATCTCAAATATTACCTCTTCTTCAGCTCAAAATAATGTATCGTGCAATGGAATTTCCAACGGTTCTGCTGCTGTCTCACCAACCGGAGGAATCGGATCATATACTTATAGCTGGTCTCCATCCGGTGGTACGGCTTCGATTGCTACCGGTTTGTCTGCTGGAAGTTATACCGTAACCATTACCGATGCAATTTCGTGTCAAATCACCAAAAATTTCACCATTACTCAGCCTCCTGTTCTCAACGGAACAACCGTGGTGACAAATGTTACGTGTTTCGGTGGAAATACGGGTGCTATTAACCTCACTCCTTCAGGTGGAACTCCGGGCTATACCTTTAACTGGGTAAGTGGACCAACCACAGAAGACAGAACTTCGCTTACAGCCGGATCTTACTCCGTAACCATTACAGATGCAAACGGATGTACCAAAACGGTTTCATCAATTACTGTTACACAACCGGCTGCTGCCATTTCAGGAACAACAGTTGTTACGAATGTAGCTTGTAACGGGGGAAATACAGGTGCTATTAACCTCACCCCGACAGGTGGTGTAGGACCGTATACCTTTAACTGGGGCGGTGGTGTCACTGCAGAAGACAGAACTTCGCTTACGGCAGGGTCCTACTCCGTAACCATTACTGATGCAAACGGATGTACTGGAATCGTAAACGCAACTGTTACTCAACCTACTGCCATTTCAGGAACTACGGTTGTAACCAACGTTGCCTGCAACGGTGGAAATACTGGTGCAATCAATCTTACTCCGACAGGTGGTGTAGGACCGTATACCTATAACTGGGGTGGTGGTGTGACTACGGAAGACAGAACTTCACTTACTGCAGGAGCATACTCCGTAACCATTACAGATGCAAACGGATGTACTGGAACCGTAAACGCAACTGTTACTCAGCCTACAGCCATTTCAGGAACTACGGTTGTAACGAATGTAGCTTGCTTCGGCGGAAACACAGGCGCTATTAATCTCACACCGACAGGTGGTGTTGGTCCATATACTTACAACTGGGGAGGTGGAGTAACTTCGGAAGACAGAACTTCGCTTACTGCAGGATCATACTCCGTAACCATTACAGATGCAAACGGATGTACCGGAACTGTTAGTCCGACGGTCACACAACCGGCTGCTGCCGTTTCAGGTACAACTGTTGTAACCAACGTTGCTTGTAACGGAGGAAACACAGGTGCAATTAACCTCACTCCAACAGGTGGTGTCGGGCCATATACTTTCAACTGGGGGGGTGGTGTAACTACGGAAGACAGAACTTCGCTTACCGCAGGATCATACTCCGTAACCATTACAGATGCAAACGGATGTACCGGAACTGTTAGTCCGACAGTCACACAACCAACAGCTATTTCATTAACGGCTTCTTCTCAAACAAACGTTTCCTGTAACGGAGGCGCAAACGGGGCTGCCGCAGTAAATGCTGCAACAGGAGGTGCCGGTGGGTATACTTACAACTGGACGCCTGGAAACCCAACAGGTGACGGAACAACTTCCGTAACCGGGCTGACTGCCGGAACATGGACATGTACCGTAACAGATGCAAATGCGTGTGTGGCTTCAGTGAACTTCACGGTTACTCAACCAACAGCTATTTCATTAACAGCTGCTACACAAACAAACGTTTCCTGTAACGGAGGCGCAAACGGAGCTGCCGCAGTAAATGCTGCAACAGGAGGTGCCGGTGGGTATACTTACAACTGGACGCCTGGAAACCCAATCGGGGACGGAACGACTTCCGTATCCGGATTGACTGCCGGAACATGGACATGTACCGTAACCGATGCAAACGCGTGTGTGGCTTCAGTTAACTTCACGGTTACTCAACCAACAGCTATTTCGTTAACAGCTGCTTCGCAAACTAACGTTGCTTGTAACGGTGGTTCAACCGGTGCGGCGGCTGTAAATGCTGCAACAGGTGGTGCCGGCGGATATACTTACGACTGGACTCCGGGAACTCCAACAGGTGATGGAACTGTTTCAGTAACAGGTCTTGCTGCAGGAACATACACCGTAACAGTAACGGATGCGAATGCATGTACTGCTTCTCAGTCATTCACTATTACCGAGCCAACAGCTATTTCGTTAACTGCTTCTTCTCAAACAAATGTTTCCTGTAACGGAGGCGCAAACGGTGCAGCGGCTGTAAATGCTGCAACAGGCGGTGCCGGCGGGTATACTTACGACTGGACTCCGGGGAATCCAACCGGTGATGGAACTGTTTCAGTAACAGGTCTTGCTGCAGGAACATACACCGTAACAGTAACGGATGCGAATGCATGTACTGCTTCTCAGTCATTCACTATTACCGAGCCAACAGCAATTTCGTTAACGGCTGCTTCGCAAACTAACGTTGCTTGTAGCGGTGGTTCAACCGGTGCGGCGACTGTAAATGCTGCAACAGGTGGTGCCGGCGGATATACTTACGACTGGACCCCGGGAACTCCAACAGGTGATGGAACTGTTTCAGTAACAGATCTTGCTGCAGGAACCTATACTGTAACAGTAACGGATGCGAACGCATGTACTGCTTCTCAATCATTCACTATTACCGAGCCAACTGCTATTTCGTTAACAGCTGCTTCTCAAACTAACGTTGCTTGTAACGGTGGTTCAACCGGTGCGGCAACTGTAAATGCTGCAACAGGCGGTGCCGGCGGATATACTTACGACTGGACTCCGGGAAATCCAACAGGTGACGGAACGACTGCTGTAACAGATCTTGCTGCGGGAACCTATACTGTAACAGTAACGGATGCAAATGCATGTACTGCTTCTCAGTCATTCACTATTACCGAGCCAACTGCTATTTCGTTAACAGCTGCTTCGCAAACTAACGTTGCTTGTAACGGTGGTTCAACCGGTGCGGCGACTGTAAATGCTGCAACAGGCGGTGCCGGCGGATATACTTACGACTGGACTCCGGGAAATCCAACAGGTGACGGAACGACTGCTGTAACAGATCTTGCTGCGGGAACCTATACTGTAACAGTAACGGATGCAAATGCATGTACTGCTTCTCAGTCATTCACTATTACCGAGCCAACCGCTATTTCCATAACAACAGATTCTCAAACAGACGTATCTTGTAATGGTTCTACTGATGGAGCAGCTTCCATCAACGCACCTGTAGGCGGTACTCCTGGTTACACATACGACTGGGCTCCGGGAACTCCAACCGGTGACGGAACGGCTTCTGTAACAGATCTTGCTGCAGGAACCTATACTGTGACTGTAACAGATGCAAACGGATGTACGGCTGACCAAACATTTACGATTACACAACCGGCAGCAATCACGAATTCGTTTAGTGCATCAGATTGTGACAGCTATACCTGGAACTCACAGACATATACCACAAGTGGTACTTATACACAAGTATTAACAAGTGCTTTGGGATGTGACAGTACGGTAACATTGAATTTGACTTTGAACTTTTCCACTTCAGAGACTCTTAATGTAACAGCGTGTGAAAGTTATACACTAAACAGTCAAACTTACACTACCAGCGGAACTTTCACGCAGACATTGAGTAATGCTTTGGGTTGCGACAGTACTATTACTCTTAATTTGATCATCAATACTGCTGATGCTGATACAACTGTTGTAACGGCATGTGATTCTCTGGTTTGGAATGGTCAAACATTCACTACCAGCGGTTTCTATACCATGTCATTCACGAACATGAATGGTTGTGACAGTATTGAAAACCTGGATCTGACAATTGTTCCGTCTCCAGTAGCAGGAATTACTTCATTAGATGTAATTACTTTACAGGCTTCGGGAACAGGAACGTATCAATGGATCACATGTGCCGGACAGGAACTGACAGGTGAAACAAACGCCACTTTTACAGCAACTTCCAATGGATCTTATGCTGTAGTAGTTTCAAACGGTTCATGCAGCGATACATCTGACTGTGTGGTGATCAGCCATGTCGGATTGAATGAATACAAGGGTTCATTTGGGGTTACTCTAACACCGAACCCAACACAGAACAATGTGAAAGTCACTTTTACAGGTTCGAATGAAGCATCCATTATCATCTACGATGCAAAAGGAAAAGTTGTGATGTCTGTTGACCATGCTCAAACAGGAGAAGTGCTTTCAGTTGAAGCCTTCGAAAGAGGAGTTTACCTAGTTCACATCGTAACTAATTCAGGTAGTCATACCGAACGATTAGTGAAACAATAATTCACAAAAAATACGGAAAGCGGCGGTTTATCTATTGAACCGCCGCTTTTATTTTACATTTTTTTCTACCTCGCACTCCTATTTTTAATTCAATACATAGGTACAGAGGACAAATAAACTTATTTTAGCCGGGCTATGACAAAAAAGAAATCTTCCCCCGTTAAACAATCCCCGAATAAAGTAACTCCCTTACCATCTGCCGACCTTTCCCGGTTGATGCAACGCAGACTTTTCTGGATGTTGTCCATTGCTGCATTTATCCTATTCGGATCTACCATTCAATATGGGTTTGTATTGGATGATTTAGCAGTGATTGAAAATAATCGCTTTGTGCAGGATGGTTTCGGTGGAATTCCCGATTTACTCTCAACTTTTTATTGGAAAGGATTTTGGAATGCCAATGCAGGATTGTACCGCCCATTATCCATGGTGATGTTTGCCATTGAATGGGCCATTTCCCCTAATAATCCTGCAATCCATCATTTTGTCAATGTGTTGCTTTATGCATTGACTATCGGATTACTTTTTAAACTCCTGCTGAAATTACTTCCCGGTTATTCTGTCTGGGTCTCATTTTCCATCGCCCTTATCTTTATGGTCCACCCGAGTCATACGGAAGTGGTTGCCAATATAAAAAGCCGGGATGAAATCCTTTGTTTCCTTTTTTTCCTACTTACTTTTCTGAGCTTGTTGAACATCCGGGATGGAAAACGAACGGACCTTATCAAACCGGCTGTTTTATTCCTTGCCTGTTTGCTATCCAAAGAAGCGGGGATCATGTACTTACCCGTTTTGGGACTTTATTTTTGGATGCTTCGAAAAGAATCAGTTGGTTCCACCTTCAAAAAACTGCTTCCTCTGCTCCTTATTTCGGGTGCCTGGTTGATTTTACACCAGCTGGTTATTCATTCCGACCCTACTCCACCGATTCAGTATTCTTATCATGACAACTCCCTTGTTGCCTGTGAGAATGGCTCACGTGTTGCTACCGGGATAGGAATTTTAGGCCGCTATTTATTGGAAAGCATCGCTCCATTCAAACTAAGCTATGATTACTCTTACAATCAGCTTCCATGTTTGAGCTTTACTTCACTTCCGGTTATTGGTACTTTGTTGGCAGTAATCTTCTGTGCGCTGGTAGTTATCAAAACCCACAGATCACGGCCTGAGATCGCTTTTGGAATTCTCTTTTTCTTTATTACCATTGCCCTGGTGACGAATATCTTTTCACTGATCGGAACTACGTACGCCAATCGGTTGATTTATACTCCTTCTTTGGGAATCATTATTTCGGTTGTTATTGGAGTATTTACCTTATTTAAATCCCAACAAACCGAAAAATGGCAGTCGACTGCCTTTCTTATTTCAACTTTGGCAGCAATTCTATTTAGCATCCAAACAATTCAGCGCAACAAAGCCTGGGAATCGAACAGCACGCTTTTCACTGCGGATCTTCAAAATAGTCCGAACAGTGCCCGGGTCCAATTCAATTACGGAGTTTTGAAAATGAATACGGAGCAATCAGACTCTTCAGCCATGCGGCAACAATGGCAACTTGCTGCTTCCAGTTTCAAAAAAGCCATTTCCCTTGATTCACTGGATGCGAATTCCTATACAAATTTAGGCGTTGTCTGCTACCGACTGAATGAATTGGATCAATCCGTGAGGTACACCCAAAAAGCAATTACTCTCAATCCGGATGACCCTTCGCTCTACGGCAACCTGGGCGATGCTTACTTCGCACTGAAAGAGTACGAAAAAGCGGCAAACACATTCAAACAGGTCATCGGTTGGAAAGATGCTACAATCGGTCATTACAAACGATACGGAATTTCCCTGTTTAGCCTGAAACGCTATCCTGAATCGGTTGCTGTATTCAAGAAAGGAATCCAAAAATTCCCCAATGACACTGAAATGGCTTCGAACCTGGGAAGTGCATACGGTGCCGCGGCCAATTACAATGAGGCCGGCCGGGTATTTGAAGGGATTTATAGCAGAGATTCTTTGAATGTGAATGCTTTGAGACTCCTGATCTTGTCTTATGAACAGGCAGGGAACAGGGAAAAAGTGGCTCAATACAGCGGCCTTCTAAAATGAGAGATTTTCTTTGTTGATCCTAAAGTTTGAACTTCAATTCATGTGAATACCCGTTAAAAAAGGGGACTCAGTTTAGAGCGCAAAGATTTACATCTTACCTGTGTTAAATACATAATTTTCCTCGGTTTAAGTCTCTTTTTTATTTGATTCGTTTCTATTATCTTCGAAGAAATCGGTCATTATGAATACCATTTCTTATTTTGAAATTCAATCTTCTGATCCAAACAGGGACAAAGCATTCTATGGATCATTATTCGGATGGAAATTTGTAAAGGAAGAATTCGTACCTATCGAATACTATCGCATAGAAACGAACAATATGTATGGCGGTCTATTGAAACGCCCGACCCAAATCCCGCCAGCGGAATATGGAACGAATGCTTTTACTTGTTCCATTGAAGTGAGCAGTTTTGACGAAACAGCAGCTTTGATCTTAAAATTGGGAGGTCGGGTGGCTTTACCCAAATTTGCAATTCCGGGAAGATGCTGGCAAGGATACTTTATTGATTTGGATAATAATACGTTTGGGATTTTTGAAGTGGATGAACAAGCAAAGTAAAAGAAGAGGAACTAACTAAATTCCCCTCCTCGCTTTGTTTATCTGCACTCAAAAAATGAATGGTGATTTAGCTGGCGATTAATTTCAACAATCGCAAATGCATCTGGATCAAAGTCAGATTTTGCAGTGCGATTTTTGTGGTGTTGGATGCCAGATCAATTGAACTGATTTCAAACACCAAATCTTTTTGCCCGGGATAAGCAGTTCTCAATCTTCCATTGATCTGTTCTGTCAGCTTACACACATCATCCCATTTATGCTGAATATTTGCATTCAAAATACGCGACATTGCTTCTTCTTTCGGTAATCTGGCAAAGGCTTCATCTTCCGGCATCGCATCGTATTCCTGCTTTGTCAATTTAGCAGAGCTTCGAATAATCATGGATTTCAGACTGATGATTTCCTCGTTTAGTTTCATGACCTGTCTCTGCAATGCTTTTACATCCTCCCGATTCACTGATATAACCTTTGATTGATCCATCTTTTGAACTTCTTCATTCAGCAAACGGTAAGCCTGTCTGGAAGATTCTTCCACCCTGGTAGAATATCCCAGATTATACATTGCGAATAACAATCCTCCACATCCCATCATTAAGACGGAGTTAACAGTGGCATTGAAACGCAGTTCCGGTCTTCTAACCCGTGTAAAGAAATACAAGGGAACATAAACAAAGGTAAATGAAACCAAACCCGAAAGCATGAGTATATTCGCCCCTGGCCAATGCATCATTTTAAATAGAAAACCCAATGAGGCAACGATTCCCACTAAAAATCCGAAACTTAAAACGAGTTTATCTGTTTTGGATCCCTCATCCCTGAATTTAAGGGCAATCATCAGCGGAAGAAAGATTAAGCTGAAAATAGCGATTCCCAATACAAAGCTAACTCCGGCACCAGGCCAGTGCATGACTTTAAAAACGGATCCCAAAAGGGTGAAAACGGCCGCTAAAAGGCCCGAAATATTTACTGTTTTTTTCATGGCGTAAAAATGTTTGAAGGTTAATAACAATTCTGTTTCCTCCTGAATTTCACGCAAGTTGTCGTTGAAAAATCGAGGCAAGAGCCTTTGAAAGAACTGGTCAAAGTTGTCTGTTTCAGACATTTCATTCTCGATAATACAGCACATGTGATCCAGTAGGTTCCATTGCAGATCTTCAATAGTAACCCCACGTGCTTCAATTTCACGAAGAATAAAATCAACTTGCTCGTCCGAAACTTTAACCATTTCCAGTTCTTGGCTCTAAATCCAACAGAAACTTCATGGTATTCATGAAATCCACCAACTCGTTTACTTTCTCTTTGGCTGTCGACTGTCCTTTTTCAGTGAGCGTATAGTATTTGCGTACCCTCTTACCGATGAAGACTTCTTCCGTTTGCAATTCGCCTTGTGACTCAAGCGCATGCAAGGTTGGATAAAGTGCTCCCTCGGTAATCTGAATTTTCTCACCGGTGAGATCTTTGACACGTTGGGTAATTTCATAACCGTACATTCTGCCGTTGTCCTTGAGCAGATTGAGAACGATTGTTTTAAGCGTACCTTTTAAAAGTTCTGATGAATACATAGGACAAATATACATAAGAATTTTATGTATACAAATTTTTACCTAAGAAAATTAGGTATTAATTCTGTTATTTATATTAATCCATTATAAATCAATTGATTAAAAATCAAACAGCAGATATAAAAACATGTGCTCCTCTATTGTATCAAATCAACTTTTTTCTTAAATTAAATAAGAAAGTATTATTTATGGGAGCAAAAAAGAAACACATCTTCACGTATGAGACGAACCGGAATGCAGAATTGGGATTGGTGATTTCAGCATCAGCACGCATAGAAATTTTGGAATATCTGGATAATCACCAGATCATGAATATCCCGATGCTGGAACAATTTATACGGTTGCACAAAAAGACCTTGAACCATCATGTAAATCTGATAGAGCGAAGCGGATTGATAAAAGGTTTTTATTTGGGGAATACTTATTTCTGGTCAAAAAATGAAGATCTGCTTGAAGAATGGGATAAAATTCGTTGGGCTTTTACCACCCGTGGATAAGTGCAAGATTATCCACCACTTACCTAGGTAATTATCTAAATAGGTTATTTTAATGCAAGGACTAGCGCATTTCCTGAATATTTTCCTTATCGAAACTAGAATCAACCGGCTCCCACAATTCGATGCGGTTACCTTCCGGATCTAAAATGTGGACAAATTTACCGTATTCATACGTTTCTATGTCGTCACAAATCACTGTTCCTATTGTTTGAAGATGCACCAGCAAACTTTCGATTCCTTCTACCCGGAAATTGATCATTGCACGTTGGCTTTCCATTCCGAAATAATCGGATGTTTCAGGAAATACTCCGAGTTGTAAATACGCTCTTGGATCTGAGTTTCCATTAAACGAAAACAACACCCCGTAGTCATTCGGATTGAGTCCCAACGCTTCCTTATACCAGGTTATCATGGCTTTTTCGTCTTTAAACTTAAAGAAAATACCTCCGATTCCGATTGCTCTTCCCATTTGATCAAAATTTAGTGTTAAAGATGAGAAATTAAACTTCAATTCCAAACAGGTATTTCGAAATAAGCTACTTTTAGCACATGTCTAAGGAAGCTATTGTTATTGGCTCGGGAATTGCAGGGATCGCCTCAGCAATCCGATTAACAAAAAAAGGATATGCTGTTTCTGTCTTTGAAGCAAATTCCTACGCGGGTGGAAAACTCACCAGTATTCAATTGGGAAACTACCGTTTTGATGCCGGGCCTTCCCTCTTTACGCTTCCGCATTTAGTGGATGAATTGTTCACGTTATGTGGCAAAAATCCAAGGGATTATTTCGCTTATCAGCAACTCGACATACTTTGTCATTATTTCTATGAGGACGGAACGATTCTGCACGCCTTTTCGGACCAATCCAAATTTTTAAATGAGATCGAATCCAAACTCAATGTTGATTCAATGCCTTTGAAAAAATACCTGGAGCACAGTGCGTATCTATTTGAACGGACACGTCATTCATTTCTTGAAAAATCGCTGCATCAGTTCAGCACCTATCTTTCTTTGGATATCCTGAAAACAGTTTCTTCCATCCGGAAGCTGAATTTATTCGACAGCATGCACGAGGTGAACAATAAACGTTTGAACCATCCGAAGCTTATCCAGTTGTTTGATCGTTTTGCAACCTATAACGGATCCAGCCCATACAAAGCTCCGGGAGTCCTGAGCAGTATCCCACATTTGGAATTCGGTGTCGGATCCTATTTTCCAATAGAAGGAATGCATCACATTTTAACTGCCTGCATGACACTGGCTGAAGAAATCGGGGTCCGGTTCCATTTCAACGAACGGGTTAAAAACATTCAAACTGTCAATCGAAAAATCAAAGGAATAGAAACTGGAAAAGGTTTTTATCCGGCCGACCTGATCATCAGTAATTGCGATGTAAAACAAAGTTATAACCAACTAATTCCTGAGCACAAGTCTCCAAAAAAAACAATGAATCAGGAACCGAGCAGTTCAGCTCTTATTTTTTATTGGGGAATAAACAGATCCTTTCCTGAGTTGGATGTCCATAACATTCTGTTCAGTAACGACTACAAAAAGGAATTCGAAGCCATCTTCGAAGAAAATACTGTCAGTGAAGATCCCACCGTTTACATTCATGTTTCTTCCAAGGTCGTTACCGGAGATGCTCCTGAAGGAAAAGAAAATTGGTTCGTCATGATCAATGTTCCGGCAAATCAGGGGCAAGATTGGGAAAAACTTCGGACGTGCGTACGTAAAACCATCATTAAAAAGATGAATCGTATCCTGAAAACAGATATAGAATCCTTGATAGAAGAAGAAGATTATTTGGACCCGGTTCGTATATCAGATCGCACCAACAGCTTTGCAGGTGCTCTTTACGGAGCAAGTTCAAACAACCGGATGGCCGCCTTTTTTCGTCATCCGAATTTTTCCAAAATAAACGGACTCTATTTCGCCGGAGGAAGTGTTCATCCCGGTGGAGGAATTCCGCTTTGCCTGCTTTCCGCTAAAATTGCAACAGACTTAATCCCTAGCCTTTAATTACAAACAACGGAGACACCTTCGAAATCATCTTATTATTTGCGGACGATGCCTTCATTAATCAATCATCGACAAAAAAAGTAACCGCAAAGACAGAAAATTAAGATACCTTATTGCATTTCTTGTCAAATAACTTACATTTTCCGTGATATTAATAATCATATCAATGGTTTGTAAAATTATAAGGCACTCGAAAAGAGTTTACAATCCCATATGCAAGTCTTGCTTGTTTGACTAATTCAATTACTTGTAGGGTAGTTTCAAAACTTTTAGGATTAACACACATTGCGAACTCTTCCCTTTTGCCATTGGTATTTGAGTTTCGATCAACCCAAGTCAAAAAACAATCTGGTATATCTCCATTCTTTACATCATTTAGAAACTTAGGTTTCATTCGTTCGACAAACCAATTATAATCAACTGAATGTAAAAGAAAAGCCAACAGTCAAGTTGAAAAAAGATAAAAAGTCTGTTCCCCTGAAAAACCACATTTAGTGAAGATCCTTTCAAATTCAAGTACATCTAAGAAATCTTGCTTTATGGAAAGTCTTGATAAACTATCATCAAGTGCTTCATTTTTTTTGATAAAAATGCTCTGTATTTTTGATTTTATCTGAGAATTCTTTGACCAAGTAAGCTGGAGAATCAAAACCTTTGCTTCTAAGTTTGAGATTGTTGTCATGGCCTTGTTGATTCAATCTTTTCTTTTTCGTTAAAGGATTCGCCCATTTTAGCCCAATTAAATCCATCAATTTTTTATTAAAAAATGTAGGAGCACAAATTCGATGTGACCATGCAACTTCCATTGCAATTGATGTATTGTTAAGTTTATGATAGCAAAATGCCCTTAAATTTAAACTACCGTATTTTTTTTCTACTTTTTAAATGCTGTCAATGCCGCTTTGTATTTGGAAGCATCTACCCCCCAATTGATAGACAACATTACAATCTTTCCTATAATCAATTGTTAATTATTTAACAGTTGAATTCTTTGTTTTTACTCCTTTAAAAAATTCCGGATCAGCAAATTCACCGTGTCAGGCTGATCAAAACTTAAAAAGTGTCCTGCATTTTCAATTGTTCCGGTTTGGACATTTGGGAGCCATTTCTTCGCTTTATCCAAACACCGCTGATTGTTTATGATATCCTTATCTCCAATCAATACCAATACAGGCATACTTAATGTTTCCACAGATTTTCTGGAATAAGGTGTCATCTGA
This sequence comes from Fluviicola chungangensis, assembly GCF_007558725.1. Taxonomy (GTDB): domain Bacteria; phylum Bacteroidota; class Bacteroidia; order Flavobacteriales_D; family Crocinitomicaceae; genus Fluviicola; species Fluviicola chungangensis. Next base: position 67,433 of record NZ_VLPL01000006.1, read on the forward strand.
AAAATGCAGGAAGAAATAGCATCTTTCTCCGTACCCAGGTAATATTGATCAAAGTATGTTTTATTTATTTTGACACTTCGAACGGATAATCCCGACAGGATTTGACCCAATTTATCTTTGTCAGGAGAAATCGAATACGTGATATTGCTTAGCAAGGCGGAACTCGGCGGGATCCATGTAAATGTTTGAGCCGGGCTGAGCAATACCAGTTTCTTTATTTTTTCGGGTTTATTTAAAGTAACTGCCACGGCAAGCCAGCCACCACGCGAGCATCCCACTAAATAAACGGACTTCAGTCCAAGTTTTGAAAATACCTCATCGTACCAGTCTGCAATCTGCTTTTTATTTAACCGTTTGGTATTGCAGGTAGATTTTCCGGGCTCCAGCAAAAAATCAATCGCATACACACAATAATTTTTGGCCAGGGTTTTCATATTCGGATACCACATGGTAGAACTGGCATTCATCCCATGCAGTAGCACCACCGGCGGATTTTCCGATTTCCCGCAGATCAATACGTGTGCATTCCCGAATTGGGTGGGGACATCTTTCTCCCTGACCGGCAATTCAAATAATGAAAGCGTTTTGTTGTAGGCATTGATGTATTCACTGAGCGAATCATCATAAATGAATTCATCATCCTGCTCTGAACCTGAGATTTCATTCGTTTCTTCAGCATTTTTCCGTTTTCCTTTTATCGCATCTTTTTCATTTTTTTCTGACTTTTCATTTACTTGCCGACTACCATCCGAACAAAAAAAGAGAAGCGGTGTCAATAAGAACAAGGTGATCACAAATCCTACTGTGCGCATCATAAAAGCAACTATTTTTGTCTAATTTACCCGAAAAAAATGTGAACGCAATGGATAACAACAATCAAAAAGCAGTTGATTTATTCAACAAAATGGCAGATTCCTATCAGAAGCGTTTCTTCTCCGTAGACTGTTACAGCGAATCACTGAATAGTTTTCTTGCTTATTTAAGTGACCATTCGTCTGTTCTGGATGTGGCTTGCGGTCCCGGAAATATTAGCCATTTTTTACTGAAACAAAAACCCGGTTTAAAATTGCTGGGAATCGATTTGGCCCCCAATATGATTAATCTGGCGCGAATAAATAATCCAACGGCACAATTCCGGGTTTATGATGCCATGGAGATCGATCGGCTTGACTCCTCTTTTGATGCTATCATTATCGGATTTCTGTTTCCCTATCTTTCCGCCGAACAGGTAGAACTGTTTTTAATTAAAACATACGAAAAACTCTCCGATAACGGTATCGTCTATCTCAGCACCATGGAAGATCTATACGAAAATTCCCGATTAAAGGCATCAAGTACCGGGGAAGAATTAATGATGCATTATTACGAGGAAACATTCCTGGTTCGGTTACTGGAACAAATCGGTTTTCAAATCCTGTCCAAACACACACAACCCTTTGTTATTTCTGAAACTGAAACAGATACGGATCTGATCATTATTGCTCAAAAGAAAGGATTCTTTAAAAAAGAAGAGCCGGTATCAATGATCCCGGCCCAACAAAGGTTTAGTTAACGAAAAGCGCAATGCTTTTATTTATTCGTATGTAGCGTAGGAAGCACTTTTTGACAAATCAATTTCATTTCGGATGACATCTTCAAGCGTTTCTCTTTTCCGGATCAACTGAGGAACCCCGTCCTTAATATAAACCTCCGCAGGTCTCAATCGTGAATTGTACTGGTTACTCATGCTGAAGCCATAAGCTCCGGCGTTGTAAATTCCCAGGACATCCCCAACTTTCGCTTCTGAGATCGGGCGATCATACCCAAAGGTATCTGTTTCACAAATGTAACCCACAACAGAATACAATTTTTTTTGTCCTTCCGGGTTGGAAATATTCTCAATGCGATGATACGCATTGTAGAACATGGGCCGGATCAGATGGTTTTGTCCGCTGTTCACTCCTAAAAAAACGGTTGATGTGGTTTGCTTTACCACGTTAACGGAAACCAGTAATACTCCACTCTCACTTACCAGGAATTTTCCGGGTTCGAACCACAATTCCAGTTCCCGGCCATATTCCTTGCAGAAATGTTGAAAGGACTCCCCTATTTTAGTCCCGATTTCTTCAATTGGCGTTACAAAGTCACCTTCCTGGTAAGCTACTTTGAATCCCGATCCGAAGTCCATAAACTGCAATTCCGGAAAATACCCCGCCGCATGGTATAATAAATCAGCGCCCTGCAAAAAGACATCTGCATCTACAATATCACTTCCCGTATGCATGTGCAAACCAATAATATGCAGTTTATAATGTTCAACGATCCGTTGAATGTGTCTTAGCTGGTGAATCGAAATCCCAAATTTGGAATCAATGTGTCCAACAGAAATATTTGCGTGACCACCTGCCAATATGTGCGGATTGATTCGGATACACACCGGAACACTTGCTCCGTAAACCATCCCGAAATGTTCCAGCACACTCAGGTTGTCAATATTGATCATCACACCTAAAGCTACGGCTTCTTCTATTTCGGAGAATGCAACACCATTGGGTGTATACATAATTTCATTTGCCTCAAACCCTGCTCTCAATCCTAACAAAACTTCTTCTATTGAAACAGCATCCAGTCCGGCACCCTGTTCCTTCAATGTTTTCAGCACATTGATATTGCTCAATGCCTTCATTGCATAATGCAGTTTTACTTCTTGCGGACCAAAGGCCTTTTTCAAACGATTATACTGTGAAATAATTTTTGTTTCATCATACACGTAAACCGGCGTTCCAAATTCACCGGCCACAGATTCCAAGAGTCTTGAGTTCATTTTATTATTACTTTTCAGAGGTCAAAAGTAGAAACAAATATTTATTTCACAAAATTTTTGTTTTAACACAATTTGTTTGAAATAAAACATTTTGCTTTTGAACGGATGAGCTATCCATGTGTATTACCCTAAAACCAATTCTATGAAAAAACACTTTTTAAACTTGTTACTGGTTCTTTTTCCACTTGCTATTTTTGCGCAAAGCATACAGGAGCAGGTGCTTAAAACCGATATTAAGAAAGTCAAATTATTTCTTACTGCCGGTGAGATGACACATGAAACCCAGGTGAAACTTATCAAAGGGAGAAACAAAATTATCTTTTCGGGAATTTCGGCATTTGCTGATCCAAGAACCATCCAATTTACCGGTTCCGGCTCGTTTCGTCTGGTTTCTATTTCAACAGAAATGGATTTTTTGGCAGCGGAACAATGGAATCCCAGAATCAGAGTCCTGGCAGATTCTCTTGAAGATTTAAAGGACAGGCATCAGATGAACGTGGATTTATTAAGTTCATACCAGGCTGAACTGGGGATATTGAATACCAATAAGGACTTAAAAGGTAAAAACACCTTAACGATCGATCAAATCAAGGCTGCTGGGGAATATTACCGTACACGTACTTTTGAGATCAATAAAACCATTACCAAAGTAAGGAAGGAACAAGAGGTACTATCTTCTAAAATAAACGATACCCGTTTTCAATTAACCGAATTGAACTATCTAGAAAATCAACGCAGTAACCAGGTAATCGTGCTGATTGATGTGGACAACAGCACCGATATTTCCGGCACATTGAAGTACCTGGTTTCCGATTGTGGTTGGGCAGCCACTTACGACCTTTCCGCCACAGATTTAAATCAGCCGATTAACCTGAAATACAAGGCCCAGGTTTACAACAATACCGGAAACGACTGGAAAAACGTACACTTAACTTTAAGTACTTCTGATCCGCTTTTGAGTGCTGCCTCACCGGTTCTGAATCCCTTTTATATCCGCTATGGTGAACAAGTTGAATACAGCAAAAAATCCTATGTTCAACCCATGCAACAAAAAACAGAATACCGTACCGAGATCATGAATGAGATTAACATGGCAAATCAGCGCGCCTATGACAATTATGTGTTAGATCAAAAGGTCAGTGAAAATGCGGACTATTTTTCTTCGAGCAGATCAGGTTCCAAAAATGAAGGAAAAAAGGTAAGTACCGTTGCGATGAAACAAATCGAGATTTCCGATTTGAATGCAGAATTCGTTATCGCACATCCGTTCTCCTGCCCCACAGATGCAAAACCTTATATCGTAGAGATTAAAGAGATCAACATGCCTGCAACGTTTACACATGTCTCCGTTCCGAAATTGGATCAGGGATCTTTCTTACTGGCAAATATTGTCGGATGGCAGGATCTGGATCTGATTCCCGGTCCTACGAACGTTTATTTTGCAGGAAACTACGTAGGAGTCAGCGAAATCAACACCAATAACGTTGATGATACTTTGAGCTTATCTTTTGGACGCGATTCCAAAATACAGGTATTGCGCAAACTTAAATCAGAAATGAGCACGAAGAAAATATCCGGAAGTACGAAAAAAGACACGTATTTCTACGATATCCAGGTCCGCAATAACAGAACCGTACCTGTAAAAATCAACGTATTCGATCAGATTCCGCTTTCCAGTTCCGGTGAAATTACGGTTACGGTAGAAACTATCGGCACCGGCAAAAAGAATGATCTTACCGGAGAAGTTACCTATATGATTATCCTTCAGCCGGGAGAAACAGCCAATCTGGAAATCGGTTATTCGGTCAAATACCCGAAAAACGCAAAAGTCACAACGAAGACTTTCCGGACCATTAGCTGTCCAAGCTTCTAAAGAAAAAGCTCTCGGTTTCGGCTGAGAGTTTTTTTTACCCCTAGACGAATTAATGAATCAAAGCTAAATTTTTAGTAAATAATTTGTTAAAAAATTAGGAATTCACTATATCGTTTTAGTATGTTTGCGCTAAACTATTGATTATGAAGCAAACTATCCTACTACTGATTTTTAGTGGATTGTCATTTATCCGTGCATTTGCATGTACCGGTGGAACTGCATCCGGTTCATTGACACCAACAGCAGCTTATCAGACTTTTGCGACACAAAACGGCCGATACTATACCGTAAATGTGGTCCAATGCAACCAATACGAATTTACTTTCTGTACCGGAGGAGGCGCTTCTGGAATAGACACACAACTCACACTGCTGGATGCCACGGGCGCAACTCAAATTGTTTATGCAGATGATATTTGCGGAACAAATGCATCCATCAACTGGACTGCTACCTTTACGGGAACAATCCGGATCCTGGTGTCTAAATACAACTGTGTACACGACTTAACTTCCAATGTAACTTTGGCTTACAAAATGGTAGCAAATACAGGAAACTATTGTTTGAACGGAAATGCAAGTTATCAGACCATCGGTGGACAAAGTTGTATTGAGTTAACCCCGGAAACATCCAATCAAACAGGATGTGCATGGAACAACACGGTGATTGACTTCAATCAACCTTTTAATCTTTCCCTGAATTATTACTTCGGGAATAATATCAATGGGGCGGATGGAACAACTTTCACCTTTCAGCCGAACCCAACAGCTTGCGGAACTGCAGGAGGACAATTGGGAGCCGGAAATATTCCCAATTCCCTGGTCGTGGAATTTGATACATACGACAACGACAATCCCGCGCACGTTTACGATATGCTGGCAGATCACATTGCCGTTGAGATTGACGGAAACCTGCAAGGTCCGGGAGCCCCGTATTGTGGACCAGTGCCAGCTTTTGCATCATTGGCAAACCTGGATGACGGTGCTGTTCATACCATTATGATTTCCTGGGACCCTGTTACTTTGAACCTTCAAATTTATGTGGACGGGAATTTGCGTTTAACCTGTAACGGGAATTTTGTGACTTCCGTGTTCGGAGGAGACAATACGGTATATTGGGGTGCTACAGCCGCAACAGGAGGTTTGAACAACCAACAATACTTCTGTCCTTCAACGGTAGTTCTTCCGGTAGAACTCAGTGCTTTTAAGACCAGTTGTGATAATGGGTACAACCGTATTTTCTGGAGAGCTGAAACGGAGAGCCGCCTGGATCATTATGTCATGGACTATACGTTCGACGGACAATTATTTTATCCGCTTGCAACGTTTCAGGCCAGCGGAAGTTCAGACGTTCCTTTGGAATATACTTATATAGACGAGCGCAAATGGGAAAAACAGATTTATTACCGTCTGACTTCTGTGGATATCGACGGAAAATTGGAATACAGTGACTTGATATCTGCTTTCAACTGTTCCGTTGATTCCAAAAAACTGATCACAAGTCTTTCCTCTGAAGAAGGAATTGTATCCATTCATTTCGCAGATAAATCCGTTTACTACCAGATTTTTGATTTAAACGGAAAAGCGATTACAGAAGTTTTAACGAACGAATCTAAGGCTGAAAACCAATTAATCACCTCTGTATCACAAGGGATTTACATCCTGAAATCTTGGAATAAACAGGAGACTATTTTTGAAAATCAACGTTTTTTTATCGATAAATAGAATTCGTTCATACTGTTATTCGCCGGCGTTCACCCCTTTTTTTTTTAACACTTGCCGAATAATTTAAATGAACTAGTAAATTAATTTGGAAGTAGTTAAGCCCTTAGATATATTTGTTAAAGAAGAAATTCTAACACATCTCTTACCGATATGAAGCCGCAGAGTTTGTCTGCGGTTTTTTTGTGTCCATAGAAAGTTTAAAAAAGTTTAACCGATAAAAAAGGCTCAAACAACTTTTGAACCTATCGAACTTCTTTAAACATTTAAACATGTTTAGTGTGACCCCCGTTCAATAAACGAACATTCCATCATCAAATGCTTCCGGTTTTCGGTAGATTCTTTCAATCGATCCATCAACCTTTCGACCGTCTCTTTCCCTATCCCGTTCACAGGTTGACTCAAAGCAGTAACCGGAGGAGCAAAGTAAGAGAAAGCTTCAGAGTCATCAAACGAAATAATACGCACTTTTTTCGGAATCTCTACTTTCAAAATATTCAGTGCATTGATTGCATGCAGAGCCACCTTATTGTTTAAAGCAACAAACGAATCCACTCCATCGTCGATCATTTGCTTGATTTTTTCTACACTTTCTTTTTGATTTTCACTCAAAGAAGCCAGCTCATACGGAATCGATTGTTTTTCACATGCCGATTTTGTTCCATCTATACGCAATTGGATGGTCATTACATCGGATCTTTTCGGATGCAGGATTCCGACTTTTTTAGGTTTTACCGAGAATTTTTTAACCAGCATTGCAGATTCCATGTAATTATCAACCCCTACAAAATCTGCAAATTCATCTCCGATCCGGTCAACCCAAACAACCGGAATCGGTGTTTCGTCCAAAACAGGTTTCAATGCGGGAATTCCATTGCAAGGAGCAATGATCAGGGCATCCACCGAACGCAAAATCAAATCGCGGATCAGTTTCAGTTCCATGGTGCTGTCGTCGTTTGTGGAAACTATAAACAAGCTATATCCTTTTTCGTATAAAGACTCCTGAATCGCTTTACTTAACTCCGAATAGAAGGGATTGGAAATATCGGCCAAGACCAAACCGATAGTTTGTGTTTTCCCTTCTCTCAATCCTTTAGCAAAATAGTTCGGAACATAGTTCAGTTCTTTTGCCTTATCCAAGATTAGCTTCTGCGTTGTCTCACTGATGTTGAATTGTTTTCCTTTGCCATTCAATACGAATGAGACAGTAGATTTTGAAACATTTAAACTTTCGGCAATATCCGCAAGTGATGTTCTTTTTGATTTCATTCCTAAAACGTTAGTTTCTTTGGTCTTTTCCCCACGACATTTTGTTGCGAATCGTATCCAAGAAATTAGTGTCCTCTAATTTAATTACATTAATCATATATTCGGCCTTTCTGATCAAAACTTCTTCGTTCTGTTTGATACTTTTAGCGTTACCGTCCAATGAAATCAAGTAATTGCGTTCCCGTCCCTCTATTCTTAATTTAATCGGCATGTTGTCGGGAACTACCACCGGCCGAACATTCAGGTTGTGCGGTGCAATTGGAGTAATAATATGGACTTGGCACCCCGGTGTAACGATGGGTCCGCCACAACTTAAATTATAGGCTGTGGAACCGGTCGGTGTAGCCACAATTAAACCGTCGGCCCAATAAGAATTCAAGTATTTGTCTTCCAGAAAAGTATCCACCGTTATCATCGATGAAGTATCTTTTTTTAAGAGCGTTACTTCATTCATTGCCACGTTATCCGAACCGTAAATTCCTCTTTCCGTATCTACCCGTAGCAAAGACCTTTTTTGAAAATCATATCTTTTTTGACGGACCAATTCCAAAGCGTCCTCAAAAAATTCGTCGCCGATATTGGCAAGGAATCCAAGTCTTCCGGTATTAATTCCAAGAATGGGAACGCCTGAATCGCGGATGTACGCAACAGTTCTCAAAAAAGTTCCATCTCCCCCAATACTAAAGGCCAGATCAATTCCCTGGTGAAAATCTTCGTGACTTGAAAACACTTCTGTTTCTTTAAAAATCCCGGTCTTTTTAACCAACTGATGCTTTAATTCTTTTTCAAGGATAAGCTTCCAGCCAAAGCGTTCGGTTACAGCTGCGAAACGCATAAAAATCGGAATCGTAGCTTTATTGACTTTCTTACTATAAACTGCAACCAGCATCTTAAATGTTTAAATAATTCATCAACGCATCGTACCTGAATTGCATATCATCCTGATCTGTTGAACGCTGAAAACTTGCTTTCACGATCATATCATGCCGTTCAAAAGAGCGAATGATACGGGATAAATCCACTTCCGATATCTTCAGTGTAACTTCTATCCTGGTAGTATCCCCTGAAGACATAATGAATGAAGAAAGGATTTTCGCATTTTCACTTTCTACAATTTGAGCGATCTGTGCGAGAGAATAATCAACCCGGTTCATTTCCAGGATAACTATTCCACCGACCTCTTTAATACTGGCAGTATTCGCGATCAGGGTCATCAATTGATGAACGCTGGTGCATCCCAGGTATTGCTCATTGACATCCAGGACCGGTAAAACGGAAATGCGGTGTTCCGCCATTTTGCCCAATACCTCATATATGTGAGCATTTTCAGAAACGTAAGGTCTCGGAAGGTGATCGAACAGCACATCCAGGGACAATTCCAGGTCTTTTTTATCTAAAATATCGTTTTCGGAAATCAGCCCTACAAAATTGCCATTTTTCAATACTGGAAGATGCGAAACTTTGAACTCTTCCATCCAAATCAATGCCTTCTCCCCTGAATCTGTATGAATTAACGGGGGAATCTCGTCTGTAATTACTTCTTTTGCTGTCATGTTATGCGCCAAAGTAGTAAAAAGGTAGCTATGAGCGAAACCTTTGCGGAAATTTAATCTGTATAAACCATCCTTTCAAACCTTTTACCCAGACATCACGGTTCTATGCGATTGCCGTATTTTTTTCTCAGATGCTTGGTTTTAAGGTCTTCTTCTTTCCAACGAATATGCTGTCCGAAAGTTCCCCTTAATCGCTGCCATTTGGACTGTCTGTTAACTATTGAAACAAAATTGGCACGCTTGGCAGAACTGGGATCGATGGTAGGTTCACTTAAATCCTGCTTCATCAACGTATCTTTAATAATGGGCAAAAGGTCCACCGGGAAGTCAAACTTCTTAATAAATTTTCGCATCCCGTTTAATTGAAAGGGATCCGTAGCCAAAGCAATCTTATGAAATCCCTGTTTTTTGGCAACCCGATAAGAATAATAAATATTTTCTGTTGTATGTTCGGCTCGTGGATCAGTAAAGATGTGTTGTTTCGGAATCCCCAGAGCTTCCCCGTAAAGCGCCATAACCTTCGCTTCTTCGTATTCCGTATACACTGCAGACCCGGAAAAAATAATGTTTTTGGTATATCCTTTCCGATACAGGTAAACTCCCCAATGCACCCGATTTCTCATCGTTTCGCTCCAATGCTTTCCATCGTACGGAACTCCCGGAACAATGATCGCATCATAAGGAGCCTTTTTCAAATACTTTTGATTGGTCTTTTCCGCTGACGGGGAAAAAAGAAAACAGCCGCTTAGCAGCATGGTCAGCGACAAATAAGTGATTATTGAAACTGCTTTCATAGGTCAATGATACGGTTTTTAGTGAAAAAATTTTCACAGAAAACGTTAAATCGGAAAACGAAACTTTCCATAACTTTAACATCCCTAAGAGTTAAATCCTATTTATCTTTGCCCATTCACAAAGGCAAAGAGCGTCGCCCCAAGCGTCGCCGTTCAAAGAAAGGAAAAGTTATGACAAAATTAAGCGTAAACATCAACAAAATTGCTACGATCCGTAATGCACGAGGTGGAAACACCCCAAATGTAGTCCAGGTAGCGATTGACTGTGAGCGCTTTGGAGCTGCAGGAATTACAGTACATCCCAGACCCGATGAAAGACACATCACGGGAAAAGATGTCGTGGATCTATCGAAAGTGGTAACCACCGAATTCAATATTGAAGGTTATCCGGATCAGCGGTTCATGGAAATGATCGAATCCATTCGTCCTGCACAGGCCACCCTGGTACCTGATCCACCGCATGTATTAACGAGCAATGCAGGCTGGGATACCAAAGAGCATTTGGAAGTCCTCCAGGATATTATTCGACGCATCAAATCCTGGGGAGTACGTACGTCTATTTTTGTCGACACTGACTTACAGAACATTGAGTATGCCATTAAAACAGGAACCGACCGTATTGAATTGTATACCGGTCCTTATGCAGAAGTTTTTCCTGAAAATCCGGAACAGGCAGTTGAACCGTTTGTTATTGCTGCGAACCGAGCTTTGGAATTGGGTCTGGAACTGAACGCCGGACACGATTTAAACCAGGAAAATCTGCGTTTTTTCAAACAGCATATTCCACAATTAGCCGAAGTATCCATTGGTCATGCATTGATTTCAGATTCAATCTATTTGGGATTGGAGAATGCAATTCAGCGATACAACTACTTGCTGAGAGATTAATCTAACAGCAACAATCAAGGAAGTGTGAAAAATAATTACCCGGGTAAGTGGTGGATAATCTTGCACTTATCCCCAAAGAGGAAAAAGGAAACTAAAATCGATCTTCCAGTATCTTCTGAATGTAGCCCATAATCTGCTTTTTTTGCTTCCTGGAACCCTCGTCGTTCATTTCGTTGTGGGTAATCTTTTTCAATTGAAAAATCCGAATGCCATAACGTTCACAATCTTCCTTCGAAGGAATCACCAGCGTGTCTGCTACTTTATCCGTCGACCTTAAACTTGAAAATTGTGGCTTTGAGACAACTGGTAACGGCATCCTCAAATGGTCCAGTGTAATGACTTTGCGAATTAGTTCCGGATGGTCTCTTGCGGCCAAAACGCTCATATCTCCCCCATTCGAATGACCAATTAGGTCTATTGAACTAATTTTTAGATTCGGATGTTTCTTCTTAAAATCCTGCAATACAAACAACATGTTTTCTTCTCCTCTGATCCAAAACGGCATGCGAACAATCTGCATGATCCCTTCCTTTGGAATTAACGGATCACCCAATAATTCATGCTGGATACTCAGTGTCCAAAAACCTGCCTTGGCAAGTCTTTTTGTCAAATAAGAATAATTCAAATAATTACGTGAATAATTAGAGCCGTATCCGTGGCTGAAAATCACCAGGCGAATAGAATCTTTTAAGGGCTGTTTCGACTCCAGGAAATACAGTGCGTAAGGAACCACGCGATTCCGCACACTATCCAGCACTTCATATTTTTCTATCCCGATTTTAGTTGAAACGACCTCATATTCGGATGACATGGAAGCAAAAGCAACTATAACAAGAGCAAAAATTCCTGCCAGTACAAAATAAAACCGATTCTTCTTCCGCTTCATGGCTTACTTTGAAACAAGTGAAAAATTCACTCCGTCAACAATAACGGTATGTACTTTTTCTTCGGAATCCGTAATGGTATAACTGACTTTTTTGCCTCCTGTATTCGGAACTTCTTTCATTTCAGACCAAAAATTACTCAGGCAACTTTCCACATCTTCCATGTGGTAATCCAATAAATTTCCTTTTGGATCAAAATTCAGGAGCAGATAGCCGATTTCCATTCCGGCTCCGCACATTCCATTCGGATTAGCGGTAGAATTCATCTCGTATTTCAGCAATACTTTAGAACCAACAGCATCAGTCCTGGACGCGAATATAGAATAACCGTAAGCATAAGGGCCGAATTGACTCAGGGCAATGTGTTTTTTTTCATTCTTCGGCAAGGGAAGTACCAAAAACTCCTCGCGCTTGTCCAGATCAATATTGCTTGTATTCAAACGGACACCCAGCGTTTTCTTATCGTTTTTCCAGGTTCCCGAATAACTGTATTCAGAATAAGCCAGTTCAAACTTTTCAGTATACCCGGAACGATTGATCAGTTCATCCGTTGTTTCCCATGGATTGGCAGCCGTCGAAGTCATGTGCTTGATGCTGTCGATACGCAATGGATCAGCAAATGAATACAGGGTAATTCCATCACCATAGTAAATTCCAACCAATGGAATTTTCTTTTGGACATGGTCGTAATAATACCAACCTGAAACAGAGAAACTCAACCAGTTTTCAGGAGAATATTCTTCGAATTTCAAATAAGCCGTAATGGAATACTTATCATCGATCTGACCATGTAAGACCTGATCTGAAATCGTAAATTCCTCCATATAAATCCCGGTTTGCTGTGCTTTTATGGAAAAGAATAGCGAGATCCATATAAAACTTGTGATGAGTTTTTTCATTTGATGCGCGTATTTTGAGTAGTGATAATTTGTTCGTGAAGAATACCCACGGAATCTGTATTTTGAATAGAAACAGCCGATTTTTCAGCGATTAAGCAGGTTGGCGTGGATCTGTTTTTTTGTGTCGTCGTAAAGCTGGACCTGGCAATATTGATCGGTAGAATCGGTTTTTCGTCCTGGGAAAAACTCATTGAGCTTCCCCAAACAGCAAAAAAACACAAAATAGCAGATGACTTACTCATTTAACCAGGCTTCAAGATCGAAATTAATATAAATCCGCAATATCCGAACCGGAAGTACAGGCCAAAAAAAATCCGGCATTGATAGTCTGCCGGATTTCCCATTGGTGTTAGTTAATTTAAATCACTCCATGAACGGTAGCTTCGTCTTCTCCTTCGAGGTTTATTTTCTTTCTTGTCAATTTCACTTGCAACCTGTCTACTACATAGTACATAATTGGTACTACAATAATAGTCAAGAACATTGAACTTGTCAACCCTCCGATCAAAATCCACGCCAATCCGTTTTTCCATTCTGCTCCTGAACCTGTTGCTGTTGCAATTGGAATCATCCCGATGACCATGGCGATCGTCGTCATCAATATCGGTCTCATTCGTTCGCGAACTGCTTCCAGCAGTGCACTATAAGTAGAACGGCCTTCCGACTTCAGGTGATTGGTAAAGTCGACGATCAGGATCGCATTCTTGGCCACGAGTCCGAGGAGCATCAACATACCGAGCATGGTAAAGATCCCCATGTTGGACTGTGTGAGGTTCAGCGCCAGGATTGCACCGATCAGTGAAACCAGGATCGAAAACAATACAACGAACGGATAAACAAAATTGTCATAAAGCGCAACCATGATCAGGTATACCAGGATCAACCCGATTCCCATTGCCATACCCAATGCTCCCATCGATTCTTTCTGACGCTTTACTTCACCACCCCAAAGGAAACGCACATTTTTGTCGAGCGGTTCTTTTTTCAGGTAAGCCGTAATGGAATCAGCAACCGTTCCGGCAGCAGTCCCGAGAACATAGGATCTCAAAGTGGTATTCGAAATGCGGTTTTTACGTTCCAATTGACCGTATCCGTTTTCAATGGAAACGTCTGCAAATTCACTTAAACGTACTTGTTTTCCATCATTGGTCATAAAAGTCATTTCATTGATGTTGTCCACATTGCTTCTGTCGTATTTATCCAGCATGATACGGATATCGTATTCTTCGCCTTTGACATCAAAACGGGCATCATCATTACCGGTCAAACCGTTTTGCAATTGCATTCCAACACTTGCAATCGGCAAGCCCAGCTGTCCCATTTTCTCTCGATCCAGTTCAATACGCACTTCCGGAGAGAACTCATCGGTAGAAATACTTGGGTCTTTCGCTCCGGGGATACTCAAAATCTTTGTTTTCAATCTGCGCGCTTCTTTCATTAGCAGATCCGGATCATCCGAAGAAAGGAAAATTTCAATCGGTGCTTCTTCCGAATCCACCATTCCCATATTCAGCGCTTTCACCTCAACACCCGGGTACTTGTTCTGAATTTTCTTCCGTATTTCATTCATGTAATTGATCGTCGGATATTTTTTCTGCATATCCTTTTTCATTTTTACAGTGATCTCGGACCTGTTTTCCTGTCCGAATGAAGCCGCACCCATTCCGGAGGAAGGTCCACCCACGTTCGCAAAAACAATATCCACCACATCCTTTTGTGCCAGGATCATCTGCTCAATTTCAAGCGTTGTCGCATTATTCTCTTCAAACGTCGTACTCTTATCGTATTTCAATTTGATCATGAATTTTCCCTGATCACCTTGAGCAACGAATTCCTGTCCGACAATTCCAAGTCCCATGGACGCCATACTGGCGAAGAAAATAACCAGTACACCAAGTCCCATAATAATTTTGTGTTTCAGGGACCAGGCAACCAATTTCACATACCCTTCCGTGAATGACTTGATCATGCTCTCAAACCAGATCAGGAAGAGCTGGAACGGATTCTTCGGATTCAGTTTCACTTCTTTCGCCAATCTTGAAGCCAGCCATGGAGTCAGCGTAAAACACACCAATAAGGACATCAACGTGGATACCACCACTACCACAGAGAACTGACGTAAAATGTCAGAAATTGTTCCTTCAATGAATACTACCGGTGAGAACACCACCACGTCCACCAGGGTAATTGCCAATGCAGTAAACCCGATTTCGTTCCGTCCGTCCAAAGCTGCTTTTCTTCTTCCTTTACCCATTTGCAAGTGGCGGTAAATGTTTTCCAGTACCACAATGGAGTCATCCACGAGAATACCGATTACCAAAGACATCGCCAGCAGGGTCATCAGGTTTAAGGTGTAACCCAACAGGTACATCGCAATAAATGTAGAAATCAAAGACGCCGGAATGGCAATCAATACGATCAAAGCGTTTCTAAAGCTGTGAAGGAAAAGCATCATTACTGCTGCCACTAATAATACAGCCAGTTCCAAATCATGCAATACCGCATCTACTGATTCAATGGTCGGAATCGATGTATCCGTTGCAACTGTAAATTTGATTCCTTCCTTTTTGTATTTCTCTTCTATTTCTTTGAATTTTTGCTTTGTCAGGTTTGCCATGTCAACTGCATTCGCATCACTTTGCTTCTTAATCCGAAGTCCGATACCATTCAAACCGTTCAAACGGCTGACAGTTACCACATCTTCCGATCCGTCAGTAACATCCGCAACATCTCCCAAACGAACGGAAGAGGTTCCGTCTGTATATATGATCAGGTTCTTTAAGTCATCCACTGTTTGGAATTTTCCTGCCAAACGCACGGTCATTTGTTCCGTTTCGTTTTTCAATTTACCTGTCGGGAACTCCACGTTCGCAGCGGCAACAATCTGGTTCACCTGTGCTAAAGACAAACCGTACATTTTCAGACGGTCTTTGTCTACATCCACGCGAAATGCACGTTTTTCCCCTCCGATCACCTGCACTTCAGCAACCCCTTTGGTTTGCTTAATTTGCGGAAGTAACTGCTTATCCATTAGCTCCATGAACTCGCGATCATCCATGTTTTTGGCAATCGCACTCACCTGGAGTACCGGTGATGCATTCGGTTCAATTTTAGCAATGGTAGGAGCTTTTGCTCCTTCCGGCAATTCATTCAGAATATTGTTGATTTTCCGTTGTGCATCTTCCAGGGCAACATCAATGTCTGCAGAAGGCTTGAATTCCAACATCACGATAGAAGCATTGTCCATCGAAAAAGTCGTTACTTCCGAAATATTCTCCAATCCGCTCAAAGCATCTTCCAGGGGTTTTGCAACCTGTGTTTCCACAGTTGCCGGAGAAGCTCCCGGGTAAAGTGTCGTTACCGTAAGGATTGGCGGAGAGAAATCCGGCAACAGCTCGTAACTTAGTTGATTATAACTTATCAGACCACCACCAATCAGAATTGTAAAAATTACAATAATGAAGGACGGTCTCTTAATGGATAGTTCCGTTAATGTCATGACCTTAGTTTATTTATTTGGTTTTGATCTTTGTCTTGTCCTGAAGGTTCACCTGTCCTTTTACTACGATGATGTCTCCTTTTTTGATTCCACTGATTACTTCGATGTAATCCCCGTCTGAAGTTCCTGCATTGAAGGTTGTCAAATAAGCTATGTTATTTCGAACAACATACACTTGTGGATTTTTGGATGATCCCACCAGGGCAACACGCGGCACAGATAGTCTCGTAACACTTTCATTGTTTTTCAAACGAACGGAACCGTACATTCCCGCCATTAATTCTCTTTTCGGATTTGGAACCGTAATTTGGACCTTAAAGTTGTGTGCCCGGTCTGCCACTACAGAAATATTGGTGATCTTTCCCGGAAAATCCCGGTCTCCGTAAATATCTGCTCTAACAGAAACAGCTTGTCCCAATTTGAATTTCAAAACATCTCTTTCCGGAACATTCACTGTTAGTTTCAAACTGGAAATATCGGTCAACTCAAACAAGGGAGTTCCCTGTCCGACAAACGATCCCAAATCGATCATTTTCCTGGTCACAACACCCGAATAAGGTGCCACGATTGAAGTGCTTTTAATCTGTTTCTGGATCTGCTTCTTTTGCAATTCACCGGAGCGAACACCCAATTTTGTCTTCTCTACCTGGACTCCTGAAACCGCGTTTTCCTTTTCAAGATTGGAATAACGTCTGTCATCGTTTTTTTGACCTTCCAGTCCCACCTCGGCATTTTGAAGCTGCAACTGCAACATTTCATCATCCACTTTTGCCAGTAATTGCCCTTGTTTTACCTGATCCCCTTCTTCGAATCTGATACTGACTAATTTCCCGTTTGCATCCGATCCGATCGTATTTTGGCGGGATGGCTCAAACGTTCCCAAAAAAGAAAGTGAACTTTCAAATGAATGGATCGTAGGGCTTGCTGTCTTTACCAACACCGCAGCATTTACGTCATTGATGAAAATCTTCGCCTTCACTTCTTTTTGGTTAGATTTTAATTTAAACACAATAAGTCCTACCAAAACTACTGCTACAACGACTATAGTGATAACTCTTTTCATTTCTATTTAAGTTAATCTGATTATTATTTAACGTTTCCTATGTTTTTTAAATACTCTAGTTCTGCCTGACGTAATTGAACGTATGCCAACACAACATTTGTCTGAGCTTGCTGTAAATCCGTACTCGCTTTGACAAGATCGTTGGAATCAACTGTTCCCTCGTTATATCGAAGTTCCGTTTGTTTGTAGACACTTTGTGAAAGTTTCAGTTGTTCCTGAGCAATCCCAAGTGAATTAACCTGAATTTCGATCTGACGTTTTGCATTTTCAGTCTGCATATGCAATTGCTGGTTCAATAATTCCTCCTGGTTTTCCAGTTTCATATGTGTCACCTTGGTCACCTTTTGCTTGTAATATTTTTCCATCCCGTCGAATAAAGTCCAATCCAGTCGGATTCCTAAAAATGCAGAAGGAATTCCCTGGCGCACTTTATCTTCCGGCTTCATGTTATAGGTATAATTGTAACCTGCATAGAAAGAAAGTGAAGGCAAATAAGCCATGTTGTTCCCTTTTTTCTCCGCTTCATTCATACGGATTTGAGCTCCTACCAACTCCAGTTCAGGATAGTTGATCGTATTTCCATCCACCAGGATCGATTTTTCCACCAAATCATCCGACGCCAATGTGATTTTTTGATCTTCCGGAATTCCAATCAGGATTTTCAATAACATTTCCAATTGGTCCTTATTCGCAAGAAGTGTCTGCTTGGCATTTACCGAATTCAAGCGGTTGATCCGCAACTTATCCACTTCTGTTTGAACAACCATTTTCTGCTTCTCCATCGCCTCCATATTACCGATCAGGCGCTCAATATTTACCAGGTTCGAATCCACAAAATCAATCTGCTTATTAACTGCCTGAAGGTTGAAGAAGGTACTGGCAACCTGCGTTTTGCTGTCGCGTTCAGTGATTCTTTGCTGAATCTCTACCAACTCTTGCTGAATTTTCAAAGCACTAATCCCGTAATTCACTTGCGGATTAAACAGGATCTGTTGCAATTGGACTGTGTTACTAAACACATACGGAACCCCAAACTTTACCGCTTGATACGTTCCCGGAGCTCCTCCGAAAATTTCTGCCGGTAACAACTGGCCCGGGATAATCGCATTATACTTATAATCACCTGTAGCAGTGATTTTCGGATAACGCGCAGTTAAATAGGAGGAAACCTGGCTTTTATTCACTGCTACGTCCAACCGGGAGTTAACAATGGATAAATTGGCCGTATCCGCCATTCTCAAACATGTTTCAAGGTCCAGTACCTGAGCCGAAGCACCGCTTCCAGCTCCTAAAACCACGAGTACACCTAAAAAAACTTTTCTCATATTAAATCGTTGTTTAAATGAAGTGTTTAACTATTTGTTTTTGGGATAAATAAATATCCTATTAGCATTTCCGTAACATATTGTTTTTGGAGCGTTAAACGCTCCTGATATTCCTCTTCCGATAAACTGTTGAGGTATTTCATCAACGGTTTTGCCATGAAGGGATAGTGACAATTGGACATGATCATTAACATCAGGTTCGTCAGGTCGATTTTACGAATAATTCCCTTTTCCTGTGCTTCCAGCAATTCTTCAAAAACTCCCGTACTGGCTATCTTATCAAGTATTCCGGCATGATCAAACTCGCATTTATCTCCTCTTGAAAGTTCGGACAAAATAAAACGCGGAATATCCGGATGCATCGTCAGGAATTCAAACTCCCGTTCGATGAATATCCGCATTTTAGATTCCAAACTCAGATCCTTTCTGAAAACCTCTACCGTTGAAAGCATAAAGTCTTCCATGGCAGTCTCGAAAATAAGTTTAAACAGTTGTTTTTTAGAACAGAAATAGTAGTTTACAAGCGCCACATTCATTCCCGCAGCTTTCGCAATTTCACGGGAGGTACAGCCGTCAAATCCTTTAGCGATAAAGACATGCTTTGCAGCTTCACGGATCTTCTCTTCTGTAGATAGTTCTTTGCTCATATTTTTAAAATCGCGACAAATTTAAACATCATTTTTAAACAACCGTTTAAATTCTTTTGATTTAATTGTCTGAATAATTTAAAACCTCAGTAAAATCAAGCGTTTTAAGTTAAATAAACTATTAAACAGGGCAAATTTCGGTACGGAACGTTTACCATCCCATCAAAAATCGGCGAATGGTAACTACAACACCGTGAATGGTGGAAACAGTTAAATAAGGTGAAAGAAAACGAGTATAGCTTATGTGTTCAAAAGCTTGAATTATTCAAAGATTGAACAGTATTTCCCCGAAATTCCTTGAACTTTTAAACGCTTTGGGCAAGATTACTCCGAAGGCTCATCCAGGAACACGTCGGAACGTTTATTATTGAAATAAAGTGAGATGGCAAAACCTACAAAGATTGATTGTGTAGGAGCTTTTAAATCCTTTTCAGTATATCCTCCCGAAGAAGTAGAACCGATCCTGCTGCCTGTAAATTGATAACCGGTAAAATTATACCCTACGATCCAGCGATAAGCCACTGCTTCATCTGAAGCCAATACAATTGAAAACACCGGTTCTACATAAGCAGCAACCACGTTTTGCTTTCCATAAGCTTTCGTTCCTGAAGTGGTAAACCAATGCTGAGCAATTCCGCCCCGAACACCCAATTCAAGGCCCAAACGCGGTCCCACCCAACTTGTCCAGCCCAATTCCACATCTCCGCCAAGAACATGCATTCCTCCGGTCATGGAATAGACTTTTTGATGATTTGAAACCGAATCATTGCTGACTCCCGGTTCAAAAGGAATCCGGAATTGGTTCACTTTGTAATACATATACTTGGGTCCGAAAGCTACATACCAATGTTTAAAGGGTTTGTATTGAATTTTTGGATGCGCATAAATTAACCCGTTCAGGTAATTCTTGAACATTTTATTTCCCATTCCGGCAGGCAACATCAACTCACCAGTTATATTCCACTTGTCATTTTCAATTTGAGCGTTGGAATAGTTCACTGAATTCAAAATGAACAACAATACCAGAATTTTTTTCATGAATTCCCCATTTTAAGCTTAAATCTACAAAAGTATTTCCACACTTAACACAGAAATTGATCAAACACTGCCGGAAATTGAACATACCTTATACTTTTGTGAAATGATCAAAGGGATTAGCTACATCATTCTTTCCGGAATGGCATTTTTCATTATTAACTTTTTTGTCAAGTTGCTCGGAAATCCGGATAATGAGATCATACCCCATCTTCAAAAATACCCGGCACACGAATTGGTGTTTTTCAGAAGCCTGGTGTCATTTGCAATCAGCGCGGCAATTATTAAATATCGCGGACTTCCGCTTTTGGGAAACAACAGGCGCTGGCTGCTTCTGAGAGGAACTGCAGGAATGCTGGCACTGACTATTTTCTTCTTTACCTTACACAAATTACCTTTAGCGATTGCTTCAACCCTGCAATACCTCTCTCCTATTTTCACCGTATTGATTGCTTCACGCC
The DNA here is from genome assembly GCF_007558725.1 of Fluviicola chungangensis. Classification (GTDB taxonomy): domain Bacteria; phylum Bacteroidota; class Bacteroidia; order Flavobacteriales_D; family Crocinitomicaceae; genus Fluviicola; species Fluviicola chungangensis. The sequence goes on from NZ_VLPL01000006.1 coordinate 88,144, forward strand.
TGTTCCGGGAACGAGTGAGTAATATCCAGTATTTTAGCAGCCTGATCGCCTTTTCGGGTGTTGTATTCATTGGCTTCAACGGGATAACTGGTGGTTTCAACAGTCAAAAAACGGACCTGTTCTGGATGGGAATGGGAATTCTTTCCGCTGTTCTCTCCGGGGTTGCTTACAACGCCATCTCCAAGTTGAAAGAGACCGAAGAAACCATCAATATCGTGATTTACTTCCCTATGCTTGCTCTTCCTCTGACCGGAATTTGGTGCTTATTTGATTTTACGGTTCCAAGAGGCGTTGAATGGCTTATTTTACTCATCATTGGTGTCTTTACGCAAATAGCTCAAGTTTGTATGACAAGGGCATTCTTATCCGCCAACACAGCCATTATCGCACCTTTTCAATACATCGGTGCAATTTATGCATTAATCTCCGGTTGGTTCGTGTTCAATGAAAAACTGGAAACAGCTTCCATTATCGGCGTTTGCCTCGTCGTTTTCGGAGTGATTTTCGGAACGATCTTTCGCGCCGGAAAAAAACTACGAAAAGATCCGGAATTAGCTCTGGAGCCCGAAACGGAAGTTCTTTCTTAAAATTCGTGAAACTTCCGTAAAACAATCACTTTTATACGTATTTTCGAACCATGTTGTCTACCATACAAAAAGACCAGCTGGCTCAATTCGGCAATTTGGAATTGCTTGCAAAACAGGTCGTAGAGGGATTTATTACCGGAATGCACAAAAGTCCGTTCCATGGATTTTCTGTGGAATTTGCTGAACACCGTTTGTACAATCCCGGGGAATCTACCCGGCACATCGACTGGAAATTGTATGGTCGCTCGGAGAAAATGTTTACCAAGAAATACGAAGAAGAAACCAACCTGCGCTGCCAAATGGTGATCGATGTATCTTCTTCCATGTATTACAGCGGAAAAAACGAACTTTCCAAACTCGAATTTTCGGTTCTTGCCGCAGCATCCTTATCCGAACTGTTAAAAAGACAGCGAGATGCCGTGGGACTTTCCTTATTCCATAATCGCTTGTTTCTGCATACTCCGGCAAAATCTTCCGGCGCTCATCACCGTTTCTTATTACATGAAATGGAAAAACAACTGCACGAATATCAGACAATTGATTCCAAACTTACGGAAACCATTTCCTGCCTGCACGATGTCGCTGAATTATGCCACAAGAGAAGTTTGATCGTTATTTTCACCGATTTATTGGATGATCCTTCCCGGTTGGATGAATTCATGCAGAGCATTCAGCACATGAAACACAACAAACATGAAGTGGTTTTGTTCCACGTCATGGATAAAGCTACGGAAATCGATTTTGAACTTGGGCACAACCCGATCAACCTGATCGATATGGAAACGGGAGAAAAAATGAAATTGCAGCCGGCTGAGATCAAAGAAAAGTACACCACGGAAATCAACCGTTATTTCAACGAAGTAAATCTGAAATGCACCCAGTACAATGTCGACTTTTATGCCATTGACATCAAAGACCCGATACAGGACGTTCTCGTAAAGTATTTATTGAAACGGCAAAAGCTCTATTAATTGAAAATGCAAAAATGGATCATTAATAACCTAATGGACTACTAATTTGGGGTTAGACCCCGTCTCAAATCTTATCCATTTTTCAATTGTCAATTTTCAATTATTCACGGTTGATGCGCTTTATCCAGCAGATCCAGGATGGATTTCACCGGACTGAATGTCTGGCTTGGAATTTCCACAAAAACAGTATTCCACTTCGCCATTGAGCCATTCCAAAGCCCCGGCAATTCAACAAAATGAATCGATTGTCCGTTGTGTGATTTACTTACTTTGAAATAAGCATGTTCATCCTTGTATGCCTGTAGATCGATTTTTGAACCGTCACTGTTTTTTCCCTGGCAAACCATGATCACCGGATTAAAATGGGAAGACTGGATCATTACGCGTACCTGGTCGCTTTTGGGATTAATCTGTGCTTTTTCGACGATCTGTTTGGTGATTTCACCGTTATTCTCCACCCAAAACGGTCCTCCTCCGGGCTGTCCTTCATTTTGGACCATCCCGCAAATCCGAAGCGGACGTTTCAATAATTCCAGTTTTTCCGCTTGTGACAAACTGTTAGCCGATTCATGGAACAGTTGATATTCCTCGTTGAAATCATTCCAGGCTTTTTCCGAAAAATGAGCCTTTAACTTCTCTATTTTACCCTGAACTTCCAGGAATAAGCCCCCAAGCATGCGCTGTGTTTCAATTGCAATTTCGGAGTGGTTGTAATGTTGAATGTTGTCTATGTTCTTAATAAAGATCAAATCGGCATCTACCTGAGCGAAATTTTCCAGCAGGGCTCCGTGTCCCGCCGGCCTGGTCAGCAAATCACCCTCCGGATTAAGGATGGGCTGGTAATTGTCATCAAAAGCAACAGCATTTGTTTCGATATTCTGAACCGAGAAATCCACATCAAACTTTTTAGAAGTCATTCCTTCCAAAAATTCCAATTGACGCTGAATGTATTCCTGGAACTTAGACTGGATCGTAAAATGAAACGAACAGGCATTTTGATTCAATAATTGTCCCTGAACCACGTGTTCCTGGATCGGACACAGTAAAAAAGGCCCGTTTTTATGAAAAGGGATCAACCCTTTCGGAAGATGTGCCAGTCCATAACCTTTGTTATTTAAAATGAAGGATACAAACGCATCCAGGTCCATGCTCCTGTTTCTTAAAGCTCTCTGAATAGCGGTTGGAAATTGATAGAAAAATGCAAAATCTTCAATATGCGTTAAAAAACGCTCCACATACCCGCTGTTGCTTTCATTGGGATTATCCAAAAATTCAAACAAAAAGTGGAACATCCTGGAACCGGAACCCGATGCGGGAATAAACACAGCGATTTTCTTGTCCGACTGATAAAACGAATTGGCCAGACCGGCAATTTTCTCATCGCTCAATGCAATAATCCCTTCCCGAATTCTACAGGCAGAAACCAGGTTTAAAGCCGGTTGTGGAGCCCGCAAGCGTTCCAATTGCAATTCTATTGTAGTTTTTAGCATAAGCATGCTTCCTGTAGCGTTTTTTCGTTTCTTTGCGTCATGCAAAATTCCAAATCAATTTTCGGATTTTTACTCAAGTCCAAAGGACGACATGGCATTCATTCTCCCTTTGTATTCGACTTTGTTGACAATTGTTTAACGACAAAAGTGGATAAAAATTTTCTCACTGCACGAAAAAAGTGGTTACAAAAAGTCAAAAAAAGCACAGAACAATTTAAAATAACCGATTTGGGAGCGGGTTCCAAACAAATGGGAAAAACGCGCTCCGTAGCCGATTTGGCAAAAAATGCAAGCAGCAACGGATTGTATGGAGAAATTTTATGGAGAATCGCACATCACTACAAGCCTATGCTCATGCTGGAGCTGGGTACTTCCATCGGGACCGGATCCATTCATTTGAAAGCGGGAAACCCTTCCGGCCATGTAATTACCGTGGAAGGCTGCGACGCCATTTTATCCCGGGCCTCCCAACAGCTTGACGCCTGGAACCTTTCCGGGATCACCACTATTTGCAGCTCTTTTGACGATTTCGTAAAACTTCCCGGGATCGGCAAATATGATCTGATCTTCCTCGATGGCAATCATTCCGGAAAAGCAACTTTGAAATACATCGATGCCTTATTTGATCAGACACACAGCAATACCGCTTTTATCCTCGATGATATTCGCTGGAGTAAAGACATGTGGGATTCCTGGAAATACCTGGCTTCAGATCCGCGCTTTCATGTTTCCATTGACCTGGGAAGAATGGGCATTCTTTGGAGAAGGGAAGAACAGACAAAAGAGCAGTTTACCATCCGTCCGAAAATCTTCAAGACCAAATTATTTTAAAGCCCCTCAATACGGCTCATTTTCTTGGAAATGAAAACCCATCGTTCATTATATGCCCTGAATGGTATTTTATCTTGTGATCTAATTCAGAGAACGCTTTTTATTGATCCAAACAATTAATACCTTTAAGGGAACTACCAAACATGACAATATGGAAAACTATTCAAACGGAGACGCCTCCAAGTGTCCTTTTACAGGCGCAACAAATGGAAATGGCAAAGATGGAAAGATCATCAGGAACAACAACTGGTGGCCAAACCAATTAAGACTGAATGTACTGCGACAGCATGATTCCAAATCCAACCCACTGGGTACTTCTTTCAATTATACAAAAGCATTCAACAGCCTGGATTTACAAGCTGTAAAAGCGGATCTTCGTCACTTAATGACCGATTCCCAGGATTGGTGGCCTGCAGATTTCGGGCATTACGGACCATTGTTCATTCGCTTAGCATGGCACAGCGCAGGAACTTATCGTATCGGGGATGGACGAGGTGGTGCGGGTTCAGGACAACAACGTTTTGCTCCGCTGAATAGCTGGCCGGATAACGCCAACCTGGATAAAGCACGCAGGCTATTGTGGCCAATCAAACAAAAATATGGTCAGAAATTGTCCTGGGCTGACCTGTTGATTCTTTCCGGGAACGTTGCATTGGAATCCATGGGTTTTAAAACCTTTGGCTTTGCAGGCGGCCGTCCGGATGTTTGGGAACCGGACCAGGATGTTTACTGGGGTTCTGAAAAAACGTGGTTAAGCGATGACGGACGCTATTCCGGAGAACGAAACCTGGAAAATCCCCTGGCAGCAGTTCAAATGGGGTTAATTTACGTAAACCCGGAAGGACCCGGGGGAAATCCGGATCCGATTGCAGCTGCCAAAGATATTCGTGAAACCTTTGCACGTATGGCCATGAATGACGAAGAAACTGTTGCGCTGATTGCCGGAGGACACACTTTTGGAAAAGCACACGGAGCCGGAAGTCCTGATCTGGTAGGACCCGAACCGGAAGGCGCGGGAATCGAAGAACAGGGACTGGGCTGGACAAATAAGTTCGGCACCGGAATGGGAGGTGACACCACAACCGGAGGACCGGAAGTTACCTGGTCGCAAACACCAACAAGGTGGAGCAATCATTTCTTTGAAAATTTATTCGGAAACGAATGGGAATTGACCAAAAGCCCGGCCGGCGCTCATCAATGGGTTGCTAAAAATGCAGACAAAACCATTCCGGACGCTCATGATCCATCTAAAAAACACTTGCCAACGATGCTCACAACCGATCTTTCATTGCGGTTTGATCCTGTTTATGAGAAAATATCCAGACGCTTTTATGAGAACCCCGACCAATTCGCAGATGCTTTTGCCCGCGCCTGGTTCAAACTTACACACCGGGACATGGGGCCGATTGCCCGCTATTTGGGTCCGGAAGTCCCAAAAGAAGAATTGATTTGGCAGGATCCTATTCCAAAAGTCGACCATAAACTCGTTGACGAAAAAGAGGTGAAATCATTGAAAGAAACGATTCTACAATCAGGAATCCCGTTGACGCAATTCATTGCTGCAGCCTGGGCATCTGCTTCCACATTCCGTGGATCAGATAAACGTGGAGGTGCAAACGGTGCACGTATCCGGTTAGCACCTCAAAAATTCTGGGAGGTGAATAATCCGGCTCAACTAACATCAGTACTTGAGAAACTGGAAGAAATTCAACGGAATTTTAATCGCATTCAAACGGATGGTAAAAAGATCTCATTGGCGGACTTAATCGTATTGGCTGGTTGTGCGGGAATAGAAAAGGCAGCAGAAAAAGCCGGACATTCCATAACAGTTCCATTTACCCCGGGACGTATGGATGCTACCCAGGAGCAAACAGATGTAGACTCTTTTTCTGCAATGGAACCATTTGCGGATGGTTTCCGAAACTATCAGAAAGCAAAATCCGTCATTTCTACCGAGGAGCTTTTGGTAGATAAAGCCCAGTTGTTGAATTTAAGCGCCCCGGAAATGACTGTACTGCTTGGTGGAATGCGTGTGCTGGACACTAACTTCAACGGAACGAAACACGGCGTTTTCACCAAACGACCGGGAGCACTGACAAATGATTTCTTCCTGAATTTGCTGGATACAAATACAGCATGGAAAGCAACAGATGATCACCAGGAATTGTTTGCGGGGCGTGACCGCAAAACCGGGGAGTCGAAATGGACGGCCACCCGCGCAGATTTGATCTTTGGATCCAACTCAGAATTAAGGGCACTTGCGGAAGTTTATGGAAGTTCTGATGCCTCGGATAAATTTGTTACTGATTTCGTGGCGGCATGGACCAAAGTGATGAATGCGGATCGATTTGATTTATAAAAAACAGTAGGCGTGCGATTAATCGCACGCCTACTGTTTTAATTGTTTTAAGATTTTTCTACAGATCCCATCGTAATCACATAGCGAAGAATCTTTTCCTGTCCCGCTTCATCAATGTGATGCCCTTCCTTGCTGTTTACTTTTTTAACCATTCGGGGCACAATCTCTTTCCATTCTGATTCAGGCTCAGAAGCCGGCTTTTTCAACTTATGGCATAAATTGCAATTCGATTCAAATAATTGTTTTCCCTGGTACAACTCATCCAGGGTCATTCCCGGGAATTTGGACTGCATTCTGTCAACGTCTCCCTGAGTAGGCATGGCTTCTACTTTCGGCGATGAATTTTTTGCTGTTCCGCAGGCAACCAGGATCACAACCCCAACCATTGCCAATAGACTTTTTTTCTTCATATTATTTTGATAAATGTGTGTTCTTTTCAGGAGATCATTCCAGGCTGTTTTATACGCATCGCCTACCTCAAAAGGACCGAATTGTAAAAAACAAGACAAGTAACGTAATTAATCTCATGGTCTTTGTTTTCGTTCAACCAAATATAATTAAAATCTTCCGTGGTAAATAGCTTATGGATACGAATAAGTGAAATATCATTAACTTTAGATTATGAAAGTCTATACAAAAAAAGGAGATAGCGGAACAACCGGTTTAATTGGAGGAACACGGCTTCCCAAACACCATATTCGCATTGAAAGTTACGGAACTGTTGATGAGTTGAACAGTTACATCGGTTTGCTTCGCGACCTGATCAACGAAGAATCCAAATCAGCTGTTCTGATCGAAATTCAGGACCGCCTGTTCACAATCGGTTCTCATTTAGCAGCCGACCCGGTAAAATCCAAAATGACCCTACCGGAATTATTTGAAAGTGACGTGACCTTTCTGGAAAATCAGATTGACGAAATGGATGCCACCTTGCCTCCGATGAAGTTTTTTGTACTTCCCGGTGGAAATGCGGTTGTTTCCCAATGCCACATCGCCCGGTGTATTTGCAGAAGGGCCGAAAGATTAGTGGCACACCTGAGCGAATCAGAAACGGTAGAACCGATTATCAGTGCCTATATGAACCGATTGAGCGACTACCTGTTTGTCCTTTCCAGAAAACTGGCTCATGAACTAAATGCTAAGGAAACCCCATGGAAACCACGAACAAGCTGATTTTCAAAAAATTAAAAAACTAAAAAAAACTTTTTTTTTAATCCTGTGTAAAACACTTGCATTTTTTTAGAATAAGGTTATTTTTGCGCAAATAAACAACAATATTACTAAGACATGTACTGGACATTAGAACTAGCATCCTACTTAGAAGACGCTCCCTGGCCTGCAACAAAAGACGAGTTAATTGACTATGCAATTAGAGCAGGTGCACCTTTAGAAGTAGTTGAAAATCTGCAAGATTTGGAAGATGAGGGTGACGTATATGAAAGCATTGAAGAAATTTGGCCGGATTACCCGTCTAAAGATGACTTCCTGTTTAATGAAGATGAATACTGATTCATAATGAATTCTTATCCTTACGGATAATAGATAAGGTTCTCATTTCTGAGAACCTTTTTTTGTTTCTAAATTCAACTAAAAAAAACGCTGATTTTCCTTTAGTTATCCATATTAACCAATATTTAACACCGGAAAATTTGGCTATGTTTTAACTCTAAGTTAGTTTTACACCATGAAAAGTTTGCTTATTGGATTTTTTCAGCTCTTGTGTGTCCTCCAGGTTTTTGGTGTGAACCAGCTGAATGCTCATCCTTCAGAACCGGCAAACTCCGCTTTCAATTTTCATTATCATCATTCGGAGCACACTAAATTTATCGTTAAACACCATAAATCAAGTGCCACCATTGATTCCAATTCTTCTATTCCGGTAGAAGATACGGAATTGATTTTTGAAAACATCGAAGAAGAAGCGGAAGACTTTTCTTCCGAAAAACACCTGTATAATAATCTGTTCTTTGCTGGTATCCCGGTAGATCAATCGCTCGATTACCTCTACGGAAATGCCAAAAACAGCGCTATATTCTGTGAACAGTTGTCTTTTATTACAGCAAATAAAAGACATGTCGTTTTTCAAGTTTTCAGAATATAGAATCCGGCGGACAATGATTCATTGTCTCAGCACCCAATTTTCCTTACCGATTGATTTGATGCTAATTAAAACAATCTTATCTTAGGAAAACTATCGCTGGATCGAAACATCCAAAACACAATTTTTTACAACAAAAAAAACAATTCGTTTTAAAAACACGATTATTATGAAGAGAGTTCTCATTCTCATGAGCTTGATTGTTGCAGTATGCAGTACAAGTTGCGGTCCCAAAACCGAAGAAAAGGAAGTGCCAAACAAATTACTGGTGACAAGTCCTTTAATGAAAGACACGACAATCATACAAGATTATGTATGCCAGATACGCGCCATTCAGCATATTGAAATCAGAGCGCTGGAAAAAGGTTACCTGCAAAAGATCTACGTAGATGAAGGGCAATTAGTGAAAAAAGGGCAAATGATGTTCCAGATTATGCCGATGATGTATGAAGCAGAAATGCAAAAAGCACAGGCTGAAGCTGATTTCGCAAAAACAGAATACCTGAATGCCAAATTGTTGGCTGACAGCAATGTGATTTCCAAAAATCAATTAGCTCTTGTGAAAGCAAAATACGATAAAGCAAAAGCTGAATTATCTTTATCACGAGTGCGTTTAGGTTTTACGGAAATCAAAGCACCGTTTGACGGGATTATGGACCGTTTCCAGGTTCGATTGGGAAGTTTGGTTGACGAAGGCGATTTGCTGACAACACTTTCCGACAACAGCCGGTTATGGGTCTATTTTAACGTTCCGGAAGCTCAGTACCTGAACTTCAAAACTGTTTCCCAAAGTGACAACATGAAAAATGTGCGCCTGCTGATGGCAAACAACGAAATCTATGAATATCCGGGAGTTGTAGAAACAATCGAAGCGGATTTCAATAACGAGACCGGTAACATTGCCTTCCGTGCTACTTTCCCGAATCCAAAAAAACTATTGAGACACGGTGAAACAGGAAGTATCCAAATGGTTGTCCCTTTAAAGCACGCTTTGATCATTCCTCAAAAAGCAACGTTCGAAATCTTGGAGAAAAAATATGTTTTTGTTGTGGATAAAGACAACGTGGTGCATTCGAGAGAAATCGTTATTCGTTCTGAAATGCCGGACTTATATGTCTTGAAAAGCGGTGTGAAAACAGATGAACGCATTCTTCTTGAAGGAATCCGCAAAGTAAGAGAGGGAGATAAAATCACTTACAAATACCAGGAACCGAATTCAGTAATTTCCAACCTGAAAGTTTATACGGAGTAACACCCATTTTAATCCGATCAGATTATGTTTAACAAATTCATACATCGACCTGTTTTAGCTATCGTGCTATCATTGGTCATCATCTTCATGGGTGTACTTGCCATCAGTGGATTATCCACTTCACAGTTCCCTGAGATTGCACCACCCACAGTTATTGTACGAGCCTCTTATCCGGGAGCAAGTGCGAAAGTATTGACCGAATCCGTTCTGATTCCGTTGGAACAAGCCGTAAATGGTGTTCCCGGAATGAAATACATGACTTCCGATGCAACGAGTGCCGGGGAAGCGAATATTCAAATCGTGTTCAACTTAGGGACCGATCCCGATCAGGCTCTCGTTCAGGTAAACACCCGCATCGCACAGGTATTGAATCGTTTACCGGTTCTTGTTCAGCGGGAAGGGGTTATCGTAAACCGCATCATGCCAAGTATGTTGATGTACGTCAACTTATACAGTAAGGATCCAAACGCCGATATGAAATTTATTTTCAACGTTGCCGGGGTAAACATGATTCCTGAATTGCAGCGTATCAATGGAATTGGTCAGGCAAGTATCCTGGGAAGCCGCCAGTACGCCATGCGTGTTTGGTTGAAACCGGATCGTATGCGGGCTTACAATGTTTCTGCAGAAGAAGTCCTGGAAGCCTTGAGTTCTCAAAGTGTGATCGGTTCTCCCGGAAGGATCGGACGAAGTGACGGTAAACGTGCAGAAGCGCTGGAATATGTATTGACTTATAAAGGCCGGTTCAACGAAGCAGACGAATACAAAAATGTGATTATACGTTCCAATCCGGATGGAGAGATACTCCGACTGAAAGATGTTGCCAATGTAGAACTCGGTAGTGAGTACTACGATATCTACTCCAACAAGGACGAATATCCTTCTGCGGCGATTGTATTGAAACAAACTTACGGAAGTAATGCGACAGAAGTAATTGGGCGTGTAAAAGAGAAATTGGAAGAATTGAAAAAGACTTCCTTCCCTCCGGGAATGGAATACGAGATCAGTTATGACGTTTCGAACTTCCTGGATGCGTCCGTTGAAAAAGTAATCCACACGTTGGGGGAAGCATTCATCCTTGTGGCATTAGTGGTATTCTTATTTCTAGGCGACTTCCGTTCGACCCTTATTCCAACAATTGCCGTACCGGTCTCCCTGGTCGGGGCATTCATTTTCATGCAAATGTTCGGTTTGACGATCAACCTGATCACTTTATTCGCATTGGTATTGGCAATCGGTATTGTTGTGGATGACGCTATCGTCGTCGTCGAGGCCGTCCATGCCAAGATGGAAGAAGAACACCTCTCCCCTTATCAGGCGGTCAAAAAAGTATTGAAAGAAATCAGCGGAGCCGTAATCGCTATTACCTTATTGATGACCGCCGTATTCGTTCCGGTTGCCTTCATGACTGGTCCGGTAGGGATTTTCTATCGACAGTTCGCGATTACTATGGCAACTTCAATCGTTCTTTCGGGATTAGTAGCGTTGACTTTGACTCCTGTCCTTTGTGCCATGCTATTGAAAAACAATCACGGAAAACCAAGACGGAGAACACCTATCAATCGTTTCCTGGATTGGTTCAATCGCGGATTTGAAAAACTGACCGGAAGATATGTCGGGCTTTTAAATAAGATCGTAAACAGAAGACTCATTACTGCTGTTATCCTGATTGCATTTGGTATTGGAATCTTCGGATTGAGTGAAAAATTACCTTCCGGTTTCATCCCGAGTGAAGACCAGGGAATGATTTATGCAATTATTCAGACACCTCCGGGATCAACCCTGGAAAGAACCAACGATATTGCACGGAAACTTCAGGCAATTGCCGAGAAAGTAGAAGGAATCAAATCCGTTTCTGCTTTGGCCGGTTACGAGGTATTAACAGAAGGTCGGGGTTCCAATGCAGGGACCTGTTTGATCAACCTCGAACCATGGGAAGAACGAAAGCACAATGTACAGGAAATTATTTACGAACTGGAAGAGAAAGCTAAAGTCATTCCGGGTGCGACGATTGAGTTTTTCGACCCTCCGGCAGTTCCCGGTTATGGTGCTGCAGGTGGTTTCACCCTTCAATTGTTGGACAAGACCAACACGGGAGACTACAAGGAACTGGAGCGCGTAAACACGGAATTCATGAATACCTTACGCAAACGGAAAGAGATTACCGGTTTGTTTACCTTCTATAGTGCGAACTATCCGCAATACGAACTTCAGATCAATAACGATCTGGCCATGCAAAAAGGAGTTTCCATCGGAAATGCGATGAATACACTCTCCATTTTGATTGGTAGTACTTACGAGCTTGGTTTCATTAAGTATCAGCGCTTCTTTAAAGTATTCGTTCAGGCATCGCCGGAATACCGTAGATTACCTGAAGATATCATGAAGTTATATGTGAAGAATGACCGTGGCGAAATGGTTCCGTTCTCCTCCTTCATGAAGATCGTGAAATCTCAGGGAGCGAATGAGATCAACCGTTACAACATGTATACAACAGCATCCATTCGTGGTTCTGCGGCAAAAGGATACAGTTCGGGTGAAGCTATTAAAGCTGCACAGGAAGTTGCCAAATCGACCTTGCCGAGAGGTTACGACATCGACTGGGGAGGACTTTCCAAAGATGAAGTAATGCGTGGAAATGAAGCATTATATATTTTCATTGTCGTATTGATCTTCGTATACTTTGTATTGGCAGCTCAATATGAAAGTTTCATCATTCCACTGGCAGTAATTTTCTCACTCCCTGCCGGAGTATTCGGATCATTCTTCCTGTTGCAAATAATGGGACTGGAGAATAACATTTACGCACAGGTCGGATTAGTCATGCTTGTCGGGCTCCTTGGAAAGAATGCCGTTTTGATCGTGGAATTTGCCATGCAGAAACATCACGATGGTGCAACGGTACTGGCAGCGGCTATTGAAGGTGCAAAAGTACGTTTCCGTCCGATCCTGATGACTTCCTTTGCATTCATTGCCGGATTGCTGCCGCTTGTTGTGGCAACCGGTCCGGGAGCTATCGGAAACAGGACAATCGGCGCCTGTGCACTCGGAGGAATGCTTTTCGGAACTATTTTCGGAGTAATCATTATTCCGGGTCTGTACTATATTTTCGGTACGCTTGCAGAAGGTCGCAGACTGATCAAAAACGAAGACGACAGTTCTCTGACAGAAGACTTCGTTCATGCAATAGACAATTTCCCAACAACAGATGAAACTGAAGACAATGCGCACTAAAAATAACATCGGGATTTGGGTCATATCAGCCTCCATGGCATTGACCATTACAGCTTGCAAGAGCTTGAAAATGAATCCCAAGATAGAAAACAAATACACCCCGGAAGCTTATCAAAGTTCGAAGGATTCCACCAATTCGGCAGACATCAAATGGAAAACTTTTTTCCATGACCAATACCTGGTTGCACTGATTGATACGGCCCTGAAAAACAATCAGGAGTTGAACATCACCATCCAGGAGATCGCAGTTGCCCAATCAGAGGTCAGAGCAAGAAAAGGGGAATTTTTACCTTCTGCGGGAGTGAAAGTTGGGGCCGGGGTAGAAAAGGTCGGTGAATATACCCGTAACGGGGCAGTTGAAAAAAACTTGCCGATCCGGGACGGAAAAGCCTTCCCTGATCCGCTCGGTGACCTGCAATTAGGTCTGAATGCGTCCTGGGAAGTCGATATCTGGCGCAAATTGCGCAACGCAAGAGACGCTGCATCTTCCCGTTACCTGGGAACCATCGAAGGGAAAAATTTCATGGTGACCAACCTGGTGGCCGAGATTTCCGAATCCTACTATGAGTTGATGGCGCTCGACAACAAGCTGGAGATTTTAAAGCAAAACTTAGAAATCCAGAAAAATGCGCTTGAAATCGTGAAACTTCAGAAAATCGCGGGTGAAGTAACTGAATTAGCTGTGAAAAAGTTTGAGGCCGAAGTTTACAAAAACCAAAGTCATTTATTCTACCTGCAACAGCAAATTATCGAAGCAGAAAATCGCATCAACTACCTGGTTGGACGTTTCCCTCAGCCTGTATTACGCAATTCGGCTACATTCCAGCAAATGGTGCCGGATACCATTTACAATGGGATTCCTTCTCAATTGCTGCAGAACCGTCCGGATATTCGTCAGGCTGAATTGGACCTGGCTGCATCCAAACTGGATATCAAAGTGGCGAGAGCAAACTTCTACCCTTCCCTGCGCATTACTGCAGGAGTTGGTTACCAGGCATTCAATGTCAAGTATCTGATCACGTCACCACAATCCCTGCTGTATAATATCGCAGGCGACCTGGTAGCTCCGTTGATCAACAGGAATGCTCTAAAAGCAAAATACGCTTCGGCAAATGCAAAACAAATTCAAGCTGTATACAAGTATGAACAAACGATCCTGAATGCGTACATTGAAGTAACCAATCGGGTGACCAAGGTTCAAAACCTGAAAAACAGTTATGAACTGAAGCAGAAACAAGTCGATGCCATGAATCAGTCTATTACAATATCGACGAATCTCTTCAAATCTGCCAAAGCAGATTACATGGAAGTCTTAATGACACAACGCGATGCAATTGAAGCGAAATTCGACCTGATTGAGATCAAACAGGAACAGCTTTCAAACATGGTCAGTGTTTACCAGGCATTGGGAGGTGGTTGGAGGTAATCTGACAATGTGAAAAATAATTTACGAAAAAGCATCAGTTTGTGACTGGTGCTTTTTTTATTCCCCCTTCTTGTCGTATTAAGAGGATATAAAAAGGAATCCGCTTCTGGTAAAAGATTCGCTGACAACTTTGAATGCATTTTAGAACTATTTCGGATAAAAAACTCCTTTATTAATCAATTTCATTACCTTTGTATCACAACAATAAGAGCAATGTTTTCAAAAACCTGTGAATACGGAATAAAAGCAACGCTGCACATCGCGTATCAATCTCAGCTGAATAACCGGATCAGCTTAAAGGATATTGCAAAAGCAATAGATTCACCTGAAGCTTTCACAGCCAAAATTTTACAAATTCTTTCCAAAAACGGAATCCTGAAATCAACGAAGGGTCCGACAGGAGGATTTGAGATCGAAAAAGAAAACAGGGAAATGATCAAATTGAGCGATATCGTCTTCGCTATAGACGGAAATGAACTCTACAAAGGATGTGGTCTTGGTCTGAAAGAATGTAACAGCTTAAAACCATGTCCCCTGCACGATAAATTTATGAGCATCCGGGATGATTTGAAACAAATGCTCGAAACAACAAGCATTGAAGAACTTGCAAACGGATTAAACAGTGGTTTATCTTTTCTGAAACGTTGAAAAAAAATTAAATCAATAAAAGATAAAAAGGTCTTAATATCTTATAAATTATTAAAAACAACTGATATGAAAGCTTCTGAAACTTCAAAAACCAATTTGAATTGGTTTCAAAAACAAATTGCAAGTTTTGAAAGATCCCGGTTCGGGGCAATGGCAGCTTTATTGACTGCTCAAAGCTGTTTTGGTTCCGTTGCGGCTATGTACTCACTCAAAACCCAAAGCTATGTACTCCTGGCAATTTGTGCCAACATTACCATGGCTTCAAATGGTGCATTTATCGCCCAGGTTTCCGCTAAATGGTGCCTGATCCTCTTCTATTTAAGCGTAATCCTCAACCTGGGAATTCTAATCATCAACTTCTTTATCCGATGAAATCAGCACAAAAACACGACATCCTGGAACTCGAAGACATTCAATTGCTCGTTGATTCCTTCTATTCCAAAGTAAGGGAAAATAAACTCTTGAATCCCATTTTTCTTGACAAAATCAGTGACGAACAATGGCCTGCACACCTGGATAAGATGTACCGGTTCTGGCAAACGCTTTTACTCGGGGAAATTACTTATCAGGGCAATCCGCTCATGCATCATCTCCAATTAGCACTTACTGATGAACATTTCGAGGAATGGCTCCGGCTGTTCCGTGAAACCACGAATCAGCACTTCACAGGAGAAAAAGCAGCTGAAGCAACTAGGCGGGCTGAAAAGATCAGGTGGGTCTTCCAAACAAAGATTAAGCAGTTCGGATTAGGCAATTAATAATCACTCATTAAACAACGACTTATGGACCAAAAAACCATTCTTGAAAAATTAGAAGAAAAATATGTAGAGCAGGGAGAAAACCCGGAAACATACCTAAAAGGACTGTTTTACAGCAAACCTCTATCCTATTGGGACTATATAGAGGTAGAAACCCTTAATTCTCTTCAAAAACCGAGGACAAATTTCAAAGACGAAGAGATTTTCATCATGTATCACCAGGTTACCGAACTGTTTTTTAAAATGATGATCCATGAACTCAAGCAGATGATTCATGAAGATTTGCCCGAAAAAAACCTCCTGGATAAATTGAATCGGTTGATTAAGTATGCCGAGATCCTCATCAACTCATTTGATGTCATGAAACACGGAATGGATTACGATAATTACAACCAGTTCCGTAGTTCCTTAACTCCGGCAAGTGGTTTCCAATCTTTCCAGTTCAGAGCAATCGAGCTTTATTGCACACGCATCGGAAACCTGCTATCCGAAAAAAACGGGTCCATCGCTCCTGAAATCAATGAAGCAGTTTTTGAGCGGTTGTATTGGAAACAGGCTGGTAAAAAACCGGGAGCAAACAGGAAATCTCAAACTCTTTTGCTCTTTGAAGAAAAATACCAGGAAGACCTGATCTTGCTTGCCCGAAAAGTTCAGGGAAAAACCCTCGAAGAAAAATTACTTGCAATTCCTGATCCGTCCGATGCACTGGTTCATGCAGCAAAACAATTTGATTTTTTATACAATTTCAAATGGCCGAATGTGCATTTAGAGACCGCTGCACATTACCTGGACAGTAAAGGAGAAAACCAGGCCGCTACGGGAGGAAGCGAATGGAAAAAGTATCTAAACCCGATCTTTCAGCAGCGCCGTTTTTTTCCGTCTTTCTGGAAAAATGATTCGATGGAAAACTGGAAAACCAAGGAGCAGATCAACAGATGATTAAGGAGGAAAACTGGAACGCTCAATTGGCGCAATTAACATTGGAACATCAAAACAGCTTGCTGGTATGCTGGAAGATTCGTACCGGTATCCGAAAAGGGATTGAGCTTTCACGTATCAAAGCGTACCTGGATTGGTTTTTTGAAACTCAATTCCTGCCGCATCTCCAAAAAGAAGAGCAATTGATGATCCGTATCCTGGGAGAATCTGACCAGATGGTTACCAAATCACTCGCCCAGCACAGGCGATTGAAACGATTATTTTTAAAGGAAACGGAGTTAATAAAACAATTGAATTCGATTGAAGAAGAGCTGGAAACAAACATCCGGTTTGAAGAAAACAAGGTGTTTAAAGAATTGAAAAGAAATCCGGACCTTTTCTCCCCGGATTTGGTTTATTACGAGGATGAATGGGAGTCAATCCCCGAAGAATGGGAAGACAAGTTCTGGAAGTAGCCTGACCTTGAACTCATCGATGACACAAATGAATCAACTGTCAAAATGATTATTACCGGAAATATATCAATTAACGAAATACTGACTAAAAACGAAGAGCTAAATCAGGTTTTTCAAACGTTCGGGATTGATTGCAAGGCCGAAGGTTCTGAAACACTTTTTGAGGTGTGTGAAGTTCGGAGCATCGATTTTTCTGTATTAAAAGAATGTTTGGAGATCGTTGATCAGGCCCTTTATTAATCCTATTTCAAAAAAAAGACCCAATCCCGAATGAATTGAGTCTTTTACAGCTTTTAGTTTTTACACATTAAATCTGAAATGCATAATGTCTCCATCCTGCACAATGTATTCTTTTCCTTCCACTTTAAATTTCCCGGCTTCCTTTACCGCAGCTTCAGAACCTAAAGTAGTATAGTCGTCGTATTTCATAACCTCTGCCCGGATAAATCCTTTTTCAAAATCCGTATGAATAACTCCGGCAGCCTGAGGAGCTGTTGCACCGATAGGCACAGTCCATGCACGCACTTCCTTCACTCCTGCCGTGAAATAAGTTTGCAAATTCAACAAGGAATAAGCTGAACGGATCAACCGGTTTACTCCCGGTTCCTCCAACCCAAGTTCCTCCAAGAACATCTGACGTTCTTCGTAAGTTTCCAATTCGGAGATATCTGCTTCGATCTTTGCGCCAACAATCAGAATCTGCGCATTTTCATCCTTCACTGCCTCACGAACTGCTTCAACATGCGCATTTCCCGTTTTAACAGCAGATTCCTCCACGTTGCAGACATACATCACCGGCTTGGAAGTAATCAATTGGAATTTTTGAACGATTTCCGCTTCTCTTTCATCAAAATTCATGGATCGAACAGATTTCCCTTGCTCCAAAGTTGCTTTGATAGCAAGTGCCAGGTCATTTTCTTTCACCACTTCTTTATCTCCCGACTTTAATGAACGGGCCAAAGACTGGATGCGTTTCTCTATCGATTCCAGGTCCTTCAATTGCAATTCGATATCGATGATTTCTTTATCACTCACCGGGTCTACTCGTCCGTCAACATGGATAATATTCCCATCTTCAAAGCAACGCAACACGTGTAAAATAGCATCTGTTTCACGGATATTTGCCAGGAATTGATTACCCAAACCTTCTCCTTTGGAAGCTCCTTTCACTAAGCCCGCGATATCCACGATTTCCATAGTAGTTGGAACCACTCGCTCCGGATTTACCATGGATTCCAATTTCTCCAAACGCGGATCCGGAACAGAAATAGTTCCTACATTCGGTTCGATCGTACAGAAAGGAAAATTCGCAGATTGCGCTTTAGCGTTAGATAAACAATTAAACAAAGTTGACTTACCCACATTCGGCAAACCAACAATTCCGCATTTCAATGCCATAAAAAAAATTTTTGCAAAGATACTTTATAATTGCGAATTCAGAATTGAGAATTGAGAATTAAAGTTCCGGCCTATTTCCCCTTATCCCATAATTCGGCATTTGTAATTCGTAATTCGGCATTCATTTATTAATTTCGCAAAGCATCAAACAAAACACAGGCATGTTATTCCGTACCCTATTTTTTATTTCAATTCTGTTCAGCTTAAGCCCAGCTTTCAGCCAAAACGACTCTACCATGATCCGTAAGCTATTTGACGAAGCCCTGATTCGTGGAAAGTCTTACGATGATCTGCGTTCCTTGTGCAAGGGAATCGGTGCACGGCTTTCCGGTTCAACTCAGGCACAAATGGCCGTTGAATGGGGAAAACGAAAAATGGAAACCTATGGTTTTGATAAAATATACCTGCAACCTGTTATGGTCCCGCATTGGGAACGAGGGAACAAAGAAGTTGCCTGGATCCAAAGCAGTTCGGGAGAAGTGGTTCCGATAGACATTTTGGCTTTAGGTGGTTCGATCGGAACAAATGGGATGTTAAAAGCCGAAGTCGTTGAATTCAAATCATTGGATGACTTAAAGAAAGCTTCAAAAGCAAGTGTGCAAGGGAAAATCGTGTTTTTGAACCAAGCCATGAACCCTGCAGATATCGTGACATTTACAGCTTACGGTGGTTGTTACGGCATTCGCGGACACGGAGCAGTGGAAGGAGCAAAATTGGGAGCTGTCGGAGTGGTAATCCGTTCACTGGCTTTGCCGGAAGACCATTTCCCGCATACCGGTTCCATGTACTACGAAGAAGGAATTTCCAAAATTCCTGCCGGAGCACTTTCCACCATTTCTTCCAATGAATTGTCAAAAGCACTCGAAAAAGGAAAAGTGACCCTGATTATGGAAATGGATTGCCGCGATTTTCCCGATGAACCCTCTTTCAATGTGATGGGAGAATTGACCGGAAGCGAAAAACCCAACGAAATCATCACCATCGGTGGACATTTGGATTCCTGGGATGCCGGCGAAGGAGCACACGACGACGGTGCCGGGATCGTTCACTGCCTGGAAGCTTTACGTATTCTGAAAACAACAGGCATTAAACCGAAACATACGATCCGAGTTGTTTTCTTCATGAACGAAGAGAACGGGAACAAAGGCGGACACGCGTATGCAACCTGGGCAAAAAAAGAGAACCAAAAACAAATTGCGGCGGTGGAAAGTGATCGTGGTGGATTCAGCCCGGATGGTTTTGAATGCGACGGAAACCCATCATACGTCCAATTGATCAAAGGATTTGCATCCTTATTAAAACCATACGATCTCCACCATTTTGAAGCCGGTTACGGTGGTGTCGACATCAGCCCGTTAAAATCAGCTTATGAAGGAATTCCATTATTCGGTTTTGTTCCCGATTCACAGCGGTATTTCGATTTTCACCACGCAGCAAGCGATGTGTTCGAAAGGGTGAACAAACGCGAACTCGAATTGGGTTGTGCCAGCATGGCGGCTTTCGTATATTTACTGGATAAATCGTTAGAATGATGAGCGAACAGGACCCGTTTACCGGCAGACCGAATCCGGAATTTTCTCCGGCTTATGCCAAATATTATTTTGACCGCACCATCGGTCAGGATCATTTGATACATGCATTGGAAAAAGATTTGAATGAAACCGCCGCTTTTATCGCCGGGCTCCCCCCATCAAAAGCCGATTTTCAATATGCAGATGAAAAATGGACATTGAAAGGTGTCATCCTTCATTTTATTGAAACCGAACGCATTTTCCAGTATCGGGCACTGCGCTTTTCCCGAAAAGACAAAACTCCTTTGGATGGGTTTGATGAGGGCTGGTATGCACAGCACAACAATACCGATCAGCGTTCGCTCGAGGACCTGAGGTCGGAATTCATAGATGTTCGCAAGGCAAGTATCTCCCTGTTCAAAGGAATGACAACTGCTATGCTCGATTCAATCGGAACCGCAAACCACTCTCCGAATACTCCGCGAAATCTCGGCTGGATCATGGTAGGACATGTCATTCACCACTGTAACATCATCAAAGAGCGTTATCTGGTAGACACAGACGAAGCGTTTTAAACAATAAAACAGTAGGGGCGCGATTAATCGCGCCCCTACTGTTTTCAAATCCCCCTGTTCATTTCTTGGTTAATTAATTTCATCACAAATTGGTAATATGAGTCAGAATACTACTAAATTTGCACTCTCAACTGTTAATCACAGTATTTACGTGATTAATGGAAAATGAACAAGTATGGCAGATATTTTTGATAAAATTGAACGTAATCGTGGACCTATCGGACAGTATTCCAAAGGAGTTCATGGTTATTTCACCTTTCCGAAGTTAGAAGGTGAATTAGGCAACAAAATGATTTTCCGTGGAAAAGAGTGTTTGGTTTGGTCTCTAAACAACTACCTGGGATTGGCAAATCATCCGGAAGTTCGTGAAGCAGATGCGCAAGCGGCGGCACAATACGGACTTGCTTACCCGATGGGAGCACGTATGATGACCGGTCAGACAAGTGAGCACGAAAAGCTGGAAAATGAGTTAGCTGAATTCATGGGAAAAGAGGATTGTATTCTTTTGAACTTTGGATACCAGGGAATGGTTTCTGCAATCGACTGTTTGGTTGATCGCAGTGATATCATTGTTTATGACTCGGAAGCACATGCTTGTATCCTGGATGGGATGCGTTTACATACCGGTAAGCGTTTCGTTTTCCAGCACAACGATATGGAAAGCTTTGATAAGCAAATGAGAAATGCAAGCCGTTTGGCTGAACAAACAGGTGGCGGTATTTTGGTGATCACGGAAGGTGTTTTCGGAATGGCAGGTGACCAGGGGAAATTGAAAGAAATCATTGAATTCCGTAAATCCGGGAAATATGATTTCCGTTTGTTTGTTGATGACGCGCATGGATTCGGAACATTGGGTAAAACGGGACAAGGTGCCGGTGAAGCTCAAGGAGTTCAGGATGAAATCGACGTGTTGTTCGGAACATTTGCAAAATCCATGTCATCAATCGGCGGATTTATTTGTGCGAAGGAATCGATCATTGAATTCTTCCGTTACAACATGCGTTCCCAAATGTTTGCAAAAGCATTGCCTATCACTATCACGATCGGTGCACGCAAACGACTGGAATTATTGCGTACCCGCCCTGAATTGAAAGACAAATTGTGGGAAATTGCCGATGCACTTCAATCCGGATTTAAAAATGCAGGATTTGATATCGGTGATTCGAACTCCCCGGTTACCCCGGTTTTCATGAAAGGAAACCTCGCAGAAGCTACGAATTTGACATTCGACTTGCGTGAAAATTACAATATCTTCTGTTCGATCGTAATTTACCCGGTAGTTCCTAAAGATGTGATTATGTTGCGTATCATCCCGACTGCAGCACATACTTTGGAAGACGTCAATTACACGATTGAAACATTCAAGAAGTTAAAAGATAAGTTAGATGCCGGAGCTTACAAAGCGGATGAATTGGCAGCTGTTGAAGTAGACAGAAAAAAGTAAGAGAAAGCACTGCTTTCGAAGACTGAGTATAGCAATGACAAATTGCTATATTACGAAGGAACATATTCGTGCAAAATGTCTGCAGCAACTGACAACACTAAAATGAAACCCTGATAGTTAACTGTCAGGGTTTTTGTTTGCCTTTAGCCAATCTTCGATAAAGGAATTACTAAAAATTCGGCAGTGAATCGCGGAGGAGAATCAAAGAATCAGTATATTCACTCATCAAAAATTAAACTATGCTTAAGCTGCTCAACAGTGTTTTCTTTCCGAAATTCACCAATGAAAATAATTTCGAAGATGAGACCCGGTTCATACTGGCTTATCGGATGTCTTTGTTTTTGACTCTGGCGATCGGAATACTCAGCATTGTCCTGTTTATTTATTTCAGTACAACGGTTGCTTCTATTACATTGTTGGCCTTCTTCTCCGTTTTAGTTACAACAATTTACATCTTCAGAACCGGAAAATTCAAACTACCAACGATCATTTTCAATATAATCGGTGCTTTTTGCTGCACCGTAACCTTGTTCTTTGTTCACAACCAGCCGCATTTTTTGGATGGTTTTTGGATGACGATCAATATCCTGTTCGCTTTCATCGTATTGGGAGCGCGCTGGGGACTGGTATTCACTCTGTTTCATACAACCTGTCAATCGATTTACTTCTACTATTTCCTGGACCAGCAGATGGAAATTATGCGCAACCTGAGTCATGAACAACTCATTGCAACCGTCATTAACTGCATCTTGTGTTTTGCTATTCTCGGATATCTGGGTTGGGAAAACATCCGAACAAATGAGGTGGGAAGAAAAAAATTAAATGAAGCACAAGATGTTCTGCAAGTGCAATACAACATTATTTCCAAACAAAATGAAGAAAAAACGGTGATGCTGAAAGAGATCCATCACCGGGTGAAAAATAACCTCCAGATCATCACCAGTTTGTTGCGGCTTCAATCCCGAGAACTGGAAAACCCGGAAGCAATCGCCAAATTCAAGGATGCAACCCATCGTGTCATCGCCATGTCGATGATCCACGAAAAGATGTACCAGAGTGATCACCTTTCCACCCTTCATTTACGGGAATACTTACACGATCTTTCTTCCGACCTGGTTTCATCCTATCAATCCGGTTACCCGGTAAATCTAAAGATCGATTGCGACATCGATTCCATCGGCTTAAGGTCCATCGTTCCGATTGCCCTGATCCTGAATGAATTAATTTCCAACTCGCTGAAATATGCCTTCGACGATTACGACAATTGCCTGATCTCCATTTCTTTTATGCATCACCAGGGGAAAAAATGTAAATTGATCTACAAAGACAGCGGAACCTGGAAAGCTCCGTCGCGGCAGGGATCTTTCGGCTTAGACCTCATCGAATCCTTAACCGACCAATTGGAAGGAACCATGGAATTGAAAACCTATCCGGAAACCATTTTTGATATTACATTCAGTCCGCAGGAAGACCAATAAGTAGTTACACTTCTCCCCTTGAGGGGAGACAGAGAGGGGTGACCATCCCCCTTAATCCCCCTTCAAAGAGGGAAAATTGATTCAAATGCTTATTTTCGTAAAAACGCAAAAATGGAGAAAGAACAATTAATAGAATTGGCTTCCCAATTAAGTCATCCATCCGGAGAAAAAGGCAGTGAAATTGCTCAAATGATGAATGAAACCAATATCGGGATGACTAAAAATGCCATTGCGAACCTGAACCTGGCCTCCAATGATTCCGTTTTGGAACTGGGACATGGAAATGCCGGACATTTGGAGTTTCTTTTTTCTCAATGTCAAAGTATTGACTACACCGGTTTAGAGATCTCCACCTTAATGAACAGTGAGGCACAAGAAAAAAATCAATCTTTCATAAACGCCCAAAAGGCATCATTCGTGTTGTACGAAGGAGGAAAAATGCCATTCAAAAAAGATCAGTTCGACAAATGTTTTACTGTAAATACGCTCTACTTTTGGGAAAGTCCCCTGGAAGTGCTTTCAGAATTTTCCCGGATTTTAAAGCCAAAGGCATTGTTCTCATTGACTTTTGCCCACAGAAGCTTCATGGAAACCTTACCCTTTACCCCTTTTGGTTTTACACTTTACAACCCGGATGAAGTACTGAAACTGATTGAACAAAGTTCATTTATTTTGAATCAGGAAGACTCACAGGTAGAAACGGTAATGACCAAGACCGGGGATTCTGTGGAACGGCAATTCTCAACCTTCGTGCTGAACAACAATAAATAAATTAGGTACACACGATCTTTTTCAATGATCCATTTTCAATTTTTTCAATATGAAAGAACACACATACGAATCAACTGTCATCTGGACGGGAAACAAAGGCAACGGAACATCCGATTACGCAGCATACGGAAGAGAATTCACTCTGCAGATACCGGATAAAGTCGATTTGCTTTGTTCGGCTGATGTACCCTTTCGGGGTGACAAAACAAAACACAACCCGGAAGACTTCTTTTTGGCATCCCTTTCCAGCTGCCACATGCTTTGGTATCTTCACCTGTGCGCAGATGCAGGAATACAGGTAATCGAATACCGGGACGAACCCGTTGGTAAAATGGTCCAGGACCCAAATGGTGGAAGATTTACTTCGGTTACTCTCAGACCGAAAGTGGTCATCACCGATGCCTCCCAAATCGAATTGGCGAACAGCCTACATCACGAAGCAAACAAACAATGCTTTATAGCGAATTCCTGCAATTTCAAGGTTACTCACCTACCAACTTGTGTTACGAAAGACCTTTGATGATAAGCTGTAAATCTATTTTTGACGTAATAACACAATAGTACATCTGCCTATTGAAATACTGAAAATCCGGCATGCAAAAAAAGAAAAAAAGTCTTAATTCCATTCGAAAAGTCCGTTACGTTCTCTACAAGGAAACACTCGTCGATCTCAAAGAACACTTCTGGACCTTCATTGGTTCCTTTTTCGGTATCGGGTTAATTGCCTTTACTCAATCACTTTCCTTGGACAAAATATCCAACATCTTCCTCATCGGGTCTTTTGGGGCAAGCAGTGTTTTGATCTATGGAGCTATTCAAAGTCCGCTCGCTCAACCCAGGAATCTGGTAGGAGGACATGTTATTTCTGCTTTTGTCGGGGTTTGCATTTTCAAATTGATTCCTGATCCAATCTGGATTTCAGCTCCCCTGGCCGTCAGTTTTTCCATTATTGCCATGCAAATGACTAAAACGCTGCATCCTCCCGGAGGTGCTACCGCTTTAATTGCTGTTATCGGAACTGAAAAAGTTAAAGCCCTGGGATTTATATACGTTTTATCTCCGGTCTTATCAGGAGTCCTGATCCTGCTTTTGGTGGCACTCATTGCCAATAACCTGACAAAAAACCGAACGTATCCAACCAACAGCCGATTGACCAAATACATTAAACCCCGAAAAATTCGTTTAAGAGATGTCACTAACAGAAAGAATTTGTAAGAAAGGACATCACTATTTTAAAAGTTCGGATTGTCCTACCTGCCCGATTTGTGAGGCAGAACGAAAATCGGAAGTCGGCATTTTTGCCGCTCTTTCTGCTCCGGCAAGAAGAGCTTTGGAGAATAACAGGATCACTTCCCTGGAAGATTTGGCTCAATACAGTGAAAAAGAAATTCTATCATTCCATGGAATGGGAAAAGCCTCACTTCCGGTATTGAGAAAGTTATTATCCGATCATGGAGTTTCTTTCAAAGATTAATTGAGTTATATTTATCTGCGAACAGACAACAGGATGCAAGGTCCTCTAAACTTTAGGTCAATTCAAGTCTTAATATCCTAAAATCCTGTAGTCTTGATATCTTGATGTCCTAATATTCAAAATATGAAAACTTTCACTAGCGTGGATGAATACATTCGGGAGTTCGAAGAAGAAACGCAGGAGCGTCTTACCGAAATAAGAAAACTAATCCTGGACATTGCTCCCGAAGCAGCAGAATCCATTTCATACGGAATGCCTGCCTATAAACTCAATGGAAAACCCTTGGTTTATTTCGGAGGATACAAATCACATATCGGGTTTTATGCTACTCCCACAGGTCACAAAGCTTTTGAGAAAGAACTCTCGAAATACAAGCAGGGAAAAGGTTCGGTACAATTTCCATTAGATGAGCCACTTCCCAAAAAACTGATCCGGGAAATCATTCTGTTTCGTTTAATGGAGAATCGCGAGAAATATGGAAAGAAGAAATAGACAATCTATTCCCGTACGGAATTAGTAATTTCACAAAAAACAATTCATGAAACAACTTCTTTTCCTTTGTACCTTATTTGTTGTTACAAACTCATTCAGTCAGTTCACTCACGCCGATTCGTTGCGCGGTACTTACGGCCCGGGTCGTAATTGGTGGGATTTACGGCACTATGATCTGAGCGTCACATTCGATATCAGTAAGAAGGAAATTCACGGGAAGAATATCATTACTTTCTCAATGATTGGAAAAGGCCCGGATGAATTGGCTATTACAAGTACGCTGCAATTGGATTTACAAGAACCGATGATTATCGACAGTGTATTGATTAACAACAACTGGGTAGATCCTTCGAAAATCAAAAAGGATGGAGCGGCTTATTTTATTCCATTCATGTCACATGACGGATCTGAAAAAGAAGAAAACCAACTTGTTGTCTATTTCCATGGAAAACCGCGAGTAGCAAAACGCGCTCCTTGGGATGGAGGAATTGTGTGGACGAAGGATCACAATGGAAAACCCTGGGTTTCTGTAGCTTGTCAGGGGCAAGGGGCAAGTGTTTGGTTCCCGTGCAAAGATTCCCAATACGATGAACCGGACCAGGGAGTTACCATGCATTATACCTGCCCGTCTGATTTGGTTTGCGTCAGCAACGGAAGCTTTATCGGCAAAGAAATTAAAAACCTAGGTCAATCAATCTATTCATGGAAAGTCAGTAACCCGATCAACAATTACTGCATGATCCCTTACATTGGGGATTACGTGAACATACATGAACATTTTGCGGGGGAAAAAGGAAACCTGGAACTGGACTATTGGGTATTGAGAGGAAACGAAGAGAAAGCTAAAAAACAATTCCAGGATGCTCCCAGAACATTAAAAGCACTGGAATACTGGTTTGGTCCCTACCCTTTCTATGAAGATGGCTATAAATTAGTCGAAGCACCATATTTGGGAATGGAACACCAAAGTGCCGTTGCTTACGGAAATGAATTCAAAAACGGATATTTGGGTTCCGACCTGAGTAATACCGGAGTGGGATTAAAGTGGGACTTCATCATCGTGCACGAAAGCGGACACGAATGGTACGGAAACAACATCACTTCGAAAGACATTGCCGATATGTGGATCCACGAAGGATTTACCTGCTACAGTGAGACCTTGTTTACGGACTATTGGTTTGGAAAAAGCGATGCAGACAAGTACTGCCAGGGATTGCGAAAAAACATTCTGAACGACCAGCCTATTATCGGACCATACGGAGTAAATACCGAAGGAAGCGGTGATATGTATTACAAAGGGGCAAACATGTTACATACAATTCGTACCATCTATGGAAACGATTCGCTGTTCCGCATGATGTTGCGCAAAATGAATGCTACCTTTTACCATGAAACGGTTACAACTCAACAAATCGAACAGTTTATGTCGGCGGAACTGGGAATGGATTTGTCAAAAGTATTCGATCAATACCTGCGCGAGAAGAATCCTCCGACGCTGCAAGTGAAATACGGTAAAAAGAAGGTGAAATTCCGTTGGGTGAATTGCATTGAAGGTTTCGACATGCCGATCATAAACGGGAAACAAAAACTGGCTTGCACTTCCAAATGGGGATCGTATGCAATTGGGCATGATTATTCATTTGAGCTAAATCCCAATCTCTATATTTTGAAGAAAGAAAAGAAGTAATTCGGTAAAATGAGTAAATTCGTATTCCCATCTAAACAGTATGAAATACATTTATCACTTTATCATCGTCTTTTTTCCGACAATTTCTTTCAGCCAGTTAATTCTGGGAGGAAATGATCCCCAGGATTTAGTCACACATGCGCTTTCCGGATCCGGAGTTAGCATTTCCAATATTCAATACACCGGTTCTCCGGATGCCATAGCATATTTTTCATCGAGCAATATTACAGATATGCCTTACAGTTCTGGTTTTTTAATGACCACCGGATCAAAATACTACGCTCAGGGACCCAATAATTCAACTAATGCAGGTATTGACAATCAAACTCCCGGGTTCGCTCTTTTTAATAGTGTGTTCAATGCAACTTCCTATAACGCTTCCGTTATTGAATTTGATCTTGTTCCGAGTGGAAATACACTGCATATAAACTATATATTTGGTTCGGAGGAGTATAGTGGTCCCACTATTACCCCTGTCTACGCCTTCAACGATGCATTCGGGATATTCATTTCCGGTCCCGGAATAACCGGTACACAAAATATGGCCCGTTTACCGAATACCAGTCCTGTTTCAACCAGAACACTCAATCCTTCAGCAAACAGTCAATACTTTGTTTACAATGGAAGTGGATCTGAAGGACCTTACAACAGTTCTGACCAATACCTGCAATACAACGGGTTAAGTATTCCGTTAACGGCTTCCTCATCCAATCTCACCCCCGGTTCTTCCTACCACATAATCATGGTCGTTGCAGATGCCGGAAACGCCATGCATGATTCGGGTGTCTTCCTTGAGGAAGGAGGAGTTACAGCAAGCATCGACGAAACCACATTGGACCATTTTGTCAGTATTCTTTACAATTCATCCAAGCAGGAGGCAACCATTCAAATCTCAGAATACGAGGACCATTTGACTTATTCCATTGTCGATCTTTCCGGAAAAATCTGGGAGCAATCCAAAATCAGTGAAACTACGCTTATTGATCTGAGCGATTACTCATCAGGAATGTATTTGATCCGTGTGGAGGGAAATAACGGTCAAATCACCAAAAAAGTGATTCGCTGATTACTTTTGGTTTTCACCTTTAGCGTGTCATTTTGTTAATTAATTCTCGAAAGTTGCTTCCGAACACCTTCCTGATTTTGGTACTTTTGTAGAAATTTGCAAGCATGTTAACGCTCGATCCGAAAGAACTTCCCGTACCAAAACTCCATGGTTATCTCCTTGGAGCTATTGGACCACGTCCCATCGCATTTGCTTCAACAATCGATGAAAACGGGGTAAACAACTTGTCTCCATTTAGTTTTTTCAACGTGTTTTCTGCTGCTCCACCCATTTTGATTTTTTCTCCGGCAAGAAACGGGAGAACGAATACCACAAAAGATACCTACAACAATGTCAAAAAAATACCGGAAGTGGTTATTAACATTGTGAACATGGATATTCTTCACCAAATGAGTTTAAGCAGTTCTCCTTACGGACCGGAAGTGGATGAATTCGTGAAATCCGGATTAACTCCTGTGAAATCAGACACCGTCAGACCTATGCGTGTTTTGGAAGCTCCTGTTCAGTTTGAATGCAAAGTACTGGAAGTAAAGGAGCTCGGTGATCAGGGTGGTGCCGGTAACCTGGTAATCTGTGAAGTGACTAAAATTCACATACATGAAGAAATCCTTGCGGAAGATGGTACCATCGATCAAAAAAAGATCAACCTGGTAGCCCGAATGGGAGGAAACTGGTATTGCCATGCGAATGAAGCATCCATGTTTGAAGTTACCAAGCCCATCACGACTGTCGGGATCGGTTTTGACCAGATTCCGGAGGATATCCGGGTAAGTCCTGTCCTTTCAGGAAACGATTTGGCACAGCTTGCCGGCATTACTGAAATCCCCAATGAAACTGACGTAAACGAGTATAAATTATTGGAATTAAGTGATTTATTCCTAACTTTAGAAGACGAACCGGCGAAATTGGAACTCGCTTTACACGAACGTGCAAAAGAATTAATTAATAACAACGATATTGAAGGAGCCTGGATGACCTTGCTCTCTTTTAACGATTAAAATAGTAAATACCCGTAGAAATATGTTTAAAATATCCGGAATCTTAAAGGTTAAGAATGATACTGTTCAAGTATCGGAAAAATTTTCAAAAAGAGAATTTGTTTTAACTGATAATGCAAGTATGTATCCACAGGATATCTTGTTTCAACTGACACAAGATAAGTGTAGTTTAATTGATGGATTCAACACCCAGGAACAAATTGAAGTGTCTTTCAACTTAAGAGGCCGTGAGTGGACAAGTCCCCAGGGGGAAGTGAAATACTTCAATACTTTAGAAGCCTGGAGAATTGAAAAAGTTGGAAATCCTTCCATGGGTGGAGGAATCCCGGCAGGAGGACCTACAGCAATGAATTTAGATCCGATTGCAACTCCAAGTGCTTCTACAGCACCAAGTGACGATGACGATTTACCATTCTAAATAATCCCAAGCCCCGGTCATTAACACCGGGGCTTCTTATATCCTCAACTCATGAAACCTGAAACGCAGCGTAAATTAACCGGAAACCTGACACTCATACGAATTATTTTCGGGGCCTTCCTGTTTGGAATCGTCAGTTTTCTTACGGTTATGAGTATTATCGTCGTTCCGGGAAGCCAACAAGCAAACATCAACGAACTGTTGCAACTGATCGCACCTATTATCATGGTCATTGCTGTCTCAACCAGTATTTTTCTGCGTAAATCCATGCTCTCGAAGGTGCACAACGAAACAAATCCATTGAGCCTCATCAAAGCCTATACATCTTCCAAAATTATTCAAATAGGTTTGGTGGACGCGTCGATTATTTTTGCCATTGTTTGCTACGTACTCACAACAAACACTTTTTTCATTGCTTTAGCTGGTATCGGGATTCTTTATTTTATATCGTTATTTCCACTTCAGAAGAAAGTAATTCAACAACTTAAGTTAGATCAACCCATCGAATTCTGATTCAATTTGGGAAGCTTTTTTCCAAATTGGAAATTTCATCCTGATCCGAAGGAGGTATAATAACGCGTTGCTAGCCCTTTACTTCTCTTGCAACCGTCTGTTTTTCAATGATTTAAATTCTGTTTAACTTATTTTATAAAGTTCAAACCGGGCACTGGTATCATTTTTCCCAAACCGGTTCACAGAATTTTAAAAAAATAAGTACCATGAAAAAGTTCATCATCGCAGCGATCGCACTTACAACAACCGTGTTCGCAAATGCTCAGGCAGAAACAACAGTTGCCAAAGCTCAAACGGAAGTGGCAGATGCAAACAATCCGGATCGAGTAAAAATCAAACTGGAAGAATTACCGGCGGCCATAAGAAAAGCATTAACGGAAGACGCTTTCCAGGGATGGACTGCTAAATCAGCATATGTTGTAAAAGCGGAAAAACCTTATTACGAAGTCGAATTGACTAACACAAAAGCTGAATTAAATGTCGTGAAGTTTAATGAAGACGGAACAGTGATCAAAAAATAAGCTGTACTCATCATTAACAATGAACGGTCTTGTAGGTACCTGAAGTTTTATGTACCTACAAGATTTTTTCCCGTTTCATAGCCTACCTTCCCTTCCACTCGGGTTGAGAGACCATCAGATAAGCCACCAGGGCGACCAAATAAACAGGATAAAACAATTCGAACAAACCCAAACCGATCAAATCAAACGATGTCGGTTTCTTTTTATCCATTTTCACCAGCATAAAATCCATTCCGTATTTGAAAACGATGATTAAGCCGGTCAGCCAATAAACTCCTGCAAAAAAAGTAATGATCAGGAGAAGGAAATAATAAACATGCAGTCCGACAGCCCAAATTCCTAAGAAATTGTTTAGAGAATCCGCAACATGACTTGTTTTTCCCAGCCAGCGAACACGTTGCTCCATCACTTCCGAAATAGTCTCCGGAGTTTCCGTTTCTACCTTTAAGGCTTCATTTTCTACTATCTCTACCCGTTTCCCGAATGTACGAAAGGCACGTAAAGTATAAATATCATCTCCACTCAAAATGTGATCGTGATCATCAATATCGTCTACCTGGTCAAAACTGGAAACATGGATCAGCAAATTTGCGCCGCTGCAGTTTACGGGTCTTGCCCATCCTGCAATTCCTTTGTTCAAAAGCGTCGTAAAAAGATATTCCAGTGTGAAGAACGATTGCCACCATTTTTTTCCTGTCATTTCAACCGGTAAAATGATCAGTTCAGCCTCGGGAAGGAGCAGCATCGATTTCATGTAATCTTTTCCAAAAGATACATCCGCGTCCATTGTTAAGCAATATTCCGTTCGTACATGGTCCATTCCAAAGCGAATCGCACGCTTTTTGCCCCTTTGTTCTTCCGGTAAATGCAACAAACGGATTGGGAATGAATCCATTTCTTTAAACAGATCGATATAGGAATCTGAGGAATGGTCATTGACAAAAATCCATTGTGCCGGCTGATAACGCTGTGAATAAATACAATCCAGAAATACCTGGAGATTGTCTGCTTCATTTCGAAAAGGAACAACAACCGATATTTCATCAATTGCCATCATCTTTTTTGAATTTCGGCTAACGCGTAATCGATTCACGCCAAACAGGAGTGTTAATATCGAAAGAATGTAGAGAAGTACCCAGGAACCAATCAACCACATAACTTAATTTTTTCTTTTCGGTAACCAAATAAAACTACTCATAAATGCGGGTAAGGCGATATTTATCAGGTAAATAAAAATACTGCACACAATCACATCCGGAACAGAAACACTGGTTTTTGCAAAAACGAATAACGCGGCTGTTTCCCGGATCAGCACCTTCCCAGACCACAAAGACGGAACAAAGGACGTAAAAAGATAAATCAGCCAGATTTGTGTGATCAGGAACCAAAAATCCCCGTAACCGAACGTCACAAATAAAAGCGCATATTGCACACTAAAAACCAGGAAACGAATGGATGAATATGCCAAAAATGGCCATTTGAGGTTTTGATAGCGTCCCCGGATACTTTGCAGTCTGCGGACAAAAAGGTACCTGCTTCGGTTCTTCGGAAGCAGGTAATCGCCAAAAAAGTAAATCAGCAAAATTACCAGCGCTGCTCCGCTTGCAGAGATCCACAGGGAATTCGTTCGACCATATTTCAAAAACACTGCAAACAAACCGAAAAGCAATGTTGGAACGAGTTGACTTAAATTGGCAAGTGCTGTTGAAAAAACAATGTAGATTGTCTGTCTCTTTTGAAAGTAAATCAATCTTCCGAGAAAATTTCCCCAGCCGTTTGGCGACATGAAACCGGAAGCTACTCCTGCCCAAAATGCATTTTTTACCAGTTTCGTTTCCACATTCAACGGATCTGTAATGATCTTCCATTTCAGGAATTCCATCCATAAATTGGGAATAAGCAATGTGAAAGCCAGAATCAATGCCCACCAATGTGCGACTTCCAATCCCCTGGCATGCTCCCAATCCACGTTTTTCAACTGAAAATACAAGGTCCAGATTACTGCTGTAAACACCAATAATTTGAATAATGTCATTAAACCAGCCCGTTTTTTAGTAGCTTTAACTTTCTCTTTCATTTGCATGGCCGAAGATAAAATAATTTTAGGGATTGACCCCGGAACAACTGTACTTGGATACGGATTAATCCACATTCAAGGCACGAAAATTGACATGCTCAACTTCGGTATTATCCAGTTGAACAAACTCGATAATCAACCGGATAAATTAAAACGCATTTTTGATCGTATCGATGGACTTATGGAAGAATACAAACCGGATGAAATGGCTATCGAAGCTCCTTTCTTTGGCAAAAACGTTCAATCCATGTTAAAACTTGGCAGAGCACAAGGCGTAGCAATCGCAGCTTCGCTAAGACGGAATATTCCTTATGAAGAATACACTCCGAAACGGATCAAACAAGCCATTACCGGAAACGGAAACGCATCGAAAGAACAGGTTGCTGCCATGCTTCAAACCTTGCTCCGTTTTGATGAACTTCCCAAATACCTGGATGCGACAGATGGATTGGCTGCGGCAGTTTGTCATCATTTTTCCAAAGGAGTGGGTGAAAACAACAAGACCAAAGGAAGCAGCTGGAACAGTTTTTTGAGTAAAAATCCCGAACGAAAAATAAGATGAAAAACCTGGTTGTGATTGTTTTTTTCCTTGCTTCCTTTTCTCCTTTGAGTAAAGCGCAGGAAGTATTCGAATGGTATGAGGGAAGTTGCCTTTCAATAGCAGTAATCGACTCGTCAAAAGCAAATTATCAGCAAGTACAGAACGCCCATTATACCTTGGTCCAGTCATCCGAATTAAGTCAGCCGTTTCTTGCTTATCAGCCAAAAGACACAGCCTATTTAAAAATCAAAAGTATTCGGTTTGAATGCCACAATTTTGTAACGGAATTAGAGCAAATGGAATATCCGAAGGGCGATTATTGGGCCAATCTCAAAAAAATGAGACTGGAAAATATCCGGGAACAATGCCTGCTTCGTGAGAAAGCTGTTATTGCATTAAATCAACCGAAAGCATTAAAGGGAACTCCTTATTGCAAAGAGTGTTCGTATTACGTAAATGCTTTGGAAAAAGGTGGAAAAACCCTCCTAAACGCCTGGAAAGAACTTCACGAAAAGGAAGTTGCCGGGGCGCTTGATCCGGATCCGATTAACAAAGCCTTCGAGCAGCACTGGAACGCTCCGGACAAGGAACTGTGGGCTAGAATTGAAGTACTGAGATATGGCTGGTGGAATTGTATCCTGGAAAATCAAACAGCCTGGTTCAATGAGAACCAATATCACCGGGAATTCAAAAAATTGATGACCTCTATTCAATTAGAATGCCACTAAGTTTTCTTTTGC
The DNA here is from genome assembly GCF_007558725.1 of Fluviicola chungangensis. Classification (GTDB taxonomy): domain Bacteria; phylum Bacteroidota; class Bacteroidia; order Flavobacteriales_D; family Crocinitomicaceae; genus Fluviicola; species Fluviicola chungangensis. The sequence goes on from NZ_VLPL01000006.1 coordinate 122,896, forward strand.
AGCTCGATCGATTCTTTCTGCAGGTTTTCCATTACCTTATCCAACATGAGTTTGTATTCTTCATGCATACTGGTATAATACATGAATGAATCCTCATATTGTTTCTCGGTAATGTGTTTCGATTTCAGGTAATCCCTTCCGGAAGCAGTCATTACTTTATAATACCGGTTTACGGTAGAATAAGTTGTTTGAATATGTCCTTCCAGGATCAGCATGTCCGTCATCAGGGTAATCATCTGATCCTTGGGAATTAAGTTCTCAGGCTTTTCCAAACCATGCAATTCACTATCACAGGACTGCAATAAAATAAAAAGACATATTCCAAGTATTTTTTTCATCGGTTAAACAACATGCGTTCGCCTCCTTTTTCTCCTGTCAGTTTCCCATTTTCGTAAACCAAAACACCGTTCACAAACGTTTTTTCCACAGAGGAAGAAAAAGTGGTTCCTTCAAATGGCGACCATCCGCATTGGTAAAGCAGCGAATCTTTTGTGACAGTCGATTTTTTGTTGAGATCTACTAAAACGAGGTCTGCAAAATAACCTTCCCGCAAAAAACCCCGGTCTTTTACCTGGAAACAAACAGCAACAGCATGTGCCATTTTTTCAACTACCCGTACCAACGGAATTTTTCCGTTTGCAGATGCATCCAGCATTGCCAGCAAAGCGTGCTGAACCAATGGTCCTCCCGAAGGTGCCTGCAAATATGGCTGTTGTTTTTCTTCGATCGTATGAGGTGCGTGATCTGTCGCAATCACATCAATGCGGTTATCCAATAACGCTTTCCAGATCTGGTCTCTGTCTGCTGCTGTTTTTACAGCCGGATTCCACTTGATCCAGGTTCCTTTGCTTTCGTAGTCTGCATCCGAGAACCATAAATGATGTATACAAGCCTCAGCGGTAATGCGTTTTTGTTCCAAAGGAATATCATTGCGAAATAATTCCGTTTCGATTCCAGTGGAGATATGCAGGATATGTAATCGTGTGTTGTTCTTTTTTGCCAGTTCAACCGCTTTGGAAGAGGATAGATAACAGGCTTCCGCACTTCGGATCAAAGGGTGAGCAGACATCGGAATAGCTTCCCCGTATTTCTCTTTGTATTCTTCCAGGTTCTTTCTGATCGTTGTTTCATCTTCGCAATGTGTAGCTATCAGCATGGGTACATTTGCGAACAGGTGTTCCAACGTATTGGTATTATCAACCAGCATGTTTCCTGTAGAAGATCCCATAAATATCTTGACACCGCAAACATCCTGAATGTTTGTTTTCATCACCTCATCATAGTTATCGTTCGAAGCTCCCATGAAAAAAGAGTAGTTCGCCGGAGAAACCTCTGCTGCACGCAGGTATTTTGCTTCAAGTAATTCTTGTGTCAGGGTATTCGGAACGGTATTCGGCATTTCCATGAAAGAAGTAATTCCTCCTGCAACTGCCGCCCTGGATTCAGACTGGATATTCGCTTTATGCGTTAGTCCCGGCTCCCGGAAATGTACTTGGTCATCAATACAACCCGGGAGTAAGTGCAATCCTTCACAATTGATCTCTTTCACTGATCCGTCAACCGAAATAGAGGGTGCAATTTTGGAAATCCGCTTTCCGTCAATTAACACATCTCCGATAAATTCCCGGCCCTCATTTACCAGTGTTGCACCTTTCAGTAAAATCTTTGTCATTACACCTTTAAATTTCTCATTTTCCAAACTCCAAAGAAAGCTTCTTTGAAAATACTTGAAGACATCTTTGATTCTCCGAATTGACGGTCAATAAACGTAATCGGAACTTCAATTATTTTAAATCCTTTTCTTTTCGCCGCATACTTCATCTCAATCTGAAAAGCGTATCCTTTGAAATGAATATTGTCCAAATCAATAGCTCTAAGTACCTTATTGGAATAACACATAAATCCGGCAGTCGTATCCGAGATCCCGATAAACAAGATCATCCGAACATAAACAGAAGCAAAATAGGACATCAATATGCGGCCCATCGGCCAATTTTGTACCTTTCCTCCTTTTGTATACCGCGAACCGATACTTACATCGGCTCCGTTTTTTGTACACGCTTCCAGCAACCGGGGTAAATCCAGCGGATTGTGTGAAAAATCGCAATCCATTTCAAAAATGTATTCGTAGTCCTGTTTGAGGGACCATTTAAACCCATGGATATACGCTGTTCCGAGTCCCAATTTCCCCTGTCTTTCTTCCAGAAAAATGCGCTGGGGAAATTGTTGCATCAAATCACGAATAATGGCGGCCGTACCATCGGGAGAATTGTCATCCACAAACAGAATATCGATTGCAACAGGCAAGCTCATGACTGCCTGGGCCATACGCTCAACATTCTCTTTTTCATTATACGTCGGGATAATTACAACTGCTCGCGTCACGTGGGTTCAATTTCAGGTGATAAAAATAGTCAAATTCCGCTTCCTTCAACGAATTTATAGAGTTTCTAACATATTTTAGAATTCCGGAAACCAAAATTTTTATGCCTGATTTAATCGGTTAAACTATTCCAGTCAGATGAATACATTCCATTGACACTTCAATTGATATTCATTACATTTAAAGGAATGTCCCACACTGACTCCCAATATTATTTATCTTTGATACAGATGAAATGGGGTTCCAAAATAACGTTTTTAGTATTTTCACTTTGCCTGAATCAGGGATTATTTGCTCAAACATTTCGGAACATCACCCTGCTAGATCAATGGCACCAGGACAGTTTGATCTCCAATTCTTCGAAAGTCCGCTATTCCGATTGCTTTGGTTTTGTGCAAAACGGAAACGAATATGCGGTCATAGGATCAACGGAAGGAACACATGTTTTCCTTGTCAATAACCAAAACAAACTTGTCCCGAAAGGTTTCATCAAGGGGCGTTATTCAAGTACTTTTGTACAGCACCGGGAATATGCTGTTTTTCAACATTACCTGTATGCTGTTTGTGATGAAGGTGTAAGCAGTTTGCAAATTATCGACTTGCAATACCTTCCCGACTCCGTTCACCTGGCAAAGGAAGACTCGCTCCAATTCGGTCGCGTTCACAATATTTTTATTGATCCTGTCCAGGAAAAATTCTATTCCTGCATTCACCGAAGTACGGTCAATACCCAATTGATTGATGCGCCGATGAAAATTTTTTCACTCGCCGATCCACTGAACCTCCAAGAACTGTGGAGCGGACCAAATGATGTCAATGAAGTACACGATATCTATGTCAGAAACGGAACAGCGATCCTGAATTGCGGTTATGACGGGCTGAAAGTTTACAATTTCACCAATACAGCTTTTCCGACATACCTGGATTCCAAATCCATTTATACCGACCAGGGATACAATCACCAGGGCTGGCTAACTCCCGATGGAACGCGCTACCTGTTTGCAGATGAAACCAATGGCAAACGTGTTAAAAATTGCGATTTCAACGGCTCTTTGATAAGCATTAAAAATTACTTCGGGACTAATTATGAAAACGGATCCGTTCCGCATAACATCAAAGCAACCAATGAGTTCGCCTTTGTGGCTTATTACAACGAAGGCCTCCGTATTTTTGACTTGCGTTACACCGTTCCGCTGGAAATTGCCCATTACGATACCTATCCGGATGATAATCCATATAAAATGAATGGCAATTGGGGAATTTTTGCTGATCTTCCCTCGCAGCGGTTGCTTGTTTCTGACAGGCAATACGGATTGTTTTTATTGAATTTTGACCGAAAAAAAATGCTCAAATCATTTCCTCTTACCAGCGAAATCGATTTATTCCCCAACCCGGTTTCCAGTTCGGAATCCATTTTTATGACCATCCCGATCGAAACGGTAAAGGCCGAATGGAAAATTTATGATCTGAGCGGGAAGCAAGTTTCGAATGGAATTAGTGCACATTTCAATTATGTGGAAATTCCTGTTCATTTTTCTGCAGGAACATATCAGATAAAAATCGATCTTTATAATGGCGCAGATGAATCGCAGGAGATTATCCGAAAAATAGTAGTTATTTAAATAAACAGAACATATGAACTTAAAACACGTAATTATCCCCGCAGTATCTATCGCGCTTTTCATTTTCGGCGCTTGTGGAGGACCGGCAAAAAAAGATTATTCGAAAGAAGTGGATGAAGGTACTTTTGACGGTAATAAGTATACCAGTCAGGCATTGGGTTGGACCATGGAATTCCCGGATAACTGGATCATCACCTCCAAATCGAGTTTGGAATCTTTGGACGAACGAAGCAAGGCTTCCGTTGACGATACGACTTCCGACATGTCCGGAATCAAACGTACACTTGCTTTTCAAAAGAATTTTGAGAATAATTTCCAGTCGAGCTGGGAGGATTTTTCAGGAGATGAAGCTTCTTACAAACGCATTGTTGCCAATAATCACCAAATGATCTACAACAATTACCTGGAACGCAGAATGTATACCGACACCGTAGCGGGCAAACTAACCATTAGCGGGGTTACATTTGATACCTTCGAAGTTTCTATCAATGATCGTGAAGCAAAAGTTTTCGCCACTCAGCTATTGATGAATGCATTGGTAAAGGGAAAATTCATGACCGTTACTATTTCTTACAACAACGAAGCCGACAAGAAGAAAATGCTGGATTTGTTTAAGAAGTCGACGTTTAAATAATTCAGAAAAGATATGTCCTGTACTGACGCGGCAGAAGTAGTGAGACATGGACACGCATTCAATCCTCTGTTTCTGATATAGCCTCAAAAATCAAATCGTTTTCAAAACCTTTTGATTGAACATACCGAAGGATTTTCGCCTTCTTTTTCCAGGGATCTTTCTCAGCAGAAAGGTCCCTTTGTTTTTTAGTGATTTCGTGTTTCAGTATCTTGTAATATTCATCCGGATCAATAGTTTCAAAAGCCAGCCGAATAATCCTTTCCGGGATTTGTTTCAGTTTCAACCCTTGGCGGATCTTAATTCTTCCCCAATGTTTGATACGCAGTTTCCCCGATACATAGGATTCGGCAAAACGGCCTTCATCCAGGAACTTATTCTCGATTAAATAAGCCAGTAACTGATCTGTTTGCTCTGAACTTAATCCCCAGGAAAATAATTTGTTTTTCACTTCGAAATGACTTCTGTCCTGGTAAGCACAATAAGATTCTATCTTGTGCTTCGCTTCCAGAAACGAAAAATTGCTCCCCATTTTTAGAGAGCAATTTCGTTATTATCTTTATCCAGGAAATTGTATTCCAGTAAGTGATATGCAGTTACCCCACGCACATCGACCCATTTTTTATATTTAAAGAACCACTTCCATTGTTTCGAAATGAATCCTTTTTTGAAGTAGGCTTCCAAATACGGATGAACCAAAAGCGAAACTTTTTTCTCCTTCTTATCTCCTAAAAGGAAATTTAAATTCATTTCAATTTCTTCCGCAAAGAGTATAGATGCTTGTACTTCCCCTGTTCCGTTACAAGTCGGACAGGTTTCAGAAGTATTGATATCTGTTTCCGGTCGCACACGCTGACGGGTAATTTCCACAACACCAAATTTGGAAGGAGGAAGAATATTGTGTTTCGCTCTGTCTGAGCGCATAAACTCTTTCAGTTTCTCAAATAAGTCCTTGTTGTTTTCCTTATCGTGCATATCAATGAAATCGATACAAACGATTCCACCCATATCGCGCAATTGCAGCAAACGGGCAATTTCTTCCGCAGCTTCAATATTGGTAGCCAATGCATTGGACTCTTGTCCGTCTGCACCTTTCCGGTTTCCGCTGTTTACATCGATTACGTGCATTGCTTCCGTATGTTCTATGATCAGGTAACCACCGGAAGGCAGCGGAACCTTTTTACCGAACATCGTTTTAATCTGCTTATTGACTCCGAAACGCTCAAAAATATTGAGTTTTCCGTCATATAATTTCAAGATTTTCTCACGACCAGGAGCAATTCCGCTGATGTATTCCTTTAGCTCCGACATCAGCTTTTCATCGCTCACATGAATATTCGAGAAATCAGCATTCAATAAATCACGAAGAATGGATGAAGTTTTGTCAATTTCACCTAAAACACGACGGGGCGGAGTTGCCTGCTTCAAATTGGCATGCATATTTTTCCACTTCTCCATCAGGTTTCGGAGATCCTGATCAATTGCTTCGACCTTTTTGTTTTCAGCAACAGTACGAATAATCACACCAAAATTCTTTGGTTTGATATCGTCCATTAAATGACGCAAACGATCGCGCTCTTCCTGACTTTTAATTTTTTGGGAGATCGAAATTTTTTCCGAAAACGGCACTAAAACCAAATACCGGCCCGCAAGTGTCAATTCTGCACTTAAACGCGGTCCTTTGCTTGATATCGGTTCTTTTGCAACCTGGACCAAAATTGGTGATGTAGTGGATACAATTTCGGTAATTTTTCCATCTTTTGGAATGTCTTTTTCCGGCTTAAAGTAAAGCAGGTCAGCGACATTCTGCTTCCCTTGCAGAGTATCTTTGGTAAATTTATTCAACGATTGAAATTGCGGTCCCAGATCGAGGTAATGCAAGAATGCATCCTTCTCATATCCGACATCCACAAAAGCCGCATTCAAGCTGGGAACTACTTTTCTGACTTTTCCGAGGTATATATCACCTACGGCAAAATCGGTACTTCCCTGCTCCTGATGCAGCTCAATCAATTTCCCATCGCGCAAGAGAGCAAGCCAAACACCACCATCACGGGTGTCAACAACTAGTTCTAAACTCACGAACGTATAATTAGAAAGTAACTAAAACAGAAAAACTTAGTAAGCAAAATAACTTACTAAGCTCTTCCAACTATCTTTAAGAAGATTCTTATTTCTTCTTTTTATGACGATTTTTTCTTAGTCTTTTCTTACGCTTGTGCGTCGCCATTTTATGTCTTTTTCTTTTCTTACCGCTTGGCATAGCAATATTATTTTATGGTTATTAATTCAATTATTTCAATTTCAACAGCTTTTAAAAAAAGCACTCCTGCGTCAAACAGGAGTGCAAAGATATTAAAATAAGTTTTGCTACAAACTAGTTGTAGTAAAAAAGATGGAATTATTTCACAATTACCTTGTTCTTCACCTCCTCAACAAACGTTTTAGCCGGTTTGAATGAAGGAATATTATGAGCCGGGATAATAATCGTTGTGTTTTTTGAAATATTGCGCCCTGTTTTCTCTGCTCTCTCTTTCACAATGAAGCTACCAAAACCTCTTAAATAAACGTTCTGACCTTTCGTCAAAGAAGTTTTAATAGAAGTCATAAAAGCTTCAACAGCTTTCTGTGCTTCATTTCTTTCCAATCCTGTTTCCTCTGCAATCTCAGCAACGATATCTGCCTTTGTCATCTTATTATAAATTAAAGTTTTTCAACAATGTGATTTTCAGGTGCAAAAGTAGTCAGCAAAAGCGTTTATTTTTGCTTTATTTTTAAAAATGTTCAATTTTTTCCCTAAATGGCTGATTTTGTTCTACTAATAAGCGATTGGTACAGACTAAATGCGCGTGAGCTCCCATGGAGAAACACAAAAAACCCCTATTTCATCTGGTTATCGGAGGTCATTTTGCAACAAACGAGGGTCGATCAGGGAATGAATTACTACCTAAAATTCATCGAAAATTATCCCATTTTGAACCAACTTGCAAACGCAGATGAAGCATCCGTTCTAAAACTTTGGCAAGGATTGGGATATTATTCCCGAGCACGGAATTTACACCAAACAGCTCGCCAGGTCCGGGATGAATTTGGCGGAGAATTCCCTCAGACCTATGCTGAGATTATCCGCTTGAAAGGAATCGGCCCGTATACCGCCGCTGCCATTTCTTCTTTTGCATTCGATTTACCCCATGCAGTGGTAGATGGAAATGTATACCGTATTTTGAGCCGTTATTACGGTATTGACGAACCAATCGATACCGGAAAAGGCAAAAAGATATTCCAGGAATTGGCAGATTCACTAATTCCGACAAGTGATCCGGCCTTGTTCAATCAGGCGATCATGGAATTCGGAGCCATCCAGTGCACACCCAATAATCCTGATTGCGAATCCTGTGTCCTAAACCAAAGTTGTGGAAGTGCATTCAACCCTGAACTGATCAAAAAGCTTCCGGTAAAGAAAGGGAAAACAAAAGTCCGCAAACGCTATTTCCATTATTTGCATATTGAAAAAGAGCTGGAGATCGCCCTGGACCAACGGACCGGTAAAGATGTGTGGGAAAAATTATACGAATTCCCACTCATTGAAAGTGACAATGATTCGGTTCCTTCCGAATTCAAAGACTCCGCAACGCTTTGCTATCAAACCAAGCACATCTTAAGTCATCAGCATATTTATGCTTATTTCTATAAAACCGAAAAATCGGAAATCGAAGGGCTGGACCTCACATTCGTTGATAAAAACCAACTTGCCGATTACCCGATTCACCGTTTAATGGAGAAATACCTTGAGTCTGATTCCTAAGTAAAAAGTGAGAATGGGAAAATTGAAAAATGAAAACTACTCAACTTTTAAATTTTACATTTTCAATTCATTTAAGAATTCGTAATTTTATATTTATAAAGTTTGAAATTATGTCTGGCAGTGTAAACAAGGTTATTTTGATCGGGAATCTGGGGAAAGATCCGGAAGTAAGACGCTTGGAAAACGGAACGGTGGTTGCAAGTTTCCCGATAGCAACATCTGAAACGTATGTAGACAGAACAACCGGAGAACGCAAGGACAATACCGATTGGCACAATATTGTTGCCTGGAGGGGATTGGCTGAAGTCGTTGAAAAGTACGTGCGCAAGGGCATCAAAGTATATATAGAAGGAAAACTAAAAACCCGTTCCTGGACCGATCAAAGCGGGACAACGCGTTACACAACAGAAGTGGTAGCGGATGAACTCACTATTCTCACTCCCAGGGGAGATCAGGAAAAACCGATGGGAACCGCAACTCCTCCGTATCCTGCAGAAGAACCGCAAAATCCAAGTCCGATGAATTTGGATATCAGTCCCAACGATGATTTACCATTTTAAACATGGATAGCATACCCGGATTAAGTTCAGATAGTATTCATGCCGGATTCAATGTATCTGACCATATTATTTCACTGATCGTTATTTTCATTCTAATTGCCTGCTCAGCATTAATCTCCGCATCCGAAGTTGCTTTTTTTGCATTGGGGCCTACAGAAAAGAAAAACCTGGGAGAAGAGCAATCGAGAAGTTCTCAGGCAATTTTAAAACTGCTTTCAAAACCAAAAGATTTACTGGCTGCTATCCTGATCACAAACAATTTTGTAAATGTTTGTATCGTTATCCTTTCAACGGAAGTCATTGACCAGTTTTTCCCGGATTCGAACAAGCCGAATACCATCCGGTTCTTAATCGAAGTTGTCGGGATTACTACTTTTTTGCTTTTGCTTGGTGAAGTTGCCCCTAAATTATACGCTTCCAGAAACCCATTGTCTACGGCTCGTTTCATGGCTAACCCGATTACAATCATCAATATCCTTCCTCCTTTCTCCTGGCTGCGCTGGCTTTTGGTTAACGGAACAAACATGATCAACCGCAGAGCAAAGAAACGAGGCATCAATTTATCTGCCGATGACCTGGAACACGCATTGGCCCTGACGAAGGAAGACACCGACAACGAAGACGAACACCGCATCCTGGAAGGAATCATCAAATTCGGGAACACAGAGGTGAAACAAATCATGAAATCCCGGCTGGATATTGTAACCATTTCCAACGAAGCGAGTTTTCAAGAAGTATTGGATGTTGTTCTGGATGCCGGTTATTCGCGCATTCCGATTCATGAAACGACCTTTGACAATGTAACCGGAATTTTATACATCAAGGATTTACTCCCTTTCATTAACACGGAGTCATTTGATTGGAAGTCACTCCTGAGGAAACCGTATTTCATACCCGAAAACAAAAAGATCGATGATTTGCTCAAGGAATTCCAGGATATGAAAATGCACATGGCCATCGTTGTAGATGAGTATGGCGGGGCAAACGGATTAGTAACATTGGAAGATGTACTGGAAGAAATTGTTGGAGATATTACCGATGAATTTGATGACGATGATCTGATTTATACCAAGATCGATGATTCAACTTACTTATTTGAGGGCAGAACCTCCCTGGTTGATTTCTACAAAGTTCTGGATATCGACGGGAGGGATTTCGAGCAAATAAAAGGAGAATCCGATACGATTGGCGGATTTATTATTGAACAAGCCGGCAGGATTCTAAGAAATAACGAATACATTCGCTGCGGAAGCATTAAACTGGTCGTTGAAAGTTCCGACAAACGAAGAATAAAAATGATTAAAACAATTCAGGAAAATGAATAAGATTATTGGTTTAGCTTGTTTACTTGTACTTCTGATAAGCAGTTGTGGTGATGATTTATTAATCCCAAAACCACCGACTTATCTAAGAACCGATTTCCCGAAACATGAATACGTAAAAATAAACGATGCCACTACTTATTCTTTCGAACTGTCAAAAGCCTATTTTGCCAAACCATTGACTTATAAAGGAGAGCTGACCAATCACAAAGAAATCAACCTCGGGCCTTTAAATGGAATTCTATACCTGAATTATTACCCGGTACCAAACAGGGATACGCTGGTTAGATACATCAATTTATCCAACGATAAAGTGGACGAGCATCAAATCAAAGCAACTAAGATCAAAGATCAAAATTTTGTTTTCCCAGACAAAAAAGTCTATGGAACGCTCTTTGAATTTGAAGGGAATGTAGCTACGAATTTCCAGTTTTACCTTACTGATTCTGCTTCACATTTCATCCGGGGTGAAGTTTTGATGAACTGCAGACCGAATTACGATTCGCTTCGCCCGTCATTGAATTACTTAAAAGTCGATTTGCTCCATTTGATCGAGACACTTGAATGGAAGAAAAAATAAGTAGGTGCGTGATTAATCGCATCTCCAGTTTATTTCAAACCAAATTCGGAATTCATCATCGGGAATTTGTAATTGATTAGTATAGAATCTATAAGAATCATTATTTTTATAGGAAACTATACTCTATTATGAAAACAACTCTCCTATTATTTTCATTCCTGATCTCGTATTGGGGATTCTCACAGGAATATTCCAGGGCGAAAATCCTGACAGATTCTGATGGCCTTCAAGTCCTTGCCGAACTTGGAATAGGTATCGACCATGGTGTTGTAAAACGCGGTACTTTTTTTATTTCCGATTTCTCCAAAGATGAAATAAAGCGCGTGCGCGAAGCAGGTTTTGAAGTCGAAATCCTTATCCCGGACGTCAAAGCATATTACGTGAGCCAAAACATCAACCTGGACAAGGATTCTCCTTCAACAGAAAAGAACACATCATGCTCACAAACATTTACACCGGCAGTTCCTTCCAATTTCAATTTGGGAACAATGGGTGGGTTTTATACTTACCAGGAATTCATTGATGAAATTGATGCCATGGCAGCCCAGTATCCAAACCTGATTTCCGTAAAAGACACCATCAGTAACTTTTTAAGCATTGAGAACAGGCCCATTTACTGGATCCGACTAAGTGATAATCCAAATTCGGATGAAGCAGAACCGGAGGTTCTTTACACTGCTGTTCATCATGCCCGAGAACCAAACTCGCTATCCGAAGTGATTTTCTACATGTGGTATTTACTTGAAAACTACGACACCAGTGACGAAATCAAATATTTAGTTGATAATACAGAAATGTATTTCGTTCCAATGCTCAATCCGGACGGATATATCTACAATGAAACAACGGATCCGAATGGTGGCGGCATGTGGCGAAAAAACCGCAGACACAATAGTGGCGGAAGTTATGGTGTGGATTTAAATCGCAATTACTCCTACGGCTGGGGAACAACCGGAACAACCACTACTCAAAGTAACGAAACATATTGCGGAACTGCTCCTTTTTCCGAACCGGAAACCCAGGCAATGAAATGGTTTTGCGAAAACAGGGATTTTCAATATGCCTTTAATGCACACACTTATGCAAATGATATTCTTCATCCGATCGGAACAACAACTGCAGAATTTGCAGTAGACCACAATTACTTCCAGGCATTTACACATCACATGGTCCAATACAATGGCTATGCGAATTTGAAGTCATCCGCTCTTTATCCTGCATCCGGGGATTCTGACGACTACATGTACAAAGTCGATACGGTTGTGAAACCTAAAATTTTCGCAATGACACCGGAAGTCAGTAATACCAGCGGAGGTTTTTGGCCGGCAGTCAATGAAATTACCGGTATTTGCCAGGATATGGTTTTCCCCAACCTCATCTTATCTCATTTAACGCACCGGTATTTGGAGGTAAAAGACTTGGATCCCGGAATGATTGGCGCTACAACCGGCAACTTTAGCCACAGTGCTTATCGCCTGGGACTTGAAAACGGACCGGTAACTGTCAGCATCACACCAATCACCGGAATTCAATCTGTCGGTTCTCCCAGTATTCACAACCTGGCGATCATGGGTAGCGAAAACAGTGGGATTTCTTATGTCTTGAATCCTTCTATCCAATTTGGAGATGAAATCAAATATGTCTTGAACACCGAATACGTCGGTTGGACGAAACACGACACCATCGTAAAAACCTTTGGCAGCATTACTTCTCAGTTTATCGACGAAGCCAACAGTGCTGCAAACTGGACAGGAAGTTGGGCTACAACGAGTTCAACTTACGTTTCTCCCAGCACTTCATTTACGGATTCTCCAAGTGGAAATTACTCAAACAATGTCACCCGAACGTACCAGTTTAACAATATCATTGACCTGACCCATGTAACAGCAGCAATGATCCGATTCTATGCAAAATGGGACATTGAGGCTGATTATGATTATTGTCAGTTCCAGGTTTCCAATGACAATGGAGCTACCTGGACAGGTCAATGCGGAAATTACACTGTTTCCGGTAACAGTGCAAACGGCTCAGTTCAGCCTAACAATCAACCCGTTTACGAAGGAACTGAGACAAACTGGGTATTGGAGGAAATCAATTTAAGTGATTATATTGGAGACAGTATCCGTGTTCGTTTTATCTTAAAATCGGATCCGGGAACTGTTGGAGACGGGTTTTACTTTGACGATTTCGAAGTTTTATATAACATTGATTATACAGGTCTTGCGGAAAATGAGAAAGCCTTATTCCACATGGTACCAAATCCGGCGAGTTCTTACACAAATATCATTTTCGACCAGGCAGTTCAAAACGGAACTATTGAAATTGTAAACATGAACGGGGAAACGGTCTCTACTCAGACAGTAGAGAGTCCAAAGGTTGAAATTCGTACGGATAAATTGTCAGTTGGGGTTTATTATGTGCGTTATAAGGGATCTGCTGAGCAAAAGTCCCCGATTAAATTGGTTGTGATTCATTAATTTGTCATGTCGGGTTTCCCTGCTTTTCCGGGAAGTATCGAGACAGAGAAATTTGGCTTCCTGCCCTTTTCGATAAACCGGCATAACCGGCACTCGAAGTGAAAGGAAAATTAAAGACACAAAAAAGGCTTTCCATCCAGGAAAGCCTTTTTTTCACATGTTATGCGAAGAATGATTTATTGATCAATCCATTTGTCATCTTTCATTTCACCAAGAATTACTACGTCTTTTGTACGTGAATAATCCTCAGCTGCAAGAAGCATTTGCTCTCTAGTATCTCTTCTAATTCGTATACCTTGTGATCCCGAATTTCTTACTTCAATGTAAAAACCATCTCGCAATCTTGCTGGTTTTGTTGGAGGTCTACCCATTTGTTTGTGTTTTTCTTCGTCTAATATAATAATACATTAAACGCTTCGATTAAAATTATATTTTTTTAGGAATCCAGTAAATCTGATTCCACTTTTTGTTTGTATAGGACCCCTTGTCTTTTAAACCTGTTCGACTGGATAATTCCTACAATGGAAAAAGCCATGATCACGGGTGTAAAAAAGAAAAAACCTATACCTACTTCGTCAAAACTCAAGCTCGACGGAGAGCTCAGCATGACTAAATCCCAGAGTAAAAATAGTGCCGATAAAGACAAGCCAATGATTGACAAAACCCTATTTGTAACTCGTTTAATTTTGATTAATCCGAGTAAAAATGCCACAATAAAAAATAAAAAGAAAAACAGACTGATTAAGCCAGCCTCTTCTGTTTCGCCCGATCCTGAGCCATAGTAGCCGCTATACCAATTCATATATCTGGCTGAAGCAACTGAATCAATGTAGTAGAGTACAATGATGCTGAATAGTACGCTAAGGACCAAACTTGAAATGTAAAAAGCTTTATTCATCCTCAAATTTGGCGCGAATATATAACTTTATTTCGAGATTCCTAAAAAAAGGAGCTGATTATCACTAAAATAGAACCGGATTAGTGATCCTGAATCTCATAAAAAGTTCCGTTTTCGTTCATTTGCATTGTTATGAGATCCCAACACAGGAACAAGACCATCAAACGATCGATATGTGACTTCTGTAAATTCGATAACCGGTAAATTTTGCTAAGGGTAATTCCGGGATTATGAGAAATAATCGACAGCAATTGAGTTTCTTCTTCTCCTATTTTCTCAGGCTTTTTTTGATGAAAACGCTCGTGTTTCCAAACGTTCAAAAGTATTTTGTTCGCTAACAAGGTATGATCTTTTCTTCTGACATAAGCCTTCCACTTTCCTTCTTCATCCAATGCCATAACCGGCTTGTTGACCGCTTTTTCAATGGAAATTTCAAGCACCAATTTCATATCCTCCTGCCAAACACGCGATTGGAATTCCAGTTTCGGTTTGGAATACATATCCACTGCAGCTTCGATCATATGAATTTCTTCCGTTGGATCAACTCCGGCAATTTTTCCGTTATCCTTTACCCCTATCAGAAGCCTTCCTCCTTCTGTATTTGCAAAAGCGACAAGTGTTCGGGCAATCTTTTTGGAATCATCAATCCGAAATTTGAAATCCTGTTGTTGGTGTTCCCCTTCTTTGATCAACTGTTTTACCGACTGCATGAACGTAAAAATAACAAGAAAAAAGCGATTCAGCTGATTGAGTGGTCTACTAAGAATTCCAAATTTCCCAAGCCTTATTTGCCTGTTCTTTCAGCATGGAAAATCCATTCAAAATTGTTGCATTGTGCAAACGGGACTCTTTCAAAAACCTGGTTTCCTCCGGGTTATAAATCAGATCAACACACAAATGCTTTTCCGTTAAATATTCAAATGGAAAAGGTACGCAATCATTCACATTCGGGAAAGTTCCTACAGGCGTGCAGTTCACAATGATTTTGCAGGCACGCAGCATGTGCTCGTTAATGTCTGTGTAGGCAAATTCCTTTTCTTCTTTTGGATTGCGGGAAACCCAAAGAACATCCAGTCCAATCCTTTTTAAAACGTATGCAACGGCTTTTGAAGCCCCGCCTGTTCCAAGAATCAGTGCGCGCTCATGTTCATTGGTGAGGAATGGTTTGATCATTTGATGAAAACCAAATGCATCGGTATTGTATCCTGTTTTCTCTCCTTCTCCGGATATCTGAACACAATTCACTGCACCAATCGCTTTTGCTTCTTCGCTCAACGAATCAAGGAATGGAATAATCTGCTCCTTATAAGGAATGGTTACCGACAATCCTTTTAGGTCAGGTATGCTAAAAACAAGATTAACTTCCTCTATTTCAGACAGCTCGAAGTTTTCAAAGGTGTGATTCAAACCTTCTTTTTGAAATTTCTCTTCGAAATACTGCTTCGAAAAAGAATGTCCCAAACTTTTCCCTACCAATCCGAATTTAGACATCTTTCTTTCCCATTTTGGAACGAATGAAGCTGATAATCATCGGAAGGACCGAGATAAATATAATTCCCAGGCACACTTTTTCAATGTTATCTTTGATCCACTCGATGCTTCCCAGGAAGTAACCCGCCAATGACAATCCAAAGATCCAAAGGAATCCACCGATGACATCGAACAGGAAGAATTTACGGTAATTCATTTTTCCAATTCCAGCTGCAAAAGGAGTGAATGTCCGGACAAAAGGAACAAAACGGGCCATAATGATTGCCTTTACGCCGTTCTTCTCGAAAAAAGCCTCCGTTTTCTCCAGGTAAACAGGTTTTACCAATTGTCTTCCTTTGATCTTCCAGTTAAACACATTGAGTCCGATGTTTCTGCCGATCCAGTAATTGACGTTGTCTCCAAGAACAGCTGCTATGACCAGCAGTCCTAACAGTAAAGTAATATTTAATTCTCCCGAGGCAGCAAAAAGTCCAGCTGTAAATAATAAAGAGTCTCCGGGTAAAAACGGCATAATCACCAACCCGGTTTCCACAAAGATCACGAGGAAAAGAATAATATAAATGTAGTTTTCGTAGGTTTTAACGAAGTCACCAAAATGCTCCAGATCAAATAACTGGTGGAAAAATTCTAACATAGATACAATTAATACATTTCATAAGTCGGTTCGAACGTTTCGAACCAGCCTGTTATTCCTCCTTCAAGAATAGCAACATGCTGAAAACCATGTGCGCATTCCAATAAGTTTGCAACAGATTCTGCTCTTCTTCCCGTTTTGCATAAGATGATATAATACTTCGACTTATCCATTGTATCTGCTACTTCTGGAATTTTATGCATCTGGATTGTTGTTCCTCCGATAGAGCAAATTTCAACTTCCCACGGTTCGCGGATATCAATCAGTTCTGCTTCATTATTTTGAAGCAGCTGTTTGCAAGCTTCGGAAGTAATGCGATTCATTCTTTTTTTTTCGGCAAAGATAGACTTATTTATAAATTGAAAATATAGAATGTCGAATTGAAAAGATTAGTTATATCCTTCAATGTTATCTTTTCAATGATCGGTTTACTTGATTTTCACAGAGATTTCCATCTCAAAAAGGGCCACTATTTCGCCACTCAAATCTTTCGCAGTGACTTTTACCCAATGATTCTGTCTTTCATTCGTTTGAATTGCCCTTAGAACTTGCTCCCGTATTACAGCTCCTTCATTACAGCTAAAGATCACATCTGTCTCTGCACGCTTTACAAACTCAGACTTCATTGCTTTAAATGCAAATGAAGGACGCACATTGAGCTCATCACAAAAATAAAAGGCATGCAATCCAGCCGTAACATCTGCTCCAACTGCCAAAACTCCAAAATACATGCTCTTGAGGTGATTTTTTGTACGCCTTCTCAGTTTGATTCTCACGATAACGTCGTTATCATTGATTTCGACCAATCTCGGACGAACATATCCGATCATCGGGATTTTGAAAATGCCCATCAAACGAAGCATCATCCCATATTTTTTCAAATTCGGACTACTCATGACTGGTTAGTGTTTCGATGATTTCCTTTACCGGACGGATAGACTTTACATGTTCGATACTTGGTCCTGCACACCAAACAGTTTTATATGTTGCACTAAATGCTGCTTTCTCCAAAGATTTCATCCCTCTGTAAAAGGTCATGGCTTTTACCCATTTTTTTAAGCGTTTGTTCCGGTTTAAGAGACGCTCCAACCAGGATTGTTCTGTCCCGATTTCCTTTACATACGGTGTATTGATCACAGTGCAGGGAGTTCCTGACAATTTGGAGGTCATAACAATGTCTTTTGCTCCGTAATCCACACACGCTTGCTTATACTCTTGTGAAACACCTGCTTCATTCGAGGCTATAAAAACAGATCCGATAGAAAATCCGTCTGCGCCCGCAGCTATGAGTTTGTCCATTTCCGCTTTCGTTCCAACTCCTCCGGCAGAAATAACAGGAATGGAAATAGCTTCTTTAATGCTCTTGATCAGGGTCGGTGCATCGATTCTTCCGGCATGACCACCAGCCTTATTATTTACTGCAATGACAGCATCCGCTCCCAATTCTGCGACTTTTTTTGCATACGCAACATCCGTTACATCACAAAAGACCTTGATGTTTTTGCCATGAGCTGCATCAATCACTTTTTTAGGAGAACCAAGAGAAGTAATCAAAAAATCCACTCCTTCCTCAATACAAATTTTTAATTGCTCCTCCATATATATATTGGAAGCATTCACGATCAAATTAATTCCGATCGGACCTTTCGCTCTTGCTTTCATTCGCTTTAACCCCTCTCTCAAAAGCTCGGGAGAGCGGTAATTCAGTGCCGGAATAGCCGCCGCAATTCCATTTTCAGTACCCGCAATGATCATTTCTTCATTCGAAACCAAAAACATGGGCGCCATGATAATTGGATGCTCAATATTCAATAAGTTGCTGAGAGCTAATTTTTCCATTTTCAATTGATTACATCCAAATATACAAATAATTATGCACGCATATATTAATTAAAGATTTATAATTGAGAATTGAAAAAGGAAAGAAAGTATTGCTTTCAATATAGTAAGCATGAGTCCTCCTATTATCTATACGTTTCAATTTTACACTCTCAATTTTCAATTAACAAAAAAAGCCTTCCCGATTAATCTCAGAAAGGCTATCCATTATTAAAGGCTTTTTTATTACATGCCAAATCCGAATTTCAACCCGGTAGCCGCATTGAAGCGAATTCCCGTATCGCTGAATGAACTCCATCTGGTTTGGGTGTATCCCTGGTCGTCTACATAACTATCTAGGGATTGTCCCTGAATATGAAAGGTACTTAAACCTACCCCAAAATACATGTCGATACTGAAATTCCCGTCTCCGGGCCAGAATTGGAATCCCATATTGAACCGGAAAATCATTTGGTCCAGGTGTGATTTTGCATCGTCCAGTATTCCATTAATATCTTCATTGATATAATTATACTTTCTATACTTAAAAACAGGGGACAAATACAGTCCCTTTAACTGGTTGTCTTCCGAAGTCGGGTAGAATTTGGGAGCAAGGGAGACATGAAAGCCGATAGCTGCCTCTGCATCCTCTCCTATTGACTGAAATTGCCAAACTCCCAGTCCATCATTTCCTTGCCACAATCGTTGATTCCCGAAGTTGACACCAAATTGTGAAATGGTTGGTCCAACTTCCAATTCCAAGCTAAGAATACGTGCAACACGCTGTTCATAACTGAAATTAAACTCTCCTGCAAATAATTGAGTAGGGCAAAATTTAAGAACAAAACGCTTTTCTCCCGAATCTTCCATTGTTTCCTGGGAATGAGCTCCGAGCGAAACCGCCGAAAGAAGAATGATTCCAAGTAGTTTTTTCATACTTTTAATTTGGTCTAACCAAATTAACCATTTTTTCGGATGAAACTAAAAGTTTACGTCTCAATTCGAACAAGGAAGGGATAAAATACCGAAATTTGACCATGGCAAATTCATCAGACTGGATCAGTGCGCTTCGATTAAGAACACTTCCATTATCCATATCAGGAATACTTGTTGGTTCTTTCTTTGCTGTTTTTCAAGGTTATGGAAACCCCCTTATTTTTTCTTTGGCTTTATCGACTACTCTTTTGTTTCAAATCTTATCCAACCTGGCAAATGATCTGGGAGACTCCTTGAAAGGTGCTGATAATGCAGAACGAGTTGGACCCATGCGAGCGGTTCAGTCCGGATCAATTTCTAAAAACGCGATGAAAAATGCCGTTATCCTGACTTCCCTGTTATCATTTATAAGTGCCGGATTGCTTATTTATTTCGGCACCAGGAACCTATCTGCAACAAGTATTTATATCTATATCGGGTTGGCAATTGCTTCTGTTTTTGCAGCCATTACGTATACGATCGGAAAAAAAGCATATGGTTACAATGGCCTGGGAGATCTGTTTGTCTTTATTTTTTTTGGCCTGGTAAGTGTAATCGGTGTTTACCCTTTGTTTTCCGATACGTTATCCTGGTTATTAATTTTTCCGGCGATCACAATTGGTTTTCTAAGTACTTCGGTCTTAAACCTGAACAATATGCGCGATCGTGAGAATGATGAAAAAGTCGGAAAACGCACGCTGGTTGTGAAACTGGGAGCTGCCAATGCTAAGAAATACCATTTCTTTTTAATCACCAGTGCCTTTATAAGCTGGATTGTCTTCTTGATCCTGACCAAAAACTGGCTTGGATTTATTTCCCTTCTTCCCGGAATCTTATTTGTCAAGCACCTGATTTTTGTTTCGAAAAATACGGTTCCCAAGGAATTGGACTCTCAATTAAAGCTTGTTGCTCTCGGAACTTTTTTTATCAGTGTTCTTTACGTAATCAGTGTTTCGATCAATCAATGGATTCTCTAAAACAAGCCAATGCTTCCTATGAAGCTTTTACCTTGGATTTTAAAAGGCCAAGCGGAACGAGTCGCGGGGTCTTAACCCAAAAGAAAGGCTGGAAACTGCTGTTGACTGATCCTGACGGAACAACCGGATTGGGAGAATGTTCGGTCATTCCGGGTTTGTCACCGGATTATGTTTCGGACGAACAATACGAACAAAAACTGGCGGAAGTTTGTCAAAACCCATTCCTGTTTACTCAGAATCCCGCCCTTCTGCGCGATTATCCTTCTATCCTGTTCGGATTGGAAAGCGCCTGGTTTGATTTGTTAAACGGAGGAAGGCAAATCTATTTTGATTCAGCCAAACGTCCGTCGGGATTTAATATTCCGATCAATGGATTGATCTGGATGGGTGATCCGGGCTACATGCAGGATCAGATCGAAGAGAAGCTGGACGCCGGATTTACCTGCATAAAACTGAAAGTCGGAGCCATTGATTTCAAACAGGAATTGAAATTACTGGAGGGAATCCGCTCCCGGTATGATGCTTCGAAAATGATACTTCGGGTGGATGCAAATGGCGCTTTTACGATGGAAGATGTATTTTGGAAACTCGAAGAATTAGCTCAATTAAACCTTCACAGCATCGAACAACCGATTAAAGCCGGCTCCTGGAACTACATGAAGGTACTTTGTAAGAAAACACCTTTACCCATCGCCCTGGATGAAGAATTGATCGGGATCAATGAAACTAACCGAAAGATCACCCTCCTGGAAACAATCAATCCTCAATACATCATTCTAAAGCCGAGTTTGCATGGCGGATTCAGCGGAACGAAAGAATGGATAGAGCTGGCAGATAAGCGAAAAATTCCCTGGTGGATCACTTCCGCCCTGGAAAGCAATATCGGTTTAAATGCGATCGCACAGTTCACAGCAAATTATAATCCTACATTACCTCAGGGATTGGGAACCGGCGGGTTGTATGAGACGAATTTTGATGCGCCTTTACGCATTGAACAAGGGAATCTCATTTACACCCGCTAATTTTCCCTTTTAAAATATTGCCCCTAAATCAAAAAGGGCCTTTGCAATGCAAAAACCCTTCTTTTGTTAATTTATATTTCTGATCCTGTTAACCTAACAATTATTCGTTACGATTTGGTCGGCACTAACGCTTCTCCGACCGATAACTTCGTTACTTCTTATCATTCACTTCTTCGAAATCAACATCTGTAACCTCATCATCTCCGGAATTTCCACCAGCGTTTCCTCCCTGAGCTCCCTGGTCTGCTGCACCACCGGCATTTGCCGCGTTATACATTTCCTGAGAAGCTGCCTGGAAAGCTGTATTTAAACGCTCCATTGCTGCATCAAGGTTTGCCATATTCTTGGCTTCAAACTCCGTTTTCAATGCTGCTAATGCATCTTCGATCGGTTGTTTTTTATCTGCCGGAATTTTATCTCCGTACTCTTTCAACTGACGCTCAGTTTGGAAGATCAGTGAATCTGCTTTATTTAACGTTTCTGCTTCCTGCATACGTTTTTTATCTGCTTCTGCATTTGCTTCTGCTTCTGCTTTCATGCGCTTGATCTCTTCTTCAGACAAACCGGAAGATGCTTCAATCTTAATGGATTGCTCTTTTCCTGTTCCTTTGTCTTTTGCAGAAATGTGCATGATTCCGTTCGCATCCACATCGAAGGTTACTTCAATTTGTGGTTCTCCACGACGAGCAGGCGGAATATCCGTCAATGAGAAGCGACCCAAAGTTTTGTTGTCACTTGCCATCGGACGTTCACCTTGCAATACATGAATATCTACTGCCGGTTGATTATCTGCTGCAGTTGAGAAGGTCTCAGACTTTTTAGTCGGAATAGTTGTATTTGCTTCGATCAATTTCGTGAATACACCACCCATTGTTTCGATTCCTAAAGACAATGGAATAACGTCCAAAAGTAAGACATCTTTTACTTCACCTGTCAATACACCTCCTTGAATGGCCGCACCAACTGCTACTACTTCATCCGGGTTTACTCCTTTTGACGGAGCTTTTCCGAAGAAACGTTGCACTGCATCCTGGATAACCGGAATACGAGTTGATCCACCTACCAAAATCACTTCATCGATATCACTTGTAGACAATCCAGCATTTTTAAGTGCCGAACGACAAGGAGCGATTGTTCTTTCAACGATTGAAGCGATCAATTGCTCGAATTTTGAACGTTGTAAAGTTCTTACCAAGTGTTTCGGAATCCCGTTAACCGGCATAATGTATGGCAAGTTGATCTCTGTTGAAGTCGTTGAAGACAATTCGATCTTTGCTTTCTCAGCAGCTTCTTTCAAACGTTGCAAAGCCATTGGGTCCTGACGTAAATCCAAACCTTCTTCTGCCTTGAATTCATCTGCCAACCAGGTAATGATTGCCTCATCCACGTCGTCACCACCCAAGTGTGTATCTCCGTCTGTTGCCAATACTTCAAACACTCCGTCTCCTAATTCCAATACAGAAACGTCATGTGTACCACCACCGAAGTCAAACACAACGATTTTTTGATCAACTCCTTTCTTATCCAAACCGTAAGCCAATGCCGCCGCCGTAGGTTCATTGATAATCCGTTTGATTGTCAAACCTGCGATCTCACCTGCTTCTTTTGTTGCCTGGCGCTGTGCGTCATTAAAGTACGCCGGAACAGTTACTACTGCTTCAGAAACTTCATGTCCTAAGTAATCTTCGGCAGTTTTCTTCATTTTTTGAAGAATCATTGCCGAAATTTCCTGCGGAGTGTACATACGACCATCAATATCCACACGAGGAGTATTATTATCGCCTTTTACAACTTTATAAGGTACACGCTCAGCTTCTTTTTTCACATCATCAAAAGACGATCCCATGAAACGCTTAATCGAGTAAATGGTTTTTGTTGGATTGGTAATCGCCTGACGTTTTGCAGGATCACCAACTTTTAGCTCACCACCGTCTACGAATGCTACAACAGATGGTGTTGTACGTTTACCTTCAGAATTTGCGATTACAACCGGCTCATTTCCTTCCATTACGGACACACACGAGTTTGTTGTTCCTAAATCGATTCCAATTATTTTTCCCATTTTATTGTTTTTTGTTTTTAATCAAAATTTCCCTCATTAAGTCAAAGGTTGTGCCATTGGAAAACATCCTTCATTTCCTGTCAGAATTGTCAGTTTTTGAGTTAAATGATGAAAAACAACTGACGAAACGGGTAAAATACATTAATCGGGCCATGTCATTTTGTCACATAATTCTATTCTTTAAACGGAACTTATATCTTTCTGGTTCTTCGCATCCAAATTTTCACACAAGTAACTATTCCACCGATAAACCCAATTATATAAGAGCTTACATGCGCCCAACCGACCGCCAGAAATGCATTGTGTTTGTGTGGAGAAATACTTTCCGCAAATTCTCCGACCAAATAAATAACGCCGGCTTTTGCAAGAATAAAACCAATTAATCCCGCTGCTAATGAGGTGATCATCATTATTAAAAGTAACCTGATTACATTTCGTCTAATAATCGAAAAAGGAACTTCTTTGTGCTTTCCAAGTCGATTGAAAAACACCATCAATAATCCTAAAATCAAACCAACCCACCAGGTAGCCAAAACTCCCCAAACAAGTGCCAGATAAACCGGATCCTCACTTCCAATGATTTTCGGATGAGCAATTGTAAAATATTCTACGCAGATATTTGCCGTAACCAAATCATGAACAATTCCGAAAGCAATTGCTCCAAACAAACAGAGTAAGATTGTTTTAAAATGAGTCATCAGCCAACTTCCTGTTTTTTCTCAAACACCAGGTAATAAATTGGAACCCCGGTCAATATCAACACAATGCTTCCGAATGTATCCCAAAACGTAAATACAGTCAAAGAAACACAGATTACTGCTGCAAAAACCAAATACATGAAAGGAATAACCGGATAACCAAATGCTTTATACGGACGATTGGCATCCGGCATTTTTCTTCTCAATCTGAATAACCCCAGGATTGTTACAATGTAAAACACCATGGATCCGAAAGTTGCGAACTTGATCAAAATCCCGTAAGAACCTGAAAAACACAAAATAATAGACCACAGAGCCTGGATCCACATGGCCCAGGCCGGAACGCCGAAACGGTTTAAGTTGCTCGCTTTTTTAAAGAACAGTCCATCTTTTGACATCGCATAGAACAAGCGGGAACCCGCCATAATCAACCCGTTGTTGCATCCGAAAGTGGAGATCATGATCAGGATTGCCATCAGCATATTCGCTACATTTCCAAACAACATATATGCAGCGGATGTACCTACTCTATCTGAGCTCGCAAACTGGATACCAGTTGACTGAACAGCCTCTCTCGTATACACAAAATCTCCTTCGAATGGTGTTCCATGAAGCGGCAGCAAACCCAAATAAGCAACGTTTGCGAGAATATAAAGAATTGTAACGATAAACGTTCCCAGGAACAAAGCGCGTGGCAGATTTCGTTCGGGATTACGAATATCCCCGGCAATGAAGGTTACATTATTCCAGGCATCCGAAGAGAACAAGGAATTGATAATAGTCGTCGAAAGTACGATCATTAAACCGACTGCTGTTAAATCGGTTGTTATCCAGCCCCCTGCTTCTTTTTTTGTGGAAGTGGCCTCCCACATATCGTGGAAATTTTCATCAAAAAAACCGGAATAAAATCCCACGATAATTCCTGCTATTATCAAAACGGCCAATGCAACCAGCTTCGAACTGGTAAAAATTGCCTGGATGATCTTCCCATAATTGATCCCGCGCACATTAATAATTGTCAGGATAAGAATTGTCCCTACTCCGACAAAATTGGCCCCGTTGATCTTGACTGTACCGTATTCGAACAATGTTTTGTCAACCAAGACTGGAAAAAAAACACCCGCAAACTTACCGAACGCAACAGCCACCGCAGCAATTACTCCCGTTTGTATCACGGAAAAAGTAGTCCATCCATACAAGAATGAGGGTAATTTTCCCCACGCTTCACGAATGTAAACAAATTGACCGCCCGCTTTGGGGAACATCGCCGCCAATTCCCCGTAGCTCAAGGCTCCAAACAAGGTGATGATCCCTGTCAATAACCAGGTAAAAAGCAACCATCCGGAACTTCCCAGGTCGCGCGCCATTTCCGATGAAACAATAAAGATTCCGGAACCGATCATGCTTCCTGCAACCAGGAAAGTAGCATCCAATAATCCGAGTGATTTTTTAGTCGTGTTTTCTTCCATTTGCAGTAATAAAAAAGTCTCGTCCCCTAATGGCAGACGAGACCCTGAATATATAAATACGTTACTAATTATTCCCGGCTATCCAATTGATCTTCCCGTTCCTGTTGTTCATCGATTTTACTGTTTCTTCTTCCATACGTAAAATAAATCAGGAAACCCATGACCATCCAGATACCAGCAACGGTTAATGTTGTCAGATCCAAAGCAATAATCATGAACATACACACTCCCATTCCTAAAATCGGAACCAATGGTACCAACGGTGTTTTGAACGGACGTTCCAAATGCGGGAATTTCTTACGCATTACAATGATCCCGGCGCATACAATGACGAATGCAAACAAGGTTCCGAATGAGGTCAAATCGCCCGCAACACTTCCCGGTACAAAAGCAGCAAATGCTCCGACCAGGACAAATAAGATCATATTTGATTTATAAGGTGTTTTGAATTTTGGATGCAAGTCGGAAAAAACTTTAGGGATCAATCCATCTTTTGACATCGAATAGAATACACGGGACTGTCCCATTAACATAACCAAAATTACGGAAGAGAATCCAGCAAGGATTGCAATTGTAATGCTGGTAGCCAGCCAACCGTATCCCGGCATATATGTATTCACCGCGTATGCAACCGATGCTTCTTTACCTGCTTTTTCGTACTCTTCCCATGGAGCCACGCCTGTCAAAACATGCGCAAACAAAATATACAAAATCGTACAGATAATTAATGATCCGAGAATACCGATGGGCATATCCCGTTTCGGATTTTTTGCTTCCTGTGCAGCTGTAGAAACAGCATCAAATCCAATAAAGGCAAAGAATACAATGGCAGCTCCGCCAACAACTCCTCCCCAACCGTGCTCGAAAATTCCTTCGTGATTTTCAACTCCTTCAGGAATTAAATACGGCGTGTGATTGGATGGATTGATAAATTGCCAACCGATGAAGATGAAAACGAGTACGATCGCAACTTTGAGGAACACCATGATCCCATTAATAAATGCCGATTCCTGTGTTCCCTTGATCAATAATAAAGTCACCAATAATAAAATCCCCAGTGCCGGTGCATTCAAATAACCGGATGTAGTCTGAACAATGCTCTTCACTTCCGGGGCCAATTTAGCCAATTCACTATCTGAAAGAATGACCACACCGTGTTTCGCAGTCATTGCCAATTCCTTCGATAACATCGTAATATTCTCAACTCCAATAACTTTATTGACGTGTTCGAACGGCGAATGGCACCATTCATAAGGTATGGCCCCACCGAGTAAATTATTGAGGTATTCACTCCAGGCTATCGAAACCGTTGCAGCTCCTAATGCATATTCCATCAAAAGTGCCCATCCGATAATCCAGGCTACGATTTCTCCCAGTGTTGCGTAAGAATAAGTATATGCACTTCCTGCAATCGGAATGGTTGAAGCAAATTCAGCATAACACAAACCAGCAAAAGCACAGCCAATCGCTGCCAAAGCAAAGGACAAGGTCACACCGGAACCTGCTGCTTCACCAGCTGCTGCTGCTGTTCTTACAAATAATCCGGCACCGATAATCGCACCGATTCCAAGCGCAATTAAGGACCAAACCCCCAGTGTTTTCTTCAAGCCACCTTCATTCGCTGCAGCTTCTTTTAACAATAATGAAATTGATTTCTTTTTGAAAATATTAGACATATCTTATACTAGTTAATTCTTCAGCTCAATACAATATCAGCTATATTTTAGTTTTCAAGTGGCTAAAGATAGAAAAAATGTGAATGAATGCTAAAATCTAAATATTTGTTCTGAATTTAACTTACCTTATTCTTGATACTAAACTTTCAATTACATTTGATCTAAATAACATTCCTGTATGTGGATTTTTCGCTTTAGTGCTAATCTTAAGAATTTTTTCAGATTATTGTCAATTATTCGGATTATCGCCGGACATTACATTGCGAACTGGCTGACAACAGGTCCCCTGCGCGTCATCTTTGATCCGAGAGGGAAAAATCGAAAAACGCGTTCCGAACGACTGCGCCTCATCATCGAAGATCTTGGGCCAACCTTTATCAAGTTCGGTCAAATCATTGCTGACAGACCGGATATCGCTTCGGAAGGGTTACGAATGGAATTGAAAAAGCTGCAATCTTCCGCAAGGCCCATGCCGGATGACATTGCCATGCAAATCATCGAAAATGAGATTGGAGCTTCCATCGAAACGGTTTTCAGTGAATTCAATGAAGATCACATTGCTTCGGCTTCAATTGCACAGGTTTACCAGGCAAGGTTACATACCGGAGAAAGAGTCGTACTGAAGGTTCAGCGGCCCAACATCCGGAACAAGATCCGTTTGGACATCAAGCTTCTTCAAATCTTTGCTCAAAAAATCCAGAACCAATACCCGGAAATCAGCAATTTCAACCTGATCAAGTTCATTGAAGATTTCGGCGACATCATGTTAAAAGAACTGGATTTCATGAATGAACTTTCAAACATGATGCGTTTTACCCACATGTTTAAGGAAGATGACCGGGTTTATGTTCCAAAAATCTATAGCAAGTATTCCACATCCAAGCTGTTGATCATGGAATATGTCGAAGGTGAGGCCCCGGATAACTTAGCGAATCTTGTTTCAAAGGGATTTGATCCGAAAATCATCGCAGAAAACGGGATCAATGTAATTCTCACCATGATCCTGAAACATGGGTTCTTCCATGCTGATCCGCACTCAGGAAATATGTTTATCCGAGGAAATAATCAACTGGTCCTTATCGACTTCGGAATGTGTGCGAGCTTAAAACCAAAACAAATTGACGGTTTAATTGATTTCCTGATCGGTTTTGCAGATAACAATCCGCATAAAATTGCCAAAGCACTATTGAAGCTGACCGAAGTGGAAAATTTCCGAGACATGGAAAGCCTGGAGTTTGAGATCAATGAATTGACACTGAAATATACTTACTATTCTTATGACGAAGTAGATATTTCAGGATTGTTTACGGATACGTTCAAGTTGCTCATGAAATACGGAATTACCATTCCGAGCAGCTTGTACATGTTGTTGAAAACATTGGTAACCATTCAGAAAGTAGCGGAATCACTCCATGTGAAACTGGATTTGATCGCTATGGTAAAACCGTATGCAAAAGATAAGATCAAGGAACGTTTCGGATGGAAAAACATCAAATCTAAAATCATTAATTCAGCCGAAGATTACCTTTACCTGGTAGAAACACTTCCGAAAGACATCAAAGCAATCATTACTAGCTTCAAACACGAAGGACTTCGCCATAATATTAAGTTGGGTGAAGAAGGCAATACCATTGGGAACACGGAAATCAGAAGACACATTTACCGTTTTGGTGCGATCGTTTTACTGGGTGTGTTACTGATCTGTGCGACACTTCTGAAAGTTTACAATGTGAAAACAGTAATCTACAATTCCAAGGGAGAACCGTTCATGGGCAAGATCTTTGGAAATTTTCCGGACGTCTTTTTTGTCACAACAGTCATTATATCTGTTTTCGTAGTATTGCGTTTAATGTTTCGAGCCAAATAAATTATGCATCCATTTCAATCTAAAATTAACCAAACCAAAATTCATTTCAACAACTCGGATGTTGACCTGGGTTTTCGCAACCTGGTAGATTGTGTCCTGGACACAGCAGATCAGGCATTTTACAAAAAAACGATCAACTTGGTTTCCTGGAAGGAACAGAACCCGGATGATCGTGAACACTTTACCCGGAAATCTTTGGATTTACTCCAGGAATTAGCATTATTGAAACCAGTTGGGCAGGACGAAAACAAACCTCTTGCGACAATTACTGATTTAAGCAAAAAATACAGGAGAAGTTCCTTTGAGATCGGACCGGTAAGCCTCCTGATTAATCCGGGAGAAATCTGGGGATTGGTCGGAGAAAACGGAAACGGAAAGACCTCATTACTTCGCGTTATTGCGAAAGATCTCAGCCCGGATAAGGGCACGATCACTTTCTCGGATGACCTGGAGCAGCTGAAACTTTACAATCAACGTTCACATCTGGCATATATTCCGCAACGAACTCCGAAATGGCATGGTTCACTCAAAAGCAACCTGAAATTTACTGCAAGCCAGTATGGTATTTTCGGTGAAGAAAATGAATTATTGGTCCTGATGTACATCATCCGTTTTGGTTTATGGTCTTTTCGAAACTATAAATGGAGTGAATTATCTTCCGGCTACAAAATGCGTTTTGAGCTGGCACGAACGTTCCTCCGGAAACCCAAATTACTTTTACTGGATGAACCACTGGCGAACCTGGATGTGCTTGCCCAACAATTGATCCTGGAAGATTTAAAACTCATGGCAGCCAGTTTATCCAATCCATTGGGAATCATCCTGAGCTCACAACAACTCTTTGAAGTAGAAAAAGTCGCTGACAAAGTCATTTTCCTGAAAAAAGGAAGCCCCATTTACATCGATCAGACCATTGAAGAAAAAAAATCGAATGGGGTTGAAAAAACGGTCCTGGAAATGGATGTTCAGCTTTCCAAAGAAGAACTTTCGGTGATCATTCAACCTTTTCCGGTGGAACAGATCCAATTCAACGGCGGTATTTTCATCGTTCATATTTCCCGCAGGTCATGTATGAACGAAATCCTTCAGAAACTGATTGATTCCAAGGTTCAGATCACCTACATCAGGGACATTTCCAAATCATCCAGACGCTTTTTTATTCAAACTACCTGACTATGCATTTTCTTAAAAAACTTGATATTTTTTTACTCGAAAAGTTTCCCTTACTATGGCATACCAAATTGCCTTACGCCGCCTGCTTTTCTATTATAATCAGTGCACTTTTTTATGTGTGGGGATACATTTTTACAACGGAATTCCTCATCAACCGCTTTCCTGAAAGCAGCTATTTCGAGCGCTCAAATGCTTTACTTTGTTTCCTGATTATCAACGCGATTTTTATAATCGTCTGGGCATTGGCTTTTTACCGCAAAAGTGCCGTAAAAAACCTTTATCCTCTGCAGCGTTTTTATTTCACACGTCTTCTTTGCTCCTTCCTGTTCATTTTCTGGAGTCTAACCTGGTCATTTACTACTTTTAATTGGGGGGTTAAATCCAAAATCCGGAACCTTGCCCCGCTTACTGAGTTGGAAGAACACATCCGGACAATCAACTTTGCAGACGCGTTTTTATTCAACAATTCGTTCACTTACGACACGTATATCCAAACCTTCCATCCGGATGTGAGTAAAATCCGTTTTGATTACAATGATTCTGTCTGGAAGGACGTGCCCACTATTTTGTGCAGAGATACCGTTCAATTCAATTCGACCGAATCAAAGTATGTCAAGAAAATGCATCCACTCGAAATCAAAGAAACAACCTATCATCCTTCCGAACACCCATGGAACAATGATACGGTTGAAAACAAACTTGTTCAATTCCTGCTTACACAATCAAGGGTAACCAAAATCGATTGCTACGGAACTAATGAAACGCTTTATTTGATCGGTGCTAAGAAATTAAACCAATTATGCCCCAATGGTTTGAACGATCTGCGTAATTTCTGCAAGGAAAAAATATCTCCAAGCTATTTCGAATACGAAAAATACGATAACATCTTCCTGGAATATGCGGCCAGAAGATTTCATTTCAGAGGCTGGTACTACCGCGATGATAACTTTTCTATTAAAATCAACAAAGACTTTAATGACTTTTTATCCCAAAGCAGTCAAGCGGATGTGCTCCAACTGTTGAACAAATATGAGCGATTATTAAACAGGCATCAAATCGGTTACTCGCTCAACACATCTGAAATTTTGGATTATGTCTGGAAGAGAAAACATAACATGAACTTTTCCCCCATTGTCGGACAGTCTTCCAATAATCCCAAACAGGTAGAACTGGATCGGGCAAGATTTGGTAACCTGGAAAATTATGAAGCCTACAAATCACAAACGGATGATGTTTACGAACAACCGTGGTATTTTGTTGAAACCGGACAATTGGAACAGCTATACTCGAACAGTCTTAGAGCGCACGATCCTGCCATCAATTGGATGGCATTCATCGTAAGTATTTTCTTTGCATTAGGTTGCGCTTTGGTGTTTTTCCTATTTGCAATCGGCAACCCGATCAACCTGATCATTGTAGCTTCTGCAGGAGGGGTATTTGTAATTCTCAACATCCTGTTCTTCGTCGTATTCCTGGAATATCACGGTTCGGATTATGGCACCTACAAAAACACAGAATTCAGATTATTCTCTCAATTAATGGTCTTTTCAGCAATTTTATACGCGTTATTCTATATCTTTTACCAAGGAAAAAACGTTTCAAAACGATTGCTTTTGATCACATTCAACCTGTGTTTTGCACTATCCGTTCTGTTTCCCGCATTTCTCTTCCTGTTCCTGGAATCCGTTTTAAAAACGGAATATCTGGACAGTTGTTCTGATTCGCACACTATACACAGTCTTTTTTACTATTGGGTCCAGGACCCGATTGTCATTTGGGTCTCAGCTTTCAGTGCCATTCTTCTGTTTACGCATTTCATCAAACCAGTTTTGGCAAAACCGGAATAAGCACGAGAAATACTTCAAATTTGTATGTGGAATATCCTTGTAAATTAACTATTTCAGCTACATTTGTGGCTCTCAAAATGAGAGTTTAAAGCATTCACAAGTTAACAGTAATGACAGTACACGAAATTCGCAAGCAGTTTTTTGATTTTTTTGCGTCGAAAGGACATCAAATCGTTCCTTCAGCACCAATGGTTGTAAAAAATGACCCGACCTTGATGTTTACAAACGCCGGAATGAACCAATTCAAAGATTTTTTTCTTGGAAATGCGGTTCCAAAAAACCGCCGTGTCGCCAATTCTCAAAAATGCTTACGCGTTTCAGGGAAACACAATGACCTGGAAGAAGTGGGTGTCGATACTTATCACCACACCATGTTCGAAATGCTTGGGAACTGGTCGTTCGGAGATTATTTCAAAGAAGATGCTATTGCATGGGCCTGGGAATTACTGACAGAAGTGTACAAAATCCCGAAAGACCGTTTGTATGTTACGGTTTTCGAAGGAGATGAAAAAGACGGAGTTCCAAGAGACCAGGAATCCTACGATATCTGGAAAAAATACATTGCGGAAGACCGCATCATTTTAGCGTCCAAGAAAGATAATTTCTGGGAAATGGGTGATACAGGACCGTGCGGGCCGTGTACGGAGATCCATGTAGACAACCGCCCGGAGGCCGAACGCGCAAAAAGTGATGGAAAACAATATGTAAATGAAGATCACCCGCAAGTGATCGAGATCTGGAACAATGTGTTCATGCAATTCAACCGAAAAGCGGACGGAAGTTTGGAATCCTTACCTGCAACGCACGTGGATACCGGAATGGGATTGGAACGTTTGGCCATGACCCTGCAGAACAAAACATCCAATTACGATATTGACTTGTTCCAGACTCTGATCCGCCACATGGAAAAGGTCTCCGGAAAGAAATACGGAACAGATGAAACTACAGACATTGCATTGCGTGTAATTGCAGACCACGTACGTGCAATCGCATTCTCTATTGCAGACGGACAATTGCCTTCCAATACAGGAGCCGGTTATGTTATACGGCGCATTTTGAGACGCGCTGTTCGTTACGGGTACCAAACGCTCGGACTGAAAGAACCTTTCCTTTCCGGTTTGTCAGTCGTGCTTTCGGAAGTGATGGGAGATCCGTTCACTGAACTGATCAAACAAAGCGAATTGGTTGAAAAAGTAATCCGGGAAGAGGAATTGTCTTTTTTCAGAACATTGGAACAAGGAATTAAACGCATAGAAGGTCTTATTGATTCGGCGAAGGTTTCTGGTTCCAAAGTACTGGACGGGTCGGCAGTTTTCGAATTGTATGACACCTATGGATTCCCGTTCGATTTAACGAGCCTGATTGCTCGAGAAAACAATCTCTCCGTGGATGAGGACGGTTTTAATGCGGAACTGACGAAACAGAAAGACCGCTCACGAGCTGCAACCGCTATCGAAACAGATGACTGGGTGCAATTAACCGATGATTCGGTAGAAGAATTTGTGGGTTACGACTACCTGGAAACGGCGGTTGAAATTGTAAAATACCGGAAGGTTTCACAAAAACAAAAGACATTTTACCAATTGGTGTTCTCCAAAACTCCTTTTTACCCGGAGGGTGGTGGACAAGTCGGAGATACCGGAAGAATTTATAATGACTCGGAATCAGTAGTGATCTTTGACACGAAAAAGGAAAACAACCTGATCGTTCATTTGTCAGAAACACTACCATCCAATCCGAACAGGCCTTTTACAGCGGAAGTAAATGAACAGAAACGCAAATTATCTGCCTACAATCACTCTGCTACTCACCTCTTGCATCATGCATTGAGAACGGTTTTGGGAACGCATGTGGAACAAAAAGGATCTTTGGTTAATCCGAATTATTTACGTTTTGACTTTTCCCACTTCTCAAAAGTAACGGATGAGGAATTGGCAAAAATTGAATCCCTGGTAAGCGAAGCCATTCGCGCAAGTATTGATTTGGATGAAAGACGCAATGTTCCGATTGAAGTAGCGACCGAAATGGGCGCAATGGCTTTGTTCGGTGAAAAATACGGCGATACGGTCCGCGTGATCAAATTCGGTGATTCTGTAGAATTATGCGGAGGAACACATGTAAAAAATACCGGACAGATCGGTTTATTCAAGATCCAATCCGAATCTGCAGTTGCAGCCGGGATCCGTCGCATTGAAGCCATTACCAACGTGGCAGTTGAAACCTATTACGCAGACCAGGAATCGAAATTGAAATCTGTCAATGAATTGCTGAAAAATCCGAAAGATGTTTCAAAAGCAGTGGAAGACCTGATTTCCAAAAATAACCAGTTGCAAAAACAAGTGGAGAACTTTAAGCGAGAGCAGGCAAAATTGGTTAAAGCAGACCTCAAGACGAAAATCGTTCCCAAAGGAGATTTCTCCTTCCTGGAATCCATTATTGAGTTGGACGCAGCTTCGGTAAAAGACATCCTTTTTCAGTTAAAGGGAGAAGTACCGAACTTATTTGCAGTAATCGGATCAAAAGAAGATGACAAATGTGCTATCAGCATTTTAGTGGATGAAAGCCTGGTTTCATCAAAAGGATGGAATGCAGGGAACCTGGTCAAATCAGTAGCTTCCTTCATTCAGGGCGGTGGCGGCGGACAAGCATTCTTTGCTACAGCCGGAGGAAAAAACGCAGCAGGATTGGAACCCGCAATGGGCCAATTGAAAGAAACCTTATTTTCCTGATCTTTTAAAGATCACGCCAAGTAACTTGTTGGTGTAATTGACAATTTCAGTATCTAATTTCAGGTAATAAACCGGGAATATAAATAATGCCAAAACAAGGATGGATTCACAGAAAAACAGGATCCATCCTTCTTGTATATAGTTTTGGATAAACGTTCCGGAAGTCAGTGTAAGCAATCCGGCAAAAATAACTGTAACCTGGTTCCATGTAAACGGGTGCATTTTCAGAATATTCCACACAAAAATAAGTCTTCCAAGATTAACCAGTGCCAATGCTATTGAGGTTGAGATCGCAGCACCATTCATTCCCCAAACCGGGATGAAAAGCAAATTCAAAAAATATACGATCAGGATCAGCGAAACAGTGAAATATACATCGTATTTGTACTTCTTGGAGGAAGTAAATATGGACGAGTTTATCCCGCAGTACATATCAAAAATGCGGCCCATCATAATGAAAAAGAACACCCAAATTCCCAGGGAAAACTCAGGTTTCAGGAAAGAAAACAGAAAGTCGATATTCAGCCAGGTGAATAAAAACAGTCCTAAACCGATTGTCAGGGAAACCGAGCTTATTTTTATATACAAAGATTTAATTTCCCCGAACTGCCGGTTTTTCCAATGTTCTGAAACCAATGGAGCACTAATCCGGATAATGGATTTATATGGTACCTGAAGTGCACTCGCTAAGAACAAAACCGTTGAATAGATTCCGGTTGACTCCAAACCGTCCATTTGGGCCAGCATGACGACATCCAGAGACGCAACAATTACCAGCCCCAGGGTATTGATATAGAAATAAGACGATGACTTAACGAGGATGCGCCGGAACCGTTTGGAAATCTGTATGCTGGAAAGTTTGATATTGAACTCTCCTATCCGTACCATGTAAATCAGCAGCATTAAAACCGGGATGAAATAAATCAAACTGTGAAGAATAACAAATGTGCTGAAACTGACCCATTTCATCCAATAAATTCCCAATATCATGGTTAAAGCCAGCCGTAAAACAATCTCATTGGCGAATACCGAGATAATATTCTTGTACAACCCCCTCAGGTAGACTTCAAAAACCAGGAAAAAGACAGTCGATATACCAATCGGGATAAACCAGACATAATAATCCACAAAGTCCGGAGATTTTTCCAGGTACAACTGCTCTATTTCATCTCTGAAAAAGAAGGTAGCAAGGGTACAGAGCACTATTCCGACAAGAACAAATAGAATCATCAAAGGCAGAAAACCGTGATGTTTCCTGGATTCGTTCCGAAAAACCGGAAAAAACCTCCAAGTCGTATAAATGGTCCCCATATTCGCAAACTGGGCAAACAAAACTCCTACCGAATAGATTAAATTAACCAAGCCGATCTGCGCTGTCGATAAAATAATAATGAATAAAAATCCCTTATTGAGATATCCAAGAACAATCCCGATATAGGAGATGATCATGGTCCTCAGAGCATCCTTTTGTACTAATCCCATTACAGGCAAAGATACTCTTTCATTCAGAAAAAAGTTATTACTAAATTCGCAAACATTTAGAATCGGAATGAAAAAAGTACTGGTAATAACATATCATTGGCCGCCTTCAGGAGGAATCGGGGTCTTAAGATGTTTGAAACTGGTTAAATATCTTCGCGAGTTTGGTTGGGAACCGGTGGTATTTACCGCTGAAAACCCCAAATATCAATTCCTGGACGAATCCAATAGCAACGACATTCCAGCCGGGATAGAGATCCACAAAGTTCCAATCTTTGAACCTATCAATCTGTTCAAAAGATTAACCGGGAGATCCATTCAAAAACCGCTTCAAAATGTCACAAACAATTCTGCCAAAAAGAAAACGTTCCTGGATACACTTTCAATCTGGGTGCGTGGGAACTTCTTTATTCCCGATGCACGTGCTGCATGGATCAAGCCATCGGTGAAATACCTCGAAAAATACCTCGAACACAATCAGATTGATGCCATTTTTACCGATGGACCTCCGCATACCAATACGGTAATTGGAATGCGTCTGTCCCAAAAATTTCAAATTCCCTGGCTCGCAGATTTCCAGGATCCCTGGACACAAGTTGATTATTACTCCCAAATGCATATTGGAAAACGAGCAGACCGCATCCACCGGAAATTGGAACAGGAAGTTTTTCAAAGTGCTGCAAAAATTACAATTGCCAGTCCGACTTGGAAAAAGGAACTGGAATCCATTGGTGCTAAGAACGTCGATGTGTTCTATTACGGGTATGATGAAGCAGATTTTCGCGATTATCATCCCCGCACGGATTCCGATAAATTCATTATTTTTCACGGTGGATTGTTAGGGAACGACAGGAATCCGCAGGCACTTTTTACAGCGCTCAAAGAACTAGTAGACTCCTCATCTGATTTTCGCAAAAAACTGGAAATCAGGCTGGCTGGAGAAGTAGACATCACTGTAATCAATTCCATCAATGAAAATCAACTATCGGATTATGTCCGTATTTTAGGAATGCTCCCGCGAAAAGAAATCATCAAACAGTATGAAAGCTGTTCCCTCCTGCTTTTACCAATCAATATTGCAGCAAATGCGGCAGGTAGAATCCCGGGGAAACTATTTGAGTTGTTAAGAGCACAAAAACCGATCCTTGTTCTTGGTCCTGACGATTCGGATGTGAAGCAAATAGTGGAAAAAACGAACGCCGGGAAACAATACAAATACAACGATAAAGAGGGTATTAAAAATTATGTGAGCACATTATTCGATTCCCCGGAATCAGGATCACAAATCAGGCCCTCAAAAATAGAACAGTTTAGTAATTATCAATTAACGGAGCAAATTGCTCAGCTTTTAAATGAAATCTCCCAATAAAAAAGCATATTGTTTCCTGGTTAGTAGTGAAGGTAGGGATTTTCACATTCTAATAGGTTTTATCTATTATTTAGAGCGATTTCTGAACTACGATGTCGAATTTCAGTTTGTGTGGGATGCACATAAAATAAAAACTTCCCCACCCGATCTGGTCATTCTTCCCAATGCACGTGGGAATGACCTTTATTTTGAGATCGCACAATATTGTAAAGAAAATGACATCCTGGTCTATGCAAACGAATCCGAAGGAAATTTTAACCCGGATACCGACTACAATTATTGGGGGTACAACACAACCAAAACACCTATTTGTCCTGTTTTATACTGCTGGAACTACCGCATACGTAATTACCTGATTGAATCTGTGGGTATTGATGAATCATTGATCAAAGTTGCAGGGGCACCTGGCATCGACAAATACCATTATACTTCTAAACTTGACCGGGGTCTTTTCCTGAAGAAACACCATAAATCGAAATACAAAAAAGTGGTCGGGTATGCCGGTTGGGCATTCGGAAAACTCGAAAACAAAGAAATCGATCATGTATTGACATACCTCGAAATGGAGGAAACGTCGGGAAAAAAATGGATTGCGGAGAAACGGGATTGGGCCGAGGAAGCACTGAGATCCTGCATTGAAAAATTTCCGGATGTTCTGTTTATTCTGAAAAAACATCCCAGGGAAAATTTTGAATCCGATTATCGGGACTCACGCAATGAAATGAATCGCCTGACTCATTATGACAATGTTCTCTATTTGTGTAACGAAGAAAGCATCGAATCTCTGATTCAGGTATCTGATATCTGGATGGCCTTTGAAAGTACTTCCATTATGGAAGCCTGGCTGATGAGAACTCCTACCGTCATTATCAATCCGATCCCGAACTTCAGTAAAGTAAAACTCTACGAAGGTTCTCTTCAGGTTCACGACATTCCTCACTTGCTTACTGTTATGACGGATGCACTTGAAAAGAATGTATTTGATCAGATGAATCAGCCTGAAATTCTTGTTCAGCGCCAAAAAACGCTCGAAAATGCATTTGGATTTACAGATGGGTATAATCACCTGCGCTGTATCTATTATTTCCTTCCATACCTGGAAAAGAATAAAAGAACGACTAAAAAAATTCCTCTAAACAAGCGGTTTTTCAGGCAATACTTGCTTATGCACATGGGAAAGTTCTTTTACAACAAATCCATTTTCGCGCGCTTACCCAAGTTCAAAAAAACCATTTGGATTTTCGAAAACCGCTGTCTTGATGGGGTCAAGGCTCAAAAATTGACTACTTTTAAAGATTTAGATGAATTTTACAAGAAAAACGGTTTGAATGAAAAATTACCTGATGTGGAGTTTTTAAAAAGCATTAGCAGGTAGGCGCTCATTTAAATCCAATCTTCTTAAGTACTTTTTTTATATTTGTGACAACAACTTTTTGGCTTTGAACGATAAATCTATTCTTATAACCGGCGGAACGGGATCGCTTGGTAAAGCATTAACAAAACATATCCTTTCCACTCATCCGGATATCAAGCGGCTGGTTATTTTTTCAAGAGACGAACAAAAACAGTTCGAAATGGAACAAGAGTTTCCTAACGCCAAATATCCTCAAATTCGTTACTTTATCGGTGATGTTCGTGATTTGGAGCGCCTGGAAAGAGCTTTTTCCAATATTGATTATGTCATCCACGCAGCTGCAATGAAACACGTTCATATTGCAGAGTACAACCCGGATGAATGTGTAAAGACTAATGTCGGAGGTGCAGACAACGTGATTAAAGCTGCATTGAAAACAAATGTAGAACATGTGGTCGCGCTTTCAACCGATAAAGCGTGTGCACCTATCAATTTATATGGGGCAACAAAATTGACATCGGATAAACTATTTGTTGCAGCCAATAATGTGAAAGGAAAACGGAATGTTAAATTCTCAGTTGTCCGTTACGGGAATGTTATGGGATCCAACGGATCAGTGATTCCATTCTTCCTGAAGAAAAAAAGAAACGAGGGTGTTTTACCGATTACCGTTGAAAGTATGACACGCTTCAACATTTCCCTTCAAGGTGGAGTTGATATGGTAATGCACGCGTTGGAAACGGCCTGGGGAGGAGAAATTTTCGTTCCTAAAATCCCTTCTTACCGCATTTTGGATGTTGCAGAAGCAATCGGACCGGAATGTGAGAAACCGGTGATCGGAATTCGCCCGGGAGAAAAAATCCACGAAGAAATGATTACTTCATCTGATTCTTTTTTTACGTATGACTTAGGAAAATACTACACAATCCTGCCTCAAAACCCGAATTGGAAACTCGATCAGTTTGTTGCGTATTTCAGTGCCGTTAAAGTGGAAGAAGGTTTTTCCTACTCTTCGGATAAAAACTCTGATTGGGAAACAGTTGAAAGTTTGAGAGCCCTGATCAAAGAACATGTTGATCCTACTTTCGAACCATGAACAACAAGATCATTCCGTACGGAAGACAAGAAATAACGCCCGAAGATATTCAAGCAGTTATTGACACCCTTCAATCCGATTTTTTAACACAAGGCCCGAAAATCGCCGAATTTGAAAACGCATTTGCTGCATATACCGGTTCCGGATACGCTGTTGCGGTAAGTAACGGTACAGCTGCGCTCCATTTGGCTGTAATGGCATTAGGCATCCGGGAAGATGAATATGTGATCTGCACACCCATCACATTTGCTGCTTCAATCAACTGTGTCAAATACTGTGGCGGACAGGTATTGTTTGCTGACATTGATCCGGAAACGTATTTAATGGACATTCAGTCCGTAGAAAAAATTATCCGGGACAATCCTGATAAAAAAATAAAAGGAATTATTCCCGTAGATTTTGCGGGTCGTGTCGCACAACTGGACGAATTCAAAAAGTTAGCCTCAAAATATGGCTTATGGATCATTGAAGATGCATGCCATTCTCCCGGAGGATTTTTTGTCGACGGACAGAACGAAAAACAGTTTGCCGGAAATGGAAAATTTGCCGATTTAAGTATTTTTTCTTTCCACCCGGTGAAACACATTGCAACCGGTGAAGGCGGAATGATTACGACCAATGATCCGGATTTGTACAACCGG
Organism: Fluviicola chungangensis; assembly: GCF_007558725.1. Taxonomy (GTDB): domain Bacteria; phylum Bacteroidota; class Bacteroidia; order Flavobacteriales_D; family Crocinitomicaceae; genus Fluviicola; species Fluviicola chungangensis. The sequence goes on from NZ_VLPL01000006.1 coordinate 163,551, forward strand.
TTATTAACCTTGCGTTCGCATGGAATAACACGCAATACGGAGCTTTTCGAAAACAGTGTAGAATTTGCAGTTGGAAACAGTCCCGCAACCGGTGAATATCCGCTTTGGTATATGGAAATGCAGGAACTGGGATATAATTACCGTTTAACGGATTTTCAGGCAGCATTGGGTATTTCCCAGCTAAAACGTGCTGACCAAAATCTAAAAAAAAGAAAATCCATTGCGAAATCCTATACAAACGCTTTCACGGGTACCCCGGGAATCATTCATTCTTCAGGATTTATCGAAGGGCATGCTTATCACCTCTTCGTACTGGAAGTGGAGGACCGAAAAGGATTGTATGATTTTCTGAGATCCCACGGTATTTTTGCACAAATTCATTACATCCCTGTACATTTAATGCCTTACTATCGCAAACAGGGCTGGAAAGAAGGGGATTTCCCAATGGCGGAACGCTATTATTCAAGATGTATCAGCATTCCGATGTTTCCATCCATGAACGAGGAAGCAATTAATTACGTTATAAGTACAACAAAATTATTTTATGAAAGATCATAACAAACATAAATATAAAGGCATAGTCAGAGGTTTTTTCCATCAATTGCTGACCATCGATTTCGTTCGGTATTGCATTGCAAGAATCCGTTTTTTTTACTTCGTAAGAATCTGCCGAAAACTGAAAACGTTTGATCTGTCTACTCAAAAAGCGATCGCATCCAATACGGTATTTCACAATCTAAAAGGTATAAAAGATCTTGCTGTGGTCAGGTCATTGGCACTCATTAAACCGGTAACAGCTATCGACAAGGTTGGAATTCATTCCAAAGTACTTACGATCGGCCCGAGAACTGAAGGGGAACTTTTAAGTCTGGTTGGTTATGGTTTTCTTAAAAAGAATGTCCGCGGGCTTGATCTGATCAGTTATTCCTCCTGGATTGACCTGGGAGACATGCATGCAATGTCCTATCCGGATAACTCTTTCGATGTGGTAATCATGGGCTGGGTCATTTCATATAGTGAAGATCCGGTAAAAGCCGCTCAGGAAGTGATCAGAGTGGCAAAAAACGGTGCCGTGATAGCTGTTGGTGTCGAATATGGAGGACTACCTGGAAAAGAAGAAACCAAGCATTTGGATTATATCCCGGGAGCCGGAAGATTGACAACTGAGGCATCCCAATTGACCGATTTTTTTGGAGAAGCAGTTGATCATGTTTATTTTAGCCACAGTATCGATGAAGACAGGAAAGATCTGAAAGGATCTGTAATTGCCGTTTTCTCTATCAAAAAATAGATGCCGGTTATGAAGAATGCCATCAAATTTATTACTTTCCCCTTTTTGTTTTCATTCGGATTTATGGTGTTTTTGTTCACCAAAAACACCATAAATCTGGGATATGCAGCATTTCGGTACTTGTTTGTTTTGACCAATGGGCGCATCAACAACCGTCTTTCCTATATCATAGGAATATTCAAAAAGGGAAAAGCAACACCCGCAAATGGTATTTTGGGGAATTTGTCAAAAGCAGAAATTGAACAAATCTCTGCAAAAATTGTTGCTGATGGATTTTACGAATTTGATGTCAAACTGGATAACGAACTCATCGAATCAATTACGCGATTTGCCTCTGAAACAGGAACTCGTTACGTAGATGTAGACAAAAAAAACATTTGTTATTCTACCGAAAAAGTCATTTTTGACCGGTCCAACCCCATTTCACCACGTTATCAGTTTGATGCTTCGGATATTATGCAAAATCAGGCCGTTCAATCCCTTGTTTTTGACCCGACTTTGAAATCTGTTGCTACTGCTTACTTAAATTGCAACCCGATCCTGGATGCTTTGGCTATGTGGTGGAGCGTACCGTTTGGTAATAAAGGTGCATCACAGGCAGCACAGATGTTTCACTTTGATATGGATCGCTTTAAATTCATTAAATTCTTTTTCTATATCACGGACGTACATTCCCACAATGGTCCACACTGCTACATTCAAAATTCACACAAGGGATTACCAAAAGCAATCCGGAAAGATGGACGTATGACAGACGAAGAATTGTCAAAAATCTATTCGAAAGACCGCTTCAAAGAATTTACTGGAAAGAAAGGAACAATCCTGGCGGTTGATACCCGCGGATTACACAAAGGAAAACCGCTCAAGGAGGACGTCCGTCTGCTTTTTCAAATTCAATTCTCCAATTCACTTTTCGGGGCTCCATTCGAAAAAATAAACCTATCCGGAATTTCCGAACTTTCCAAAAAGGTTATCCGTGAAAACAAACGAACTTACCAACTGTTTTCCGAAGCTCATCCAAGCAAATAACCGCTGAAAATATATTTTCGGGATGCCTCGTATTTAGTCGGTGAAAAGGGAGTTTTTACTATCTTCGCAAGAAGAATTTAAATCAACAGTTGTATATGTCTGCTATATATAAAACCGAACAGGAGGATTTCTGGGCCGGTGATTTTGGGACTGAGTATATTGATCGAAACAAAAGCGAACAGTACCTGGCATCCAACATTCATTTTTTCTCTAAGGCTTTAAAACAAGCTGCGCCTATTGATTCCCTGATCGAATTCGGAGCTAATGTGGGGATGAATCTGAAAGCTATCCGATCACTGTATCCGAATCTAAATATCCATGCAATAGAGATCAATGAAAATGCTGCAGGCATATTGAAAGGTGTAATCGGAGAAAATAAGGTTTACAATTGTTCAATCCTGGATTTTGAACCGAAAGAAAAATATAGTGTTTCCCTTATCAAAGGAGTGCTGATCCACATCAATCCGGAGATGCTGGAGCTGGTGTACCGGAAACTATACGACAGTTCAAATAAGTATATTTTAGTCGCAGAATATTACAATCCAACTCCGGTTGCGATTAACTACCGGGGACATTCAGATCGCTTGTTTAAACGTGATTTTGCAGGAGAAATGATGCAAAAATTCCCAGACCTGAAACTCATTGACTATGGATTCGTTTATAAAAACGATCCGTCTTTTCCTCAGGATGACGTGACCTGGTTTTTAATGGAAAAAAAATAACCATGCAGGGGACGAGTGGTTTATTGATTCATCCATTGCGACCCGGAACTGGAATCGTTCGTGGAGAGAAAAATCAGGTTAGATGACTGCTCTTTCTGAAAATCCACATATCAATGGCTGTATTTTGATTCCTACGAGAACGGTTCAGTTGGAACCGATCATATTTTTTAAAATGAACTTCCCTGTAAATACGCCTACAAATCGTTCAGGGACGGATAAAAAAATTAAACCTCTTTAGCATGATCGCAATCATTCCGGCAAGAGGCGGGAGTAAACGGATACCCCGCAAAAATATCAAAGACTTTTTGGGTAAACCGGTCATCGCTTACGCTATTGAAACAGCGTTAAAAAGCCGGCTTTTTGAAGAAGTTATGGTTTCTACCGATGATGAGGAAATTGCTGCTGTTGCAAAAAAATATGGCGCAACCGTTCCTTTTCTGAGAAGCTCGGAAAACAGCAATGATTTTGCGGGTACTTTTGAAGTCATTGAAGAAGTCATTGGGAAATATTCAAAACTCGGACGCACCTTCGATGAAATTTGCTGTATTTATCCCTGTACTCCCTTGCTTCAAACAGAATACCTGGTATCAGCATACAAACAACTAATTGAAAACGGCTATTATTCGGTGTATCCCGTAGTTGCGTATTCTACTCCTATTCAAAGAGCTTTAACCATTTTCAACGAAAAACTGACATACATTCACCCGGAGCATCGTTTTACACGTTCACAGGATTTAGAAAAGGCGTATTTCGATCCCGGACAGTTTTATTGGATGAAAGTAGCTCCTGTGCTTCAGCAAAAAGGTGTTTTCACGGATAATACGGGATGTATTGTTATCGACGAATTGTTTGTACAGGATATTGACAATGAAACTGATTGGAAACTGGCAGAATTAAAATACAAACTCCTTAAAGCTGAATAGCATGGATTCACCGGAAACAACTTCCTTCCTGAAGAATAAATATGGTTACCTCGAAATAGCGGAAAAACCAAGCCCGGAAGAATTGGCAAACTATTACGCTGAAATCTATTTTCAGACAAGCCAGGGTGCTTACGAAGCTGTGTATTCAGAACAGGAATTGACTTTCTTTGATAATTCCAATCACATCAAATCAGAAGTTATCACCCGTTTTTTTAAAGGAAACGTATCCGGCAGAAAATTGTTGGATGTAGGGTGTGGAGAAGGTTTTACGATGGACTATTTTTTCCGGAACGGTTGGTCTGTAACCGGCATCGATTATTCCATCGATGGCGTTCAGCGCCAAAATCCGGACATGGAATCGTTTGTATTACAAGGAGACATTTACCAGCGAATCGGGGAACTGATCCAAAAGAAAGAACAATACGATGTAATCTGTATCCTGAATGTACTGGAACACGTAATCGATCCGATCCTGATCCTAAAACAACTCCGGGAATTGGTTTCTCCGGGAGGACTGCTAATCATTCTGGTTCCGAATGATTTTTCCGTATTACAGGAAAAACTCCTTTCCGATAAAAAAATATCCCGACAATTCTGGGTAAAAATACCGGATCACTTAAACTATTTTTCGAAGGAATCATTGGTGGCACTTTGTGAAGACCACGGATTCAGTCTCCATAAATGCTTGTCTGATTTTCCCATAGATTATTTCCTTGCCAACCCGGACAGTAATTACATAGAAGACGGGACTAAGGGAAAAAACTGTCACAGGGCCCGTATGTGGCTGGACAATCTTCATTGTTCGGTTTCGATCCCAAAAACGATTGACTTGTATGAGGCATTTGCCAATTTGGGATCAGGAAGACAATTAACGGCCTATTTCACCAAATCATGAGTTACGCAAAATACCTGAACAAAACGGTTTATACACTCGGTAATTACGCAGTAACACCTCTGCGTGAATCCGATATTTTTTTGATCAAAGAATGGAGGAATGCACAAATGGATGTGCTAAGGCAAAATAAGCCGATAAGCGATGCGGAACAGGAAAATTATTACCAAACGGTTGTAAAGCCTGGCTTCGAAAAAGAAAATCCGGCGATCATGCTTTTTAGTCTTCTGCGAGATGATAAATGTATCGGATACGGAGGTCTTACAAATATTCATTGGCAGGACAAACGAATCGAACTTTCTTTTTTGGTTGCCCCTGAAAGAGCCAAAGACCCGATCATTTATGAGGAAGATTTCACTCATTTCATTGAGCTGATGAAACTGATTACTTTCCGTGTCCTTGGTTTCAACCGGATGTTTACGGAAACTTACGACATCAGGGATCATCACATCAGCATTTTGGAGTCTTGCGGTTTTGTTCCTGAAGGCAGAATGAGAGCTCACGTGTGTATTAATGGTATCTTTGTAGATTCTTTAATACATGGAATATTAAAAAAGGATTATGGATTTTAAAGGAAAACGGATTTTTATCAGTGGTGGTGCCGGTGTGATCGGAACAGAAATGGTACAACTGCTCCAGCAGCAGGGTGCACATATCATGGTGGGGGATTTAAAACCGATTCCGGCCGATTTTCCGTCAACTGTTATCTATCGCCAGGGAGATTTGAATTACATCACCCAAGTGGAGGTGGACCATTTTAACCCGGAATATTTCATTCACCTGGCAGCAACCTTCGAACGTTCTACAGAGACTTACGAACACTGGGAAGAAAATTTTCACCACAATATCCTGCTGAGTCATCATTTAATGACACTGATGAGAAATGTACCCGGGTTGAAAAGAGTAGTCAATGCTTCCAGTTATCTGATTTATGACAAAGCACATTATCAATTCAAAGAAGCACAGAATCAACCTGTAAAACTCACAGAATCACATAGCATCAATCCCCGAAACCTGACCGGTCTTGCGAAGCTTGCTCATGAGATCGAATTGGATTTCCTGGCCTTGTTCAAATCCGATCAATTTACCAGTATTTCGGCGCGGATTTACCGTGGATACGGTAAAAATTCCAGGGATATTATTTCCCGATGGGTCAGAGACCTCTTGAACAATGAAAAAATAACAGTATACAATCCGGAAGGTTTTTTCGATTACATCTATGCCCAGGATACCGCAAAAGGATTGCTGAAACTGGCACTTTGTAACCAAACCGGAATTGTGAACCTGGGTACAGGGAGATCGAGACAGGTTGGAGATGTTGTTCGAATCCTGCATGCGCATTTTCCACAAATGAACACCGAGTACATTCGAAAAACGGATGAATTAATTGAAGCTTCAGAAGCAGACACTACCTTATTGAAAAAATATATCGCATGGGCTCCCGAAAGAGACCTGGAAAATACCATTCCGGAGATTATTGCGTTTGAACAACAAAGACAAATTGCAAAAGATATTACTTATGGAAATATCCTGGTTTCCAGTGCCTCACGAAAAATTGGTTTAATTCAGTCCGTTAAAAAGGCTGCGAATAAAATCCATTCGGGTATTAAGGTAATTGCGGCCGATGCATCTGACACTTGTTTGGCAAAGCATTTCACAGATGATTTTTGGAAAATTCCATTGATTAGCGAAATCGATATTCACGCATTCATCAAAGAATGTCAAAACCGTTCCATTCAGTTGATTATTCCTTCGCGCGACGGGGAATTGGCATTTTTTGCAGAAAACAAAAGCCTCTTTGAACAAGCCGGAATTCACGTAATGGTTTCAAACAAGGAGTCCATTAGAAAATGTGTCGACAAACTGGCATTCTACCGGGAAAATGAAAACGTTCAGTCACGCATTATTCCAACTGCGGAACACATGGATTCGTGGAACAATACCCGTTTCGTCGTAAAAGAACGTTTTGGAGCTGGTTCGGACTCGATTGGTATCAATCTGGGCAAAGAAGAAGCATCTGTTCATGCCGATCAATTGAAATTCCCAATATTCCAGCCGTTTATTGATGGCCTGGAATTAAGTATTGATGCATACATCGATAAAACAGGAAAGGTAAAAGGAATTATTATGCGTAAGCGCGAGCTGGTGGTGAACGGTGAATCCCAGGTAACTTCTACCATTCACAACCCTGTAATGGAGAAAGAATTTCGTGCTATTATTGATTCTTTAAAGCTTTCCGGACACATTATCCTCCAAGCAATTATCGATTCCAAAGGAGAAATTCATGTCATTGAATGTAACCCTAGATTTGGTGGTGCTTCCACCCTTTCGGTCAAAGCCGGACTAGACAGTTTCTATTGGGCCTACCTGGAAAGTTGTTCCGTTTCGCTGGAAGCGTATCCTTTTATTCCGACAACAAAAACAATTACGCAGGTTCGATATCCTGCTGACCTATATTTATGATCATAGTAACGGACTTAGACGACACGCTTTATCCTGAAATCGAATTCGTTTACAGCGGGTTTCGGGAAGTCAGTGCTTATTTGAGTAAAACGTTCGGAATAGACGCGGAAGAGTCTTTTCAGATCATGCTGCGTGAATTAAAATCGAACGGAAGAGGAAAAGTTTTTGATTCGGTATTGGAAAAACACCACATCAATACCACCTCAAACCGGAAAAAATGCCTTTCTGTTTACCGTTCACACAAACCTGAATTAACCCTCTACCCAGAAGCTGAACGCTTTCTGAAACGTTTCTCCGGTCACACAAAATACCTTGTAACGGATGGAAATGTCCGGGTTCAGCGCAATAAGATCGAAGCATTGGGGTTACGGAGCCATTTCATTAAAACAATTCCTACCTACCAATATGGTATCGCATATTCCAAGCCATCCACTTTTTGTTTTGAGAAAATTCTAAGCTGGGAAGGTCAAAAATCTCCCGATGAATTGGTTTACATTGGCGACAATCCTAAAAAAGACTTTGTATCACTCAATAAAATGGGAGCAAAAACAATCCGTGTATTAACCGGAGAATTTGGTTCTATGAAAGCAAGTCCCGGGTTCGATGCACAATATACCGTGAATAATTTAGATGAAATTACCGAAGAATTTATAACACGAATTGCATTATGAAGATTGGAAATTTTGAAATCGGTCCTGGAAAACCTTCCTTTATCATTGCCGAATTATCTGCAAATCATAACGGGAGTTTAGAAACGGCCATTGAAACAATACGGGCTGCGAAGCGCGCAGGTGCGGACGCAATCAAATTTCAAACGTATACAGCGGACACCATTACCCTCAACAGCAGAAAAGAAGATTTTCTGATCCATGGTACCATTTGGGAAGGAAAATACCTGCACGACCTGTACCAGGAAGCATATACTCCGTGGGAATGGCACAAACAACTGTTTGACGTTGCGAAAGAAGAAGGCTTGATTTGCTTTTCATCACCTTTTGATCATTCAGCGGTTGATTTCCTGGAAGACCTGGATGTTCCCGCCTATAAAATTGCTTCTTTTGAAATTACCGATATCCCTTTGATCGAGTACACTGCTTCGAAAGGAAAGCCCATTATCATCTCAACAGGAATAGCCACATACGAAGACATTCAGCTGGCAATAGAAGCTTGTAAAAGGGCTGGAAATGACCAGATCATCCTGTTAAAATGTACATCTAGCTATCCTGCACCGATCGAAGAGGCAAATATGATCATGATTCCATATCTGGCAAAAGAATTTGGGGTTATTTCCGGCCTATCCGATCACACCATGGGATCCACGGTCCCGATCGTATCTGTTAGCCTGGGAGCAAAAGTCATCGAAAAGCATTTTATCATAGATCGTTCTATCGGAGGACCAGATGCTACTTTTTCCATGAACGAAGCCGAATTTTCTGAAATGGTGAAAGCTGTTCGTGATGCTGAAAAAGCATTGGGAACAGTGACTTTTGAATTGAGTGCGAAACAATTGGTGAGCAGAGCCCATAGCCGTTCTTTGTATATTTCAAAAGACCTTAGAAAGGGGGAAACAGTTACTTCCGAACATATCCGCTCTGTACGTCCGGGATTCAGCCTCCACCCAAAATACTATTCCGAAATTATCGGGAAACGGGCATTAAAAGATTTCACCCTGGGTGACCGCATAAAAAAAGAGGATTTTGAATAATCCTCTTTTTTTATGCTCTACGTAAACGACTGATTACTCTGCCGCTACCTGTGTGCGTTTTTTCTTCTTCCATCCCATATAGCATGCAAATCCAAACAAGGCAAGCAATATAACCGATCCGATTCTTGCCACCAGATTTACAGTAGCATATTTCGGTAATTCATAAATAAATTCGATCTTGCTATGTCCGTCCTTCAATTGAATTCCACGCAGAAGGTAATTTGTCTTCAAAACAGGAACTTCTTTTCCGTTAACATATGCTTTCCACCCGATCGGATAATAAATTTCAGAGAAAACCGCCAATTGAGGGCCTTTTACGTTTGCATCGTATGTTAATTTATTAGGAGCTGAACTTGTCAGTTTAATCTCCCCTTCTCCCGAGAATTTTCTGGTGCTTAATTTACTTGCAAATTCCGGAAGCATCAATGCTTCGTTAGCAGGATCAAATGAATCTTCTACTTTCAGATAAACCAAGGGAGTAAATGATCTTGAGGTATCTGCCTGAAGCGTAACCAAGGGAACCAAGTTGGTATTCCCGTTAATATCCATTACAAACATCGCTTCCTGACCCTTGGTCAGTCCGCTTGCCAATTGCACTTTCATGGTATCTCTCCCGGGAACCAAATATTGAAGGGTTTCACCTCCGTAAACAGTTGCCTCTTTCATCGGCGTACGATTAACCAAAAAGACTCCCGAGCCGCGATTTTCCGCTTTGAATTTATTGCCAAGAGCCCGGATCTCATCATTTGGAGTCGCTTCTTCACGAACTTGTTTCACCAACCAGGCATTTCCAAGCGCAGCAGGATTTAAAATCGCAGTATCTAAGCCTGATGGCGATGATTGTAAGAAATACTTCACGTTCAACATATCCAATACTTTGTTATTGGTCTGTGAAATCTGAAATTCCATCAGATTATTGATATTTCTCAATTTAGCACCGTGATAACCGCCAAGTGATTTATGGAAATAAGATGCCCTACTACTTGAAAAAGCCCCTGAAAAGTCGAGTACCCGGTAGTTTGTTGCCATACTTAAAGCATGAAAACGGTATGAGTTAATCACATTTATTTTTGCAGCCCCCTCGTATCCTAATTCATCGGCCTTTTGTTTTCCTTTTGCTTCACCTCTTTTTACTACGGCGGCCAGTGATGGATTCTGAGCTATTTCAGCAGCCATAATCTCTTCATCTCCTTTCGTTGTAGTAATCGGGTAAGCAGTCAAACCCGCTTCCTCCCAATACTTATATCCATTTCCGGAAGCATCGTCAACCGCTCCCAAATAATTGTAAGCAACAGGAACCAGATCAGCAAATGTCAATATGACCAAACCTGCAACTAAAATGATATTTGCATTTTTTTCATTCTTGGAATACAGGAAAATAAGAAATAGTCCGGCTCCAAGGAAAGCAAACAAAATTGAACGCGTCATGCTTGAACTGAAAATCTGCTTTCTGGCCATTTTAACTGCATTATACGATTCCATCTGGGAATCTACCTGCATGTTTACAAATTGTTGCACTTGTTGTGGATTTGTTATATCCAGCTGATATTCCTGTGCCGCAACCTGTGGGTCCATTTGCATTACCTGTTTGGTATATGCCTCATTCAGTCCCGCATATTGTTTCGCTTCCATCGGGTTGGTGTAGCCATCACCTAATCCGGCTACTTTCACAATAATCAAAAATGCTATGAACGATCCCAAAACAATCATGACTTTTTGTTTCTGAGCAATAACCGATTCTCGCTGCTTGATGAGCTCATTCAAAAACAAAACTCCCATTACCGGAATCGTCAGTTCAACCAACACCAAGATAATAGTAACCGCTCTGAATTTGTTATATGCAGGAACATGGTCAATGAAGAAGTTGGTTAATCCCATGAAATTTTTTCCCCATGACAGCATAATTGCCAGTACTGTTACCGCAAAAAGCGCCCACTTCATTTTGTCCTTCAGGAAAAACAAACCTAAAAATGCCAACATACAAACAATGACTCCAATGTAAACAGGGCCCGAAGTAATGGGCTGCGTCCCCCAATATGAATATCCTTTCAGCGCATTGTTTATTTCTGCCTGAGACAAATCACTGTTCTGGATTTGTTCAGAAAATGGTGAATTGCCCAATTGTTCCGATGCACCTCCCTTTACGTATGGTGAAACAAATGTGAACGTTTCATCTATTCCATAAGACCATTGAGTAATATAGTCCCGATCCAATCCAGTGGATTGATTTTTTGCAGGTAATCCATCAGGGGAAACGGTGACATCATTTCCTCCGCGGATAGAGTATTTAGCATAATCGTTTGTAAGGATAATATTCCCGCTGTTGATTACAAAGGCCAGGATAAAAACTCCGATAATCCCGGCAGCTGTGACTCCGAAGTTTTTCAAATCTTTCTTCCGGATTGCTTCCACCAAAAAGTAAATACCCAGGAACAATAAAATAAACAAGAAATAATACGTAACCTGTACGTGGTTCATTGCCAATTCAAAGGTCATGAAGATCCCCGAAAGAATCACTCCCCACATCCGGTTGGTCCGGAATGCATAAATAAATGCCCCCAACAAAGCAGGCAAAAATGCAGCTGCACCAGATTTGGTAACGTGTCCTGCCTGAATAACAATCAACTCATAACTTGAAAAACTGAAAGCTATCGCACCCAAAAGCCCAACCCACGGGTTTATTTTCAGAAGCCTGGCAAACAATAAAAAACAGAGAAAATGTAAAAATATAGTTCCTACGGGATTTGGTAAAATTTTAAAATATTGACCTAAAATAGTTTTAAACCAGTTTCCCGGATATATAAGCGAAATTTGCTCTGCAGGCATTCCTCCAAAAGCAGAGCTCGTCCACAAAGGTTCTTTACCGCTTTCCTCACGAAACAGATCTGTCTCGTTACTCATTCCTTTCCACTCCTTAATATCGTGTTGCTTCACACCATACCCTTCAAATTGTGGCTTAAAGAACATCGCTATAACAATAAACATTCCTCCGATTATTGCCAGGTACATCCAATTTTTCTGAAAAAAGCCTTTTATATCCATAAGTTAAAATTGTCCGACCAAAAATAAGAACTTTAATCTTCCGAAGGGTGTTTTGACAGAAATTATCCTGATTTCTGATTTCTTCAGTAAACTTTGAACGAAAGTGAATTTGGAATGTATGACTAATTGTTCTAATATCAAATGATGAAAACAGTTTCTTTGTTGTTGGTTTTAACAACCCTAGCTTTTGTAACACGCGCTTCGGATCAACTTAAGTCCGTACCGAAATTTTACATTTATAAAACCACTAAAAATACAGCCATCAAAAACGGGGAAGCCAAACTCACCATTCATTTCGACAGTCCGAATTTCAGTGATATTCCACTAGGTTACCAGACAATCATCTATTACTCTGTCAACAATGTTGAAGATACACTGACCCTCAACACATCTTTTACTGCAACTCTCCGGTTAGCGGCAAAAAAGACTGTTTTCAAGTTTTGGCCGGGACCGGGTTATGATGAAGTGATCACAGATACGATCCAGATAGAGAACCAAACAGAAAATGAAGCACAAGTCAATTTCTATTCTGAAAACAGGATGATTGAAGTGGACAAGCCGGTCATTTACCTGCAAAATCCTGTAAAAATGGATTTTTCTCTAAAAGTAATACCCACAAACGGTTTCACATTTACTTATCCGGTGTACGAAGACGAATGGAAAGGAACTGTTTACCCAACTGGGGAAATTGAACTAAAGGGCCAAAAATATCCATACCTCTTTTGGGACTCAAAGCAAGCATTCACCTTAAAAAAACACACCAACGGATACCGGGTTTCCAAAGAAGAAATTATCCCGTTTTTGGAAAACCAGCTTTCCAATGCCCGCTTAACTTCCGCAGAAAAAACGGATTTCATCACCTATTGGGGACCGCGAATGATGCAATACGAATCCGTGTTTGTCCAGTTCTATCTCCAGGAAGACTGCAACCAATTCGCTTCAATCCACTGTGATCCGGAACCGACAGTGGTAAATCGGCTATATATTGCATTCTCAAAATGGAACGACAAATTGGAACCTTACATTCACTCCATTGAACTGCCTGCCTTTAAACGCGATGGATTCAATCTATTGGAATGGGGTGGTTTTGAACTTAAATCAATTGCCTTATGAATCGAACATTGAGTATCCTTTTTTTAGCGACGTCTTTTCTTGGTTTTTCCAAAGGAAGAGAATTACTTCCTTCGGTCTGGATTATCAAAGACAGCATTTCTGAAAAAATTCACCCGGATAGTGTTCAATTGGTTTTTAATGTGGACGACCTCTATAATCAGCTGATGCTGAACCAGCATGCTGCAATCGTGCAGGTGAAAATTGATGGAAAATCAAAGAAATATACCATTACCGATAAGCACCCGATCTTCAGATTTCCACTAGCGAAAGGGAAACACAGATTGGCTTTTTATATCAACGCCAACTTTAATGAAATATATCTTGAGCGGGAATTTATGGGAAAACACCATTACGAAATCGGATTAAATTTCCAGGGTTCTTCCAATTCCGGAAAACAAATCCTGGTGGAAAAACCGGTGATTTACCTCTATAGTGAAAAGGAAGAAGCCTTTCATCTGAAAGTGAAAACGAGTGCAGCATTACAATTTACTTATCCGGCATACAGCAATGAATGGGTGGGAACGAGTTCTCCAAACGGAACTATCCAGCTAAACGGCACCAAGTACCCATATCTTTTTTGGGATGCGCAACTTCCTGTCAATCAGGTGAACCTGGACTGGAACTTTGCTGATCAACTGGAAGGAAGTCACGTAATGGCTTACCTGGAAAACCAATTGGACAAAATCGGTTTCAATGAAAAAGAGAAAGCTGATTTTATCACCTATTGGGGTCCGCGCATGCAGAAAATGAAACACCTGCAGGTTCTTTGGATGCAAAATAAAAGTATTGATCCGATTGCCTCCCTGGAAATCTCGCCCAACTTCAAACAAAACCGCATTTACCTTGTTTTCCGGGAAACGAGCCAGTGGAACGAACAAACTCCGGAAATCAGAATCTCTTCTCCGGAACCAATGGACCGCTCCGGAAATTACCTGGTAGAATGGGGGGGAATGGAAATTGAACCAAATTTATAAAATGATGCGTCTTATCTTGTTTTTTCTGTTGATCAGCAGCAATTTGCTCGCAAACAAATTGGAATGGATTCCCGATTATTTCGTGAGATACGAAACCGATAAACATCCGCCCCAAACTGGTTCCCGGATTAAGATCATTTGTGAGTTCGATTCGGACTATGACTTATTCCGCGAATTGCGCTTCGGGATGAATGGCAGTAACGAACGTATCAAAATGAACGACAAAAACGAAGCGGAAGTGATCCGTAAACCACAAAAAGCCGTTTTTCAATTCTATTATGACAGCCATTTCCAGGAAATCGAAACGGATTCCATAGAACTAAAAACAGGTCAACTGACGATCATTTCGCTTCATTTCAAAGCAAAAAATGATCCGCGACCGGTCAAAAAACCGGTGATTTACCTCTATCCTGATTCAGACACGGACGTATCGGTTGATTTAAACGCAAAAGGAAATCTGACATTCACTTATCCCGATTATTCCAGAGGTTGGAAAGGGACAGCGCACCCCGATGGTTCTATTGATATCAACGGAGCACTTTACCCCTATTTGTTCTGGGAATCGGAACAGGTATTCAATACCTTCGATGCAAAGACCGGTGGTTTTCTCCTGGAAAAAGAGCAAGTCGTTCAATCCTTGGAAAAGTACCTGACAGATCTGGGTTTCAATGACAAAGAAAAAACAGATTTCATTACTTTCTGGGCACCTGAGCTTCGGAAATACGAACAGGTACTGATCCAATTTGTACTGAATGATTCCTGCAATGCATTCGCTGCACTGGAAATCACGCCGAAACCGCTGCATTTAAACCGGGTCTATATCGTTTGGTCACAAACAGATCAAACAAAGCCTCAGCTCGTGAAACCACAAATATTGCAGAAGCTGAACCGCGATGGTTTTGATGTACTGGAATGGGGCGGAATCGAATTAACGCCGCAACATCCCTAATCCAAAGCAAACTCGGCTACTTTTTCGGATTGGCGAACATTTTCACGTCATCTCCGGTGATTTTGGCTCCGCACAGAATCACCAGGCGTTCTACGATATTTCTTAATTCCCGGATATTTCCGGTCCAATCTGTTTGTTGTAATTCAATCAAAGCCTCATCCGTAAATTCTTTCTTTGGAATTCCATGTTCGTTGCAAACCAGGGCAATGAAATGTTCCGCAAGCATCGGAATATCTTCGCGGCGCTCATTCAAAGAAGGAACGTGAATTAAAATAACGGCCAAACGATGGTACAAATCTTCCCGGAAACGTCCTTCAGCGATTTCCTTGCGCAAATCCTTATTGGTTGCCGCAACCACCCGGGCGTCAATCTTAATGTCTCTTTCGCTTCCGACCCGTTGGATTACATTTTCCTGCAAAGCCCTTAATACTTTTGCCTGGGCAGAAGCACTCATATCTCCGATTTCATCCAGGAACAATGTACCTCCTGATGCCAATTCAAATTTTCCTTTTTTATCTTTTACTGCAGAGGTAAATGCCCCTTTTTCATGACCAAATAATTCACTTTCTATCAACTCACTTGGAATGGCTGCACAGTTTACTTCCACAAAAGGCATTTTCCTGCGATTGGAAAGATCATGCAACGAGCGGGCTACCAATTCCTTTCCGGAACCGTTTGCTCCCGTAATCAATACACGTGCATCTGAAGGAGCAACTTTCTCGATCATTTCTTTGATCTTGTTAATTCCCTCCGTTTCACCAATAATTGACGATCCTTTGAATTTGCGGACAGTCGTTTTCAGCTGTTTGGTTTCTTCGACCAGCACAACCCGGTCCTTTGCATTTCGGATGGTAACCAGGATCCGGTTTAAATCAAGTGGCTTTTCAATGAAATCAAATGCCCCTTTTTTAATTGCATCGACCGCTGTTTCTATGTTCCCATGACCGGAAATCATAATCACAGGTGAATCTATCTTTTGAGCAATTAATGCATCCAGGACTTCCATTCCATCCATTTGCGGCATTTTGATATCACAGAAGATAATATCGTAAAGCGTGTTTTTTGCTTTTTCAAGTCCTTCTGCCCCATTTTCTGCTTCATCTACCTGGAAGTCTTCAAACTCCAGAATTTCACGCAGGGCCCTGCGAATAGCACGTTCATCGTCAATGATCAGTATTTTTGCCATGTGTTTTTATTGGTGAACGAAAATAACCATTTAATTGAAAAGTGAGAATGGAAAATCGAGATCAAACAGATAAAGAGAAGTCCTCCTTTTCAATTCTCAATTTTAAATTTTAAAAGAATCTGCGCAGCACCCCTTCTTTCAAGGAACACGGTGATATCACAATCTCTCTGATCCCAAACTTTTCAATAATCCATTTTGTTTTCAAAGCCGCAATCGGAGCCATTTTTCTGCGGATCGGGATGATAAACGGATGATTTTCCCGTTGCTCGAATGTGGATTCAATGATCCAATTTAATGTTGTTACGATCTCTTTCCTGGAAAGTCGGATATTATCCAAGCTTGTAGGAAATTCTTTCTCATGAACCATTTCATAAAATGTTTCGAAGCTTCCGGAAGAACCAACGAGCACTTCGCATGAATCGAATGCATTCAGTTCCTGTGCATTTTCCTCAAACCAATTGATCAGTTCAACTTGATCCTCCTCTGACAAAGGATCTTTCAGAGAGAATAATTGGATTGCTCTTGAAACACCAATATTTGCGCTGATAAACTCCAATTCTTTTCCTTCTTCGATCCGAATAAACTCCGTACTTCCTCCCCCGATATCCATGATCAGAGAGGTTTGATCGAATTGGTAAGACCAGCTTACTCCCTGGTAGATCAATTTCGCTTCTTCCAGTCCGTCTACGATCTCAATGTCAATATCAAAGCGTTTTTTGATCTCCCGGATAAACTCATTCCTGTTACCTGCATCACGGACCGCCGAAGTGCCGATTCCTGCGATGGCATCAACTTGTAAATCCTCACAAATCCCTGTAAACTTTTCGAATGCGCGGAATGCGCGCTCCATGGCTTCGTCGGAAATGAATCCTTCGTTGATTCCTCCCATTCCCAGAGCAACTCCTTCCTTTGAGTTATGGACAATATCAAATCCTGCAGGGTTCAAATCCGCAACCAAAAGATTAAATGTATTTGTTCCCAGATCAATGACCGCTACACGCATTTTACTTGATTTTCAACCAAAGAATAATATTTTTAAACCGTAGCGTATGCCCGAATTGAAGCAAGCCGTTTTTGAACAATCGTGCTGCAATTGCAATTACACCAATCGAACTTGCCAGGAGTAAAAATAAGGAAACAAACAATTGGTATGCATTTCCTTCCGCAAATCCAAGAGATAATTTGACCATTGCCACAACCGGCGCGGTAAATGGAAAGTACATTAAAAATGTAGCCCACGGACTATCGGGATTTTCCAGGACGAAATATCCGGCATACAACGCAAAACACAAAAGAAGTATCAAAGGAATCAGGAATTGCTGTCCATCCGATTCTGAGCCCGAAACAGCTCCCAAAGCGGCAAAGAAAGCACCGTAAAACAAATAGCCGCAAGCAAAGAATAAGGAGAAATAAAAGATCATCACCCCGAACTGGACGCGCTCAAAAACCAATTCTACAAACTGATTGTAATCACTTACCTGTCCAGCTGCCTGGTTGGAAGCATCGTATATATCGACAAAAATGGTTTCACGCATGAAGTACAATCCCAATCCGATAATCAAACACCATAAGAATGCCTGCAAAAAGGCACTGATCCCGATACCTAAAATTTTTCCAAGCATTAAAGATCGTGGTTTTACTGTTGCCAGCAGGATTTCCACTACCCGGTTGGTCTTTTCCCTGGAAACCGAGCGCAAAATAGTCATCCCGAAAAGGAATATAAATACAAAAATGACTGCTCCGAAGAACAATCCCACCCATCCGGCCAGGTCACTTTTCACATCCTCCGGATCGTATACATTTCGAAATGCAAAATTCAGCGGTTGTTTGATCTTTCGAAAATCAGCAACAGACAATTCCGTGAATTGTTTGGCAAGAACCTCTTCCAATCTTCTTTCAACCTGGTAGCGAATATTCACTGACATGGTAAACGAGGGCTTTTCACGGTAAAACAAAAAGCTGGTTTTGTTGGAGAGAATTTTTTCATTGATTTCAACCATTGCGTCAAAATCTGCAAACCGTTTTTCTTTCGCAAACTGTTCCAACTCAATGTAATTCGTAGCAAATGAATACGTGATGTTCGGATCCTCATTCGCCATGATTTTTTGTTCCATTACATTTGCCGGATCAACGATCAACACCTGCCATTTTTGCTGATCTTTTCCTCCGAATTGAAAAATCAGGTAAGTGAGTGTAAGGACTACCAGAGGGCCTAAAATAGCCATCAGGATAAAAGAACGGCTTCCCAATCGTTCTCTGAGTTCGCGCATGGCAATTATCCAACTATTTCTCATTGCTTTCTGTTTTTACAGTTGAAATAAACACATCATTCATACTCGGCAAAACTTCCCAAGCCGCCTCAATTTTCACCTGCCCGATCAGGGTTTTCAGCAAATCTTCAAACGAATTATCTCCTCTCATTTTAACGCGTGCAATAAAGCGGTCATCGCCCAGGATTTCTTTATCGATTAGTTCAAACCCAATCCAAAGTGCATTGACGAAAGCAATCATATTCCCCCGGAATTTAACCGCATATTCTCCTGTTTTTTGCTGATCCTGAATTTCGCTTACCCGGCCTTCCAACACTTTTCTCGATTGGTGGATCAACACCACCCGATCGCAAATTTCCTCTACGCTGCGCATGTTATGAGTAGAGATCAGGATGGTTTTTCCTTTCAATTTCATTTCCTGCATTTCGGCCTTGATCAACTCCACATTTACCGGGTCAAATCCTGAAAAAGGTTCATCCAGAATAAGCAAATCCGGTTCGTGCAGGATGGCATAAATGAATTGTATTTTTTGCGCCATTCCCTTGGATAATTCTTGGATGCGTTTCTTTCTCCAATCCGCACAATTGAATTTCTTCAGCCAATAATCCAATGAAGTATTTATCTCGCTTTTACTCATTCCGCGCAAAGCGCCCAGGAAATGGGCATGAGCTTCCACAGTCATTTGTTTGTACAACCCTCTTTCTTCCGGCAAATAACCGATATGGGCCAAGTGCTTTTGTTGGAGCAAATCGCCATTGAAACGGATTGTTCCGGAGTCGGGCTCAATTATCTTATTGATGATCCGAATTAGTGTTGTTTTACCTGCTCCATTGGGACCAAGTAAACCGAAGATCTCACCTTTCCGAAGACTGAATGAAACCTGGTCTATCGCTGCTTTCCGCTGATAACGCTTTGTAAGCTCTTGAATTTCTAACATTTAATCAAAAAAATGATTTATTTCCCTTGTAAAAGTACCTTATTCCAGTTTTTCCATCGGTAGACCAACCAAAAAACAAGAATCATTAACGGATAAAACAAGAACATGGTTACATACATGTCCCAGCCCAATACCGGTTCGGAGACGTCAATAAACAATGCCTCCGTTTGAATGACCTGCCAATCGTTCGTTACAATGATAATTCCGAAGAGGTTGTTTGCCAGGTGAAAACCCCAGGAAAGTTCCAACCCGTTATCCATTACGGCAATGAAGGAAGTAAAAATTCCGGATGCAACATAATAGCCCATTGCGAAAGGTCCGAGTTTATCGATTTCGGGATTCATTAAATGCAGTGCTCCGAAAAGTATCCCGTTAACCGCAATCAGATAGATTCCTTTTTGAGTTATTTTCCCAACTAGCTGAAGCAGGAACCCACGAAACAACACTTCCTCGAATCCTGTTTGGAGCGGAACAAGAATTAAAGCTAACAGTACCAAATAAAAAAAGTGTTCACTTTGAAAGTTCCAACGGAACTGATGATTGAAATCCATGAACGTGATGAAAAAAGAAACCATTATCAACATGGCCCATAATCCGAATGCAAAGAAAAAACGGGTAAAATCAAAACGGGGACGTGCGGTTAAAAAGGTCCGGAAAGGACGTTTAAAAATGAGTTTTGAGCAAAATGCGATTGTTAAGATCCCAAAAACAAAGGGAATCATATTTAAAGCGAAAAATTCGTTTTTGGTAAACAGATTCCCGGGACCTGAAAAGGAAGTCAGGGTCCGACCAGCGGGTGACTTGGCTGAAATCAAGATTCCCATCAAAGATCCTCCAATAAAATAAACTCCGATAACAATTGCTACAAGCCCTAGCAAATAATGCCTGATACCAATTGTGGGTTCAAGCGGACTAGTAAATCTTCTCATACGATAAAGCTAGTGAAAAGAATATTTATTCGAGTGATTCAGGAAGATTGTCGCTAAATTCTTTTTGCCGCTTAAGATTTCACTATTGAAAATAAGGGGCTTGCATGAAACAGCAGTGGCGCGATTAATCGCGCCACTGTCTCAATTATTTTATTTCCGTTTACTGGAACATATCTTTCATCCGTTGAAAGAATCCTTTTTCATTTTGTCCCGGATTCGGCTTAAAGTTTTCACTGGTCTGTAATTTTTCCAGGATTTCTCTTTCCTCTTTGCTTACTTTTTTAGGTGTCCATACATTGATATGAACAAACAAATCTCCGTGTCCGTAACCCTGAAGCACCGGTAAGCCTTTTCCTTTCAAACGAAGCATTTTTCCGCTTTGCGTTCCTGGTTCAACCTTTATCTTTGCTTTTCCATTCACCGTCGGAACTTCAATTGTTTCTCCCAAAACAGCATCCACAAAATTGATGAATGCTTCATAGTGTAAATGTTCACCATCTCTGCGCAATTCTTCGTGTGCCTGCTCTTCGATTACCACAATCAAATCTCCAGGGATCCCATTAAAAGGGCCTGCATTTCCTTTACCGGAAACACTCAATTGCATTCCTTCTTCAACACCTGCAGGAATTTCGATTTCGATTACTTCTTCTTTTCGCTTTAATCCCTGATTGTCTGCATCTGCCGGTTTTTGATCGATCATTTTTCCGGCTCCCTGACAGGTATTACAGGTCGATTGTGTTTGCATGGCTCCCAAAAATGTCTGGGCAACACGTGTAATCCGTCCGGTTCCGTTACAGGTAGCACAAGTTTTGTATGTTACACCATCAGCATTTACCAGTTTGTTTACCTTGATTTTCTTCGTAACACCTTCGGCTATTTCCTCCAGGGTCAATTTCATTTTAACACGCAGGTTGGTTCCGCGCACTACACGCTGACCTCCTCCTCTTGCGCCACCAAAACTGCCACCCCCGAAAGCTCCACCGAAAATATCTCCAAATTGAGAGAAGATATCATCCATATTCATTCCACCGCCGAATCCACCGTTTCCGCCAAGGCCTGCATGACCATACTGATCGTAACGTGCTTTTTTATTTGGGTCGGAAAGTACCTCATACGCTTCCGCAGCTTCCTTGAATTTATTCTCAGCTTCCGAATCTCCGGGATTTTTATCCGGGTGGTATTTTAATGCCATTTTGCGGTAGGCTTTCTTAATTTCAGCTTCAGATGCGCCTTTTGAAATACCAAGGACTTCGTAATAATCTCTTTTATCCATAGTTAATCACTTCTCGTGAATCCATTTTTTACTGTCCGACAACCACTTTTGCAAAACGGATTACTTTATCATTCAAGTAATATCCTTTTTCTACATCCTCGATGATCTTTCCTTTCAGATCCTCAGATGGTGCCGGAACATTTGCAATTGCTTCATGCAAATCCGAATCGAAGGGCTGGTGTTTTGCCTCCATTTGTTTCAGGCCCTTTGCTTCCAGCAAATGTCTCAATTTGTGGTGGATCAGTTTAAAACCGTCCTTTACAGCCGCAATGTCTTCTGAATTTTCATTGTTTGCAATAGCGCGTTCAAAATCGTCCATAACAGACAACATGTCTTTCAACACTCCTGCACTTGCAGTCGAGATTAATTCGATTTTCTCTTTATTGGTACGTTTGCGGTAATTGTCAAATTCCGAATACAAACGCAAATATTTGTCATTTAACGCCGCAATTTGTTCTTCAGACGAAGGCGCCCCTGCATTTACTGACGAATTGTCAGCGTTTTCAACCTGCTCGTTCGCCGTTTCATCCTGATTTTCCTGATTCTTTGCATCAGTATCCTGGTTAAACTCTTCGTTTTGAACTGCTTCTTCTGCCATTATTGTCAATTTTTTGATTCAGATCAGGCAACTACCTTGCCATAGCGCAGAAAACAGACAAGGTGACAGGAAAACTGACATGTTAATTACGAATGCTGTCCCGATGGTTCTCGGGATACGAATTAACCAAATAACTCTAGGGACGCGAAGCACCGGTAATAATGTAGAAAACTCACCAAGCTACATAAACATTAAAAAAAGGATGTGACCTACTGTATGCTATGGGGTGAAATGAACCACATAGACCCATAGAACACATAGTGAATATTCAGTTTGAAGCTTGGATTGTTTTCTAAATCAGAAACTACATAGGTCAAAAAAGGTTCTTGAAAATAACACTTGCTGAAATGTAATGGACCGATTTCTCCCCGGCGGGAACATGTAAGAGATCATTCATATATCCAAGATTATAGCTGATCTTATTGTTTTTGGTGTGGTAAGAAATAACAGCAGACAAACGTGTTTCTCCATACTGGAAATGCTTCCACTCCTGGCTGGCTTCCTCGAAATCTGTTGAAAACAAAAATTCAAAACCCGCAATTACACTCAATCTTTTTGCTGGAACCAGGTCAAATTCGCTTTGAAATTTTAAACGCGACCTGAAAGCCGAAGAAACTTTCCAATCCCTGAATTCGGGATCATAAAACTTGCGGTATTCCTGTCTGAATGCAATGGAAGGTATTCCTTTTTTCTTCCAGCTTTTCATAATACGTGAATAAAGGCGGAATTCTTGTTTGAATCGGTCTTCAGCAGCCAAATACGGGTAGTTTTTTTCAAATTCATTTTGATGACGGTAACTTACAGCCAAAGAAACACTCCAAGCTGGTTTGAATTTGAATTTCACTTCTTCATTTAGCACGAAAATTCCCAGGCGATCAAAAACATTGATATCATCAACAGTACTTTGACCTGCAAAGCCAAAATAGGTCATCGAAGAAAACCTCCCGGCCGAATCCAGTTTTTGGTCCAGGCCAATGGCAAACCACAAATTCATTTTTGAATTACTTCCCAAACCGGGAGGAGTTAACTGACCGATGGAATAGGAATTATTCAAAAGAAAAATGAAAAGAAACATTTTTAATTTCATTGCTTTTATTCGTTTGGGGCAAGAATTTGAATTATTGATCATTCTCTTGATTCGAAAGAGTCTACACAAAATCAATCTTATCAATCAACTTATTGTTTTGGAAATAATATGCTTCAAAAGATTTCTTTCGGTTAACTGCATATACTGCCTCAATCATAATCTTATCTGCTTTTGGCGATCGGTTTTTTACATTCTTTTGCTGTTGAACAGATAATTCAGCGAAAGGGATAGTTTGCTCAAATTCAAACCCCTCATCGTATGTAAATTCAAGTTCGTAATTTGCCTGTTGCAGTTTTAGTTTTTGATTATAGACCATTAAGTCGGAGTCAGTTATCATCGTCTTTTCAGAGAATAAATTCTGTCCGGATTGTACCAGCATCATGACTCCGGAAAAAACCATTGCCGAATATCCGATTTTCCGGAAGGAGAGTTCGCTCAATTTTGGTAAAATCCATTTCATTAACAAGGTCGAAAAAACGGCTGAAGCGGTAACTACCAAACCAATCAAGATGACTTCATTACCTATCAACCCGAACAAACAATACAGGATAATTTTGAATAAATGCAATACAATTTCATTTGCAGCCCGTGTTGCAACAATCTCTTCTTTTGTCAAACCGTAACGCAGGTAAAATCGATTGAATAAAAGTCCTACCGCACCGGTTAACCCGGACAAAAATCCGGCAGACAATCCTATCAACACCAATTTAATAACAGATGGTCTTCGGTCAGAATCAAGCATTTTCTGCTTCCTAAAAAGAAAAGTCAGGTTACTTACCAAAAAAGCTCCCATTACAATTTCCAGGTATATCGGGTTTATGTATTTCAAGAGTAATGCTCCCAACCAAACAGCCGGTAAAGCTGCAGGAACAAAATATTGAACTACATCCCAGCAAATATTCTTTCGAAATACAATGAGTCTTGAGGCAGAGCTGGAGAAAGTGCCGATAGATAATGCTGCTGGAACCTGACTCACGGAAAGAAATTGACCTAAAACAGGAATGAGCATAAGCCCTGCGCCTCCTCCACAAATAGCACTGATCGAAAATGCCAAAAGACAAACTATAAACAAAATAATCAAAGAGGTTGTCATACTGATTTTTTTGATAGAATCCTTTAATTATTCCCCTATTTTGGTCAATACGATTGGATCCTGTTTTTCTCCTGTATCGGTATAAACCACTGTTTGGTCACCAAGATTTCCATCCAATTCAATTTCATAATACACTTTCTTACCGATTTCAATACGTTTCGCATCATCCAGTTTGAAATCTCTGTAGTCTGATTTGATCTTTGTTAGCACAGCTACCGGAATTTTTGCATGGGTAATTTCCTGTTCTACTTTCAGAATAGTTCCTTCCCCATTCACCCAAACTTCGTAATCATCTTTTCCGAGATCGAATTCCGCTTCATAAATTCCATTTTTCACTTCCCACTCCAGATCTTTGGCATCCGGGTATTTGGTCATTACAGCATTGATTACGACTGAAGGAATTTCCTGCTGGTCGATCGTGCTTGCACATGAGCCGAACGCAATTGGTAAAAAAGCCAATACGATTAATTTTAATCCTTTCATAACTTGTATTTTTTAATTGTTGATACAAAGCTATGGGGCAAATCAGGAAAGAATTGGGAATTGAAAATGGATAATTGAAAAATTGAAAAGATTTTGGCAATAGTACATTTATTGATCAATTGGAGAAGACTCTCTCCTTTTCAATTTTACATTGTACATTTTCAATTGAAGTTGATCATAAACTGGTGAATTCCCAGTGCATAGTTATACGAAATTCGATAACCCGAAAGGTCCACTATCGATTTCACAATTGCCAAACCTAAACCGGTCGAAGACTGATCATTGGATTCCTTATGAAAACGCTGAAAAACTTTAGCCGGATCCAATGGTTTATCGGTACCTGAATTCGAAATTTGCAACGAAGAATCAGTCAGCAAAATTCCGATCTTACCTTTTTTGAAATTATGCCGGATTGCATTCTTAATCAGATTGGTAATTAGTATCCTGGCAAGTTCCGGATTTATCTGTGCCTTTAATTCTCCTTCGAAAGCAAGATCCAGCTCCAATTCTTTGAATTCAATCTGATCCTGAAATTCATTCAATATGTTTTGAATCAATTCATTAAAACAAACCAGTTCTTCATCCCTGAATTGTTTGTTCTCAATTTTTGAAAGCAATAAAAGTGATTTATTCAGACGTGTCAATCGTTCCAGGGTTTCAATCGTTTGAAAGATCTCTTTAACGATTTCTTCCGATAGTTCCTTGTTTTCAGCCAATAATTGCAACTTATTCAATGCAATGGCCAAAGGTGTTTGAAGTTCGTGAGAAGCATTCTCGATTAATTGTTTCTGGTTATGGAATGAACGAATGTTACTTTCCAGTACTTCTGTCACCACTTTATTCAGTAATTGAAATTCAGCAGTTTTTGATTGAATGGGTTGGACTTTCTCGTTTTTTTCCAGTTTAAACTGGCTCAAACGATTCAAATAAGTGAAAAAAGGCTTCCACATACTGCGCAAAACAAGCGCATTAATCACCAAAATGGTCACCATCAAAATGAGGTAAAGCCATAGCAAAGAATAAAACAAATCTTCAATCAAATCATCTTCCTCCACCATGGAAGAAATAACCTTCAGTTCATAAAACTGATTTTCCTTTGCTTCAAAAACAGTGGTCAATAAACGTACGGGTTCCAGATCATGTTCATTTTCCATGTACATCAGCGTATCCTTATACTGATCGTAGTGTTTCAATGCATGATCAGCAGGCATTTTACGGATCGCATAATTTCCCTCATCAAAACTGGTTTTATATAAAACAGTCGAATCCTGGTTCGCTTCGTGAATGATCAGGAGTTTGGAATTGTCCAAACCATCATCAATACTGTCATGCACCTCATCAATCATGTTCACATAAAAAATGAAAGCCCAAGCAGACAGTGCAATGAGCAATGCAAGTGACATAAAGACAATCGTACGCTGAATTAATTTCACGATTCCATCAATTTATAACCGACTCCGTAAATGGATTGAATTTCAATTCCGGAATCCAGGTCGTTCATTTTTTTTCTCAAATTCTTGATCTGCGAATAGATAAACTCAAAATTATCCGACTCGTCAATATGATCTCCCCAAACATGTTCCGCCAAAGCAGTTTTCGATACCAATCTTCCTTTATTTGAAATCAAATACATTAAAATCGCAAATTCTTTTCGATTGAGTGTTACAGCTTCATTGTGGATCGTAATTGACTGATTTGTGGCATCGACCTGAATATTTCCAATTTCCAGCAGAGCATTCCCATCGAATTTTTTCCTCCGGACAATGGAACGGATGCGGGCAATTAATTCTGAAAAATGAAAAGGTTTTGTCAAGTAATCATCAGCACCCAAATTCAATCCTTTCAACTTATCGTCCAGTGAATTCCTTGCAGAAAGAATCAAGACTCCGTCTGATTTATTCTGGTTCTTTAGTTCCTGGAGGATTTCCAAACCGCTCCCATCGGGCAGATTAATGTCGAGCAAAATGCAATCATATTCATAAATCAAAGCTTTATCCAGGGCATCATTTAAGTTCATTGCAGTTTCCACAACAGCGTTTTCCTGCTTCAAGGCACGTTCGATTGATTCGAGCATTGCCGGTTCGTCTTCTACAACTAATACCTTCATTGTTCAAAGTTCCTTTAAAAATCTGAAAAAAATCTGGAATATGATGGAGTCATGAGCCAAGACTTCCAGAGTCAAGACTCATTGAAAATTTAAAACGGACAATTAATAAGACTTTATATAGTCCTGGACTTTTCAATTTTCCATTATCAATTCTTTGGTCTTGACTCTAAATTTACGCTAAACACTCACACATTAAAAATATCATCTAAATTTGTACTTCATTTCAAAATCACATGCTTCGTCCCTTTCGTGATGCCCTTAAACTTCTTCTGTTCTGGATCGTTTGTTTTGACATTCATCGGATCCTGTTTACAATCCACCATTTCGGAAAGTTAAAAGAGGCTGGTTTAGGTGAATGGTTCCTGGCATTTGTCTATTCATTCCGATTGGACCTTGCCACGGCAGCCGGACTTTCCGCGATTCCTTTCCTATTCAGATTATTCCAATATTATACGGACTGGAAATGGTGGGGACGTTTATTTCGCATAACCTTAATTGCTTCCATTCTTTTCCTGGTATTGGTTCAGGCGGGTGAAATTGTAGCATACGGTGAATGGAACCATAAACTCACATCCCGGGTATTCATGCACTTGTCGCATCCCGATGAAGTGGCAAGAACAGCCAATTATTCCATGATCTTTTGGTATGTCTTGTATGCCTTGATCCAACTGGTGATTTACATTTTCCTTTCCAGGAAATTCTTCAAAAAAAGGCCGATTGAAAAAGCAAATATCAGGCATTGGTTCGAATGGCTGGCATTACCGCTTACCTACGTAATTACACTGTTCCTTTTCTTTATGTCCCTTCGCGGAGGTTTTCAACCTGTTCCTCTAAACATTAATGCGGCAAGTTATTCCAACAAGGCAGTCGTCAATGATATTTCCATTAATTCGCTTTATTTCTTCGGGAAGAGCTACCTGCTTTACAATCGTTCGGAAATTGATGCATTCATTCCGAAAGTAGATAAAAAGGTAGCCCGGCAGGAAGTTGAAAAATGGTACAGTTATCCGAAAAAACATACGAATTACTTTTTGAAAAACAACCGTCCGAACGTGGTATTCATTGTCCTGGAAGGATGGTCGGCAGAAGCGATCGGCAGCCTGGGACCAAATAAAGGTGCTACACCAAATTTCGATAAACTCACAAAAAAAGGAGTACTCTTTACGAATATTTACGCCACCGGAACCACTTCCGAAATTGGGAACTCGAGTATTTTCAGCGGGCATTACACCTTACCGGAAGTTTCCATTTCCATGCAGCCGGAAAAACACCGGAAATTACATTGTTTGAATGAAGACATGGAAGCCTGGGGATATCACAGTTCCTATATTTTTAGCGGTGATCTGAAATACGGAAACATCGGCGGCTACTTCATGGACCATGGATTTGATGTTGTAAAGGATGAATCGGATTTTCCATCGGATTTACCACGTGGGAAACTCAATTTCTACGATCGAGACTTGTATAAATTCTTAATCCGGGAGATCAACAAGAACAAAAAACCCTTCCTGCAATGCGCATTTACGGGAAGTACGCATGCTCCGTATGACCAACCAGCGGCCTCTGGAAAAGGGAAACATTTTAACGGAGAAGAAGCAGATTTCATGAACTCACTGGTTTATGCCGATGAGTGCCTGGGTGAATTCATCCGAAACTGTAAGAAATATCCCTGGTATAAAAATACCTTGTTTGTTTTTGTTGCAGATCACGGACACGCTTCTCCCGGAATGGTAGATCCGGGAAGGGGGAAATTCTATCATGTTCCTCTATTGTTTTATGGTGAACCGATCAAGAAGTCCTATCGGGGAAAACGTATGAATGTGGTGGGTTCTCAAGCAGATATTGCTGCAACGCTGATTTACCAGATGAAAGGAAAACCGGCCCGTTATCCATACAGTAAAGACCTGATGAACCCGAAAGTTCCGCAATTTGCGTTCCATGCAATTATCCGCGGATACGGCTGGGGAACCGATAAAGGAAATTTCACCTATTACATGGAGCAAAAAATTGTCGGTGACAATACATTTACTGATCCGAAGGACTTCAAACGTGCGGAGAAAAACTGCTCTTATTTCCTGAATACGCTTTACGAAGATTATAAAAAATTGTAAGTTCCTGAATTTTCTAGGATTGTACGCGAAAAGTACCGTATCTTTGCGCCGGCGATGGAACCCAAGTATCATCACATCCTATTTTGAAGTAAGGCATGTCATCCAAATTGATTAATATTCGAAATTTAAACCCGGAAGAACTGAAGGCAGCAATCATTGCGTTCGGGGAACCTGCATTCCGTGCAAAACAGGTTTACGATTGGATCTGGAAGAAAAATGTGCATGATTTCTCTGCCATGGCAAACATTGGGAAAAGCCTGCAGGAAAAATTACAGGAGAACTTTTATTTCGATGGAATTACCGTGGAAGACCAACAGGTTTCTACTGATAAAACAATCAAATGTGCTTTTGGTATTGAAGGACAGTCGCAGGTCATTGAAGGCGTTTTGATTCCGACCACGAATCGCATGACAGCATGTATTTCGTCGCAGGTCGGATGCAGTTTATCCTGCGCGTTTTGTGCTACCGGCCGACTGAAAATGATGCGTAACCTAAGTGCAGGCGAAATCGTGGACCAGGTGGTTTATTTGAAGAATTTAGCAACCGATAAATACAACACCAATCTTTCCAATATCGTTTACATGGGAATGGGAGAACCGTTGCTGAATTACAAAAACGTGGTTCGCAGCACAGAGATCCTTACCGATGAGAATGGATTGGGAATGTCGCCAAAGCGCATTACAGTTTCTACGGCCGGGATCGCCAAAATGATCAAAAAATTGGGAGACGACCAGGTAAAATTCAACCTGGCACTTTCACTGCATGCCGCGAATGATGTGAAGCGTTCCAAAATCATGGACATCAATGACACCAACAACCTGGAAGCGCTCTCCGAGGCATTGCTTTATTTCCATGAAAAAACCGGTTCTCGTGTTACCTTCGAATACATCATTTTCAAAGACTTCAACGATGGCCTGGAAGACGCCCGGGAATTAGCTGATTTCGCCAAAGTAGTCCCCTGCAAGATCAATATCATTGAGTACAATCCGATTGACGATGGAGAATACCGCCAGGCAGACCGGCAAAAAGTAGATGACTTCGCCCGTTTCCTGGAAGAAAAATGCAACCTCATCGTAAACGTTCGCCGCAGCCGCGGAAAAGACATCGATGCCGCATGTGGTCAATTGGCCAATAAGAATAAGATGATTGATAAGCGGGTTTTGAAAGCTCATTAAGAGTAAAGACTTACGGAGTCAAGATTAAACTGAAATTTAAATAGACTCCATTAAACTTTTCAAAAAAGGTTTTCAACTTCCTAGACAGAATTCGACACAGTTTTTTATTATCAATTATTGGCAAATCAAGTTTTTTGTAAAAAAAACTTAAAATTCTCTCAATCGATCCGTTATACTTCTAATTTCGTTCCAGTCACCCACATAGTAATCAATGTCAGGAATTGCATCCTGATCATTAACGACCTATTTATTCTCACTTAAACATAACCAGTCAATGATCAACACTATCACAAAACGCGAGCTTCAAATTATCTCTCTGATGATGGAGGAAAAAAGCGCTAAAGAAATTGCTGTTTTACTAAATCTGGAGCCAAAAACGGTGGAAAGTCATAAAAGAAGATTGATGAAACGCTTTGGCGTCAAATCGTCTATTGGAATCATACTATACGCTATTTCCTCCGGATTTATTGAGTTAAACGGATAAATTCATGTTATTTTAATCGTTAAGTAATTTCCGCAAGACAAAAGTTTTCTTTTTAGAAAATGAACATCTAGTTTTGTTTCACTTCGAAGTCAACAATTTTATTAACCCTTCGCTTTCTGCGAAATCATCTAAATGAATATGAAAAAAATTATTTTCACGGCAATTGTCTTGGGATTTGCTCCCAAAATAATGGCTCAAAGTGCTGTCAAAGCTATTCCCAAAAACACACATGGTTACATTATCCTAAAGGACGTTAACAACAACATAGATTGTTGGCAAATTGACTTCTTTGAGAGAAAATTCCAAAATAATGCAGTCGCATATGTTCCACTTAAATCCGAACGAGTATGTGGAAAAGACTATCTTGGCATGCCGGATGGTATAGGTGGTGACATAACGCGTGATATCTATTTTTCAGTTTCGGGCTCCGAATCCAATGGTACGAAGCATAATTTCGATCAATTGGTTTCTACAGGAACTTTCAGTGCTTTTAACGGAACTCCGCAAACCTTTGTCAGAAGAGCGGGTGTATCTTGTGACGGTCAATCAGCCGGGCGTGCTTATGCTTACGACTTATCTATCAATGAGTTAACAACTCCTCAAAATCCAAACGGTACCGGGGGAGGTTCAGTTTTTATGGCTCCGGCATCAAGATACCAGCAAGGTTCAGTTTTTGTTCCGTTCTATGCATGTGTTGAAATTAACAATCTTCAAAATCATTTCGCCATTAATTATTCTTGGACTCCTATTATGTATCAGAGTTATTTAAATCCCAACACTACTCCTGATCCTTTACTAGTATCTCCTATTCTTTACCCCCAGGATTTACCATCCGGAACTGCGGTTATGAACCCTTCTAACCAATGGATTAACGGCCCCTACAGAATGGTTGCTAAAAACTTAAGTCAATATAGACCTGCTTTGGGTTCCGTAAAGAGCAATGTAGATGTTGCTACTGTTAGCCAGTATAATTTATCTGCGTACATGAACCTGGTAAACAACAGTACTGAGTACCAGATATTATGTTCGGAAGAAGTGAAATGTCTGGGTAATGGTTTTGCGATGCAGGGAACCAGCGTGGCTCCGGGCGAATTGGACTGCCTTCCAATCAATAATACCAATCTCGTAAATCCCACAACTAACCAATTTAGCCCGGGAACATATTTCCAGGGTATCCAGGATTGTTTTGGTGTTTATGAAGGCGGTACTTATGGCCAATGGTGGGATCAAGCACATTCGTGGGTTGAATTGGTCTATGATGTGGAAGGAAATACGCCTGGTGCGGCTTCTGGAAATGACCCGAGGTTACACATTGATCCGCTTACCGGATTTGAAACCGTTTGGGCATTTAATCAGGCTCAGGGAGTTTATATAAACAAAGGAACACTGAAACCCGGAATCTATAAATTGGGGATGGTCTTCAACAATGGAGATTATTTTCCGCTGATGTTTGAAGTGAAAGAAACACTTCCGATTATTTCCGAATTGAAAGATTTAATGAACGTGAATTTCTTCCCGGTTCCAATCACTGGAAACAACTATTCAATGGAAGTGGAAACCGGATTTTCAGGAAAAGTGATCTACCAGCTTTTTGATAGTCAAGGGACTAAAATCTATGAAGAAACATTAGATCTTCAAAAAACGACTGGTCGAGATCCTTATACCATAAGAATAAATGTTCCAACCAATATTCCGAACGGGCTCCTTTTCAATAAGTTTATTTGCCCTGATGGATCCATTTATACAGAAACAACTATCAAATAAATAGATTTCTTAAAAGGAGTGAAGCAAAGCTTCACTCCTTTTTTATTAAAGATTGATATTAATTTTATATTTTAGCCTCACAACAAGATACCATGAAACACATTCTATATTCCACCTTCCTTTTTTTCTGCTTTCATTCTTTTGCACAAGACCTGAACCTAAGCCAGCAATATTCATTTGGAGGCTCCGGATACGATCAATTATTAAAGACCATTCGTTTATCGAATGGAAACTACATTCTTGCAGGAGTTTCCAGTTCTCCCCTAAGCGGCACAAAAACGGAAGCAGGTTACGGATTAATAGATTGGTGGATCGTCTGCCTGGATGCGAATTACAATGAGTTGTGGCAAAAAACAATGGGCGGCACCCTGGATGACTACATGAGCGGGGTGAAAGAACTCAGCAATGGGGATTTATTAGTGTACGGTTTTTCCAATTCCTCGAATACCGGAAACAAACAATCCATTACACACGGTAGTAATGATTACTGGGTGGTGCGTATGACCAATTCCGGGACCGTTGTTTGGGACAAAACGTATGGTGGTAGTGATGTGGATAATGCATCAAACTTACTCGAACTAAGTAGCGGAAATATCATAGTAAGCGGTTCTTCTAATTCACCAGTATCTGGCAATAAAACAGTCCCCTCCTATGGTTTTACAGATGTATGGGTTCTAAAATTAGATCCTGACGGCAACATCCTAACACAAGCTGTATATGGAGGAAGTAATTATGATTCTGATTATTCCATGCTGCAATATGGTAATGATGGTTTATTTTTAGCAGCAAATTCTATATCTGGAGTTTCTGGCAATAAGACTATCCCTAACCTGGGAGGAGATGATGCCTGGATTATTAAGATTGACACCTCTTTAAATATCATCAATCAATATGTGGTAGGCGGAAATAGCGTTGATTACCCGGCATCCTTTATTCAACTGGATAATGGGAACTTTTTACTCACCTTTATCAGTTCATCCACCGCCGGAGGAATGAAAACCGAAAACGGGTATGGCAGCAACGATGTCTGGCTGGTGGAACTGGACACTGATTTCAATGTAGTTCGTGATAAGACCATTGGCGGAAATGTGGATGAATACATTTACAATACCTACCAGCTGGACAATGGGAACATTCTGCTCCCAATCAACACCGGTTCTGCTTCAAACAGCTTAAAATCAGAAAACAACATGGGGGCCAGTGATTCTTGGCTGGTAGTATTGGACGAGAATTGGAACATAGCCTACGAAAATACGATTGGTTCATCCGGAGCCGACGGAATAAACGAAATGATCCGAAAAAGCAACGGAGAAGTGGTCTTTTTTGGAAATTCAAATGGTGGAATCAATAACGATAAAACATGTAATACCAATGGACAAAATGATTTCTGGGTGGTTACGGCACAGACAGACCTTTCTGTTAATTCCAACATTCTTTCAACAGAAAGCATTTATCCAAATCCTACGGAATCCACAATCCAATTTAAGACGACAGAAATGAATAACGACCCTTATCAGGTCCTTGATATTAGTGGAAAAGTTCTTATGGAAGGGATTGTTAACAAGCAACAAATAGATCTGTCAGAATTGCATTCCGGAACATACTTCATCAGTTTAAACAACAACCAATACAAAGTCGTAAAATTATAGAACCAGGACTGGGACACTATTCTCTGCTTACTATACTTTTTGAATTTTGATCCGATAGCTATCGCGGATTGAATTTTGAACTACATTTGTATTCATGACAGTTCAGGAGATTTTAGCACCCATCGAAAACGAAATGAAATTATTCGAAGTTCGTTTCCACGAGAGCATGAAATCAAAGGTTCCCTTACTGGATAAAATCACACATTACATCATCCGGAGAAAAGGAAAGCAGATGCGTCCGATGTTCTTGTTCCTGACAGCAAAAATGCTGGGTGAAATCAATGAAAAAACCTATCAAAGCGCATCGCTTGTAGAACTATTGCATACAGCAACATTGGTCCATGATGATGTGGTAGACGATGCCAACGAACGGCGTGGTTTCTTTTCGGTAAATGCGCTTTGGAAAAATAAAATTGCTGTTCTAGTTGGTGATTACATGCTTTCCCGTGTATTGCTTCATTCCTTGGAAAATGACAATGTGAGGGCGCTTCAGATTGTAGCCCGAGCTGTTCGCGAAATGAGTGAAGGGGAATTACTTCAAATTGAAAAAGCACGAAAACTGGATATTACGGAGGAGGTTTACTTTGATGTCATTCGCCAGAAAACAGCCAGTTTGATTGCAACGGTTTGTGAGTCCGCGGCGGCGTCGGTTGACCGCGAAGACATGGCAGACCGTATGCGTCGATTCGGTGAGCTGGTGGGATTGGCGTTCCAGGTGAAAGACGATATTTTCGATTACGGAACCCCTGGAAACATTGGAAAACCGACAGGAAACGATATTCGTGAACGCAAAATGACCTTACCGCTGATTTACGCCTTACAACACAGTGATAAAGCTGTTCGCAAAGAGTTGATGAATATTGTCAAAAATCACAACGAGAAGAAAAAATATGTCCAGCGTGCCATTCAACTCGTGGTTGCAGCAGGAGGAATTGAATATGCCCACAAACGCATGATCGAACTCAAAACCGAAGCCCTGGATTTGTTAACGGATATTCCAGATTCGGAGTCAAAAAGGGCTTTGATCGGTTTGGTGGAATATACTGTCACACGGGATAAATAATTGAAAAATGAAAATGGAAAATTGACAACGTTTGGATTTATTTCTTCTTTTCAATTGTTGTTCATTTTCAATTCATCCTATTGGTCCAGCAAATCAGAAGATTGATCCCTCGGATTTCGCTCCCACTTCTTTTTCAACAAATGTTCAACACCATATGCCACTGAAGCTGCAAACACAATTGCGGTCAATGAAAAAACAAAATCCGGTAAATCCGTGTGGATATCTGCCGTAACTATAATTACTCCGATTAAAAAAGCAAAAAGAAATTGCGAGAACAGGAATATCGATCCTCCCAGCAATCCGTAACTCCAATGGGCCCGATTGTACGTTTTCGACAGGTTGTAATACGATTTCCAGAATAAATAAATAGGTATAATTGTTAACATCTGAATTGATTTGTCTGCAAATTTAATCAATTGAACAGCATCTATCCAATTTTCAACCAACCGGTCGATTTCAACGTTGTGAACTGTAACGCATTTAGACAACTTTCAGTATCTTTACAAAACATTAAAACAACATGAAAAAAATCCTTGGTCTTATTTTAATTGCCTCTATTTCGTTAACCACGAGCAGCTGCGGAGAAGAAAAAAAAGCTCCCAAAAAAGAAACTGCTGATGACCTGGTAGAAATAAAGAATGGAATTTATACGGAGTACTATCCGGGCAGAAAAGCCGTTAAATTCAAAGGACCTCAAGATGAGAACAGCCAGAGAAACGGACGTTGGTTCTTCTATGATGAAAGAGGGAACGAACTCTCCATGACGGAATATGTGAATGGGAAAAAACACGGTTTTATTTTTGTGCGTTACCCAAGCGGTGCTATGCGCTACACGGGTGAATTCAATATGGATAAGGAAGCCGGGCTTTGGAAATTTTACAAGGAAGACGGATCCCTTATCTCTGAAAAGGATTATGGAAACACTGAAATTATCCAATAAGAGAAAGCACTGTTTTAGAGAAAATTAAGCGTAAGCGCAGTTAAACTTAAGCAAAGCTTTTGATGAAAATCAAGTAACAACGCAGAAAAAGAATATAGAATAGTATGTCTCGCATTCCCCCGCATATCATTGATGAAATCATGCAAACAGCTCGCATTGAAGAGGTGATCGGGGAATTTGTGAACTTAAAAAAATCAGGATCCAACCTAAAAGGATTGAGTCCGTTCGTGGATGAAAAATCGCCTTCATTCATGGTTTCCCCAGCGAAACAAATTTTCAAGTGCTTTTCTTCCGGAAAAGGTGGAACAGTGGTTAGTTTCCTCATGGAAAAAGAACACTTCTCCTATCCAGAGGCGCTTAAGTGGCTGGCAGACAAATATGGAATCCAGGTCCCGGAAGATAAACCGCAAACAGCAGAAGAAATAGCTGCCGTTACCGAACGCGAAAGTTTATACATCATTAATGAATTTGCCAAGGAACACTTCATGCACAACATGCATGAGATTCCTGAAGGTCAGAATATCGGTCTCTCCTACTTCGAGGAACGTGGATTTCGTGCAGATATCATCAAAAAATTCCAATTGGGGTACTGTTTGAATTCGGGAGATGATTTCACCAAAGCCGCCTTAAAGAAAGGATACAAGCTGGAATACCTTGAATCCGTTGGATTGACCAGAACCAAGGAAGAGCGCAGTTTCGATTTCTTCCGTGGCCGTGTCATGTTCCCGATCCATTCTATTTCGGGGCGGGTTTTGGGATTTGGGGGACGAACGCTGATTACCGACAATAAAAAAGTAGCCAAATACTTCAATTCTCCGGAAAGTATCATTTACAACAAGAGCGAAATCTTGTATGGACTTTACTTCGCAAAAGGAGATATCGTCAAATACGACAACTGTTTCCTCTGTGAAGGATACACAGATGTCATTTCAATGCACCAGGCCGGGGTTGCCAATTCGGTGGCTTCTTCCGGAACTTCCCTAACAAAGGAACAAATCCGCTTAATCAAGCGGTATACGCAAAACATCACAATCCTTTACGATGGAGATGCTGCCGGAATCAAAGCATCTTTCCGCGGAATCGACCTCATCTTGGAGGAAGGAATGAATGTAAAAGTAGTCCTTTTCCCGGATGGCGATGATCCCGATTCTTACTCCAAAAAAGTAAGCACTACGGAATTGATGGATTTCATCAAAGCCAATACGCAGGATTTTGTGAGTTTCAAAACCTCTCTCTTGCTTGCCGAAGGAAACAATGACCCGCTGCAAAAAGCACAAATTATCCGCGATGTGGTACAATCCATTTCATTGATCCCGGACCAGATTACCCGTTCGGTTTTCACTACGGAAATTGCACGCGTTTTCGGGTTTGATGAAAGCATTGTCATCAACGAGCTGAACAAACTGCGTAAAAACCAGATTTCGAAAGAGTTAGACGAACCGATGATCGCGTCGAATCCTTCACTGACAGACACATTTACCGAGCCGACTCCACAGCAAATCACAGCTACGGAAGTTAAGTTACCTTACGCCCGCGAAGAGTATGAATTAATCCGGGTATTGATAAAATACGGTGTTTTTGCTATCACTACCGAACACATCGATGAACATGGATTAGCTCATACGGTGGAAGTCAGTGTCGCAGAATTGATCAACCACGAACTGGCAAAAGACGAATTAACTTTCCAGTTCCCTCTCTTCCAGGAAATTTATCAGCAAATTGTTGATGGTTTGGCATCCAAAACACTCTTTAAAGTTTCATTTTGGTTAAGACATGAAAATCCGGAAATTGTGCAGTTAATTACTGAAATTGAAACCGAACAATATGAATTGAGTCCGCAGTGGCTCTTAAAATATAGCGTGGATACCAACCGCGAAATTGACAAGCTGAAAAGCACGGTCATGAACGCTATTTATGCTTTCAAGAAGCTGCGGGTCATGCAGCGTATAGAGCAAATTCAAAAAGAACTGAATGAGCTTGCCGATACTATTACGGAAGAGCAATTCCAGGACTTACTGTCCGAGCAAATCGTTTTGGAACGCGTTAAGATGTCTATCGCAGGTAAGTTGAACCAAACCATTATTCACTAAGCATGTTAGAAACCCAATTCACGCTTGGTTTGATCAAGGTTTGTTATTTGAACATCCTCATTATTGCGATTTCGTTCTTTTTGGCATACGTCGCAAAAAAAATCATTTACCGTTCGGTAAAGCATTACCTGACTTCCGCAAATATTCATCTGGAAGGACGAAAAGCAACCTGGCTAAAGCTCTTAAGCCAAAGCGGATTTGCATTGGCTGCTTATGTTTCCGTGAAGTGTTTCAATATCAACAACGAAGGAGTGACTTTCAAAGAATTCCTCGATAATCACTTTATTGATACTCCCAGGATCAAAGTAAGCTTTGAAAATGTCATTTATGTCATTTTAATTATTTTCGGGGCACGAGTCGTGCTAAACGTGATTCGTTTGTTCATTCAACGCCGGTTTAAACGGCATAAAATGTCGGAGATCGGGACAGAATATGTCTATACGCAAGTAGCTAAATACGTGATCAATGTCCTGGCGTTCTTCTGCATTCTGGTTGCCTTGGACGTGGATGCAACATTATTCCTGGGAGGTTCGGCTGCTTTATTGGTCGGATTGGGTCTTGGATTACAGGATGTTTTCAAAGACATGTTCTCCGGTTTCGTCTTACTTTTTGAAGGAAGTATCCGGGTTGGAGACGTAGTGGAATTCAATGATGGAAAGTCCTCTGAAGCCATTGTGGCAAAGATTATCCGGATCAATGTGCGTACGACCCAGATCGAAACACGGGATGGCAATGTCCTCATCGTTCCCAACACGAAACTAACCCAGGAATACATTGAGAACTGGAGCCATGGAAGTACACTCTCCCGTTTCCGGCTTCCGGTAACTGTTGCTTATGGAAGTGATACGCATTTAGTAAGTGAGCTCCTGAAACAGGCGGTGCTGAGTCATCCGAAAGTACACAAAACAAAAGGCGTTGATGTGCGCCTGAATGATTTCGGGGAAAACGGTCTTCAAATGGAAGTTATGTTCTGGGCGGATCAAAGCTGGGATATCAATGTGTATAAATCCGAGATCCGTTTTGAGATTGACCGGCTATTCCGTCATTACAAAATTTCAATTCCTTACCCGCAAAGGGATATGCGGATTATACAATCTTCCGGTGAAATGAAAGACTAAAGACAAATTTAGTCTTGAGTCTTATGTCTATAGTCTTATGTCTTTCTTGTTTCCTATATTTGCACCCTATGAAAGCAGAAATTAAAGCAGTTATTGATGCGATGAGTAAGCGTTTTACTTCGCATCCTTGGCATGGGATTGAGATTGGTGAAAAGCAACCGGCAATCGTAAATGCCTTTATCGAAATCATCCCGGCAGATTCAATCAAATACGAGATTCACAAGCCGTCGGGTTATATTATGGTCGACAGACCTCAAAAATTATCGAACCACATGCCTTGTTTGTACGGATTTGTTCCGCAAACTTATTGCGATAAGGAAGTAGCTGCATTTTCTAATGAAAAAACCGGAAGAACGGATATCGTGGGAGATGGTGATCCATTGGATATTTGTGTGCTTTCCGAGCGTTCTTTCAATCACGGGAACATCTTGTGTGATGCAAAAGTCATCGGAGGTTTCCGCATGCTGGATGGCGGGGAAGCTGATGATAAGATCATTGCTGTTTTGAAAGGCGACCAAGCGTATGGAGCAATCGAAGACATTTCGGAAATGCCGAAAATGGTGATTGACCGAGTGCGTCATTTCTTCCTGACCTACAAAGATTTGGACGGAGGTGCTAAAAATGTAGAGATCACGCATGTTTACGGCAAAGAAGAAGCATTCGAGGTCATCAAAAGATCGCATAACGATTACAACAATAAATTTGGGAATGCAGATGCAAATCTTGCTTCCGCTTTAGAGAAACTGTTGGGTTAAAAACTCACTTTTTTATCAAACACTTTTAAAATAACAGTCTATGAAACAGGTTTTTACAACTGTACTTTTAGCAATTGGCTTTAGTACTTTATCAATGGCTCAATTAGCACCTCAACCGAGCCCCATGTGCAAAATGGAGCAAACTGTAGGACTTACAAACCTAAGCATTGAATATTCCCGTCCAAGTAAGAAAAACCGGGTGATCTTCGGTGATGTTGTTCCATTCGGAGAAGTTTGGAGAACCGGTGCAAACGAAAACACGAAGTTCACAAACTCAGACGCCGTTATCTTTGGAAAAGATACACTGAAGCCTGGTACGTATGCCATTTACACAAAACCGACAAAAGAATCCTGGGATTTGATTTTCTATACGGACGCAACAAACTGGGGAACACCTGAAAGTTGGGATGACAAGAAAGTGGCATTAAAAGTCTCCGCAAAACCTGTTGTATCAAAAGATGTGTTAGAAACATTTACCATTTCAATAGACGGGTTGCAATCTGTAAACGGCGGTACTTTAACATTGAAATGGGATCAAACAGCAGTTTCTTTCCCGTTTACAGTTCCGACAGATGCGAAAGTAATGGCTAACATCAACAAAACGATGGCAGGACCTTCTGCAAATGATTATTTCGGTGCTGCAAATTATTACCTGGAGAACAAGAAAGATTTGAAACAAGCATTGGAATGGGCAACAAAAGCTTCTGATATGAACCCGGAGGCTTTCTGGATCCTGCGCACCAAATCATTGATCCAGGCAGAATTGGGAGACAAAAAAGGTGCTATTGAATCTGCGAAAAAAGGATTGGCTTTGTCCGAAAAAACGAAATACGACAACTATACCAAAATGTTTACTGATTCGTTGAAAGAATGGGGTAAATAAGTCAAAAAAATGTTGGAAAAGGCGGATCTGCGGGAGTGGATTCGCTTTTTTGTGATTTAGCAAGTTAGTAAACTTACTTACAACATACCATCAACATCCTGAAAAAATCAATTATGCTTAAAACCGTTAGTATGTTAGCAAACATGCTAACAAAAGAAATTAACCGTATTCGACAAAATAGTTCTCATAACCGAACGAACAGATTTGCAACAAATTACTCAATAACTCGCCAGGGTTGCTAGATCATATATACCTTCTGTAACATTTTACATGAAATTACTTCTAATACAAAACAGGCACTCTTCTTGTAAAGAGGAAATAATTGTATTTTAGACTCTGCAATCGGATATGAGAATTTTAGCAATTGTTTACGTCGTATTATCTTGTGGATTTCTTCACGGCCAGCAATCCAATTCGGAAGATTACCTGGATTACGGGGCTATTGATAAACAATCCAAACGCTACATTGATCTGAACATCGGAAATCCGGGCGACGATAAAGTATATATATTGCGGGTTGAGCACAGTCCGGAAGTAACTTATCGCTTGACTTCTGATCTGATTCAACCGCTTTCAACCGTTCAGCTTCGCATTCAGGTAAACCCTTCGCAAAAAGGGGATTTCAACTATGTCTTGAAATTGTATATGAGTGATCAGGTAAACCCGGTGATTTATCGTTTGACAGGAACGGTTACGGAAGAACTCCCAGATGATAATTATCTGACTAAATGCCCCGATTTTAATGCAATTCCTGCAGGACCGAACTCTCCCAGTGAATTAACTATTATCACGATCAATAAAGCCACAAAAGAGCCTCTTTCAAAATCTACTGTAAGTATTATTCACAACGGACAGCCAAGCGGAACATGGATCACCGGAAGATTGGGAAAATTTTCAGAAAAATTGCCTCCCGGATTCTTTTATTTCGTAGTAAGCAAGGAAGGTTATCTGACCAAAGAAGCGGGAATTTATGTCGGACCGGAGATTTCTGAAATCACCATCCCTCTATCCCAAAATCCAGCTTATGATCCACCGGTCCCAACCAAGGAACCAATTCCCGAACCACAAGAGATCGCACAACAACTGCCTCCAAAGGAAGCACAGGAAAAGCTAAACGAACAGATGACCAATGAAAGTATTGACACTACGACCCAAAAGGTCATGCCGGAATTGGTTGCTATTCCTGCAGAAAACTTTGATCCATCGTATTTCAAGGATGTCAATGTGGTTTTCGTTCTGGATATTTCAAGCTCCATGAAAATGGGTGAAAAAATGGACCTGATGAAATATTCGCTGAATCAATTGGTCAGTAAATTGCGACCTCAGGATAAAATGGGATTAGTGACTTATGCCAATTCTGCCGAAGTCTTCCAGTCTTCCACTTCCGGAGATCACAAGGAAGAATTACAGAAATCTATTTCAAACCTGAAACCTATTGGGATGACCGCCGGAGGAAAAGGAATCAAACTGGGATACAAAGAAGTGATGAAAAGCTACGATCCGAACAAAGCCAATATGGTGATCATTATTACGGACGGTGCTTTCAATAAGGATTCGGAAGATTATCAGAAAACTGTTCAGAAATATGCAAAAGACGGCATTGTATTCTCGGTCGTAGGAATTCAAACCCGAGAAAAGGACGCGCATTTAATGGAAGAAGCAGCACATTTTGGTAACGGACGGTTTGTTCCGATCCAGAAACTGGCTGACGCTCATTCCAACCTGACGCAGGAAATACGGATTGCATCGTTTAAGGGTGCCAAAAAGAATTGAAAAGTGAGAATTTAAAATTGAAAAGAGGGACTCGTCAACTCACAATCATAAAAAGTAAATACTTTTCAATTCTCCATTCCACATTTTCAATTAGTTCGATTCTATTTTTAGATTTGTACCGGTTTTTAAATAAACACGAATGAAGTTCTCCTTCCTAAGGAAAAAGTGGTTCA
Source organism: Fluviicola chungangensis (assembly GCF_007558725.1). Classification (GTDB taxonomy): domain Bacteria; phylum Bacteroidota; class Bacteroidia; order Flavobacteriales_D; family Crocinitomicaceae; genus Fluviicola; species Fluviicola chungangensis. Next base: position 206,595 of record NZ_VLPL01000006.1, read on the forward strand.
AAATACCTTATACCATCCTGCTTTACGGGTTCGCTGCTTATGGTTTTATTCTTACGGCAACTTATTTTGCAGTCAAGTTCAACTGGACAAATGAAAGTGGTTCTGTGGATGAGAACAACCGCTATTTTGCAGAAATGCACAACAAATACGATCAGTCGTTCAAAGTGGACTCGGTTTCCATGATCAAACACCGTTTTGAAGTCCTGAACCGTATCATGCTCGTGAACGAGTTTTATCCTAAAAACGCAAACTATATCCTATCCGTTTACAATGAAAACAAGGACGAAAAATTGGCTCTGCGGATGCTGGATGCGGTAGATCTTCAACTGAAAAAGAACAAGGCATACCGCAAAGCCTGGTCTAAATGGAAATACAAGAACGAAAACACCTCTCAAAAAAGCACCGGATTAAGCGTTTTTGAATGGATGAATATCGCCGAATGGCAAGATTTTAAACAGGCTGTAACCAAGGACAAGAAATACATTGACTCGGTATATCATGTAACCGGAGTTGAACCCAGATTAATCGTTGCATGTTTGGTTGGTGAACAGATCCGTTTATTTAATTCCAGCCGGGAATCTTATAAACGGTATATCGGTCCACTGAAAGTTTTGGCGCTGGAAAACCATCTTTCTTATGGCGTTACTGGCATCAAAAATGGAACGGCCCTAACCATTGAACGTTACCTGTCAGAAAAAGACAGTGAATTTTATCCAGGAGAAAAATACGAAGCCCTTTTGGATTTTGATTCTACAGCCAATTATACCACAAAAGCCAATGATACACTGGATATGCGTTTACAACGCCTGGTGCAATGGGAAAATCACTATTATTCGTATTTGTATACAGCATTGTTCTTAAGAGAAATCAAAACTCAATGGGAAAAAGCCGGCTACCCGATTGATGATCGTCCGGAAATCCTCGCCTCCTTATTCAACCTTGGCTTCCAGCGCTCGGTTCCTAAACCCAATCCTGCAGTTGGCGGTTCGGTTTACAAAATCAAGAATACAGATTACACCTTTGGATCTGTGGCTTATGAGTTCTTTTACAGCGGTGAGCTGGCAGATGTTTTTCCTTATAAAAAGCTTAGCTTTGATGAGCCCCGAACTGTTATTAAACGACCAGATCCCAAAGAAGACTAACTGGATTTGAGCATTTTCTTGCATATTCGGTTAAAACCCAGCGATATGAAACGATTTATTTTTCTCCTCGTATTCCTCCCCTTTTATGCCCAGTCTCAAAACCAAGAAAAAGAAGTCCGGGATGTCATTGACCACTTATTCAAAGGCATGTCAACAGGAGACAGTGCTGTAGTGCGTAAATTATTTTTACCTAATGCCACGTTGAACACCTGTTTTTTAACGACACAAGGAGAAGCAAAGTTACACCGGGACTCCATCGCTGCTTTTCTGAATTCGATTGGTACGCCGCATAAACAAGTTTGGGACGAACGGATTCTTTCCTGTGAAATTAAAATCGATGGAAACCTGGCGGCAGTTTGGACCGATTATGCATTTTACGTCGACAACATTTATTCACACGAAGGAGTCAATGCGTTTCAATTGGTAAAAACTGACGGTGAGTGGAAAATCCTCATCATTACAGATACCAGGAGAAAGAAATAAGTACACCAGGAAACGATTCTTAAAACATCGCGTAAAAACCGGTTGTTCTGCATTTTAGCCATCCAATAACCGGTATATTGGGAAAAACAGCCCGGTTTAACGTATTTCTAGCTAAAAAAGGGCATCTTTGTTACTCTTTAGTCATTCACTCAAAATCTGTCCTTATGATTCGCGTATTTTATACACACGAAAATGAGCTGGTTTGGGAAAAATATCCTGAAAAAGCAGTACTCGACCCCAATAGAAATTATTTATGGATCGATTTGCTGCATGCAAGTCAGGAGGAAAAAGACCAGGTGTGCAAATTCTTCAAAGTGAAATTGCCCACCTACAAAGAAGCGGTCGAAATTGAAAGCAGTTCACGTTATTCGGAGGACAGCGCATCGATCAAAGCGAACAGCGGTTTTCTAAAAGATGGCGATGCACCCAAAATCCACCAGGTTTCCTTCCTGCTGAAAGGAAATGTCTTATTCACTGTTCGTAATGTAGAATTACAATCTTTTGCAGAAGTGGTTAAAAAGATCAAGGTTGCCAGGCAAGATTTCATTCGCTCGGGATCCCAGATCTGGGTCTTGCTATTGGAAACTCGGATTGACCTGGATGCGGATTACATTGAAAGCCTGACCCGCATTACCAACATCATCAGCCGGAAGGTGCAAAGTTTATCCGACCCGGAAGAAAAGACCTTGCGTAAGATCGCCGAATTGCAGGAAAACACCATTTTAATCCGGGAAAGCATCACTGACAAACAGCGCTTAATTTCTGCTTTAACGCGTTCTCCTTTTATCGATCAGGAAACAGGGGAACGGTTGCGTGTTATCATGAAAGACATCACCTCGCTGCTGCAGCATACACAATTCAGTTTTGAACGCCTGGAATACCTTCAGGATACCCTGATGGGTTTAGTGAATATCGAACAGAATAAGATTATCAAAATCTTTACGGTGGTTTCGGTGATCTTCATGCCTCCTACACTCATTGCAAGTATTTATGGAATGAACTTCAGGGTTATGCCCGAATTGAACTTTTCATACGGTTACCCGATAGCGGTTGTATTGATGATCAGTTCTTCAGCTTTGACCTTGCTTTATTTTAAGCGAAAGAAGTGGTTATGAAGCCGTTTGTGTCACTTCGCGTTTCCACCATGTGTTCTCGATACATCCCGATTAAAATGTCGGGATACTCGAACCAACCAGGTGGAGTATCAGGAAGCTCAAACAGTTAAAAAAGAAAAGTCCCACTCGTGGTAGGACTTTCCAAACTATTTTGTTACCGGAATCGCAATGTTGATCTTAATGGTATTTCCAACATCACCACCTGCTTTTCCTACATTGTAGGTTGAGCGATCAATAGAGAACGAAGAACTGATTTTTCCCTTGCTGCCGGATTTCGTAAAGGTGAACGGAATGCTGATTTCCTTGGTTACATCTTTCACCGTTAATTTTCCTTTTGCGATATACCCCTTCTCTTTCTTCTCAATTGAAGAAGAAGTGAATTTGATATTCGGATATTTATCGGCATTGAACCATTCATCACCCAAAGCATGCTTGTTTTGCAAACCATTTCCGGTGTTGATCGAATTCACATCAATCGTAAACACAAGTTTGGATTCGGACAACTTTGCTTCGTCAAAATTCACAGTCCCGCTAAGTGTTTTAAAAATCCCGTTCACTCCCTTTGCAGAGAAATCAACGCTGTAATCTTTCCCGATCTTCCACGTTTTTACTTGTGTGAATGAAAATACTCCCCCAATCAGGAGGAGTAAAGCCATCAAAGAAATACTTCTTTTCATGATTATTCTTTAACCAATTCCAAGTCAGCAGTCACATTTACATCGTTGCTCAAACCCGGATTTTCACCCCCAACTTTGAAGTCCAATCTGTTAATAGTTCCTGTCATCTTGAAACCACTTACTTCTTTTTTGTTCATCGGATGCGTCATTGTACCGTTGTGAACTGCAGTCATTGTTACTTCTTTCGTTACACCGTGCAATGTTAAATCACCCACTACTTTATATTCGTTCTTAGACTTTGGAACTTTTGTAAATGATTTGCTTACGAACGTGAATGTAGGATATTTCTCAGCATCGAAGAAATCCGCACCTTTTAAATGGTTATCACGCATTTCGTTTGCTGTGTTGATACTGTTAATTTCACCTGTTAATTCTACTTTTGCATCGGAAAAATCTTCTTTCGTAGCAGTTATTTTTACTTCGTAGTTTGAGAAGCTTCCGTTGAAATCAGAAATTCCCATGTGTTTTACTGTAAACCCAAGTCTTGAGTGAACTCCGTCTAAAGACCAGATTGAAGATGTTGCCACTGTGAAAGATAGTGCTAAACCAGCGAAAGCTGCTGCTAAAATAGTTACTGGACGTTTCATGTTTGTTTGTTTTTGTTTATTTATTTGTTTATTAAATTTTCATTATCTGCTACCGCGGATATCTTTTTCGAAAGCAGTGCTTTCTCTTATTTGTTATTAATTACGTGATTCGTGTTTCCAAAAAAATGGAACCAGAGCTAAAAAGCTCAGTGCAGGAAAGAAATGCATTGGAATCGCCAAGCCGGGAAATGCTTCAGGTCCGTCCATTGTCAATGGAAGTTTGAAATCCAACACACCGATAATACTTGCAAAACTTAAGATACAATACAGGATATTTAAGATCGGAATCAAAAGCGGTCTTTTAAGCCGGGAAGCTATCACATACCCTAAGCCCATCAACAAACACCCGACGATGCAAGCGATAAATATTCCTGTCGGATTCAAAACCGAACTGAAATCGGTATAAAATGCCTCATTATAGATTGCATTGTACAAGGTTCCTACTCCTCCGGCTACTATTCCGCTGGTTACTCCCAGCAACAATCCTTTCTTTAAGTTCATATCTTTTTTTAAAAATACAAACCTAGGTAAATATTTCCATTGTAACCAAATTAATTTCTTTTTTATATCAGTATCCTTATGGAAACTAGCTGAATTTAGGGAAGTTAACGAGGGTTTGAACCATTTTTTTAATGAATATTTAACATTTATTCGATTATTTAACCCAATACTTTTGTAAAACCCCGGAAGTTGATAAAGGTGCCCATGCACTAATCACTTGGTGGTTTGCATCCAGAACAAGGTATCGGGGAATGTAAATCAACTCGAAAGCTTCCAATCGCCCAAAAGTCAATAACGGTGATCTTTCCTTTAAAATAGGACAACTTTACCGGATCTCTGTTAAAATAATTCCAATTGTTCACCGAAATTCATTCCCTCCAGCTGAAGGAGTTTTTGTTTGGCATTCAATCCTCCGGCATAACCGGTTAAACTTCCGTCACTTCCAATAACACGGTGACACGGAACAATGATCGAAATGGCATTTGCTCCATTTGCAGTTGCCACCGCACGGATCGCTTTTTCATCTCCGAGGATGCGGGAAAGCTCAAGATAACTGGTCGTTTTTCCGTAAGGAATCGTAAGCAGTTTCTCCCAAACGGATTTCTGAAAATCACTTCCTACCAATAAAAGCGGCAGATCAAATGCAGTTCGTCCCCTGGCAAAATATTCATTCAACTGCGATTTTGCTTCATTCAACAGATCGGTTTCCTCCAATTTGAATTCAGACTGTAAGCCAACCTGGATCCGACTATCGACCTGATCACGCATTTTGCGGTATTTCCAGTCGCACAAACACAATTCTCCACCCGATTCTCCAAGAACCAATTCACCATAGGGAGATTGAAAATATTGTAAATAAATCATGCTTTAATCCAAAATTATAAACACAATCCCGATAAGCTATCGGAGCAAAAGTTGAAAATACTAAAATTGCCGCGAATTACTGGTTCGAACTCGCGGCAATTTATCAGGTAGTAGTGGTTGGTTGTGCAGATGAATAGATTCTGTGTTGATTACCAAATTCCATAGATGAATTATTCGTAATTTTACCTCATGAAATTATTTAAGGACTTTGGTAAATGGGGGGTAATCGGATTGTTTATCACTGCACTTTTTTCTCCATGTTGTTTTCCTTTGTTTGCATTTGGTGCTTCGGCATTAGGTCTTGGGAGTTTTGAACTTTTCGGAGGTTGGACAATGATAATCTTTCAGATCATGGTAGTTATTTCTTTGGTCGGATTTTACTTGTCGTATCGCAAGCATTATTGCACGTACCCCTTACTAATTGCAATACCGAGTTCTCTGCTAATTTTTCTAAGTTATAATTTAGATTTCGGTAAACATTGGATATACTTTCTATATGTAGGTATGTTGGGATTGCTCATTGCCACAATAGTAAATTGGTATCGAAATCGATTACACGGAACCTGTGATACTTGTATCACAATTGAAGGGAAAACGGTAGAGTTGGAATCATTAATTACGTGTCCTGAATGTGGACACAAAAAATTAGAAATGATGCCAACCGATGCCTGTACATACTTCTATGAATGTGAAAATTGTAAGACTAGACTTCGCCCAAAACATGGAGATTGTTGCGTTTATTGTAGCTACGGAACCGTACCATGTCCACCAATTCAACTGGATAAAAAATGTTGTTAAATCTTTAAGGCAACTATAAGTTAGCCTGTATAGCGCATAGCTTTAGCTGTGTGCTATTTTTTTCTTCGAAAGCTGGATTAAAGAAGGTTTTGTTTCTGAATAATATGAAACATAATTCCAATAACCTCCTCTCAATGGCAATTATTGCTTTCTTTTTGATTCCGTGTTTTTGTACTATTCTGGTGTAAATATCTCTGTTTATTTTATTACTCCTGACTGATGTAAGAGCGGGTAAATACATCGCTTTTCGAATGTGCTTGTTTCCCCTTTTCGATATTTTAGACACACCTCTTATTGAGGTTCCCGATTGCCTTTCCTTTACATCTAGCCCCGCATAACTGGCGAGTTGCTTTTTATTCCGAATTAATTCAAATCCATTAGTTTCAGCAAGTAGTATAACGGCGGTTAAACGTCCTACACCTGGGACACTTGTCATATACTTAATTTCGTCATCTAAATCGGGGCTTTTACAAACCACTCGCTCAATATCTGCTTTGATTTCAGACTCTTGTTTATTGAGAAATTTGATGCGTTGTTTCAATCTATTAATGGTTTTTAAGAGAGGATATGCCTCCCTCTCTTCAGCATGAAGCTGGTTCTTTAAAGCAGCCCTTTCGGATACAAGTTGGTCCCGCTCGCGAGTAAGTTGCCGCAACTTTTTATAAGATTCTTTTGGCGGGTTCCAGTCATCTAGTTTACGTTCCAAACCAAAACGTGCAATTGCTTCGGAACACGTTTTGTCATTGACAGTTTTAATCGTCAAAGTTCGCATATAACTGTTAATCTTATTAGGCAAAACAATACTTAGTGAATGCCCTTTACCATGTAGGAAATAAGCTAATTTCTCATGATAGACACCCGTTGCTTCCATTACAAAACGAACTGATATGGATGAATCCATTTTGTCATTCATAAACTGTAACAACTTCATAAATCCTGCCTCGGTATTCTTGAAAGAACACTGGAATAAATAGTATATATCCATTGATTCAGACATCTTTCCAAATGTGACGTCTAAGGTTTTTAATGAGACATCAATACCTACGCTCTGCCTAATGATTTTCTCCATATTGTTGTTTTTATTTTCTTCGCTCCGTGATTTCTTCTTTCACTTTTGTCTCCTGTTGACATTCTGAATATCGCGCGAATGCCGATTTCTTACATTCTTGTTCAAAGTCTGAGAAGAATAAAAGAATGAGGTAATTTCTATACATCAGCATACTTCTAAAGAGTTGCTTTGTGGTTAATCAAACTCTCATTCTTTTCACTTTGCTTGTTTCAAATTAATAAAATACAAACATAGGAGTGGTTAGGTTTCATCTAAGCAGTGGTCAGGTGGCCGATGAATAGTGATCAGGCCGGTTGGTGGTGATTCAGGATAAGTTGATTAGTAAATGGAGCTGTTATTCATTGTCTTTAGAAATTGTCTCATTGTTTTTATTTTGATAAGACAAAGATACGTGGGTAGAACGTAGGGTATTTACGTCCTGTGACGGCTCATGAAAAAGTTTAAAAACCCAGTAAAATCAATAGATCCAGAAGAAATAAATTTACTAAAAAAGCGTTGTTTCCGGCTAAAAAATTGGTCCTTAAATTACTTCTTTACGATCCTCCTTTGCTGATCCCCTATTTTCACCAAATAAACTCCCGAAGAGAGTTCTGAAAAGTCGATTTGTGTTTCCGATTCTTCTGCTAAAATGGTTTTGCAGCATCTTCCTTCCAGAGTCAGGATTGAAATGAGTTGATCCTTTTTGCTTCCGGAAAGTGTGCAGGAGTTTTCTGCTGGATTCGGGACGATTGTCCAGGTGATTTTTTCCAATTCACTGAGCGAAGCCGAACCATCGTATTTGGCAATATAGCTGTTGGAATTATTGATCCCGCCGCCGACATACAAATCGCCATCGTACCACGCTATTCCTTCTATTTCCCGATTCGGGGTCCCTCCACCCAAGGTATCGACAGTTGTTCCGTCAAAAGCGCAGATCCCTTGTCCCATATGAACAGTCGTTCCTTCTACTACACGATCAAAACCACCGGCTATGTACAATTTCGAATTGAAGACTTTCAATGTATGCACAAAAGAATAATCCCCGGAATTATTGTAGTATACCCGGAATCCCGGATCAACCCAAGCCGTTCCGTTCCACTTTGCAACGCATTTCAAAGCTGTTGATCCACTCATGGTAAAATCACCTCCGGCATACAATTCTCCGTTAAAGACACCCATTCCGTAAACCGTCCCGTTAAATCCTTCTCCCAGGTTGTGCCACTGACTTCCATCCCAGCGTGCAATTCCATTCACTGTAATTCCCCCCGCTTTCAGGAAGTTTCCTGCAACGATGAGATCTGTTCCCAAATGACACATGTCATGAGGATACATTACAGGTGCGGTTCCAGCAATATTCCCGCTTAATCCGCTTCCCAACGAATCCCAAGCAGAACCGTCCCACTGCATAATTCCTGAAATTGCTTTGTTTCCTACCCGATCAAATTCTCCGCAAGCAATAATGTTACCGTTATATTCTTCCAAGGCATAAAGGTTAGCTGTCTGAGAACCACCAGATACAGCATTCGTCAGGTAGACACCTTCTCCTACTTTGAAAAAATCCGTTCCTCCATACTGATAAACCCAATTCGAGTCTGTTACTGTTGGTTCATATCCTACGAAATAGAGGAAATTTCCCAGGTATTTCAATTGGTGACCCGCATACTGGTATCCGGTTCCTACAGGCTGAAAGGCACTTCCATCCCATTTTACAATGTGATTGTTAGCCGTTCCACATAGGTTGGTGAAAAAACCTGTTGCGTACAATTCGTTATTGAAGACCTCGAAGTTGTCTACAAAACCATTCCCGGTACCGCAAACAGTTGTCCATTGAGCAAAAAGTGTTGTAGAACTGAGTATTAAGAGGGCTATACCTGTAAGTAAAAGCTTTGTCATAGCTGGTGTTTTTATTGAGTTTTCAATAAATCCGAACGATGAAACCTTACAAAAGGTTGGAAGAATTTTTGAAATCAAACTATTTCGAAAAATATAATTACCCTGGTAACTGGTGGATAATCTTGCACTTATCCTAAACAGGGAATTAATGATCGGAAAACCAAGGAGATTATCCACAATTTTCTAATTTTAGCAGCTATGAAAAAAAGTGAAAGCATATCCAGACAACGGCTTAAATCCATCATTGGCGGATCAATCGGGAACCTGGTGGAATGGTACGATTGGTATGCCTACTCGGCATTCTCGTTGTATTTCTCAGGTGCTTTTTTTCCCGAATCAAATCCTACGGCACAATTACTAAACACCGCCGGAATTTTTGCTGTCGGCTTCCTGATGCGCCCGATAGGCGGATGGATGTTCGGAGGAATTGCAGATAAGATCGGCCGGAAAAAAGCCATGACACTTTCCGTACTATTAATGTCTTTCGGATCCTTATTGATTGCATTGATTCCCTCCTATTCAACGATCGGCGTACTGGCTCCAGTCTTACTTTTAGGGGCAAGGCTGTTACAGGGACTCAGCGTGGGTGGAGAATACGGTGTTTCGGCGACCTATTTAAGTGAAATGGCTACCGAGGACCGGCGCGGTTTCTATTCCAGTTTCCAATACGTAACCTTGGTAGGAGGTTTGCTTATTGCCCTTGGTATTCAATTATTATTGCAAAAACTGATCTTAACGGAAGGACAGCTCCAAAGCTGGGGTTGGCGGATTCCTTTTGTTATCGGAGCAATATTGGCACTGGTTGCCTTGTACCTGCGCAGCAACCTGCATGAAACACAAGCTTTCGAAGCACAACAGGAAAAGAACCGGAACAAAGGAAAGATCAGCGAATTAATGCAGCATCCAAAAGCAATTTTGTTGGTTGTCGGATTGACCCTGGGTGGAACACTTGCTTTCTATACGTATACCAATTACATGCAAAAGTTCCTGGTCAATACGGTCGGCTTGAGCAAAGATGTTTCTACCTTGATTTCTTTTGTAAGCCTTTTGATCTTTGTCATTTTGCAACCACTTTTCGGGGCATTATCCGATAAAATTGGGAGAAAACCCTTACTGGTCGGTTTCGGAGTGCTTGGTACAATTTTCACTGTACCTTTATTAACGGCGCTCAGCCACACACATTCTGCCTGGACTTCCTTTTTTCTGCTCATGGCCGGACTCGTTATCGTAAGCGGCTATACCAGTATCAATGCCATTGTGAAAGCAGAGTTGTTTCCCGCAGAAGTCCGTGCACTGGGAGTTGGTCTTCCCTATGCTTTAACGGTTGCACTATTCGGAGGAACTGCTGAATACCTTGCCTTATGGTTTAAAAATGCAGGACATGAATCCTATTTCTATTGGTACGTGACCGGATGTATCTTCATTTCTTTGCTTGTATACTTTTTTATGAAGGACACAAGAAAAAATTCCTCTCTCAATCAAGATCCGAAAGAACGTTAATTATACCACCAACAATAGGCATTCAGGGAAGTGGCAATCAACAACCATAAAAAATACGGTACAAGCAGGATGGATTTAAATCCCAACACCGGTCCATATCGAAATAAAAGTACAGCAATCAGAAGCGTCAGTGCACCAATGAGAATCAATCCGCCTGAAAGGTGGTGGAAATAAAAGAAAACCGGATTCCAGGCAACATTCAGTACCCATTGAATACTGAACAAGGCAATCAAAGCTTTCCTGTTTTTTACTTTCTCGAGGGCAAAAGCCATGTAAATCGCGAAGCAAATCATGATGGTCGTCCAAGCTGCTCCAAAAACCCAACCGGGAGGAGTCCAGGGTGCTTTATTCAAAGAAAGGTACCATTCGGAAACCACCCCTTTTTCGGTAAAAATTCCTCCAATTCCCAAGGCAACAAAATTGACAACTAAAAAAAGAATAGTTTTGAAAATCATAAGGCTAAAATTTACATAATACGCAATTGGAATCTGTTGAAGTTACGAAAAAAAGAAAACATATTTATCAAAATGCGAATGACTTTCAAAAGGTATTCATTCGTTCTTATTCGGCATAATTAACCTGTGCTTAACATTCTTTTTTCGTTATTTCTGTAATTTTTCGGCATGAAAAAATGCTGTTCTCTCCTTGCAATTATTTTTCTTTCAGTACACTGTACGAAAAGTAAAGTTCCCGTTCCAATTGCTCCTTTTTCTCCCGCTCCCTCAAATTGTCAATTAGCAGATAGTATCTCCTACATTCAAACGATTAGTCCAATTCTCAATGCGAACTGCAATTCATGTCATCAATATCCCGGGGCGGGAAGCATTAGTTTGGATAGTTATTCAAACACCAGGATTTTTGCTCAAAGCGGACAGCTAGTTCAAGCTATTATTCATGATCCGAATTATGTGATTATGCCTCCACCCCCACACAAAGAATTAGACTCTTGCGAAATTAAAGCAATCAAATTATGGGTTCTTCAAGGATGCCAGGATAACTAACGAATTCTTTCATTTAAGTTCCAGAAACAGAATATTCGGTTAGAACATCAATTATTGCTGTCCTATTTAAAGAATTGTTAAAGAGCGGATGATTTGAGTTCTCAATGGGAGATTTCCTGTATTATTGCACACGATATTACACAACGCTTATGCTGAAGCTTCAGCCAAGGCACTGACATACACAACATGACAAAACAATTCACACTCGCTCTGACACTTTTACTGGGACAAAACATCATCGCTCAAACATCCCCGGAACTCAATTCAGCGGAAATCCTTTTGGGAATTAAAAAACTCAACACGGTTGGTTCCGTGCTCTACATTGCAGCACATCCTGACGACGAAAATACCCGTTTGCTGGGATACCTGGCAAAAGAGAAAAACTTCCGTACAGGATATTTGTCTTTAACCCGCGGAGATGGCGGACAAAACCTCATCGGGAAAGAACAGGGAGAGTCTTTGGGCCTGATCCGGACACAAGAATTACTGGCAGCTCGAAGAACCGACGGAGCAGAACAATTTTTCACCCGTGCAAACGACTTCGGGTTTTCAAAAAATCCGGAAGAAACCTTTACCATCTGGAACAAAGACAGCATTCTGAAAGACGTGGTACTGGCTATTCGCCGGTTCAAACCGGATGTGATCATTTGCCGTTTCCCGACAACCGGGGAAGGCGGGCACGGACACCACACGGCTTCTGCCATTTTAGCCCTGGAAGCATTCGACCTGGCAGCCGATCCTACCAAATTTCCGGAACAACTGAAAGAAGTGGAAGTGTGGAAAACCAAACGCATTTTCTGGAACACCTTCAATTTCGGTGGAACTAATACCACCTCGGAGGACCAATTAAAAATAGATGTCGGGACCTATAATCCATTGCTCGGGATCAGTTATGGTGAAGTTGCCGCAAACAGCCGCTCCATGCACAAAAGCCAAGGGTTCGGTTCTGCCAAACAACGCGGGGAAAGTATGGAATATTTCAAATTTCTGAAAGGGGAAGCTGCCGAAAAAGATGTTTTCGAAGGTGTCAACTCATCCTGGAAACGCCTTCCGTCCGGTACGGATATCGAAGGCTTAATATCAGCCTGTATTTCCCATTTCGATCCGCAACATCCGGAAGGTTCTTTGCCGGCATTGGAAAGCATTTATTCGAAAATCAAGCAATTGGATGAAACAAATCCGAATGTACGTTATTGGAAAAACCAGAAATTGACTGCCTGCCAGGAATTGATCCTGCAATGTGCCGGATTGTGGATGGAATCCTATGTTTCAGATTACAGTGCGGTTCCGGGAAGCGAGATCAGCATTTCAAACCAGATCATCGCGCGCAATACCGGGAATGTGAAATTAAATTCTCTGACTTTCCTTGGTCAAACAGATAAAGCAACCGATTTGCAATTGAGCAAAAACAAATTGGAAACAATTGAGCAGAAGGAAAATTTGTCAAAGTCAAGTCCCTATTCTACGCCTTATTGGCTAGCGGAACCACATACTGTTGGAATGTATACCGTGAAAAATCCGGTACTGATCGGAACGCCGGAAAATAAACCTGCAAAGAGTGTGGTGTACCATCTAACGATTGATGGAATAGATTTCCATGTTGAACGCGGATTGGTATTCAAATCAACGGATCCGGTAAAAGGTGAAGTGTATCGTCCATTCGAGATCCTTCCTCCGGCAACCATCAACATCACGGATCAGGTGGTTGTTTTCAGTGCAATGACTCCAAAAGAGGTTTCATTCACCGTTAAAGCAAACCAGTCAAACATCAAAGGAACTGTAAAAGTTGCTGTTCCAACGGGCTGGAAAATCGAGATCAAAAATCCGGAGGTGAACCTGGTGAAAAAAGGCGACGAGCAACTTGTGAAAGCAATCCTGACACCTGAAAAGAACGGAAAAGACGGACAGTTGCGTGCTTCGGTTTCAATCAACGGAAGTGATTATTCCAAAAGCATTACACGCGTTGAATACGACCACATTCCTTACCAATTCTTTTTAAGTGATGCAGAAGCAAAAATCGTATTCCTGGATCTGAAAAAAACAGCCTCTAAGATTGCATACATTCCGGGAGCGGGAGACAATGTGGTTGCCTGTTTAACACAAATTGGTTACGATGTGACTTTATTGACCGACGAGTTACTGGCGAAAGAAGACCTGAGTGTTTATAAGAGTATCGTAACCGGAGTACGTGCTTACAACACCAACGACCGCCTGCCGGTATATTACGATAAGCTAATGGCATATGTTGAGCAGGGAGGAAATCTCATCGTCCAATACAATACAAACAACCGCATTGCTCCGATGGAAACAAAAATCGGACCTTATCCGTTTACGATTTCCAGGGATCGTGTGACCGATGATAATGCACCTGTAACATTTACGAATCCGGAACATCCGGTTCTGCATACACCGAACACCATTACACCGAAGGATTTTGAAGGTTGGGTACAGGAGCGCGGAATTTATTTCGCTACCGAACTCGATCCGCATTACGAGACGGTCTTTTCCATGCAGGACCCGAATGAAAAGCCGAGCAAAGGAAGTTTGATTATTGCCAAACACGGAAAAGGGAATTTTGTTTACACCGGACTGGTGTTTTTCCGGGAATTACCGGCAGGAATTCCGGGAGCATACCGTTTGTTCGTGAATTTATTGAGTTTGCCGCAAAATAAGAACTAGCGATAGCTAGTGATAAGAAACAAGCATTACGCCTTCGCTGATCGCATGCCGCCTTAGCTTTAGCGATGGCACAAGCTACTGCGTAAGCGTTAGTGCAGTTTCAAAACAAAAATTGAGAATGAGATTTGATGGAAGAAGAAAACGATCATAAAAACTGGAACTGGGCATATGCCGTGGTAATTGGTGTACTCGCTGCGCTGATTGTTTTCTTTTACTTTTTTACCCAGCATTTCTCATGAGTACCATTGACTGGATTGTCCTGATCGTAACACTGCTTGCTGTGATCGGATATGGTTTATACAAAAGCAAAAGCGAAAAAACCCTGGACGGCTATTTTAAAAGCAGTAATTCCATGAGTTGGATCCTCATCCTGCTTTCCATCATGGGAACCCAGGCCAGCGCCATTACGTTTCTTTCAGCACCCGGTCAAGCCTATACGGACGGAATGCGTTTTGTTCAATATTATTTCGGTTTACCGCTGGCAATGGTGGTTTTATGTGTCACCTTTATTCCGATCTACCATAAATTAAAAGTTTTTACGGCCTATGAATACCTGGAACAGCGGTTCGATCTGAAAACGCGTTCCCTGGCCTCCATCCTGTTTTTGGTGCAACGTGCACTTTCTACCGGGATCAGCATTTACGCCCCATCGATTATTTTGTCGTCGCTGCTTGGCTGGAATATCTATTATACCAACCTGGTTATGGGTGGGTTCCTGATCATTTATACCGTAACCGGTGGAACGAAAGCAGTAACGTATACGCAAATGCAGCAATTGATCGTGGTGTTTATCGGTATGTTCCTGGCAGGATATCTTGTGGTCCATATGCTGCCAGAGGACGTCAGTTTTTCGGATGCGTTGCATGTAGCCGGTAAAATGGGAAAACTGAATGTCATCGAAACAAAAATCGATGTCACGGATTCCGCATGGTGGAAGGACAAGTACAATATCTGGAGTGGAGTGATCGGTGGATTCTTTCTGGCTCTCTCCTATTTCGGAACAGATCAATCACAGGTCGGACGATATTTAACAGCAAAAAACACCAAGGAAAGCCGCACCGGGTTATTGATGAACGGCCTGGTCAAAGTACCGATGCAGTTCCTCATCCTGTTGGTGGGAAGTTTGGTTTTTGTATTCTACATGTTCTTCCAGTCGCCGATTTTCTTCAACCAAAAAGAAGTGGATCAAGTGCTTGCATCAGAGTATCAAACAGAGTTCCGGACTCTCCAGGTGAAAAATGATTCCCTAAATACCGTTCGCCAGATACAAACGACTTCTTTGGCGGAAGCATTGCACACGAATGACCGGGCAGCAATTAAAACCTTGCAAACCGATTTGCTGCAGATCGAAACTCAAACGAAAGCAGTTCGGGAACAAGCATTGTCCATAATGAAAAAAGCGAACAGTGCGGCGGATACCAACGACACGAATTACATTTTCCTTTATTTCGTTGTAGAGAACCTTCCCAAAGGATTAATCGGCTTATTGATTGCTATGATCTTCCTTGCTGCCTGGGGAAGTATTGCCGCAGCATTGAATTCGCTTGCTTCAACCACTGTGATTGATTTGTATAAACGATTGTGGGTAAAAGACAAGAACGAATTGCATTATTACAAAGTATCGCGCTGGTTTACCTTCGGGTGGGGAATTTTCGCCATTGCAACTGCCATGTTTGCTAGTAAACTGGGAAGTTTGATCGAAGCAGTAAACGTATTGGGGTCTTTGTTCTACGGTACAATCCTGGGAATCTTCCTGGTGGCATTTTACCTGAAACGGATCGGCGGGAAAGCCGTTTTCCTGGGAGCGATCATTACAGAAATACTTGTAATCGGAATTTATGCCATCGACGTGATTTCTTTTCTGTGGCTGAATGTAATCGGATGCTTACTGGTGTTGTTGATTGCGGGGATTATCCAGTTGTTCCTCAAACCAATAGAACGAAAAGAAGATGAGAATCTGGAAATCAAGCGTTCCAATAATCCGGACTTACTGGATCATTAATATTTTTCCGGCTGTCAATTCTCAATACGTTCCGCTAATGTCTGTTCGAGTTTCAGTTATAGGCTAAAGTATCAAGAACAACATGCGTAATACTCGAATTGACAGTTAAGAAAAACAAAAAAGCCCTTCTACCGAAGCAAAAAGGCTTTGAATTATTTGTTGGAATTCCTTATTTATTCTCTGCCAATAATTTTTCTCCCAAAGCAACGTAATCATCATTTTTGGCATCTTTTGCCAACGCGATGGATTTCTCAGCACTTGCTTTTCCTGCAGCCTTGTCCCCCAATTTGTATTCAATGCGTGCTTTCAGGTTGAACATGTAAAATGCAGTTGGGTTTTCCTCTGTTGCTTTTGTAGCCCAAACCAATGCTTGTTTCAGATCTTTCCCATTGTCGAAATAATAGCTCGCAGCTCTGAAGTATTCCGGTTTCTCGGATTTCATGGATTCATCGATGCTTTGCATGACACGAGCGTCGATGTCCGTCGTCATTTTGATGGCAATCACCGTATTCTCCCAAAGCAGCATTAGTTTCGATTCTGTTGCGGAAATATCACCGATATTGATCATCAGTGATTCCATTTTCATCGGGATTTTGATGGCTTTCACTTTGAAACGCAATACTTCGTTCTCTGTTTTGTAATCTCCGACATTCCCGTTCAGTGTCAAATCTTTGTACAACATGATTTCCCAGCTGTCTTTGTTTGGGATCGTATATAAACCGTAAGTTCCCGGTTTAACAACATTTCCTTCCAATTTCACTTCATCTGTGAACGTAATTTTTGTTGTCGCATTTGCCCCGGTTCTCCAAATCTTTCCGTAAGGCACCACATCTCCGAAGATGGTACGTCCTTTTACTCCAGGGCGAGAGTATTCAACGGTTACTTCTCCCAAACCGAATTTTTGAGTAACTGTTTGTAATGGACTTGGTGCCGGTACGGTAATTTTTTGTGCAGCAGCTCCCAAAGAAAGCATTCCGAATGCCAGGAATAAAACCGCCTTGTTTGTAATGTTCATTTTCATATTGATTCTTATTTGAATTTGCATCGTGAAAATAGGGCTTATTTAGCTAACAAAAGCGGATTTAACGTTTTATTAGGATTTAGGAATTCAAGCGTTCGAGAATTCTCGAATGCTTTAAAAACAGGAGAATACCGATTCGGTAAAACTCGAATTCCAGAATTATGTAATTATAATGTATTAAGAAGAAACACTCTCAACGGATGGGCTAAAACGCTGGTCCTATCCAGCTGACCATTCGATTCTATGGATAGTCAAGAATACCAACATTATTGAAAAAAAGAATTGCAGACGAATACAAAGAATACGTGATTAAGACTTTAATTTAGAAATTTTCCAGGTTATTATCGCGTTTTTGCTTCAACTGCTTGTAAAAAGAAGGAGAAAGACCGGTTACTTTCTTGAATTGATTCGATAAATGGGCAACGCTGCTGTAATTGAGCTTGTAGGATATTTCAGTCAAATTCAACTCATCGTATAACAAGAGTTCTTTGACTCGTTCTATCTTATTGAGGATAATAAATTGCTGAATAGTCATTCCTTTGACTTCTGAAAAAACATTGGAAAGGTAGGTGTAATCGTAGTTCAATTTTTCACTGATGTAGTCTGAATAATTGATTTTGAGTGTATCTTCCGAATAATGGATCATTTCAATGATTACGGCTTTAATCTGCTCAATCAAAATACTCTTTTTGTCCTCCATTAATTCTAAACCGGAGTTTAGTAAGTTTACACGCAGCGTTTCGCGGTCTTCGGCTGAGATATCCTCCATGATTTGAACCATTCCCAGATCAACAACAACGAAATCCAAACCCAGCTTAGCCAATTCGGCTTTTACGACCATTTTGCAGCGCTGGCTTACCATATACTTGATGTACAGTTTCAAATTGCAAAGGATTTAATTAAAATTCAATAAAATAGTAATGGAAATAATTCAAATTTTAATCCTCGTAACCACTTTTAATTGTTGTGCAAATCATCTTGAATTGCTCATTAGCATTGAATTTATGTCTTGCATGTGCCGGAATAATAATACCTTCTCCCAACTTCAATGTGAATATTTTTTTATCTATGATAAGTTCCGCTGAACCATCAATAATTTGGACATATGTGTCAAAAGGAGAATGTTTCTCCTCTAATTCCTCACCTGCATCTAAAGAGGACACCGTTATATTTCCGGTCGTTTTTTTAATAATCGTTTTACTCAGAATTGCATTGGGCACATACTGAATGATTTCGACAACGATATGGGATTTAGCTTTTTCAATTTCTATCTCATTGTTGTCTGTGTTGCTCTTCATGGCGATTTAATCTTATTGAATTGATGACTATTATTTAGAATTGCTTTCTTGCTGAACCTCAATCCGTTTCTCCTTCATTTTTTTAAAGTAAAACGGTGTTAAATCAGTTACTTTCTTAAATACCCGTGTTAATTGGGCCCCATTCCTGTAATGCATTTTTTGTGCAATTTCCTTTACTTTCAGATCTTCATACAGGAGCATTTCCTTCATGCGTTCCACTTGCTGTATTAAAATAAACTGGGGTAAATTGATTCCATGTACCTCAGAAAATAAATATTTGATCTCTGAATAATCAAACGCTAAATTCTTTACCAGATAATCCGGGTATTCCTGCCTGGACATTTCAGGATGCTTATAGATCAAATCAATAATTGTTGCTGAGATACGATCCAGTAATTTACTATTCGCACTGTCCAAAACTTCAAATCCTAATGACAGAATACGTTCCTGAAACTGAATCTTTTGTTCTGCAGATAATTCTTCCTGAAATTCAACCATTCCCTGGTTAATCTTGGGCATAATAACGCCCAGTTTTTTTAATTCTGCACCAACCATTTTCTTGCAGCGGAGGCTGACCATGTACTTTATATAGATTTTCAAAATATGGTTGTTATTGAATGTTTGTGAATGTACAACTATTTATACCCCCGACCTAATTAATAACTGCTTTTAAATTGATTTTCAATAAATTAATCTTAAAAAGATGCATCCAAGTCAAAAAAACACAAGCCACCCGATAAAAACTTATCCAAATGACTTGTATCCCGTTAATCTGGTTTCAGATTATCGCAACCAGGATGGTTATTTTTTGTCTGCAATTAATTCCATTCCATCGTTGGCTTTATCCTTCAGCTTATCTGTCCGATCTTCCGCATCCTTCATCAACTTAGCCCTGGTATTTTTCCCTTTATCGGGTGCTAACAAAATCCCGGCTGCCAAACCGACTGCCGCTCCCGCAACTAAAGATCCGACGATCTTTGATGCGTTACCGGATTTCTTTTTATTCTTCTCTTCACCCGTTTTCATATTCATTGATTTTTTAATGATGAATTTAGCAACATGCCCCGCTAATCTGATTACTGCCTCCATTTGCCCTGCTATTTTCCAATTGGTAATAACTTCCCGATACGACTTAAATCTTAAATCCGATCGTCAATTGTACAAACTGATTTCTGTAGCGTGGCGTCGTAGATGTTCCGTCACCTCTGTTATTTTGAAGGTCCCATGAAGCTCTCCCGGAAACTACGACATGATAGATATTAATATCAAATCCGGTAGAGATGCCGAGCATATTCTTGCGAATATTATCGTTCTTAAACTCCTTCTCTTGCGCAGTGCTGTTATTCCCGAAAGTATATTCATTCCGCTCACTTACCCGGAAAGATACCTGAGGCCCAACCAAGATAGTCAGAAAGGCAAGTGGTTTGATCTGAAACTGGAGTGGAATGTCAATCCAATTCGTTGTTTTCTTATACGAATATGAAGTACCCAGTAATGTTCCTGAAGCCCGAAACCCTTTTTGAGAGAACAGCACCTCTGGTTGAACTCCGATGTACCTTCCGATCGGAATCCCAACAAAAACACCACCTGCAAATCCCAATTTAGCATCCGCATCAAAATCTTCTCCTTTAGAATCCCAAACATTGGATAAATTAGCTCCTGCCTTTACTCCAAAAGTAAAATTTTCACGGCGATCATATTTTTCAGATTCCTGTGCTGTTCCTGTAACAACAATTCTAAGTACAGCGAAGAGAATTAAACCTATTTTTTTCATTTGAATGTATTTAAACGTGGAAGTATTTCCACTTGATAAAGGTCATCCTATTTAGAACGGATACCTTTACATAGTAAGTCTAAAAGCTTACATCAATCACTTGTTTAAGCAGCTACACTAAATAAACCAATACTTTTTTTTTGATTCCAGTTCATATTTTTCCAAGAGCTCCAGCAACTGGTTGTGATACTTCCTTAAATCGGCTAATTTGATTGACGAATCTTTACTGTTTGTAAGAATTTCAGGCATTTCATTCAAATACTTTGAAAGCTCGGGCCGATTCTTTTTAATTTCCAGGATGCGGGCCAATATTTTATTTGTTTCCGCCTGATGGATCCGGTAAACCCGGTGTTTCGTACTTAAAAATCCCAAAGAGGAACCAACAAATTCCCGAAACCTGTTTAATAACGAATTACTTACTTGATTTTCCATTTTTTAACTGTATAAAAAAAGGAGCTGCCGAAGCGCACTCCCTTCCTAACCAATTCTCAGAACAACTACTCTACTATTGATTTTAGCAATAGAGAATTCCTGTTCTTCCTAATTGTTTATTTGTATTACCTGATGGCGTCTTCCCCAAAATCCTTTAGCGATTTTTCCAGTTCACGCAGATCACTATCAAACTTATGTCGAAACTCTTTCAAGTCTTCCGCGTTATCGCCTCTGTATTTGCGCATACGTAATTCTAACTCGTCGTTTCGTTTCCGCATGGCAACAATTTTTTCATTCCTGACGGCTAAAACTCCCTCTTTTAAGAATGTTTTTTGGTCCTGGAGCTTTGCAATCTTCAATTTGTTTTCTCTCAAGTCAGATTCTACTGACAACCGATAAACGGCGATTTCTTTGGCATAGTTTTCATTGGCTCTATCCAACTCATTCTGTGCGTTTTGAACATTTTCAGACGCCTCCTCCACTTTTTCTGCTTTTGTTGTTGTACAAGCAGCAATAAGGACTACCAGGATTGGCAGTATCCAAAAAGATGTATTGTTTTTTTTCATCACTTCAATTTTTAGGTAACTGTGTTTAATGCGCTAAAAGTTCTTAGTTGATGTTCATGAGTTACTTCATAATTTCCATCAAAGATTCACTTTCAAGGAATTTGGTACACATGATATTTAAACTAAAAAGTGCCTATTTGTTGTTTGAACCTATAGGCACCTTTTACACAAGATCTAAAAACAGGAACTATTGATATTCAATACGTGTTTTGAACTATGCTGTAAGAAAGATTAAACTTCACATTTATTGATGATATTGATCACCTCCTCACGTTTTTTATTCAGCCTGGTTTCAACTCGCTGAAGTAATTCATTTTCCTTACCCGGTTCAAATTTTAAATCCGAATCTGTTAATTGATTGAATTTCTCTTTCAACTGCTCAGATTGTTTTTTCCAATCACCTGAAATTTTGAATGACTCTGCTTTTTTATCTGAGTTGGTAGTTGTGTTTCTTGAATCTGTTGACATAACGTTTGTTTTAAAATGAATACTCTTTGTAGTATCAAAGGTGATCTTTAATGCCTCCTGAAGCATTACACAATAAAACACCATTGTTACACAAATCCCATGTATTCTGGCCTTAAAACATAAATTTCACCTGTAATCTGGCTGAGAATGGAGTTCCGGGAGTAAAATGAATTTCCGATACGGGTTGAGATTCATCCTTTAGCCGGGATTCCGTTAAAAACTGGGTTTCATTCCAGTTCACATTGAAGAGGTTGTTTACAATTCCGGTAATGACAACTGATTTATGCTGATAGCCTAAGGTAAAATCATTCACAAAATACCCTTTTGCCAGGACGCTTCTGTCTTCATTTGCTGCTCTGTCTCCCATATACCGGTAAGAAAGGGTCGCGAAGATGCCTTTTTTGAAATTGAACTGTACTTTTCCGTCCGAAGTGAAAACCGGTGCCAAAGGAATGTAATTCTGGCCTTTCGGTTCGCTTACCGCCCGTGCATGGGAATAATTCAGATTGGAATAGAGAAACAGCCACTTGGTTGGCTGAAAAGTCAATCCGGCATCAAATCCCAAACGCTGCGAACGACCACTTGGCTCTACCACACCGGCATCCCCCACATACACAAACTCCTGCTCGGACAGCAAATACCACAAAACACCATTAAACAATAAATTCTTTGTGATTTTCCAAGTGGTTCCCAAATCGGTTCCCAAGGCCAAAGGCAACGCTTTCTTATTCAGATTATCCGATGAAAGCAAAACACGTGCATCGTTGGAGTGGTACCCGATTCCTGATTTCAGGTAAAGTTGTACATCGTCCGTAACGTTATACAGCAAAGATACTTTGGGTAAAAGCACCGCTTGAGATAAGCTCTTCGGTTGATAAACACTGTCCTTCAAATTGTTGTAATAGAATGTTACATTGTCTCCTCTTAGCGCTGCACTGAGCACGAAACGGTTGATTTCCAGTTTACCCGAAACATACCCGAATAGATTGGTTTCATTGATGTTTCCCAATTGAACCAGGTTGCGTAATTGAGTGCGTCCGGTTGTTTGGGCCAAACCGATGTTATTGATGTCATCGTAACGGAACCCACCACCACCTGCAAAGCTAAAAATGGTTCTTTCGTTCACTGCAAAGGTCTTTTTATATTCCGATTTCCCGCCATAAATTTTCCGGCTTTCGTATTGGTGAATCTGATCTCCGTTGACCGAATCTTCCAGGAAAAAGGTGAAATTCGAAAAGAGCGAAAAATCATACATGGAGACAAAAAAATCACTTTTTAAAGTCGACGAAGCATTGAGCTTTTGAATCACTCCCAACTGCACATTTGACCGGGATGTTTTTCCTCCTTCCGTGTTGTCAATTGCGCCGAATCGCGAGATCATACCGTTTGCAACTGCTCTTTCCGGGATCTGCCCGGATGCATTCCAACTACTTTGAAAAGTGGACGCAGAAAGCGTAATCTTAAAGTTAGGGGAAATGGCCCCGGTATATTTTCCGTAGAAATTAATCCGTCTAAAATCCTGCGGTGATTCAAAATAATTGTCTGTTTGGAAATAATCCGCTGCGAAATAGGCATTGTTCCGTTGATTTTCCAATATCTTCACTCCTGCGGTAATCTTTTTGTGATCAAACATTCCATATTCCCCGGAAACAAAACTTTTGGATAATTGTTCCCTGGTCTGAAAATCCACCGAACCGGCAGTAGCTAAATCACCTTTTGTTATGTCATAGGGCCCCTTTTCAAAATGGATCTTGTCGACCACTTCCGGCATTACAAAATGAAAGTCAGCATATCCCTGACCGTGTGCATGAGAAACCATATTTACCGGCATTCCATCCAGTGAGAGAGCAACATCTGTACCGTGATCGATATCAAATCCACGCAGAAATAGCTGTTCTGCTTTTCCTCCTCCTGCATGTTGCGCAACGAATAATCCCGGGACCAAAGTCAATAATTCCTGTGCCGAACGAACCGGCTGAAGTGTCAGGTTGATATTCGCCGTTTGTGTCAATTGCGTTCGATTCCCGGTAACTTTCACCTCACTCAACTCCGTAGCATTTTCTATTAACCGGAACAACACATGCTTCTCAAAGTAGCTTTCATTATCGATCAGGAAAATCTGTTTTTGATATCCCTGGCTTTCAATCCGAATAGAATCTCCCAGATGTACATCTGTCAAAACAAATTCTCCCAATCCATTGGTCATACTGTATTTTGCCGAACCGTTAAGACTCACCCTCGCGTTCTGAATTCCCTGGGACTCCTGGTCAACAACGATTCCATTAATGCTATGGGCAAAGGAATTCGAAAGGAACAAGAGCCCCGACAGAAGCATCAAATACTTTCTTGTCAGCATAGTGAAATCAGTCTTTTTCATCAGATAAGGTTTAAATTACCCGACTAGGAAATCATTTTTCTCGCACGTTCAACAAACAGGTGATCCTGGTACGGATCGATTGAAAATGCCTTCTTGATTTGTTTTTTGTCGTTATTGATCAATCCACTGATACAATACAATTCAGCATCCTGCTTGTTGGTCTTCATGGCTATCCTGGCATGTTTTGCAGCATTTTCTTTATCCCCGTTCGCATAGTAAGCAAAAGCCAGTAACCGATTCACATCGATGTTATTCGGACGTAATTGGTATTCCTTCAAGCCCAGATCAAGCGCCCGTTTGTAATCTTTTTTGAAATCCAGCAGGAAGAATGCAAATTCCATATTGACGTTGTGCCCGGATTCAATATCTTCCTGGAACATGGACTCAATTCTGGGAACCAATCGTTTCATCTCCGTTTTTTTGCCTTGTTTTTGATACAATTTGGCCTGGTCCATAATGAAGCTGATCTCAGGAACAGCATTCAAAGCAACTGCATACAGCGAATCTGCCTTTTTGTAATTTCCCCATTTGCCTTCAATACTCGCCATTCCGGCAATTCCAAACGGGTAATTGGCTCGCTCCTTTGCGGCAAATTGGTAATAGGCCATCGCGGAATCCAACTGATTATGATTCTCCAACATTTTACCCATTGTCACGATCGTCCAGCATTTGTATTCGGAATAGGGAGCACCGGCCTCAATGGCTTGTTCCATGGATTTGATACTGCCTTTCATATCTCCATAAATTTCGCGCAGGTACGAAATACGGCTGTAAGAGCGCAGGTCCGGGCGAATGGAAATCATTTGATCACAATTCTTTACTGCTTCTTCGTAATTCCCTATTTCCACATTTGCATCCACCAAAACCCCGTAAATCCCGGAATTCGTGTTGTTCAGTGCCAATGCCTTTTTGCCGGTGAGCAGGGCATCGTTGAATTTATGCTGGGATAATTGAACGGTGGATTTATAGAACAATGCCGTGAAATGCTGATCAGGAGTCATTTTGGTCGTATCTTTCAATGTTTCGTTTAATGTCACCAAAGCTGCATTGTAATAATACGGATGTTCTCCGGTTACACGCGCTTCATAGATATAGATCTCAGACAATTTGATTAAACTTTCGATTTTTGTTTGCTCGTTTTCAGCCTCAAAAGAAAGTTTGTTGAATTTTTCCTTGATCTTCAAAAATTCATCATATGATAAATCCTTTTCACGTTCCAACAACTGGGGAATTTGAAAGCCTTGTTTCGCTGTCACAACTTCCTCTTCTCCTTCTTTGGATGAATCGCAAGAAGAAACAAGCGATGAGGTCAGTAATAAAGCTGCAAAGGAAAATACATAAAGGGAGTAACTATTTTTTTTCATATCTGTAGTGTTTAGCATTTAATAATCATAGAAGAACTGAAACAGATACGAACCCAAGCGAGCTTTGGATTTTTGGAAGACACATTTTCTTCCCGCGAATAAACGAATAACAAACTTTGTTCAATGAGAACGAATACTGTAAACGGTGTTTACGACTAACGAACAACCCGTTCTATTCTAATTGGCTTTCACCGAAATTTACCAAAATGCCAAGTGGTAAAATTTCTATTCATTCGAAGAAAGACACGGTATAAAAATAGGGACGTCCCACATGTGCGAGACGTCCCTACCCATTTTCTGTTTAATTGGCTTACGATTTTACAACCTTCACCAATTTGCTTGCTTTTCCTTTCGGTCCTTTGATGTTCACACGTGCATAATATACGCCTGTCACCAAACCTGCAGTATTGAATGATTCGCTATGTTTTCCGGAAGACTGATTGGTATTCGGCAGAACCGTTCCAACCAATTGACCGGATAGTGTATACAAACGAATCTCAACCTGAGAATCCGCATCTAAGTTGTACTCAAAATTCACCGAGCTTGTAAATGGATTCGGGTACGCTTTGATTGCATATTTTTCCGCACTTACAGTATTCTCAGCCAATCCGGCTGTTGTAGAAGGCGAAAGAATTGCCGGTTGCGTATAGGTATATGGTTTACCCAAACAATTATCTGTTCCGCGATGAGGTGCCGCCACATATGGGAAAACGCTTGTAAACGGAACATCATTCGCTTCGACTCCGGTTGAATAGGTCAAAACTCCTAATAAATCCGGAGTAACCGGGTTTGGTCCTCCGGCTGTGTAATCATCGTACCACAAACCGATTGCTGCCAATACCACTCCGCTTACTGCCTGTAATTCGATGCGCGTTACATCGTCTTCCAAACGACGTCCGTTCGGGAACCCGTCCATATTCGGAATAAATTCCAGGTTGGCATTTGAATTGTATGGAGCTTGAGTCAATCCCAAAACAGCCGCCTGAATCAATCCCAACGGACTGAAATCCGGTGAATTACGCGGAGTTGCCGGAACAGCCATATTCAAACGCAACATATCACCGAATGTCGGTAAGAAATTGTTAATGAACGGTTTTCCAACAGCCAGTGGATTTCCATTTTTACCTGTAGCCAATTGATACGGTGCCAAATTCGGAACTCCAGTGTGGAAGATCGGCAATAAATCTACGGAACGTGGTTTTCCCTGACGAAGCAGGTAATTCCCGAACAACAAGGTATCCAAAGCTGTTCCTGCTCCGGCATTGGTAGCACGTAAAGGCCACAAACCGTCGTGAGTATTTCCGAAATCGAATGCCTGCAATGAATTGTGTTGAATTCGCAACGGAGCAAATGCCGGCACTGCGCCACCGAATTGACTGTCATCCATGTACAAAGCCAACTCCGGGTTACAGAAATTATCTTCCATTGCCGGGTTTTCGTTGTAAGGAGTTCTTGAATTCCATTCATCCTTTTGTCCCAGTGGAATTACCGCCTCATTGGTTAAAGGCATTCCCAAACGAGACACTTGGATCCAGTTTCCTGATTCCGCAAATGCTCCCGTTGACGGATTCAATGTGCGTGTTTCCTGGCGACTTGCAGATGCCCATACTCCGATCACGTAATCACTATCCAGGATGTTTGTTGCAGCACTTACGGGTTGACCATTTTTCTGTAAAACAGAAACAGGTACCTGAATTGCAATGGTACTGACATTCAAACACTGAAGTGCGTCCTGAGGAGTTCCTCCGTTTTGACGCGGAGCGTCCCCCAAATCGAAGATTCCTCCCAAATCCACGAAGAACGGATCGTCCGAAGGTCCGCAGAACACTTTTTCGTTCATTCCGGTGGTTTCAATCGCATTATCCATCAGGTTTTGGTACGTATCACCCAAACCGACCACATTGTTCTCAATGGAGCGCGGACCGATATTTGGCGGCGGAACAATTCCCGCTGCAATAACCGTAGTGAAGGGACCGCCATTGATACTGCGTTCCATCATATAGGTTGTTTTATGATTCTCATTTCCCAAACGGATATCAAAGAAAGTAGTCGGATCTTCATTCGTTTGAGAAAAGGTAAACCGGTATGTGATATCATCACCTGCAGTTCCATCATTTTCAATGTGGATCTCATAACGGATGTTTTCACCGAAACTGTAGTAATTCGGTCCGCCATGCGGGACCTGTAAAGGGACATAATTTGCAATGATGGTAATTGAATTCGGATCATTCGGGCTTTTGAACGCATAAAGGTCCGTATTATCCGCCAAGGGATCATTTGCAATAAGCGGCGCTTCTCTGTGACTTGAAGCGAAGACCGTTCCAAACGGAAGCACCACAAATAAATATTTAATTAACTTTTTCATCTTTTAAAATTTTATGTGAAACTTCGATTAGTCTTTACCTACCCAAGGTGAAGCAACATAAGGGAATGAAGTCTTAAATGCCACATCGTTTTGTTCTACTCCCGTGGAATAGTTCAACACATTTACCAGTAAATTAGTAACCGGTGACTGAGCCGAAGACGATGCATTGTAATCATCATACCACAATCCGATAGCTGCCAATACAACACCGCTCACTGCCTGCAATTCGATACGGGTAACGTCATCCTCCAAACGGCGTCCGTTCGGGAATCCATCCATATTCGGAATAAACTGAATGGCGGTCGTGGTGTTGTAGGTCGGATCCGTTAATCCAAGAACAGCAGCCTGAACCAGTCCCAACGAACTAAATGAAGCACTGTTTCTCGGAGTTGCCGGTACAGCCATATTCAAACGTAACATATCGCCTCCATTCGGCAAGAAGTTATTAATGAATGGTTTTCCTGCAGCTAAAGGGTTTCCATTTTTCCCTGTAGCCAATTGATATGGAGCCATATTTGGAACTCCCGTATGGAAAATCGGCCATAAATCCACAGATCTTGGTTTTCCCGCAGCCGGTAATAACAATGTTCCGAAAACCGCATCATCCAATGCCGTTCCTGCCACTGCTGCCGAATTCTTTAATGGGAACAATCCATCGTGTCCGTTTCCGAAATCAAATCCTTGCAGGGAATTACGCTGAATGCGCAGACCTGCAAATGCGGGAACTGCCCCACCAAACAAACTGTCATCCATGTACAAAGCCAGTTCCGGATTGTAGAAATATTCATCCAAAGTAGTTTCAGCCAATTCCTGGTAAGGAGTCAGTGAATTCCAGTAATCTTTTTTCCCAACCGGGATGACCGCTTCATTAGTCAGAGGCATGCCCAAACGGGAAACCTGAACCCAGCTACCTGTGTAACCCTGGTTACCGGCAGTCAGTGTTCGTGTTGTTTGCCGGCTGGCAGAAGCCCACACTCCAATCACGAAATCCGGGTCCAGGATGTCTGAAGCGGAAGAAACTCCCAGACCATCTTTTTGAAGAACCGAAACCGGAATCTTGATCGCAATGGAATGTGTGTTGAATTTCGCCAAACCGTCTCTCACAACGCCTCCGTTATTTTGACGTGGGGCATCTCCCAAATCGAAGATTCCTCCCAGGTCAACAAAAAACGGATCGTCTGAAGGCCCGCAAAATACCTGTCCTCCCTCCGGCGTTGTGTAAATGGAACTTGCGATCAAATCTTCGTATGATGCAACTCCCAGACCAACCGGACTCGTAATGGATCGATCACCAATGTTCGGAGGCGGAACTGCCAAGCCGGTCATGAACGTGGTGAAAGTTGCTCCTCCGTCCGTACTTTTTTCGATCATGTAGGTTGTTTTCAGGTTTTCCTGACCTAAGCGAACATTAAAAAAAGTGGTCGGATCCCCGTTCGTTTTAGAGAATGTGAAACGATAAGTAATATCGTCTCCCGGAGTCGATGCATCATTGTCTACATGGATTTCATAACGAATGTTTTCCCCGAAACTGTAGTAGTTCGGTCCGCCATTTCGAAATTCAGTCGGAATGTAATTGGCAATGATTGTAATGGAATTCGGGTCATCGGGGCTCTTGAATGCATACACATCGGTATTGTCTGCCAATGGGTCATTTGCAATCAAAGGTGCTTCTCTGTGACTCGAACCGTAGCTTAGCGAAGCCATGCTTCCTGCTAAGATAAACGAGAATAAGATTTTTTTCATCCTTTTCATAATTAATTAGTAAATAGTCTATTATCTCCTAAATGGAATCAGAGATGAAGTACATACGCATAAATCGGTGATCCAGATTTTGAAGTGCCGATAAAAATTACTTTTCTGTCCCGGGGTCTTTAAAAATCACAGAGAAACTCCTGTTTCAATCCACATACCGATTCCCCACTACCACTCACCGATTTCCTGTTTTCCTTCCCGAACTGCAGAATTAATTTTGGTCTTGCAAACAAATGTTAAAAGATAAGTTTTTTTAGTTCGGAATTTTCAGAACTAAAAAAACCATCTAACTTTGCAGGAACCAATTTTGTTCACCGCGACGGACAGAACTTAAAAAAAAAGTATGACAAACGTTCAATTGACTCAGGAGCAAAGAGAACTCATCGAAAGAATGGGTGTTTTTTATGAGCAACATGGAATTCCGCCTATGGAAGGTCGTATTATGTCACTGCTTATTGTTTGTGATGAGCCCGAACTCACTTTTGACCAGATTCGCGAACTGCTCGGAATCAGTAAAAGTGCAACCAGCTCAGCTCTGAATATGCTTTTGCTTACACAACGGGCCATTTACAGAACAAAACCCGGAGATCGTAAACGCTACTTCGCCAGCAACATTGTCCAATGGCAGGAAGGATTTACAGAGAACTTTCAGAAGTTCTTCGGTGTCATCAAGATCATGAAAGAAGCTTTGGCACAGCGAACTCCAAAAACTCCTGAATTCAACGGACAGATGGCTGAATTCATTGAATTTATCGAATACCTGAGTGTTGAATTTCCAAGACTTTACCAGGAATGGTGCAACCGCAATACATCGAATAATAATAACCAATAACACAACAACCAGTATGAAGGAAAGAATACAAAACCGTCGCCTGAGCTTACTGATGCTGCTTGTCCTTTTGGCCGGGAGCGTGAGCTTTGCCAGGGCGCAATCCGGTCAGATGTCGCTGCAACAATGCGTCCAATATGGCCTGACAAAAAACAAAGGGTTGCTGAAATCGAAATTAGAGATCGATCGCGCCAATGAAAAACGGACAGAGACCCGTTCTGAATATTTGCCACAGGTAAACGGAACCATCTCTTTCCAGGACAATCTGAAGCTTCAGACATCGATCCTTCCAGGAGAATTGATCGGTCAGCCCGGAACACAGGTTCCGGTCCAGTTCGGTACGAAATACAACACGAGTGCCGGAATCGATGCGAAACAGGTGATCTACAATCAATCACTGATCTATGGTATGAAATTGACGAAACAGAGCACCAAAGTCTCTGAAATCAATGCCCGAAAGACAGAAGAACAATTGATCTATGATATTGCAAGTGCGTACTATGCGGCGCAGATTTCCTTTACTCAGAAGAAATTGGTCGAATCAAACCTGGGGCAGATAGATTCCTTGTTTAAGATCACTCAAATCCAGTTCGAGAACGATGCCGCAAAACAATTGGATTTAGACAAGCTGACCGTTAACAAGACCAACCTTCAGACGGAATTGATTACAATTACTGCGAGTTACGAGCAACAATTGATGCTGTTAAAGTATTACATGGGAATGCCGCTTGATGAAGCGATTGAAATTGCTGCAATCAACATTGACGAGCAATCTGCAACCATTATAGACACCAAGTCACTGAACAGTACAGACCTGGAGCTAATTCAGGCACAAAGAGAGATCTATTCGGTGACCTTACAGCAGATCAGAGCAGGTTATTTACCTTCGCTTTCATTGAGTTTTCAATCGTCCGTGCAAAATATGCAAAACAATCTGCGCATGTTCGACAAAAATGCAAAGTGGTTCCCGACTTCCTATGTCGGATTGAATTTATCGATTCCAATCTTTGACGGACTTGCAAAAAACTCCCGTGTGAAGCAAACAAAAATCCAATTGGAACAATCGGTTTTGGAAGAGGAATACCTGGCTGAAAATTTGAAAATGCAGCGCGATAACGCAAACAATACCTTAAAAGCAAACCAGGCAGCTTTGACAAGTCAAAAAAGCAATATTGACCTGGCTCAAAAAGTATATGCGGTAACACAAGCCCAGTTTATCGGCGGAATTGCAACAGTCACAGACCTTGTAAATGCGGAAACATCTTTAAGGGATGCCCAGACAAATTACCTAAAAGCATTGGTCCAAGTAAAATTGGGTGAACTCGACCTCATTAAATCAACAGGAAATATCAGAACATTAAACTAAGTTCAAAGAGTTCCAACGGTTTAAAAAGTTCAATTTGAACATTTGAATTAGTTAGAATAAAACATAAACAATTTAAAGACATGGAAAATCAAGAACAATATATCAAATCCGGCCAGCAGCCAAAAAAGAAGAGCGCATTCAGACGCATCATTTTACCGATCCTGATCGGAGTCGTGATCCTGGTCATAATCATTGCTAAACTTGGCAGCAACAAAGCAAAAATGGACGCCAATGCATCCATTACGGAGAAAAAAATGACCGTTTTCCCGGTAACAGTTGCCGAACCGAAGATGGAAACCGTTTCACAAGACTTCGAATTGAACGGAAATTTTATCCCGGATCACCAACTGAGCTTTGTTTCGGAAACTTCCGGCCGAGTAAGAACATTGCTGATCGAAAACGGTGATTATGTTTCCGAAGGAAAGGTAATCGCAACACTGGACAACGAGCAAATTCGTATTGACCTGGCTTTGGCGAAAACAACCCTGGAAAAAGCAAAATCAGATTTGGAGAAATACGAACGCATGGTAGCAAGCGGGGCTGTAAACAAGCAGCAGGTAGAAGAAATGCGTATGAACATGAACACCGCAGATGCGAAGGTAAAAACACTTCAGCACAGTTTAAAACTAACAACAATCGTTTCCCCTATCTCAGGAGTTGTTTCCAATGTGGCAATCGAAAAAGGAAGTTACCTGGCCCCGGGAACAGCCATTGCTGACATCGTAGATATCAAATCACTGAAAATGAGCGTGAAGTTATTGGATGTGCAGGCCATTCGGGTAAAAGCCGGTCAATCGGTGAACATTGTTCCTGATTTGTATCCGAATACAACTATTCCGGGAAAAGTAGCATCCGTTTCACCACAAGCTGATGGTTCCAAAAAATTCAATACTGAAATCCGTTTCAACAACCCTTCAAAAACTCCTTTGAAATCAGGAATGAGCGGAAAAGTGAAGTTTGTTTTCGGGGGCACCAAGGAGGCATTGACCATTCCGTTGAAATGTCTGGCCGGAAGTATCAAAGACCCGAAGGTTTTCGTGGTCCGTGACGGCAAAGCAAAACTGACAAAAATCGAGATCGGTGCCGTGGATGATAATCAAATCGAAATTGTATCCGGTTTAACCCCGGGAATGAAAGTGGTAAAAACAGGCCAGTTGAATATCGATAACGGGTCCAAAGTTAAGATCATCAAGTAATTAGACAAAGTCTAATTTAATTATGAATGATTAGAATTATCAAGCTGAAAACCTTCTCTTGATAATTGATAATTCCTTCATTGATAATTAGTAGATACACTGTCTTTAAAGAACTAAAAATTAAGAAATATGTCTATTACAGAATTAGCCATAAAGAGACCCTCGTTGATTGTTGTGATCTTCTCGGTCCTGGGTTTCCTCGGAATTCTCAGCTATTCCAAATTGAATTACGAGCTGATGCCGAAATTCTCCATTCCTGTGGTAACTGTTACAACAGTTTATCCGGGAGCTTCCCCATCAGAAGTTGAGAACTCGGTAACCAAAAAAATTGAAGATGCACTTTCAGGGGTTGAAAGCCTGGACTATACGCAATCGACGTCCATGGAAGGTGTTTCTACCGTTGTATTGCTGCTGAAGAACGATGCCGATCCGGACAAAGCACTGCAGGAAGCCCAGCGAAAAATCAATGCGATGCTTTCCAGTCTTCCGGAAGAAGTACTTTCTCCATCCTTGGGAAAATTCTCCTTTGATGAAGCACCGATCATGAGTGTTGGTGTGACTGCCGACATGCCTCCGACAGAATTGTATTCCCTGGTGAAGGATGATATTTCCCCTTCCCTTGCAAAAATGGAAGGAATGGCCCAAATTACCATGGTCGGCGGTGAGGAGCGCGAAATCAAAGTTCAGGTGAACCGGGAAGCTTGTGAGAATTACGGTATTTCAATCCTCCAGGTTACCAACGCCATCCGAAACGCCAACCTCGAATTACCTACTGGAAAAGTAAAAAGTGACGGCACGCAGGCATTGGTCCGTTTACGTGGAAAGTACAAAGACCTGAACGAATTAAACAACCTGGTAATTGTAACCGACCCGAAAACAAATTCTCCGGTTAGACTAAACGAAGTCGCAAGTGTTACGGATGCTTCCAAAGAAATCAAGACCTATAACCGGATTAACGGAACGAACTCTTTGGGTCTTCAGATCATGAAACAAACTGATGCGAACGCGGTTAAGATCAGTAAAATGGTCAAAGAAGAATTCAAGAAGCTGGAAGAACAATACAAGAAACAAGGATTGAAATTCGATATTGCATCCGACTCATCCGATTTTACGCTTGCGGCTGCAGAAGCAGTTGTAACGGATTTGGGATTGGCGATCTTCATCGTGGCATTGGTAATGTTGTTGTTCCTTCACAGTGTGAGAAACGCTTTCATTATCATGATTTCCATTCCGGCATCCCTGATCTCTGTTTTCATTGCGATGTACTTGCTCGGATTTACTTTAAACCTGATGACTTTGCTTGCAATTTCATTGGTTGTAGGAATCCTGGTCGATGACTCGATTGTTGTCCTGGAGAATATTTACCGTCACCTGGAAATGGGAAAAGAACGCCGGAAAGCGGCCTTGGAAGGGCGTAATGAAATTGGATTTACGGCGATGGGGATTACCCTGGTTGACGTCGTGGTATTCCTTCCCCTGACGATGGTCGGCGGATTGATTTCCAACCTGCTTTCCCAGTTCTCTCTGGTAATTGTTATTTCGACTCTGATGTCCCTATTTGTTTCTTTTACCCTGACGCCGCTTTTGGCTTCCCGCTTTGCGAAAGAAACCGTTTTGACCAATAAAACATTGGGCGGAAGAATCGTTACGACTTTTGAGCGTATCCTGAAAAACATTACCACATCCTATGGACGAGCATTAACCGTTGCGCTTCGCAGAAAACGTTACATCATTCCTGCGGCAGCCCTTGGGATTATTATTATACCGGTAATGCTCGGACCATATATCGGTGGTGAATTTGTGAGCCAGGGTGACCGCGGAGAGTTCGTGATCTCATTGGAATTACCGCAAGATGCGACCATTCAGCAAACAAATACAACTGTTCAGCGCGTAGAAGATTACCTGTTCAATAATCCGATGGTCGTTAATGTTTTCACCAGCGTGGGAACTGCCAGCGGAAACATGGGATCTCAAAGCAATGCCAGCAACAAGGCACAGTTAACCGTGAAAATCATAGACAAAGAGAAACGGGATAAATCTGCAGCAATCATTGCCCAGTTAATGAAGCAGGACTTGGAAAACATGTTACCGGATGTCAAAGTGAACTCGGCAGCAGTCGGAATCATGGGGGGAGCTGATGACGCACCGATCCAGATCGCGGTTACCGGAAATAATATGGATTCAAACTATGTGGCTGCTGCGAAAGTGGTCGAAACACTGAAATCCATCAAGGGAACTGCCGAGGTCAAAGTATCGGTTGAAACCGGAAACCCGGAAATTACCGTAAACATTGACCGGGACAAAATGGCAGAATTGGGACTGACGATGAATACGGTGGGTTCCACCCTGCAAATGTCATTCAACGGAGATGATAATTCCAAGTATACCGAAGGAGGAAAAGATTACGACATTTTGGTGAATTACGATGACTTCGACCGCAAAAACACCGAAGACGTGAAAAATGTTTACTTCATCAACGATAAAGGAGAAGAAATCAAATTGAGCCAGTTTGCCAAGATCGGTAAAGCCAGCGGACCATCGAAACTGGAACGCATGAACCGGATCCCTTCGATCACCGTCACTTCACAGGTATTGGGAACTTCCAGTCAGCAGGTAACGGATGAATTTGCAAAACGCATAGAAAAGGATCCGCTGCCAAGCAACACCGTATACAGTTTTGAAGGAGACGCCAAAAACATGGCGGAAGCATTCGGAAACTTATTACTGGCGATTCTGGCTTCCATCATCTTCGTATACCTGATCATGGTCGCATTGTATGATTCGTACGTCTATCCGTTTGTTGTTCTGTTCTCCATTCCATTGGCGATTATCGGAGCTTTGCTTGCATTGGCATTGTCATCGGAACCAATCAGTATTTTCTCGATGCTGGGTATGATCATGCTGATCGGATTGGTCGCTAAGAATGCGATTTTGATTGTCGACTTTGCCAATCAGAAGAAAGCCGACGGGCACAATACTGTGGAAGCATTGATCATTGCAGGACAAGCGCGTTTACGTCCAATCCTCATGACAACCCTGGCAATGGTTTTCGGGATGATGCCAATCGCATTTGCACATGGTGCAGGGGCTGAATGGAAAGCGGGATTGGCCTGGGTATTGATCGGCGGTTTGACCAGTTCGATGCTATTGACGCTAATCATTGTACCATGTGTCTACCTGATTTTCGACATTTTCAAAAGACAAATATCCAATAAAAACGCACGAAAGCTGCTTAAAGAAGTTGATGTGGTCGCACTAGGGCACGAGTACGATCACAATTGACACCAATAACCAAAGGAAACGCCTCGACTCTATCATCGGGGCGTTTTTTGCTTTTGATCACCACATGATTTTTACCACAAATGTGTCTACATGATTCATCGTTTCGATGCCTGCCGGTAGTGACTCTTATTCTTTTTCACAGATGCACAGATTAGAGCGAGCCTAACGGTCTCGCTGAAATGGCGACTGGTAAGGGGAATACTTAAGTCAGGTAACATCAATCTTAAAAAATATGGTATAAGGCTGTCCGGTAGGCAGCCATTTTATTTGTGCATTTGTGGTAAAACCCACCCACTTCTATTTCCTGTGGTAAATCCATTTAGTGATCACAAATACCATTCTCCGGTAATACTTGCATAATACCTAATCCCGAATTTTGCTCCGGATTATTTATATCGCATCATGACAAAACATTTCATTCTAGTTATCAGTTGTGTTCTGGCAGTTCTTTCTTTGAATGCACAGGATATCGCCACGACCCGCAATGCTTCCTTAGGAAGTACCGTTACATTCAGAGGAGTTTCTCTCAATGGACCTGAATTACCAAATATCCGCTACATACAGGATGCTACCGGAGGAATTGCTATTTATGGATCAAACGTATCATCCATCAACGAAGGAGATTCTGTGTTGATTACCGGAACCATGACGAATTACAACAATTTGGTCGAAGTAACTCCTGTAACTTCCATGAGTGTATTGGCAAATGTTGCACTTCCGGCAGCCCAGGTTATTACGGATGTTTCCCTGATCGATGATCAGTACGAAGGTGAATTGTTACACTTTGATAACTGTACGTTTGCAAACGGTGGTGCATTATTCGCCGGAAATACCAACTACAATGTAACAATCGGCGGGCAAACGCTTCAGATCCGTATTCTCAACGGAAGTCCGTTGATCGGCGAAGTCATTCCGAGTGGCGCTGTGAATTTGACGGGAATCATGTCACAATACTGTTTTTCACCGACTACAGGTTGTACATCCGGTTACCAGTTATTGTTGCGAACAATCAATGACATCGAAGCTACTTCTTCTATTTTCCTCACACAACCGATCAGCACTGCAGGGATTACTACAACCGGTTTTGATATCCATTGGTCGACAAACATTCCCGGAGACAATTCCTATATCAAATACGGAGTTACGCCGGCTTTGGAAATGGGAACGATTACATCCGGAAACACAACCAATCACGTTGCTACTTTAACAGGATTAACTCCCGCAACTATTTACTATGTGCGCGCTTATTCCTGGAATGGCGTCGACAGCGCTGTCACATTAGAACGCACATTCGTTACCCAATCTCTTTCTTCCGGTACCATCAAGACTTATTTTAATCGCGTAACAGATATCAGTTATTCAACGGGAACAAATGCAGTTTTCCTAAATCACCGGATTGCGGATACACTGGCCGCATATATTGACCGAACCAATTCCTCATTGGATATTGCCATTTATAACTGGGATCATTCACCGGATGCCATGAAAATTATTACCGCAGTAAACAATGCATATAACCGGGGTGTAAAAATTCGTGTGATTAGTGATGGAAGTACTGTAAACTCGGGTGTCAATGGTCTGAATAATGCGATTCCTGTGCTGTCAACACCTCAAGGAAGTGATTATACGATCATGCACAACAAATTTGTAATCATGGATGCCAATGTAAGTAATCCCGATTATCCGGTAGTCTGGACAGGATCTACGAACTTCACAGAAGGACAATTAGATGATGACGCCAACAATGTCATCGTTTTCCAGGATCAAAGTTTGGCGCGCGGTTACAAGATGGAATTTGATGAAATGTGGGGAGATTCCAGTCAAAATTCTCAACCGAATATGACTATGTCCCGATTCGGACAATTCAAAACAGACAATACACCACATGAATACGTTATCGGCGGAAAACGCGTTGAATCTTATTTCAGTCCTTCCGACCAGGTAAATACACAAATCCTAAACACCATTGAAACTGCGGATGATGATCTTTACTTTGCCGTTATGGTGATTACCCGTTCCGATCTTGCTTACGCTATTCGTGACCGTATTCAAACACAATCCCTGGCAGCAAAAGGAATTATTGATGATGCTTCCACTTCTGCCACTCCTTACGGAATATTGAATCCGTCAATGGGTACAAGCCTCGCGGTAAACGGACACAACTGGATTTTCCACCACAAGTACTTAGTTGTCGATGCATCCAATCCGGCTTCAGATCCAATTGTACTAACCGGTTCTCACAACTGGAGTAACGGTGCTGATCAAAAGAACGACGAAAACACCGTAATTGTTCACGATGCTTCTATTGCAAACCAATATTACCAGGATTTCATGGGAAGGTGGTGTGAACGAAATGGCGGAACTTGTTCCTTAGGTTTGGAAGAATCTTCCAATGACATGCAATTACTGATCTATCCGAATCCAACTACCGGGGCATTTGCCATTCAAGTACCGGGAGACGGAAACACAGCAGACATTACCATTACTGATATTACAGGAAAACAAGTGTATCATACGCAAAAGAAAACCGTTTCCGGAAATAATACAGTCGAAATAACAGACCCGTTTGCTAAAAAAGGAATTTATTTGGTGACCTATGAAAGCAACGGAACGGTTTTGACTTCTCGTATTGTTATCGAATAATTCTGCACGAGTAAAATACTTACACCAATTTAAAGCTATTAGGCCTCCGTTGTTAACGGAGGCTTTGTCATATCAAAATATTTGCAGCATCTACAACGCCACTTTTTGCTTATAGATTTTTCCCGATTTGGTTTCCAAAATCACGTAATAGATTCCTTTCTGAACATCCGGAACAGGAACGCCGGAAATTCCTTTTGTGATTTGTTGCTTACCCGAATAAACTTGTTGTCCGGCCGAATTTATCAACTGAACAGATGCCTCTGTTTCCAATTCGGAACGCACTTTGATCAGTGTTTTTCCTTCTGATTGAGTTGCGAAAATTGAAAGCCCGGAATCGGTTATTGTTTCACTTGTTCCAAGTGTAGACGGATCAATCGTTCCTTGCAGGTATTTCACATTATTTCCCACGTTATCACTGTAAACAATGTGGAATTTCCCGTTGGAAAATTGAATATCCGGACGGGTTTGTGATCCGGAACCTCCTTGTGTCAGCGTATCGACATTTACTCCCAAACCAGCGGTCCCTGTAACAGAGTAAGTAAAGAATACATCCGTCGATCCAGCATTGTTTCCCTGCCATACAATTGCTAAAGTATCCCCTTTTCCGGCGATAACCGGGAAATTATGAACACCTGTTCCCATAGGAAACAATTGGCGATGAACTCCGATCTGCTGATCTGCCAAGCTTGAAGAACTGATATAGACATCACCCCCGCTCATCCAGGTTGTTACCAGCGAATCTCCCATGATGACACCAGAAGGCCCGCTTGAAGGACACGAGCTCACATTCCAATTCGTTTGGTCCACTTTAGCTGCTGCTGTAAAACTGGCGCTTCCGTCTGTCGAATAACATCCCCACATTTCACGGATATTGTTGTCATTGTTACGGAAAAGCAACACCTGCTGATTCCCGGAAGTAACAACTGTTGCCGGACAACAATCACAGACAAATCCGGGAGCTGCCGAAGTAGGATTTATTGGAGCCAAATAACTGGTTCCGCCTGTTGTAGAGCGCGAGATGGAATATTCGGGATCTTCAAAGGCCGAGTTAAAGCGCATAAAATTGACGATCACGTTGTCGCTTAAACCAACAGCAACTGAAGGAAAACGTGGAATATCACTTCCGATTTGATCTACGCGAACCGTATCCTGAAAGCTCCATCCACCATCTATTGAACGAACGGTATAAACCTGGGCTGTATTCCCAACCGGTTCTGTACTGAAAACCACATAAACCATATCTCCTGAAGTTGCTATTTCAGCTCCCGTCCAGGTAGCTATATATGGAACTACACCATCAGGATTCAGAGCTATTGGACTTGTAAAACCCGATATGCTCAAACGCGAAGAATAGATTTTATTGGTGCCATTATTTCCCCAAATCACTTGCGGATAATCTCCTGTTGTCAATGCAATTCGCGGATAAATGTTACTGTAAGTCGATCCCAAAGCGACGGTAACCGGTGCATTCCAAATTGCGCTTTGAGCAGTTGAATGGATGGTGAAACTACAGATTGTGATGATTCCAAATACTAATTTCTTCATAGTTTTCCTTTTTGAATAATGATTAAAATAACCTGAATTCTTCGACATGTTTCTCAAACATACAAAATCCAGCTGATTCATTCTAACGTCCTTAACCGGAATCGCGTTGGGTAAAGGTCTTCAAAAAAACAGCAAGCGCCTGAAACAGGCGCTTGCTGTCACGGTGACTTCAGTTTCTCATGCATAAACTACATTTTCCAATGTAAACCTGAAAGGAGTTGAGGAACTTCCCGGCCCGCCTCCGGTCATGACAATATCGGCTTCTGCGATTCCCATCAAACTGATTTCAGTATTGACACTCGAAATAATAGCTGAATTTAATACCTGGCCCTCTTCTACCTGAGAAACAACTCCGATCCAAATGGTTGGGGTAAATGAAAAAACAGCTTTTTGAGAAGGTGAAATACCTGATTTCATTGCACATATGCTTCCATCGCGGAAACAATAAGCAGAAATAGCCCCTGTAATAAGTTGATTACGTACCTCTATTTCATTCTTATTACTTGCGGAAGTTGCAGCCGTTTGCAGCACATCTCCCGAATTGTTTTTTACCATTTCGAATGCCTGCCCTTCATCGGCAGGGAGCTGCAGTGTAAAGTTTCCCCAGGAATCGGATGCTGCCACTTCAATTTGTGAGGGGAAATTCAATGGATGATGAGCCCCCTGACCACAGTTTTGAATGACTTTCCAGGCAACAGCCAGTTCATCCGCATTTTCAGAAACATTTTTTTGGAAAATAACGATTTCACTGTTGTTGCTGTCGTTTGACCTGTTGATAAAATTCAGTTTAATAGTGTCCATAATGAATCGGTTTTATTTGGGGTAAATCTAGCCCATTTTTTTACAACTTTTACAGTTTAATGACCTGTCCCGTATTCGCCCCGAATACACTTTTCCGGAAACCATACTCCAATTGTTTCATCGTTACGGGAATATCCCCTGGAAAATAAGGGAAGTATTGAGGTGAATCTTCTATTACCGTGGGACTCACCGCATTGATCCGAATCCCATTTTCCAGCTCAATAGCTGCTGCTCTCACAAAACCTTCCACTGCTCCATTTGCTGCCGAAGCGTTCGCAAAATTCAGTTGCGGATCATGTGACAATGCTCCGGTAATCAGCGTAAAAGATCCTTTGGGATTGATGTAGTGCTGACCGATTAAAACCAAGTTGATCTGTCCCATCATTTTCCCCTCTACTCCTTTCCGGAAAGTCTGATAGGTCAGCGTTTTCCATGGACCGACATGCGTTGGTCCCGCAGTTGAGATCAGGGCGTCGAACGGACCAACCTGTTTAAACATCTGTTCAATGGATTCCGTTGAGGTAATATCCATTAAGATATCGCCACTTTTCGATCCGACTTTGACAATTTCATACTCCTGTTCAAATACTTTACTTAAATGTGTTCCCATAGTGCCCGAAGCACCCACCAATATTATTTTCATCTTGATTCTCTATTATTAATTGTAATTATTTGTCTTTTTTCGAAACCTTACTTATCAGCACATCCGTTAAGGGAACTCCTACAAATACCACCCACGGAACAAGGATAATTGTCAGGAGAAATGTTCGCTGGTACAATGGGAAATCAGCCAGTGGCTTCCCGAACAGGAACAGGAAAAGAGTAATGGATGGATAAATGACCACCCAAATTTTCATTGCCATCAATAATCGTGTTTTTGTCTTCATTTCATCTGTTATTTTGATTTGAGACAAAAGTACAGGGAGCCTTCCCCATCTGTGCAGGACAATTATTGAGTTGAGCAGGATTTATCTGAAATGATTTCGAAATGCTTCGGGAGAGAAACCCGTTCCTTTCCTGAAAAAACGAATAAAGTAGGAGACATCCTCAAATCCAAGAGAATAAGCAACCTCCTTCACCTGAACGGAAGTTCCTAAAAGGGTTCTTTTGGATTCCAGGATTAATTGTTCATGGATTAATTCGGAGACTGTTTTTTCCAGGACATCTTTGGTAACTTTATTTAACTGATAAACAGAAATACCCATCATTTCCGCATACTGAATAACTGTTTTGTGTTCGGTCACATGTTTCTCAAGCAATTCCTGAAATTCCTCGAAACGCTCTTGTTCATAAGATATTTCTGTAGTCGTCTTTTGAGCGGGATTCGCACTTTGCCGCATGGATTCAATAAAGAAAATATCCAGGTTAGCCCGAATCAAATCAGAAAAGTCTCGTTCTTTATTCATGTACTCCTGATAGATGTAATCCAAAATCGCACAAAGCTTTTCAAAACGGAGTGGTTCCGGTGAACAACTATTTTTGGCTGTTACCCTTCTGAACCGCTGTTTGGCAGAAACATTCGTCGGGCTGTAAAAATCTGCATCGAACTGCATCAAAAACCCTTTACAGTCCGGGGCCAATTTAAGTTGATGGATTTGTCCCGGACGCAGAATAAACACCGAACGGTCGTCAATGGAATAAGGAATAAAATCAATCACATGCTCTCCCGTGCCCGTTTTAATGACCAGGATGAAAAAGTAATTGTGCCGGTGCAACCCGTCGTTCATCGGTTTACCATCCAGTATCTCTTCAAGCGTGCGGATGCTGAACAGTTTATCGCTGTTTTGAATCCGATCCGAAATCCGTCTAAGCGGAATTTTGTCCATGGTTGCGTCTAAAGTTCCAAATATAGCATATTTACAGGCCGGAAAAGAACTTCCGGGATTCAACAATAAAGAATTCAGCACTTTGCAACGATCTGAAGATCTCGCCAAATTTTGTGAAATGTGATGATTATGTAACTTCTGACCAAATTTTTATAACATTTCTACCCCCTTCTCAACTGAACTTTACGATTCCCGTCACTATTTACCATTGCGGGAACCACAACTATGATTCAGATTACAAAAGAGGGCATACTATTGGAAAAGACAACTCATGATTTTGAAAGTCATGCAGTACTCAACCCGGGTGTCATTCGGGAAGGGAATACGGTTCACCTCTTCTACAGGGCAGTAAAAGCCGGGAACCATTCTACGATAGGCCACTGTAAACTGGATGGTCCGCACCAAATTATGAGCAGGGATACAAAACCTGTGATATTCCCGGAATTCGAGTTTGAATCATGGGGAGTGGAAGATCCGCGGATCTGTCGCATCGATGATCTTTATTATTTGACTTATACTGCATTTGACGGAGACAATGCGTTGGGAGCACTGGCAACATCAAAAGACCTGGAGACCTTTGAAAAACACGGACCGATCGTTCCTTTATTCTCTTACGAAGAATTCGAAGTACTCGCCACGGAAGAATGGGAATTCGGCGACCGTTACCTGGGATATTGCAATTGTGCTCCGTTTATAAAGAAAAACAATCGCAGCAACCTGATCTGGGACAAGGACGTACTCTTCTTCCCGGAGCGAATTGATGGAAAACTTCATTTCCTTCACCGGATAAAACCCGACATCCAACTGGTTGCAATCAATGAACTCAGCGAGCTGACACCTGCATTTTGGAAAAGCTATTTGACCCGGCTGAAGGAAAATACGGTACTGATTCCCAAACACGAACACGAAATCAGCTACATCGGTGCAGGTGCTCCCCCAATAGAAACGGAATCGGGATGGCTTTTGATCTATCACGGGGTAAAATGCACTTTTGACGGAAATATCTATTCTGCCTGTGCTGCCCTGCTCGACCTACATAACCCTAAAAAAGAAATTGCACGTTTACCATATCCCTTGTTCGAACCGGACCAAAGCTGGGAAGTGCAGGGAGAAGTCGATAATGTCTGTTTCCCTTGCGGAACAGCACAATTCGGCGATACACTATACATCTATTATGGTGCAGCCGACAAGCAAATTGCTTATGCATCAGTGAGTCTTACTGAACTCATTTCGGAACTCAAATTAAACACAACGAAAGATGAAACATCCAATTAACTTTAGTCGATTCGCTCAACCCTTATTCCCTAACCACCATGCTGACTCTGGAGTCAGACTCGCCAAACTGGAAGTTCCGGTTGTGCTTCTCATTACATCGTATCCTCCGAGAGAATGCGGAATAGCAACCTACTCGCAGGACCTGTTGGAGGCCCTGAAACAACAATTCGATCAATCCTTTGAAGTACAAGTATGTGCATTGGAAGACGGTTTCACGGACCATCAATACCCGAAAGAAGTTACCTATACCCT
The DNA here is from genome assembly GCF_007558725.1 of Fluviicola chungangensis. GTDB lineage: Bacteria > Bacteroidota > Bacteroidia > Flavobacteriales_D > Crocinitomicaceae > Fluviicola > Fluviicola chungangensis. The sequence goes on from NZ_VLPL01000006.1 coordinate 251,317, forward strand.
TCAAACTGGTATCCCGATCGAATATGCGGCTTTGGCCAACAAAATCAATAACAATGACCGGATCGGACTGATCGTTATCCAGCACGAGTTCGGGCTTTTCAGAATAGATGATGAAAACACCTTCCTGAAATTCATCCAGTTTTTAAAAAAACCGGTTGTAACGGTATTCCATACAGTACTTCCCAATCCGAATGGAAAACGAAAAACACATGTCCGGAACATCGGGTTGTTTTCAGATTCAATTATCGTTATGACAAATCATGCCGCAGAGATCTTAAAAAATGAATATGCTATCCCTGCAAAAAAAATAAGCCTCATTCCGCATGGAACACACCTTGTGCCTCACCTGGATAAAGAACAGCTAAAGCAAAAATTCGGGCTGCAGCGAAAAACCATCCTCTCCACGTTTGGCTTACTTAGTTCGGGTAAAGGGATTGAAACGACGTTGGAAGCGCTTCCGCAAATAGTTAGTCGTGATCCGGGAATTGTCTTTTTAATTATCGGGAAAACACACCCGGGTGTAATTGCATCCGAAGGAGAAGCGTACAGGGAATCCCTTAAAGCGAAAGTCAAAAACCTGAAACTGGAAAACCACGTGCTCTTTGTAAATAAGTACCTGTCACTCAAAGAGCTGCTGGAATACCTTCAATTAACGGATATTTACCTTTTTACTTCCCGCGACCCGAACCAAAGTGTGAGTGGTACGTTTTCTTATGCGATGAGTTGCGGCTGTCCGATCATTTCTACCCCCATTCCTCACGCAAAAGAATTCCTCAACGAGGAAACAGGAATCATTGTGGATTTCAGCAAACCCGATCAATTGGCGCACGCAATTGAGCAACTGCTCGAAAATGAATCACTAAGAGAACGGTTCACATCCAATGGGTTAGAGCGTATTGCTCCGACTGCCTGGGAAAATTCTTCGATTGCGCATGCCAGGTTATTCCAGCGGCTCACATCGGGTAAAATAGAATTGCATTATGCCCTACCGGAAATCAACCTGGCACATTTCAGCAAATTGACCGACCGATTCGGAATGATCCAGTTCTCTAAAATCAATCAACCCGATCGTGATTCGGGATATACCCTGGATGACAATGCAAGAGCAATGATTGCCCGATGCATGTATTATGAGACAACACTGGATGGTGCAAGCCTGGTAGCCATTCAGACATACTTGAAATTCATTTCCTTTTGTCAGCAACCCGGAGGTGAGTTCCTGAACTATGTCGACCAGGACCAGTTATTTTCAAATCAGAATTTCGAAACCAACCTGTCGGATTCAAACGGCAGAGCTATCTGGGCATTGGGTTACCTGATATCCAAACAACATATTCTTCCGGAACAGTTCGGGATCATGGCAAAATCCATTTTGGAAAAAGCACTGAAAACAGTGGAGAACATGCATTCTCCCCGTGCGATTGCCTTTGCAATTAAAGGTTTGTATTTCAGCAACCTGGAAGAACAATCGCCACGCATCAAATCCTGTATCAAGTTATTGGCTGATCGACTGATCGGGATCTACCGGTCCGAATCGGAAGAGAACTGGCCCTGGTTTGAAAGTTATCTGACTTATGCCAACAGTATTTTACCCGAAGCACTCTTATGTGCATGGAAAGAAACAGGAGATCAATTTTATAAAATTGTCGCCAAGAAATCCTTTGATTTCCTCCTGTCACTCACCTTCAGTAAAACCGGAATTAAATTGATTTCCAATAAAAGCTGGTTGCACAAAGGACATAAACCAGAAGAATTCGGGGAACAACCGATTGATGTGGCCTATACCATTTTAGCATTGGACCATTTCCATGAAACTTTTGGAAATGAAGGGTATCTGAAAAAATCAGAACTCGCATTTAGTTGGTTTTTAGGTAATAATCACCTGTCTCGAATTATTTATAACCCGGGAACAGGAGGATGTTACGATGGTCTCGAACGGGAACACATCAATTTGAACCAGGGAGCCGAATCAACCATTAGTTACCTAATTGCCAGAATGACGATTGAAAAACAACATAACACCCGCATGATACAACCTAAAAAAATTCACATGATATCTGTTGAAAAAAGTTATAATGAATGATACAGAAGCGGGCAAATGGTCTTATACAGTTCATGCAAAAAGAAGGCTTAACATTGGTTTTGGCTGAAAGCATGACTTGTGGACTTGCAGCAATGAAACTTTCTTCCTGTATCGGGGTCTCGGATGTGTTGTTGGCTTCTCTTGTATGTTATACACCTAAGGCTAAAACTCAGCTCTTACAAGTGAAGCCGGCAACCATTCATAGCCACACTTGTGAATCACGTGAAGTAACCCGGAAAATGGCTTTGAACCTATCCAAACCTATTAAAGCCGATGTTTATGCCGCTATAACCGGTCTGGCATCTTCAGACGGCAGCGAAACAAAAGACAAACCCGTTGGGACGGTCTTTTATGCAATCCGTTATAAACGAAAAACACACGACTTCCGAAACGTTTTTCGCGGAACTCCCCTGGAGATCAAAACGAAGGCTACAGGTGAATTGTACCACCTGATTCTGAAGACGATCCAAAAACCGGAACCGGAATAAAAAAGGCGCAAGCAAAATGCCCGCGCCATTTGATATCTCATAATCTAACCTGTGATTTACTTAGCTGTCTTCTGTTTCATCACCTCATCTGCTTTCTTTTTCAACTTACCTGTCAGGTCCTTTGCCTCATCCAGCAGTTTCGCCCGGGTTTTCTTTCCTTTTTCAGGTGCCAGCAAAATTCCGGCAGCTAATCCCACTGCAGCTCCAGCAGCCAACGTCCCTATTACTTTTGAAACGTTATTAGATGATCCATCTTTTCGCGCTTTATCTTCTTCCGACTTCATTTTCATTGATTTATTGATGATGAATTTTAAAATGTGTCCTGCTAATTCCAATGTCGAATCCATAGTTCATTTTTATTCCTGATTATATGCTTAAAGGTGAACTTTCGCCGGCACTAAATCCTTACAGAATCACCATTGATTCTTATAGAAATCCCACATTGGGATTATTCTCCGGTTTGTTTGTGAGGAGCATTGACCTTTTTGGATTGAGGAAAACCGGCCTGTCGCAAATAAATTGAAAGAATGACAATGGTAAAAAATCGGCAGGACAACGAATAGGGCCATCTGGAAAAACTCACTTTCCCCATTTTTCGAATGTTGCCTGCAAAAAAAGCCCGCTGGTCAGATATTGCATTTGGAAAGCCCATATTCCTCCTTCCGGATAATTCATTACAGGCTTCCTTCTCCATGATCCGGATCAGATTCCATTTTACCCGTTTTTAAATTCCTGTCATAGTAAAAGGGGGAGCTTAACCTTCACCTCAAACTCCCCCTTTTTTTTACACTTAACCCACACTACCACACATGGACCACTTAAAAATTGTTACTCTTAAGCTTTGTTTCAAAGGTAATCCAGCTTTAAAGGGGAGTTCTTACAAAATCCTGAAAGGGATTTACATAAATTTGATAATTGTTAAGATTCAAAGTGGCTTTTGAGGAGCAGTGGTCAATTTTAACTACAAACGATTTGCTATTTTTTTCAATTGCATGGCGTTCTCATATCCGGATTCGTAATAGGTGTTGTTAAAGTAAATACACTTTTCTGTCATTTCTCCCGGGATTGCTTCATAGAATCTTGCCAGGTCTGCCACGTTGTAAGAAGATTTGAATAAGACCGGGTTTCCGTGCAACCGCAGGTAAAAGCACTTGTTCGTTTCGATAAAATAAGTATCCAAACCGGGAAAATCGACGTTGCAAAAAGTCACATCAGCTGTAGCCAGTTTTTCCTGAACGGTTTCGTTCCACCAGGAAACATGACGGAATTCGATGACGTTTTCGGGAAGATGCGGAATTGTTTCAAGCACCCGATTCAGGTTTTCCTCCGAGTATTGAAACGATGGCGGTAATTGAAAAAGGAAATGCATGCATTTCTCCTGCAGTCCCCCGCGAACCAGGGATTGAAATTCGGTAATTTGCGAGCGGGTTTCTTTTAGCTTCAAAATGTGCGTGATCTGCTTACTCATTTTTACCGAGAAACGGAAATCAGGCGGAGTCGCGTCGTAATACTTTTTCAGATCTGTCAATTTGGGAGTGCGGTAAAATGTCCCGTTCAATTCAACGGTATTGAAAACCCCGGCGTAATATTCCAACCACCCTTTTGGCTGCAAGCCCTCCGGATAAAACTTTTTCTTCCAGGCCGGATAGTAATATCCCGAACAACCGATGTATAATTCCTTCTTCATTTCAACCTGATTTATTCTTTATATAAATGAATACATACCCTATTTTTATTCCACTGTACGCAGATATGCCCCACCCGTCATTAACAAAATACAACATAACCGATTTTTAAACGCCGGTCCAATAGGTTCAATTTAGAAAAAACACTCCACCATGGTTTAGTATTCATTAAATACATGCGTTATGACACGGGAAGCAAAAAAGAACGAGGATCAGGAAATAAAGCAAGAGAATCCTGCAGGGATGAAAGAAACGGCTAAAAAGACAGATCGACGCAAACCTGAAAAAGGACTTCCAATCAATAGTCCCGGAAGAGAAAGTTCCGATTCTCAGGAAGGAAAATAATTTCAATCAAACAAGCTTAGCTGTCCGTTATTTGCAGGTGGCCGGGCTTTTCCAAAAACAGTTCTTCCTCCATAATGATGCGATTCCGCACGCTCTTTCGCCAAGGCTTTTTCGAACAAAGCTTCATCCGGTACAAATTGCTGTTCAACCAATTGAGCAACCAGGTGCAGGTTTTGGATCGCACGGTTTTTATCCGGCTGACCGATTTTTGCTTTTTCAACCGCAGTCTGAAGAAGTTGAATTGTCTCGTCGTAGATTGTTGTCGGCACCGGGAATGGATGTCCGTCTTTTCCACCGTGAGCAAACGAAAAGCGACCCGGATCACTGAATCGTGCAGGTGTCCCGTGAATGATTTCGCTCACCAATGCCAGTGATTGAACGGTTCGTGGCCCGACTCCTTCCAATAAAAGTAAGGATTCGAAATCGCGCAATCCGGTGTCATGTGCAAGTGCCAGCACGCTTCCAAGGCGTTTTAAATTCACATCTTCCGCTTTTAATTCGTGATGGGCAGGAAGAATGAGCCGCCGCACTTCCGGAATGATCACGGATGGTTTCTCTGTCACCAATTCGAGAATCCCTGATTTTGCTGTACCGGCTTCCTTATCTGTCAGGTTGAGAATCTCTCCCTGGTTCTTCCCATAAATAAACGTATGCGGTGTTTCAATGAATGATTTTACTGTTTCGGAATGCCAGTGATACCGGCGGGCCATTCCGGAAGAATCGTCCATCCCCTGCTGGATAACCGTCCATTCTCCTTCATCCGTAACTACAAAATTATGCATGTATATCTGGAAACCATCCTGGATTGCATTGTTGTCGACTTTGGCTGTCAGCCTGCTGGAACGCACCAATTCATTCCCGTCAAGGCCTGTTTTATCGGAAAAACGTTTCAACTCTTCCGGGGTATTCCGCGAATGCTTGCCCTTACCGCCGGCAATGTAAATACCCAGTTCATGTGACCGATAATTGACTGCACCTTTTAAAGCTCCCATTACGGAAGTCGTAATACCGGAAGAATGCCAGTCCATTCCCAAAACACATCCGAATGCCTGGAACCAAAACGGATCACTTAATCTGCTCAATACCGCAGATTTTCCATACTCCAGGACGATGGATTCCACAATAGCACCACCTAGCGAACGCATACGCTCCGCCAGCCATGGCGGTACCTTACCGTAATGCAACGGCAAATCCGCATATCGCCTGGAATCAAAATAAAGTTTGGGCATATCCAAAGTTACGGAACGTCGTTTACAATCAGATCGAACAGACTGTTAAAAAGCACTTTGACCGAAAACATCAGCTATTTCATGCAGACTGGTCCTTTGCCTGATTCGCAGACCGATTACCCGGCTGATTGTCAAATTGATTATCCGATTGATCGCCCGGCTCATCTATCCTGTCACCGTCCACTTCCCGGATAAATTTTCTAACCTTATCCCTGAAACTGGTTTCCTTATCAGATGCAATCAATATTCCAACGGCCAAACCGGCAGCAGCACCCGTTGCAAACGCCGTAGCAATGGTTGCCAACCCCATGCTTTTTTTATCTTTTGCTGAGTGATCTTTTTCTTCTTTCATGATTTTGATCTTTTAATTTATCAGAGGTCCTGCTGCCGGGAAGCAATTGGGTCGCAATTGCTATCACCGCAACAGCAAGGGTTAAATGAAACATTCCCCCTTTATTGAATTTGAAATAAACAATGGCCCAACCTGTAATTACAATAAGTGCCAAAATGCATATGATTATTCTCATCATCGTTTTGTGAATAAAGGTTTGGGGGATCAGCATGGGTGCATGCTGGAGAAAGCCCGTTCTCTTTCTCCAACATTCCTCACCTACCAACACACCACTTAAAAAAAGTCTTACTCTTCACCTGCTGCGTCTATATTAATAGAAGACTCCGCAATCTCTGTCAGAGTCTGATCTGCCTCCTTTTCTTCGTTTAAGGTTTCCTCCAGCAACTCAGCAGCATCCGATTCACCCAAAGTGTTTGCAAAAGAAACCAGGGTTCCATAGCTTGCTATTTCATAGTGTTCTACTTTCTGAGCAGCGGAAATGATAGCTGCATCGCGCACAACCCCGTCTTCAATTTCTTTCATCAACTCTTCGGCCTCCGTAATCAATCCATCCATCGCTTCGCATTTTTTGGTTGCAGCTTTTTCTCCAATGGCCTCAAAAACCTGCTCCAAACGATCCACGTGGGTTTCTGTAACTGCAAGGTGATCTTCAATCGCAGCAGCAAGCTCACTGTTTGTTGCTTTGTTCGCCATTTTCGGAAGTGCCTTTACCAATGCTTTTTCAGCCCAATAAATGTCTTTCAGTTCGTCAATGAATAGTTCTCTCAATCCGGATTCTCTCGATGATCCGCCCTGATTTGTCGTTTTTGTTGCCATAATTCCTTTTTTTTTTAATCAATATCTTTAATCGAAAATTAAGGCTCCGGAAGGGAAAAACGCTTACATAATATTCGCTGCTATTTGTATAATTCTTACAAATGTGAAGATTGAACAAACCAAAAAGAAAGGGTGAAAAATTTTCTGTCTCAACCCGTTAAAAAAGATGAAAAACCCAAAGACCGACACTTGTTTTCCTTAAATTAGGTTGTGTGGATGATAAATGTGACAGGATGGATTTAGAGGCAAGATCACTATGGGAAGATACCGCTCAGGTACTTATGGAATTCCCTGTTTTCGAAGGAGTAAAGGATGTGGATATTGCTATTATCGGGGGTGGTATCACCGGATTAACTGCCGCCATGCTTTTAAGTCAGGCAGGAAAGAACGTCCTTCTGCTTGAAGCAAAAACAATCGGGTTAGGAACTACCGGAAATTCTACCGGGAACCTGTATTCCGTCGTGGACGAACATTTATCCGTTCTCCGCAACAAATGGAATGCGGACGTCATGAAAGCAGTAGTCAGTTCACGTGCAGCGGCTGTCAGCCTGATAGAAAACACCATTAACCGGTATGCGATTGATTGCGATTTTCACCGGCAGCCTTTTACTCTCTTTGCCGAACACCTGACAAAAGAAGTGGAAACCTTTATCGAAGATGAATACGACGCACTCCGCGAAGCAGGTCTGAATCCCGTTATACTGGATGATGCAGGTCTTCCATACCAAACAAAAAGAGCCCTTCAAATCAAAGACCAAGCGCAGTTTCATCCTTTGAGATATGTCCGGCAACTCGCTTCTATGATTTCTGAGAAATGCGAAATTTATGAAAACAGCCGTGTCACGGAATTGGACGAAGAAAAGGGAATCCTCAAGACAGAAAAGGGCCAGATAAAAGCAAATCACATCCTGATGGCCACTCATACCCCAGTGGGGAATTACCTGATCCAAACCTTGCTCGCACCGTACAGGGAATTTGGCGTCGCAGCTCCCTTAAATGACCCGGTTTTTCCCGGCGGAATTTATTGGGGATTGAATGACCCCAAGCATTCCGTTCGTTCGTTCAGGAATAATGGTCAAAATTACGTAATGGCTATTGGAGACCGCTTTAAGACCGGACAACATGAAGATACTGAAAAGTATGTTTCGGGACTTAAAAGTTACCTGACTGAACGGCTTCCTGTTTCCGATCTCTCCTACTTTTGGGGAGGCCAGCAATACCGGTCAGCAGACGGACTTCCTTATATTGGTAAACACGGAGAACGGGTTTATTTTATGACCGGTTTTGCAGCCGACGGATTAACCTACGGAACCCTGGCTGCAATGATCGTTTCAGACCAGATCCTGGGAAAATCAAATTCATGGGAAGAACTGTACAAAGTGGGGCGATTCACCCCGGTCAGATCAGCAAAAAATTTCATCGTAGAAAACATCGATGTGGCTGTTCAGTATTTAAAAGATGTGCCCTGGAATGTAGATCCGGAATTTTTGAGCGAAATCAAACCGGGAGAAGGAAAAGTAATTTCACTGGACCATGAGAAAGTGGCGGTTTACAAAGATCCGGATTGGAGACTTCACATTGTTTCAGCAGTTTGTACACACATGAAATGTGTCGTCAACTGGAACCAGTCTGAGAAAACCTGGGATTGTCCCTGTCACGGCAGCCGGTTCGATGTCGATGGAAAAGTTATTGAAGGACCGGCACTCCAAGATCTTCCCGTGAAAAAAGAATGAATGTGAAACCCATACTTTCAGAAATAAAAAACCGGTGAAATCAATTTTTCACCGGGTCAATAAAGTGTTAGTTTAAAGGATCTTATTCAACCTTATCCGCCATCATTTCGCGGTAATTCGATGGGCTCAATCCTGTGTTTTTCTTGAACTGGTTCGAAAGATGGGCAACACTGCTGTAATTAAGCTTAAAAGCAATTTCTGCCAGGCTCATATCACTCATCGCCAAAAGTTCCTTCACACGTTCAATTTTTTTCAGGATAATGAATTGCTGAACAGTAACCCCTTTTGCCTCTGAAAAGATACCGGACAGATACGTATAATCCTGTCCGAGCTTTTCACTCAGGTAATCCGAGTAATTCACGTTTGGTACTTCGTCCGAATTGCAGATCAAGTCGATGATCGCATCTTTCATCTGGACAACCAAAACCCTTTTTTTATCTTCCAGAAGCTCCAATCCCGATTTGGACAAATTCGTCCTCAGGATTTCCAATTCTTCATCTGAAAGTTCGGTCAGGGTTTCTACAATTCCCAAATCCACCGTAACACATTGGATCCCTAATTTTTCTAATTCATTTCTTACAACCAGTTTACAACGGGAACTGATCATGTATTTTATATATAGTCTCAAATTAAACAGAGTTTTTGTGATTCATAATTATTAGCGGAAATAAGTTAAGTCTTTTCTTTTTCATTTCATTTATTGCGCAATGACTCACCTAATTCAGTTACTGAATTGTCTCTACCCAATTTTCAATGTCCATATTGGGGTTGTGCCGGTCCCCTTTTCTTTCACACCTTTCTAGTATTCAATTGTCTGTGTTTCCATTCGTATTTTTTCACGCTTTTTTCTTATTTTTTTGTAATAAGCTGGCGTTAAACCGGTTATTCTTTCAAAAATCTGCGTCAGATGAACTTTATTCTTAAAATGAAAGATCTCAACGATTTCATTCAGCCGAACATCCTCATACAACAGTATTTCTTTGATCCGTTCAACTTGCTGAATTGCCACATATTGGACTAAATCCACTCCATGGACCTGCGAAAACACCCTCATCAGATCAGAATCTTTCAGATCCAGTTCCGCTTCGATGTATGTCGGATAATGACCAATGTCCATTTCCGGTTTCTGATAAATCAGATTCCTAATCAAAAACGAGACCTGATCCAAAAGGTCATTTTGTTCGGAACTAACCACCTCAAATCCCAATTCTAAAAGACTTTCTTTTAATCGAAGTAATTGTGCCCCATCCAATTCTTCGTGAAATTCTACCATGCCCAGACTAATTTCCGGCATCCCGATTTCTAATTTTCTCAGTTCTTCGCCTATCCTGTCACAGCAACGCGTGCCGACCATGTGCTTTATATAAATTTTCACTACAATTGTATATAACGTTAAATTTGCAGAGTTGCATTTTCATGCAAATTACACTTTTTGACTAATATCCAGTTCGTTAAAAACCCGTAGCGTAAATCAATAACTCACTTGATTAAAAAAACCTATACTGTATTCTCAATTATTCATTTTTTAAGGTTTACTGCTTGGAAGCCATTGCATAACCAAGGCCAGCACCGCAACGACAAGTGCCAAGTGAAAAGATCCTCCTTCTTCAAATTTAAAGTATCCGATAGACCATCCCATGCCTACCAAAATGGATAATGTGCTTATTACTACTCTCATAATCTTCTTTTTAATGTTTTAGATCCTAAAACTTTTTCAGAATCCCGGTATCAATTAAAAACTATACTATGAAAAGGGAAACAAAACCCCGTTTCTGCCACACCATTCTCATTCCCCGGATAAATAAAGTTTTAAAAGGGGCTTTCGCCCCTTTTACCTAACCACTCGATTTACCACATAGGGTTACCTACTTTCAAAATCTAATTTTCATGTCTTCTGTTCAAATATACTTATGTGAATATCCAATGGTTTACAACATTAACTATCTCCATTTATATATATTTTGGAAATGTTAAATATTTAAATAAAGTAATTGTTTTTAATATTATTTTTAACGTTTTATGTCCACTTAATTACAAAAACCATTACAAACAAGGACATTTTTCACAACGCATAATCAAAAAAACAAACCTCTGCCTCCGTTATCTGTCGGGGTTCAATCCTAATCCCCAAAAAAAATACGTCATTTACCGTATTGCCGAAATTTTCCCATTGCTGCAATTTTGCATCTGTTATCATCATTCTACAATTATGAAAAATTTCAGTAAATACCTGTTGATCGTTTTGCTCACTGGAACAGTATCCGGCTTTTCTTTTGCTCAGATCCAATGGCAAAAAGACTATACCTATTCAAACTACGCAGTCAACAACACAGTTGAAACCGCACGAACTACGATTGAAACGAGCGACGGCGGATACCTCATCGGGGGAACTGCCGAAAAATCTCCGCGAACAGCTTATATGGCTAAAGTAGATGCAAACGGAGACTCACTCTGGGTACGTTATTATGATGCAAGCTACGGAGGTTTCAACAGCCTGGCTAAATTGTACCATGATATCAACGATGATTTATACGGAGTGTTTGAAACCGGATACGGACGTCTCACTTTTGTGAAATTAAACGAGATGAACGGCGATACCATTTCCACATTTTTCGGACCGATGGGACCTGCCTCCAATTACAGTTACCTGGCCCATACGCAACTTTCAAACGGAGATTATATCTTATCCTATACCCAAAGTTCAGCTTCTATTGTGAAACGTTTTACCCCGGGAAGTCTCACGGCAAGCTGGTCTCATGACTATGCCGGGGAAGTCATCGCAGTAACTTCTATCATGGAAGACGGGTCTGATGTGGTTATGACCGGATATGTCGGTGCCGATTGGTGGATGTATGACCTGGCCGTAACCAAACTGGCAACTTCCGATGGAACTGTTCATTGGACAAAAAAATATGTGCGCAATGCACTTTGGAAAGATCAGCGCGTGGGGCTCGTAAAAAATAATGCCGGAGATTATCTCATCGCATGCTCCTGGTCGCAGAATAATATTCTTTATCCTTCTGTGATAAAGGTAGCATCCAATAATGGTGACAGTTTATCCATTTCCATTCTTACAACTCACAATGGAAACGATATCAATTTCGGTTTCTGCGATCACCTGGTACCTTTTGCAAATGGCTTTGTTGCAGCCGGGGAAATCGACCAAAACTTCAACGATGCAACCAATGCGCCCCAAAATTGTGCTCAAATGGCGCTGTTTTGCATCAATGACAACGGTCAGATCCTGAATGCTTATGCTATGAATCAAGTCGGGCCTTACTACAACGGATCGATTTACACCGGTTCACATTGCTGGGGGCTTTCCTGCATCGCTACTTCCGACAATCAGGTACTGATAACCGGCAAAGGAAATTACCTTGCAGAAAGTAACGGATGGATTTCCGCTTACGGAGATGCGTACCTGGTGAAAATTGCACCTGAAACACTTGGATTGAATGAAAAATCAGAACTAGTCGGATTGACAGCCTGGCCGAATCCGTCCAAGGGTAAAGTGCAGATCTCCGCTTCGGAGACAATCGAAAATATAACGGTTTATAACCAGCTTGGATCGAAGGTTCTTGAATACACTCCTTCAGCAGCCGGGACCGAGATCGACTTATCGGGGAATCCGGGAATTTATTTCTACAAGGTGTCCGGAAAAACCAGCTCCGGTTCAGGTAAATTGATTATTCACTAACAACTATATTACCGGAGTGGAGAGCCATTTGTCTGCTGACAAGTGGCTCTCTGCTTTTCCGATGTTTTTTGTTCAACTGGTAAAATTTATCTTAACAAACATTATCCCTTTTCCTTTCAGATTTAACGTAACTTAGAAGGTATAACCCATTAAATTCCGAAATCATGAAAAAAAGCATTTCCATATTCGATTCGCACGATCAAGCTGTGAAAGCACTGGAAGAATTGCGTGAAAGTGGTGTCAACATGTCAAAAGTTTCCCTGGTTGGCCAGGCAGAAGTTGTGGACGACCATGTTCATGTCAAATCCAATAAGGCTTTGGTGGCAGCTCCGGTAGCTGTAGGAAGCGTGCTTGGTACAACTTTGGGCGTACTGACCGGCGTCGGGTTGTTTGCTATTCCCGGACTCGGTATTTTGTTTGGTGCAGGAGCAATTGTTGGGGCACTGGCCGGTTTTCAGGTTGGAGTTGTAACCGGTGGATTAACAACCATCCTGGTAGATCTGGGAGTAAAAGAGGATCACGTGGAATACGAGCAACACCTCAAAGAAGGTCGTTTTCTGCTATTTTATGATGGAAGCGATGAAGAGATCGATCACGTGGAACGGATTATTGAAGGAAAACATTTGGGAGTGGCGCGGCATTAACCATTAAGCGAGCATTGCCTCCAGTTTTCCCAATGCTTTCTCTATATTCGCACCTTTTCCCAATACACCTTTCCAAAGATCGCCTTTTTGTTTTATGCGGTCGAAAATCGTGTGAATGGTAAACTCTTTCGGGTCAAGGCGCGCATTGACTTCCGTCCATTCCAACGGAGTGGAAACCGTTGCTCCGGGTTTCGGTCGCACACTGTATGCAGCGGCAATGGTTTGCCCCTTGTGGTTTTGAAGGAAATCAATGTAAACCTTATCACTTCGCTTGGAAACAGTCCGTTCGATGCTCGTCGTTTCAGGTAATTGCTGTTGAACGGCCGTTGCAAGCAATTCGCCAAAGAGTTTGATCTCATCATAAGTATAGCGCTTTTTTAATGGGACGTATACATGCAGACCTGTTGCACCGCTGGTCTTACAAAAAGTCTCAATTCCAATCTCCATGCAAATATTCCGGATTTTCAGGGCTGTCCGGACCACCTCTTTGAAACCGATCGCCCCAGGATCCAGGTCCATGATCATGTAATCGGGATAATCCGGTTTGTCGAATGTGCTATGCCACGGATTGATTTCAATGCATCCCAGGTTTGCCATGTACACTAGCGTAGCTTCATTATCACAAATAAGGTAATCGAGGTATTCCTCATTGGATTTCGAGTATTGTTTTTCCGTACGCACCCATTCCGGAATCTGGCCGGTATCCATGTCTTTTTGATAGAACCCGGGCTTGGTAATTCCACCCGGATGCCGGTTCAGTGATTCCGGCCGGTTTTTCAGGTAAGGAAGTATCCATTTGCTGATCTTTCGATAGTAATCGATGATTTCTCCTTTGGTTATCCCGCTTTCAGGAAAATAGATCTTATTTTGGTTCGTAACCTTCAGCTTCTTGCCACCAATCCGAATTTCCTGGTCGTCCTCCTGGTATTTCCTTACCGAAAAAGATGCCTTCTTTCCGGCTTCATCCGGTTGTGTATCGTTATCTATCATAATTTCCGATTCTTTTTTATCTGTTCGCAACCCCATAAAAACGGGGACACGTAAATGCTTGTCTTTTGTCCAGTTTGCAAATTCAACATTGCAAACTAACCGGGGTGTGATCCAGGTCGGTTTTCCCTTTTGCCCGGTCATTTTAGGAGGCGCATCAAAGGGGCTTTTCGATATTTTGAGCTTTTCGAACTGCTGATGCAATTCTTCCAGTGTCGCTTCGGTAAATCCTGTACCACAATTACCGATATATACCAGTTTTCCGTGGTCGTGAATCCCTAAAATTAACGATCCGAAAAACTTACGGCTGTTTTGCGGTGCTGTATATCCACAAATGACAGCTTCCAGCGACTGACGGGTTTTGATCTTTAACCAGAAATCGGAGCGTACCCCTGAAAAATAAGCACTGCGGCTATCTTTTGCAATGATTCCCTCATAACCTAATTTGGTGAGGCGTTTCATCAATTGCATTCCTTTTCCTTTGACAACCGGTGAAGGCTGAACATTCGCCAGTTTCACTTTAGCAAAAACAGCTTCGAGTAATTCCCTGCGCTGGGTAAACGGCAGCTCTGTTACCGGGTACCCATTCAGGTACAGGATGTCAAAAACATAATACCGCAACACTCCTTTCTTTGTAGTGATATAATTCTGCAATAATTGGAAATTACTGATTCCTTTGTTGTCCTCAATCACAATTTCTCCATCCAGGATCAGGTCGTCTTCAAATTTTTCCAGTTCGGGAATCAATGCCGCATATTGCTTATTGAAGGAATTACCGTTCCTGGAGACGATTTCCACTTTCCCCCGATTAATTTTTGTTACGGCCCGATATCCGTCATATTTCGGTTCATACATCCAATCCGGATTGTCCTCATGGGAAGTGGACAGTGTTGCCAGCATAGGCTTTTTCAACTTTTGCCAGGCTTTTTCAATGTTCGTTTTGGGTATTTCGGGTTCAGCATCCGTTTCCAGGTCCTTGGAAATTGCCGGTTTGTTTTTCTTTTGAGCCGTCGCTTTTTCTTTTGAGCCGGAAGTTTTCTTTTTGTGAAAGGGCTTTACCGGATCAATGGAAGCAATATTGTAGCTTTTCACTGCATACTCGTCCGACTTTTTGATCAGCAGCCAGTTTTTGTCCGTTCCGTCATTCATACGTACCAGGGCAAAAGCTCCTTTCAGGTGTTTTCCATTCAAAATAAATTTCAGATCCCCCTTATAATACTGATGTAACAACAATTTCTCTGCCGATTTGACGGTGTCCGGTTCCAAAGGAACATACGTACCATTGTCCCAGATTTCAACAATACCCGCCCCATAATTTCCTTCGGGGATTTCTCCGAAAAACTTGCCGTACGCAAGCGGATGGTCTTCCACGTGAATCGCGAGACGGCGCTCCCCCGCTTTCATTGACGGACCTTTCGGGACTGCCCAACTTTTTAGCACTCCCTCCATTTCCAGGCGGAAATCATAATGTAAATGGGAAGCATCGTGACGCTGAACCACAAAAGTAAATTTTTCCGATGCTTTTTCTTTTTTACCGGAAGGTTCGGGAGTTTCCCCGAAGTTTCGTTTTTTGCGATAAAGGTTGAGTGCCATAATCACGATGCTTTGGATGATTTACTTTTCTGCAAACTGGCTTTGAGTTGTTCCATCAGGTCTTTCGACTTGCTATGGACTACTTTCAGTGTCGGTACTTTTGATTTTTTGCCTTTTGCTTTCGCTTGAATGATTTTTAATAATGAAGCTGCATATTCGTCTTTAAATTTATCTATACTGAACGGACTTGTATATTGTTTGATCAACGCCAGTGCCATTTTCAATTCTGCCGGTTTTACTTCTGAAGCTGCTGGCAGATTCAATTCGTCTGTTTCACGGATTTCCTGTGCAAAACGGATTTTACTTAAAACCAACACATTTCCGCGCGGCTTTAAAACAGTCAATGCTTCGGCGGTTCGCAGCACAAATTGTGCAATTCCGACCTTTTTGGATTTCGCCAGGGCTTCCCGCATCAGGGCATAAGCTTTCGCACCTGATTTTTCTGGTTCTATGTAATAAGAATTCTCAAAAAAAATGGTATCGATATCGCTTTCATTCACGAAGTGATCTACCTGGATAATCTTGCTTTTTTCTGGTGCTGCAGCTTCAAAATCTTCAGGATCCAGCAGCACATACTGTTCTTTAAGCTTGTACGCTTTGGCAATGTGCTCCCAGGCTACTTCTTTTCCAGTATCTTCATTGATGCGTTTGAATTTGATGTGACTCATATCTCGCGGGTCTACCATATCCAGGTCTAATGAACTTTGCTGGGTAGCACTGTATAATTTTACAGGAATATTGACCAGTCCAAAACTAATCGCTCCTTTCCAGATTGCTTTCATAATTCAAAAATTACGTTCATTTAAGAATGTCCATTCACGGGATTATCAGGTCTCAACAGGCTATCCGGCTGGTATATATCTACCACCAATTCTCCCGTATGATCAATTTTTGCCCGGTGCATCCGGTCACAGTTGAATGAAAAAGCCACATTTCCATGAATATCAACGCTGATCATTCCTACGTCGCCGTTGATCGGGTTGTCTATATTGCAAATCACCTGATCACATGCTTCCTGGAGCGGCATTCCCTTCAGTTCCAGTAAGTCGGCCACCCGGTGCGCAATCACATTGATAATGATCAGTTCACCATCGCCTGTACAGGAACAAGCGCAATGTGCATTTGCGTAACAACCGGCCCCGATCATACAACTGTCTCCTACCCTTCCCGGAAGGCTGTTTGTCAAACCACCCGTTGAAGTCGCGGCAGCCATATTTCCGCATGAGTCCAGGGCTACACAGCCAACAGTTCCATGACCATAACTCTTTTCCTCTTTCAGATCATTCAGTTGTCTTTCAACGATAAAGTAATCTTCCGGCATCAATTCAAGGCCGTTCAATTTTGCCAATTTCAGTGCACCATATCCTGCCAGGTAAACGTGTTTGGTGTTACTCATTACTTTCCGTGCCAGGGAAATCGGGTTTTTAACCAGGGTAACCATTGAAACGGCACCTGCGGCAAGGGTATTGCCGTTCATGATCGCCGCGTCCATTTCAACTTTTCCATCGGTATTCAGCGCAGAACCCTTGCCGGCATTAAATAAGGGATCGTCTTCCAGGATTCGCACGGTTGCTTCCACCACATCCAGGGCAGAAGCTCCGTTTATCAATAATTCGTGTCCACGTGTTATAGCGGTTCTCAACCCTTCCATATAGCCGTCATAGTTGGCTTCAATGAATTCGCTGTTTTGTCCGGCGCCTCCGTGGATCGCAATGGCAATTCTATTCATCTTCTGAGTGTTTTAAATGTGAGTAACTTAACTTGCTGGTGTGGATATTGAATTCACAATTCCGGACCAGGAGATGCACCCGGAGATTGTCCACATAGATCGGGTCACCTTTCTCCACGTCATACACGTTGGTTTGTTCCACTTCACGTGCATCAATGATCACGACCATACCGGATCCCAGGCATTGTGCTTTCTTGCCTTTCCGGATCAACAAGGCCGTATCTTCACCCAATCCGATCCCCATTTGATTGGAATTCGAGATTACAGCGTGTGCGAGTCTTCCAAAACGACCCCTGCGAATAAAATGCGTATCTATGATGCAATCCTCGATCAGGCCCAGGCCTGAACTAATGCGTAAGTCATAATCGATCAGAGCTTCGTTCGTACCACCGCTCTGAATCATCAGTTTTGACATGACCATCGCACCGGCGCTGGTACCGGCAACGGTAAATTTCGAGTCGTTCCTGTACCGTTTATATATGGCATCCGCAATGGGAGAACCCCCGATTATGGTCGCAATCTTGAATTGGTCGCCCCCGGAAAACATCACTGTACTTGCTTTATTCACACGATCCAGGTATTCCGCGTTCTTTGAATCTGCGATACTCTGGATGTCTAAAAACCCGACATTCGTATAGCCTACTTTGCCGAAGGCTTTCTCGTAACTTGCACGGATTTCCAGAGGAAAACCGGTTGCGGTCGTGATGACCTCTATGCGGTCATCCAATGATTTGGCAGAGACCAATTCTTTCAATATTTCAAGATGCACAAACTGTTTGTTATGCACCGCTATCGGGACCTGATTTTCGCCTTTATCTTCTGCCCCGCCGATAAGTAAAAGTCTGCCTTTGGGTATCATGTGGATTTATTTTTAGTTAAGACACTTTGGACATCGAGTAAAGCAATTTATCCTGTAATTTCCGCACCAATTCGATGGAGTGTTTTACATGGTCTGCGCACACGAATATAAAAGCTTCCTGAGGTGCATTCGTAACTGCAAACTCGATTGCCGCAGCTTCATCTGAGATAACTTCAACCCGCGGTTCCGGTTTCACAGACAAAATTCCCTGCATGATCAGTTCCGTCATTTCTTCGTTGGTCCTTCCTCTTCCGTCCGTATCATGCCGGATAATGATCTCATCAAAAATACTTGCAGCATATTTCCCGAGGTTGCGGATATCTCCATCCCGGCGATCACCGGTAGCGCCTATCACACAAATCCTGGAAGCCGCTTCTATTTTTCCAACAAACCCCTTGATGGCTTCAAAACCCGACACGTTATGGGCGTAATCAAGCATCAACTGACAATGAGGAAATTCAAAAAGATTCACTCTTCCCGGTGTCAGTTCCGTGGAAGGAATAAACGAGGTTAATGCCGTCCGGATCACTTCTATACTAAATCCCGAAACAATTCCGGCAGCAATCGAAGGCAAAACATTGGCTATCATAAATTCTGCTTTCCCTCCTAAAGTGATCGGAGCATGGTTCACAGCTAGGATCCTGATTACGGTTTCACCTGTTTGAACAACGAAATGACCATCCTGGACAAAAACGGCCATTCCTCCATCATTACAGTGTCTCCTTATTCGTTCACTCTCTTGATCAAGGCTAAAAAGAATGATCTTGGAAGAAACCGCGTATCGCATGTCATACACCCGGTCATCGTCGGCATTTAACACCGCATACCCCTGATCGGAAGTACTTCTCGCTACAACTTCTTTCACCTGTGCATAATCTTCCAGCGTATGGATATCATCGATTCCCAGGTGATCTTCCGTCACGTTGGTTACAATGCTGACATCACATTCATCAAAGGCCAGACCTGAACGGAGAATTCCTCCGCGGGCGCACTCAAGCACCGCAAAATCCACGATCGGATCTGACAGGATCATGCCCGCACTTTTCGGACCACTGCAATCTCCTTCTGCAATTGTGTGTCCGTTAATATAAACTCCTTCGGTGGTCGTATACCCGACATTTTTACCCGCATGCTGTGCCATATGAGCTACCAAACGGGTGGTAGTCGTTTTTCCGTTTGTTCCGGTAATTGCCACAATGGGAATCCGTCCGTTGGAATGATCCGGGAAAAGCATATCCATAAGCGGTTTGGCCACTTCGCGCGGAGTTCCTACGGAAGGATGCGTATGCATGCGGAAACCCGGACCGGCATTTACTTCAATAACAGCACCATTTCCTTTTTGAATGGGATCTGCAACATCTTTTGCCATGATATCGATTCCGCAGACATCCAATTGGAACAGGCGGGCAATGCGCTCTGCAAGGAACACATTGAACGGATGAACACTATCCGTCACATCTGTAGAAGTTCCACCCGTCGAAAGATTGGCCGTTTTTTTCAGCATTACCTCTTTTCCTAAGGGCGGAATATCGTCCAAACTCAAACCGGCATCCTTCAAAAGCGCTTTGGTATGATAATCGATCTTAATTTTCGTCAGCACTTTTTCGTGTCCCGATCCCCGGTTCGGATGTGCATTCTCTTTCGCTATCAGTTCGCGGATAGTCAATTGTCCGTCTCCCCATACACAGGCAGGAGTGCGCTTCGCAACTGCAATGAGTTTATAATTGAT
The DNA here is from genome assembly GCF_007558725.1 of Fluviicola chungangensis. Classification (GTDB taxonomy): domain Bacteria; phylum Bacteroidota; class Bacteroidia; order Flavobacteriales_D; family Crocinitomicaceae; genus Fluviicola; species Fluviicola chungangensis. The sequence continues at coordinate 271,286 of NZ_VLPL01000006.1, forward strand.
CACCAGGAACCGGTAGTCCGCCCCTTCCACGTATTCTTCAATGATAATTTTATCCGAAGTCTTCCACGCCTGGTTCGCTGCTTTCAGGGCAACTTCTTTGTTCCGGATATTGGCCGTGATCCCGCGTCCATGATTCCCGTCGATCGGTTTGATAACCCAGGGAAAAGAAACTTCCTCTATCGCTCTTTCCAATTCTTTTTTATCGCTCACAGCGACACCTTTCGGAACTGAGATTCCTGCTTTGTCGAGCAGATTTTTCGTGAACCACTTACAGGCAACCGATTCTACTGCCAGGTTATTGGTTGTTCCCATTACGGTCGCTCGAAAAACCTGTTGATTTCGCCCATAACCAAGCATATACAATGAGTGATCATCCAGCCTTGTAACCGGAATATTCCTGCGTACTGCTTCATCCAAAATAGTTTGGGTACTTGGTCCGGGCATTTCATCCTCCCAAATCTCTTTTAACGTTTGTATCGTCTGTTTCACATCAAACGGTCTTTTTTCCGAGATCGCTTCTACGAATGCTACAGCCGCTTTTCCGGCATAAATTCCAGCTTCTTCGGACCAATAAGAAAAAACTACTTTATAAACTCCCGGCTCTCCTGTAGATCGCGTTCTTCCATAGCCGCAATCCATCCCTGCGAGTACCTGGAATTCCAGGGCAACGTGTTCGATGACATGACCGAGCCAGGTTCCCTGCTGCATTCTTTCGCAAAAACCGCCCGCTTTTCCTTCCGAACACCGGTGTTCGTGCAAGGACGGCAAAGCTTTCATCATTCGTTCATAAAACTTCGGAATTTTATTGGTCGGGAGTTCTTCATACTTCCCCAGATCCAATTTCATTACGATGAGCTTCTGCCTGTAATTCGACCAGTAATTAGGTCCTCGCATTACTTGAATATTCTTAATTTCCATGATTTATGAATTAAATAGTGTGCCTGTTGCTTCCGGGCTGAAAAAACCAGCAATAAACGACTGAATTTCAATCCCCATAAGCCTCTCAGGTAAAAATAGGGCGGTATTGAAACTGCTTACTTACACAATTATGCGGTCGATTTACATAAATCCTATAATTGTGTTTTTTTAAGAATGCCTGCTTTACGGCAATCTATTAAAAAAAGCTAAAAATCCCATTTCCACTGCCTCTGATCTTCCCCTGCAAAATCCTTTTACCGAACAAAAGAAACTCCTGATAAACACAGGCTCTTCACTATGCCGGATATACAATTTACAAAACTTTAAAGTGGGAATAGTGCAAATTTTCAAAAATTAAGTGTAACAGGATTTTTTCCAAAGCTCCTGAATTTTAGTACTCTCACTGATAGCACCTTGCTTGGTATGTGGGTGTAAGAAAAATATGTCTATAACCAAAAAAAATGATCATGAAAAATGTAAGATTAACAGCAAGAAGAAGTTTGGCTTATTTAGGAGGTTTAAGTCTGGGCTTGTTTATCATCCATGCGTGTGGAAACAACAATCCGGATGATCCGAAAGAGATTGCGGAAGAACAAAACGATGAGCGTTTCGATGACCGGAAAGCAGAAAAAGATGCCAATTTCCTGGTAGAGGCTGCAGCAATAAACCTGGAGGAAATCAAATTGGGAGAATTGGCACAGCAAAAAGGAATGATGGATGATACCAAAGAATTAGGTAAAATGATGGTGAAGGAACACACAGCTGCAATGAAAGACCTGAAAAAACTGGCAGACAGTAAATCAATCACCATTCCGGAAGTACTAACAGAAGACGGCCAGGATGCCTACGATGATCTGAACGAAGAAAACGGGAAGGATTTCGATAAGGAATACTGCAACATGATGGTCAGAGGACACAAAAGCGCCATTCGTAAGTTTGAAAATGCTTCTTCCAATGCAGAAGACCCGGATATCCGGAATTGGGCAACCTCCATGATACCGACATTGCGTGCGCACCTGGAGAATTCCAATATCTGCAAGGAGAAATGTAAAGCAATGAAATAGGCTGGGCGGGGTCAAAATTAAATAACTAACATAAAACAAGCAACATGGCAACAAATAATCAAGAAATCGTAGACTGTTTGAACAACCTGGTACAGATCAATAACGATCGCATCCAGGGATATTTAACAGCCTCACAGGAAACAGACCAGGACGATCTGAGAAGTGTTTTTTCGGAAATGATGACAACCAGCCAGGAATGCCGGCGTGAACTGGTACATGAAATTACCAAATTGGGAGGAACCCCGGTTGAAGGAACTACTGTTTCCGGAAAACTTTACCGCATTTGGATGGATATCAAATCCGCTCTGACCAGTAAAGACCGAAAAGCCATCCTGAACTCCTGTGAGTTCGGGGAAGATGCCGCGGTAAAAACGTACCAAACAGAGATTGACAGTGACGCTTTAAACGGAACCGAATATTTGTTGATCGTAAAAGAACAGTACTCTAAGATCAAATCCGGGCACGACAAGATCAAGCAGCTGCGTGATGCTGCAAATAACGCCGCTTGATCGATCTACATATACGTGTTTTAACTTTTCTGAAACACTATTCGGTAAGGACTATCTTCCAGAAAAGATAGTCCTTACTTTTTTGAACTGAGACGAGCAAAAAAAGTTTATATCACTATTTTTCTTAGTTTTAACCGATCTGTTTCGCTACGCATTATGAAGAAAATAGGATATCTCCTTTTCCTGCTCCTTTTCCCGAACCTCTATTCTTCCGCTCAGACGGACATGAAAAAACTCTGGAAAATTGTTAACAATGAAGGGAAAGCAGACACCATCCGGCTGGAAGCTATGCTCGAAATCTGCATGTATGGATACTTGTATACGTATCCCGACAGCGCATCTTTTTACGCCGATCAACTTTATGCAATGGCCGGGAAAATGCATTCCCGGAAATACCAGGCAGCTGCATGGAACGTTCAGGGTGCTTCTTATTCTTTAAGAGGCGACAATACCCGTGCAATTACCTACTTTACCCGCAGCCTGAAGATCATGGAATCACTCAAAGACCAAAAAGGGATCGCTTCCTGCTTGAATAACATCGGGGTGATTTACAATGAGCAGGGAAAATACAGGAAGGCGGGTGAATATTATCAACGCGCTCTTATCATCAATAAACAGCGTGGGGATTCTTCGTCAATTGCCCTGTCTTATTCTAACCTGGGAAATATTTACCGCTACCGGAAGAATTATTCCAAAGCGATCGACTACCATCAAAAATCCATCGCAATCTACCAGTCGCTCCGGGATGATTACAGCCTCGGAATGTCTTTCCACTTTATCGGAGTCACCTATTTTGATATGGGAGATTACCAAAAAGCATTGGAATTCAATGAAAAAAGTATTCCCTACTATGAAAAATCGGAGAATTTACTAGGACTTCCCGAGGTGCTGAATATCCTGGGAAAGATTTACGATAAAAAAGGAGATCTCCAAAAAGCGATTCAGTATAACAAAGAGGCTTTGGAACTGGCAAAGAAGGTTGATGCCGCTGCTGCGATGCGGGAATCCAGTCTTTCTTTGTACGAAGATTATAAAAAACTGGGGAAGTTCCGGGATGCACTTGAAATGCATGAACTGTACATTCGCATGCGGGACAAAGTAACCAATGAAGAAAGTCAGCAGGAATTGATCCGACAGGAACTTTCCTACGAATTCGAGAAACAACAGGCAATTGACAAAAAAGAGCATGAAAAACGCCTGGCCGTCCAGAAAGTGATCCTGTTTTCCGTTATCGGCGGATCTTTACTGGTATTGGTCTTTGCCGTTATCGTTATCAACCGCCTGCGCATTACCCGGAAACAGAAAGCGATCATCGAACGTCAAAAAGACCTGGTCGAAGAAAAACAAAAAGAAATCCTCGACTCTATCACCTACGCGAAACGCCTGCAGGACGCAATCCTTCCCCCAATCGATATTTTTAAAGACCATTTTCCCGAAAGTTTCATTCTTTATAAACCGAAAGACATTGTTGCCGGAGATTTTTACTGGATGGAAAAAACCGGAAATCTCATCCTGGTTGCTGTTGCAGACTGCACGGGACATGGCGTTCCGGGAGCATTGGTCAGCGTTGTTTGCAGTACCGCACTCAACCGGGCCGTGATGGAATTCGGTTTGACAGCCCCCGGAAAAATCCTCGACAAAACGCGGGAGATCGTACTGGAAACCTTTGCCAAGAGCCCTAAGGATGTAAAAGACGGAATGGACATTTCCCTGGCTTCGATCAACACAAAAACACTGGAAATTGAATGGGCTGGAGCCAACAATCCTTTGTGGTATGTTTCAAACGAAGAATTGCATGTGATCACCGCGGATAAACAACCGATCGGAAGTTCTTTTGATCCGCAGCCATTCAAAACCCACCAACTACAGTTGCAAAAAGGAGATCTCGTATTCTTGTTCACAGACGGATATGCGGATCAGTTCGGCGGCGAAAAAGGGAAGAAATTCAAGTACACTCCGCTGAAAGAACTGTTACTTAAAAATGCACCGTTACCGATGTCTTCCCAGGAAGCACGACTGGAATCGACGTTCGAGAACTGGAAAAGCGGCATCGAACAGGTGGATGATGTGTGCATCATGGGAATCCGGGTTTGATCTTATTACTTCTTTCTTAAAAAAATCAACAGGAAATAAAACAGCCTCATCGTTTCAACAGAATCATAATCATACCGCAATATTCGGATAGAAAAACCACATAAACTTGGAGAAATGGGACAGGTCTGCCGGAAGATCTAATCTTGGATAAATCAGCCGAATTATCCCATGCTCCCAACTCGAATCCTTTCCTTAAAAATCTTTAAAACTGTGAGTTATGTAAGCTTCCCGGATTAAGATATAACACGAAAACAGCCCAATCCGTTCATCTTTATTTCATATTTAAAAATGACCGAATATGAAAAAAATTTTAACAATAACTGTAGTGATCGTGACATGCGCTACAGCATTTTCGCAGGATGCGCCCGGAAAGGCAACAAAAACATTTTCACTCGGACCGGTAGTTGGTTTTGGTCACACCGGAATCCGGAACACGACCGGAACAGACATCTTCAAACCGTCCTGGAGCGCCGGATTGATTTTCAATTACAGTTCTATGAAACATGTAGGCTTTACCACAGATGTACTTTGGTCTATGGAAGGAGGGCGCGTAGAAAGTGCGGGATCCGAAGCAGATTTGACTCTGCAATATATCCGTGTTCCGATGAAATTCGCATATTATTTCGGGGAGTTTGAGGATAATTTCCGCCCGAAAATCACCGTAGGTCCTTCCCTGGGTTTCCTGTTGGACGCAGTAAGTGACACCGATGCTGAAGGTGGTTCAAAAGTTGATGTCGCCTCTTTTTACAATAAATTCGATATCGGGGTGAATGCTTCTCTGGGATTTAACTGGAAGATGGCGGAAAATATCTGGTTGAACACGGATTTTAATTACTATACCGGCTTTATATCCATTCGCGATAACCAATACAATTCTAACTTCGGAGTGCAACTGGGAGTCGCCTTTGGGATCTAATAATGAATCGATCAACAAAAGGAGTTCTGGCACATGAGTCAGGACTTTTTTTATAGCTTTTCGGGATTTCCGGAATTACACCGGAATGGATTCATCCTCTTGAGCTCTTCTTATTTAAACGTCAAAGAGGAGCTAAAAGCCCCTCTTTCACTAAAAACTTAAACTAAACCAAATCATTGTGCTATTACAACTCTATGGTTCTCAAAATTAATTCGGTACCCCTGTTTGTCTTTTACATTTTTATCCCGGGGATTTACATATTTTTTTGAATCTGACAGACCGGTTTACTCCTGGATCAGGGCAATGATATTTTTCGATGGATCTGTAAACCAGGCCAAAGTAGGACCGTGTTCGTTTCGGGCAATCCCTTTTGAATCCGTTTTAATATATGCCATGTCATATTGAAGGAAAACCACCCCTTTCTTTGTCAATTCCTCCACTGCATCATCGATATCCGTAACCGGGATATTCATTACTGTAAAAGTGGCCGGAACATGGTCCTGTTTCGGATAGATAATGATTTTCATTCCCTCATTGATCCGGATAGTGAGAACGGACATTTCTCCCTTATCCACTTCCAAACCAAGCACATTTTTATAAAAAAAGTAGGCTTCATCTGTATCCTCAGCTGAAAAGCTGCTGAAGATCTTTTCTCGTTGTATCATATTTTTTTGTTTTAAAATTTCTTTTTATGATTGAATACTGCAGTTATCAGTCGCTACTGATAACTACTGCTAATCATCCATTACACGAAAGCACTGTAACCCGTTATAGCCCTTCCAACGATCAAGGTATTGATTTCTTTCGTTCCTTCATAAGAATAAATAGCTTCCGCATCCGCAACAAACCGCGCAACATCGTATTCCAGCAGGATTCCATTCCCTCCCATTACTTCACGTGCTTTACTGACAATATCGCGCGTACGCAAACTGCAAAATACTTTCGCTAAAGAGGCGTGTTCGTCCGTGAGCTCTTTTTGGTCCTGTAATTCCGACAAACGCGCCACCATGGTTTGCATAGCCGTTAAATTCGTAAGCATTTCCACCAAATGGTTTTGGATCAGCTGGAAGGAAGCAATCGGTTTTCCGAACTGCATCCGTTCACGCGTATATTTCAAAGCGGCCTCATACGCACCGCGGGCACATCCCACCGCCAGCCAGGCTACACCCGCTCGTGTTATACGCAAGACATCGGCCGTGTCTTTAAACGAATTTGCTTTTTGCAAACGATCTGCTTCTTCCACAACACAAGCAGTCAGTGTCACAAGTCCGTTCTGAACAATACGTAGCGCCATTTTATCTTCCATTTTCGCTACCTGTAACCCCGGATTTTCCTTTCTTACCAGGAATCCCTTGATTTGCCTGTCGTCCTCATCTTCCGCCCAAATAATAATTACGTCGGCAAAGGTGGCATTCCCGATCCACTTCTTTTTCCCGTTCAAAGTCCAGGTATTCCCGTTTCGCTTTGCTTTCATGGTTAACCCTCCTGCAACGGCTGATCCAACTTCGGGTTCTGTCAAACCGAACGCACCGATTTTCCGCATACTTTTCAACGCGGGAAGCCATTCGCGTTTTTGTTCTTCGGAACCCAATAAATGAACCGACCCCATCACCAGTCCGCTTTGCACCCCGAAAAATGTTGCAAAAGAAGCGTCTATTCGTGCCATTTCAATTGCCAGGACACCTTCTATCAAACAGGATCTCACCGGATCACTAAAACCAGCATACGTCATCCCGCAAATGTCCAGCTCGGCTACTTTCGGGATCAAATGATGCGGAAATTCTCCTTTCAACCAGTAATCATTGGCTATGGGTTTCACTTCTTCTTCCATAAAAGCCCGGACTCTTAACTGAAGCGCACGTTCATCGGGAGTGAGTGTATGGCTAATGTTGTAAAAATCCCCGTCTATGGGAGGAAGTTCTTTTTTCACCTGGTTCCCGTCCATCAGCTTCATTAAACCGGATAACTTCCTGTCGTCCAGTTTCCCTAACTTGTTCATGACTTCGGCCAGGTCTATTCTTTTGGATAAGTGGGATAATTGTTCCATGTCTACCTGTTTAAACAGGTGCCAGGCGTTCTTAATGTTCGAGAAAAGAGCCATAATACCGGGATTTCCACTCAATTTAGAACAAAAAGACCTGCGCGTATCTTAAAAGAACATAAATAACACCGGTGAAGTGCAAAAATTCGGAAATACTCCAAACTTCCAGTTCACACCCGTGTTAAGATACTTACCTTTACAACACTAAAATTCGCAACATAATGACTCCGGAAAATTTAATGAAGCAAATCGATTTCATCAAAGAGATTGATAAAGTGAAATACATTCAGCGCAAAACAAAACTGTTCAACAGCAACCGGAACGAAAACGACGCAGAACACAGTTGGCATTTGGCCATGATGGCTATGGTACTGGCTGAACATTCCAATATGCCGGTTGATTTACTGAAGGTGATCAAAATGGTGTTGATCCACGACATTGTTGAGATTGATGCCGGAGATACCTTCATCTACGATGTCCAAAAAAATCACTCCAATACCGAAGAAGAACGCTTGGCTGCTCAACGTATTTTCGGGATGCTTCCCGGGGAACAATCCGAAGAACTGATCGCCATTTGGGAAGAATTCGAAGCCGGGGAAACACATGAAGCAAAATTTGCCAGAACCATGGACCGCCTGGAACCCTTATTACAAAACACCTCCAACAATGGCGGAACCTGGAACGAGTTTGGGGTTAGTTACGAGAAAGTATACGAAAAGAAAAGCATCATGAACGAAGGTTCAGCGGCCATTTGGAAGTATGCAGAACAATTGATCAATGAAAGCCTGGAAAGAGGCATTTTGAAAAAAGGATAAGCTACAAAAAAGGCCGTCCAATTACTCAGACAGCCTTCAAGAAATTACAGGGAATTCTAGTTCGCTAATGATACGTTCACTGCGTTCAACCCATTTCTTCCGTTTTCCGTATCGTACGTGACGTTATCGTTTTCACGAATATCTTCGTTCAAGCCCGAAGCATGTACAAAAATATCCTGTTCGTTTTCTCCTTTAATAAATCCGAAGCCTTTTGCATCGTTGAAGAATTTTACTGTTCCTTTATTCATATTGGTTTTCTTGTGTTCCGTTTATTTGGAACTGTTATTATAATCAATTCTGATCCGGTACGTACTTCGCACAGATTTTTTACGGAAAATGTTTAAATGAATGGGAGTGTAAAAATGACTTTACAGTCTGATCGAGATAATAATCTTCTATTGAATCGGGTGAAAGGTACGACTAATTTCCCGGGTATTCACATTTAAATGACAACTGATCATAAGAAAACAGACCGTTTGAGTCGATTAAGCAGTCATAGCAGGCAACGGAGCAACACCGTAAAATTAAAAAAGTTTGAGCTGCCGATTGGAATTTGTTGAATTATTGCTTGTTTTCTTTAATCGGGCTGGATTTCCAATCCGTATTTTATTGCCGATTCAAGCACGTCGAGATGAATATCTTTTAACGTTTTGAATTTAATACAGTAACCGGTCACACTTGCCTTTCCCAGTTTTTCCTTATAGGTTTTGGCTAAGTAGGCTTTATCTTCCAATCCCAGGACGTAAACAGAGATTCCGCTGGTGTTTGCGCTCAATCCGATCCGATAAAATTCCCTGCTGGTCCCGTTCGCATAGCGAATGGTGTAAAATCCGTACCCGATATTCGGATTGGAGACTACTTTTCCACTGGCGTCTCTCCCATCCGTGAACCACAATCTACACCCCGGCGAAAGCCGAAGGATACGCTCGTGTAAAGTCTGCATTTCACCGCGCTTGGGCTCAGGCTGACTGGCAATATATGCCTGGATTTGATCTGTTGTATTCATCAATCGAATATAATTAAAAATCCAATTAGGGCACCTTAAATCCAAGGATCAGGATATCGTCCGTTTGCTCTTCTTCACCCGCCGTAACTTTCCATTCTTCAATCGTCTGATCAAACACTTCTCGCTGGTTCGGCATACTCAGGTTCTGAATGGAGAGAATCAGGTCCTGAAAGTTCTTATAGGTAAACTTCTTTCCATTCTCTCCTCCGAACTGGTCTGCATAGCCGTCGCTGAAGAGGTAGTAACAATCACCCGATTCTATATTTATCTGGTAATTGGTAAACTTTTGATCGGTGTTATTTGAAAAGAGATGGATCGGTATTTTGTCAGTCGCCAATTTGGTCAGCGTACCGTTTTTAACCTGATAAATGGGGTTGTAGGCCCCGGCATATTCCATAATCATTTTTGATGTATCGATAACACATAAGGCAATATCCATCCCGTCTTTTATTTCACAATCCTTATGATTCATTTTTTCATTTGCGTGCTGAAACTCATTATTCAGCTGATTTAATATTTCTGCCGGATTCGTATGTTCGTAATCCGTGACGCATTTACTCAGTAATTTATAACCGATGATACTAATGAATGCTCCGGGAACACCATGTCCGGTACAATCACAGGCAGCAATAAAAATCTTGTCCTCGTGTTTCTCTATCCAATAAAAATCACCGCTGACAATGTGTTTGGGTTTAAGCAGTACAAACGATTCGGGAAGAATGGCATCCAATTGTTCTTTGGAAGGAAATATCGCTTTCTGAATGAGCTGGGCATACCGGATACTCTCTAAAATCTCCCTGTGCTGCTGTTCGATAATGTGTTGTTGCTCTTTCAAGGGTGTAATGTCCAGGAAAGAAGAAACCAGGTAGTTCTTCCCGTTGAGTTCCATTTGTTCGATGCAACTTATCGCATATATGTCCCTTCTGTCTTTTGATTTACACTTGATGATTTCATTCTTTATCCGTCCTTTTTCGCGAATAATCGTTGAGACCCGCTCGTGTTCCGCCTGTTCGAGGATTCCAACTTCCCGTGCATTTCTCCCGATTATTTCCGATTCGTCAAACCCATAAATTTCCAGGAACCGTTTATTTATTTTCACATATATCCGGTCTTCTGTGGTAATGGACATACAGGCAGGGCTTGAGTCAAACATCATTAAGAAGCTTTCCAGGTTTCCCTGAATCACCTTTTCTGCCATTTCCAAATTGTCGACCTCTATGGTATCCGAAAAGATATTCTTCATGAGTACATAGTCTATTTTAATATTACGCCTAACTGATACACCCAATTTGAACTATCTACAATGGTCGATCTGTTTACAGCAGATCACATGAATCGGATCACTCCCGTTTGTGAATAGCTTGTACTGCGTTAGTTACTCAATAATACGCAATAATTCGGAAAAAAGAAACAACCTTTCATCGAAAGACGGACCTGGCAGATCAAACGCTCAGGTTCACGACTCATTTTCTTTGAGGAAATACCGGATCAGGTCTACAGCCGTTACAATTCCGCACACCCGGTTATTGCGGGTAATCACAACCGAACTGAATTCCCCTTTTGCCAGGAGTTCAGCAACTGCCGCAATGGAAAGATCTTCATCTACGCTAACAGGAGAATGCGTCATCACATCTGCTACCGTTTTCGAAGAATAAACAGGTTCCTGATCATCCAGAGTGGCCTCGCCGATCTCACGCATAAAATCCACCAGGCTGACTATACCGACCAGAACGTCTTTTTCCGTAACCGGAACGTGACGGTGAAAATTTGCTTTCTCGTAAAGGTGTTTGAGATCGAGTATTTTTTGTTGAGGACTGACACTTTCTACCGGTGAAGTCATGATCGTTGATACGGGTAATTGTAAATTCATCTGGCCTGTTGTTTTAAATTAAATCATCCGAAGGATACTGAACCATTCAGCTTTCCATCGTTCGACAAAGGTAAAAGTTACGAATATGTTCCGGAAAACAAAAATCAGTTCGAACACTGATCTTTATCAATTTTCTATTGCACTAAATGTCGGAAGTTAGCAGAATGAAAGCAAAAACATTTATAGAATTGGCAGCATTGTCTGCAAGCCTGTATGCTATTTCGAAGGAAACCCATCTTCTGGAAAAGCTGAAGGACCTGTCGGAAAAGGGTAAGAATAGCATCAATGATTTTATGTCAGAAAAGATCACCGATGAAAATGGCAATGAGGTTCCTTTTACGGAAAAACTGCTTCTGAAAGCAAAAGAGGCGCAGGAAGAACTGGAAACCAAGATTGGTGAAATGATCGCAGCATTTTACGAAAAGGTGAATATTGCCCATACCGATAAATTAAAAACCTTGGAAGATCAGCTGGAAGAAGTAAACAGGAATCTCGCATTGGCTGAAGCACGTATCAATCAGTTGGAGAGCAAAGGCTAAGACCAATGGCATTGTTTGACTCCCTGCGACAGCGCTACCGGTCTTTTGTAAGGTTCAACAGGATTCTTCGCATTTTTGTGCGTTACGGTTTTGAAGACATTGTCTCCTACCTGATCGAAACCAGGAGATTTCCCCTGTTGCGGAAACTGATTCCACGCGCTACCAGGAGAAATGCCCGAAAGTATACCAAGTATGAAAAAATGCGCCTGGTCTGTGAAGAACTTGGCCCGACATTTATCAAATTCGGACAAATTCTCAGTAACCGGTCGGACCTTCTTCCTCCTGAGCTCATCATTCAATTGGAAAAATTACAGGATAGCGTGCCTCCTCAGGCAGGAGCCATTTCACGCCAGGTAATCGAAACCGAATTGAAAAAGCCCTTGGAAGAACTATTCGCCTGGTATGAAACAGAAGCGTTTGCTTCAGCTTCCATGGCGCAGGTGCACCGGGCAACATTGAAGACGGGCGAAAAGGTTGCTGTGAAAGTTCAGCGGCCTGAAATCCGGGCGATCATTACCGAAGACATCAAAATCATGTACATGCTCGCAGGGATTCTTGAACGCAGGATCCCTTCATTGAAAAGCTTCGATCCGCAAGGACTCGTCCGAAACTTCGAGGAAAGTATTCTGAAAGAACTCGATTTCATCCGGGAATCAGTTAGTATCCAGCGTTTTTCCAGGAATATCACAGACGATCCGCACGATAATACCACACATGTTCCAAAGGTTTACCGGGAATACACCACCGGAAAAGTACTCACGATGGAGTTCATTTCGGGTTTGAAGGTAACCGACAGCAAGATCCTGGAATCGAATGGGTATAATCGGAAAGAAGTTGCGCAAAGGTTGGCTTTGACCTATATTAAACAGGTTTTCGAATACGGCTTCTTTCACGCAGATCCGCACCCGGGAAATATCCTGGTGCTTCCAAACGGTCATATCTGCTTTCTCGATTTCGGCATGATGGGCAGCATTCTCCCCAGGGATATTGAAATCCTGGGCAACCTATTCCTGGCCGTGAAATCCAAGGACGTGAAGAAAATCATTAAGACCTTACTCCAGATGTCCGATACAACGTCGATCCGGGACATGCGGTCACTCGAATACGAACTCAATGAATTCGTCTGCAATTACAGTGTTTCCAGCATCCACGAAAACGAAATGAGCACCGTATTGCTGGAGTTGAAGGACATCATTGTACGATACGATCTGAAGGTACCTCCGCATTTCTACCTGCTGATCCGGTCCATGGTAACCATCGAAGGCCTGATCCGCAACCTGGATCCTGATATTGACATGCTGGAGATCGCCCGGCCGTACCTCCTTTCATCCATTGCCAAAAAACTCAACCCGTTTAAGCTGGGGATGAAGGTTCTGAACGGACTCTATGAAATAGCCAATTACATGGAAGAATTCCCGGGCGACCTGAAAAATGCCATTCGAAAAATCAATACAGGAAAAGTGAATGTCAACCTGAACCACCAGGGAGTAGATCCCCTGGTCCATACACTCAACCGAATTACGAAACAGATTGCCAGTGCTCTGATCATGATTGCAATGATCGGTGGTTCAACCCTATTCATTATCCACCGGATTACTCCGCTTTGGTTCGGGTATTCATCGTTCGGTATCATCGGAATCATTTTTACCGCTATAATCGGTTACGGAATGATCAGCAATATTTCCCGGGGAGATCATGATGACCGGAATGTCTGGAAGAAAGAACGTTAAACCGAGGTTTCAATCACTGTTTTTTTCAATGAGCTGCACCATGTTTTTATTGAACGAAGACAATGTCGTGCCCAGTGTCTCGAAAAAAGCCAAATCAACGTTTTCCACTTCGATGATCGCTCGCTGCAAAACACGTTCACCCTGAGTAGTCAGCCGAATGGTTTTTGCCCGGGTATCCGTTTCGTGTTCCTGCCTGGTGATAAACCCTTTTTCTTCCAATGTTCGCAATACTTTCGACACCATCATTCTGTCGGCATTGCTTTGATTGGCAATATCCACTTGTGTAACTGCCTTACTTTTTTTTGAAAGCCAGCCCAATGCAGCCAATAAAACAAATTGCGTTTGGGTCAGATCCAACGGATCCAGGACTTTCTTTTGTTTTCGTTGCCATAACATGGTGACCTGTCCTAATAAATAGCCCGGACTGTCATTCGGACGGTTGAATTGGAATTCGATTTCTTTAGACATTTTCTTTCAATAGCATGTGAGACGAAATTAAATCAAAATCGGCTTGGTTGATTTCCAAAAAACCAAAACGGAACGGATATCCCCAACTTTGTTTATTCGTGATAAACTGCAAGTCCCGGATGAAGGGTAAAATGGAAGTGTCCCGATGGGCAAAAAATGTCACATTCCTTCTCGACGGACAAAAATCTGCGGTCATTTGAAAAGAATAAATTTCCTCGTCTTTCACTTGTCCGATCGCCGTAAACTCCTGGCATTTTTCTGCTTTATCCAACGTCTGTTTTCCGGAATAATAAATAACAAAATCGCCGGGTTTCATTCGTTTTAAAGGAGCCGATTTACCGTGACACGCCTGTATAATCCCTGCAGCAATTCCATTTTTCACATGATCTTTGGACGCTACAAGGATCCAATACTTTTGCTGCTTGGCCTCCATATCGGTTATTTTGTCTCCAAAAAAGTTAATTTATAGCCATCCGGGTCTGCTACATGCAGTGCCTTTCCAAACGGTGTCGGGAAAACATCCCCCAAAATCGTCACCCCTTTTTCCAGGAATTGCTGTTGCAGATCTGCTATTTCTCCATCAATGGCAAACCAAACCGAAACACCATTCCCTACTTCCTTGTCATCCAGGCTTCCCAGGGGTTTCCGAATTGCAAAACTTGCTTCCCCTTTGTTAAACTTAAAAATAACTGCATCCGGATTACTCATTTCGGACAATTCAAACCCTAATTTTTCCGTGTAGAAAGCTTTTGAAGCTTCTAAATCCCTTACCTGAAGAGATGCAAATTCCAATCTTCTCATTTTTCAATATTTTTTTGTTGTCACAAATATAATATATACGACAACAATAACCAAACTTTTTAAATCATCCCTTTTTCACTCTTCCAAAAGGCTTGTTTGAAAAAAATATCCGGTAATTGCCAAAAACGCATGAGGGCTCATCATTTTAAGCCGGCAAAAAATTGTCATTTCCTAAACATTGCTTAATTTGCCCTACAATTAAATACCACTATGACAACAAATACTCCCCCTTCTCAAGACAAACTTCCGGAAAATACTGCGGAGGTTTTGCAACAAACCCTGCTTTCCGGATTTGTATTCAATGTGAATTTGCTCATGCAGCAAATGGTTGCCAGCCAGCATTCCCTGCAGCAAATCCTAACCGCATCTACGGCAAAAGCCGTAGCAGAAATTACCAACCCGAACAGCACGAATGACACCGTAGTCATTCAGAATATGGACCTGGTACTGAAAGCAATCCAGGAGTCCTCTTCCAGTTACATTCATTTAATCAAGCAATTGACTGTTGAAGCCGAAAACGCTTTAAAAATGGTCAACAAATAATCATTCATTTTCTATTATTCATCAAAACACGTTTCATTATGCCAGATAATTCAATCGTAAATCCGCAGATTACAGATGCCGTAACACAAACGAATGTAAAAGTTATTGCAGAAGCCCCAGCAATGGCCTTATCCAATGTGTACCAGGCAATGGCGCACAGTACAGGAATTCTCTTTGAGAATGCAGTTTCAGCACAACAAAACATGAACGTGATCGCTCAAGCCGCAACCACACAGGGCGTTGCTTTGATCTATTCGGTTGATACCGCCGCTGCCGGTGCTGCAACAAATAAAATTTTAGACGAGAACAAATAATCGGTCATACCGAAGCTTCTGGCTCCGGTATGACGGAGTAAACCCAAACAGGCCCGATCCTTCGATCGGGCCTGTTTGTTTTTGGACTGGTCTTAGCCGGAAGTACAGATTTTAATTCGGTTTAATGCTGAGCAGTCTCCATAATAGAGGTATAAATCCAATTGAAACAGCAATAAAAAGCCCAACGCGAACATAATTCAGGGTTTTCCATACATTGGCACGTTTAACTAAATCTGTTGCGGAATTTAGCCCTTCGGCAATTTTTTGAAACTCAATGATATTCGGGGCGAAATATGAAAGTGTCCAAACTCTGACTGCAAAATGAACCGCAAAAAGGATCAGTAATCCGTTTCTTATCGGCATTATTTTCCAGCAAAAGACAATTGCCAGTATAAAAGTCAGTTCGTGTAGGGAATGAAAAACTATCCAAAAAGTCTTTAGACTTGCTCCGTTCCTATCTATTAAGTAGGAAAAGGATTCCGGCGGATTTGCCGTCCATTTGGGCACTAAAACAGCCGTTTCGAATAGCTGCGCCCCATTCATTAAGAAATAAGTTAATGTGGTGATAAGCATCCACATATCTGCTCTTGACAAATAATTTTCAGTAATGTTCATTGTTTGTTTTTTAAATTTTGGGTAATATCCTTCATGATCTCCGTTGCCGCTGTAAAATACCGTTCGATTGCATTGATTTCCGCTTCTGAAAACGAACTGGTCAATTCCCGGGTTCTTTTTTGCAGGATTGTAAAAACAGGTTCAAGGAGTTCCATTGCTTTTTGAACATCCGGAACAATCAATACTTTCCTGCGATCGTTTTTATCCGATTTTCGTTTTAAAAGCTTTCTTTTTTCAAGTCGGTCTATCAATCCGGTTACTGCTCCTGTTGACAATCCGGTTATTTCTGAAATTTCTCCTGCGGTCAGTTCTTTTTTCTTAATAATCAGTCCGAGATATTTGTGATCTGTTCCTGCAAGACCAATACTGCTTGAAATAGCTTCATGCATTAAAATTGACGTATCTGAATAGTTCCTGCTTATTTCACTGAAATTTTGGGTTGTTTTCATTCATTACCTTATTAACAAATATCTTTACACTAAATATCTTAGTGCTAAGATAAATAAAATCAACTAAGAAACACTAAACATTGTAATAATTTAAAAAAAATGACGGATCCGTCGAAGAGAAAAAAGAAAAAGCGAACGGAAATGGAACCAGAAATGATTGTCAAATTACATTTTAATTGATTCCTGATGATTATTTATCAAATCCAACATTTGCTCTGTTGATACAATATACCGACCTTTTCCATCGATCAATTCTGTTCCTGATTACTTAGACGAAGCCCTGGTGCATTTTCAATGAGATTTACAAAACACAATCCTTTATGTCGGTATATTCGAAAAGGCTTCAATGGGTTTCTTTTTTAATAAAGACAACTTCAACACGCATGTTTTTATGTACGTTCTGAATATCCGTGCGTGGAAATAAGGGAATACTATTACTAAATCCTTTACATTCAATTCTGTTAGATTCAATCCCATTTGAAACCAGATACTTTTTAACTGCTAACGCACGTTGTTCGGATAATTCTTGTCCTGGTCTGCAACAAACATGACCATTCAATTGAACATTTAACGTGCTGTCATCCTGAAGGATAGATAATAATGTTTTTAAATTTCCTGACGATTCGGGAACTATTTTATATGTTTCTGATACGAAGTTAATATCAAGATTAATTGGAGAATTAAGTTTAAACTTATTTTCTACGCTGTAAATGACAATGTCAACTCTTCTGAAAGTGCTGTCATTTAGTTTTTTCTTTAAATCCCGTTGTTCATTTTTGTTTATACTATCTATTGCAAAAGAACTTAAGCTAGTCGATCTTAAAATTTTCGAAACTGAATTTAATCTTTTAGCAGCCAGCTTTTGATTTGATTTTTGACTGCCGATGGTATCTGTATATGAAGTTATTTTAATCTTTCCAGAAGTTGCCTTTATCCTACTGCATCTGGCAATCAATCTTTGTGGATTCTCAATCTCATAACTACCAAATTTAAAAAAAACTGATAGAGAGTCCAAACACTTAGTCTGAATAAATTCTTGCGAAAAAGCATCTGATTCTTGCAAAAAAAGTACTGTAATAAATACTAAAAGTCTTTTTATCCCCATAACTCAGAATTAATTTTATTTAATTTTAATTGGACTAGTTTTGCGTTTCATTGATTCTCATTGTATTTCACAAATCCCTTGATCTGATTGGGGATTCAGACTTAAATTTGATTTAATGATACAGAATAAGTTTTAAAGGCTGTCGATAAGCAGTACTTTTTACTCCACCGGAATTATGTTTATTCAATCTATTTTCCAAATTAGCTGAATAATCAACATATAGCATTCGATCTTTTTCGTTGAAAAGTACATACGTGCAATAGGCTAATGGTTGTATCATGATCTCAAGATAGGAAGATTTCCTGAAAAAAGGAGGTGTCGGGTTCAAATCTTTCCGTAGTAGATTTTCCTTCGTCAATCACTACGGACCACCACAAAATGAAAAAGCCACCCTGTTAAGGATGGTCTTTTCTACTTTCAAGGTGGAGAAGGGCGAACGAAAATGGAACCGAAATCATTAGGAATTATTCCTCTGAATTTATTGGAATGTTTTTTTCTATGCAATACACATTACTCGCTGATTCATCCTTTAGTATCAAATCACACATTTCAAAAAGTTCTTTTTCGATTGCCAATAAGTATCTATCCTCTGTTACTAGAATTTTCTCTACTTGATCAATAAATTTAGCAAAATCAGGATTGGCTTTGCAAAGCTTATCTATCGTTTTAAAATCTAAATCACTGTATTTTGAAGGAAAATGAACTTTACTTTGATATGGATTCGATGATAACTCAATAATTCCGATTCCAAATGATTCATTAAGTCTCTTCATTTCATCATGTAGAGTGGGCTCTATTTCAAAAGCAACTAAATATCCATGATTCGCCCAACTTGAATTTGAAACAGCTTGAAAAAAGCATTCTTTTAATTCATAATCTGATTTAATTTCCCGCTTAATTTCATATGAATTAAGCCTAAAAGTTTGTTCCTTATTTACAGTTCTTTGTAGTGCTTGCCCTTCTTTTGTTTTTAACTTTAAAAATGCTACCCCAATCATATCAGGATGAATCCACTTTTGATGTTTTTCACTACTACTGCTAGACTTCTCATGAAAAATTGTTTTAGAATCAATACCGTGTGATTTTAAGAACGTACTCAATAATATATGTAAATCACGTTCCTTATATGGTGTAGGCGTTGAAATAGTTTTTACAGTCTGTGATTGTGTGATGCCAGTAAGTACATCCATTCCTATTATATCTTCATTAACGGATGAATAGTATAAAAACTGTCTGCCCCCCATCTTTGATCTTTTTACTCTTGAATCACCTTTTCGAATAAAATCGCCAAGTTGTGCGCCAATGGTATCGGTTGGAGTTTTCGCATTACTCCAATCAATATACTGTTTCTCTTTAATTAAATCATAAACTTCCAAATAAGTTAGGGCCCGTTTATTTTCTTCTAAAACTTTAAGTATTGCTTCCTTGATAGTCATATTAGTAATAGTGGATGAGTTATTTATTATTAATGGTCAATACTACCAAAAAAAACTGAAATACAACACCTTCCAAGCAAAAGGGAATCGAACCTCATAAAATTTTAAGAAACTGAATGAAATCGGTACTTGCGGAAGATTTGGGTTTTGCCATCCTCCTTAATCCTCCCTCGGAGGGAGGAAACAGATTGAAACTTCGATTCACAATCCCACACTCAGTCCTCACACTCACACTGAAAAGAAAAAGCTATAACTCAGTGTGAGTGTGGAGTGTGAGCAAAGAGGGACAAAAATAAAAAGCATCACTCTCGTAATGCTTTTTATTTTTGTGGAAAATATCGGACTCGAACCGATCACCTCAACACTGCCAGCGTTGCGCTCTAGCCAGATGAGCTAATTTCCCATTGAGTTTTACCTCATTCCCTTTCCAAAGAAAAGTGTTACTAAGATACTATTTTTTCTTTTCGTGATCTTCCTTTGGGTTAAAAATCCTCTCATTAAACCCATTGAGCTATTTGAAGAGACCATAAAATCAAGTTTTATCCTTTCCCTTAATCTCAGCTCCGAACATAGTTCAGCTCACACTCTCGGAGATCTGTTCTCCGCAGTAATTCAATTAAGTTTATAAATATGATGCCTAATAGCAAACAACACCAATCCTGCGGTGTTTTTACAGCCAATTTTAAGTAATAGATTGTTTCGGTGCCCGTTAACGGTACTCTCGCTGATAAATAATTTTTGCGAAATTTCCAGACTCGTATTTTCCTGGCAAATAAGTTCGAGCACTTCTCTTTCCCGGCGGGTAATGTCCATTTCTCCAAGCACAACTTTTTGTTTTTTCCCATGCATAAAATGATGCATGGCTTTGATGGTTTGCTCGTTAAAATAGTAATCGTTTGCTACAACAGCCCGAATTGCTTTTTCCACCTCACTGAAATCAGCGTTCTTGGCCAGATAAGCATTGGCTCCGGCTTCAACCATGGCTTGAATATATCTTTCCTCCTCATGTATGGTAAGAATAATGTTTCTCGTGACCGGATACTTTTCCCGCATAATCTTCATGGTTTCCAATCCATTCAATACAGGCATGTTAATGTCGATGAGAGCTACATGAATAGTGTCCTGGCAAGTGTCAAGCTGCTGAAGTAAGTCTTCTCCATCGGTGCATTCCAATACAACCCTTAAATCCGTTATGGCTTCTAACAGGGATATAATCCCTTTACGGAAAAGCACCTGGTCTTCTGCTATAGCAATGTTAATCATAATTCTGATGTTTGATTGAATGGTAAACTCAACTCGCAATTGAATCCCTGGCCAGGAGAAGAAGTGAAATACACATTTCCGTCAAGAGCAAGAACACGACTCTCAATGTTTTTGATGCCTATCCCCCTTTTTATTTTTTTGTCGGTTAAATCTACACCAACTCCATTGTCTTTATACCTTAGTTGCAAGTGGCCTTCGTAATTGCAGCAACTAATTTCAACAGAGCTGGCCCCGGCATACTTTAAGGTGTTATTCAACAATTCCTGGATGATACGATAGGTCGCAAGTGATACCGTTGGGTTCATTTCCTCCGGTACATGATCAAACTCAAAATGAATGTCAATTCCGGAAGCAGTGGAAACAGATTGGGTATAATTGCTTAAGGTTTGGTCCAGACCGAGTAATTCCAGTTCAAAGGGAATAATGGCATGTGAAATACGGCGCACACTATTTATACCGGTTTGAATGAGGTGCTTACTTTGTTGAAGGGTATCTTTGTTTTTTTCAGTTTCAGGGTTCAGTTGTTGAAGGGAGAGAGAAAGTGTAGAAAAAATCCCCCCCAGTTCGTCATGAACATCCCGTGCAATACGCAAGCGTTCGTCTTCAGCAGATTGTATATTACTGCTGAGTAATTCTTTCCGGTGTTCGGCTTCCATTCGAAACAACTCTTCCTGCTGTAACCTTCCCCGTTTTCAGACAATGATTAAATATAATTATTCTGTTTTACTTTTTCCAATCTATTACTTCCCTTAAACAACCAGGGGCTTTGCCCCGCTAAAGATTTGTGTGGATGATTTG
>NZ_VLPL01000007.1 GCF_007558725.1 Fluviicola chungangensis
TATGATAATTCACCACTATCAATTTTTCTTGCAACTTCAATTGCTGTTTCAATACTGTATTTTGAGTTCCATTGATAAGACATAACTTTACTTTTTACTGTAAAGTGATTTCAGGACTACACCCCCATAATAAAAAATTAGTTGCCCACCTTTTGGTGGGCAGTTATGATTTTATTCAAATGAGAGCTTTTCAAAGCATAATAAAAAGTTAGATGCACCACTCTCAATGGGGCAAATAATCTTTTTTAGACGATTTTTTAATATTTGAAGGATAAAAAAACTTAGATGCACCACCTATCATGGGGCAAATAGATTTTTATTACTCAAAATTCGGGTTTTGTCAGGAAAAAAAATGCAGTTGCACCACTATGAGTACGGCAAGTAGCAAAAAATGATGTGAACGGCATTTCTGAATATCAGGATTTACTCAATTGCTTCCAGTACTTTTTGCGTTCCAAAGCCAACCAGTCATAAATCCCAGTTGCCAACCGCTCAAAAGATTCTTTATCATTAAAGGCAAATTCGGTTACGTGATGCGCTCGGTCATTATACTCGTCGGTTAGGTGGTCCAATCGCCTATCATTCAAATTCAGTTCCATTAGAGAGAAAACGGAACGGGAAATATCCAACATTCCATTATCGTGATCGAACCCCAATAAGTTCAAACCTAAAACGGTATGTTGGTGTCTTAAATCGTCTTTTATCAATTGAATGATTACCTTTTTAGGAGTTTTTTTCTGCATGAGTTGTAAATTTTGCTTAAAAATATTTATTTTATGCTTTTAAAGCAAATTAATACAATTATTTATATTCAAAAGAACCATTTTAAGCTAAAAGGCGTTATTTTTCGATTGTTGAATTATGCTTATTTTTCCTCAAATTCTATCTATAGAACATAATAAATGGATAAAAAAGCACAGAATCGTATCAAAGCTGTCTTAGCTGAACAAGGTAAAACGAACAATTGGTTGGCAGAAGCTTTGGGTAAGAACCGAACAACGGTTTCCAAATGGTGTACAAACCAAATGCAACCAACTATTGAAACTTTATTTGAGGTTGCAGAAGCTTTAGATGTTGATGTACGAGAATTATTGATTTCAACGAAATAAGAATAGAACCGCAATTAGCTTTACTAGACCACTTCCACTATTTACTACCAAAACAAGATGTACATATTCGAACATCCAAAAATCAACGAACTATTTAATGTCTTACTTGAAAATCTATTAGAGGAATCTGGCCGTGGTGCAATTCTAATTGCAACGGCGCACGCTGATGATTTTCTTACAGAGTTAATAGAAATTACTCTTCCGGATGAAATTTCAAAAAAAGAGAGAGAAAGGCTTTTAAATTATCCAGGTCATTTAAGTTCCTTTTCTGCTAAGATTGAATTAGCATTTGCTTTTCGGCTAATTAGTAAGACATTGAGAGATAGTTTGAATGCACTTCGAAAAGTTCGAAACGATGCTGCACACAGTTCTTTACCATTTGATTTATTTGAGCTTCAACAAAAAATGGAGTCTGTTTACGATCTGGGAAGCGATACTCCAATTGTAATTAGAAATGCAGCAACAAGAATGCTTGTGACCATGAAAATTGGTAAAATAGCGCACACTTTGAAAAATGCAGGCTATTCAGATGAGGAAAAAAATAAAGTACTAGCAGATTTGCCAAACGACAAAGAGAATATGGACATCATCAATAAGCAAATACCGCACTGGGAATTGATTTATGGAATTTGCTTGATCTGTGGAATGATTGTCAACTCAACTGAACAAATTTCGAAAGTAAAAACAGGCATTAATACCTGGGGCGATCTTTTGCCAAAAGAATCGTAAAAAAACATATTGTCAGTACATAACACGCTGTTGCAATGACAATTAGTCAGCATGTCAGTTGTTCTTGCCATTGGCATATCCTTTGATAAAACAAGATTTCAATTATTTAAGCATGAACATTACTACTGTAGAAAAACTAGCCATTATTTGGAAATCACTTAAACCAAAATCATACAATATAATTACTCGAATAATTGTCAGTGCGGGTCTCGGCTTAATGGCTATTCCTTCATTGATACAGGTAGTCTGCCTTTATTTTTTCGGCAAAGACTTTTACCTAACTATATTTGGTCAGAGTAACATTTTAGTCGGGTTAATTGTAGTACTAATCGGTCTGATTTATAACATTATTAGCCAATTAATAGATGCTCCGAAAAAACCTGAAAATTCAATAAAGAACTCGCAGATCAGTAACTCCAAGATAATTCAAGTGCAGGGTGATTTTTATGAAGGAGCTTCCAGCCAAGACCTTCAAGAAATTAAGGAAATATTAAAAGATAATAGTCCGCTGAAAGATGAATGGTTCAAACAAATTCAACTCTACAAAAACCTACTAAACGAATACAAACCCAAAACAGCATTAAAGCTAGTTGAAGCCTTAGAAACGAGATTGAATGACAGTAATTTATCTAGCAATTCAATTCTAAGATCAGAAATTGCATACTTGAAAGGTTTGTGTCTTGAAATGATAAAAAACCGTGTAACCGATGCATATAAATGTTTCATCATCGCTTATGAACTCAATTCGATAAAAGACGTTGTAAAAGAACGGGCTTGTATCTCTTATTACATGACGGAAGAATACGATAAGGCACAAGTTCTTGTCAATGATATTCTTTCAACCAACTCGTTAAATGAATTTGCCAATGCGATTAACGTGTTATTGAAGCCTGACAGCATTGCTGAAGGAATGAATTCTGTGTCTAAAATTGTGTCTGGCAATCGAGATTTCAATCGAATCATTCACTTGAATGTTAGAAACAAAGAGCAGTTCAACAATTTAGTAACTAGTCACCCACAGTTAATTCAAGATGGTGTCGTGTTAACTCTACTCGAATCCACACACCAAAACTATAAGAACAATCTATACATCGCTGAAGTTGCTATTACTCGATTCTTGCGAGAATTCAAAATACTATTCAATACAATTGACTATGATAATAACCGACTCTTGATTAGCACGCATAATCTTTTGGATAGTTTTATGAAGCTCCTTCAAAATTCCGAAATCACGGAATACTATGTTCAAATTGATTTTTTCCGGGTTTTCACCGGTTACTTAATTTCAAAAGACGACGCCGCTGTTTTTGAACTTCAGAGGTTATACAATCAAAATAATAACAATGATGAACTTCTGAGTCTGATTCTTTCAAATGTTTTACAACAATCCGATAAAATTGATGAAGCGATCCAAATATTGAATGGAATGAGTCAAGAAACTCCCAATAGCATTAGTCTGTTGCTCTACTGCCATTATCGTGCTGATGATATTGAATCATATGCTACTACAGCTAATAGAAGAATCAAGCTACTGGAAAAAATAGATTCTTTGGCAACCGAAGAAATCCTGCGAATGGTTGGGGTTTTAGCTGTTCATGACAAGGCAAAAGATATTGATCTTGACAAACTTTCTAACATTTCGGTAGAAGTTCCACAGTATTTTGAATTTATCAAGATATACCGAGATTTATATGTTTCAGGTCCTAAAGAAGAATATACGGAATGGCTATTAGCGAATAAGGATGTTATATTGAAATCTGAAATTAGCATAAGTCATTATTTGCAAGACGCTTTTTTCCTAAACAAGAATTTTGACGAATGTATTACTATAGTTGAACTCAAAGAAGATCAATTTCTTTCAGCTTTTGAGATATCTAACTATATCTGGGCACTGCATTATGCCAAGGCTAACAATCATAAATTGTTGAAATGGTTAAAGCATTGGAGAAATAATCTTCCGTATAATTCGGCATTCACAAAACTTGAAATTCAAAAACGAACGCTAATTAGCGATTGGGGAGAATGTTTAGATATCTGTAAGTATGCCATTTCGCATGACCAAGATGAGCTATTCATGCTTTACCTGGCAATTTCTTGTTTCCATTTGAATTCTACAGATGAAATTGAGAATTATGTAGAAACATTGGCGAAGTTCAACTATCAAAATGCCGTTACTGCACTTCAAGTTGCGAATATTTTACTCCAGTTTAAATTTCACAAAGAAGGTATGGAACTCTGCTATTATTGGGCAAAAGAAAAAGACAATAAACAGGCGAGAACAATGTTTTTTATGTCATTTTTGAAATTGCCTTGGGATGATTTTTTTGTGACTTTTGATGAAGTTGAAGAAGGTTGCTATGTGTTTTACAAGATCAATGGAAAAGATGAAGGTTTTGTCAAAATAATTGAGCCCAACGATGAATTTTCAAAACAGCTTCTTGGACATAAAACAAATGATGTTATTGAGATCAAAAGACCACTTGGAAACATTGTTGACTCATATAAAATAGGCATCATTTGCAATAAATACTTAGCTCTAAAGATGGAAATCATTGAGGAAACCAAGAATCCACAATCTGGGCTTGGTATGCAGTCTTTTAACATTGAAGAAGACGGATCACCATTGGACATTATTCATCAAATTGCAGGGCTTCCGAATGAGAATCCATACAACGTTTACGAAGAATACTATTCACAAAAAATTCTATTTTCCCAACTGGCATTTTCCACTTCCGAACTAAGAGAGAATTTAATTCATGCCTACTACAAGTTAGTCTATGAAAAAAACGGATTGCTCAAAATGGACCCGAAAGCATTTCCGCTTTTAGACTTTTTCCAGGAATATGATTTTATATTGGATTTCACCTCATTACTTCACTTTTATATCTTAGAAAAAGAAGGGAAATACACTTTTAAAAATAAGTTCAAAATCCCAAGTTTCATTATGGTACTGATCAACTCATACCGAAACAAACCTCTTGGAATGGTTCATCATGAAGATTATGTTTTGGATAAAGAATATTACGATCACTTAATTGCCTGGATCAATGAAAAGTGTGAGATCATTAATCCTGCAAGCTTATTAGACATTATGGATGATGCAACTACAGGGAATACAATTGAGAATGAGTTAGGTCGGTACTTAATAAATCAAGCTGCCATGGTTCAAGAATTCCCTAACTCTGTATTGATTACGGATGATCTTTTCTTTTATACAATGTATCCGCTTTCGCAGAAAAAACTAATCAGCACCGATGTGTTTTTGGTTTACGAAATGGTTAAAGATACTGCTATAGAGTTCAACGTTATTGATCCTTCCGATAATGAGTAAGCCGGTAAGACAACATTTTATTCCAAGAAGTTACCTTAACAATTTCTCGGAATCTATGGAAGGTAAATACTTCATTCATGGTAAAAGGCACGATTCTCAACAAATAGTCAGACTAAGCACAAAAGACATTTGTATTGAAAGAAATCTATATACCATTCCTACAAATGATGGAGAAAAGAATTTTGATGTTGAACACTTTTATGCAGATAAAGTAGACAGTGTTTTCCCCACAGTATATACACTCATTAAGGACCCAAATGTTAGAACTATTGATTTTGAAACACGATTAAAAATCATTACTACGGCATTAAGCCTTTACTTTAGAACGCCTAAATTTCTAAACATTCAAAACAATTTCTTCGAGCGACAAATCAAACACGCATTTGAAAACACTACCAAGGACGAGGTGATTATTTCTTTTCTTGGAGAAGAACCGAAAGTGAATAGAAATGAAGTAGAAGAAATCATCAAAGAAAGAAAAGAACACAATAGAATTAGGTTTCTAATTCAACATCTACAGGACTATGAAAACCTTGTGCAAAGCAAATTAATGGATGACATTTCAGTTTATCATATCGTCGATGACAGTGAATTCATAACATCTGATAATCCGGTAATTATTCGGGCATTTGTAGACCCGACTAGTCCTGATTATGATGAGGAAGAGTATTTCAAAAAGGAAATTAATCCTTTTGAAAAAACAAACATGATTCATTTGCCTTTGGATCGAAAAACGATGCTGACCATAATTCCGAGAGCAGATAATAACGTTTCAAGTTTATTCCGAAGAATGGACATCGAAATCCTGGATGTCTTAATGTATAATTCCGATATTGAGAAAAATGCCGAGAGTTGGATTCTAGGATCGAAAAATGGAATCGAAAAGCATATTGAAGATCAGAGGAGTTTTAATGTCGAGACCCCTGAGAATTTGGAGCGGGTTAGAAATTACAAAGAAAAGGCACTCGCTTTTTCAGAGTTGAAGACACTTATGGAGAAAAAAGGATTGAGAAGTGCGGAAGTAAAGGAGAAAGTTGCCGAAATGAATTCTATTCATCATATTTCTTCAGATAGAAACTTTCAAAAGATACTCCAGACAGTCAATTCTTTATGACAAAGGAAAACAGTACAATTTCAAATGGGCATTACAATTATTATTGACAAGTCGACCTTTCAATCATTGAACTTCATGGAACTCTACAGGCTAAGTTGTTATTATAAGCACAACGTAACGCCTATACTTATAATGGAGATTTTGGGTGATCTAAAAAAAGAAGCAACGGCAGGGAAACCACCGCCTGAAGACAGGGTCAAAGACTTTGCAAACAAGTTGTTTCCAGTAGAGATTATTGTGAACGATCTCTATTTAGACTTGGTGCATAATGATTTGATGGGAAAAGGACCATCGTTAGATGGAAGACCAAATGTTCGAATGCAAAAAGCGGTTCAATCTTCAAGTGGACAAAAAGGGCTTGTGATTGATCAAACGCTGGAAGAAAAGTCCGTTTACAAATGGAAAGACGGAAAGTTTTCGGAAGCAGATAAAGAATTATCAGCATTGTGGCATGCACACACAACTCAAGAAGACATATTGGTCAACTTAAAAAGCAAGCTAACACTGGATGTTTCGGGAATAAAAGACTTCAAAACCTTAAATCAAAAAGTAACAGAGTTTTTAACCACTCCTTTTGGTCAACAATCTTTTTTGATGATTCTACTCCGAAATTATAAAGTGAGCTCAATTGACGGAATGGAAGTGATAAATCGATGGATGATTCAAGGACGTCCCCAAATTTCAACTTTTGCTCCATACGCCTTTCATTGTTTGCGTGTTGATACAATCTTTTCTTACGGATTAGCTAGCGGTCTAATAACGACACGTCCAACGAACAAAGTAGATCTTGAGTACTTGTATTATATGCCGTTCGGAAACATTTTCACTTCTAACGACAAGTTGCACAAAAACCTTGCGCCATTATTATTACGTTCTTATCAGAAGTTCTATACAGGGACAGAATTAAAAGCCGATTTGAGCAACATTGTAAAGTACTTAGAAACCTTGCCAGTTGAAGAAGTTCGTAAATACAAGTTGGAACCACCAGTTATTGACGGATCGTTAACGGCTGAATTATGGAAAGAATATTTTGGTTATCCTGAACATAAGCAATGGGATAGAAAACTTTCTGACAAAGAACTGGAAAGATCTAAGAAAAAAATTGATGAATTTGAAAAAGCAGCAAAAGAGAAAGGGCTTGAAATCGGAGAACTGAATGATCCTGATTTTATAGTAAAAACATCATATCTCTCCAAGAGAGATTTATGCTTTTGTGGAAGTGGTAAGATCATAATTAATTGTTGTATGACCGAAGAACAATTTGATGGGGAAGTAAGAAAACGAAATCACTAAACTCTACGAAGTTGTGTGTTACTTCGTAGAGCTTATTTGATACAGTAGAATGTTAGAAATTACCAATTGAAAATTTGCTTATATTTGAGCAATAGAAGCACTTTCGCACCCTCAAATGGGAATCTGATGGAGCTTAAAGGATTATTTAGAACCCTAAGAAAACGTTGGGAGTGCAATAGTACCCTTATTCTTACCCTAAATCCATATGAAATTTATAATCGATTGATAATTAGTGTTTTGATCTGAATTTTTAATCCTGTATTTGTTTCACATAGTTTTATGAGTCATTGCAAGACGAAGAGGCGACTGGTAAGGGGAGTTATGTACTTAACACAGGTAACTTATGAAATAGGTTGTTTTAGAAAAATCTTCTCCAAGAATCTAAGTGATAATTTCCCACAGATGCACTGATTATTTGTGGCGCTTACCAGTCGCCACTTAAGCGAGTGCGGTAGCCGAGCAGTTAATCTGTGCATCTGTGGAAAAGATAAAGAGTGCCTGCTGGCAGGCACTGAAATGATGAAGCACCCAGGGATATTTTGGAACCACCTGTTTAAAGTACATAACTCCCACTGGTAAGCGCCTCCAATATTTGTGCATTTGTGGTAAAATATAACACAGTTTGTATTATAAAATAGTTTGGGTGCGAATAATACGTATACCCCGATTAATCGCGTACCCACATTATATCTTTTTGAGGAAAACATCCGGCTGGGGATAGATCCCTTTTCGTTCCAGGCGTTTGTCTTTTTTATACAGAACATAATTTTCCGGAATGAATTGTCCGTCCAATCGAACTTCCAGGTAAATACTGTTTTTATCTTCTTTCGTCAACCGGTACGTACCTTTCATTTCTTTTGCTGCTACTTTCTCCGTCAGCAATCCTTCCGGATTCAGCCGGATTTCGATCACAGCACTTTGAACCTGAAACACTTCTTCTCCCAACTCCAAAGCATAAGAAGGGATTTCGCCGCTGTAAACTCCCAGGTATTTCTTTTTGATCTCCTGGGAAATTCCACTAAATGAACATGTAACAACGAGAAATAATAAACAAAAACGCATTTCTTCCTTTTGGGTAAAAATAGAGAAAGGAATCAACAATACAATCGAATTATCAACCAAAACAAGATCTCTGCGATTAAATTCCCTAACTTCGGGTTTAGTTTTCCAATGCTCATTTCAAGACACCCATGAAACAATATCACGATTTATTACAACACATTTTAGACAAGGGAACATTCAAAGGAGACCGAACAGGTACAGGTACTTTATCTACTTTCGGATACCAGATGCGTTTCAATTTGGAAGATGGTTTCCCTGTCCTGACAACCAAAAAGTTGCACCTGCGTTCGATCATTCATGAGTTGTTGTGGTTTCTCCAGGGAGATACAAATATCCGATACCTGAAAGACAACAAGGTGTCTATTTGGGATGAGTGGGCAGATGAAAACGGCGATTTAGGTCCGGTTTACGGGTATCAATGGCGTTCATGGCCTACTCCTGATGGCGGATCGATCGACCAGATTTCCAACCTGATAGAGCAAATTAAAAAAAATCCGAATTCCCGCAGAC
Source organism: Fluviicola chungangensis (assembly GCF_007558725.1). Taxonomy (GTDB): domain Bacteria; phylum Bacteroidota; class Bacteroidia; order Flavobacteriales_D; family Crocinitomicaceae; genus Fluviicola; species Fluviicola chungangensis. The sequence continues at coordinate 9,149 of NZ_VLPL01000007.1, forward strand.
TGATCGTAAACGCATGGAATGTAGCTTACGTAGATAACATGGCACTTCCTCCCTGCCACACGATGTTCCAATTTTATGTGGCCGAGGGGAAATTAAGCTGCCAATTGTATCAACGATCAGCTGACACATTTTTGGGTGTTCCGTTCAATATTGCTTCTTATGCATTGCTGACAATGATGGTTGCACAGGTTTGTGATCTGAAACCGGGAGAATTCATTCATACACTTGGAGACGCGCATTTGTATACCAATCATCTGGACCAGGCAAAATTGCAATTGGAACGTGATTTCAGACCGCTTCCAACGATGAAGATCAATCCGAATGTAAAAGACATTTTCGGATTCAAATACGAAGATTTTGAATTATTGAATTACGATCCGCATCCGCATATTAAAGCGGCCGTAGCCGTATAAAATAATTTGTTACCGATATAAAACACGTAGGGGCGCGATTAATCGCGCCCCTACGTGTTTTATTATAAATCAATTCGCCATTTCACTCATAAACTTGATGCGCATCAATCGCAATTCTTCTTCGGTATAATCCCCGTCAAATTCATGATAAGCTGTTGCCAAATCGTCTGTTTCTGCCTCCGAGAAATATTCATAAATCTCTTCCTGGTTATCCGCATCCAGAATATCGTCGATGTAATAATTGATATTTACCCTTGTTCCGGAAGAAACAATTGCTTCAATCTCTTCAATTACTTCATCCATTGATTTACCCTGTGCTCTTCCGATATCTTCCAAAGGCAATTTCCGATCGATATTTTGGATCAACTGTACTTTCAACACGGATTTATTGATCAGCGATTTCACTACCAGATCCTGTGGCCTGTCGATATCATTTTCTTCCACATATTGTTGAATCATTTCGATGAAAGGCTGACCGTATCGCTGTGCTTTTCCGGCACCGACACCCTGACAATTCGTCAATTCATCTATCGTAATCGGATATTGAAAGCACATGTCTTTCAAAGTCGGTTCCTGGAAAATAACGAATGGCGGAATGTTATTCTGTTTTGATAACGATTTTCTCAGGTCAATCAACATTTCATAAAGGACCTCATCAAAAGCACCGCCTTTTCCCGGAGCAACGATTCCATCCTCTTCGTCAGAAGCCGAATAATCGTGTTGCTTCAACAAGGTAAACGAAACCGGATTCGCTAAAAACGCTTTTCCCTTTTCCGTAAACTTCAGTGTTCCGTAGGTTTCGATGTCCTTGTAAAGCAGTCCTGCCACGACTGTTTGCCGGATCACCGCATTCCAAAAATGTTCGTCGTGATCTTTTCCAATCCCGAATAAAGGAGCCTGGTCATGACGGTAGCTTTTAATCTCAGCTGTTACACCCCCCGAAAGGAAAGCACAAACGTGTTTCGATTTTTGCTGTTCTTGCAGAAAATCAACTACCTGGAGCAGTTGATGCACAAATTCTTTGCCTTCCAGTTTTTCCCTCGGATGCTTGCAATTGTCACACATTTCATTGCATTGCTTTTCATCAAACACCTCTCCGAAATAATGCAAAATAAATTTTCGTCTGCAAACAGATGTTTCAGAATAAGAAACAATTTCACTCAGTAACTGTTTCCCGATTTCTTGTTCTGCAACCGGTTTTCCCTGAAGGAATTTTTCCAGTTTTTCAATATCTTTGTATGAATAGAACGTGATACATTCTCCAACACCTCCGTCGCGGCCGGCCCTACCCGTTTCCTGGTAATAACTTTCCAGCGATTTAGGAATATCGTGATGAATGACAAAGCGAACATCCGGTTTATCAATTCCCATCCCGAAAGCAATGGTCGCAACGATGACATCCACTTCTTCCATCAGGAACATGTCCTGGTGTTTCGCCCGCGTAGTTGCATCCAAGCCCGCATGATATGCCAAAGCATTGATCCCGTTGACTTGAAGCAATTCAGCCATTTCTTCTACTTTTTTCCTGGAAAGGCAGTAAATGATCCCGGATTTCCCCTGTCGCTGGCGGATGTATTTAATGATTTCCTTTTCCACATCCCGCTTCGCCCGGATTTCATAATACAGATTGTCCCTGTTGAATGACGACTTGTACAATGTCGCATCCATCATATTGAGATTTTTCTGAATATCTGCCTGAACTTTCGGAGTTGCTGTAGCCGTTAGCGCAATAATCGCCACGTCCGAGATCTTCTCAAAAATTTCGCGTAATCGGCGGTATTCCGGACGAAAATCATGCCCCCACTCAGAAATACAATGCGCTTCATCGATTGCAAAGAATGAAATAGGTACGGAAGTTAAGAAGTCTATATTTTCTTGTTTGGTAAGCGATTCGGGGGCAACGTATAATAATTTTGTTCTCCCGGCAAGGATATCGTCTTTCACCCGGTTAATTTCCGTTTTACTGAGAGACGAATTCAAAAAATGGGCAACCGAATTATGGTCGCTCACATTGCGGATCGCATCTACCTGATTTTTCATCAGTGCAATCAACGGAGAAACTACAATAGCCGTACCTTCTGATAATAATGCCGGAAGCTGATAACAAAGAGACTTCCCACCACCGGTAGGCATAATGACGAACGTGTTCTTTTTTTGTAACACATTGGTGATTATATTTTCCTGTTGTCCCTTAAATTGATCAAAACCAAAAAATGTCCTAAGTGCTTCCTTTAGATCATTCTGATCCATAAAGTTTGAATATTAGAGGATTACCTAAATTAATAAATCGAAATTACAGATAATAAAACGCAAAGGCGCTATAAAATCGGCAACTACACTAAAATACAAGATAAATCAATAAAAAACAACTACTAAGCTTCCCATGATCCTAAAAATTGCGGCTTTTTAATAAAAAAAGAGGGAGATTTACAGGTCATTTCAAAGAATTTCATCACTTAACAACGGTTATTAACATTTCAATCCCTGAAAATTTTGATGAATTATTAACTTTGCGCCATAGTATGGAAGAAGAAAAAAATATGTCATTCTTACAACATCTCGAGGAATTGAGATGGAGACTGGTTCGAAGCGCAGCTGTAATCATTGTGTTGGCTATTGTAATTTGGTGGAATCAGGACTGGATCATGAGGCATGTTTTCCTTTCAATGAGTCAACCCGACTTCTTCACCTTTCATTTCTTTTGCACCTATATGGATTTTATGTGCGTAGAAGAGATTCCGATTAATTTCCAGTCGACAACCATGGGAGGACAGTTCTCCTATGCTTTATGGATGAGCTTCTTAGGAGGAGTTGTGGTTGGGTTCCCATTTATCTTCTATCAATTGTGGTCATTCGTAAAACCGGGATTGAAACAAAATGAAAAGAAAATGGTGAAAGGTATCGTGTTTTATGTAAGCCTTCTTTTTTTCCTGGGAATCCTGTTCGGTTATTTCATTGTAGCCCCCATGAGTGTTCAATTCTTCGGTACATACCAAATTACCAAAGAGATCAAGAATGATTTTACCATTAATTCGTATATGAGTACTGTTCTTTCAACTGTATTCTATTCCGGATTGTTCTTCCTGCTTCCTATTTTGGCATATTTACTGGGAAAACTGGGGATTGTTTCTTCGGGTTTTCTGACCAAATACCGCAAGCACTCGATAGTTGTGGTGTTAATTTTAGCAGCGATCATTACCCCTCCGGATATCATTTCCCAGGTGATTGTAAGTCTTCCGATTCTGCTTTTGTATGAGATCGGGATTTTTGTGGTGAAACGCGTTGAAAAATCACGTTTAAAGGACGAAATAAACGGGTAATTCCTATCTTGTTTTTACTCCGAGTTTTTCTTAGTTTTACGCCCATCTATGTTTAAGCTAAGAATTCTATTTCTACTCTGCCTGACTCACAGCTTTGTCTATTCTCAACAGACAAAAGTTTCCGGTCGTGTTATTGATGCAGAGACAGGAGAAGGAATACCAGATGTGAGGGTCCAGTTTCAATACTCAAAAATCGGGACCCTAACTGACAGCCTTGGCTTTTATACGCTTCAAACGTATTACGCAACAGACAGTATCACTTATCTGATGCCCGAATTCAACCTGGTAACCAAGTCCGTTAAGAAGGACCAGGAACAGGTCATTGATGTAAAACTAACCGAAGCAATCATGGACATCACGGAAGTAACTGTGAAACCACCCGATGAATTCCCTTCGACCACAATGCATAAAAAGGTAATTGCTCACAAAGATGCGAACAACAAGGAAAAATTAAGCTCTTACGAATACGAACTATACAACAAGATCCAGATCGACCTCAATAACATCGGGGATAAATTCAAAGACCGGGACATTGTAAAACGACTTGATGTGGTGATGGACTACCTGGATTCCATTGACGGCGGAAAAACCTATTTACCGGTCATTTTATCCGAAAACATTTCCCAGTTCAGTTATAAGAACAATCCCAAAAAGAAGCGGGAATTCGTTTCTGCAACGCGGATTTCCGGAATTGAGAACCTCCAGTTGAACCAGTTTCTGGGAGAAATGTACCTGGATTTCAACATTTATGACAATTACCTGAACATTTTTCAAAAAGCCTTTGTTAGTCCGGTAGCGAATTTTGCCCGCAATTACTACAAGTTCTACCTGGAAGACAGTATGTTCATTGACAACAACTGGTGCTATAAATTGCGTTTTACTCCAAAGAGAACTGGTGATATGACTTTTGAAGGGGAAATGTGGATCAATGACACGACCTATGCGGTAAAATTATTTAAAGCAAAATTATCTCCCTGGGCCAATATCAATTACGTGCAGGATCTGTACATGGAACACCATTTTGACCAGGTAATGCCGGAAGTATGGATGTTGACCGAAGAAAAAATGATCCTGGACCTGAAGGTCACGAAAGGAACCAAATTATATGGTTTCTACGGTCGGAAATACTCTTCCAGGAGAAATTTTGTCATCAACAAAGACCGGCCTGATGATTTTTACAAAAGTGATTTCACTGTTGAATTCGCCGACAGCGCCAAAATCAGGAGCAAAGCCTACTGGATAGCGCACCGGCACGTTCCGCTCAACGATCAGGAAAATGGAATTGATAATATGGTGGATTCTTTGAACCAGGACCCCTTTTTCAAGTTCCTGAAGAATTCCACATACATGCTCGCTTCGGGGTATTACCCGATCGGAAAAATTGAATTGGGCTCTATCTATTCACTTTTTTCCGTTAACCCGGTGGAGAAATTCCGAACAGGACTGGCCATTCGTACCTCCAATGCTTTCTCCAAACGGATCGAGTTCGGAGGCAGATTGTATTACGGGTTCGGGGATAAGCGATTCAAATACGGGTTAACTACCCGTATCAATATTACACCTAAAAAACGGGGACTCCTGATTTTATACGGAAACAGGGATATTGAACAGATTGGTATTTCACCCACTGCAGCCGCGGTCGGATCGACATTCAGTTCTCTCTTGAGGACAGGTCCCTTGGACAAACTCACTTTTGTTGACAAAGCCGGTATTAATCTGGAGAAGGACTTCGGAAAGGACTTTGTGATCTTCGGTGGATTTGAATGGAAAGAATACACTCCATTGGGGCTTGCCACTTACGAACATCGCAATGAATACGGAGGATTGGATACGATCAGGCACGTCCAAAGCTCTGAAGTTACCTTGCGTTTCAGATGGTGTAAAGACGAAGAATTCATTTCAGGGAACTTTGACCGTACAACTCTTCCTTCCAAATATCCCATTTTATCCATCCAGGGAATTTTCGGAATCAAAGGCGTTTTCGGAAGTGATTACAACTACCAGAAACTGGAATTTGCGATGGAACACAACCGCAATGTGGGCGTTTTGGGACGATTGCGTTACGGAATAAATACCGGTGTGGTTTTGGGAACAGTTGCATATCCTTTCCTGAAAGTTCACGAAGGAAGTCAATCTTATTGGTTGTACACCAACGCATTCAACCGCATGTCTTATTTTGAATTCATCTCCGACCGTTATGTTGGCGGATTTATTGAGCAACATTGGCAAGGATTGTTATTTGACCGCATCCCATTGATCAAAAAACTGAAATGGAGATTGGTGACATCCGGTCGAATAACCTACGGAGCCATTAGTCAACGACACAATGATGTGATGATCATCCCTTCTTTTACCAAGCAATTCGGAGCAGTTCCTTATGCAGAAGCAGCTGTGGGAATTGAGAATATTTTTAAATTAGGCCGCGTAGACCTGGTTTGGAGAATTACACACCTTGCTCCGGGAATTCCTCCATTGGGAATCCGGGCACGCTGGTCTTTTGCTTTTTAAGAACGTTCAAAGAATTCAATAGTCGAAAATCCGATGGTTATCGGTATCAAAATATTGGCTCTCAGCAGTTGCAATCCAAGTTACAAATTATCCTAAATTACTGCCGCACTAACGTTTGTTGTAATTTACTCTTCAAAAGCTTCGCCGTCCTAAATTACTGCCGCACAACGTTTGTTGTAATTTACTCTTCAAAAGCTTCGCCGTCCTAAATTACTGCCGCACTAACGTTTGTTGTAATTTACTCTTCAAAAGCTTCGCCGTCCTAAATTACTGCCGCACTAACGTTTGTTGTAATTTACTCTTCAAAAGCTTCGCTTTTTCTTCTTATTTTCGCAAGGTGAAATTACATACGCACGATATTAAAAAGACCTACAAAGGCCGAAACGTCGTAAAAGGAGTTACGATCGAAGTAAATCAGGGTGAAATTGTTGGTTTACTGGGTCCGAACGGAGCCGGGAAAACGACTTCTTTCTACATGATGGTAGGATTGGTAAAACCGGACGAAGGTCATGTATTCCTGGATGATTTGGAAATCACACACTATCCGATGTACAAACGCTCTCAACTGGGAATCGGGTATCTTCCGCAGGAAGTTTCCGTCTTCCGTAAATTAAGCGTAGAAGACAACATCCTGTCCATCCTGGAACTTTCCGATTTGACAAAAGTTGAACGAAAAGAGAAAATGGAACAATTACTGGAAGAGTTCAGCTTGACAAAAGTTCGAAAAAACCTCGGGAACAGGCTTTCCGGAGGAGAAAAAAGAAGAACCGAGATCGCGCGTGCATTGGCCACCAACCCGAAATTTGTTTTACTGGATGAGCCATTTGCCGGGGTAGATCCGATTGCGGTGGAAGACATTCAAAGCATTGTTTCAGATCTGCGCAAGCGCAATATCGGGATCCTGATCACGGACCACAACGTACAAGAGACACTCTCTATTACTGACAGAGCATATTTGTTATTTGAAGGAAGTATTTTGAAATCCGGAACAGCGGAAGAACTGGCTTCAGACGAACAGGTGCGCAAGGTTTACCTCGGTCAAAATTTTGTGCTACGCACGAAAAACGGATAGATATAAAAAAAGCCTCCGTGGGAAGAGACTTTTGGTTTGTTTCGTTATTTAGATGCTAAATCAGCGTTTTCAGCGTTGTTAACACTTCCATAAGCATCACAATGTCCTCTGGAGGATCCGCAAGATGCTAAAACTACCGCTAAGAAAGCAGCCATAGCTGCGTAGGCAAAAAATTTCTTCATAGTTACTGCTTGTTTTTTAGTTTACTAGTTGTTGTTCGAATTACAAATCTATTATTTTTTAACGTTAGTTTGCATAAATATTATTCACATTCCAAATTTTTATCATGTGGATTAGTTGTGATTTAATTTAAAAACGCACTTTTTTTTTAACGTTACACTTCTTCAAAAATTACCAAAGCTACTGTTTATCTGCGTTCCGGGTAGAATACCCCTTAAACAGTTAATGATCGGCTTTTTCTGTTTGGCTCATTCCGTTATATGCGTCACAATTTGCTTTTGTCCTACAGGATGTGCTCACCAGGAGAACAACTAGCACTGCAGCAAAAATTCCAAGGATCTTCTTCATAATCTTTCCTTTAATGGTTGACACTCATTGTATCTTCTATACAAACTTACTACTTTCAGCGTTATATTAAAGGATATTCCACAATTTTGTGAAAGGAAACAGTTGAAATTAAAGCATTTAACAGACTAACTGAAACTAAAAGGTATAAAAATTGAAAGAAAAACTGCGCTTACGCTTGTTTATATCAAAAGCTTTGCTTTCTCTTATTCAGGAAAAATGGCTGGTGATTCTGTTAATCAACTTATCGGTTTTCAGTTCTACCATTCTCTATTCACAGAAAAGTATTCATTTTTCAGATGCAAGCTTCAAAAAAATCAGTAAACGGAATTCTTTCAACTATTCGGATACTTTTTCGCTTGAGAAGCAACTGCAGGACATTCAGTTCCTGGCTTATAAAAAGGGATACCTCACTTTCGGGATCGATTCCATTATTCCGAGTGACAGTTTAAACAGTGAAGCATATTTTACGCTCGGCCTGCGGTATAAACAATTAAACCTTTCAATCTCTGACAATAGTAAACGTGCGCTGAGAGAAATCGGGATTAGTCCGCGATCGATAGAAACGCTCCCTCCCACTCCCCTGGAAATTTCCAAAAGCCTGGAACGCATTCTTCGTGATTTTGAAATTGCCGGTTATCCTTTTGCACGTATTTCGTTTGAAGATCTGCGCGTTGAAAAGGAAACCCTTTTCGCAGAACTCATTATTGCTCCGAACTCCCGGGTAAAATGGAATGACCTCATCGTATCGGGAAATAAAGTCAAATTATCCAAAAAATACCTGGAAAATTTCCTTCACATCGAAAAAGGAAATTGGTATAACCAGGAACAGGTGAACCTGATCAATACGCGATTGACCCAATTGATTTTCGTGAAACAGCTAAAACCCGCCGAAATCCTGTTTACTCCGGAAGGTGCCAATCTGTATTTGTATCTCGAAACAAAACCGGTTTCGTTATTCAACGGAACAATCGGCCTGCAGCAAGATCCGATCAAATTGAAGTACCAATTAACCGGGGATCTGCGATTGAAACTTCAGAATGCATTCAAACACGGAGAGCTTTTCGACCTGAACTGGCGCTCCATTCAACCGGGAAGTCCGCAGTTGAAGATCCAGGCCGCGTATCCGTTCTTATTCAATACACCCTTCGGGCTGGACGGGCAATTTTCACTGTTCAAGCGGGATTCAACCTTCCTGGAATTAAAAACCAGTATTGGAATTACTTATTTTGTTTCGGGAGGAAAAACATTGACCGGATTTTACAAAAACCAACAATCCAACCTGCTAGGTGCAGCAAACACCGGACTGGCTTACGGAACTTCCAAAAGCAATTTATACGGGCTTTCCTTCCGCAATCAGACAGTCGACTATTTACCCAATCCGCGGAAAGGATTTATCTGGTATCTGGAAGGGAACATTGGAAAACGGACACTCATCAAAGACTCCGTTACCAATCACTACCTCATCTACGGCGGGAAAGTTCAAATTGAATATTACCAGTCGCTTGGAAAGCGATTTGTACTAAAAGGAGGCCTGATCAGCGAATCGTTTTACACCAACAACATTCAGCAGAACGAACTCCTGCGCTTCGGAGGAAACCTCTCCCAGCGAGGCTTCATGGAAGATGAATTGCTGGGTACTTTCCGCGCAACAGTGACCATTGAACCCCGGTTTATACTCGATCAGAATTCCTATTTGTTTGTGTTCTACGATCAAAGCTGGTATGAACGCAACGTGCAGCAATACCGGCACGATTCTCCGAAAGGTTTCGGGGCAGGACTTTGTTTCGGAACCAATATCGGGATTTTCTCATTGACATACGCATTGGGACAGCAATTCTCCAATCCGATCCTGTTCAGGGATTCAAAGGTACATTTTGGATATGTTGCGTATTTCTAATCGACCGATCCTAAAATCAATCAAAGAAACACTTTAATCAATCCGTTAGGTCCTGTTTCTTTTTTTCTTTAACTTAAAACTCTGATGAACTACTTATGCATATCGGACAAGGTTTGGAAATCCATTCTTACGGTGCTTCTGCTTTCATTTAGCGGCGCCGTTTATTCCCAGGATGTGGTGGTTACCGGAACGGTCATGAATGAGCAAAATCAGCGGGTATCCGGTGTTGAGATCAAACTCGGAGCGGCTAATGTAAAATCCAACAGCAAGGGAATATTCCTGTTAAGAACAACCAATCTTCCTGCGCAACTGTACGCGAAGCATCCGCTTTATAACGATTATTTCGAAATTGTCAGAGCTCCTGTAAACAAAGACGACACACTTAAAGTAGAGATCATCCTGGAAGGAAAAGAAACGGAACTGGAAGAAGTTACTGTTAACGCTTCCCAGGTCATTTGGGTTTACGAAAAGAAAAATACCCACATCATTGATTTTGCACTTTACGAAAAAGAAATACTGCTTGTTTGCCAGGAAAATCACAAGTACTTTCTTAGAAGACTGGATTCGATCGGTAGAAAAATAGTTGATCTTCCCATCAAAAAAAATCCGGTCGGCCTCTATGCCGATTGCACCGGGGGAACACATTTGGTTTATTCCGACAGTATTTTCGAAATCAAGTTTATCCGGAATTCCATCGGAATGCTTGCCGGACATTCCTATGAGGAAACTATGAAGGTATTGTCGCCCTGCATCATTTCCAGTGCGGATAACTTCATCTTAAAAAGACTTGGTCCGCATAACAAACTGATTGAATATGTGAAAATTGACTGGAACACGAAAAAGCCAAGCTTACTTTATTCAACCAGTGACCGGCAAAAAATGCGGGAACTGGATGATTTTGCGATGGAAAATGAAATTGCCGTTCCTGTGTCCAATCCGAACTACAAACGCGGGCAACAAGCAAACAATTTAACAGACAGGCAAAAATGGGATAACCAGCAATTTTACAATCAAATCCTTAAAAAACCGCTATATGCTCCTATTTTCGAGATCAATGATTCCATTTTTATTTTCGACCACTTTAAGGACAGTGCTTTGGTTTATTCTATTTCAGGGAAATATATTCGTTCGTTCCAAATAAGCTATCATTATTTTGAAAATTGGAAAAGCGAATTGCTTATTAACGAAGAAAAAACAAAACTCTATGCCAAGTATGAAATCAATGGACTCGTGACACTTCGCCAGATCAATCCTTCGACTGGAAAAGTTGTCAGCCTGGACGTACTTGAAAAACACATTCATCCGATCAACATTCAAATCCGGGGTAATTATGCTTATTATATCTATAACCATTATTTGGACAACAGTATTCATTATCTTTATAAACAACCGCTGAAAAACATTCCTTAAACCCAATCGACATGAGACATTTAAATCACTTCCAAATCCTTTGTCTGGTCCTATTTTGCGGATGCGTGATGAATACAGGCCTATCCCAGGTGGAAGCAGTTGTGAAAGGAAAAGTAATCAACGAGAACGGAACACCTATTAAAAATGCCTCTGTAAAATTGGGAAATTCGGATGCCCGAACCAATTCATCCGGTTTTTTCATTGTAAAGAATACCGACTTTCCTGCTCAGTTGACAGTAAATCATGTGCTATACTCTGAATACACGGACATGGTTGCACTTCCCGAACGATGGAAAGATACAATCCGCGTATTTGTAGTAATGACCGGAAAAGAAAAGGAATTGGAAGAAGTGACTGTTTCCGCCGAAAAAATCTTTTGGGTATATCCCAGAAAGCAAGCCAATGTGCTGGACTTTCTCCTGCAACCGGATGACGAAATTTTACTCTGCTGCAGTGATGAACACCATTATTTTGTTCGAGGACTGGATGCGTCCGGAGAAAAGGTCTTTGAAACGAACATACGCAATCATCCCAGAAAATTATATCGCGACTGTATGGAAAACATTCACTTGGTTTATGCAGATAGTATCTATGAAACAGCAATGGTCAATAATTCCATCGGGATCTTTTCACCGAAACCGGCTCTTGGAGTCTTTAGTTTTCTTCAATCCTGTGTCTACAAGGATGACCGGAATTTAGTGAAATACAATTATTCCGAAAGGGATCAGCGTATTGAATATTCTGCAATTAATCTTCAAACTAAAATTACCCGGGTAATGTATGTCGGAGAGGATCGTTCCCGCAACAGGGGGCTCCGCGAATACGAGCAGGAAAATCGTACCGCAGACAATGATCTCTTTCTCACAACAGACAAGAATGCGATCCGGAAAGTACGCGATAAATGGAGCAATATCCGATTCTATGATCTGATCCTGACCGATCCGGTTTATATTCCCTTATTTGAGATCAATGATTCCCTGATTATTTTCGACCATCTCAACGATTCCGCTATTGTTTTTACTAAAGCGGGGATACGTGTACGATCATTTTCTATTGTTTACCATTACTTCAAAGGGTGGAAAAAAGAACTCATTACCAATATGGAAAAAACGAAGATTTACGCCCGTTATGAGAAGGAAGGGTTAACGATCCTTCGGGAGCTCAATCCAACAAATGGAAAAACGGAACGGATTATCAAATTGGAAAAGCATGTTTTCCCCGAGCATCTCCAAATTCACGGGGATTTCATTTATTACATCTACAAAGATTACCTGGACCAGAGTATGCACTACCTATTTAAACAAAAACTTGAATAGGATCAGCTACATACCTGAAGTGACTCCAGGTTAATAACCCCGGAAGGGGCTGCCAAAAAATCAGGTATATTATTCGCGTGCGGAACTGGTTTTCCCCGATCAATTGTTTACTTTTATCTAAAAAATCATCCATCAAATACATGCCAGGCTTTCCACATTTTTTGTTTTTTTTGATCTGCTTGACCTGCATAAATTCCGCTTGGTGCCAGGATGACATCATCATTAAAGGAAAGGTAGTCAACGAAAGCGGAGCACCGATTAAGAATGCCTCTGTTCAGATAGATATCCATAATACACGTACCAATTCCAATGGCTTTTTCATCTTAAAAAACGGAAATTTCCCGGCACAATTGACCGTCAAAGGCAATTTGTACAAGGATTTTACCGATATTTTACTTTTTCCCGAAAAATGGAAAGACACCCTGATGGTTTATGTCGTCATGGAAGGAAAAGAAACCCAGTTGGACGAAGTAACAATCAATGCTGACAGCAAATTCTGGGTGTATCCGCGCAAACAGGCCAATGTACTCGATTTCAAAGTGGAACCGGACGGCAATATCATTTTATGCTGCAGCGATGAACACACTTATTACCTGCGTCATTTGAATGAAACAGGAGATAAGATGTATGAAACTCCTATCAGAAAACACCCGAAACAAATCAAACAGGATTGTGGGGGAAAATTTCACCTGATTTACAACGACAGTGTTTATGAAACCTCCATTGTAGGTCAGGCCGTCGGAATTTTTTCTCCTCTTCCTTACCACAAAGCCATCGGGTTACTCGACAATTGTTCTTATTCGGATGATACATCAATCATCATCCGAACCTATATGAATCAAAAACAGTACCTGGAATACCAACTGATCACCAAAAAAACGCGCCTCAGTAAAACACTCTATGTGAGCCAGGACCGTCAGAAAAGCCGGCAATTGAAAGATTATCAGCGGGAGAACAAGCAGACTGTGAGCGAGATCCTGAAAGAATCCAACACGAACCACAGTGATAAACTATCAAACGACCGGCACGACCTAAAAAAAGCACGGGAACGATGGAGTACGCAACAATTTTATGACCTGATCCTTCTTAAACCGATCTATGCTCCTTTATTTGAATTGAATGATTCGCTGATTATTTTCGACCATCCGAACGATTCTGCGATCGTATTCACAAAATCCGGTGTGCGGATCCGAAGTTTTCCTATTGCCTACCAATATTTCAGAGGCTGGAAAAGCGAATTGATTCCCAATATCGAGAAAACAGCAATTTATGCCCGTTTTGAAAGAGATGGGATTACCAGTCTCCGTAAAATTAACCTGGTCAATGGAAAGGTAGAAGAAGTGGTACAGATAAAGGACCACATTTACCCGGAACATATCCAGATCCACCGGGACTTCATTTACTATGTTTACAAAGATTATTTGGATTTGAGCATGCACTATATTTTCAAACAACATCTGACAAACCGGTAAAGATTTGATTTCGGTTTGAAAAAGAAGGTAATTTTGCGTATCTTCAAGTAAGAATGAAAAACAATACAGAATCCATCAGCAATCCGGCTGAATTTACGGAACGATTTATTAATCAAACCAACAGTCCTGTTTTCCTCACCGGAAAAGCGGGAACCGGAAAAACCACCCTTCTGCGGAAGATTGTAGAAACCACTCATAAAAACACCGTCATTGTTGCTCCCACAGGAATTGCAGCCTTAAATGCCGGCGGGGTAACCATTCATTCTTTTTTTCAGCTTCCATTCAGTTCATTTATCCCTGAATTTGTTTCGAACGGACTGGTTTCCGGGAACACCAAGTTTGAATCGAAAGAAACATTGAAACGTCATTTTCATTTCAATAAAACGCGCCAGAACCTCATCCGGAATGTGGAGCTCCTTATCATTGACGAAGTCTCCATGCTACGGGCTGATTTACTGGATGCTATTGACTGGACTTTACGAAATGTGCGCAAGAACAATCACCCTTTCGGTGGACTTCAGGTTCTTTTCATCGGAGATTTGCTGCAACTTCCACCGGTTATCAAACCGGAAGAATGGAGTGTATTGCAAAAATACTATCATGGAATTTTCTTCTTCAATGCACGAGTTCTCCAGGAACAGGCTCCTGTTTATATCGAACTGGACAAAATATTTCGTCAGGACGACCAGCTTTTTATCGATCTCCTGAATAATTTAAGGAATAACCGGGTCACGTCAGAAGATCAGCGCTTACTGGAACAATACGTCAATCCGGACTTCGATTCTACCAAAGAAGAAGGATACATTACGTTAACAACTCATAATTCCAAAGCTGACCAGATGAATGCAGCAGCTTTAAATTCGCTGAAGGAACAATCAATCATTTACTCAGCGGAAATCAAAAATGATTTTCCGCCACACCTGTATCCGCTGGAAAAGGAAACGGAATTAAAGGTCGGTGCTCAAATCATGTTCATCAAGAACGATATTTCCTTTGAGAAGAACTTCTACAATGGTAAAATGGGCGTTATCAAATCCCTGACCAAGGATGAGATTGAAGTGTTTTTCAAAGAGGAGAACAGAAGCATTACCGTTGAGAAATACGAGTGGAATAATATCAAATACACCTTAAATGAACAAAGCGGTGAAATCGAAGAAGAAATCCTCGGGACTTTCGTTCATTATCCCATTAAACTCGCCTGGGCAATTACCATTCATAAAAGCCAGGGATTGACTTTCGACAAAGCCGTTTTGGATGTTTCCAATGTCTTTGCTCCGGGACAGGCTTACGTAGCATTATCCCGATTACGCAGCCTGAAAGGATTGGTTTTATTGAAACCGCTTTCCATGAACGGATTGGTGAACGATCACCAGGTCGTTTCCTATTCATCCAACAAAGCTCCCGAAGACCAAATGAAACTATACTTGGACAGGGAAACCTCCCGCTTTGTTTACAACAGCCTGGTACAAGCTTTCGATTGGTACGATTATACCACCAAATGGGCAACCTTCGAGTTGGGCTTTAAAAATCAAGGTCCGAAAACGGAAAAGGGGAAAGACAAATCGTGGGTAGCAAACCAGCTGCAAACAGTCCAGGCTACATTTGATGCAGCCCGTAAATTTCAAAATCAACTGGCCAACCTGTTTTCAAAAGAAAAACCGGAATGGGAATTTATTCATGAACGGGTACAGGCTGCTTACCAGTATTTCTTCAAGCCATTGGACGCCCAGGTATATTCCATCATGAAAAGACGCTATGAGGTGGCCAAGATCAAAAAAACAAAGAGCTATTTTGAGGAATTGGAAGAGTTGGAACAGGAAGTGATTGCAGTTGTTCATCGATTGATGAAAGGCCGTTTATTGATCGAAGCCATCGTCAACCAGAAACCATTTACGAAGGAAACCGTCAAATCAGCTGAAATCACGAACTACGTCATTGCTAAAAGCCATAGCATTCAACAGGAATTGCGGGCAAACCGTTCCATGATGGACGAAATGATGGAAGAAGATTTTACGGATGTACTTCAATTAATAAAACCTAAAAAAGAAGTTAAAGAAGAAAAGGTCGCTAAGAAAAACACCTATGAAATTACTTTCGACCTGTTCGAAGCAGGAAAAACAATCGAAGAAATTGCAAATGAGCGTCAATTGGGGTTATCCACGATAGAAGGACATTTTGCGAAATTGATTCAGCAGGAAAAAATCGACATTACTTCGGTTCTGGACCCAAAGCGCATCAGCGAGATCGAATCGTACCTGGAAGACGCCGAAGGAAAAACGCTGGGGATGCTCAAAGAGGAATTGGGAGACAGAGTGAGTTATGCCGAATTGAAATGGGTTCAGGCTTCGAAGATGTTGTAAAAGCGCTTCAAAACCTTTACTGACGAGGCAATTCGTTATATAACAAAATCATGATTTTATGATATCACGATACCATAAAAAAATCACACCCGCAACAACAGATGTGATTTCACCAAACTACCAAATAACTGCTCGTCATTTAAACCAACCAATGACTTTGTTTTCAAATAGAATACAATTGATTCAAAAAGTAACAGAAATAAAAAACCCGGCATTTCGACTACACTCAATGACCGGGTTTTAAAATATAGTTATAAAGTGTTTCTTACAAAGAGAAAGCAGCTTTTACTTTATCTACGAAATCCAATTTCTCCCAAGTAAACAATTCTACTTCTTTCACCACCTGGGATCCATCCGGAGCACTGAATGTCTTCTTCACGATTTCATTCTTACGTCCCATGTGTCCGTAAGCAGCGGTTTCGGAATACATCGGGTTTCTCAATTTCAAACGTTGTTCAATCGCATAAGGACGCATGTCAAAAATTTCGGCACATTTCTTAGCGATATCCCCGTCTGTCATATTCACTTTTGATGTTCCATATGTATTGATAAACAAACCACAAGGCTTAGCAACACCGATAGCATAAGATACTTGAACCAACACCTCATCACACAAACCGGCAGCCACTAAATTCTTAGCAATGTGGCGTGTTGCGTATGCTGCAGAACGGTCTACTTTTGAAGGATCTTTTCCGGAGAAAGCACCACCACCATGAGCACCTTTTCCACCATATGTGTCAACAATGATCTTGCGACCTGTCAAACCGGTATCTCCATGCGGTCCACCGATAACGAATTTCCCTGTTGGATTGATATGATACGTGATTTGGTCGTTAAACAACGCTTGCAATTCCGGTTTTAATTTCGCTTTTACACGCGGAATAACGATGTTCACGATATCTTCCTTGATCTTTTTCAACATGTCCGCTTCCGTTCCGAAATCATCGTGTTGCGTAGAAACTACGATCGTATCGATACGTTGCGGAATATTGTCATCCGAATATTCGATCGTTACCTGTGATTTTGCATCCGGGCGCAAATACCCGATAATATGCGATTCGTTGTTACGGATTTTAGACAACTCCTGAAGAATGTTGTGCGCCAAATCCAACGCCAACGGCATGTAATTTTCAGTTTCTTTCGTTGCGTAACCGAACATCATCCCTTGATCACCAGCTCCCTGAGCCTCCGCTTTCGCTTCAAAGTCATCATTGGAAACTTTCCGGTCAACTCCCTGGTTGATATCGGAAGACTGATCGTGGATTGCAGAAAGAATTCCGCAGGAGTTCGCTTCGAACATATACTCAGACTTCGTGTAACCGATCTTGCGGATCACATCACGTGCAATCGACTGAACGTCCAAATACGTATTTGTTTTTACCTCTCCGGCCAAGACTACCTGACCTGTTGTTACTAGCGTTTCGCATGCGACCTTTGACGTTGGGTCAAAAGCCATAAAGTTATCGATTAGCGCATCTGAAATTTGATCCGCTACTTTATCCGGGTGTCCTTCAGAAACAGATTCTGAGGTAAACAAGTATGACATAGTCCTTGAGTATAAAATTTATGGGTGCGAAATTAGTGAAAAAAAAGAAATTGATTCGCGAATGTTGAAAAAACAGGTATGAATATTCTACTAAAAAGGTGGATTAATTGATTGCCCCGGACTTTTCAATACCAGATTACAAATGCTTACCCGATTTCAATCGTTCGTCAACGGGCAATTCGATAAATTCCTTTATTTCGACCCTTCCAAATTCACTGAACAATGGATTGAGAATATAATTAGACTCCAACCAGACTATTGTTGACGGCACTTTTAATGCGAAAAAATTGGTGTTCTTTGATAATTCTGTGAAAATCCCTGTTGTTTTCGATGAATACGGATATTGGTTCCACCTTTCCGGCAAATCATCCAATACTTTAATTTCGAAATCATCGGGAAACTCTATTTTGGCTATTAGAATTTCTTTAGGTAAATATGCAATATTTGCTGAATGGACATAATATTCCAAAAGTGCCAACGAAATATTTTCAGAACAATAAACTGCTCTCGTACCTATTTCATTCCATCTCCCTCCCACTTTTTCAGCCCCAATACCCGACAAGGTTTGAGCCTTGTACTTAACGTTTGCCAGCCTGTAAACAACCATTAACTGTAAACGTTGTATTGAATTCTGGCAATTTCATTCTCCACCATTTCAAACCCAAAACTACTATCCAGTAATTCGAATGGTTTTTTGTTACCCAGCGCTCGCGAAGGTGTCATGAGCCAGTTTTTGAAATCCTCCTTCGTATCAAAAACTTCATACCCCAAGCCAAACAAACGTGCCAATTCATAAATTCTTTCTGAAGTTTCCCTCCCATAGACAGATTTTTTCTGCATACTGCTAATAGAAGTCGGAAGAATCAATTCGAATTCTTTTTCTGTGGCACCAATATTCAAAATCAACTGCTTCCAATCAGATTTTTTAACGCCATCTCTGATCCGGTCAATTAATTCCATCTGATACCCAGGTGCATCCTTAGCGTTTATTACAACCCAAGCCGGAGAGAATTTTGCAGGATGGTTCTCCCTTCTAACCGCTTTCGCACTTTGACGGGAAGCTGGTTTACTGGAATGCCCGGATGATGTTTTGACGTTCACGATTGTAATTTTACAATTATACAAACGTAAATATACAATTATATTTTGGATTTAAAAAATAAAATGCACCAATGAAGCAACCCAATGGTTAATTAATCCTTTCACCAGAGAAGTATCTTCTTCATTTTAATTCTACTTCACAAAAAAATCCCGTTCTGATGAATTCAAAACGGGACTTCATTTTTTTATGCAGATTCTTATCTTCTGAATCCACTGGTATACGTATTCAATTCATCAATACTTGATTCAAATGTGAACGCATCATTCAGCTGGTAGTAATTCCCGATGTCGTAAGTGTATCCGTAAGCGTATTTAGCCAAATCCAAACGTGTGTCTTCAAAACTGAATAACAACATCAACCGCTTTACCTGGTTGCTGGTCATACAGTTTGTATTGATCACTTGTTTTGCCATGGTCAATCGGGAATCATCAAAAGACTTTGCCTCAATTGACTTAACCACTTCATTAAAACGTGCTTCGTCCATCGGATATCCGTTGCAACCTACATTTCCATTGTAACCCGGCATAACATAACCATTTTGCACCGTACCAACCGTACCCGTATTCCCGGAAGTCGTGGTTGTTGTTGTAGAATAAGTGGTGGTTGTGCTTTGAGTTTGGGTATTCATTCCGGTTTCGTTGACATTGATGTTCATGTTGATATTCGCTCCACCTGTTGTTGGATCGTTGACATTGATTCCCACATTCATTTGGTCGGAAGTTCCCGGATTCGTTGTGGTGTTAGAAATCACCGTTGTTTGAGTGGTAGTGCTTATCGGTGTGCTGTGATAAACGATTACATTTTGTCCGGCCATTGGTCTTGGAGCTTGTGCAATAGGAACTTCGCTCATCCATCTCAAAACAATTTCTCCTTTGTTTGAACTCCGGATAGCATAGGTTGTTTCGGTTCCTGCGTTGAAATTGAGTGTTTTGTCAATGTCCGGAGTAATTCCGTCTGCAAACTTCACTTTTACCTTGTAATAAGGCTGGATCAGGTTGGTCACGCGCACATTGGTTTCCGGATTCGCATTTTGCTGAATTCCGTTCAAAATAATGTAAAATTGTTGCCCTTGCTCCGAGAAAAAAACCAGATTGGTATTTTGCTGAGCATTCGAAAATTGGGAAAGGAACAATAAAATAATTAGTGTAAATACATGTTTCATAGTAATCAAATTTAATTTTTTTTAGCGAAAAACAAAAACGATGCCAAAGCCCGTTCACACTGTTCGGAACGTACTTTCCACCTGTTGCTTTCGCAAAAGTAAACGCTTTAAGATTTCGGTCAAAAAAGAATCTGTAAATAATCCGAAGTGGTTGAAAAATAAGTTTTTTGAATTCAAACCACCGAATCGCATAAATTCGTGAAAAATGCGATTACTTTTGTTGCAGATATTCCAACGAGATGAACGGGTTATTTGAACAATTTTCCAAAGAATTTCAGAACCTCCTCGGCGAGTTTAAATTGCCTTTGGAAAACCCGATTCTTACTTTCTCACTGCTTTTGCTAATCATCCTCTTTTCTCCGATTATTCTTAGAAGAGTAAAGATTCCGGCCTTGATCGGTTTAATTATTTCAGGAGTAATTATCGGACCGAACGGGTTTCAGTTAATCTCCGAAGCCAATATGAAAACAGGATTTGTGAACATGTTTGCCAAAATCGGTTTGCTTTACATTATGTTCATGGCCGGTTTGGAACTCGATATGCAGGAATTCAGACGCTACCGCAATAAATCATTGGCTTTTGGCGCACTCACTTTTTTTATTCCGCTTCTTTTGGGGTATCCGACCTGCAGATATGCATTGGGATTAAATGAAACTGCGAGCTTATTGACAGCAAGTATGTTCGCCACACATACACTGGTCGCCTATCCAATTGTGTCCAAATTCGGGATCTCCAAAATGGAAGCTGTTGCTATTGCTATCGGGGGAACCATTCTGACAGACACAGCTGTCCTGATTATCCTGGCTGTGATTTCAGGATCGGACCATGGTGTGATTAATACCAGCGTTTTGGCACATTTGGGGATTACCCTTTCCATTTTCAGTTTAATCATGTTTTGGGGAGTTCCCAAAATCTCTCGTTGGTTTTTAAGCAAACTCGAATCAGAAAAATCGTCGCAATTCATTTACGTACTCTCCATTTTATTCTTTGCAGCATTCTTAGCAGAAGTAGCGGGAATTGAAGGGATCATCGGAGCTTTCGTTGCGGGATTGGTCATGAACCGATTGATTCCCCACTCTTCTACCCTGATGAACCGCATCGAGTTTATCGGAAATGCCCTGTTCATTCCCTTTTTCCTGATTTCCATCGGGATGGTGGTCAATGTGAAGGCACTGGCAAACGAACCCTGGGCCTGGGCGGTTGCCGGGATACTGAGCGCTTTTGCAATTTTCAGTAAGTTTTTGGCAGCCCTCATTACCCAACTTATTTTCAAAATGAGCAGGCCGGAACGACAGGTTATTTTTGGTCTCAGTACTGCACATGCCGCTGCGACACTAGCCGTGATCAACGTGGGATATACCATGGGAATTCTGAATATTGAGATTGTGAACGGAACCGTTATCCTGATCCTGATTACCAGTATGACCGCTTCCTTTGTTACGGAAAATGCCGGAAAGAAGCTCCTGATTTCTCAAACCAAAAATGAACCGCTGGAAGGACCTTCCATGCGGAGTCAACACGTATTGGTAGCAGCAAATGAATTGAAAGGAAACGAACCTCTGCTCGATTTTTCGGTACTGATTACGGATAAAACAGTCATGAACCCCATTTCTGTGGTTAGCGTACTGGAAAACGATGAAGAAGCGGAAATGCGCATTCGCCGCTCCCGCAAACACATCGATGATTTTATTACTCATTACAACAGTGGCGAAATCAATGTACACGCCATGGCCACGATCGATCACAACCTGTCCAGCGGAATTGCCCGTGTTTCAAAAGAACTGGTTGCTGACATCGTCCTGATCAACGATAATTCGAAAATCAATCTGTTGAAAAGACTGATTGGTGATGACCGGGACCACTTGCTCAACGTGTGCGACAAGACCGTTTTCTTTTGTCACTTCAACCATGCGTTTTCAAGCTATCGAAAAATTTCCGTGGTTTGCCCGGCCTATGCCGAATTGGAGCAAGACTGCAATCAATGGCTGGAACGTGTAATGCGCATATCCAGGGAATTGAACCTGGACATCGATGTGTACAGCACCCGCGAAACTTTTGAGAAATTCAAAGCTTACCGAACTTACCGGAAATTTGCAGCGGATCTGATGCATTTCCCGATCGAATCCCCGGAAGAAATCGTAGAGAAACTTTCCGGTTTTGGTGATAATCAATTGTTTATTTCGGTTTTCGCACGTCAAGGGTCCGTTTCAGCCTTCACCGGAATGGAATTTTTACCTCAACGTATGGAAAAGGAAAACACCAACCTGGACTATGTATTCATTTATCCTTCGCAAAGCGCATCCGATCTGTCTTACGCCGCCTATGACGATATGAGCGGGAGCCCGCTTGCTGCCGGAGTTGAAACTATTCAGCGCCTATCGAAGGAGGTTGGAGGAATGTTTAAGAAAAATGAGGAGTAATCCATTCATCAAAGTTCTTTATCTTCACCATCAAATACACTCCCATGAAAAATCAATTTTTACTAATCATCCTATTCTGCGCAAGCTTCGTTTCTTTGGCGCAAAATTCAACCGAAGTAGTTGTTCCTCCATTCAAAGACACATACTGTGAACTTGTAAAACAATTGGAATCGGGTGAAACAGACATCAATTACCAGGATTTTCGTTATCAGTTTATTGAAAGCAAACAGTTCGTTATCGCCAGCAATAAAACAGAAGAATCCGATAGCCTTAAAAAAGCAATGTATGCATGTATGGACAATTCGGATACGCTGGGTGTAATAAGAATCACAAAACAAATGCTGAGTATCGATTACACCGATATGATGGCGCACAAAATATTGCGTCAGACATATAAAATGATCGGAGATACTGCGAATGCGCGCAAATACAAAACCATTCAATTCGGACTCCTGAACTCCATTGTGAAAAACGGAAATGGTCAAAGCTGTGAAACTGCATGGCCTGTTATTCAAGTTTCGGAAGAATACTTTATTCTCCAGATGATCGATGCAGAATTACAGGAGCAAAGTATTGAACGGAAAGGTGGTTTGTGTGATCGCATGGATGTGAAAATAGACGGCAAAAAGAAAACGTATTATTTCGAGACGACAAAAGTGTTCGAAGGTTATAAAAAACTGGGACTATAATAAATCCACCAACTTCTTCGGTGCCACATTCGAATAAGAAGTCTTCACAATGTCTTTCAAAAAGTCTTCTTCTACTTTTTCAAAGTAAACGCGTGTCCAGCCTTGTAAGCCCCATTTGTTCGGAACGGGGTGACAAGCACTTTCATCCCATTTACAAAAAAGCGATTGCTGCAAAGTAGTCAGTTTGACCACAAAAAAGGCTTCATCCAAACTGACCGTCGCGAAGATTTTCTTTTTCACCCGGTAAGAACGCTTCTCAAAATGAGGTTCTTCCGTAGCTTCAGGCAGGGAAAGCGCATAAGCGGAAAGCATCGAAAAATTCGTCATGATATAGCAACTTGTTAACGAATATACCGTTTCCTTGTTATAGAAGTAATTTTTAATTGCTTTTAAAATATTCAGACATCCCATGGCTATTGTTCTCAATTTTATTGCCTTCATTACCTGCATAATCTGGTTCCACCGATTAATTCAACAGCCGGGAAACAAATTGATTCTTCCCGTTGTTTTGGTTTACCTGGCGGGAGTTATTTTCAGTTTCATATTTTCCTTTCTATTGCAGCATGATTACCTGGACGGGCTCCTTCACATGATCGTCAGTGGAATTTCCATCCTGGTCTTTTGGTTCTGGACAAGTATTGTGATCATTGTGAAATATGCGAAAAAAGATCAGTCCAAATTTCTCCTGATCGGCCTGGCTCAAACCAGTGCACTACTCATTGTTCCTTTGGCAATCGCCTTGCTGATCAGTAATGCTTCGTTCAAAATAGGCGGGTAACAAAAAATCCTGACCCCATTGAAGGAATCAGGATGCTGGTCAACCATCGAACCGATTAATGTTCCATTCCACCCGCTTTGCAACAAGCAGGCAACTTTTCATACGCTGCCGGATCTGCTAATACCTCATCGGCATTATATCCAAGAGCCGAGATTTGTTTCTTGATCTCCTCTAATGTAATCACGTCATTTTTGAACTTTACAGTTAATTTCCGCGAGGGTACATCTAATTCTGCGAATTTCACTCCTTTGGTATAATTCAAAGCGCCTTCAATGCGTTCTTTGCATTCGTCACATTCGGCACTCGTAAGAATCACAACAGTTTCTGTTTTTGCTGCCGGTTTCTGGCTGAATCCAAAACCAGCCACAAACAAAAAGACTAATAATAACAAGCTATTTTTCATCATTCATTGGTTTACTTTTTCTCTACTTTTCTTTTTATCTCATATCTAAATCCTGCATAAACTACCGTTCCCATCACCGGCGCCCAAACCCGGGTCGCATCGAATGTCGGATCATACGGATTATTCGCACTAATGATCGGATTTTTTTGCCTGAAGTTAAACAGGTTTTCCCCTCCTACATACAGGTCCCAACGTTTGAAATGACGTGTAATTTGTGCCAATCCAACCGGTACGACTTTACTTTTTTCATCGGTTAAATACGATCCGTCCGGTAAGGCAACATCCGGTAAACGCATCGGACTGTATACAGAAATCGTACCATCTACTTCCCATTTCTTGTTCCTGCTTGCAAAAGCCACATTAAACAAGCCGCGGTGTTGCGGAATCATTACTTGTTGTCTCAAACTTCCGACATAATCAGCTTTTACTTCCAGGTATTTGTATGCCAGCCGGAAAGTGATTGTTCTCCAGGGCATAAAACTCAATTCTGTTTGAAAAGTACTACTTCTGGAAATATTTCTCTGGAAACCGAAGAAGATCGAATCGGTCGATTGCTCGCGATCAATGATCAGTTGCTTCGTAAAACGCGCATAATAAAAATCAGCGGAAATACTTGCGGAACGATTCCACCACCTCATCGTCCGGACAACCGAAACCCCGGAGTTCCATACTTCTTCCTGTTCGTTACTGCCGTTTACAACCCAGGTTTTGGAGGTCGCCAGTAAAGAAGAGTTATCCATTACCACGGTCGGCAATCTCCACGATTTCCCGGTGGTCAAGCGAAGATCCGTGAATTCATCCAGTGTATACTTTGCATGTACGCGAGGTGAAAACTGGAATTTCTCTTTTTGATCTCCGAAAGCTGTTTGAAAATCGGCTCGCATTCCGGCTACCAAAACCAGTCGGGTTCCGGTATACGTGTATTCCAGGAAGGCTCCCGGAGTAATTACATTGCGGTTGAAATTGGCCGAATCAATGTGTTGGTGCAAATCCTGACCGACTGCTGAAACTCCCACTTTGTACTTATGTGAAGTCGTTCCGATAATTCCATCAAAAATAGCATTGATATATCCGCGCAATTCCTTTCCACCGAAATCTCTCAAGCCATACAATCCGTCCGACTGATGGTATTTGAATTGGTAAACTATTCCAAAACTTTGGTAAGGCTTTTTGGGAAATAAAAATCCTGTTTTGGCAAAAAGTTCCGCGTGTTGGTTGGTTGTTTCAGCACGATATCGATTTGCAAGACCGTATAATTGGCCTCCCAACCGTTGATCGTAATACCCGTTCACCCCAAACCTGGTCTCAAATTTTTTGCCGGTATACTCCCAGCGATTCATAAAAGAACCAGATTTACTCAGGGGCGCATCCCGAAATCCGTCGTTATTTCTGTCCCATTCACTTTGCAGGGTAGAAACATGTGCAAACGTTCCGGTGCTCCATTTATCATTGATCATCTGCCCTCCGTGAACATTCAATTCTGCTCTTCCCAAACTGGAACCATATCCGTTCACAAAAAAGCGTTGCATGGTAGTTGGCTTGCGGAATTCGACATTGATCAATCCGGCCATCGATTCATAGCCGTTTACAACCGAACCCGTTCCTTTGGTAATCTGGATAGATTCCACCCAGGTCCCCGGAACGGAATTCAAGCCGAAACTGCTTTCCAAACCGGTTAGGAACGGAATGTTTTCCATTTGCAATTGCGTGTAGACACCATCCAATCCCAATAACTGGATTTTCTTTGCACCTGAAACAGCATCCGTGAAATTCACATCTACAGTCGCATTCGTTTCAAAAGATTCCGACAAGTTACAGCAAGCTGCTTTTTTCAATTCCCCTTCGCCCAGGTTCTCCACCTGCAACGGTTTCAAACGGGAAAATGTTTTGGAATCCTGTTTGAATTCAACTACTACTTCATCCAACTCATCGATTTCAAAAAGAGTAATTTCCAATCCGGAGAAACGGTCCTCTTTTGTTACAATAACAGAATCGCTTTCATAACCGGGAGCTGAAACGACCAGTACGTCCGGCAGCTCCTTGGGCAGTATGATTTCAAACCGTCCGTTTTCTTCGCTATAGACTTGTATCTGGGCTTTTCTTAGAATAATTTTCGCTTGTTTAAGCTGGATTTTTCCGCCATTCTTTATTCCAAAGACAATCCCTTGAAGCTGGGCCTGACTGAAAGAAAGAAAAAACAGGAAAAAACCGAGTATGGCATATTTCATTGTTCTTCACGTTTAATTCAACTTCGCTTTTGTTTCAAAAGGAAGGAATTACAGACGCCAAATACACAAATGAGTTAATCGCTGAAGACTTGTTAAAGCAGGTGGATCCGATCCGGAGAATAATTCAGTGTCTTCGGTCGCCCGCACCGTTTCGAAATGGGAGAAAAAAGAAAGAATGGAAACTTCTTCCAATACTTCAGCAAAGATCGGATGGACACTCTGAAAGAAGAAAAATGAGAACTGCCAGTTGGAAACTTCATCCAGGCAACAATTATCGGAAACCGTTTCACCGTGAGATGGAGTTGAACGAACCTGCTTAGCTGCACAACAATCCGGTTTTTCCATCTTTTGGTGGTGTTCTTCCGAACACATATTTGAGGGAACAAAAACAGATTTCAGAACCCTGTTCTCATGCAAGCAGGTATGTTGATAGAAAGGTATCCCGATGGTTCCCATCAGCACAACCACAATCATCCCCATTTGAAGCATGCGTTTCATCGAATCAAA
Organism: Fluviicola chungangensis; assembly: GCF_007558725.1. Taxonomy (GTDB): domain Bacteria; phylum Bacteroidota; class Bacteroidia; order Flavobacteriales_D; family Crocinitomicaceae; genus Fluviicola; species Fluviicola chungangensis. The sequence goes on from NZ_VLPL01000007.1 coordinate 36,280, forward strand.
AGTACGAAAAAAGAAGTTCAGATAAATTCACAAAAAACAACTAACTTGAAATGCCAACGAATTAAACTTTGTACTTTTGCTATCCTGATAATCAAAATGAAGACAACAAGAAATACAGCCGCCAGAAGTGCTATTCTGGAACTTATTAACGATTCAAATGTAGCGTTGTCTCAACCTGCTATCCAACACAAATTGAACGGATTGTGTGACCGCGTAACCATTTACCGGGTTTTAGACCGCTTGTTGGACGATGGCCTAATCCACAAAATTGTCAATGTCAACGGAGTGGTGAATTACGCTGCATGTTCTACTTGTAATCACGATCAGGAACACGATCACGAACATATTCACTTCAGCTGCAGGGTATGTGGTGAATTAACCTGTTTGGACCAGGTTATTCCTTCTTTTTCACTTCCTGAGGGATTTCAGGCGGAAGAAACTTTCTTCACGATCTCCGGAATTTGCCCCAACTGTAAAGACTCCAAAAAATGAGTCTCAATCACGAAAAAGCGGAAAAGACTGCCTGGTTCAGTTTGATCGGTAATTTCGTCATGGCCGCAGTCAAAGCCCTGGTAGGATATTTCGGAAATTCGTACGCCCTAATTGCCGACGCTATCGAATCAACGGGCGATGTTTTTGCTTCTGCTTTGGTGATTGTGGGATTTCGATATGCCAAACGGCCGCCGGATGAGAATCATCCATACGGACACGGCAAAGTAGAACCCCTGATCACATTCGTTGTCGTGGGATTCCTCGTGGCCTCGGCAACCCTGATTATCATCGAAAGTATTCATAACATTCAGACACCCCACAAAGCTCCGGCACCTTATACCCTTTGGTTTATCGGCGCAATCATCCTGGTAAAGGAATTATTCTTTCGTTTTGTTTACCAATCAAGTAAAGAAGTCGGAAGTACTTCCTTAAAAGCCGATGCATGGCATCACCGAAGCGACGCCATTACATCGGCATGTGCTTTTGTCGGAATAGCAATTGCAGTCTACAAAGGTGATTCCTGGGCCCAGGCAGACGATTGGGCCGCGTTGATTGCTTCACTGATCATTTTTTACAATGCCTATAAAATATTCCGGCCGGCTCTTGGCGAAATCATGGACGAACACGTACACGATGAATTCATCCTGGTAATTCGTGAAAAATCCAAAGAAGTAGCAGGAATTATTGATACGGAAAAATGTTTGGTCCGAAAATCAGGGATGCGCTATTGGGTAGATTTGCACATTCACGTCAAGGGAAATCTAAGCGTCGACCAGGGACATACGATCGCCCATAACCTGAAAAAACATTTGATGGATGAAATTCCGGAAATTGAAGACATTTTAGTACACGTGGAACCGGCCTGACAATTGAGAATTGAAAATGTTAAAATTGAAAAGACTTTTACGGACTTTTAATTCGAATAACAAAAAATCTTGACTCCTGAAGCTCATAGTCTTGACACTCATTCACAAAACTTCTCCATTTTCAATTCTACATTTTCAATTTGAAGTATCTTTGTACCATAAAATAAACAAACATCATGACATCAGTTCCAGTTACAGTATATGTTGAAATGACTCCCAATCCAAACACGATGAAATTCGTTGCAAACAAATATTTGCTTATTAACGGGGAGTCGGTTGAATTTCATTCAGGCTCAGAAGCCAAAGGATATTCTCCATTGGCGGAAGAATTATTTCATTTTCCGTTCGTGAAAACCGTTTTTATCACTGCCAATTTTGTTACCATCGCAAAGAACGATAGCATTTCCTGGGATTTCGTAACCATGGAGTTACGCGAATTTGTCAAGAACTGGATTGTTGAAGGAAAAGATATTCTGATCCAAATGCCCGTTGCGAAACCAAAGGTTTCCACTGATGCAGATGCAAAACCGGCGAAAGAATATGCTCCGTCCGAATACGATGATGCGATCCGTGCGTTATTGGATGAATATGTTCGCCCGGCAGTTGAAGGTGACGGTGGTGCGATTGACTTTGTTGGATTTGAAGAAGGAACAGTTACGGTTGCACTTCGCGGTGCCTGTTCGGGTTGTCCTTCCAGTACGGCTACCTTGAAAGGTGGAATCGAAAATTTATTGAAACAGCATTTGCCGGATGTAAAAGAGGTCGTTGCTGAATCCTTGTAAATAAACAATTATAAAAAACTGGTGGGCACGCGATTAATCGCGTGCCCACTGCTTTTATACCCTTTTTGATTTTTTTCATGTGTATTTATGGAATTTCTATTTGACCGGCATCTCTATAGAAATCAATTAAAAAATCAGATCATGAAAACAATCACATTTATCGCAGCATTTTTTCTGACAGGAATCACTTTTGCTCAAAACACGTTCGGGGACATCATCGGAACTTTTACAACCCCGGACAAAAAAGAAGGAATCTTCGGTGCATACGCCGTAACAACGCGCGGAGACCAGTTTTTTAAAGCCATAACAGATGAAGACGGCCGATTCCGCATCTCAGCCGTTCCGGCCGGAGTTTACCAGGTATTTTTTATTTATGATGGAGATACTACCTACGCTAAAAATACTGTTGACGTAGCTCCTGATGGTTTTGGAAATACCGGAATTGTTGCACAAACTAGTACTACAGTTATTGATGTTATCGATATTACTGCACCAATCTACAGACTTACAACCGGAGTTGCTCCTGAAATCAAATTAACCAAAAAAGACATCCAGCACATGCCCGTGAAGTTCAATGCAAAGCAAATGGTTGCGGCAATGACTTCCGATGTCAAATTAACGGATGACGGACAATTGATCTTCCGCGGAGCACGCAAAGGAGATGTGATCAACTACATTGACGGGGTAAAAATGAACGACGTGCAAAATGTACCGAGTGCCGCACTTGGATACGTGATGGTATATTCCGGAGCAATTCCTGCAAAATACGGAGATACGACCGGTGGTGTCGTGGTAATGGAAACATTAAGCTACTTCGATCTGCTAAGAGAATACAATAACAGACCATAAAAACCATCCTTTACAAAACAACACGTGGGCATGTGATTAATCACATGCCCACTGTTTTTCAGGTAATTCAACACTTTTATTTCGGAAAGAATTCCGGGCTCGCTTCTTCCATCGGAGCCATGTATTTCTTCAGATTCTGCTCGTCGTGCTGATTCAGGATCATCAGCATGTTATCCGATTCGACAATAATGTAATTTTCTAATCCCTGGATCAAAGCCAGTTTATTGCTCGGCAGGTTTACAATGCAATTTTCCGAATTAATCATATGAACATGATCCCCGATCACTGCATTCCCATTGTAATCTTTTTCCAGGTGTGAATACAAACTTCCCCAGGTTCCCAAATCCGACCAATCGAAATTTGCAAGGACAACATCCACATTCTTCGCATTTTCCATTACTGCAAAATCGATCGAAATATCCTCACACGCCGCAAATGAAGCATTCACATAAGCTTGCTCTTCGGGTGTATTGTATTTCCCCGATTGGTCCGTGAACAAATGGAATAATTCCGGTTTGAACTTTTCCAATGCATTCAAAATGGTTTTTGCCCGCCAGATAAAAATTCCGGAATTCCAATAGTAATTCCCGCTTCTTAAGAAAATTTCCGCCAATTCACGGTTCGGTTTTTCCGTAAAGTGCTTTACATCTTTCACTTGTCCGGGAAGAATATCTCCATCTTCAATGAATTCAATGTAACCATACCCCGTATCAGGACGTGTCGGTTTAATTCCCAGCGTAACCAAACGATCTTCTTTATTTGCCGTTGCAATTGCCGTATGGACAATTTCTGTGAATTTATCTTCTTTCAGGATCAAATGGTCCGATGGCGCAACAACCAGGGTTGCATTCGGATTCAAGGCATGAATTTTCGCAGCTGCATAGGTAATGCACGGAGCTGTATTCTTTCGCTCAGGTTCTGTTAAGATCTGACCGTCACTCAATTCAGGGAGTTGTTCTTTGACCAAAGAAAAATAATTCGCGTTCGTCACGATGTAAATATTCTCAGCCGGTGCAATGTGCAATAAACGCTCAAAAGTCATTCGCAACAAGGATTTTCCGATTCCGAGAACATCTAAAAATTGTTTTGGGCGTTGGACAGTCGACATCGGCCAGAACCGGCTTCCGATTCCACCGGCCATGATCACACAGTAATTATCTTTCATGTATGTTTTCTAAAAGTTGAACAGTTGCAAGCGAATGAATTAAGAACTGGCGTTTTGAAGGTACCTCCGTACATAAAAAACGCGTGCGTCGCAATTCCCCCTTCACGAAGGTTTTTCCCTGCAAAACAAAAGTAGCATTTTTTGGAATTTCTTCAAGTACAATCTCCCCGCCTTCCCGCTTGTCGTATTGCCTCAACACGCGTGATAATTGGGTATCCGTGCAGGAAGAAGCTTTCATATTTGTCAGGCTGCTCATCAAAGCGATTTCGATATCTTTTGGCAGCAATCCCGTTTGAATGGCTGGCCACAATAATTTTCGGAACTCGGATTTCCATTCTTCGCCATGTGGTTTGATCCGGAAACCGAACTGAAGATAGACCCGCAAATGGGCAAATTCGTGGAGCGTTGTGATCAAAAAATTATACGGATTCAAATTTCCGTTGACGGAAATGCGATGAAATGTTTCTCCTTGTTGCGGAGCCCGGTAATCTCCCAGTTTGGTAGCACGCGGATTGGTGATGGCAAAACGCACCGGGTGACTGAGCAGCAGTTCAGCTACCATTTCTTCGAAACCCGCGGGTAAATATGGTTTCAATTGCCTGATGTATTTTTCCTTTTTCGTAGGTTTTGCTTCCACGTGACAAAATTACGTTGATTTTGAATGCGAGATCCGGTGTTGCAGAAGAAGTTATGAATCGGGAACAGTGAATAATTCGTTTATTGAAAAAGATGATTGACCATTGAAAACGACCAAAAATCTTCCCATGTTATAAATTCTTTTCAATTTTACATTTTCAATTTTCAATTCCGTAGATAGCAGATTTCTTTTAACTTTATATCCGAAATGGGAATAATACAAAATATCGGCAAGTATTTCATGATGTTGTGGATCGTGTTTTCGAAGCCAGAAAAATGGAGAATATTCCGCAGACGTTTTTTTGAAGAAATGGAATTGATCGGGATTAAGTCAATTCCAATCGTTGCATTGATGTCTGCCTTCATGGGCGCTGTAATTGCATTACAGACTGCTTCCAATATGGATAATCCCCTGCTTCCAACTTACACGGTCGGTTACATTACCCGTTCGTCTACGATTCTGGAATTTTCACCTACCATTATTTCCCTGATCCTGGCAGGAAAAGTAGGATCAAATATTGCTTCGGAGGTTGGAACCATGCGTGTTACGGAACAAATCGATGCATTGGAAATTATGGGTGTAAACTCCTTGAGTTACCTCGTACTTCCAAAAGTTACTTCAGCTATGATCTTCTTTCCGGTATTGATTATTTTCTCTATCGGTTTAAGTTTGATCGGAGGTTGGTTGGCACTGAAACTTTCGGGACTTTCCTCTACGGAAACATATATTTACGGTATCCGTTTTTTTTATAGAGACAGTGATATCGTGTATGCTTTGACGAAAACAGTCGTATTTGCCTTCCTCATTACTTCAATCGCATCTTTCAAAGGCTATTACACAAAAGGCGGATCACTCGATGTGGGTAAATCTTCTACCGAAGCAGTAGTAAGTGCCAGTGTTGCCATTTTGATTGCGAATTTCTTCTTAACTCAAATGTTCTTATTGTAATGATTGAAGTAATCAACATCAATAAAACTTTTGGCGATAATCAAATCCTGAAAGATGTAAGTGCTACCTTTGAAAAGGGAAAAGTAAACCTGATCATCGGTCAATCAGGCTCTGGTAAATCAGTACTCGCAAAATGTATTGTCGGACTGCATGAGGTAGATTCCGGTCAAGTCTTATATGACGGTAGGGATTTCACAAAAATGGACCGTTTGCAGCGAAAGGATATCAGGAAGGAAATCGGGATGTTATTCCAGGGGTCAGCACTTTTTGATTCCATGACGGTGGAGCAGAATATTATGTTCCCCTTAACCATGTTTACAAAAATGACCCGGAAAGAAATGCAGGAACGTGTGGATTTTTGCCTGGAGCGTGTAAACCTGGCAGGAAGAAACAAATTATTTCCCGCAGAATGCTCCGGGGGTATGCAAAAACGGATTGCCATTGCACGCGCCATTTCCATGAATCCAAAATACCTTTTCTGTGATGAACCGAATTCCGGACTGGACCCGCAAACATCGATCCTGATTGATAACCTCATCCGGGAGATTACTCATGAATATGAAATCACCACGATCGTTATTACGCACGATATGAATTCCGTAATCGAGATCGGGGAAAGCGTCATTTTCATTAATCAAGGCCAGAATTGGTGGCAGGGAGACCGCAAATCGATCATTATGACAGACAATAAGGAAATCAATGATTTCGTATTTGCTTCAGACTTCATGAAGGAGATCAAAGAAACCTTGAAAAAACATTAACTCGTTCTATCCACCGGCAGACAGCTCTTATTCCTAATAATAGATTTTCAAAATCATTGGTTTCGGTTCCCGGTCAATAATCGGCATCAATTCTTCGAAATACTTTTCCGATAACATGGCACATCCCAAACTGTTGCAAATAGGGTAATGTTGTTCCTCATCCGGAACACAGCTGTACCGGTGAAGTACGATTGCCCTTACGGCTGCTTTATCATTTGATTTTTCCAAACCTGCCAGTTTATACGATTTTCCAAAACTTCCCTGGTAAGAATGACCGATCTTATACAACCCCAAAGAAGTCATATAAGAATTGGGAATATTGCTGAACTGCAGGGAATCTGTACCTGCTATTTCGGATCCGGAGCCATGTGCACATAATCCCTTTGAAATAATTTTATTCGTTTTCAGATCTATCACAAACAGGCGGAAATACTTCGATGGAATTTTCATATCCACCAGGATGGCTTTCTGATTCGAGTAGATTCCTCCTTTGCTTTTAATATAGGTTTTAACTGCGGCGATTTGCTGCGGCAATACGCTCAAAAGACGAGTAGAATCATAATCGGATTCAGGCATGGCCCCGGAAGATTCTTCCCTGGTTAGGTCACTTACCTGCGCCTGATTATAAGTACAGGCACAAACCGTTAAAAGAAAGGCAATCAAATAATACAGTCGGTTCATTTTCAGTTTTAATTCTAACGCCAAAAAAATAATTCCGGTACAAAATAAGAAGAACTTTATTAAACTCCCATTTAAATTTTACTGTCCGGTAGACTCCCCTATACCCCACATCGAATCACTTTTCCAAATTACTTCCGCACTGACGTTTGTCGTAATTTAGTCTTCAAAAGCTACGCTGTCCCAAATTACTTCCGCACTGACGTTTGTCGTAATTTAGTCTTCAAAAGCTACGCTTTTTCTTATATTTACTGGAAAATAGCTTCTTATGAAGAAAGGAACCATTGCAATTATTGTCGGAATTATTGTCGGAGGGCTTTTTGTTGCTCTGGGCGAAAGCATGTCTACTTACATTTTCCCCCTGGAAAAACCGATCCCTGCCGATCCGGCATTGCTGAGCGACTATATTGAAAACGATGTCCCGCTCGGCTCAAAAATGGTGGTCGTGCTGAATTGGATCGTTGCTGCTTTTGTTGCCGCACTTGCCAGCACGTTTATTTCCGGGAGGACCTCTCCCAAGCCCATGTTAGCTTCTGTCGGTGTTTTGAACGTTCTTACACTCATCAACTTATTCATTATCCACCATCCGAAATGGATGTGGATTACTTGCCTGGTTACGTTTATTCCTGTTGGATACATTGCTTATTTCCTAATTCGAAAAAAGAACACCGATGAAACCACGTGACGAACGAATAACACAATACATCTCAAAATCTGCCGATTTTGCTCAGCCCATCTTACGGGAGCTGAGAGAAATAGTCCACGATTTTTGTCCGGATGTGGAAGAAGCCATGAAATGGAGCATGCCGTTTTTTACGTACCGGGGGAAAATCCTGTGTAATATGGCATCCTTTAAAAACCATTGTTCTTTTGGTTTCTGGTTGCAGTCCGAAATGCATGATCCGCACGGAATATTCAAACGCGACAAGGAAGGTGGAATGGGAAGCTTGGGAAAAATAGCCTCTTCAGCAGATTTGCCAAAAACAGAACATTTGGGTGCTTATATCCTGGAAGCAATGACGCTGATTGAACAGGGAACCATTCCGCGTGAATTAAACCCGAAAATAAAAAAACCGGTGGGAGAAATTCCTGCTGAATTGATCGTACTGCTTGAATCGGAGCCTAAAGCGAAAGCGGTTTTTGAATCCTTTCCTCCATCTCATCAAAGAGAGTACATCAACTGGATAACAGAGGCAAAACGGGAAGAAACCAAACAGCGCAGATTACAGCAAACCCTGGAAAATCTCTTGGAAGGGAAGTCAAAAGACTGGAAATACATGCGTTAACCGATTTTCGCCCACCATTGACCGATTTTGACTATTTAACTCCTGATTAGTCTTATACCTTTGCTTTATAAATCTTTCAGATTATGGAAACAGATAACATCCGCACGGAAATAGAACACGAAATCTTAAAAGCACAAAAAGGACATCGTCGCGGAAAAATTGCAGGTGGATTAGCCATTGTTTTCTTTGGAGTAGTTTACTTATTGAAACAACTGGGATACCACATTCCTTCTTACTTACTTAGCTGGCAGATGATCCTCATTGTCATCGGGATCGTGGTGCTGATCAAACACAAGTTCAGTAAATTTCACGGTTACCTGATGATCATCGTCGGTAAATTCTTTCTTTGGGCGGAATGGTACCCGAAATTGATCAATGTCAAAATCATTCTCCCGATTGTAATCATTTTGGTGGGGCTTGCCATTGTCTTCTTTTCGAATAAAAAATTCGGAAAACACCACAGAAGAAAACAGCGTTTTTCCCGTGAAAACTGGAAGGAAATTCACGAAGCACAACAACGTGGTTTCAGCTATTATAAGTACAATGAAGATGATTTCATCGACAGTGTCAGCTTTTTCGGAGGGATTACAAAAACGATCGTCAGCAAGACTTTTAAAGGAGCAGACATTGTTTCTTTCTTCGGCGGAACAGACATCAACCTTTCGCAAGCCGATTTCCAGGGCCGCATCGTCATTGACGTAACCAACATATTCGGAGGCACCACCTTAACGATCCCAAACAATTGGGAAGTTATTTCGGAGGTAGCCAGCATTTTTGGAGCATTTGAGGACAAGCGCCCACAATACCAGCGAGAAGCCGGTGAAGAAAGTAAAGTGATTATTCTTAGAGGGACCTGCATGTTCGGGGGAATTGAAGTAAACAGTTTCAGTAAATAACACGGAATGTTTTTAAAGACAAGTACAAGAGTGCAATTGCTTTTCATCGTTTGGACGGTGATTGCAAGTCTTGTATTTTTCTGTGTCCTTTTAATCAATCACTATCCGATAGATATTGTATGGAAGGATACTCTTTTTTCCGGACTCCTGATCTCCGTCATTTCACAGATCATTTATTTCATCCAAACGTATTATCACGCGAAAAGACCAGTTAATTTTTCCAACTTCGGTTTAGTTTTGGTTTTAACCGCATTTTACCAGCTATCCATTAACAGTGCATTTCAACTGGTCTTGGGTGATGAACGGTGGAGAGAATACATTCTTCCCTTTGAAGGCGCCCGGGCCTTCATCGTATTTTTTATCCTCATTTCGGTGAGTTTGTATTGGTGGATCAATAAGAATCAGCAGATCCAGTCACAGGTCCAGCAGCAACTGATTGAACAGGAACGCGCATTGACAAAGGCTGAACTAGACAATATCCATCAGCAATTACAACCACATTTTTTATTCAACAGTTTGAATTCCATCGGTGCATTGACTGAGATAAATCCAAAAGAAGCTAACCGGATGATTCTCCTGTTAAGTGACTTTTTGAGAGGAACGCTGCGCAAAGACATCCAAACCCTCATCCCTATTGCAGAAGAAATCGAACAGGTAAAACGCTACCTGGAAATTGAAAAAATCCGTTTCGGACACCGTTTAAAAACGGAATTCGACATCGATGAAGGCTGTATGAAAACCCTTGTTCCTCCACTTTTGCTGCAACCGGTTATTGAGAACGCAATCAAATTCGGTCTATACGGATCAACAGACGAAGTAACAATCTATGTGGGCGTACAACTCCAGGAAAATGGCTTGTTGATCGAAGTAAGAAATCCGTTTGATTCGGATTTTACACAGTATAAGACCGGAAAAGGTTTCGGATTGACAAGTATTAAACGCAGATTGATGCTGCTTTTTAATCAATACGACCTGTTAACCACAGAAAAAAAAGATAAACTATTCATTACCAAAATCTTAATCCCGAAATGATTAAAGCATTTATTGTAGACGACGAACCTTTAGCCAGAGAGGTTGTTAAAAAACATTTACAAAAGTATTCGGACATTGTCCTGGCAGGAGAAGCAAACGATGGGTTTGAAGCATTGAAACTCATTCCCGAAGTGAAACCCGACTTGTTGTTTTTGGATATTCAAATGCCCAAAATCAATGGTTTCGAATTATTGGAATTACTGACTGAAAATCCATCCGTGATTTTCACGACTGCTTTTGACGAATTTGCCTTAAAGGCATTCGAAGTCAATGCATTGGACTATTTACTAAAACCTTTTTCAGAAGAACGCTTTGATTCCGCAGTCAATAAAAAAAGGAATTCCGAATTACAGAACGATCAGAAAAAAGATATTCCACTTCAAATCATCCATGAACAAAACCGGATTGTTGTGAAAGACGGAACAGAAATCAAAATCATTCCGATCAATGAAGTCGATTACATAGAGGCCTATGACGACTATGTAAAGATCTATCAGGGAAAAAAATACATCCTGAAAAAACAAACAATGAATCATTTTGAACAAGTCCTTCCAAAAGATCAGTTTATTCGCATTCATCGTTCCTACATTTTAAATGTCAATCAATTGACCAAAATTGAATCTTACGAAAAAAACAGCTATGTTGCCATTTTAAAGAGCGGAACAAGCATCCCGATCTCCCGTTCTTCCTACAGTGATTTGAAGTCCCGGTTAGGTTTGTAATAAGTTAGTTTTGTGTGTTTTTTTGGTCTAATTACCGTTACAGTAACAGATAACAACGGCTGCCAGGGAACAAGCCCTTCCGTGAATGTTACTTCCGTTGCCCAAATTGTAACCAATTCCACTGTTTCGATTTGCCAGGGACAGAGTGCCGTTATTCACGGCATTTCCCAATCAACTGCAGGAGTTTACAGTCAGACTTTCCAGTCATCCGGAGGTTGCGACAGTATTTCAAATGTGACATTGGTTGTAAATCCGGGTCCCAATCCGGTTATTACAGGAAATCTTTGGTATTGTGAAGGAAATCAAGCTACACTTGATGCAGGAGGTCCGTATGCAAGTTACTTCTGGAGTATCGGCGGGAATCAGCAAACGATCCAAACAACCAGTTCGGCTCCTATTACAGTCACTGTAACTGATGCAAATGGTTGTTCAGCGACCAGTGCGGCGGTGAATCTGATCGCTCCTCCGCTCGCAGTTGTTGATGCTACCCCTTCAACAGGAACTGCACCATTGGCAGTAAACTTAACGAACGGAAGTCAGAATGCGACTGTCTATCATTGGTATTTCGGAAACGGAACGGATTTGACAACAGCGAGTATTAACAGTCAATCCCAGACATATGACAGTACCGGACAGTACACCGTCATACTAGTTGCTTCATCCCAATTTGGTTGTTCTGATACCGCTTATGTCACCATTGTGGTGGTGGAACCGAACCAACCAATGATTATTGATTTCCCGAATATTTTCACACCGAACGGCGATCACAACAACGATTTCTTTGAATTTGCAAGTTCTAATGTAGCCTCACTAGAAGTGATTGTGACCAATCGTTGGGGGAATTTAATGTTCAAATCCACGGATATCCATTTTCAATGGGACGGTACCATGCCGAATGGAGAACAAGCTTCTGAGGGAGTTTACTTTTACCAGTATAAAGTAACCGGCATACTTGGTGAGTACCTGGAAGGACAAAAATTCGTGCATTTGGTCAAATAATAATTCATTCCAATAGATCAAAATAAAAGTAGGGGCGGATAATTATCTGCCCCTATTTTTTGGTTTCTAAAAAGGTTTGTAAACTCAATTTTGATTAAAAAATAATCAAAAATATTATCCGTTAAAACACTAATAAAACTGGGTATTTTTGAAAAAAGATTATTTTTTAATCAATTTTTATTCAAAAAAATTTGGCAGATCGAAATAAATTTTTTATCTTTGTAAGGTAGCAAGTTCAGAAAAGGACTTATTGCACAAACAACCTTAATTATTAACCATTATAAATCGAATCGTGAAACGAATTATCATCCTTTCCGTTGGTACGGCGACTCCAAAAGTTATCAAAGCAATTTCCGAAGCTTTTGAAATCAACCAGGAGTTATTATTCAAAATTCTTTACAATGCGCCTGCTGTCTTTTTGGACAATGCAGAAGAAGCGCTGGCAGAAAAAGCATCTACTATTTTAACAGAACTCGGGCTGGAAGTTTTGATACAAAGTACAGATGAAGAAGTACCTCTGCCTACAGAATCCCTGGATCTTTCCGTACACATCAATGATCCGGTGAAACTAAGCACCGTTAACAAACAGCTGTCTGAATTTCTGGGCTGCAATGAAAGTGAATCTCTGCAACTTTTGCTCAATGAACCAAGTGTGGTTTTGGGCGGAGTATCTATGGCCACCGCAGAGAGCTTGCAAAAACGCATAGATGCTGAAGTGATTGCAAGTAACCCGAAGATGGATTTGTACACCATTGAATTCACCGCAGAATCAGAAAGCGACCGCTTAAAGTTAATTAACCTCATCGCAAACCAGGAAATCACCATTCCTAAAGGAGAAACAAAATGGGTTCGCAACTTAACCTACGAACAAATGAACCAGTTTCTCACACGCCACCGATCAAAGCATGAGGTTAAGATCTACAATCAGAGTTATGCCAGGTTTCGTATTCTCCTGGAGAACTTTGACCTGACGAACACTTCCCAAACCGAATTTTTGGTAAACGAAATCGGCATGCCGGTGGAAGTGCTCGCAGAAATCCACACCAATCTACCTGTTTTACTGGATGAATCTGTCAACTACGGAATACTTCAGGAAAAATTAGCCTGGTATAAACAGGCCGGTTTAACCTGTTCCGAAGAACAGATCCCATTCGGAAAGTACGTCATCTCAGTAAGTAACATTACCGATTCTGGAAAAGCACGGGAAATCCTGAGCAAATTTTACAAAGATGTCAATTTAGACAAACTCACTGATGTCTGGAAAGCCCCAATGCCCCTCGGTGGTACTGTGAGCAGACTACTTGAAAAACAGCTGGAAACTATTGGGTGTGAAATTGAATACGAATACTAACCACTATGAACGAACACAAACCAAACCTCCATCTCCAAATCGCTGAAAACGGAAAAGTACTCGCTTTAAGAGGAGATCACAAAGAAGCATTACGCCATTATAAAGAGGCCATGCGCATGTGTCAAACAGCCGATAACTCAGAAGTTTTCCTGCAGCATTACAGTTTGTGTGCCATGGAATCCCTGGAAATGATGGAGGCACACGAAGAAATCATCACTTTTTGCGAAAAAAGCATCGATTTCCTGACACCTAAAAAGGCCGAACGAACAGACGATTGGTTCAGGAAAAACCTCGCATCCCTCTGGGAACGGAAAGGAATCCAGTGCATCTACCTGGATGATAAAGAAGAGGCGATAGAAGCTTTGGATTCTGCACTCAAGGAGGCAAAAAACTTGTCTATGCCCTTGAGTACGGAATTACTAAACTGGCTTCGAAGAGGCTATGCAATTACTCACCAAAAAGTGCGTGATTTACAAATCAAACATCACTACTTTACTGTTCGTAAGGAGAATGTCAACGAAAAAATAGCAGTGCAACTGCCGGAAATGATCAATCCGTTCTAACAACGTTTTTTACGAGATACAGGTAGCCTTATTTGTGCGCACAAATAATTATCCGCCTGAAACCCATCACCAAAAATGAACGGGACAAACCGGTTACACCCTCATTTGACGGATGCTGCCTGTATTTCGTAAGAAACATTAAAAAACAATTAATTTATGAGTGATTTAACCAAATTCAGTGAAGGAGCTTCCATTCTGCAGCAGGTTGATGTCAGCGACATCTTTACAAACCTTGCGATGGGAATTGCGGAAGCTCAACAGAAACTAGATGACAATTCGATAGCACAGGCTATTAAATTGGCAGAAACTAACATCGACGGTGAATCCTTGTTGTCTTTAGGATTTGCTCCTGTCTTTTACGCATTCCAGTATGCAGACATCAGTGCCAGTATCAGTTTGAGAATGGGCCTGAAAGAAGCTCTGGAATTCGGATTCGGAATCGATGTCCAATTGGCCAACCAAAAAGGGTACTCTGCTTCTAACCGCGATTTTTTAAGTTCAAACAGCTATTCCGAAACTTCGGAAGAATACAAATCTGTGAGACAACTAAACTTTCGTGCAAAGGAAAAAAAGGCGATCAAGATCAACAACAAATTTGTCAGCCAAAGCGAGTTTCTTGATTCGAAAAGCCGCCTGGAGGATTTCAAACACAAGATCAAGACTGAAGCATCCGTTGACCAGGTCTATGAAGAAATCCAGTCCAGAAAACTTACCGAAAACAACAGTCTTGGAGTAGATGTTTGGATGGACGGAGGCTTTGTTCGAATTGAAAAAGGCTTGCATTTCGGAACTAATGGAGTTGGAATCTTGAAAATCAAAGATTTTTACACCGCAACTTCTATTGACGTGGACGGAGGTACACCGAACGGCTTTGCTTTGGCAACAGCTTTTTCAAGTACATTTTTGGAAGATGCCGTTACAGGATCAGGAGGAGCAACCGTTTATGCGATTACAAAAACAGGAAATTTGTATGCAAAGTACGGTCCCAACTGGGTAGAGGTTTCAAGCAACCTTTATTTCGGATACAACAGTGATGAGATTACTTACGGTAAAAACCTGAAGGACGGACCAAATGATTCGGCTGACCTTCTATACACTTATCCGGGGCCAATTGTAGCCAATCCTAATCAAAACCACGATCAGCACCCGTTAATTCACAGAGTGCTTCGTTTGATCCAAAGCCATGATTCAGATGCATCGATTACCATTACCGGAATGACAGATCCGAAAGGCGGAAACAATCCGAAGAACAGAAGTTTGGCGAAAAGACGTGCTGAAAAGCTGTGTGGTCATATCTTCGGATCTTCAGCTCCAGTCAATGTAGGAATTGGTGCGGTAACCAATGCAGCCGGTGCCAGCGATTTGCTTCTTCGTCAAGCTACAATCGAATTGAATGCCGATTACATGATCTTTATTGATGGTAACACGACCAAAGACGCAGCTCCTGAAAAAACAAGCAGTGGACCAAACAAATTTATCTATGCAGATGATAAAGGTATATCACCTACCAGTACTTTCATTACATTGGATGTTCAGTATGGTGACATTTCCTTAGTTTCAACCAATGCTTCTTTCAGCACAATTTTGAGTGAGGCTCAGGCACTAATGTCCAACCATTCACACGAAGAAACTGCTGAAGAACTTCACTACTCCCTGGACAACGAAGCAATTGTCAAATTGCATTTGCTTTCCAATGCGGCAGAGGAGATTTCCATTGAAGAGAATTCGGAAAGCGGCAGTGAAGGTAGTGAAAACCAAAGTTCTTACCTGTGGGCGAAAACCAAGAAAGAAAGTGCTGCAACAAGCGAAAGTTCAAGTAACAGTACACAAAGCAAATCATTTGCTTTCGGAGCCAACGTGGATTTCAGAATGTCCCGCCAGTTTGAAATGTCGATGGAAGGAAACTCTGCCATGTCAGCACGATTGGTTTCACTTCCTGCACCTGAAAACTTCCTGAACTACCTGAATACCAAATACGGAAGTCAGACTACGGAAGAATAGTATTCACCTATTAAATTCCTAGTACATGCCAGCAATTGAAACAATAACAAGCACGCTAACGAACTCCCCGCTTTCGTCTATGATCGAAAACATGGGACTTTCAATAGCAACAGCGCAAGCGGCGTTAGACAGCAATTCCATCGAAATGCTCAAGAAAATCGCTTCCAGCACCGTGGAAATCGGGGGAAATCAAATCAGCCTGTTAAACCTAGGTTTTGTTCCCAGTTTTTACGCTTTTACGGAAGCAAGCTTCGATGCAAAAATGGATTTTGCCATGTCAGAATCGACTGCTTTCGATGTGAATGGCGTGGTTTCAGTTGAAACACAGGTGGTTTCGACTACCGTCAGTGCAGGTTACGCACGTAAATTTGATCAATCCGCTTCGGCTTCTTCGAGTATTGCGGCCCGCATGGTTTCACTGCCTCCACCCGAAAACCTCGTTACACTTCTGAAAAATTTAAGCTCAGAAGGAAACACAACAACGTAATCTTTTAATCAACAAAAACAACAAAGTATGTTTGAAAACACCAAACCACGCATTGGTCAGGAACTTCTTGACGTGCCTATGGGCGACATGATTCGCCAAATGGCTTTTGCAATCGCAGAAGCACAAATTGTTCTGGATCAGAACTCTATCGATGTAGCCGAAATGATGGGCGGTTTAACAACCGTTACGGATGAAGAAGGAAATGTTACTTTCCACGACAGCCGGGTATATTTCGGAACCGAAGATGTATCAAGAGCCGAGGCTATTGCACGACACAATAGCACAGTAAACATCCAGCAAAAAGCTGAAATCAGAACATTGTTGGATACAGGCTACTCACCAGCAATGGTTTCTGTTCCAGTAGGCGGTTTCACTCCTGGATCCACGAAACTTTTAACAACTGAATACATTGATTTCCAAGGATTTTATTATGTAGGTAACGGAACCGGAGCTCTTGATGCCCCAGCAAGCCAGGTATCTTATGGAGATTTGAAAATTGCTTCAACAAATACAACAACAGATTCTACGACTATCTTAAAACTTCCACGCAGAATTTCCATGTTGGAATGTGGTTTCACCCCGACATTCTATCAATTTGTTGATACGATCATTGAAGTGAAAATTTCCATCCGCTATACGCAGGAAGGATCTACCAACAGCGCTGTAAATAACAATTTACGATCAAGTGCGGCACGAATTGGCTTTGGATTAGGAAGAATCAAATTCGGACGATCCGTTCAAACCACACAGGTGAACGCCAGCTATGCTCAGAAGTACAGCTACTCTGCTGAAGGATCGAGTTTGCTTCGCACCAAATTGGTACCGATTCCTGCCCCTGCAGTTCTGGAACAGCGTATCCAGCGATTGATGGAGGAAGAGTTTAACAACACAACGCCACCGCAAACGCCGGCATAATTAACCCCGGGCAGCTGTCAAACCGGCAGCTGCTCTATTAACCCTTAATCAATAAGCTTATGATAAATGTTGGAAGAGAGTTATTAAATGCTCCGTTTCCTGAATTAGTTCGCACGCTTGGTGTAGGGATTGCCGAGGCTCAATATGCTCTCGATCGTGTTTCTATCAAGATCGCGCAATTAATGGCGGGATTTAAACTAAATGATGAAGGAAACCTGGAACGGGATGAAAATTCCCTGATCAAACTCAGGGAAAATGATCCCGGAGTGAGTTTGCTTGCTCTCGGTTTCACACCTACATTTTACCAGTTCGTAGAAACATACATTGAACTCAAATTGGCTATTTCCATGAAAAAAGAAGAAGAAGTTAGCGCTGAATCTTCTGTCGGAGGCGTTGCCTGGTCACCGTTTGGTGTAATTGCGGCCTCTGTGAACGCAAGTTATTCACAGAAGTACCAATACGAAGCAAGCGGGAGCTCCGAAATGCGCACCAAACTCGTAACGGTTCCCGCTCCGGCCATGTTTGAAAGCCGTTTGAAACAATTGATGGACGAAAAACAAATCGAGACCATTCAGTCAGAAATGCCTGAAGAGGAAAATGAAATTTAATACCAACCTATTCTAAAACAAGATTATGACAAAAAGCTGGAAAAAACTCGTCAAAACCACAGATTTTGATTCCAACACAGCAAGCGAAAACTCTTTTAGTAATATCCAATTAACGCTGGACGAACTTGCAGCGCAAAACCAGGAATTGGACCATTTGTTGAAGGAACGCCAGTCTTTGGAAAATGAGATGGGCAATTTGCTTCAATCGAATAATCCTGTAGAAGAAAATCCTCGGTTCACCGGCACTATCGAATCGTTTAAAAGTAAACGCGAGAAAGAAAAAAAAAGAGCCGCTCAGAAGAAAAAACTCGAAGAGCGGCTCTTAAAAAAAAGCAAAGAACTGGAGAAATGGGAAGAAAATCAGGCCCGCCTGAAAGAAAAACTTGCCCTTCAAAGGAAATCTTTGTCTAAAAAAGAAACCGAACAAGATCCTTCAACCAGCCTAAAAGCACCGAAATCAACAAAAAACAGTTCTGAAAAACGTTGGTTTGATACCAATACTATCCGGAAAAAGAAAGATGTAATAGAAAGAGTGAAAAAAGTGCCAACCGAACAAATAAAGAAGGTAAAACAGATCCCAGAAAAAATCAGGGAATTGAAACCCTCTTTCGATCTGTTCGGACAGAAGGATCTTGTGAAGTTTCAAAAGAAACTGGATCAGGAGAAAAAAACTGCAGTAATTCCTACTCAGGTTCGCAAGATAAAAGATGATTGGGACGAAAAACGTGAGGCCGCGAAAGCAAAACTGAAAGAAAAGATCCACCTGAAAAAACTGGAAGAAAAACTGGAAGAAACCAAACGGTTTGGTCAGTCTGTGAAAGCAGCTGTCAATGACTCAATCGGATCACTCGAATCTAAAGACCCTCAAATTAAGGAAATGACCGACAAACTCAAAAAAGAATTGTCTATGGATGATCGTCAAAATAACCTTTCTGAAAATGCTTCTGCCAAAAAAGCAGAGCAAAAAGAAGCGGAACAAAAAGATACGGAACGCAGAGAAAAACTGAAAGAACGATTTCTATCCAGAAAAAAGGCCGAACAAAAAGAAGAAAAACGGTCAAGTAGAAAAAAAGAACGCAAAAACGAAAAATACATTTAAAATGAGTTCAACAACAACCACCACCAATTCGCTGGCCCTGCATGAAATAGTTCTCAGCATCGCGGACAGTTTGAATGAAGCGCAGGAAACCTTGCGCAGTGTGCCTCAATATGATGAATACGGCAGGCCAAACACCTTATATCAGCTTCCTTACCTGGATTTCAACCTGGAAGTGATCTCGCAATTCGAAACATCCCAGACAGGCGGAAATACCGCCGGTGGAAATGCCATTCGCTTCATCCCGTTTCGAAGCACAGAGACAACAACAAAGAACCAGGGCATTGTTACCAGCAATATTTCCGGACGATTTGTCGCGGTTATGCCCAATGAAGGATTGCCTCAAATTTCCCTGAACGGAATAGTTAAACTGGTTGAAGCCAACAGCGATTATGTCCTGTATTCGATCGCTGTCCAGGCACTTCAACCAAACGGAGAATGGGTTATCGGCCAACGAATTGAGATCAACTTCGACGAAGCCACCTCACTGGACCTCAACTCCAAAATTCCTGTCATAGTACCCAGCTTCATCGGTTCAAAAGATGGCTTTACCAGACCGGACGACGGATGTGTTTATGTACAGGTTAAACTGAAAACCTCTGATTATGACGCAGGAAGGACCTTCGTCTTTAAAGCCAATAGTGGAACACAATTTATGTCAATCGCAATTAGTAAACCATGATAGATTTCAATTATTTTATTTTAAAGCTGAAGCTTTATACCGGGACAAATGATTTAGCCGAGAATTTTGCGGCGAGTATTCAATACTACAGTTTCGTGGATTCAGATTGGATCACCGTTTTCGGAGGTAATACCAAGAGTGGTTTTTTGGTTGTCAACCAGGAAGTCAGAGATGCCAATTCAACTCAGGCGCTCTTTTACGATTTGATAGCACAGGAAAAACTTCCTCCGATGCGTATTATACCTGACGCACCACTCTCTCCTGATATTACCAAACAGCCCGTTATCGGAAGTTCCTTTACATTCAACCTGGAACCAGTAGACGGAATGATCGCTTTCGAAATCGATTTCGGTACCTTGTATATGATCCCGAATGAATTAATCCTCGATTCAAGCAGCGCATTCGCAGATATCCTGCCTGTTGCCAATTATTTCCCTGTAACCGTTACAATACCTGAACCAGCGGTACCACCGATTCCAATCCAGGATTTGTATACGAATCTCGTCTCTGAAATTGCAGCAGCAAGCCAAACATCAAGTGAGTCCCCATTTAAACTATCCAATATTTCAGTGAAACTGAAAGCATTGGTCCATGGAGACGGCGAGTCATTAAGCGCTTCCTTGCTGAACCTTGAAAATTCCGAAAATGTGAATGGAGAAGCAATCAGTGAATTGTTCTTTGACATCACTCCTGTTCATAATCGGGAAAACTTAAGTATCAGTATGCCGGACGTGATGGGCTTAACCGAAACTGCGGTCAGAAGAATTCTGAAAAAAGCCGGCTTACGTTTGAACCCGGTTTACCAGAAAAAAGAGAGCGTTGTGAACGGCGACTCGTTCAAGCAATCCCCGCTTAAAGGAATCAGCGTTCAACCAAATCAATTAGTAACCGTAATTTTTAGTAAACATGAGTGATACAAATAACCCCATTCAATTATTCAGTGAACTGCTGGGTAGCCCGTTGGGCGAATTAATCAGTTCAGTTGGCCAGGGAGTCGGCGATGCACAGGCAGCTCTTGATCAGGGAGCACTTCAGCAAACATTGGACATCTATGATTTCAGCAAAGACAGTGAACGTTCCAATGAGGAATTAAACCTCATAAACCTGATTCGGGAAATGGGATACCAACCCACCTTTTACACCATTCCCGAAACAGAAGTGGAAGCACAAATTTCCCTGTCGCTGGACCTGAAATCCGAGCAGTCTGCTCCGACTTCCGGCTATACACTTTCCAAGTATAAAATCAATGCCACCCCGCTAAACGCAGGAAATATGAACCGGTATGGCCTACAAGCCAATGCAATGGCCAAACTGAAGTTTAAAATCGTTCCTGTTCCACCTCCGCAAGGCAGCGGAGAGCTTCGTCTTATTCCGGATTTCAATGGAAAATCCTGGGACGAAACAACGAAAGCATTGATTGAAAATCTGGGCTTCATCTACGAATTAAGAGATGACTCGAACAACGAAGTGATAGCGGACGAAGAAACAGTTTTGAATCTTCCTATCTCTGGCCAAAGTCCGGCTTACGGAACAGTGTCCAGGATCGGAAACCTGATTGTTCTTCAGATCACCACCACTGAGATCTAATCTTCAGGAGAAATTCAGGATACGAGAAGATCCCGTATCCTGAATTTTAATCAGTCATTACAATTATTAACCTATTCCCAACCACCACATGCACAAGCTCAATATTACGACTACTATTTTCGATCAAGTGGCGGAAATAAACAGTCAAAAAGAATACTGGTATGTTCGTACCGACGGAGGAGAGCATTATACCGATTTTGTTCAAAATGGATACATCGGAATTAATTGGAATTTCATTTCTGCTTCTGATATCCGGGAAGAAAACCTGCAATATCTCCGAAAATCAATCATCACCAACAGTTATAAATACAGAAAAGTTCCCTACGATAAATTAGGAGCCGGAGAAAAATCGTCGGTAACCAAAACCATCAACAAACTATTTACCTTTCAAAACCTGAAGAAAGGTGATGTGGTGCTCATTCCCTCTGAAGAAGCGGATCGTTTCAGTATCGGTGAAATTGCAGACGACGAAATCTATACTGTTTCCGAAAAAGAGACATCAACCGGTGTATTTCTTAAAAGACGAAAAGTAAACTGGCTGAAAACTTCCATTCAACACCCTTATTACAATTCCCTGTTTTACTTATTAAAACATTCACACACCATTGTCTCCATTAAAAAATATGCCGATTTCATTGATTCCATCATGGAAGAATTGTACATCAAGGACGGTGATTGTTTTTTATCCCTGAGAATCAACAAAGAATCGGAAATCAGCTTGAAAGACCTGAAGGATTTATTTGACAATTACCTGGGACTTATCTCGAAAGTAAACAACGATTTCAATTTCGGAGAACAAATCGATACGACCACTGTGAAACTGAGTTTAAATTCTCCGGGATTCATCAATATCAAATTACCCGTTGGAAAATCTCTGATCGTAACCAGTTTGATCGTTTCTATGTTTCTGAACGGTTGTTCCAATGAAGAAATCAGCATGAAAATCAATCGCGAGAACATTCCGACAGAGTACATTCCATACATGGATTCCATCCAAAACATCCGGAAAAACCTGGAAGTGGAGAACGACTCGATTTTTAACCGTTTAACAAATCAGGACCATGGAAACAGCAAGTAGTTTTTTAGCATCGGGAGACAACGTCTTCAAATTCCTGTTGACCATGTGTATCGGAACCATTCTGTTCAACATCGTGTACCCGACTGATAAGATCCGGGAGCTTGAAATTCGGAGAAGCGAACTGAATTACAAACTGGACATCATAAACAATGACTCCAGGAAACTTTTTGAAGAGGTGAAAAAGCTAAAACGGATAGAAGATAACCTGGCGGATAAAGCAGTCTCCTATCCGGCCGGTTTCATGAAAAAAGTGGAATCATTCGATTTGAAATACGAGTTGCTCACAAAGAAAGATTATGAGATCAAACACCTGCGAAAACTGATTGCCATTTCCGAAGACGAACTGGAGTTCTATTCCGGTTTCCGGTTCTGGAGTTATTATCCTTCCATGGTGATCGGGTTATTGTCTTTGATCTTTTGGATTAAGTTTTATGTGAAGAGCCTGGAAAAAGAAGAACATTAGACATGGTAAAGTAAAGTCCATCGCGGAACTCAATACGGATGTCATTCTAAACTCAGACGACATTATAACGGTTAGCTTTTTAACTTCTTCACAATATTCGTTGTGCTGAATCCTTCAACGAGGGCAACAGTTTTTACTTCACCGCCTTTTGCAAGGATCGTCTCTCTTCCAACGATGTACTTTTTACTGGAAGGATCCGACTCATCGGCATCGTAATCAGCACCTTTTACCAGCACATCCGGTTCCAGGAATTCAATAAGGGAAACCGGTGTATCTTCATCAAAAAACACCACTCCGTCAACAAATGCCAAAGCTGCCAGGATCAATGCCCTGGAAGATTCCGGATTAATCGGGCGTTCTTCCCCTTTGCCCTGTCGTTTCACGGAAGCATCGGTATTGATGGCGATGATTAATTTCGATCCGAAATCAGCCGCTTTTGCCAGGTAAGTGACATGGCCTTCGTGTAAAATATCGAAACAGCCATTGGTAAAAACTACTTTTTCACCGGATTGTTTCCATTCCCGGATCCAATGTTTCATTTCTTCCGGAGAAGTTACTTTATGCTTGATTTGCTCGAATTTCCCCATCTTTCGAATAGTTTTTTGGTAAGAGAAAAAGGGACAATATTCCCAAAAGAATAATCAGTAATGTCTGGGAAGCCCAAATGATCATTCCCAAAGCCCAGCCCAAACCTCTGGCCTGAACACCGTATTGGTCTTTGAGGTAATATTCGATCACCAGTCCAACTACCAACGGAAAAATTCCCATACCACCGTTAGTCAGTGTAATTCCCAAAGAGCCGGCTAAAAATGCCAATAACATCCCGGTTGGCGGAACTTTTGATGTTTCGTCCAGTGCAAAAAAGCAAATCCCAAAATAAACAATGTAAAGAATCCAGATAAATAGTGTGTGACCGATAAATCCGACCGGATTCTTTGTATTAAAGACGGATAACGCTCCTGCAAACAACCCTCTGATAAAACCGATAACCTTTAAACGGATGGATCTCATAAAGAACACCAGGCAAAAACCCGCTAAAACAATTCCGGCAACAATCCATTTGATCAATTGAAAGTTGGAAGCAGATTCCGGGTCTCCGGAAAACTTCGCTTCGATGAGGTCTTTTATTTTCCAAAAGTCACCCGCTCCGACAATAGAAGCAATCAGCGCAACGGAAAATAACAAGATGAGGTCAAAAACGCGTTCTGCCAGAATAGTCCCGAAAGATTTGGAGAAAGGAACTCCATCCGAACGATAAAGCATAGCAGCCCTGGAAGCTTCACCGGCCCTTGGAATCGTCAGGTTTACAATGTACCCGATCATAATGGCATGGTAGCGATTCCAAAGGGAAGTCTTGTATCCCATTGGCTCCAATAAATACTTCCAGCGATAAGCACGTGAAAGCAAGGCAAAAAAACTTAGCAACAAGGATAGGAAAACCCAAAAATAGTTGGCTTCGCGAAGTGCTTTGTAGAAAGCATCTTTCACAGCCGATTCCATTGAGTGAAAAAAGTACCAGATCAGATAAACGCCTAATGCCAGTGGAAGAACTGTTTTTAGAAGAATACCTGCTGTTTTTTTCATCAGACTATCAAATTAGTCAATTCATTCGGAAAAACCAAAGACGGTTTGAATGATCGGGCTTCTTCGGGAGTCATATATCCATAACCGATCACGATGATCATGTCTCCAACAGCTACTTTTCTTGCTGCCGGACCATTTAAACAAATGGTACCACTTCCTCTGTCGCCTTTTATAACATAAGTTTCCAAACGCTCGCCATTATTTATATTGACAACCTGAACACGTTCTCCTTCAACCAAATTGGATGCATCCATCAATGCTTCATCGATAGTAATGCTTCCGACGTAATTTAGTTCTGCCTGAGTTACGCGTACGCGGTGAATTTTTGATTTGACTACTTGTATCAACATGTTTGTAAAAATCGAAATGCAAAGTTAATGTAAAATTGAGAATGTAAAATGAAGTCCCGATAATTATCGGGATGAAAAGTTAACACCGTTTACTCAAGGAAAATCAGCTTTTCAATTTTCACTTCACGATTTTCAATTCAGAATCATATTATCGATCAACCTGACTTCTCCGCAAAAACACGCAATACACATGGTTGCTCCCGGAACCCAGTGATCAGTCAAATCCTGCAAAGTAAGCGGATCCACTATATTCAAATACTCCAACTGAAGCGTTCCCTGCATGAAAAATTCCTTTGCACGAATAGCCGTTTCTTCCGGTGAAAAATTACCCGAATCCGTTTTTGCATGAATCAGGGTTTTATAGATTATTAACGCTTCTTCTTTTTGATCCTCTGTCAGACGCTTATTTCTGCTGCTCATGGCAAGCCCTTTATCTGTTCTGAAAGTCTCACAGGGAACTATTTCGATCGGGAGTTTCAATTGTTCCACCATCTTCTTGATAACGGCAACCTGCTGAAAATCCTTCAATCCGAAAAATGCTTTTTGAGGTTCGACCAATTCGAACAAGCGGGAAACAACTTGGACGACACCTTTGAAATGCCCCGGACGAAATTTCCCCTCCATTACAGTATCCAATCCGCCTAAATCTACCCGGGGAGATACCAGTTTTTTGGGATAAACTTCTGCTTCAGAAGGAAAAAAAGCGATGTCGCAACCGAATTTTTTCAACAACTCGGAATCGGCCTCCGGAGTTCGGGGATATTTTTCAAGGTCCGAGAGATTATTGAACTGGGTCGGATTCACAAAAACACTTACCACAACCACGTCACATGCAGCAACAGCGCGACTTACCAAGTCCATATGCCCCTGATGTAAAGCACCCATAGTTGGCACAAAACCAATGCTTTTACCTTCTTTACGAGCTGAATTTAGAGCTTGTTTTAGCCCTTCAACCGTGTTGATTATTTCCACATTTCTACCCTTTCGTTCAAAACAAGCAGGCAAAACTATATTAATATCTTGAAGATTCCGTCTTTTTTTCTTAATTTTGCACGTATAATATTCAAAAATTCCCCTATCGAATTCTATGGAAAAGAAAAGAATTCTCTTTGTTTCTCAGGAAATTTACCCATTTCTTGCAAAAACAGAAATTTCTCACAATGCTCGCAAGCTTCCGCAAGGAACGCAGGAGAATGGTAAAGAAATCCGTGTTTTCACACCTCGCTTTGGCAGTATTAACGAAAGAAGACATCAGCTTCATGAAGTAATCCGCCTCTCGGGAATGAATATCATTATTGACGACAATGATCATCCGTTGATCATTAAGGTCGCGTCAATTCCGGCTGCACGTTTACAGGTTTATTTCATTGATAACGATGAATTCTTCAAACGTAAAACAAATGTAACAGATGATAAAGGAGCTGATTTCACTGACAACGACGAAAGAAGTATGTTCTTCTGCCGCGGTGTTTTGGAAACAGTTAAAAAATTAGGGTGGAAACCGGACGTGATTCATTGTCACGGATGGATGACTTCCCTGATGTCTTTATACATCAAAAAAATCTACAACAAGGATCCGCATTTTGCAGATACTAAAGTAGTTTACAGTATTTACGATGATAAAGAAGGTTTCGAATCTCCATGGGATGAGCGCTTCCACGAAAAATTGAAATTTGACGGATTTGACGAAGAAGTCACAAATTTAGTTAAAACCCCTACCCTGGACGCAATAACTAAAGCTGCTGTGACGTTCTCTGACGGAGTTATCCAAAGTAGTGAAGTAATTCAACCTGAATTGCAAAAAGTCTACGACGATGCAACGTGTTTAAAACTAAATTATTTACCGGAAGAACACTTAACCAAAGGATTATCAGAGTTCTTTGATAAAGTAATAGAAGAAGGTATTTTGATACAATGATGAATCTAAAAAAACTACATAATAACTGGCGGAAAGGTGTTTTACTTTCCGCTTGTTTTGTCTTAACACTTTCCGTTTTACCAAGCTGTAAAAAAACATCTTCCAAATTCGGAACGGAAGCTCTGAACGTTGACGACTTGTTAGCCGCAGGTGGCGTGGATACTTTTCAACTGAAAACGTCCTCTGTTCTTTTTGATACACTTGCAACTGACAACCAGGTTTACGGAACTCTTGGTGCATATCACGATCCGAAATTCGGGATTGTCAATGCTTCTATTTACACTCAATTTTCAATTGCAGGGTCTATCTCTATGGGAACAGCCCCGATTGTTGATTCCGTAGTTCTAAGCCTGAACTATGGTGGTTATTACGGTAAACTGGATCCGCAAACATTCGAAGTGTACCAACTTGCAGATGCACTTCACAAAGATTCTGTTTATAAAAGAAACACCGTAAAGGCAACTATGGGTAGCAATTTGGTAGACCCGGGATCCGCTACGCAAACACCCGTTACTGATGGAAAAGTGATTATTGCAGACTCGGACGGGGATGGGAATGCCGACACCCTAAATCCACAACTTAGATTAAAACTCAGCAACGCTTTGGGTCAGCAATTTTTGGATGATATGGCTGCCGATAATCCTGCGTTCGAAAGCAGTGAAGCCTTTCTTAGTTCAGGTTACTTTAAAGGATTGAAAATAAATGTAGCAGATGCAACCCCTTCAAACGGGAAGGGAGCAGTTTTATATTTCAACCTAGGGAACGCCCAGACAAAAATGACGATTTACTACAAGCTTGCTGCCGAGCCTTCCGTATCACGAAATGTGGCCCTGATCATTAATTCTTCCTGCGGCGATTTCAACCATGTAGATATTGACAATTCCGGATACCACATTGCAGACGTTCTTGCAAATCCAATAAACGGACAATCACAATTTTACAGTCAGTCATTCAATGTTATTCCTAAAATTGAACTCCCTACGATAAAAAATGTTCCGGGTAAATCGGTAATCAATAACGCTTTGCTTTATTTGCCTATTGCGTACCAAACCGGTAACGTTTATTATCCGACCCAAACATTTTTACTTGCTTACCTGGACGGGGAAGATTTCACCCTGATCGGTTATAACGGAGCGGTTGTAACCGCCACATACGATAATAATCAAAAAGCATATGTCGTCGATCTGAGACATTATATCCAGGAACTGGTAAGTGGAAAAAAAGAAAATTCCGGAATTTATTTAATCCCGCAGGTTACTTATTTTAACTGTACCGCAGACCGTGTTGTTTTCAACGGTCCGGCATCTTCTTACAAAACAAAACCCAAATTAGTTATTAAATACACTGAATTCAAATAGACATGTGTGGAATTGTAGCATATATCGGAAAAAAAGAAGCTTATCCAATTTTAATTAAGGGATTAAAGCGTTTAGAATATCGTGGGTACGACAGTGCGGGAATTGCACTTTTGGATTCAGGAAAAGTGAATTTGTACAAACGTCAGGGAAAGGTATCTAACCTGGAGGAGTTTGCAGCCGGCAAAAACCTGGCAGGACATGCAGGAATCGGTCATACACGTTGGGCTACCCATGGTGCACCAAATGATATCAATGCGCATCCGCATTTTTCAAATGATGAAAAAATCGCATTGATCCATAACGGGATCATTGAAAACTATAACAGCTTAAAGGAAGAGCTGATCGTACGCGGATATCATTTCAGAAGTCAAACCGATACGGAAGTATTGGTACACCTGATCGATGATATTCAGAAGAAAGAAAAAGTAGATCTGGCTGAAGCAGTCCGTATGGCGTTGCAAAATGTGATCGGTGCCTATGCCATTGTTGTTATTTCAGCTGATAACCCGAGCCAGCTGATCGCAGCCCGCAAAAGTTCTCCTTTGGTTGTCGGGATCGGTAAAGAAAATGATTTCTACCTTGCTTCTGACGCTACACCGATTATCGAATACACGAATCAGGTAGTGTATTTGGAAGACGAAGAAATTGCCGTAGTGGATCTGGTAAACGGATTAAACATCACAAATTTACGCAATCAGCCAAAGACTCCGTATGTTCAGGAATTGGAAATGCAATTGGAAACCCTTGAAAAGGGCGGATACGAACATTTTATGCTGAAGGAGATCCATGAACAGCCCCGTTCCATCAAAGATTGTTTCCGCGGACGCTTAAATGCAGCCGAAGGATGGGTTTCTTTGGGCGGAGTAAAGGACTACGAACAAAAAATGATCAATGCACAACGCATCGTAATGGTTGCCTGCGGAACCTCCTGGCACGCATGTTTGGTAGGAGAATATTTGTTCGAAGACCTTGCACGGATCAATGTGGAAGTAGAATACGCATCCGAATTCAGATACCGCAATCCAATCATCGGTGAAAATGATATTGTGATCGCTGTATCTCAATCCGGTGAAACAGCAGATACCTTGGCAGCGCTTGAACTGGCAAAGTCCAAAGGAGCAACTATTCTTGGAATCTGTAACGTAGTCGGATCTTCCATTTCGCGCATTACGGATGCCGGCTCCTACACACACGCAGGACCGGAAATCGGTGTGGCCTCTACCAAAGCATTTACAGCACAAGTAACGGTTTTAACTTTGATGGCGCTTTCCCTTGCCCATAAAAAAGGTACATTGAGCGAATCCAAGTTCAGAACCATGCTTTCGGAGCTCGAAGTTATTCCGGAAAAAGTAAAACGGGTATTGGAACGCAATGCAGAGATCGAAGAGATTTCCAGGATTTATAAAGATGCCAACAATGCGCTTTATCTGGGAAGGGGAAGTTCATTCCCGGTTGCACTGGAAGGTGCTTTGAAATTGAAAGAAATCTCTTACATCCATGCGGAAGGTTACCCGGCTGCAGAAATGAAACACGGCCCGATCGCATTGATCGATGAAGAAATGCCGGTGTTTGTGATCGCAACCAAAGGAACGTCTTACGAAAAAGTAGTCAGTAACATCCAGGAAGTAAAAGCACGTAAAGGAAAAATTATTGCCATTGTTACGGAAGGTGATACGGATGTAAAAGAAATGGCGGATCATGTAATCGAGATCCCGGATACGGACGAACACCTGGTTCCGATCTTGGCAACGATTCCGTTCCAGTTATTGAGTTACCACATTGCAGTGATGAGAAATTGCAACGTAGATCAGCCACGAAACTTAGCCAAGTCGGTTACTGTAGAGTAATCAAATGAGAGATAAAATGAAAGGCTGCTAATCATGAGATTGCAGCCTTTTTTGTTATTCAGTACAAAATATTTTGGCTTAAAAACAAATAAGTTAACAACAAACCTATTCGCAATTTAGCGAATTCACGAATTCTAAAATTCCACGTAAAAAGGATCATCCGCCATACGCGAATAATCCTTTCTCTTTTCATATTTGAGGTTGTTGGTAGAGCTTATTTATATTCGTATTGGATATCTCCTTTTAACATTACTTCTTTCCGGTAAAGCGTAATTTTCATATTCCGGATCGACTTTTTCTCGTGAAATAAAATCGTGGATGGGATTAAACCCTCGCCGCTGATATACAAAGAAGCAGGATTTTTCACCCAATTAAGCGGAAAATTAAATTTCCCATTTTCATTGGGTGTTACTTTCGCAATCTCCTTACCACCATCGTCGAGTAATTGAATGGAAACAAGCTTATAACCTTTTCCATCTACCAGGATCGTCCCGTCGGTAAATTGCTCATCCGAGTGATCGTAATATTCAATGGCCAAGACCAGTCCATCTAGCGGCTCCCGGTAAATGACCTGCGTCGTATCAATCGGCGTTACTTGTGCATCCGCATGAATTGCAGAAAAAGTACTTAAGGCCAAACCGAATGCAACGGCTTTCAGATCAAATGAAAGTCCATGATGAGGTTTTGTAAGTAAGTATGTTCTATTCATTTGGTCCGGGTGAAATCTGCCGCAAACCGGCTCACCCTTTTTCCCCTCAAGGTAACTGACAATGGAAAAATCCGACATGGAACTGAAATCCACTACCGTTTTGCTGCAGGATTCACAAAATCTTCCACTTACTTCAGGTTTCATCCGGGACCAGTCTTCATGACAAGGCTCTTCGATGGTATATTTGACTGTTTTTGTTTTCATATCAGTTAGTTTGGCGAACCACTTTACCTTTAATCATTGGGCGTTCGTGCAAGGTAACAGTCAAATTCCCCAATGCCTGGTGATTGCTGAAATAAATTGTTTCAGAGCCATATCCCGGAGCACTGATCCGAATAGACGCCGGGTTCTTTGACCAATCCAAAGGAATTTTAAACGTGTTGTTCTTCGATGCTGTAACGGATAACAATTCAACCGAACTTCCATCTACCAGAGTGATTTTGATAATTCCGGAATGTCCTCCGTCCAATTTGATCTTTCCGCTGACAAACTTTTCATTACTGTGATCATAAGACATGGCAACAGCTCCCTGGATCATCACTCTTGGTTCCTGAATGGAATCGTGCTGCTCCACCAATGTGGAAGTTTGTGCCTGAGAAGGAATGGCAGAAAATGTACTCAAAGCCAATCCCAAAGCAACTGCTTTCAAATCAAACTGAAAAGGTGAATGATTTTGTTTTGGAAGTAAATATGTTTTATCCAATTGATCCTCAGCAAAACGGCCGCAAACAGATTGATGTTTATTATTCTCCAGGTAGTTTACAATAGAAAAATCAGACATTGCACTAAAATCAACTACTGTTTTACTGCATGAACTGCAGAAACGGCCCTGCGCTTCGGGTTTCATCTGATCCCAGTCCGCATGACAAGGCTCTTCGATCTGATAGTTTACTTTCTTCGGTTTCATGGCTTCGTTTTAATAGTTTACAACCCGGAATAAAAATGGTTCAATAGACCGTTCTTTATTCTTCACCTTTTTGAAAACCAACATTTCCCATTTCGATCGTTTGCAGGATCGGGTCCTCCGAAGAATCCTCCGTTGCCTTCACATCTCCCTGGATAACTTCGCCAAGGAATAGTTGTACCTCATCAAGTAACGTAATCTCGACGTTGCTCAATGAACGCATATAACAAAAATACATTTCCTGTGTTTCATAACCGATCCCCGAAATTTCGATGAAAGCCGGTTTCAATTTCCAATCCAGATCAAATTCAAATTTCCCTTTCGCATCCGGATGAATCTCTTTCAGGATCTTTCCTTCAGACGTTTTCAATACCACATTGATTTCCTTAAAATCCGAAAGCGCATTCTGAATACTTCCACTGGCCTTTTTCTCTTTTTCATGATCAAAATGCACGTGAGCCACCGTTCCTACCACCACCGGTGGAACAATTGCTAAGGTATCCGTTTTAACGAGTTCCCGGGGGTCTGTCTTTGAAAAGCCATGAACAGCAGAAAAAGTAGTCAATGCCAAACCGAGTACAAATGCCCGCAAGTCAAAACTTGGTGCAAAAACCGGTTGATTCAACTGATAAACACGGTCCAGCTGAGGCTTGGTAAATCTTCCGCAAACTTTCTCCTGTTTATGATTTTCGAGGTAAGAAACGATCAAAAAGTCTGACATCCTTGTAAAATCAACCACCGATTTTTCACAGGCTCCGCAAAAACGACCGTTTGCTTCCGGCGTCATGGCTTTCCAGCTTTTGTCGCATGGATCCTGGATGGTGTATTGAACCGTTTTAGTTTTCATAGCCGATTTTTTTTTGACAGTACAGTAAATAACTCCAAAAGTTCACTTCTATTTTGTTTATTTATTAACTTCCTTAGGCATTCATTTGTTTTTTGTTTAAATTAGTTCAAAACAAGTAGGTCAATGATTCGAATAAAACGATTTCAAAGAACACTAATTATCCTGCTGGCAGCCATTAATTCGCTTTTCTACTCCAGTTCGCGTTCATATTCGTTGCCGGAGATTCTTTCCAATACCTTTATTTTTACCGGAATGGTCACACTGTTTGTATTTAGCTATGTATACATACAAAACAGTTCGCGCAGGAAGAAAGCAAAGGTTAAATCCTAGTTAATCCCGTATTTCCTGCTTTTTTATAGTCCCCAAATTGACTTTTTTAGGTATTTTTGAGCAACTTGAAAAAAAGCTAATGGGTAAAAATTCTATTTTCCTGGCGCTGATTGCGGGCGCTCTTGTACTATTTCAGGCAAAGGCGCAAGAATTTACTCCTGAAAAAATGTGGTCTCTCAATCGAATTTCAGGAACGACCGGTTCATCGAATGAAGAATGGATGATCTATCAGAGTACGAAAACGGATTACACTGTCAACAAAGGAAAAACAAGCACTTTTTTGGTTGAATTGAAGACCGGAAAAACAAGTGTTTTAGATCTGAATGGTGCCTGGAATTTCATCTGGAATGCAGAAAATCAATTGGTATTTCTTCAATCTGAAGGTTCGGAAATCCGGCTAAAAAGTTTAAATCCGTCCAATAAGGAAGTAAAAATACTTCACCATTTCGGGACAACTCAAGTCGAAGGAATTACCTTAAGTCCTGACGGAAAGCGATTTGCAACTCTGGAACCATTAAAAATAAAGCAAACCGTTAAAGACATCTATCCGGATCTTCCCCAGACTTCCGGAAGAATTGAAACAGATTTAATGTATCGGCACTGGAATCAGTGGTCAACGGCTGAAGTGCCTCATTTGTATTGGTACGAATCATCCACAGATGGCGGATTCACCAAAAAAGCCGATGTGATGGAGAACGAAAACTTCCCTTCTGTTACAGGTCCTTTCGGCGGAATAGAAAGTGTTTGTTTCAGCAAAGACGGACAAACCATTTTTTACTCCACCAAGAAAATGTCCGGGAAAACATTTGCGCAGTCTACAAACTCTGAGATTTATGCGTACCGGACATCCGATAAGATTACAACGGTCCTGTCTTCAGCACATAAAGGGTACGATACAAATCCCGCCATCAACTTCACGGGAAAAACCCTTGCTTGGTTAAGCATGGAAAAAGACGGTTTTGAAGCGGATAAAAACCGGATCCGTATCATGGACCTGGAAAGCAGACAAGAAAAGGATCTGACGGCAAGTATGGATATCAGTGTGAATGAATTTGCATGGCATCCTTCCAAAGAGGTCATTTATTTTACAGCAACGACAAAGGCCACGAAACAATTGTATTCCATCGACGTTAAATCGGGAAAGATCCAGCAACTGACTTCCGATCGCTGTGATTACGTGAGTTTCAGTGTGATGAAAGACCGTATCCTGTTGGAAAGACAGGATATGATCCATCCGACCGATATCTGGATCTTTACTCCCAAAACCGGCTTAAATGAACAATTGACACAGGCAAATAAAGAAGAATTAAAAGGAATTGCCGAACCGACTGTCCAGGAAAAATGGATTACTACAACGGATGGAAAAAAAATGCTTACATGGGTTATCTATCCTCCAAATTACGATCCCGCAAAAAAATATCCGGCATTGCTCTATTGCCAGGGTGGACCTCAAAGTCCTGTTTCCCAATTCTTTTCTTACCGCTGGAATTTCCGTTTAATGGCTTCTCAGGGGTATATCATTATTGCTCCCAACAGAAGAGGATTACCTGGATTCGGCCAGGAATGGAACGATGCCATTTCGAAAGACTGGGGCGGACAAGCCATGCGTGATTATTTGACCGCAACCGACAGCTGTGTAGCACAAATATCATCAATTAACAAAGACAAACTGGGAGCCGTCGGAGCAAGTTATGGTGGTTACTCCGTTTATTACCTGGCAGGAATACACGAGAACCGGTTCAAAGCCTTTATTTCTCATTGCGGTTTATTCAACCTTGAAAGCTGGTACGGCACAACAGAAGAATTGTTCTTTGCAAACTGGGATATCGGCGGACCGTATTGGTTACCGGAGAACAAGGAATTATATGCAAAAAACAGCCCGCATAAATTGGTCGACAAATGGAATACTCCGATGCTGGTCATTCATGGCGGGAAAGATTTCCGCGTACCGGAATCAGAAGGAATGCAAGCATTCCAGGTACTGCAATTAAAAGGAATTCCAAGTAAATTCCTTTATTTCCCGGATGAAGGGCATTGGGTTACCAAACCACAAAACAGCATCCTGTGGAACAGGGAGTTTTTTGACTGGTTAAATACTTATTTGAAGTAAGAGCAATCGTTGTTTCCGATAAAAATTCGCGGCGGCGGATTAATGCAGTTTAGAATGAAGCACTCCTTGAGATAAAACGGGTTGTGCGGAGTAATAAAAAAGTAACAAGAACAGGCCCTCTAACATGGTCTGATTAAAAATAAAAGCTAAAGAGATATGTGGAATAGAATAGCCAATATCATCCTGAGAAATCGTTTTATTATACTGGCGATCATGGCCCTATTGACCGTTTTATTCGGTTATTATGCGCTTACAAGCCTAAAGATCGATAATAAGTATGGAAACATGCTTCCGAAAGATAGTCCGACTCAAATCACTTACTTGAAGTTCAAAAAAATGTTCGGGGAGGACGGATCTGCGCTGATTATTGCAATCCAGGATAAAGATCTCTATACCAAAGAAAAATTCATGCTTTGGAAAAATCTCGGAGATTCCATTCTTCAGATTGATGGTGTTATTTCCGTTATTTCAGAAGCAAAGCTCTTCAACCTGATCAACGATACGGCAAATAGCCAATTTACGATTAAACCTATTTTCTCGGACGTCTCTTTCAAAGAAAAGTCCATCGAGCAGATCAAAAGTGAAATTCGCAGAAACCCAATTTACAATGGCGTCATGTATAACGATTCGACCAATGTAAGTTTGATGATGGTTACCCTGGATGAGAATTTCCTGATCGACAAAGAGAAACAAAAGGTTGTGATCGAAATTGAAAACCTCGCAAAATCCTACGAAAAGCAGTTCAATCAGATCCACTTCGCCGGATTACCGCATATGCGTGTATTAATCGGGAAACGGGTAATGGGTGAAATGTACATTTTTGTGGTGCTTTCCATGCTGATTTCTTTTGGGATCATGTACTTCTTCTTCCGTTCGATCCGTGTAACACTTATCAGTCTCCTGGTAGTTGCAATTACCGTGATCTGGGCAATGGGAACGATTGGATTGTTCAATTACAACATTTCCATCATGATGGCCCTCATCCCTCCGTTAATGATCGTTATCGGGATCCCGAATTGTATTTACCTTTTCAATAAATACCATTACGAATTCAAACAACACGGGAATAAAATCAAAGCCTTAACGCAGGTAATCCGTAAAACAGGAACAGCCATGTGGTTAACCAATGTGACCACAGCGATCGGTTTCATGACTTTCCTCTTGACGAATTCCTCCAAGTTCTTCGAATTCGGTGTTATTTCATCGGTGAACATCATGTTGTGTTACGTGGTCTCTCTTTGCCTGATCCCAATTTTTGCATCCTTTTCCAAGCAACCAAAAACACGTCACCTAAAGCATCTTGATCGCAAAGCGGCAGTGAAATTCCTTGAGAAACTGGTATACATTACAGCACACAAGCGGAGAGCCGTTTATCTCATTACCATTCTATTGACTGTTGGAACCGGCATCGGGATTTTCTTTATAAAAGTGACCGGGAATATTACCGGAGACTTGCCGGCACGGGATCCCATCCTCAAAGATATCCAGTTCATGGAAGCGAATTTTGGCGGAGCGGTACCTTTTGAAGTGCTGATTGACTACAAGGAAAAAGGACGTCTGTTCGGGAAGAATACCATGAAGAGCGTAGAACAAATTCAGGAAATGCTTGCTGAGGACACCCTGTTTGCCAAAAGTCTTTCCATTGTCGATTTCGTGAAGGTTGTCAACATGGCTTATTACAACAACAATCCTGCACAATACAAAATATTCGCAACCAAGGATAAGTTGCGTTTGAACAGTTACCTGAAAAATCTGTCTACAACCACCAATAATTCAACTTTATCCATCAAAGAATTGGTCGATACAACCAATCACATTCTCCGCATCCGGACTTCCATGAAAGATTTGGGATCCTATGAGGTAGAAGACCAGGTTCATCTGATCGAACACCGCATTGACAGCATTATGAATCCGGATAAACCTTTGCTGGAGAAATATTATTCCAAATTTGAAAAGGGTAAGAAGGATTACATCGATTCCATTTTTGATCTGTCGAGTGGAGTTTACAACAACCTGACCGCTTTGCTGTCAAATGGCGACGACAAAAAACAGTATGCTTTCGATTCCGACCCCGAATTGGTAAGAAATTATTTCGGAAAACCGACATTCAAAAAAACACTGCGTGAAGCGATCAATAAAGAATATTATGATGTGACATTGACCGGAACATCCGTAGTGGCATCCGAGGGTACCAAATACCTGGTCAGCAACCTGACATCGAGTATCGTTTTTGCCGTTATTTCGATTGCTGCATTGATGAGTATCCTGTTCTATTCATTCCGGATGGTTATTGTTTCCATGATCCCGAACTTAATTCCGATGGCGATTACGGCTGGAATTATGGGAATATTCGGAATTCCGTTGAAACCATCTACCCTATTGATCTTCTCCATTGCTTTGGGGATTACAGTCGATAACACCATTCACTTCCTGGCCCATTACCGCCACGAATTAAAAACGAAAAAATGGGATCTCAAAGAATGCATTGCGATCTCCATCCGTGAAACAGGTCTGAGTATTATCTATACTTCCGTGATCCTCTTCTTCGGATTCATCGTATTCGTATTCTCCGATTTCGGAGGTACTCAGGCTTTGGGTTACCTATCTGCAATTACTTATTTTGTGGCCCTTTTCACCAACCTGATCCTGCTGCCTTGTTTGCTTTTAAGTTACGAACGCAGACTGACGACCAAATCGTTTGAAGAACCTTTGTTTGAAATTTACGATGAAGATTCTGATGTGAGCTGGGATTTATTGGAAATAGAAACATCAGAAGACTCAGACTCCGAAAAACCGGCTTCTGACAATAAAAAAGACGACTCAAACGAAACAAAAGAAGTTTAGGTAATGAAAGGAATCATTCTTGCGGGAGGCTCAGGAACACGGCTTCATCCATTGACATTAGCAATCAGTAAGCAGCTAATGCCTATCTACGACAAACCCATGATTTACTATCCTTTGTCGATTCTGATGACAGCGGGAATTCGTGAAATCCTGATTATTTCCACACCACACGATCTTCCACAGTTTAAAAAATTACTGGGTGACGGAAGCCAGCTCGGCTGCTCTTTCTCCTATGCCGAACAAGCAGAACCGAACGGACTGGCTCAGGCCTTTGTCATCGGTGAGTCATTTATCGGAAACGATTCCGTCGCTTTAATCCTGGGTGACAATATTTTCTACGGAGTAGGAATGGATGAATTGCTGAAGGAAAATGCGAATCCGAACGGAGGTGTCGTGTACGCCTATCATGTAAGCGATCCCGAACGTTATGGCGTTGTGGAATTTGATGAGGTAATGAATGTGCTTTCCATTGAAGAAAAACCGGCAAAGCCGAAATCAAACTACGCCGTTCCGGGCTTGTACTTCTACGACAATGATGTCATTGAAATTGCAAAGAACTTAAAACCATCTGCCCGCGGAGAATATGAAATTACCGATGTAAATGCCGAATACCTGAAACGTGGAAAATTGAAAGTCGCCGTTTTGAGCAGAGGAACTGCCTGGCTGGATACCGGTACCTTCCCTTCTCTAATGCAAGCAGGACAATTTGTCCAGGTCATTGAAGAGCGACAAGGTTTGAAAGTAGGATGCATTGAAGAAATTGCCTACAGAAACGGATTCATCTCCGCCAATCAATTAAAGGAAATTGCTCAACCTCTTGTAAAAAGCGGTTACGGTTCTTATTTGTTGCAGTTACTGAAAAAATAATGAATGGCCTTGCCCCATACGCGGCTTACGTAAAAAATCAAATCTCAAGCCTGGAACTTGCCGACGGACCAAAAAGTTTATTTGATCCGCCACGCTATTTCCTTTCCTTGGGAGGAAAACGCATGCGGCCGATCCTGACATTGATGAGCGGTGAAATTTTCAATGTTCCGAAGGAAGAAAGTATTCATGCAGCTTTGTGTGTTGAGCTATTTCACAATTTTTCACTGATCCACGACGACATTATGGACGGAGCTCCGGTTCGCAGGGGAAAAGCAACCGTACACACCAAATGGAGCCCTGAAGTTGCTATTCTTTCAGGTGATGTGCTCTTTGTGGAAGCTTACCGGCAGCTGATCCGTTATTCCGATAACCGGCTTCCGCTTTTATTGAAACGATTCAACGAAACGGCAATCGAAGTTTGCCAGGGACAGCAGATGGATATGGATTTCGAAAAACTGGACACAGTTTCAGAAGCGGAATACATTGAAATGATCCGTTTAAAGACTTCCGTTCTGCTGGGATGTGCGTTGGAGCTAGGCGCAATCTTAGGAAATCAGGACGAAGCTATCCGAAAACATTTGTATGAATTCGGAGTTTCATTGGGAATCGCTTTTCAGATTCAGGACGATATCCTCGATTTGTATGGAGATCCGGAATTATTCGGTAAACAAGTCGGCGGAGACATCCTTTCCAATAAAAAAACCTTGCTTTTCCTGAAGGCAAAAGAACTATCCGAACTCCATTCGGACGAGCGGTTCCTGGTTTTGACCCAAATGGGAGCAACCGCCGACAAAATTGAGCAGGCTAAAAAACTGTTTGAAGAAACCGGTGCAAAAAAGGCAACACTCGACACGATGGATGGGTACTACTTCCGGGCGATGCAGAACCTGGAAAAACTGGAAGAAAAAGGACTGCATGTTGAAGCGCTTCGGGAACTGGCTAATTTTCTGATCACCCGCGTTCTCTGATCTCACAATTTTTCAATCAGTTTTTTCACACGATACTGTTTCAACACTTCATGGATCAAAACGATCGGAAGCAGCATGCTTAAGTTGTAGTAAATATCCTCCAAAGGAATGGTTCCGATGCGAATTCCTACGATGTGATTTTCTGAATACCAAACAATGGGTTCATCCGTAAAGAAACCGGTCAAAATTCCATTTACAATCAAAAAAGGGACCAGGCAGACCAGGAATGTCAGCGCAAAATAATTAAACCACTTTGCTTTCGCACGGAAGTGAATCCCAATGATCAATAAGCTCGAAAGCGAACATGCAGTTAATGTATACCAATTCCGGATATAGAAAATAGTCAGAAGCAAACCAGAAAGGACCATAGCGAAGGCAAAAGCCCTGCCTAAGAGATCCAGTTTCAAATCCGGAAAATAACCCCGAATGACCTCATAAACAAACATACAGGCATATGGGACGACCAAAAAAAACAGAACTTCTTCTATTGGTAAACGAAATAGGTAAATTCCCCGGATATATTTCGGGTTGAACCCCCAGATTTTGTGCTCGGTGAAATAATTGTCCCACAGCAAAAAAAACATTCCTACCAGAAATATGGCAGAAAAAATGGTCTTCCAATGGGTATAAAAATGGATTTTCTTATCGAAACTCAATAAAAACGGAAACACGATCGTCCCTGAAATGATCCAAAAATATAGACTCATTTACCCGTCTTATTTTGTTGGTAGCTCTTTCTTGCTTCCATGTAATATTTAAACGGGACAATCAACAGACCGAAACATTCTCCGTCTTCCTTATTCAAATGCTTGTGGTGCATTTTGTGTGCTCGCCTGATCGCTAAGAAATAAGGCGTATTGATTTCACGGATCCATTTGAAACGGCGGTGAATAAATACGTCGTGAATTAAAAAATAAGTAAATCCGTAAGCCATGATCCCAAATCCCATCCAGACAAAAGCGTATTGCTTGTACATTAGTCCCAGCATAATTCCAAGCCAGCTTGGAACTGCAAAAATGAGGAAAAAGACATCATTCCGCTCAAAAAAACCGGGTTCACCCTGGTGATGGTCCTTGTGGAAATACCACATAAAACCATGCATCGCGAATTTATGCGCAGACCACGCAGCAAATTCAGTCAGGAAAAATGTCACTATAAAAATCAATATGCCGACCCAAGTTGGAATCATCTGTTTAAAATTGCAAAAAATATTACTAAGATCACAAATAATCCAACAGTAACTTTATTTGTTTCTACTGTTTTCCGGTTCAATACCCAAAAAGCAAAGACCGATGAGAAGCTCATCCAGCAAACATAGTTATACAAAGGTATTTCATTAGTTTCCCAAAACCAAAACCCGGAACGGATTGCAACCGGTTCGAGAATCCAATCCAGCCCTGTCATCAATGCTCCGGCAATCAATGCTTTCAATACCAATGGCAATTTCCATTTGTAGACAATTGCAGTGGAGGTAAAAGTCAGCAAGACCCAATTTAAGGCAATGGTCAACGGAATTCCATCCCATTGATACCCCAACACACTGCCGTAGTGATAATGGCCAAAAAGCACCGACGTGTGAACACCGATCCATTCCAGGGAATAACCTACCGCTGCAATCAGGAGTATGTCCACGTGTTTTTTCAATGAATAATCTTTGAATGACAGGTAAAGACATCCGAATGAAAGCAACAAATTGAACGGGGTTAAATTCAAAAAGTAGGTTCGGTAATCGGTGTGTAATCCGATCAGTCCGACGGAATAAAAAATAATCAATACGATTAACAGCAGGTTCTGCTTTTTTAAAGGACTCATTCGCTACGTTAATTTAACTCCGAACAAACATACATCATCAACCTGCGCCAGATCTCCTTTCCATGTATGGAAGTGTTCTTTCAACAGGTCGTTTTGTTCGGTTATTTTTTCAGTGGAAATACGCAGCAGGTATGCATGCAGATTGGTCAGCTTCAGTTTTTTTCCCTTCTCTCCCCCAAACTGGTCGGCATATCCGTCGGTATAGGCGAATAGTTCATCTCCTGCTTGCAGGTCAATCGTGTAAGTCTGGAATTCGGTCATCAGGTCACTTTTTCCAACAGGCATTTTATCTGCCGGAAACTTGATCAATTCACCAGCGCGTACCACAACCGGGTTGTTGTATGCAGCGGCATAAGCCAATTTCCGGGTTGTTTCATCAAAACAAAATAAAACTCCGTCCATCCCATCCCTTGCTCCGTCATGTGAGATTGATTCGACCAACCGTTTTCGAACATGATCAAAGATTTTTCCCGGCTCCATTATTCCCAGCTGATTGATCGCTTCACTCAAAAAAGTAATATTCAATGCACTCATAAACGCTCCTGGAACTCCATGCCCGGTACTGTCACAAATAGCCAGGTAAAACTTCCCGCCCCGCTTGGTTGCCCAATAAAAATCTCCCGAAACAATGTCTTTCGGCTGAAAGAAAATAAACGACTCGGGAAGTGCTCCCTTCAGTAATTTTTGCTGAACCAGCAGCGATTCCTGGATGCGTTTGGCATAGTGAATGGAATCCAGAATTTCAGTCTGCTTCTCCTCGATAAGTGATTTTTGATCTTCAATTTCTTCATTTTTCCTGTTCAGCAATGCATTCGCCTTTTTCTTTTGCTGATTGGATTTAAAACTGATTCCAAGAGAGATCACGATCAATCCTCCGATCAGGAACAATCCCAGAATGAGGTTGCTTTTCCGGTTGTTTTCAGCTCTGATCAATTGGTTGGTTTGTTTGAACAGTGCCAGGTCCTGTTCCTTCCGCTCCAGTTCGTTCAAAGAGTTTAGTGTCGCAATTTGATTGGTAACTGCTTCCAGATCTGTTTTTTCCTGCAGTGAATTCGCTTTCTCGAAATACTCCAGCGCCAGTTGATAATTACCGGCTTTTTTCCAAATCTCAGACAGGGTATTGTATGTCCGGACCAGTGCATTGGCATCTTCTGTATCCTTAAAGGCATCCAATGCGGTCTCTGCATGCTGAATCGCCAGTTTGGACTGTCCCATTTGCTGATAAATGATTGCCTTGGTTAATTGTATTTCGGCATAATCGAGCAAATCAGCTTCCTGGTTCGACAATTTCTCAGCCATTTCGGCCATTTTAAGAGCTTCCGGGTATTTTTTTATATCCAAGAGGTAATTTGCCTGTGATCTGTAATAGGTGAACCAAACTCCATCCTCGTTGAGACGCTGAGCCACTTTTTTCAATTCAGCCAGCATTTGCTTTGCCTTGACGAATTGTTTTGTTTGGCGATAATCCAGACTCAAATTGTACAAAATGGTTTCCAATAACCGATAATCTCCCGATTTCTCCACTTCTTTTTTTGCAATCAAAAAATACCGGATCGATTGGGCATTCATTTGCCGGTCATGATAAACTGTTCCCAAATTGAGATAAATAGATGCTTCTTCTCCTTTGATCCGTTTACTTAATTTCAGACCGTCCTCAAACTCAGCAATTGCCTGATCATACAATCCGATCGCTTTGTAGGTGACTCCAAGATTTGTACACAGAACCAATGTTCGTTCATCATCTTTCAATTTTTGGGCCTGCTCTTTGGCTTTTTGGTAATTTTTTAAAGCCAGGGCAAAATTTCGCTGTTCATAATAAACAGAACCCAGGTTGGAATATCCTCCGATGAGTTTTTCTTCCTGGTGGTATTTCTTTCTTAAGCGAATAAGTTCCTCATAGATGCTGATTGCCTCAGCATATCTTGAATTCAGTCGGTAATAGATTCCCAGCGTATTTTTGGCATCCATGATTCCGTTCGGATAATTTTTCTTCCGTGCTAAAACCATTGCTTTTTGAAGGTAGAAATAGGTGGAATCCAGCGAATAATCGAGGTAGGTCCAGGCAATTTCGTTGTACTGGAATACGCGCATGGTATCGGAAGAAACAGGTTTTTGAAGTGCATTCTTTAAACTGTCCAGGTATTCCGTTTGACCGAAAGACAGTGAACAGGTAAATAGCGTTATTCCTAAAATCCAATTTCGCATACCCGAAGATACTGAAAATTCAAAATGATGCATGTAAAATTCAAAAACAGGCTACTCAGGAATAATTTAGTGTGCTATTCTTAAAAGACCTTTTGCATTAATACAAGAAATTATTGAACGGATACCGGATCGCGAAAATGCGTTTGATCTCGGAGTACATCGTTTCTTTCAACTCTTCCACATTTTCTTTGTCGGTTGCAGAAATAAACACACATTTCGTCGCCGGTAAGCGATTCATCCAGGTTTTTTTCAATTCTTCCAGGGTCATGTTTGCACCGTGTTCGTTCTCCGGGTTATACTGGTATGCATCGATCTTATTGAAGACCAGGATCATCGGTTTGTCTTTGTTGTCCAGTTCGGCCAGTGTTTCATTCACAATATGCAACTGATCTTCGAAATTGGGATGAGAA
This sequence comes from Fluviicola chungangensis, assembly GCF_007558725.1. GTDB lineage: Bacteria > Bacteroidota > Bacteroidia > Flavobacteriales_D > Crocinitomicaceae > Fluviicola > Fluviicola chungangensis. Next base: position 80,287 of record NZ_VLPL01000007.1, read on the forward strand.
ATATCCACGACATGAATCAGTAAGTCTGCTTCGCGGACCTCATCCAAAGTAGATTTAAACGATTCCACCAGTTGATGAGGTAATTTACGAATGAATCCGACGGTATCCGTAAGTAAAAAAGGCAGGTTTTCGATCACTACTTTCCGGACAGTGGTATCCAGGGTTGCAAACAACTTATTTTCGGCAAACACCTCTGATTTACTCAACAAGTTCATCAGGGTACTTTTGCCTACGTTGGTATAACCAACCAAAGCAACACGCACCAATTGTCCGCGATTACTTCGCTGAACACTCATTTGCTTGTCGATCTCTTTTAATTTTTCTTTCAAGAGCGCTATACGCGTTTGAATAATCCGTCGGTCGGTTTCGATCTGGGACTCCCCCGGACCACGCAACCCGATCCCTCCTTTCTGACGTTCAAGGTGAGTCCACAGGCGTTTCAGTCGCGGAAGCATGTATTGCATCTGGGCCAGTTCAACCTGCGTTTTCGCATGGGAAGTTCGTGCCCTGGAAGCAAAAATATCCAGAATCAGGATATTCCGGTCCAGGATCTTACATTCGAGTTCCTTCTCAATATTCCGCAGTTGGGAAGGAGAAAGCTCGTCATCAAAAATAACCAGCTCAATTCCATTTTCTTGGATGTATGCTTTGATCTCCTCCAGTTTCCCCGTTCCCACAAAAGTACGCGGGTTTGCCATCGGAAGTTTTTGCGTGAATCGTTTGACAGCAGTTGCTCCGGCAGTTTCTGCAAGAAATTCCAATTCGTCGAGGTACTCTTGAGCCTGTTCATCCGTCACCGCAGAGGTAATAATTCCAACAAGAACGCAAGTTTCTTCAACTGCATCGACTAAAACGTGACCTTCACTCATTTCTTATTTTCGTAAATTTTGGACGAATTTTACCAATCCTTTTATTTCCGGTGTACTCAGCATGTCTTCATAAGGCATCATCCCCTTATCGTTTCCTTTCCGGATCATTTTTTCAATGGCTTTTTCATCCAGGGTACTGATGGACAAATCCTTTGCATTGGAGGCCTTCAGCGTTCCATCGGGTCCGTGGCAAGAAGCACAATTCAGCGTATACACCGCCCGTGCGTCTTCCAGGGAGATCGGTTCATTTGAAACAGGTTCACTGATTTTTTCCGGTTTTTCCGTTTCACCGCAAGCTGTACTCAGCAAACAAACGGAAAGAAGTATTCCGATACGCGTTTTTAGAACCATGATCCTCCCAATGCTGTTCTGAACGGCCATGGAATCGCAAGGAAAATGATTACCAATACAATCACATACCAAATCAAAATGGTTTTGTGTTTTTTAGCCGGATCAATCGCTCTTTCCGCTTTCTTTCTACCAATAGTGATCAACGTAACGGCAATTACCATCAACAGGATGTGTTCCAACCCGAAGAAACGGTACTGGGGGTTTTTCATCCATCCTTCCGCATAAGAAATCTTTCCGGTTAAGAAGGAAAGAACCGTTCCTATCAAAATTTGGATGTGTAATAGCACCATTGCAAACAAGTTCAGCATTTTATCGCTTTTCTCGTATTTACCACTTTTCAATTTCAGAATAGCGTTTACGATTGCGAAAAACAACAATGCCAGTGCCAACCAGCGTAATCCCGAATGTACATGTATCAATGCTCCCATAATATGTTTCTTTTTTGGCAAAATTACCGAAAAAATGACCTCATTGGTCGAACTGAATCACTTATTTCCCATAGAATCACTATTTTTCAGCCCTTAAAACCAGAAGTTACCGAAAATGATTCGCTATATTGTTGCTCTCTTATTTCCAGTGAGCGTTTTTTCGCAAGCTGAAAAGCCTCAGAACGGTGTCAAAGCTCCCGATCAAAACTCCTTTGTCCTGACCAATGTGACCATTATCATTTCCCCGGAAAAGACCATCGAAAACGGTACGATTACAGTCAGAAACGGCAAGATTACTGCCGTGGATAAATTCATGCTGTCTGCTCCAAAAGATTTGATGGTGATTGATGGGAATCATGCCGTAGTGGTTCCTTCTTTTATAGAAGTCAATTCCACGATGGGAATTCCTGCCGATCAAAAAGCGGAAAACAAAACCGGACCTTATTACTGGAACCATGCGATCCGAGCGGAATTCGATGCGATCGACTGGTACAAAACCGACGAGAAACTCACAGTCGAATATCAAAAAATGGGATTCGGTTCGGTATTGGTCCACAGAAACGATGGGTTGGCCCAAGGTTACGGAGCATTCATGCAATTGGGAACAACAGCTGCAGACCATCAGCCCTATTTAAGCAAAGCCGCTTCCTTCTATTCTTTCCGAAAAGGAAGTTCTCCACAAGATTATCCAAGCTCTTTGGTAGGGTCTATCGCTCTGTTAAGACAATCCTTCTACGATGCCCAATGGCATGCGGAATATGGAAAAGATGCCAACTATACCTTAGATGCCTTAACAACCCAACTGAAAAAACCTGCCTTTTTCAGCCTGGATGATAAATCCGATGTTTTTCGTGTTAAGTCATTTATGCGCGAATTCAAACGCGACTTTATCGCGATCGGCACGGGCCAGGAGCAATTTTTAGGCAATGCATGGGACACACTGAAAATTCCGTTGGTGATTCCCATCAATTTCCCGGAAGCGTTTGATTTAAAAGATCCGTACCTGGCACATGAAATTCCATACAGCGAATTGAAAATATGGGAAATGGCTTCCAGGAATCCGGGTTTCCTGTACAAGCACAAAGTTCCTTTCATTACTTCAGCGGCAGGCCATACAACAGCAGCAGATTTTTGGAAACACATTCACCAGGCTCTGGCAGCAGGCTGGTCCGTAAACGATGTATTGCGTTCCCTGACTGTTGCTCCGGCAACTCTTCTGGGTATTCAAAAGGAACTGGGAACCATCGAAACGGACAAATGGGCGAACTTTACGGTGTACGATCAGAATCCCTTTCTTTTCCAGGCAAAAGTACTGGAAGTATTTTCAAAAGGAGAACGGAAAATATTTCAAAATGCCCCGATCTCTGACATCCGCGGAACATATAGCCTGAACATCGACGGGACAAAATACTGGCTGGAAATTGCCGGAACACCGAACCAACCGGAAGGAAAAGTGAAACTGGTGCGCATCATCCAGGATTCGCTGACCCTGGCAAACAAATCGGACACGCTGACTTCGAATGCGAAGCTTTCATTGGTAAACAATGATATTTCGATCCATTTCGTGCAACAACTTGACGGTGAAAAACAACCCTTCAGTTTAAAAGGAGAGGTCAATCCGCGGGTATTCATTTTTGAAGGCGAGGGAACGAATAACAATGGAAAATGGATCAAATGGAGTGCTTTACGCAATAAAAAATACGAAGTGAAAGAGGAAACCAAACAAGCCTGGATACCAGATACCGTAAGTATCCCGGGTGTTCGTTTCCCGAACAGTGCCTATGGCTTCACTACCCCGCCGAAGCAATCAGTCATTATTTTCGAACAAGCTACCATCTGGACAAACACCGAAGAAGGAATTATCCAGGAAGGAACCGTGATCGTTGAAAACGGAAAGATCAAAGCAATCCACAAAGGGTCCGGAACATACCTGAAACCGCATGATGCGATTGTGATCAATGCACGTGGAAAAATCCTGACGACAGGAATCATTGATGAACATTCCCACATTGCCCTGACACGCGGTGTCAATGAAGGCGGACAGGCAGTTACCTGCGAGGTACGAATGGAAGATGCGATCAATGCCGAAGACATCGATGTGTACCGCCAATTGGCCGGTGGTGTAACTGCGGCCCAATTACTGCACGGATCCGCCAACCCGATCGGTGGACAATCTGCTTTGGTGAAACTGAAATGGGGACATTACCCGCACGAATACGTGATTAAAAACGCTCCGAAATTTGTCAAGTTTGCATTGGGAGAAAATGTCAAACAATCCAACTGGGGAGTAAGTAACCGTTTCCCGCAAACACGGATGGGTGTAGAACAGGTTTACATCGATGCATTTTCCAGGGCTTTGGCTTATCATCAGGCAAAAAGCAGTCACCAGGCCGGAAAACACAAGGACAAGAATACAGCTCCCCCTGCAGTGGACCTCGAGCTGGAAGCTTTATATGAAATTGTTTCCGGCGAACGAAGAATTACCTGCCACAGCTATGTACAATCCGAAATCAATATGCTCATGCATGTAGCGGATTCATTCGGTTTCAAAGTCAATACCTTTACACACATCCTGGAAGGGTACAAAGTGGCCGATAAAATGAAAGAACACGGCGTGGGGGCTTCTACTTTCTCCGATTGGTGGGCTTATAAGTTCGAAGTAATGGATGCCATTCCTCAAAATGCTTCTTTGATGACGGACATGGGACTGATTGTTGCGATCAATTCGGATGATGCGGAAATGGGAAGACGTTTGAACCAGGAAGCTGCGAAAACGATCAAATACGGTGGCGCAACAGAGGATGAGGCATGGAAAATGGTCACCCTGAACCCGGCAAAACTGTTGCACCTGGATGATCGCATGGGAACCGTACAAGTCGGAAAAGATGCTGATCTGGTCCTGTGGACAAACAATCCTTTAAGCATTACTGCAAAACCGGTTTATACGGTCGTAGACGGAGAGATCCTGTTCGACGCACAAAAAGATTTCCTTATTCAGCAGGAAATTGCAGCCGAACGGGTACGCATCATTGCAAAAATGTCGGAAGAAAGCAAGAAAGGCGAACCGACGAAACCCTTCACGCGTAAACGCAAAGGTCACTTTCATTGCAACACACTTGGTGAGGAGGCATCTTTCGAAACAAATGAACACTAAGCATCCAACATTCTGAATATGAAGACAAGTATCGCAACTTTTTTGATCCTGCTGATTGGTTTGAACGGCTACGGACAAAAGAAATACAACAAGATCCTGATTGAAGGGGCCACTCTGCATATCGGGAACGGACAGGTGATTCCTACCGGATCTGTCGGAATTGAGAACGGAGTTATCACCCTGGTGAAGAATACATTGGCCTATACCTATAACAAAACAGACTGGGATACGGTCATCAACTTGAGCGGACAGCACCTCTATCCCGGATTTGTTGCCCCCAATTCTACTTTGGGTTTAACAGAGATCGACGCCGTCAGAGCTTCCCGTGATTTTCATGAAATGGGAACCTTCAATCCGCATGTACGTGCTCAAATCGCCTACAATTGTGAATCATCCGTTATTGAAACGGTTCGAACCAACGGTATTCTTATCATCCAAACGACACCACGCGGCGGACGGATTTCCGGACAATCGAGCCTGATGGCAAGTGCGTGCTGGAACTGGGAAGACGGGACACTGAAAGCAGACGACGGAATTCACATCGAATGGCCTTCTGCTTATAGTCGCAATTGGGGTGACCCGATCACCAAACCGAACGAAGCCTACGAAGATCAAAAACGCGAACTGATTGCCTATTTGACTAATGCAAAAGTCAGTGCAAACAATAAGGATAAGAACACCCCCCTTCAATTCAGTGCCTTGAGTGAAGGTTTTACCGGGGAAAAACGGCTTTATTTCCATGCAAATGAAGTACAGCAGATCAATGACATCCTGGATCTAATTACCGAATTGGAAATCAAATTCCCGGTGATCGTGGGCGGATACGAAAGCTACCTGGTTGCCGACCGGTTGAAAATCAAAAAAATTCCGGTTATGCTGGGTCGTTTGCATTCCTTGCCGCAACACGATGACGATCCTTTTGACTTGCCTTATAAATTGCCGTTCCTATTACAACAGGCGGGTGTGCAATTCTGTTTGCAAAACGAAGGAGACATGGAAGCAATGAATGCACGTAATTTGCCTTTCCTGGCAGGAACAGCCATGTCTTATGGCTTGACCGAAGAGGAAGCAATTCGCTCAATCACCTTAAGTACTTGCGAGATCATGGGGATTTCAAAAAACTACGGAAGCATTGAGGTCGGTAAAAAAGCTACGCTTTACGGTTCGGTTGGTTCTGCTTTGGAAATGAAAGGAAACCAGGCATCACTCTTGATGATTAACGGAGCTTTTGTTCCGACTACGAATTTCCAAACGGAGCTTTATAATAAGTATAAAACGAAGTACGGGAAGTAAGACGAATTACATCCTGTTTTGTCAATTCGAGTACACCCACAACAGTGTCGATTTTCGGATTTTGGAAAGGTGTTTATCGCTTATTGTATCTGACCCCGAAAAAATTTAACAACTTATTAAAACTAATTATTCCTATCTCTATGTAATTTCACTTGCACCCTAAATTAGAAACAATGAAAAAAAATTACCTTTTAGCCACTTTATTGCTTTTAAGTGGATCTTTGTCCGCTCAATCACTCAACCGATCAGATATTTTTTTTCAACCCGGTGAATCGTATACCCGGTATTACTGTGATTCCATTGATCCCGGACCGGGTGGTAATGGCGTCACCTGGAACCTATCTTCTTTAAGTAGTTATGCTAATGAAACACAAATGGTTACGGATTATTCAGGAGCTACTTATCCAAGTGCAAGCATCCAAGTAGCTATCCCTTCATCAGAGGATTACTATCAAGTTTCCGATACACTTATTCAATTGGTAGGCAGACATTCTCTTGGTTTCCCCGGCTATTATTCGTTTACCGATGCTATGGATTATCTGAAATTTCCCATTACCTCCTTATTGAACTATTCAGACACGTATTCCTGCAATTATGTAAACAATATTGGTCATAGTATGTCAGAAACCGGTTCCATTCAACGCGAATTCTCAGGATCCGGAGTGCTGATTACTCCAATCGGTACTTTTACGGATGTCGTACGAATTAAATCCATACATATTCTCAGTACAACAGATAATACTAATGGGAATATTTATCCCGACACGCTCATTACCTACTATTGGTATAAAGCAGGAGTGCATCACGAGTTGGCAAGTGTCATACATGGAAACTCATTTTCAGGACCGTATGCCATTTCAACCTACCTGGATGTTCCGGCAGATTTAGGAATGGAAGAAAATCCTTCCATTCGGTTCTCCTTATTCCCTAATCCATCAGCCACATTCATAACCATTCAATCCGATGAGGTGATTTCCAAAGTAGAAGTATATCAACTCTCAGGAGAATTGGAAATGGGACAAACTGTGAACAGTACTTCTTCCCAAATAGATCTTTCCACTTTGAACGCGGGAATGTACCTGGTGAAAATATACAGAAAAGACGAGGCCGTTTCTGTGAAGCGCATTACAAAGAATTAACCGGTTTAAAAATCGTTGAGAAATCCTTTTCCCCCAAAACAGAAGGGTTTTTCGTTTCTAAAGAGAAAAACAATGTTCTTTTACAGTTTGTTTTAACCTTTCCTAACAAAAGCTTCTCTCGTCTGAAACAAGCATTGTCAATTTTGTTTCCTATTTTTGTTAGACAACATAAAAAATAATTGTTATGGCATTTGAATTACCAAAATTAGCATACGCATACGATGCATTAGAGCCACATATTGACGCTCGCACGATGGAGATCCACTATTCAAAACACCACCAGGCATACGCAACAAACCTGAATAATGCGATTGCAGGAACGGATTTGGAAGGAAAATCAATCGAGTATATTTTACAAAACTGCAAAGACAAGCCAGCTGTTCGCAACAACGGAGGTGGTTTCTGGAACCACAACCTGTTTTGGGAGATCATGGCTCCGAATGCCGGAGGAACTCCAACAGGAGAATTGGCGCAAGCTATCAACGACGCTTTCGGAACATTTGAGCATTTCAAAGATGAATTTTCAAAAGCAGGTGCTACCCGTTTCGGTTCGGGTTGGGCATGGCTGTGTGTTGAAGGAGGGAAATTGGTGATCTGTTCTACTCCGAACCAGGACAACCCGATTATGGGTGAAGGGTGCAAAGGGACACCGATTTTGGCTATGGACGTTTGGGAACATGCTTACTATTTGCATTACCAAAACCGTCGCCCGGATTACATCAACGCATTCTTCAATGTAATCAATTGGGATGCCGTTGCGAAGAAATACGCAGCAGCGAAATAATTAATCAGACCATTTTATAAAAAAGTAGGGCTGCAATTAATCGCAGCCCTACTTTTTTTACGTAAACAACGAACTATTGCTTCGTCACAACCAATCGTTTTGGTGCCGACTGATCCATGCGAACCAGGTAAACCCCTTGTTTCAAATTGCTGATATCGAAGCTTGTTTTAAAACCGCCTCCTGACGGATAAATTTCGGTTACCACTGCTCCGTCGATCGTTAAAATCTGAATCAGTTTCACTTCTTTGTCTGAAGTGATTTCCACGATCTTATCTGCCGGGTTCGGAGCTATGCTCCATTGCATTTCTTTGTACTCTTCCAAGCCCAGGTAAGGTGTGCCGTTGATCGTAATTCCTTCGGTGAGGATCGCATAATCCGCGTCCATCAGGATCCCTCCTGCGGGAACATCAAAGAATAAGGTATCCGTATGCGGAATGTATGGCACATCGACCAATAAATAATAGGAACCTGCTTCTACATGATTGATGGTATACGTTCCGTCTGAAGCGGTGTAAGCAAACCCTCTTGTTTCATGTGTTTGTGCATTTTTCAGCAACATCAAAGCTCCTTCAAAAGGCACATTCAGTGATTTTAGGTATGAAGTATCCACTACGATTGTTCCCGAAACGCTTCCGGATGCGCTTAATACATCCAGTGTATCCGCATTGATGTTGGCGCTATTTAGGAAACATGGCAATCCGATCGCATCTGCTCCTGTCCAGGTAGAACTGGTAGCAAAATAAAGCGGAACTGCTCCGGGGAATAACACCGGATCAGGTGTAAAACGCACGTGGTACAATCCTGTCGGCAAGCTGTCTGCTACATAACTTCCATTCGTTACATTTACCGTTTCTACCGGTGTGGCAACCAAGGTATCCTGAACGAAATTGAACACTTCCAGGACTCCTTCGGCCGGTTGTCCGTTTACGGTCAAACTTCCTGAAATATCGTTGTTTGCCTCTTGCTCGTCCAAAAAGATTGCAGAATCATAAACCCCATCGGAAACATCTGAAATAACCAATTTGATGTGGTAAGTATTTCCTACCTGTGCAAAGAATTTTGCCTCCAAAGGAACCGTATATGCATCGAATACAAAATTCGTGGAATTCATTCCAGTCGAATTGTCGACGTAATATTGCGAATTGACAAACTGGTTGATCGAATTGATCTCTACCGGAACAGTAGTTCCCGGCACATTGGCAATGTTCACAGGCACTCCCCCGTTCTCAGATACTAGGAACAGAAAGCGGTCCGTATACTGCGTATTCGAGTATTCCGGATATTCTTCCGAAGCAAAAATGTAGTTGAATCGAATCGTATCCGTAATGATCGGAGTAAAATCAAATTGGACGGAGACCGCATCGTAACTGTAAGCACCTTGCCCGGTGATATTCCCATATTGGATAATATCGTAATCCCCCGGCATGTTCATGTTGACACTTGCAAAACTTGTAGAAGGTGCACTGGACAAGTTCGGATACCCCGTTGAAAGCACCAAACCACTGTTTACCCCAAGGGATGAACCGTTTTCAAAACGGGCGATCTGGTTTTGTGTTCCCTGGAGACCTACATTGGTAATTCCCTGACATTGAACACCGAAGATATTCGTGATCAGTACTTCCAGGTCGGAAACCCCCGAATAGATTAATTGGGAATTGGAATAATTGGAATAAGTAAGCAGGAGAGCAATTACAAATGTAGTTTTCAATTGTTTCATAGCGCGGATTATTTTTCTTTCGACATGAACTAGACGCTACGTTCAGAAAGAAAGTTGCACTGCGTTTTTTTTAAACAACAAAAAAACTAGTTTACCGCTTCTACAGCAACGATCTCAGGAGCAACCTTTTTTACTGCTTCTTCCAATCCTGCTTTAATTGTCATGACACTCATGGAACAATCGCTGCAAGCACCGAGTAATCTCACCTGTACGACGCCCTCATCAGTAATATTAACCAATTCCATGTCTCCTCCGTCAGCAATCAGATGAGGTCTTAACTCACCCAGCGAAAGGTTAATCTTATCGGTTAATTCGGATTTATTTAACACCATCTTTTTGTGTTTTTATTGCTTTACGCGCTTTCAGCACGTTTACCTCTTCTACAAAGATACGCACTAATTCTTCAAATGCTAATGCAGTCGGTGTATTTTCCTGAAATACAGCAGGTCTGCCCACGTCTCCGGACTCACGCACGCCCTGAACCAATGGAATATGACCCAAAAATGTTTCATTCATTCCCGCAGCCAGATTTTTAACTCCGTCTCTCCCGAAAATGTAATATTTGTTTTCGGGTAATTCAGCCGGGGTAAACCACGACATGTTTTCTACCAAACCAACAATCGGAACGTTGATTGTGTCCAGCTTGAACATATTCACTCCTTTACGCGCATCTGCCAAAGCCACTTCTTGCGGCGTACTGACAATCACAACACCATCCAGCGGAACAGTCTGTACCAATGACAGATGAATATCGCCGGTTCCCGGAGGAAGATCGATCAATAAGTAATCCAGTTCTCCCCAGTATGCATCCGTAAATAATTGGGTCATGGCTTTTGCTGCCATCGGGCCCCTCCAGACAATCGCCTCATCATTCTGTGAAAAGAATCCCATTGACAAAATCTTGATCCCGTAGCTCATGACCGGATTGATCATTGGTTTTCCATCAACATCCAGCATCGTTGGGCGTTCTCCTACCACATCAAACATAGTCGGAATACTTGGTCCGTAAATATCTGCATCCACAATCCCCACCCGAAATCCTGCTTTCGCAAGCCCTCCGGCCAAATTCGCAGTTACGGTAGATTTCCCTACTCCTCCTTTTCCGGATGCAACGGCAATAATGTGCTTCACTTCCGGAAGGATTTTGCGATGGGTTTCACGCGCTTCGGAGGGCAGTCCTTTTACCATACACGTTATTTCAACAGACTCACCGAAAACGCGTTTCAGGTTAAACTCAACGGCTTCCTGCATCCGTTTCCGTGCATGCAGCGCCGGATTGGAAACATAAATCGTAAGGATTATTTTCGAATCTTCGATTTGCAGGTCTTCTACAAAATTAAGCGTTACGATATCTTTCTTTAAATCGGGTTCCAAAATGGTCCCCAATACTTCCAAAACTGCTTCCTTGGTCATGGTAATTTATTTACATTGCAAAAATAGCTATTCGTACGCGGAACTTTCTTAAAACAGGCAATTTTGTTACAGAATATTCCAGATTTGCATATTTCCGGCAGATCCTGCTGATTGCGCAGCTAACCTGTGAAGGGATTAAATCAAAAAGTCCCTCCGCCGAAGCGAAAGGACTTTCTGCACCATTGTTTCTTTTAAGCTTACGGTCTTCCCGTTGGTCTTGTCGGAGTGGTTATTGGTGTTGTTGGTCTGGTAGTTGGAGTTCCCGTGGCACCGGGTCTGGTTGGTCTGGTTGGATTGGTAGTTTTCCCACCGTTACCGTTACCGCTGCCATTTCCGTTCTCATCATCCACTGTTCCGTTCGTTCCACCGTTAGGGCCACCTGAACCTTGCCCCGGATTGGATTCATCCGTTCCATCCGTATTGTTTCCATGCCCGTTATTCCCGTTTCCAGATGGAAGGGCCGCATTGATCAAACAAAACTTCCTGTCTGATCCGCTTGCATTGGTTGCTGTAACAAGCAACGGAATGGAAAGGGTAGTCGCGGTAATATTAACCTGAAAAGAGAAGCTCAATACATTGCTCTCAATACTGGAAGTAAACACCACATTCTCCCCGTTGTATAGAATACTCACCTGGCTCGCACTGGATACGTTTTGAACCATTCCCGTTATCACTGCAGTCCCGATCTGGAATGTTGCAGGACAGCGATTTGGATTCTTGAAAGTAATCACAGGAGCTGGAATTACTTCCGGTGCATTGTAAATAACAATTTTGGAATCTGTTGCCGTTCCTCCGGGTGTAACTGCAGTTGCTACAATCACGTTTTGTCCCAGTACGTAAGTTGCATTGAACTTAATTCCCCCGGAAGCTTTGTACTCAAAGTTCGTCGCTACCCCGTTTAAAGTCACCGAAACCTGTGATGCTGAAGTAACACCTGTCGTTACGATCTGAACGGTCTGAGCAGACTGGTCTGTCTCCAGGGGCGACATGAAAGGACTGGTGATTTGAATCGTCGGAGCAGGAACTGTAATCACTTCGTTTCTTAACACATTAATCGTTTTACTATTCTCCCCACATTTGTTTTTGGAAAGGATCACAAAGGCATTTGCCCCAAGCACCAGATTTCGGTCCAAGCTAAGAACCCCTGTTTGCTGGTTATAGACGAATCCGATTACTTGTCCGTTTTGCGTTACTGTGATTTCCGACTGGTTTTCCACGTTTGAAACTGTAGCAGACAGATTAAATCCATCCGAAGTCACCACAGAGCCATTTGGAGTAGAGCTTTCTGTAATGGTAACAACAGGTGGTCTGCAGACCTTACGTGTTATTTTCCAGGTTACCTGTTGTGATCCACATTCGTTTCTCACATAAATAACAATCGTATGTTCACCTTCTGTTACTGCCATCGTTGCAGTAACTGTGTGAGAAGCCTCATCGTAATTGAACGGAATAGTCACGCCATCCAATTTACATTGGATTTGAGATGCCTGGCTTACATGGTTTACCGTTGCAGCCACTGCTACTGATTCACTTTCCGTGAGGATTGTTTCTGTTCCCGGTTTTATACGGATCACTTCAGGAGCAATACATGGAATCACTTTGGGTTCCATTACAACAACCGTTGTACTTGTTGCCGTTCCGCATGTATTAGTGGATTTAATCTCAATTGAATTGGACCCTTCAATCAAAGTCACCATTTTCTCCATCAGGGAAGTACCGGTATTGAAGGTTCCGGCAGATTGCAGGTTTCCATTCAGATATACTTCAACCTGGTTCACCGAAGTGATATTTGCAATACTTGCTTTTACTGCAAATTGTGCATTCTCTACGGTTGTATTTGGCGCAACCGGATTACTAAATGCAATTACAGGTTTGTTACATGGAACTTCAACTCTTTTGAAGATCACCGAAGTGGAAGCGGTGTGACTTCCTCCTGCATTCGTCGCAGTAATTTCAAAAATGTTGTTTCCTGCATTCAAGGTATGATTGAAAGTAACTTCCAAAGTAGCAGGGTTAAACGTCCAGAAACCAGGATTTACAATAACACCATCTTCTTTCAGTACAATCTGAGATTGATTTGTCACATTGGTTACATGCGCTCTCACAACATACGGTGCCAAAGAAACAGTTTGTCCCGGACTTGCCGGATTAATAAAGCTTACAAACGGCGGTGGAACAATTACATCGCGTTTATAAATAATCTGAGTTGCATCTGATGCCGTTCCTGCACTGTTTGTTGCCGTAATGACCACATTGTTTCCCCCCGCAATCAACGGAACATTCATAGTCAGCACTTTTGTTGAACTGGAATAAGTGAACGCGGAATATGGAGCACCGTTTAATGTTACCTGAATTTGCTGCTGGTTGTCAATGTTCAGAACAGTCGCTGCTACATTGCTTGTCGCTACGTTCACCGTTTGAGGATCCATAGCCGGATAAGTAATGGTTACTACAGGAGGCAGGGTCGGATTTGGTGCCCTGTAATTGATCACAGTTGTTTCCATATCCGAACCGGCAGCATTGGTCGCTGTGATTTCAATGACGTTTGCCCCGTTCACCAAACCGGTGGTGAATTCCATTAATTCACTGGATGCGGTATAGATGAAATTCGTTGAAGTAACTCCATTGATTTTCAAACCGATTTGGCTTGCCGTGCTTACAAAACGGACACGTGCTTTTACCGGATAAGAAGCATTCAGAGAAACAGCCGGGTTCAAACTCGGATCGATAAAAGAAACAATCGGAGGTTGAACAGAAACCGGCTTTCTGTAAATGATTGTTTGTGTTTCACTTGCAGTTCCCGCAGTATTGGTTCCCGTTACTGTAATAATGTTTGCCCCTTCTATCAGTGTTACCGGGAATGAAGCTGCACTGTTCACGAATGAGAAGTTGGTCAGGTTCGTTCCATTGACATTGACGTTTACACCACTTTGGTTTGTAACATGAAGCACGGACGCAACGACATTGTAGGTTGCGGATGAGGTCGTATACGGATCTACATTCGGACTGGTAAACTGCACAACCGGTGGCTGAACTGTTTCAACGCGTTTATAAATGATTGTTGTTTGCTTGGAATCAGTTCCATCCACATTGGCCCCTGTAACGCTTACTACATTCGCCCCTACTACCAAGGTCAGCGCCTCGGTTACTCCGTTTGATGCTGCGTTATAAGTAAAATTGGGCAGGTTGACACCATTCAGCGTCACTTTGATCTGGCTCTTCTGAGTTACATTCAATACTGTAGCATTCAGGTTAAATACCGCACTGGATGTTTCGTATGGGTTTGTTCCCGGATTGGTAATTGTTACAATCGGGGGTTTCGGAGCAACGCGGTTGTAAATAATAATCGTTGTAGCCGAAGCAGAACCTGCCGCATTCGTACCGATTACTTCAAACACATTTTGCCCTGGGTTCAGGATCACATTGCTGGTGAATTTGTCTGTCTGCGCATTGTATGCGAAATTGTTGTTGATCGTTCCGTTTTGCTTGAAGCTGACATGCTGAGCATCCGCAACATTTAATACATCCGCCGTCAAAGCAAACGTATTTTGGCTCACCGTGTAAGGGTTGATGTTCGGATTTACGAAATAAACTACCGGTGGCTGGATCGTTTGTTGCGGCTGGTAAATAATTGTAGCAGTTTCTGTATCCGATCCATACTGATTGGTTCCCGTCGTGCTCACCACGTTTGAACCTGTCACCAAATTCAATGTAGTAGCGATTCCTCTTGTCGAAGTATTGTAAGTAAACGTTACCGGGGTCCCATTCAAAGTCATAACAATCTGATCCTTTCCGGTAACGTTCAACACCGTTCCGGTTAAATTGAATACCGGGTTCTGAACGGTTGTCGGGTTCGATGCCGGATTTGAGTAAGTTACTACCGGCGGTGTCGGTGTTTCGCGCACATAATTGATCACCGTTTGGTCCATATCCGAACCGAAGTCATTTGTTCCTGTTAATTCAAAGGTATTCTGACCTGGAACCAGTGTTACGGTGCTTTGAAATTCCTGTGTGGAAGGGTTGAATGAAAAGTTGGTGATGTAATTCCCGTTTTGTCTGAAAACTACGTTTGAACTTGAATTCACATGCTGAATTCGTCCTCTGATGACATAGCTGCTTGAATTAACCGTTGTTCCGCTGGTACCCGGATTCGTGAAATCCACAACAGGAGGAGTTCTATCCGCTTGTGTCCAGTTCGGATTTGTAACAACCGGTGTGTGAGCTGTGTCCTGATAAGTAGTATGTTCATAGTGACTTCTGATATGGAATTTCAGGTAGACACTGGTATAATGATACCAATCATTGGCATATTTCCCTTTTGACAAGACGTGACCGTCGAAGTTATCAGCCAGTGTAAACGTTGTTTTGTGCTCGATTCCCAGTGAAACACCTTTCGCAATCTGGTATCCGATACCAATACCTACGCTTGGCATGAATTTTCCCATGCTTGCAGGTGAATTCAGGTCTGTATCGAATTTTTTATCCGTCATCGAATGGATTTCAGTTTGTGTATAAGAGCCCGATGCCAATTTGGTTGAGTCATAGAGATAAGTAAACCCGTCGGATCCGTATAAATCTCCTTTGGTGCGGTACCAAGTGTAACCAATACCTCCGAAAATGTAAGGATCCCAACCTGTTCGCTCTCTGAGCCTGTTCAAATGGATCGCCAATTCCAGGCTTAATTCATGCAGCCTGGTTCCGAAATTCAGCACAACCGGTTGTCCTGCGGTATTGTAATCCTGGTAAATTGCATTGGAGGAAACATTTGTTGAGTCGGTGTTGTATCCTTTCCAAAGTCCTGTCAAATAACGTAACCGCACATCAAAACTGATCGGTTTTCCATAGTTGTAGTTGAATTGACGTCCCAACACCAAACCATATCCCAGGTCCAATTTGTAAGGAACATCCGTTTTCGTCCAGGTGCCCCCAATGTTTAGCCCCCAAAACCAACGACTGTCATTGTCGTAGTTGACTTTTTCATTCTGAGAAAATAAGGTGGTAGTTAATAGCAGACCTACAATTAGCGTGTAAAAATATTTCATAGTCCAAAGTTTAATCTATTTTGTGCCCTAACCATTCCTATGCCAAAAAAACACAAAAAGGTTTCCATTTAACAAAATTGACGGGGCGAAACTACGAAAAAACGATTAAAATATCCCTGAATGTATTAGTTTTACAATCATATACGCATTTTTTGCACATGAATTTCAGGGCTGTTAAAGTATTGTTAATCTCATTTTTAAGTGTGACTTCCGGGTTCTCCCAGTTGACAAACGATGGATGTTCATCGGCAATCCCTTTATGTCCGAATGTTACTTTCTCCGGTTCCAATATCGGGGCAACCGCAACCGTTTGCCCGGATTGTGAAGACGACTTCACCTTTTGTTTTTCAGGAACAAATAGTGTTTGGTACCAATTTAACACCAATATAACCGGCGGCGATGTGACTTTTAATTTCAGCAATATCCTGTTTAACCTTCAGGCTACGCGCGGCACCGAATTGCAGGCTGCAATTGTTCAGGCAATTGTTCCGTGTGATGCGGCAACCTATTCATTGGTCAGCAACTGTGAAGCAGGTTCTGCGGGAGCTTTCAACTTAACTGCTCTCGGACTCCCTGCAAATACAACGTATTACCTCGTTGTCAACGGAGCCAAAAACGGAGGCGCTGTTTTGCCTGCTGAGGCTACTTTTGACCTGATCGGATCGGGAACAGGATTTGACCGTCCGCTTCCAACGATCTCAATTGGCGGACCAACGATTACCGTTTGCCCGGAAACGCCGACCTCATTCACAGCCTATTTGACCAATTGCACTGATACCAGTGATTTCCGTTGGTATATTAACGGAACACTGACTGCAGTAACCCATACTTCTTTGTGGATCACCAGTAATTTGCAAAACGGAGATGTCGTTTCTGTTGAATGCAGTTGTTTTGACATTTGCCCCGACACCTTAAACTATTTTTATCCTGCGGTTACAGTAGATCCTTTAACCGTTGACGCAGGACCCGATTATACCATTCAGGCAGGAAGCAGTGTGCAGATTACCGGTTCTTCAAATGGAACTGATTTTATGTGGAGTCCTACTCAAACACTGAATACTCCGTATTCGATTACAACCTACGCTACACCGGAAGAAACTACCATCTACACCTTAACTGCATTGGATTCAAACTGTTCGCTTTCGGATGAAATGACCGTGTTCGTTTCCAATAACCTGGACATTCCCGGCAGCTTCTCCCCGAACGGAGACGGAACAAACGATAAATGGGTTATTGACGGGATTAGTTTTTATCCCGATGCCCAAGTGGTTATTTACGATCGCTGGGGACAAAAAATTGCAGATATCGCGGGTTACAGCCTAACCAAAGCTTGGGATGGGACCAATAAAGGCAAACCTGTTTCGGACGGCGTTTATTTCTACTCATTGGACCTTCGCCAAAACAATGACACAAAACCGCTTAAAGGAAGTATTACCGTAATCCGCTGATGAAAAAGAACCTGCTTTGCATCCTTGTTTTAATCACTTTTTGTTCTTTCGGACAACAGGTGAGCCACATGTCGCAATGGATCCATCATCAATACGCAATCAATCCAGCATATACGGGAATCAAAACCTGCCTGGAAGCACAATCGACATTCCGGGGCCAATGGATTAAAGTAGATGGAGCTCCTTATTCCGGCTGGGTAAGCGTACACGCTCCCTTGCAGTCAAAAAGAAGAAAATTCCTGAGCGGAAGACATGGTTTGGGCGGAATGGTCTATTTAGACAACATCGGTCCGTTCCAGGATATCCGTGTGCAGCTATCTTATGCGGGACATTTCAACTTTTCACTTACCAACCGGTTATCCTTAGGATTAGCAGTAGGCGCAAGGCAGCTTTCCTTTGATTTGAACGAGGCGAAACCATTGACACCTGATCCGACCATTAACGGAAGCGCATCTCAAATCCTTCCGACAGCCACTTTCGGAGCATGGTGGAATGGGAAAAACTATTTTGCGGGTTTCACTTTATATGAATTGATTCCCCAAAAATGGAATGTGATCGGTACGAACGCAGGGTCGCAGATGCATGCAATGGTAACAGGTGGTTACAAATTCAACATCAACCCGAAAGTCGACGTATTCCCGGGAATGTATGTAGCATATACCAAAAACACACCCATTGAATTGCAAATCCACGCATTGGTCGAGTTCCAGAAGAAATTCAATCTTGGTTTGGGTTTAAGAAATACCGACGCGTTGATCGCCATGATTGGTTTCCGGTTCAAAGAAAAATGGAAACTGGGATATTCGTACGATTTTATTCTTTCCAAGATGCGACCGAACACCTTCCATTCGCATGAGATCACCCTTTCTTTTTCACCCTGTAAACAACGTGTCGAGAGCACTTCGGGGTGTGCTGATTTCGATTAAGTAACCGGGCTATTCCCATTTCACTGTTTATAAGTATCTCTTTCCCTTCTCTTTCCCGGCCGATTTCTTTCGAAATTTGAACATAAAGCATTTTTGAATGAAAAAACAACTTTCTATAATCGCATTAACTTGCGCATTGGCAGCATGCGTACCCGCAAAAAAGTACAACGAATTGCTCGAAAGAGAAAAGATTTGCAGCGAAGAATTGAGTAAATACAAAACTTCAAGTATCGAAAATGAAGGAAAAGCAAAGGATTTGCAGGTCATGGTCGATCAGTTCCGCAAAGACATTATTTCATTGAAAAAAGACACCCTCGAATTGGGGTCCAATCTTCGCTTCCTGCAAACACAATACGATTTAATGGTTGCACAAAATGAAGCTTATGAGCAAAAACTGGATCAATTGCGCATGAAGGGACAAAAGGAATCTGCCAATTACCAGGCGGATATTGATGCGAAGAACCAAGAACTCCAACGCAAGGAAGATGCATTGAAGACATTGGAAAGCGAATTGATTGCCAAAGAAAAATTGCTGATCGAACGGGAAGAACGTGTAACGGAGCTGGAGGAAATGATCAAACGAAAGGATGATGCCATGAAACAGTTAAAAACGCGCGTTTCGAATGCTTTAAAGGGTTTTGAAAATATGGGATTGACCGTTATCGAAAAAAATGGAAAAATCTATGTTTCATTGGAAGCCAAATTGCTTTTTGCATCGGGAAGTACAACTGTAGAACCTGATGGAAAAAAAGCATTGGTTGATCTTGCAAAAGTGCTGGAAAACGAGAAAGATTTGGAAATCATCGTTGAGGGACATACCGATACCGATAAATTGGCAAGTTCTGCACATCCCAAAAACAACTGGGAATTGAGTGTCCTTCGTTCGACGGCAGTTGTAGAAATCATGATCGGGAACAGTAAAATGAACCCGATGCAGCTAATGGCAGCAGGAAGAGGAGAATACCATCCGGTAGATCCGAAAGACAAGGCAAAGAACCGACGTATTGAAGTGATCATTTCACCGAACTTAAACGAACTCTATCAGATCCTGGAAGGAAAATAATTCCCCGGATGGACTTTCAATAAAGACACTCTTTTGGGTGTCTTTTTTTGTGAAATAATTCGTAATTTAAAATATCTATAGAAAAGGTCATTCACATGGAACAAACATTGGTCATAGGAGCTACAACGAAAGAGGATCGTTATGCAAACAGGGCGATTCGTGCATTGCGCAGTCATAAATATCCGGTAGTTGCTTTCGGGCAGAAAGCAGGAAAAGTAGAGGACATAGAAATTGAAACAGAATGGAACCCGAATTGGGATATTGAAACCGTTACGTTGTATTTAGGACCTCAAAACCAGGAAGAGTATATCGATAAGATCATCGCATTAAAACCAAACCGGGTGATTTTCAATCCTGGAACTGAAAATCCGGCATTTATTCAAAAACTGAGAGCTGCCGGTATCCACCCTGAAATAGCATGTACACTCGTCATGTTATCGATTGGAACTTACTAAAAACAAAAATCTTGCTCTTCTGCAGCAAGATTTTTGTTTTAATGCACCTAACCGCAAAGTGCAATGTGTTCCTTTAATGCATAAATCACCGTTTCTGCTATTAGCGTATAGAATGCATTCTTATTATCTTCAGAGGCCGTTTCCAATGCATTGTAATAACGAAGCCGGTTTTCCAGCTCTCCTTTTATATTTGCGATCGGATAACCATGCTGCATCAGAATGAGGTTCATGATTAATCTGCACGTTCTGCCATTGCCATCAATAAACGGGTGTATACGAACAATACGCTCATGCATTTCTGCAGCAAGAATAACAGGATGAAGTACCGTTTTGTTTTCTTTATAGTACACGAAGACTTCTTCCATAAGAGGATTAAGCAGATAGGGTTCAGGTGGCAAATGAGTACTCCCTGAAATACGAACACCGATTGCACGATAAACACCGGCATTTTCACGATCGATTCCTTTCAGAATTAAATAGTGGATTTCTTTTAAGACGCGTTCCGAAAAAACGGTTTTATTCTGAATAATTTCCCCCAGGTAAGTGATCGCTTCAGCATGATTAATGGCTTCTAAATGTTCCCGGACAGATTTCCCGCCGACAGTAATTCCATCGTTAACTACCAGGTAAGTTTCCTGTAAGGTTAATGTATTGCCTTCAATTCTATTGCTTTCATACGTATAATTCAAATTGAAATATTCTTCCATTTTTTGAAGCTGCAATTGATTCAAAGGGCGCTTTGACGACCAAATGCTCAATAAATCAGAACACTCCTTAAGCAATTCACTTAATTGGGAAGAAATAGCTTTCTCATGCTCGGTTTTGCTCTTGCGGTTATATTTAACCCGTTTCTCCGCAACTTGCATTGCCTTTTCAAACAAACGGCTGTCATCATCAAATAAAGCATATATCCGCTCACCTATCCAGGTTGCTTTGGTGTCATCTTCGTTTAGTTTCAAATAAGAGATTAACAACTGAAGATGTTTTTCAGAAGGTTGCCTTTCCCCTTTTTCATATTTATTTAATAAAGCGGTATCTATTCCTGAAAGATTTGAAAGTTCTTTCAAGGTGTAATTGAAACGCATACGTGCTTCCTTAAAAACAGATCCCAAACTCATTTTGACAAAATATTTATAGACAAATTTAGTCAATTTTTTCGGGTAAAAAAATCCCCGAACAAATTTCGGGGAACTTTTTACAATATCAACATCGCATCGCCGTACGAGTAGAACTTATATTTTTCTTTAATGGCTTCGTGATATGCCTCCATCATTAGATCATGACCACAGAAAGCAGAGATCATCATCAATAAGGTAGAAAGTGGTGTATGGAAATTCGTTACCAAACTATCTGCAATACTGAAATCATATGGAGGGAAAATGAATTTGTTTGTCCAACCGTCGAACGCTTTTAACATGTTATCCGTAGAAACTGAAGTCTCAACTGCACGCATGGAAGTTGTTCCGATCGCACAAACGCGCTTCTTATTTCTTTTTGCTTCGTTTACAATATTTGCAGCCTTCTCTGTAATAATTACCTGCTCGGAATCCATTTTATGCTTG
This sequence comes from Fluviicola chungangensis, assembly GCF_007558725.1. Taxonomy (GTDB): domain Bacteria; phylum Bacteroidota; class Bacteroidia; order Flavobacteriales_D; family Crocinitomicaceae; genus Fluviicola; species Fluviicola chungangensis. The sequence goes on from NZ_VLPL01000007.1 coordinate 101,931, forward strand.
GTTAAATCCTCCACCTCAACGGAACGAAAAGTGCCTAAACCAACGTGCAGGGTTACTTCTGCAAAGTTTACCCCTTTTAGTTCCAAACGCTTCAACAATTCCCGTGAAAAATGCAATCCTGCAGTCGGTGCTGCAACAGCTCCTTCTTCTTTTGCATAAATGGTCTGGTATCGCTCTTCATCAGCTTCTTCCACCTCACGCTTGATATATTTTGGAAGCGGTGTTTCTCCAAGTTCCGTAATTTTTGCTTTGAACTCTTCGTAAGGTCCGTCGAATAAGAATCTCAAAGTTCTTCCACGGGAAGTTGTATTGTCGATTACCTCTGCAACCAATGAATCATCATCACCGAAATACAATTTATTTCCGATTCGGATCTTACGCGCCGGATCAACCAACACATCCCACAAAAGGCTTTCGCGGTTCAATTCCCTTAACAGGAACACTTCGATCTTAGCACCCGTTTTTTCTTTATTTCCGTACATCCGAGCAGGGAATACACGCGTGTTGTTCATAATCATCACATCACCTTCTCCGAAGTAATTGATAATATCCTTAAACAACCGGTGCTCGATTTTTCCGGTATCCCGATGGACTACCATTAATCGTGCTTCATCACGGTTTTCACTTGGGTATTCGGCAATCAGTTCATCCGGAAGGTCAAAACTGAATTCAGAAAGCTTCATTTTATTCATACAAGCTGTATTTTATCTGCTTTAAATCAAAAGAGGGCAAAATTACAAAAAATCAGGCTATTTACAAAGGTTGTTCTTCAATGAATGCGATCCAATCTTCCACACTCCTGGAATCTTTGATATCGTAAATTCCGGATTTGGTTCTTCTCAAAGCAATTAAGGTAGCTCCGCAACCCAGCCTTTGTCCGAAATCATGAGCAATTGAACGAATATAGGTTCCTTTTGAACAGGAAATTTCGAAATCAATTTCGGGGAAACGGGTCGCATCAATCTTGAAATCCATCACCTCGATTGTATTGGCTTTCAACTCCTTTTCAATTCCTGCTCTTGCATAATCGTACGCGCGTTTCCCGTCAATTTGCTTTGCGGAAAAAAGCGGCGGGACCTGTTCTTGAATTCCTAAAAAACTCGCCCGTACTTCTTCCAGTTGTTCCGGGGTAATTCCTTCTGTTCCTTTATCTGAATTATATTCCGTTTCCAGGTCGTAAGAAGGAGTTGTTTTACCCAAAAGAAAAGTTCCGGTGTATGTTTTAGCGTCAGAAGTGAGTCCTTCGATCAGTTTGGTATGTTTTCCGATACAAATTACCAACAATCCGGTTGCCAAAGGATCCAATGTCCCGGCATGGCCCACTTTCAGTTTTTTGACACCCAGTTTTTGACGCAAATGCCAACGCAGTTTGTTGACTGCATCAAAAGAAGTCCATTTGAAAGGCTTATCTACCAAAATAGTGCTCCCTTGCGCAAATTCCGTAATCATCAGAGAATCGTTAATTCGTAACCGCAAAGCAACAAGATTAAAATAATCCCGCCGACAACGATGCGATACCAGCCAAAAAGCTTAAATCCATGTTTGTTCAGAAAACCGATAAATCCTTTAATCGCAATAATAGCAACCACAAAAGCAACTACGTTTCCTATAATCAATAAGTTTACCTGATCACCCGACAATGAATCGTGCTTTTCAAAATAATCCAATGTCTTTTTAGCGGTCGCTCCCAACATTGTTGGCAAAGCTAAAAAGAAGGAAAATTCCGCGGCCAGTTTTCTGCTCATTTTCTGGCTCATTCCTCCCACAATGGAAGCCCCCGACCGGGAAACTCCAGGAATCATAGCAATGCATTGAAAAAAACCAACTTTTAGTGCATCCAGGTAAGTCATTTCTTCCATTTCATTAATTCGTGGCTTATTAAACCAATTATCCACAAACAACAAAATGATCCCTCCAGCTAATAAGGAAATTGCTACAGCCATTGGGCTTTCCAATAACTGATCTATATAATCTGAGAGCAAAACCCCCAACACCACTGCGGGAATGAATGCTACGATCAATTTCAGGTAAAATTGAACACTTTGAAAAAAGCGCTTAAAGTACAAAGCAAAAACGGCGAGAATCGCTCCCAATTGGATTACAATCATGAACAATTTCGTGAAATCATCATTTTCAACACCCATTGCTGCTGATCCTAAAATCATATGTCCTGTTGATGAAACAGGTAAAAACTCAGTTAGGCCCTCAATGAGAGCCAATATAATTGCTTCAAACCAATTCATGGATTATTCTTGAGAATTTGAATCTTTTGCTTTCTTCATGATGCCGTAGATCATTACGACAAAACCTGCTACGATCAAGATCGGAGCAACGGTAATTCGAACAGTGGAAAACAACTCCTTTTCATGAAACTCAGACGGACTATCAGCGCCACCTCCAATCATTAAGAGGTAGCCAATAATATTGATTGCCAACCCAATGAAAATGATTCTCAGGTTTTCTTTTTTTATAGGAAAGTCGAATTTATTGTTCATGATATAACTGAATGGGTTGCTAAATTAATATAAATCATCCAATTTCGCACGTAAATATTTGTTTAGCGCAAACCAGGTTGAAACAACGGTTAAAAGACAACCGATTACCAGGAGCGATGCAAAAAGGAGCAGTACATCCTTTAGCTTCATATCAATTTCAATAATGTCGAGCACATTGTTCAAAGCAAAAAATACAGTCATCAGAAATGCCATTCCAATAATTCCGGAAACCAAGCCCTGATAGATCGCCTGTTTCAAAAACGGCCTTCTGATAAATCCACTGGTAGCACCAACCAATTGCATGGTTTTAATGGTAAAGCGCTTGGAGTAAAGCGCCAACCGAATCGTATTATTAATCATCGCAACAGCAATCACGATCAATAATGAAGCAACCACCAGGATCAGGAAAGCAAATTGTTTGAATCCCAGGTTCACTTCTTCCAAAGCTACTTTATCGTAATTCACTTCTGCGAGCATATCGCCGTAGGCGTTGTTCAACCGGGTTTCAATCTCTTTCATTCCCTTTTTGGTCACGAATGAACTAACAGGCCTGAAGTTAATGGTTGGAGGAAGCGGATTCTCTCCCTCAAAAATAGCAAGGATCTCTTCTGAATTTTGATCGGCACCTTTAAATTCGTCAATTGCTCGCTCCGGTGAAACAAAAACAACTTCCTTAAAACAATCCCACGATTTCAACTCTTGAGCAACTTGTTTGATATCTGCAGAATTGTATTCCGATTTAAAGAACAAATCTCCATGCAAATTTTCCCGGGCTTGTTTTTGCAGTGAATCCAAACCGATCACACCGGCTAAAACCAAACCGATCATAAACAGAACCAACGAAATTCCAATTACGGTTGAAATGTAACTGGTTCGCAGCCCCTTCTTTCCTGTTTTTTCGATTCCTTTACTCATCTCTACGAAATTACACTTTTTCGTTACACGCTCCTTTACCTTCTTCGAGAAGCTATTAACGAAGAAATGAACAAATCTTCAGCTTTCGGGTATTTTGCGGTTATTGAAACCAAAAAAACGCATATTTTGCACCAACTTTAATTCCAATAACGATGAAGAAAACATTTTTTTACGCCGCAGCGGTAGCGCTGATCGCATGGGGAATGACTGCTTGCGGGGCTTCAACAGAACCAGCCGAAGCTACGGCAACAACTTACCAACTGGATGGAAATGCAACAACCTTGAAATGGAAGGGAACGTACGCCGGTGACGGACATTCGCATTCCGGAACGGTGAAAATTTCAAAAGGATCAATCAGTTATATGGATGATACCTTTGATTCGGGCAGCTTTACAATCGATATGAAAACCATTCAGAATGAACTGACCTTGGAAATGGGATCGGAAGATTTGAATAGCTCCATCATGGGAGAAGGATTGTTTAATACCACTCAATTCCCGAACGTTGATGTGGTAGTAAACAGCATTTCCGACAAAGAAATTGATGCGACTTTAAAGGTTGCAGGGAAAGCGGTTCCTGCAAAAATGCCCCTGACCATTAAGAAAACGACCAATGAGTTTACTGCAAAAGGGAAATTCACCATTGATTTTTCACCCATGGATGCAGAAGGCTTTAAACCCGGAACCGAAAAAGGAAAAGAAATGCAATACATCAAACCAGGTGTTGAGTTTGAATTGAACTTGGTAATGAAAGCAAACGCTTCCAAATAAAAACTTCCATCCTTGTGTACCGTGTGTTTTCTAACATACGGTACATATAGGATAAAAAACAAAACCGACCTTCATGATGATCAGTTTCCGGTATGAGCCGGATATTTATTTATCCAACCATCCAGATGAAATTTATTCTTTTTACAACACTTTGTTTTATATTTAAAAATTGGTGAATATTTATTACTAACGAATCGTCGGATTTGTTTTTGGGTTATTTTTGCCAAAATTTAATTTCAGATGAATGTTTTCAAATTTGGTGGAGCTTCTGTGAAAGACGCCAATGCGGTAAGGAATGTGTCACACATCCTTTCTCTTTTTCCTAAAGACCAATTGATTGTTGTAGTGTCCGCAATGGGAAAGACTACCAATGCAATGGAAGAGATTGTCGATTCTTTATGGAAAAGGAATGAAAAACGGTACATGGAATTAATTGAGGACCGGTATCAGTTCCATCAACTGATTGTTGCAGAATTATTCCCGGAAAAACATTACTTCATTTATCAGCAGATGGATGAATTGTTCGAATCGCTGAAAAACCGGTACTATCTCCCGATTTCCGACAATTATAATTTTGAGTACGACCAGATCGTTTCATTGGGCGAAGTATTATCGACCATGATTGTAGAAGCTTTCATGAGAGAAGAAGGCCATTTGACAACCTGGGTCGATTGCCGAAAAATTATCCGGACCAACCATGATTACCGTGAAGCGGAAGTGGATTGGGCAAAAACGGAAGCATTGGTAAACGAGCGACTGCTGCCTCTGTTCAAGGAAAAACGCATTGCAATTACACAAGGGTTTATCGGTCATACCTCCGAAGGATTCACAACCACATTGGGAAGAGAAGGTTCCGACTTCACTGCCGGAATCCTGGCATACTGCACCAACGCCAAGGGTGTTACCATTTGGAAAGACGTTCCCGGAATGCTGAACGCCGATCCGAAATGGTTTGATGATACCATCAAGCTTCAGAAAATTTCTTTCAAGGAAGCCATCGAACTTGCTTATTACGGGGCCAGTGTTATTCATCCGAAAACGATTAAACCACTCCAAAACAAAGGTATTCCGTTGTATGTCAAATCATTCATTGAACCGAATGCAGAAGGAACCGCAATCCAGGAATCCATGGATTTTGATCACCTGGTACCCTCATTCATATTCAAGATGGACCAGGTATTGATGTCCTTTACCCCAAAAGATTTCTCCTTCATCGTAGAGGAAAACCTGGGTGATATCTTCCAGCAGCTCGCATTCTACGGGGTAAAAATTAACCTGATGCAGAATTCGGCCCTGAGCTTTTCCATTTTATTTGACCGGTCGAAAACAGACCCAATGAAACTAGTGGAAAAATTCAAAGACCAATACACTGTACGTTACAATGAAGGAGTCGAGCTGGTTACGATTCGTCATTATGACCAGGCAACGATCGACCGGGTAACCATCGATAAAGAAATACTGCTTGAACAGCGAACACGACAAACCATTCGCATGGTCATGAAAAATAAGTAAATTCAGCATCCCTTCCCCATGGAAGGGATTTTTTTTGTAACCGATTGCAACGAATGGTATTATTAACTTGAACTTATGAAGGGACTTTTACATTCACTTTTCATCCTCGCACCTGTTTTGTTGTTTGCTCAAGCGAAACCGCCTGTTGATTCAATGTCTTTCTATTTTGAGTTTAACAGCCACGAGATCCATTTTCAGAACAAACGCAATTCAGAAACAAAAGCAAAGCTTGCACAACTCAATGATCAATCGCTCATTCTCCGGGCCTATACCGATTCAATCGGCTCCAAAGAATACAACATCAAGCTCGCGGAAGAACGCCTGGAAGCAGCCAAAAAGTTTCTTAATGAATCTTTCCCGGGCCGGTTTTCCATCCGGACAGAAGTTGCCATGGGTGAAGATCTGTCACAAAAAGCAGATGCAGACAAGCGGCGGGTCGATATTTTGATTTCCGTTGTTGTAACAACCAGACAGCCGGCAAAGAAAAAACGCACCTTTGAATTGAACGTACCGATCCAATTAAATATTCAATTCGTTTACGGACGTGATGAGGTACTCAAAAGCTCCTATGAAGACATCCAATTCCTGATAGAGGCAATGCAGGAAGATAAATCATTGTATGTGACACTCGCCGGGCATGTTTGTTGTGGTACAGACACCAAAAATCTTTCCGGGATGCGGGCCGACCGGATCAAACAGATCCTGGTGATGGAAGGAAATATTTCCGGGAGCCGCATTCATGCCCTTGGCTTCGGAAACAAAAAGCCCCTGTTTGTGGAAGATTCGGAAGCACACCGGCAGGCGAACAGGAGAGTTGAAGCTACATTTTATAAAAAATAATACGGACACGCAAAAACAAACAGGGACGCGTCGCGTATCTGCTTGTTTACAACTTGCGGTCGCACCGATAATTAAAAACCCCGGCAAAAATTGCCGGGGTTTTTAATTAAATTATGAATTTCCTTTCAATGGTTTCACTGATTTGATCGATTTGGCCATTAAATCAATAATTATTTTCTCAAATCCATCGTCGCGGCTTCTGAATACATACGTAATTCCGTCAATTACTTTTTGTCCGTATACATGATAGGTTTTGTGTTCTACTCCTACTGACTTGGAAGCACCTTTCTTTCCATCTACTTTCAGCTCACGTTCGTATAAAATGAAATCAGGTTCATCCACCAGGTATTTGATCTTGTAAAAATTCAGACCTGCCAGGCGCTTTTTCTCAGATGAAACCATTTCACGATCAGAGCCCCAATCGTCAATGATCATATGAAAATTCGGGCCCACCATTAATTCCCATTTGAAATCATCTTCCACGTGAATAATCTCAGGTTGAGTCGAGGCTCCGATATTCGCAGTTTCATCCGGTAACATGATCATAACCGGAATATCGTACGGCTTCATGGAAAAACCCTGGAATTCGTATAATTCCTCGTCAGTCAATTCTTTACCCTCCTCAGAATCACCGCAGCGAACTGCCAGCATGGAAACGGTCAAAAGCAATAAAAAGATTGAAAATTTTTTCATACCTGTTTTTTATTTTCCATTCGGTTAGAATCCAAACGGAACGTAATTAGGACAAATATAGTTTTTTTATCAATTTTGACCCAAAATCACGTTTTCAATTAATTGTAACGCAAAAAATCCGTTCTTTCCGGATTACTTAAGAACTTCAAAAAATAATGGCAGCTTACAAAATTCGGGACTTGGAAATTCTGACTGGAATTAAGGCGCATACGATCCGTATGTGGGAAAAAAGATATGGCTTGCTGAAACCCCAAAGAACGACCACCCAAATAAGGACTTATTCAAACAATGACTTGCTGCTGCTTTTAAACGTTTCCCTGCTGTATAAAAAAGGCATTAAAATTTCGCGGATTGCCGATATGAGCAACGAGCAAATTTATCAGGCTTCCAGGTCTCTTCAGCATTCGGAAGACACAGATACAGCCATAGAACAATTCATCGTTTCCGTATTGCAGCTTGATGAACAATTATTTCAGAAAACATTTCAGGAATTGACCTATAAATCAGATCTGTCCGTCATTTTTTCCGAACACATCATTCCCTTTCTCAATCGCATTGGTGTGATGTGGCTCGTAGGAACAATCAATCCGGCGCAAGAGCATTTTATTTCTAACCTCATCCGGCAAAAAATCATTGCAGCGATTGACCAACTGCCTGTTCCCGATTCGAAACAGGTGAAAATAATCCTTTATCTACCTGAACACGAGTGGCACGAAATCAGTTTGCTCGTTTATCATTATCACCTCAGGTCCAAAGGACTGAACAGCATTTATCTGGGCCAGGCCCTTCCTTATGACGCGCTCATTAAAGCTGTCACAATCCTGGAACCGGAATGCCTTGTTTCCAGCTGGCTGACAGCGATAGAACCTCAAAAAATCAGGGATCATTTCCATCAGCTGGAAACTGATCTGGGTCCTGTGACACTCATTGCCGGAGGATATCAAATCGATCAACTGGAATCTTTCCTTTCCAAAAAAATAAAACGGATTCGTACTCTAAGCGACCTGGAGCTGTTCATCTCGCCCTAATTCAATATCTTCTTCGAACGATTTATTCATTTTGTTTAATCTTTTTTTATATTTGTTAAACAAAATAGAGTTATGATCCTGATCCGATTAAAAGTGTAAATTCATCATCGGTAGGATTCTGGTCACTATTTGATAATCTAATTTGAACGGCAACATGTCAGGAAAAAAAATTGCACTAATCGGTTCGGGTATCTCAAGTCTGTCCTGTGCCTCTTTTCTGGCAAAGGAAGGTCACGAGGTTGTTATTCTGGAACAGAATGACAGCATCGGCGGAAGAGCGCGCCAGTTCCAAACGGACAATGGATTCACCTTCGACATGGGGCCAAGCTGGTATTGGATGCCGGATATTTTTGAGAACTTTTATCAGCAATTCGGTTACACCACTTCGGATTTCTATGAATTGGTCCGGCTGGATCCGTCCTACCAGGTAATTTGGGATAAAAACGACATTGATCCGATTCCCGCATCCCTGAAGGAACTGGAGGAATATTTTGAAAAACTGGAAATCGGAAGCAGTATCAAACTCAGGCAATTTTTAGCTGATGCTGAAAAAAAATACAGGATCGGGATGAAAGACCTGGTTTACAAACCCAGTTTGAAACTCACCGAATTTGCAGATACACGTGTTCTCACAGGGTTATTTAAAATGCATTTGTTTACTTCATTTGCCTCCTTCATCCGCAACTATTTTACACACCCGAAAATTATTTCCCTGCTTGAATTCCCGATTTTATTTCTGGGAGCCACACCAAAAGACACCCCTGCACTTTATTCTTTAATGAACTATGCAGACATCCAATTGGGAACTTGGTACCCGATGGGTGGAATGTTTGAATTTGTCAAAGCTTTTGAAACAATTGCATTGGAACAGGGCGCCACTTTTTCATTAAACACGAGCGTTTTGGGATTCAACACCTCCAAAGGAAAAATTACCTCCATCAACACATCGAAAGGCGAAATCGCATGTGATTATGTTATTTCCGGTGCAGATTACCGCCACACAGAACAACTATTGAAAAACAACGCCAATTATTCTTCATCTTATTGGGAAAAACGCATCATGGCCCCTTCCTGCCTGATTTTTTATGTCGGTTTGGATTGTAAAGTACCGAACTTAGAACACCACAACCTATTCTTTGATGAAGATTTTGACACACATGCATCAGAAATTTACAAAAACCCGAAATGGCCGCAAAAGCCGCTTTTTTATGCCAGTTGTCCTTCAAAGACAGATCCCTCCGTGGCACCGGAAACCGGTGAGAATCTATTCCTGTTAATTCCAATTGCCCCGGACTTGCAAGATTCTGAGGAAAAGCGGGAAATCTATTTCGAGGTACTCAAAAAACGCCTCAATGAAAAAATTGGTTTTGACATCAATCCGCATATCATTTACAAACGTAGTTATTGCATCTCCGATTTTGTGAATGATTACAATGCATTCAAAGGAAACGCTTACGGATTAGCAAATACATTAAGACAAACTGCTTTACTTAAACCCCGCATTAAGAACAAGCATTTATCAAACCTGTTTTATACAGGGCAATTGACGGTACCGGGCCCAGGAATCCCACCTTCAATTGTTTCGGGGGAAGTGGTCGCAAAACATGTGATCCGGCAAATAAAAAAATTGAACTAAAGGCCCTGCTATGAAACAACTATTCGACACATTATCTCTTGAAATAAGTGCCATGACCACCAAAAGGTACAGCACTTCTTTCTCTCTTGGAATTCATTTCCTGAGCAAAGACCTCCAGGCACCTATCCATGCGATTTACGGATTTGTGCGCTTTGCAGACGAAATTGTAGACACATTTCATGAGTATGAAAAGGAAGAATTACTCCGGGAATTCAAACACGAAACCTACAAAGCGCTTGAACGCGGAATTTCCCTGAACCCGATACTGAACAGTTTCCAATGGGCTGTTAATACGTATAAAATTGATCCGGAACTGATCGAAATTTTTCTGCAATCAATGGAAATGGACCTGGAAACCACCCAATACGAACGCAACGTTTACGAACAGTATATCCTGGGTTCTGCAGAAGTCGTTGGATTGATGTGCCTGAAAGTTTTTGTAAGAGGCGACCATCAAATGTATTTAAAACTGAAAGATTCTGCCATGAAACTGGGATCCGCTTTCCAAAAAATCAATTTCTTGCGCGACCTGAATGCAGATTATTTCCAATTGGGAAGAACGTATTTTCCTGAAATGAATTTCGATTTATTTGACCAATCCATGAAAACAAAAATTGAGCACGAGATCGAACTGGATTTTAAAGCTGGGTACGAAGGAATTAAAAAACTTCCCAAAGATGCGCGATTCGGGGTTTACATGGCTTATCGCTACTACATCAAATTGTTCCATAAGATCCAAAAAACGGATGCACACATTATTTTGGGACAACGTATCCGGATTCCTGACAATAAAAAGGTTCGTTTGCTATTTACTTCTTATCTTCGTCACAACTTGAATTTATTGTAGTTGGAAACAGTTGTATTGGTAAATGACCGGGATGAGGCGATCGGGACCATGGAGAAAATGGAAGCCCATCAAAAAGGAGTATTGCATCGCGCGTTCTCTGTTCTCCTATATCAAAACGGAAAAATCCTGCTTCAGCAACGCAGCCTGAACAAATACCATTCAAGCGGACTGTGGACCAATACCTGCTGTTCGCATCCCAGACCGGATGAAACGCTTGAAAATGCCGGAAACAGAAGGTTAAAGGAAGAAATGGGAATTGATTGTGCGGTTACGCCCCATTTTCATTTTATTTATAAGGCGCAATTGGACGGAGGTTTAGTGGAACACGAACTGGATTATGTCTTGTTCGGTTCGTATGACGGTGCTATTTATCCGAATCCGGAGGAAGTAATGGATTATAAATGGATTAACTGGAATGAATTGGTAGAAGACATTACCGAACATCCCGAACGCTATACCGCATGGCTTCAAATTCTGGTAGAAGATTACAAACAAAACATAGAAGAAATCCTTTTCTCATGAAAATCTTTCGTGTCGAACAATTTAATGCAGCACATCGTTTGTTTAACCCCAAATGGGATGATGAAACAAACAACCGTATTTTCGGAAAATGTAACAACCCCAATTTCCATGGACACAACTACAAACTGGAAGTAGAGCTGGAAGGACTGATCAATCCGGATACAGGTTACGTCATGGACATGAAACAGCTTTCCGACATCATGAAACTGGAAATTCTGGAGCGCTTCGATCACCGGAATTTAAATTTGGATTGTCCGGAATTTGCCCATTTAATTCCTTCTGCTGAAAATATTGCACTGGTTTGCTGGAACATTCTTCGCGACAAACTTCCTTCTGAATTAATCTTGAAGGTCCGCTTATGGGAAACTCCTAGAAATGGGGTTGAATATGATGGAAAGTAAATACTAAAGGAAAAAACAGTTTTTTAACACACACTAATGATCGCACCAAGGTTTATCCATATCAAAAACGAACATTTTCCCTCAAAACAATACTTTGTAAACCAATTTTTCGTCTTCAAAAGCAAAGCTTTTTCTTCTTATTTTTGTCAGACACAGTATAAATCATGAGAGCTCTTTCGGCAATAGGTTTTGTAATCAGCGTTATTGGCTTGCTGTTGGTTTGTTACAACCAATTCGCGATCATCCCGTTCCTGACAGATTTGAACAGTAATGCGGACATCAAAGACAATGAATTCACCCAGGCATTGCGATTCAATTATGAAAACCAATTGTTCTTCTTGAGTATGCTCAGCATCATTATCGGTGTCTTTTCTGTTCTGTTCTGCTCCATTGTTTACCTTAAAAAGCGGACCCGAATGACTTTAATCGGAACCATTTTGGGTGTTTTTGTCGCGGTAATGGGAATTATACATTCCTGGTATTAAACAAATTCAAATTGTTGAAATGGTTCAAAAGTTTAAACGATAAATCAATCGTTTAATTCAAATTTGAACTCTGCGCCGATGCTAAAGCTTTAGCGCAAGCATTTTGAACTCTTTGAACCCTTTTAACTCTTTGAAAGAAAATCCATGAAAAATTTGACCTTATTCTGGCACCGAAGAGATTTGAGAATTCACGACAATGCCGGACTTTTCAAAGCCTTGAAACAAGGAAAAAATGTTCAGCCCGTCTTTATTTTCGATACAAACATCTTAAATAAGCTTCCGAAAAACGACCAGCGCGTTTTATTCATTTACCAAACAATCAAAGAATTAAGCGCTTCTTACAACAAATACGGATCTTCTTTATGGGTATTTCATGGAAACCCGACACAGCTTATTCCCGAACTGGTGAAACGGCACGGTGTGGAAAAAGTCTTTTGCAACAGGGATTATGAACCTGCAGCCATTCAGCGCGACAAGTTTATCCATGAAGCACTTCAAAACCTGAACTGCAGCTTTTCGGGTTCAAAGGATCAGGTTATTTTTGAAAAGGATGAGGTTGTAAAACCGGATGGAAATCCCTACCATGTATTCACACCTTATATGAGACGATGGAAGGAAAAACTGACTGACTTTTACTTAAAAACTTATCCGGTAGAAAACTATATTTCCAACCTGAACAAAGGAACCGAACTTTCGATACCCGATCTGGAAGCGTTCGGTTTCAGCGACATTCAAACACAGGCTTTCCCCCCTCTTCGAATCCCGAAGAGCATTATCCGGGACTACCACAACACCCGCGACATTCCTTCTCTTGATGGAACTTCCCGCCTAAGCGTTCACCTGCGGTTTGGAACCATTTCTATCCGCGAACTGGCGAAAACCGCCCGGGAAACCAATGAAAAATACTTTAACGAGCTGATTTGGAGAGATTTTTATCAAATGATCCTGTTTTGGTATCCGAAGAGTATGAATCATGCGTTCAAAGCGGAGTACGATCGTATCGAATGGGAATTTGACGAAGTACAATTCCTGGCATGGTGCGAAGGAAGAACAGGTTATCCTTTGGTTGACGCCGGAATGCGTGAACTAAATGAAACCGGCCATATGCACAACCGAATCCGGATGGTTGTTGCGAGTTTTTTGTGTAAACACCTATTGCATGACTGGCGCTTGGGTGAGCGTTATTTCGCAGAGAAATTACTGGATTTTGATTTGGCAAGTAATGTTGGCGGATGGCAATGGGCTGCAGGATCTGGTGTAGACGCGGCACCTTATTTTCGTATTTTCAATCCGACCAGTCAGCAGGAAAAATTCGATCCGGAATTTGAATACATCAAAAAATGGGTACCTGAATTCGGAACAGCTGATTACCCAAAACCGATAGTAGAACACAAATGGGCGCGCGAACGAGTTTTGGAACGGTATAAAAAGGCACTCAATACTAATTCTTTCGGGATTTTGAAAAAGTAAAAAAATGATCTCCGAATATCAATAAGTACTTATACCTTAATGAGGTATTTTCGTTATATAACGAAAACGGCAGCTATTGGGGAAATTATCCGCTTTTGATTGCTACTGACGTCTTAACTCACCCGATCGCCATTTCTGCAGGAAAGTAGCCCACGCAAACGGATTCAGTAAGTTATTTACCGGAGATTGCCCCATTGTATACAAGCGGGTATTGTTCTGGTTGGTCACATTCCCGAAAGAAAGGGACGCATCGTTCGGAACCAGAGAAGCAATGTTTGCCAAAGATTGACCGGACAATTGTTTTTGTGCTCTCAGCATAGCATCCTCATATGGATTCATCTCAACGAATGCCTGGGCAAATGCTTCTTTGGATGGCCATGGATAAATGACTACTTCACTCAATTGAATTGTGTCGACAGTCATCATATGAATAATCGAATAACGGCTTTCACTCAACGTATCGGGAACGATGTAGGATGACGGTTTATGTCCGTAATAACGGAACATGATCGTATCGCCGGGTTGAACGACCATTGAAAAGAAACCGTAGATGTCTGCTATTGTCCCTCTATGAACCGTTTTATTATAAACAGCGGCGTATGGCATTTCCTGTAAACTATCCGAAGAAACAACCACACCCGACAATTGAACCAACTTCTCTTCTTTCTGAGAGTTTGCGTTCAGTGAAATGGCAAAGACCATTCCAATAAGTCCGTATTTCAACCAATTATTCATACAACAAGAATACGGAATTTTCGATAATCATCGAAAGCTTTCACTTCGTTTAACATTAATTATACCCTGAAAGTCGAAAAGTTAACAGAAAGTTTAACTAAACCGATTTGTTTGTGATCGAAAATAATTACTTTTGCGAGAATTTATTTCAAAAGTAGGTTCACACATGGCACTGTCCAATCTTAATTCAGTCAGAGAAGGTCTTACATACGACGACGTACTCTTAGTCCCAGCATTTTCACAAGTTCTACCTCGCGACGTTCAATTAAAAAGTAAAATTACTCGCAACATTGAGGTCAACACACCGATCGTTTCCGCAGCAATGGATACCGTAACGGAAGCCAGTTTAGCTATTGCGCTTGCCCAGCACGGAGGAATTGGAGTGATTCACAAAAACATGAGCATTGCCGACCAGGCACTGGAAGTAAGAAAAGTGAAGCGTTCCGAAAGCGGAATGATCTTAGACCCGGTGACACTTTCCGAGCATGCTGTAGTCCGTGATGCGCTTGACTTAATGGCCGAATTCAAAATCGGTGGAATTCCGGTGGTGGATGAGAACAGAAAATTAAAAGGAATTATTACCAACCGTGATTTGCGTTTTGAAAAGAATCATTCACGACCGGTCAGAGAGGTGATGACCTCAGAAAACCTGATCACAACCAAAGATGGTACAAGTCTTTCTACTGCTGAAGAAATATTACAAGAAAAGAAAATCGAAAAATTACCTGTTGTTGATGCAAACAATACCTTAATCGGGTTGATCACTTACAGGGATATCATCAAAGTAAAAACACATCCGAATTCCTGCAAGGATCAATATGGAAGATTACGTGTTGCTGCTGCGGTTGGTGTTACGCACGATACGATTGAACGTGTGCAGGCACTTGTTGAAGCAGGTGTGGACGCCATTGTGATTGATACCGCTCACGGACATACGGAAGGAGTTGTTGTTAAACTCAAAGAAGTAAAAGCCCAATTCCCGAACCTGGATGTAATCGTAGGAAATATTGCCACGGCTGCTGCTGCAAAATACCTGGTAGAAGCAGGTGCAGATGCGGTAAAAGTTGGAATAGGTCCGGGATCCATTTGTACGACCCGTATTATTGCAGGAGTTGGTGTTCCACAGCTTACCGCTGTCAATGATGTTGCTTTGGCATTGGAGGGAACCGGAGTTCCTGTAATTGCAGACGGAGGAATCCGCTACACCGGAGATATCGTAAAAGCAATTGCCGCCGGAGCAGACGTAGTTATGATCGGTTCCATGTTTGCAGGAGTAGAAGAATCTCCGGGTGAAACGATTATTTACGAAGGAAGAAAATTCAAGTCTTACCGTGGAATGGGTTCTTTGGAAGCCATGCAAAAAGGTTCGAAAGACCGCTATTTCCAGGATGCGGAGGATGACATCAAAAAATTGGTTCCGGAAGGAATCTCAGGACGCGTTCCGTACAAAGGAAACTTATTCGAAGTGGTTTACCAGATCGTTGGTGGTTTGAGAGCCGGAATGGGTTATTGCGGAGCAGGTTCGATCGAAAAACTGAAAGGTGCGGAATTTGTACGCATTACTTCAGCAGGAATGCGCGAATCACATCCACACGATGTAACAATTACACGGGAAGCACCGAATTACAGCTTGAAATAATTTCAGTAAGCGGGTTAATAATTCATTAATCCGCTTATTTTTGCTTCTGAAAATTCAACCTTCAACTAATGAAATTACGCCTCTTACTAATCGCTCTGACAGTTATTTCACAAATATTCCGCTGATATCTTATGGAGAAATTCCGCTTTCTTTAAGAGAAGACTTCGGATGCAGTTTCCTTTTTACATGCAAATATTAAAGGAAAAATGACTAGTGATAGAAGGTGGATACGAAGCATAAGTTGTTATTTAGGTTTCAAATCTAGCAAATTATCTTTATGTATGGCTTTCACAAACAAACTCAAAGAATAAGATTCATTGAATCAATCCTTAATTTTTTCTTAAATCATTCGATTTTACTTTCAAACCCGAAACAATGTGTTATTTTTGGCGTTCTTGGTTTGAATAAAGTATTATATACATGAAAAAACGACTAGTATTAGCCTTAGGAATTCTATTTTCCCTAAACACCATAGCTCAAACAGATGACGTGGTTATGGAAATTGATGGTAAAAAGGTTACCAAAACCGAATTTTTACAGATCTATTTGAAAAATAATACCAATCCGAAATACGATAAACAATCATTGGATGAGTATATGGAATTGTTCAAAAAATTCAAGCTGAAAGTTGCAGAGGCAGAAGCGCTCGGATACGATACGATTCCCAAGTTAAAAAAGGAACTGGCAGGTTACAGAAAACAGTTGTCTCAGCCTTACCTGATCGATTCTACTAAAAACAGTTCCCTGGTAAAACAAGCATATGAACGCATGAAAAATGAAGTTCATGCAGCGCACATTTTAGTCAAGGTTGCTGAAAACGCTTCTCCGGAAGATACCCTTGCAGCTTACAACCGAATTATGGCGATCAAAAAACGGATCGAAAACGGGGAAGATTTCAGTACGGTTGCCAAAGGAAAAAACGGCTCTGATGATCCTTCAGCTGCAAGAAACGGTGGTGATTTGGGGTATTTCACAGCATTTCAAATGGTTTACCAGTTCGAAGAGGCGGCATACAATACTCCGATCGGGAAAATTTCCAACCCGGTCCGCACCAAATTCGGCTACCACATCCTGAAAGTAATCGACATGCGTCCTGCAAGAGGAACTATGAAAGCAGCACACATTATGGTTGCAACCGGAAGAGATGCAAGTGCGGAAGAAATTGAAACTGCTCACAAAAAGATTGATGAGATTTATGCCAAATTACAAGCAGGAGAATCTTTCGAAAAACTGGCAAGTGAGTTTTCAGATGACGCTCAAACAGCTGAAAAAGGTGGTGAACTGCCTTTATTCGGAACGGGAACAACCACTCGAATGGTCCCTGAGTTCGAAGAAGCCGCATTCCAGTTAAAAGAAAACGGAGAAGTTTCGCAACCGGTTCAAACGGCATTCGGATACCATATCATCAAACGTCTGGATTTAGTTCCATTGCGTTCATTTGAAGAATTGAAGAAAGAGATCCAAGGGAAAGTAAACAAAGACGAACGTTCAATTGTAACGCAACAGTCCTTTATTGAGAAGTTGAAAAAAACATATGCTTTGAAGGATAATTACAGCAAAACAAGCAAGTGGTTTGTACAAAACATCGACACCAATTACTTCAAAGGAACCTGGACCGCTGACGGATTGAAGTCAAACTCAGCCATGTTTACTTTAGACAAAAAAGCATTTACGCAAAAAGACTTTGCAGCATACCTTCAAAAAAATTACCGCGCTTATAAAAACATGGATGCAAACGCATTGGTTAAAAAACAATATGCGGCGTGGCAAAACAGCGAAATCCTTGCTTATGAAGAGAGCAAACTCGACAGTAAATATCCTGATTTCAAAGCATTAATGCAGGAATATCACGATGGTATTTTATTGTACGAAATTATGTCTGATAAAGTGTGGAACAAAGCAATTAAAGACACTTCGGGTCTGAAAACATTCTTTGAAAACCATAATGCGAATTACACCTGGGGAAAAAGATACAATGCCTATATCTACGAATGTTCCAACGAAGATATTTCCAAAAAAGTTGCCGCCATGCTGAAAAGTGATACCATTTCTTCCCGCACGGTTATCAATGCCATCAACAAAGATTCCGAATTGAATCTGCGTGTAAGAACGGGTAAGTTCGAAATCGAATCTACTCCTTACTTGAAAGGCCATGACCTGAAAAAAGGAGTCAATCCGGCTTATGTATCGGACGGAAAATATTACATCGTTAAAGTGGATGAGATTCTGGAACCGACACAGAAGACACTGACCGAAGCAAAAGGAGCTGCAACTTCCGATTATCAAACCTATCTGGAAAAAGAATGGTTGACGGAAATTGCCAAAAAGCATCCGATCGTCATTCATGAGCAAGTCCTTTACAGTTTAGGAAAATAAGAAAAGAAAGCCGGCAAAGCCGGTTTTTCTTTTTGTAAAAAACACAGAATTCTTAAAATAATGTAATTTGCTATGCGTTATTGATTGAATCTCAAAAAAGAACACGAAATTAGCAACTCATTTGCTTGACAAAAAGAACATGAAATACAGCATATTCCTAAGTTTATTCTTCCTACTGGCATTTACCAGGTCCTTTGCCCAGCCAAAATTAATTGATAAAGTAATTGCCCAGGTCGGCGACAACATTGTGCTTTATTCTGAAATTGAAGGCCAAAAGCAATCGATGAAACAAAATGGTGTGGCAGCTGAAGACATTGACGAATGCGCCATCCTGGAGCAAATGCTGTATAATTTCCTGTTGGTGAACCAGGCCGAACTGGACTCCATCCAGATCAGTGACGAACAGGTGGATGCGGAAATGGAAAACAGGCTTCGCATGATCGAAAGTCAGATGAAGAATGTGAAAGACGAAAAAGGCAATCCGATCACCATCGAATCCTTTTACGGAAAAACAAAGCTCCAGATTAAAGAAGAATTCAGGACGACTATTAAAAAACGATTGCAAGGTCAGGAAGTAGAACGCGGAATTACCTCTTCCATAGACGTTTCACCTTTAGACGTAGAGAATTTTTTCAATTCCATTCCGAAAGACAGTCTTCCGTATATCAATTCACAACTGTCTTTTCAGCAAATTGCTGTTTTCCCAATGATCACAAAAGAAGATAAAGACCTTGCTTTCAAACAAATTTCTGATATCCGGAAACAAATTGTATCCGGTAAAACTACCTTTTGTGCTGCGGCCTCTTTTTATTCCGAGGATCCTGGAAGTGCAAAAGCTTGTGGCCGGATCGAGGCCACACGCGGAGCAATGGTGCGTCCGTTTGAAGCAACAGCTTACAGTTTAAAGGTAGGCGAAATCAGTGAAGTTTTCGAAACGGAATTTGGGTATCACTTCATGCAATTGATTGAACGAAAAGGGGACGATTATGTCGTTAACCACATTCTCATTGCACCGAAATTCAGTTTGGACAACCTGGATGCAGCCAGTAAGCGAATGGAAAAGTGTTACGAGGAACTCAAACAAAATAAAATCACCTGGGAAGAAGCGGTTAAAATCTATTCCAACGATGTAAACACTAAAGAAAACAAAGGATATATTACAAACCCGATCACCGGAGAAATTAAATGGAGTGTCGAACAGGTGAACCAGGTCGATCCGATGATGTTCCAGTTGACTGACGGTTTGGAGTTAAACCAAATCACTTCACCACTCCTTTATTACGATTACAACGAACGCAAAGAAGCTATCCGTATCGTGCGTGTTGCTGAAAGAACACAGCCCCATGTTGGGAACCTGACGGACGATTACAACCTGTTCCGTATGATGGCATTGGAGCAAAAGAAGCAAAAAGCAATTGCCAACTGGACGAAATCCAAAATTTCAACCGCTTACATTCGCATCGACGATTCTTTTAAAGATTGTAAATTCGAAAATCAGTGGGTTCCTAAAGCACCTTAAAGAAAAACTATAAAACTATGTCAGACGTTGCTGCTATTGAACAACTAGTAAAAGACTATAAAGCTCTCAAAAACGAAATTCACCAGGTAATTGTTGGTCAGGAAGAAGTTGTTGACCAGGTTTTGATTTCCATTTTTTCCCGCGGACATTGTTTGCTTGTCGGGGTTCCCGGATTGGCAAAAACGCTATTGGTAAATACCATTGCAGATACTTTGGGATTGTCCTTCAACCGCATTCAGTTTACTCCCGACTTAATGCCTTCGGACATTGTAGGTTCTGAAATCCTGGACGAAAGCCGCCAGTTTAAATTCATTAAAGGCCCTTTGTTCAACAATATCATCCTGGCAGATGAGATCAACCGTACACCTCCGAAAACGCAATCAGCGTTGCTGGAAGCGATGCAGGAGCGAAGAGTGACTGCTGCCGGAACAACGTATACACTTCCTCATCCCTTCTTTGTTTTGGCGACCCAAAACCCGATTGAACAGGAAGGAACATACCCTTTACCTGAAGCTCAACTGGATCGTTTCATGTTCAATATTTGGGTAGACTATCCTACATTTGTGGAAGAACTGGCAATTGTAAAAAGCACCACTTCAGATACCAAGATCCAATTGAAGCAAATCGTTTCGGGAGAAAAAATTGCAGAATACCAGGAGTTGGTGCGCCGTATTCCCGTTCCGGACAATGTACTGGAATATGCCGTTAAACTGGTAGCAAAAACGCGTAAAGACAATCCGATGGCGCCACAGTTGACAAAAGACTTTATTTCATGGGGAGCAGGCCCAAGAGCATCTCAATACTTAATTGTAGGAGCAAAATGCCATGCAGCACTGCATGGTCGTTTTTCTCCGGATATCGATGATGTGAAAGCGGTAGCTTTACCGATCTTAAGACATCGTATTGTGAGGAACTACCGGGCGGAAGCGGAAGGTTTTTCGAATGACAGATTGATTACAGAATTGATGAAGTAGATTCAGTCGAATTATATTAAAAAACGTAGGGGCAGAAAATTTTCTGCCCCTACGTTTTTATTGATTGATTTATTTAATACTTAAACGTTGATCGTATACGTATGTCCGTCGATCTCGATGGTGAACGTTCCATCACAGGCACCGGAACCATAATCAATCGTTCGCATGGATTTTCCTGTAGGTGTGATTTGCAATGTACCTTTTGTAATGTACGGACATCCGATTTTCACATGGAGCGGACTTGTAATGTTTGCCACGTAACCATCACCATTCACTACTTGTGCCGTTGCAGTTCCCGTAACATCCCATTCATCGTCATAAATATTCAAGACTGTGTTGTACCCGGTTGTAAATGTCCGGACCTGGGAAGAGACATAGGTTGCGATCTCACCGGTAGTCAACGTAACAACTCCATTGATATTTACATTGTAATAAGGTTGCTGTGATCCATTTACTCCCATGTTCTCAACGGTCATCAATCCTTCTACTTTGATGTCATTCACGTAATAATTAACCGGTGTGTAACGGATAATTGTTCCCTGCTGATAATACGGTCCGTTGTATGCAATAATCAGTTTACCGCGACGCTGTTTGTAATCCTGGCAAGTACAGTTGTTTGTACCCCAATCAATTGTAATCGTATCCTGGGAACCAACAGTATCAATCGTAATAATCACATTGCAGTTTGCCTTTTCAGCTTCAGTTACTTCATGACTGTCCTGGTAGCGGTAAGTTGGCTTTCCAATTCCGTAAATGAAAGTCCCTCCTTTGTATGCCTGATCGGACATATTTGCCATTTCAGCGAACGCATTTTCCACAATTGCGTTTGTTTTAGGTGCATTACTTTCGTCGTACTTCCATTTTTTCTTACAAGATGTAACTTGAACGATAGCTGCTAAAGAAAGGCTTAGAATCAATAGTTTTTTCATATTGTCGTAGTTTTAGTGATGCGAATATCGTTGATAACAAATAACATACCAAACGTTTTTGGTATAAATGAGTAAATATCACTTTTAACCGATTATTTGACTAAAAGTTACACGATTTGTTATTTTTTCTATGATAAAAAACGTCCTGTTTAAACGATTTTAATTGGTTGTTCACATTCCAGTATTAATAGTTTCAACGAAAGAATTCAAAATCCGAATTCAGCTTCCCATATCTTTGTTTCATGAAAGATCTCAAATCTTTACAAGCCCTAATTGCACTCATGGATGATCCGGATGAGCAAGTTTACGCGCATGTAAGAGATCGTTTGCTGGAGATCGGACCTGATGCTGTTCAATTACTGGAATCCTCCTGGGAAGAAAAAGATTACGGTTTGCTCTTTCAATCGCGGATTGAAACCCTGATCCACGAAATTCAATTCGAAGAATGCAAGCGCCAGCTGATTTCCTGGTATCGCAGTTCCACCAAAGATTTATTGAAAGGTGCTATCATTGTTGCAAAATACCAATATCCGGGTTTAGACGAAAAACACATCTACGAGTTCATTGAACGCGTTCGCAGGGATTGCTGGCTGGAGTTAAATCCGAATATGACGGCTTTTGAGTCAATTCGTATCATTAACAAGGTACTTTTCGGTCAGTACGGTTTTTCCGGGAACTCCAAAAATTACAATTCACCGCTAAATTCCTTCCTGAATACGGTCATTGAAACCAAGAAGGGAAATCCGCTGAGCCTGAGTATCCTTTACAGCGTCATTGCGCAGGAATTAAAACTCCCGATCTACGGAGTAAACCTTCCGAACCATTTCATCCTGGCTTATATGGATAACAACGGGGTGAACCAGTTTATTTCGAACGGGAACGAATACGGGGTTTTGTTCTACATCAATGCCTTTTCCAAAGGGAGTATGCTTCAGAAGGACGATATTGTACAATTCCTGACGAGTATTCAGGTGGCACCGCAGGCAAGCCATTTTCAACCGTGTTCCAATTCAGATATCATTCGCCGCATGTTAACCAACCTGATCTCATCCTTCCAGCAGGTAGGAAACCTGGAGAAAGTAAATGAACTGATTGAATTACGCAGTTTACTCGACTGATTCCTTTTTCGACAAGCTTAATTCACGGATTCTCCAAAAAATGCACCGCGTGAATCCGTCTGTCATTCTGGAAAAAACACTACTTTTGAAAACGCTTTTCGCTTCGATTATGAAAAGAATCCGCACTATACACTGAAAAATAATATAACCATGTTACGAAAACTGAATGACAAATTACCACTGTCAGCAATGAAAACCTTGAAAATAAACCATTTATTTTTATCAACTCTTTTATTTCTCCCACTTTTCAGCTACTCACAAGTCCAGCTTGGAATGAAAGCCCCGGAAATCCATCCCGAAGGAACCTATAACTGCGGAAACATTTCCCTTCAACCGGAATCGCTCAAAGGAAAAATTGTAGTCCTCGACTTTTGGGCAACCTGGTGTTCTCCTTGCGTTGCAGCTTTCCCCGAGAACAATGAACTCTCCGCCAAATACAAGGATAAAGGTGTGGTGTTTATTGCCATCACAGATGATCCGAAAGAGAAACTGGAAAATTTCCTAAAGAAAGTGAAAATCGACTTTTGTGTCGGGAGAGACGATGACCAGCAGGATTTTAAGAACTACAGTGTTACAGGCCGACCGGCCATGTTCATTATCAACAGAGACGGAATCCTGGTTTACCGGGGCAATCATTTAACGGAGGAAACTCTTTTGGAAGTTGTCAACACAAACGGAATTGCTCCCGAACAAAAAAGCAGTCGCCCGGAAGTAATCCTGAACGGTGGATTCCGTGGAGGAGAGGATCCGCTGTACAACGGAATGAAAATGATGACCGGAAACACTCAATCCTGTACTCCTGAATTGATCGATCAACTGATCATCCGGCCTTCCCTGGAAACAAACTCGACAGGGTCCTTTGGCTACCGGATGAAGCAGGATCACGTTGGTATTACCTACAGTTCGGGAACACTCGAAGACATTTTTGTTTTTTTGCATGACCTTCCGTCAACCGTGTGGATAGCAAACATGGTAAACGACAGTTGCAGGTATGACGTTATTTACTGGAGAAAAAACGACAGTTTTGAAAAAGCGGTTTCGGAAATTGAGCACGCGTTGACAAGTGGGTTATCAATCACATTCGACAGTATTTCGGAAAAAAGGCCTGTAACGGTTTTGTCATTGAACAAATCAAATGGATCTGTCATCAGCCCGGAACAATTGGAGGAAGGAACGGATAAAGCATATACTTCGATCGGCAATTTCCTGACCAAACTGGAAGAGTTGACCAACCAATTCTATCTGGCAGACGACTCGTTAAAAGACAAACTAATCCATAATCAGGGAATGGAATGGAAAAAGTTACACGATGCCAACCCTGCAGAGATTATCGATTTCCTGAAAACCAGGGGAATTGTCTTAAAACAGGAAACACGGGCAATCACTACGTATATCATTCGGAAGAATTAAATTTTCCTCCCGATCTTCTTTCATTTTGCGTATCGTATTTTCGTGCTTTACGATCCTGAATAATTTGTATCTTGAGGCACTCATTCATCCAACTTTTGATTAATTGTTAAAACCATGGCAAAATATCCTTTAATTCTCATGACACTTCTCGGAATAAATTCATCCATCCGGGCACAGGAAGATAAATTCCAATGGCTGGAGGAAGTAGATGGCAAAAGGGCGTTGGAGTTTGTAAATGCCCAAAACAAAGCCACTTTTGAAAAATTGAGCAAACTGAAGGACTATCAATCCATTTACGATAAGACGCTGGAGATTTCCAACTCTTCCGATCGGATTGCATATCCAAGTATCTACGGGAAATATGTTTACAATTTCTGGAAAGACCAGCGTCATGAACGCGGAATCTGGAGAAGATGTACCTTGATTGATTACAACAACGGGAAAATGAACTGGGAAACCCTGTTGGATATTGATGCACTATCTCAAAAAGACAGTGTCAAATGGGTTTACAAAGGAGCAAATGGCTTGTACCCTTCCTACAATCGCTTTTTGATTGAGCTTTCCAATGGAGGCGGAGATGCCGTATATATCAAGGAATTTGACGTGAACACCAAGCAATTTGTGGAAGGCGGATTCCAAATTGACGAAGCGAAAGGTGAAGCAGGTTACATCGATGAAAATACCTTGATTGTTTCAACCGATTTCGGCAAGGGCAGCATGACCACTTCCGGTTATCCGAACCAGGTGAAGATCTGGAAACGCGGAACTTCATTGAAAGAGGCGCAGCTTATCTATGAAGGAAAAAAGACAGACGTTGGAAGTTGGGGTGGAATCTTGCGTACAGACGGGAAAAGTTATGTCTTTATCTCCCGCGCTCCTTCCATGTTTACAGCTCAAAAATTGCTGTGGATCGACAACAAAATTGTGACTTTGGACATTCCGGACGATTGCAGTGTGAAGGGTATTCTGAAAGGTCAGTTAATTATCCAATTGAAATCCGATTGGGTCGTGAATGGTCAAACCTATGCCAATGGGGCGCTTCTGAGCATCAATTTCGACAAGTTGTCGAAAGGCTTAAAAGAAGTCCAGCTGATTGTTCAACCGGACGAGTTTTCAAGTATTTCAGATGTTTCCACTACCAAAAACCAATTGTTGGTAAATATGCTGACGAACGTTACAAGTAAATTGTTTATCTATTCCTTCATTGAAGGAAAATGGGCGGACCGACAGGTGAAAGCACCCGATTTCGGAACCATTTCCCTGATCTCAGCTCACGAATTTTCCGACCAGTATTTTTTCCAATACGAAAACTTCATCACTCCATCCACCTTGTATGCAGCCGATGCGGGGGCGAATACATTCACCGCAATCAAATCCCTTCCATCCTATTTTGATGCGAGCAAATATGAAGTAAAGCAGTTCAAAGCACGCTCAAAAGACGGAACCATGATTCCTTATTTCATTGTAGCGGCAAAAAACATGAAAAATGACGGACTAAACCCTACCTTGATTGTTGCTTACGGCGGATTTGAAGTTTCCTATCAACCCTTTTATGCGTCCAAATATGGAAATACATGGCTGGACAAAGGTGGCGTATTTGTACTGGCCAATATTCGCGGCGGCGGAGAATTCGGACCGAAATGGCACCAGGATGGAATCAAGGAAAAGCGTCAAAACGTATTTGATGACCTGTTTGCAGTTTCAGAAGACCTGATCACAAAGAAGATCACCTCTCCGAAGCACTTGGGAATCATGGGAGGAAGTAACGGCGGTTTATTGGTTGGAGTGGCATTTACACAAAGGCCCGATTTGTACAATGCTGTAGTTTGCCAGGTTCCTTTACTGGATATGCAGCGCTACAACAAACTCCTGGCCGGCGCAAGCTGGATGGGCGAATATGGAAACCCGGACATTCCGGAAGAATGGGCGTATATTCAAAAATATTCTCCGTACCAAAACCTGAAAGCAGGAATGAAGTACCCGGAAGTGTTCTTTACGACTTCTACCCGCGACGATCGGGTTCACCCGGGGCACGCACGAAAAATGGTTGCCAAAATGAACGACATGGGATACAAGACCTACTATTACGAAAACACGGAAGGCGGGCACGCAGGTTCGTCCACCAACGAACAGAGTGCTAAAAGTACAGCCTTGATGATTTCCTATTTGTTGATGAAATTGAAATAAGGCTTGGGAGTAATAGGAAATTAATAATGAATTTCATTTCTTAAATAATCCAAAACTTAACAGTTAATAGCACTTTGGTTGCCGGTAAAAGCAGAATTTGATGTATCTTAAGAATTCATCAAAAAAAATAATATCATGACCTGGAGACAGTTAAGGAGTTATTTAAAAGGGAAAATGTTTCTCATCGGTTTAACGTTTATTGATCAGGAAGGCGAAATTATTGAACAATATCAAACACATGGGACCGTTCTGAGGCTGACCGTTGACGGATTCTTCAAAATACTGCGGGAAGACAACAGTGTTTTTCAAATCCCGTACGACAAAGACACCATCAAGATAGCCAAAGAAGGAGAATACCGGGAAAAAACTACGGGCGAAATAATCAAAAATCCGGATTTTATTATGACCTGGAAGGTAAAAACCAAAAGCCCTGATACCGTGGAAGAAATCAAAAAGTACGGGTACAAACCGATCTTCGATTACGGAGACGCCAAATCATAATTGGTAAGCAACCGAAAGAAATCGTATCTTGGAGATACAATTTTCCGAAACATTCAATTTCCATGCACACAACCAAGGAAATCAGCTTTATTTCCGTTGAAAATCAGAACCGGGATTTTCCAACCCATTTTCATGAAACGTTTTGCATTTCACTGATTCGAAATGGGATCGAAAAGATGGAACTGGATAATCAGTTTTTATACAGCGAATCCAGCAGTATCTCCATAACAAACCCATACGAGGTCCACGCCAATCCGCTGGTTGATGCTGAAAGTCGCGTAAGCTTTGATACAATCTATCTAACGCCCGATTTAATGACATCCATTCTAAACGAAAAAGGAATTGAATTCAGGAACAGACAGATAAGTGATCTTCACTTAACCGCGTCCTTTATCCGGCTTTTTGACCAATTGAAGGCCAATGATCAACGCACGGAACAATTGTTGACAGACTTCATCTGGCAACTGTCTCCACATGCTCACACTTTACCGGATGAAAAAACCTGTAGTTTTCATTCCGGATACCTTACAGAACTGCTGACATACATTGAACAGAACCTGGAGCACAAACTCTACTTGGATGAATTAGCGCGGATCACCCATTTGAATCCCTTTGGCTTTGCCAAAAAATTTAAATCACTTACAGGAATGACGCCCATGAGTTATGTTTTGATGAAAAAGGTGTTTTCTGCCAAAGCCAGGATTACACCCGATTGTGATCTCACGGATCTTGCATACACCTACAGTTTTACGGATATGGCCCATTTTTCCAACAGCTTCAAAAAATATGTCGGTGTTTCACCCAGAGAATACCGGAATCTAGTAAGTGGAAAATTGCCAAGATTATACAAGTAAGTTTCCTTTCTATCCTCTAATTTTAATTTGTTATTCATTCAGAGGTTCGATGAAACACTTACTTACCATATTTTTATTGCTTATCCTGGTCTGCGAGTGCAGGGCACAGATCAGCCGGCGACAGTTGCGAAACGACTTCGATCTTTTCACCCGCATCTATGAAAAAGCGAATGCCGGATTATATAAACACCATTCAAAACAGGAAATAGACAGTACTTTTCGTGCCAACAGGAAGTTAATCCAAAAACATACTTCGTATCGGGAATTTTATACCATTGTTTGGAAAGTCATTGATTTTACCGGAAGTTGTCACAATGAACTGAGCTTTCCTTATTCCCTGAAAAAAGAACTGCGTAAACAAAAAATCTTCTTCCCTTTACCGTTGAAATACCTCAACCATAAGCTCTATTCCAACCTGGAGTATAAAACGATTCCTCTGGGCAGTGAATTGCTTTCTGTCAACGGTATAGCAGCAAAGGATTTTGCAATTGAAGTTTCCAGGTACACCAGTACTGACGGATACAACCTAACCGGAAAATATGCTTTCCTGGAAACGGGATTGCTTTTTTTCTATATCTACCTGGCGTACGGAGAACAGGATTCTTTCACGATTACTTACCGAGACGGTTCGGAAATCAAGCAACAAGTGCTGGAGCCTCTTGATTATAAGGATGCCCTGGAAAATTATCGGACCCGTTTTATTCCCGCATACCATAACAACCAGGGACCGGATTATTTCTTTCACTACACCGACAGTTCCAAAACCGGTTTGTTAACGGTGAATACTTTTGGTTTAGGAGGTCCGAAAAGTGAAGGACATAAAAACTACGCCGCATTTCTCGACTCTGTTTTCACCGACCTGAAGACACATCCCATTCAGAACCTGATCGTTGATATCCGGGAAAATGGTGGCGGTAACGATCCGAATGACCTGTTGCTTTATTCCTACCTTACCAAGCGCAATTTCAGAGAAAACCGTTCAGCCTTTACACTTTTTAATTCGGTACCGTTCAAGCAATTTTATGTAGAGGAAGAAACCGATGAGATCGCCGACCTTGAGAAGGATTTGAAAAGCGAACACAACATCCGGAAAAATAACCGGTTCTACCAGAATGAGCAACTAAATCCGGTTTGGATCCCCAAGACCAATGCGTTTACCGGCAAGCTGTATCTTTTGGTTAGTCCTTTTGTCGCTTCCGCAGGATCTCTGTTTGCCGGAATGGTAAAAAGTGATGAAGAATCCGTTGTTGTCGGGCAGGAAACATTGGGTGGATATTATGGCCACACCGGACATATTTCTGTCAGTTACCAATTACCCGAAACCGGTTTGTTGCTGACATTTTCAATCGTAGATTTGGAACAGGATGTACAGGAACTGCCCGACCAAAAAAAAGGAGAAGGGATAAAACCGGATTTCACGGTAGAACAAACCATCGAAGAATACCTGGAAGGAAGAGACATGGTACTGGAATTTGCACGAAATCTAATACACCGTTAATTCAATTCGTATCAAATCCCACTTCCAATTGCATCTCTTTCATTACCGAGAGCATTTTCGCAGACGGATTGATTCGTAAGCGTTTGGACGGCATACTGACTGCCAGGTTATCCAAATGATCAATGACTGTGAATTTTACCGAACAGTTTCCTTCTTCGCTTTCACGGAACATTGTTTCCAGCTTATTGAGCATCATTTGGTCGAGTAATTTGATCGGAACCGTGATATTGATCGTTGCCGATTTATTTCCCATCATATCCTGCAGTTGCTCAATGGAGGTGATGCTGAATTCGATCGGTTTCATTTTCGTGATCTTATCCGGATACGGACCTTCCTGCACACGTCCTTTGATGGCAACGAACAGGTCTTTTGTTAACAAGTGCTTGAATTTCAGGTATGTATCTCCGAAAATGTATTGTTTATGCGAATTCGTGTAATCTTCGATAATAATCAACCCGAATGGCTTTCCTGTTTTCGTTGTAAGGTGCTGTGCATCGGTAATAATTGCCGGGATTGTGAAATCGCGCCCCAAATAGTTTTTTACATTTTGAAGCAATTCCACATTTCCGTTACAGAATGCTTCGATTTCGACCCTGAAATCGTCCAGCGGATGACCCGAAATAAAGATTCCAACTACTTCGCGTTCCCGGTTCAACTTGTACAGTAAACTCCATTCTTCTGAGTTCGGAATAGTTGGTTCCGGCATTTTCACGTCCGTAGCTTCTCCAAACATGGAAACCTGTGCGGAATTTTCATTGTCCTGCAAACTGTTCCCGTATTTCAACGCATTTTCAATGAAGGTCTTTCCACTTCCGTCCAGTGCAAAATATTGTGCCCGGTGCGCTCCCTTGAATGAATCGAAACAGCCGGCATACGCCATACTCTCCAGTGCCTTCTTGTTAACCAACCTCAAATTCAGGCGTTTGGTCATATCAAAAATGGAAGTAAAAAACCCATTCTGCCGTTCTTCGATGATATTCTCAACCGGTCCGCTTCCCAATCCTTTAATTCCACCCAATCCGAAACGAACGGCTCCTGCCTGATTTACAGTAAATTCGTAAGACGATTCATTTACATCCGGCCCCAAAACTTCGATTCCCATGCGCCGGCATTCCTCCATGAAGAAGCTAACCTGGGTAATGTCATTCAGGTTATTTGAAAGTACCGCAGCCATGAATTCAGCCGGATAATTCGCTTTCAGGTACGCTGTCTGATAAGCAATCCAGGCATAGCAAGTGGAATGCGATTTGTTGAAAGCGTAGGATGCAAATGCTTCCCAATCCTTCCAGATCTTTTCCAATATAACAGGATCGTGCCCTCTTTGTTGACCTTGTTCTACGAACTGAGGCTTCATCTTATCCAGGATATACCGCTGCTTCTTACCCATCGCCTTACGCAGGACATCGGCGTCACCTTTGGAAAAACCCGCCAATTTTTGGGACAAGAGCATTACCTGCTCCTGGTAAACGGTAATTCCGTATGTTTCTTTCAGATACTCTTCACAGGCATCCAAATCATATTTAATCTCTTGTTCCCCATTCTTTCTTTTAATGAAATCCGGAATGTATTCCAGCGGTCCCGGGCGATACAAGGCATTCATGGCAATTAAATCCGCAAAAACAGACGGACGCAATTCGCGCATGTACTTCTGCATTCCGGGACTTTCATACTGGAAGATCCCCACGGTTTCACCTCGTTGGAACAATTCGTACGTTTTTTCATCGTCGATCGGGAAAGTATCGGGATCGAGATCTATATCGTGTCGTTTTTTGACGTTTTTAACTGCGTCCTTGATCAGCGTCAGGGTTTTCAGTCCCAGGAAGTCCATTTTCAACAACCCGGCTTCTTCTGCAACCGAGTTATCAAACTGTGTGCACCACATCCCGGTATCTTTCGCGAGCGCAACCGGAACGAAATTGGTAATATCGTCCGGTGTGATGATTACACCACAGGCATGAATCCCGGTATTTCGAACGGAACCTTCAATGCGTTGTGCTTGTCTCAGCACCTGAGCTCGCATGTCATTTCCTTTTGCAATCAACCTCAGTTCCTGAACGTTAGCCAAATCCTGCGGGCTGTTTGCCAATTTCTCCGCCAGCTTGGGTTCTTCCCAATTGAAAATCGCATCAAGTGAGAAGTTATCCGGAATGAGCTTTGCCAGGCTATTTGTCTCGATCAGCGGCAAATCCAATACCCGGCCTGCATCGCGAATGGAAGACTTTGCAGCCATTGTTCCATACGTAATGATCTGTGCCACCTGGTTGGATCCATATTTTTCAATTACCCAGTCGATCACACGTCCACGGCCTTCATCATCGAAATCGATATCGATATCGGGCATGGAAACACGATCCGGGTTCAGGAAACGCTCAAATAGGAGATCGTACGCAATCGGGTCTACATTGGTAATTCCGGTACAGTAGGCAACAGCAGATCCTGCAGCCGAACCACGGCCCGGACCAACCGAAACGCCCATTTCGCGGGCTGCATGACAAAAATCCTGTACAATTAAAAAGTATCCGGGATACCCCGTTTTTGCCACTGTTGCCAATTCAAAATCCAGGCGCTCCCGAATTTCATCCGTAATTTCCGGATAACGCTTCGCGGCTCCTTCGTATGTTAAATGTCGTAAATAGGCATTTTCTCCGCGTTTTCCCCCGTCGATCTCATCCTCAGGATGTTTGAATTCCTCCGGAATTTCAAAAGCCGGAAGAAGTACTTCACGCGCCAACGCATACGGTTCGATCTTCTCCAGGATCTCTGCAACACTTTCAATTGCTTCCGGAAGGTCCAGGAACAATTCCTTCATTTCGTCAGCAGATTTGAAGTAATATTCTTCGTTTTCCAATCCGAAGCGGAAGTTCCGTCCTTTTCCCTTTGGGGTTGTAACCTGCTCGCCATCCCGCACACACAACAAAATATCGTGTGTATTTGCATCCTCACGAGTTGCGTAAAAAGTATTGTTGGTCGCAACCACTTTGACCCCGTGTTTTTGCGCCAGTTTGATTAACGAAGCATTGACGCGGTTTTCATCTTCCTGTCCATGACGCATGATTTCCACGTACAAATCATCCTGAAAAATATTTTTCCACCAGACCAGTGCTTCTTCAGCCTGTTTTTCACCTACATTCAGCAACAAGCTCGGGATTTCTCCGCTCAAGCCTCCGGTCAATACGATGAGGTCTTCGTGGTATTGTTCCACTGCTTTTTTATCAATCCGCGGAACGTAATACATTCCTTCGGTGTGGGCCATGGAAGCCAGCTTGATGAGGTTGTGGTATCCTTTTTTGTTTTTCGCTATGAAAACAATCAATGATCCGTTGTCTTTTACACTTTTATCCAGGCGATCACGGCAAACATACATTTCACATCCGATGATCGGAAGCAACGGTTCGCGCGTATAGGGTTGCCCGTTCTCTTCTGCCTGCTGGCGTTCGGCTTCAATTTCCTTGTTAATTCCGGCAATTGCCTTCTCAAAGTGAAAAGCCGCCATCATGTTCCCGATGTCTGTCAATGCAACAGCCGGCATGTTGTGCTTGATGGCTTGCTTCACCAACCCTTTCACATCCATTGTGGATTGAAGAATGGTGAACTGTGTATGATTGTGTAAATGAACGAAAGGAACATCTTTTAATCGCTCCCTCGCTTCCGAAATATCAATTGAAACAGAATCGTCACTTGTCTGCTTTTTAAGCTTCGCACTTTCTTCTTTTAAATTCAGGTGCGTCAGACCAATCGGCTGAATGAAATCCGGGTTCGCGATTTTAAACCGATCGAAAAACTCTAATTCAACCTTTAATTCTTCTTTGGTAAAAACTTCCCTGCGAACCAGTTCAAAGAAACAACGGGTTGTCGCTTCCACGTCGGCAGTTGCGTTGTGAGCTTCTCCAAAAGGAACATTGAACAAATAATTGTGCAGTTCGGTTAGTGTCGGCAATTTGAATTTCCCGCCACGCCCCCCCGGAATTTTGCACAATTCGGCTGTGATTTCGGTACAGGTATCCAAAACGGGAAGATCGTGCATGTTTGTTTCCACTTGGGTACGCAGGAACTCCGCACCCATGATATTCAAGTCGAAACCGATGTTTTGTCCGACTACGAACTGTGCTTTCCGCAGAGCTTCGTTGAATTCTGCGATAACATCTTCCAATGCTTCTCCCCGCTCCATTGCCAATTCGGTGGAAATACCGTGAATCCGTTCAGCATCATAGGGAATATCAAACCCTTCCGGACGGATTAGGAAATCTTTTGCTTCGACTAAATTTCCCAACTCATCATGCAATTGCCAGGCAATCTGGATCGCTCTGGGCCAATTATCCAAATCGGTCAAAGGAGCATTCCAATCACGAGGTAAACCTGTTGTTTCGGTATCGAAAATCAAAAACATGAGAGTCTTTTTTGGGGACAATAAAGATAGTTAAAAGAAAGGGATGAATCAAAAACAAGTTGGCTGCTTGTTAATAACTCATCCCTATTCTTTGAAAGTTTTACAAATGGGTGTTCTTCCCCAGATTTAACAGGACTTCATCGGTATATACCGATATTCCGATATAGCTATATCTCTAATTAGCTAATTTGATCCGTTCAATTCCTTGAAGCAGGAACAGATTCCACTGCAGTTTCTTTCGTTGCAAGCACATTCCCCTTGATCCGAACAACTTTAACCGCTTCGTTTACCGCATTAGATGTAATGGTAACGGACTTGTTGATAGGTCCCGCAGTACTTGTATTATATTGCACTTTGATCTCACCTGTTTGTCCGGGTAAAATCGGTTCAGTGGGCCACTGCGGAACGGTACAAGAACAGGAACCTTTCACATTTTCCAGGATTAAAGGTGCATTGCCGGTATTTTTAAAGGTAAAAATGCAGTCACCATTTGATCCGTTCTCAATGGTTCCGTAATCATGCGATTCTTTTTCAAATTGAATTTGAGGGCCATTTAGCACTTCCGGCTGGGCCAATACCTGTTTTACTCCAAGAGTAAAAACAAAACTTAAAATTAAAAGGATGGTACTTGATTTCATAAAGTAGTATTTAAATATGAAAGCAATCTACGCAATCAAAACCTTAGAAAGACAAGGTTTAACAAGGTCTTAACTCAAGTCTTAAATAGCTGTTAAAAAAGAATTTTAGAGGCAACCATTTTCTGAAAGAAAAAACCGGAAATGAAGCGTAAACAAAAACATTCCTGTTTACAAAGGTGGTAGTTGAATCCGGATTTTACTCGTCCTCGGGGATTACGAATACTTTGAAGCGTACTTTCTCAGTTCCTTTTTTGGTGTTTGTTGAAAGGATGATGGAACGATCCTGTTCGTAGTATTTTCCTTTGGTTTCAAAGGTAACATGCATAACTGCTGATTTCCCGGGTGGAATTGGTTCTGGGAGTGTGACTTTGGTACACGGACAAGAAACTTTGTAATCGGAAATAATCAATGGTACATCACCGGTATTGGTAATGACATAATCGTGTGAAATTACCGGTCCTTCTTTTGTTTTCGGAAAGGTGAACACACTCTTATCAACAGAAAATTCCGCTTTCTGACCGATGCAAAAAGCGGAATTCAATATGAGAAATGCGATAGCTAAACAACGCATTTGATGTTGTTTTTAGTGAGCAGATGGCGCTCCACCTTCGTTTACAGGGCTTGTTCCTTCCGGTTGCGGAGCAACATTTCCTTTGATACGGATCACTTTCGTAGGCTCATTTACAGCATTTGAAGTAATCGTCACGTTCTTGTTGATTGCACCGGAACGCTTTGTATCATACTTTACTGTAATTACTCCTTTTGCTCCCGGAGCAATTGGTTCTTTCGGCCATTCAGGAACCGTACAGCCACATGATCCTTTTGCATTTGAAATAATCAAAGGAGCGTTCCCTGTATTTGTGAAAGTAAAAGTACAAGTTCCGTTTGCCCCGTATTTGATATTACCGTAATCATGCGTTTCTTTCGCGAATTCGATCTTAGCCCCGTTTTGAACTTCCTGAGCTACTGCAGTGTTTGCTCCGATCACAGCTACAAAAGCTAACATCATTGTAAATAATACTCTTTTCATTTTGTTTCTTTTAGTTGTTGTAAATATAGATTATTAAGTTTTATCACTTCTTTTCTTTAACACATCCTTAACGAAAATCATTTCAATATACTAATTTGCTTTTGAAACGTACTCATCGAAGGTTAAATCGACATACTTTAGACGGTCTTCGATCTGTTTTCGTTGCTCCGGGTTCATTTCCGGGTTTTCCTTCAATAACAATTCATAGTACTTTTTAACCTTTTCTTTCTGTCTTGGAATAACAAATACATCGTAAGCCCCTGCGAGACTTTCCAGTACCATAGCTCGGTTCTTATACATCGGATACATTGCAATCAGCGAATCTGCAATCATCACCGAACGCTGGTGTAAATTAGCTGAAGCAAAAATAATGTGCGCTTTATCCATATATTTCGGAGCTTCTTTGGATTTGGGGAAACGATGCGCAATGGACAAACATTTTTCTGCATAGACCACAGCCGTCTCCTCATTATACTCCAATGTTCCTGAAGCAGAAGATCTTTTCAGGGAATCTTCAAACGCTTTCACTTCTTTAATGGCAGCAGGCATGCTTTTCACATTTTCTCCTCCGGTTGGCAATTTGACTGTTTCCGGATCGGAGGCACATGCAGCTACCAGAAATCCGACAGCAATGACATAATATACCTTCATCATTTTCCTTTTTTGAAAGATGGGAACTTCATTTTATAGGCAACAGAGATTAAACCCTGCGAAATATTCTGAAGCCTCTTGCTCAATAATCTACGTTTCAATACCGAGAGATGATCCGTAAAGAGAACTCCTTCTATGTGATCGTATTCGTGCTGAATAATACGCGCTTTATACCCATCAAACCATTCATCGTGGAATTGCCAGTTCTCATCATAATAGGTTATACGGATCTTTTCTTTGCGGAATACTTCTTCACGGATCTTCGGAATACTTAAACAGCCTTCATGAAATCCCCAGGGTTCACCTGTCTCCTCTTCAATAATCGGATTAATGAACACCCGTTTAAACCCTTCCATTCCTTCCGCTTTCGGATCATCCTCTTCATCCTCATCGGTTTCGGCAAAAGGACTTCCGTCTACAACAAACAAACGAATGGAACGATTGATCTGTGGTGCAGCCAAACCTACCCCGGATGCTTCATACATCGTTTCAAACATGTCTTCGATCAACTTGTTCAATTCAGGATAATCCTGATCGATCTCAACTGCTTCTTTTTTCAGAATCGGATCACCGTATGCTACAATTGGCAATATCATTTTTCTTTTCTTTTTACTCTCATTATATGGATCAAGGTACCAATCCCTTGTCTTTTCAAACTATTTCAGCGAGTTCAAAAGTGGAAATGTTCAATCGTTCAAATTCATTTTTGAACTTCTTAAACGTTGGAACACTTTGAACAATTCTTTACAAAGTTAGGAAATAGACCCTTTCGAAATACTTTTCCTTATTTTATGCGGGTTTGAAGGTAATCCTGGAGGATAATAGCTGCACTTACCGTATCAATTAATCCTTTTTGCTCCCGGCTTTTCTTCTTCAATCCACTTTGTGCAATAACTGCCGAAGCCATTTTGGAAGTAAACCGCTCGTCCAATAAATTGACCGTCACTTCCGGAAAATTCTTCTGAACCGCTTCTTTTAATAAACGTACATTTTGAGTAATGTGTGAGTCGGAAGCATCTAATCTTTTCGGTTCACCGATGACAATCTCAACTATTTTCTCTTTCATAACGAGCACCTTTAGTTCATCCATCAGGGTTTTACTGTCGATGGTTTTTAACCCGAATGCGAATAGTTGCCCTTCATCCGAGAGTGCCAAACCGGTTCTTTTCAGACCGAAATCAATTGCGAGAATTTTGGACAAGTGAGAACATTTTAAAATCTGACACAAAAGTAAGGCAAAAAAATGGTCTAGGGTTTACAACCCTAGAAAGGTCATTTCTACAGAAATCGTAATATTCGCACGCGCGACCCTCCTTTCAACCCTATAATTTTCTAATTTTGCCCAAAATCAAAACATATGCGTTCCATTATTGAAGCTGCCTGGGAAAACCGGGCATTACTGGATCAGGTTGAAACCCGCCAGGCCATTGAACATGCGATAGAAGATATCGACAAAGGAATCTTGCGGGTTGCCGAACCAAAAGAAGACGGTTCCTGGCAAGTAAACGAATGGGTGAAAAAAGCGGTAGTGATGTATTTCCCGATTCGAAAAATGGAAACCATTGAAGTGGGACCATTCGAATTCCACGATAAAATGGCACTGAAGAAGAATTATGCTGAATTGGGGGTTCGCGTTGTTCCTCATGCCATTGCACGTTACGGAGCATTTGTTGCACCCGGAGTTATCATGATGCCTTCCTATGTCAATATCGGAGCTTATGTGGATTCCGGAACCATGGTTGATACCTGGGCAACGGTTGGTTCGTGTGCTCAAATCGGGAAAAACGTGCATTTGAGCGGCGGCGTTGGGATCGGTGGTGTATTGGAGCCTTTACAGGCTGCCCCGGTCATTATCGAAGACAATGCTTTTATCGGATCACGTTGTATTGTGGTAGAAGGAGTTCGTGTAGGTAAAGAAGCTGTTTTGGGAGCAAATGTGTGTTTGACAATGTCGACAAAAATTATTGATGTTACCGGAACGGAACCGGTTGAATTGAAAGGCTATGTTCCGGAACGTTCGGTAGTCATCCCGGGCTCGTACACCAAATCGTTCCCTGCGGGAGAGTTCCAGGTACCTTGTGCATTGATCATCGGAAAGCGCAAAGCATCAACCGATTTAAAAACCTCTCTGAATGATGCCTTGAGAGAACATAATGTGGCGGTATAAGCAGGAATATCCAATTTAAAATACAAGGGGCGCGATGAATCGCGCCCCTGTTTGTTTATGGTTTTTCCTCTTCTTTCTTTTCCTCTTCGAATTTCTTCTTCTCTTCTTCCAGCTTTTTCTTTTCAAGCTCCAATTTCTCCTGCTCGAGTTTCAGCTTTTCTTTTTCGAGTTTTACTCGTTCCTCTTCCAATTTCTTTTCGGGATCTTCTTCCGGTATAGATTTACCTGTTCCTTTTTCCAGCTCCTCTTTTTTCTTCTCAGCATCTTCCTGTTTTCGTTTGGCATCTTCAGCCTTTTTTCTCAGGTTATCTCCTTTACCATCGGGATTCAATTCGTCCATTCCCGGAATTTTTGGGACTTTAAATCCAAAGCGGGAAGAAACCCCGGTTGAAATAAGCGGCCCTCCGATCCCGATTTCAAAGTTCATCCCAACGAACTTGGAGAAGTAGTAACGGAATCCCCAACAAGTCCTCATCGAAATCGGAATGGTAGGAAAACCGCTCCAGAAACCATCTTTATCTTCTGTTTTAACCCCGTTAACGAACGTACTTCGGTATTTTGCATTGCTCCCGATCCCGATTCCTCCATACATATCCAATCGTTTACTTTTTACCGGGAAATGGAAATTAAACCGGGCCTGTATACGTACGCGGCTCATTTTTCGTTCGTAGTTATTCGTATAGGAAATTCCATCCACTACCGAATCCAACCGATCGTATGTCACACTGCTTCCACTGTAAATTGCATCTACTCCTATTCCGAACCAATTGTTCAGGAAAAATTCGGTTCGCAACCCTGTTGGTCCCGAACCCCGGCTGTGGATATTCGAAATATTGTCATCGTCTTTTACCGCTCCAAGGATGGAGCTTTTTAATCCGGGAAATAAACTGGTGTAATTAGGGAATCCATAATACGGATCGTTGATCAGGTTCCATTTGGTGTTGGCTTGTCCAGTCGCATTGAATACGAGCATTATGGACATAATACTTCCAGCAAGAGTAAAAATTCTCTTCATAAATTGTAGCGTTTTTGGTTTTTACTTTTGTGTAAAATAAAACCTTCTCTTTTACAAAAGAAGGTTGATTTACGGTCTAAATTTTAATGGTGACGAAATTAAAATTTTAGTTCACCCATACCCCATACTTCGGACCTGAATTCGTAAATTACGTGTTTCAATGAGTGTCTGACAGAATTCATTATGCTTGCATATTTCTATGTAAAATCAAAGCAAAG
This sequence comes from Fluviicola chungangensis, assembly GCF_007558725.1. Classification (GTDB taxonomy): domain Bacteria; phylum Bacteroidota; class Bacteroidia; order Flavobacteriales_D; family Crocinitomicaceae; genus Fluviicola; species Fluviicola chungangensis. Next base: position 141,391 of record NZ_VLPL01000007.1, read on the forward strand.
AGCTCTACTCATTTAGTAACAAACTGGCACAGAGTTTACTAAATAAAAAAGCACAAGCTTATTAGAAATTCAGCATAACTATCATAAACAAGTAGGGGCGCGATTAATCGCACCCCTACTTGTTTTTATTTTCCTTTTAGTTGTTTTGATCCTGCAACTTAATCAAATTCAATGCTGACCCTGCTCTAAACCAGTCAATTTGCTGATCGTTGTATGTATGATTCAGTTTGATATTTTCTTTCGAGCCGTCAGCATGTACAATTTCCAGTGTTAACTGCTTACCCGGAGCAAAATCTACCAAATCAATGAAGTTGAAGGTATCGTCTTCCAGGATTTTCTCGTAATCTGCTTCATTGGCGAATGTCAATCCCAACATTCCCTGTTTTTTCAGGTTTGTTTCGTGGATCCGAGCAAAGGATTTTACAATGACAGCACGAACACCCAGATGACGCGGTTCCATGGCAGCATGCTCGCGAGAAGAACCCTCCCCGTAATTGTGGTCTCCCACAACGATTGAAGGAATCCCTGCCGCCTTGTAAGCCCGCTGTACTGCCGGAACTTCACCTACCGAACCGGTCAACTGGTTTACTACTTCATTGGCTTTTCCATTGAATGCATTCTCCGCACCAATGAGCATGTTATTTGAAATATTATCCAGGTGACCACGGTAACGCAACCACGGGCCTGCCATTGAAATGTGGTCGGTAGTACATTTTCCTTTCGCTTTGATTAGCAATTTTGCTCCGAGAATATTTTGTCCGTCCCAGGCAGGGAAAGATTCCAGTAACTGCAAACGCGTTGAATCCGGCTTCACAATGACCTGAACACCTGATCCGTCTTCAGCAGGAGCCTGGTAGCCCGGATCATCCACATCAAACCCTTTTTTAGGAAGTTCATCGCCATGCGGAGGCAATAATTTTACTTGTTCTCCTTTGTCAGTTGTTAAGGTATCTGTTAGCGGATTGAATCCCAAATCACCGGAAATTGCCAAAGCCGCAACCATCTCAGGTGAAGTTACAAACGCGTGTGTATTCGGGTTTCCGTCAGCTCTTTTCGAGAAGTTCCTGTTGAATGAGTGCACGATCGTGTTTTTCTCCTGTTTGTCCGCTCCTTCACGGTCCCACTGACCGATACATGGTCCGCAGGCATTGGTAAAGACTTTCGTCCCCATTTTTTCGAAAGTTGCAATGATCCCGTCGCGCTCGATCGTATAACGCACCTGCTCGGAACCCGGGTTGATCCCGAATTCTGCTTTTGGAGTAATTCCGTGCTTTACAGCCTGTTCCACAATGGATGCTGCACGCGACATATCTTCGTAGGAAGAGTTGGTACAAGACCCGATCAGTCCCCACTCGATTTTCATCGGCCAACCGTTCTCCAGTGCTGTCTCCTTCATTTTGGAAACCGGTGTTCCGCGGTCCGGGGTAAATGGTCCGTTAATATGTGGCTCCAATGTATCCAAATCAATTTCGATCACCTGGTCAAAGTACTTCTCTGGATCAGCATACACTTCTTTGTCTCCGGTCAAATGCTCGGCGATCCGATCTGCTTCCGCAACGATTTCTGCACGACCTGTTGCATTTAAGTAACGGCGCATGGAATCATCATAACCAAAGGTAGAAGTTGTAGCTCCAATTTCTGCCCCCATGTTACAGATCGTTCCTTTTCCGGTAGCGGAAAGCGAAAGCGCTCCGTCCCCAAAATACTCGACCACCGCTCCTGTTCCACCTTTTACGGTCAGGATATCCGCCACTTTCAGGATTACATCTTTGGCAGAAGTCCAGCCGTTCAATCTTCCTGTTAATTTCACACCGATCAGTTTCGGGAATTTCAATTCCCACGGCATTCCGGCCATCACGTCCACCGCATCAGCACCACCGACCCCGATGGCGATCATTCCTAATCCACCGCCATTTACGGTGTGAGAATCCGTGCCGACCATCATCCCTCCCGGAAAAGCATAATTTTCCAGCATCACCTGGTGAATGATCCCAGCTCCGGGTTTCCAGAAACCAATTCCGTATTTATTGGAGATCGACGACAGGAAGTTGAAGACCTCGTTGTTTTCATTCAAAGAACGCTGCAAATCGGCATCAGCTCCTACTTTTGCCTGGATGAGGTGATCACAATGCACCGTTGAAGGAACAGCTACTTTCTTTTTACCGGCTTGCATAAATTGCAATAAAGCCATTTGAGCAGTTGCATCTTGCATCGTTACGCGATCCGGAGCAAAATCCACATACGATTTACCACGCTCGTGTGTCACCGTCGCGTTTCCATCCCACAAGTGGGCGTATAATATTTTTTCTGTCAAAGTCAGTGGGCGACCAACAACTTTTCGTGCAGCAGCTACGCGCTCGGGAAAAGCAGCGTAGACTTTTTGGATCATGTCTAAATCGAAAACAGCCATTTTTAAGTTCTTTTTGTATACCTCTAAATTTAAGCATTAAAAAAATAACGGGTATCACATGGAATCGATAAATGCATTGATTTTTTCTATACAATCCACGTGACATGAGAATTAATATGTATTTTCAAACACCGTTCGTTGTCAGTACCAGATACCTACATTGAGAACACTTGGCCTGATAGCCTAGTGCATGTAAACGCGTTATAACCAATGACCAAACCAAGAAATATTATGAAAAAGATCATGAAATCGCTATTGATTGCAGCCATCATCTTAGTCGCATCCACCAGCTGCGAAAAAATATCAGCACCAAACGAGTATGCTGAAAAAATATTTGGACAATGGGACTATAAATCAAACTCGGGTGGTTTTTCCGGAGCAGGAGGCAGCTCTAGGTTTTCTAATAATAACTGGTTAGAAATCACCGATAAAGGTTGCTTTATAGTTCATGAAGGTACGAAGAAAAAAACGAAGAAAAAATTCAAAATCGAAATGAAAGAAAGTATTTACGATACGAATCAAAGACCTGCGCTAGTGTATAAGAATGGGGGACATGAAACATATCAAATATTTGGAGACACTTTATTTCTCAGCGATGAATCTTATGATGGATATTCTTATCTTTTCGTGAGAAAATAAATGTGGTACACGGTGTACAAAAAGAGCCTTGTATTACCATAAATGCATGGATTTTTTCTATGAGCGAAGGGTTGTGTTTCAATAGTAAAAAATACAGCTTATGTCGAACACGGATCGCGCAGATTTCGCAGATTTATTTGTTCGTTGCACGGAGACTGATTGGGGTGAATTGTGTTTCAAACTGGTGATTGGTTGTTTCACGGCGTTCTCGGTTTCTACAACAAAGAATGAAAATGCATGAATTTTTGACACGACTTTGAATACCAGTCCAATTCAGATTTATTACGTTTTTCAAAATGGATGCAGAAAAAACAGCAGAACTTAAAAAAAGAAAACAGCAACTACAGGAGGAAGTTCGACTGAAGGGGTTAAGAAATAGAATTGCCTTTCAATTGGCTTATTTAGACGAAATAGACCAGCCGTACACCATTCATTATGAGAGTGAAAATCTCCATTGGATTTATTCAACTGTACAAACAAGAAAAAAGGATGGCTATTTTGGAATCCATGGAGATTTTCAAATGGATGTTAACGATTCAACAACCATAGAAACTATTGAGATGAGAAAGGAAGAATTGAACTCCGGCAAATTTCAACAGCAGTTTTTAGCACTCATTCCGGATACGACAAATATCGTAATATGCTATGATGGTGGTGATCCCGAGTTAGAAATTTCAGCAAAGACCTTTCTATCAAATCCAACAAAATTTATTTCCCATCCCGACACCTGGATAATTACCACCGACAAAAAATGGATTATCGAGCATATCCTAGACCAGGAGGCCATTAGATTCATTCAAATACAACTGTCTACACCAACTTTGGTTAAGAAAATACTCTTTAAATAAACAAACGATTTCTTAACTGGCACAGGAAATTTATTTCGAGCTTACAGTTCATCGGTCGACTTTGAACAACTGTCGGTAAGAAAAATTGGTTATTTTAGATTGCATGAACAAGCACCAACCCGGGCTTGAAAAATAACTGAACGATGGCCTATAACGAAGAAATGTTGGAGCGGATACGCCAAGTATTGTTCTCCAAAGAAGTGGATTTCGAGGAGAAGAAGATGTTCATGGGAGTTTGCATCATGGTTGATGATAAAATGTGTTGTGGTACACACATTTCCAAGAATAGTCAGGAAGATCTTCTTTTTTGCCGAATCAGTGATGAAGACTATTTGAAAGCCGTGGAACGAGACGATGTTTTACCTATGAAAATGGGCGAACGGGTCATGAAAAATTACATCTACGTCATGGAACACGGATTCAGCAGTTCAAAGGAACTGGATTACTGGGTCCAATTGTGTTTAAATTACAATCCCAAAGCAAAATCGAGCAAGAGGAGGTGAAATAAAAATCACTGCCTTTGTATTTGCAACTTCGCTGGAAAACGTCTCTAAATAAGAAAGTTCCATCTCGTAGATAGAGAACCCCAAGCTGACGGTACACCGATCCACCATTTTCCAATCATCATAGATCTTCCTGCTTACCACATTTGCCGGATGTTTAGCGATTAAATACGAATATGTTGGGAGGGGAAACGCGTGCCGAAGTTTGTTTGAAAAAATAAGTAAGTTAGTAAACTTGCTAACAACTATACTCTCCACAACGCACTTCACAACCCATTGCGTCCGAAATAGTTACCTCGCATTTCAGGCGAAACAGAAATGAATGCATTTCTAAACAATTTCTGCTATTTTTACCCCCAACTCACTGCTTATGCTTATACTCGTAACTGTTGGATGCTCCGTTCTGGTCTTCGGATTGATTTTCCTGTTCATCGTCAAAAAAAAGACCAAAATCCACGCGATTGATGCCGTAGTGGCGGATAACACCTTAAACTTCTACCATATTTTTGGTCACAGCATGTACATGCCCGACGATTCTCCGAGTTATGAAGTTTACCGGCATTATGTGTTCAACCTGTCCAACTATCAGTTCACAGCCGGAGACCATCAACGGGGAAAAGGGATTGACCTGAACAGTCCGTTTGTGGAGCGGAGTATGGAGACACTTTCCAAAAAACTGGGACGAACACTCAGCCCGGCACCCAACAAGGCAATCAAACATCCTGAAATCAAAGTCATTCACCGGGATCTGAATGCCAGCGATACCGAAGTGATGGAAAAAATTCCCGCCAACGCCTTTGTGGTAACCAAACTGCGTGAAAATGACATGGGGCTGTCAAAAGTACGCCTGGAGATCTACCGCAACGGGATTGAAATCCGGAAGCATGAATTCAGAGGATGGGCGGAGCACGATTTCCGGATCTATGAAACTCCTTTCTCCAACCAGGTCCTGATGATCTACTCCAAAGGAGGAATCAATTTCGGAATAGCGCTCGCTGTCATCGATCTCACGAACGGAGACTTTTTATTCGACCAGTACATTACCGAAACCAAAAGAAACCGATGAAACAACTATTACTCACAGCATACAATGCAAGGCCCACGGAATATTCTACTACACAAACAGTTCTATTATTTGCGGGTACCGCCCTATTTGTGCTGGTGTTTTTCCTGGTCGTAAATCGATTGCGGATCAAAAGCCAGACAAAAATAGGACACATTACCCACATTTTAACAGATGAAAACCCCCGTTACCTTCACCTCATTTCAGAGCTTTCATTGATGAAGAACAACCTATGTTTCTTTCGGCATTTATTGTTTGATTTATCAGAAAAAAAGTTCTATTCAGGTGACAGTCAGAAAGGAAACACCTTCCAATTCGGCAGTCCGTTCATGAAACGATCGGTTGTTGCACTAATGGAAAAGCTGCACATCAAGCTGAGTCCACATTTCCCTGAAGATTCCGAACCAGAAGATTCCGATAACTGGGAAAACAATGAAGCATGGGAAGACTGGGACGAGACGGATGAATCTCATGAACCGGAACTGGAGAGCATCGAAATTGAAGTGGTCGATTACGAAGAACCTCCGCTCACGGAAATTCCGGTTCACAAACAATATACCGGAGACGACCTTCTCAGATCGAATAAAATTACCGACAGTGCCTATTTCCTGCTCACCGAAAACGAGCAGAGCGAACAGTCAACATTGACGTATGTCCGGAACAATAAGCGCATGGGAAAATACAACCTGAAACTGAAATATGGCAATCTCAATAACCTGTTGATCCTTCAGAACGGAAAGCTTGCTTGTTTCAGCTACGAAAAATCCACCATTACAGGGAGCTCGCAAGCCCTTTGTCTATTGAATCTGGATTCGGGTGTACTGGAATACGATCAGGTGATCCGCGCTTAGGTCCGGCAAGAGAAATCTATTTGGGACTGACGATGCACCGGTCTAGCGGCATCTAAAGAAGGTCATTTAGGGATTTTATAATTCCAATCAAACATCTTTACAATAAAAAGCCCCGACACTTCGACTACGCTCAGTGACCGGGGCTTTCATTATTTTATTTCTGACTAATTAATTCGCCAACAGCTTGTGAGAAGGAGCAAATTTAGTCAATGCAATACCATCCACCGCTTTCGTGTATTCTTCAATCGTTGGAGTTCTTCCTAAAATCGTAGAAAGAACAACCACCGGTGTGGACGAAAGCAAGGATTCCCCTTTTTTACCTTCCGCATCTTCTACTACACGGCCCTGGAACAAACGGGTGGATGTTGCCATCACCGTATCTCCTTTTTCAGCTTTTTCCTGGTTCCCCATACACAAGTTACATCCTGGACGCTCCAAGTACAACATGTTTTCGTATTTCGTGCGCGCTTCGCCTTTCGGAGCATCGTCGTTAAACTCAAAACCGGAATATTTCTGCAATACTTCCCAGTCGCCCTCAGCTTTCAATTCGTCCACGATGTTGTAAGTAGGAGGAGCAACTACCAACGGAGCTTTGAATTCCACTTTCCCGTTTTGCGCTTCTACGTTTTTCAACATTTGAGCAAGGATCTTCATATCGCCTTTGTGGACCATGCATGAACCGATAAAGCCAAGATCCACTTTTTTCGTTCCTTCATAGAAAGACAGCGGACGGATCGTATCGTGCGTATAGCGTTTGGAAACATCTTTGTTGTTTACATCCGGGTCGGCGATCATCGGCTCAGCAATCTGATCCAAATCAACCACTACTTCCGCGTAATATTTCGCATTGGCATCCGGGGTCAAAGCCGGTTTCTCACCCGATTTAATTTCAGCAATACGCTTATCCGCTTTGTTGATCAATCCCTGAAGCACCTGGCGTGCGTTATCCATTCCTTTGTCGATCATAATCTGGATACGGCTCTTCGCAATTTCCAATGATTCGATCAACGTATCGTCTTCTGAAATACAAATGGAAGCTTTTGCCTTCATTTCTGCTGTCCAGTCTGTAAAAGTAAAGGCCTGATCCGCAGTCAATGTCCCGATATGAACCTCGATGATTCTTCCCTGGAACACGTTCTCCCCGCCAAATTGATGCAACATCTGTGCTTGCGTAGCATGCACCACATCACGGAAATCCATGTAATCTTTCATCGTTCCTTTGAACGTCACTTTTACGGATTCCGGAATCGGCATGGAAGCTTCACCGGTAGCCAATGCCAAAGCAACAGTTCCGGAATCGGCACCGAAAGCAACACCTTTCGACATTCTTGTATGTGAGTCGCCACCGATGATGATCGCCCACTCGTCTACCGTAATATCATTCAATACTTTGTGAATAACATCGGTCATTGCGTGGTAAACACCCTTCGGGTCACGTGCAGTAATCAACCCGAAGTCATTCATAAACTTCATCAGTTTCGGAATGTTTGCCTGTGCTTTTTTGTCCCAAACGGAAGCCGTGTGACAACCGGATTGATACGCGCCGTCCACAATCGGTGAAATCACCGTAGCAGCCATTGCTTCCAATTCCTGGGCCGTCATCAAACCGGTTGTGTCCTGAGAACCAACGATGTTTACTTCTACCCGAACGTCAGAACCTGCGTGCAATACTTTTCCGGGAGCCACTCCAACTGCATTCTTGTTGAAGATCTTTTCTACCGCTGTCAACCCTTGTCCCGGAACAGAAACCTCTTTTGACGGGGCAAATACGACTGGCGCTTCGATTTCCAATGTTTTTGCAGCAAACGTCTGGATCTTCTTACCAAACACAATGGCATAGGAACCACCTGCTTTGATGAATTCAATTTTCTGAGGAGTAAACGCTTTGGAAACGTCGATCAACTCCTGATCACCATTATATAATTTCTTTGTTTTTGTATTAATGGTCAAAACCGTACCTGTAGCAACCGAATACGCTTCTTCCAACACCGGATCACCGTTTGCATCGCGAACCGGGTTTCCATCCGCATCCAGCTTTTTCACCCAGTTTTTCAGGTCCAAACCGATTCCACCCGTTACATCAACCGTAGTCAAGAAAATCGGGGAAATCCCGTTGGTACCTCCAACGATCGGAGCAAAGTTTACGAACGGCACATACGGACTCGCTTGTTTCCCGGTCCAAAGTGCCACGTTGTTCACTCCCGACATTCTTGACGAGCCGACACCCATCGTTCCTTTTTCGGCGATGAGCATCACGCTTTTGTCCGGATGCTGTGTCTGTAAAGCCTTGATTTCTTCCTGTGCCTGTGGTGTGATCATACATTTCCCGTGTAATTCACGGTCAGAACGCGAGTGCGCCTGGTTACCCGGAGAAAGTAAATCCGTTGAAATATCTCCTTCACCGGCGATGTAGGTTACTACTTTGATTTCTTCCGGAACTTCGGGAAGTTTCGTAAAAAACTCTGCTTTCGCATAGCTTTCCAGGATTTCCTTCGCGATGGCGTTCCCGTTCTGGTATGCATCCTTTAAGCGTGCAGTATCTGCGTCGTAAAGGAATACCTGTGTTTTCAATACATCCGCAGCTTGCTTTGCGCTATCCGCATTGTTTCCTAAAGCCAAATCAAGCAATACTTCGATGGAAGGCCCACCTTTCATGTGTGACAACAGTTCAAAAGCAAAAGCCTGAGAAATCTCGTCAACCACTTCTTCACCCAGGATGATGTGCTTTAAGAATTTTGCTTTCACAATTGCTGCACTTGTTGTTCCCGGTAAAGTGTTGTAGATAAAGAATTTTAGAGAATCTGCCCTGTATGGATTAGTGACATCTTTGATCTGCTCAACAATCTCGCTTAATAATTCAGCGCCGTCAATGGGTTTAGGGTGAAGGCCCTGCGCTTTACGCTCTTCAATTTCTTTGATGTATTCTTGATAGGTATTCATAAAAGGAAAACTTGCTTTTGAAAGTTGTTTTTTAACAATTTATTCGACGCGCGAATTTAGCTAAAAGCAATGGAAACTGAAACACAAAAGAAAGGAGGAAAGTATTATTCCTATTTATTCAGATTGGTTCTAAATTAACCGCATAACGTTCTATCCTGCAATAAAACCAGATTCTTGTTTCAGCTTTAAATAGTTATCTTGCCAATAATTCAGTGAGCCAACCATCGTATCGATTCCTTTAGATTAGCGAATTTCTCACTCAATCTATTGATTTTAAGATTTTATTCCTACCTTTGCACCCCGCTAAGTGTATCTTGGCGGACAATTAGTATTAATAACAAATAAGTTTAATTATGAATTCTTACGAAACTGTTTTCATTCTTACTCCCGTTTTGTCTGAAGACCAGGCAAAGGAAGCAGTGCAAAAGTACGAAAGCGATTTGGCTGCCATGGGTGGTAAATTAACGCATTCTGAGAGCTGGGGCCTAAAAAAATTGGCTTACCCGATCCAAAAGAAATCAACTGGTTTCTATTTCTTGTTCCAATTTGATGCTGAAGGTTCAGTGATCGCTGAGTTGGAATTGGCTATGAAACGTGACGAGCGTATCATGCGTTTCCTGACTGTGAAAATGGACAAGGACCACGTTGCTTACGCAGAGAAGCGTCGCAAGAAAATGAGCGGAGCTCCGGTTGAAGCTTAATTATTAATTACCATTAAATTTTAAGAACATGTCACAAAACGATATTCGCTATTTGACTCCGATCAACATCGAAATCAAAAAAGATAAATACTGCCGTTTCAAAAAAAGCGGGATTAAATTCATCGATTTCAAAGACGCTACTTTCTTGTTGCGTTTGGTAAACGAGCAAGGGAAAATCCTTCCTCGCCGTATTACCGGAACTTCTGCTAAATACCAGAAGCGAGTTAATAAAGCTATCAAACGTGCTCGTCACTTGGCTATCTTGCCTTACGTTGGCGATATGTTGAAATAGTCTTATTGTTTAATTTTAAAGACAAGAAATCATGGAAGTAATTCTTAAGAAAAATATCGATAAATTAGGTTACAAGGACGAAGTTGTAACTGTGAAGCCAGGATACGGACGTAACTTCCTGATCCCTCAGGGTTACGCTTCTTTGGCTACTCCTTCTGCGAAAAAAGCGCACGAAGATATGATGAAGCAACGCTCTCACAAAGAGTCTAAAATCGTTGCGGAAGCAGAAGCAATTGCAGCTAAATTGGCTGAGGTTACCGTGAAAATCAGCACGAAAGTGGGTGAGAACGGTAAAATCTTCGGTTCTGTTAATACAGTTCAATTGTCTGAAGCTTTGAAAGCTGCAGGATTTGACATCGACCGTAAAGCTTTGAAAATTAAAGACGAGCCAATCAAAGAAGTTGGAACGTTCGAAGCTGAAGCAAACTTACACAAAGGTGTGAAGCCTGTGTTCAAATTTGAAGTAGTAGGAGAATAAGATTTTCCGACTCGAATATGCAAGTCCCGTTGTTCTCTGAGCAGCGGGATTTTTTTTTGTTTAACCACGAAGCGCACCAGGGGCACTAAGACATTATTATTCACACCCTTCCTCTCTTGAAAGACCACTAAGCAATCTGTGCAATTATTTTAATATTCCCTCTTGAGCTTAGTGCGCTTCGTGGTTAATTTTCGCATCTTTGTTTTACAAATTCAAATTACAAAGTCATGGCAATCGCAGTTGGGGACAAGTGTCCGGAATTCACACTCAAAGATCAAAACAACACTACTTTTGACATCCAATCCGTATTGGGGAAAAAGATCATCGTGCTTTATTTTTACCCGAAAGACGATACGCCCGGATGTACTGCAGAGGCTTGCTCGTTTCGCGACAGCTACGAAGATTTCAGGGACCTGGGATGCGAAGTGATCGGAATTTCCAGCGACTCGCCGAAAAAGCATGCTGAATTTGCTGCTAAACACCGCCTCACTTTTACCTTGCTTGCAGACACCGAAAAAAAGGTCCGAAAACAATTCGGGGTTCCCGGAAATTTATTCGGGTTGATCCCGGGGCGGGTGACTTATATCATCGACAAAAAAGGCATTGTGCGCCACATTTACAATTCGCTGACCAATGCTGCAGGACATATTAAAGAATCTATTAACGCTGTAAAATCCATCCTCCATGAAGAAGCATAACTTCCTGTTCTTAACCACTCTGTGCATAGGTTTATTCATCGGCTCGTGTTCCAGGGAAGAAGAAAAATCCTGCTCGAATGAACCACAGGTCGAGGTAAGAACCGAAACGGATTTTGACCAGGCGTTGGCAAGCGAACTGGGTGCGGATGATTATGGAATGAAGCATTACGTGATGGCTTTCCTGAAAAAAGGGCCGAACCAGGACCAAAGTCCGGAAGAGGTGCAGCGTTTGCAGCGTGCACATATGGACCATATCGGGAAACTCGCCGAACAACGCGTACTGGTTGTTGCAGGTCCGTTTATGGACGATACGGAATTACGCGGAATCTATATTTTCGACGTGGAAACGGTTGAAGAAGCGGAAGAATTGACCAAAACCGATCCGGCAATCCGGGCAGGAAGATTGGTGATGGAACTGCATCCGTGGTACGGGTCAGCAGCCCTGATCAAATCGGCTGAAATCCACAAAACGATTTCGAAGAAAGAGATTTAATGCTTTTTCGATCCGGCTGTTTCATAACCTATTGATCCGTTAAGGGCAGATTCCACAACTGGTTTCGCATTAAACAACTCATCCACCTTACGGATGCGGTAATCGAAAATATTTTCCAGTTGTTTCCGGATAAATAACCAATGGAAAAAGCGGCCGACAAATCCGAAAGGCATGCAATAACTGATAATATCCGTCATCTCAACACCTCCTTCCACTTCTTTGAAGTGATGCTCGTGATGCCACATGCTGTACGGTCCTTTTCGTTGTTCATCTATGAAATAGCTTTCTTCCTGTATGGTTTTTATTTCACTGATCCAGGTTAAGGGAACCCCCAGGATCGGTCGAATGGTGTATTTGATGATCAATCCTTCATACATGGTTTCGGGAACGGGTGTGTGCACTCTGAAATCGATGTAATCCGGTGTAATGACATGCAGGTTTTCCGGCGCAGAAAAGTACTTCCAGCAAATTTGGGAATCTGCGTTGATGAATTGTGTTCGTTTGAGCTGATACATCCTGTCGAATTGCTGTGTCAACTAAATGTAGCAAAACAAAGCCGGTTTCAAAAAAGATTCACACGCTTTAACAATTCGGAACGATGTGCCTCACTGACAGGAATCTCCTTTCCATCGATCAGTACCAGAGACTTCGGATTGATCTGTGAAATTTGAGTAATGTTGATCATATAGGAACGATGCACGCGCAAAAACTCCTGTACCGGTAATTTTGCTTCTACGTGTTTCAAACTGTAGCTGACGATAAACTTCGAATCGTTCGTGTGGAGAATGGAATAATTATCGCACGCTTCGGCGTAGGTAATGTCCGAATAAGCCAGTTTTATCAGCTTTTGTTTGTCCTTGATAAAGAAATGCGTATTTGCCAGCACCGAATTCGCAAAATCCACCTGATTATTGCTCATCCGTACCTGATAAGCATACCAGGCCAATTCGATCTGGGTAACCAGCTCCAGCTTTTTGAAAGGCTTCATCACAAATCCGCTTGGATTGGTCAACTTCACCCGTTCCAGTGTCTGCGGGTCTGTATTGGAAGTCACAAACAAAAAAGGCTTGTTAATCTGCTGGTTGATGAAGTGTGCCAGATCAACCCCGTCAGGACCCAATCCAAGATTGATATCCAACAGGAATAGATCGGGGATGTGATGCATCAATTGTTTCTTCGTATCTTCAAAACTGTCTGCTATTCCCAAACATTCAAATCCTTCATCCGATAAGCACTGCGCCAAAAAATCTGCTATGATCGGTTCGTCTTCTACAATAAAAATGGTTGGTTTTGTCATGACAACAGATTGTATTTGGTGATTATCAATTCCGACCTCAGGCCCTTCTCGCTATTGGTTTCGATGAATTCCGCTTTCAGCTTACGGGCCATTGAACGGATTAATTTGGCCCCGAAATGAGTTCCTTCTTCTACATGCGACTTTCCGTTCCCATTGTCCGAAACGACCAGCACCAGTTTCGTTCCTTTTATTTTGAGGGATAAACTGATTTGAGGCTGCGCTTGTTTGTCGAATGCATATTTACACGAGTTCATTACCAATTCGGCGACAATTAAACCGATCGGCAGTGCTGTTTCTATATCGAGGTTCAGGTTATCGCTCTCCGAATTCAGGTGAATTTCTTTGTTGACTTCCTTTTTAAAATGGGTGATCAAATCGTTGACCAATTCTGCCAGGTACGGACCTATTTGCACAGCCCGGATATTTTCAGATTGATAAAGCTTCTGATGGATCATCGAAATGGCATTGATCCGGTTCATACTTGCATCGATCATTTGAATGGATTCAGGGTCTTTCAATTCGCGTGACTGCAAATCCAAAATAGCTGAAATGATCTGCAGGTTGTTTTTCACCCGGTGATGCACCTCTCCCATCATGAATTCTTTCTGTTCCAGGTTTGCCTGTGTCATGATGTATTTTTGTTCCAGGAGCACATTGATGCGCTTCTTATTCCGGAACAGGAAGAACAGAAACACAGATACCAACAGAATAATGAACAGGATCGCTCCCAATATCAGCAATTGCCAGCGATGGCTCTCTTCCTCGGCCTGCTGTTTCAACCGGATTTCTTTGACTTCGAACCGGGCTTGCATCTCAGCCAGAGCATCACTTTTTTCACGTGTAAAAATCGTATCACTCAGAACAGTATACTCATTCAGACTTTGGTACGCTTTTTTGTATTCACCTTCTTCAAAATAAATCCGCGACAGGATTTCATGTGCAAAAACTTCCCGTTCCTTCGCTCCAATTTCCTGCGATATTCGCAATCCTTTGAGTGAATATTCTTTTGCCAGTTTATATTGCTTCAGATCAAAATAACAATTTGCGAGTCCCAGATACGATGATTCCAGGTTATAATCATTATCATACTTCCTAAAGTTCGCGGATGCGCGTTCAAAATAACGAATCGCAGTTTCAAAATCTTGTTGATCGTAATAAATTTTACCCAGCGAATTATAGGCCCCGCCGAGACCGTCCAACTGATTGTTCTTTTTGTAAAGTTCAATTGCCTGCTTAAAATTTTCTTTCGCTTCTTTGGTTTTATTTTGGTAGGTGAATGTAATTCCCTGGTTCACTAAAGCATTTGCCAGATCCTCCTCCAAATGAAGTTTTTTGCACAGATCTATTGCTTTCTGATGGTAATAATCCGCATTCTCATACTGATATTGAGAAAAATAGCAAATGCCTAATTGAGAATAACAATAACTCAAATTTTCCAAATCGTTCTCTAATTGGAACAAATGGACAGCACGCTGAAAATACCTGATCGCGATTTTCGAATTGCCCTTGATATCATTTGCTATCGCCAAATTCATACAAGCAAAAGCTTCACCATGCTGATAATCAATAGCTTTAGATAAGTGAAGTGCCTTTGTGCTTAATTCAATAGATTTCTTCACATCGGTTGTATAGAGAACTTCGCTTTTCAAATTAAGCGAATCAATCCTCTCAGTATCTTTTTGAGCAAAAGTACCGCCTGCCATTAAGGCAACAATCAGGAGGAGGAACGACCGAATCATCTTCACCCCAAATTTAACATCATTTACTCGAAATTTACCCCCGAACACCCTTTTTTTTTGACTTTGGGAGACCTGTTCGCGAATTTCGCAGCACAATCTGTTTATGAAGAAACATTTAGCCATTCCCCTTATTTCCAAAGGTAATTTGCACTTGTTTGCTTTTATACCACAGATTTACGAAAACGAATAAATCACCAAATCAAAACTGTCATCTGAATGATGTTTACAGAAACAATAGCTTTTAAACATTGGGTGTTCGAAGTACCGAGTAAACTAACACGGAAAATATACTCGAATACCCTGTGTGGCTACTCCGAATACAACGTGCAGGAATTCCGTTCCTTCTTCAAATACTACGATGAAATCTTTACCCCCGAGATCACGGATCTTTTGAACAGATTAGGCATCGATTACAAGAAAGACACTTTCCTGAAACAGATCCAGGATCCGGACGGAAGACACTCTTTTGTCATTACCTACCAGTTTTTAGGAAGCATGCATGTGAATTCTCCCGAACGCATGAAAGAACCCTTCATTTTGGATACCCTGGAATACGAACCCGTTTCGGACAGGATCAGTGTTGCCTTTTACCAGGTGGAAGAAATGATGATTGGGATGGAAATTATTTACGTGGAGATTTTGTTCCGGGTGAAGTAGATACTTACAAATTGTTTAATAATCAACTATTTAAAACTAGCTAATTCACTTTTTTAAACTAAAAGTAATCGGCATAGAAAAGATACTATTGACCGCTTGCCCATCTACCTTACCAGGTACCCATTTTGGCATGGCTTCAATAACGCGAACAGCTTCCTCATCTAAAATTGGATGTACACCTTTTTGCACTTTTACATTGGTTATTTCACCAGTAAGAGAAACAACAAATTTCAGATATACCTTGCCTTCAATCTTTTTATCAACCGCGTATTTAGGGTATTTCAAATTTTCTTTGATATACTTTTTAATTCCCTCATTACCGCCATCAGGATAATAAGCAGGTGTTTCATCAGGCAGATAAGTCGTAATCTTTCCGTCTTCAAGATAGTACTCCTTCCCCGTTAAGTTCCCATGTTCATAAGTCTCTTTTTTCTTTATCCCTCCATTCTCATAATAAATAATGAAATCCCCATGAAATATACCGTCAGTAAAATCTCCGGAAGAATATAACCTTCCGGATGCATCATATTTTGTCCGTTTCCCGTTCAGTTTCCCGTTTTTATAATATTCTTTGGAAGACATTACTCCATTCTCGTAGTAGTAACTAAATTCACCTTCTTTAATCTTTTGAGATTCATCTTTAAATGCACCGGTCATTTGAACAGAATCTGACTTTAAGTAGTAGTCTCTAACACAATAAAGATCATCAGTCTTTGTGATAATTCGATAATAAACGGCACCTTCTGCTTGCTTTGTTATAACCCAGTTCAAATCATAATAAATGGTGTCTCGTTTTTGCTGCGCAAATACGCATACCGTTGCTAAGATTGATAAGGCGATCAAAAGGTATTTCATGGTGGATCTTTTTTACAAAACTAACTATTTTCAATTCGGCATTCGCACTTAGATTTCCACCAACTCAATCGGCAATCCATCCGGGTCCTCGAAAAAGGTAAAGCGCTTTCCTGTAAACTCATCGATCCGCACCGGTTCGCAGGTGACGCCTTTCAAAGCAAGCTCGCTGATGGCACTTTCTATGTTTTCAACTGAAAAAGCCATGTGTCTTAAACCCCTCGCTTCAGGTCGGGAAACGCGTTTCGGAGGATCAGGAAAGGAAAACAGCTCGACACAGTAAACTCCGTTCAGGATGAGGTCCAATTTGTTGGACTTGCGATCCGGGCGGTAATTTTCCGCTAAAATTTCCATTCCAAGCACTTCTGTATAGAATCGTTTGGATCTTTCATAATCCGAACAAATAACTGCGACATGGTGAATGGACTTCAACATCGGTCTTACATGTATTGATGCCCGACCAGGTAGTTCTTCACATAATCATCAATTCCTTCTTCCAGTGAATGGAACGGAATATCGTATCCTTGGCTAATCAGCTTTTGCATATTCGCTTCCGTAAAATACTGGTACTTATCACGAATATCTTCCGGTGTATCAATAAAGGATATATTCGGTTCTTTTCCCAATGCTTTGAAGGTGTTTTCTGCCAAATCGAGGAAGGTGCGTGCTTTACCGGAACCCAGGTTATAAATTCCCGATTTCGCCGTTCCTTTCATTAAAAACTCGATCACGGAAACCAAATCTTTTACATAAACAAAATCGCGCATTTGTCCGCCATCCGTATAATTCGGGTTATGAGAACGGAACAGTTTCATCGAACCCTGTTCTTTGACCTGGTTGAATGTGTGGAAAATGACCGATGCCATGCGTCCTTTGTGGTATTCGTTCGGTCCGTAAACATTAAAAAACTTCAATCCATACCAATGCGGCGGTGTTTGAGTTTGCTCCAGCGCCCACTTGTCAAAAACTTGTTTTGACCAGCCATACGGATTCAGTGGCTGCAACAACGGCATTTTCGACTCATCGTCATCGTATCCCAATTCTCCCAAACCATATGTTGCCGCAGAGCTCGCGTAGACCAACGGAATCTGGTAATTCACACAATGATTCCAGACCATTTTGGAATATTCCACATTCAATTCATCAAAAATTGCCTGGTCAAATTCAGTCGTGTCGGTTCGTGCCCCGATGTGTAAAACACAAGTAACCTCATCGCCGAACTCTTTCATCCACTGATCAAAATCATCGCGTTGTACCATCGCAACAAAGAGCTTTCCATCCAAATTGGCTGCCTTTTCGGTTTTGGAAAAATCATCTACCAGAACCAAATGATTAATTCCCTTGCTGTTCAGGGTCCCGACAATGCAACTTCCGATAAAACCCGCTGCTCCTGTAATGACAATCATAATAGCTATTTTAGACAAAAGTAACCCAAAGTAATTGAAAAAAGGAACGAGAATAATCAATTATTAATTATCAGGAGAAAAATTCTCTTCTGGATAATTACATCATTCATCCTTGATAATTCATTCCATCTTTTAACTTCTCATTTCAAAATCTTACTTTTGTACTCAATTTTTCAAGACTTGGAAACAGTATATATTACACGAAGAGAACATTTCAATGCGGCGCATAAATTATGGCGTGAGGAATGGTCTGATGAAAAGAATGAAGAGGTCTTTGGCAAATGCAGTAACAAAAACTGGCATGGACACAACTTTGAATTGTTTGTAACCGTGAAAGGAGCCCCCAATCCGGAAACAGGTTTCGTGATCAATTTAAAGGACCTGAGTGTGATCATCAAAGAATTGGTTATCGAACAACTCGATCATAAAAACCTGAATCTGGACGTCCCTTTTTTAAAAGGAAAACTGGCTTCAACAGAAAACCTGGCCATTGAGATCTGGAAAATCATCAACGACCCGATTCAGCAGGCAGGCGGACAATTGTGCAAGATCAAGCTGGTAGAAACCGAGAACAATTACGTAGAATATTTCGGTGGAAAAGAACCCTATTAACAAGTTCAATTTGAACATTTAGCAATAACAAACTGTGAGCATGAGCGAATTTCATTACAACGACGACACGACCGAACAAATCTCCAACATTTACAGAACCGTCCTTTCTCAAATCGGTGAAAACCCGGACCGGGAAGGATTGATCAAAACTCCCGAACGCGTTGCAAAAGCATTGCAGTTCCTTACACAAGGTTACGACATCAAACCCGAAGACATTTTAAAAAGCGCCCTCTTTAGCGAAGAATATTCCGAAATGGTGATTGTAAAAGACATTGAAGTCTATTCGATGTGTGAGCATCACATGCTTCCTTTTTTTGGAAAAGCGCACATCGCCTATATTCCGAACGGAACCATTGTCGGGTTGAGTAAACTTCCCCGTGTGGTAGATGCATTCAGCCGCAGGTTACAGGTTCAGGAACGTTTAACGATCGAGATCCGGGATTGTATCCAGGAAACACTGAAACCTAAAGGAGTTGCAGTTGTCCTGGAATGTCAGCACATGTGCATGCAGATGCGCGGAGTTCAGAAACAAAATTCGGTAACAACTTCCAGCGCATTTACCGGATTATTCCTGAGTAATGACTCTACGCGAAAAGAATTCATTAATTTAGTACAAGCCAAATTACATTAACTATGAACAATCACATTATCGACGATTACAGCTTTGACACGGTTGCCAAACAAACAGCTGCAAGACAATTCTTTGCGAAAGTATACGGATTCATGTTCTTTGCACTGATCGTATCGGCAGCAATTGCTTACCAATACGGAACGGAATCGTTCTTTAAAGAATACTTTCTCAACCTGACTCCGAAAGGATATCAGCCGAATATGCTTTATTACGTGGTTTTATTTGCTCCGATTGGTGTGGCATTGCTCTTCCAGACTATGATCAATCGCCTTTCTTTCCCTTTATTGTTCGGTTTATTTTCCATTTACAGTATTTTGATCGGGTTTGCGATATCCAGTATTTTCCTGCGGTATTCCATGGGTTCCATCGCAACTACTTTCGGAATCACCGCCGGTACATTCGGTGTGATGGCTGTGATGGGATATCTGACCAAGGTAGATCTGACGAAATTCGGAAGTATTTTAATGATGGCATTTTGGGGAATTTTCATTGCCAGCATTGTAAATGTATTTATCGGGTGGGAAGGTTTGCGATTCCTGATCTCAGTGATCGGAGTTTTTGTTTTCACCGGTTTAACAGCATACCACATGCAGCAATTGAAGAAATTTGCACATGATTCTGAAATTTCTGCGGACGATAAAAACAAACTCGCTCTGTTGGGTGGATTTACACTGTATATTCTCTTCATAAATCTCTTCCTTTCCCTGTTAAGTTTGTTCGGAAACCGGGAGTGATTTTGACATAACATTCTTTAAGTTAAAACCTGCTAAAATTCAAGTATAGCGGGTTTTTTTGTCCTTATCTTTGATGTAAAATTCAAATCGATGATACCTTTAGGACCTGCAATGCTCATTGGGTTAGTCTTTATGGGAATTGGACTAATTGTGAGTTGGCGTTTAAAAAGCAAATTCCAGGAATTCAGCAAAATTCCCTCTCAAAGCCGTTTAAGCGGTCGTGAGGTTGCTGAACGCATGTTACACGATTACAACATTTACAATGTACGGGTAACCTGCATTCCGGGTCAGTTAACCGACCATTATAATCCTGCGGATAAAACCGTCAATCTTTCGGAAGAAGTTTATCACGGAACCAATGCCGCTTCTGCAGCCATTGCCGCTCACGAATGCGGTCATGCTGTTCAACACGCGAAAGCTTATGCTCCGCTGCAATGGCGCTCCAGGCTGGTGCCCTTACAACATGCCTCAGGCTTATTTCTAAACATCCTGATGATGATTACCTTTATCGGAGGCGCTGTCTTATTCGAATCCTTCCCGATTACCTGGGTACTTTGGGCAATCGTGATCGCATACGGAAGTATTGCCTTGTTCAGTATCGTAACGCTTCCGGTGGAATTTGATGCTTCCAGGAGAGCGCTCAACTGGATCGAACGTTCCGGTACGGCGACCAGGGCAGAATACGAACGCTCGAAAAAAGCCCTGAATTTGGCTGCCTCAACGTATGTGGTAGCTGCACTTGGAGCAATTGTAACGATGTTTTATTATGTTTTGCGATTAATTGGAGCAAACAACGATTAATTTGCTTCCTTTTTTCAAACAAAATCTTAAATTTGAAAAAAAATTGAAGTTATGTCAGAACATCATTCAGAACACCACGATAAAAATGACACTTTCTTTGAAAGTTCAACTGTAGGAATTGGATTTGTGTACACTGTGATCCTATTAGTAATTATCGGATCTATTTACGCATTCGGATAATATAAGGAGGAAAAAATTCCTCCTTTTTTATTTCACTGAATATCGTCTTATGCCATTCAATTCAATTTTTGCATGGGTAATTAAGAAACGCTTGCATCAAATCGAGCTTTTCCGCAAATATCCTGAAGATGTTCAGCACGAACTGTTCGAAAAGTTGATTGAACAGGGAGTTCAAACCGTTTACGGAAAACAATACCATTTCCACCAAATTCAAACTTATTCCGACTTCAAGGAATTGGTCCCACTGAACAATTATGAATCCATGAAACCCTGGATTGACCGTCTGATGGAAGGTGAACAATATTTACTTTGGTCCCAGGACACCAAATGGTTCGCAAAAAGTTCGGGAACAACCGCTGAAAGAAGTAAATTCATTCCCGTCACCCGTGAATCACTGGAAGATTGTCATTACAAAGGAGGAAAAGACCTCCTGGCTCTTTATTACGAGAACTTTCCAAATAGAAAACTCTACAAAGGAAAGCACCTCATCATCGGTGGAAGTGCCCAGGTCCTTCCCGTAGCCGACGATGCATACCAGGGAGATCTTTCGGCCATCATATTAAAAAATTTGCCCTGGTGGGCTGAGATCAGAAGAACCCCTTCCAAAGAAATCGCCCTGATGACGGAATGGGAGGAAAAAATCGAACGCATGGCCAGAAGTACGATCGAAGAAGATGTGTACATCATCGCCGGAGTTCCCAGCTGGACCATGGTATTAGCGCGGAAAATACTGGAAATCACCGGAAAATCAAACTTAAGGGAAGTGTGGCCCAACCTGGAACTCTTTATGCACGGAGGCGTGAGTTTCGAACCCTACCGGGAAGCATTTAGGGAGCTCATTCCATTTGACGACATGCATTATGTGGAAACCTACAATGCTTCCGAAGGATTCTTCGGTATCCAGGATGTAGATGGCTCGAATGAATTGCTGCTCATGCTCGATTACGGGATCTTTTATGAGTTCATTCCCATGTATGCATTTGAAGAAACCGATTCCAAAATCATTTATAAACTCGATGAGGTCGAACTCGGGGAAGAATACGCACTTGTCATTTCTACCAACGCCGGGCTTTGGAGATACATTGTGGGAGACACGATCCACTTTACCTCCAAAACCCCTTACCGCTTTAAACTTTCCGGAAGAACCAGGCATTTTATCAATGCAGTCGGGGAAGAAGTGATCGTCAACAACACCGATTACGCCATTACCCAGGCATGCTCCAAAACAAATGCGCTTATTCGCGAATACACGGTTGCGCCGATCTATATGGACGGAAAAACACAGGGAAAACACGAATGGCTGATTGAATTTGACCGGGAACCCGACGACATCACCCGGTTTATGTTCCTCCTGGATGAAGCATTGCGCTCCATCAATTCGGACTACGATGCCAAACGCACCCGGAACCTTGCTTTAGGAAAACCATTGCTTCGTATTTTAAAACCGGGAAGTTTTGATGCCTGGTTGCAAAAAAAAGGTAAATTAGGTGGACAACACAAAGTACCCCGCTTGATGAATTCCCGTGAAATCGTGGAACAGATCTTGCAGGAAACGGAGTTCGAAACCATTGATTATGCATAAGTTAATTTTTCCGTTTATCTTCCTGGTGCTTCCTTTTTGGGGATCAGGTCAGCAAATATGGAAAGAACTTTGGCATTTGGAGCTGGACTCCACGGCAATCTGGGATATCGATCCCATCCATCAGAGCATCATTTATCAGAATCAGAATATTCAAAAGCGCGATGCGAAGGGTCAGATCATGCTCCAGGAAAGCATTAAATCCCTCGGGAATATTCAAAAAATCGATGCCCAAAATCCCCTGAAGATCGCGCTCTTCTCTGAAGATCAGCAGAGCATCTGTTTTTTGGACAATGCGCTGGCTTTGCAAGGCGACTGTATTTATTTAAGCGATCTGGATATCAGCTTAGCAGTAAGTATGAGCGCGTCCATTCAAACAGACCGCATCTGGGTATATGACGAACCGAATTCAAAAATAGAACTGATCACCCTGCGCAACGGACAAGGGCAGCAGGTCCAAAATGTAAAAGGGCTCCTGAATATGAAATCCATTGTAAATATCCAGGAAATTGACAATCGCCTGTATTTATTTGACGAGGAAAACCAGGTTGCCTGGTTCGATCAGTTTGGGAATTTCATTGATGTGGCAACACTTCCCCCCCACAAACCGGTTTATCCCATCCAAGACTATTTTTTAATTTCGGAGGGGAAGAATATTCAAACAGTCACCATTGATTCCGAGTTTGTTTCCTTTTTCTTTGCAGGAGATTTACTGCTGGATTCAAAAATTTTAAAAATGGAGGTTTCCGGTGATCGGTTATATATTCAGACACTGAAGATGCTGTATTGTTTTAAGATTCTTCAATAAAGTGTAAGGAGAAAACATTTTCCGCTCTTACACTTAAATCTGCCATCCACCAACTCAATTCGGGCAATCACACAGCAGTAATTATTTTTTGCACAAAGGGCGATTTATGTAGGCAGATTTTGTAATTTAGTCACCCCGAAAAACTCATACATTATGCACATTGCAGTAGCTGGAAATATAGGATCCGGAAAGACGACCCTGACACAAATGTTGGCAAAACATTACAACTGGGAAACTCATTTTGAGGACGTTGAATTAAATCCGTACCTGAATGACTTTTATGAAGATATGCAGCGCTGGTCCTTTAATTTGCAAATCTACTATCTGAATTCCCGCTTCACACAGATCCAGGAAATCAAAAACAGTACAACACATGTGATTCAGGACAGAACCATTTATGAGGATGCCTTCATTTTTGCACCGAACCTTCACTCCATGGGTTTGATGACTACCCGTGATTTTGAAAATTATTTTTCCTTGTTCAACCTGATGGATTCGTTTGTTTCCGCACCGGACCTGTTGATCTATCTGAGAGCTTCTGTTCCAACCCTGGTAAATCAAATCCAGCAACGCGGGAGAGAATACGAAGAAAGTATCCGGTTGGATTATCTGAAACGTTTGAATGAACGTTATGAGGCCTGGATCTCTACTTATGACAGCGGGAAATTACTGATCATTGATGTTGACAACAATCGTTTCCCGGAAAACCAGGAAGACTTGGGGAAAATTATTCAATCAATCGACGCGGAAATCAACGGATTATTCTAGGAATAAATCGTCCGTTCCCTCCAATTCCGAAAAATCTTTTAACAGCATGGCCAGATCGGTCAGGATCGCATCTTTTTGATCATCCCTGCTTGCAGTTTGTCCGAAATACTCGGTCAGTAATAATTGTGATTCCAGGATTGCCGATTCAGGTGCTACCGTTTCAAAATTCTCAATCAGGGTGATCACTTCCAGGACATCCAAAAAGTCCCCTTCAATTCCAAATAATACGAAATCTGCCAGGTAGTCCGAAAAGTCGAGTTTGGAATTCCAGAAAGCAGTTGCCAGTTTTCTTCTCAAAGACGTATTTGCCGGCTCATTGAATGCTTCCATAAGCGGTTCAATAGCCGAAGTGTCTTTCAGATTTTGGAATAAATCTATAACCAGGGCCTCATTTTCTTTCGACAAACCGGATCTCCACACCTCGATGATCGGTTCAATAACAGAGGCATGACCATGAACGGCAAACGCTTTAATGGCACTTGCGATCTTTAATTCATCTTTGCTCTGTAAATCACTCAGAAGTGTATGAATCTTTAACTTTTCCTGTTTATTCAAATTGCTTTTCGACACCGTATTATTTTTTTTACAAAAGTACGAAATACCACTATCTTTGACTCACTATGAATTGGAAGATTTACGTCCTTTTTTCAGGACTTTTTATAGGGCTTCATTCCTGTGTTTTAGACGAGGCAAAACCCAGTGTACATGAAAAAGTAGTTGTATACACAGACTTTTACTGTCCGGCAGATAGTTTGATCATCAAGGAATTCGAGGAATCCAAAAAGATTTCTGTACAGGTTGTTTATCAAACCGCAGCTGAAATTGCAAAGACCATTCAGAAGAATAAATTCAATACTGGCATCGATGTGCTTTTACTCTCTTCCGACAGCCTGAGAGAAAACCTCTACAATCAAAGCCTCTTCAGTCAGTTACGGGACCGGAACTTTTTCAGGAATATGGACCGGCAATTCAACAACAATCATGGTTTTTGGATTCCTGTATGCCACGATCCGCTTATTCTCATCACGGAAAAAGATTCCCTGTCCAATTGTGCACCTGTGAATTGGGGAACCTTTAAAAAAGACAGTATCCACCCTCACATTGCAATTAAGTCCAACCTGAACTCCTACATCCTGAAACTGGGCAAGACCAACAAATTTGCTTCCCTGATCAATTCGAGCGCTCCTGTCCATACAAACTATACTATCTCCACTTTGAGCCAGGTTGCGGAACGATCCGACAAAGACATTCATTATGATCAATCCAGGTGCTTTTATTACTTAGTGGAAAACCAACGATTCATGACAAATTTCACGAGTGTCAGTTTGTATAAATACAGCAGAAACAAGGTGGCTTCCCAGCAATTTGCCGCTTTTTATTGCCGGTTCCAGCATCAGATAGCATCCAACCGGAATCAGCTTTCAACTTTTAAAACAATTCAACCGAATTTCCTGATCCGGGCATTGGAAATTCATTAATATTTGCTAAGTAACTTAAAATTAATTTGTTAAAATTTAAAAATTTTTTAAATTTTGCTTTACTTTTAGTCAAACTTCAAGCTACTATTATGAATTCAACCGTGCTCATTCAAGCGGATCGAATACTACTGAATCCGGACAACCGCAAACAGGCCTTCGGATTCCTTGTTGCCTCTTATCTTATAGTCAGTATTTTATTTGTGTTGCTTTCGATCGAAATGACCGATCATTTCTCCATCCCATTGGCAACTGCAGCCGGTTTGGGTATTGTATTTATGATGTGGGTGAAAATCATTCGGGTCAGCCTTGCAACCGGGTACATTAAAAACGATGTGGTGGTACTGAAACTAGTATCCGAACGTTCCTTTGTACTCGAATTCATTTGCATCAAAAAGGCGCGTTCCATTTCCCTGCTGGGATTGTCCGTCACCTTCTTAAAATTCAAATTTGACGGAGTGGAATATCACACCATTCTCTGCGGAAAACCCACCCAGGGCGGAACTATAGAGACCGTTCTGAAAGCACATAAAAAGGCTTACAGGGAAAATTGCAATAAAAATAAAAGCAAGCCATAAGCCGGGTTCTGTACATCCCGGTGAATAATCACCGGAACTGACTGTCATTTATCTAGCCCCGGAATCACTTCCGGGATCTATCGATCTACCCTCCAGGCACCCCGGCTTAGCCGAGGAGAGAACGAGCAGCCCTACTCGCCTGGTTTACATGATCTTTCAGCCCGTGAGGTTTACCTAGCTTCCGAATGTCACCACCGGAACGGTGAGCTCTTACCTCCCCTTTTCACCCTTACCACTGACATTCTTACGAAGTCAGGGCGGTTTATTTTCTGCTGCACTAGCTGTACCCATCCGCCAGCTGACGGATGAATCCTTCCTGTTAGGAAGCACGGTTACTCTATGCTGCCCGGACTTTCCTCGTTCCGCCGTAACGGACCGCGACAGTCGGCTTGCTTCTGCAAAATTACGGTTATTTAATGAATTTTACGGATGTATAACCATCTGAAGACAAAACAACCAGGGAATAGGAGCCGGAAGCCAATTCCGAAACGTCAATAACCTGATCCTTGGATGAGCCCGGGATCTTCTTCCAGATTCTTCCCGACTGGTCTACGATAAAGAAATTATCTGCTTGCTTCTCAGTTGAAACATGCAATTCATTGATAACAGGATTCGGGTAAAACGAGACATTTAATTGACTTTCAATCAATCCCAATCCGTTGAAATTATCGCGGTATTCGATCGCTGTTACTGTTTCAGTCCCTAAAATCTCGTTCGTGCGAATTCGCATCACAGCTTCTTTGTCCGAAGTTGATCTCCATTCATACTCATGTGCCAGTGGAACCGGGATCGGGATCCACATTCCCAAACCCTGAACGGAAAAATAGATCGAATCAAATTCATCGATTACGTGGTGAATACGCAAAGCATCAAACTGACCGAACGGTGTTTTTACAATTCCCCATCCATCCACATTCGTTATACGATGTCGGTGTTGTCTCCATTTTGCATCGTAAATCGGGTTCAAATCCAGGTTCGTGTATCCGCGGGATTCATAATTGTTCCCATACGTCATCGGAAGTGCGTAGCGTGTTTCGATGGTATCGGAACGGAAACCCAATCCTTGTCCGTTACTGACCAATTCATACCCAATGGATGTGATCGCATTGGAGGAATTTTTTGTAAATCCGTTTAATTCATCAATCGGAATCGGTAAAAAGGCCGATGCCTGGTCCAATGGCAAATCCGTTGAAGAATTAAAATAGGTTGCCTTATATGGTGCCGGAGCAAAACTCCCGAACTGGATAATGGACAAACCG
The DNA here is from genome assembly GCF_007558725.1 of Fluviicola chungangensis. Lineage (GTDB taxonomy): Bacteria > Bacteroidota > Bacteroidia > Flavobacteriales_D > Crocinitomicaceae > Fluviicola > Fluviicola chungangensis. The sequence continues at coordinate 168,683 of NZ_VLPL01000007.1, forward strand.
GTGATTTGACTGCTGGGACGTGTAATCAAGCTTCTTTGGTCCTGTGGCACCATGGAAGAGAAGTCCCAGGTATAATTTGCTCCTGTAGTAGCATAATCAATGGTCGGATCAGTTAAGGTGCTGAAGATATAGGATTCACTTGGTCCGGCAAAATGCTGATCCGTCAGTGTGATTTGCCCGAAAGCAACCGTACTCAACGCCATGAATGGAAGTAGTAAATGTTTCATTTTCAAAGTAGTTTCAACAAATATAGGAATAGTTCCTGAACTTATTCAGTCCGGGTTGCTTTCAATGATATCCGCCGCATCAAGCCCACATTCCGATATCATCACACATCCGTGCTTTTTGCCAGAAAAAAAGCCTGGTTCCGAAATCCGGATTTACTTCCGGAAGCTTCTTCTGAGCAAGATTTGACCGTTTACAGGAAGCCCCGTGGATTTACCAAGGTAATAATCTGTATGAAAAGGACGTAGGACATCCGCATTTACTTTTGCTCCCACACTCCATTTTGAATTGAAGTTGTAATAGTATTGAAGGCCGAATTCCATCGTAAGCGAGTTGGAGTGCTCCACTTTCCCGGTAAAGGAATTCTGGCGCTCAACAATTTGGTTTTCTGTAATCCGTTCCTGTCCGTGAATGAATAACTGCACACCCGGCACTACACCCAAAGACATTTCCGAACGCCGGAACGTATAGCCAAATCTCAACGGAACTTCCAGAGAATACAGCTGTTTCACAGTAACGGTTCTAACTATATTCGGTGAGAAGTTTGTTTCGCGGTATTCCAGTCCTCCAAAACCTTCCAGGCGAGCCTGCAAACCAAAACTTACAAAGGCATTGTCAATTCTTTTGGTATAACCACCACCCAGCACTGCTCCGCTAACTACATTTCGTTTTTGATCCGGAGACAAATACGGAGACTGGCCGATTGTAGGCCCTGCTTCCACATACCATTCATTGGATTCATTGGAACCTTTTTCCGGTAAACCTGTTATTTCTTCATGAGGAACAAGCTCGAAGCGGACTTCGAGCTTGATCGAATCCAACTCATTCCGGGAATCGGGAGCCAATCCGGAGATCTCCTTCGTCCTTTCTTCTCCAGATTCCTGCTTGTTAGGCGTTCGATCCGAAAAAGAGGCGCGGTCATCCGATCCGATGTGTCTCCGATCATTAGCAGCTGAATCGGTATTTGTTCTTTTTCGTGTTTTAAGTGTTGTTTTTACTTTCGGGCCCGCCAAAACAGCTTCAGGAGCCGGAGCAATCCCCACGGTTGAATTTTCAGCAACTACCGAAGTCTCATTCCGTTGTGGTCCGCCTGTTTGAATTAACTCTGACTTATCTTCCTGCTTAGCCTGTTTTTGTTCGAGGCGATCAATTTGGGCAGGATTGGAGGGGTAGAACCAAACGATTCCGATCAGGACAAGGACTGATGCCAGCGGAATCCAATAAAACCCGCGTTTCTTACTTCTCTCCGCAGGTAACATGGCTTCCATTTCAGACCAGAATTCCGGAACAAAAAGCGCCTCCTGTCCTTCAGAGGCATGTGCGTCCCTGAACAACTGATCCAGCTCTTCGTCGCTGATATGTCGATCTGAATATTTCATATTACAAAGCGTTTTTCATACCTGTTTTCCATCAATTCCAATCTGTCCCTTAACAGTTTTCGTGCCGTAGAAAGGTGCCACTTGGAAGTTCCTTCAGAAATCTCGAGCAACTCCCCGATTTCTTTGTGATTATAGCCGTCAATAACATACAAGGTAAAAACGTGAGCCGAAATAGGCGGAATTGTCTTGAGGAGGTCCAGGATTTCCTGATAATTCAATTCAAGCGATCCCAGGTTTTCGACTTTTTCCGCAGAATTAGCCAATTCCGATTCTGTTTCCTTCGCTACAATAACCCGATTGTGATTTTTATTTTTTCTATATTCATCAATCAGCGTATTTACGATGATGCGTTTTGCCCAAGCTGCAAAGTTCAACTCGTCCAAATCCACATTTTGCAAGCCATTTACAATTTTCAAAAACCCGTTATTCAATGCATGCCGCGCGTCTTCATGGTTTGAATAATAGCGCATACACAAACGAATGAACTGCCTGTAACAGTATTCATAGAGCACCTTTTGCGAGCGCCTGTCATTCTCAGCGGACCCCAACAATATCTGTTTGGTTACTTGCATTTACCTGGGTTCAAAATTGTTCATTAACAAGACAAAATGTTGAAAGTTGAATCTTGCTTTTTACGCATAACGTCCTATCTTTACATTTGGTTGGAAATTAAGAAAAAATGTTGACATTAAATCTGATACGGCACGCTAAAACCCAGCAAATATCGCCAACCGGGCGTGATTTCGAACGGGAACTTCTTGATAAGGGGATCTCGCAGGCAAATATTCTCGGTAATTATTTGCAGTCACACCACATTTCGCTTGGGAAGATAATCTGCTCCAGTGCTGTCCGAACTCAGCAAACCCAGTCCATTATCTGTCAACACCTTACGGAGCGCTGCAATTTCGTGCTTACCAAAGAGCTTTACGATGCTTCGTACAACGAGATGATCCGTGTGATCATTGCCCACGGTAAGAATGAGCAGGTGATTACAGTGGTGGGACACAATGACGGTATTTCCCGGCTAGCCTGTTATCTTTCGGGGGAACTGATCTCTCTCCGTACTTCGGAAATGGTTTCGTTTGCCATCCCATTCGAATCCTGGGATTATTTAAGTGAAGGAACGGCCGGGATTATTTTTCAGTATCGTCCTGAGGTTTTTCTTCCGCACCCGGTTGTTTCCTGAGTGGATTGATGTGATAAATGATCTGCACCGGGGGATGAGGCCCGTATTCCCTTTCCTGTTCACGGTATAGCTGTTCCAAATAGTGACGGTATGCAATTTCCTCCTGATTTCTTCGCCACATTCCTTCCAGGTCGGGCGGTTCAATTCCCAATTCTTTTTCTACTTCGTACTGGTATTTCGGTCTCACAGGTCCGCGCTTTCTAAATGCCACCGCCAAACCTGCCCCGACAACAAACCCACCAAAATGGCCTTCCCACGAAATAGACGGTTCCGTCGGGAAGATTCCCCAGATCATGCTTCCATAAACGAAAATAACCGCCAGGGAAATTCCCTGCAAGGCCTTCACCCTGCGAAAAAAACCGGAAATAAACAGAAAACCGAAAAGGGCATAAATCACACCGCTCATTCCGATGTGGTACGCTCCATTGTCTTGTGCAATCCACCAAACGATCAGCCCGGTTCCCAGCCAGGAAATGAGGAATACCTTCAGTGCAATTTCCCGGTAATAATAAATCACAGCTGCCAGCAACAGGAAAGTAGGAAGCGAATTATTCAATACATGTTTCACACTGGACGGATCATGTAATAATGGCATGAAAAACAGTCCTTTCCAACTGCTCCACTGGCGCGGACGGATGCCCCATTGCACCAAATCACTGCCCCCGGAAGTCGATTCGAGGAGCCAGATCGCCCAGCAAAAGAGCACTAAAAGCAGCGGATAAATCAGCGCTTCAGCGGCCCGTTCATCAGAAGCAGTGCTTCTTCTTGTTTTCGTTTGTGTTCTCACGAAAGGCGTCCGTCAAAAAGCAAACCGGAAATAAAAGCCTGACAGATTGACACGTATGAGGATAATTCCTAATCAACGGGAACTCAATAGTTAAAAAGGTTTAAAAGTTCAGTGATTCGTTATTTTGACCCTGGCAGCTATCGGGACGTAATTTGTATTTTAGAAAGATGGGAAAAAACACTTCACTGTTTCTTGTATTAAGTCTATTGCCATTTTTATCATCCGGTCAGGACAATCATTACTGGAACGACCAATTCGGGATCAAAGCAACTGCATTGGGTGGAGCGGCAGTCGGTGGCCTGGATGATTACTCGATGGTTTACTACAACGCTGCTGCCATGACCCTGGTTGAGAAAAGAGCACTTTCATTCGCTATGAACGCCTACCAAATCAGGAAATTCAAGCAACAAAATGCGCTGGGTCCGGCACAGGATATTCAAAGCACTGAATTTTCCGTTGTTCCGAACATGATTGCAGGAATCATGATCCCGAAAAAATTTCCCAAATGGCATGTCGGATACATGCTTTTATCAAAAAACGTCCACAACAGTAAATTGAATTCCTTCCATTCCGGAACATATGATGCCATTGACGCCCCGGGATCAGAAAAGTATATTTCAAAGTATGCCCAGGAAATTCGCAATATTGAATATTGGGTAGGTTTCGGGATTTCCTACGATATTTCCCAGAACCTGTCAGTGGGGCTAACGCACATGGGCAGTTTTAAGGGAGTCCGGTATTACAATGATTATTCGGTCACGATCCTTCCCCAGGACACTTCTTCATCCCAGGACACGCGGTTTTCATCCAATATTTCATTTAATTACTGGGATGTAAAAGCCATGTTCAAACCTTCCGTTTTACTGCATTACCCCAAATTCAGGATCGGGTTTGCAGCAACGCTTCCGACTTTTAATATCGTAGGGAAAGGAACATTCTTCAGGGAATTCTATACGCTCAACCTGGACGGTGAAGGCATACTTCCTTTCGATATTTCGATTGCATCCAAATCGACCAGGAACAAGGTCCGGGTAAAAAATCCGGCTTCATTCAGCCTGGGAATCAGCACCCGGTTGAGTGAGAAAATCTGGCTGAATATTACCGCTGAGTCCTTCCTTCGGCAAAAGTATTACCTGGTCCATGACGATCCGACGACAGCCGAACGCTATCCTCAATTCATCAGTGATTCCATCATTGAAGCATTATTTGGCGGACAAAAGTTCCTTGCTTACGGTGAAAGTGCTCGGCCTGTCACGAATATCGGTATCGGAATTGATGTCCAAGTAACAGAAAGGGCGGCTTTTCAATTCGGCGGACATACGGATTTCAATTACAACCGGAACCCGTCTTACCTGTTCACCAGGCAACATATTCAGTCTTCCCAATACAATCGCCTGGTATTTGCTTTGGGAGGAAACCTCGATCTAAAAGGGGGAAAACGAGCCTCCATCGTATTCGAATTTGGTTTTGCCCTTCCCAAAACAACGGATTACGTCATTGATTTCACTTCTCCCAATGCTGCCAGAAACGGTCTAATGGGAGATGGGAGCACCGGAGTGCGAACGCAAGCCTACTCTTACCGGCTCATGGTTGAATTGACTTTGGGGAAATTATTGAAAGAGCTTAAGTGAGGGAATAACGAATGATGAATAGATGGATTCGGTATTCGCAATTATTCTTTATAAATTCGAAACATGAACCTGAAGAACATCTTATTACTTCTGTTTATGAGCCCGTTAAGTCTTGTTTTACTCGCGCAGGACAATCATTACTGGACCGACCAGTTCGGGATCAAAGCGACGGCTTTGGGAGGTGCTGTCATTTCCGGCCAGGATGATCATTCAATGGTTTACTACAACGCTGCAGCAATGTCATTGGTCAAAAACCCCAGTCTTTCTTTTTCAATTAACGCGTATCAATACCGTACTTACGATCAGAGAAATGCGCTCGGTCCGGGCCAAAACCTGGAAAGTACCGATTACGCGACCGTTCCCAATATGATGGCCGGAGTTCTTGTACTTAAAAAACATCCCCGGTGGCGTTTGGGCTACAATGTATTGTCGAAGAATGTGTTTAACAACAAACTGGATTTATACAACTCCGGGAATTACGATGCGATTGATCTACCGGGCGACGAAACGTTCGTTTCCTCCTATGCATATGAAATTCACAATGGGGAATACTGGGCCGGGATTGCCGTTTCTTATGAAGCAAGTCCTCACCTGGCTTTCGGTATGTCACACATGGGTGTTTACAAAAGCACAAAGTATTACAATGCGTATTCGATCACGGTCCTTCCGCCTGATACTTCCTCTTCCGAGGTAACTCGCTTTGCTTCCACTATGTCGTTTAATTTTTGGGACATCAAAGCGATTTTCAAGCCTTCTGTCCTGCTTCATTATCCGAAATTCCGGGTAGGTTTGACTGCTATCCTCCCGTCAATCAATATTTTGGGGAAGGGGAATTTTTACCGGGAATTTTCGACACTGAATATGGACGATATCCTCCCGGTTGATATTGCTGTGATCTCGAGGGCACGTAAAAGTAAGGTCCGACACCGGAGTGCTCCTTCGGTCAGTCTGGGCGTCAGTGCGCAATTGGGAACGAAATGCTGGTTTCACGTAAGTGCCGAAACGTTTTTTGCCCGGAAGTATTACCTCATTCACAATGATACGAAGAAGACTGAGCATTATCCTGAATTCCTGAATGATTCCCTGATCACTTCTATCTTTGGAGGGCAGGAATTCCTATCATACGGCGAGGCATACAGGCCGGTTACGAATATCGGAGCGGGACTAGATCTTCAACTGAGCGAACAATTCAGTTTACAACTGGGTTCTCATACGGATTTCAATTACAACCGGTATACGGTGTATGAATTTGCGAGACAGGTTATTCAATCTTCTTCCTATGACCGATTGGTGAGTTCGATTGGCGGGAATTACACTTTGAAAAATGGAAAACGGCTTGCCCTGGCTTTCGAATTCGGTTGCGCCCTTCCCCAAACAACGGATTATACAGTGGATTTTACGACACCGAACGAATCCCGGAATGGATTGACGGGAGATCCGGGCCATGGGGCAAGAACGCGGGCGTATTCGTTCAAGGTGATGTTTGAGTTGACGCTGGGCAAATTGATTCCGTGAATTTCGAATTCCTCCCCGATCGGACAGCGTTGAACCGGTTACATTTTGAGAAGCAGAATCATTCTCCTATCTAAAGCGCAAAAAGATGATGACTGAACCCATTGCCAGCCACAACCAAAAGGTGCGATCAATAAAGGTCATGATTCTTAGTTTGTACTCTTTCATGATTTCTGCTTGCATTTGTTCCTGCAAAGTTAAAGTGCGGGTTTCGGAAAGGAGTTAAGGGGAAGTAAAGAGTGGGTTAATAATCGTTATGAATTCCTAATACCGGATTACGAATTATGGGTTCTTTTCTTCCATGCAGTATAATTTCCTGTTCGTTAATTGACCTTTATAGGTACCAATATTTATTGCAAAATACGGTTGTTTTCTGATTCATCACCCTATTCAACACTACTAAAAACCCTGAAATACAACGCCCTCCGAGCAAAAGGGAATCTAACCGTTATGAATTTCAGGAAACTGAATGAAATCGGTACTTGCGGGAGATTTGGGGTTTGCCACCCTCCTTAATCCTCCCTCCGAGGGAGGAAACGGATTGAAGCTTCGAACCGGGATCTCACACTCTTCTCTCTCCCGATAATTATCGGGACTCCGCTCTGCAAAAAGAAAAAAGCCCGGAAAGGGTGAGTGTGAGAGCGAGTACAGAGTGACAAAAAGAAAAAAGCATCCAACTACCGCTGAATGCTTTTTTCTTTTTGTGGTGATGGAGGGAATCGAACCCCCGACACAAGGATTTTCAGTCCTTTGCTCTACCAACTGAGCTACATCACCATCCTCAATTGTGGGGGCAAAGATAGTAATAGAATTCATTCCTCCTAAAAAAAAGTGAAAATTTTTCTAAATCAATCCTATCTTTGTTGCAGATGGAGCAAGGAATTAAATCAATTGTAGTAGATGCAGGAAACACCCGCATCAAAGTCGGATTATTCCAAGATTCTAATATCCAAGAAGTTCATGCTTTTTCAAATGAGGAGCTTGACAAGCTCAAATCTTATTTGATCAAACACAAAAATATTCCGGGAATTATCAGTTCCGTTCGCTCGGATAAGAACACCAAATGGATCAAAGGATTACTCCCGAATGCTCTTTTATTTAACAACCAACTGCCTGTTCCGCTAATTAACAACTACGAATCCCCAAACACTCTTGGAATAGACCGATTGGCAAATGCTGTTGCGGCAGCCAATATTTCCGAGAAACATGCGTTAGTGATTGATGTGGGAACCTGTATTAAATATGATTTTGTTCGTTATCCGAAGATTTATGAAGGCGGAAGTATTTCGCCGGGAATTGAATTGCGTTACCGGGCCATGAACCAGTTTACAGGGAAATTGCCCCTGATCGAAGACCGGATCCAGGGACCTTTCCTTGGAAAAAACACCCTGGATGCAATGCGGAGCGGTGTGATGAACGGAATGCATTTGGAAATGGTGGGTTTTATCGAAGAATATCGAAGACTTTATCCCGAATTAACAATTTTTCTCACGGGTGGCGACAGTCAATATTTTGAATTAGGTAATAAATATGGCATATTTGCCGACGAGAATTTGACCTTAAAAGGATTATTAATAGCACTCTTACATGCCCAAACATTTCATTCTTCTAGTATTTAGTACTATTTCGTGTTTCCCGTTGTGGGCACAAACCACCTCATCGTCACCCTACAGCACGGCCGGAATCGGTGAAGAAGGAACACTTCCTGAAGCACAATACGGAGGAATGGGAACTATTTCCGGGATTTGTTTTGATTCGACGTTGATTAACACGTACAATCCTTCCGGTTATTCCACGCTTTCTTTCGGTCAGCCTCTCTTTTCGGTGGGTGTTTCATCCAAATTCTCTACTTATTCCAGCAATGCCGGAAGCTTTCAGGGGAAGACAACCGGCATTTCCAATATTACCATGGCGATTCCCATGGGAAAATATTTCGGGATCGGATTGGGATTAAAACCGTTCACCCGAAAAGGATACGATTTGAGCCAGCGATCCTATGCCTACGATGATTCCACTACCTTCAACTATAAGGGTTACGGATCCACGAACCTGCTTTTTGTCGGTTTGGCCTATTCTATTATTAAAAATGACAAATCTTACCTGAGCATCGGTTTCAACCTGGGCTATTTATTCGGATCGGTTACGAACCAACGCAGCAGCGTTTTTGATGCTAACAGTCCGGGAGGTGGTGTGGATATGACAACATACCGCCTGAAATCCCTGCATTATTCATTCGGTGCAAGCTACCAGCGTTTCCTCGATATTGACAAACGCAAACAATTGTTCTTATCTGCTGTTTACACGCCTCAGATTTCCATTAATGCATACCGGGATTATTCCCTGTTCTACGCAACAGACGTGAATAACCAGCTTTCATATACCGATACGGTGAGTTACATCGACAACAACAAAGGAAAAATCGTATTCCCGAGCAAACAAACGATCGGAGCTGGGTATACTTTTTCACCGGATACCAAGCTTTCCGACCGCATGAAATACCAGCTGGGTGTCTTTGCGGAAGTGGACCTGATGCAATGGAAGTCCTATGCTGAAAATTTTGACAACCATGCTTCATCGGCTGTATTCACCAATACTTTTGTCTCCAAAATCGGGTTGCAATACATTCCTACTGTTGATGTGACGAAAAAAGCCAAAGGAATTAAGTATTTCACTAAAATCAAGTACCGCATCGGAGGACAGTACGGTCTATTGCCTAACACGGTCAACGGAAGGCAATTGAAAACAACTTCGGCAACAATCGGATTCGGTTTTCCTTTCTTAAGTCAGAAATCCAATTCTTCCCTGAACATCAGCTTTCAGTATGGTTCCAATGCAACAGGAAATGCAGCGGACCTGAAAGAACGTTTCTTTTCGTTCAATTTTGGAATTATCATTGCACCCTCTTCTTACGAAAAATGGTTCAAAAAGTATAAACTGGATTAATGAAAGGCGGACGGACATTCCTTCAGTGGTGCTTTGCATGTGTCCTGGTGTTGACTTCCTGCGTGAATGATATGGACGAAATCAAACAGATTACGTTTAAGTCGACAGACCCGGAACAGAAAACGGAGGAACTTTACGTATTACAAACAGAAGGAGGTTTCCCCCAATTCAAATTGTATGCTCCTTTAGCGGAAGCTTATTCCAAACCGGAGCAGGTAACGAAATTCAAAGAAGGCATCCACGTGGAGTTCTTCGATGATCACGGAGATCCGGAATCTATCCTGACAGGACTTTACGGGGAAATCAACGAAACCAAGGGAACGATGCGTGTCCTGGATTCCGTTCAGCTTCACAACCCGGCACGCAAGCAGACCATGTATACGGAAGCACTTTACTGGGATCAAAAAGATAGTCTTATCTTTACGGACAAAATGGTTATGATCAAAAGTCCGACAGAACTCATTTACGGGAAAGGAATCCGAGCCAAGCAGGATTTTTCCTATTATGAATTCCTGGAACCTCAAGGTCGTATTTCAATTAAAAAATAAGAGAAGGCACCGCTTTCGGCATACGTGATCTACGGATCACAAATTACTCGGAGGTGGATCATAAATTAAATATATAACAGACATGAAACTATATAATCGCATTATGGAGCTATTTTGGCTGGCAATGGGAATTATCATCATTATTATGGTCACCGTGATGTGCCTGAAAGAAAGTTTCAGCAGCTGGGCTGTCTATTATGCTTTTGCTTTCATGGCATTAGGAACTTATTTCCTGAGAAGATTTATGCGAAAGCGCATGGAAAAACACCAGGCTTTCCTGGAGAGTCAAAAACAGAAATAACCGCTCAACACCGAGGGCGGTCTTTCAACTAATTTCCAGCTAATCACACTCCACTTTTCCTTATTTTCGTTTCACCAATATACTCCGGGTTAAATGAAGCTTTTGAAGGTTATTTGCCTACTCAACTTGATTTGCATTCCTGCATTTTCCTTTTCTCAATGGAATTTGAGCGGGACGGTATTGGATGAAAAAAAGCTTCCCATTCCCTTTGCGAACGTATACATCAAGAACAATACGGACCTAAGAACACAAACCGATGAAAACGGAAAATTCTCGCTGCAGCTTTTCGACGGGGAATATTTTGTCATTGTCAACGCCACCGGCTACCAGGAACGTGAAACCTATGTTGTCATTTCCAACAAAGGCGCAGTAAAGGACATTCAGCTTTTCCCCATTAAGATCAAGGAACTGGAAGACATTGAAATTGCCGTTAAGCGCGGAAATCCCGGAAGGGAAATCATGCTGGAAGTCGTCAAAAAACGGGATAAGATCAATCCGTGGGCTTACCCGCATTCCACGAATGTATACATCAAAGCAACCGAATCCATTGATCGGAAGGAAAAAGAATCGGACTCGAAAAACGACCGGCAGGATGCAGATCCTTTTGAGGAAGAGAAACGGAAACTGGCCAAACTGGCAGGGAATATGAATTTCGCAGAAATCCAGGTTACACGTAATTATTCGCCGCCGAATAAGGTAAAGGAAATCCGCAATGCTTATGAATTGCGCGGGGACGATAAAACACTGTATTATACCACTACCGTCAAATCAAATTTCAATTTCTTTGAAAACCTGCTTTACCTGGAAGACCTGCACAGTACGCCGGTGATGAGCCCGATTTCCACTCCCGGAATCTTGTCTTACCGCTACCGCCTCGAAGCGCAGTATGAAGAAAACGGAAGAAAGATCCATAAGATCAAGATCCTTCCCCGGATGAGCTCCACTTCCACACTTACCGGCTATATTTACGTAGTTGACTCTGTCTGGCTGGTTCAAAAACTAGATTTGACGATGGAAAAAGGGAACCTTTTTATGTATGATTATTTTTCCATCCACCAGGAATTTGATCTGCCCGGCGATTCCATGTGCGTATTGAAAGAGCAGGTGTTGGATTACGGTGTGAAGTACAAAAACCAAACTTCCACCTGCAAAACGGTTGCCCAATTCTCCAACTATAACTTTCAGCCGAACTTCCCCCCGAAATTTTTCAGCAACGAATTAGCTGTAACAACCCAAGAGGCGTATGAACGGGATTCTGCTTTCTGGAAAGACCAGCGAGCCGTTTCCCTCACACCGGAAGAACAACGCTTCATAATCGTAAGAGACAGTATCCATGACGCTTTGAACCGGAAAGAATACCTGGATTCCATTGATAAAGTCTTTAACAAGGTAACTTTTCTGAAAGTAGTGTGGTTCGGAGTCGAGCACCGGAACCGTCCGAAAAAAGTGCAGTGGTCTATCAATTCGCTCGCAGCGATCGCACGTCCGCTCTACCCGGCCGGACCACGTGTTGCACCGGGTTTCAATTATTTCAAGAAATGGGAAGACCAACGCACTCTGGATATCAATACGGAGATTTCATATGGTTTTCTCAATCACGACATCAAAGGGAACATCAACGGAAATTACCTCTACAATCCTTTTAAGCAAGCCCGGCTCCGCATGGGGTTTGATCACGATTTTGATGCCATTGTTTCCTACGATGCCATTACACAGATCTATAAACGAAGTAATTTCATTGAAGCCACATCACTGAATATCGGTCAGACGCAGGAATATATCAATGGCTTGTATGTCGACATTGATTTTGAATTTACCGAACGCAGGTCCATCAACGGGTATAAAAAACTGGGCTTCCTGGACAGTGTTATTCCCAATGACGATTTTAAACCCTTCCAGGGATACCAGGCACTTTTGGGTGAAATAACCGTGACATACACCCCGGGACAGAAATACATGCGCGAACCACATCGCAAAGTGGTGCTGGGTTCCAAATGGCCTTCCGTTTATGCCTATTATCAGCGTGGAATTCCCAAATTATTTGGCAGTGACGTGGATCACGAATACGGATTGATCGGTATTTATCAAAATTTTCAGTTAGGAACCTTCGGAACCTCTTCCTACCATGTCAAGTCGGGAAAATTCCTCAGTTCCAAGAACCTGAAAGATGCCGATTTCAAGTACCAGCGCCGCAGCGACCCGATTTGGTTCTCGAATCCCTTGTACTCATTCCAGGACCAGGATTCTTCCCTTCCTTCCAGGGATTATTACATCGAAGCACATTTCATCCATCACGACAACGGGTCAATTATGAATAAAATCCCTTTCATGAAGAAAACCGGAATCGGGTTGGTTTTCGGTTGCGGAGCGATGTATGTGGCCGAATATAATTGGAAACACTATGAAGTTTTGGCAGGAATCGAACGCAATTTCAAATTTTCAAAAAGAAGGCTGCGGATCGGGCTGTATGGAGTATTTTCAGATGGAAATCACATTACTCCGCGCTGGACAGGAAAAATTTCCTTTGCGGTATTGGATGATCGGAATATGAAGTTCAATTTTTAACGGTTGAATTCCTAATTTTTGAACTGATGATTTTTTTGCCGGATTCCTAAAAATTCGGTCAATTTCAAGGTTAGTTCCCCTGGAATCACTGACCTTAGGGCACAATTTGCCATAATAGGATATCAGGATATTATGTTTTCGCGATATTGCGAATTCGGACTGTCCATTATTGGAATTCAACCAGGAGACACGATTAATCACTTCCCTACTTGTCAAAACCAAATCTACTAGCTATCTTTGTCCCAGATCTTTGAGATAACTTATGAAGAAAGGTGGAGGGACAGGCCCTGTGAAACCTTGGCAACCTGCCGTTTCGAAACGAAAAGGTGCCAAATCCGATCCCGGCGATCTTGCCGGGAAAAGATAAGTATACAAGTAGTTTTTATCACTACTTCCCCGACTTCATAGTTTGCAAAGCAATAATAAGGCTATGAAAGACATCAAGCAATTACTCAACGAACGTATTCTTATCCTCGACGGAGCGATGGGAACCATGATTCAGCGTTACCAGCTGGAAGAAGAAGATTTCCGTAAAGGCTGGTTTGAGGACCATCCATATAAATTAAAAGGTGATAACGATATTCTTGTTTTAACCCGTCCGGATGTCATCAAAGAAATTCATGCACAATACCTGGAGGCCGGAGCCGATATTATTGAAACCAATACATTCGGCGCGACCAGCATTGCCCAGGCAGATTATCACTTGGAAAAAGCGGTTTACGACATTAACTATCACGGAGCAAAAATTGCACGCGAAATCTGTGATGAATTCACTGCCAAGAACCCGGACAAACCCCGTTTCGTAGCTGGTTCTATGGGACCTACGACTAAATTGGCGTCCATGTCTCCGGACGTGAATGATCCCGGATTCAGGGCAATTACCTTCAATGAACTAGTGGTCGCTTTTAAAGAACAGGCAAGGGGTTTGATGGACGGAGGAGCCGATTTCCTGCTGGTAGAAACGATCACTGACACTCTGAATTCCAAGGCAGCCATGTTTGCCATTGATGAATTGAGCGAAGAACGGGGAATTCAGATCCCGATCATGATCTCCGGAACCATTACCGATCAAAGCGGACGAACTTTAACTGGACAAACGACCGAGGCATTCCTTATTTCCGTTTCTCACATGCCCCTTTTGAGTATCGGGTTGAACTGTGCTTTGGGTGCAGATGCAATGCGACCATACTTACAGGTTTTGGCCAACCAGGCACCATTTGCAATCAGTGCCCATCCCAATGCAGGATTGCCCAATGAATTCGGTCAGTACGACGAAACACCCGAAATGATGGGATCTCAAATCGAAGAGTTCCTTCAGGAAGGACTAATCAATATTATCGGAGGATGTTGCGGAACGACTCCGGACCATATTCGCAAAATGGCTGAAATTGCAGCTAAATACTCACCAAGAAAAATCAGCGAAACAGCAAACGCATGAATTATTTACGCTTATCGGGCCTAGAAGCCATTACCATCACACCTGAAAGTAACTTCATCAATATCGGTGAACGGACCAATGTAACCGGATCTCGTGCTTTTCTTCGCATGATCAAAGAAAATGATTACGAAGCGGCATTATCCGTTGCACGCGAACAAGTAGAAGGTGGTGCCCAGATAATTGATATCAATATGGATGAAGGGATGATTGATGGAAAAGAAGCCATGGTCAAATTCCTGAACCTGATTGCTGCCGAACCCGATATTTCAAGCGTTCCGATCATGGTCGACAGTTCCAAATGGGAAATTATCGAAGCCGGATTGCAGTGTATTCAAGGAAAGGGAATCGTTAACTCGATTTCATTGAAGGAAGGAGAGGAAAATTTCATTCGTCAGGCAAAACTGATCAAACGTTATGGTGCCGCAACCGTAGTGATGGCTTTTGATGAGCAAGGACAAGCGGATAGCTACGAACGGCGGATTGAAATTTGTGAGCGCTCTTACCGTATCCTGGTAGACCACGTCAAATTCGCTCCGGAAGACATTATTTTTGACCCGAATATTTTCCCGGTAGCAACCGGAATGGAAGAACACAACAACAATGCTTTGGATTTCTTCCGGGCCACCAAATGGATCCGCGAAAACCTGCCTGGAGCACATGTCTCAGGTGGAGTTTCCAATGTTTCTTTCTCTTTCCGTGGAAATAATCCGGTACGCGAAGCCATGCATTCGGCATTTTTATATCACGCCATCAAACACGGAATGGACATGGGGATTGTGAACCCATCCATGCTGGAAGTCTATGACGATATTGACAAGCAATTATTGGAATACGTAGAAGACGTGCTCTTAAACAGGAGAGAGGATGCAACGGAACGCCTGCTGGATTTTGCAGAAAACTTCAAAGGAGAAGACAAGAAGAAAGAAGTTTCCCTGGAGTGGAGAAATGCCCCGGTGAACGAACGACTTGCACATGCCTTGGTAAAAGGGATCGTCGATTTCATTGATGAAGATGTCGAAGAATGCAGGCACCAGTTCCCACGACCGATCATGGTAATTGAAGGTCCGCTGATGGACGGAATGAACATCGTGGGAGACTTATTCGGAAGCGGAAAAATGTTCCTTCCCCAGGTGGTGAAATCTGCACGTGTCATGAAAAAAGCGGTTGCTTACCTCCTGCCCTTTATTGATGCTGAAAAAGACGGAAAATCAAGTTCTGCAGGAAAAGTGATCATGGCAACCGTAAAAGGAGATGTGCATGATATCGGAAAGAATATTGTATCGGTTGTATTGAGTTGCAACAACTATGAAATTGTGGACCTGGGTGTCATGGTACCTGCCGAAAAGATCATCCAGGCAGCGATTGACGAGCGCGCAGACGTCATCGGACTAAGCGGACTGATCACTCCTTCCCTGGATGAAATGGTTCATATGGCCAAAGAGATGGAACGTGCAAACCTTTCCATTCCCCTGCTGATCGGCGGAGCAACCACATCTAAAGTACATACTGCCGTTAAAATCGAACAGAATTATCAGAAAGGACAAACCGTTCATGTACTGGATGCTTCGCGTTCCGTAACGGTTGTTGAACAGCTGCTCGGGCACAAAAAAGATCAATTCGTCAAAGATATCCGTGCGGATTATGCCCGCGTGAGAGAACACCATGAAAAACACCGCGGAGCTAAACAGGTACTGAGCTATGCCGATGCCTTAAAAAACAAATTGGTGCTCGAATTTAATTCAGAAACCATAAAAAAACCCAATCAGCTAGGCGTTCAGGTCATTGAACAACAGGATTTGTCCGAACTGGTCCCATACATCGACTGGACACCTTTCTTCCAAACCTGGGAACTCCACGGAAAGTTTCCCCGCATTTTAAAAGATGAGGTAGTGGGAAAAGAAGCGACCCAATTGTACGAAGATGCTCAGCATATGCTGAAACAAATCGTAGATGAAAAATGGTTGACGGCCAAAGCGGTTTATGGTATTTTTCCCGCAAACAGCATAGCTGACGACATCGAAATCTATTCGGACGAGCAGCGTACTTCCGTATTGGGAATTCAGCATTCCCTGCGCCAGCAAACAAAAAAAGCAGCCGGACAACCTAATCTTTCCTTGGCGGATTTCATCGCACCGAAAGAAACCGGCCTGATCGATTATCTCGGAGCATTTGTCGTTACTGCCGGTCATGGGATCGAGGAACACGTAACCCGTTTTGAGGTCGATCACGATGACTACAATTCCATTATGATTAAGGCACTGGCAGATCGTTTGGCAGAAGCCTTTGCGGAGTACCTCCATGCCAAAGTAAGACGCGAAACATGGGGTTACGCCCTTGATGAAAACCTGGACAATGATGCTTTAATTGCCGAGCAATACAAAGGAATCCGACCGGCACCCGGATATCCGGCATGTCCCGATCACACGGAAAAACCAACCTTGTTCAGCTTATTGAATGCAGAAGCATTAAGTGGTGTTTCTTTAACCGAAACCCTGGCCATGTGGCCGGCAGCTTCGGTATCCGGATGGTATTTTGCCCATCCTGATTCCAAATATTTCGGATTAGGTAAAGTTACTCTGGATCAGTTAGATAACATTTCATCCCGAAAAAAGATGGATTTAAATGAGATGAAACGCTGGCTTTCGAGCAACCTTATCGATTAATTTAGCATCTTTACAAGGAAGCTTAACGATTTAATTAGTTAATTGTTAATAAATTAACAACATAAGTCTGTTAATCTCACAATAGTGTGAACCTTGAAACTAAGCTTAATTATGCGCGTACTACTCTTCTTCCTGCTATTTTCCACTTTCGGATTAGCTCAAACACCACCAACCGCACAATTCACTGCATCGCCACTAATTGTTTGTTTGGAAGAAAGCATTCATTTTACCAATCAATCTACGGCCGGAAGTTCGCCTATCACTTCCTATTCGTGGGATTTCGGTGACGGGAATGCATCTACTCAGCAAAACCCGAACCATGTATACAGTGCTCCCGGTACATACACGGTAACACTGACCGTACAGGCTTCGAACGGACAAGCAGATTTTGAATTAAAATCCGCCTATGTAAAAGTCAATCCCAAGCCGGTACCGAATTTTACCACAACAGCAAACGGATGCAGCCTTCCGGTTAGTGTCAATTTCGGAAATACGACTACCGGAGCCGTTTCATACAACTGGAATTTCGGTAACAGTCAAACCTCGACCCTTCAAAACCCGGCCCCAGTCAATTACACCACCGCAGGAACATACAATGTGACGCTCATTGCAACAAATAGTTTTGGTTGCAAGGACACTATCGTCAAGCCCATCGTTATTTCGAATTTCCAGGCGGGAATTAATGCCCCGGCCACAGCATGTCAAAACACTCCCGTAGCCATTACAGATAATTCAACTGTCGGCGCCAATTCGTGGAGCTGGACCTTCACAGGTGGACCGGCCAATTCCAGTTCTCAAAATAACACTGTGGTTTTTTCAACACCGGGAACGTATACAATCAACCTGACGGCTCAAAACACCAGTCTCGGCTGCTCCGGATCTACGTCTCAACAAATCACGATATTACCTACTCCAGTACCGTCCTTCACTGCAAATCCAACTACCGGATGTGCACCACAGGGCGTCACATTTACCAATACGAGTCCGGGCGGAACAAATTTCCAATGGAATTTTGGGGACGGAACGACCTTCAACGGACAAAATCCACCGGTACATACCTATTCCAGTAACGGAACCTACAATGTAACTCTTACCATGACGGGGGCAAACGGATGTCCCGGGTCTGTCAGTTTGAATGCCGTAACGTTAACTCCGCCGCTTGCCGGGTTCACCAGTACTGATACAGCGGGTTGTGATCCGCTTACAGTTACATTTATAGATACTTCCTCTGCAAGCATTCCGATTACAAACTGGTTGTGGACCTTTGGTGACGGGACAACTTTTGTGGGACAAAATCCACCGCCGCACACCTATCCCCTTGGAGTTTACGATGTATCATTAACTATTACCACTCAAACCGGATGTCAGGGAACGGTAACCATTCCTGCCTACATTGAAGTCGGAAAAGTGGACTTGGTGAATTTCACCCTGGATGTATCTCCTGAATGCGCCAAAAGATCCATCCATTTTCACAATCAATCCGTTATCTTAGCGCCACATACATCCGATGAAGTCACCTATTTTTGGGATTTCGGTGACGGTGGTACATCTACACTGGAGAATCCGGATTATTCATACTCTTCCGATACCGGTTATTTTGATGTGACCTTGATTGTGACCTTCCGTGGATGCAGTGATACCTTAACCATTCCGGATGCGGTTTATATCAAAGCTCCCATCAGCCGCTTTACTCCTGCTCAGACCTTGTATTGCAACCCGGCAAGTTTACCGGTCAACGTGGTAGTAAACGACCAATCGATTATCGGGAAGATCCCGGATGATTGTCTGATGATCTGGCGCTGGGGAGACGGAACGAACACCACGTTTGACGATCCGGTCTTTGATGATGCGGATCTCGGATCCACTTCACATAGCTATTCTACTTACGGTACTTACACCATCAAACAGGTGATCTATAATTATACAACCGGCTGTTCGGACAGTACGACGCAAACCATTCATATTTCAACAACGACTGCGGGAATTGCGGGAATATCGAATGACAGTGTCTGTGTGAATTCACCGGTTACGCTATTGGATAATTCTACTTCGTCCCATCCTTTCGGAACGTATTCCTGGAATATGGGGAACGGACAAACAGTTACCGGCACGAATCCAAGCTATGCATACCCCAGCTTCGGTACCTTTACAATTACCTTAACCGCAACAAATAGTGTGGGTTGTGCTGACGATGCAACTTTCAGTCCGATGGTCGCCTTGGCTCTGCCACAGGCTCAGATCACCCCGGACGATAATGCCGGCTGCGCTCCCTTTCTAGTCACATTCAGTAACGGTTCAGCTTTGCAAAATAACGGTGTCAATTTAGCATCGTTCCTGTTCACCTTTAATGACGATAACACCACCCAGACTACGACCAGTGTCGGTACAACGGTGAATCACATTTACAACACAGAAGGAACCTTTACTGTAACCTTAGTAGCTACAGACCAATTTGGCTGTGTGTCCGCGCCGGCAAGCACTTCCGTTTCGATCACGAAACCAACGGCATTGTTTACAATCGATTCCGTGGTTTGCAACCAGGAAAATGTCAGTACCGCCAATGCCTCCTTTGGTTTGGCACCTTTGAGCTATCAATGGATTGTTGACGGATCACAGGTAAGTACCGGAACAGATTATTCTCACGCTTACAGTGAAAGTTTAAATAATTCCACTTCCAGCTTCGCGCACGGATATGTATTGATCGTAACAGATGCCAATGGCTGCAAGGATACCTTATCCAAAACATTGACAGTTTCTACTCCGGTAGCCATTCCGAATTATTCTTTCAGCGGGGCCGCTACCAATGCCAATGGAGATTACTTATGTCCACCGGTTTTTGCTTCCTTAACGGATGCTTCTCTATCTTACGGGAATATTTCCAATTACAGCTGGATCTTCGGAGACGGAAAAACATCTGTCCTGGAAAATCCGAATAACACCTATGTATTCCCCGGAACATATAGTTTAACACTCTCCATCACCGACGAATTCGGTTGTACATCCGATACGACGTATGTTGATTACCTGACGATCTTCGGCCCGGTTGCCAATCCTTCCTGGACGCAAAACACGGGAGGATGTGGACAGGATGTGGATTTCACCATTGGGGCAACCAGCTTCCTGGAAACAATTGTTTGGAATTTAGGAGACGGAACAACTGTCAACGACTCGACCGATTTTTCACATACATATCACGATGTCACCACATACAATCCGACACTGACCGTTACCGACAGCAACAATTGTGAAGTCATTTATCCGATGAATCCTATCACCATCCCTGACATTGGTTTGAATGCTTATTTCGTAGTGAACCCACCCCTGATTGATTTGGGAACAACCGTTGAACTGGACGACCAGTCCACCAGTGCAAACGGCATTGTAACCTGGACATGGGATATGAGTCCAAATCCGCAGGTGACGAACAATTCAGGCGCTTCTATCTACACCAATTATTATACTCCGGGGTCTTACTCCGTCACACTGACAGTTGAGGATCCGAACGGATGCTTCGACACATATACCACCATTCTCACAGTGGTGGGTGATTTTGAAATGCCGAATATCATCACACCGAACGGTGATGGAACGAATGAAGTATTCTCTTTCAAATTTGACATTTTCAAGAGTTTTGACATCGTTATTATCAATCGGTGGGGAAATGTCGTACACGAAGGTAAAAACGTCACAGGAACGATCTTCTGGGACGGAAAAACACAAGCCGGAGATCCGTGCAGCGAAGGTGTCTATTTCTATAAATTGAACGGAATATTAAAAGACAACAATCCGATCCAGAAGTCAGGATTTGTCGAACTGTTCAGATAAACAATCTTTAGTTGAACTTTTGAATAGGACATGGGTTAAAAAACAAAAAGCGGTCATTGCTGACCGCTTTTCGTTAACCTAACCTAACCACTATTCACTGAATCAGAAACTGAAGATATCAGCTCCTTTTCGATTACAAAATTGCGTATTAAATTGTGATATTCAAAATCCAATTTTTTACATTTCTCACATTTCTTGAAAGTTAATGTGGCGTTACCGAATTAAAAACCATTCCTTTATCGGTTGAAATGGAGCATTCAGAAGAACTTTATCCCCATTCAGCAGTTCCAACTATTGGAATCCTAAAAAATCCACCATGGTGAATTTTTAACAACTATTTACTTAAACTCCGTTTTTATATCGGTCTGATTAAAAATTTTAAAATGACAGATTTTTATAACTTTGCCTGGTGTCGGAATACATTCACATATTTACTGACGGTTCAGCCAGGGGGAATCCCGGACCGGGAGGTTTCGGTATCATCCTGAAATACAAGCAATCTGTAAAGGAAATTTCGCAGGGCTATCGGCTGACAACCAATAATCGTATGGAATTACTTGCAGTGGTTTGCGCCCTGGAACAATTAAAAACCCATACGATTCCTGTTAAAATCTATTCGGATTCCAAATACGTGATCGATGCCATTGAGAAAAGGTGGGTATATGGCTGGCATGCAAAAGGTTTTGCCAAGAAAAAGAACAAAGACCTTTGGCTTCGTTATTTAGCGGTTGCTAAATCCTTCCAACTCGAATTCATTTGGGTGAAAGGACATAACGGCCATCCGGAGAATGAACGTTGTGATGTGTTGGCTGTAGAAGCTGCTTTGGGGGCCAACCTGTTAATCGATCAGTACTTCGAAGAAGTGCAGCAATACGAAAATTAATTATTCAGAAAACAGGATTTTACGAAGGTGTAAACCAGCGGATGCGGAAGTTCCCGGGTAGAACTGATTTGCGGACAAAATCCACAGGCAAGGAAAAAGCGGCGATTCTTCAGACTGATTATTTCCGGTTCTTCAAACTGGTTGTACGCTTCGATATCCAGGTCCGTTTCAGTGAGGCTCCCGATGAGTTGAGGATACAAACTGTAGCGGGTAGCTGTTAATTCTTCCGGGTTTCGGGTTTCATATAAGTGAATTAAAGCTGAAGAATGCGGAACAACATATACACGCTCGAAGTGATTTCCGTCTACGAGATTGTCTGAAATTAATTTCTCTCCGTTTGCACTCAGGTTGTTGCGGTGTATCAGGACATCGATCAATGCTTTATACCCTTCCCCTGTAATGAAAACGGGTGCTTCCTGCTGGAGCAACAGATCAATGACTCCGTTGAGATAGAATAAATTGAGGTAAGGTCCCGGAGCAAACCAAAAGCCGTCGTAATTTGACAATTGCTGCGGCTTCATATTGATGATCTCGTTCACCTTAATCCAGTAATAAGACAACTCCACTTCCAGGAAACGACCTGCATGGTCTAATGCCATATTCGTCGCATGATGTGTATTGAAGGTAAAATTAAAATCTCCAATAATCCCAATCTTCAGTTGCTGCATAAGGTATAAACTAAAAAGCCATCCGTCGGTTGACAAATGGCTTCTCTAAATTATCAATTATCTTTTAAACCAACCCTTTAGAATTCCATTCTGAATTGGTAATGAAAGCGTTATCGAATCAGTTGGATCAGGGGTAGATGTATCGGGTACATCTCGATATACGTTACAGTTAAACGTACAGGTGAATTTCGAGTAATCACCTGAACCATCTGACTCCTGAACAATCCCGGTGAAAACAACATCCTGGGAAGGCTGTGTTGCATCTGATGTCCAAACATTTCCGGACCCATCACGGTACACTACTTCAAAACCGTTAACCGCTCCGGTAGCATACACAGGTGTTGTAGTGGATGTAAAGAAGCTGTTAAACGCCGTTAGACTCGGATCGCTGTTAGCACTTCCGTCAAATTGAAGGGAACCTAATCCAACACGAATGGAAACCAAGGTGTTGGAGGATTTCATATTTGCATAGTAAGTAGCCGTTGAAGGAGTAGGCGACGGTTGAATGAATTTAGTTTTTGTCGCATCTAAGTAATATCCATCGACATTCTGTGTCAACTCCAATTGACTTCCGTTTACTAAACCGATAAAACTTGATTCCAGTTCCACCTTTGGTGTCGGTGCCGGAATAATTTCATGTTTTGGACAACCAGCTAAAAATACCGAACCAAACACAAAAAGTACACTAATTTTTTTCATAGATACCATTTTTCAAACCAATGTGTTGCAAGGAACACAATTCGAAAATACAACTTTTTTTGTTACTCCAAAGATATTTCTGAAAATCTCACAGATCTGCCCCGTTTGCGTGCTTTATTTTTAACTGCTTTTGTCCTACGCTCTTAGCAATTTATTTTGTTCCGGGAAGCAATAATAAGGTAAGAAAACAGGTTTATCCATATCAGTTGTAAGGTCCATTGAGTAAACCGTCTCCGTATCAGAGATCACAATAGTATCCAAATTTTCATCGATGTTCAGGTCAATTCCCCGTACACTTAATTCACACATTAATTGATTGAACGCACTCATACTCACAAAAATCTGACTTTCGTATGCATTTCCGTTTTCATATATGCAACAATCCAGTTGAACTTCTGTGGATGAACTTTCAAATTGAATGCGGTTTAATAAGATGCTGTCGAATATTGTTTTCATACTGTTTTGACTTTGATGATACAAATTTGCACCCGGTAGTTCGTAAAGTACTTACGATCTACTGCATCAAACTAAAAAAGTTGAACATTCTTAACATTCCGGAGCTTGAATTTTGAATTTTTCGTTTTTGAATTTTTCGTAATTTCACAATCTCACATATTGAAGAACATGAAGTATTTCCAAATAGACAACAAACTCTTTATTGAAAATCGCAGAAAGTTTACCGCAAAAATGGCAAAAAACACCTTGGCTGTTTTCAATTCGAACGATATTTATCCGGTAAGTGCAGACGGAACCCTTCCATTTACACAACACCGAGACATATTCTATCTTTCCGGTGTCGACCAGGAAGAAAGTATCCTGGTTTTATTCCCGGATGCAAGTAATGAAGCACACCATGAAGTTCTCTTCTTAAAAGAAACAAACGATCACATTGCTGTTTGGGAAGGTGCCAAACTGAATAAAGAACAGGCATTTGAAACTTCAGGAATTAAAACCGTTTACTGGCTGCAGCAATTTCCAACGATCTTCAAACAACTAATGGCTGAAGCGGATGGAATTTACCTGAACACCAATGAGCATTTGCGCGCCGACACAACAGTTCAAACCCGGGAAGACCGCTTTATTATCCAGGTAAAACAGGATTATCCGGCTCATCAGGTACATAAAAGCGCACCGATCATGCACCAGATCCGTTCCGTTAAGGAGCAAATCGAGCTGGACCTGATGCAAACGGCTTGTGACATTACTGAAAAAGGATTCCGTCGGATCCTGGAATTTGTAAAACCAGGTGTTTGGGAATACGAGATCGAAGCGGAATTTTCCCATGAGTTTTTGCGCAACCGCTCAAAAGGCTGGGCCTATACGCCAATCGTTGCTTCCGGAAAAAATGCATGTGTGTTGCATTATATCGAAAACAACATGCAATGCCAGGACGGAGATGTCATCCTGCTGGATGTCGGGGCCGAGTATGCAAATTATTCTTCGGACATGTCCCGAAGTATTCCCGTAAACGGACGGTTTACTCCAAGACAGAAAGAAGTTTACAATGCAGTTCTGCGCGTAAAATCACAAGCAGAAAAAATGCTCGTTCCGGGTACCATGCTGGCAGAATATCAAAAAGAAGTGGGCCGATTGATGGAATCCGAGTTAATCGGGCTTAAATTACTGGACCAAACAGACATTAAAAACCAGGACCCGAACTGGCCGGCATATAAAAAGTACTTTATGCACGGAACATCGCATTATCTTGGACTGGACACACACGACGTCGGTCTGTGGAATGTGCCGATACAAGCAAATATGGTATTCACGTGTGAACCCGGGATCTACATTCCCGAAGAAGGATTGGGAATCCGGATTGAAGACAACCTGGTTGTTCAGGCATCCGGAGAACCTTTTAATCTAATGCGAAATATTCCGATTGAAGCAGACGAAATAGAAACGTTGATGAATCAAAAATAAACGCTGTTTTAAAGTTCAAGAGTTTAAATCATTGATACGACGTTTGAAAGTTTGAACTAATTTTTAATCTATGGATGAAAAATTATTGAATTACAGGATTTTCGGAAATGGGAGTCCTGTCGTTTTTTTACATGGTTTTATGGAAGATTACAGCATGTGGGACGAATTAATCCCGCATCTTCCTGTTCAGGCAATCTGCATTGATTTGCCCGGTCACGGCAAAAGTCCGGTCAACTCCGATGCCGTTCCCTCCATTTTATCCATGGCCAAGGAAGTGGAAAAAATTATCCGGCATGAAAAACTGAAGCATCCGATCATCGTGGGGCATTCCATGGGCGGATATGTGGGATTGGAATTGCTCAAACTCTATCCGGGATCAGAACACCTGGTCCTATTCCATTCACATCCCTGGAGCGATTCGGAAGAAAAGAAACGGGACCGTGAGCGGGTGGCGCACCTGGTACTTACCAAAGCCCCTGTTTTCATTCGCGAAGCAATTCCGAATCTGTTTTACGATCCATCCAAAATGAAACCTGCAATCGAACATTATATTCGAATTGCAGAACAGATGGACCCAAAAGCCATAGCCTGGGCGTCTTTAGCAATGAAAAACCGCTTTGACCTAGCCTATCTCATGGAGAAAAACCCGGAAAAATTCACGGTTATCAGCGGTCAAAACGACCAATTGATCCAGGTTGCCCAATTGGATGCTTTTTGCAAGCAAAATAAAATCTCATCCATTACACTTCCGCACGTAGGACATATGGCACATGAGGAAAACCGGGAGGAAGTAATTCAGTTGTTGAATACTATTTTTTGAAAGGTATTCGGTAAAAAATAAATAATTTTAACGGTATTAACTTTTGATTATACTACCAACTGGCATATTTTAACAGTTAAAATCTGAAAGTATTCGGTTTCAAAACGATTACTCAGTTTATAGGAACTCGTAAATTGTCGGTAAGAACAAGTAACAAACTACATTATGGAACCGAAAAGACTTCGTGCTTTGGTCGTTGATGACGAAGAATATGCACGCAAAAATTTAATTATGATGCTGGACGATTTTTGTCCGGAAATCGAAGTAATCGGTGAAGCCTCCGGGAAAGAACAAGCCAAAGCGCTTATTACCGCCAGTAAACCGGATGTGGTTTTTTTGGATATCCGGATGCCCAGCGGTGCAGAAGGGTTCGAATTACTGGAAGAAGTAGAAGAAAAGAATTTCCTGGTTGTTTTTGTTACCGCCTTTAAGGATTACGCCATTCGTGCATTCAATGCAAGTGCCGTTTACTACTTGCTGAAACCTATCGACATAGACGATTTACGAGTTGCGGTTGAAAAACTGGTTGAGGCAAACAATGTATTCGGGCAAGACCCGGAAAATTATGTGACATACTTCAGGAGTTTGCGGAACCTGTCCGATCAGTTACTGCGCAACAAACCCAACAACCGTATTGCGATCAGCCATACCAAAGGATTGAAGATCGTTGAAGACAATACCATTTCCCATCTGGAAGCAAGCGGAAATTGTACCACGATCTATTTCAATGACGGAACACGTTACCTCGATACACGAACATTAAAGATTTACGAGAACATTTTGAATCCTGCCAAGTTTTTCCGGATTCATAAATCACATATTATCAATCTCAACAACCTTGCTGAATACATTAACGAAGACGGTCATTTCGCCGTTTTGAAAAACGGATTACGTATTCCCGTAGCAAGAAACCGTGTTACGGATTTTGTAAAAATGCTCAAAGAAGGATGAGATTACTCGCATGGATAGTCTTTACGGCCATTTCTACCATCGGAATGGCCCAGGACTACTCTTTCATTACCTATTCCAATGGACAGGGATTGCCGCAATCGCAAGTCCAATGTATCACCCAGGACGATGACGGCTACTTGTGGGTCGGGACACTGGGAGGATTAGCCAAATTCAACGGAAAAACATTTACGACCTTTCCCCTGGAACAGGGATTGTTCAATAACCGGATTTCCTGTCTTCAGTTCATTCAGCAATCCATTTGGGTCGGACACGAAGGCGGGATCACTCAGATCAGGAACAATAAAGCACAAACTTATTCACTGGGTGACAATGATCGTACGGTAATTGTTACGGATTTCATCCAGTACCAGGGAAAAATCATCGCATCCACCGAAGGGAGCGGTTTGTATATTATTTCGAACGGACATGTTTCAAAAGTTACGCTTAAAAATCCGGATGCTTCCTCCTGCAGGAATCTGGAGGTAATCAACGGAAAACTCTACATCGGAACCAGGGACGGATTATATTTCACCAGCGACCTGACCAATTTCAGCCGGGTTGAGGCATTCAGGGACCGGCGTATCTCCGGGATTGCACTGGTAAAAGATCGCGTGTTCATTTCCACCTCATTTGAAGGATTATTCCGATCCGATCTCACCTTCAAAACATTCGATTCGATTCCCGTACAGTCAAACGACCTGTATATCGGAGCAATCAGCAGCGATCAGTCGAATCAGCTTTGGTTATCCTCACCCGACGGAGTGATTCGTATGTCTTCTCAAATGAAGCAGCTCAATTTGAATGAAACCAACGGACTTCCGGTAAAAGCGATCAATTGTTCTTTCCAGGATAACGAAGGAAATATTTGGTTTGGCAGCGACGGAAAAGGATTGATCCGGTTTGCCAATCAGAACCTGCAGATCTATTCCACGAAAACAGGAATGCCTTCCGATCTGATCCTTTCGGGAACCAAATTAAAAAACGGCAGTTACCTCTTCGGATCTTATGACAAAGGTGCTTTTAAAATGAATCTCCAGGGAACCTGTGAAACCATCCCGATTCCGGCAACTACCATCTGGGACATTGAATATTTCGACGGATTGGCCTGGTTTGCAACAAACGCCGGGGTTTTTAGCTGGGATTTAAAATCCGAACTCAAACAATACACCTCCAACGATTTTTCGAACACCTTCCGGGTTTTAAAGCCATTCAAAAACCGGTTAATCGTTGCAGGAGAAGAAAGTATCGGCTACATTGAAAACAACACGCTTCATCACTACCCCAGCTTCAAGTTCAATCTCAGCAGGGACGGAAATATCCGCGATATTGCATTCTATTATTCGAATATTCTCGTGGCAACCTCCAAAGGATTGTACGAGCTCAACCTTTCCCGAAAAACACAGAAACTGCTTAAGAAATTCAAAACCAGCATCGCTTCCATAGAAACAGATACAGACAACCGGATCTGGATAGGAACGGAAAACGGGCTGATCATCTTTGACGGGATCAATTACAAAAACATATCTTACAGTTCAAAAAGCGGAGCGCGTTTCATCAACTTCATCCACCGGGTAGAGAGCAATATTTTTGTCGGAACAAATGACGGATTGTATATTTTTGAAAACAGCGAAGGCACACAAACACTCGTCAAACATATCGGTACCAATAACGGGCTGATCAACCTGGAATCCAACATCAATTCTTCCATCTACGAAGGCGGAAATTTTTGGTTCGGAACGAGCGATGGATTGGCAAAGCTGCAATTCAGTTCGGAAAGGAGATTTACTGATTTTGCCCCTAAACTCAATATTGCACGGGTCCTGGTCAATTACCGGGAGATCGATCATTCGGATATTTTCAACGGACTGAAATTAAATTATTCAAAGAACAACCTGATTATTGACCTGGATGGAATTTCAATGGAAGATCCCGAATCGGTTACTTTCCAATATTGGCTTGAAGGCGAATCAGACAAGTGGTCTCCTCCCACGTTAAACCCAACCATCATTCTTTCCAACCTGGATGCAGGAGATTACACCCTGCATATCCGAGCCATATCCGGAACCAAGAAAATATCCGAAATCAGTTCTTTTCCCATTATTATTACTCCTCCGTTCTGGAGAACCTGGTGGTTCTATATTTTTGTTTTTGTAGCCATTGCATTTGGAATCCGGTATTATTTCAGGTTACAAATCAAGCGCGAAAGAGAACGCAACTACAAGATCAACCTGGAAAACAAATCCCGTTTACTGGCCCTGGAGCAACAATCGCTCAATGCAAGTATGAACCGGCATTTTATTTTCAACTCGTTAAATTCAATCCAGTATTTCATCAATACCCAAGACCGGGTATCGGCAAACAGGTATTTAACCAGCTTTGCGAAACTGATCCGGAAAAATCTCGACAGTGCTTCCGAAGGAGATAATGTAGTGACCTTACACCAGGAACTGGAGCGATTGGAATTGTACCTTTCACTGGAAGCTATGCGATTCAAAGACCGTTTTACTTACCGGATTGAAAACCAGGATATTGATCTTGAACAGGTAACTGTTCCGGCCATGCTTCTGCAGCCCTTTGTGGAAAACAGTATCATTCATGGAATTCTTCCGGATGAAACGAAAAAAGGAGAAATTGTCGTAACCATCAAAGCATTGGGAGACCAATTGGAAATTTGCATCGATGACAACGGGATCGGAATTGATTTCAGTTTGAACAAAAAAGCCAAATTTAAAGGCGATCACAAGTCACAGGGAATGGAAATAACCTCCAAGAGGATTGACCTTATCCGCCAAATGTGGAACAAGGATTACGAGCTTATCGGGCCCTTTCAAATGACGAATCCTGACCGTTCAATCAAAGGAACGCGCGTTTTAATCAAAATTCCGTATGAAAATTTGGAAATGAATGATTAAATAGTTTATATTTGTTCAGTATGCCTTTTTACGATATGAAAAAGATAACAATTATAGCATCATTATTAGTCGTGTTTACAGCTTGTCAGAAAGCTGATATCCGTCCAAGAACCGGTGGTTGTATGGAACCAAATTCAACGGAAGTGAAAAGCCTTTCCATTGAAACTCCTAATACCGGAAACGACTCAAACGCGAATCCAAACGCTTTAGGCGGGAACGGTGGAGGTTCGGATGCAAATCCAACTGTTGATCCGAACAATCCTGATCCGAATGGAGGAGACATTACAGATCCGCTAAGAAAGAAAGATCAGAAAGACAATAAATAATAAAAATAACGAACAAAAAAATCCCGTCTTGGTTAAATCGAGACGGGATTTTTTTGTTCTATAATTTATTTCTCACCCCCTTATTGGAAATGATTCCATCCCTGGGCTCTCAACGGGATCAATGATTCATTCGTATCCACCAGGTAAGTTCCTTCACTTTCATCTGTCATGTATCCGATCACGGTCATGTGCGGATTTCCTTTGATCTTATCAAAATCACTTTGGGCAACCGTGAATAACAATTCATAATCCTCTCCTCCATTCAATACGCAGGTAGAAGGATCCAGGTTAAAATCAATTGCCGTAGTCGATGTCAATGAATCAATCGGCAGTTTTGCGTTGTACACCATTGCTCCCTTCCTGCTGGATTTACACAAATGCAATACTTCAGAGGCCAGCCCGTCCGAAACATCGATCATAGATGTCGGAACAACTTCCAATTCTTTCAGGTAGGTAATAATGTCCAACCGTGCTTCCGGTTTCAATTGCCGCTGAATGATGTAATCCTTCCCGTCCAAATCGGGTTGAATATCCGGATTTGCTTCAAACACGCTTTTTTCACGTTCCAGAACCTGTAATCCGACATAGGCAGCACCCAAATCTCCGGAAACAACCAGCAAGTCATTCACACCTGCCCCCGATCTGTAAACCACTTTGGATTTGTCTACCACACCTATGGCAGTTACCGAAATCACCAATCCGGATCTGGAAGAAGTGGTATCTCCGCCAATCAAATCTACTTTGTAATGCTGACACGCCAGCCGGATCCCATCGTACAATTCTTCCAGGGCTTCCAAAGGAAAGCGGTTCGAAACCGCAATGGAAACCGTAATTTGCTCCGGCGTTCCATTCATTGCAGCAATATCAGAAAGATTCACCGCAACGGATTTATATCCCAAATGCTTAAACGGAACATACATCAGGTTAAAATGAACCCCTTCTACCAGCATATCCGTAGAAATCAAGGTGAATTGTTCTTCATTCCGTTCCAGGACAGCCGCATCGTCTCCGATTCCAAAAGCCGTGGATTCTCTTGTAATCAAGAAGTTTTTTGTCAATAAATCAATGGTCCCAAACTCTCCAAGGGATTCCAGGTCCGTTCTTTTTTCTTCCGACATGTATTCTATTATATGGTACAAAGATACACTTTACAGAAAAGAAGCCGTATTTGAATGTAAAATCTCGTCAGCTAACGTGGAAAGCAGTAAATTTGATGTACCAACTCCATCAATCATGAAACAGGCATTCCTTTTCCTTCTTCTTTTGAATGCTTTTCCAGGCAAATCCCAAACCTTTGTCCGGTCAGAGCTTCCTACCCAGGTTTCCACTCCTTGGGAATTGTTCTACGGACCGGATTCCATGCTTTGGGTAACAGAAAGCAACGGAAGAGTTTCACGTATTGATCCGGAAACAGGAGATAAAACCGTTATCTATACCGCACCCGATTATTTCGGAGGAAGTCCTTTAGAAAATTCGGCCCTTTGCCCGAACCTCTCGATCGGTGCCGGCACTCTGGGCCTTGCCCTCCACCCGGATTTTCAACTTCCGGACTCTGCCTTCATTTATTTCATGTATTCATATAATTCGGGAACATCCGGAAATCCGGCTACCCGTTTTAAAATCAGAAGACTTAAATGGGACGGAAACACGCAGCAAGTTGTTTCTTACCAGGACATTGTCACGGGAATCTCAACCGGATATGACCATTTGGGAGGAAGATTACTGGCAGTAAAACAACATACGATTTCCTATTTATTCGTAACGATCGGGGATCACGGAGCCTCTGAAACAAACAGCCCGCAATGCTACAATCCGCAAACAGACAACCCAAATAATTTCGCACAAGACCCAACTACGGACAACGGAAAAATCCACCGTTACCATATGGATGGAAGTATCCCGGCCGATAACCCAATTCCGGGAAATTCCTTTTTCACGCGCGGACACCGGAATCCGCAGGGATTGGTTTATAATACCAACCTGGACATCCTGTATGACATTGAACACGGAGACAGAACCGACGATGAAATCAATCTCCTGGAAAAAGGAATGAACTACGGATGGAAAAATGTTCATGGTTTTCACGACGACGATAATTTCCCGGGAGAAGCTGCATACGTGAGCAATTACGTTCCGCACCCTCAAATTGCGAACGATCATTTGGTTGAACCGATTTACTCGATCTGCGACGTACCGACCCCAGCTTCCGGCAACGGGATTTCCTGGTGCACCGTTGCTCCTTCTGACGGAATTTACTATAAGAGTACTGCCATTCCGGAATGGACGAACAGCATTTTGTTTGTGACATTGAAAAAGGGCGACAATACCGATATGGAATTGTACCAATTCAAATTAAATGCGCAAGGAACGATTACTCCTTCCACTACCCAGAATCCGAATCCCAAAAAGTATTTTGCAGAAGATCAGGATTTGAATGGCCGGCTGCGCGATATCGCCATTTCACCTGACGGAAAGAAAATTTACCTCGTAAACAACGGAGGAGCTGCTTCAGCGACAGACAAAATTACGGTTTACACCTATGTGGAACCACCCGTTGTTCCTTATCCGAACGTCGGGTTGAAAATCATGCCCAATCCGTCTTCGGGAATGATCCAGATCGAGCTTCCGGAAAACAAACCATACACGCTTCAAATTTTTGATTACCGCGGAGCCAAGCTAAAAGAGATCAATGATGAGGTGTTGCTTATGAATCTGGATTTGTCGTCTTTTTCATCAGGCCTGTACTGGTTTCAATACGAATCGGAGAGCATGAAGCGGGTGCAGAATTTTGTGAAGGAATGACAATCCTCGGCCGTTCATTGAGATTCGCAAAGGAAAATGAAAATCCTTCTTCGCTCTTCGAGCTTCGAAGGATAATAAAAAAGCTTCACCCGATTAAAGGGTGAAGCTTAGTATATAATAGAGATCAGAATTGACTTCTGATTCGTTATGCCTTGCTGTTAACTCTAAAATAGAAAGAAAAACAACCGGAAAAAAGTTAAGGAATTACAAAATCCGGAGGCCTCAAATGAAAAAAAGCCCAGACGATAAATGCCCGGGCTTTCTATCAATTTCTTTCAATTAATGAATCGGTGGCGGTGTATTGGTTGGACAAGTTGGATTCGGGCAATGAGTTTGCCCGTCTGGCAACGGCGTTCCACACGCCGGACAAAACTTCTGCTCTTTAGCCAAATAAAATTGCTTTTTCATACCCCTCGTTTTTGATTTTAAATGTAAGTTAATGGAAAAAGGAATTAGGAGACGTTAAAGAGTGTTAGAGCTTACCATTTCTCATACTAAAAAAATGTTCTAGGGTTTACAACCCTAGAAGGGTGGTTAACTTTTTTTGGGGTATCATTCACGCGCGAAGGCTAAACAAAAGAATTAGGAACTGCATCTGCGCGCGCGCTGCCAATTGGAGTGGGGGAATTCAAACACTAGCGATTACTCCACCATTGTTCAATTGTATCATTTGGATAGACATTGATCTTTTTCCCGAAATCATTCGTAAAACAGTAATATGGAATACCATTTTGTCTACAAAATGTTGCCAACTCATACCCCCATTCCTCTAGTTCTTTTGTGCTTCCGTGCAAAGTGGACGGATGGAAAAACAACGAGTTGTGATTTGGAACGTTCGGTGCAGGATACTTTCCTCTGCGTACAATTTGGTCTGGTCTTAATTCAATGCAATCCATGGCTAGTGTTTTTATGTACAACGATTTTAGCTATTTTGGTTACTCGCTGTGTAAATCTTTACGCATTAAGGATATAAGATTCTTTCTATCTTCAACCGTTTCGTCCTTTAATTTCTGTAGCTTATTATTTACCGCATCGAAATCTACTTTTCCAGAACAGATCGCTATCGGGTCAGCAAATATGGAGTTAGATATCTCTGCTACCTTTTGATAGTTCAGTCTCAATTTCTCAAAAATTGAATTGATTTCGTTTGTTGCGACCAACTTGATTTCATTTGTTTGAACAGCAATGTCTTTCAATCCTTCCATTGCTTTACTAACCATTCCATCAAACATATCGCCATACTG
The DNA here is from genome assembly GCF_007558725.1 of Fluviicola chungangensis. Classification (GTDB taxonomy): domain Bacteria; phylum Bacteroidota; class Bacteroidia; order Flavobacteriales_D; family Crocinitomicaceae; genus Fluviicola; species Fluviicola chungangensis. The sequence continues at coordinate 202,911 of NZ_VLPL01000007.1, forward strand.
ATTGATTGCTTTCATACTATTTGCTTCATCTTCCCTATACAAATACAAAGCATTTACAAGCTGTGACATCCACACTCCCGTCTCTTCTTTTTGAAGTAATGGGGTTTCGGCTTCAAACTTATCTAAGAGTGAAAGGTATTTGAGATAAACATCGTACCTCTTTTGATACTGATGATCTTGAATTTTGTACTTCGCTATTACTTTTTCCTGTTCCTCCGTCCGTTTTGCGATAGTTTCTAGTTCAGCCTGAAATTTAGCTTTAGCATTGGTATAGGTAGTTAAGTAAGTGATGAGCGTAGCACAAATGGCAGACCCAATTGCCCAAAATATATTTACTTCCATGATTAGATTACTGTTTATACAAAAGTATTGAAAACAGGTTAATATCGTGTTGAAAACAATCAAATAAATATCCTGTAAACAAGCAACTTATGGAAGAAATATGCATCTATAATAAAGGGCAGAACTGCAATTCCGCCCTTTAATTGGTTGGAAGATGCACAACCAAATAAGATTGCCATCTACCAGTACTTTGGGCTAAGATAGTACTTTCTTTAAAATTCGGTATCTGCACGTAACATCCACCGTGTTTATGGATGAAAATTGCATTATATGGTACAACGCTACCTTAACAGAGGAGGAAACTCCAACGTAGCGAACTACTCAATTGAAGGAGACAGCATTACTGTTCAGTTCAAAGATGGTTCTATGTATTTGTACAATTACTTTTCTACAGGTGTCGCTGGTGTAGAACAAATGAAGCGACTAGCAGTAAACGGAATGGGGTTGAACAGTTACATTAGTCGATTTGTTAGAAAACAATACGCGAGAAAACTACGTTAGAAAATTGAGGTCATTCGTTTGGGTGACCTCTTTTCTATTTCTGTACCAAATCCCGTCCCCACTCCAGTCTTTTGTGCCTCCGCTCTCAAAACTCACACTGAAAAAGGGAAAGGAATTTCTCTGAAAATCGAAAAGAGCGAGTATGAAGCGTGAAAGAGGAACAAAAGAAAAAAGGAACTCTTTCGAATTCCTTTTCCTTTTGTTGACCCACTAGGGCTCGAACCTAGACTCTTCTGGACCAAAACCAGACGTGTTGCCAGTTACACCATGGGTCAATTGCGAGGGCAAAGTTAATACTAAATTCTTTTCATACAAGAAAAGCAGGAAAAAAATTGGTGTTTTTCCGCGCAAAAGTGGAAAAAACGTTGAATTTCATTCATTTAGCATTTTTCAACATTTCTATGAGGAATCGTCGCAATATATTTATAACTTCGCGAGTCAAACTTTCAAAGTAAATCATGAATTACAATAAACTGAATAACCTGACAGGCTGGTTTGTTTTTTTAATCGCAACGATTGTTTATTTCCTGACCATTGAAGACACCGTTTCACTTTGGGATTGTGGGGAATACATTACAGCAGCACATAAATTAGAAGTTGGTCACCCTCCGGGCGCACCGTTATTCATGGTACTTGGACGTTTGTTCTCTTTCTTTGCAGAACCGGAAATGGTAGCTGTATGGATCAACCGCCTTTCAGCTTTATGCAGTTCGTTTACCATCTTATTCCTTTACTGGTCGATTACCATGTTTGGTAAAAAGATCATGCAACGCAAAGAAAGAGATTGGTCGAGAGGTGATCAGATCGCTACTATCGGAGCGGGAGTTGTCGGTGCTTTGGCTTACACATTCTCTGATTCCTTCTGGTTCTCTGCTGTTGAAGGGGAAGTTTATGCCATGTCATCCCTGTTCACTGCCGCCATTTTCTGGATGATTCTGAAATGGGATGCTGAAATGATCGGTATCAAACACGGAGAAATCAAAGACGGAAGATCTCCGATGCGCTGGATGATCCTAATTTGGTTCATGTTCGGTTTGGCAATCGGTGTCCATTTATTGGGTCTACTTGCTGTGCCAGCAATTGCATTCGTAATGTATTTCAATCTTTGGGAGAAAACCAACCTGAAAGGAATCATCCTGACCGGTTTGATTTCAGTTGTCGTACTGGCATTTGTGCAGGAAGGAATTATTCCAGGATCCGTTGCAGTGGCTTCTTCTTTCGAGGTGGCATTTGTAAATTCATTCGGTTTACCGTTCTTCTCCGGTACCATTTTCTTCTTCCTTCTGCTGGTCGGCCTATTCATATGGGCTTTCCGATATGCAAAAAGAAAAGCAAAACCTATCTTAAATACCGCCTTGTGGAGTTTGGCGTTTTTATTGATCGGTTACGGTTCTTTTGCCGTGATCGTGATCCGTTCCAACGCAAATACTCCATTGGATGAGAACGACCCCGAAAACCTGGTAACTCTTCATGCCTATTTGAAACGCGAGCAATACGGTTCCTGGCCGATCCTGAATGGAAACTACTGGAACTCTACATTGGCAGATCAAAGTGAGTATGAAGACGGATCGCCGTTTTACCTGCGCCGTTTCGTGGTGGAAAATGATCAAACAGGAATGGATGCAAAAGCATTCATGACAGAAAAAGAAGCAACCGACTGGGCAAAATCGAAAGGAAGAAACTATTCTGTGAAAGAAAAGTATTTCTCCAGTAACGAAAGTGTCAGAAAGAAAAGCAAGCAGGTATATGCTCAAACAACTTTCTTACCACGTATGTACTACACTTCCGGTAATCCGAATGATCCGAAAATTGTTGCTTATAAGAATTGGTCCGGATATGATCCGACGGACGTAGCGGATTCGGATGAAAATGGAGCTGATGGGCTGAGACTTCCGCGATTTAGAGAAAACATGCGGTATATGTTCAGCTATCAAATGAACTGGATGTACTGGCGTTATTTCATGTGGAATTTCTCCGGTCGTCAGAATGACTTTCAAGGCCATGGAGATGAAATGCGCGGAAACTGGATCTCCGGATTCTCATTCATTGATGATGCGCGTTTGGGGAACCAGGAGCACGCACCTTACTACACCCTGGAAAATCCAGCTCACAATAATTTCTGGATGCTTCCACTTGTTTTGGGGGTGATCGGATTGATCTTCCATTTCTACAGAGCTCCGAAAGACGCATTTATCGTATTCCTGACATTCTTCTTTACCGGAATTGCGATCGTTATTTACCTGAACCAAAAACCGTTTGAACCACGTGAGCGTGATTACGCATACGCAGCATCCTTCTATGCCTTCGCTTTCTGGATTGGATTGAGCGTTCTTGCCTTGTACGATGCCTACAAAAACTTCCAGAAAGAAGACTGGAAGAAAATGCTGATCGGTTACGGTGCATTAACCGGATTCATTCTGATCTTCGCTGCTTCAGGTGGTGGTGTCATTTTGACAACCTGGTTAATTATTGCAATTATCGGTTTGGTATTGCTGGGATTAGCATTCGGACTGCGGAAAGCGCTTCCGAACAACACAGTTGCCGCAACCTTATTTACGTTACTTACTTTATTCGTTCCTTACATCATGGGCGAACAGGGATGGGATGACCACGATCGTTCCAACAAATCTTCTGCTCATGATTTAGCATACAATTACCTTCAATCCTGCGCTAAAAACGGAATCATTTTCTCTGTAGGAGATAACGATACATTCCCGCTATGGTATTTGCAGGAAGTGGAAGGTGAGCGCACAGACGTACGCGTATGTAACACGAGCTTATTCGACACGGACTGGTACACCAACCAGATGAAGATGAAAATGTACGATTCCGAACCGCTTCCTATTACATTTAGAGAAGACCAGATTCTTCAATGGGCTGGTGGAACGGATCAAGCGTTTTTTAAAGAAGCATTTTCTGTACCTACAACATCCACAACCTGGATGCTAAATCAGGGAATGAATCGAAAAACAATGGAAAGATTGTTTGATCTTAAAGTAAAAAATAGCCCTCAAGAATTCAATCAAGCATTTACAAACTTTAAGAATATAGCATCTTCAGCGCTTTCTTCTGTGAAAGCAAAAGATCCGGCATTTGATCCAAGAATCAATGAAATCCGCCAATCATTCAATAGTGCAAACGTTGATTCTTCTAATATGGAAACTATCGAAAGTATGGAAAATGGCATTCTTGAAATTTTTGAAGGATATAGAAACCAAATCCTGGAAGCTGATGTAAAAGCATTGGAATCACTGCAGGAAATTATGTCTACCTGGGAAGATGGATGGTCTTTCCTTCCATTGAAAGATGTAATCTCTTTCATGCAGGACGATGACAACATGATCAGATTCAGAACGTCTTCATTAAGAGTCATTCCAAGTACCGGTTTCATCCTTCCTGTGAATAAGAAAAATGCCTTAGCATCCGGTATTATCTCGAAAGAAGAAGTATCAAACTGTGAAGATGAAATTCGTTTCCGTTTCAATTCTAGATCCGTTCAAACAATCACAAAATCTGACATTATGATTTTGGACATGTTGGCCCACAACGACTGGAAACGCCCGATGTACTTTACTTCTCCGGGTAATACGGAAGTTTCTACAGCCATGTACCAAAGCGGACATTTACGCACCAATGGCATGGCATGGGAAATTACTCCTATTCTAGCTCAAGGCAGAACTCCGATCAATGAAAAATTGATGTACAAACACATCATGGAAACCTACCATTACGGAAAAATGAATAATCCGGATGTATTGACAGATTACTACGCCAGAAGACAAACAGTTCAGTTCAGAACCATGTTTGCACAATTGGCAGAACATTATGTGATCGAAGCAGAGCAGATGGAAATGAGTAAACAGCAATACGGCCCGATGTTGAAGAACCTGCGCGCTTCTGGTCAGGCAAGAGTTGCCGATTCGCTGGAAAACACCTTCAAAGGAAGCTTGGGAATGACTGTAGCTGAATTACGCAAGAAAGCAGCACAAGTGATTCACAAATCACTGGAAGTGATGCCGGCAAATATTGTATTGGATTACGGTGAAAGACCTTCTCCGGCAGGTTCGATCAAAGATGCTAACGGCGCGGAATACCAACAATTCCAGGATGGAGTGCTACAGGATTATGTAGGTCTTCTATACAGAGCCAATGACAAAGCGGGTGCTGAAAAACTGGGCGCAGAAGTAGCCCGTCAATTGGAAAGTATCCTGGGTTACTTTAAAAACAGCCCGGCACAGTTTGCCACATCAAATGATATGGATTACATCGCGGCGGTAATTAACTACGCGACCATTCACAAATTTGCAGGTGATCCACGTATCGGAAATCCGAACGGAGCATTGATCAACCGGACAACGAAAGAGTTAGAAGCATTGTACAATGTAGACTTAACACGTATCTATAACGAATTGGATCAGTTGTCCTTAGAAAACGGAGAAAGCAGAACCGACGGAAATTTTGCTTCGAAGAAAGCACGCTTACAAGGTACGATGAATGCAATCGACTTTACATTTGAATTAACAGGAACACAAGTACCAACAGCCCCACAACCGGCTTCTAACGGAATGCCTGTAGGAGGTGATGCAATTCTGCCGGAAACATTACCAAAAGGAGCTGAGTCTGACAGTGAACCGATTGTTGGGTAAATCATTTCTAAATGAAACTCTTTAAACCTCCACGCTTAACGAATTGGGTTTTTCCAAGGTTAAGGTGGAGGTTTTCCATTTCTGAACCAGTGGTGTTTATCACTTTTGATGATGGACCGAATCCGGAAATCACTCCTTTTGTTTTGGACCTGTTGAAACAATACAAATGGAAAGCTACCTTCTTCTGTGTAGGCCAGAATATTGTTAAATACCCCGAATTATTCCAACGCATCAAAATGGAAGGTCATGTAATTGGAAATCACACGATGAATCATCTGAATTCGGTCAAAACGGAAAATGAAACTTACCTGCAATCCTTTCGTGAATTTGAAACATCATTCCCTACCAAACTGTTCCGCCCTCCATATGGCAGGATCAAACCGAGTGTTGCAAAAGAAATCGGGAGAACACATCAAATCATTATGTGGTCCTGGTTGTCGTACGATTACGACTTCAAAGTGAGTAATGAACGGATCCTTTCAGAGGTGAAGCGAATCAAAAAAGGAGAGATCCTCGTATTGCACGACAATGCAAAGATCACCGAAAGACAAAAGGAATTACTGCCGCGCTTGTTTCAATCGGTGAATGAGATGGGATTCCGGTCGGAAGCTATTTCTGTTTAGGTTTCTTATAAATCGGGACCGTTGAACACGGTTCGCCATACATAATACTGGAACAAACCGGCTGAACTTTCACCAAAAACTGTGACATGGCCGCTTCCGGATTCGGAATATCCGAACAACCCTTTACAATTAATTTTCCATCATGGAATTGCTGAACATCCAATTTATCGATGCTCAATTCCAATGCTTTCTGTTTTGCATCCGCCAAATTACCGATCGTAACAGAATGTGCAATTCCAACCAGTTTCGAACTTACCAGCATAAATGCCCAGGAAGGTAAAATCGCATCAACAGAGCAATACAAATACACGTGTTTTCCCTGAAACTGGTTCCAGTCAAAGTTCTTTACATAATCACGGAAATCCTTTTCCTTCAGAACCAAGCCCTGCCACAGAGACGGCTCAAAATCAAAACCTGCAAACTCAGAATTCTTCGGACAATACTCCGCCAAATCGACTGCGATCAATCCACTTTGTGCTACTTTATTTACTATCTCAGACATGGTACAAAATTACGGATTTCTGGTCTTCGGATTCCGTCAGATGTTAAAGTTCGGACGCCGCTAATCCATTTTAACAAAAATTGGTGAAACAGGTCTTTTGTTTGCCTTACATTTATGCCCATAAAAGTTAAACCATGAAACACTCGATTTTATTAGGACTGGCAACTGTATTGGTTTTGGGCTCCTGTTCATCAACTCCTGACAAGAAAATCATCAAAGTTGAGAAGAAAGTAATCAATCAAAAAATGGATCCTGTTCAGGCAGATCGCAAACTGGCGATCGAGGTTTCAGGAATGACTTGTGAACATGCCTGCGGAGGTTCTATCCGGATGGCTTTGAAAGAAACAGGCGCTGTGGACCGGGTTTCCTATGATTTTGAATCCGGAAGAAAGACCAACACGGCTTACATTACTTTTGACAAATCAAAAATCTCTGCTGACAAGATTGTTTCCATCATTGAAACCATTAATGACAAGCAATTCACAACCGGGAAATTAAGTTCAACGGATATTGAGGGAGAAACAAAATCAAGCAGCCCATCTACAACGACTGTAACGGAAACAAAAACAACCAAAATCAATGTGGAAGTTCCGGAGACCAACTGGGAAATGCCGAACATCTTCCGATTTTTTTCCCATTTACTCAGCTAAAAACAAAGCGGATTTGTAGTTTTGCAGAATGAAACTGCAGCATCGTATTCTGGGAGAAGGAAAACCTTTAATCATTCTCCACGGACTTTTTGGATCTTCCGACAATTGGCAGACACATGCCAAACGTTTCTCCGATTATTTCCAGGTCATTTTGGTGGATCAGCGCAATCACGGACACACGGATTGGAGCGACGAATTCGATTACGATCTGCTCGCAGAAGACCTACATGAATTGATTACGGATCTTGGATTGGAAAAAGTTAACCTGCTGGGCCATTCAATGGGTGGAAAAACCGTGATGCGCTACGCACAGCTTTACCCCGACACGATCGAGAAAATGATCGTGGTCGACATGGGGATCAAAGAATACCCGCCTCATCATCAGCAAATTTTAAAAGGAATTGATGCCTTGAGTGCCACTGCAATGGATTCCCGTTCCGCAGCAGAAGAAATCCTTCTTCCTTTTGTTCCGGAAAACGGGACCCGGCAATTTCTCATGAAGAATCTGTATTGGATTGAAAAAGGAAAATTAGCCTGGCGAATGAATGTCAAGGCATTGGAAAAAGAAATGCCCAACATCCTGAAAGCCTTGCCCGAACAGGAAGTATTGGTACAAACCTTATTCATTCGCGGCGAAATGTCCAATTACATCATTGACGAGGATATTCCCGATATAGAGAACCAATTCCCGGATTCAACCTTTATAACGATTGAAAACGCAGGACATTGGGTTCACGCCGAACAGCCGGAAGAATTCATGAATGCGGTATTGGAGTTTTTGTTGCGGTGAGCTATGCAAAAAATAAATTACAGGGACACGATTAGCCTATAATTCAAATTTAAGCAGTAAACGGACGTAGGAACTGACTTTTTTGCCATTCTGTTTCCCGGGAATCCAATTCGGCATGCTTTTCACCAGGCGGATCGCTTCTTCATTACATTCCGGGCATGCCGGGATGCCTTTCAACACTTCAACATCGGAAATCTCTCCTTTTCCTGAAACAATAAACTTCACAACCACCTTCCCGGAAACAATGCCTTGCATGACACTTTCGGGGTATCGCAGATTCTTAGTGATAAATCGATTCATTTCATCTTTTCCCCCCAGAAAAACGGTGGCTTCTTCCGTCCAATCATAAATTTCCGGCTCGCTGCGTTTCTCTGTAATAGGGTATGTCTCTTCAAACTCAATCCGTTCCGGAACTCCATTTAACTCCAATTCTTTTCCAACGGGCAGGAAACCGGGAAAAACTTCCGGGAAAATCCGAAAGTACGCCTCCGTAAAATTTTTCGGCCCCTTTTTTCGGAACTCTACTTCCAATTGCTTCAGTTTATCCTGCATTTTCCAGCTATCCGAGGTCATATCATTTGCAAGTAGTTCATAAACGTGCAATAAAGAATCCATGCGGGGCAAAAACGCACTGATTCGTTCCTTGCTATCCTTCATCTCTCCTAACCGAATCGAATTGGAAAGGGTATAACGTTTGTATTCATCGACCTTTCTGCTCAACAGCTTATTTTGTTCCTTCCGGCTCAAGTCCCCCAATTCCACCTTGTCGGATACTTTCTCAAAAACAAAGACTGTCTCCAAGGTATTCTTAATCGGTTCCACAAATTCACGTTGCACCGGCACTTTGTCACTGTTGAAACTCCGGATCAATGGTGGTAGCTCCGCATGTAATTCTTTCAATTGATAAATCAGGGCTGAAAAAGTAAAGAAACAATCCAAAACCCGTTTTTCACCTTTTTTCAAGAGATCGATCTTGCCATTCGCCAGTAGTTTAACAGAATCAAAATCTGCGCGTTTTTTTTTGAAAACAGTAATGGCATCTTCCTGTTTTTGTTGTTCCGTAATAAGCTCGCTTCGCAATTGATTGTTTAATTTCTTTGCGGATTGGCCCGAAACAAAATAAGGAAAGAATAACAGGCTCAGGATCGAAATGGTTTTCATGTCATTGAATTACAGGCACCAAATTACGAATTTCGGCTTATTCCGTGAATTATATAAAATTAAAAAGGCGCGATAAATCGCGCCTGTACATTATATACTATATTGATCAGTTGATCGACTGATCCAATCGTTTCACCATGGTCAAAATTGTTGCAATTCCCACCAATGGCTCATCTGTATCGTCCAGCATTTCAACCAGCCACTTTACAACACCACGCTGAATCAGTGTTTTCGGATCATCTTCATTCGGCGTTACGTCCGTGCTGATCTTTTCCTTACACGTAAATCGTATGTGAATGTTTGCACCTGCGTATACCGGTTTAGTAAAGCGCAACTCATCAATCCCATAGTTCAAAAGCACCGGGTTGATTTCGTAACTGTCTACAAACAACCCTGCTGAAATACTCATGATGAGGTATCCATGTGCCACCTGCTCATCAAACATCGTTCCGGTGAAATTCGTTTCCCGTTTATGTGCATAGAAATTATCTCCGCTCAAAGCTGCAAACGCATCAATATCTTCCGCTGTTATCAAACGGCTTTCCGTGATCAACTGATCACCGACTTCCAGTTCCTCGTAATATTTTTTGAACGGGTGAACCGAACTGATTTTTCCTTTTGCCCCTTGCTGGAATTGTTGTGTAATTTCTGTGATCGTAGTCGGATGGCCCTGAATTGCCGTGCGCTGCAAATAATGCATAATTCCGCGCTTTCCTCCCATTTCTTCTCCACCACCGGCTCTACCCGGTCCGCCGTGTGTCAGCAATGGCATAGGCGATCCGTGACCGGTACTTTCCTTCGCACAGTCTTTATTCAACACCAGAATCCGTCCGTTTACGGAAGCTGCTTCTACCACAAATTCACGTGCTTCCTTATCGTCAGCAGTAACAATTGTTGTTACCAGTGAGCCTTTTCCCAACTTGGTCAATTCAATCGCTTCGTCCAAATCTTTGTAAGGCATGATCGTTGAAACCGGGCCGAAAGCTTCCACATGGTGTACGTCCTGTTTGTCGAACGGAGAATCATTCAGGAATAAGATCGGGGAAAAGAAAGCTCCTTTGTCTTTATCTGCTCCGACCACATCAAACTGATCCATATTTCCATACACGATTTGTTGTGATTTTGCCAGCAATTCCACATTCGCACGAACGCGATCTACCTGTGTTCTATTGATCAAAGCTCCCATGCGAACACCTTCCACTTTCGGATCACCGATGGTGGTAGATGCCAGGCGAGCAGAAACTCCTTTCTGAACGTCTTCAATAAAATCCTCCGGAACCAAAATCCGGCGAACAGCTGTACATTTCTGACCTGCCTTGATCGTAATTTCTTTCGTAACCTCTTTTACGAAAATGTCGAATTCTTCCGTTCCCGGGGCAGCTTTCTCTCCCAAAACCATAGCATTTAACGAATCTGCCTCCAAATTAAACGGAACAGACTCTTCGATCAAACGCGGATGTGCTTTCAACTTTCTTCCGGTAAAAGCACTTCCGGTAAATGTTACCACATCCTGGCTTGTTACGTGATCAATGATTCCGCGACCGAAACCGGAAACCAATTGCAAGGCTCCTTCCGGAAGGATTTTTGAATCGATGATATCCTTAACCATTACTTCTGTCAGGTAGCTGGTAAATTCGGAAGGTTTCACGATTGCAGGAACACCTGCCATCAGGTTTACGGCAATTTTTTCCAGCATTCCCCAAATCGGGAAGTTGAATGCATTAATATGGATTGCAATCCCTTGTTTCGGCACCATGATGTGATGCCCGATAAAAGAACCGTTCTTAGATAATGGAGCAGCTGTCCCATCCACGTAATAAGGCAAATCCGGAAATTGCCTTCTGAGAGACGCATTTGCAAATAAATTCCCGATCCCGCCTTCAATATCGATCCACGAATCCACTTTGGTAGCACCGGTCCAGGCAGAAACCTGGTAGTATGCATTTTTGCGTTCCATTAAAAACAGTGCCAATGCTTTCAGCATGCGTCCACGTTCCTGGAAGGTCATTTTTCGCAAGACTTTTCCTCCGACTGTTCGCCCGTAATTAAGTGCCGCTTCATAGTCCAATCCGGCACTGGAAACCGAACCGATCTGGTCACCTGTAATGGCATTGTAAATTTTTTGTTCTTCACCTTCACCGGCAACCCATTGTCCGCATATATAATTTTTTACCTGTATCATCTTTGTTTGATCTGAAATTTCATTTCAAATATACAACGCTCAATCAGGACCGTTGCAAAACAGAGCAATTTCTTTCAAATTAATCCCCTAATGAACCAACGTCCGGGTTAATTGTACGGGAACCTGAACTTAGAATCTTCATTTTGTGTTAATACAGATTTGATTTTATCATAACATTCCACAAAATCAATCGGTTCTTTCGTTCAATTGATAATTCAGGTACTTAAAACACATTTTGGGACATTTTGATAAAAAAGGCAACTCATTTCACTAAAAGGTTTGAAACTAATTAAAACCTTTTTAGTATGTTTGAGGCTTAAACAAGTAAAAAGTTTCAATAAAGACTAAATTATGAGCAAGACAAAAACAGGAGGAGGTTTTTCATCATTAGTTGCCTCATTATCTATTGCAATTGCATTAGGAATTGGATTTCTGATCTATTATTTCATTTTGGGAGATCCATCAAATTTCGTTAATGGTGATCCAAACGAGCATCCAATCGACGGGAACACACTTGGTACAGTATATAAAGGAGGGATCATCGTACCTTTCTTGATGGCAGTTAACCTTGTTGTATTAATTTTCTCTGTTGAACGTTTCATCAGTATTTCTAAGACAAAAGGTCGTGGTAACATCAACAACTTCGTTGAAAACGTGAAGGAATTATTGAATAATAATGATATCCAGGGAGCAATCGAAGAGTGTGACAAACAAAAAGGATCTTTGGCAAATGTTATCCGTGCAGGATTAGAGAAGTACGAGTCTGTTCAGAAAGACCCTACACTAGACAAAGAACAAAAATCAGAAATCCTGAAAGCTGAGATCGATGAGGCCATTGCATTGGAACTTCCGATGATGTCCAAAAACTTAGTCATTATCTCAACATGTGTATCTATCGGTACTTTGATCGGTTTGATCGGAACGGTATTGGGGATGATCAAATCCTTCCAGGCTATGGGTGCAGGTACTCCGGATACAACTAAATTATCCATCGGTATCTCTGAGGCCTTGATCAATACCTTCTTAGGGATCTTTGCTTCTACATTGGCAACTGTAATGTACAACTTCTTCAACACGAAGATTGACCAAATGACACATGCAATGGATGAAGCAGGATTTGCTATCGTTCAAAACTTCAATGCGAATAACTAATATCCGTAAACGGTATAAATAATTAAGGAATGGCAGAAATTAAAACACCCAAAGGATCCCCATCCATCGACATGACACCGATGGTGGATTTGGCTTTCCTCTTGGTTACTTTCTTCATGCTTGCAGCAACATTCCGTACAGATGAACCAGTAGAAGTTTCTATTCCATCGTCTATCGGGGACAAAGAAATCCCGGAAAAGACCCTGGTACTAGTTACAGTTGATAAAGGAGGTCGTATTTTCTTTTCCTGCACAGGAGAAGAAGTGCGTAAAAAGGTAGTTACTCAAATGGCTGCCAAGTATAAAGTTCCGTTGAGCGAAGACAATATCAAGGAATTCGTAAGAATTACAAGTATTGGTTGTTCAATGGGAGAATTACCTCAATATCTTTCATTGGACGGGGAAGGAAGAAAGAACTACCGAAAACAAGATGCAAATTTTGTGGGTATTCCTTCCGATAGTATGCACAATGAACTGAAAGACTGGATCAATTTCGCAAACCGCGAAATGCTGGATTACGGAAAGAAAATGTTTGAAGAAGAAAGTGCGAAACAAGGAAAAGGTCAGGCACCTCTGAAACCGGAGGATTACAAACCGAAATTTGTTTTGAAAGCAGCAATGGACGCAGAATATGTGCGGGTAAAAACTGCAATCGAAACGTTCCGGGACCTGAATTTGAACAACCTGAATTTCGTCACTTCGCAGGAAGCAGCAGCAGTAGTTAAATAAAAAGAAAAATATGGCAGAATTAGCACAAGACGACGGCGGCGGCAAAAAAGGCGGTAAAAAACGCCCTAAGAAAGGCCCTGCGCGTATCGATATGACTCCCATGGTGGACTTAGGTTTCCTGTTGTTGACTTTCTTCGTTTTGACTTCAACATTTGCGAAACCCAAAGTAATGAGTTTGGCATACCCGGCGAAAGAACCTACTGATGAGCCGAAAAAAGACGATAATAAAATAAACAATGCAATTACTTTTATTGTATCGGATGATCGTGTGTTTTACTACAAAGGGGAATTTTACCCGGAAGGAAATGCGAAAGGAAAACCCGCAACTCAATTGACAGAAACAAACTTCGGTCCCGATGGGATTCGTAAGTTACTGATTGAAGAAAACAAATTCGTTTTGAATAAGAAGGTAGAATTGGATGCGAAATTCCAAAAGAAACAAATCGCCGACTCTACCCGCACCAACTTATTGAACGAAGCAAAAAGAGACAATAAAGCCTTGAAAGTTTTGGTAAAAACAGATATGAAAGCCAAGACCCGTAACTTTATTGATGTCATTGATGAACTGTACATTGCATCTGTAGGGGTAATTGCTCCTGTAGACATCATGAACAGTGAGCAAGCATTGTTAGACGAAGCATTAAAAAAATAATATGTTAATAACAATCGTAATTCTAATAGTAGCCGGTATTTCGTTATACGAGTACTTAAGCTCTAAAAGCTGGCAGCAGGTCACTTCTGCGGAACGTAATGAGATTGTATTTGAAGAACGCAACCACGAATACGGTGCGTACCAAATCCGAACCAATTACAGCCGCAACCTGATCCTTGTGATGGCCGGTGTAGTCCTGTTCATCGGAACAACTTTCGGGATTTATAAGTTGATTATGAATCTTCCTACGGAAAAACCAAAAGAAGTTCCTTTGGATTTAACTGCTTTTGCAGTGGATGCTCCTTTGGAGGAAGAAGACATTGTCGAACCTCTTGAGCCGGAAATTCCACCGATGGAAAAAACGATTCAGTTCTTACCTCCTGTGGTAACGGATGATGAAGTAACAACTCCTCCTCCGATTCAAGCCGATTTGGCAGATACAAAAGTTTCTGACAAAACCAATGAGAATGAAGGTGACCCGTTTGCAAAAACAGACCCGACTCCTCCAAAACCAAAGGAGGAAAAAATTGAAAAGGAAAAAGAAATCATTTACGACATCGTAGATGAGCCTGCTGAGCCACCGGGTGGAATGGCGGCTTTGAAAAGATACTTGGCTGAAAACATCAAGTATCCTCAAACAGCGGTTGAAATGGGATTGGAAGGAAAATGTTACCTGCAATTCGTAGTAAGTGAGAATGGTTACATCTCCAACGTAAAAGTGAAAAAAGGTGTAACAGATTGTCCGGAATGTGACCAGGAAGCTATGCGCGTGGTTAAAAACATGCCGAAATGGACACCTGGAAAATTGAACGGTAGAGCTGTAAACAGTACCTTCTCCCTGCCGGTTTCCTTTAAATTAAATTAATTTCAATATTAATACTAATCCCCCTTGGCTCAGCCCGGGGGGATTTTTCGTTTATTATGTTTAAAAACGCAACCCTTTTTATTGCCGGTGCAATGGTGGTCATGTGCATTGTCATGAGTTACTATCTCCTGTTTACCGACTTGCTTATTGATAAACTTTATGGTTTCAAACGCAACCTGTTTGTCGGCATCCTGTTAATGTATGGTGCCTACCGGGTTTATCGCATTTATGATTCGATTAAAAAAAACAAGAACGAAAAATAACACTATGAAAAAACGTGTGATTGTAACCCTGTTACTTGCTTTTGCTTTGGGAATTCAATTTTCATGCAGTACCGATCAAACTCCTGATGATACTCCCAGACGCGGTACCAAAACCATGTATGCAGATGAATCATTTCAGCCGTTTATCAAAACAGCCTCAGAGGTTTTCACGGGAATCAACCCTAATGCGGTACTGAAAATGGTCTACGGCAGTGAAACGGATGCCATGAAAGCTTTATCCGAAGGAACGGCCCGCACAATTTTCATCGGAAGGGATTACACCAAAGAAGAAAAAAAGTACCTGAGATCCCTGAACATTACGGTGACTTCAGACATAATAGCGAACGATGCCATCACTTTCATCGTCAACCTGAACAACCAGGACACTTTGTTGACACAGGATCAAATCCGCAACTTACTTTCCGGGAAAAGCACCGCCTGGCCCAATTCTCAAAAACCGATCGAAATTGTATTTGACAGAGTTCAATCGGCTAACTTCAATCACATGCTCCGATGGGTCGGAACCGACTTTGGAAAACAGGTCCATGCAGCAAAAAATACGGAAGACCTGATCCGTTACGTCCAGGACAATCCAAATACGCTGGGAATAATCGGTTACAACCACATCAGTGACCTGGACGATCCGATCGTAAAGGAACGAATCAAGAAGTTTAAAATCGTTGGTGTTAAGGGAAATGACAACGATTACTGGAAACCCGGAAAGGCAAACATCACGGAGAAAAAATACCCGTTTTGCCGCCCGATCTGGGCAATTAACTCCGGAGCCCCGGACGGATTAAACACCGGTTTTGTAAACTTCCTGAATGGAAGACAGGGTCAGATGCTTTTGGAAAAATGCGAATTGGGTCCTGGTAAGGGAACACCACGGGAAATCAACTTTACTACGGAGTAAGTTAAACACCATTCATTTTGAACTCTGCGCCGATGCTAAAGCTTTAGCGCAAGCATTTTGAACCAGTTAAACTCTTTGAACTTAAGAAAAGCCATTTTAGTCAATAAAGCATACCACCAAGTCGATTAATATGAAATAATCGTTAAGAAACGAGCCTGTTTAATCAGTTTATACTAATTTGGCAAAGGAATTGTAAAGAAATTCATACGTTGAAAAGACAAAATACCATGAACAAGTTAAAACTATTCGTTCTTGCATTAAGTTTAGGAACAGCCGCACAGGCACAAACATTGCAGGACGCTAACAGAAAAACAGAAAACGAGCGTTACGATTTAGCGCGCAAGGATTATCAAAAGTTGGTTCAGGCAGATCCGACAAGTGTGGAGAATGCATTTTTCTTCGGGAACTTCTATGCGCTGATAGGAGAAAAAGATTCAGCTATTACCATGTGGAGAAAAGCCGGATCCATCGACCTGGAAGATAAACTGGGAATGGTGGCTGCTGCAAAAGCCTTATACTTCCAGGGAGATACCACCACTGCAGGTCAACAATTCTGTGAAATCATCAAAAAAACAAAACGCAAAAACCCGGTTGTTTATCACCGCATTGCCGAAACGTATGCAACTGGTCCATTGAAAAACCTCAAACTGGCTGAAAGTTATTTACGTGATGCTATTCGTTTGGACTCCAAAAACTTAGACGCTTACGTTCTTTTGGGAGATGTATTGCTCGCGCAAAGCAGCTCCAACGCGAGTCAGGCAACCGAGCAATATAATAATGCCTTGGCCATCGACCCGAATTCAGCAAAAGTAATCGTGCGCAAAGCACAGATCTACCAACGCGTTCAAAACTACAAGCTGGCAAATGAAGAATACAAAAAAGCTCAGGCTGCAGACCCGAACTATGCTCCTGCATACAGACAAAACGCCGAGTTGAACATCCTTTTCGACCAATATGCAGCTGCAATCGAATCATGGGAAAAATATTTAAAATTAAATGACACAGACGAAGCGCGTTACCGATATGCAAGTTCTTTGTTCGGAGGAAAACAATACTGTGATGTACTTCCTCAGGTTGAACGCATTGAAAAGAACGGATTTACAAACCTGTATACAAAACGAATGCTTTTCTATTCCTTGTACGAGTGTAATGAAGCAGGAGACAGTTTGAAATATGTTCGCGCATTGGACGAAAGCAATAACTTCCTGAAAATTGTTCCGAAAGACAAGATCATTTCTACCGATTACAAATACCGTGGTATGATCTACGATAAACTGGGACAGGAAGACAAAACAATTGAGCAGTATTACTTGGCTGCATCTATTGATACGGCAAAAGCAGCTGAATATCTTTCAGACATTGCAAAATTGTATTCTGAAAAGAAAGACTATCCGAAACTCATCGAAGTCTATACAAAAAAAATGGATCAGTATCCTTCCAAAATGGAGGCGATCGAATACTATGATTTTGGTAGAGCTTATTATTTCGGACCAAAAGATTACAAAATGGCTGACTCGATCTTCGGACGTTTGGTGGCAATGAACCCTGCGTTTGCAGGAGGTCATTTCTGGCAGGCAAGAGCGCGCGTTCAGTTGGATTTGAATCCTAAGACCAGAACCTATTTAGCTCAACCGCAATACGAAGCATTCCTTGCTGCTTTGACACCGGAAGACATTGCATCGGGTTCATACAAAGCGTATATCATTGAAGCTTCAAAATACCTGGGTGATTACTATGTAAACTCTCCGATGAAGGACAAAGCAAAGGCAGACGCTATGTGGAACAAAGTACTGGAATTAGATCCGGAAGATCCTCAGGCGAAAGCTTACTTTAAGAAGTAAATACTGAAAGAACGATTAATAAAGTCCTCCTGGTTATTCCAGGGGGATTTTTTGTTTGTAACCCTTCTTTATTAAAACCCGGGGTTATTTTGATCGACCTCTTGCAGTGGTTTCTTCTGTTTTTAAGAAGTTGACTGAATCACGTGTTACAGAAGAAACTTCTCCCGGATCAATTAAGCATGTTAGTAAACTTACTTTCAGTATCAAAGAAGATCCCTTCATCAAGCATTCCCAATCCTCCAAGCAACTTAACTAAATTCCCGCCAGTCCGTCTTCACTCGGAAGACTCACCCATCCCATATTCACACAGCAAATAACGGATCTTTTCAAAAGACGAATCCCAGAAACAAAAAAGCCCGGACAATTATCCGGGCCTGTATTTTATAGAGGAGTTATTTATTTTTTTCCTAAAGTCAAAGCTTCATTCCATCTCAAAGGAATCGTTGCTTTATCAATTTTGGCTTGGGTGCTTTCCTGGAAAACGTCGTTGAATATCAGCCACATTTCCACCATCTGCATGTCATTTTTGGAACCTCCTTCCATTTTAGACCATCCCGCTGTAATGGATTCCGTTTTTCCTTTTTCAATAGCAACTACATCTGCCTTTGATTTAACGGTTGCATAAACATTTCCGTCCGGCATGCGCATGGACATCTTTGCAGGGGAAGCAAAACCAATTCCTTCTCCATTGTAAGTCACGTTGAATTTCACTTCCGTTTTGGCAGTTGTCTTGGATGAATTCACCAGAGTCACTTTAAAATTTCCTGCAATAAACTCGTTGGAAGCAATCGGCAGTTTAAATTCCGGAGATTTCGTCGCGTCCTTCAGTGTTACTTTATAGAATCCGTCGCAAACAAAATTGAACGAACGTGGATCATTCAATTTGTCACCGGTTGCTTTCAATACGCGTTTTTTGCTGTCATAAGGCGGAATCAGCAATTTATCCTCTTTAAAGCTCAATGGCTTACCCCCCACTTCAAACTTTCCTTCCTCCGGTATATACAAAAGCCAATCATTGGTTTTATTGGTGATATTCATTCGGAACTTGACTTCCTTGGGAAGCGCAACTACATTATCAATTTCCACTTTGTAAGTCTCTGTTTCAAAGGTAGTATCGTTGTAATACACTTTTTCATATTGACCAAAAACAGTTCCGGAGAGAACCATTGTTCCAATAAATCCGGCTATCATAAATACTTTCATAGGTTTAATTTTTTAATTTTTTTCCAAACTTACCAAATTCGTGCCAATTCGCTGAATCATCATTCCCGTTTCAGACACCAAATCTACACAATCGCCTTAAAAACAGAGGGCTGCCGCTTTTAAATTCATTTGCGCTACCGTTGAATAAGGCATTTCGACAGATAAAATTGTTTTAAAAAAAGGTATTCGTTTAGTTATTAGATTAGAATATAAGTAAAACCAAAAAGGCCTATTGGATTTACGTTTAGCTGAATAATAAACTTAAAAAAACCAAAATCATGGTACTTACACTTTCAATCATGGCAATCATTGTAGCGTTTTCGCTTTATGATTACTTCTCTTCCAAGTCCTGGCAAATGGTCACTTCGAAAGAGCGCAACGAAACCGTATTCGAAAATCGAAACAAGGAATACGGTGCATATCAAATCCGCAGGGATTACAACAAGCGAATCTTATTGGTGTTCCTTGGTGTTACTGTCGGAATCGGTGCATTATGGGGCGCATCCAATCTGTTCAAACCATTGGAGCAAAGAAAAGACACCAAATATATCTCTGAAAACATCGCAGAGCTCTTCAAAAATGAAGAAGAAATAATGGAGATTCCGGAACCGGAGAAAATTGAAGCACCGGCCGTTGAGTCTATTGCAGAGATTACAGCATTTCGGGCCCCGACCCCGGAAGACGATCCCATTTCCGATCCGCAGATAGCCCCTATTGATCCAACTAAGTCAATCGGATTAGTTGATCAGAAAGGAGACGGAAAATCCATTTGGGACAATCCTGAAATTATTCCTCCGGGTAAAGGAACTGGCGGCACAGGACTCATTGAACCTCCAAAAAACGATGATCCGGTTCCCTATGTGGACGAGCCTGCAGAATTTCCGGGTGGTATGAACGCATTGCGCGAATTCATCCGGGACAACATCGACTTGAACATGATCGATGGAAGCGCGAAGGTTTCCCTGAAGTTTGTAGTCGATACAGACGGAACGATTTCTTCGGTGATCGTAACCAAAACCAGTGAAGATTGCAAATCATGCGAAAAGGCGGCTATTAAAGTCGTTAAATCCATGCCAAATTGGAAACCGGGGAAATTGAACGGTCGTGAAGTAAAAAGTTACTACCGACTTCCGATTAATATTCAATAGACAAATAGGTTTCTTTTTCATAATCCGGAAAGGTGGACATGCTTCGGCAGTCTGCCTTTTTTATTTGGATCAAACAGATCAAAGAGTTCAAAGGTGTTTAAGTAAATCTACATTGAACGATTGAACTGCCTTAATTCTAAATTTTTAGCAAGTTTTGTTCAAGAAAAATTGGATAAAAAAATAAAAACAGTAACTTTGCGCCCAAATTAAGGAATACACTTAAAAGGCAACAAAATGTCCAAAATTCAAGGAAAAATATCACAGGTTATCGGACCGGTTGTCGATGTAACATTCGACAAAGGCATGTCACTTCCAAACATCTATGACGCATTAGAGGTGTTCAAAACTGATGGAACAAAAGTAGTACTAGAGGTACAATCGCACGTTGGAGAGAATTCCGTGCGTACGATCTCTATGGATTCCACTGACGGGTTCCGTCGCGGGATGGAAGTTGTTTCAACTGGAAGCGCCATTAAAATGCCTACAGGAGATCAAATCAAAGGACGCTTATTCAACGTTGTTGGTGAAGCTATTGATGGGATCGGATCTGTTGACAACACAAATGGTCTGCCAATTCACCGTGAAGCTCCTAAATTTGAGGATTTATCCACCGCAACCGAAGTGTTATTCACAGGTATTAAGGTAATTGACCTGATCGAACCTTATGCAAAAGGAGGTAAGATTGGTTTGTTCGGTGGTGCCGGTGTAGGAAAAACAGTATTGATCCAGGAATTGATCAACAACATTGCCAAAGGGCACGGAGGGTTATCCGTATTTGCAGGTGTAGGTGAGCGTACCCGTGAAGGGAATGACTTGTTGCGCGAAATGTTGGAATCAGGAATTATTAAATATGGAGAAGCATTCCTTCATTCTATGGAAGAAGGTGGATGGGATCTATCCAAAGTTGATTTGAACGAAATGAAAGAGTCAAAAGCTACTTTCGTATTCGGTCAGATGAACGAGCCTCCCGGAGCACGTGCACGTGTTGCGCTTTCCGGATTGACCATGGCGGAATATTACCGTGACGGAGACGGTGAAGGTCAGGGGAAAGATATCCTTTTCTTCGTTGATAACATCTTCCGATTTACCCAAGCTGGTTCTGAGGTATCAGCACTACTTGGACGTATGCCTTCAGCAGTAGGTTACCAACCGACACTGGCAACTGAAATGGGTGCAATGCAAGAGCGCATTACTTCCACAAAAAGAGGATCTATTACATCCGTACAAGCGGTTTACGTGCCTGCGGATGACTTAACGGATCCGGCTCCTGCAAATACATTTGCCCATTTGGATGCAACTACGGTATTGTCCCGTAAAATTTCCGAGTTAGGTATCTACCCTGCTGTGGATCCGTTGGATTCCACATCTCGTATCCTGACTCCGACAATTCTGGGTGAAGAGCATTACAACTGTGCTTCCCGTGTAAAAATCACTTTGCAGCGTTACAAAGAATTACAAGATATCATTGCAATCTTAGGTATGGATGAGTTGTCTGAAGAAGACAAAATGATCGTTCACCGCGCCCGTCGTGTTCAGCGTTTCTTATCTCAGCCATTCCACGTTGCAGAGCAATTTACCGGTATTCCGGGTTGTTTGGTTGATATCCAGGAAACAATCAAAGGATTTAACATGATCCTGGATGGTGAGATGGATAAATACCCTGAAGCAGCATTTAACCTGAAAGGAAGCATCGAGGATGTGAAACTGGCAGGTGAAAAAATGTTAGCTGAAGCTTAATATAAAAGACATTAGACGAAAGACACGAGACAAAAGACAAGATATCAGTCTTTTGTCTTTAGTCTTCGGTCTTTAATCTAAGAGATATGCAATTAGAAATTATCACTCCGGAGACATTAATCTATAAAGGTGAAGCAACTGCGGTTCAACTTCCGGGATTAGACGGTTCGTTCCAAGTGTTGAATAACCATGCACCGATTATTTCCGGATTAAGTGCCGGGACAATCAAAGTGGATTTGGTGGAAGCACTTAAGATTACTCCGAAAACAAACCCGAACATTACTGCTGAAAACCATGGTAAAATTATCCATGTTGCGATCAAAGGTGGTGTTGTGGAAATGCAAAACAATAAAATTATCGTATTAGCTGAATAATACGTAGTAATAAACCGATAAAGAGGGGCTCGCCGAGGCGGGTCCTTTTTTTGTTAAGGTCTGTTATAAAACGTATTTTTGCACTAATACATAAGATTCTTTAATTATTTTCGTTCTGTAATCATGAATCTACAGGATCAAATAGATTTGACAAACGTACCAAAACACATTGCTATCATTATGGATGGGAATGGACGCTGGGCCAAAAAACAAGGGCAAGAGCGCCTATACGGTCACTCATTCGGAGTTGACTCGGTTCGTGCTTCCCTGACAGCATGTAAAAATATTGGTGTAAAATATGCTACGATGTACGCTTTCTCTACAGAAAACTGGAGCAGGCCTCATGACGAAGTAGAAGGATTGATGAGCTTACTTGTTTTCACCATTGCAAATGAAGTGAGTGAGTTGAATGCGCAAAATGTTCGATTGTTAAGCATCGGTGATACCGACGGACTGCCGGAAGATTGCCAAAATGAACTGTCCAACGCCATTGAATCGACTAAGAACAATACGGGAGTTAACCTGGTTATCGCACTCAATTACAGTTCCAGATGGGAAATAGCCGAAGCAGTAAAAAAACTGGCTTCCCAGGTGAAAGATGGAAAACTGGAAGTTTCTGACATTACACCGGAATTGATTAATTCCACGTTATCAACCAGAGACATTCCCGACCCGGAATTACTGATCCGCACAAGCGGAGAACACCGTTTAAGCAATTTCCTGCTTTGGCAGGCGGCTTACAGCGAATTTTACTTTACCCCTGTTTTATGGCCGGATTTCCGCGAGGAGGATCTCTACAAAGCCGTTCTTGATTATCAGTCAAGAGAAAGACGTTTCGGAATGGTATCCGAGCAATTATAAATTATCCTATGAAAAAATTCCTATCAATTTTATTTCTTACGTGCGCTTTATCGTCTTTCGGACAAGATAAGGACACCACCATCGTAAACAACACGGCAGGTAAAATTGATACTACCCAATCATCCGCTACCACTATCGGTGGAGGCTTGGATTTTAATTACTCCAAAACAGAAAAATACATCCTGGGACCTATCCGCATCGAAGGTGCAGATAACTTCGATCCGCAAGCCATTAAATTAATTGCAGGATTGAAACAAGGGGAAAGTATTACGATTCCTTCGGACCGAATCAGCAACGCAATCAAAAACCTGTGGAATGAAGGCTTATTTTCCCAAGTTTCGATTGAAGCCGAAAAGGAAGTTGCCGGAGTAATCTACCTGGTCATTAAACTGACTCCCCGGCCAAAACTTTCCCGTTTCCGGTTTACAGGTGTTTCAAAAAGGGAAGTTGATAAGATCCGCGAAGAAGTAGATTTATCCTCCGGGCAAACCATTACCGAAAACCTGCTCTTCAAGACCAAGAATAAAATCAAAGGTTATTTCCTTGAAAAAGGATTCAACAATGTTCAAATCAACATTACCCAAGTTCAGGATACACTTATCAATAATTCCGAAATCTTTTTCATTGATATTGACAAAGGTAAAAAGGTAAAAATTAAAAAGATTGAATTTGATGGAAACACCTCCGTCAAACCCTGGAAACTGCGCAGGGCAATGAAAGACACCAAAAGAAGGTCTATCATGCGTATTTTCAAGCGTTCCAAATTCAATGCTACCGCTTACATCCGGGATAAAGAAGCTGTTCTGGATAAATTCAGAGCGGTTGGTTTAAGAGACGTGCGCTTTACAGTAGATTCTGTCTACAAAATAAACAACAGGAACCTGGGAATCTACCTGAAAGTAGAAGAAGGTCAGAAATATTATTTCGGTGATATTTCATGGAT
Source organism: Fluviicola chungangensis (assembly GCF_007558725.1). Classification (GTDB taxonomy): domain Bacteria; phylum Bacteroidota; class Bacteroidia; order Flavobacteriales_D; family Crocinitomicaceae; genus Fluviicola; species Fluviicola chungangensis. The sequence goes on from NZ_VLPL01000007.1 coordinate 226,988, forward strand.
TGGAAATACGAAATTCAGTTCCGGGCTTTTAGATACCGTATTGGGAATTAAATACGGCGATGTGTATGATAAGCCTTTGTTGGATCAGCGTTTACATCAGAGTCCGGACGGAAGGGACATTACTTCGCTTTACATGGACAGAGGTTACTTGTTCTTCCACCTGGAACCGGTAGAAACTGGTGTGAAAGACAATCACATCAATTACGAAATGCGCATTATTGAAGGTAAGGAAGCACGTGTGAGAAACGTTATTATCAAAGGAAATTACAAAACGAATGAGCATGTCATCCGTCGGGAAATCCGAACCAAACCGGGAGATTTGTTCAGTAGAAACGACATCATCCGTACACAGCGTGAATTAGCTCAGCTGGGTTATTTTAACGAACAAGGATTCCAGGTAAATCCTATACCGAACCCGCAAGATGGAACGGTTGACATCGAATATGTAGTAGAAGAAAAGTCTGCAGATCAGATTGAACTTTCCGGAGGTTATGGTGCGGGACGTATTATCGGAACACTTGGATTGACATTCAGTAATTTCTCCGTTAAAAACATCTTCAAACCGAATTCATGGAGCCCGCTTCCAACAGGTGACGGACAACGACTTTCCATTCGTGCACAAACCAACGGAAGAATTTACCAGGGATATAACTTCTCCTTCACAGAACCTTGGTTGGGAGGGAAAAAACCAAATTCATTTACTTTCTACTTGAATCATACTTCGTTCTCTTCCAGTTTGACGTTGAAGAAACGTGACCCCAATTACTCCGGAGTCGGCATCACCGGAATGGGAGTTGGTTTGGGAAGACGTAAAAAATTCCCGGATGATTATTTCAGTGCATACTACGAATTGGCATACCAATACTATGATGTACGTAACTATTCGTCACTATTCCCAAGCTTTAATGACGGATATGCAAACGATATCAGTTTGAAATATGCTTTACAGCGTAACTCGATCAATTCACCGATCTATCCGACGGAAGGATCGAAAATTTCCTTCACTGCAAAAGGGACACTTCCTTATTCTTTGATGGAGAGAAACAAGGATTACAGCACGATGTCTGCACAGGAAACCTTCAAGTACCTGGAATACTATAAATTGAAATTCACCTTTGAATACTATTTGCCGCTTTCTCCTGACAAAAAACTGGTTTTGATGCCACGCATCGGATTCGGTTACATGGGAGCTTACAATGCTGCAAAAGGATTGACACCGTTTGAGCGCTTCAACTTAGGTGGTAGTGGTCTTTCCGGGGTAAACCAATTCGGAGGTCGTGAGATCATTGCATTGAGAGGTTATGACGACAATGCGTTGTCTTCCAGCGGAGGTGACCCGATCGTTGCGAAATACACCATGGAATTACGCTATCCGATTTCATTGAATCCACAGGCAACCTTCTTTGTCCTGGCATTTGCTGAAGCGGGAAATACGTATACCGGTTTCAAAACCTTCAACCCATTCAACGTGAAACGAAGTGTCGGGGCGGGTGTTCGGATCTTCCTGCCGATGTTCGGTATGCTCGGATTGGATTACGGCTGGGGCTTCGACAAATTGGATAAACACTCATCCGGATACGGAGGATCCATTGATCAATCCATTGATTCGAAAGGATTCTTCCCTAAATTCACATTCACCATCGGTATGAATCTTGGTGAACTTTAAACAATAAAAATGTTATCTTCGTCGTTCTTTCAAATTTCGCCTATGAAAACTCTTGTTTTATGCTTCTTAATGGTCTTTGGCATGACCTTTGTCAGTTCCGCTCAAAAGTACGGTTACATTGACTCGGAATTTATTTTGAGTAAAATGCCGGAATACAAAGAGGCTAAGGAACGTTTAGACAAATTAGCCGAACGTTGGACCAAAGAAATTGAAGAGCGCTATGAAATGATCAAAAAGAAAAAGGAGAATTTTCTAAGAGAAGAAAGTTTATTGCCTAGCGAAGAGAAAACGAAACGCGAAGAGGAGATTAAAACACTGGAATCAGAAGCCATGCAAATGCAGCAAACACGCTTCGGAGTTGCCGGGGATTACTTCCAAAAACGACAGGAATTAATCAAACCGATTCAGGACCGGGTTTACGAAGCAATGCAAACTGTTGCTTCAAAACGGAATTATAGTTTTATCTTTGACAAATCAAATCAAAGTAACCTTGTTTATGCCGACAGCAAATTTGACATCAGTGACGAAGTTCTGCGGGAAATGGGTGTAAGCACGAAGTAAATAAATGATAACTAAAAAACAAAAATGAAAAAAATCCTATTTGCCCTGGCACTTACAGTATGTGCAATCGCAACTACACAAGCTCAATCAAAGATCGGGCACGTAAGATCACAAGTATTGTTGGATACCATGCCTTCACGTAAAGCTGCTATCAAAGAAATCAAGGAAATCGAGAATGCCGGCTTGAAAGAGTTAAAGGATGCCGATAGTGCGATCCAGGTTGCCTATATCAAGTATCAGAAAGATGCTCCCGGGATGTCTGAAACTGTAAGACAATACGAGGAAAACCGTATTCGCCGCATGCAGCAAAACCTGGAAGAGCGCCAGCAACAAATTGACCAGCAATTGCAAACGATGACCCAGGAAATGAATGTCGTAATCCTTGATCGTGTTAAAAAAGCGGTAGCTATCGTAGCGAATGCCAAGAAATACAACTACATCATCGATGAAAGCACCACACTTTTCTCGGCAGGTGGTGTTGATGTAACAAACGAGGTAATTGTAGAATTATTGAAACTGGAAGCAGAAGCTGCTAAAAAACCGGGTAAGTAATTATCAAAACACATAAAACAGGGGCGGAAAAATTCCGCCCCTGTTTATTTAACACACTTTAATTACCATGGTAATTAATAACATCGTATCTTTGTTCCATGAAACGCCAATCATTTGTAAAAGGTATGTTAGGATTTGCTGCACTCGGTGGATTGACTTCTGTCCATTCCCTCGGAAAATTATTGAACGAAGAAGATTACACCTACCCCGTCCTGTTTATAGGACATGGTTCTCCCATGAATGGAATTGAAGACAATCATTTTTCAAAGCAATGGAAAAATGAGGTAGAACACCTGCCGAATCCAAAAGCAGTCCTTGTTATTTCTGCTCACTGGCTCACCAACGGAACTTACGTTACGGCCATGGAGCATCCACAGACTATCCACGATTTCGGAGGTTTCCCGGAGGAATTATTCGCAGTACAATATCCTGCTCCCGGAAGCCCTAAATGGGCACAGCAAACCAAAGACCTGGTAAAAAGCACGACGGTTCACCTGGATCATGAATGGGGATTGGATCACGGCACCTGGACCGTTGTTCGTCACATGTACCCGGATGCAGAGATTCCGGTGCTCCAACTGTCCATCGATTATAACAAACCGGCTGCATACCATTATGCATTGGCCATGGAGTTAAAAGAGCTCCGCAAAAAAGGCGTATTGATCATCGGGAGCGGAAACATGGTCCACAATCTCCGAATGGTAGCTTGGGACAAATTAAATACCACCGATTTTGGTTACGATTGGGCCATAGAAGCAAATGAAACATTCAACAGGCTTATTACTGACCGGAACCACCAGGCATTAATCGATTATCAAAAATTGGGCTCCTTTGCCCAACTGGCGATTCCGACACCGGACCATTATTTTCCATTGATCTATAGCCTGGGGCTATCCGATACAAAGGATGAGATTACAATATTCAACAATGAAATGGTTGGCGGCTCGCTGAATATGACCTCTGTTCGATTTGGGTAAAACGGAACGATTGTGTACTTTTGGCGTATGTCAGTGAAAGGTCCAATTGGTGTTTTTGATTCCGGGTATGGAGGTTTAACCGTCCTGAAAGAAATCAGAGAAAAACTACCTGAATATGATTTCCTCTATCTTGGAGACAATGCCAGAGCTCCTTACGGCTCCAGAAGTTTCGACGTGATTTATCAATACACCTGGCAGGCCGTACAGGCTTTATTCGATAACGATTGTTCCCTGGTAATTCTTGCGTGCAATACTGCTTCAGCAAAAGCATTACGCAGCATCCAACGCATTAAACTGCCCGAGTCCTATCCCGATAAACGGGTGTTGGGCGTAATCAGGCCCAGTACGGAAGAGCTTGATAAACACACCAAAACCAAACACGTGGGTGTTCTGGGAACGGAAGGAACGATTCGTTCAAACAGTTATGAAATCGAGCTGGCTAAATTTGCTCCCGACCTGGTAGTGAATCAGCATGCTTGTCCGATGTGGGTTCCATTAATTGAAAACAATCAATTTGATACCCCGGGAGGTATTTATTTTATTCAAAATGACTTGGTATCCATCCTGGAAAAGGATCCGAAAATCGATACAATCCTCTTGGCCTGCACCCACTACCCCATTTTAATTGAACAATTACAACGGTTACTTCCAACACATATTGAAATATTGGCACAGGGAAAAATTGTTGCTGAAAGTTTGGCTGATTACCTGTCCCGCCACCCTGAGGTGGACACTCAATGCTCAAAAGGTGGAACAGTCAGATACCTCACAACTGAAAACGCCAAAGATTTCAGTGAAAAGGCTTCACTCCTGATGAACGACCAAATAGAAGCGGAACATTTAACTTTACATTAAAACAATTCTCCTTGACTTTAGAAATAATCGGATATTTTTTAGCGCTTTTTGTCGGTCTTGTACTCGGAATCCTCGGAGGTGGAGGTTCTATTCTGGCAGTACCCATTTTGGTTGCTTTCTTTCAGCTGGAACCACAAAACGCAACTGTTTATTCGCTATTCATTGTCGGAGTAACCTCTCTTTTTGGAGCAATTCAGCATTTCAAAGCCAAACTGATCAATCTAGCAAACACCTTGCTATTCGGTATCCCGGCCGTAATCAGTATTTCACTTACACGATTATTCGTTATTCCGGCAATTCCGCATACAATCCATTTGGGAAATCAAATTGTTTTTGAAAAGAATACCTTTATCATGTCTTTGTTCGCGATCCTGATGATCCTTGCTTCCATCCCCATGATCAGAGGTCAAAAAGAACATGCCACAGCAAAAAAGAACAGACCTTTGATGTTGATAATTTTTGGAGCGATTATCGGGCTTATCAGTGGTTTGGTAGGAGCCGGAGGAGGTTTTATGATCATCCCTTCCCTTTCCATTTTCATGAAGGTCCCGATCAAAAACGCCATTGCAACTTCTATCGTCATTATTGCAATTAATTCACTAAGCGGATTCACCGCGGAATTATTTACCCCCCATCTAAAATTAAACTGGATAATCCTTCTTGGTTTTACCTTAATTGCAACCGTAGGTTTAATTATCGGTTTAAAACTGAACCACAAAATTCAATCCACCAAACTCAAAAAAGGATTTGGCATATTCGTGCTCCTGATAGGAATCGCAATCCTGGCAACAGAACTGGTTTCCGTCAGTTAGAACAGCATAATATTCAAACTGAACTTCGCCGTGAGGTTGTTCTCAACTTTCGGTGAAATCACACCTCCCGCATAATGGTAGAACCCTCCGATACCGAATCCGATCCGGTTTAGGATTAGCAGATTGTTTGCAAGCAATCCCGTTTCGGCATATCCTTTATCCAGTGAATTAAATGCAATGGAGTGACGGCTCTGATCTTCTTTACTTCCATATCCCAACGCATGGTGAATTGCAAATTGAGGTGCAGTCCATTTTTTATTGGTTTTAATGGCCTTAAAATCAAACCGGGTAAACAAGGCTGTCATTTTCGAGGAATAATAGGTAGAAGCAATCATCGTTTCAAAGGAGTTTGCTGCAGATAATTTCCACATTCCGCCAGTACCCTGACCAACTTGCTGCAATAATAACGGGGAATCCCCTTCGACCACCGTTCCCATTAAGACATAAGTCAATTTACCAACTGCCCGAACAGGTACAATTTGCTGAATGCCTCCCGTTACACGCGTATAATCAATTTTAGCAGCCGTAACACCCGGAAGGCTTTTCGTCACCTTCAAAGTAAGTATGGGCCACTTCGATCCCAGCGAAACACGCTTTGTTCCCAAAGACATCACCTTATCACGGATGGCCCAGGTCAATTCCAAAGAGCTTTCCGCAATATCGTAATGGTCGGTCGATCCCATTTCAGTTTTTTTCCACTGGTATTGATATCCTTCCGTAAATTCAATGCGCTGATAAGATCCTGCAAGCCGGAATTTCATCCGTGGAAAAACATAACCTGAAAAAGCAATTTCACCGATTCGCTGTTTATCCATCTGACGAATGTATATGTCGCGGTAGAAAGAGTTCAAGCGTGTAACTACCGGTTCCGCACTCAAACCTACGCCCCCGCGTTCAACGATATCCTGTTGGTACCTGGCTTCAAAATCCAGGAAATATTTGGGAATCAGGGTGACTTTTCCATACCCTCCGTATTTCCACATTTTATCTTTAAAACCATATGCGAAGTATCCTCCAACACGAAAACGGGTGGACAATTTATCACTGGTTTCCAATCCGATCCCTAAACGGAACCCTTCATAATCCCTATAGTTTACCAACCTCAGAATATCCGCCTGGAAATAACCTAACGGAATCTTCCCCTGCAAAAGCGATTGGAGTGTTTTCAGTTTTCCTTCCAGGTTTTCCTTCTCGGAAAGACTGTCAACAAACTCATAGGTTCTCAAATCCTTATCATCCAGGTCGTATTTTCTTTTCCCTTCCCAATGCGTGCTGTCCTTACTGTTCGCATCACGGGCTGTCTCCACGAAAACGGCATTGAACCGCTGATCTTTCAAATCGGCGTCCAGGACTACTTTGTCAATGTACGTATTTCCTTTCCCAACCAGGTATGCATCTTTAATTTTGGAAGTAAAGGATAAACCCGGTGCGGTTACTTCCGTTGATAATTTATACGGAAACCACTTCTTCCCTTCCAGCAAAGTGTATTCCTGGATAATCCGCGGATGAACCCCTCCCTTATTCTCAGCAGGTTCTGCATCGACCTTTTCAACGGCAAATCCTCTCGTATTGATATACAGCCTTCCTTTCATTCCTTCAAAGTTCTTGTCTTTTCTAGGCTGGAACCGGATGGTATAAGTCGTATCCCCAGGAGCAGTGATCGTAGTATCTTCGAGGATAAATAAATACCTCCGAATTGATCCCAAGGCCAGCGGATTCAAATAAGAACGCCCCAATATATCAAACTGATTGTCGTAAAAATTGAACGATTGTAATTCATTGGCAAAAGTGGAGAACATCGGATCTGAAAAACCCGAAACGCGGTAAGCGCTGATGACTTCTTTTTCCTTGAACGGTGGTTTGAAGTATTTGGTTGAGGTACTTTCCAATAAAAAAATGTGTTGCTGATCAAAGAATTTTCTCAAATCAAGCAAGTTCGTATCTGCAGTTGTATCTGAAATTTGTGCCAATGCATCCTGGTTGATCGTAAAGACAAATTTGCTGTAACTCTCATATTTAAAAGCTACATCTGATTTGGGATGGTTCTTTTTTCTATTTTCTATTGCCTGCTCCATGATGCGTTCCGCAGGATTGACACCGGGCAAAATTGTTACTTCTTCAATTTCACTCGGTTGTTCACGCATGAAAACAATCATATCACCTGTAATGGTGATCGTCGTATCACGAAAACTGGTCATTTTAAGCGTCACCTGAGTATTTCCCGGAGGATTGGTAAATCTTCCATCCAAATCCGCCAAAAAAGGCTTTCCAACCTGGGGATACACCTTCACAAAAGGGATCGGAGAATGTGACACATCCTCCTGTATCTGAATATGTTGTGCGAAAATAACCGGTGATAAAAGAAGAGTAAATAAGCTTAATAAAATGGTTTTCATGATAGTCCTTGTCTTATTGGTAAGACAAACTAAATCAAAAAAAGTTACAGTTACTTAAAAAAAACGAGAAGTTTCATTGCAGTTCCGTAATTTCGTAAGGAGAGATGAGTACTTTTAAAGATCAGCGGAATATCGTCAAACATCTTAGCATTCAACGTGTTTGGAACCTCATGTTGCTGCGTTTTTCGTATGCCCTTGCCAGGCTTTTCAACCTGCAAAAAAATTGGGGTCAGCCTTTTGCATTGAGCATTGAGCCTACCACTGCCTGCAACCTCGGATGTCCGGCATGTCCCAGTGGTTTGAAAGCATTTAGCCGTCCTACCGGAAAAATTGACCTGTATCATCATCAAAACTGGCTTTCTCAGGTAGCCAATTCCGTTTTTTATATCAACTATTATTTCCAGGGAGAACCTTTTCTGCACCCGCAGTTCTTAGAATTGATCAAAGAAGCCAAACGGAAAAAGATCTATACTGCGACTTCCACGAATGCCCATTTCATCGACGAGAAAAAAGCCCGGGAAATTGTTGCTTCGGGTTTGGACCGTTTAATCATTTCCATTGACGGATTGACGCAGGAAACCTATGAATCTTACCGCGTTCACGGAAAACTGGAAAAAGTAATTACCGGTTCCAAAGCACTCGTCCAGGCGAAAAAAGAAGCTCAAAGCGCCACACCTCATCTGATCTTCCAATTCCTGGTTGTAAAAGCAAACGAACATCAGATTTCAGAAGTCCAGGAACTGGCAACGGAAATCGGTATCGACGAAGTACGCTTCAAAACAGCCCAGGTATACGATTACGAACACGGAAACGAATTGATCCCCGATAACGAAGCATACTCGCGTTATGTCAAACAAAAAGACGGAACATACCGTTTTAAGTACAAGGGCGGAAACAGTTGCTGGAGAATGTGGTCTTCAAGCGTAATAACGTGGGACGGACAGGTAGTTCCCTGCTGTTTTGACAAGGATGCCCATCATACACTGGGAAGTTTACAGGAACATTCATTTGAAACTATCTGGAAAAATCCGGCATACCGTTCATTTAGAAATGCCGTTTTACAGGACCGCAATTCCATAGAGATTTGTACAAACTGTTCGGAAGGCGCGAAGGTTTGGATCGACTGATAATTATGAATTATCAGTTCTGTAATTATCAAGATTGGATCTCCCCCTTATCTTGATAATTGATCATTATGCCATTGATAATTTCTAGCAGATTGTTAAGACGTTCTCCGATCTATTAAACCGCTTTCAATTATATTTGCAAAAACAAAAACCATGTACGGAAAAATGAAAGATTACCTGATCCGGGAATTGAATGCCATTAAGGAAGGTGGAATATTTAAGAAAGAACGCATCATTACTTCTCCGCAGGGAGCAAAAGTACATGTAAGTTCAGGTGACGAAGTAGTCATCATGTGTGCAAACAATTATCTTGGACTTTCCTCCCACCCTGCTGTTATTCAAGCTGCGAAAGATGCTTTGGATACACATGGATTCGGTATGTCATCAGTTCGTTTCATCTGTGGTACTCAAGATATTCACAAAGAACTGGAAGCAAAAATTGCGAAATTCTACGGAACGGAAGATACTATTTTATATGCCGCTGCTTTTGATGCGAACGGGGGAGTTTTTGAACCTTTATTCGGAGAAGAGGATGCCATTATTTCAGACGAACTAAATCACGCTTCCATTATTGACGGAATCCGACTGTGTAAAGCGCAGCGTTACCGATATAAGCATTCCGATATGGCAGACCTGGAAGAACAATTGAAAAAAGCGCAGGCACAACGTCACCGGATTATCGTTACGGACGGAGTGTTCTCCATGGACGGAGACATTGCCAAAATGAACGAGATCTGTGATCTTGCCGACAAATATGATGCATTGGTCATGACAGACGAGTGTCACAGTGCCGGATTCATTGGTAAAACAGGTCGCGGAGTTCCGGAATACCACAACTGCCAGGACCGTGTAGATATCATTACCGGAACATTAGGAAAAGCATTGGGCGGTGCAATGGGTGGTTACACCACCGGGAAAAAAGAGATCATTGAAATGCTTCGTCAGCGATCAAGACCTTATTTATTTTCCAATTCATTGGCACCGGCAATCGTAGGTGCTTCCAATAAAGTGTTTGATATTTTAAGTTCAACAACGGAATTGCGTGATAAATTGGAGTCCAACACGAAATACTTCAAGGAAAAAATCATCGCGGCGGGATTTGATATTAAACCGGGTGATTCACCGATTGTTCCGATCATGTTGTACGATGCTGCTTTATCCCAGCAATTCGCAGATAAATTATTGCAGGAAGGTGTTTATGCGATCGGGTTCTTCTATCCGGTAGTTGCAAAAGGAGCAGCCCGTATTCGAACTCAAATTTCTGCAGCACACAGCATCGCAGATTTGGATAAGGCAATCGCTGCGTTTATCAAAGTTGGAAAAGAATTGAACGTGATTCAATAATATCTCCATAAAAACATACACGTAGGGGCGCGATTAATCGCGCCCCTACGTGTATAAAAAAAAACCATTGGTTCAATGGAATAAAAACTATCTTTGTGCGCTAAAAATCTGATGCATTCTTATATCAGTAGTTGAACAATTAACAAAGAGAATCTATGACAAGGTCTTTACTTGTTTTATTTTGCGCGGTATTCACGCTTTCTGCCTTCGGACAAATCAAACGCGATGTATCCGGATACTATCAGGATTACAGAACAAAAGGCCCTTCTGAAGAAGTTCCGGTACAATTGGTCAACAAAAAAACAGGTAAAACATACCGGGCAATTACAGATGAGGACGGTAAATTCTTATTTCAGGATGTAGCACTGCTTCCCAATACGGATACCACTATTTTTGAACTGTCAGTTTCCAGTAAAAAATACAAACAGGAAATATTCACTATCAAAATAGATGACAAGCATACTGGTGAATACAAAATGGACCGAAAAAATCCGTTCAAAACTTCTACGAAAGTTACCTGGATGTTTGACTGGGGAACCTGGAACGGAAAAGAAAATTACTGGTCCCATTTCACTGCAAAAGCGGTATTGGTGATTTACGGCGGATGTTTGGTTTTGGTATTCATCTACTCATTATTACAGCTTTCATTATCCATTGCATACGCAAAAAGTAAAAAACGCAAATCCCAGGAAGTCAAACCGGTTTACAATCCGGATACGGCTTTGACCGTTACGGTTCAATTACCAATGTATAACGAAATGTACGTTGCAGACCGCATCATTGAAGCAGCAGCAGCATTTGATTACCCAAGAGATAAATTCGATATCCAGGTATTGGACGATTCAACGGATGAAACAAAGGACTTGATCGCTAAAAAAGTAGCGGAAGTTGCTGCACGCGGCGTGCGTATCGAACACATTCACCGGGTTGACAGAACAGGATATAAAGCAGGCGCTTTGGATTCGGCAATGAACAAAGTACAGGGTGAGTTCATAGCAATTTTCGACGCGGATTTCGTGCCGGAAAGTGATTGGCTCCAACGCACCATGCCTTACTTTGAAACAGATGACAATATCGGGGTGGTTCAAACCCGCTGGGGACATTTAAATAAGAATTATTCGTTATTAACGGAATTACAGGCTTTCGGTTTGAACGGACACTTTGCCGCTGAACAGGGTGGACGGAATGCTGCAGGACATTTCATTAACTTCAACGGTACAGGCGGTATTTGGCGCAAAAAATGTATCGAAAGTGCCGGTGGCTGGGAGCACGATACGCTAACCGAAGATTTGGATTTGAGTTACCGTGCTCAATTGAGAGGATGGAAATTCAAGTACCTGGAAGATGTGGTTGCTCCGGCGGAATTACCGATTACCATGTCGGCACTGAAAGCACAGCAACACCGGTGGATGAAAGGAGGAGCTGAATGTTTCGTTAAAATGTGGAAAACCATCCTGACATTTAAAAACGTAAGACTTTCCGATCGTGTTCACGGGATGGCACATTTATTCAATTCATCCGTGTTCATGTTCATCCTAATCATGTCGCTGTTGAGTTTGGTTGTCTTACAGATCAAAGACAGCTTCTCCGATTTGAATTACGTGATCCAATACGGTTCGGTATTCATCTTAAGTACGGTTTTCCTGATGTATTATTACTGGCTGGCTTACCGTGACAAAACGGATAATAAATTTACTTCATTCATTCGTTTCATCGGACGATTCTTCTTATTCCTGACCGTATCATTGGGCCTTTCCCTGGCCAACACGATTGCCGTTTTGGAAGGATTTATGGGAATCAAGAGTTCATTCGTCAGAACACCTAAATTCAATGTCAGCAAGAAAAACGAATTCAAAGGAAACAAATACGATAAGAAAAGCATCTCGCTGATCACGATCGGAGAAGGAATTCTGATGTGCGTTTTCGGATTTACTGTTGTCAACAGATCCATCTACGGAGATTTGGGAATGGTTCCTTTTCACCTGATGTTAACGATCGGGTATGGAATTGTATTCTTTAATTCATTGAAAGAATTGAGAAGAGGATAAACCAATCAAAAACAGTAGGATTAATCGGGAATTAATCACAATAAGCACCCAACTTTATTTTTTACCGCAAATGCACAAATTTTGGGAGGCGCTTACCAGTGGGAATTATGTACTTTAAACAGGTAGTGTCAAAATATCCTAGGTGTTTCAGCATTTCAGTGCCTGCTGGCAGGCACTCTTTATCTTTCCCACAGATGCACAGATTAACTGCTCGGCTACCGCACTCGCCTAAGTGGCGACTGGTAAGCGCCACAAATAATCAGCGCATCTGTGGGAAATTATCACTTAGATTCTTGGAGAAGATTTTTCAAAAAGAACCTATTTCATAAGTTACCTGTGTTAAGTACATAACTCCCCTTACCAGTCGCCTCTTAGTACATTATTCATATGTTAACAAGTGTTGATAGAGCGAGTGCGGTAGCCGAGCTATTCATTTGCGCATTTGTAGAAAATTACACTTGGCTTTGTATCAAAAAATGGTTTGGGTGCGAATAATACATATATCCCGATTAATCGCGCTCCTACTGTTTTATTGAATAATTATTGAATAAACTTATAATTCTCGATCCAGGTCGTATCCGTTACATCATACATCAGTTTCCAGAAGTTGGTATCCACAATGTAGTCAAAATCAAGTTGTTTGATGTGGTAGCGGTTTGCCAGGTATTCCTCCTGCTTTAAACTTGGTCTGATGCGGTTCAGGCTCCAGCCGGCTTCGTTTCTTCCCACATACGGCCAGTCAGAAAAACGGATCTTCCACAAACTGTCCAATGCAGGACAATATCCGATCTCCGCGCGGATGGTATCGTTCACAAAAACACCGCCAACGATGTTATTTAGCTTGAAATAATCCGTTTTATCCGGGTTAAAAGGACTCGGCCAATATCCGCTCAATACTTTAATGAATTCATCCTTACTGGTGAAATATCTTTTCGCCCTCAGAATTCCGTCATCTGAGTATTTCATTGCCACAAAACTCACCACACTGGAATTGACACCGGTAGCTATTCTTACACCGAAAACGACCCGGTAAGCAGGCTGTTTCACTTTCGAAAATGAAAAAGAAAAAAGAAGCAGTAAAATTAATCCCTTGTATTTCACAGGTAATTAAACGCAAACAATTGTCAATTTGTTTCCTGATAAGGAATTAATTTAATCTCCTGTGGATCAGCCGGCAATAACAACCAAGCAATTTTCAATCGAACCGGATCACTTTTGTCGGTGTTACCAAAGCATTCAGGCGAATATCCGTCGGCAGCACATCTTCAATTTTGGGTTCGGTATCGAAGTAATGTAATCCGATAAACACACAATTCGGTGCACATTTACGCAAAAAACGATCGTAAAATCCTTTTCCATAACCGACCCGGTTTCCTTTCACATCAACTGCCAAAAGCGGCACAAACACAATATCAAATCGATCAGCAGCGATTACTTTTCCCTTCTTCGGTTCCGGGATCCCTTTTTGATTCACTTCCAACTGATCAGTCGACTCAAATAAGTAATGGCGCATTTCCATACTTTCGTAATTGGTCTTCGGAATCGCCACGGAAGCCCCTATCCCGAGAGCACGCTCCAAAAGCAGGTAGGTGTTCACTTCCCGCTGCCTTTCTATGGGGAGAAACAAAGAAATGGTCTTTTCAGAAAGTTGAAAATGGGTCAATGTTTGTTCAACAATTGTTTCGGAAAGTCGCTCAATCTCACCCGGAGAAAGCTGAAGTCTCATTTCTTTATATTTTTGACGCAAAGCTGCTTTTGTCATACCTATTCTTTTGGAACAACTGCTTAACACCCCGGTAATCTATTTTTCGGGAGATCTTTTTTTGTTTCATCTGTGTATGCTTCACCTTCTTCCCTGAAGCCCAGATTTATTTAAATTCAAGCAATTTTCGGCTAAATTAGTTGAAAGACAGTAATTAAACAAAAGTCGGGAGAATTTATCTTCCCAGTGTTTTTTAACAAAAAAAACGGACAAGCTTTGGTGGATGCTTTTTTTAGTCAGTATATTTACAACGTGTTTAAAAGATTGCGTTTAATTTCTCTGATTTGTTTTTTCTCACTAACCAGCAACTTAGTGGGAAATTTCGTTTGGACGTACCTGGAAGACAAACAATCCATCAGTCTTTCTTCCGAGGAGGATGGCAATGAAGAACGCGATTCGGATACGGACGAAAACAACAATGGAGGAAGTAAAAGAGGCATAAACCTTTTGGAAGAAGAGCTTCATTTAGCAGAACACACCCAGCTTTCAAACTTTGAGACTGATTTTAAGTCGATGGAGAAAAGTCCTTTTTCCATTCTTACTGATAAAACCAATGGTTCCGAAAAGGTGCCACTTGATAATCCCCCAGAAATCGGAACTGAATTCAGCTAACATTCATTATTAGTTTATTCATTATTCCATTTTCATGAAAAATTTATTCAAGACCTGGAAGCAGGATGCTCCTGCAGGCCTGGTCGTATTTTTAGTTGCGGTTCCGCTTTGTTTGGGAATTGCATTAGCTTCCGAGGCACCGGTATTTTCCGGATTAATCGCCGGAATCATTGGCGGTATCGTAGTCGGAAGTATTTCGGGTTCTTCAATCGGTGTTTCAGGTCCTGCTGCAGGACTCGCAGCCATCGTAGCAGCTGCTATCCACGATTTGGGTTCCTTTGAAATCTTTCTTTCTGCAGTTGTATTTGCCGGATTGATCCAGCTTATTTTAGGGCTCATCCGAGCCGGTTTCATCTCCTATTATTTCCCGAATGTGGTGATTAAGGGAATGTTGGCTGCAATCGGACTCCTGATCATTTTTAAGCAGTTGCCCCATGCTGTGGGTTATGATGCAGATTACGAAGGAGACGAATCCTTCTTTCAAGCCGATGGACACAATACATTCTCGGAGATTTTTTACAGTTTGAATTACATCACTCTCCCGGCGGTCGTTATTTGCGCAGTATCCATTTTCCTACTGATTCTTTGGGACAGCAAACGGATCCAAAAAACGTTCCTGAAATTTGTTCCGGGTCCATTGATCGTGGTTTTACTGGGAATCGGTGCAACTGTTTTGTTACAGGGAACTTCCTGGGCCCTGATTCCAAAACACCGGGTAGATCTGGGAATTAGCGGAAAACCCTTCCGAGAATTGTTTACTTTTCCCGATTTCAGTCAGCTGGGGAATTACAAACTCTATCTTACGGCTGCTACTCTGGCGGTTGTGGCGAGTCTGGAAACACTCTTGAGCGTTGATGCATCAGACAAACTGGATCCCAAGAAACGCATCACCTCCGGGAACCGGGAATTATTAGCCCAGGGAATCGGAAATATGGCTTCCGGGTTAATTGGAGGACTTCCTGTTACACAAGTAGTTGTGCGAACATCTGCAAATGTAAATTCAGGAGGATTGAACAAGCTGGCCGCAATTATCCACGGAATCCTGATCGCTCTTACGGTGCTTGCCGTACCCAGTATCTTTAATTACATTCCGTATGCTTCGCTGGCAGCTATTCTCATCATGGTCGGATTCAAACTGGCAAAACCAAGCCTTTTCAAAAAGGTCTTTAAGGAAGGATGGTTGCAGTTCATTCCATTTATTGCAACGATTCTGGGTATTTTGTTCACGGATCTTCTCATCGGCATTTCGATAGGTTTAGGCGTGTCCTTTTTAGTGATTCTGTATTACAATTTTAAATTATCTCACTATCTTTCCGTCGAAGAAAATGTTTACCGGATTCGCTTAACGGAACACATGACATTCCTAAACAAAGCATCATTAATTGAGACCCTGTTGAAAATTCCGAATAATGTCAAAGTGATCATTGATGAAAGCCAGGCCAAATTCCTGGCAAACGATATCATTGAGTCGATTGAAGATTTTAAGATCAGGGCAAAAGACAAAAACATACAAATAGAAATTATTACTCCACAAAAATTAGAATTATGAAAGATATATTTGAAGGAAATAAAAAATGGGTCGAAGAAACATTGGCAAAAGACCCTGGGTTCTTTAACAATTTATCACAGGGACAAACTCCTGAATATTTATGGATTGGTTGTTCTGACAGCCGTGTGCCTGCAAATGAAATCGTAAACTTGCCTCCGGGAAGTATTTTCGTTCAGCGCAACATTGCAAACCAGGTAATCAATTCAGACATGAACCTGCTAAGTGTCGTTTATTACGCCGTAAAATACCTGAGAGTAAAACACATCCTGATCGTAGGTCATTACGGTTGCGGTGGTGTTGCCGCGGCTATGAGCAACAACAGTTTCGGGTTCCTGGACAACTGGTTGGTAAGTATCAAAAATGTGTATTTAAAAAACCAGGCAGAATTGGAAGCAATTACCGATCCGGAACTACGGACCGATCGTTTGGTAGAACTAAATGCGATTCAGCAGGCCGTGAACATGGCAAAAATTTCTTTCATCCAGGAAGAATGGCAGCAGGGAAATCCATTGGAAATCCATGCACTTGTTTACAGTTTGAAAGACGGGATATTACGCGATATGAAAGCGTCGATCAACAATGCTACTGATTTGAAACCTGTTTTCCAGTTTTATCAGTTTTAAAGATGATCGAAGAGACAATTCTTCAACTTACAGCCCTTTTTGAACCCTTTCGAAATGCCAAACGCGCACAAACTGCGAGTGCATACATGAAGAACCATTTTCCATTCATTGGAATGAAGACGGAAATCCGCAGAAGCGCGCAGAAAAGTTGGATCGATTCACTCAAAACAATCGATGACAGAAAACTCAGGTGGTCTATTATTCGCGCTCTTTGGGAAAAAGAAGAGCGCGATTACCACTATGTTGCTGTTGACCTGCTGAATTCCTGGCCTAAGAGATTTTATTCGGAAGAAGATGCTGTGGAATTGGAATGGTTACTTAACAACAAATCCTGGTGGGACAGCGTAGACGCTATTGCATCCAATTATTTGGGAAGATGGGCCTTGCTATTCCCGGAAAAAGCCAGGGAAACATTCGAAAAATGGCGCTATCACGAATCCTTTTGGCTGCAGCGCTCCTGCCTGATTTATCAATTGAAATACAAAGATCAGGTAGACAGTGCTTACCTGGAGAATCTCATTCAGCAACTAAACGGGAATAAGGAGTTTTTCATCCAGAAAGCAATCGGATGGTCGCTCAGGCAATTATCCAAATACAAACCGGAAGATGTTGTTCAGATTCTTGCCAATAATCCGATCAAAGGATTGGCATTGAGGGAGGCGAGTAAATACCTTTCCTAATTATCAATTATGAAAAGTTTAATTATCAAGAAAGGAATCACTCTTGATAATTAATAATTGATATTAGCATTTGTTTGTTACTTTTCCAAAACCTTACATTACCTCTGAAAACCCACGACTTTGTTTAAGAAGAAAACACATACTGTATTTGACGAAGCCCGGCAAATTGAGCTCGCCCAACAAGACCACAGGCATTTTGGACCGCTTTATGAACGTTATTTTGAACAGATCTTCCGTTTTATTTTTAAACGGCTTGGAGGAAATGAAGAAGTAGCCGGAGATTTGGTCCAGCAATGCTTCATCAAAGCGATGGCGAATATTGCCAAATACGAAGATCGCGGTCTTCCCTTCACGGCCTGGCTTTACCGGATCGCACAAAACGAAGTCAATATGTTTTTCCGGTCTGAAAAGAAAAATTATTCGGTCGAAATCAGTGATCGCCAGCTCTATTCCATCCTGGAAGAAAGTGGTGAAAGCTCTGTGCAACAAGCAGATTTAGATCAACTGATCGAAATAATCAATAACTTAGATGAAACTCAGGCAGATTTAATCGAATTACGATTTTTCCAGGAGCTTAGTTTCAAAGAGATTGCCGATATCTATCAAATCAGTGAGGCAAATGCTAAAATGAGAATTTATCGTTTACTGGAAAAGATCAATACAAATTGGAAACGCGAATCATGAGAAAATTTCAAAGAACATCGAACGAAAAATCACAGGAACCTACCAAAGAACAACTGGTGCGTTACAAGGATTTTGCCTCGCTTTCTCATAAATATGAGCGTTTGGCAAAGCGTCCTAAGCGCCCTTTGTACAAAGATCCGAAGTTGTTTTTACTCCTTCTGATTATTGGATTGATGTTCTTATTGGTATTCCTGGAATCTTAGACTCTTTTGTTCACCGCTTAAATCAGAATGGACTCAACCGATCGATGCACAATTTTACGCACCAGGAATGACGAAATTATTCACGTTTGATGACTCATTTTCGGGATTACCCGGCTCAAATTGCATAATTTTCGAAACCACATCCGGGAACTAATCCCTTAGAATCCTTCGATATCCAATTCCCGCATCGACACAAAAGACTTCAAAATCTTTTCCCCGATTCCCGGAACTTCTACGTGAATCAGATAAACACCGCTTGCCACCGGAATTCCAGTCTTATTTGCCAGTGTCCAATCCAGGAAGGTCAATGCGTTGTCTTTCTTGAATTGATTCACCATTTTACCTGACATCGTATAAATAGTGACCGTACACACCTCCGGCAAGTTCACGATTTTGACCCGCTTGTCGACTTTATTCCGCTCATACTCCGAGAACGCATAGTATGGATTCGGTACCACATTGATCAGATCCAATGCACTTGCCAATACATCCCGGCTGGCCGTTGTAGTCTGTAAATCATTCATAGACCAGGAATACATC
>NZ_VLPL01000008.1 GCF_007558725.1 Fluviicola chungangensis
AAATACTTACAATCTGAGCCTCTGTAAATCTCGATTTTTTCATAATTCTGACAATTTAAATCTATATTTTTAAACTGTCTGATTTTTAGGGAAGTTTACATTTTTAGGGAAGTTTACAAAACGATTATCGAATATTTCAATTTGTTTTTTTAAGTAATAATATTTGCTCATGCAAAATATTTTTCAAAAAGTCAAGTTATAAATTATAACCTGAAAAAATGTAACAAGAGAATAAAAAAACATTATACTTGTCATCGTTAGCTTTAATCACTAGCTCTCAACTTCATAGTTGAAAAAGCTTTAATCACTGATGAAATTCAGCGAAAACATATTAAAAAAAATGGAGGTGCTGTAACACCTCCACTAAACGCATTCGGTTGTTTACAGATGGCTCGACATGCAAAACCTTGCAATTGATGGTTAACCGCCGAAAACGCTTTTGCAAAGATATAGAAACAGAGTAGGCGGAACAAATAAATCATGCTATTATGGCAACAAAAAAAATCGAGTCATTGAGCTCAAAAAAGTTTGATTCAAAGAATTTAGGAAAAGTTTTAGGAGGGGTTCCTACTTACGGACCTTATTACGGAACAATTAATGGGAAGTACTATCCAGGTGGAACAGATGACGAAGCACGTCATACATACAATCCAGATGGATACCCAGCAGGTACCGAAGGTGATGGTGATGACTTCGCTTGGTGTATCTAATCTTTGATTAAACAAGGCAATCAAATGAAAGCTTCATTTGGTTGCCTTTAAACTCTAACGTTATGAAGTATTTGATTTTGATTTTTGTCGTTTTGGCAAGCCAATGTTCTTTTGGACAATTAATAAACCATATTGAATATAAGAAAGATTGCAATATTGTTTATCTGAGAGTAGATTCTTCCAAATACAAAGCAGCATTGACCACACTTAAAAAATTAGAAAAAAAATATGGAAGTTTATATACAGAAGAGTATATCCTTAGGGCGTTTTGCTATCATAAACTTAACAATAATAAAAAGGCATCAATTGCAATGGAAGTTGCGTGGTCTCATCGAATTTGTGATCCAGCGTATCTTAATCAAATCGATGGATTTGACTGGGTTAAGATGGGAGAATCTTTTAATGAAAAGGAAAAGAAAAGATTAAATCAAGGTTATGAAAACAATCTCAAACTTAGAAGCAAAGATTTCGATTCACTTGCTTTCCTGGTTAAAGAATTGTCGGATAAAGATCAGAAATACAGAGCTTTTTTATCGCCAAAAAAAATGGAATCATTAGGTGATAGCTTATCAATACTTTCAATAGAGCAAGACTCTTTGAATATCCTTGAATTCGAAAGAATTTATTCTAAATATGGTTTTCCGGGAGAACAGATCTCATGTCTTTTTTCAACTCGATTATTAGCCTTCCTTTTACATTCAGCAGATTATAATTGGTTTGTAGATCGAATGAGACCAAAATTTTTAATTGATGTAAAGAATGGTGATATGCCTGCGTCATTATTCCTGATTTGGGTTGATAGGAACTCAAATTCCAATGGCAAAAAAGAAGAATTCGCAATGTATGTCAATCCGAAGAGTTTTGAAGCTACACCGCTAGAAATTCAATTAATTAAACAGGCAAGGCTTGAATATGGAATCGTAAACTCTTTTCGAGTACCTTATAATTTTACACACCATTAATATGATTTTTATTTTCTCGGAAAATGTAAGTTATTCTGCAAGACACGTGGCGAGGTATCTTTTGAAAGAGAAGCAATCTTTTGAGGTTTTTTTGGAAACAGATAAAATTGATTTTTGCTATAACTTGAATTCATCAGGTAATCAAATTTCGATTCTTAAAAATGGACAATTTTTATGCTCGTATACTGATTTAAAATCGGTATGGGCACATAGGAGCGAAATTAATATTGAAAAAAAACAATATTCTAAACTTGAAAGAAAAGAGCTTAGTTATGTGAAAAGACATGAAGATACACAAGTTAAATCAATTCGAAACTTACTGCATAAAAAGAAATGTCTCGGTCGTTTTGGAAAATTGAATTTCAATAAGATTATTTTCCTGAATGCTTGTCAAGAATTGGAAATCAGAATTCCCAAAACATTAATTACGCGAAAGAAGGATGATTTAATCCCATTTTTTAGTGAACAGAGGAATGGTGTTATCGTTAAATCAATTGCTGAAAATTTTCATCATTGTGTCTCAATTTCACAACATGAACAAATTTGGCAACATGGAACCACTAATCTATTAGATGAAGTAAAATTAAAGAAGATTCCTGAAGAATTTGATTTGAGTTTGTTTCAAGAAAAATTGGATAAAAAATATGAATTGCGTGTTTTTTATTTAGATGGAATTTGCTTTCCTCAGATAATTTTTTCCCAAAAACATTCTTTTTCGGAAGTTGATTATAGATTAGGTCTTGGTGAATCTGAAATGCGTCAAGGAAATTTTAATTTGCCGATGAATGTTCAGGGCCAAATAAAAGACTTGATGAATTCACTTGATCTCAATGTAGGTTGCATAGACATTGTAGTTACTAAGCAAGATGAATATGTCTTTTTAGAAGTCAATCCATCAGGAATTTTTACCGATATGGTAGGTAATTGCAATTATGACATACACTATGAAATAGCAAAATATTTGATGTTATGAAATCAGAAATTGGAACAATAGATGCATTACTTGCAGAAGAAAAAAGTTATCCGGTTGAAAATCTTCCAACAACGGAACCAAACGGAATAAAAATTGGAATAATTGGATTTCAAAACGTTCAATATAGAGAAAGACTTCAACGATCAATTTCGAAGATTATTAATCCTTCCACTATAATAGATGAAAACTGACTTGAATTACATTACACTGTACCCAAATATAATTCCCGTCCGTGGGTATAGTCGTTCTATTCTAATGGATTTGAACATGGGGAAGTTTCTTTTTATTCCGAATTACTTTTGTGACTTTTTAATTGAAAACAAAACTAAAAATCTTCAAAAAGTTGATTTTCTTAATTTCGGCAATTCTGAAAACGACGTTGATGAAATTAATAGGTTAGTAGATCTTTTAATTCAGGAAGATTATTTAACCGAAGTTGATTCCAAATTACTAAGTGGACTTAAAGTTGAAGTTCCATTTATTACAGACGATACGTTAATCAGTGACTGTATAATTGAAATTTCAAACCTATCTAGTTGGAATATATCTGTTTTTCTGGCTAAAATAAACACCCTTGGAGTTAAATTTTTGGAAATTCGTTTTCTTGACTTTACTTCATTTGAAAAACATTACAAAAAAATTCAATTCGACCTTACAGACCATTCTATTGAATTTTTACATTTTATCGTTCCTGGAGATGATAATTTGAATGAAATTATTTCTAATGAAATGATGACATTTCATAGACTAAATCAACTAACTATATATAATTCTAAAGGCAAATTTGAAATAGAAGGAGTCCCTTTTATTTTAAGTTTTTCAACGCAAAACAGCATTGACAATTCAAATTGTGGTTGTATTAACCCTTCTCAGTTTAATTGTAACATTGCCAGCTATTACGCTAATAAAAAAAGCAACAATTGTCTTTCTCAAAAATTGAGCATAGATCAATATGGAGATATAAAAAATTGTCCTTCAAAGAAAGAATCTTTTGGAAAATTAGAAACCGTTAATTTAGAGCGGACAGTTCAATTAAATGAGTTTAGAAAGGAATGGCACATTACAAAAGAATCAATATTAGTTTGCTCTGATTGCGAACTTCGCTGGATGTGCTCCGATTGTAGAGTTTTTATTCAGGATGAATCAAATCCATTGTCCAAACCGTCAAAATGTGGCTATAACCCTTATATCAATAAATGGATTAACGAAGAAGGGTATTTATCAGAATCAGAATGTGGTGTTTCTATTGTGGATAACAGGCTCACAATTGACCAAGTAAAATTAAATGAAATTAATTCTGAGTTATGGGGATAAAAAGACTTTTAGTATTTATTACAGTACTTTTTTTGCAAGAATCAGATGCTTTTTCGCAAGAGTTTATTCAGACTAAACGCTTGGACTCTTTATCCGTTTTTTTTAAATTTGGTAGTTATGAGGTCCAGAATCCACAAAGATTGATTGCCAGATGCAGTAGGATAAAGGCAACTTCTGGAAAGATTAAAATAACTTCGTATACAGATACTATCGGCAGTCAAAAATCAAATCAAAAGCTGGCCGCTAAAAGATTAAATTCAGTTTCTAAAATTTTAAGATCGACTAGCTTAAGTTCTTTTGCGATAGATAGTATAAACAAAAATGAACAACGGGATTTAAAGAAGAAACTAAATGACAGTACTTTCAGAAGAGTTGACATTGTCATTTACAGCGTAGAAAATAAGTTTAAACTTAATTCTCCAATTAATCTTGATATTAACTTCGTATCAGAAACAGATAAAATAGTTCCCGAATCATCAGAAAATTTAAAAATATTATTATCTATCATTCGGGGCGATAGTACGTTAAACGTTCAATTGAATGGTCATGTTTGTTGCAGACCAGGACAAGAATTATCCGAAAAACGTGCGTTAGCAGTTAAAAAGTATCTGGTTTCTAATGGGATTAAATCTAACCGAATTGAATGTAAAGGATTTAGTAATAGTATTCCCTTATTTCCACGTACGGATATTCAGAACGTACATAAAAACATGCGTGTTGAAGTTATTTTCACTAAACCCAAAACTAACTAATTGAGATCATTCCCAACATATTTACAGCCTGATTCAATGGATTGCGGTCCAACATGCCTACGTATGATTGCAAAACACTACGGAAAATCAATTTCGCTAGATAAATTGCGTAATCTATGTGAAACAACAAAATTAGGAAGTAGTTTAAAAGGAATAAGTGATGCTGCCGAGACTATTGGTTTTAGAACCTTAGCGGTGAAAATTGATTTGGAAAGTTTAAAGAAAGAAGCTCCACTACCTTGCATTTGTTTTTGGAACGAACAACATTATGTCGTTGTATATAAAATTAAAGGTGACAAATTTTATATTGCAGATCCAGGAAAAGGTAAGCTTGTTTATTCTAAAAGCGAGTTTTTGAAAAGCTGGATTGGAATCCATGCGGATGAAAATACTGAAGAAGGCATTGTATTACTGCTTGAACCAACACCATTTTTAAACGAAAACGAAGAAGATAATAGCGAAAATAATAAGAATGGATTCAGATTTCTTTTTAAATATTTGAAAGGCTATCGTAAATTATTAATACAACTTAGTTTTGGCTTACTTGCAGCTAGTCTTTTGCAATTAATATTTCCATTCTTAACTCAAAGCGTTGTTGACATTGGAATTCAAAATAAGGACATTCATTTTCTTTATTTAATCCTTTTTGGACAATTATTTGTGTTCTTAGGAAAAATGAGTGTTGAGATAATTCGGAGTTGGTTATTATTACATTTGAGCGCGAGGGTAAATATCTCATTAGTTTCCAATTTCCTAATCAAGTTAATGAAGTTGCCAATATCCTTTTTTGACACTAAAAAGATTGGTGATATTATGCAACGAGTTGACGATCATCATCGAATAGAAACTCTTTTGACGAATCAGACATTAAGCGTTCTTTTTTCATTTTTCAATTTTATTGTATTTAGTGTTGTTTTGATAATATATAGTTTTCCTGTCTTTTTAATCTTCGTAGTGGGCAGTATAATCTATTTCTTATGGGTCCGAATCTTTCTCAAAAGAAGAAAAGATTTGGATTACAAACGCTTTTCTCAAGGAGGGGAAGATCGGTCTAAAATTGTCGAACTCATTCAAGGAATGCAAGAGATTAAGTTGCATAATGCAGAAAGGCAAAAACGATGGGGTTGGGAAAGAATACAAGTTCGTGTGTTCAAATTAAGAATCAAAAGTCTCCGTTTAGAACAACTTCAGAGTAATGGTGCCTTGTTTATTAATGAGTTTAAGAACATATTAGTAAGTTTTTACACTGCTAAATTGGTGATTGATGGACAATTGACTCTTGGGATGATGTTATCGGTATCCTATATAATTGGACAGTTGAACGCACCTATTTCGCAGTTCTTGTCATTTATTTATGCTGTCCAAGATGCCAAAATTTCTCTTGATAGACTTTCCGAAATCCATGATAGAGAAGATGAAGAACCTGAAAATTCTAATAGACAGAATGAATTACCGGATAATAAAAATTTGGTTTTAGAAGATGTAACCTTTAGATATGCCGGAGGTGAAAATTCGGTTCTCAGGGACATCAATTTAACTATAAAATCCAACCAATTAACTGCAATTGTTGGAGCAAGCGGAAGTGGCAAGACAACTTTAATGAAACTTTTATTGAGGTTTTATGAACCTACCAATGGAAAAATTAAAATTGGTTCTGTGGAACTGGAGAATTTCACACAAAGAAGTTGGAGGGAAAATTGTGGTTCTGTAATGCAAGACGGTTATCTTTTTAATGATACAATTGCAAATAATATCGCTATCGGAGAAGATCGAATTGATAAAGAAAAATTAAAACAAGCCGTTAAAATAGCCAATATTCAAGAATTTATTGAAAGTCTACCATTAGGCTACAATACAAAGATTGGAAATGAAGGAATGGGGATCAGTGGGGGACAAAAACAACGTATTTTAATTGCCCGGGCTGTCTATAAAAACCCGACTTTTTTGTTCTTTGATGAAGCGACAAGCTCACTTGATTCAAGAAATGAGAAAGTAATCATGCAAAATCTGGATGAATTTTTTCAAGGCAGAACCGCTGTTGTAATTGCCCACAGACTAAGTACTGTAAAAAATGCTGATCAGATTATTGTTTTAGACAATGGAACAATGGTAGAAAAAGGAACGCATAAGGAACTTATTGCATTGAACGGGGCTTACTATAATCTTGTTCAAAGTCAGCTTGATTTGGAGAAAACTGAGAAGATAGAAATCAATTCATAGTTATGGAAGAGAAGAGATACATAGATATTGAATTGAAGAGTGAACAAATGAATGAAATGCTATCAAATCCACCTTCATGGATTGTAAGATCAGGAAATGGAGTATTTCTAATTGTTTTATTGGTAATTATTGGTCTTGCATGGTTTATTCGTTATCCGGATGAAATTGCAGGTGAAGTACTAGTGACTTCTTCCAAACCACCTATTGAACTTTCAAATCAAGGTTATATTCAATTAAAAACTTTAAATGTTTCAGAAAATGAAGAAGTAAGAATTGGAGATTTAATAGCTCAATTTGATATTCAAGCAAAATCAGGAGACGTAGAAAAGGCTAGGAATTACTTGGGTCAGTTGGAAGTGTTTAATGGGAAGTATCAAAAACAAATACCGGTCTTTAGTCAACCGTTGAAACTTGGAACTTTTCAAGAACAATGGACAACCCTTCTTTCAAAAGTGGCGGAATGGAATAGCGAGCATTCGGAAAATATAACACAACAAGAATTAGCATCCATTCAAAGAGAGATTTCATTTCGAGAGCAATTGCAAATAATTTCAAACAAGAAAATTAAGTTGTCTGAAGGTGAGTATGAATTGATTCAAGAACAATTGGCAAGCAGTGAACGGTTAGCGGAACAAAACGCCATTTCAAAGCAAACATTAACACAAGATAAACGAACACAAACGCAAGCCCTGCAATCTGTTCAAAGTCAAAAAGAACAGCATGTACAAAATCTAATCACATTAAATACTTTAAGAAAGGAACGTTTCCGATTGGAGCATGATGCAAAATTGAAGGAACTTAAAATGTCCTCGGAAATTCAAATTGGTATTTCTGTACTTATGAATGGTTTTCAGACATGGGAAAAGAATGTTGTTTGGATTGCTCCGTGTACTGGAAAAGTAGTCTTTAATAAACTACTTCAAGTTAATCGTTTTTACAAAACCAATGAAGCTTCAATTGTTATTGTTCCGAAAGGGAGCGGTTATATAGCACTTGCAACAATTGAAAGCGCAGGATCTGGAAAGGTAATGGTTGGACAAAAGACATTCATTGAACTAATTGATTTCCCTAAAGCTGAATTTGGAATGTTGGAAGGAAATGTAAGTAAGATTACCAGAATAGATAAGGAGGGTAAGTATGAAGTAAAAATACGATTGCCAAAACAAATGAAAACAACCTATAACAAGGATATTCCATTCAAAGCACAATTGAAAGGGAATGTAAAAATTATTACAAAGGATAAACGTTTGTTAGAGCGATTCTTTGAGCAATTAACTGATCTTATTAAATGAGGTTGATATTTTTAATAGGCTCGTTTTTTTTGTTTTCTGCTGTTTCAGGTCAGGAAGTAATTACGCTACAATTCTGTTTAGATAGGGTAAAGAATAATTCAATCCAAACAGTAACAGAATCCAGCTTATTAAATAGCTCACAGGTAAATAGTCAATATCATTGGTGGAGTTTGCTACCGAACCTAAGCGCATACGCTGGGGTTAACACATCCTTTGGACGTAGGCTCGATCCTTTTACGAACACGTTTGCAACCAGTTCCGTTAACTCTCAATCATTTGGATTGAATTCAAGTGTTACGCTGTTTAACGGGTTTAATTATTTCTATAAGCGAAATATACTTACCGGAACCATAAAACGAAATGAAATCACTTTAACAGCCAAACTGAATGAATTGAGAATACAGGTGATCGAAACCTATGTTACTTTATGTAAACTTTCCACTCAGACCAAAATGGCTGAATCACGAATTGAAAAATACAAGCAGATTCAAGCCATTCAGCGTTTGCTAATACAAGAAGGCAGAATTAATTCAATTGATACGCTTAAAAGCAATAATTCATTACTGAATGAACAGGATTTACTATTAAACTTATCCAATGAATTAAGACTAAATACGATTCAATTAAGTTTTCAAATAGGATTGCCATTATCAGCGAACTACACCTTTGATTTAGCATCTATTTCATCAATTAACGATAAACTCACGTTTTCGGAGAAATATAATATTGAATCCCTTGAAATTGAATCTGAAATACTGGAAAGTCAATTAAAATCTGACCGTTCCAATATTGTGCCAACTATTGCTCTAAATGGGTTGGTTGGAACAGGGTTCTCAACTAATAACAAAGATTATTTAATTCCTGGAAGTCCTACAAAACGTTATGGAGACCAAATCAATCAAAACCTTTATGAAGGAATAGGATTCTATTTGAGTGTTCCAATATTTAATCGCGGTGAATGGCTCAAAACAAAGCGATTAAACACTATTAAACAGACTGAAATTGCTAATAAAAAGCAACTAGCGGAATTATCGTTTGAAAAGCAGAAATTGGAGTTAGAACAAAAGTTGCTCAATATTAGAGCGAAGCAAGAACAGACTAGAGAAATGACAAATAACTTAGAATTAATCTATAAGAAAAGCTTGTTATTGTATGAAGAAGGGCGCATAACCTATACAGAAATTGAAATTTCATTTATGGATTGGCAAATGAAATTATTGGAATATGAATCCTTGAAATTGGATTATGAAAAGTTAAAGATTTATGAGTAAGAATAACTCTTTGAATATCTCTTTTGAAGATTTATTCAAATTAATCATTGGTTTTATTATCGATGATCTAAAAGTGCAAAAGCATTACTATAATTTAAGTCTAAGCGGATTAGATACAACACCCCTCCAATTAAACTTGCATGATGGAATATTTATTTTGGTTGGGTTTAAGGAGATTGATATAACTGAAGAAATTAAACAGTGGTATTTTAAGCAAACAGAACGCGTTTTTACTATGGATATAACTAATGACGAAAAAGCACTCCGAAATTTATCTTCTGAAATCCTCGAAGGATTACTAAAAGCGCGAAATAATTTGTATTCACAAAAAAGGAAACAATAGTTGATCTGAAATTGGTAAGACCAAAATTCAAATAGAATTTTCAAAACAATGTTTACTCTAGTCTTTCTCTCAATAACGAATGCGAATTTATGTTTTGAGAGAAGTAGTAGAAATCTGTTCCAAATCCACCATCAAAAAGTTCGAAATTTCGGTCAACGGGGTCACAAAAAGAAAAAGCGAATTACGGTAGTAGTTCGCTTTTCTTTTTGCCCTCAATACTCACTCTCACACTCGCTCTGTCTTTCAGAGCTATCCTTCGGCTTTTCTGTCTTGTGAGACAGAGCCTCAGTCTTCACAAGCTGTGCTTGCTCTTCTTTCAGTGTGAGTTTTGAGTGCGGAATCCGTGTTCGAAGTTTCAATTGAACTTCCTCCTTTGAAGGAGGACCGAGGAGGATGGCGAAGCAAAATCTCCCGCAAATCATTGATTTTATTGTGTTTTTCTATCGAATCAAAGTGGTTCGAATCCAATTGGGTTTTAGACTTATTTCTTTCCCGGAATTTTTTTTAACAGTGAGTTGGTTTTCAGAATTATTGTTTAGTATTGGGGTAGTAACGAAGATTATTCGCAAAAACATCTGAAATTCAGTATAAAATCCGATTTTAATTAGTTGTAAGTAGTTGGAGTTGCGCATATAAATAAGTTATAGGCAATATTGGGCTATTAAAAGACCGAATGAAAATATCCTTAGTCAAATTGAAGCTTGAATGCGCCACTCACAAACATTTGACGTGAAAAATTTAAAATTAAAAATATTATGTTCATTCGCCTTTTTGATTATAATCGTCATAACAACTACGATTTTCAATGCTTATTATGCTAGAAAAGAACTTAGACAAAAAGTTAATTTCATTGTTGCAAGAATTCATATCACACCCTCTTTAAGGTGCTATCTGTATGACAAATCAGAAAACCAACTAAAATTAAATAGTTATACATTTTACGAGAGCTCAGGGTTGAAAGTCGGTGACAGTCTTGTTAAAATTAGCAATTCACCCACCATTGTTTGTTACCGAAAAAATTACAAAGGAAAATATACTGTTATTGAGGAATTTGAACCTAATTAAATTAACATTACTACTGCCTATAACAACAGGTTTAAGTTAAGCCTCGGGCGAAGTGTAAACACAAGAATTTGAAGCTATTTATTTAGATTAGTGCTATAGGGTTTTGGTGCAAGTAAATTAGGCTCAACTTAAACCTGCAAACCGTTAGTGTAATTACATGTAACATTCAAAAGAATTCGCTTTTATCTAATGAAGTACGTAAATTCA
This sequence comes from Fluviicola chungangensis, assembly GCF_007558725.1. GTDB lineage: Bacteria > Bacteroidota > Bacteroidia > Flavobacteriales_D > Crocinitomicaceae > Fluviicola > Fluviicola chungangensis. The sequence continues at coordinate 11,110 of NZ_VLPL01000008.1, forward strand.
ACCAAACGACAAGATATGAAATTACCAATTCCGTATCTTCTGTTTCTAATGATTGTTCTTTTACAATCCGCTTCAACTCAGGCTCAAAAAATTTCGGACGAAGAAATTTATTTTAATGTATGGCATATTACTAACATTAGTCTCGATTCTAACACAATTATTAATATGGATACTTTAATCTTAAGACAAGCATTAAGATCCGGACATACTCATTATCCTGACAGTACCACCATTTCTCCATATGATACCTGGAATATTAGTTTCGGAGAATATCATGATTTAACAATATACTCTGTTCAGCGTCCACCGACCGGAATCGGTATTAATCGCAGCGAATATTATACTGAAATGTATTCCTGTTTAAACACTGTCTGGAGTAGAAATCACAAAGAGATTATTTTTAAAATAGGCACTCAACCTCCAGTAAAATACTTTATTGATCAATATTCACATCTTGAGTTAATATTGGTGAAATTAGAATGATACCCATAACATCAACAAAAATCCACGGGCTAAACAACCACAACCGAGAAGCCCGCGTCTCCTAGTTGAAAACCGTTATAACTATGCTAGCTCTTAATCTTGATTAAAGGTGTTCGACTCTAGAGAATGATGAGCTTTAACTGTGGAACAAATCCCACATTTTTCTACCTTCGAACCAAATTACACTCAATGATTTGCAAACAATTACTTGTTTTTCTTCTAACAGCAATAGTGCTATCTGCCTGTAACTCCGGAAATTCGAAAAAAGTGAAAACCAAGGTTATACCTGAAGCTCAGAAACAAAAAGCTGTTCATTCGGATAAGAAGACGAAGCCCGATGCGTCAGGAGATTCGAAGGATAAACCGAATACTGAAAATGTATTTCGACGTTACGATGCCGTTAAAAAAATCCTGAAAAAATGGAATGAGGCAATTAGTGAGCACCGGCTGTCTGATCTCGAAAATTTGTATGCAGATGAAGTGTCATATTATTCTAAAAAGAGCAACAAACAAGCAGTTTTAACCCAAAAATCCGACTGGTTAAAAATACACCCCTCTTACAAACAAGAATTGGGTTATGTGGATGTTTATTATGATGATGAAGATGTTTTGGGAGTAGAATTTGTGGTGCAATTCACTAAAATATGCATTGAAAACGGGAAGAAAACGGAGATCGAATCGTATTTGTATTTTCGAAAATTCGGGAATGAGTGGAAAATAGTTCGGGAAACAGATGCTCCCACAGAAGTGAATGTGGCACGAAAGAAACCGGTGACGAACCTTCCGGAAGGGAATTACAATTATTACACCGGGCAATGGTCAGATACACGCGATGTTCAAGGATTTGGACATGATCAGGTACCTTATAGTGTGAACCTGAATTTTACAATTGGAGTCGGCGGAATTACCGGAGTTTATCATTATTATAGCGGTACTGCGAGAAGCCGTACCTTTTATTTGATAAAAAGTGGAAAGATAGATAATGGAATTCTGGAGTTACACGTAATTTACTCGCAAGTGGATGATCCAGAACCTGAAGACTTTGATGAAGACGCAGAAACAGAAACATGGCGCTTCAAGATCCTTGAAAACAAACAGTTGTTTTCCCTTTCAAAGGATGAGGCTTTTTATTCCCGTGCTTTGAGACCAATCAAATAGGGACCCTCGCTAAGCAACAACGTTTTCTTAGTTTTGTTTCTACAAATAATAATTTATTTTGAATCTAGCGATTCATGTAATATAAGTTCTAAATCTCCAACAAAAAGTTTGATGCATCTCCGCTTGAGATCACAAAAAGAAAAAAGCATCGCAATAGTGATGCTTTTTTCTTTTTGTCCCTCTTCACTCACACTCCACACTCACACTGAGTTGATGGATCAGGACCAATTCTCGGGGACTAAGTATAAATTTGCCTGAATCGGAAAAAGCCATGATCCGATGGGAGGATCATGGCTTTTTTCCTAACCTAACAAGAGTTTTTCAGTATCTAAGTTGTAATCCGAAAGGAATTTGTTTTACGCTATAAATTTCTTTCAACGCTGCAAAAATAAAGCGATTGGGTTACTTGAAGTACAAAAAAATGCCGAATCAAGGAGAAAATTGAGTGAACAGGTTTAATTAACAAGTTAATGATTTCGGCCCTTCGTGTGTCAGGTAAATTACTTTAGTAAAATTTAGTTTAATTCCCTTTGGAAGCTTTTTTAAACGAAAAATTCCCCTAATTTTAAGAACCCATAAATTGAGTCATTTTCTTAATCGGATAGAGGGAATACAGGCAGATTCTTTTTTTCATGGGGAATGACTATATTTTTGCGTAAAAAAACATGTTTTGATTACTTAACTTTTTGTCTAACTAAAAAAAGCGTTTTATGGAAGTCACCATTCAAAATTACACCGTTCAGCCGGTAATGTTGCCGCTCACTCCGGTTGGTTCACCCACCTTAGCGGATCCAACTGCAATTGATGCAGTATACAGCACTTCAACTCAGAAGTTAACAGTCGCTATGACCTTTATGATTCCCGGAGACCTCAATCCAAACCAGGTATCGATCAAGCAATATTACGATTCTTCCGATTCGTGTAACCTCCAGTTTTATGCTGTTTACAGTTCGAGTTCAACGGCAACTCCCAAGCCAGTAACCTGTTCGTTTAAAGCGTCAGCTGTGGATGCTGCTGGACATGACATCGATTTGGGAGCCATATTGACTTTGTTTATTCTGCTTGTTAATACGGTGGGGCCGAAAAGTTCTCGTGGTATAATGAGTACTGTTAGAACGACAGAACAATAAAAGTATGTTCTATTCAAGCCTAGTTATTAATTGGATAAAGGTGTCTCTTTTCGGGGCACTTTTTTTCATTTCATTTTATTCCTTTTCTAAACGAGATGAGAAAAGTAATCGATTGCTTGACCAAAAGGCAGAAGCACTTACCAGGAAACACAAGGATCTCATTTTTTTATCTAAAACTGTTGGTTTCGCGCAAAGTGAAAATTGGGATTCAGTGCTGGTAAATACTCAAAAGTTGTTGCAACAAGTAAAGGGTCCAAAACAGCTTGATTTTGTGCATTATTATCGCGCTGAAGCATTTCACAAAAAAGGAATTTTTAAATATGCCCTGAAAGAATTTAATCTGGTAAGAAATAGTTTTGAGTTTTATGCAATGGTTCGCTTCAACAAGGGATGTATCTTTCTTTCTCAGGAAAAATATAACCAAGCTTTAAACCTGTTTAAAAGTATTGACACCAGTAATAAGCAAATCATCCAAACAATTCGAATTGATGCACTATTTCATAATACGGGTGTGTGTTATTTTCACTTAGGGAATTTTACAGAGGCAGAAAATTATCTTATTAAAGCAATTCAGAAGATAGAAAAGCTGAAAGATTATACTTCGCTGATTAATGCCTACACGGATCTTGGAAGTGTTTATTACGAACAATACCAGGATGAAAAAGCAATTTCCTATTTTGAAAAAGCATACCTTTTATCTAAAAAATACGGATCAAAAGAACTGAAATTGAGTTCAGCCAATAATATGGCTGTCGTAGAAGAGAATAGGAAACGCTATGATTTGGCTTTAAAGTACCGGAAAGAATATGAAAGCTGGAATGATTCCCTCAGCGATCAAAACAAAATTTACGAAGTAGCCCAAATTGAAAAAAGATTGGCCCTGGCTCATAAACAACGACGTGTAGAGTTGTTGGAATCCGAAAACAAACTGAAACAGGCCGAATTAAACACCTATCTTTTTGCAGCTCTGTTACTAATGGCAATCATTGTCTTCGGAACTTACTTTTACCGTCAGAATGTGCTGCGGTCTCGGGTTATTTTGCGCCAAAAACAAGAACTGGACTTGTTGAATGCCACGAAGGACCAGTTATTCTCTATTGTGAGCCACGACCTTCGCTCGTCTGTTCATGCCTTGAGTGTCAGTAATTCCAAATTAAAGGATAAGGTGCAGAAACAGGAGTACAACAGTCTAGAAAACCAATTGGAAGAAAACAGTGTGATTGCAACCAATACTTACAACATGCTGGATAATTTGCTGAACTGGGCGCTCTTGCAAACGGAAGGCGGTTATTTCAGGCAGGAAGAACACCGGTTGAGTATGCTGATCGACCAGGTGGCTTATAATTTTAAAGGTGTGCTGAACCAGAAACAAATTACTTTTGAAAATACGATCCCCAAATCCATAAAAGTATTTGCAGATGCGGAATCATTGAAGATCGTGTTGCGTAATTTCATGGATAACAGTATCAAGTTTTCCGATCCCGGTTCCGAAATTACCGTGAATTTGCTGCATGAAAATGAAACGGAGGTATGCTTTGAATGGAAGGATACCGGGAAGGGAATGTCGGAAGAAACCCGGTTGAAATTACTCAGTGATTCACCTCAATTGACTAAAAAGGACCATGAAAAAACGATCGGTTCGGGACTTGGAATGAATTTATGTCAGGCAATGCTAGCAAAAAACGATGGGAAATTAGATATTTGGAGTCGACAAAATGAGGGGACGAAGATGATCGTTACCCTAAAGAAAAGTTCAGATGGAAAAAATTAAGGTCCTGATTGTTGAAGATACGGTAGCAGAAAGTGATAAATTAACAGATACATTGACCGAGAGTCAATTCGAAATCGTAGGCGTGGCGCGATCTCACCAGGAAGCACTAAAGTTATTCTATGGGAACAAAGTAGACATTGTGGTGATCGACATATTCCTGAATGGGATCCCGGAAGGAATTACCTTTGCTGAAACCCTGAACAATGTTCCGGAATCTTCCAGGCCTTTTGTATTCCTCACAAGTTCTACGGATAGGAGTATCTTTGAACGGGCGAAACTGACTAAACCGTATAGCTTTCTATTGAAACCTTTCAACCCACTGGAGGTGCTTTACGCCCTGGAAATGGCTATTGAGAAATTCTACGATCAACCGGATATTTTCCAGAGTGAGGAAGAGGATACAGTAATCAGCTCGGAGTTTTTATTCATCAAGAAAAAAGATGCCCTTAAAAAAGTGGCTGTTTCCGATATTATCAACATCGAAGTGGAAGAGCGCTATTGCTCCATTTTTACCGCGATGGAGAAGTTTGTAATCCAGATCTCACTGACGAAGGTGATTAACCTGCTCGATCCGGCAGTCTTTTACCGTGTACACCGCAATCACATTGTGAATGCCCGGGAAATTGAAGAAATCCAACCGTCTGACGGCTTACTGACGATGAGCAATAAAGCGGTTATTCCAATCAGTGATCACTACAAGGAAGTTTTGAACCAGTTTAAAATTATTAAATAACCCTGAACGGTTTCCGTTAAAATAAAGCTAAATGAAGTCGCCTGCCCGGTGACTTTTTTTATGCCTTCAATCCGGATGATTCTATCATGTCCGGGAATTTGTATACCCCGGAAAATAGAAAAGTACGCTTGGTAACCGGTGTTATTAGTTCGTGCTTCATTTTTTGTTTTTCATGACATCGATTCGGGATTTCATGACATTTTGCTCAAGTCGTGCCGCAAAGAACCCTATACTTGTTACAGTCAATGGCACAATGCTGATAGTGTTTTGCCGGCTAAAATGAAGAAAAATGGAATTACTTAACGAAATAAGACTTTCTCCGCTTCCGGAAACCAAAATGGTTCTCGGAGAGATCAAAGATCTAGGGGCTTATTTCGAATTGTATATGCATTTTTCCAAAGGGGAATTATTGCCATTCGATTTTCCCCAGAAGCATCTGGATAAGTTTCCTGACAGATCTTACAAACAGCTGCTGATGATGGAGATAACGAATAAAATGAATGTGATCAATACGTATATGGCCATTCAAAATGAATATTTGAAGAATTATTATGTATTGTATTTGCACTATGCGAACGGAATGGATATTCCTTTGGATTTTCCCGAAGCGATTATTGATCAGTTTCCGAACAGAAGCTATATCCATCGGTTGAAAGGAGCTATAACCACGCTGCAACTGGAGATTAACAACGAAAGAGATGCCATATAAAAAGAAATTACCACCGCTATACACTGAAACACATACTACAACGAAACCTAACGTTTAGCTTTCACAGGAAGAGTAGAGGTAGTAGCGACCTCTGCTTTTTTTTAAAGCCCTGACTGCCCACTGCGTAAGAGTGTAAAAGAGGATGATACTTCTTTTACCGAAAGAAAACGGAATTCCTTATTGGTGAATTCCGTTTTTTCTTTCCGTTAAACCGGGAGTTTTATGCATGAAAAACCTCCGTCTTTTTCCGGGCGGAGGTTTTCTCTTACGCAATAAGCAGTAGTTGTCGGGTGTTATTGGTTTGTATCTCAATGATGTCGGTACGTGCTTTTCTGCATAACAGATTTAGCAAAAGTCAGTCATTTACTTGATTTATGACCTAAGGGGAAACCCTGTTTTTTTGGTGTGAAAAACGATGAATCCATTTCAAACAGGTATTTTTAAAGCGAAATTCGCTGTTGATGAATAAACGATTGATAAAACTGTGGTGCATCGCTTCATTGTTGCTGCTTTTCATGAGTGCTTGTGACAAACCCGATACTGCAATCATTTACCGTCAGGAAGTTAGAACAAACCTGGATGATACCTGTATCTGGCTTTCCAGGCGATCCCATTTCCACGATCCGGATTTTTATCCTGTTTTCAATGCTTATTACGAAAAGCAAATCAAGCTTAAAGATTTTGAAAAGGCGGCAATTGCGCTTGCGGAGCTAACCGAACAGGAAATGTATTATTCCCTTTTTAATCCGAATACGATTAACCAGGTCCGGCTGTTTAAAAAACGATTTGAAAAGAACCTTCCCTGGCATCAGACTCTTTTCGTAGAATCTTACCTGGGGAATTACGAAGTTATCCAGAATAATTACCGCAAAGCAATCCCTTATTTCCGGGAGCTGGTTAGGTATACTCCTTTTGATTACAACACCTGCGTGGAAGTTGGTCACGGTTACGGAGATCTGGCTTTTTGTTACTTTGCCATGGGAGATCATGAAAAAGCGCTTCAATACGATTTAAGAGCCCTTTCGTGGTTCAATAAAACCGATAATGAAACCGCTAAAGGCGGGATTTATGATAATCTGGCCATGGTTCACATGTATACCAAAGATTACAAAACTTCAGAAAGCTATTTTAAAAAAGCAATGACATCCTTCAGGCTGGTGAAAGATACCAGCAATATGTTCACGTCCTTGCACAATAAAATTATTTTGTACCAGGAAATGGATAATCCCGCTCAATATGAATTAATTGATTCCGCCTATCATTTTTTCAAAAAAAGCAAGTTCACCGATGAATCAATCGAACTTTCTTTATCCACGTTTTATATTCATATGCTCCTTTACGAGAACCGGATTGCAGAAGCAGGTGCCATTTTGGGTGAGCTAAAACCCCTGGTGAAAAAGTTGAACTCAGCAGCCTCCGATGCCGAATATATTGTTGCTTTGGCAGAATATGAAATTAAATCCGGAAAAGGGATCAAAGACATCGGGTTGATCGAAAAGGCATTGGAAACGGTGGAAGAGCAGGAGGATTATCAGAATCAAGCGGGATTTGCCCTGGTATTGAAGGACAATGCGGTATTAATGAAGGACTATCAAAAGGCCTATCTCTATTCTGAGAAGTTAAAACTGGCAGAAAACAGGATCAGTGATCAAAAAATGATTAACAAGACAATGGAGTGGAATAAACTTCATGAAACAAAGCGGAAAGAAGCCCAGATTGCGATCCAAAAAGAAACCATTTCCAACGGAAAAGTAACCATTGCACTGCTATTTTCTCTGGTTATGGGCTTGCTCCTGGTTTTGTTTATCGTGTTCTCCAAACAAAAACAGAAAAAAATCAAAACGGAAAATAAACGTGTTCAACAGTATACCAAGCAGTTACTCGATAAAACAGAAGAAGAACGCAGGCGTATCGCAAGTGATTTACACGACAGTGTGAGCCACGAATTATTGAACCTCAAGCACGCAATCGGGGCCAATATCAACCAATCCGGAGAAAAGATCGATTCCATTATTAAAGACATCCGGATTATCAGCAGGAACCTGCATCCGGTCATGTTTGAGAAAGTGGGTTTGTCGGCTAGCATCAATCAACTCCTTGATCGTGCACAATCGGTGAATCAGCTGATGGTTACTTCCGATATCGTTTACTGTGGAGGTTTATCGGTATCGGATGAATTGCAAGTCTACCGGATTATCCAGGAAGCACTCTCCAATATCATCAAATATGCGGAAGCGGTGGCGGCAAAAATCATTATTCGTGAAAGCAAGGATGAGTTGATGGTACAGATCAAAGACAACGGAAAAGGATTCCATGTGGGTGAAACACTCTCCAAGAAAGATGCATTCGGTTTGCATAACATTATTGAAAGAAGTAAGGCTATTGGAGGCTCTGCCCGAATCCATTCCGACAGAAACGGAACTATTATTACTATTGATTTAAAGAAAACAACATGACAATCGTAATTGCTGATGATCATCCATTCACCCTCCAGGGAACACAAAGTTTCGTGGAATCTTACGGATACCAGGTCATTGCCGCCTGTGCGAACGGGGTCTCCGCATTGAACATGATTCAGCTCCGCATACCGGATATTGCCATTTTGGATATCAATATGCCTGCGCTGGACGGACTGGATGTTGCTAAGAAGGTACAGGAATTGAAACTCAAGACCAAAATCATCCTTTTGACTATGCACAACGAAATGACTATTTACAACAAATCGAAAGAGTATGGCGTTTATGGCTACATTTTGAAGGAACATGCACAGGTTGAATTGAAAAATTGTTTGTCAGAGGTCGCAAAAGGAAATCAATACGTCAGTGATTCCTTGCTCAATGACCTGGTAAGTGTTCGGGAAACCGGGACCGGCGAGTTGGATAAACTCACTTTTTCCGAACGAAAGATTATCGAGCTCATCGCAAAGCAAAAAACAAGTAAGCAAATTGCTGAAATGCTTTTCCTGTCTGAAAAGACCATTGAAGGACATCGTTCGAACATCATTGAAAAATTAGGCCTGCCCAAGGAAAAGAATATTTTACTAAAATGGGCCATGAAAAACGGCCTGGAATAAGAGGTGATTTTCAAAATGAAAAATGGGTGTTTCATTTTGACACTTTTTTCTAACGACGGTCGTTTTGGAAGAATAATGGAATAACGGTTGGGTTTCCCGGTAGGGTACAAACGGTAAATTCCGTATCTCTCGTAAATACAAGGACTTCGCTGCTAAATCAGTATGTTCCGGAATACCTTTGTTCCCGATTTTTTTCTTGAAAATGAAAATTCTTTTGGCATGGTATAGTTGTTGACTAGTGAAAAATACCAAACTGAAACAGTTCATTAAATTCAAGGAGTATGGGACGTTTTATTTCAATCAGTTTAGTCGCAATCATCATCAGTAACACAGTTGTTTTTGCTCAAAAGCATGAACCTGTTCCGATGAGAATGTTGCTCCAGGAAACCGTATTGTTTGCTATTCCGTTCAGTTCTGAGGAAATGGTAAGAACGGATGTAGATCAGCTTTCTGCGGTAACAATAAATATATATAACAATGTGAACTCCAATTACCTGACCTTGGAGGTGCTGGGAGCATCGAAAGTAATGACCTTCCAGCTGTTGAATGCTGAGGGGCAGGAAATGTATGCGGGAGAAATACTGGGTACACAGTTGGTAGAAACTCAATCGTGGCCAGCAGGAACCTATTATTTGTTGTGCGGAACGAAACGCGAAACAATAGACCTGATCAAATGATTTAAACAAAATTGGAATTGACCCGATAATTTGATACACAAAAGGCCGGTTTGAATTTTCAAACCGGCCTTTTATTATTTTCAGTAGTTCGTTATTGAATACTGATGGCACGTTGCAAGGTCTCTGTTTCAGAAACCAAACGAACGAAGTAAATTCCCGGCTGAACGTTTAGATTCAGATCAACCGTTGTTTCACCCTGTTTCACCACCCTGTTTTCAATGTGTTTTCCCTGTGTATCTACAATACTCATCTGAGCTTCGGAGGCGAATGCGTTAAAGGAAACCTGGAATGTACCGTTATTGGGAACCGGATAAGCCTGCATGGAAGCCTCGCCCAATAATTCAGTTATTCCATTGGTACACGCTGTGATCGTTACATTCACACTATCCGTAAGCGTACAATTTGCCTCATCCACAACAGATAACACTACTTCGCCGGAAGTTTGAACTGCATAGGAATTAAAGTTGTTGTTTACTCCATTCCAGGTATAGGAATTGTAACCGAAACCTCCGGGAATAATATACAATCCATCTTCGGAACAAACAGTTGTATCGGCTCCTAAATCAATTGAATTGAATGTAAACGTGATCTTAGTCGGACAACCATAGTTCGCTGCTGTTGCTGCCAATCTGGAAGCAGTATCCGAAATCTGGAAGTAAAACAAACTTTCATTATTACCACCAAAAGTCGTCGTGCTTCCTTCATAATGTCCGTAAAAACGATGATTTATGGGGTGAGCAATAAAACTGGCCATGTCTGAAAAATCAGAAATTGATAAGATAGTTATCGTTGTGTCAACAGAGAAATTGTAATCGACAAGCGAATCATTGCTGTCTCTGAAGTATCCGTGACGGTTCGTACCGTCGAATCCGCTCATACCCCAATCAGCCCAATTTTCAGAACCTTGAACTTCCAAATCATGTTGTCCCATTGGCGTAACCAATCCGTTTAAAATAGAAATGTGGTAAAAATCATAATTTCCGTTAGCTGTTCCAACGATTAATTCATTGTACCCTGCAAGGATAAGAGCCTGATCAGCGGTACCAATTGTAATAGGTTGAGACAATAGGATGATTTCATTCCCGTAGCTTAGATCCTCGTTCAGTGAGCGCAGCGCATTCATTGTAAAATAATCGAAATTATCACTGTCTGGTACAAAAGGAGACGTAGTACTATAAAGTGTATAGAGTTTCAATTGTGCCAGGTCTGTAAAGATTCCGTCGCGTATCGGAAGATCAATTCCATTTTGAAGATCCAGGTCAAATCGCCCGGTGGCATCATCACCTACGATGTAAACATAGTTTGCTGTTACTGCAATTCCTCCGCGGTCATCACCGGTAATCGGGTCATGATCAATGATCTGATGATTCGTTGTATCAAGGGAATTTATTTGATAATAGAACGGACTGGATACAACAGCGGAAAATATTTCGGTTGGTGAAGAAGTAATCGGATTTAAAGTGACATTGGTCCCGCTTCCGATCAAGCTACTGAGACTTTCATTGCTTGCGTATACGGTAGCAATATTTCCGGTGTTCAATACAGGAACCGTGTTTTCACATACTGTAAAGGACTGGTCTATTGGGTTTTCAATGATCATGAACGTAGTGGAATCTTCCGTGTAACATCCGGTTGCTTCAGTGAATCGGTACGTAACTGTGTGTATTCCTGAAGGCAAAGCCGACACGTCCAATACATTACCGCTAATGCCGTTTCCGTAAAAAGATCCTCCTGCCGGTATTCCAGCCAGGTTGAACGGACCTTCCGACTGACAAAAAAGGCTGTCAGTAGTAAAAGCGAAATAAGCCTGTTGAGTCGGTACACCTGTTGTACAGTAATTGTATTGAAGTTTAGCGCGTAATCTATTCGCATTACAATAAGGATAAACATTTCCCTGTTTTACAAATTTAAAGATCACACTTGTTCCATAAGTATTAATATCTGCGAGAGGGATAGTGACTGTCGTAGTAAAATTACCACAGGTATTAAAATCGGCTCTCGTGAAATTACCCACCAAAACTGATCCCGGTCCATAAATGTTGTACGAACTTCCTGGTTGAAAATAGCCATTTCCGTCAATAGTTAAGATTGCGTCTTCGTAAGCCCCGTTGGAAAGGGAATTGAAGGTGTAATACATCGTATCGTTTGAATTATCGATGTAGTTGTAGTTATCGTTTGATGGAGTGGTCCCATACGCGGAATAGCTTTGAGAGTAACCAGTGAATGTGATCAGCATACCGGCAAGCATGCTGAAAATCAAGTAATTTTTTTTCATATATAGATTTTTGGTAAAGCTAGGTGCTTTTACAGGGGAATATGTCCGAAGGTCAAGGAATCAGGGGGTAACCCCTGGGGGCAGGAAAGCCATAAATCAGGTACATAAACGTAGTAAGCCTTGTTCTTTTGATGAAGGTGTCTGACTACCAGTTGATTGGTTTTGCAGTTGAACCCAATGGATCCTTCCTTAATAGGGGATCAGGGTTTCCCCTAGGTTTTGGAATTGCATTCGTTCAGGAACGAAAATGAAGCATAAATAGCATTCAGCAGGTGGGAAAAGTTCTGTTTTCTGTTCATTTCACTGATTCAAAAAATTGAACGAATCTTATGACCGACGAAATCCCACCGTTCGCCGATTTTTTAAAATTTAAAGCAAACCGATAGGTGATAATTCGTAATTTTAAGTGTCTTTTTGAATGAAGAGACGGCTAATCTGTTTTAAGGTTTTATGGAACAACAAACCATTATCAAGGTACGGGATTTGTCCAAAAAATTCGGTTCTTTCGAAGCAGTCAAAGATGTTTCTTTTACAGTTCATAAAGGAGATGTTTTCGGTTTTTTGGGACCGAACGGAGCAGGGAAAAGTACTACCATCCGATGTCTGTTATCACTCATTAGTCCGGATAACGGGACCATTGAATTGTTTGGCAAATCGTTGCATAAGAACCGTTCGGAGATCCTGGCAAATATCGGGAGCATTATTGAGAAACCCGATTTTTATAAATACCTGTCGGCTCAAAAGAACCTGGAAATTTTTGCACGCATCTCGGGCGCAAATGTATCTAAGAAGGAGATCCTGAAAATGCTCGATTTTGTTGGGTTGGGAAACCGGGCAAAACACAAGGTGAAGGGGTTTTCTCACGGAATGAAACAGCGTTTGGGAATCGCACAGACTTTATTGCATCAACCGGAACTGATCATCCTTGATGAACCGACTACGGGTTTGGACCCGCAGGGAATTATTGAAATCCGCAACTTGATCCTGCGCCTGAAGAATGAACAGAACAAAACGATTTTGTTGTCTTCGCATCAATTATCGGAAATTGAACTGATAGCAAATCGCATGGTAATTATCAACCAGGGGAAATCCATCGTGGAAGGTTCCGTGGAAGAGTTGCTGAACAGTGAGGAAACCATTGTCCGTGTTGAAATAGATGGAATCGAGCCAGCAATGGACCTGATCCGGTCGAAATTTAATCCGAAAGAACTGACTCAAACCTCTTCAAAAGAGGCGGAAGTACTCCTTTCAAAAAGCCGGGTACCTGATTTGACCAAAGAATTGGTATTGGCCGGTTTTACAATTCATGCAATTGAACCCAAACGCAAGCTGGAAGATTATTTCATTAAAACCATTCAATCCTGATGCTTTTCAAAAACACAACCAACGAGTTCATTAAGATCGTGTCGAAGCCGCGAAGCTATCTAGGTCTGGGCGCTTTAACCTTATTGATCGGTTTAATCATCTTTGCCATGAAAGCAGATGGCGAATCCATGGTTTCTTTTGTAACGGCTACTTTTGAACAAACCCTTTCGTTCAATGGAAAACTGGTAAACGGTAACCTGATAGCCTTCATAATTTTGCAAATGCTGGTGGTTCATATTCCCTTGCTGATTGCATTGGTAACCGGAGATTTGATTTCGGGAGAGGCAGCAATGGGAACGATCCGCATGTTGGCGAGTAAACCGATCTCCAGAACACAGATCGTTCTTTCAAAGTTTATCGCCGGGGCAATTTATACACTGGTTATCACGCTTTGGCTGGGAATCTTGTCTTTGGTGGTTTCTCATCTCGTATTCGGGGCTGGGGACTTGATGGTTTTAAACAGTGATGGATTGGTCATCCTGCCTGAAGCAGATATTTTGTGGCGCTTCGGATTGGCTTTCTGTGTGGCTTATTTGTCCCTGTTAACCGTAGCAACACTTTCTATCTGTTTGTCTGCATTTGCAGAGAATTCAATCGGACCGATCGTTGCTACCATGGCGATTATCATCGTTTTCACCATCATCGGAAGTTTGGATGTAACTGTTTTTGATACGATCAAACCTTATTTATTTACCACACACATGGCTTCCTGGCGCAGTTTCTTTGAAGATCCCGTACCATTTGATGACATCCTGAATTCAATTGTTATCCTGCTGGCACATATCGTTCTGTTAGTCGGAATTACCTTGTTTAAGTTTAATCGAAAAGATATCACATCGTAATGAAAAAAGGAATATTAACCGGTCTCTTGTTACTGACATTCAGTGCATTCGGACAAGACGCAGAAAAGGTCATCGAAAAGATCAATACCAAGTTGGCAACCGTAAAGGATTATACCGTAAATGCGCACATTGACGCAGATATTCCGATGATTAAGATCATGCCTTCCAATGCAAAGATTTATTTCAAGCAAAAGGACCAGGTGAAAATCGAGTCTAAAGGAATTACCATTCTACCCAAGCAGGGGTTTACGGAATTGAACAACTTTTTGTCGGATAAATCCAAATACACAGCTGTTTTCGGAGATTCGCTCAAGATCCGTGATATAGATACGCGGCTGATCAATATCATTCCGAATTCGAGTTCCGGAGAAATTGTATTGGCGAAGATTTGGGTCGATCAAAAGAATTCGGTCATTATACGTTCCCAGGTAACCACTCAGACCAATGGAACCGTTAAAACGGATTACAAATACGGATCGCAATTGAGTTATGGCTTACCCAGTGAATTGAAGTTTGAAATTGATGTGAAGAAATTCAAGATGCCTAAAAGTGTAGCGGCTGATATCAATAAAACGTCAACGGATAAGAAAAATACCAAAACCAAGCAACGCACCAAAGGAAATATCACGATTACCTTAACTGATTACAAGGTCAACAGTGGCTTGAGCGACAGTATCTTCAAAGACAAGAAGAAGAAATAAGCTTTGCTTGTTTATTCGGCACTGATTGGTAACCAATGAAGATAATTCCTGTTCTTATAAAAAAAACGAAGGGTGTATTTAAAATTGACAATAGCCGGAATTTTAATCGTAATGGGTTCGTTCACCCGGGCGCAGATCGCATCCGACAGCTTCCTTTTTCCGGAGCCGTTAAATAAGGGAAAAGACTTATCACTTTGGGCAACCCGGTATTACATTCATGAGTTCCAATCTTCGGGAAATATCCCGATCGTTTATGCAAATGCAGGACCATCCGGTTTGTATGCGGATACCTGTGATTTTTGTACTGCTTCCCTGGAAGGAACTGCTTACGTTAGAGATTCTTCGGGAACTGTTCATGTGATCAATTTTGCACGAACAGGGGAGGAGACAGGAGTAGATTGCAGGAAATGCAAGAAATATACTTCCAGTAAATTAAACGTGGAAAGCTGGGGAAAGACACTTTGGACTAAATCGGAAGGCTTTGGAGATGGTGTGCGGAATTACCGGTTGGTACCTTTTCGGACAGTTGCAGTAGATCCGGCGATGATTCCTTATGGAACGGTGATTTATATTCCGGCTGCAAGAGGCAAATTGGTCAGTTTGCCAAATGGCAAACAGGAAATTCACGATGGTTATTTCTTTGCCGGAGATACCGGAGGAGCAATCAAAAAAAATCACATTGATGTCTTTACGGGGATTTATTCCGGAAATCCTTTTCCTGCCGTTATCCAATCCAATGAAAACAAGCTTTTTGAAGCCGTCATTGTGACGGATGCGGATATTGTCAATGCATTGAGATCCCTGCACGAGAAATAAGTTCCGGATTTTGACCGCTTCATTCTGAAAATTTAACAATCCTGAATCGCTTTACCACATTTAAGGTATTGAGGGAGCAAGTTCCTATGTGTACATTTGTTTTGTAGTGATTATTACCATTCACAATCAATATGAAAGAAGAACAAAAAGTGAAATTGGAAGCAGGTTTGACAGACCGTTTGTTGGAAGAACGGCTGAATAACATGCCCGTTTCCGGTTCTTCCGATTATGCATTGAATCAGCTAATAGACCTGGCGAAAGAAGGTTTTACGGAATTTCCGAAAGCATTGATCCAGGAGGTAGTAATCCAGGATTTGTTACAGGCGCTTAAAAAATCACACGGAAATTACCTGAACATCAAGTTGCCGGAAATAGAACAATCCATTTATAATTTATACAGTAAACAAACGCATTCGGACAACGTACTTCTGATGCTGTGTGGATTCTTTATTTCTTACCAAAAGAAACTGGTGGCGCATATCCAGTATGAAGAAGTCTTTCTGTTCCCATACATTGAGTCTTTACTGGAATACCAGAAATCAGGAACCCCGATAGACAGGGAACGCTTCGGCAAGTTCACGCTGAAGCAATTTTTCGAAAACCATTCCAACCTGGAAGAAGACCTGAATGAAGTCCGAAATAAAATCACCGCGAATATTGATGGATTGAAAGCACCTTTGGCTTTTCGTATTTTCATGACACAATTGGAGCATTTTGAAAAAGATTTGGCGATTCATGCTGTTCTGGAAGACGATGTGCTTTTGCCGCGTTTGGTGGAGCTGGAAGTTCATTTGTTGGGATGAAAAATTCAAATTCCAATAGTCATTGGAATCGACAGGTCAAAAAAGCCCAACAGGTATCTGGTTTATCCATCGAATAATTTTTAAAGCGGTTCATTTTCTAATTTGTTTGGCCTGATATTTGTCTTTTCGTAACTTCAACAAAAATATCATCAAAATGAAACTGACATTCCTTGCCTTGATAGCGTTAGTAAGTACTTGCTCATTTGGTCAGATTACCTTTGAACACGGAACGCTGGAAGAAGCCTTAAAAAAGGCAAAACAAGCCAAAAAGCCATTGTTTGTAGACGTATATGCAACCTGGTGCGGACCATGTAAACAAATGGCGGCAACGTCTTTCATTGATCCGGAAGTAACGGCTTATTACAACGACCATTTTATTTCCTTAAAATTGGATGGGGAAAAGAACGACGGGCCGGGTGTGATGCAAAAATATGGGATCACTGCTTATCCTACGCTGTTGTATTTTAATGCAAACGGTGATTTGGTAGGAAAAGTGGTTGGAGGTCAGCAGGCCAAGCAATTGCTTGCAAAAGGAAAAGAGATTGTTAATCCGGAAGGGAATCCGGTTTTCCAGGCAAATAAAACGTACCAAAAATCTAAGAAGAAGCGGGAAGATCTGAAAGCTTACGTTAAAGTCTTGGCAGATAATGAGCACGATTCATTGAGTAAATATGCCGCAGAATATTATCAGAAATACCCGGATTTGAATTTAAAAGATCCGGTTGAATTCGAGGTGTTCAAAAGTGCTGTACACGATTACAAATCACCTTTAACGAAAGAATTTCTCAACAACGAAGAGAATGTAAAAGATAAAGATGCTTATTTGGGTAAAATCAACGATTTTTTCATGACCACTTACCAGGAAGCTAAACTGGCAAACAACTTTGAAATTATGGAGAAAATGGTCAACGAGCTCTATCCGTATATTCAAAAATGTGATGTTCCCGATCTCCCTTCTCAGTCCGAATACCTGGAATATGCAAAAAGTCAATTTGGGAAGTAACCTCCTGATAGTGAGAAATATGTAATTATCCGGGATCATTTTGTAATGACATACAGCTGGTGATAAAAGATCTTTGCAAAAAGAGCAAAGGTTTTATCATTAAAATAGTAGAGTTATGTCAGCAGAAGAAAGAAATCAGGACCAAAAAACAAACCAGGGGAATCAGTGGCAGAATCAGGGTGAAAACCAGGACCGGGATCAGGGAAACCAATGGCAGGATAAAGAAAATCAGGGACAGAATCCGCAGGCCGGAACAGAAAAAACCGGAGCCAATATGCATGCCAACCAGGATTCACACCTGAATTCGGGTACAGGAAAGAATACAGCGCCCTTTCAAATTACCGGCAATTGGGGGAAACAATCCAGTCAATTAAAAGAACAATACAGTCAATTGACAGATTCCGATTTGAATTTCCAACCAGGACAGGAAAACCAATTACTGGATAAACTCGGCACGAAACTGAACAAGTCACGCGATGAGGTTATCAATATCCTCAATCAGTCCGGTGAATCTGATGAATCAAATCAACCTGACCGGTTCAATTTATAGTTTTTTAGGTGTGAAAACTATCAGCTACTATTATACGACTAATAGTAACTGTTAGGTTCTATCTAGAGAAAGGCGTCAATCGTATGATTGGCGCTTTTTTTTTTGACGGGCACTAGGTTCTGTAAAATATGCAACAATTGGGGCTAAAGGTGTAATGCTTTCAAATGCGTTGAATTGCATATTTGTAAGAAGTGAAAACACATTCACAGTTAATCTGGATAGACATGAAGAAAATAATAATCCGCCTGGGACTGTCTCTTTTAGTTGTCATTCTGGCAAGTTGCACCGAAACACAATCGGAAAAAGTCGATAAGGCAGCAGACGGGGTACAGGATGCGAAAGAAGATTTGAATCAGGCTCAGAAAGAGTACGAAGAAGAAGTTGCGGAGTATCGTCGGTCGGTACAGGCAGATATCGATAATAACAAACTTGAGATCGAGCGCTTAAGGTCCGAACGGGTCAACGCACGGGCAGATGTCATTCGGGAAAGGAACGAACGGATCGATGCGCTTAAAAAACGCAACGATGAAATGGAAGCCCGGATGAAAGAAATGAAAAACACGACCAGGGAAAACTGGCAGGAATTTAAAAGAGAGTTCAACAACGACATGGACGAACTGGGCAGAGCTTTTAAAGACCTGGGAAAAGACAATGTAAAGTAATACAAATAAACAGTTGATAAATTAGAATTGGTTTTGAGAAGGAGTTCTCCCAGGAGGCTCCTTTTTTATCAAACGAAAACCGGGTCAATTGTTAAACTAACATACAGGTTCCTTTCGGCAGCGCAGATCGGAATAAATATTCACCATTTAATACAATGAGTCATGAGAGCAGTTTTGAGCACCATAGCAATCCTTGTAGTCATCGGTTGGGCCATCGGGTACTTTGGTTACCATACAGGAGGTTTGTTTCATTTAATATTAGTCATAGCACTAATAGCATTGGTATTGCAGTTAATTCCGGGTAGGAGAGATTAAATAGCAAGTTGATTATCAGGGAAGGACCATTCGGCAATATATCTTGTCGAATGGTCTTTTTTTTGTTTAAACGGCAAGTAATTGAAATGTGAAATAATTATAAAACATAACCAAGAGTTTTGCAGTGAGATTAATTCGTTTTATCTTAGAATTATAACACACACGTTACGAAGTATATAGCAGACTACATTTCTAAGGAATTATACCAAAATTTTACTGATACCTGAATAACTAAATAGACCGAATTAGTTTTTAATTTAAAAATTAAGCAGTATGAAGTTATTTATTAAATACATGGTGAGTCTTCGTTGTAAGATGGTTGTGAGGGAGGAACTGGCAAATCTGGGGCTGCGGCCTTATAAAGTAGATTTGGGAGTAGTAGAGGTGAAAGATCATGTATCGGATGAGCTTCGTGAAAAGATCCGGGTCAATTTATCCAAATGCGGATTGGAGCTGCTGGAAGATCGTACAAGTATCCTGATAGAACAAATTAAAGGAGTAGTCATTGAAATGATCCACTATTCGGATGAGGCACCAAAAGTAAACTACTCGGATTACATCAGCAAGAAATTGAATTACGATTATACCTATCTCTCAAATGTTTTCTCGAAGGTGAAGGGAATTACGATTCAGCAGTTCATAATTATGAATAAGATTGAACGCGTAAAAGAACTCCTGATGTACGACGAAATGAATCTCACGGAGATTTCATATAAACTGAATTACAGCAGTGTGGCACATTTGTCCAACCAGTTCAAAAAAATCACGGGACTTTCCCCGTCATTCTTTAAACAAACCAGACATGAAAGAAGCAGTTTGGAAACATTCTGATCCGAACTTGCAGAATTACAACCCTATCCAAAAAACTACTTTAACCACTGACACACCCTACCGGGACTTTCTCCAAACTTCGTTTGTGCTATGGGAAAGTCCTGAAATCACCTCCAATCTACTGCATCTTGAATTTTAAATCATTGATCGTCTTCATCCAGATTGGAATGATTGTCACCACCTAAGCTGTAATAATTATTCTCCTCATCTTCACTTCCGATGTCCTCCTGGTCATCATCTAATTCGGAACCCGGTACGTCCAGGTTTTTGTCGATGGAAGGCTTGTTGATGGATTTCTTCCTGGTGATATCTTCCGGATCCAGGTCTTCTTCTTCCTTATCCGTACGATAAATGTCTTCACTTGCAGGATAAATCGGATACCCCGGGAATTCTTCCTTGGACTTTTTCTCCGCTTTTGTTGATTTTTTCGCACTCATAATCCATTGTTTTAAGGTCCGTATCCAGAAAGGTAACTTATTTTTGGGAAAATATGTTACAGGAATCCGGAAGTTCTTTTATAACATTTACAGGTTAACTGTTCGGATTTAGCTGATTCCCATGAATCGCCTGATCCATTGCAGTTTTTTTTCCGAATAAGGAGAATACTTGAGTTTGGTTTCAAACCAGGTCGCTTTTTCCAGGATGCTTTTGTAGTGCGAAAATGTCCGGAATCCGGCTTCTCCGTGGTAAGAACCTACTCCGCTTTGTCCCACACCGCCAAAAGGCAAGCGACTGTTGGAGATATGCATAATCGCTTCGTTGACTGCTCCACCTCCGAATGAAAGTTCGCTGAGCAGTTTGTTCTTGACTGCGGAATCCCCTGTGAAAATGTAACAGGATAAAGGCTTTTCACGTTTTTTGATTTCTGAAATGATTTCGTCCAATGACTCGTATGTAATTATGGGAAGGATGGGACCGAAGATTTCTTCTTGCATGACGGCATCGTCAAAGGTTACGTCTTGCATCAAAATGGGGTGAATGATCCGTTTCTCTTCCATAATCTCACCACCGAAATAAACCTTGTTTTGATCAATGAGGCTTTTGAGGCGCTCCACATTTTTGTCATTGATAATCCGGACGTAATTCCCGTTTTCGATCGAGTAAGAAGCTTGTTCGATTTCCTTTTTTGCCAGCTGCAGGAATTCATCCTTCATAGAAAGGGGCAGCAATACATAATCCGGTGCAATACACGTCTGACCGGCATTCAGGAATTTGGCCCAGATCAGGCGTTTGATTCCTATTGAAAGCTTGGCATTTTCTGTAAAGATAGCCGGACTTTTTCCGCCTAGTTCCAGTGTAACTGGAGTGAGGTGTTTCGCCGCGGCCTGGTATACAATTCGTCCTACATTCGTACTTCCGGTAAAGAAGATCTTGTCAAAGCGTTGGGCCAGAAGTGCTGTTGTTTGATCGATTCCACCTTCTACCACGTGGAAAAATCCGGGATCAAACGAATTATTGATGAGTTCAGCCAATAGTTTGCTGGTATTGGACGGTAATTCACTAGGTTTCAGGATGACTGTGTTTCCGGCGGCAATGGCTGCTACCGAAGGAGCAAGAGACAATTGGTACGGATAATTCCAGGCACCGATGACCAATGAAACACCCAATGGTTCGGGAATAATATAGCTTTTAGCCGGGAAATTGATCCAATTGGTACGTACGCGTTTCCGTTTTGCCCACTGTTTCAACTTGCTGCACGCTTCATCGATATCCAGGAAAACCAATCCGAACTCATTGGTGAAAGTCTCGAAAGGAGATTTGCCAAAGTCGGCATAAATGGCTTCGTTCAAACGGTTTTGGTTCGATAACAACAGGGTTTTCAACCGCTGTAATTGCTTTATGCGAAAGCTCAGGTCTTTTGTTTGATTGGAATTGAAAAATACGCGCTGTTTTTCCGAGAGTTCTTTCATGACTTTAATTTAACTGAAAATCAATAAAGTTCAAGTTATTTCTGCCGAATCATTTCGGAAGTCCCCGGGTATCTGCCTCAAATATTTTTCCTTGTCTGTAAAAGAAAGGATCTTTTGTGATCTTGTATAGTTGATATAACTGTCCGACCACAATGCGGTGGTAATCCATGATTTTCATCTGATCTACCTGGCAGTAATAACTTGCTTCGTTTTTGTTCCGGTATTTATAAAGGTTATTTTTGACCGTCGTCAGAGTTGCCTGCAGGATTCTTCTGGCTTGCGGGTTTTCAGTGATCCGGTAATAATCGTAAACTCCATATATTCCGAAAATCATCCCGTTTAATGTGAAACAGGGCTTTTCCGAGGGATATTCTTCGATCCACAAATACTTGTTTTGATCAGAACATACAACCCATGGAGTGTATTTTTTACCTTTCAAAAGAGTAAGCGACCGAAAAATTTCATGGCAGAAGGTCAAATACTGCTTTCGTCGGGTGATCTCGTACAAACGTGAAAATACGGAAAGAACTTGTCCTTGTGCCATCCCCGAATACCACGGTGCTTCATGGTAGTGAAAGTGATTTGGATGATTTTGGTAGTTGATCGAATAAGGAAAGAACCGTGCGTTGTACTTACAAGTCGATAAGGAAATCAATTTGGCGGCAATGATTTCTATCTGCTTTAAAACAGTACGATCTTTTGTTGTTTGGAAAACATCAATTAATCGAAGAGTATATTGTGAAATGTATACAGGATGATATATGGATTTGTTGTTCATAGTAAGAAGCGGAATCGAGTCTTTATCATACTGTTCGTTTCTGCTGTACGCTGTTTGATGAGTGACGTACGGCAGGTCCGAAGCACTTAGATGATGAATCTGAAAGGAATCAATGCGATAATCGGTTTGATTGCAGGGATCGTTATTCCGCATCGAAATGGTTTTTACCCAATAGTCGATTTCTTGCCTGAAACTGTAAGCCACAATTCCAATGATTCCGATTAGCAGTAATAATTTGATTTTCTTAGGTGTTTTTTTAATTCGTCGCGACATATGATTTATGGGGTTGATGGAAAATGTGAGAAGAATGATCAGGTGAAAAGAAGGATTCCGAAAATAAAATACAGGTTTACAGGCTATATCATACGAATAGATGATTTATTCTATTTCGTTTTCTCGTTCACCTCGTGGATTTCATGCTTGATATCGCGCAGTTCATCCAATACCGAATCTTGTGTCTGAGCAGGTTTCCGGAAGCTTTCGTCCATTAAATCGTTGAATTCTTTGCCCCAATCGATTTCCTTAACGGCTTTTCCGGTAATCTTGTCTTTACTGCTTAAATAGGTTTTCGATTTTCCGGGAATCACATAGATCGCGTGACTGAAAATTCCGTCTTTCCCTATAATGAATTTGGAATCGCGTGGCAAGCGGTTGATCTCTTCCAGGTGGATGTGTACAGCCATTTGGTATTCATCACTGAATTCGATTTTGGTTACCTTCCCGATTTCCCGCTTTTTGAGAATCACATCATCACCTTCATCCAGTCCGTTGGTCTCTTCAAACAAAATTACCAGGTCACGTTTAGGATCGTTACTGCAGGAGAAAAGAATCAGTGTGAAAAAAAAGAAGAAAAACAGGTATTTCATTTCATCGGTATTTGACTGTAAAGATAACCGATTTGTGGTTTATTTCGTGTTCCTACAAGCTGCACAAATGAAACTTGTGGTGTCCCGTATGGTTTTCCGAATTGTTCACATTCCGGACTGTACTGAGAAATGGGATGATGCAGGATGGCTTTGGGGACCGTTCTGACACCGGTTAGGTAATTTAAAATGTAAAAGCGTTTCAATTTTCAATTAATTGGGGCATTCCCCCTTTACATATTTCGTAATTCCATGGCATTCAGCGGAACAGGCGTTGGAATATGTTTTGTTATTACATCCGCAAACAGGATCGTATTCCATCGTGCAAATACAATCTTCTTTGATGTTTTCCTTACAATCTTGCTTATTGCAACTTTTGGCAGATACACCGACTGCCAGGACCGAAACGAACACTAGTATTTTCATAATCCGTGAATTTAAGCTAAGATACTGAAAAATATGCCGTCAATAACGAGTGCCATTTTGGAAATGTTCAGGGTGCCCATTTCGTCCGTTTTTTGATGATAATTTTTATTCCTGTAAAAAGCTGTATCCGTTACCATGCAAGCACTGAAACCCATTTTCCAATAGTTTAAATGATCGGAAAAATCAATTCCCGTGAGTGATTTCGGTCCGTTGAATTTCTTTACCGGCAACCTGGCAAAACGGTCCATCCGTTTGGTGAATTGACGGGCACCTTTTCCTTTACTGTATTTATTGACAACGGTGATGTAATTTGCGCGGGAACCATAGAACAGCTTCAAAAATCCAATCGGGTACTCTTGTGTGTGTTTGGCTTCATTGAAATAACCGATCATTTCCAGGCAGATCATCCCGATGACATCCGCATGTGAATCCCGCAGTGATTTGGCATGAATGTAGCTTCCCATATAATCCGTTCGGAAAAAAGGTGGCTCTTCCAGGGTATAAGCAACCAGTTCGATACATTTGTCCGGGGACTTTCCTCTTAAAAGTCTTGCCAGTTCCAGTAAGCCGATAATTCCCGAGGCATTGTCATCTGCTCCTTCCTGGTTTCCGCATACATCGTAATGCGCTCCGATCACCAGCTTTTTGGAAATTCCGGGGTTAAAGCGGGCAATGACATTTCCATAAGCGATTCCATCCACAGCATACGTTTGGTAGAAAACAGTATCCGCATATTGCCTGAAGTAGCTATAAATGAATGCGGCAGTCTCGTTGAGCTGATCGATATGCTGATAATTGCGCGGTTCGGGTGTTTTGGTGAGTTCAATCAACAATTCTTTGATGCGAAGGGTGTCCGACTGACCGTAAGTGATTTTACCAATGAGGCAAAGGACGAAAAAAAAGCTAATCTTCATGGGGTTATTGATTGGAGTAAGCTGTACAATCGGAAATGTAAAAAGTTTAAAGATTTGAGCAGTATAAATAACCTGAAGTTAGGGTTTCATTGAGCGAGCGGTCAGATCTGGCAACTGTTTTTCATTCCGTGACGTAATATTGCGTTTTACGTCAAAATTTTTGCAGCATAAAAAATCCCGACTTCGCAAAGCGAAGTCGGGATCGTATATGGAGAATAATCTTCGACTTAGTGAGAGAAGCTTCTTTTTTCTTTGATACGCGCTGCTTTACCAGTAAGACCGCGGAAGTAGAAGATACGTGCACGACGTACAGCTCCACGCTTGTTTACTGTAATGGTATCGATGAAAGGAGATGAAATAGGGAAGATACGTTCTACTCCTATGTTTCCTGACATTTTGCGAACAGTAAACGTTTCAGTTGTACCTTGTCCGCGACGTTGTAAAACAACACCCTGGAATTGCTGAATACGCTCTTTGTTTCCTTCTTTAATTTTGTAAGATACAGTTACTGTATCTCCAGCTCCGAATGCTGGGAATTCTTTCAATTCTACTAGTTCTTTTTGAAGCTCTCTGATAAAATCCATGACTCTAATTTTCTTTCACTATCCCGTAATTGGGGCTGCAATATTAGGAATAATTTTTCAATTTGTTATTTATTCCCTGAACTTTTTTTTATTTGAAGCCATTTTTCTCATCTCAATTGCTTTTTTTCTAATTTCGATTACCGAATAACAAACTTCTTTACAAAGATAGGGAATATGGAGGTAGTGAATAAGAAAATAATCGGGCGTAAGGATTTGGTTTCCTTTCCGGAATTTGAGTTGACGAATGTACCGGTGAAAATTGACTCGGGGGCTTACTCCAGTTCCATGCATTGTCAATCCATTGAAATAATTGAATTCGGTGACAAAGAACAGCTTCGCGTAGTTTTCCTGGATTCGGGAATATCCGGGTATACGGGGAAAGAAGTGATTTTTGATGAGTTTAAAACCAAGATCGTGAAGAGTTCCAACGGAGTTGCCCAGGAACGGTTTTTTGTTAAAGGAACGGTACGCTTGTTCGGGGAAACGTATGAAACTGTATTTTCGCTAACGGAAAGAACCGGCTTAAGAAATCCCATTTTATTAGGTCGCAGGTTGTTGAATAAACGTTTTTTGATCGATACGTCCAAAACAAATTGTTCTTACAAATACGAGAATAAGTAACTAAATTAGTTGATCGAAGGAAAGGGATGAGCCTTTCAATAAAAAGAATGAAAATAGCCATTTTATCACGCAATCCGCAATTGTATTCTACAAGACGCCTGGTTGAAGCAGCAGAAAAGCACGGACACGAAGCGCATGTAATAGATCATTTGCGCTGCAATATCGAAATCGAACAAAAAGGACCGTCCCTGTTTTACGGATCGGAATACCTGGAGGGGTTTGATGCCGTAATTCCTCGTGTGGGAGCATCGGTTACGTTTTATGGTACAGCCGTTGTTCGGCAGTTTGAAATGATGAATGTGTTTTCGGTAAACAGCTCTCGGGGGATCGTTCATTCACGCGATAAACTGCGGTGTCTGCAGGTGCTTTCAAAGGAAGGTATCGGACTGCCGAAAACGGTATTCACAAATTATTCGCGCAATGTGGAACACGTGGTGGAATCTGCAGGTGGTGCTCCTGTCGTATTGAAATTGTTGGAAGGAACTCAAGGACTCGGTGTTGTTTTGGCAGAGAACCAAAATGCCGCTCAATCTGTTTTGGAAGCTTTCAACGGATTAAAAGCCCGTGTAATTGTCCAGGAATTCATTAAAGAAGCCGGTGGTGCGGATATTCGAGCGTTTGTGGTTGATGGCGAAGTGGTGGGAGCGATGAAGCGTCAGGGAAAAGAAGGGGAATTCCGGTCGAATCTGCATCGTGGAGGAACGGCAATGATCCTGGAATTGACCGAAGAGGAAAAAATGACGGCGATCAAAGCTGCAGATGCTGTCGGTTTGGGCGTTGCGGGAGTGGATTTACTTCAGTCTTCCCGCGGACCTCTGGTGTTGGAGGTGAATTCCTCTCCGGGACTGGAAGGAATAGAACGTGCTACCGGTGTTGATATAGCCGGAAAGATCATCGCTTTTATTGAGAAGAATGTAAAAAGATAAAAATGGCCCGAAAGTTCTGCATACTTGGAAAAGAAATTCTGCCTGGTCAGAGTGTTGAATTGAGCATGGATGTAGCGAAGTTGCATACCCATACACCGGTTCAGGTCCCGGTTTTTGTTGAAAGATCTCTCAAGGATGGTCCGATCCTGCTATTGATGGCCGGAATGCACGGTGACGAGATCAACGGGATGGAAATTATCCGCAGGGTGATTCGCAAAAAATGGAATAAACCCATTGCAGGAACAATCGTTTGTTTACCGGTCTTTAATATTTTCGGGTATTTGAACCTGAAACGGGAGTTGCCCGACGGAAGAGATCTCAACAGGAGCTTCCCCGGATCGAAGAACGGCTCGTTGGCAAGTCAGTTTGCTTATCAGTTTATGAGCCAGATCGCTCCGAATGTAGATATCGTGATAGACTTTCATACCGGGTCTGCCCAGCGCTCCAATATTGCCCAGATCCGGTGTCTTCTGTCTGATCCGGTGAGTATGGAATTGGCGGAGGTTTTCAGTCCTCCGTTTATTGTGCATTCAGGATATATCTCGAAGTCGGTTCGTGAGGCCCTGAATAAAATGGGGAAGAAAATCCTCCTTTTTGAAGGTGGAAAAACAAATTCCATTGATGAAACCATTGTGGAGGAAGGATTGATGGGAATTCAGCGTATTCTGAACCACTTCCACATGAAGAGTTTCAAATTGGAACCGGTAGAGAACGATCCGATTATCATTAAATCTTCCAAATGGCTGCGTGCTCCCTTGTCAGGTGTGTTCCATTCCGAGGTGAAAAATGGCCAATACGTAGAAAAAGGTGATTTACTGGGATTTGTGAGTGATCCGTATGGCTCTTCCGAACGCAAGATCAAATCCAATTCGAATGGCTACATCATTTGTACCAACGAAGCACCCTTGGTCAATAAAGGGGACGCGATTTTTCACATTGGAAGCGCCTTGAATACAGATAAAATCAAAGAAACAGAATAATGAGAACGTCCAATATTCAGGGGTACTGTGCGATAGGAGTATTCAATGCAAAAACCGATCACAATATCGGTACCTTGTGGAGATCAGCCTATATTTTGGGAGCTTCTTACATTTTTACTGTCGGGAAACGTTACAAGAAACAAACGTCGGACGTAACACGGACTTGGGCACGAATCCCTTATTTTCACTACGATTCATTAGAAGATCTGTGCGAAAATATTCCGTATGATTGCCACCTGATTGCCATTGAATTGACCGACGATGCCGAATTCCTTCATGATTTTGAACATCCGAAACGCGCAATTTACCTGCTTGGTTCGGAAGATCAGGGACTTCCTGAGTCTGTTCTGTCCAAATGCCGGAAAGTCATTAAGCTTCCGGGGAATTCTTCTCTGAATGTAGCTGTAACAGGAAGCATTGTGTTGCACGATCGCGCTGCCAAACTCAAACCGGAACTTCCTCCAAATCATCGATGAGTCTTAGTTTTAACTAGTTAAATAGTTGGTTTATTTCGACGATTTTAAAAAGGTGTTAAATTCGTAACTAACTGATTTTTATTTTTAAACTCAGGATTTGGTTGTGTGAATGGCTTGTTTCGCTTTCTTAATTTTAGTTAAAAATAATGCTGTATCAACTATCTTTGCGTGCTCAAAACTGAGATAGTCCTAAATATGTTCAGATTTATACAACTTTTCCTGCTTGCGTTTTTACTTACTGCTGCTGTAAATGCTAATGCACAGAGAGATACCGTTTTTTGGTTCGCAGCTCCCGATGTTTCTGCCGGAGTTGGAGATACACCCGTTAAACTTCGTTTTCAAACCTACGATCAGCCTGCAACGATCACGGTGACGCAGCCGGCCAATGGTGCTTTCGTGCCCCTGACACTGACCATGCCTGCTTTTTCAAGTGACAGCTTGGACTTGAGTACTGTTGTGGCTCAAATAGAAAGTCCTGCGGGAAATGTGGTTTCGAATAACGGAATTAAGATCAGCGCTACAGCTTTCATCAATTCAGTTTACGAAGTCATTGCTCCGAATAACAAAGAAAGCTTCAGTTTAAAGGGAGGAAAGGCATTAGGAACAAATTTTTATACGCCGTTCCAGAAATTTTGGGACAATTCGGTGACGGCTCCGGCAACGTATTCGGGGATCGAGATCGTAGCTTCCATGAACAATACCACCGTACTGATCACTCCGAGAACAGCGATTACCGGTCATTTGGCCAATGCAACATTTTCGGTTGTGCTAAATGCGGGACAAACATACAGTGCCAGGGATGTGAATGTTTCTGCGGTAACCAGCCTTGCAGGATCCATTGTCTCTGCAAATAATCCCATTGCGGTTACTCTATTCGACGGGCAGTTGGCCCAGTCTTCCTGCGGGGATATGATCGGTGATCAGTTGATCCCGACTCCTTCGATCGGAACGGACTATTCCATTTACAAAGGAACTTCAACTACCGACCGGATTTATGTCCTGGCAACACAGAATGCTTCATCGATTGAGTTTACCGGTGCAAGTACAACTACCACGCTGATTAATTCTTCTGAAACGCTGGAGATCCCGATGACTGATGAGATTCTTTACATCAAAGCAAGTAAACCGGTGTATGTTTACCATGTTTCCGGATTCGGCTGCGAATTGAGTGCGGCTGTTGTTCCCAGTTTAAATTGCAAAGGGAATAACAATGCCGCGTTTTCCCGGTCAAGCTCTGATTCACTCGGGGTAGTCCTGGTGACGCGAAGTGGATTTGAAGGAAATTTTTTGCTGAACGGAAACTCCGGTTTTATTACTGCCGGGATGTTCCAAACGGTTCCTGGAACAAGCGGACAATATAAAACGGCCCGTGTTTTCTTTAATACAACCGATATTCCGGTAAACAGCCACAATATGGTCGAGAACCTGTCAGATATTTTCACCATGGCAACAATCAGTGGGGGAGGAACAAATACAGGTGCTTCGTATGCTTATAATACGGATTTTTACGCTACGGCATTTTCAGAGGCCGGACCCGATGATACGGTTTGTGCCAATGTGAATTATACCTTAAATGGAAATGTGGGAGGCGGAGCTGTAACAGGAGCTTGGTCAAGTAACGGATACGGATCTTTCCAAAACGGATTGAATTCGGTTCCGAATACCTATATCCCAAGTCCCCTGGACACTTTAATCAGCCCGATCAGGATCATCCTGTCCACTACCGGGTTCTGTCCTGTTTCAAGGGATACCATGTATCTTGAAATCACACCGGCACCACTGGTAAACGCCAATACCGATCAATCCATTTGTAAAAATAATGCCTTGGTTCAGTTGAATGGAATCATCGGAGGTGGAGCTGTCACCGGAATTTGGACATCGAATGGTTCGGGAGCCTTTTTACCGAATGCGACAACTTTAAACGCCGAATATGTTCCATCTGCGGCAGATCTTACCGCCGGAGGAGTTCAGTTCGTGTTAACGTCTACCAATGCTGTTTCCTGTGCCATGGTTTCGGATACCATGGAGGTGAATTTTACAGATGCGGCAACGGTTGATGCGGGTGCCGATACCCTGGTTGTTTGCGCCAATAACGCAAACATAACACTATCCGGAACAGTTAGCGGTCCAACGACTACCGGGAAATGGTTGACAAGCGGAACGGGAATTTTTTCACCGAATAACAGTTCGCTCAATTGTACCTATGTTCCGAGCGTTGCAGATACGACGGCTGGTTTCGTCTGGTTGTACCTGGAATCTACTTCAAACGGAAACTGTAACCCGGTCCAGGATAGTATCTACGTGTCTATCAACAATGCTCCGAAAGTGGATGCTGGCCCGAATCAATTGAAGTGTTCCAATGCCGCACAGGTTCAGTTGAATGGAAGTATCATCGGCGGCCCGTTCGGTGGTGTCTGGAGTGGCGGAACCGGAACCTTTACTCCGTCAAATTCAACCTTGAATGCAGTTTATGTTCCGTCCGCAACAGAAATAGCAAACGGTAGTGTGGTGTTGACTCTGACATCGACCAATAACGGAACATGTACGGCAGTTACTGACGGAATCCAGATTAACTTTGCTGCACCGCCATTTGCAAACTTCAGTGCGACCAATGTGTGTGAAGGACTTGCCAATGTATTCACGGATTTTTCACTTCCCGGTTCAGGGACCCTGACAAACTGGTCCTGGAAATTTCTTGCCGGTCAAACCTCTTCCGGCCAGAATCCCACATATAACTTTGGAACTGCCGGTTCTTACCCGGTTGAGCTGATCGTAACAAACTCGAACGGATGTAAAGATACAGTGTCTGTTTCAGTTTCTGTTTTTGATAAACCGGTCGCAGGTTTCAATTCTGCCAATTCGTGTCCGAATAATCAGGTAACAGTTGCGTTTACGGATGCTTCTGCAAGCTCCGAAACCATTAATTACTGGTTTTACGATTTCGGTGGGCAGGGATCTGCTGCGATGGCAGACGTAAATCAACAGTTTGCAAGTGGAGGAACATATACGATTACTCACATTGTTTCTACAGTAAACGGATGTTCCGATACGATCATTCAACCGATTACAATCGATCCGTTGCCGGATGCAGGATTCTACTATAATTCAAACGGGGGAATGAATATCGGAGCGGTATTCAATTTTATCGACACCTCCGAGTATGCAGTAAGCTATTCATGGACTTTCGGTGACGGCGTTGCTTCCACACAAATGAATCCGAGCCATACCTATTATGGAAACGGAAACTATTACATTATTCTTGAGGTAGCCAATGCATTAGGATGCATTGACAGTGCAATCCGGTTTATCGCTATTAATACAGTTACTACTGAAATCAACACCTTGATTCCGACGATTATTTCTCCGAATGGGGACAGCTCGAATGATGTTTGGAAACTGGAGTTTTTACAGTTGGCCTATCCGAATGCTCACATCGAGATCTACAATGAATGGGGACAAACCGTTTTCACTTCGGATGGTTACGAGACTCCATGGGATGGGACCTATAAAGGTGAACCGGTGCCGGACGGAAATTACATGTATGTGATCCAGTTGAATGCAAATGCAGATCCGGATATTTACAAAGGAGTGTTAATGGTGTTACGAAAACGAGATTAAGATGAACAGGAAGAATTTAATTACCGGATTAGTTGTTGCTCTGTTCTTTGTTTCTTATGGACAACAGCAAAGCTTATTTACAAATGTGCTTGCAAATCCCTTGCAGTATTCTCCGGCATATGTAGGAAGTACCAATTACCACGAAGTAAGCTTTTACAACCGGAATCAATGGGTTGGGTTTAAAGATGCTCCCCGGAACTTCTATTTGAATTTTCATGGATCATTTAAAAATAGAGCAAAGCATGGCTATGGAGTGCAGTTATTGACCGAACAAACAGGACTATTGGGAAAAACGGGGATTTACCTGAATTACGGTTACCAAATCAAAATGAGCAGTAAATGGAAAATGGGACTGGGAGTTCGACCTGGTTTTGTTCAATACCGGGTTCGTCTCTATGATGCCGTAATTGCAGATGAAGGAGATCCGATTTTTACCGGGAACAGTTATTCCGGAAATGCATTCGATGTGAATGCAGGTTTTAGGTTATACAGTAACCAATTTGAATTTAGCGGAACGGTTGATCACCTGGTGAAGGGGAAAAGTTTTAATTCATACAATCAAAACCTGCAGTTCCATTATACCCTGATGAGTTCCTATAAATTCCTGTTCAAAAAGAACTGGGAATTAAGACCGGCTGTTTTATTCCGCTACACCAAACCCGTTCCGGCCCAGTTATCCATCTTGGCGCAATTGACCTATAAGGATAAGTTCTTTGGAGGATTGAACTTCAGAACAAATGACGCAATGGGTATTTTCCTGGGAGTCAGGCTGAAAAACCGGTTGGCAATTACTTACGGGTATGATTACAGCTACACGAAGTTGCGAAAGTACAGTGCGGGTTCTCATGAGATCGGGATCTCATTTATAATTACGAAAAACAGACCTTCTCTGGAGGAGGAAGATGATAAATTGAATAATAGTATTCTGGAAGATATCCAAAAGGAAATCGATAAGAATAAATAGTAGGATGAATTTAGAGCTTATGAAATTACGTCGGATAATACTGCTGCTAGCTTTGATTTTTACAGTCGGGTCATTCGAAAGTAAAGGTCAGATTGACTCGGTCTTTTGGTTTGCTGCACCTTGGGTTACGCCCAGTCATGCCGGGAACACACCAATTGCATTGCGCATATCAACATTTAATTCCCCGACAACGGTCCGGGTTTATCAACCAGCTGGAACTTACGACTCTACGTTTACCGTTCCTGCAAATTCATTGAATTCTCACTTTTTGGATGCTATCGTAAATACATTGGAATCGAAACCTGCGGATAATGTATTGAATTACGGAATTAAAATCGAGGCTGATACATTGATTACGGTTGTTTATGAAGTTGTTACCGTCGTAAATAATCCGGAAACCTATTCACTGAAAGGACAAAATGCACTCGGAACGGAGTTTGTTTGTCCATTTCAAACGACGTGGGCAAACGGAAATTATGCACCGATTCAACCGAAATCCATGATTTGTATTGTTGCAACGGAGGACAACACAACCGTTTGGATAACTCCTAAAGCAACAGTAGTTGGCCATCCGGTTGGAGTAACATATTCCATTGTGCTGAACAAAGGACAAACATATACCGTAGAAAATGTGTCACAAGCAACCAATACGCCCGGAAATAACCTGGGAGGTACGATTGTGGTTTCTGATAAACCGATAGCGGTCACTGTTTCGGATGATTCAGTGACGAACTCCGGTGGTGGCTGTCGGGATTTAATGGGGGATCAAATTGTTCCCGTTGATGTAGTTGGAACAAATTATATCGTGAACAGGGGAAATATGTTTTCAAATTCCGAAGAAGGAGTTTTTATTGTGGCAACCGAGAACTTTACTTCAGTAAGCGTAACTACTTCATTGGGAACATTCTCACAGCTTTTAAATCAGGGAGATACCTGGAAATATGTGCTTACCGCAGCTGAAATGCTTGCTTATGTAGACGCGGATAAAAATGTATATGTACTTCAGGCCAGCGGATTTGGATGTGAGGTGGGAGAAGCTTTGCTTCCTCCTGTCAACTGCGCAGGATCCGATCAGGTCAGTTTTACCCGCACAAATGCGCAAACATTCATTTTGAATATTTTGTGCCCGACTACTGCAATTAACAACTTTTTATTGAATGGTAGTTCAACACTGGTTCCTGGAAGCGCCTTTAATCCGGTTCCCGGAACTGCCGGTTTTTGGAGCGGAGCACAAATTACATTTAATACAACCGATATTCCGGCGGGCTCTTCCAATTTGCTCACCAACTCATCCGATTATTTTGGGTTGGGAGTAATTAATGGTGGATCTAGTTCCGGATGTTATTATCACTACATGTCGGCATTTAATCGAAAGGTTTACGTGAAAGCCGGGAATGACACTATCCTCTGTAACGGAGATCCTGCTGTTTTACTGAATGGTTCCGTAACGGGCGGTTCGATTACGGGGCAATGGTCGGTCGTTAACGGTGCCGGTTCTTTTGTCAATGCAACCGATCTGTCAACTTCTTACGTTCCGTCCTCTTCGGATTATACACAAGGTACGTTGACTTTCGTTCTGGCTTCTACCGGAAATTGTGATCCGGTAAGGGATACGATGGTCGTTAGCTTCATTCAATCACCGGAAGCAAATGCCGGAGCGGATGATTCGTATTGTAAGAATAACGTGGGGGCAGTTCCGATTACGGGAGCATTTTCTTATTCTGCCGCTGCGACCTGGAGCGGTGGGAATGGTGGAGCTTTCGGGAACAGTGGGGCCGCGTCAACAACCTATACACCATCTCCGGCAGACTTGACGGCAGACAGTGTGGTGCTTTTCTATACTACTACAGGAAGTTTC
This sequence comes from Fluviicola chungangensis, assembly GCF_007558725.1. GTDB lineage: Bacteria > Bacteroidota > Bacteroidia > Flavobacteriales_D > Crocinitomicaceae > Fluviicola > Fluviicola chungangensis. The sequence continues at coordinate 45,925 of NZ_VLPL01000008.1, forward strand.
TTTTCATGCCCGAATACGCAGGATACGGTAGTTATTTACTTTACCGAAGCACCTTTTATCGATGCCGGTGGAGATCAATTGGTCTGCTCCAATACAACGGATGTTGCCTTGAACGGAATCATAACCGGGATCACAAGCACAGGAATTTGGTCTGCCAACGGAACCGGTGGTTTTTCACCCTCCCAGACCAACCTCAATGCAAATTATGTCTTGTCTACGACTGATATTTCCAATGGCCTGGTGACTTTGTACCTGCAATCAACCAATAACGGGAACTGCCTGGCAGTTATGGACAGTCTTGAAATTCAGATCATCGACTTCCCGACTGTGACCATTACTTCCATGGATTCAATTTGTTCTAATAATGCCACCTTGAGTTTAACAGGAACTGTTACTTCGGGATTTGCTACTCAATGGACAACTTCCGGTTTCGGAACCATTTCAAATCCGTCTAACTTAAATACCCTTTATACCATTTCTCCGGTTGATATCACAAACGGTTTCATAGACATCATTTTATCAACAACCGGTATTTGTCCGATCGCGCATGATTCCCTGAGAGTGACCTTTGTTTCTCCGCCACAGGTAAATGCCGGAACGGACCAAACGTATTGTCAAAATCAGCTGGTTCAGTTAAATGGCCAGATTGTTGGGGCAGACACTACCGGTACCTGGTCAACTTTGGGAACCGGAACTTTCATTCCGGGGCCTTCCTACCTGAATGGATTGTATAATCCGTCGATCGGTGATGTTTCCGGTGGACCGATCAGCCTCATCCTCACTTCCACATCCAATTTTGGTTGTCCGCCCGACAAAGACACAGTTATGATCACGTTCAACAAGATTCCGACGGCCGATTTCACTTTCACAAATGTGTGTCAGGCCAGCAATATGAGTTTTGTTGATGCTTCGGTCGCCAACACGGGAACACTTACTTCCTGGGCCTGGTCATTTGGTGATAATGCAAGCTCCATTGCGCAAAATCCGCAGCACGCTTATATGGGGCCTGGAAATTTCAATGTTCAAATGATCGTGACTTCCAGTAACGGTTGTACGGATACGGTTGTGAAACAGGTGACGGTTTATCCTTTGCCGCTTCCGTCATTCAATGCTTCCATTGCCTGCGAATCATATCCGACCGACTTCACAAATACATCGTTTATCCCTTCCGGATCAATTACAGGATATACATACGATTTCAACGGAATCGGTTCAAGTACACAGTCTGATCCTTCCTTCGTGTTCCCATCGAGCGGAATATACAATGTGAGTCTAACGGCCGTTTCCAATTTTGGATGTACCAATACAGTGATTCAGCAGATTGACGTACATGCGATCCCGACCGCTGCATTTATCGCCGGTCCGAACCCGGCTTTGGTGGAGCAGGACATTACTTTCACGGATGTAACGGCAGGAAATATCGTTTCCTGGCAATGGGATTTTGGTGACGGAGAAGGAGACAATGCATCGATCACGCAACACAGTTACGACGGTGGAGGCGTATATGTGGTTACATTGACCATTACAGATAACATCGGGTGTATTGACACCGTTTCAAAAGAGATTTCCATTGCTCTCTTACCGGTCCTGCCAAGTGGATTCACACCGAATGGAGACGGAGAGAATGATGTATTCATTATCCGGGGCGGACCATTTAGAAATGTAGACTTTAAAGTATACAACAATTGGGGGCAAGTGATTTTCGAATCGGACGACTCCAATATAGGTTGGGACGGAACATACAAAGGAGAACCCGTACCTTTGGGCGTTTATACCTGGACTTTTGTAGTGGATATGGGAAGTGATTTTGTTGTCAGGGAATCCGGCGACGTAACTTTAATTCGATAAGTCGTGAAATTTAGAATTTGTTTTTTAGCCATTTTCTTGAATGGATTGTCTTACGGACAGGATGCGCATTTGTCTATGTACGATGCAGCACCTTTATTCTTGAATCCGGCCCTTACCGGAGTAGTGGAAGGAGATTTCAGAATCCACGGTCAATACCGTACGCAATGGAAATCGGTGAACTATAAACCGTATACTTCGGCTTTGATCAGTTTTGATATGCCGATAAAGAAATGGGGTTTCGGGGTTCAGATCAACAACTTCCGGGCAGGAGCCGGAAACTTTAATGTGTTACAGGGGTTGCTTTCGGCAGCGTATTATGTTCCCTTAAATAAAAATAAAACACATGTTCTGAACTTTGGACTTCAGGGTGGAGTTACGCAAAAATCACTGGAATACCAGTTATTGTCGTTCAATAACCAATATACCCTGAATAACGGAGGTGAGTTTGATCAGACACTGGTATCGGGAGAAGATTTCGGGGCACAGTCCAAGTTTATTCCCATGCTGAACGCAAGTGCTTTGTATTATTATTCCAAATCACAAGCACGTTTGAATCCCTTCATTGGTGTGTCCGTGTTTAATCTGACTCAGCCGAATGAATCTTTTTTCGGAAGGGAAAGCAAATTACCTTTACGCATGTATACGCATTTAGGAACTCGTGTCAATATCACCGAATTGTTTTACTTGATCCCGAAGGTATTGATTATGAACCAAAAGAAATTTCATGAACAAACATACGCTTTGGAAGCCGGTTATTTCTTGAAAGGAAGCGGTGCCTATGTGCTTGGAGGAGTGATTTTCAGAGCAAAAGACGCCATGATCGCAACCCTGGGGATGAAAAAAGATGCTTACACCGTGAAATTGGCTTATGATTTCAACGTATCGTCACTTACATCGACATCCAAAAGCAGGGGAGGGTTTGAACTGTCCTTTACCTATGTACATAAAAAGAAGAAACCAACCGATTACAAAATCTGTCCACGACTATAATACGCATTCTTAATGATGAAATCGAAGATCATTTGCTTGTTGTTTTTGATGATATCCGGTATGTCACTGGCACAATCAAAAAAAATGTATATCTATTTGGGTAATGAGTATTTCAGTAAACTGGATTACGCAAATGCAGTTGAACAATACAAACTGGCCCTTTCCGACTCTGTGTCCAGATCAACAATGACTTATCCATACGAAATACAGGTCACCAACCAAAAACTTTCCAAATCAAAAGTAGAAGTTGATACGAGTCTCAAAGTAACGATGGAAGAATACCTCCATCACCACATTGCCTGGTGTTATTTCCGCTTGCATGATTATCCGAATGCTGAAAAACACCTGAAAAATACCGTGGAAGAAAAAGCATATCCGCACGACAGTTATTTCCTGGCTCAAAGCTACATGAATAACAGCAAGTACGATGAAGCGATTTCCCAGTTTGAAGATTACATTCGCTCTCCACAGGCGGATGACGAACTGCTGCATGCGGCACAGGTAGCGATGACGGGGTGTTACCTGGCAAAAGAAGAAATTGAAAAAACGCGAGAAATTAGTGTCAAGATGGCAGATACAGCTGTCTTTAACAGGGGGACGGCGAACTTTGCTACCATGTATTTTGACAAAGATCAAAAGCTCATGTTTACTTCTGCACGAACCGGTGGTGTTATCCTGAATGAAAAACAACAGTCCGAATACCTGTGTGATCTTTACTGGGTTTCGCTCAATGAAGACAGCACGTGGTCCGCACCGACGAATTTCGGGAGACCTTTGAACAGTGCACAAAACGATGGTGCCGGATCGTTCAATAACAACAATGTCATTTTCTACACCCGCTGGAGCGAAGAAAAGAAAACGGAACAGAATATTTACCTGGCGCGAATGATGGACATGAAGTTCTTCGAGGCTTACAAACTCGATTCATCGGTTAATTACCCTGGATACAAAAGTATCCAGCCTTATGTTTCAATGGATGGAAGGACCTTGTATTTTTCATCCAATCGCCCGGGCGGACTGGGAGGAATGGATATCTGGAAAATTGCCATTGATTCGGCAGGAAATACACACGGACAACCGGAAAACCTGGGCTCATTGATCAATTCGGATCAGGACGAAGTAACACCGTTTTTTCATGAAGTTTCGTCTACTTTGTTCTTTTCCTCGAACGGACATGGAAGTATCGGAGGATTGGACATTTTCAAATCTCATTACGACAGGGAAACAGAAGCATTTAGTGTGCCCTCAAACCTGGGAATGCCGATCAATTCCAGCAGAGATGATGCATACATGATGTGGGACTCCCGTTTGTCAAAAGGATTCTTCTCCAGCGACAGAGAACCTTGCAATGGCGGAAGCTGTTACGATATCTATGAAGTGGTAAATGAACCGATCCACATCTACCTGAGCGGATATTCTTACAATAAAGAAACTGAAGAGATCCTGCCGAATGTGAAATTGACTTTTAAAGACGTGCGTGGAGTATTCCCGCCTTACAATATCGTAACAGATTCAAACGGATACTATGAAAGAGAATTGAATTACGGGGTAGAGCTGTTTATCAAAGGCCAGAAAATCAATTACTTCGCCGATGCAACGAGTGTCAATACCAATTCCATTACGCAAACTACAAGTATCACACGTGATTTCTATTTGAAACCGATTCCGCAGGAAGAAATTGAGATCGAAGGAATTGAGTACGACTTTAACTCGGATAAACTGAGGCCAGCTTCTCAGGCGGTACTTGATAAATTATTCGATTTCCTGGAATTGAACAACAACATCATTGTAGAGATCAATTCACACACGGATGCCCGCGGAAAAGATGCATACAACCTGGACCTGTCTCAAAGACGGGCAAAATCCTGCGTGGATTACCTGGTTTCCAAAGGAATCGATCCGTCGCGTTTGATCCCGAAAGGATACGGGGAAACCCAGCCGAACCAGTTGTATGGACCGGATAAGAAACCGGTGTTGGATGCCGAAGGAAACCCGGTATTGCTGGTAGAATCTTATATCAATACCTTCAAGGTAAAAGCGGAGCGTGAAGTATTGCACCAAAAGAACAGGAGAACATCGTTTAAGGTGATTAACCAATAGGTAGAATTGAAAATTGATAATGGTTTAATTGAAAAGTAGGGCAAGCGAAGCTCTTTTCAATAGTCAATCATACATTTTCAATTGGCGTAGCGTGTCCACGATATTCCATTCTTAAAAACGGTTTCGTGTTCTTTCTGCGCATTCATGTATGATGTAGCCTGTTGTGCGCTTTCTCCGGATTCACAAACAAAGATTACCGTGTCGTATTGCAGTAATTCCTGCTTGTGTTTTTCCAGCTCGGGTAGGGGAATATTCACTCCGGTGCGCGCATGTCCTTGTCTCCAGATGCCTTCAGGCCGCACATCCACAAGGAGTGTTTTACCATTGGTTGATTTCCCGCTGCAAGCGATTAGGCCTAAGAATAAAATAAAACCTGCTATTGTTTTCATGGTATTAATAGTGATAAAAAGGTAGAGGCGAAAAATTTTTCGCCTCTACCTTTTTGAATTCAATCACATTCCCTGGATCAAAAACTCTGTTCTACGATTCTTCGCTTTATTCTCCGGAGTATCATTCGCCACTTTTGGTTTTGCCTCTCCAAATCCTTTTGCTTCGAGGCGGTCATCTTCGATTCCGAGCGAGACCAGGTAGCTTTTTACCCCTTTGGCACGTCGGTCGGAAAGATCTAAGTTCTTCGCGTCATCGCCATCACTATCCGTGTGACCCTGGATCATGATTTTGATCGTTGGATTGCTCTTTAAGAAACGGGAAAATTCGCGCAAAATGAATTTCGATTTGCTCGAAAGTACATCCGAGTTATAATCGTATAAAATGTCATTGATCGTGTACGCTTCCCCGACTTTCAATTCCTTCACTTCGAGCTTGTTGTTTAAACGGTTTTCTTTCTTGACGATCTCTTCTTTGGTAATCAGTTTCGAATCAAATGCAGCTCCGTCCTTTTTCACGGAGACCATGATATCCTGCGGTTTTTCCGTTTTTACCACCACGGCAAATTTTCCGTCGTTTCCGTTTACACGAACCTGTTCCACTTTGTCCGAATTTTCGTATGCAACTTCGATAGTTGCGTTTTCAATAGGTTTCCCGTTCGGGTCCTTCAAATCTCCCTTGATGATCGTTACGGGCTTCGGACGAGCCTCTTCATACAGGTCAAAGCCGTAAATATCCCATTTACCCTGTTGCTGAGAAGAAAAATAGGCAAGTTTTCCATCGGTGGAAACAAAGATTCCAACTTCATCACCTTTGGAGTTGATCGGGTAACCGATGTTTTTGGGTTTGCTCCACACACCGTTTTCTTCGCGCATATAGAAAATATCCAGGCCGCCAACTCCCTTGCGTTCGTCGGAAACAGAAGAAACAAAATACAGGGTTTCACTGTCTTGATGCAGGAACGGACTTTTGTCTTTACCCGCTGTATTGATCTCGTCAAAAGGTCTTGGAGCTCCCCAGGTACCGTCTGCATTTCTTTTTACCACAAAGACGTCGTTGTCTTTTGTTGTTCTGCGGTTTGCTGTGTAGAATAAGGTATTCCCGTCTGCAGACATGGAAGGCTGTGCTTCCCAACCGTCAGGAGTATTGATCTTTGGACCCAGATTCACCAATTCCGTCCATTGATAATCCGATGGATTTGGTCCCGTTTTCTGGTAGGTGGTAGAATACAGATCACAGTTCATGTATGGTTGACCGTTTACTTCCGTTTTCTTACAGGCGCAAATGATCATTTCTTTGTTATCGACAGAAACAGTTGCACCGCCATAACTTTGGAAGTCCCCTTTATTAAATGGTTTAGGGAATGCTTTTCCGCCGTCAAATGCAAGTGCATCATCTGTTCGACTGGAGTAGGTGTAAACTTCCTGGATGTTGGAAACGACATCCCCCAGGTTTTTCAGGTCCTGTTTTCGGGTGTAAAACATCAGCAAGTTATCTGGTGAGATCATCGGTAAATACTCATCGTCTTTTTCAGTACTGACGTTCGGAATTTTTTTCGGATTGAAAGGAACTTCTTTGCTCAGCATTTCGGTTTCTTCCTTTTGAGAAGCAAGCAGCTTTTTCACATCGGCAAGCTGTTTGGTATATTCGGCAGCATAGCGCGAGTTGTCATTGTTCTTGAATGCAACGAACTTTTCGAACCACGCGGTTGCCGCTTCCTTTTGGTCCTGGGTATAATTAATAACCCCGAGGTAATAATAAATATTGGAATGATAATCCGGGCACAGTTCGGCCGCTTTTTCAAATAATCCTTCCGCTTTTAGAAAACTGCGGTCACCCTGAGATGGATTCGGATTGGTCTCATAAGCCTTGGTACCGGATTCGTAAGCATACATAGCGAATTCGTAGTATGGACCTGCGTTATCCGGCTCTGCTTCAATGGCTTTGGCGAAATTCGCTGCCGCCGACTGGAGGTCCGGAGAATTTTTTCCCGCATCGATCAATTTTTGTGTCTTTTTAGAAGGCGCCAAACAGGAGGGATCTTCTTCCTGGGCGTAAAATGAGTTGACAAAAGCAAGAGAAATTCCTGCAACCAATAAGTAGTTCTTCCACATATGCATTTAAATACAATTCGAATAGGCAATAATGATGCCCGATTTACTATATCGTAATTTCGACCAAAAGGTTACTCATTTTCAAAGAAAATTTCAAGCGATACGTGAAAAAGTAGAATTGAAAAGACGAAGCACTTAGAAAGAGAATGACGCGAGTTGTTTTTTACCGTTCTCTTGCAAGGATCCAGTCTTTTCAATTGTCAATTATTCCTGATCAATTTTTGTTTTTTTGGCACAATTTTTTCATGTCATTCGGCGTGAAAATTCATATTTTAGTGAATTAAATTGAAATGAATGAAAACGAACCGTCTCCTCTATAGTTTAAGCTTTTTGCTGCTTACTTTTCTTATTCCCCATAAACTCCTGGCACAATCCGGTTGTACCGAGCAAAAAGTTGGACGAAGCTATTTCAGTATTTGCTCCGATAACATTGTAACGGAAAAAAAGAAACTGTTCCTGACCACGAAAGCAATTCCGAAGAGAATTGACAGTAAAAATACCTTCAAGGTGGTTCATTATTATGTTTCAAACCGGAAAACCACTGAAACAGATGAAATATTCCTGGAATACAGCAAGTTTTTAAACAACCTGGAAACGCACGACTTCTTCATTAATGGGAAGGAATTCACAGGGATATTGAAGATCGCACTTCCATTTAAGAACGCCGGAGTGAGCACCAATTATGATGGATACGACCTGCTGACTTATGAGTTCAAAGAAGGACGCTTTGTTTCCAAAAGCAAGCTCACCGATGTGGAGCTGGAAAAGGAAAAAGCAGTGATTCGTCCGCAATAAATAATCAACCCGTTACGTCTTTTATCCCATTACTGAGATTGTATGAAATACCTATTACTCTGCTTCGTGCTCCTGGCATCATTCTCCACGTTTACACAAGAAGAAGAAGCTCTGCCGGAAATTACAGATAAACAACAGGTTGATTCACCTTTAATGAAGGCAGTGAGGAGCAAGAACCTGGCAGAAGTAAAACGCTTGGTTAATGCTGGTTCTCCGGTCAATGAAAGAGGTCGTTTTGATTACAGCCCGGATCCGATCGACGTCGCAATTCAAAACAATTCACAGGAAATTGCACTTTTTTTGCTCGCTCAGGGTGCTACTTCCAGAAGTGGCTTATGCGATGCCATTGAATCGGGCGATGTTGCCTGGGTACAAAAATTGATTGGCTACGGCTTCAAGTGTTCGGATGGCGTGTTGAATGCGGTGGAAGCAAATAAACCTGAAATGGTTTCTTACCTGGTTTCCAAAGGTTTTAGGGTCGACTTTTCTCAAAAGAGAAGAACCGGATTGTTCCGGAAGCACTACGTTTCTCCGCTTGGGGCCGCCATTGGCCTGAATTCGGATGAAATGGTATATACCCTTGTAAAAGGCGGAGCAAACGTGGAGGAAGCTTTTGCGTATGCCTTGAATGATGGTCGTATCAAATTGGGACAACAATTGATCGATTTGAATGTGAGTCGGGATAAAATGTTTTTTGGTTGTTTTCAGTACAAATCCCTGGTACTTGCCAAATATTGTATCCAAAAAGGTGTCGATAAGAATGTGGTGGATAAAGATGGGTTGAATGCTTACCATTATTCCGTTAAATTCGGTTATAAGGAAGGCATGGATTATTGTTTGCAGGAATTAAAACTCGACCCGGATAAACGGACTGCTTCAAATGAAACTCCTTTGATGCTAGCATGTTCCTCCGGAAGTTTGTTGGTGTTTAATGAGGTATTTGCAACGCAGAAAGCGTCGCTGGAAGCCGTGGACGTAGATGGAGAGACAGCTCTTTTTTACGCCATGCGAGCGGGGAACCTGGCAATGATCGAATACCTGATTACAGCAGGAGCGAATGTCAATCATCAAAACACGCTGGGGAATACGGTTTTCATGGAATCCGCGACCCGGAATAACAGCGATGCCTACGATTTCCTGAAACAAGTGAAACCGGATCTGAAACTCAAAAATAATAAAGGACAAAATATCATCAGCTTCCTGATGAATTCACCGCAGAATTCAAAAGAAATCCTGGAATTAAATGATCAGGGAGCTTCCCTGGATGTGAAATCAGTGAACGGAGAAACCATAGCATTCTATGCCATGAGCAGTTCGAATATGGAACTCCTGGTTCGTGCAAAGAACACAGGGGCCAATATGGATGCTTATGATTCCAGGGGTTATCGGCCTGGCACTGCAAATGCTGAAATTATTCGCTTTGCAGTGGAGAACGGATGTAACCCGAACCGGGAAGATACTTGGGGCGATTCGTACCTGACACAGGCCTTAAAAAACAACCAAATGGACCTGGCGCTGTTCTTAATTCGCAGCGGAGCAGATGTGAACTGGAAAAAACGTGGAGAAGAACCTTTGGTATTCCAGGTGGTAAAAGACCATCATTTACCGGCTCTCCAATTGCTGGTCGATAACGGGGCAAAATTGAATACAATCAGCCGAACGGGTGAAAGTGTTATGGATATTGCGATAGAGCAGGGAGATGCAGGAATCATAACTTATTTGAAAGGCAAAGGAGCACTGACCAAAAAAGAATTGGCGGAATTGGAAATCATCCGCTCAAAGGAAATCCTGAAACTCGACCAATGGATTGCAGACAAGAATTTGACGGAAGCACTTGCTGTTCTTAATAAGTACCCGGATCTCACGCTTTCGAAAACACAGGTGAGTAACTTGGCTGTTTTGAGCGTGGAAAAGATCAATTTACCCTTGCTGCAGCGCCTGATTGAGAAAGAAGGAATGAATATTAATCAATCACTGAATTTCCAGGACCAAAATCTGCTGCACATTGCTGCGGGGACAGGAAACTTGGATTTGGTGCGGCTTTTGGTCAACAAAGGAGCCGATTCCAAAAAGAAAGATGCCTACGACAAACTACCGGTAGATTACGCAAAATCGAAAGAAGTGAAGAAATACTTAAAGTCCCTTTAAGTATTTCTTCAGTAATAATTTAGAAAAAATGGCTCATTTTTTCCGGGCGATCATAATCCCGTCCCGGATCGGAAGTAAAATATTCTCTACCCGTGTATCATGCTGGATCAGTTCATTGAACGCTTTCAGCAACTGGGTATCTTTATCGATCTTTCCTTCGGTTTGTAAGACTTTCCCGGACCACAATACATTATCGGAGAAAATATATCCTCCGGGTTTTACTTTATCGAAAACCAGGTTATAGTAATGGATATAGTTCATTTTGTCCGCATCAATAAATACCAGGTCGAATTGCTCGTTCATCGTTGGGATTTCTTCCATGGCATTGCAAATGCGGTAATCTATTTTAGAACCGTATTCGCTTTCGGCAATATAGGAACGCACGAAATCTTCCAATTGTGCATTGATGTCCAGCGTAATGATTTTGCCGTTTTCGGTCAATCCTTCGGCCATACAAAGTGCCGAATAACCGGTGTATGTTCCGATTTCCAGGATGCGTTCCGGACGGATCATCTTTGACAGCATACTCAGTAAACGTCCCTGGAAATGCCCGCTCAGCATACGTGGCTGTAAAATGTTTACATGTGTGTCCCGGTTCAGCTTTGCCAGTAAAGCCGATTCTGCTGTGGTGTGGGCACAACAATAATCATCCAGTGCCTGATCGATAAATTCCATATTATACTCCGAATTGCTGTAAATGATGGTCGAGGTGCTTGTACATTCCCAATCCCCATTGTTCTTTGGTGATCTTCCCGAAGAAAGCATGCGGTGCGGAAGTACATTTTTCCATTCCGCCTTCCTGGAAAGCTACCAAATGATCAATCAACTCCTGCTTTGCTTTTTCAAAATCGGATGTGTTGGTAATGATAAAATCTTTGTGGGTAGGACCGTTCTTGGGGATGGGCTTCTCGTTGTAGAAGGATTTTTTCATCAGGCTTCCCAATACATAACTCAGGAAAATGCGTTTCAGTTCCTTTTGACCACGTGCCACTTTCATGGTTTCGCTGCAATGGTCCAGCATTTGTGTCGCATTCATTTTTCCCCAAAGCGGTTGCTTATCTGCCTGGATTTGATTGATTCGTTCAATGCTTTTATCCAAAGCCTGTTTCGAAAAAAGAGTTTTCATAATCATAACTTAACCTTTCATGTATTCCCAATCTTTAATTTCACGAAACTTTGCAAAGTCCGCTTTTGCTTTCGGATGCCACAAAGTTGATTCAGGTGAAACGGAGGGAACTTCATCCAAAAGTAAATCTTTTCGGATATAAATCTGGTTCATTCCCAAATCATTTGCTCCCACAAGGCGGTAACCTTTCTTTTCGGCCAGGTTATTCATTGCAATAACACTTGCCCCGTGGTAGATCGGATGTTTTCCCGGATACATATAATGCGGGTCGTAGGGAACGACAATATTTTCCAAACCAAACTCGGTATGGGTTTCAATTACAACCACTTTGGGCTGAACAACCGTCAGTGCATCCCAAACCCAGTAGTCGTTTCCGTCAATGTCAATGGAAAGTAATTCAATTTCTCCGGAAAGTCCTGCTTTTGAAATCAGTTCATTGATGTTTTCCCGTTGAATGATCGCTTGAATATACGTTGGTTTTGGATGATAGGGAGTTGGAATGTTAGAATAGAACTTTTCTCCGCGACGGATCAGTTTCGGATCACCTTCAAAAAACAATCCGGACCACCCGAAATGGATCGCCAGGTTACTGCAGTTGCTGTTGATTCCGTCGTTGGAACCGATCTCAATAAAGGTCTTACTTCCTTCTCCGATCAGTGAAAACAGGAAAAGTAAGAGTCCGTCTTCCTCGAATTGAGAAAAAACCTTGAACCCGGTCGTGTGAAATGCAGGAACCTGTTTATTCTTTTGCGCAAGCTGATACTGCTGCATTAACGCGCGTTGTCCGATCCCCACGGAAGGATGCAGTTTATCGCGATGTATGCGTTTGCTGAAATAATACTTAACCAGGTTCTTGAGCCACATGCCACGAAGTTAATTGATTTTTTGAAAGACTTAAGACCATAGGCAGAAGACTATAGACGGAATTTGTCTTTAGTCTCTTGTCTTGGGGTCCTTAGTCCTCTAGTACATGAGTTGCTTCTTACTGTTGTTTTTCCATCCTGCCTGACTTTCATAATCTACAAAAAAGATTTTCAAATCTGCCTGGCTCTCATACTGTACGAAAAAGATGGATTTTTTCGCCTGGCTTTCGTAATCCACAAAAAACCATTTTCCATCATTGTCTCCCGCCTGTGAAGCATATTTTACTTTGTAAACTTTCAGGTCCGCCTGGGATTCATAATTCACGACAAATACTTTTACATCTGCCTGCGATTCGTAATTAACCGAATAAACTGTTTGTGAAAATGCCTGGCTGGCGCCAAAGAATAAGATACCAAATAGGAGTAGTGCTTTCATAATTGTTTTTATAAATAGTTCAAAATGCTCAATGTGTTCAAAAATAGCTTAATAGTTTGAACTATTTGAGCCTTTTTGAACTTACAAATTGATCCTTTGATCAATTTGGATTTGTTCCAGAAAAATTTCATCGTGCGAAACTACAAGGATTGTGCCGTGATACTGATTGATCGCAGCCGTAAGTATTTCACTGTTTTGGATGTCAAGGTTATTTGTTGGTTCGTCCAATATCAGCATATCAGGGGCTGCTGTTGAAATTGTCAGGCAGCACAAAAGCAAACGCATGCGTTCTCCGCCGCTCAGGTTGCTGCACGATTTATCCCAGGTTTCCTGACCGAAAAGAAAACGGTTCAAACGGATTTTTACTTCGTGTTCCAGTAAAGAAGTCGTATTGAATTCCAGGGCCTGCTCATAAACTGTTTTTGAAGGATCAATCAGGGAATAATCCTGGTCGATGTAAACAATAGTACTTCCTGTTCGTTGAATGCTGCCGCTTTCGGGTTGAAGTTCGCCCAAAATGACTTTCAACAGGCTTGTTTTCCCGGAGCCATTTGATCCATGAATTGCAATTCGTTCACCGCTGTTGATTTGGATACTTAAAGGCCTTTCCCATAAGTTGGTTTTTCCATAACTAACATTCAGATCATTCGCTTTGAATAACACTTTCCCTTTGTGAAGACCGGATTCCTGGAAACCAAACTGCATCTGATCCAGTCCTGATAATTTGGAACGCACTTGTTGCAGATCACCTGAAAGCCCTTCAATCTTATCGGAATGCATGCTTTTAACCTTCGCTGTACTATTCTCAGCGTTGTTTCTCATTGTGTTCATCATGATACGAGCCACACCGGCTTTATCTTGTTTCTTTTTCCCGCGCGAATCCAGCTTCTGCTGTCGTTCCAGGGTTTCGCGCTCTTTTTCTTTGGCTTTTTTTAAACTTTTTTCCGCGTGCTGTAATTCACTCTGAAGGGCTTGTTGTTCGATGGCTTTCTGTTCGGTGTAGAATTCGTAATTGCCCCCATAAGTCCTGATTCCGGATTGTGACAGTTCGTACATGGTGTCCAGTAACTGAAGCAGTTTTCGGTCGTGGCTCACAACAAGAAGGGTGGAAGACGTAGTTCGAATAAAGTCATACAGCAATGATCTGCCTGCCAGGTCCAAATGATTGGTCGGCTCGTCCATCAGGATTAATTCCGGTTGATGGATCGATATTCCTGCCAGGAAAACCTTCGTTTTTTGCCCGCCGCTGAGTGATTCCAGTTTTTGCTCCAAATCCAGCTCAAGCAGCTGCCATTGTCGTAGTGCAGATTCACAGCGCTCTTCGATGGCCCAGTCGTCGTTGAGTATTTCCAGGTTTTCATCGGAAACATTTCCCTGCAGTATTTGGTTGAGCGCTCTCAGTTTTTCGGCGATCTGTAATGCTTCAGCAATTGTAAGATCATTGTATTGCCCGAATTGCTGGGGGACATAATACGGTTCCGACTCCACAGACAATTGTCCGGAAGCCGGTCGGAGTTTCCCTGCGATTAATTTTAACAGGGTAGATTTGCCCGATCCATTATTTCCAATGATGGCAGTTTTGTAATGAGTTTGGACAGCCAGGTTGAGATTTTCAAACAACCGGTCCTTATTGGGATGTTGATAAGCTATTTGTTGAAGAAGAACCATGATTTCTTTCTGTTAGATGAACAAATCGGGTAAACAGCTCTTGGTTTACCATCCTGTTTAGAAAGAAATTGTTTTTTACATGGAGGAATTTTTAATTCAACACAAAATTAATTATCAAGTATTAATTATCAAAATCATCATTGATAATTACTCCCTCCGTTTCTTCTTCTTCAAATCATAAATATCTGTTCTTCGATCCTTGAGATTTCGCACTGACCCGAATTGGTTCAACTCGCGCAAAAGCGTGATATCCACATCGGCGATCAGGATCATTTCCGTATTCGGTGTTGCTTCCGCTTTAATGCCGTTGGAAGGAAAAGCGAAATCACACGGTGTAAACACGATCGATTGGGAATATTGAATATCCATATTATGCACATTCGGCAGGTTTCCCACACTTCCCGCAATGGCTACATAGCATTCGTTCTCAATTGCTCGCGCCTGCGCGCAGTTACGCACGCGGGAATACCCGTTTTGTGTATCCGTCAGGAAAGGAACAAATAAGATATCCATTCCGTCAGCGGCCAATAAACGGCTCAATTCCGGGAATTCCACATCGTAACAGATCAAAATTCCGATTTTCCCGCAATCCGTGTCAAAGACCTGCAAATGATTTCCACCTTCCATTCCCCATATTTTCACTTCGTCGGGAGTCACATGGATCTTCTCAAAACTTTCAATCCGTCCATCGCGATGACACAAATAACCGACATTGAACAGGCGGTCATTCTGCATTTCAGGCATACTTCCGGTAATGATATTGATGTTGTAGCTAATGGCCAGTTTGGAAAATTGCTGAACAACTTCGTGGGTGTATTTCGCCAATTCACGAATCGCCTGCGGCTCCGATAAATGGTTGTTCTCAGCCATTAAAGGGGCATTAAAGAACTCAGGGAAAAGAGCAAAATCAGAGCGGTAACCCGAAACAGCATCCACGAAATATTCTGCCTGCTGCATCAGTTCGTCCAGGTTGGAGTAAGGGCGCATTTGCCATTGGATCAACCCCAAACGGACGACTGTTTTAATGGCACTTGGTGCTTCGCTTTTTACTTCGTAATACAAATTATCCCATTCCAGCAATACTGCATAATCTTTTGACAGCGAATCGCCTTCCAGGTAGTTCTTCAGGATTTTGGACGGGTGAAAATCATTCGACATCTGGAAATCCAGCACCGGATCGTGAATCTCCTTGCGTTTCACCTTTTCAATGTACTCACGTGGAGTCATTTCCTTCGCATAATGATGGTAGTTCGGGATCCGCCCACCGAAAGCAATACCTTTGAGATTCAATTTTTCACACAATTCCTTGCGGTAATCATACAAACGCCTTCCGAGTCTTAACCCGCGAAATTCCTTTTTAATGAATACATCAATCCCATAAAGGATATTCCCGTCCGGGCGATGCGTTTTGAACGTATAATTTCCCGTGATCTGTTTATACGTATGCAAATGCTCGTATTTCGAGGATTCTACGATAATGGAAAGTGCTACTCCTGCGATCTGGCCGTTGACCTTAATGGCAACCTGGCCCTCAGGAAACTGATTAATCAGCGTTTCCACCTGTTTCCTGGTCCAGTAAGGATTCGCCAAGCCGGTATAGGATTCTACCATCGCCTCTTTCAGCGCCTCATAATCAGAAATACTGAGATACGTGAGTTCAATATTGTCAACATCTTCCATTCAGTCAGTTTTTTTTGAAGATACCTAAAAATAGAAGATTCCGAGCGTTCGTTGGGAGAGAATTAAGGAAATTTTAGGATTTTAAGACTTTAAGATGTTAGGACCTCAAGATTGAGAATCTATTTAATTAATTCCAGTTCCTTCAGGCGGTTTTGTTCTGTGGTTCTCATAAATTCTGAGATAGAATAATTATTCTGATACCAGTATCGCAGTATTTTTTTTAGATGGTTCATTTGTTCCTCGTTTGAAATAAGAACTTTGAACTTTTGGTTGTTTATTATAATTTCGCTGATTCCGCTTCTGGCAAAATCTTTTCTAATAAAATGAAATCCTTTACCACGAATACTGTTGTAATTTAGTGTTAGAGCAATTTCCGGGAATCCCATTTGTTCTATTTGATCGTTTCTTTCAATTCGGATTTGATCTTTGTCAAGGATAAAACTTCCAATGTTTAGGTAATCATACTTGAAATAATATTTTACAATTATAATCATATAGGAAATTAGACTTAATGCCATGAGACAAACGAAATAAAGGAAAAACCATTGATTGGTTTTCGCTTTGAAAAAAGGTAAAATGAAAAAGGTGGGAATGGCAAGGAGTAAAAAAGTAAATCCGAACACTTTAGCATAGGTAAAGTGATTGAGAAAAGAACTTTTTTCTTCGACTAGTTCAAGTGTCAATTGACTCATTTGTCTAAAATATCTGAATTGTCTTCTTTCGCAACTTTAGTACGGTACTTCAAAACCATCCATACCAACATAAATACAAAAGAATACCTCATTCCGGTAATGAAAAATTTGAAATTTAGAATTTTGGAGGTGATGATTTTAGGATTATCATTTACGATGAAAACGAAATAGAATATGAATTGATAAATTATAGAAAGTAGAATATAGAAGGAGGAAAATAAAATGACTCTTATGATAACTGTTTTGAATCTGAAATCAGGTATTTTGGAAGTTGAAAGCCCTGTTCCTACTGCGCATAAGAAAATAATCAGACCTTCTGATCCTATATTAAAAGGCACGTATTCCCAATCAAAAATAATGGATAAGGATCTCGTTTTGAAATTTGTGATGATCAAATCTGCAACCGCATTTAGAATAAGTATGAAACCTACTGAAACAAAAGCTAATTTATACCAGGAAACGTAGTTGTAGGGTTGGGAGTTCATAGAATTCATTTGATACTGAGTTGTTTGACTGAATATTGTTTCCAAAAATAAGTAATCAATCCATATTAGCTGTCATCCCCATAAATCATCAGGTAGGTACAATCTCAACTTCTTAATTTTCTATTTTCAATTTTTCGTCGGAAAATTTTGGGTTATTCATAGATGTTTTTAAGGATTAAGTAAGTTCTTTTTTTGCTGACATATTTTTACCGAATGAATATATAGAAGATCGCAGCAACCGGAAAAACAAATATACTGATGAGTTTATTGCTTAGCGTGTCTTTATTATTCAAAACACCCACAATCAGAATAATGTAACTCAGAACCAATCCATAGAATAAGTAAAGGGTGGACCAGGCAAAACCTTCACTGTCATGGATTCCGCCGGAGTAATTTCGGATCAGGTAATCATTGAGAATAATCCCAACTATGATTGCGGTACTTTTTAGGATCAAATTCAATTTCGAACCAAATACAATGATGATGGAAATCACAGCTAAAATTAAAGGAGTAAGCGTAATTCCGTTAGGAGGAAAATAATGCCCGATACATCCATTTATAAGAACGACCGCTCCGGCAGCTACTAATAAAATATTGTCTTTCAAGTTAATGGTGTTCGGGATTCAGAACTAAATTAACCAACCTGCCAAAACAAGTTCTCCTTTTAGTATTTATTAAGAATATAATTAGGAGAAAATGGTCTTTGTTATTCCAAGAATCATTGCGTGAGGGGAGAAGGTCTTCATTACCGAACTTGAAATTGTAAAATCGAAGTGAAAATCAATGAGCCTCCGCATTATTTTTCATTTGAATGGAGACTAAAAGCATTTTTTTCCTACTTTTTTTGCTTTGGAAAAAAGTAGGAAGATAATATTGTTTACCTTTTCGTTTTCTCAACATTAGCTTCAAAACACCTCCATGATTGGAACCGCAAATATGCAACACGAACTGAAACAGCTCTACCGGAAATGGCCGGATATCCGCCGTTACCTGAAGACATTGGGCTGTGATTCGGTAGGTGCAGAAGATATTTTCCAGGAAGCCCTGCTGATCTACATACGTAAACACGAATCTTCGGAATTCGAACTGACGGTTGAACCCTTTTTCTATGTGCGGAACACCTGTAAATTGTTGTGGTACAACCAGGCTCGGAAGGAGCAAAAACAACTTTCAACCGAATTACATGAAAACATCGAAGCAGCGGAAGAGGTGTGGTTTGAAAAAGAAATGAAAATCAGGGAAGTCGAATCGACCCTGGAGAAATTGGGAGCTCAATGCCAGGAATTGCTCCAATTGTTTTACGGATTAGGATGGAACATGGTAGATATTGCCAAAAAAATAGGCTTGCGTAACGACAAAGTGGCCAAAGCACAAAAATACCGGTGCCTGCAGAAAGCAAAGGAAATGATACAGGAACACGAACAACTGGTTGAACCGATCAAAGCATAACTCATGGAAACAAATTGGAATCAGCTCATTGAACGTTACCTGCAAAACGAATTGTCAGAAGAGGGGAAAAATGCTTTTGAACAGGAATTGCAGTTCAATCCGGAATTGCGCGAAGAACTGGAGATGCATCAACTTATTCAATCTGCTGCAAAACGCGCTTCACAGCGAAATATGATCCGGCAGACAGGTAAAATGTACCTGCGAAATCTGCGTATCAAACAATTCGCCGTGGGAGTGGTGGTCACCACGTTGACAGCAGCCGGAATTGTTTATTGGATCCAAACGAAACACAAATCGAATACATCACTAACTGAAAATGTGAGCGCGAATTCAGAGGTACACGCCAGTGAACGGAATCGCAGCGCAGTCCGTATCGACAATCAACCGAACCAGTCAGGAGGTAAAAGTTCTCTTATTCAACCTACTGATTGGCAGATGGCTAAAGAAACGGATTTCCGCTCGAAGACCACTTTAACGGGCTTGAAATCTGCTCATTCCGATTTTCCACAGGAAGTAAACGGCAATGCGGTTGTAAAAGGACAGGGAACAGGTTCCTCCGGAGACTCCCTTCCGGCTCCCAAACCTACTGTGGCGATTCTGGGGTATACAAATGATAAATTGAAAGGAGAAGTGATCGAAACAAAGGTTCTCAACGGTGCAATGGACAAAAATCTGCTGTGGATACAAAAGTACGACAGCGTTGGGAAGTTTAATGATTTGTACTGCGGGTATGCACTGGTTATGGACAAAGCGAAATTCGGTTTTGTAGACCCGGAAGGAAAGATCTTTATCCCGATCAAATACGATCAGATCGTGGTAACAACCAACATCAAGTCTTCCAAACAAAAGAACAAGCGCCAGAAAAAGAAAGTGCTTTATATTCCCAAACGTTCCGGAAAAGATGTCAAAGACTGTGAGGAAGCCAATGGGAAGATTTCCAACGAATGGATAGCTTATTGAAGAAACTAGTTTAACAGATCGGAATAATTGTAAATTTACAGAACCGAAGAATTTAGTGTCTTGAAGAAAAACCTGTTGATTTGTTTGTTTCTTTTGACAGTATCACTACTGCATGGGCAGGATAAAGTGCTCATTTCGCCCGTTGAGGTAATCGATACGGCCAGGTTGAATAAAATTGCCGGACTCGCAGCAAAAGAAGAGCGATCCCTGAAAAAAGTGGTCCGTTTGATGCAAGATTCCTGCAAAACGGAATTGGAACGTGTATATACGATCTATACCTATATTGCAGGATACTACAAATACGATCTGAACCGCTTGAAACTCATTTACAAAAGGGAAATCAAACGGGAGTTGTATCTATCCGAAGTGATCAAAAAGAAAAAGGGAGTCTGTGGTGACTTTTCCAATCTGTTTGCAACACTCTGTGACAGCCTTGATATCGGATGTTACCGTGTTTCAGGGTATTCCCGCAACTTCAATCTTTTTCATCCTGTGCGGAAAAATTACTACAACCATTCCTGGAATGTGGTTCGTGTAGATGGAAACTGGTACCTGTTGGACGTGACTTTCGGAATGCAGCATTTTACCAAAAAAAAGTTTGATAAAGAGCGGATCGACTATGAATTCCTGTTTACAGACCCCATCACATTCGGGATCCGTCATCTTCCGGCAGATCCCGGTTTTCAATTGGTCACCCGCCAAAGATCATATACCGATTTTCGATACCACCACTTTTTATGGCGCATTTCAAATACGCAGGAAACTCCTCCCGGCGACAGTATCCTCAACAAACGGCTGGCGAAAGACTGGAAGGACCAATTACTGGAAGAAGCCTTTGCCGCTCAGGCATTCAATAAAAAAGTAAAGGGTGCCGGCTTGAAATTGCTTGAAGTACGTATCAATAAAGTATTGGATAAGAAAACGAAACGAAAACAGTTACTCAAAAAACAAGATTATGAAGATGCCATTTACCTGTATCAGGGACTTCAGCATAATCTGATCGAAAATAAAGGGAAGAAAAAATACATCAGGTATACCACTTATCGAATTCTGAAATTGAAACAGGAGCGGGATAAATTGAAGAAATAAATGGATAGATTTCAGGATCTTGAGACTTCAGGATGTTACTGGGTCCTAATATCTTCAAATCTTGAAGTCTTACAGTCCATTTTGCTAACTTTGCACCATGAAAACGAATTCACCGATTAATCCGAAGCTTTTAAGCCGTTTAGCGGAATTGGGATTTACAAACCCAACTCCCATCCAGGAACATGCATGGAAGTATTTGATCGAAAAACACCAGGATTATGTGGGGCAGGCCCATACCGGTTCCGGAAAAACGATTGCTTACGGAGTTCCGTTGCTTCAGCGGATCGATGCAAAAGACAAGGATGTACAGGCAGTTGTGTTGGTGCCCACACGTGAATTGGTCGTTCAAACCACCAAAACCCTGTTCAGGCTTTCTAAGAACCTCGACAAGTTCTTTATTCAGTCCATTGTAAAAGGAGACGATATCGAAGAGCAAAAACGCAACCTTCAACGCCCGACGCAGGTCTTGGTAGCAACTCCGGGAAGATTACTGGAATTGGTTCGTATGAAAGCAGTTTCCCTGCGACGGGTAAAGACCATTGTGCTGGACGAAGCGGATGAATTGTATGCGAAAGGGTTTATGAAGGAAATCGATAAGATTTTGGGTGAAACCAATGATTTCCATAAAAAATGGCTCTTTTCTGCAACCATTCACGGTGAATTGACCAAGTGGATCAAACAAACACTGCACATGGACGCACCTAAAGCAGTGATCGCCACCAAAGAAGTCATGAACCCGCGTATTGAACACCAATATGTGGAATGTCAGAAAGAAGATAAACCGATGTTGCTGCTCGAATTCCTCAGCACCATGAAAAAAGGCCGTGGAATTATTTTTTGCAGAACAAAAGGAGATGTGGAGCATGTAGCACGTTTCCTGAGAACACATGAAAAGAAAGTAACCGAGATTTACGGAGAAATGTTCCCGAAAGAACGTGAAAAAGCCATGCGCATGTTTTCCCAGGAGCATACCCAGTACCTGGTTGCCTCGGATATTGCTGCACGTGGAATGGATTTCCCGGATTTGGCTTTCGTAGTTCACTACCAGTTACCGGATGATCCGGATTATTACACACATCGAAGCGGACGAACTGCCAGGGCAGGGAAGCATGGAATTTCACTGAGTTTGGTTGAATCGGTAGAACGTAAAAAACTCCGGTATATCCAGGATTTGCTGCATGTGGATTTTATTCAATTGTAAGGATGGATTTTAAATCCTAGATTTGTAGACGAAACCAATGGAAAAATCGCACAAACATGTTAATTGCCAGGACTGCGCCGTGAGGTCGAACAGCCTTTTCGGGCATTTCACCGCAGAGGAGATCGGCGATTTGGATCAGCATAAAAGCTGTTCGTTCTATAAGAAAAATCAAACCATTTTTGTAGAGGGAAGTTTTCCGAGAGGAGTTTTTTGCCTCAATCGCGGAAAAGCGAAAGTCTATGCTCTTGGAGATGAAGGAAAAGAGCAGATCGTTCACATTGCAAAAGCCGGGGAAGTAATCGGTTTTCGAGCGATGCTAAGCGGGGAACCGTATAAATTATCAGCCTCAACACTTGAGGATTCCAATATCTGTTTTGTTTCAAAAGACGATTTCCTGAACATGCTCGATAATATCCCGAGTCTGCGGAATTCACTGATCCAGGAATTGTCGAAGGAGTTGGGAGAACGCGCTATTTTCATTACAAACCTGGCACAGAAAACAGTACGTGAGCGCTTGGCTTATTCGCTGATCATTCTTTCCGATGTATATGGAGAAGAACCGATCAACCTTTCCCGTGAAGACCTGGCCAATTTCGTTGGAACAGCTACGGAAACACTGATCCGTTTGTTAAAAGAGCTCAAAGAAGACGGCTATATCGATACACAAACGCGCAAAATCTTTATTCTTAAAAGGGAAGAACTGCTTCAGCTGGCAGGCGGACATCGTTAGTAAGACAGCATTTCCGACTTCATAAGCTCTAATTTATCGTATGTCCAGCTCAGGTTCCGAATGTTAAGGGGATTGTCACATAAAGAATGGATCTTTTTTTTCAATGCATCTGCCACCTTCTTCTGTAGCACTGTTTCTTCAATAGGATTTTCCGTACCTGAATGTTTCCTTTTGAACCCGATATAGCTCGAATAAACACAGCTTAATATTTCCATATCATCGTTGGAAAGAATTCCCTGTTCATCAATGGAAGCAATTAATTTCAATGCTTTCGGAGCATAGCTGTCCAGGAACTGCGCGGCTTTTTTCGGAACCATATGAATTAAAGAACCGGTATAAAGTTCTATTAATCCAATATCGGAAGATTCCAATATTGTTTTAAAAGGAAGCTGCTTCAGAAATAATTCAAAAGCAGGTTGATTTGCTTTAATTTCTTCTTCAGGTAGCAGGATCCAGTCATAACAAATGGGATAGAGTGTTCCTCTTTCCACATCGCTTGATGTGGACGAATGAGTTTGGATCGGATGTTTTTGAAGCCTTTCCAGGAGTCTTTGATTGGATTCTTTATCCCAATTCGAGGCGTTCATAACCGGGCCCAATTCGTAAACCAAGTCTCGTTTTACCAAATAGTCTTTCAGGTTGTTCTCGGCAAATACATTGGGGGATGTGGTGTAAAAACGACGTTCTGGATTGGAACTGATCAAATCCAGCATGGCAAGTTCTACGCCGCTCAGGTAGCCTTTATCTGCCGTAAAATCAATAGTCGTTCCCTGGATGTTCAGTATCAGTTTCTCCGAGATTTGGAGCATGTTTTCCTGGTAATAATTATTTTTTGAATCTGGTTCCGGATTATTCATTCGCAATTGAGCCAGCCAATCAGAATAATTTAGTGCAACGTCCGGTCCGTGAGTAAGAAGGAGGTAATTTTGGGAATAAAAATCATACTCTTTTGGCTTCAGGGAAGATTTGATTGGAGTGATGTGTTTGATATAATCAAAGTACCATGCGATTTGAAGAAGGGAATGATTAATGACCAACACATCTGTTCTGTAATGCAATTGATCCTGCACGTACCATAACGGGAAAGTATCCGAGTCTCCAGAAGTCATCAGTACACCGTTTTGTGTGCAATTATCAAGTAGCTGTTTGGCATAGGCAATTGCATCAGCGTTATAGTTGACTTTCTTAAGGATTTGTGTTGCTGCATCATCTTCCCGAACGGATTTCAGAAGCATATAATTGTTCATGCAGTCGTGACTGATCTTTAGGTTGATATCGTCGAATAGCATGGTTTTGTAATTCGGGTCCTTGCTTTTGATCTTTTGGTAACAGGCAAGGCTTTGTGCGGATAAACGGTTAAAGGAAGCAATGCGGTCTGCGGCAATTTTCCCGTACATCGGGTCGTTCAGGTCTTTCGTTGCGTCTATTTCGTTCCCGAATTGGTTCGGATGGATATAATCACACGCTTCTGCTGAATAGGCTCTTGCAAGCATTTCAATTTCCTTGTTGGACAGGTCTTCGCGGTCTTCCATTAGTTTTACCAGTTCTTTGGTGTAATTGGGATAGCCGTATAAATAGTTCAATTCGAAACTCTTGGCGGAATTCCGAATGTGTTTCAGTCCATTTTGGTAAGTCCCCCTTCTGAAATCAAAATCCAGGTACTTGTCGATTTCCAGATTGAGGTGTTTTTTTGTATTTGCGTCCCAGGCTTTTATAAATATGGGGTCTTGTATTTTACCATTGTTATACGGAATAATCTTCAGGTAGTAGCCGTCTGCTTTCTTAGCCAGCCCGAATTGACAATCCTTTCCTGGAGCCTCGATCTGTCTGTTGACGTGGGTGTATATTTCTTCAAAAGAAGGGAATTTTGTCTCACGTAACTGGTTCAGCATTTCCAAGGAAGCGCTTTGACAGCTGGTAGTAAAGACAATAATAACAAAGCCAAACAACAGTTGAAAAGTTGGTTTCATGGATCTGATTTTTGCTAAAGATAACAATTAAGCATAAGCTCCAATTGTTCGTTTTCGATAGTGTTTGCTTCTCTTTTTTTTTCTTCTTGGGTTTAAACAGACTTTTTTTATCACCCGAAGCGGCCATGCTTATTTCTGTCAGGTCATTCGGAATTTGTTCATCTGCCTGAACGGGTGAGATTGTAAAACCCAAGAAAGATGCTGCTGTCAGGAAACGAAACAAAAAGGCTTTTCTCCAGTGGAATACCGGTCTTGCTTCCAATTGCTCATTCCGGTAGATCCCGCGATTTTTTGTCCTTTATAAGCCAGTATTTCAGGCTCAGTTGCCTGGGTAAAATCAATCACTTTTTTAGAACATCCCTTGCAGAAATAACAATTTGCGCCTGTTTTTTGGAGTTGGTTCATGCTTACAGGGCACGGATCATTGATTTGTAACATAGGTTATAGTTTTCAACAATTATAATGGATACTTGTATAAACTCCTAATTTTAGGAAAAAATTGCAATCACATGAAAAATGCCCCTTATTCGGTAGAAGAGCGTTTTGTGCGCTATGTTCAGATCGACACTACCGCAGATCCGGATTCCTCTTCGTTTCCTTCCAGTGAAAAACAAAAAGACCTTTCCCGTTTATTGGTGAAAGAATTGAAAGCATTGGGAATTGAAGATGCAGAAGCAGATCAATGGGGGTATGTTTATGCTACAATTCCTGCGACTTCTTCCAAAGAGAATATCCCGACGATCTGTTTCTGTTCGCACATGGATACGGCTCCTGACTGTTCGGGAACCAATGTAAAACCAATCATTCACCGCAACTATACGGGAGCTCCGATCATTCTTCCGGATGATTCGACACAGGTGATTACAACCGAAAAGCATGCTTACCTGAAAGAGAAAATAGGAGATGATTTGATTACTGCTTCCGGTTTGACCTTATTGGGTGCGGACGATAAAGCGGGAGTAGCGATCATCATGGATTTGGCAGAGCAATTGATGAGAAAGAAAGAGATTCCTCATGGAAAAATCCGCATACTCTTCACTCCCGATGAAGAAGTTGGAAGAGGGGTGGAGCAGCTGGATATGGAAAGATTGGGAGCTGATTTCGGATATACGCTGGATTCAGGAGAACTGGGAGCAATTGAAGATGAATCGTTTTCGGCAGACGCAATGACTTTTGTGATTTCAGGAGTAAGTGCTCATCCGGGGTATGCAAAAGGAAAGATGGTACACGCGATGAAAGTTGCAAGTGCATTCATTGATGCATTGCCAAAGGATGAGTGGTCACCCGAAAGCACCAAAGATCGGGAGGGATTCGTTCATCCGACTGCTATTTCAGGTGGTTTGGAAGAAGTGACAGTCAGTTTCATTATCCGCGATCACATCACTGCGAAACTGGAGGAATACGAAACCCGCCTGGAAGAAATACTGAAAGAGGTTATCGCCCGTTTTCCGGGAGCAAGCTATACATCTAAGGTGACCGAGCAGTATCGTAACATGAAGGAGATCATCAAAGAGGTTCCTTTTGTGACCGATTATGCCATTGAAGCGATGAAAAATGCAGGGATTACTCCAAAACCAACAATTATTCGCGGGGGAACAGACGGATCTCGCATGTCATTCATGGGCTTGCCTTGTCCGAACATCTTCACCGGTGAAATGGCCATTCACAGCCGTCACGAATACGTCAGTGTCCAGGATATGCAAAAAGCAGTGGATACGCTGGTGGAACTGGTTCAGATCTGGGAAAAGCATTCATGAGTTCAGAATATGATGTATAATGATTTAAAAGAAGCGTTTTTGCTCCGGGAAGACGTCACATTTTTGAACTTCGGATCATTCGGAGCGACTCCCAAGCCGATTTTTGAATCGTACCAGCGTTTCCAGCGCGAATTGGAATACGAACCCGTACAGTTTATCATCAATAAAGGCCCGGAATACCTGAAGGAAAGCAGGGAACGGCTCGGAGAATACCTGTTTTCTCATCCGGATAACCTGGTTTATGTGCCAAATCCTACGTATGCGGTCAACATTGTTGCCAGGTCATTGGATTTGAAAGCCGGTGATGAGGTTTTAAGTACAGATATTGAGTACGGTGCCTGCGACAGAACCTGGGAATTTTATTGCAGAGAAAAAGGTGCGACTTATGTCCGTCAAACCATTTCATTGCCCATTCAATCTAAAGAAGCTTTCCTGGCCGATTTTTGGAAAGGGTTCAGTGAAAAGACACGTTTGGTCTTTATTTCGCAAATAACATCCGCTACGGGCTTGATTTTGCCTATAAAAGAGATTTGTGAGGAAGCGAAACAACGGGGGCTGCTTGTTTTTATTGATGGTGCGCATGTTCCCGGGCATATTTCGTTAAATCTCACCCAATTGGATGCTGATTTTTACACCGGAGCTTGTCATAAATGGATGATGACGCCAAAAGGATCCAGTTTTTTGTATGTGAAACCGGAACACCAGGATGAATTGGACCCGCTGATCATAAGCTGGGGATACCAGGCAGACTATCCGAGCCATTCTCAGTTTTTGGATTATCACCAGTTTAACGGAACGCGGGATTTTTCGGCTTATCTGACCATTCCGGATGCCATTGATTTTATGAAGATGAACGACTGGTGGGGAGTAGCTGAAAGCTGCAGAATACTGGTACGGAAATGGTTGCCCAAATTATGTGATTTGGTTGGTTCGGAACCATTGGCACCTGTTACAGACGAATTTATCGGTCAAATGGGAAGTATTCCTGTCCGATGTGGAAATCCGGTTGAACTGAAACACATTCTTTACAATGAATACAAAATAGAAATCCCGGTAATGGTTCAGAATAACCAGGTGTATATCCGGTATTCGATCAATGCATTTAATTCAGAGGAAGATTTGAACATACTCGAAAAGACATTGAAAGATCTCAAGAAAAGGACATTGATTTTTTAATTGAGGATCAAAATCAGCTATTTTTTTGGTTTTGGCTGTAACGAGGAAACGTATAAAAGAGAAATAACGTGTTTATACATCAGGGTAAAAAAAGAACTGTAAAGCATAATTTGCAAATTGCATCCTTACTTTCTTTTGTCGCCGGGATCGTTAACGTTGCCGGTTTTTTGGCTGTAGCAAAATTGACTACCAATGTCACCGGTCACTTTGCATTCTTTGTAGATGAGCTTTTCAAGTTGAAATTTTGGGAGGGTTTGATCTATTTTCTGTATATATTCTTCTTCTTTCTCGGGTCGTTTTCATCCAGTTTTTTGGTGGAGGTACTTTCGAGGAGAAATGAAAACTATGTTTATATTTTTCCTACCTCGATAGAATGTTTAATCCTGACAATCGTTGCTTTTTCCGGGAACCAATTAATGCTCGAAAATCCCAATGTCATTGCTTTTAGTTTGCTCTTCGCCATGGGATTACAGAATTCGTTAGTCACCAGGATCTCAAATGCTACTGTTCGAACAACTCATTTAACAGGGCTCTTTACTGACTTGGGTATAGAGCTTTCGCAATTATTCTTTTACAAAGAAGACGAAACAAGAATGAAACTGTTTGCATCAGTGAAATTGAGACTAACAATCATCAGCTTCTTTTTCATTGGTGGAATTGTTGGTGGTATTTTCTATTCTTATATTGGGCTCCATGTGTTGTTACTGGGTTCTGTTTCGTTAATACTTGGAATTATCTATGATACGGTCCGCTTGAAAATAAAGTTGCTTCAAAAAAGGCATCATCACTGAAACGAATCCTTAACTTCGTCAATTATGGAATGGCAAAAAGAAAAACACATTTTTCTCATCGGTTTCATGGGAAGTGGTAAGTCAACCGTCGGGGCTTTGTTGGCTGAACGGCTCAAGCTCCCGTTTATAGATTCGGATAAGGAAATTGAAAAGCAACAAGGGAAAACGATCAACGAGATTTTTGCACAATCGGGTGAAGTTGCTTTCCGGGAATTGGAGATGGAGTTTTTAAACCGGTTGAAATCGCAGGAACCTTCGGTTATAGCTGTAGGAGGGGGGCTTCCGTCCATTCCGAGAGCGATTGAACTGATGCATGAATCTGGGCTGGTTATTTATTTGAATACAAGCTTATTGACTTTAATTCAGCGGCTGAAAAATGAAAAGCAGGACAGACCTTTATTGAGGGAATTGAGTGATACGGAATTTCATCCCTTTTTGGAAGCTTTATTGAGTGAGCGGGTCCATTTTTACAAGCAGGCAAAATTAATCATGCCGAATGAGCGAAATTCACCTAATGAATTAGTTTTAAAATTGGAAAAAGAATTAATAAAACTTAATAATTAGTTATTCGAAATCTTCGTCAATCCCAAAGAAATTGGTCTTTTCTCCACGTGCTTCTCTGTTTAGAAAATAGTAATACAAGCTGGAATGTCCGATCAACAGGAAAAAGGCAATTTTATCAAAGGTAGTTGTATCGTGGTACCAATACGAGAATCCTAAAAGGAGCCACATGGAAAGTAGATAGAGTCCGCCGGAAGCCCAAATAAAGTAAATGAACCAGGTATTCTTTCGCCATTGCAGGACCAGCCCGATAAATAAACCCATCCACGAAATGAGCGCGATGTTATAGAATGTGATGAGGTTCTTTTGAAAATCCGTTCCGGTAAACCCCAATGCTTGTCCACGCTGTTCGATGAGTGAATGAACATCCAAACCTTTTTCCTGTTCAATCCACTCTGTGCTTGTAAGAACAACATACCCCAAAATAATCCAGACTAAAAAGATGATCCAAATAATCAATCCCAGGTAGAAACCTATTTGGGTATAGGTGTCAGGAGATTCCTTCCCGAAAATGACGTTGCGTAAGCGGGTCAATATGGGAATGGGACTTTCAAGATGAGCCTCAAATTCTTCGCGAAATGAATGTTTTTTATCGGAATTCGTCACTCAACGAATTTAGTTAATTTCGTACAATGAACGCACAAAATCGTGACTTAAAACAGGAGGAATTCCTGGTCGAAACCTCACAGATGAATTATTCCAGTCCGGAAGTAAGGCAATTCATTCAAACCATTCCTGTTCATTCGCAGCCTCTTAGTCAAGCGATTGCTATCTATGAAACGGTCCGCGATTCGTTTTTGTATGACCCGTACCATCTTGATCTACGTCCGGATTTTTTAAAAGCAAGTGTCATTGTTTTAAAGAAACGTGCCTGGTGTGTTGAAAAAGCCCTTTTGGCCTGTGCTTGTTTTCGTTCGTTTGGTTTTCCTGCCAGGTTGGGTTTTGGAATAGTCAAGAATCACATTGGTGTGGATAAATTGAAAATTTACCTGAAACGGGATGAGATCGTATTTCATGGCTATGTAGAAGTGTACATCGATGGAAAATGGAGTAAATGCACTCCGGCATTCGATCCGCGTATTTGCAAATTAAGTGGTGTTCCCTTACTGGAGTGGAACGGGAAGGAAGATTCCCTTTTTCAAGCCTTTGTAGAAGAAAGTCAATTTATGGAATACCTGCATTTTTATGGTGAATTTGAAGATGTTCCTTTTGAATTGATGCATGCTGAAATGTACAGGTATTATCCCGATTTATTTAATCATCCGGTGGATACGAGGGCTTTTTCGTTTCATTTTGATCCGGTTTATTTGCCATAAAGCTAAAGTGAAAATTCGGGAATTCGAAAATTAGCTTGTTCCCAAAGATACGAACAGATTTCGTGTTAAATCACTGATAATAAGTAATTTATTTTTTTAAAACGTATGATTTAGTTTAAATACAATCCGATTAAACTTCTACCTTTCCGTTCGAAATCGGTACTTCTGTTTTTACATTCCGCACCTTCACAAATTTAGGCTCCAAAATCATAAACGTACAATCATCCGTTTGCTCACCTTCTCCTTTCCAAAACGAGAATTGGTTCATTAATCGATTATACAATACACTTCCGCTTTGATTGGAAGAGCGGGACAATAGGTAACGCAGCTGCTTTTTACCAAACTTTTTGTTCGATTCTTTTCCGAATTGGTCTACCATTCCATCGGTGAAAAAGACCAGTTTGTCATCCTCTTCCAGAATAAGCTCTTGTGACTTGAATTCCAGATGATTCATATATGTGAAGCCAATGGGAACACGTTCTCCGTTTAATTCAATGACTTCGGAGTTTCGTAGAATCCACAAAGGCATTTGAGCTCCGGAAAAAGACAGTTCCCGAGAGCGCTTATCCAAACAGCATATGGCGATATCCATTCCATCCATTCGCTGTTCTTCGTCGGAACTGATTCTTCTGAGGATCGTTTTGCGCAAGGAATCAAGCAATTCATTCGGTTTGCGGATCCCGTCAGCGAACAACTCGTCCAGGGTGTTCATACCCAATACGCTGAGTAAAGCTCCCGGAACGCCGTGTCCGGTGCAATCTGCCAATGCAAACAGGATTTTCTCCGAACCGTTTTCTCTAAATGTCTTCATCCAGTAGAAATCTCCGCCAACGAGATGCTTGGGGGTGTAGTGGATATGAACCTGCTCGAAATGCTGGGCCAGTTGTTTTCGGGATACCAATAGGGATTCCTGCAGTTTTTGAGCATAGCGCAAGCTGTCCATCATTTCGGAATGCTGCTTTTCCAATTGGACGTTCTTCTCATGAAGAGCAGTGGTTCTTCTCAAAACACGGTCTTCCAATAAATGCACGTCCCATTTGATTTTTCGTGCCATTTTCAGGAACTGAATGCTGATTTGTCCGATCTCATTTTTAGGTAACTGATGGGAAATACTTTCATAAGCCTGGTAATTGGATGAAATAAATTCATTCATACTGCGCTGCAACCTGCTAACTTGGATCGTGATGTTGCGGACGATGTAGATACTTCCGATAATCAAAGCAAAGAAGGCAATGCCCGATATGATGTACTGCATGGTTAGTGAATCGTTTGACAGGGCATAGGATTCGCGGATGAATTCTCCTCTGATCCGTCTTAAACTTGCCTGAATATTGAGTATGCTTAAGGACCAGTTTGTATAATGGTTCCTGTTTGGAATAGCAAACAGCAGTTGAATGCGGTTACGAACAGAGTCGAAATACCGGAGGTAACTGGAGAGTTCGGCAGGGCAGTTTCCATTGGCTTGCCAATGTGCGATTTCCCGGTGAAGGGATGCGGCATAATTTTCATCGTTCCGCATAATGTAGTCCTTTTCATGCCTGCGTAAACTCAAAATTTGTTCGTCAAACTGGGGGAATTTTTCTTCCACCCGGTGAATGACCTCGCGCATTTTTCCAATGTATCCGAATTCCTTGAAACCGATTTTGGCGATATCGTTCAAAATGTGGTCCTCAGTCAGCAGAACGTTGTCCAGGGTGACTAAGAGTTCCTTCTCGGTCTTTTTATTAGCTGCAAAGACCTCGTGAAGATTCTGACGAATCAGCTCATGCGTAAAGCTGTTTTTTCTGCGGTATTCCTGTTCGTTCTTTGCAATAGAGTCGTACCAGAAATGCTGATTGGTCAAATGCTCCATCCAATCTTTGTGATCCTGTATTTGGGTTGACAGATTATCCAGTTTTACAAGCAAGGCCTGTTTTTCATGCATTTTCTGATTAAAGTACCAGGACATCGAAGCAAAAATCAACAACACCAAACCAAATCCTCCAAGGACTACCACCAACGATTTTTTCATGCTGCAAAATTCAGCTCTTCCTTTTGCTACAATATAAATCGCGTGTCAAATTGCTGTTAACAAGCATTAGAAAATGATGAATTTCTTTTGAAAGAAGTATATTTGGCTAAATTAAAATCGAGCAATGAAATCAGCATTACTTATCGTATCACTTAGCCTGGCAGGAATGATCAATGCGCAAAAGATCCAATATGCGCTGCGAATGACAAAACCTCAGAATCATTATTTTGAAGTAGAAATGGAAATTTCCGAATTCAAAGCGGGTGATCTGACCGTTAAAATGCCCGTTTGGGCTCCCGGTTCTTACCTGGTAAGAGAATTTTCAAAAAATGTGAACCTGGTTCGTGCTTTTGATGAGAAAGGGGAAGCTTTAAAAGTGGGTAAAACTTCGAAAAATGCCTGGAAGATCACTACCGGTAAAGCGAAAAAAGTACGTGTTCAATACGAGGTTTATGCATTCGAGTTGTCTGTAAGAACAAGCTTTTTGGATTTGACACATGGATTTGTTTCAAGTTCAGGAGTTTTCTGTTATTTGGACGGACACAAAGACAAAAGCGGAACGGTGACGGTTTATCCTCATGCGGATTTTAAGGTGATCACAACACCATTGGAAAAGACTGCTGAACAGAAGTCGGGTGAAAGAT
The DNA here is from genome assembly GCF_007558725.1 of Fluviicola chungangensis. Classification (GTDB taxonomy): domain Bacteria; phylum Bacteroidota; class Bacteroidia; order Flavobacteriales_D; family Crocinitomicaceae; genus Fluviicola; species Fluviicola chungangensis. The sequence goes on from NZ_VLPL01000008.1 coordinate 78,912, forward strand.
CGGAAACCTTTCAGTTTCCCAATTACGATGTATTGGTAGATTCTCCGTTCGAGATCGGAAACCAGGAAGTGTTTGACTTTACAGTTGGTGAAACAAAACACAAAGTTGCTATTTTCGGTTCAGGGAACTTTGATATGGATGAATTGAAAGTCGATATGTCGCGAATTGTTCAATCGGAAAATGAAGTCTTTGGCGGCAAAAACCCCAATAAAAACTACACCTTCATCATTCACAATGTGGTGAACGGACAAGGAGGTCTGGAGCATGCCAATTCCTGTGTTCTAAGTGTAAACCGCTGGACATATGGTGGAGCTTACAAAGACTTTTTATCCCTGGTTGCACACGAATATTTCCATTTATGGAATGTAAAGCGCATTCGTCCCATCCAATTAGGTCCATTCAATTACGACGAAGAAAATTATACTTCTTTACTTTGGGTAATGGAAGGTTTTACATCGTATTACGATGAATTGCTGCTTGTAAGGGCTGGGTATTACACCAAAGAGGAATACCTGAGAAAATTACAGGGAACATTGAATTACGTGGAGGGTTCGGTTGGCTCACGGGTTCAACCGGTTGCGCACGCCAGCTACGATGCCTGGATCAAAGGATATCGTCCAAATGAAAACAGTGCAAATACCACAATGACTTATTACTCAAGAGGAGCAATTCTGGGAGCCTACCTGGATGCGGTCATTATTGATAAATTTAACGGGACCAAGTGTCTGGACCATTTCATGCAATACTTATACGAAGAGTTTTATATAAAGAAAAATCGGGGATTCACGGAAATTGAATTTCAGGATGCACTTGAAAAATTCCTGGGACAGGACATGGATTACTTCTTTGACAAGTATGTGAATGGTACGGAAATACCTAATTACAAAGAAGTCTTCGGAAAAATTGGAGTCGATGTGACATATACCGGCAAACCCACAACTTCTTTCGGAGCAGCATTATCTCAGGAAGGAGGAAACTGTATCGTAAAAGGAATTCGTGCAGGAAGTGCTGCTGAGAGTGCCGGTTTGAGCGTTGGAGATGAAATTATCGCTGCAGATGGTATGCGGGTAGATAACAGTGCAGTTGAAAGTTATGTTGGAAGTTTGGGAGAAGGAGAAACGTGTAAATTGCTAATTGCGCGGGATGAAGTAATCCTGGAGCTGACGGTTCAAATGACACTTTATGAAAGACCGTCATTCAAATTGGAGCCCAATGGAACAGCAAAGAGTAAATTCGATTATTGGTTAAGAACAACGAATTAATTCAATAAAGAATAGCAGGAGCGGGGCATTCGGAAGAGTGTTCCGTTTTTAATTTTTACCGCAAAGGCCGCGGAGAACGCTAAGATATATTCTTCTTCTCTTTGCGGTTCACTCTTACTTTCGTCCTCTTGGTGTTGATTTCTTTCCTCTGAAATTACCCGATTTTCCTCCGCTGTTTCTGTTCGACCCGGGTTTACTTCCGAATGGACGCTTGTCTTGTCCATTTTTCTTCTGTTGAACAGGTGTTTTTTTCTTTGCAGGATTGGATTTGTTGGCAGGCTTGTCGGCCTCTCCAGACGAATCTTTCAGCAATTCATTCATGGCGCGCATTTCTGCATCGGTGAGTTCACGCCATTCACCTAAAGGAAGTCCCTTCAGTTCGATGTTCATGATGCGGGTGCGTTCCAGTTTGGTCACGTTGTAACCGAAATACTCGCACATTCTGCGTATCTGACGATTTAAGCCCTGAACCAGGATGATTTTGAAAACCGTAGAAGAAATTGGTTCAACGATACACTTTTTGGTTACTACTCCCAGTATTGGTACTCCGGCTGCCATTCGTTCCACAAAATCACTTGTAAAAGGTTTGTCAACCGTTACGATGTATTCTTTTTGATGCTGATTTCCGGCGCGCAGAATCTTGTTTACAATGTCTCCGTTTGTAGTCAGGAAAATAAGTCCTTGCGAATCCTTGTCCAATCGTCCGATTGGAAAAATACGTCTCGGATGACCAATGTAATCAATGATGTTGTCTTCAACTCCTTTTTCGGTTGTGGAAGTAATGCCTCTGGGTTTGTTTAAAGCAATATACAGATCATCTTCCTGTATTTTTCGCGGAACAGTATGTCCGTTCACCACGACGATGTCTTTGGAGAAAACCTGTGAGCCGATTTTTGCACGAACCCCATTGATGAATACCGATCCTTGCTCAATGTATTTATCGGCTTCCCTGCGTGAGCAGTAGCCGCTATCACTGATGAATTTATTTAGCCGGATCGATTCGTGCATGACTCTTATTGAAAACGGAGTTAAAAAGAGTACGAAGGTAGTTTATTCTATTCGATCTACAGTCTTGAAGCTGGATTTATTGATGCCGTTTATAGCTGAACACTGATCGTGAATTCTCCCTTTTTGCTACAAGTAGAGACATCTTTGTTTAGCGTGTATTGAACACAATTATTCACACACTGCATGATGACATCCAATTCATCGGTCGATAGCTCTTTCTGTGCATTGATTTGGTAGACTTCTTCCTGTGGTTCAGGTTGTAATTTGAGGACCAGAACGGAAAGGGATTCGGCATTGATTTTTTTTGAATAGGTTACGAATCCATCCACTGTAAATTCAACGACAATTTCTTTTTGGTCGGTTGCAAATTCAAAACTCAGTTCCGGTCCCAATTCCTTTTCAAAAAGAATTTTCCCTTTTGTATCTGAGATTTGAATATTTCCACTTTTCTTGTTGCCGGAAATCTTACCGTTCAGGCGATTGATATTTCCTCCCAAATGCGCAATTTCAATGGCATAATTCAATGGTTTTTGGTACTGATCAAGGGAAAACCAATATTCGAAGGATTTGTCTTCACGAACTGTTTGGTGCATGATCTGACTATGTATGAAGGAACAGCAAGATAATGTAAGTAATGTTATGATAGCTTTCATAAGTTTCCAATTTTCTGTAGCACCATAAAAGTAATGCCAAAATCGGATTGGGCAACAAAAACGTCCATTAGTCAATGAACTAATGGACGTTTTTGTTATTCGGGTTGAATTTATTTAATTGCTCCTGCACACAATTTCATGCGAATAACTCGTTTTGCAGCAGAATCTACAATTGCTTTAAACGCTGCATCTGAGCGGTATTTTGCCAGGATCTCTCCGTGTGATCGCATACAATCCAAAGGCATCAATAAAATATCTACACCGGCTTCAATAGCTTTTACACTGTTTCCCTTTACTGCTGTAACTCCGCCCATGTTCATGGCATCGGTTACTACCAGTCCTTTAAAACCAAGTTCTTTTCGCAGTAAATCCGTAACAATTACTTTCGAGCAGGTAGCCGGCAATCCGTTTGTATTGTATTTCGGGTTGTTTACAACTGCTAAGTGTCCGATCATGATACTTAAAACTCCCTTTTGGATCAATTCCGGATATGTTTTTATTTCTTTTAATTCACCGTCAATTGCCTGTAAGGATTTATGCGTATCTCCGGAAACCAATCCGTGTCCGGGAAAGTGTTTTGCCGTAGCAATGATCCCTTGTTCCTGCATACGTGCAATAAACGCGTTCGACCAGGGAACATTGTTTGCCTCTACTTTCGCAAATCCTCTGTATCCGACGGTTCCGTTTTTAGCCAAATCCACCACCGGGGCAAAATTGTAATTGATCCCGATTGCTTTCAAGGTAGCTGCTATTGTATCGGCACATTGGTTTACTTCAGCAAGTGAAGTGATTTCGTTTGCTTTCTTTACGGGTGAAGAACCAGAAATTTTGCGGTTGAACAAGCTTGGCTCTGCATCTGCACTGTACAAAAATCCCGGGTTTCCATTTTTTTCGTTCAGTTCATTGAATTTGGTTATCCAGGAAGTAAATTCTGTTTTGGTACCGTTTAACATTAATACACCACCAATCACTCGTTTGTTGATCAGGGCTTCAATGGAGTTCGGTGTATTCCCAAGTCTTCCAACTGCCGGCATGATCAATTGTGCAACAATAGCCGTATCGTCCAGGGTCTTAAATAGTTCTTCGACGTCTTTATCTAAATCGTTGTTTTCACTTAAATAATCTGAAAGTTTGTAGGTATGTTTAATTTCGGGTAATTGAGGTACCGTTCGTTCTTTTGTTTGCGTTTCTGTTTTCGTCCCCTCTGCATTTTGTCCGCAAGCCTGAAGCAATAAAGCAGAGCAAGCACAAATTGTGATCCAATGTTTCATTTCTACTTTTATCATAGTTGCTGCAAATGTAAGCCGAAAGTTGCTTACGATCGCCTTTTGCATAGGCACTTATAAACAATTCAAAGGTGAATTGTCATTTCTGTTTATTGTTTGACGATGCGCAGCACACGCTTTTCTCCGGAATTTGTAGTCACATTTAGCAGGTAAATTCCTGTCGACAAATCAGACATGTTTAATTCATTTTCTGAAAGCACAATCCATTGCTTTTTCCCGAACAAATCAACTACTTCAACGGAACGAACAGGTTCGTTTGCATGGATTTCCAATAAATTGCTTACCGGATTGGGAGAACAGGAAACGACAACTTTTGATCCTTCTTCCATTCCCAATGTAGAGTAAACAATGCAGGAAGAGGTATCCGTGCAATTGTTTATGGTGATGGACACGGCATAAGCTCCGTCAGCAGTTGGTGAAAAAGTTTGGGCTGTTGCCCCGGAAATAACGGCATAGCCGTTTCCGCAGTCAAGCCACTGGTATTGTGCACCACTTGCAACTGCGCTTAGTTGGTGCCCGGATAAATTGACCCCGTTGTTGATGTTCGTTACTGTTAAAATACTTGTAACAATACTGTCACAGCCATTTGCAGCGGATAAGGGATCGTTGTATGTTCCAGAAGTTGTATGGGTGAACGGCCCGACAGTTAAACTTTCTCCCGAACAAATGGAAACGGTCTGACTGCTCCCGATTGCTGCGGGTTCTGTCAAAGTTTGTGTCAATTGCTGGGTACACCCGGTCGCATCTGTAATGGTGCAAGTATATGTTCCTGCTCCCTTATTGTTAAGGTTTTGAGTCGTTGTAACCGGGCTGGTGTTCCAGGAGTAAGTAATCGGAGTTAAACCGGAAGGGGTTAGTTGAACGTATCCGTTAGTTTCACCGAAACAGTCGGGGTCATGAAATCCAAGAATACTGCTTGTACTGACAGGTGAAGCTCCTGAAACAGCAAATATTGCTGTTTTAATAGAGGGAGAAGAAGTGGTATTGATGATCAGGATGCGTTGTATCGTTTTCGCTTGGTCTGCACAAGATAAATGCACGTTGATCCGATACATATATGGCTGAAAAGCGTTGTAATCCGGCGTATCTCCCGTTCTTCCCGTTCTGTCAAAGCCATTGATAACAGCACCGGTTCCTGTAAACCAGTCGGGAAGATTTGAACTTGGTACAACCATTGCACTGCCATCCGTAAATTTGATAATGAACAAAACGGTTCCTGCCCCTTCCGTTGAAAATCCTAAGAAACTTAAGGAAGAATAAGAGGAGGGAGTGGTCAATTCCAAAGAATCGGTTTGACCGGTGGAAAGGAAAATAACATTGTCTGAAGTATATGGAGCTAATTGATAGGTGCTTGATCCGGAAGTGATCAGGCCGTTATTCGGTAAGCCTGTTCCAGTTCCAAAAGAGGAACCATATGTCTGATTGTACAAAACATAATCACTACCATCCATTGCTGTGTTGGTTGTGGTCATGGCCGGAGTTGCTTCGGCAATTACATCGAAATTATAGCCCGTTACAGCTATCGGGGTGTAGTTTTGGGTGAAGGCAAGTGAAGTGATGAATAAAGTTGCGAGTGTAAAAAATGATTTCATAGTCTATAAGGTTCCATTCAATTTTGAATTGTTGCAGACTAAAAATATTCTAAAACGATTAATTAATCAAAGTTACTCATAATCAATGCATCAGAAAGAACGATAAATCACAATTCCTTTCATTTTTATGAAAAATTGAAACAGTAACGACTGCTATTTTAACTTATCAGAAGCATTTTTGGAAGCATTTGTTTTCCTTGCAGCCGGTTTTTTGGTCGTTATTTTTTGTTTAACGGGCCTTGACCTGGATAACGCATATTTTTCTTTGTGGTCTTCCTGGGCCTCTTCAATCGAATGAGAAGCCGTTATAGATTGATGTTGATCTGATAGCTCACTTAGTTTTTGATAGTATTTTTGAACAATTATCATTTCATCTTCCGTCATACTTTCAATATCGACCAGGCGGTTGCTTGATTTGTTACTTGAAGCGACCAATTCGTTCAATTTGAGTTGAGTAGCCAGCGAATCCTTATTTTGGGATTTTTGGATCAGGAAAACCATTAGAAAGGTGATGATGGTTGTTCCAGTATTGATTACCAGCTGCCAGGTTTCAGAAAAATCAAAGAAAGGTCCGCATATTGCCCAAACAATAACTAACGAAAGTGCAGTAATAAAAGCATAAGGGCTTCCCACTGCTTTTGAAGCCTTTGTTGCAAAATTCTCGAAGAATTGCTTGCCTGATTTTTTACGTTTCATCGTATGCTCTTTTTGAATTAAAAGGAATGTTTAATTTTCTACGATCTCACCCCCATTTACATGGATGAATTGTCCGGTTATATAACTGCTATCGGAAGAAGCCAGGAAAACGTATGCCGGAGCGACTTCAGAAGGCTGGCCGGCACGACCCATGGGAGTGTCCTTTCCGAATTTTTTCAATTTTTCAAAGCTGGAAACTATTAAAGGGGTCCATATCGGCCCGGGTGCAACACCATTTACGCGGATTCCTTTTTTTGCAAGCATCAGGGCAAGTGATTTGGTGAATGTTGAAATAGCACCTTTTGTACTCGAATAATCCAGTAAATGGTCACTTCCACGGTATGCCGTCACAGATGAAGTGTTAATAATAGTGTCTCCTTTCGAAAGGTGTGGAATAGCAGCTTTTACAATATAAAAAAGGGGGTAAACATTCGTTTCGAACGTTTTCACCATATTTTCAGAAGTCACTTCTGATGGAGTGTCCGTATTGAAATGGGTTCCTGCATTATTGACTACAATATTCACCCTTCCATATTCTTTGATTACATCTTTGATACATTTTTTGCAGAATTTTTCATCCGTAAGATCGCCTTTTATAAGTAGGCAGTTTCTGTTCTGGGCTTCCACCAATTTTTTGGTTTCCTGTGCATCTTTTTTTTCAGAGAGATAAACGATCGCCACGTCAGCACCTTCATGAGCATAATGAACAGCAACACTTTTTCCAATCCCACTGTCTCCACCCGTTATCAGTGCCACTTTGTTGGTTAGCTTGCCGCTTGCTTTGTATTTTTTGCTGATGTATTCCGGACTGGGAATCATTTTGGACTCCAGTCCCGGTTTTTTTTGTTTCTGGGGTTTAAAATTTTTCTGCTTCATGAATAAAACGGTTTAAAAGTCCTATTCAAAAATTAATTGAAGCAAAACTATTTTCCAAAAACTTTATCCCAATAAACGCTAAAGTTTATTTTACTGAAATCGCGGGAGCGGTGTGAAAAAAGCTTTTCAGGTTTTTGGTCTTTTAGGATAAAACCATATCCCAGGAGTGGGTTTCTGCTGGTCCCGTTGGTAATGGTTGTGGTTGTTCCAAACCTAAGATCAAAAATAAACAGGCTGTCCCGGTGTTGTTCGACGGCGTAAAATCCATTCGTTATATGCTCGATTTCCGTGATCCGTGATTTTCCCTGCCAACGGATGTTTTTCAGCAATTGGTGATTCTTGGGAAGCACTTCGATTTGTTTTGGATCAAAAGGGGCGAAAAGAGATTTATAACCTATGTAATAACATGAATCATCTTCCACGATTAAGTCCCAATAAAAAGAAGTTAAGGGCATGGGAGTAACCATCGCTCTTTTAGGATGAATAGCTGCTTGTTCAAAGTAAGAATCCGTCTTGCTGTAAACGAATAATTTGATCCCGACCCCCCAAAGTAAATACAGGCAAGAATAACCAATTCCAATCCAGTTCCAGATACGCCGTCTTTTGGATTCCCGATTCATAAACAACGCACCAATCAACAGGACCATAAACGGAAGTGTGTACAAAGGGTCGATGACGAAAACCGAATTGAAAGTCAGCCGCCAATCAAGCGGCCAAAAAAACTGCGTTCCATAATTGGTGAAAATATCCAGCATGGGATGCGTTACAATCGAGAGGAACCACAATAGAAACCATGTTCTGTGGGTATACTTTTTACCACTTCCTTTACCCGAAAAATACATGAGGAAGATTCCGGCAATCAGCGCAAACAACAGTGAATGTGAAAATCCCCGGTGAACCAATGCGGCATCCAAAGGGTCATAGAAGAAACGAAGAAAAACATCCAGATCCGGTATTGTACCTCCAATTGCACCCCATAAAGCAGCTTTCGCTCCCATTTTTCTTCCTGCAACCGCTTCACCGACAGCGGCTCCTAATACAATTTGAGTCAAAGAATCCATGGCGTAAATGTAAGAGATATTCTATTTTAATACTTGATTAAAAAATCGGATAAAAATGTTGATAAAAATGGAAAAATGTAGTGAAATGGTTTTTTACTTCGAAAGTATTTTCGTATTTTCAGGTAAAATTTGAAGATAAATGCAAGTCCAAAAAACAACCATTCCTCATTGGTCTGAAGATGACAGACCCCGTGAAAAAATGATGCTTAAAGGAAGAAGTTCATTGTCAGATGCAGAACTCCTTGCGATTCTTATCGGAACCGGTACCGGCTCAAAATCGGCAGTAGATTTAGGTAGGGAATTACTCTCTTTGTCCAATGGAAATCTATACGAATTTGGTAAACTCCGGCTTTCTCAACTATGTGCCGTAAAAGGAATCGGGCAATCCAAAGCGATCGCAGTTTTAGCCGCCTTGGAATTGGGAAGGCGAAGAAAAGATCTCCGAACAGAAAAACGCACCAAAATCACAGGATCTTTGAAAGCCTATCAGGAATTGAAGGGTTACTTTTCTGATCTGCAACACGAAGAGTTTTTTGTCCTTTACCTGAACCGCGCGAATAAGGTGTTGCAGGTAAAGCAACTTTCGGTTGGAGGAACCTCGGGAACATATGTTGATCCGAAAATCATTTTCAAGAACGGGATGGATTTAGCGGCATCGGGGATTATTTTGGCTCATAACCACCCAAGCGGAAATTTGAAACCAAGTGAAGAAGATAAAAAAATCACCAAAAAGATCAAACAATTCGGAGAGATGATTGAAATGCCTGTTTTGGATCATCTCATTATCACGGATAATGGCTACTTTAGCTTCTCGGATCAAGAACTTCTTTAAAACATGTTGTTTTACGTCGATGAAATTTCAGTACGCTTAATTTATACCCTTGATTTCATATTCAAGGAACATGGCTTAGAATATCAATTGACGAATGATAAATCTGCCTTTAATTCCTTTTCCGGAAGAAAAATAGCCTATTCCCGTTTTGAATTCGGTCATTCACCTGTTTTATATCCCTCAGCTTTATTATTTGAGGAGTCATACAGGGAAACGGTGCATGTAGAAAAAGGCAGCTGGCAGGAAACAGATTGTTTAAAGTTTGATTCTGTTTCGGATCCCCTGGCTTCCATTTTTTATGTCATCACGCGCTATGAGGAATACCATTGTAAATTTCCGGATGATCACGGAAGGTTTACAGCAAAAGAAAGCCTTCAAAGTAAATTCGGGTGGCTGCATATCCAAATTGTTGAGCGCTGGATAGAAGCGTTCTTCCGGTTTTATTCCCCCGAATTATATGACGAACTGATCTCCCGAAAACAGGTCCGGATTATTCCTTCTTTTGATATTGATAATACCTTTTCCTACAAATGGAAGGAAGGTTGGCGGTCCTGGTTATCGAATGGAAAAGATATGTTGCAGAACAACAAAGAACGTTTGAGAACCCGGAAACTGGTCCAGAAAGGAGAACTGACTGATCCCTATGACTCTTTTGAAACCATTCGTTCTGTTTTTCAAAGCTACCCGGAAACACGTGTTTTTTGGCAGTTGGGAAACTATGCTAAATATGATACGAATATAGCATGGAACCACCCACAACATCAGAAGTTGATTTTAAGCTTAAGTGAATTGGGGTTTGTTGGTTTACATCCAAGTTATGCCAGCAATCATTCGGATGAAAAATTGGATCAGGAAGTACTCCGTTTAGAAAGAATCACATCGAAAACGGTTCTGGAATCCAGGCAACATTTTCTGAAGTTAAATCTCCCGAATACTTACCGCAGAATGATTGAACGTGGTTTTGAAAAAGACTACACCATGGGATATGCGGATGATTATGGTTTTCGGTCAGGTACTGCATATGAACACGTTTTTTTTGATTTGTTGACCAACCAGCCATTTCCGAACTACCGAATAGTTCCTTTTGCCTATATGGACGGAACATTGCTGGAATACAAGAAGCTGACCATTGATCAAAGTATGGAAGCTGTTGATCAATTAATAGAAGAAGTCAAAAGATACGGAGGTGTTTTTTGTTTCATCTGGCACAATGAAACGTTGGCAGAAGCAGGGAAGTGGAAAGGATGGAGAAAGGTTTTTGATCATACATTGGAACAATTAAAATGACTATTTCAACAGCGAGTTTATTTCAAAAAGAATTCCCGAAAATCCAGCATGGTGATTCGATTGTGCAGTTAGGATCCTGCTTTTCAGCGAATATGTCGTATTGGTTCCGAAGAGCAGGATTTCAAGTACTCGACAATCCTTTAGGGATTATTTTCCACCCGGTTCCATTAGCAAAACAAATCCTGTTGGCTTTCGGAAAAGCAGAACCCGGTGGGATTCTTCAAAAAGAAGATGTGCATATAAGCTATGATGCAAGCAGTAGCTTGTATTCAATGAGTGAAAAGGGTTTAAATAAGCTGTTTTCAAATCAACTGGAACTACTGAAAGAAGCTTTGTTAAACGCAAAAGTGCTGGTCGTTACTCTTGGGTCAGCTCATGGCTACCGACTGAGGGAATCTGGAAACCTTGTGGCGAATTGTCACCAACAACCACCGATTTTATTTGATAAAGTCTTGACTTCCGCTGAAGAGATGTGTGTTTTTTGGGATTTAGCGATAAACGAACTAAAAAAGACAAATCCGGGGCTTCAAATCGTATTTACGATTAGTCCGGTTCGCTATATTCGTGATGGTTTAATCGCTAACTCCTCTTCGAAATCGGAATTGTTCCGGTTGGTTTCTATTCTTAAGAACCATGCAGTTCACTATTTTCCGGCTTATGAATTGGTAAATGATGTGTTACGGGATTATCGTTATTTTGAAACCGATGGAGTTCATCCTTCGGATCAGGCAACTGAATTTGTTTGGGATTTTCTCAAACAGGAACTTTTTTCCGATCAGACAAACTACTTGATTGATGAAATAATGAAGCTTCGGAAGATGGAGGAGCATCGTTTATTGTATCCCGAATCCCAAAAAGCGGAAGAATACCTGGACAAAGTAAAACAAAAAAGGGAAAGTTTCCTTTCCCAATACCCAGTAGTAGTCTGGTGCTAAATTGATTAATGTGTTTTAATTACAAGTGTTCCTTTGTATTCTCTAGGTTCTCCAGGGTTTGGATTACCTAAAATAACTTTCCAATAAACAACACTTCCGTTTGGTAAAACTTCACCGGTATTGTTATCAACACCGTTCCATCCTGCGGAAGCATCTGTTGTTTTGTAAATTACCCTTCCGCTTTTTGTATCGTAAATAAATAACTCAAACGGAGTGTTTCGTTCTTTTAATGCAAAAGGCATGAATGTGGAAACTGCGGGGTTTCCGGAGTTCATATCGATTCCCTTAGGTGCATTTAAATTATATCTTTCCGGCAATGAGATTGTCTTCGTTTCAACAACAGAACAACCATTCTGATCTTTTGAACTTGCCGTAACGGTGATTTCTTTTTCGCTATACGGGTGTACAATGAATGTCCCGTTTTCCATTTCACTTGCCAATTTTCCGGCCGACCAGTGAACAGGGGAATTGTTTCCGGAAACAGTGAAGCTGATTGCCGGAATACCATTTTCATAAAGTAATGTCTGATCAACATTGATGTACAAATCTGAAATAGGTTTGCTTACTGAAATGGTTTGTTTTTGAGTTCCAGTCACCAGTTCGATAACGCCTTCACTGGAAGCAATAAAGGTTTTTTTCGTTCCAGGTTTAACAATACCGATCATTTTATTGTTTTGGACCACAGCAACAGAAACGGCATCATTCGGATTTCCAATTTCCATTTCGTCACCGACACAATATTTTGGTTTGTTTGATGTTGCTGCCAGTAAGTTTGTTTTTTGTTCACCACCATTATCCAATGATCCTTTTGCAGAGTTTTGAGAAGCTTGGAAACCTGGATTTTTCTGAGAAATATCTTTTGTATTTTGAGCAACGTGTGCTGCGTCAACACCCGGATTGTTTGCGTATTCAACCGGTGTTGCCTGAATACTGCTCAGTGGTTGTTTTTGAGTCTGTGGAGTGTTTGCTTGAGGGGTCGTATTGGTTTTATTCAAAGGGTTTTCTGTATGAGAATCTGTTTGTGGCGCAGCCTTATGTTGGCTGATTACAGGTGTGCTTTCGTTCACAATCTCTTTGGAATCCGATGGAGCGTTCAATGCAAAAAACAAGGCAGAACCAACCAACACTGTCCCAACTGAAGCAGCAACCCACCATTTGCGGTAGAAAGGAGAAGGAGTTGTCCCGTCTAATCTTTTGGATAAGGATTCCCACGCAGCCTCGTTGTAAGGCAACTCATGGTTCTCAAGGGATTCTTTTAATAGCTGTTCAATGTTCTTCATTGAGCGATTTTTGTAAATTTCTGTTTCAAATAATTCTGCAGGTTCATTTTGGCTTTTGCTAAATTGGATTTCGACGTTCCTTCACTGATTTCCAAAATCTCCGCAATTTCTTTGTGCGTAAACTCTTCCATCACATACAAGTTGAAAACTGCTTTATAAGCCGGTGAAAGCTTGTTGATCGCTTCCATCGCAAATTCGGCTTTTAACGTCGTAATCTCCCATTCTTCACCGAATTCATCTTCTTCGGGAACGTATTTGAAATCATTGTCGTTATCGCTAAGCATCCAGTCTTTTTTTGATTTTCGGATCGAATCAATTGCACAGTTCACAATAATTCGTCTCATCCAACCCTCAAATGACCCTTTCTTGTCGTAACCTTTAATATGTTCAAAGACCTTTATGAAACCTTCCTGTAAAACTTCCTGGGCCGAATCTTTATCGCGAATATACCGTTGACAAACCACCAGCATTTTACCGTAAAACTTCTTGAATAATTGTTCCTGTGCCCTCCTGTCGGACGACTTACAGCCTTCAATTATATCCTCTAATTCCCAATTCTGTTTCACTGTCTCTATTCAATAACGAAGGATTGCTTGCAGGGTTGCCTCTTTCATTTGGTTCAAAAGTTGAAAAGTTCAAAAAGTTCCAATTTTGGACCCTTTGAATCTTTTGAACATTGTTTAAACCAACTTTTAATAACCTGTTTACAAATAACGTTATTTCTCCATAAAATTTGAACTTGGAGCAAAGTTTTATTCTTAAATTCGTTGCGATTTATAGAAATAATTATCATTTAATCATAACACAATGAAAGTAACGGTAGTAGGTGCAGGAGCTGTTGGAGCAAGCTGTGCAGAATACATCGCAATGAAAAACTTCTGTTCGGAAGTCGTATTGGTAGACATTAAAGAAGGATTTGCCGAAGGTAAAGCAATGGATTTAATGCAAACTGCATCGCTTAACGGATTTGATACGAAAATTACAGGAACAACGGGGGATTACAGCAAAACAGCTGGTTCTCATGTAGCAGTGATCACTTCTGGGATTCCAAGAAAACCGGGAATGACTCGTGAAGAATTGATCGGGATCAATGCAGGGATTGTAAAAGACGTGACTGCAAACCTGGTTAAGCATTCTCCGGAAGTAATCATTATCGTGGTTTCCAATCCAATGGATACAATGGCTTATTTGGTTCATAAAACTTCGGGTCTTCCGAAACACAAGATCATCGGAATGGGTGGAGCTTTGGATTCTGCACGTTTTAAATACCGTTTGGCGGAAGCATTGGGATCTCCGATCTCTGATGTAGATGGAATGGTAATCGCTGCACACAGCGATACAGGAATGCTTCCTTTATTGAGTAAAGCAACAAGAAACGGTGTTCCTGTAACGGAATTCCTTTCTGCTGATAAGCAAAACTACGTGGTTGAAGAAACGAAAGTAGGAGGAGCAACCCTGACGAAATTATTGGGAACTTCGGCTTGGTACGCACCGGGTGCAGCTGTTTCTGTGATGGTTCAGGCAATTGCGTGTGACCAGAAGAAAATGATCCCGTGTTCATTGATGCTGGATGGTGAATACGGACAAAGTGATATTTGTTTGGGAGTTCCTGCAATTATCGGTAAAAACGGAGTGGAGCAGATCGTAACGGTAACATTGACTGAAAACGAGAAAGCGAAATTTGCCGAAGCAGCAAACGCCGTAAGAGAGATCAACGGAGATTTGAAATATTAATCAAACCGATTATAAAAAAGTAGGGGTGGAAAATTTTCCACCCCTACTTTTTTTAGATATTTTTTGTTTCTTAATTATCCAAAGCCCCGATATCAGGAGCAGCCATGTTCCTGATTGTCCCGAGTATATCTCTTGCTACAGCGTAAGCGGGATCTCCAGTATTGTTCAGACTAGATGCCCCGTAGAATTTAAAATTATCTCCGCTTGGATTGATAAATAAAGGATCAGCAGAGTTACAGTTTTCAAACATGGAATTGCTCATATTTGTTTTCAGGATCACCGATGTTCTAAAATGAAAATTCAATAACAAACCACCCGTTTGGATTGTATCAATAGCTAAATGCTCACCGCTGCTTCCGTAAATCACGCAATTGTTGAAATTTGCATTCGGGATCTGAGCAACAAATGTACCTTGTGCATTCGTATAGTAATTGGAAATTCCCACTGCAGGCGTAGTTCCTTCTCCAGCGCCATACCCCAGGAAATCACAATGGTTAAATGTAAAGTCTGCCCCCTGAGCTACCAGTAAGGAATGAACTCCGGTACTGTGCACCAATACATTTTCACCGTACACCTTCGGTCCGTCAAACAAAAACAATCCATAACTGGAAGCATTCAGGATTTCCGTATTGGAAATAGTCAGTGTGTTGATAGTGTAGGCCTGATCGCGGGAATCTACATGAACTCCGGCTGTTGCGTTTTTGATCACCGCATTGTCAATCATAGAAGGTCTCGCTTCCTGGAAATAAATTCCGTAATACTGACCGGGAACATCCTTATAGGAAGCCTCCAGTCTGTCTCCCTGGATCGTTACTTTGTTATTATAATCTCCATCGATATTTAAAGTGCCTTTGTAATTCCAGAGAATGGAATTTTTATGCAGGTAAATATGTGTGCCACCGATAATATTCAATGTTTTAGCTGAATCTACAAAAGCGGCACCGTAAATAACGTGTGGTTTATCGGTTTGCCAGGTTCCTTCGTTTAGGTCCAGGTCATTTGTTCCGAAATTGGAATAGTGGTAGTACATGTCTTGTCCCCAAACGGCCAATTTCACGTATTGATCTTCTCCATTGGTCGTAAACCGAACAGAGTCCTCCACGATTACAGGCAAGTTTTGACCATTGACACTCAATTTTACTTCCACAAAACAAAACAAACTGTCTCCGGAAGGAATTTCCACATCTGAAAAACTGGTTCCCTGAACACCGTCCAGGTTTAGTTTGAATTTGGAAGAAGTACCGCCGATTAACTGAACTTCACTGATTTTGAGTGCTTTGCTTTGATGGTTGTAGATCTTGAAATACTTGGTAGTTGAGCCGATGGTTGTGAAAACGGTATCAAATACAAGCGTGTCATTGGAAAAGCTCAAATTGCCGTCTCCAAACAAATGTTTCTTTTTACACGAAGAGCTGCCCAGTGAAAGAGCAACCAATATAGTGATCCCGAAAAAGAGATTGAGTAATTTCATCATGACAAAAATAACGAAAGTGTAATAGGTTTTATTTTTTTTGTTGTGAATTAAAAAGTTTGATTATCTTTGCAAACCATTTTTGATAAGAATAATTAAGATTAACAGCATATGAAAGCAGGTATTCACCCGGAAGATTATAGATTAGTAGTATTTAAGGACATGACAAATGAGTATGCATTTTTGTGTCATTCTTCTGCTAATACTTCAGAAACAATTACTTGGGAGGATGGAAATGAGTATCCATTGGTAAAATTAGATATCTCTCACAAGTCTCATCCGTTCTTTACAGGAATTGTTCAGTTCGTGGATACTGCAGGTCGTATCGATAAATTCAACAATCGTTACGCGAAATACAAAAAGTAATTTCTATCACGAAATAGTTACCCTGACTCCGTTGATCGACGGCCGTCAGGGTTTTTTTTTGATTCTTTTTCTGTTTCGTTTTCGGTCATTTTTTGACCTTTTTTAAGCTTTTACCTCGCTTTTCATATGTCTTTAAGTCCTTAGTTGGTTATATTTGTATCATGAGTTCACTGCAGGTTAAGATTTTAGTTTTATTTATTGTTTGTGCATTTACAACCGCTAAAGCGGGATCGATCGATGATGCATTTAAGGCTTTGAGCCAGTTCAATTATTTCGAAGCGAAAAAGCAATTTGAAAAATCGGTCAAATCACATGAATCTGCAGCAAATTATGGCTTGGCAGTCATTTATTTCCGAACAGATAACCCTTTTCATCAATTGGATTCAGCCTATGTTAAAATTGTCCGCTCCGAAAGAGCATATGGCTCGATGAAGGACAAACAGAAAGAAGCGCTTAAAAAATACCAATTTGATTATGCAGCAATTGAACGCTTGAGAAAAGATATTTCGAGTGGGCTTTATAGGCTTGTTTTGAAGAATCCTTCCGAAGAAGCATACGATGTGTTCCAGAAGAACAATCCCTGGGCCGACGAACGAAGCATGGCCATCTATTCGCGTGACTCCATCGGTTACCAGAAAGCAAAAAATGCCAATACGTCAGCAGCTTTCGACCTGTTTTTGAAAAAATACCCGGAATCAGACTTTAAAAAAGAAGCACTGAACAACTTTTATCGTTTACAGTATAAGGAAAACACAGACGGAAAAACAATTTCCTCTTTTTTAAGTTTCGAAAAGCAATTTCCGGAAAACCCTTACGTAGCGGATGCGCAGGATCAGGTGTACAACTTAAGTACGGCACGAAACCAGGTAACCGATTACGATCTGTTCATCAAAACATACCCCAAGAACAGGAATGTAGAAAATGCCTGGAGAAAATTGTACCAGTTATATATGTCTGATTATTCCGTGGAACGCTTGGAAAAGTTTCAAACCGAATATCCGAACTATCCATACAAAGATGAAATTACCAAAGACAAAAAGTTAAGTTCTCAGCAAATTATTCCTTACAAACATGCCGGGCAATTTGGTTGGATGGACCTGAATGGGAACATTGTTATTCCGGCTCAATACAGCTCCGTTGGATTTTTTAAAGAAGGATTGGCATGGGCAGAGAAAAGCGGAAAATATGGTTTTATAAACAAGGCAAATGAGGTGGTTGTCCCGTTCAAGTTTTCCAGTGCGAATGATTTTGATAAAGGACGGGCAATTGTTCAGGTAGACGATTTATTCGGGATCATTGACCGCTCCGGAGCGTATATTGTAGAACCACAATACAAAGATATCGGTCAGTTTTCCGAAGGGCTGATTTACGCAATTAAAGATAGCTTGTATGGCTACTTCGACGGCTTGGGATATCCAAGAATACCGGAACAATACGAAGAAGCCTTTTCATTTTCGGGAGGAATGGCCAAAGTAACTTTTAAAGGTTTGGAAGGATACATTGATGCGTTCGGTTCTTTTAAAGTGAAACCTCTGTTTGAATCCATTAATCTTTTTGGCGATTCGGCAATCGTTATCGAAGGAGACGAGTTTGCGAAATTGGCTACATTCCAGGGAAATGAGATCAAAACCATTCCCATTGAAGTGATCGGGTCGCTTGTTTCGGACAGGGCTTTGGTGATTTCGGATGATAAGATCGGTTATGTGAATAAAAAAGGACAAACCGTTATTCCTGCAACGTATGATTATTTTACCAATGCACGTTCGGAAGGGGAATTTGTGGGGATGTATGCCAAAGTTTCAAAGGCAAATAAATTCGGGATCATTGATCGGTTTGGGAAACCCGTTATTCCATTTACATATTCTAAATTGGGTGCTGTCTCTTCCCTGATTGCTTTTGAAAAGTCTGGGAAATGGGGATACATCGATTTGCAGAATAAAGTAGTTGTTCCTCCGATGTATGAGACTGCCGAAAGTTTCAAATCCGGCTTGGGAATTGTTCAGTTGTTAACCCTGAAAGGCGCAATCGACGCAAAAGGAGAAACGGTTATACCGTTGGAACACACCACGGTTAAGCCCTTGGATGAGTCACATTTCCTGGTTTCACTGGGAGCATTTTATGGTATTTACACCAACAAAGGAAAGCTGGTTGTCCCTTTGGAATACGCCAATATCCGGAAGGTTCAGGATGATTTTTATATCCTTACCAAGGGAACCGAACTGCATTATTTCTATGTTCCCGAAAATAAATTGATCAAACCGATCTTAGAATAGAGGAATGACGGTATTAAAGAACTTCATTCGCTCATTGATTCCTGGTAAATGGCTTCACGCTTACCGGGAAAGAAAGAAAGATAAACAGCGCAAATCCATTCGGGAACAGGCGGAAAAAGGAGACGGTCTTACCCTGGAGCAATTGATTGCGGATCTGAAGGCTTGCGGGATCAAAGAAGGAGATTCGGTTTTGGTGCACAGCAGTTTTTCGAAGATCGGGTACGTAGCAGGTGGCCCAAAAACAATTGTAGATGGTTTATTGGCTGTTATCGGGACAACAGGAAATCTCCTGATGCCCAGTTCACCGAATCCGGGCTACCAGTTGGATTATATCCGGAATCTGAAGGAGTTTGACGTTCAGAATGATCCTTCCAAAATGGGGGCAATTACGGAATATTTCAGAAAACTTCCCGGAGTGATCCGTTCGGAAAGCCCAACAGAACCTGTTTGCTGTTTCGGGCCGAAAGCGGGTTGGTTTACCGGTGGACATTTGAGCGAACTGACTCCGTATACTCAAAACAGTCCGTTTGCCCGGCTTGCCCAGGTACATGGCAAGATCCTCTATATTGGAGTTACCCTGGACAATGCGGGAACTTCGCTGCATGTGCTGGAAGATGCAGTACCGGATTTCAGTTACCCGGTTTATTATCCGGAGGTTTTTCACGTATCTGTAAAACAAGCAGACGGAACACTTGTTCCTGTTTCGGTCAAAGTTCATAATCCCGAACAGTCTGCAAAACGTAAATGTGACGAACTGCTGCCGATGTTTGAAGCGAAAGGAGTTATGCAGTATTCAACAATTGGGAAAGCAAAGACACTGATCTTCGATGCGGCCAAAATGCTGGAAGTGATGATTGAAGAATACGAAGAAAACGGCGTAACGATGTATACGCCAACCGGTAATAAATAGGAGAGTTTCTTTGCTGCCTATTGGTTCTCCGCCGTTCAAAATGACAAGTTATTACAGCAAAGAATGTAAGAACGCAAAGATTGATAATTATCGGCAAGAGAATGCCAAGTTTTATGCAAGCATTGCTATTTTTGTAGAATCAAAAACAACGAACATGTCAAACAGAAACTGGACAAGTATTAAGTCCTATACAGATATCAAATTCGAATTCTTCGAAGGAATAGCAAAAATCACCATTAACAGACCGAAGGTATACAATGCTTTTCGTCCGGAGACCAATATGGAAATGCTGGACGCATTGGAAATTTGTCGCGAAAGACAGGATATCGGTGTGGTGGTATTGACAGGTGAAGGAGATAAAGCATTCTGTTCCGGAGGAGATCAGAATGTGAAAGGAGTAGGAGGATACATTTCTGAAAACGGAGTTCCCCGGTTGAATGTATTGGACGTTCACAAAGCAATTCGCGCTTTACCTAAGCCGGTTATCGCAATGGTAAACGGTTATGCGATCGGTGGCGGACATGTGCTTCACGTGGTTTGCGACATTACGATTGCTTCCGATAACGCACGTTTCGGACAAACAGGACCGAAGGTAGGAAGTTTCGATGCCGGTTTTGGTTCTTCATTCCTGGCAAGTCATGTGGGGCAGAAAAAAGCGCGTGAGATTTGGTTCCTGTGCGAACAATATACGGCAGATGAAGCTGAAAAAATGGGAATGGTAAATAAGGTTGTTCCGTTGAAAGATTTGGAAGATACAACTGTTCAGTGGTGTCAGACAATTATGAAGCGTTCTCCTCTAGCCATTCGTATGATTAAGCGTGGCTTGAATGCTGAATTGGATGGGCAAAGAGGTTTGATGGAATTTGCCGGAGATGCCACATTGATGTATTACTTAATGGAGGAAGCACAGGAAGGAAAACGGGCGTTTTTGGAAAAAAGAGAGCCGAATTTCCAGCAATTCCCTAAATTTCCTTAGAAAGTTCAATCGTTTAAAGGTTAAAAAGGTTCAAAATTGAACTCTTTGAACTTTTGAACAATTTAAACCAAGACAAGTATGGCACTTTTGGATATCGAAGCTGATTTTCAGCGCATTTTTGGATTTAGCTTAACGGAAGGAAAACAATGGCTCGTTAAATCAGGAACCAATCTGATCTTTGCTGCTATTATTCTTTTCGTTGGTTTTTGGCTGGCTAAATGGATCGGTCGTTTGGTGGTGAAGATCCTGACAAAAGGAAAGGTAGATGCGGGATTAGTAACCTTTTTATCCAGTTTAACGACTATCATTCTTAAAATACTCGTTGTTGTTACTGCAATTACCCAGTTAGGAATCGAAATGACCTCCTTTGTCGCAATCCTTGGAGCGGCAGGATTGGCAATCGGTATGGCATTTTCAGGAACACTTTCCAATTTTGCAGGTGGTGTTATGATCTTGTTGTTCAAACCATTCAAGGTAGGAGATTTTGTGGAAACACAAGGACAGCAAGGAGTTGTTAAGGAAATTCATATTTTTTACACCTATCTGCATACCGCTGATAATAAGGTGATTGTTATTCCGAACGGTCCGGTGGCAAATGGCAATATTATCAACTTTACGAAAGCTGATAAAAGGAGAATTGAATGGATTGTTGGAATATCTTACGGGGATAATTACATGGTAGCCCACGATGCAATTTTAAAGTTCATAAAGGAAGATAAAAGAATCCTCAGAGATCCGGAACCTTTTATCGGATTGGGATCTTTAATGGATTCATCGATTAATATTACGATTCGTGCGTGGGTAAAAACAGATGATTATTGGCCGGTTTATTTTGATATGAATAAGCGTATTTACGAAAGCTTCCCTGAAATGGGATTGACTTTTCCTTTCCCACAGATGGATGTCCATATTACCAAAAGCGAAACTGTATGAAAGACCTGAAACATCACCCGATTATTCAGCAATACATTATCTGGAATCGCTTTGGTGATTTGTTGGGAATGGATTTCGAAGTCAAAGAGAAAGGTCATGTAATGTACCGGATGCCAGTGAAAGACATTCATTTGGCAACTCCTTTTGCAGCACACGGAGGTTCCGTTGCTGCTTTGATCGATGCTGCATTGGGTGTGGCATGCCTGACAGAAGTATGCGAAGATCTGAAAGTTGTTTCAACAGTAAATCTGACGATCTCATACTTAAATCCTGCCCACAAGGGTGATTTGCTGACGGCTGATGCACGCGTAACCAAATCGGGAAAGCGCATACTTTTTGTAGAAGGAAAGGTCATCAACCAAAAAGGGGAGTTGATTGCTACAGCTTCGGCTACAATGAACGCGTATCCTGTTTCGAAAATTAGTGAGAAAGTTTTTTGAGTAATTATCAATTATGAATGACTTAATTATCAAGGGGATGCTCTTGATAATTAATAATTAAATCATTGATAATGACCCTCTGATTTTCTCCCACAATTTCACCGTCTCAACTGCTTCTTTCACGTCATGTACCCGCAAAATATTTGCTCCCTTATCCAGTGCAATGTTATTCAAAACAGTCGTTCCATTCAATGAATCTTCCGCACTTATACCGAGTGTTTTATAAATCAATGATTTTCGTGAGATTCCAACCAAAACAGGACAGTCGAAGAGTTGAAATGCCTCCAGGAAGGAAAACAATTTCAGGTTTTGTTCGCTGTTTTTTGCAAAACCGAATCCCGGATCTATGATGATGTCTTTTACTCCGGCTGTTCGCGCTTTTTCAACTTGTGTTCCCAATTCAACCAAAACCTCCTGTAACAGGTTATCGTAATGGTTCTGTTGTGCCATCGTTTGAGGTGTTCCGCGCATATGCATTAAAATACACGGAACCTGATAATCTGCTGCAATGGAGAAAATTTCCGGATTGATCAGTCCGCCGCTGATATCGTTAATCAGATGAATGCCTTGTTCCAATGCATACTCGGCAACGGCAGACTGAAAAGTATCAACACTTATTTGGATATCAGGATACTTCTCTAAGGCATAGGAAACAGCGAATTTAATGCGTTCAATCTCTTCTTTCTCTGAAATGTGTTCGGCTCCCGGTCTGCTCGAGTAACCTCCTATGTCTAACCACGTTGCGCCGTTTTTGACATGCAGGTCAATCAGTTTTTGTTGTTTTTCGATTGTAGAACTTTGGCTTTCGGAGTAGAACGAGTCTGGTGTACAATTGACAATTCCCATCACCTGAGGTGCAGAAATAGTGAATAACTTACCGCGGATGTTTAGGACCCGTTCTCGTGAAAAAGTTGTATTTTCAAACCTTAAAAATTCCATACTGACATAGATGATACAAACATCGGAACAATATCAACACATCGTACAGGGTTGTAGAGAAATTTTCCTTAAAAAAACGATAGATTACGGAACTTCCTGGCGTATTGCCCGGGCAAGTAGTTTAACGGACCAGATCTTCATCAAAGCCAATCGCATTCGAACGCTCCAGGAAACCAAGGAGAATAAAGTAGGTGAGAGTATAGAAGGAGAGTTTGGAGCAATGGTGAATTATTGTATCATGGCCATTATCCAATCGCGGTCAGCAGATAACATGGGACTTGAATTGACCGCTGAACAAGCCCGGACGCTCTATGATGATGTTGCACAGGAGGCCTTTGAATTAATGGAAAAAAAGAATCACGATTACGGTGAGGCCTGGAGAGATATGCGCGTAAGTTCATTAACCGACATGATTTTGATGAAGTTGTTACGAATTAAACAAATTGAGGATAATGGGGGGAAAACAATTGCTTCGGAAGGGATTGAATCAAATTATTTTGATATTTTGAACTATTCTATTTTTGCTTTGATACACCTTACTCTTTAAACTATTGGTTTCTATGAAAACTACTCGTACCATTTCAGGACATTCATTACCACTCAATGTTCTGTTCGTGATTTTAAATCTGGCGGGGCTTGCTTTAACAACGATGGGCTTTCACGATCATTTTGAAGCTCAGAAAATGTTGTTTGTAAGTATCGGACTGGTTTTAATGTTGTTCTCTGCTGTCGCATTGGTCTTTTTTAAAGGAAGGCTAATGATCGCTACTGTTTCCCGCATAATTGTCGGAAGTTTGTTTATTGTTTCGGGTTTGATTAAAGCGAATGATCCACTCGGATTTTCCTATAAACTGGAAGAATATTTTGAAGACGGGGCCCTTGCTTACCGGATAAAGGAATTTTTTGGAGCTCCGGGTTTTTCATTGGAATACTTCATTCAACATGCGCTGGCACTTTCGGTGATTATTTGTATTGCTGAAATTGTGTTGGGAGTCCTGGTGATCATCGGTGGAAAAATGCGTTTGGTGAGTTGGCTGCTGGTGATCATGATGCTGTTCTTTACTTTTCTTACCTGGCATACCTCCAGCTGCGATGCAAAAACCAAATTTGTGGACAGGGACACTTATTCCTTAGCCATCGCCAAAGAAGCTTCACTTGCAGATACTAAAATCGAGGAGGCGAAAACCAATAAAGAGATCAAGATTATTTCCAAGAATTCCAAAGAAGTAGTGGTTGAAGAATTAAAAGCTCCGCAATGTGTCACTGATTGCGGATGTTTCGGAGATGCCATGAAAGGTTCTGTCGGAAGATCTTTAACTCCGAAAGAATCACTTTGGAAAGACATCGTATTGCTTTACCTGGTAATCTGGATCTTTGCGGCCCAAGGAATGATCAAACCGAATAATGTGCGCCAAAACTGGATCTATGTGCCGATTTCCTTGCTCTTGATAGCGGGACTTTCATGGGTGTTTGACTGGTATTTCCCGATTGTTTTCTCCTTGATTGCCATTTTGGCGGCATTGTGGATTTACCGGGTGCGTAATAAACGGATCGGGAACCATTACAGTTCGGCATTGATCGTGACATGCTTATGCGGGATTTTCATTTGGTATGTGTTGAGATACGATCCTTTGCGCGATTACCGGGCGTATGCAGTAGGGAATTATCTGCCTGATCTGACTAAAAACGGCGATCCGGGAAAATACCAGAGTTTGTTGGTATATAAAAACATTCAAACCGGCGAGAAGAAAGAATACGATGGTTCAAGTAAGGAATTCATGGCTTCCAAAATCTGGGAAAAAACCGGTGAATGGAAATACCTGGAAATGATCAACAAAGAAATCATTCCCATGCGGCTTCCTTCGATTGATACGGCACAATTCAATCCTTCCTGCAGTATTTCATCCTTGTCCGAAGATGAGTTACAGCTTGACGTGGTGAAGAAACAATTAAAGAACACCAAAGTGAGCGGCTTGCGACTGGAAGATAAGGTAACGAAGGAAAGAACAGAAATTCCGGAAGTGGAATACAATGTGGAATCATATCCTCCGGACACGTATGCGATCCTGGATACGATCGAAGTGGAAAATCCGGAACTGTCCGATGTAAGTATCCGCCAATTCCTGTTCACAGCTCCCAAAGTGATTGTCGTATTCTCCAGGAACCTGAAAGAATTCGATTTGAATCATTTAAGTGAGATCAAATCGATTGCTGCAAAAGCGAAAAAAGCAGCGATTCCTTTTGTCTTGGTGGTCGGATCTGGGGATGAGGAAATTGCTGCATTTAAAAAGAAACACGACCTGCATGTGCCTATTTTTATCAATGACGGAGTGGAATTGAAAGCAGTTTCACGAGCAAACCCTGCTTTGATGGTGTTGAGATACGGACGTGTAAAAGGAAAATATACCGGTAACTCATTACCGACATTTAATTGGATTCAACGAAATTTATTAGCAAAATAAGATGCGCTCAAAAATTGTAGCCGGAAACTGGAAAATGAATTTGTCTGAAAAAGAGGCAAAAGAATTGTGTAAAGAAGTAAATAACATGAACATCGGTTCAGAAATCGAAGTGTATATTTTTCCGCCGATGCTGTATGTGAGTGACTGCAAGGCGCTTTCATCGAAAGTAAAAGTAGGTGCGCAAAATGCTTATCCGAAGGATTCCGGGGCATATACAGGAGAAGTCAGTATGTGGCAGTTAAAAGAAGCCGGAATTGATGCTGTTTTGATTGGACATTCCGAACGGAGAGAATATTTCGGGGAAGACCATTCCTTTTTGAAACAAAAACTGGATTCGGCAATTGCTCACGGAATTACCCCGTTCTTTTGTTGTGGAGAACCATTGGAGATTCGGCAAAACGGAACTTTTTTGAGTTACGTAAAAAATCAACTGGAAGAAAGTGTCTTTCATCTTTCGGCAACGGAATTTGAGAAAGTAGTACTCGCATATGAACCGATCTGGGCCATCGGAACCGGTCAAACGGCTACTGCAGAGCAGGCGGAAGAAATGCACGCAGCAATCCGTTCATGGGTAGAAGAGAAGTACGGAAAAGAACTTGCCGGAAAAACATCGGTTTTATACGGTGGAAGTTGTAACCCGGGCAATGCTCAGGCGTTATTCGCATGCGAAAATGTAGATGGAGGATTGATCGGAGGGGCATCTTTGAAAGCTGCAGATTTTTCCGTTTTAGTAGCTGAAAGAACATGGACTATTTTGAATTGACAGTAAATATCGAGCCTAGGGAACCCTGGGCGGATATTTTGGTTGCGGAACTTGCTGAATTGGGTTTCGAAAGTTTTGTTGAAACTGAAAGTGGAATTCAGGCGTACGCTCCAGTTCAAATTGGCGATGTTTCATCCATTTTGAAAGAAACGTGCATCCACAATAACAGCGAAATCAACATGGATTGGAAGCTGGAGAAAATTCCACACCAAAACTGGAACGCGACCTGGGAAGAATCATTTGACCCGGTTTTGGTTGATTCGCGTTTGGCCATTATTGCGCCCTTTCACAATGCAAACGATTTCCCGGAGAGGGAGTTGATAGTCATCCAACCGCAAATGTCTTTTGGTACCGGACATCACCAAACGACCTACCTGATGTCACAATTCCTGCTTGACTTACACTTACTTCCTGAAAGGTTGCTCGATATGGGAACAGGAACGGGTGTTTTGGCCATTTTAGCCGAAAAGAAAGGAGCGAAAGATATTTTGGCCGTTGATATTGAATCATGGTCTGTAGAAAACACACTTGAAAATGCGGCCCGTAATGGTTGCTCAAAGATTCGCGGCCTTCTTGGGGATATCGATTCGATTAAGGAAAACGACTTTGGTGTGATACTTGCTAACATCAATAAAAATGTACTGAAAAGGCATTTACCTGATTACGCAAAATTATGTTCTGATAACGGTTTACTCTATCTGAGCGGTTTCTTTACTTCCGATGTTTCGGAATTGGAGGAAGCTGCCCAAAAAGTGGGCTTTCAATTGGAAGAAGTAAGAGATAAAGAAACATGGGCGTCCATGAAACTTAAAAAAACAGCACTATGAAAAAATGGGGATTCATTTTAATTGCATTAGTATGTACTGCAAATTCATTTTCTCAATCTTATCCGGAAGACAGGGAGAAATTTGTAAAGACCATCAGTTCTCTGACGAGTGATTATTTGGATAAAGAACAGAAAGATTTTCTGAAAGACGAGTTTTCCGTTGCTTTGCTCAAATCAACGGATTTTCCAGATAAGTACTTTTCCAAAATGGTAGCAACCTGCAACCTGATGGAAAGCAAGCGATTAAAAGTTTATCCTGAAATTTACAATTATGTATTTTCCGTTTACTCCTTTGTAAAAAACAAACAGCCCGAATCTTCTTTCACGGCCTGGCATAGTTCGGTAGATAAATTGCTGGATGCTAAGAATGTGAACAAATTCAAGGATTTTATCGAGACATCTGCCGGATTCTTCTCCAAAGGAATGCTTGCCAGCTCTTCCAATGAAGAATGGTATTTCTACGGTACTTATTTATTCGAATTCACGGATAGACCCATCATTAAGTTTACAAACGGAAAACTGGTATGCGGTTTTCCCAATAGGGGAGCGAAAAAAGATGAACCTCGTTTCATCGATTCACTGGTGGTTTACAATACCAATGGAACTTATGACCCGACACTAAAAAAATGGATCGGGCAAGGTGGAAAAGTAAATTGGGTAAAAGTTGGACTAAAGGAAAACGAAACCTTTGCAGAATTGGGAAATTATGATGCATCATTGAAATCGAATTTTATTAAGGCAGACACGGTTGCTTTAACAAGTCCGTTCTTTCCGGGAAAAAAGGTGAAAGGAACCCTGAACGAACGCGCTTTCCGGATCATTCGGGAAGCTGATCGCAATTACCCGCAATTTATTTCCTTTGAACGCAAACTAATCATTAACAATGTGCTTCCGGACATGGATTACGTGGGAGGTTTTTCGTTGCAGGGAGCCAGTGTAATTGGGATTGGAAATGCAACCGAACTTGCTCAATTGACAATCAAACGGAACGGGAAGAAATTCCTGGTAGCCAAGACGCAATACATTGCCATTGAACCTGCTAAGATTGTTTCGAACATCACTCAAACCACCTTGTATGTGGGAGAGAAAGATTCGATTACACATCCGGGAGTCGGTTTTACTTATACCAAGGATTCAAACATCGTTGAATTGACCAGGGGGAAATCGGGTGTGCTGCAATCTCCGTTTACAGATTCGTACCATCAATTGGAATGGTATGTCCAAAAAGTAACCTGGAAGCGCACCGGAACGGACCTGTATTTTACATATGAGTTCGGAACAAGCCAGGAACAGCGAATCGCGCGCTTTGAATCAATGAATTTCTACGATGCAAGATTGTATGACCGTCTCCAGGGAATGGAACAGGTTCATCCGCTTGCCGCCTTGTATAATTATTGTTACAAATACGATGAATTTACGTTGACAGAAGGAAAGGCGGCAACAGCACTTGGGAAAACAATAGACCAGGTAAAAACACAGTTGCTGGATTTGGCTTCTTACGGATTTATTAGTTACGATACGGAGAATAAGATTATCAAAGTAAATCAAAAAACAAAAGTGTTCATTGAGTCCAGAGCAGGTAAACGTGATTACGACAACCTGATCTTTGTTTCAGATATGCGTCCGAAACCGAAATTTGCCCCGGAACAATTAAAAGACAATCCGGCACTTCAAAAAGTAGCTGCACAGGATTCGATCCTGGCAATCCAAAGAAGGTTGATGCCGAATTTCGGGAGTATGAACCTCGGAACAATGGAAATAGCATTAGAAGCAGTTGACCGTGTAACGATCTCGGATGCACAGGGATCATTTGTTTTGCCTGACAGAGCACAAGTGAAAATCACTAAAAACAGAGATTTTAAGTTCACAGGATGGGCTTCTTCCGGTAAATTTGAAATCCATACATTGGAAGCGAATTACGCATACGATGCCAATAAGATCAACCTGATTAAAACTGATAGAAGTTATTTCCGTGCAAAACCACTTTCTCAAGCCGACGGGACAAGGTCTATTGCATTAGGTTCTCCTGTTCATGGGATTGTAGGGGAAATTTTGGTGGACGATCCGACGAATCGTTCGGGGATGAAAAAAGAGATCACCAAATACCCGATCTTAAAATCGACGAAGCCTTCCAAGGTTTACTACAATCAGGAGGACTTATTCAAAGGAGTATATGATTCTGCACGCTTCTATTACACCTGTTTACCTTTTGAAATGGATAGTTTGGATAACTTCTCCGAAAAATCTTTCCGTTTGAAAGGAGAATTGGTTTCAGCAGGAATTTTCCCGGTCATTAAAGAAGATTTGAGAATCATGCCGGATTATTCCCTGGGTTTCAGTACAGTTGCTCCGCCGGAAGGTCATGTTTTCTACGGCACGAAAGCGGTATACAAAAACAAGATCGTTTTATCGAACAATGGATTGCAGGGAGCCGGAGTGATTAACTTTATTCAATCAACTTCCGATTCGAAAGCCTTTACTTTTTTACCGGATTCAACACTCGGATATGCGAAATTCGAGAACAAACCGGTAGAGGCAGGGGTTCAATTCCCGGATGTAAAATCACCTGATGCCTTTATTACTTACGTTCCGAGGCAGAATGTATTAAAAGCATCTTCAACCCAGGAAAATGAGCTGGCTTTCTTTAACGGAGAAGCCAAAATGAAAGGAACGGCGATCATTCAACCTACCGGAATGACCGGATTCGGAATTATTTCGATGCAAAAGGCCAATCTCGGTTCAGATAACTTTAAATTTAAACGCTACGATATCAATTCGGATACCTCTGTCTTTAATTTGAAGAACCCATATCCTGAGGAGGGGGAAAGTCCATTGGCGTTCTCTTCGAATAATGTCAACGCACATATTTCATTCAAGGATCGTAAGGGAGACTTTAAATCGAATGACGGGGAAGAATTGAAAATTTTCCCTGTTATTAAATATGCAGCGAAAGTGGACCTCTTCACCTGGCTGATGGATCAGGATGAAATGGAATTGTCCAAAAAAGGAGGTGGCTCCGGAGATATCAATATCAATACAGATCTGAACCTGGCCCAGCCGAATATGTTCTCGATCCATCCGGATCAGGATTCGTTGCAGTTTGCAGCTCCAAAGGTGAAATTCTCCATGAAAAGCAAAGTGTTGTATTGTTCCAACACGACCTTTATAGACGTAGCTGATGCACGTATTTATCCGGACAGTGCCAAAGTGACCATTCACAAAAATGCAGTAATGGATCCGCTTCTGAACTCCAAAATCGTTGCCAACTATGTAACAAAATACCATACGTTCCTGAACGCGAATACAACCATTGCTGCCAGAAGAAAATATACTTCCGAAGGAGATTATCCGTATTACGATGCGGATTCTGTTAAGACACTCATCCACATGGATAAGATCACGGTTGATTCCACATCCCAAACGGTAGCAACCGGTACAGTAAAAAGTGAAGCCGGGTTCAAACTGAACAAGTACTTTGATTACTACGGTCCGATGAAAATTAGAGCCGCAAACCCATTGATCAGCTTTAGCGGAGCAACGCGCATTAACCACAATTGTGAGAAGTTTGCAAAAAGCTGGATGTCATTCTCGGCTGAAATTGACCCGAAGAATATCCAGATCCCGGTTACACCGAATATGAAAACACTTGATGGACAGGCGATCGCCGCAGGTATTGTGTGGAGAGATTCGCGTCAGAAAGATTCGATCCGTTTGTACCCGACGTTCCTTTCTTCCCTGGAAGATCCGAACGACCCGATTTTTATCACGGCGACAGGCGTACTTCAATATGATTTCTCTTCCAAGGAATTCCAGATCGGACCGAAAGAGAAGTTATTGAACCGCAACGAACCGGGGAACTTCATTTCCTTACATACGGAAAGTTGTTCCATGAATGGTGAAGGAAAGATCAACATGGGAATGGATTACGGGGATGTGACCGTTGATGCGATCGGAACAGTTTCTTACAACCAGCAAAGCGGTCAAACCGATGTCAATGCAACCCTGAAGCTAAATCTCCCAATGGATAAAGGTGTATGGGAAAGTGCCGGTCAGCGTATTGTGGATTACGAAGGTTCCAAACCGTTATCATTTGAAACGACCAACATCGAACAAGCCTTGTTGATGTGGGGAGATCGGAAGACGGCAGACAAGATCAAATCGGATTATACCCTTTCCGAAGACAAGAAGGTGAAACGTTTGCCGGATGAAATGGAAAAATCGATCGTGATTACCGGAGTACATTTGAAAAATATCCCGTTGACGAAAGATATCCGCGGTTTAATGTCAAGCCTGGAAGGTGCTGCAATTGTGAACTTATATGGAAAACCGGTAATGAGACAAGTGGTGTTCCGGGCTGCGTTTGAACAGATCTATTCTCAAAATGGCGACCATTTCACGATCATGATGCAGGTTCCGGGTGGACCGGATTACTTGTTGGATTATGGAATGATGAAGCGTGACGGAACCCTGAATATCATCACAAGTGATTCAGAACTTGCGAATTCCATCAATGCAATCAAAGAAGATAAACGCAAATCAAAAGGTTTCTTATACCAAATCTCAACAAATAGCGTGTATTTAGGCAAACTAAATGCTATTTTTGAATAATGAATTGGACTGATTTTTTATGGGCCATACCTGCATATTTTTTAGGATCAATACCAACAGCAGTTTGGGTAGGTCGTGCAAAATATGATTTAGATGTAAGAGAACACGGAAGTAAGAATGCGGGAGCTACGAATACTTTTCGGGTACTTGGAAAAAAAGCAGGTAGGGTGGTTCTGACAATAGATATTTTAAAAGGAATGCTGGCAGTACTGTTACCGTATTTTGTACTGCCAGTTAAATTTTCTGATCCGCATTTAACGCATATTCAGCTGGTAGCTTCCTTCATGGCGGTTTTGGGGCATGTTTTCCCCATTTTTGCCGGTTTTAAAGGAGGGAAAGGAGTGGCAACTTCTTTGGGAGTGATCGTCGGGTTACAGCCCGCAGCCGCAGCTATTTGCCTGGTTGTGTTTTTAATTGTCTTTATTACAACTCACTATGTCTCTTTGGGATCGATCAGTGCAGCCGTTGTATTTTCAGGTTGTTTGTGGTTATTTCCAATAAATACGTACGCTTTGCCTATCTTTGGGTCATTGTTGGCGTTCATTGTCATTTTTGCCCACCGGAAAAATATCACCCGGTTACTGGATGGGACAGAAAGTAAAATGAACCTTTTTAAGAAATAAGCGTATTGCCTCTAAAACAATAAGTTGAGCTTGAAGTCATTTAAATGGATAAATGGTTGGTTACTACTATTTCTGTTTGTTCAAACAGCTCACTGCTCCTTTGCCCAAGAAACCGAAGCGGATTTAAAAGCCAAAGCTGATAAACTCTTCGATGCAGAGCTTTTTGTAGAGGCTACTCCGCAATTTCTGCACCTGATCGCACTCAATCCGCGGTCACCGGAATACAACTATAAATACGGGACGTGCCTGCTTTTCAATTCGTATAAAAAACAGGACGCATTCAAATACCTGAATTTTAGTATTACTGATCCCAACATTGCCCCGGAAGCGTATTTTTACCTGGGGAAGGCATATCACCTGAATTTCCAGTTCAACGAAGCTATCAAGAATTACAATCTCTATATTCAAAAAAGCGGGGGAAAACCCCATGCAGGTTTCGACATTGATCACCAGATCGAAATGTGCCAGAATGGAAAAAAATTACTCACAACCATTACGGACCTGGTGGTACTGGAAAAGAAAGAGATCGAGTACAGTTCTTTTTTTCGCTTATATAATTTGGCCGATATTGGCGGGGTCATTCTGATTACAGCCGAATACCAGTCCAAGATTGATAAAAAGCGAAACCACACGCCCTTGATCCATTTCCCGGATAAGGCACAAACAATTTATTACTCTTCTTACGGAGATTCTGAAAAAGGAAGTAAGGACATTTATTGCAGAAAACGGCTGCCCGATGGGAAATGGGGCCTTCCCGCTTTGGTCAGTGGAAATGTGAATACTGCTTTCGATGAAGATTTTCCATACCTGAGCCCGAACGGAGAATATTTGTATTTCTGTTCCAAAGGACATAATTCCATGGGAGGATTTGATGTCTTCCGTTCGAAATTTGACCCGGAAACCAATTCCTTCGGTCAACCGGAGAATATGGATTTTGCCATTTCTTCGCCGGATAACGACCTGTTCTATGTGGTCGATTCATTGGAAAAGAATGCCTATTTCGCATCCACCCGTCAAAGTCAGAATGGAAAGATCCACGTATACAAAGTGCGGGTAGACCGCGTTCCGCTGCAATTGGCGATCATCAAAGGAGAATTTTATTCGACCATTAAACCTGAAAATAAAAAGATCAGTATCAAAGTAACGGATGTTGCTTCCGGGAATGAGATCGGGGTATTCAGGTCCAATGAAAAAGGAAGTTACCTGATTACGCTTCCAAAAGGCGGGAAGTACACTTATGAAATGACCGTTGAAGGGAACACGAATGTTCACCGGTCGCAGGTAAATGTTCCGTTCCTGAAGGAATTCAAGCCCTTGAAGCAGAAAATCCAGGAAGAATCATCCGGTTCGGGTGAACAACTTGTCCGGGTAGTAGACCAGTTCAATGAAGAAGTAGATGATGCGTCGGGTATTTTGGCGGAAGTCATTCGCACACGTGCCGAATTGAATGTAAATGCCGGAAATTTTGATATCAATGCCCTGGATGCACAAAAGGAAAACAAAAAAGTATTGGCGGATATCGGTTTGGAAGGAGCATCCAACCAGGAGATTATTTCAAAATTTGAGATGATCCAGCAAAAACAGGAACAAAAAACGGATGGATTGACTCGCCTGGAAGCCGGTTCCCTGGTTGCTATTGTAGAAAAAGCGGAACAGGTTGAAGCATTGCAGGCTGAAGTAAAAAAAGACGTTGCCAAAGCAAATGCAGCAGGTACAAATGAAGAAAAGAACGATATTTTATTGGCTGCAAATGATAAGGTGGCTAAGATTTTGGAACTGAAGGAAGAAATTCAGCGCATTGATGTTTTTGCCGACAGTATTTCCAAGTTGATACCGAACGAACAGGAAAAACTGAAAGCGATTACGGAACTGAAAGAAACGGTCAGTAAATCGGTAATAGAAGAACAATACGATGCACTCAAGAAAGCAGTCAGCGCAAAAGCCGATTTGGTGAAAAGTATCGAGAGCGAAAAAGAATCGCACCCGGTAGACCATTTGTTGGCACAAAATGAAAGCATTGGCAAACAGTCTGAGAAACTGAAGAAACAATTGGGTTCGTACCAGGATAGCCAAGCTCTCTTAGAGAAAGAAATTGCGGCTTTAAAAACGGAATTGGCTGATGCGAAGACAAAAGATCAGCCTGCAATTCAATCCAAAATCGATTCTAAAGAGGCTGAAAAACAGCTGGTTTCGGAAGAAATTAACCGGTTGGGGGACAAGGTGGCGGATCTGAATAAAAAAGAGATTGGAAATACCAAGCAGATCACCTTTATCAACAACCTGCAGCAAACAAACGATAACAAAACAGTTACGAAGACAGAAGCGGATGCAAAAGTAGAAGCGATCAACTCGAACAATGTACGTTCTTTGGAGTCATATGTAAAAGAACAGTTCAAATCCATTGATACCACACAGATTACCGCAAGAACAAACGACATTCTTGCACAGGAATCCAAAACGCGGGTAGAAGCTTTTGAAACAGATTATGCCGCGGCACAGGAAGCCGTCGACAAGCAACCGGATTTGACACACGAAGAAAAAGTTGCTTTGAAAGTCAAGAATAACGAACAGTTGGATAAGAAACTGATACAGGAGTTGGCAAAAATCGATGAAGGCCTGGCAAAGAATCCGAGCGATACGAAATTGATCGAGCAGAAAAAAAACGTTCTGACTGCCAAAACCGAAAATGAGAAAAACAAAGAAACCATTCTTTCGGAATCGCAATTGCCTGTTAATACATCAACTACCCCGGAAAACGAATTGGCAGCGTTGATGCCGGATTATGATACTGAAATCAAGAATGCAGGAAATCATTCGGATGAAGAACAACGTTTAAAGAGCCAGAACCAAGTAGATGAATCCTTGCTGGACCAGGTAGATAAAGCATTGGAACAGGTTTACGAATCCCTGACTAAAGATCCTTTGAATCAGAAGTTACAAGACAAAAAAGAAGCTTTAACAAAACTGAAAAAGGATAAGGAAGCAACGGTTAAAGAACGCCAGGAAAAACTAAACGAACTGGAATCCGTTCAAAACGAACAGCTTGGGTCAGTGACTATCGAAAAGGAATTGATGCAGGTTGCGCCGCATTACGAGGAAGAAAAGAAGGCAATTGGTGAAGAGAACGGATTGGGTGAGTTGAAAGCACTCAACCAATTGGAAACAAAAACCATAAATGCAATCGATAAGGAATTGACCGTTCTGAGTCCGAAAACCGATGCAGTAAGCACCAAACGAAAAGAAGTGTTGTTGGATCTGAAAAAACAATTTGAGGAGAACATTGCTTCCAGGGATGCGGAAATCAATGCTTTAACGACAACAGCTGTTGTTGAATCGAAGAACCCGGAAACGGATTTGGTAAAAGAGGTCCGTCCGTCATACGAAGAAAATATGACCAAGATCAAAGCAAGTACCGCTTCTTCCGAAGAGAAAATGAAACTGCTGATCGACGAAGAAGTGAAATTACTCACGGCTATTAAGGAAAAACAGAACAACATTAAGAAAGTCATTGCAAAGAACCCGACAGATTCCGTTTCGATTAACAAATTGTTCGATTTAAACCAACTGGAAACCATTCACGAATCGACGCTGGATGAAGCGAAGCAGACGGCTGTTTCCCAGGTTAAAGCAACATTGAAGAATGAACAGGTACGCCAGGAGGTGATGCCTGAATATCAGGCATTAAGCACGGATGAAATTCAGAACCTGAGCAAAGACGAAGCTGTAAAGAAATTAGAAGAAGAACAAAAATTACAGGCTGCGATTGAAAAACAGATCCAGTCCAACAGCAAAGCCATTGATAAAGAGTTTTCAGCAGAAAAAATTGCTGAGAACCAGGTGTTGACAGAATTGCTGCAGCAATCAAAAGAAACGGAAGAAGAGCTGAAAGCTTCGGCAAGCAAAACACCGGTCGCAACCCGCCCAACATCGGATGTGGCAAGTTTGGAGACTGTGTTGGGAAGCGAATACGCGTTCGCGATGACACAAAAGCCCGGAACAAGAGAGGAGGCAGCAAAACAATTGCAGATACTGAATGAGCTGTCTGAAACTATCGGGACAAAAATTGCTGAAGAGAAGCGTGCTTCGAATCCCGATACGGAAAAGATTGCAAAACTGGAAAAACAGTTGGAAGAGGTTGTTGCCCGGAAAGAAATTGTGGAAGCTGAAACTCCGACCGCAACAATCAATCATGCTTCAGAAGTTGCTTCTTTGGAAAAAGTACTTGGGGATGAGTACGAATTTGCCATGATCCGAAAACCGGTTAGCAAGGAGGAAGCTGCAAAGCAGTTGCAGATTCTCAATGAATTATCCGAAAGCATCGAATCAAAAATAGACGAGGAAAAACGCTCCGAAGCTCCTGACCCAAAGAAAATTGAATTGTTGGAGAAACAGCTGGATGAGATTCGCAAACGCAAGGGAGTCATTGAAATTGAAACACCTGTTGCGGTTAAAACGGTTGTCTCTGAAAACCCGCAAGCGGATTTGGTGAAGTTGAAGGAGGAGGAAAATCAATTAAAAAAACAGTTAAATTCATCGACTTCTGCAAAGGAAAGAACCGAGATCGGGAATAAACTGGCTGCCAACAAGGATGCACAACAGAAAACGGAAACGGCAATCCAGGAACAAACGGTCCTTGCATTGGGAAATACCACTGCTGAAAAGAAGCAAACACTGGAATCCCTTCAGACAACGGACCTGGTGAAGCAATCAGTCCTGGATCGCATCGTTGTAACGACTCATACTGCTGATCCTGTCCTGGAGAAAACAAGCCAGGTCACGTTACTGGATGCCGCAACCGAATATTTGAGCAGTCAAAAGATCTTTGACGAAACGAAACAGACCGTTCAAACCGAAACGGCACTAAAAGAACAAAAAAGACGCTTCTTCATTGAGATCGGTGAAATTGAAAGTGAGCTCAAAAAGGCCGGTACCGATCCGAAACAGGCTGAAACTTTAACCTTGCAAAAACAAGCCTTTGAAAATGCGACTGCTAGGATCGATCAGCAGTTGAATGCCCTTGCAAGTGAAAAGACTTACGACCTGATCAATGACCCTGCTTTGACGAAAACCGTTTCGGTTGAAGAAGAGCAGGCAATCGCTTCCAGCAAGGATTATCCGAAATTGCGGGAACAACAGCAAGAAATCAATCGTTTGAAAGAAGCCGTGAACCAGGTGAAGGTCAAACTGGAAGAAAAACGCAAGGAATATGTCGCAGCGAAAGATCCTGCTGAACGGGCAGAGCTTCAAACACAGATTCAGCAACTAGCGAATGATCTGACTGCTAAAAATGAACAGATTGGTGAAAAAGAACGTATCCTGAATACGACTTTGAATGCGGTAGAAGGAGACAAACAAGCATGGAAAAATGTGCTGACACGTGAAGTACAACCGAAATCGATTGTTTCCACAACCATTGCAGATGTTTTGGCACCGGAAGTAGGAAACGGATTTGAGATCCGGAATGAACCGGCGGCTAATCCGATTGTGGTGAAAAAAGCAATCCCGGTAGGAGTGAAAGCACCGACAGGACTGGTTTACCGTGTTCAGGTGGGAGCTTTTGCCAAACCGATCCCGGAAGATCTGTTCAAGGAATTTACACCGGTTACCGGGGAAAAGCTTGACAATGGAATTACGCGTTACCTGGCCGGGTACTTCGGAAATCGTCAGAAAGTGCTGGATGCGCAGCAGGATATTCGCGCTTTGGGTTACAAAGATGCTTTCGTAGTGGCTTATTGCGATGGAAAACGCATCAGCCTGGCAGAAGCGCGGCAATTGGAAGAACAAGGATTGTGTAAGCCGATGCGGCAGGATTCGATCGTGATGGAGGTCATTCAAAATACCATTGCCCAGCTTCCGGCAGATACCATTGCCAAATACAAAACAGAGCCGAAAGTCAGTGATTACAATAAAGCACCGGGAGCCGTTACAGCCATTGCGAGTGAAGAGATCAACGGATTGTTTTATACCGTTCAGGTGGGAGTATACAACCGTCCGGCAACGAAAGAGCAATTGCATGACATTCATCCGCTGGTGACACGCCGTTTGGAAAATGGGCAGATCCGTTATTCCACAGGAACTTTCCGTTCGGTCGACGATGCACGTCCGAAAAAGGCAGAAGCCGTGGAAAACGGGGTTTCCGATGCGTTTATTACCGCTTATTTCAACGGGGAACGGATCTCTTTGCAGGAAGCGAAGAGGTTATTGGCAGAGCAGGGAGAAGCAATTTTGTTTAAAGAACAGGAATTGCCGAAAGTTCAGGAAACCCTGGTAAATGAACAGATTGCAGAAGAATATGCGAAGGAAAACCCGGTGATTGAGAAACCGGTTCGCAACCACTACGCGCTGGTTTCAAAAGAAAGCTATTCCGAATACCCGCGCAAAATCCTGAACCAATTGCGTGTACAGGGTGATTTTTATTTCGATCAGACAGATTCGCGCATTCATACTCAGGCAAGCGAAGAATTGCCTCGTTTGGTCAGCACTGCAGTGGTGTTCGATACGCTTGTTCAAACTCCGGTAAAACCAAACGAATCATCCATAACTGATGAACCAAATAAGAACTTAGTTGTAGGAACTTGGGACTTTAAGGAGGTTCCAGGATCATGGGCTAACTGGTTGCTGCGCTTAACACTTCCGTATGAGGTAATAACCAAATCCTCTACGATTGAGATTTCGATGAAAGTTAGTGGGGAAGAGCAGCGGAAAGAAGTAGAAGGGCTTTTTACGGCAAATGGAGCACGAATAAAAACAGTCCAATAGCTTCGGGAAATAAACAAAAACGGGATTTCTCGATCTTGGATGGGATCTCAGAAAGTACTAACTTTGTAAAACAAACAAAAGAGATGCAAACGCTTGAACAGAACGAAACAGAAGTTTTAGAATTACTGACAGAACAGAAGGACCTGGTTGTTTACAACGACGATTTCAACACTTTCGATCACGTGATCGAGTCGTTGATCAAAGTATGTAAGCACGAGGTAGAACAAGCAGAGCAGTGTACATGGATCATTCATTTCAATGGAAAATGCCAGGTAAAACGCGGAGATTATGAAAAACTGGAACCGATGTGTACTGCGCTGTTAGAAAGAGGAATAACGGCTGAAATCCAGTAGGAATTCACCTGAAGGATAAAAAAAAGCGCATCGATCGCTTGCAAAAATGAAAAAAGCACGTATCTTTGCACCCATCTAAAGACAAGGCTCATAGCTCATCCTGATAACTATCGGGAGAATAGAGCAAGAAAATTTGAAATAGATAAAATAACGGCCTCGTAGCTCAATTGAATAGAGCATCAGATTACGGCTCTGAAGGTTTCAGGTTTGACTCCTGACGAGGTCACTCGAGCGGGGATAGCATCAAAATTGATACTATCCCCGTTTTTCTTTCCCTCAAAAAAGTTTGATAATCTTGGTATTGGCTGAAAGTAAGTATTGATTCGAGGGGTTTGAAATCGGTCATTTTTTCGGTCATAAATAATCCCCTCGGGGAACAGGATATTTTGAAAGATCATGCGCTGACCAATAGAAGCGTTTTCCCACCATAATAGGGGCTTTTGGCAGAATTTCACTATCAGTTTTAAGCACTTTTCGAGGTTTGAACTGCCTTTTTTGATTTTTGCCATTAAATCTTCTACTTCCATCATTTCAGCGGTGAACTTTGCTTGGAATTTGTCGAACATTGGTCGATCAATTACACCCGTTACCAACTTTTCTTCTGCTGTTTCAATTTTCTTTTTCAGTTCTGAAATTTTAGCGGAGTACAGTTTCTTGTTTTCCTGCTGTTCTTCAAAAAGTGCGCTGTACATAACCTCAATACCGATTTTTATTAGTTCGGTTTGTTCTACATTTATTTCGTACTCTGAAACGAGCGTTTTAAAGTACTCGTGCAGTTGCTTTGCGCTTTTACTTGTTTTACACCCTACTGTTCTGCATTTGTAGTACCATAAGTTCTTTTTACGAACGATAAAGCCCGTTAGTGGTGTTCCACATTCAGAACAACGAGAAAAGCGTTTTAAGGGCAAATTTTCGTCCTCTGCTTTGTGCGAAACGGGTTGGTTACGATTCAATTCTACCACGTTGTTCACTTTTAGAAAAACTTCCCTTGAAACCATTGGTTCGTGTTTCCCCTCTATTGCCCGATTCGGAACTAACTTTGATACAATGATTCCGCAATAGTATGGGTTCGCGAAAATCTCACATAATCTGCGGTCATCCAGTTTTAGCCCTAGTGCTTCCAACCGCTTTAATATCTCGCAATTCCGCATTTGTTTCTCTGCTTTCCACATAAAAGCTTTACGCAACAATTTACCTTCCTCGTTCAATACAATTTGTTGGTTAACCGCTTTTCCTTTGTTTAGGTTCACGTAGCCCCGTGGAATTGAATAGGGGGTATAACCCTTTTCGACCAATTCCCGCATTCCGCTAACTGTTTTATCCTTTCGCATTTGGTTATCCAAATGACCGAATAAAAGCATGATGTTACGTTGGAATTCTCCCGTGATCGTACTCGGGTCAATTCCCTGCGATACGGATAGGGTTGTAACTTTGTATTGTTTCTGCAAATCCTGTGCAATCTTCATTCCGTCCGCTCCTGTGCGTGAAAAACGTTCATAGCTGTAAACAAGAATGAAATTTACACGTTTGTTACGCTTCACGAAAGTTAGCATTCGGTTGAATTCCTTTCTATCGTCCGTTTTCGCGGATTCGTGTGTTCCTCCGAAGTACTGAACAACGTTGTAACCGTTTGCGCTTGCGTATTCCTCACAACGTTTGCGTTGTGTTTCTAAGCTAGTGTTATCCTCTTGGGATGAATGAGAAACACGGGTATAAATTACCGCGTTTTTTCCTAGTTGTGTGCTATCAATTCCCTTTGGTGCGAATTGATCGAAAACACTTAATTTACTCATGATTCAAATTATTAGAGTTAAAGAATGTATCGAGTAGAGCCAAACTAATTGTTTCAATATTTGCAATCAGTTGCTCGTACTGTTTTTTGGTAATGCTTCGATATTGGGGAAGTTTCGAAATGTATTGAAACGAAAGCTTTTCCCGTAGCTTCTCTTTCGCAAGTTCAATGCGATGTTTAGAAAATGATTCCATGGGGGAAGCTTTTAGCGTTAATCCCCTTTTTAGAACCCGTACAAGCTTTAAAGTTGTTTGTACTATATACTTTGTATTCTCTAGCATTTGAGCGTTTTAAATACTGTTTTTCCGTTGTTTTCATTGCAATTCAAATGATATTTTATTAATCCAACCCACCCATTTTTGAAAAAAAATCAAAAAAAACGCTGAACCCCAGTATTTACAAGTGATTCAGCGTTTCTATTTTGGGGTTCGTGCGTTATTACTCCCAATCCGGTGAATTCACCACTGATTGAGCGGTTAAATACCCGTGCAAATACGAATCCATGACCATACTACGGGAAAAGTCCAAAGCCCCGGAAAGTTCGCGGAGCGGTTCAATGATCTTCACGTTGAACCGTCGAAGCTTGCGACCACTTTCCGAAAATAATTCAACATTCTTTTTTTCCGCTTGTTTTACCAATCGGTTGATTCGTAAAAACTCGCTTGCGTCCGAATCCCCGATTTCGCTCAATGCTATATCGTAGATACTTCGCTGAATTACGTTGAGAATGTTCGGTTTTTCTTTCATGGTTGGGATTAAGCCCGTACGGGTTGAAATAATCAGAAAATAGTATTCGTCTGAATCGTTTTGGTTCAACACATAACGAACCGCATCCCCCAAAGGGTTCACGTTTCGAAGCCCACCATCGACCAGGTGCGAAGTTTCAAATTGAGTGGTTGAAATTCGATCAACTGGCGACCAGATCAGGGGCATGGTGGAAGATGCTAAAACAGCCTTTTGAAAATCGGAATTATCCCGAAATTCTGTGTGTTTCGCGGTGTAATAGTTGCCGTCTGTTAGTGATACAAAACCCGCCTGAAAGACCTCGCTTTTGATGTCTTTGAGCTGAACTAGCAATTGCACTTTTTCGAACAGCGGTGTATTATCTGCTACTGCGGTTAATGTTTTGAGTTTAGCAATGATCTTTTGCAGGATTTTTTCACGTGTACCTTTGAATAACAACCCCACTTTTTGGAACGCATTGATTTCGGATAATAGAAATTTCCCTAGTCGTTCGGTATCTAGTGAGGTTTTGTTATTCTCGGTCTTTAAAAATTCGCTGATGAAGATTTCTTCCGGTCGTCCTGCAATGTGATTCCACAACTCAAAGAGTTGTTTGTTTTTACCCATTGCGATCATTGCGCCATTGAGCGCACCGGCAGACACTCCGAAAACCGCGTGTGGAATTCCTGGCTTTTCTTGCCCGTTTCCGAAGTTGATTCCGTCTTTTAGGATGCGTTGCCACGCACCAACTTGAAACGCTCCCCGCGCTCCGCCTCCTGTGAGGATTACAATTAATTTTTTCATGATGTTTTGATTTAGGGTTATGCTTTTCGAACTCGAGCGTTTTTATATCTGTTACTGTTGTTCAATTGGTCGGCATAACGTTGTGCTTGTTCTTTGGTGGCGTAAACTATTGTCGTTACGTCTCTTTTCCATTTTCCAGTATGCAAAAGCATAGAATATGAAACCCGAAAACCATTCTGTTTTTTGGCTGATTTACTCTTTTTAGATTTCATGATTTTGATTATTTGATATTGTTTTGAATGACCATGAA
Organism: Fluviicola chungangensis; assembly: GCF_007558725.1. Taxonomy (GTDB): domain Bacteria; phylum Bacteroidota; class Bacteroidia; order Flavobacteriales_D; family Crocinitomicaceae; genus Fluviicola; species Fluviicola chungangensis. The sequence goes on from NZ_VLPL01000008.1 coordinate 121,685, forward strand.
AAAGGGAACTTTGTTTCCTGAAAGCTTCCCGTTTGCATCGGTCTTGTAGGTGGAAATCCTGACTGAATTACTTACGTTTCCACCAATCGCCTTGATGTAGTTATTCCCCTTTTCAATGACTAATTCGCCATGTGCAGGAAAGAAGCCCGTTGAATCGTAGCCCTTTCCACTTTCACGGGTATAAACGACCAAATCCCCGACTTTTGGTGCGTATTCTGAAACCCTAAATCCTCTAAGTGGAGCGTTTTTATTATCGCGGTTTGCTTTCGCCTTTTGAAAATACCCAGCGTGTGAACTTGCGTAGGGGAATTGGTTTTCCGCTCCCGCTTTGTAAAAGAGGTATGAAATGAATGCACTTGACCACGGATAAGTTGATTGAACCGAGGAATTTTGCATTTGTGAAGCCGTGAAATTAATCTTTACGGCTTTCCAGTAATCTATAAGATAATTGCTTGCTTGTTTTGATAGTTCTGTGATTGCTTCCCATTTGGTGGCTTCACCTTTCGCGATCCGAATAAGCCTTTTTACGAAGGTATTTCGGTTGAAATAAAAGTAAAGTGCTATTGCTGTTCCGGCGGTTAATAAAATGACAACACTCGAAATCAGTATGATACGATTTGTTTTCATTACTTTGGTGCTTACAAAAGGTGATTTCCGAAAGAAAAGAAGAAGGCGGGAGTTTAGAACGTGTTTCAAGGTGTCTCAAACCAAACTTTGTTACTGTTCTGTTCCCGCCTTTGCCTTTAGCCGACCCCACTTCCTACATGTGGGCTAAAGACTACCTAAAAAGTACTGAATCCGATTTGTTTAATAACTAACATTCTAGCTAAATGGTACTATGAGTTAGCCTAAAGCATTTTCTATTTTTCGGCTTCAATGATGCGGTCTATTTTCTTTTCTATTCTTAGAAGACTTTCTTTAATCTGCTTTATTTCCGTGTCGTCAACCGCTCCCTTTAATTCCAGGTCCCGAATTTTGGAAAGCGTCTGGTCTATTTCCTGCTGTTGTGTGATATTGGTTTGGTGGTTTTGCTCGGTCATTGCCGAGGTCTGAAAATAGAACGGTACAACTGAAAAAATTGCCCCGATCAGGATAAGCAAAACGCCTTGTTTCACATTCTCCCAAAGATTTAGATTCATTATTTCAAGGTGTTAGTTATCCTATGCCGATCAACTGCGCTACTGGCAAAGCATCTAATTTTATGCCTTGTTTGTAGATCGCAATATACGGTACAGCCGTTTGGTCTTCTTGTTTAACGTAGAGAAGTAAAAACAGCTCTTTCGTATCGTTTACCTGAAACTCTTTCATGGAAGATACGAATATATTTTTAATTACGTCCCTAACGTACATTCCGACAATCATCCCCATACCTTTACCGCCTCCTGCATTAATTATTGTGTTCAGATCAGATGGTTTAACAAACTTTGTCTGATTGAATAATGCAAAAACAGGTTTTGCGGTTGGAAATTCGAGGTCAATTCGAATGTTCAATTGTGTTTTTTCGATGTTGTTTTCTTCTGATAGCGTACCGATTACTTTTGTACACACATCCACAAGCATTGCCTGTGCTTCTTTTGAATTAATCATGATTTCTATGTTTTAATTAAGTTGTTCTGCTTCGAGTTCAATTGCTTCAATGATGTCTGAAAGCTTCATTACTTTTAGCGTTTTTTCATCCTGCCGGATTCCGATACAAGGGCAATCGGCTTTATCAGACTGATAGAGTACAAGGGAAATCCGAGCGGGGTTTTCTAACTTGGTTTCTATCATAAAGGCATTATGAACCGTTTTGAATAATTTTTCGAGTACAATAGGGCTGAACCGAAGTGCAACCATTTTAGGGGTCAAAATGTCGTTGATTGGAATTTCTATTTCAGTTATTCCGTTTCGACACAGTTGGAAAAGTATTTTTCCTTTCTCCAAAATCCGAACTCCAACAGTCATTTGACAGGGTGGGATTTTGTATTTCACACAAAGGGCAATTAGCGATTCCCGGAATGTGAAATTGATGTGTTCTTTACTAATGCCTTTCATGGCTTTAGGTGTTTTAGGGTAAAAACCACCACAACCGTCCGTTGAACCTTACAGGGAAATGTGATATTCGAAGGAAACCCGTTTTTGCGGATAGTTTGCCTTTGATCAGGACCGGAAGATCTCCGATAGCGGTTGTTGTAGTCTGCGAGTACATGGGAGCAACTTTGCTGTGAATGTCTTCCCATGTAAATTGAACATCTAAAGGGATTACCGATGAATTGTCAGCAAGTAAGGTGTAATGCGCATTCGATGTAATGGTGGAGATTTTGAACCCGCCTACATAGAATTCGTAATATTGGTTCCATACCTCTAAATTAAAGCTGGACGGATTTGTGACCAGGAACGAAACCCGAAACGTCACGCCGACATTATCCAACTTCTGAACCGCATAACCCAACACCTCGTAATTGACACTTTTTGAAATCGAAACAATTCCGTAAATGCCAACGCCTAAAAGCCCGAATACCACAAATACCGCTACTGGAATCCAAATCCGTTTCATAGCCCGATGAATAAAAGTCCAATACCTACAATGAGCAGAGCCGAGTACATCAAAGTGTTGTTTGAAGAACTGCTTTCAGGGCTGTATTTGATATGCTCCAAGCGGTTCAGCCACCCATTGATATACTGTTTCTTCGGTGAAGCCTTATAACGGTTCGCACGTACTTCTTTAAGTGCATAGAACAAATCTTTTTGATTCAATTTGTTCATGAGTTCAATACCTTCCGTTGTAAAAACTTTGTGGTAAACAAGCGGGTGTTTCAGGCGCGAAAGTGCTTTTTCGGCAAGTATGCGCATTCCACTAACACCGTGGTTTACTGCACCATCGTAAAGCATGGTTGCAACCGATTGATTGTTGAGTTTTCCGAAATTGTTCTTATCCCAAAAATTCCGTTTTAGGATCAGTTCGGCAGTTGCACGGGAAAGTTTTTTCATTTCGGCAACCGTTGGAGTGCGTCCCAGGAATCCCGCAAGGGTAGGTGCAGCGATTCCCCAATTTGTGCCGATCAGATTCCCTAAATACCAATTGCCATCGTCTTCGGGATCGTTCTGATAACCGCCCTCGTTAAGACCTACAATTGCCTGTGATTTTTCAAAATTTGCCATGATATAAAGATTTAATTGGTTACTGTACTGTCTGTTCGTTAGATTACATGAGATTCATAGCTTGTGTATAGAGGTCGTCGAGATTCTTGATTATGCCAACTCGAATGGCTTCGTTATATGCTGTTTTAAATCCTGTTCCAATTTTACCGTCAATACCTCCTGTATCGCGAATACTGCTAACAATGAGATCGTTCATTTTCATAGCCCCCATGTTAAACAGGTAGGATTGCATTTTAACTATTTCATCTTTTGAGAATGTCCGTCCACCGAATGAAGAGGTAGAAGAACCGCCCCCGGAACTTACACCTGAAGTCGGTTTAGAAAGGGCGGAACTTCCACCTTCGGAAATCCCGTCCTTTTCTTCGGCTTCTTTCATTGCCCGGCTTTTTTGAACTTGTTTGATAATGATAATCGTAGCGACAGTCGCTATAATGGCTATGCCTAGTGAAATGGCTATAACCTTGATTACTTTTTTGTTTTCGGGTGTCATGATTTCACGTATTTATATGGTACGAATGTCACCGTGTCTGCTCTTACATATCCTTCGTCTGTACCCCAAAAACCTACGGGTTTACTCAATTTAACTTTGAGCCACCGATAAGGGAATCCGTTGTAAACCGTAGTTGTCGCCGTGGTAACTTTTCCGATTGGTGTTCCTGCTCCGATTGTGGTTAACAGGTTGTCGAAAGGGTCATACCACGCGGATTCTGTATTGACCTCTGCGGACGTTCGAATATTTGCATAATCTGAACCGCCTTGCCATTTTCGCTTAGGGTATAGAGTTGTCTTTTGAAGTTCAGAAACTGAATTCTTCAACTGATTTTCTTCGTCGAATATGGGTACAACCTGACCGTTTTGAATACTGCTCATATTGCTGGTTGTAGTTGTATTACCTCCTGTATTTGACGGTGGCGGGGTTTTCGTTTCGGGCGGGGTATCGTCACCACCTTTTTTCTTTTCCTCACTTGGGTCTTCCTCGGACGGTTTTTTAAAAATCAGGTAAAGCCCGATTCCAATAGCCGTTGCAAGCAAGACTGAACCCGCAATGAGGAAAATATGTTTTCTCTCTAGTTCCATGACCTTAGTTTTTTGGTAACTTGTTGACCTTCGCAACAAGCGAGTTCGCTTTTGACTTGTCTGTTAAAGCTTCCAGTAACACCTCTGCTAAATCACTATCGTAGGATTCGTTGAATTCATGCGTGATCTTTGAAACATCGTTTAAGTGACCCAGCCCATTGAAAGCGTTTACAATGGTGCTTTGATCGCTACCGAACCATGAATAGGCATCCCAAATTCGTTTCGCGATTTCCCGTGCTTCAAGAAGGGTTATTGTTGCTTTTCCCATCTTTTGGTAAGTATTCGGGTTGAATGCACCGGATGCAATTAATTTGTTTAAACCTCCCTGTGCCTCTTGACTGTCCGGATTTTTGAAAGCTTCTTCCAAACGTTTGACAATTCCAGATTTTTGAATTGACCGAACAATTAGGTATGCAACACCACTTACCACTACAACCCCTAAAATCGAACCTCCGATAATGACTGCTTTGCGATTCATGACAATAGTTTTACTGTACTGGGTGTGCCTATTGCTTTGGAAGCTCCAAACGCTCTTGCACCGCCTTTAATGCCAATCGGAACCGGAGCATCCAAAACCATTTGCCCAGGTGTTTTACCACGGTTCGTACTTTTGATAATGTAGTAGGCAATCAAACCCACTCCCAAAATTGCTGTTCCGATAACTACCGCACGAACTACGTTTGCGGTATCTCCGAACCAATCCACGATACCGATTCCAAAGTCGGTCATTTCGCCCTTAAAATCGGTGGTCAGGTCAACACCTTGTTCGTCCATATACTCGCGTAAATCGTGTGTATCGGCAGAAGTTCCAGCACCCGCCCGTTGATTCCAGAATTTGAGAAACCAAGCATTAGCCCCTTGTTTTCCAAACCAACTTTTTAAGGCTTTGTGAAACACGATCCAACTTTCGGCATTATCTTCCGAAGTCGGTATTACTTTGCTAGGATCTACTCGCATGGCTCTTCGGTTTACATCTGCACGATTCGTTGGCTCGGAACAACTGGATAAACTCACTAATTGCTTTCATGCGTTTGCGGTTTAGTTCCGTGTCTTTCTTAGCGAATACAGCGCGGTAACAATTCTCAACTTCCGTATAATCAAAACCAAGGTTCAACGCCATGTGAACTGCGATAATATCAGCGGTCAGTTCATTGGCAATTGCCTTTCCGAATTCAGGGTTTTTATACTTATGACCGTATTCGTGCAAAAGCATGATCATGAGCATAGGAACGGTGTAATCTACAATAGCCTTTTTTGAAACTTCGATCATTCCGGAATTGCGGTCGATTCGTGCGGGTGTGGTGAGTTCCGTTCCCCCGTCTTTCAACTGATCGAGGTACAAAATTGAAAAGCCCTCACTTTGGTAAATCGTTCCTTTTTCTCCGGCTTCCAATCGTGGCAGTTCCGTTGCGAACCATTTGATAAATGCGATAAACTTTCTGTCATCATCTGTAAGCTCCAAAGGACATTTTGTGTCGGGTTTTACCTCAATGCGTTCCAAGGCAAAACCTGTTTGCCCAGGTGTTTCATTTTCCGCAACAATTCGCGCGGTTAATTCATCGGGAACAATCGGCATTTTCATTTTCAGATCAAGGCTTTTAGCAAGCTTCAATCTTCGTTGAGCGTACACGCGCTTAGTATTGGAATCAAAGACCGTAATCCGAAGGCTTAACGGTTTGAGAATCCGAAGCCCTAAAATGAGGTGAAAGGGCTTTCCGTAAGGGAACAAATCGAACTGCATGACTATAATTTTTTACCGATAAAAATTCCCACACCAACCGAGATAAGCGCAACGGCTAGGAACAGCCCTGCGTTCTCCTTAATAGTCTCTAACCATTTTGGTTTTTTAGGTGTTTCAACTGTTTGCGTTGCAGTTGGTGGGGTGGAACTTTCTGTAACTATCGTGCTTTCTTTGGTCGGCACGGTGGTTGTCTGCGTTGGTGTTACTGGTGGTAATACCTGTGGAGTTGGTGCGGTGGTCTGCACCTCTGAAACTGCTAAATCTTTTTGCACATTTTCAGACGGGTAAATAACCTTTATTTGGGGTGAAATAATACGCGGATCGCTCAATTTTACACCACCTGTTGAGGTTGTCGAATTAGGGGCTGTTGTTGTCATACGTTCAAATTTTTCTGTTGATTGCTATTGCTCCCGAAAGCAGACCCAAAACAAGGGGAATCGACCACATTACCTTTTGAAGAATCAGGCAGATCACTATTCCAATGAAAGCACCGATCAAAAAGCCGTTGCGATATACTCTCGCCCCGTTTCGGTAATCTTGTGGGTTAACTGGCTGCATTGCTACTAGTTTTATACTTTCGATATAGCCTGATAGAACCCCAAATAATAAGGACTGCTACAACCGCAATTAAAACACCGATTCCAATGTTTCGCCAAAGCTTCGAATTCGGCTGGTCATTACTTCGATAAGGTGCAACGTAACTGTCTTTAGGAACATAGTCCATATCAACCCCTGATAAGTCAATAGGACTGTCTTTTCGTTTGATCGTCGTTCCGTCAGGTCCGCTTGTAATGAACCAACCCGCTTCGTTTAGTTGTCTTTCCAGTTCGCGAGCCAAATCGTCATTCGTTAATTCAGCTTGCATCTGCTGTTTAAAAAGCTCCTGTGCCTTTTTTTCGCTCATGTAACTCATAGCTTTGCGATTTGTGGCTGTGCAGTTTTAAGTGCATCGCCGGGTTTAACTGCGGTTGTTGCTTTCGATTTCATAAAGGCGCGGACTCCGATAAGGATTCCGACAATGACAACGACAGAAATTCCAATCCACATCCACATTTGGCGGGTCTTTTTTGCCCGTTCTAATTCTAATTGTTGTTGTGCTAATTGTGCTTGCTTTTCTGCATCGGCATCCGACTGTTCCCGTTGCCCTCTTCCGATCCCGCCCAGGACAGAACCAACAGCCGACAGCGCACCGCCAACCATTTGCCATACTGCGCCATCGGCAGAGGAATAACTATCTGCTTCTAAAAGCATCCGTGCAATAGATTCCCGTAATTGGGAGTTTGTAGCCAAATGCTTGACTACAACAGCATACATAACAGGCGATGGCAGAGCAACGCCCACGGATACGCCCGATTTATGTAAAACTTCCAAAGTCTCTTTTGGAAATGCGTAAACAACTTCTTTAAGTCGGGCGCGAACAAGCTTGTTGTTTTCCGCTTCCCGTTGATTGCGCTCATTGTCTAATATTGTTTCTGCGAGTTTCATTGTGCCACTGCGTTAAGTGCTGATGCCTTTCTATGGCGAATCACCATCACGATAACAATTATCAAGATGATAGAACCGCCAATGATTAATCCCCATTTTAGTTGCGGGTTCATCCCTTTGGCTTTTTCTACTTCTGCTTGTGCCGTTGCCTGTGCTTGTTGCAATTCAACTTCCTGCATCTTGGTTTCGTGCGTGATCTGCTCCTGTTCCTTTTGTAAAGCGAGTTGCCCCAATTGTTGAGCATGTGCGGTGGTCAATCCTTTTGAAAGTCCATCGCTTTCACCTTTTACTAGAGCATCCAATTGGCGTTCAATTGCCTTTATTTGGTCAGGAATGCGACCTTTTTCGGTATTCATGGCTGAAATCTGAGCGTTGTAATCCACAATGCGGTTTTTTGCATCGTAAACCGCCTGTTCAACACTTTTTCCATTTTCTTTCTCCCAATCTTTTTTGCGTCGATTGTTCAAACCCTCCAACCAAGTAATATCGGAAGACATTAAGTTTATTGAGTTTTGAAGATTTGCAATTGTCCGGGGTATTTCCGTTAGCCTTGCTTCCAAACGCTGCTTTTCCGCTTTCAAACTGTCCAATGTGGTTGAACCATCGGCTGAAAGTTTTGGTTTAGGCAGAAAGAAATTCCAGTTAATACGTTTCATGACTTCATGTTTTAAAAGGTTGCCCGCATTACGGGCAACCTTGATTTAGGGGCTTATCTGCGTGGTAGCAGAGTTTGTTGCGGTAATATCAAACCTGCTGTGTTTACCCGTGCAGGTCCAAACGTCTTGATTGGTTCGTTTCCGCTCAACGGTTCCGAAATGTCTACTTTGTAGAGCGGGAAAATGGTATAAAACACGCGGGTAAGCGGTTCAATCTCAATTTCCCAGTAGGTTGACCCCGTAATTTTCTCGTTGATTGGTGCATCCAGCATATTTTCAAGATTCTGATAGGCAGACTTGAACTGTTGCATGTTCAACGAACGCTGATTCGAATTACCGTTGGGATTACGTTCATTCACCGTAATGAATTTGGTAATCTGCAACTTGTTGTCGGATTCGATGCGCATGAATTGGGTTACGAATGCACTTGCGGAAGATTCCAACAACTCGACGTATTCAACGCCTGGTTGACCCATGGTAATTTTAATTTCCGGATCACTCCCGAAATTCGGTTTTGACGAGAACTTGTTTTTCCCGAAAATGATCGCTTTGTGTGCAACTTTATCGGGATTCTCAACGATGATCTGGTACGGGTCTGCCTGAAAAACTTTTGTTCCCTGCATTCCTGTTCCTGTTGCGCTCTCATCAGGCGCACCCTCGATGTAATCGTAATAGGGTTCGTGATACCCAGTACCGTCAAAATTGCTGTACTTACGATCTAAGTGGTTTAGTACCTCGGCGAACGGGGTACGTTTTTGATTTAAGTTCATAACTCATTAGTTATGTGATTTAGCCTTCGCTTGTGGTAGTGACCGGAGTTGTCGTTACCGTCTGCGTTGTTCCCTGTTTAGCCACGGCGGGAGGTGTGGTTGCTGGATCGGTTGTTTTAGGTTTGGTCAGTTGGTAGACAATATACCCGCCAATGACCTGCGCTAAAACGTTAATCCCGATAATGATAAACAACTGTTTTCCTGTGAATTGTTTACCTGTTACATCTGATCCCATTTTTGAAAAAGAATTTAGTTAAGGGACTTGTTTTCTTCTTCGAACGAACGAGTTTCAAAAATGTTAAATCAGTAACTGCCCACTAAAAGCGGGTAAAGTGGGGCAACTAAATGTTAAAACCCCATTTGTTGCGGGTTACAGAAGATTGAAAAGTGGGCAGTTATAATTTTTGAATAGAGTCGGGAGACTGTGTTTTAAGTAAAAAAGTTACATTTATTCGCAAAAGATTACATAATATTCAGCAATGAAGACAAAGAGTGAAACCACTATTCAAATAAACTTAACAGACTATCCTACAACTCAAAATGGTTTATCGGATTTCCGGAATCGAATTCGCCAATCTTTAGGAAAGACCCTATACGAATTCAAAACAATGAATGAATTAACTTTTGCCGTGTTAAAATTGATTCATCCAATTTCAGATGACATTAAAGTTCTAAAGGATATTGAAAAAGGAAAGGTTGAAGTATTGAAATATTTCAAAATTTTGAAATCCCAGGAAAGCATTGTAACAAATTCAATCCCGGGTATGAAACCAGCCAAGACTGTCGATAAAGACTTTAATTTCAACTTTTACATTTTGGGTTTAAGGCAAGTTCCTAATGTTGAATTACAGGAACTAAAACCAAGCGTTGAAAACGATTTAATCTTAATCAATGAACTGATCCAAAAATATGAGGAACACCCGGACGTTAAACAATTCAAACGAGATTGCCAGGTTTCAAAGAAAACAAGTATCCCTATTATTCAATTCTACTGGCGTTGTATTGATGCCAGACAGGAGATTTTGAATTATTATTTTGTTGGAATGTACGATTGGGCAAACAGGCTTTCCGCTCACTTTATGGAAAAGCATACCACGTTGTTTATGGTTACTACGATCGGTTATAGACCTTATGAATTCAATCAATCATTATACAGCCATAATTTCGATTTTTGGAAAATTGATTGCTCAACCCACAGGCTTAAAAATTGTAACGAAATTTTTGCATACGAAATTCCCGCTTATATTGAATTGTACAACGCAGATAAAAGGGCTTTTTACGACAAGTATTTTTCATTGCGAGATAAAGAAGACATAATTGCGGAGATAACCGAAAACATGGAAATTCTTTCCATCGAAAGGAAACGTATTTTCAAAGAGATGCTACAATACTTTGATCGTCAGGAGTGGTTAGCCTTTTATTCAATTGCTCTACCTCAAATCGAAGGTCTTTTCTCGGAAATGATTGAAGCTGAATCGCTCAACGATTCCAATTCATTGACTACTAGAGCGCGTTCATTAAGGTCTAGTGCATATATTGATTATCGTGCGCTTGATTACTTTGAATATGTTCTACCAGCACAACGAAACAAATTTGCCCATGGCGGGATTTTGGAAGACATTGAATTACTCGCCTTCGATCTTATCACAGATCTGGAATGTGTATTGCTTCAGTTTATGGAAATGGAAAATCCATATATTAAAGCTGCACGCCTTGTAAGTTCGTCACAATTACAACTAGTAGACATCTATTCCTTGGGTGAATTTTTCAAAATCATTTTGAACCTTTCACCAAATCACGAAAAGAAACTCATTGATAAAATCAAAGTTGTCAATGAGAAATTAATAATTCCGAATGAAGAGAATTTCGATTATATGTTTCGATTACATAGTGCTAAATATGATTTTGGGAAAAAAGACTTTGATGATGAGCTGGAAAAGCAGGGTTTTAAAAAATTGGATGAAACAAATGATTTAATTAAGGCTTTGGGTAGGAAAGAAATTATTTTGGAATTCAAAGGGGAATTTTTAGGGTTCATTCTTGAAACCGAATCGTTTTTAGAAATTTTAGAACTAACCCGTAAATACAGCAAAAAATATCTTGGTAACAATTTCGTTAAACGTGAATTAAAGAGTTATGGAGTGGATGAAAAAAAGGCAATGCACAACATAAAGCAATTAAGTTTGTTTAAAGAGTAATAAAAGATTAACTTAGTAATGATTTAGGTGGTTAGGTTAGGTTGATTAGTGAAAGGAGTATAACGCCCGTTGTACTCCTTTCGCATTTAATAATCCTTTCAGTCTAAGTAAATACGCTCGTTAAACCATAACTCATTTATTCTAACGGCAACTAAATTACTTGCCTTGGGACGGTTGTTTTCGGTGCAGTTCAACGTCATTTCCTTTCCGTTCAGCAACTTGAAAACTACTTTTGGGTAACTCTCAGTTCCGGTGCGTTCAACAACTTCCTTTATACTGCCAATTGTGAATTTTTTAGCGTAGGCGAATTTGCTTAGGATCTGGTTGTGGTATTCAACCAATTTTTCTTCTGAAAGTAATTTAGTTAATGAATCAGTAGAAGGTGTTTTAAGACAAGCCAATTTGATTAATTCGGAACTTGTCAATATCTCGTGATTTTTATTCTTTTTCTTATTGTTCTCAATTCGATATTCTACTAATTCATAGATTAGTTTGTAGTGTAATTTCTGAATTGGTGCAAGCCCATCGTAATCCAGTTCCGGAACACTTGCCTGAAATTTGGTACTACTACTTTTCTTTATTATTTCAATTTCCTGCAACAGCGATTTAAAGGCTATGGGGTCGTCTTTCTTAGTTATAAGGATGCCCATTTCTACATTATTCTCTTGCGAGAATTTATAAAGATTCATAGAACATATAACGGCTTTCTGTTCATTGAGATAACATTTTGCATGAAGATTTTCCTTTTCCAAAATGGTGAGATTTTTAATGGTTTTCATCCATTCAAATTCAGTGTTCTTTAATTCGTCCTTACGGCAGATCAGCGTGAAATCTTTCACCTTCGTGTTATCGCTAATCGTGACGATTTTATCTTTAAATGTTTGTGAAACCTGAATGTAAGGTGATATTAAAACGATACTTTTTTGTGCTCCTTTTATTAGTTGTGAAATCTCACTTGATATTGATTGTGTATCCAGGAATACTGCCATAGAATAGTTAATTGAAGATTCTCAAAAATAATGGTTCTTGTGAGAAGCCTATTTCGTTCCGTTAAATTAAGTAGGATTCATTTCGATGAAATCAACTTATCAACTTATCGAATCCAACTTTTACAACTGGCAATTAACTATTTCCAACTACCAAATGATTACTGTTTTGTTCCAAGTTAGATTTAAGTAAGGTTCATTTCGACGAATTCAACTTTTCAATTTGCTGAATTTAACTTTGTCAACTACCATTCAACTAATTTCAACGACGAACCGAATAAAATCCTTTGAATACCTACTGTTTATGAAGAAATGTTAATTAGCAGAAAAATTTTTGATCCGATGTAACAATTTGAAAATTGATACGTTGGAAATAGTATCCTACGCGGGCAAAATTTGTTCGCACCCCTAAATAAACGGGCTTCCAAACGCCCCGATTCAAGGTGTCGCTGATTTATTAATTAAATATTTCAACGATGCAAAAAGACATCATGAAACGAAAACCATTCTTTGGAATGGAAACCGTATCGAACAGCGGAAGTTGTATCGGTCGGAGATTTGGTTCTGTATTGGACGGATTCCAAAAAGGCGGAGTTATTAACCTTAACCGTCATGGCAACCGACAATAAGAGGCTAACTCTTGAAGAAAACCTTGCAACATTCAATGAAGAGTTAGTAAGCAATGTAAATAGGCTTGCATCTTTCATTCGCTCGTATGAGGGTGGAAAATGGGGGGCAGCACAAGCGAAAGCATCGCTGTTACTTCGTGAAAAGAAAGCTATTGATTACATTGAATCTGTTCGAAAGGCAGTTGCAGAAGGAGTTGAATCGAAAATTTCAGAAGGACCGGAAAATCGTGTAAAACCTGTTGATGTATTAGCTTTAAAAAGAGAACGAACGATCTACGAGAAAAATTTCGATAGGCTTATGGCCATTGCGCCAGGACTCGATGAAAAGCTAATAAAATACAAGTCTGGCGACGAAATTTACGGTAAGTCTGTAAGCCGTGGTTACATGGATCTCAACTTTGAATTGCTCTTTAAAGATAAAGGCGGTTTTCACTTTGCAATGTCACATTATTACAAAGAAAATGGAGACATGATTGCTGATCCGGATATGGAAATCCTGATCAACATGGAACACAGAACCATTGAAGCATTGCACTTTCAGGATCGTTTCCATTACGAAGAAGTCTACGACGACAAAATTAGCCGGAAGCGTGTCGATAAAAAGGAACAGGAGAGCCAAAACAGCTTTCTTGGGGAGTGGCTCAAAAATTTGAAAAGGCAAGACCACAAAATCGAATGGGAAGACGACGAACCCGAAGAAGTTCCAACAAGTTTTATTGAGGATAAATACCAAAAAAATAAAATCAAAAAGGCGGAGGAAAAAAAGGAAGAACCAACAAAATCCGAATCGAAAGAAGACGAAATCAAGGAAGAAGCCAAAATTGTTTCTTTACCCAAAGGAGACCATGAAAGAACAAGAGCAGGGTTAAGAAAATTCATTGCCATCGTTGCCCATCAGGAAATCGGATCGCATGTGAAAAATCCGGATGATTTAAACGAGCGTGTTAAGCACATCTTAGATCATCAAGGCGCATCCGATTACCTTGTAAACGCTTGGGATGAGTTGCTAAATGAAAGTCACCAAAGGTTAAAAGAACTCAACTTTTACAGGCTGACGGTATTTGCTCCCGACATTTTTGATTTGTTGAAAGATTCAGGTGAAAAGCTTCGAATTGTATCAGAGAATACTAAAGAAGCTTTCAGCATTGAACTTGGAGATAATCGAAAAGAAAATGCAAAGGTGTTAGCCGTTTATCAACTTCAGGGATCAGAAAATATACCAACGCTTCTTTTAAAGATAAATGAGCAAAAACATCTGTTAACGGTTGATCTTTCTTTTAACTCGTTTATGGACATCGAAACGTTCAATTCGGATGATGATGAAATTTCGAATATCGAACCTTACAGGGCATCTGTTGGATTGGAGAAATGGTTAAAGTTCCTAAAGAAAAACAAGTATCGGGTAATTGGAACTAATCTAAAAGCTGAAAAAGGTGGTTCAAAAAGTGAGTTGCCTGTAACAGCGGAGGAACCAATCATTGAGTTTCAGCCTACCGAAGCGGAATCAACTGAACCGGATGAAGAGCCAGACAATAACTATATCAATGCAAACATTCCTGATTTCGAACCTGGACAAGTGAAACTGACAGAAACCCATCTAAAATATGGGGTAACTCAGGAAATGATTGATTACATCAACAAAAACAAAACCAATGCCGTAGTTATTCCTAGAAAAACGGCAATGATCTACAACACAAAAGACAAGAAAGCGGATCTAGCGAAACAAGCTCAAATGCCCGGATTCAGATTATCCAAATATGGCAAATTCTATTACGAGGGCAGAAGCAACAGATCAGACAGAACCCGCGACGGATATTGATAAAAACCTAGCAAAATGGAATCCGAAAAATCGTCACAATGGTATATCGCGGACGATATGCCACATAAAGAATTCATGGAGGAAAACGGGCTTGATCCGAAAGACTTTAGCGATTCATTACGTGAAAAACTGTCCTTGTTCGATGTCGAGTTTGCAACGGCATTGAACGACGGAATTGTTACAGAGGAAGAATATACTTCATTGCATTCCTTTTCATCTGAATTAGAAAGGCTCATTCGTAAAGAGTGGGAAGCAAAAAAGGAGAGTTCTCAAACGGGTGCGGTGGTTGCCGTACTGATAGGATTAGGCGCAATTATAGGACTTGGAAAAATTTTTAAATCATGAATATTCCTCAAAATTTCAACGCGCAAACCAAAGAGTTTGCACAGGTATTCACAAAGTTCTGTTTGCTGTTTGCCAAATTCGGTGCGAAGAACATGAACGATTATTTAGACAGTATTCCGGTACGGATGGGTAAAACGAACGGCAGACATACGGGAGCGTATATAGTTAATAAGGTTTTGGAAGAATTTAAAGACCCCGAAAACGGGGTCTCTAAATACGATCTGTACACCTCAAAAGAAAGACGGCAGGAACTGTCCGAAGCACGAATGCTTGTCTGCGTATTCGCTCACAAGTATTTGGAAATAGACAACGGAGAAATTTCAGCGATGTTTTCTAAAAAACGTGATTTTGCCAAACGTGCAATTTCTGATTTTGGAAAACTCAATGAATCCATTCCTGCGCACCGCAAATTATTAACTAAGTACAAGAAAATTGACACGCTCGTGAACGCTTATGTCAATTTCACTCCTAAATCAAAATAGTCATGGACTTTTATAAACGCGCAAGTGTCGGAAGACCTAGCGCAGACGAACAAATGATGATCGACGCTATAAAAAGCCTGATCGAGCAAAAACAAATACCTCCTGAACGCATTCCAGATTGTCATTCACTTGATGAATTGGTTGAGTTAAAACAGTTCCTGGAATCTTACGAACCCGAAACGGATTTTTCCGAAGAATTCGAGGACGAACCTTCTTTTGAAGAGCAAGGCACAGACGAAGAATTGGAACCGAGTTTTGAAACTGGACCGACTGCCATTGATGAACCCGATTCGGATATTCCTGCTGAACGGTTTGAAGACAATCCTGATATGTTCATTTCGGACAATTACAGCCCTTTCGCTGAACCGATCATCGAACGTTCCTATAATCAGGCTGGGGGAGGTTCAACCGCTCCGATAATGGAGGATGAAGAACCGTTGGACTTGGAAGTAGCTAAAGGCAACCCGCTTTCAGATCTTCCACCACATACTAAACGGAGAGCTGCCGAACAAACAGCCGACACACTTTTGAAAGGTTATGCGCAATTTGCCCCGATCCCGTTCAAATGGATGTCAAAATTCCCGGAAAGCAAAATTGAAAAGATGGCTTTCAATGGTGAAATTGATTTGTCTATTGAAGTTTCGGAAGGGGTCACGTTTGACGACTACATGAAGCAGACAAATGAGCAGTTGGATGAAATTTTTGAAGTTGACACCGATACGTTGAGCGACATTCGCGAACCGCTCATTGAAGTGTTAATGGAACAGAATATGGAGCTAACTCCCACACAGCGTTTGATCGCAGCAGTTCTAAGCCATCTAATGCAAATGTTCACCGTAGCGTTCAAACTTCGTCAGCAGAATAACCGCATATTGGCGTATCAAAAACACCTCACTTATTTGTCACAAGGCGCAAAGGTCGCGTAAACAAGCGACCGTGAATTTTCCTAAATCAATCTCCAATGTCACACAAATGGAGAGAAGCAAAATTAATCATGGTGGCAGGGCGAAAGGGTGTCGGAAAAACGTTTCAAACACTTTGCCAAATCGCAGATTATTTAAGAAGCACAGCCACCAAGCAAGGGCGAAAAGTCTTGATTTTTGACGTAAACAATGAATTCGGAAATGTTCGGGAAGATCACGGAAATGCGAAATTCCCGAACATTGGATTGATCAAACTTTCGCAAGTTCCAGCATTCGCAAAAATTACCCGCCCCTTTGCAAAAAGGGTTTCTATTTTCAAAGATAATGGGGAACGAATGACGCTTTCTGAAATGGCACAAGCATTAGGCTACATTTTGGAACATTACCGGAATGGATTGTTACTAATAGAAGACATCAGTAAGTATATCACCGATTCGCTTCCTGGCGATTTAATCGGTGCAATATGTACCCAACGACATGTTTCCGTTGACGTAGTAATACACGTTCAGACAGTCGGAAAATTGTTTCATCCAAAACTTTGGGGGAACTGCAACGAAATCCGGTTGCACAGAACCGACGATACCGTTGAAAGACATAAGAATAAGATTAGTGGGAACTTGGAACACTTGCTAATTATGGAAAGTCTAATTGAACTCAAATTTAAAGCGGGAGATCAACGTTTCTGCTGTTACCTGAACAAAGACACGGGGAAGATCCGGGGCAGGTTCACAATGAACGATTTCAAACAAGCTGTTGAATCTTACCTTTCATCTAATTATCAACGTATTTTAAAACCCCTGTTAGATAAACGGCATATTTACACGGGTGAACGTATGTACAAGAATCAAAAGGAAGCCGTAGACGAGTATTTAAGGTATATGATAAGTGAGTATTTATAAGGGGCTTTAAGCCCCTTTTTTAATTATATTAGACATTAATTTTTTGAAATGGCAGACGCTGAAGATAGATACACCGTTCAAGACATGATTCGAATAATGGACGAAGTAAAAAAGAATCCTGAGGGTCATAAATACCCTTCGGAATTAATTGAACGTTTTAGAAAGTATGAAGAGAAATTGAATGCGATTCCAATTTCTCCTGCGTTTGCAATGGCAGGGGGAATTAATCGTGCTATTGAGCAAATGTACCGAAGAAATCCATTTGTGGAAATTTCCCAAAATTCTCCCCATGCAAAATGGGCAAGACAGATTGATTATATTGATTCAATGTTTCGAACCAACTCTATTTTTGAAAAGGTCTTTGCAGAATCAGCATGGGCTAAACACGCAAGACAAATAGATGAGATCGCAAAGAATATTCCTATTGCGATGGGGGCTTTTTACGAGAGTTTAAGCCTATTATCTGAACAAGGTTGGTATGTAAGTCCAAGACCATTTGACGATATTTCGATCAACAAGATACCTTACTATTTGAAGGCTGAAAACGCAATTGAATTTGAAGAAATGATCGTTGACGAAATAGAAAAGGCGCTACCTGAGTTGATCAGTGATTGCCAAGAAAGTTTTCCGAATCGCGCCGATATTTTTGATGAAATTCACAGATTGTATAAGAATAGTTTTTTCCGATCTGTCGTTACTATGTGTTATACACAAGCCGATGGCATCTCAAACGACATTTTCCAAGTTGGTTTTTTCGATAAGGACAGGAATGAAGAGTATAAGTTAAAAAGTTATCTCAGACTACGACAATTGAATTTTAACTACTCACCGGGTATTATAAAGCAGTTGGATATTCCCACTAACGAGATTACAGCTAACTCGCAAAGTGGACACCTACAAGAGACAGAAAAAAAAGCTAGATCTTTCAATAGGCATTTGGTCCTGCATGGTCATTCACTGGAGTATGGAACCAAGTTGAACGCTATACGTGCAATTTGTGTACTGGATTTTCTGCAATATCTCACAAAAGCTGTTGATATAACAGAAATTTCGCCTAATATCACTTCGTAAAGAATTAGGCGAAATTTAAACTACTTTTTTGTAAAGTACTTGTCCATAAAGTTCACAGGAACAAGAAACATTCCATCGTACCCCGTTGGAAACAACTTTTGCATATTCTCGTTTTGTACCCAATTAGAAAACTTACAGGCAAACATACTGTTAACGCCAGCACTAGTAAAATCTAAAATTCTGATTTCAGATTGTGCGTCAATTTCCAGCATATCGAAAAGATTAAAAGAGACTGTGCAAACGAAAGTGTCGCCTTTGTGAATACCAAGTTCCTCCAAGGTCATTTGCATATCGTCAAAATCGCCGATTAAATCCAACTCCATTTCATCAATCAACTCACTACATTTTTCAGAATACATTTTAAGTTGCGTAACACTAAACCTTATCTTATCTAACTCAGTAATATCTGTGACGGAGGCAATATCTTTAAAACCAGATAGGTACTCAGCAAGATCAGCAATTTCTTTACTTGTCTGAAATGAACGAATGCTGTTTGACAGCCATGCTCTTTGCGGAAATATTTTAAAGCGTTCTTTGAATTCGGTTGTTTTCATTGTGACGTGGTATTATTGTCTGCCAAATATAACTAACCTGGTTCGTTCACAAGCTAATTCGTGACGAATAAAAAAATAACTGCCCACCTAGAGGTGGGCAGTTATTTTTTTATTCGGTCCAAATCAGTAAAAAAGCGTAATAAAAATTTATCTGCCCACTAGTTGGTGGGCAGTTATCATTTTATTGCTGAAAACCGGGTAAAAAAAAATAACTGCCCACCAACTAGTGGGCAGTTATTTTTTTATTCAATTCCTGCGATCATTTCTCTAATAAAGTCAATAGGTGGGTTTGGAAGCCCTAGTAGAAAATCTTTCAATTCTTCTTTGGTTTTGAATTGGCGGGTAACACCCATGACTTTTTTACCCCCGACATACTTCGAACAAAAGAAACCGTTATCCGTAGTTCTGTGAATACAGACGTGCATTTGAGGATATTCGACCCAACGAAAAAAGATCATTTGAAGATATTACAGAAACCACAAATCTAATCATAAAAAAGGCTGTAATATGACGAAATCACGTTACTGTCTACTACCAATATTCACTTATTTTCAAGATGTCAAAGAGGGTTAAGAAAGACAGTAGGTTATCAATCCCCTACTGCCTTTACCACCTAACCACCTAAATCAAAATTTTTAAGGATATTTTAGGACTCTACGCAACCAAGTTTAATCGGAATTTGTATTTCATTTTAAAGTTTAAAAGAGGCAGCAACGCGATTTTTTCACGTCACTGCCAATTAACCACTATTCACTGAATCACCTAATTAAGATCAATTAGGTTTCAATGCAAATATAGTTTTAGAATTAATTAAAATTCAATGTCCTAAAACCGTTAAAATGTTGCTTAGTTAAATATTAAATAATTTTCAATCTCTTGAACTTAGCTTTTCCTTTAACACCCCCCTTAAAAAATCGATCTCATTTTTAAGGGTTGTGATGTGGTCTTTATCGGCATTAATTATTGTTTCAACGTTATAAGCGTTTGCCGTTTCATTATTGGATTGATTGATAATTTTAGATGCGCTTTCACCAAATAAATAACTAACGGACACTTTTAAAACCTTCGCGATTATCATTAATCTTGGTGCGCTTAATCGTGAGTCGTCTTTTTCCAAACGACCGTAGTTACTTTGAGTAATATTTAGGCAACTTGCTAAAAATTCCTGTGAAATTCCTTTCTCCTCACGTATCTTCTTGATCCTGATTCCAACTTCATTTACTCCCGTTTCAGCTTCGTTAACTTCACTTATTTCGTTCATGTATTCGATTTTTGACTAAGATAGTCAATATAGTACTTATTTTATTTAAAATTTGAATGAATTTCAAATTACCGTTTTTCAAAAAAGATAATTTTGTAACATTGTCAGAATTAATACTTTTTTAATCTCAAAGTATTGACCGTTACACTCCACGGCGGTAAGTGTGGAGAACCTTAACACTATTTTGAAATGCCGTTATTCAAGTTGTCAAAATTCGTTCAGGCAATATTTACAAACTATTCATTCCAAAATTACGAGAATGTCGCTTTGCCTTAATGGTACAATTGAAGATAATCTCACTTTAATCCCCACTAAAACAAACCATGAAATTCGCTTTTATTTTAATCTCACTTTGGGTTACAACATCGACTTACTGCATTTCACCAATCATGCCTAATTATCAGAATTGCAAAAACAAAAAGGAAAAGAAATCTCAATTGTTCACTGATACTTTGTACAGTGAATCATTCGGAGAAAACAGATTGCTTACAATTTACCTTCCAAAAGGCTTCAAAAAAACTAAAACCTATCCGGTAATTTACATGGCAGACGGACAATTATTAATTCAGTCTTATGTCAAATCAATCGATTCCCTAATGGACAAAAAATTGATTCCTGAAATTGTAATTATCGGTGTAAATTCCAATGAAACCTTTATTCCAAGCATGGGGCTTGAGTATCGAAATTTTGAGTATCTCAAAAATCTGCATGGTGGGAAAGACACTTTAAATCTAAGATTTGACAAGCATTTTAAATTCTTTACCTCAGAAGTGATTCAGTACGCAGAAAAAAGCTATTCTGTTTCGAATAAGAAAGAAGATCGAACCTTTTACGGAATTTCAAATGGGGCAGATTTTGGTGTAACTGTCGCCCAGGATAAACCCGATTTAATCGGTCACTTTATTTTATGTTCAATTGTGCAAGGAAGTAAAGAACCGTTTGCGTGGACTAAAGCAAACTGCCCAAGTTTTTTCCTTGCTACCGGTGACCAAGAAGATGAAATGGTTCAGGATGAAGCGAAAAGGCTCGGAAAATACTTAACTCAAATTTCAATGCCTTACGAATTGGTTTTTTACCATGGTGGGCACGAACGAAAAAAATGGGAAGCGCAGTTTATCGCTTACCTACCAAAAGTTTACAGAAAAAAATCTTAATAGCATTGAAACCGGTGAGGCACACCGGATCAATACAAGTCGCATTTGTTTAGGATTGCCTAACTGAATGGGTGTGCAATTACGTGCGAAGCCGAAAACACGAACTAGAGTAGGCAAATTAATTTAATCATTATCAAAAATGAAAAATTCAAAATTAGACAAGTTCGCTACTTCTGCACTTGTTGAAAGCAATGGGTTGTATGGTGGTGAAAACAAATCTGATGTTACATACACAGATTCTTACAACACAAACACAGGTAGTTATGACCGTCAATGGGCTAGTCTTACAGATCAGAAAGACACAAGCACAGAAGACGATAAGCCTGTAAGATCGTAAGACTTGCTAGGCTTAATGTCTCAAGCACAAACCCAAATTATTAACATAAAACGATTTTATGAAATCTTCAAAATTCGGAAAATTCTCTACGGAGGCAATTGTAAACAGTGACGGATTGTTTGCAGGTGAAAACGGTTCAGACAAACCAAACGGTTACCCTGATACTAAAAACAACACAACAGGTAATTACGACATGATGGGTCCTTCTTTAGTAGATACTTACGATACTAAAGATTACGCGGACAAACCACAAGGTTCGTAACAAAGCAAAAAAGGTGGTTTGCGTTATGCAGGCCACCTTCCTAAAATTGATTCAACATGATACTAATTCTTACAGATAAAGAAGAACCGACGTCTGATTTGATTATTGGATGGCTACTAAGAATGCAAAAACCATTTTATAGGATTTCGGTTGCCGATGTATTGGAATTCAATAAAGTTTACATGAATCCCGAAACTAAGACAATTGAAATTATTTTTTCATTCGTTAGAAATGGTGAAACAATTACAATTGATACTAAAGACATTACTTCTTATTGGTATCGAAGATCGATTCTCAGTAAAAAATTTAAAGAAATAAATTACGGACCTTACCACGAAGAAGTTAGCGACATTCTAAACGGGTACAAAAAAGAAGAACATTTGGAGTTAATCAAATACCTGAACTATGTTTTAGACAAAAAGGCAAAGCTAAATTCAGATATAGATAACGAGGTTATCAAATTTCAATCCTTAGACCTAGCACTAAAGGTTGGGTTGGAAATTCCCTCAACTCTCGTAACTACGAAAAAAAGTGATTTACTGGAATTCGTAAAAGCCGGTAATGATAAGATAATAACTAAACCGATTGGAAACCCATTCAGCTTTGTAAACCATGGAATGTATCAATTTACGTCATTGGTGGAACTGGATCGAGTGCCTGAACAATTTGAATTATCACAGGTACAAAAAGCGATTGATAAAAAGTTCGAATTAAGAATTTTTTATTTCAACTTGAAGTTTTATTCATCTGCTGTAATGTCACAGGCAAACGAAAAAACTAAAATTGACGTGAAGAATTACGATGATAATAACCCCAATCGGATCGTGCCTTATTTGCTTCCTGCAGAAATCGAGAACAAACTTCGAAGGCTTATGAATTTACTTAATTTGAAATCAGGCAGTATTGACATGATTGTTGACAAAAATGACAAATTCATTTTCCTTGAAGTAAACCCGATTGGCCAGTTTGAACAGGTTGCAAATCCATGTAACTATGACCTTTATTACCTAATCGCGGATCATTTATAACGTCATGAAAAAGAATATTGATTTAATACACGAAGTTGTACATAAAATGCCCCAACTTGTTGCGTTGCCGGTTCATCACACCCAAGAAACCCAAAACGGTGAATTAGGCATTCGTGCACTCCCAAAATTGAAAGCGGATCTTTACCAAACCGACAAATTCCTATTTAGAAGACCAAACCATAAAAAAATAGTATGATTGCATTATATGAAGATGTCAGAATAGCAAAAGGCTATAATCGTAGCATTTTGCATGATTTATCAAAGGGCGGATTCGAGTTTTTGAGCAATGAAGCATTCGAGGTTCTTTCCAACCTTCATGAATACGATAATTTTAATTCATGCTTAGAACAGAACGCTGAAATTGCAGACGAACTGAAAAGTTTGGATGCGCTCAATATTATCAATCATTTCATTTCAGATATACATGTATTTCCAAAAATTGATAAGAGTAATTCAATGCCGAGTCACTTCCAGGCAATTACCTTTGTTGTGAATACAAGCAATATTAAGTACATACAAAGGAACATAGGCGTTCTATCTAGGTTAACTCAAAATCTATTTTTAATCTTTGATAAAAAGCACATTTTGTTTCTTGATTTTCTTATCGATTTCTTAAAAGACAACCAGCATCTTAGAATTATCTTCTGCGGTAAGCGTAGCCTATTGGATAAAATAGATTCAATTGTTTCAAAACACAAAGTATTCTGTGAATATGCCGAAATTGATCTGTCAGATAAGGCAAAATATATTGAAACTTTCCCATCACTTCACAATAACTATTTATTATTCAATGAAACACTAAATTTTAATAGTGGATTTTATGAGAAAATTCTAATTAATGCCGATGGTAGAATTGGTATCAATTTATTTGACGATTTCAATTTGGGTCACATTAGTAAAATTAAAACCATAGAAGATTTTGAAAGTCTTAAGATAAATGAAAGGTATCAGGAAGTAATAAATATAAAAGTTGATCAAATCGCTGTTTGCCAACAATGCGAGTTCCGTTATATGTGTACTGATATTAAGATCCCGCGACAATCCAATTTTTCAAGGGAGATATTCGTAAAAGACGAGTGCCGATACAATCCATTTATTTCAAAATGGAAACATGAGGAAGGTTTTTCAAGACTTGCCGAATGCGGTGTAATTGTCAACGAAAATGAGTTCGTAATAAACGACACCCAAATTGCCGAAATGAATTTAGAATTATGGGAAGACTAAAAGTATAAAAATGAAAAGATTCCCATTCTATAAACAGCCGGACACAATGGATTGCGGTGCAACCTGTTTGAAAATGATTGCAAAATTTCATGGAAAAACAGTTTCATTGGAAAGGCTTAGAACTTTGAGCCAAACAACAAGAAGCGGTGCATCATTTAAAAAAGTTGCTGAAGCTGCCGAAACAATTGGATTTAGAACTTTATTAGTAAAGACAAGTTTAGAAAGTCTTATTGAGGACGCACCATTGCCATGTATTGTATATTGGAACGCGAAACATTTTACAGTAGTGCATAAATTCAGTAAAAGAAATGTTTATGTGGCTGATCCGGCATTCGGTTTAATAAAATATACTTATCGTGAATTCTTAAATAATTGGATTTCGTCGAATGCAGAATTGAATACAAAAGAAGGTATTTGTTTATTACTGGAACCGACACCAAGCCTTTTGGATTCACCGGACGAAGACCCCGAAGAAAAAATGGGATTCAACTTTTTGATTAAGTATGTAAAGCTTTTCAAAAAGTACTTTTTACAACTCGGGATCGGAGTTTTTTTAATTAGTGTTTTACAATTTATTTTCCCTTTTCTTACGCAAAGTGTTGTAGATATAGGGATTCAAAATAAAGACATTCATTTTTTATACTTGGTATTACTCGGACAATTGTTTTTGTTCCTAGGTAGAACCATGATTGAAATTACACGCGGATGGATTCTACTTCATGTGTCTACCCGAATTAATATTTCGTTGATTTCTGATTTCCTCATTAAACTTATGCGTTTGCCAATCTCGTTTTTTGACTCAAAAATGACGGGTGACATCATGCAACGAATCGGGGATCATGCACGGATTGACGAATTATTAACGGTTCAATCGCTCAATTTCATTTTTTCGGCTTTCAATTTTATAGTGTTTGGGGTCATACTTGCAATGTATAGTTTACCTATTTTCTTGATTTTCATTACAGGCACAACGCTTTACTTTATTTGGGTCAGTTTCTTTATGAAAAAGAGAAGTATTCTCGATCACAAAAAGTTTGAGCAGTTGAGTAACGAACGATCAGTAGTCATGGAACTGATCCAAGGAATGCAGGAAATTAAACTGCACAACGCTGAACAACTAAAACGATGGAACTGGGAAAATCTGCAAATCAAATTGTTTAACCTTCGAATCAAAGGACTAAGGCTAGAGCAATGGCAGGGAAACGGATCAAACGTAATAAATGAATTGAAAAACATTATTATAAGTTTCTATTCAGCAAAACTTGTTGTAGACGGTTCTTTTACTTTGGGAATGATGCTTTCGGTAACCTACATAATAGGTCAATTAAATTCACCTGTATCTCTGTTTTTGTCATTTATTTATACGCTTCAAGATGCACGTTTGTCCTTAAACCGATTGGCGGAAATTCACAATAAAGAAGATGAAGAACCGAACATAGAAGCGAAGTTGAAATATTTACCACAGGACGTTACCGTTTCATTTAATAATGTTTCTTACTCCTATATGGGATCGGATAATTTGGTATTGAAGGACATTAATTTTGAAATCGCACAAAGTAAAATAACGGCAATTGTTGGAGCAAGTGGAAGTGGTAAAACTACGCTAATGAAATTACTACTTCGTTTCTACGAACCTAATTCCGGAAAAATCACAGTTGGAAACACCGATTTAACAGCTTTTTCACAGCATCTTTGGAGGGAGAATTGCGGTTCTGTAATGCAAGAAGGATTCATTTTCAATGATTCAATTGCTAGAAATATTGCCGTTGGTGTAGAACAAATCGATACTTCGTTGCTTTTAAAGGCAGTTGAAGTCGCAAATATTAGAGAATTTATTGAGTCATTACCACTAAGCTACAATACTAAAATCGGCGCAGAGGGTATGGGGCTAAGTGGTGGGCAGAAACAAAGGATTCTTATAGCCCGTGCGGTTTATAAGAATCCTGAATTTCTGTTTTTCGATGAAGCAACAAGCGCACTGGATGCCAATAATGAAAAAGTCATAATGAAGAACTTAAATGACTTTTTCGAGGGAAGAACAGCCGTTGTAATTGCCCATCGACTAAGCACGGTAAAAAATGCTGATCAAATTATTGTTTTAGACAACGGACAAATCATCGAAAAAGGTACTCACAATGAATTGATCGAAAAGAATGGAGCATACTTCAACTTAGTGAAAAATCAATTGGAACTTGAAAAATTAGAAACTCAAAATCTTAGCGAATAAAATGGAAATTAAAAAAGGTCCGGAAATAGTCATTCGAAGTGAATCAATGGGAGAACTCCTAAGCAGTCCACCGTCTTGGATAGTTCGATCCGGGAATGGACTATTCTTCATTATCTTTCTAATTCTACTTAGTTTGGCTTGGTTTATTGAATATCCCGATGAGATAACAGGAGACGTAATTATTACAACGGAAAAAGCTCCTATTGAACTTTCAAATCAGGGTTATGTTCAGTTAAAATCATTGGACGTAAAAGAAAACCAAATTGTAAAAAAAGGTGATTTAATTGCTCAATTCGATATTCAGGCAAGTAGTGAAGATATAAAGGACGTAAGCAATTATTTGAACAAAATTAATTACTCACAGGGCGAATTTAAGACATTGCCAGTTTATAGTAAAAAAGTTCATTTAGGAACATTTCAAGAATCCTGGACCAAACTAGATGCTAAAATCATTGATTGGAATAATGAATTAAAATCCGATGCATCACAACAACAAATTGCATCCATTCAACGTGAAATAAACCTTCGAAATCAATTGCAATCCATTAATGAAAATCGGCTCAATATTTCTTCCGAAGAATTCGAAACGATTAGAAAAGAACTAGAAAGCAGTGAAAGACTCGCGGAGCAAAACGCAATTTCAAAACAGACATTAGCAACAGACAAACGAACGCACTCACAAGCCTTACAAACAATCCAAAGTCAAAAAGAGCAAAAAGTACAAAATTTGATAGCTTTGAATTCACTAAAAAATGATTTAACTAAGTTAAAAAATGATACTTGGTTAGCTAGACAACAAAAAATCACCGACATACTTGTTTCAATTACATCATTTCAAACGTCTTTGAGCAATTGGGAAAAAGGTTCAATTTGGTTAGCCCCATGTTCCGGAAAAATTGTTTTTAATAAATTATTACAACAGAATCGTTTTTATAAGGCGAACGAAGCTTCGATTGTAGTAGTACCGACCAGTAGTTTTTATAATGGGATTGCCACAATTAAAGTAAATGGAGCGGGAAAAATCAAAAAAGATCAAAAGGTATTTATTGAACTTACAGACTACCCAAAATCCGAATTTGGAACTTTGGAAGGTTCAGTCATTGCAAAAACTCAAATTGATAAAGGGGGAAAATATGAGGTAAAAATTTCATTGCCAAAACAATTGAAAACCACATATAACAAACAAATTCCTTTCAAAGCACAATTTAAGGGCAAAGTAAAAATAGTAACCAAAAACAAACGTGTTCTTTCAAGGATTTTTGAACAATTAATGAACCTAGTAAAATGAAAATTATTTTAACTCTAATCTCATTAATTGGGTTCGTAGTTTTCGGACAAGATTCATTAACACTTCAATCCTGTTTGAATAAAGCACAGGCAAATAAATTGCTTTATGCTAGCCAATCGAGTTTAGTTCGTTCGTCACAAGTTGAAAGGTATTTTCATACTTGGACTTTAATTCCAAATTTGGGGGCTTCAACTGGTTTCAATACCTCATTC
Source organism: Fluviicola chungangensis (assembly GCF_007558725.1). GTDB lineage: Bacteria > Bacteroidota > Bacteroidia > Flavobacteriales_D > Crocinitomicaceae > Fluviicola > Fluviicola chungangensis. The sequence goes on from NZ_VLPL01000008.1 coordinate 149,454, forward strand.
GGTAGGCGACTGGACCCGTTTACCAATACTTTTGCCACCACTTCGGTTAATTCCCAATCTATAGGCTTAAATTCAAGCGTTCAGGTTTTCAATGGATTGAATTACATACATAAACGAAATATTTTAGATGCTACAATTTCGAAAAATGAATTAACCTTAGAAGCAAAGCAAAACGAAATAAAAATTCAAATCATTGAGTTGTATTTAGGTATTTGCAAGCTTTCTAAACAAATTGAATTCGCCCAAGTACGAATTGACAAATACAAGCACATTCAGAACATTCAACGTCTTTTGATTAATGAAGGAAAAATTAATGCCATTGATACATTGAAAAGCCACAATTCAATGATGAATGAAAGCAATTTATTGATCAATCTTCAAAGTGAAATAACGCTAAAAATAATTGATCTAAATTACTTAATTGGCGAACCTCTTTTGTCAAAACATTCGGTTGATTTGAATTCAGTAAATGGGATCGTCGATAAGCCGAAATTAAGCCAATATTTTGTGATTGCTCAATTAGAAATTGATCAGGAAATTGCGGACTATCAATTGAAAGTTGATCGATCAACGGCTTTGCCAAATTTAACCTTAAACGGTTTACTTGGAACTGGATTTTCTACAAATAATAAAGATTATACAATTGACGGAACTCCAACAAAACCTTATCGGGATCAGGTGAATCAAAATTTATACGAAGGGATCGGACTTTATTTAAGCATTCCAATTTTTAATCGAGGTGCATGGATTAAATCAAAACAGCTTTATGCTATTAAGAACATTGAGCGAGAAAGCACAAAAGAACAAACTGCTGTTTTATTGGAAAAACAAAAAGTTGAATTACAACAGAAAAAAAATAAAAGTATTGCGGAACAGGATCAAACATTGCAGATCGCAAATAACTTGAAAGCTATTTACGATAAAACTGTTTTACTTTATCAGGAAGGTAGAACCACATACACAGAATTAGAAACAACTTTTATGGAATGGCAAACCAAATTAGTAGCATTAGAAGCATTAAAATTGGACTATTTGCTATTAGTGCTTTACGAATAAATCCCGATTACAAACTCAAATTGTCTAGTTCTCTTTCAAATTCGTTAAACTTAGAAAGCACTAGTTCGTATAGTTCAAATTTGCTCCCCGTTTGCTTTATACAATATTCTATTAAAAAACTGTTGTTTGCTTTGATTAGAATTCGATCAGTTCCAATGATATTAAAGAACTTAAATTTGGTTTTCGTTGACATTAAATCACGAATGCAAATGATTTCAATACAAGTATCGATTTTTTCATAATCGCAAACTAATCTGTAATCAGAATCAATTAAGTTCTTTGCAAATTCAATTTTTTGAGCCTCTATTTTTTTCTTCATAGTGTATGGTTTTCCAGCGTTTCTAATTGTAGTACACGTTCTAAATCTTCAATCAAAAAGTTTGACGTTTCCCCGCTTGAGGTCACAAAAAAGAACGGGATTGTTACGGAAGTAATGATCCCGTTTCTTTTTTGCCCTCTTCTCTCACACTCAAACTCGCTCTATCCCGTTCTTTTCAGGGAAGAGTGTGAGTTCTGAGAGTGATTCGATGTGAAGTAAGCTTTCCAAATCCTCCGTCAAAAAGTTAGACGTTTTCCCGCTCTTTTCTTTTTGCCCTCTTCTCTCACACTCAAACTCGCTCTGAAAATTGTGAGTTTCGCTCTTTTCTTTCAGGGGAGAGTGTGAGAATTGAGAGTGGAAGGGAGAGACATGTTAAGTAGTAAATTACTACGACAAAAAAGATAAGTGCCGGCTTTAAGTGAGAATTTGTTGTTTTATTCAAAATCGAGCCTATTTTTACTTGAAATAAATTCAAAATCAAATTTGAAAAATCCAGATTCTATAAGAAATATTGTCATTAAAGCTATTGAACGATCAGCAATGGATAATGAAACGTGGAAGTATTCAAAAATAGTTCAAGAGCCATTTGATAAGTTAAAACACGAGTTTGAATTAGATGCTAGTGAATTGCCAATATTTGAAGTTCAAGGAGAATTAAAACACACTCTAATCACTACTCGTCGAATTATAGAGAAAACTTCAAGTGCAGTAATTAAAGTAGAGATCGAAAATATTGATGATGTAATGTATGGATTATTCAAAGGGCAAATAGAAAAGCCAGAATTATCGACATTTAGAATTATTGATTTATACGGAGATCAGATTGATTTCCAATTAGAAACTGGAAAGGCAGCTGTCGGTTTAATCAAAAGTGTGAATATGGTTCGTAAACTAGTTGCTGATCGGTAAATCCAAAATACTTTCAATAGATAATAAAGAATAGATATTTATTCCAATTGTGATTCTAAAGTTTCCAATTCCAACACCCGCTCCAAATCTTCCATCAAAAAGTTTGACGTTTCCCCGCTTGAGGTCACGAAAGGAACCCGGTTCATCAAATGAAAAACCCTGGCCGTCCACCTTGGCGGATGGCGGGTTCCATGCTCGGATTGAACAATACGAGAGGATCTGTAATCCTGACGAGGTCACGAAAGGAAAAAGCATCGCGAAAGTGATGCTTTTTTGTTTTCGTAACCCTTTAATTCCTTCATCCACAATTTTTTTAATTATTTTTACTTCACCGATAAATCAATCTAACATGTATCAATACTCTAAAAATATTCTACTCAGTTTAGCCTTTTTAGCTATTGCAAAGTTTAATAGTGCTCAAACCTTTGAATGGGTAAATACAGTTGGCGGTACAGATTATTATTCCGGAAAGTCAATTGACACGGATGCTTCAGGAAATGTATACGTTACCGGACAATTCGATGGAACAGCAGGAGTTCCGGGTGCAACTGTTCCCGTTCTGCCTTTGAGTGGCGAAAAAGATAGCTATGTTGCTAAATTGGATTCTTCCGGGAATTTTTTGTGGACAAGAGGGTTGGGGGGCTCAGAATATGTTCTCACCAATTCTATTGCCGTAGATGCATTAGGGAATTCATACATTGCGGGACATTTTACTGAAACTGCCGATTTTAACCCCGGCCCCGGGATCGCTATGCTTACCTCGGCAAGTGATCTCGATGGATTCATTGTCAAATTAGATGCCTCAGGGAATTTTGTCTGGGTAAAACAATTTGCAGGTACTGACAGAATTAATGTAAATGCCATTGTGCTGGATGCTTCCGGTAATATTTATACCACAGGAACTTTTAGAGCCACAGCAGACTTTGATCCGGGTACTGGAACCTCCATGCTCACTGCAGCAAGCATAGGAGAAGATATTTTTATCTCCAAATTGGATCCGGCAGGGAATTTTGTCTGGGTAAAACAGCAGGGAGGAACTGGTACCGATGTGAGTTATGCTATCGCTGTAGATGCCTCAGGAAATGTTCATACAACCGGTAGTTTTTATGGAACCGCAGATTTTGATCCGGGAACAGGAACGGCGGGACTTACGGTAGCAGGTTTCAGAGATGTTTTTGTTTCCAAATTAGATGCATCCGGAAATTTTGTATGGGCAAAACAATTGGGAGGAACAACTATGGAGGATGGTTACGGTATTGCGGTTGATGCCCAGGGAAATGTTTACACGACGGGTTCTTACTACGGATCGGGTGATTATGATCCGGGACCAGGAGTTTTTAACCTTGCCGTTTATGCCAATGATTATGATGTTTTCATTTCCAAATTAGATGCTTCGGGGAATTTTGTATGGGCTAAAAAATTTGGGAATAATAGTCTTAGCGATGATTTTGGTTATTCCATTGCCCTAGATGCATCTAATAACGTTTATGTTACAGGTGTTTTTGAGGGAACAACAGACTTTGATCCGGGACCAGGTATTTACACGCTTCCTCCGGGAGGAGCAGAAAATGTTTTTATAGCAAAACTGGATCATTCTGGGAACTTTGTTTGGGCTGGGAAAATGGGAGGTGCGCAGCTTGACGCGGGTTATTCCATTGCAATAGATCCCTTCTGGAATATTTATACAACCGGAATCTTTGATGCAACTGTTGATTTTGACCCCGGACCAGGTGTTCACAATATTACTTCGTTTGGCGGCTACCAGGCTTTTATTCATAAGATGTCACAATGTGATAATACGGGGACCGATGTTCAAAGCTCTTGTGATCCTTATACCTGGATAGACGGAAATACCTATGCCTCAAGTAATAATACTGCTACGTATATGTTGACAAACTCATCAGGATGTGACTCGCTGGTGACATTAAATTTGAGTATAAACACTTCTGCAGGGACGGATGTTCAAAGTGCGTGCAGTCCTTACACCTGGATAGATGGCAACACATATGTTGCAAGTAATGATACGGCTACTTATATTTTGACCAATGCTGCAGGATGTGACAGTGTGGTAACTCTTCATTTTACACTTAATAATCCAACAACCGGAACAGATGTTCAAACAGCCTGCGATTCCTATACCTGGATAGATGGCAATACTTACACCTTGGATAACAATACTGCTACTTATGTTTTGACCAATACTGCAGGATGTGATAGTGTGGTAACGCTCAACCTGACAATTTATAAATCATCTCCCGGAACAATAGACGTACAAACTGCCTGTGGCTCTTATACCTGGTTAGATGGAAACACATATACCGCTAGTAATAACACGGCTACATATACTTTGGCCAATGCTGCGGGCTGTGATAGTGTAGTAACACTGAATTTAACAATTACAAGCTTGCCGAATGTTGCCACTTCCACAACTGGAATTACGATTACTGCTAATAACAGCACAGCGTCTTATCAATGGTTGGATTGCAATACCAACACTCCGATTTTAGGTGCAGACAATCAATCATTTACTCCAACAGCCAATGGGAATTATGCTGTCGAATTAACTCAGAACGGATGTGTTGACACTTCGGCTTGCGTGAATATTACAACAGTGGGAATTATTGAAAATGATTTTGGAATCAAGTTGGAAGTTTATCCGAATCCCTCCGATGGAAGTTTCTCTGTTGATATGGGAGATAATTTCCACATGATATCTGTGGAAATTAGTGATTTAAACGGCAGAGTATTGCGGCGGGAGACGCTCAAAGAAACGGGATCTTTTAACTTGTCGCTGGAAGAATCATCCGGTGTATATTTACTAACCGTACAGTCTGAGGAAAGAAAGGCTGTCATTCGATTGATTAAGAAATAAACGATATCAGTTTCTCTTACGGCCTATTATGATCTCAAAAGCATACATTCATGAATATGGTAACAACCGGGTTGAACCCGAACATTTGGATATAAAGGAAACTTTAGAAGCCAGGGGAATAGCCTGTGAATTGTTTACAATCAAAAGATTGATGAGAAACCAAATTGCTTTGGATAACCAAACGTTGGTAGTAGGCGACAATCCTACCATGATGACTGTCTTTAAAAGACTTGGAATTACCTGGACCAATGATTCGTATCCCGAAAGTCTCAGAAAATACTTGAATCGGACCATTTGGGAAAGCAGTGTTAGAAACTTACTGCTGGAAAGTCATGGAAATGAGATAGCCAACATTTTTGTGAAACCTAAGTCGAAAGCCAAACTGTTTACTGGATTTCTCATAAATTCCAATACAGGCTTATACCAGCTGGATGGAATAGCAAAGCATACCGATTTGTATTGCTCATCGGTTGTTAACTGGCTTTCCGAGTACCGGGTTTTCGTTACCAAATCAAAAATTGTCGGAGTTAAGAATTATGCAGGCGATGAAGGTTTACTATTGAATATGGAAGTGGTGGAAAGCGCGATCCGCGATTTTGATCAATCAAATCAGAGAACGGATGCCTATGGCATTGACTTTGGAGTTTTAGATGATGATAAAACGGCTTTGATCGAGTGGAACGATGGTTTTGCATTAGGTTCGTATGGACTTGATAAGGAAATTTACACTGAATTGATTCTCACAAGATGGGAGGAGATATTAAAAAAACGGAATACCTAACAGCAAATTATAGCAATTTCAGTATTTCTAATTGCAATACAAGCTCCAAATCTTCCATTAAAAAGTTAGAAGTTTCCCCGCTTGAGGTCACAAAGGAAAGCCAATCCGTTTAGGGTTGGCTTTTTTGTTTCTAAACACTAATATTTTAGCGTCTACCAGACAATTCGAAAAGTTAGAACTTTTTTTGAATTTGGTTAGAACTCTCCGATAAGGGTTCCTGGCCAAAAATGGGAATCAACTAAAACTAAGCAGCTATTTTGTTCGAAGAAAGGGGTTGATACAATAATGATAAAACTCTCCAAATTATTTAATTTCGATTTCTATTCAAATTGTCTCATAAAAAAGAATGCCAATCTAATATTGAAACTAAATATTGCCAGGCATAGAATTTTTATTGAAAATTGCTAACATTGTTTTATACCCCACGATTCGGAAATCTCATGAAGAAAATAGTTGTTATATTATTCATCAGCCTATCTAAACTTTCGATAGCACAATTGGACTATAAAGCCATGAAAGACACCATTTGTCCTTCTGTATGTGGTATTCGAGACAGTATAACATTAAGTGAAATCTATCCAAAATTATTAAACCTTGACACAAATCAAATCTCTGAAGGATTAGCAGATTATTACATTGATTTGTCAAATATTCAGTATGAGTTGTGCCTACGTAATCACTCTGATACAGCAATGTTAAGGCTTTCTTTAATTAGCGCTGAAAAAGCGTTATATCACAGTCCTAGAAACATCGAAATGTTATGGAATGCAGGATTTTTCTATCGGGTTCTTGGAGATTGCGAAAAGGCACTATATTATTTAAAAAGATATGGTGAAGCTTGTCCAAAAAAATATTGGAAAGATAATAAGGACCAAATAGCACTTTTATTGGGACATTGTCCTAATGAAGAGTTGAAACAAAAATTCAAAATCAAACAATAAAAACATTTTGAGAAACAGATAATTTTGTAACATTTTTAGCGTTAGCAGATTATAACGTCTGATTAACAGCATCAACCTCCACGGTGGCAAAGAGTGGAGAGCTTAGCACTATTTATGAAGATACTGACCCTAGCACTGATATTACTCCCGTTCACTTTAGTGGCACAAAACAGCCTTTCAGGAAAAATTTCAAATACTTCCGAAGAACCAGAGTTTTATTGCAAATTGTTGCTGATTAAGGATTCAGTGGTTCTTCAAACGGTGGCGACTGATTCAACCGGTAATTATCTTTTTGAAGTTCCGTCCCCGGGTGAGTATAAGTTAACAATTAAAGTTCCTTTTAAATCAATAGACACTCTAGTCACTATTGAAGGACAAACAAAATTCGATCTTAAAGTTGATGGCGGAAAATACTTAGATGATGTTGAAATAATTGGTAAGAAACCAACTGTAATTCGTAAAGTTGATCGTACCATTTTCAATCCGGCAAACATACCTGGTCTTGTTGGCGGAAATGCAAATGATGTGATAGATTTTGCCCCTGGAGTTTATATAAGTGGGGATGAAATACACTTATCCAATGGTTCGTCGGCAAAAGTCATGCTGAATGACAAACTAATTCCTCTAACTGGCGCAGAACTTATTTCTTTTATAAAATCAATACCTACTGAAGATATACAATATGTCGAAATTATTCCTGTTCCACCTGTAAAGTATGCGATTTCTTCAGGTGGATTGATAAATATTAGACTTGTTGTTGGTGTAACGAGAAAATTAAGTAGAGGTAGTATAACTGCAGATATTGGACAAAAGTTTTATACACAACAGAGTTATCAAGCGAATTATGCATATAGAAAAAATAAATTCAGTCTATATTCAAATTTATCTGTCATGATTAGCAAAAGTCGTTATGTAGGAATAAAAACAATTGATTTTGACACTACGGCTCATTGGAATGAAGAATATACAACAATTAGCCGTTATAATGGATTAGCTGCTGGACTTGGCTTAAATTATGAATTCAATCGAAAAACAGAAATAGGCGTTCTATATGTTGCCGACTTCTATGAATCTGGATTAAGAAATAATAGTCAAATTGACAACAGAAATAACAGTAGCCTGATAGCTTCTATTTCTAATTATTCACTAGATAAGTCTAATAATAAAAAACAATCGGTAAACATGAATCTCACAAGTAAATTGGATTCAACTGGGAAAAAGATTGATATAAACTTTGACTACACAAATTTTGTAACTAATGGAAAAGCTGAATATTTCACCAATACAATTACGCCAATTAAAGATTCTAATTATAGTCAAACTAATAGATTAGTACGTTCTGCAAATTTATTTTCGGCCGGTGTAGATTATGTTCAGCCAATTAAGTCGGTAAGGATTAATTTCGGAGGCAGATACTCTTTTACTTCTAATAAATATCACCTTTCAGTTTTCAATAATCTCTTAAATCAAGAACAGGAAGATACATTAAAGAGTAATTCATTCAATTATGACGAACACATTCAAGCTATATATACAAGTGTTGACTGGAAAATTAAACGATGGACTTTCCAAGTTGGAGTTAGAGGAGAGAATACGATTTATTTCGGCAATTCTCCGACTACGGGGTTAGAAATAACAAATAACTATTTTCAGCTCGTGCCCAAGATTTTTGCTATGTATGAGACTAAGGGAGGAAAATTTTGGAATATTAATTATTCAAAAGAATTTAATCGACCAAGCTATAATGAGCTAAACCCGTTTAAATATTATACGTCAAACTATCAATATAGAACAGGAAATCCATATTTAAAACCCTCTGTTTATCATTCCATTGGAATAAGCACAACTGTTAAAAGTTTTGATGTTAGTCTATACAGCTTTTATTCTACAAAAGATATGTCCACAGTAACAATTTATGACGATGCAACTCAGTTACAACAAACTACCATTGCGAATTTATTTTCTTCGAAAGGGATATTCACTTATATAAATTATTACAAGACATTCAAGAAGCGATTATCATTCGATATTAACTTTCTATTATCTTTTTCTAACACTGTTGTAAAACAAGTTATTACACCCCAAAATTTAAACGTGCTTACAGGGTCAATTGATGTAGGCATGAAGTACATTCTTGATAAGAAGGAAACCTTTTTTCTTAGTCTGAATGGATCGTATAGGTCACCTTTTTTCCAACAAATTACCTATCAGGTTGAGGCTCCATATACTAGAATGACATTACGGAAAATTTTATTGCATAACCAAATGAATATCCTTTTTTCATTTAATGATCCTTTCAGATTGATGAAGTTAAAATCAACAACAAAAAGTAATTCAACGACGATAAGAGACAATAATTATTTTGACACTCAAGCCATTTATCTATCAATTACATTCAAGCTTGGAAATAATAATATTAAGATCAATCAGCATTCTACCAATTCTACCGGCGAAGGAAGTAGACTTGGTAAATAACCATTAGATATTAAAGTTGTGCGCAGACTGAAGTATCTAATATAACCGCTTAGCAAAGTGCGATTGTAGCCTTCCCCGTTCTTTTTTGCCCTCAATACTCACACTCAAACTCGCTCTGTTTTTCAGGGCTTTTTCTTTAGTGTGAGTGTGAGAACTGAGAGTGATTAGATCTCATGTAAGTTTTCCATATCCGCCACAAAAAGTTTGACGTATTCCCGTTAGAGTGACCCTCTATTTCGCCAGTTAATAGTAGAATTCGAAAAACCGTGAGATTCACTGCATAGAAATACCCTTTTAAAACTGAACCTAAGATTGTATCTTCACGCCGAACTCTGGAAATCGTCCTTATGAAATGGATATACTTCTTTTTTGTACTTTTTTTCACAAACCTGGAAGTAAAAGGCACGAATCTTTTGTTTCAGAATCCACAAACAGTCACTCAACAGTCGAATTCCGGATTTTTTAGAAAATTAAATCAAACCCTGCGCTATCACAATCTTGATTCATTAGAGGTTATTTTCTCTGATTTTGTGAAAGATAAAATTAAAAACAATCAATTAGTTCAGGGACACGAGATTTTAAATCAAATCATTACAGATAACAAATTATCCGACACCTTAAAAATTCTAGCCTATAAAAATAAAGCTATTCTATTCGGTCAGATAGATTTTACCAAGAAAAGACAAGCCTTTAAGTCTGCCATAAAGATTATCAATCAAGAAGGAACTCTGCATGAGTTGCAACCCATTTATGAAATTGAAATTGCAAAAACCTATTTGTCGCAATCTAATTTTTTGAATGCTACCAAAGCCCTGAATCAAGTGAACATCGCAAGCATACAAAATGCGGAGAAGAAGGTAGAAGTTTTAGGGGTGTGCGCTCTTATTTATGCCAAAATGGACGACACGATTCAAGCAATAAACAAATTAGACGAAGCAATATCCATTGCCAGAAAAAACAACGATTATTTTGGATTAGGAACGATTCATTCTTCTTTAGGAAATATTTATTCTACCAATTTCCATCAACCCGAAAAAGCAATAACACACTTTCGTATTTCAATGAACGCTTTTGAAAAGGCTGGTTATGACCATTATGCTTTAGGAAGTCAGGCAGATATCGGTGTAACTTATTCACGCATGAAAATGCTGGATTCTGCGCTTTATTACCTTCAAAAATCCTATGATGAATCAATCAAAACGGGGTCGATTTATGATCAGTCTATTTGTGCAAAAGAATTAGGAATAGTGTATAATCAATTAAAACAACCTCAGAAAGCCTTGAAGATGTGCCGGGAAGCAAAGGATTTAATTTGGGAGTATAGCAGTAATAACTTCCGCTATTCATGTGTGTCTTGTTTGTCAAAGGCGTATGAAGCCTTGCATCAATACGATTCTTCGCTCTTTTATTACAAGCTCTATCATCTATACCGGGATAGCACATTGAATACCGAAGAAACCAAAGCCTTGGCAAAATTCAATGCGGAATTAGAAAAACAAGTGTTTGTTGCCAAACAGGAAAAAATCAATTTAGAAAAAGATCAGCTTTTAAAAACAAGGAAACTATCAATTACCTTTCTGAGTATATTGGCAGTATTGATCAGTGGTATTTTTCTCTTGGTATTGAGAGGGAATAAAAACCGGAAAAAACGAGAGCTGATTGAACAAGAAGAAAGAAGTCAACGAGCCTTTTCCCAACAATTGTTGCAGTCGCAAGAGGATGAAAAAACACGAATTTCCAGAGAGCTTCATGACTCGGTAGGACAAGATTTAATTCTATTAAAAAACAAAGCACAGTCTTTAAAAGATCACGGACTGGAAACCAGTATTAGTGAAACTTTAAATAGTGTTCGAAGAATCACTCAGGGTTTACATCCTTTTGTCCTGGAACAATTTGGCTTGACTGCCGCCCTAAAAAAATTGATTGAATCAGTAGATGCAAACAGTTCTATTTTTATTTCCGAAGAAGTGGCTGAAATTGACAATCTATTAACCAAACAACAAGAACTGGGTGTTTATAGAATTGTTCAGGAATCGATCAATAACATATTAAAACACTCCGAATCTCCTTCGGCCTTCATTGGTGCAGCAAAAGAAACAAACGCCATTGTTGTGACTATCAAAGATTACGGTAAAGGATTTGATTGGAGTGAGAAATCAAAAATAAAAAACTCCTTAGGGATGAAAACACTTCAGGAAAGAGCGAAAATAGTGAACGCTGAATTGAGCATTATATCAATAGTAGGAAAAGGAACGACTATTCATTTAAAAATACCCGTTAAAGATGCCTAAAATAGTTATTGCAGACGACCATCCCTTATTGCTGGAAGGCTTGTATAATCAGCTTTCCAATTTGGGGTATACCGAATTATTCAAAGCAATTGACGGAAGCGAAGCGTTGAAATTAATCATTGAGGAAAAGCCTGACATTGCAATCTTAGACATTGAAATGCCCATCATGGATGGTTTGTCAATCACCAAGCATTGTAAAGAAGTGAACACCGAAACGAAATTCATCATCTTATCTTATCACAAAGAAGTTGAATTTATTGCGAAGGCAAAGGCATTGAATATTTCGGGATACATCTTAAAAGAGGACGCCTTGTCTGAAATTGAAAACTGCATTCAAACGATTTTAAACGGGAAGGAATATTACAGTACTGTTTTTGATCATGCGGATCTGAAAAAAGTGAATTCTACCCTTGGTTTACTTGAAAACCTGTCGCCATCCGAATTGAAAATCCTCAAATTAATTGCTCAGAGTTACAGTAGTAAAGATATTTCTGATCAATTGTTTATATCAGAACGCACCGTAGAAAAACACCGCAGCAACATCATTATCAAGCTCGACTTAAAAGGAAAAACAAATGGTCTTTTGGAATGGGCCATTGAAAATAAAAGTGCGCTTTAATTCCTTGGTGCCAACTATTCCCGTTCAGCCCCTGTTATTGACGCGAATTCCGTATCACTACGTATAGGATTACGTGTCTCTACGTATTGATTTACACCTATTCATCCGGTAAGTTTGTTTCGATAATTGTTCTTTCATAAACGAATGGAGGAATCAATTTAACCAAGGGTTCACGATTCGGAAGCTCTGTTTAGCAATGAATACAGGTTGATGAGATATAGTTTAGAGATAATACATTTAGATGTAGGGCAGGGAGATTGTTCGGTACTTTTCGTGAGAGATCAAAATGATCATGGAAAAATTGTTCATACAGTGGTAATCGACTGCGGTGGTGCGAGACAGTATGAGGATCGTAACGAGGAAAGTACTGAATCACATCGGGTTCTTTATGACTGTCTGCTAAAATATGGAGTTGAACAAATTAATGTAATTATCCTGTCCCATTATGATAAAGATCATTACATGGGCATTACCGAGCTGATGAACATAGCGGCAGGAACTGATACGCCACCTTATTTGCGTAACCTGTTTCGTGAAACAATCCTATATGATCAGGGTTTTTCTTTGGGTTTGAGGTATGATGGGGGAGAGCACCCCATTATTGATAATACCAGCATGACAGGAATCAATAATCTTGAATTTTATTATGGTATAGCAAAATTACTTCATCAACAACCGCTTTATGATATCAATGGGAACCTGCTTCCGGCATTCGATAGAAACGGTAGGATTATTCCACAAAATGTGACCAATGTAATGCGTGCCTGCGAATTTGTTTTTAGCGGAAATCCCCATCGCTATAAGAAAGGTATTGAAACCCATGACCATCTTCCGAATAATATAGGAGGATCTATTTCTATTCAAAGAGGGGTTTTAAACCAAAATGTGGATTCTGACGAATGGGGTATATATGATGAACATGAATTTCAGCCGTGTGACTATCTCCTTGGCCGTGATTTGATGGTTGGACCAATGATAAATAACCCTTATGGTATTGGACTGGAATGTGTTATTGTGAACGGACATGCACTCACTTATGATTCCGATACGGACGAAATTAATTCAACTATCGCATACCAAGGTGTTGGTGATGACAACAAATTTTCCATTGGATTATTACTGATAATGGGAGAATTCACCTATTGGTTTGGAGGTGATTTAGAAAAGGAGCAGGAACGAAACTGTGTATCGTACATACAACATCGCGCGAACGGTCAGTTAAGTTGCATGAAGGCCGGGCACCATGGCAGCAGTACTTCCAGCGATGACTATTTTTTGAATACCTTAAAACCAACTGGGGTCATCATTTCATGTGGACATCACGATTCATTCAACCATCCGCACCTTTCAGTGATTGAAAAATTGTATCATGCGACTTACATTCAAAGAGTATTGATGACTTCCTGTCACAATATAGATGTTCAAAACCTTGATTATATTCCTGCTAGAAACAGCCCTTTTAACCCGGATTTTAAGTTTGGAATAGCCGGAGGAACAGATATTGACAATGTAGATTACCTTGGACACATCAGTGTTACCGCTAAATACAATGGAGGTGTTCTCAACTGGGATTTACAGTATTTTGAACAATGTATTTTCTTGCAAGAATTTCTTCTTCGCTCCGAGTCACCTGAAGTTCCGTCCATTTTATTGGCTCATGCACCCTCAAATGCCATGGAGATTGTTGACCATAGAGGAGAATTTATGATTGATAATGCACATTGGAGTTATGACCGCATTATTATTGATTCTGATGACGGCACAGCAGACAATCAACAGTCCTTTTTCTATACTGGATCGACTAATTTTTTTTCTTTTAAAGGATCAACGAACCAATGAGTCATACGATACACCTTAATAATCTGAAGACAGGCAATGAACTTCGTATTGCTGTAGATCAAATTGGTCCACGTAACATCCGGTCATTCTTAAAAAGATGTCAATTTGAATATGTGAGTGGAACGATCACACATATCGAGGAAAATAATCCCGATCAAAGCAAGGTGCAGATTACCATGAGCACTGATTTGGCACTTCCGCTTGCAAATAATAACAGTCCGGCCACTTTTTCTTCCATAAAATTTACTTTACAGGAGTCAGATACCGGGGTCTCTTATACATATATTGAAGGAGAAGGCACCACCGTTTTATTTGAAAACGCTGTTCAATGGACTTCCAAATCGCCGGAATCCATATTCGGTGGAGCATTTCTATTGGAAATCCATTCGAACCAACTTCCAGATGTGATAACCGGTCAGTTAGTAACGAACCGGCTTAAAACAATTGCAAACAATATTGCAGCACATTTTAACTTAAATCAGGTATTTACGTACGAACTTTTACCCCATTATGTTGAGCGTTTAAGGGTACAGCATAGGCTGTCATTTACACTTCCGGACCTTGATTTCGGATCTTTTCATTCACCTATCCGAAATCTTCAGCTATTTATCGGGATTCTTGATAGTGCAGATAACACGTCAGCTCCATTACAACAAATTCAAATTACCGGTTCCATGCTATTGGATGCAACTCGCAATGTCGGGTTTGATTTCTTCATTGAGCCGGATGAGAATTTACGCTGTACCGTTAGAATTACCCCGATTGATCAAAAATCGTTTCCTGGAATCAACGATATTGCGGTAGCATTTGGATTAACGGAGTTGTCGGAACGGCTAGACGAGGTTTATACACAGTATGAAATACTGCAAAACTTTGAAGTGACAGCTCTTCAAATGACCTTGGATTTAAAAAAGACCTCCATTGTTACTGCTACCTTACGTGGTCGATTAACGATTGATGGGGTAGAGGTCGCTTATACATTACGATATCCGGATTATTCACTCAGTCTCAGTCTTATTTCGGGAAGCACAATACCGCTCGGGACTTTTATTCACACATTCGTTCCGAACGAATCCATCTTACCGGAAGGTTTAAACATCGATACATTAAATGTCAACTTTAGACTGAAGCCACTTCATTTTGATGGTACAATTGGTATTTCTAACGTGCTGAAAGTAACGGTTGGGGATTCTGAATTGACTTTTGACAGGGTACGTATTCATGTGGAGAAGTCAAAAGACAGCCCCGTTCTTGGGAGCATTGATGCCAATTTTACACTTTTTGGAACCGATTTACATGTACATGCCTCCGGCAGGAATCGCATGAATAAAGAAGCTGGCTGGTATTTTGAATCAGATGCAGCAGTTGAACATGCGATTCATTTAAAGGATGCGCTCGCTCAGCTTTCAGAGTGGTTTAATTTCACAGTTCCCGAAACCATTCCGGATATAACCTTATCCGAACTAAGAATTGATTTTGAAACCAAGTCAACGAATTTCAATCTTTCTGCAAGAGCTCAATTAAATGAAAAGTTAGGTCCTGTGGATAGCGGAGAAATCGAATTGAAAATTCATTTCACAAAAAATGAAAATAACAAGCATGATTTTCAGTTAATACTCTCCGGAGAAATCACTATTGAGCAATCCCATCTTGGATTCAATATCGATGTAGGTCATAAAGATTGGTCGCTCTCAATCAATTGGGAGGCAGAAAAGGGTAAAGGATTGCATTTAACCGAATTATTAACCCATTTATTTACGGATATCGACTTGAGTGATATTCCGCAGAGTACCGTTGATGCACTTACCCTTTCTAAGATCGCGTTATCTTATCAGAACAATTCTAAGACTATTCGCTTAATTGTTGAAACCGTTGGCGGTGAACAAGCGGTAATGGTTGGAAGTAAAGGCTCTTCTAATTTGGAGTTTTTATTTGGAATTCAATATAATAGTCCACAGAAAGAAAATGTACCTTTCAAACCGGAGCGTGATGCACTTCATTTTATGAATTTGAAAGCGGCGGCACTTATTGTTGCAACCACGGATTTTTCAAGTTTCGATTTACCTGACCTCCCTAACTTTACAACCCAAGGGCTTAAGATAGATAAAGGCATGTATCTCCTGTTGGACGTTACCTTTAAAGAAAATCAAGCCCTCCATATTGATGCACTTAAAAAATCACTGAAATCTCCGGAATTAATCCTTAGAATCGGATACGACAGTGATTTGAAAAGCGGAATAATCGAAGCGGATTTAACGAATTTACGTATCGGGAATGACCAGGGAGGCTTACTGTTGGAGCGTGTTTCGCTGATCATTACAGCGCCAGTAATTTCGTTTATACTCGAAGCAAAAGCTACCGTGACATTTAACGGGCATGTTATTTCGGGGGCAGCTGCTATTAATATCTCACCGGACCAACTGGAGGGAGGTTTTGCAATTACAGGCGGCAAAGACGGACTTCGTTTTCCAGATTTACCGGATTTTGTAATACATGATCTTGAATTCATGTTGGGAGAGGTATTCGCTGTTCCGGGAGTAGAATTCGGATTGAAAGGAACGATGGACATTGGAAGCAGAAAAGGGAATGAATTCGGATTCATGTTGGAAATGGTAGGAGACATTCCCAATCCGCGGTATCTGCAATTGAATGTGACACACGTTGGTTTTGTTCCATTGTTAGGTCTGCTTTTCGAAAGTTTGAAACTTAAAAATGAGCAACAGAGAGCCTTGTTCTTTGGTGCCGAACACCTGGAACTATACTGGTCGGAAGTACGAATGGCCTTGCCGGATAGCACCATTATTCAACCCGGTTTCGGGGTGAAAGCCGAACTGAATCTTTTTGGCTTCAAACTCTTTGGGATGTTGGAAATGGATGAACATGACGGGGTTCAGGGTCATTTTATGATGAATCCCATATCTATAGATATTCTTCAAATAACCGGAAATAGTGCAGGCTTAACTATCAAACAACGTAGAAACCCGGAAACACATGTTTTGGAGGATGTCCAAAACTTTATGCCTGTACAACAGCTCGGAGAGACCATAGTTCCAGGTAGGGTTGTTGTCAAGCCTAATGGTCCCGTTATTAACCTGAGCACTGCCACTTCTCCCTATATAAACGGGGATTTTAGTGTTCAATTATTCGATTTGGTTAGTACCGGTGGTGCAATAGAACTCAAAGAGGATGGTTTTGAGTTGGATTTTAATTACTCATTCGGAGATATTATCGGATTTACCCTGGCAAGTTCACTCACCATGAATGGGGAATTCCATGCAAGCGGGGGCTTTTATGTTGGGGTAGTTAAGCGTATTAAAGGCGAATTTCTTGGAGTGAAATTTGATTTTAGTGTCGATCTGATCTTTGGTGCTTCGCTTGAAATACATGTGAGTAATGAACAACCTAAAATGATTGATGTCTCTTTTTATGTCGATTTATTCGGCTGGAGAATGGATTCAGGAAGTAACGAAAAACCCATCGTATTTGATAAGATCAGTGAACTGTCTCCGATTATGATAGATCGATTGGGAGGTACAATTCTGAAGAACGTGGAAGATATTATCCTGTTTATTTTCGATCAGGATGAATGGCTGAGAGAGCATCATGCCATTTCCAGAAAAGAATGGTTGGACCGACAAAATGAAAAACGTAAATCCTACATCAAAGAAATAGTAGATTCTGCCCGGATTCAAGCAGAAAGATTACAAGAATGGAATCTGCATCATGCAGAAATTACGATCCGGAGGGAACGGATTCGAACGGATAGTATAAAAACAGCCGGTGAAATGCTCACATTGGGCACGCAGTATCTGGAAAGTCATCAGGAAGAAGCACAAAGAATATTGAGCCAATGGATTGATAAAAAGAAACCGTTAAAACCAGATATGCGAACAATCGCTAAGGATCCGCACGCGGAACAGAGAATTGCTGATATCGCACATTGGCAATCAATCATCAGCTTACACAATCCGGAAGATATTCGGAATAGAATCCATGCCGATGCGGAAACCAGGATACAGGGGATCAGAGATCGTGCACAACAAGCAGTACAGAAACATCAAAAAAAATAATCCTTATGCCAGACAAACGATATACCGAAGAGCAGAAAAACGCAATGGTTGAAGTACTCACGAAAGTTGGTGGGCCTGTGCAGGAAATTGTTCATGACACGCTCCAAAAAAGTAGTATTGAGATCGTAGAACAGGCTGAGAAAATTCTGGAAGAAGATCTAAACGACCTCATTAAACAAAATAGCTTAGAAGAAAAAGTCAGCAGTGAGAATTCCCTTATCGGTAAGGGGTTCCGTGGAGCTTCGTGGTTATTCATGTATACCAATACCAGATCACTCTTTAATTATGAATTGGGATCAGCGGATCAATGGGAATCAAAAGACCGTTTCGAACAAATCCGGAATATGCAGATCGTAGATGAAAATACGGTTCGGATTTTAGACAACCAAGTGGTTGTTGCAAGCAGAAATGTTGCTCATGCACGGATCGATCAAACCGAGGTTACAACGATTACTTGGCCATTGTTTTCGGCACACTTCCATGCAGAAGGCACTTGGGTCACCAACAGCACAAGAATGTGCTATGTTTCAGCAAACAATCAAATCAGAAGGGAATTTAATCATTCTTTACCTATCCCTATGCCGATCCCCGGAGCCACCAGAAGTCAGTTTTTACTAGCAGATCATCTTCGGAATATTCTTTTTGTAGTTGACAACAATAAATTGTGGAAATTTAAGATTCATCCCGCTATTTTAACCAGCCACTTTGAGCCCGTTAGAATTTCCGAGCCGGAGCACATTCATACTTTTAAGGAAGTTAGGTTCTTCAAAGATGCGCAATATTCAGAAAAATTAGGGATAATCTATTTGATTCCGGAAACAGCAAAAGCCATCTATGCCTTTCACCCCCATACCAATTACTCACTTAGAATCGGTAAAGAAACACCGGTAATAAAAGTGCCGGCACCGATTCGCCCGTATAGAGACTTTTCGCTACAATGCATGATACACATCAATGCACTGGAAAATCTAAGTGAATATTCCCTATTGGGCGGAGTTGGAATGCCCACTGTTTTTATACGACCAAGAGACTCCGCACTAATTTTTAGGTGGTATGCCCCTGGTAATACGCATTCCGAACCCTTGATTGATCTGGCTTTCCCGAAGGCTTTTGAAGGGTGTGTTGGAAAATGGATCACTTTAACGGTCTCCATGGACAGCAAAAAACTGAACATTCATTGCAATGGGAAATCGTTTGAGCACCAGCTTACGGATATTTATCCCACTTGTTGGAATATGAAACCATCAGATCTTTTTGTAGGCACAATTCCGGATTTGCCTCATCACACAGGTCAAATCCAATCAGCAGATTTTTGCATTGCAGAACTTCGGGTATGGAATATGGCTTTAAGTAAAACAGAAGGAAAAAAAGCAATTACGAATTGGCTCGTGAGCAGTAAGGATGGATTCCCTAAAGGATTAAGCCGGTATTATAGATTTGATAGGGCACGAGCAGCTTCTTTTCAATTCAAGCAGGAAAAATTTGACTATCATTTAGGAACAGAACTCGTACGGAAATTAGAACAAGTGGAAGGCTTGGAATCTGCCGATTGGTCTGATGTTGAACCGCCTTCTTTTTATGCTGATCTCATTAAAATAGCAGAACCAAACAATGTAAAAATACGCTCCGGCTTAAGTATCTGTGAAACATCTCAACAGGTTTTCTGGGGCGAAGATAAAACTCTCAGAACTTCCGAAATATATGGGGCATCTGCTCTTGGAGTTGAGACCCCGGAGTCAATCGGAATAATTCCGGATACCGCCGTCATATTGAATTCAAAATGGCAGGGGTTCACACATTTACAGTATCTGAAATATGCAAAAGCCCAACAACTAAGAGAAGTGGAATCAGGAAATGATTTGATTCATGCTGCCCGTATGCAAACTTATCTGGAACTTACCTGGATGCATCAGGAGAATGAAAAACGTATAAACGATGCGAAGAAATTCAGAAAGAATGATGTTACCATTAATCAGCATGCTAAAAAGCAAAAACGATTCTTAGAAATACACGATGCAAAACGAAAGATACAGGAAGAAGAAAATCTGCTTGTAATTGAAAAGATATCTAATGCCAGAATGGATGCTCTTGAGAAAATTCGTAACGCACGATCAGAAGCAATCAGAAGAAGGTAAGAGGATAGATTGGTTTTTATTCTTGTCCGGAGGAAAGAAGATTCTTTGATTAAAATTCCTGTTTTATGGTGTTTCTAACTTCATAGATACGTGCTGATACGTACTATTTTACGTGTTGCCCCGCATTGTATCGCATCTGGAGCAATTGTAGTTTTGTGTTAACAAATTCAGAATGAAAAAGAGTACACTATTTTGCAAACACTTCCGCTCAGTTTTATGACTTTTAGTCAAGCAGGAATTTTGAGCCAATTAGCAGGATTAAACAACGATGTACACGAATGCGTTTTGTCTTTGTGAATATACACAACACATTGAAAAACAAACCATAAGAATGAAAATTTTATTACTTCTGCTTACGATTCATTTGTCATTTTGCTCATATTCGCAACTTGCGGGAAATGCACTGCGTTTTGACGCTTCAAACGGATATTGTACGGCAAATTTACCAACTGTGTTTGACAATATTCCTTCCAATGATTTTACCATTGAGTGTTGGGTTAAACAAGAATCGAATACCACCTCCAAGCGTGTGTTTTTTGCTCAAAAAGATGTAAATAATTTTTGTTCAATCCTGGTAAACGGTGTGAATGTAGCCTATTTTTTTCTTTGTGATAATGGTACATACTACAGTGTGAGTACGCAGGTAACACTTTCACCTTTGCAATGGACACATCTGGCATTTACCTGGGATGCCAGTACAAATACAATAACATCTTACATCAACGGAATTCAGGTTAATGGGATCAATGGAGGGTCTTCTACTTTTGGAAATGACGGAGTCATGACAATCGGAGCCAGATCTGATGGACAACAAATTTATAAAGGTTCCATCGATGAATTAAGAGTATGGGACGATATCCGGACGCCTTGCGAAATCTTTGGCTCAATGAATAGTGAATTTACAACAGCACAGCCAAATTTAGTAGCGTCGTACAGCTTTAATGAAGGTGTAGCAAATGCCACCAATACAGGAGTAACCACCTTGAATGACCTAACCACTACCTACGATGCTACATTAACAGGCTTTCTATTGAGTGGAACCACTTCCAATTGGGTCACATCCCAGGCAGGGATCACCCAAACCAACAACAACAGTGAAACTTACTTGTCAAATGATATCGTTACAGCATGCGGAAGCTATACGTGGATTGACGGAAATACCTATTTTGCAGATAATAATTTAGCGACTTATACTTATACCAGTGTCAATGGTTGCGACAGTACCATACTTCTGGATTTAACCGTAGATTTACCAGTAATGGCAGATGCACCAACTAATATAATTGAGTGTGCTTACTTTGAACTGCCTGTACTTTCAAGCGGATCATACTTTACTGCTACAAATGGCGGAGGAACACCATTGAATGCCGGTGATTCGGTATCGAGTTCCCAAACCCTGTATGTTTACGCCGAAAATGGAACGTGTTCAGACGAAAACTCTTTTTTGATCACGATTGATTCGGTTGTTACTGCAGATTCACCAGGTGATGTAACCGCTTGCGATAGTTACGAATTGCCAGCACTTACTTTTGGAAATTATTTTACTGAAAGTAATGGAGGCGGATCATCACTCCTGGCAGGAGATTTGGTTTCCGGTTCGCAAACAATTTTTGTGTATGCTGAAAACGGAACCTGTTCAGATGAAAATTCCTTTACCATTTCAATCAATGAATCCCCACTAAATACAGTAAGTGTTGCAGCCAATCTTTTAACGGCAGATCAAGCAGGGGCCTCCTACCAGTGGTTGGATTGTAACAATGGAAATACTCCCATTTCTGGAGCAACAGGACAGAACTACTCGCCAACAATGAATGGAAGTTATGCTGTTGAAATAGCAGAAAATGGTTGTGTTGACACTTCTGCTTGTGTGAATATTGCGACAATAGGAATTGATGAAAAGACGTTTACCAGTAATATTATTTTATTCCCCAACCCAACGAGTGGAATGCTGACCATTGTTTCTGACATTGAGTTTGCTAATGCTTCACTAACTGCTCGCAATGTATTAGGGCAAGAAGTGTATCGTAAAATGTATTCATCAGTGAAACAGATAGATTTGAATTTGGAGGGCGCTGTTGGAGTTTATTTCATTGAAATAGTTGATGGAGGTAAAGTATCCCTATTAAAAGTTATAAAAGAGTAAAAGTTTCAGACAAAATCTAAACGTGTGCGGGAGTATATCTCAAAGAACCCAGTAATATCTCCAGTGGGACCATCCTTTTGAGACAGCCTGTCAAAAAGTTTGAAGTAAACTCTCCATATCCTCCCACAAATACTTAGATATTTCCCCGCTCACTTTTTTGTTTCAAGAAATTCAGCTGACAGAGCATTCCGACATCTACAGTTGGGATATCGGTAAGAAATACAAACAGACGGTTATCCAGATATGACAATAATCATCTTTTGAGATTAAGAGTATCATATCGGGGAAACTATTTTTTTGTGAACTTGTCAAAAAGTTTAAGATCATGAAAGAAAAAATTAAGCAAAATGCACCTCATAGTGCCGTCTATGGCTTGGGACTTATCGGTGCAGCAGTTTATTACATCTCAATAGCAACAGGATTTTGGATGGGGGTGCTTGGTTTTCTAAAAGCCTTGGTATGGCCCGCTTTTCTTGTTTATGAAGTTTTGAAAGCGCTACATACCTGATGAAAGCTATTCCGCACCAGTTGCTTATTATGTGCTGGCAAAGTCTTATCCAAAAAGTCAGACATTTCTCTGAACAGGGTCAAGAAAAGCTTTGACAGGTTTGTGATTTAATTTTTTCGATGCAGTCTCTGCAGAAGAGAGTAACACAGCAATGTACTATCGTAACGGGGGCTGGCGTTTTACATCGGCTCTTTTTGTATATTTCTCTCCGGGAACTCTTCCCGGATTCATATCCCTTTGCCATTCTTTTCGGTTATTCCCATAAGTAAATTCAGAAAAGTGATTTAAAATTTGCGCAACTAAATAATTGCATATATATTTGCAACTAATTGGTTGCGTAATTAAAAAAGGCAAACAAAGAAATGAAATACATAACGATCAATAATTAAAAAAAATGAGTATGGACACGTTACAATTTGATTTTACGGTTGACAAATCAACCAACTCGGTTTTGGTAATCAGAGAATTCGATGCGGCACTTCCGCTGGTTTGGGATGCATTTACGAAACAGGAAATTTTGGACCAATGGTGGGCACCCAAACCGTTCACGTCCAAAACAAAGCATATGGACTTCAAGGAGGGAGGAAGAAGGTTTTATGCGATGGTCAGCCCTGAAGGAAATGAAAGTTGGCAAATCCAGGACTATACATCCATCAGTCCAAAAACCAATTTCAAGTATTTCAGTGTTTTTGCAGATAAGGACGAAAATCCTCATTTGCCGGGTTCTCATTGGGATTTGAACTTTACGGAACAAAACGGGATCACCAAAGTAAGTATGACCATTTACAATGAGTCGCTTGAACGATTGGAAAAAATGATTGAAATGGGCTTCAAAGAAGGCTTCACTATGACTTTAAACGAACTAAATAGATTATTGGAAACGTTGAAGAACTAATAATCAAATCGGATCTATCCTGCTTGAACAGCGAAAAGAAACGGGCATTTAACACGGGTTGAATGCCCGTTTTTCTTTTGCCTCTGTAAACCACTGTGTCCGAGGTGATCGTCCTGTCTCCCTTTCAGAACTTAGTTATCGCCTCGGATTTGCTATCTTTGCGCCCGGTTGTGCAAATTGGAAGAAAGATTTAATATAATCCGGTTACTTCGTCTTGAGTAACTTATTTTCCAAACCGCCCATAAATGTACTATTCTTAACGGGGAGTTTATTCCTCATCAATGATACTTTTTTCGAATGAAAAAATATTTCAATTTATTCGATCTCAACCAGGAGGTCAATTATAGAACAGAAATTCTTGCAGGGTTAACTGTGGCAATGACCATGATCCCGGAGTCGTTGTCGTTTGCTTTGTTAGCCGGTTTTCCTCCACTTGTCGGGTTGTATGGTGCATTTATTATGGGCTTGTTTACGGCTATTTTTGGCGGGCGGCCGGGGCTGATCTCAGGTGGCGCCGGAGCAACCGTAATCGTTCTCATTGCGCTGATGCAGTCGCACGGAATCGAGTACGTTTTTGCAGCGATAGCACTTGCAGGAGTATTTCAAATGCTCGTTGGGCTTTTTAAACTCGCCAAGTTTATCCGGTTGGTACCGCAATCTGTGATGTATGGTTTTGTAAATGGACTGGCAATCGTCATTTTCCTTGCTCAGATTTCTCAATTCAAAACAACGGGTGAACATGCCGGATGGATGACAGGTTCGGCCCTTTGGACCATGGCAGGATTGGTAGCATTGACAATAGGGCTGGTGATCTTCATTCCGAAAGTTACCAAAGCCGTTCCTGCATCACTTTTGGCAATTATTATCCTGTTCGGATTGGTTTATTTCATTGGAATTGATACCAAAACGGTTAGCGATATTGCATCTGTTCAGGGCGGATTACCACCTTTTCACATTCCGCTCGTTCCCCTGGAATTGGATACACTGTGGATCATTGCTCCTTATGCGGCAATTATGGCGGGAGTAGGTTTGACGGAAGGGCTGCTGACATTGAATCTGGTTGACGAAATGACACAAACGAAAGGTAACGGGAATCGTGAAAGCATCGCGCAGGGAGGAGCAAATATATTGAACGGATTCTTTTTTGGTATGGGCGGATGTCCGATGATTGCTCAAACCCTGGTCAATTTATCTGCGGGAGCAAGAGCAAGGCTTTCGGGAATTATTTCAGCACTCACCATCCTGGTCATTGTTCTTTTCGGTGCACCGGTGATTGGGAAGTTGCCAATAGCCGCGCTTACGGGAGTCATGATTATGGTTGCAATCGGGACGTTTGAATGGACGAGTCTGCGAATTTTCGGCAGAATGCCCAAAGCAGATATTATTATTATGCTGGTGGTGACGCTGATTACGGTGTTTATGCACAACCTGGCTTTAGCCGTGCTGATCGGGGTAATCATTTCTGCATTGGTTTTTGCATGGGAAAATGCCAAACGGATCCGTGCAAGGAAATATACCGACGAAAACGGGGTGAAACATTATGAGATCTATGGACCGCTCTTTTTTGGCTCTGTAGCAGCATTCAATGAAAAATTTGATGTGCCGAATGATCCGCAGGAAGTGGTGATTGATTTTTCTGAAAGCAGGGTAGCGGATATGTCAGCCATTGAAGCGCTCAATTCCTTGACCGAACGTTACCTCAAAGTTGGAAAAACACTCCGTTTACGGCATTTAAGTGAGGATTGTACGCGGCTTCTGAACAATGCAAATAAAATCATTGAAATCAATGTGGTGGAAGATCCCACCTATAAGGTAATGGAAGATAACAGGTAAACACACGTTCTGCCGATTCTCTTGTTTTCAATTTCAGTATGACTTAGAATTCTCAGCAGATTTCCATTGCAGTTACAGTGAATTTAGTTGATTTAATTCGATCTTGAATAGGTGTAAAATGAGCAAATGTTCCCGGGAAAAAATGGTATATTTAACGTTTTTCAAAAACGAATAAACTCACCGGAATATGGAAAAGTCGCCTATTGAAATACTTCTTAAGCCAGTCAACCGATTCATTCATAGGGAGTTTACCGGTGGTATCGTTTTGTTTTCCTGTGTGGTGCTTGCAATCTTTCTTGCAAACTCTCCCTGGCAGGAAAGTTACTTCCATTTTTGGGAGCAGAAATTTGTCGTGGATTTTGATGGATATGCCCTGGATAAACCCTTGCATGTTTGGATCAATGACGGATTGATGGCGCTGTTTTTCTTTGTTATCGGACTCGAATTGAAACGGGAGTTCATGGCAGGGGAATTGTCTACTCCGCGCAAAGCTGCATTGCCTATGATAGCTGCTCTGGGTGGTATGATTGTGCCTGCAATCATTTATGTTTTATTCAATGTGGGAGGAAGCGGGTTGAAAGGATGGGGAATTCCCATGGCAACCGATATTGCTTTTGCGTTAGCCTTGCTTTCACTTTCCGGAAAAGGAATTCCCTCATCGGTAAAAGTATTCCTTTCCGCACTTGCTGTTGCAGACGACCTGGGAGCAGTGCTGGTCATCGCTTTCTTCTATACCGCTCATATTTCTGCCGTTCCTTTATTGATCGGAGGTGCATTGTTGTTGTTGCTGTTGTTGGGAAATTACCTGGGAGTTCGCAGTACCGGTTTTTATCTTGTAATCGGAATCGCTGTCTGGATTGGCTTTTTGCTCTCGGGTGTTCACGCAACCATAGCCGGGGTATTGGTCGCATTTACCATACCGGCCAGGACCAAAATTGATGAAGAAGAATTTATCAGGAAGAACCGGCAATATGCCGATAAGTTTGCGGAAGCGATCCCGTTGGAAGGTACATTGACAACTCCCGAGCAGCACGATAGGATCCAGGATATGAAAAAATTGTGCCTGGCAGCTGAAACACCCTTGCAGAAAATAGAAGAAAACCTTCATCCCTGGGTTTCATTTGTCGTCATGCCATTGTTTGCACTGGCTAATTCGGGGATGATCCTGAACGGGGATTTTCTGTCCATGATCGCCAATCCGATAAGTCTCGGAATCGTGACAGGTCTTGTGGTGGGTAAATTCATAGGAGTATTCTCATTCACCTGGCTCAGTGTCCGGTTCAAAATAGGCGTACTTCCCGAACGATCCAATTGGATGCACATCCTCGGAGTATCGGTACTTGCCGGTGTTGGTTTTACGATGTCCTTGTTTGTCACGGGACTGGCATTTAAAGAAAGTGAACTGACAGATCAGGCAAAATACGGGATTCTTACTGCATCTGCGCTGGCGGGAATAGCAGGAACTGTGATTCTCAAAATAGCACAAAGAAGAAAGAAGACTTCTTCATAAAAGTTTGTATCTTTTTATCGATGGAAAACCAAAATTTACTTCAATTCCTGAAGAAATTCATTGTCAGCCGTTTCAATTTGCGTCACGACCAGGCAAACGAACAGGAAGTTATCCGATCAATTACACGAAACTCTGATTTCGTTGGGGCGAACCTGTGGACCTTGATCTTTGCCATCCTCATCGCCTCGATCGGGTTAAACATGAATTCGACAGCTGTGATCATCGGTGCGATGCTGATCTCACCGCTGATGGGACCGATCATGGGAGTGGGCCTTGGAATCGGTACGAATAATTTCGAACTGGTAAAAAAAGGGGTGCGCAACCTAATTACAGCAACACTGATCGGCATCGCCACATCTGCCATTTATTTTTGGATCACACCCTTGGATGAGGCTAAAAGCGAACTGCTGTCTCGCATCACACCTACGTTATGGGATGTATTCATTGCTTTTTTCGGCGGATTGGCGGGAGTGGTTGCCGCAACGCGTAACGAAAAAAGCAACGCAATTCCCGGGGTAGCTATTGCAACAGCACTAATGCCTCCGCTATGTACAGCCGGTTATGGATTGGCAACAGGACATTTTTATTATTTTTTGGGCGCACTGTATCTATACCTGATTAACAGCATTTTTATCTGTATCAGTACCTTTATGATTATCAGGCTGATGAAGTTCAAACGGGTTTCTTTCGACGATCCCGCGAGTGAAAAAAAAGTATCCCGGTATATATTGGGTGTAATAATCATTACCATTCTGCCGAGTATTTATCTGACATACGGGATCGTTCATCAAAGTATTTTTGAAAGCAATGCCAAGAAATTCGTGAAGGAGCAGTTCACATTTAAGAACACGATGGTCATTAGTACAGCGGTGAATTACAACACTAAAACCCCGGAAATAGATGTGTCACTGATTGGAAAGGAGTTGCAGCAATCCATCATTGACTCCATTGAATCGAATTTGAAACAATACCAGCTGGATGAGGCCAAACTAATCGTCCGTCAGGGCTTTAATGCCCGGAAAGAAATAGATCCTTCCAAAATAAAAACAGGAATATTGGAGGAACTTCTCCAACGGGATTCCCTTCATACCCAGCAATTAAAAAAATCACCGGAATTTCCGGATATACGGAATGAATTGAAAGCACTTTATCCAACTTTAAAGTCGTACTCCCTGGGAAATGCCGTGGTGCGGGTTACGGAAGGAAGCAAACAGGATGATACTTTAACACTCATTGTGCTAAAGTTCTCCACACCGCTTCGGAGAACCGAACGGGAAAAATTAACGAATTGGCTAACTGATAGATTACAAACCGATTCGATTAAATTGGTGTTGGAATAAAAGCGTTTTCTGCATCATGCCGCCATTTTTCTACAATGTTCGGCACACGTTTTACATGCTTCCGAACATTCTTTGCAATGTTCATGTGCATGTTTCCCGCATTCTTCACTGCAACGTTCGCACATTTCTGCACACAGCCTGCAAAGAGCTCCTGCTTGCTCACTGCCGATACTCATTAAACGGGCTGCTGCATAACACAGGGTGGCGCATTCCATGTCCAATTGAATACAGCGTTTCATATTCTCCAAATTTTCTTCCTGCAAGCAAGAAGAAGCGCAATGATCGCATAATGCTGCACAGCGGAGGCAAGCATCAATACAACTTTTGTAATCGTGATAATTCATCGTTCGTTTTATTTGTTAATTCAACTTAGTTATTCGTTCAACGAAAAGGTGGTTTGGAAAAGCGGAGGAAATATAAGTTACTAAAGATGTTGCAGGATGAAAAGAGAACCTGTGATTTATGCAAAAAATTATAAAAAATGTAATAGTGCCTTTACTTTTGTCTTCCTGCATCCGTTTGCCCAGCTTCCCGCGCCAGCCTTCTTTCTATTGGCGGTGGAATTCCAAAAAAAGATTAAATTTTCAGTATGCTGTGAAGTGATTTTTAACTTTAAGTTTGAAAACAGTTGTTTTCAATTGGCATGTAACTTACATTTGTTTATAATCAAATGGGAATGAAACGGATTCTTTCACTGATAATAATGGTTCTGTACCTGCTTCCGGCTCTTGGAATGACGGTATCGACGCATTTTTGTGGAGGACGATTGACAGATGTCTCTCTATTCGGTTCAACATCTAAAATGAATTGTTCCTGCGGAACCACCATTCCCGAAAAGAATCCGCTGGTTCAGAAAAAATGCTGCGAACAGCTTACTTATTCGTTAAAACTTGGAAATCAGCAGCTCAAACAGTCGGTTTCCATTGTTAAAAGCACCGATGCGGAAATAACAGCACCGAAACAGTTCCGGTTTGAATTCACCCGGAACAGGGTCATTGTTCATGCGAATACCGTTTTGAACTACATTCCGGATCTGCCGCCCGGCAGGTACAAAGAACCGATTTACATCCAGAACGATTCGTTCCTGATATAGAATCAGCTGATAAACCGCTATGATAGATGCTCCTTTAAGAGGGGAATTTCTTTAATGATTCAAAAAAACAAATGATATGAAAAAATTACAGCACTTCATGCTGGGAATGTCACTGTTGTTGGCATTTACCGCTTGTGCATCTCCAATAAAAAATGCAAAGACCGAAACATATAAAGTAGCAGGTAATTGCGACATGTGTAAAAACACCATCGAAACTGCAGCTAATAAGAAAGGCATTTCTTCAGCTGAATGGGACAAAGACAAAAAAGTCCTGACCCTGACATATGATTCCAAACAAACAACCCCATCCGAAGTGCTTAAGCGGGTGGCTTATGCCGGTTATGACAACGAACAGTTTCTGGCTCCCGACGATGCCTATGCAAAACTCCCGGGATGCTGTCACTACGATCGGATGAAGAAAGAAACTTCTGTCGCGGCTAATCCGGCGAACGAACAGAAAGAAAGTGAAACAGTTGTGAACGAACAAGAGAAGGGAAACTTACTTTCCGGGGTGTATGATCACTACTTTGCATTGAAGGATGCACTGGTAAAAGACGACGGCAAAACTGCTTCAGCAAAAGCATTGGCGCTGGCGAAAGCAATTGGAGAAGTAGACATGAAGTCCATGTCTTCTGAAGAACATGCCGCTTGGATGAACGTTTCGGGAGATTTGCTGATGCATGCCGAACACATTGCGGAAACAAAAGACATCGCGCATCAGCGAGAGCATTTTTCCAAGTTGTCGCAAAAGATCTATACGTTAACCGAGACATTTAAACCGGGCGAAACGACCTATCTGCAACATTGTCCGATGTACAATGACGGAAAAGGAGCCGATTGGCTGAGCAAGGAAAATGCAGTGAAAAATCCGTATTATGGAAGTTCCATGCTGACTTGCGGAAAAACAACCAAGACGATCCGGTAAAAAAAATGAAGGTTTATATCAAAAACATGGTATGCAACCGCTGTAAAATGGTGGTGAAGTCTGAGCTCGAACAGCTCGGGCTTCAACCGCTTGCGGTGGAATTGGGTGAAGTGGAGTTAAAAGAAGCATTGACAACCGAAGAAAAGAAACGGATAGATACACGCTTTCGTGAATTAGGGTTTGAATTGATCGATGACAAAAAAAGCAGGCTGATCGAGCGGGTGAAAAATCTCGTAATAGAGCTGGTGCATCATTCGGATGAAACATTGAAAATGAATGTGTCCGATTACCTGATGCAATTCATTCCAATGGAATATAAGTACTTGAGTAATTTGTTTTCGGAAGTCGAAGGAACAACCATTGAGAAGTTTTACATCGCTCAGCGGATAGAACGCGTGAAAGAATTGCTCGTTTATGACGAATTGTCTCTCAGTGAAATTGCCGATCAGATGGGGTACAGCAGTGTTGCCTACCTGAGTACACAATTCAAAAAAGTCGTCGGGCTCACTCCCAGTCATTTCAAAAGCATTAGAGCGGCTAAGCGGAAATCACTCGATTTGTTGTAAAAGTCATAACTCTATCAGGAAATTCCATAACGCATATCCATTGTTTTCAAGTGAACTTTGCAATATAAATTGAAAATTATGGAAATAACAGATCAGGAATTACTTCATATTCCGCTTGAAGGGGTGGAAAGTGAACATTGTGCCATGATTGTGGACAACGGATTAAAGGATCTTGAAGGAATCACTTTTCATAAGGTGGAGTTGAACAACAACCGTGCAATCATCAATGAAACAAAAGCGTTTAATATTTTACCGAAGGCTGTCAAAAGGATTCGTGACCTGGGATATGAGGTCGCAACAGTCAAAAAGAACTTTCCGGTGTTAAACATGACTTGTGCATCCTGTGCAGTCAGTGCGCAGACGATCCTTGAAAGCACAAAAGGAGTGGTTTCGGTTTCTGTAAATTACGCCAATAATTCGGCATCCGTGGAATACATTCCTACCCTGGTTGGACCGAAGGAGCTTCAAACCGCATTGCGTTCAATCGGCTATGACCTGATGATTGATGAAACTGAAACGGCACACGATACGCTGGAAGAATTACACAGCAAAAAATTCCGCAGGTTAAAACTGCGAACACTGGGTGCGATCCTGTTGTCACTTCCGGTGGTTGTCATAGGAATGTTTTTCATGGATATGCCTTATGCGAATTATATCATGTGGGCTTTTTCCACACCCGTTGTAGTTTGGCTTGGTAAAGATTTCTTCATCAATGCGTGGAAACAGGCAAAGCACCGTTCTGCCAATATGGATACGCTCGTTGCTTTGAGTACCGGAATCGCCTACCTGTTCAGTGTCTTCAATACTTTGTTTAGCGATTTTTGGCACAGCAGGGGATTGCATGCTCATGTGTATTTTGAAGCAGCATCCGTTGTTATCGGGTTTATTTTACTAGGAAAATTACTTGAAGAAAAAGCAAAAGGCAATACCTCTTCCGCATTGAAAAAACTGATCGGGCTGCAACCTAAAACGGTTACCGTTTTGAACAAAGCCGGCGAATCGGAAGAAATACCGATCATACAGGTACGTATCGGTGATACGATAGTCGTAAAACCAGGAGAAAAAATTGCGGTGGATGGAAGGGTGATTTCCGGGACCTCATTCGTTGATGAAAGCATGCTGAGCGGGGAACCGTTGGCAGTTGAAAAAAAGGAAGGTTCGGAAGTGTTTGCAGGAACGATCAATCAAAAAGGAAGTTTCCGGTTCCAAACAGAAAAAGTGGGAGATGCAACCATGCTGGGACAGATCATTAAAATGGTCCAGGATGCACAGGGAAGTAAAGCTCCTGTTCAGAAGCTGGTCGATAAAATTGCAGGGATCTTTGTGCCGGTCGTTTTGGGTATTTCAATCCTGACCTTGATTCTCTGGGTAATCCTGGGAGGAGAGAACGGGTGGACACAAGGAATTCTTTCACTGGTGACCGTGCTGGTTATCGCCTGTCCCTGTGCGCTTGGATTAGCAACACCTACGGCGATCATGGTGGGTGTGGGCAAAGGGGCCGAAAACGGAATTTTGATAAAAGATGCAGAAAGTTTGGAGCTTGGGCGCAAAGTGAATGCGGTGGTACTCGACAAAACAGGGACGATTACCGAAGGAAAACCGCAAGTTACTGGCATCCATTGGTTAAATGACAATCCATCGTCGCAATCCATCTTGTACACTATGGAAAAACAATCCGAGCACCCGCTTGCAGAATCTGTGGTTGAATACCTCCAGGGAAAAGAGTCGCTTCCTGTTCAGCACTTTGAAAGCATTACAGGATTCGGGGCAAAGGCAGAGATAGCAGGCAACACTTATTATGTGGGAAACAAAGGCTTACTCGAACAGAACCGGATTATTGTGAGCGAGGAATTGGTTGCCACAGCGAAAACCTGGCTCGGCGAGGCAAAAACAGTCATTTTCTTTGCAGATACACGGAAGGCACTTGCGGTGATAGCTGTTTCGGATGAGATCAAAGAAACTTCCGTAGAAGCTGTGAGGCAATTGAAACAGTTAGGCATTGAAGTGTATATGCTTACCGGAGATAACGCACAAACAGCAAAAGCGATTGCGGAGAAAGCCGGAATTGACCACTATCAAGCGGAAGTCCTTCCTGCGGATAAATCGGCATTTGTGAAACAGTTGCAGGGAACAGGTAAAGTGGTTGCAATGGTCGGTGACGGGATCAACGACAGCAACGCGCTCACACAGGCAGATGTCAGTATTGCCATGGGAAAAGGAAGCGATATTGCCATGGACGTGGCGCGAATGGTCATCATTTCTTCCGATCTGACCAAAATACCGGTCGCATTTCACTTGTCCAGGCAAACCGTTTCAGCAATCAGGCAAAACCTGTTCTGGGCGTTTATCTACAACATCATAGGTATTCCGATAGCGGCCGGGGTGCTCTACCCCGTGAACGGTTTCCTGCTCAACCCGATGATCGCAGGTGCCGCGATGGCATTGAGTTCTTTAAGTGTGGTGAGCAATAGCTTGCTGCTGAAATTCAGAAAGTGAAGAAGCCGTAAAAATCATAAAACGTACAGAAAATACTATAAGACAGGAATGCCGTAAAAGCGCAAACTTTGCTGGAGTAATAGTTGAAAAAATACATTAACATGAAAACACATCAATTTAAAACAACGATTAAATGTGCCGGATGTTTGGAAAAAGTAAGCCCGTTTCTGAACGAACAGCTGACTCCGGAAGAATGGAACGTGGACATCCTTAATCCGGATAAAATCCTGACGGTCCATTCGGATAAAATAACGGCAGACGAAATCGAAGAAAAAGTAATACAGGCCGGATTCCGGATTGAACGAATTCGCGAATAATAATCCCGGAAAGTCTCCTTTCGTAAGAAAATGAGTGGTTAACAATGGAAATTGATTGAGATGAAGAAACGAATGTGGATAATCATGATGCTATGGATGCCCCTGATAACACTGGCACAAAAAACAGTGCGTTATGATTTGTATGTCAGGGATACGATCGTAAATTTCACAGGTAAGGAGCGGCAGGCCTTTTCCGTGAATGGGAGCATCCCCATGCCTGAATTGCATTTTACGGAAGGAGATACTGCAGAGATCTGGGTTCATAACGAATCAAAAAAGAAAACTTCCATTCATTGGCATGGGGTGATCCTGCCCAATGAACAGGATGGTGTTCCATATCTGACCACGGCACCCATTCCGGGCGGAACAACCCATTTGTATAAATTCCCCATCGTTCAGAACGGAACATACTGGTATCATTCCCACATGGAATTGCAGGAACAAAACGGGATGTACGGAGCATTTATCATTCATAAAAAAGAGGAAACAAAGCTGCCGGAATATACCATTGTTTTAAGTGACTGGACAGATATGAAACCATTCGAAGTCCATCGGAGACTGCACATGGCGAACGATTGGTCTGCAATTAAAAAAGCCGTGGTCCAGAAAGGTGCGGTGCAGAGTTATGCAGATGCGATTGCCGCGCGAAGTCTCAAAACAAAATTCGGGAATGAATGGAAGCGCATGTTGGCAATGGATGTGAGCGATGTGTATTACGACAAGCTCCTTACCAATGGCCGGTCGGAAGATGAAGTCCCCGCGTTTAAAGCCGGGGACCGGATCCGGGTAAGGATCATCAACGGGAGTTCTTCATCCTATTTCTGGATCCGTTATTCGGGGGGGAAGATGAATGTTGTTGCCAGCGATGGAATGGACGTGGTACCGGTACCCGTTGACCGCTTCATCATTGCCGTGTCGGAAACCTACGATGTGATCCTGACAATTCCTTCGGAAAACACAGCTTTCGAGCTTCAGGCAACATCGGAAGATCGGATCCGAAGCACCTCCTTGTGGTTGGGAACAGGTATAAAACAGCTGATTTCTCCGCTGGAACCCCTGAAGTATTTCGAAGGCATGCAAATGATGAATGACATGATCAAAATGGATGGGAACCTGGACGACATGGGAATGAACATGAGTTTGCAGCAAATGGATATGAATGTGGTGATGTATCCGGAGATAACCGGTTCAAAGAAAAAGAAAAAACAAGGGCACAAGCACATGGACATGGCGGATGGCAAGCAATACAAAAGCAATGAACTGTCAGAAATCGTGACACTGAATTACAACATGCTCCGATCGCCTGTAAAAACGACCTTGCCGGAGGCCAAGACGACGGTTTACCACTTTGAACTGACCGGGAATATGAATCGCTATGTTTGGAGCATCAATAATAAAACCGTTTCCGAAGCTGATAAGATTTTAATCAGGAAAGGGGAGAATGTCCGGATTATTATCTACAACAACTCCATGATGCGCCACCCGATGCATTTACATGGACACTTTTTCAGGGTACTGAATGAAAACGGAGACTATTCTCCGTTGAAAAACGTCCTGGATATCATGCCGATGGAAACAGACACGATCGAATTTGCAGCAACCGAGAGCGGTGATTGGTTTTTCCATTGCCATATTCTGTACCACATGATGAGCGGAATGGGGCGGATTTTTTCCTACGAAAACTCCCCTCCGAATCCCCAGTTGCCGAATCCGGAGAAATCTCTGAAGAAGTTGTATGCCGATGACCGTGAATTCCATTTCATGTTTCTGAATGATTTTGCAACAAACGGAAACGATGGTGAAATGATGCTGCAAAACACACGATGGAGTTTGCAGGCCGAATGGCGGTTGGGCTACAGTGCGAAGATGGGTTATGAGACGGAAGTCCATATGGGCCGGTATATCGGGAAAATGCAGTGGTTTATGCCCTATGTCGGGTTGGATTGGCGCTACCGCAGGATGGAAAGCGGAGAGACCGAGCGCAATTTGTTTGGCCAGGTGAATACACACAATCAGCGAACGGTTCTCTGTGCCGGGATTCAATATACGCTACCCATGCTCATTGTTGCCGATGTCCGAATCGATACGGACGGGAAATTCCGCCTGCAATTGATGCGGGAAGATATTCCGCTCACCAAACGTTTGCGTCTTGGTTTAATGTACAATTCGGATTTTGAATACATGGCAGGCCTGAAATATATCCTCAATAAATCCTTTTCACTTTCCGCTCATTACGACAGCGATATGGGCTTCGGAGGCGGTTTTACCTTCACGTATTAATCGATGGAAAATGGAGTTTCGAGTACAGGCTTTGTCCTGATACGCAATTGCCCTGCGGGAATTCAGATAAATGCATCCCGGGTTTCTTTTTTACGGTAATTTGGTAAACATGCTTGAAAAACGATTAATTTTATGATTGCAATACATCGTTTTTAAATTGACACAATGAAAACCAATCACGCGCTTATTCTAACGATTCTTGGACTGCTGGTGATCAGTACAGCACAAATAGTTGCTCATTACATCCAACTTCCTGATTTTATTTTTGGTGCCATCACGGGTGTTGGTATCGGTTTAATGATTCTTGCAGTGATTAAACTAAAAAAGACTATTTCAATGTAGGTATGCCTGAGGGTAAACTGCAACTAATGAAATGAGAATCGCAATCGGGAGGGACTCAAGCCCGCCACCTCCAATAAGAAAAGAAGTGATGTTTTAATACTACCTCAGATCTCGTTGGTCTCAGAACTTCTGTTCTTTAGGAGAACAAGAGGGGCAGAGCCCCAATCGCTTCAACAATACTTATTTCCCAAACACATAAGAAACCCCTATCGAGAAATTCGTCATTTTGTTCTCTGCCAGGAAATCACTGGTCTTTGTTGGAGGCTGGTAAACCAGTTGGCCATTTTGATCATAGTAATAGTAGTCACCATTAAATTTGTTGGAGTCAAAAACCACTTCACCGTCTTTTTTATATTGAATATCACGAATGCGTGTCAGTAAGGTATTCGGGATAATTTGGACGCTGAATGCCAGTTGCAGGCCAAAAGTGGCACCTTTCTGTGTGGACCAGGTTAAGTTGGCCCCGATCATTCCGTTGAGAAAGACATTTTGGAAAGGCCCGTTCGAGTAAAGTTGGGTAGTTTCATATCCTAAGCTGTAATTGATGTTGTTTAAACTGTCCGTATATATTCCTGTACCGTACTCAGGATTGATGATCAGCACTTTGGCATCCACACCGATCTTCGGAAAAAGAGTAAAGCGGTTCTTCAGTTCAATGCGGTGAACATAATGCAGCGGAATGTGAACGAATCCTGCATTAGAGCGCGAGTCATTCAGGTTCATTTCGGTTGGATCAGAGAGAGGCGGGAGGGTAAAGCGGAATGAGTTATCGGTCATCATCAGTTCAAGCCCGATCCCGAATTCCACCCCGAAGTTTTTGATGAAATTCATTTGTGTATAACTGAAGGTCACCCCGATATTTCGCCGCACGTCATCATATGTGTTCGGATTTTGAAGAAGGTTCGTTTGGTACAAACTGCTGGACTGAGGTTTAGCATAGCTGCTGTAAGTAATGCCGATTGCTTTGTACTCGTTTCGCTTAACAGGTTTTTCCTGGGCATTTGCCGATGCAGTGAACAGGGCAAAAAATGTGATCACACAATATTTCATAGGGTTATTTTTTTTTCAAAATTAGACTGAATATTCGCTTGTTACCGGGGGTGTACCCCATTTGTACTCCTATTTGTGCCAAATCTTTCCTAATTTTAGTCCATGCGGCGACTTTACATTTTGTTTTTGGTTCAATGGGTGTTTATCGGAAACCTCCTTGGGCAAAATTCCTTCCAACAACAACATGAGAAATTCATCCGTTTGCACACAGACTCAGAGCCGGAAATACTCCTTTCAATCATCCGGGCAGAGGAGCAGATCATCCGGAAAAAGGGAAAGAATGCGACTCGGAGAGATCGGGCGGAATTGACTTTGGATCGCGGTATCTATTACTACCTGATCGATGAGTACGAAAAATGCATCCCGGCTTTTGAACAGGCGGCTAAATTTCAGACACTGCAATCCGCCCAGGATAACATCATCCTGTATACTTACCTGGGAGTTAGCTACCGCGACGGACGGCAGGATTATGAGAAAGCCCATCGGCATTTCGACAAAGCCATTGAGCTGGCAGAAAAGAAAAACGACGATGAATTGCTTGCAAGTGCGGTTCTGAAAAAAGCATCCAATTATTATAACCAGGACCAAATTGCACAGGGGATTCGTTTACTGGAATCATTCATGCGCAAGAAAGAAGGGGAAATGACCGTCAACTGGAAAATATCCTTTCACGGGTTCCTGGCCCAAGGGTATAACAAACTGGGAAATTATCCGAGAAGCTACGCAAATTTCACCGCCGCGATCGAACAGGCAGAGAAAACGAACAACCGGGAACTAATTTCCGACCAGTACCACAATTTCATTCTTTATTACCTGACCAACCAGCGTTATAAAGAGGCAAGGGACCAGTCTTTTAAAGTGATTAAACTGCTGAAAGGCAAGCCCGGATTGGAACCGAAATTGTATGATTCCTATGCTATTTTAGGACAGATTTATTCGTCACTCAATCAACCGGATTCGGCTTTATATTATGCAACGAAGTCACATGATTATGCATTCAAAACAGGGGATGAAGAGAGCCTGACGATCACCTACGCAACACTGGGACATATCTATGGCGACATGAAACAGTATCGCAAAGCCCTGGACTTTCTCCTGAAATCCGCTTCGTACGAAGAACGGCTGACCGGTATGAGCGCTGCTTCAGATATTTACCACAACATTGGCGTGATATACCTCAAAATGAAGCAGTATAAGCAGGCGATTACCTATTTCAATAAATCCAATGAGCAGGCTTACCTGGAAGGAGATATCTATACCCTGCACTTAAATTACAGTGATTTGGCAAAAGCCGATCGGGGAGTGGGGAACCTGGAGCAGGTGGTTGCCATGCAAGATTCGTCCTTCCTCTATTATGACAGCCTGAATAACATCGAAAAAAACAGGGAGCTATTCCAGCTGGAAGTCCGTTACAAAACAAAGCTCAAAGAACAGGAGAACAAGCTGTTAAAACTGGAAGTGAAGAAACAGCACGAAGCTCAAAGAGATTTGATCGTCCTTGGAATTGTCGTCATCCTGCTACTGCTGGGAATACTCTATATTTTGTTCATCGGTAACCGATTGAAAAAAAGTAAGGTTGCAGAAGCACAGGTGAAAATTCAGAATCAGGAACTGGAGGGAAAATTGCTTGTGCAGCGCCTCCATATGCTTACCGAAGAAATAAACCGGAAAAACAACCTGATCCGGTCATTGGAAAATGAAGCAAATTCGCAGGTGGAAGAAAGTTTGATCAATAAAGTGAGCCTGGAGAACGACTGGCTGGCATTTATGTCCGAATTTGATAAAATACACAGTGGTTATCTGTCGGAGTTAAAAAGCAGGTTCCCGGAACTTACAACCAATAACCTGAGGCTTGCGGCATTGGTCAAACTGGAGTTTTCCAATAAAGAGATCGCCCGGATCCTGTGTATTACCGAGAACGGGGTGAAAAAAGCAAAACAACGTTTAAAGGAACGGACCAAGATGGATTGAGTCTTATTCATTCCTACTTTTTCCAAAGCCTAAGCAAAAATGCATTTCCTACCGTTGTTTCTTCCCTGATTTTGTTAAATTAGAGGACGATCGAATCAGGTAATATGAACGTGGATATCAAGTTTGAATTGATTATCGGGGCGAAGTTGCTTTTTGCCTTGGTATTGGGAGGTCTCGTTGGTTTTGAGCGGGAACAGCACAGCAAGTTTGCCGGGGTGAGGACCTTCGGAGCGATAGCTGTTTCTGCGTGTATTTTTGTGGCCATTGCCGAACACCTCACGGATGATACTTCAGCCATTGCTCGGATACTGGCGGCTATTGCAACCGGTATCGGGTTCATTGGCGCCGGGCTCATTTTCAGGGAAGGGAACCACATGCATGGATTAACAACCTCTGCGGCACTTTGGGCTACCGCCGGCATCGGTTCGGCCATTGCATTGAACATGTTTATCATTGCCGTTCTGGCCACAGCAATTGTTTACTTCCTGCTGCGCATGAAGCGCTTTGGCTGGTACCAAAAAATCATCGAAGACGAAGATCAAAAAGACAATCCGGACGAGCGGTAGGATAAAATGGTCTTACTTTTTGCCAAGAACCTAAAAACTCTATCCCTTGAGGGAAGATTAACGCTTATACTTGTGGCTTCATGAAGGCGAAGAGCTATTGGCGATACAAGATCAGTATAGGTGCTAAGATGGGTGACATTCTCGAGAGGTGTGCGAATTTCCCGCTCCGTAACACATAAATCGTCCGGAATAAATTCATTCTGTTCGATTCAATCATTTTAGTATATTCGAAGTGACTATTCACACCAGTTATGCACACTCACAAAGACAACAACGCGCAAAACAAAGGACTGCTGTCAGCCGCAACTGACCGGTTTTCAAAAGAACAAAAAAAAGATCCGGAACTGAAACTGGCTGACAACCGGCCGCAAGCCCTGATCCAACAAAAATTGCAGGCGGCAGCCAATGACAGTACACAGGCAAAGAACAATTCCCGTTTCCAGGCAATGGCAGATAATCGCGGAACAGTTCAGCGGCAAGCCGTTATACAATTGGCACGTACCAAACAACGACCCAAAAAAGCAACCGTCAGCGGACACGGAGGGTTACGTCGCGATAAGAAGGGAGACTTGGTTCCTTATAAAATTCCGAAAGGCAAAACGATCGTGATCACTGCGCCGCCGGGCGCCACCCTGGGTGATATTTCCCTGGTACTCAATTCTACGAATAACCCGGATTACAAAAAGATCCGGAAAATGATGAAGATTAGCACCAACAAAGACCTTTGGAAAAACAGTACGGTAATCTCCATTGTGCGCCAGAATACACAGATCGGAAAAACAGACCTGCAGACCAAACTGCTGGAGGAGCTGGACACAGCCAAGCGCAGCTTCAAAGACCTGAAAGGAAGCGAGAAAGGATCACTTGCCGCGCTCGAGCGCAAGCCTGAATTTGAGGAATGGGCCGAATCATATGTCACCCCGGAAACCTTCCAGGTGAAAAAACAAGGAGAAGAGATTGACGATATGCAGCTCGAGCCATTCGAGGATGAATTGCGCAGTTCCGACAAGGATACCGCAAAACAAACGGAGTATATTGAAAAAAAAACCTTTCTTTCCGATTATGTAGACGACAACCCAGACCTGACATACATTACCGTAAATGCATGCAGTGATGACCCTTCTGCACAATCGGATTTTACCGGGTTCCAGATTGATAAGAAGTAGGGAAAAGTACTCGTATGGCTGATGAAGGCGAAGTATGACTTTCGCAAAAAATCAAATGTTGAGGTAGCAGGTAAAAACGCTTTTTCCAGCTTTTCATTCAAGCAACCTTCCGTTTCGGAGGCTTCACCGAAACAGACGGCATTAATTTCCATCATCAAAAAAGCCATTCCGAATTTGTGTAATCTGCGGGCTAAAAAAAGCTCTGCCACAGATACAGATCACTTTTCACCAACAGTGTTAGGAGACTTGAAAAAATAATTTTTAATTCCCCCCCCCGAAGTTCAAAGATGCAACGTTTCTTATCAATGGAAAGTCTTTTTAATGAACGAACGTAATAATGAAAACTATGAAAAAAATCCACCTTTTATTGCTCTTCCTCGTTAGTGCGGTGCACTGCGCGGTAAGCCAGACAGCCACAGGAACAGTTACCCAGGCGCCCTGTAATAACGATGGTATTTATACCATCACCACTACGGGAATCCCACTTCCCATTACCTATACTTATTATGTGAACGGATCAACAGTCGTTCACGCAAATGTCAATTCTGCAACGGACCAATTGACAAATTTCGGGATGTCCAACGACGGCTACCTGTTTTGCGAGGCATCAAACGGAAGCTCATATGCGTATACACAAAACAGTTACACCCCCCAATTCTCTTTTAATGTAAGTGCAACGTCACCAACCTGTCCTGCTACTATGGGAACGATCAATGCCGTACAGGTGAACGGAACAACTGGGCCGTTTACCTATACCTGGACCAACACACAAACCCTAACTACCTATATAGGGAACAATGCAAGCGTTCCTCTGGGAACATATGAAACAGAGATCCAGGACCAAACAACTGGGTGTATATTGCATATGGGAGATACAGCTCTCAGCATCATGCAGTTGTCCAATATTACCGCCTCGATTAATACTACGCCTGCAAGCTGCACCAACGGAACAGCAAACGCAGTGGCCTCGGGAGGTGTGGCACCGTATTCTTATCTATGGAGTACCGGCGCTACAGGTGCTTCCATCAGTGGAATGAGCCAGGGGTATTATACGCTGGTGATTACGGATGCACAAGGTTGTTATTCGAATAATTTAGGAGCAAGTATCGTACAAAATCCTCAGATCTTTGTAAACACAACCGTTACCAATGCTACCTGTGTGCAAACAGACGGAAGCGCGATCGCATTTGGTTCTGGAGGCGTTGGTCCCTATACTTACTCTTGGAGCAACGGTCAAACGGGGAATACTTCAACTAATTTAACCGGAGGCAATTCGTATACGGTAGTCGCAACAGATGCCAATGGCTGTATAGGGCAGGGATATGCTTATATTTCTACCAATACACCGATCAACGTTTCTTATACTGCTTCACCAAGTCAATGTACCGCCGCAACAGGATCGGCTACTTTGTCCGTAACAGGCGGTACGGCACCATATACTTATTCTTGGGCTTCAAATCCTTCGGTAACTGGTTCAACGCTCACCAATGTTGCTCCGGGAACCTATGCTTTCCAGGTAACAGATGCAGTGGGTTGTGTGCGAACAGGTACTGTAGTTGTAGCTCCGGTGAGTGTCATAAATGCAGCGATTTATACACCTGCAGTGGTGTGCCCGGCTACTACCGGAACTGCGAATGCGGTTGTTTCCGGAACAAATGGACCGTTTACTTACTTATGGAGTAATGGTGCAACCACCAGTTCCATCAGTGGCATTCCGCTCGGAGCGTATTCATGTGTCATTACAGATGCTTTGGGTTGTTCAGTTACCAAATCGAATATCTTATCAACCATTTCGCCGGTGAATGTGGGAGTATCAACAGCAGGGACAAGTTGTATTTACGCTGCAGACGGATCTGCAAATGCAATCG
Source organism: Fluviicola chungangensis (assembly GCF_007558725.1). Lineage (GTDB taxonomy): Bacteria > Bacteroidota > Bacteroidia > Flavobacteriales_D > Crocinitomicaceae > Fluviicola > Fluviicola chungangensis. The sequence continues at coordinate 192,630 of NZ_VLPL01000008.1, forward strand.
TAAGTGGGGGAACAGCACCTTATTCTTACGCTTATTCCAATGGAACAACCACTCAGAATGCAAGTAACCTGGGAGCAGACCAGTATTATGTAACAGTAACAGATGCGAACGGATGCAGCACTTCAAAACATTTTTGGATAACAAATGAGAATACAAGCCAAAGCTGTTATTGTACCATTGAAGGAGATGTTTATGTGGATGCGAACGCAGATTGTGTTCATGATTCCGGTGAAAATGGCGTGGAGAATATCATGATCCATTGTTCCGGTTTCGGCTACACATTTACAGATGCAAACGGGCATTACAGTTTCCAGGTGCCAACAGGAACGTATACGATTTCCGAACAGGTGGACCAATATTATCCTTTGTCGCCCTGCCAAAGCAACAGCGTTGCGGTGAGTGTGGTTGCCGCTTCGGGGTGTAACACAGTGGTAGATTTCGCCAATAGCATCAATCCGCTGCATGATTTGAAAATTGTAACGGTGAATGCAACACTTCCTCCGATCCCGGGAAACAATTACCAGCAAAAAATGATTGTGAAGAACGAAGGGACCATTACCGAGTCCGGGATACAGGTAGGATATGCGCACGACGGACAATTGAATTTCGTAAACGCAACATCCCCTGGTTTTGTACAATTAAACCCCGGTACATATCCGAATGCGTACAGTATCCAATCCGGTTTCCCTTCACTGAACCCGAGCGGTACGCATATGATGCTCTTAAACTATGCAGTACCTACAACTATTCCATTGGGAACAGCGGTAGAATTTAATGATACTGTTGCAAACATGGCGCCGATCGCAACCAGTTGGTTGACAGATAATACTCCGTGGAATAACGTGAATGCTTATCAAACCTTTGTAATTGGTTCCTATGACCCGAACTACAAAGAAGTTTCGCCGAGAGGTACCGGAGCAGCAGGCTTGGTTCCGCTGGAAACAAAAGAGTTCGATTACACGATTCATTTCCAGAATGAAGGAACTTACTTTGCACAGAACATTGTGGTAACTGATCAATTGGATACGGATTTGGATTGGACGACTTTCAAGCCTGGTTATTCTGAATATGAATACACAACCACGATGAGTGAAACGGGATTGGTGACTTTTACCTTTGCAAATATCCATTTACCGTGGAAAAGTGCTTATGGCGATGCCTTGAGCTCGGCATTGGTGCACTATAGTATTCAACGCAAAACAACCGGTACTGTAGGAACGGAATTCACCAACAACGCAAACATTTATTTCGATTACAATGCACCGATCACAACCAACACAACGATCAATACGCTGGATGAACCGGCTGGTATCGATGAGGTTCAAAGCAATACAGACAATATCACAGTAGATCTGTATCCGGTTCCGGCAAACGATCAGTTGACAATCCGGGTAAACAACATCACCAAAAGCGAAGCAGCAACCGTGAGTATTATTGACCTGATGGGAAATGTGGTGTTGTCTGAACAAGTTGACTTGGGCGAAGGTTCCACCATGGTAACCCAAAACCTTTCACGATTAATGTCGGGTACCTATTTAACCCGTGTTCAATTCGAGAACGGATCATCCGTCGTCAGTAAAATAATAGTACATAACAAATAAACCACAACAGGCCCGCGATTAATCGCGGGCCTGTTTGTTCCGCTGAATCAAAAAAAACTCAGCCGCAGACTAATTCTCCATCATCAAACAAGCTTATTCCCAATCTGCGCCACCCGCCGCACGCTAAAAAATAAAAAAGCTCTGCGATCCTCCGCGAACCTCTGAGGAAAATAAAAGAGCGCTATCCGCCGGTCAACCCGAATTTTTACTACCTTTACCGCAAATGAAAAGCATCAGGAAAGGGTTCATTGTGTTTCTCATCCTGGCGATTACCTTGCCGGGGGAAACAGCGCATGCCATTTCCTTTGTTCCGGCTTTCATTTCCCATTACGACCACCACAACAAAACACACCACCGCTTGAGCTTCCTGGATTTTATCTGCGAACATGTAGGAATCAAAGAACACAAAGATTCCAGGCACCACCACCAGGATGACTGTCCGGCAAACCACAATCATGCATTGATTTCATTTGTGTACGTGATAGAAAAGAAAGCTACATTCGAAGCAGTTACGGAATATCAGCTCTATTTTGCGGAAAAAACACCCGTGCCTCCATACCGGTTCAGCTTTTCTGAATTCCATTCATCTATTTGGCAGCCACCAAAGGTAGGTTAATCACTCGTTATTACGGGTTCGCAGAAACCTGTCTGCACTTTGCCGGTATGCACCGGTAGATGCATTTTTCGTGATTAATTTTTTGAACATGTTAGATAAAATCATTCAATTCAGTATCAGGAATAAGTTGGTGATCGGGATTATGATCGTCGCACTGATCGGTTGGGGAGCATATTCCGTCAATCAACTGCCCATCGATGCTGTTCCGGACATAACCAACAACCAGGTACAGATCATTACCACATCACCCAGCAACGGTGCCGAAGACATCGAGCGCTTTGTGACCTTTCCCGTGGAACAAACCATGGCTACCATTCCGCACATCGAGGAAGTCCGCTCTTTCAGTCGGTTCGGGTTGTCGGTAGTAACGGTCGTTTTCAAAGAAGATGTAGATGTATACTGGGCGCGCCAGCAGGTGAGCGAACGCCTCATCGGCGCGTCGAAAACCATCCCGCCGGGAATGGGAACCCCTGAAATGGCTCCGGTAACAACCGGGCTGGGGGAGATTTACCAATATTCCATTTATCCCAAAAAAGGATACGAAAAGAAATACAATGCAACGGAACTCCGCACCATCCAGGATTGGATCGTGAGACGCCAGTTATTGGGGGTTGAAGGTGTTGCCGATGTGAGCAGTTTCGGCGGATATTTAAAACAATACGAAATCGCATTGGACCCCGATAAGCTGAAAAGCATGAATGTGGGGGTGAATGATGTATTCCGCGCCCTGCAAAAGAACAATCAGAATACCGGCGGGGCGTATATCGATAAAAAACCGAAAGCTTACTTCATTCGCAGTGAAGGATTGATCCAGTCTATTGCAGATATTGAAGAGATAGTGGTGGCCACGCACGATGACGGGATTCCCGTACTCATCCGTAATGTTGCCGAAGTGAAATTCGGAGCGGCAACCCGCTACGGGGCCATGACCCGGAACCACGACGGAGAAGTGGTCGGCGGATTGGTCATGATGCTGAAAGGGGCCAACTCTTCCAAAGTAATTACTCAAGTGAAAGAACGGATCGCACAGATTGAAAAAACGCTTCCGGAAGGAATTGTCATCGATCCCTTTCTGGACCGGACCAAATTGGTGAATAATGCCATCGGGACGGTGGCTAAAAACCTGGCGGAGGGAGCACTGATCGTCATTTTCGTATTGGTATTGCTGCTGGGAAATTTCCGTGCCGGGCTTATTGTAGCGTCGGTTATTCCATTGGCCATGCTCTTTGCCATTTCGCTCATGAACCTCTTTGGAGTAAGCGGAAACCTCATGAGTTTGGGGGCTATCGACTTTGGGTTGATTGTTGACGGGGCGGTGATTATTGTGGAAGCGACCTTGCATCATTTGCATCACCGGAGCAAACAAACCACCTTGTCCCAGTTGGAAATGGATCAGGAAGTCTATTCATCGGCATCCAAGATCCGCAGCAGTGCGGCTTTCGGTGAAATCATTATCCTGATTGTGTACCTGCCTATTCTCGCACTGGTGGGCGTAGAAGGAAAAATGTTCAAGCCGATGGCCCAAACCGTGGTGTTCGCAATTCTCGGGGCATTCCTGCTTTCATTGACCTATGTGCCGATGATGAGCGCCTTGTTCCTGAGCAAAAAGATTTCTATCAAACGTTCAGTCTCAGATAGAATCATGGACGGATGTCAGCGTATATATGCGCCTATGCTGCGTTTTGCATTAAAGACCAAAGTAGCGGTAGCCGGGGTGGCAGTTGCTCTGTTTTTTTTCTGCTTGTTCCTCTTCGGAACGATGGGTTCGGAATTCATCCCAACCCTGGAAGAAGGGGATTTTGCCGTAGAAACACGTGTGTTAACCGGAAGCAGTTTGTCCCAGACCATTGAAACGGCGACCCGAGCAGGGAAAGTCCTGGAAGACCATTTCCCGGAAGTGAAAAAGGTGGTTGGTAAAATCGGTTCGGGAGAGATTCCCACAGATCCGATGCCGGTGGAGGCCTGTGATTTGATGGTCATACTGAAAGACAAGTCGGAATGGACCAGCGCCACTACACGCGACGAACTTGCGGAGAAAATGCAGGCGGAATTGGAAAACCACATTCCGGGTGTAACCTTTGGGTTCCAGCAACCTATACAAATGCGTTTCAACGAACTGATGACGGGTGCCAGGCAAGATGTGGTGATCAAAATCTATGGTGAAGACCTCGATAAACTCAGTAAATATGCCAAACAAATCGGAGCAATCTCACAGCAGATTAAAGGGGCACAAGACATCTATGTAGAACAGGTTTCCGGTTTGCCACAAATCGTCATTGAATTCAAACGGGATAAAATTGCCCAGTTCGGAATGAACATCGAAGACATCAATACGGCTATCCGTGCAGGGTTTGCAGGTGAAGTTGCCGGCTTGGTATTTGAAGGTGAAAAACGCTTCGATCTGGTAGTTCGTCTCGACCAGGTGAACCGCCAAAATTTGGATGATGTTCGTAACCTCTTCATTGAATCTCCTTCGGGGATGCAAGTTCCCCTGGAGCAATTGGCAACGATTGATTTCAAGGAAGGGCCGAACCAGATTCAGCGGGACGAAGCAAAACGAAGAATTGTGGTGGGTTTCAATGTCCGTGGAAGGGATGTGGAAAGCATCGTGGAAGAGATCCAGAAACGGGTAGACTCGGAAGTGACATTCGAAGCCGGCTATTATCCCACATACGGGGGAACTTTTGAAAACCTGAAGGCAGCAAAAAACCGCTTGTCAATCGCAGTTCCCGTTGCTTTGTGTTTGATCTTCTTTTTGCTCTACCTGACCTTTAAGTCGGCCAAACAGGCACTGCTGATCTTTACCGCAATCCCGCTTTCGGCAATCGGGGGCATATTGGCCTTGTGGGTGCGTGGCATGCCATTCAGTATCTCGGCAGGTGTTGGGTTCATTGCTCTGTTCGGAGTAGCCGTGCTAAATGGAATCGTACTCATTGCAGAATTTAATCGATTAAAAAAAGAAGGCATGAAAGATACCGTGGAAATCATCAAAACGGGAACGGCAGTTCGTTTGCGTCCGGTAATTATGACGGCCCTGGTGGCGTCGCTTGGTTTTCTTCCGATGGCCATTTCCAACGGAAGCGGGGCAGAAGTTCAAAAACCCCTGGCTACTGTTGTTATAGGGGGATTAATGACTGCCACGTTGCTTACCTTACTGGTTCTGCCTATTCTGTATTACTGGTTTGAGAAGATCAAACCAACAAGCCGTTCGTTGCCGGCGGCAGCCCTGGTGGTGGCCATCAGTTTGTCGGGTTGGGGATATGCACAGGGAAAACCCCTGACCTTAGATCAGGCCATTGAAGCAGGATTAACGAATAACAAAACAATCATTGCAGGAAACCGACAGGTTGAATACCAAATACAATACAAGCAGACGCTGTTTGAACTCCCGAAAACGGATGTGAATCTGATGGTCGGTCAATACAACAGCATCAACCGGCACGACAACAACCTGACGATTTCCCAGACCATTCCGTTCCCGACCGTATTCTCTGCCCAGTCCCAATTAGGAGATGTTCTCGCGGAGCAAAGTCAATTGAAAACAGAGCTGACCCGGAACGACCTGGTGTACCAGATCCGGCAATGCTACTATTATCTGCAGTTCCTGGAAGAAGAGCAAAAAATCTTGCGTGCCCAGGATAGCGTCTTCAAAGGATTTGTAGAATCCGCTTCCCTTAGAGAGAAAACAGGAGAAGGAACCTTGCTTGAAAAGAATACGGCCCAAACGCAGGCAAACGAGATCGGGAACCGCTTGGCCCAGAATAGGGCAAATCAATTGCGCTACCTGTCGTTGCTGCAAAACCTGGTAGGCAGTCAGGAACCGGTGACCATTTCCGAAATGCATCTTCAGGAGCAGCAGCTGTTGTTAGCGAATGATTCAAATGCAGTTGCTGAAAACCCGGAACTGGCATACATTCAGAAACAAATCGAGGTTTCGGAAAGCCAGCGGAAAGTGGAGATTGCCAAAGGCTTGCCCGACATTACCCTGGGATATTTCAACCAAACACTGATCGGGACCCAAAGCGTAAATAACCAGGAAGTCTATTTTGATGGTTCCAAACGTTTCCAGGGATTCCAGCTTGGTTTGGCAATCCCGGTGTTTTTCAACGGGTACCATGCAAAAGTAAGATCAGCGGCGTTGTCGGCCAAAGTGGCGGAAAGCAATTACGAAGCTTATCAGGCAGATTTACAGGGGAAATACCGGCAAGCTCTACAGGAATATTTAACAAACAGGAATAACTTGGAATACTATCGTCAGTCGGCCCTGGTCAATGCAGAATCCATCCTCTTGAGCGGACAGGAAGCATATCGGGCAGGAGAGATCGGTTATTCGGAATACCTTTTTAGCCTGAAAACAGTCAACGACATCAAAGAAAAATACCTGGATGCATTGCTTCGTACCAACCTGAGTGCAGCGAAACTTCAGTATCTGACCGGGAAAAAATAATTTACTCAGAATCAAAAGACTTAAATATGAAATCATTCATTCAATTCATTCCGTTAATGACAGTGGTGCTCCTTGCAGGCTGCGGTTCGGATGAAAAACCGGCAATGACAGAAACACATCCGCAAAATCAAAACCGGGTGGAACTGAATTCCGAACAATACCGGACCATTGACCTTCAAACGGGAAAGATTGAGCTCAAATCCCTGAGCGGAACAATCAAAGTAAATGGCATGCTCGACGTTCCGCCGCAAAACCTGGTTTCCATTTCAGCGCCTTTCGGCGGCACCCTAAAAAACACGGAATTACTACAGGGAATGAAGGTGAAAAAAGGGCAGGTAATCGCTATTATCGAGAACCCGGATTTCATTGATGTCCAGCAAAATTACCTGGATTATAAAAGCCAGCTGGATTACCTGAAACTGGAGTACGAGCGCCAGGAAGAATTGGCTGCGGGAAATATCAATGCAAAGAAAACCGTCCAAAAAGCAAAGAGCGACTATGAAAGCATGCGTGCTCGGGTCAATGGCTTAAGAGCACGGCTGCAGCTCATGAACATTTCGGTTGCTTCATTGGAAAAAGGAGGGATCCGGAGTTTTGCTTCCATCCTTTCTCCGATCAGCGGCTATGTCACGCAGGTCAATACGAATATCGGCGCTTTTGTTGTTCCGTCGGACGTGCTTTTCAAGATTGCGGATACCGAACACCTACACGCCGAATTAACTGTGTTTGAAAAAGATGTTCCCAAATTGAAAGTGGGGCAAAAGGTGCGTTTTACCTTGGCGAATGAAGACAAAGAGCGCACGGCAACTATTTACCTCATAGGCCGTGAGATCGGAAAAAACCGGACGGTAAACATCCATTGTCACCTGGATAAGGAAGACAACCAATTGCTTCCTGGAATGTACCTGAAAGGATTGGTGGAAAGTGGAAGTACAGAAGTAACTGCAGTCCCGAACCAGGCCATTGTAGAGTTTGAAGGAGAAGAATACATCTTTTCAGAAGTGAAGTCCGACCACAAAAACGAACATGCTTTTGAACTGATCCCGGTGAAGACAGGTGTCAGTGAGCTGGGATATACGGAGATTATCATTGTATCCGGTAAGGACTGGCGAACAGTAAAGCTCGTTGTTAACGGGGCTTATGATCTCCTGAGTAAACTGAAGAACGGAGAAGAAGGCGCGGGCCATGCACATTAAGCCGGCCAAACGGACAGGAAGTATTTTCCGGTCCATGACTGTCTATCCTGGAACAAACAAATACTTTTAGTGCGTACAAACAGGCATATGGAAAACAATAGCAGCAAAGAACATTGGGAACAGGTTTACGAAACAAAAACTCCCGAACAGGTGAGCTGGACCCAAGAGGTTCCTCAAACATCCCTTGATTTGATCCATTCGTTTAACTTGCAGAAATCGGCACGTATCATTGATGTGGGCGGCGGAGACAGTAAGTTGGTGGATTATTTGCTGGAAGAAGGCTTTGAGCACATAAGTGTTTTGGATATTTCGGAAAAGGCGCTTGAAAAAGCAAAGAAAAGGCTGGGAGCAAAGGCCGCTTCGGTAACCTGGATCGTGAGCGATATCACCGCGTTTGACCCTGTGGAAGTCTATGATGTCTGGCACGACCGCGCTGCATTTCATTTCCTCACAAGTCCTGAACAAGTGGAAAAATACGTGGACATTGCCCGTAAATCGGTAAGCGGTTACCTGGCTATCGCAACATTCTCCGAGAATGGCCCGAAAAAATGCAGCGGATTGGATATCAGGCAATACAGTGAAGAATCGTTAAGGACTCTGTTGCAAAATGATTTTGAAAAGCTTTCGTGTATCACAGAAGACCACACAACTCCCTTTGATACCACCCAAAACTTCCTGTTTTGCAGCTTTCGCAAAAGAAAGCCGGTTTAATTAATAAATTCCCTTCCCTCATTCCTGCCTAATTCCTTCACAATCAACCTTTCCGTTCTTGCATCTGTAATTTATTTTTTTGTAAGTTAGCGCACATAAAAAAAACACTGAATGAAAATAGCTGCTACTTTTAGATGGAATGACAGAAAGCATGTCATTGTTAAACATGGATTTATTAAAAAAGCAATTGCATTGCTTGTGCTCCCATTCTTACTCTTCTCTTGCGAAAAAGAAAATTCCGAAGACGTAAACCAGGATAAAATCTATACGGATTATGAATTGTTCTACAATAAGAACGAAGATAAAACCTACGTGGTTGCACGGTTTAAGTTTGGTGGTCCAACCGGAACGAACCTGGAATTGACCAATGGTGCATCGGTTAAGTTTAACGGCGATTTGCTTACGTACAATGCTTTTTATGTAGGACATTACAAAGAATACGCCGGGAAAATTTCATCAGGAACCTTTGTTTACAGCGATGTGGATGGGAATCAATTCACGAATACGACTCCCGCAATGGATACGGTTGCTTTCCAACCCGGATTTGATACCATTGTGAAGTCGCAGGCAAACACCCTGACCTGGATCGGGAATTCCTTAGCTGCAAACCAGTCTGTGGGTGTTTTCGTTGGTTCCTGGACATGGGGACAGGATGCATTGTTCTATCAGAACCAATCGGGGGCTACAAATATTGTCATGGGAATTACCGGGTTGAGCTCCCTTGCTTTGGGTACATCTACCGTTTATATGGACCGGGCGAATGAAACAACCGTTGCGCAGGGAACCAGTGAAGGAGGGAAGATCAGGAGTAAATACCGGGCGCTGAATAAAGTGGTACAGGTGGTGCCTTAGAGATATCGGACTAAAGAAAAAAGAGCGCAGGAATCCTGCGCTCTTTTTTATAGCTATTGAATCGCCTAGCGTACATCGAACTCCACACGTCGGTTTTCCGCGCGCGCTTCAACTGTTCGGAGCGGATTTTTAAGTTTGGTTTCTCCAAAACCTTCTGTTGTCAGCCTGTCTCCCGAAACACCTTGTTCGATCAGGTAAGTTCTTGCTGCATTGGCACGCTCCCGGGATAAGTTCATGTTGTATTCCTCGGATGCGCGGTCATCTGCGTGTCCCATAATATGCAGTTTGTAGGAAGGATTATCCTTCATAACCTTTGCTATCGCTTTGAGCAGTTGTTGGAAAGAAGGAGACAGATCGGCTTTATCTGTTTCAAACTTCACTTCACTTTCCTCGATCATCGTAATGACTTCTTTACTGCTGTTGGGAGCCATACTTCCGGAACGTTCAGGACAGCCTTTCATAGCGGCAGAACCTTTTTCAAATGGACAATCATCCAAATCATCCGGGATATTATCACCGTCACTGTCGCGCGGAGCGAGTGTGCGTCCTTTCGTGTCAACCAGTGTTCCTGCCGGAGTTTCCGGTTCCTGGTCCAGCCAATTGGCAACCCCGTCATTGTCATCATCACGTTGCATTTCTTCCAGTTTTTCCACACGTTTCCGCAGGTTCTGGATCTCCTCATTGTTTTCCGGGATCACGACCCAATCAGCATGTTCCTTTCGTCCGAAGTTGTATTGAACTCCCAGGGAAAGATTGATCAGGTAAGCATCGATACCATGCGTATTCCGCGTAGAATTAAGATCATAGGTATAGTTCTGGTAAATGTTTGCAAGGACCGATCCGTCCACATACAGATTGAAACGCGGTGATAAGCGGACTTGTGGGGTAAACCCGATAATTCCGTGAAGAATGTGGTTCGGATCAATTGAACTTCCATTGAGAACAGAATAACCCGCACCCATATGGAAAAGCAATCCGATGTGTTTTGTCCACTCTTTGAAATCCATGATATTCCCTAGGTTGGCAACTCCTTCAAGGGAAACCCGGTAATATTCAGAAGAAAAAGAGGGTGTTCCGGCAAGTTCTCTGAAATTATCGTAACCGCCGCTCAAACGGACTCCGAACTTAGGATTGACAGCATACCTGAAACCAAGTCCGACGTGCCATAAATTGAGAGTTGCAGCATCGTACCCACTTGTCATAGGATAAATGGGATTATTCAACCCGAATTCGGCATCCACGGAAAAATGGTTATAAGTAGTGTCCTGGCAGTAAGAGGTAAAAGTGTGGATCAAAAATAGAGATAGTATATGTTTCATATCCAGAAATTTACATGTGAAGGCAATTTATGAAACGGGAACACTTTTTTACTTACACCGGAATGGCTAATTATTACACATTTCACACCTCCTTTTGTCGATCTGTAAATTGTGTAATAATCTCTGTCAGGATGTAACAGCTGGTCGGGGATAAGTAGGGAATTTTATAGGAATACTAATATCATTAAAAACACAGATATGAAAACACTTTTACTAAAATCGGGACTCTTTGTTGTCGTTTTAACACTGATTTCCACCGGCAAATTATTTGCTTTTACCGCCGTTACGGATGGCGATTGGACCGATCCGGCAACTTGGGGAGGCACGGCGCCTTCCGGCAATGTAAGTAACCAGGATATCACTATTCCGTCAGGTATTGATGTGAATATGAATACCAATGTCACCTTTTCAGGTCTCCTGAACAGCTTTACGGTAGACGGAACCCTCACAAGCTCTACGAATAGCGAATTGTCGATCCAGACAGGTACCTTTAACGGAAGCGGTGATGTGGATATTCAACGGATCGTATTCACAGGGTTGTTGGTTTCTTATTCCTTTTCGGGCGACATGACCGTGAATACCTTCGTCAATTCCGGATCCATTATTGCCTTTACGTCTCAGGTTACTGTTACGGATTCATTGCACCTGGACGATGGAACACTGACCTTAAATACCGGGTCTAATTTAATGCTGAATGCGAATGCAAAAGTGGTGCGAAACAACGGGTCGTTAGCAACGACCGGTGGCGTTTTTAATTCGGGAGGTGCATACCATGTGCATTACATCGGTGGATCGAAAACTACCGGTATTGAGATTAATTCCATGGACATGGAGAATGCAGATATTACCCTGGACGACAATGCTTCTGTTCTGACAATGGGAAGCGATTTGATCATTCACGGGAACTTAATGCTGAACACAGGTACACTGAATGTAGGTGCAAACGACCTGGAAATTCATGGAAATATGGATATTCAATCCGGAACGGCACTCACCACAACTGCAGCATCCAATGTAACCATTGAAACGGCCAGTTCACTAAGCTCCGGGCTGGTATTTACTTCGGGATCTTCCGTAGATCAGTTTGCCATTAATTACACCGGAAGTTCAGGATCCGTCATTCTTAAGAGTTCTCTATCAGTTGCGGGAGAATTGCAATTGCACAACGGGACACTAAGTATTGAAAGTGGTGCAGTATTGACCATGAGCGCAGGAAGCCTCGTACAGGTCATAAATGGGAAACTGGAAAACGGCGGAGGTACATTTACAGGGACAGCTTCTTATGATGTCGAATACCTGGGAGACTCAACCACGACAACGGGAGAAGAAATCACCGGTTCCGGATTGAATGATGTGGAAGTGAACCTGGCAGAGGGAGAAGTGATGCTGGACGACGATGCGACTGTTGGCGGAGAATTAAGCTTGGTAAGCGGAAAATTAAACCTGAATTCCAATAACCTGGTATTGAACGGAACATTGGACCAGGAATCTTCCAGCCCGATCGTCGGGAATATGAACTCCGATTTACACTTAAATATCACTTCAGCAGGCAATGATACCATTTATTTTGACGGTTCGAATTCCGACCTGGAGCAATTGATCGTTGATGTAACAGGTGGAGGCGACATCGTATTGGGATCCGGGCTTCATATCCACGATGAATTAACAATGACAAGCGGAAGTGTCCGGCTAATGAACGACAACCTGGTTGTGGAACAGGATGCAAACATTACGGGATACAGCGATACCAGATACATTGTGACACCAAATGCCGGAAAACTTCAGATGTATGTACCGGCTTTTTCATCGTACGTAGTATTCCCGGTCGGAACGGAATCGAGCTATTCGCCGGCGAGTATTCAACAGGTTTCAACAGGTACGGCAGGCAATTTCATGGTAAAAACATTCAACGGTTTGTTTACCGGTGGAACTGAAAATTCAGGATTCAACAGTGCAACCGGCGGAAGTGTAGTGAATAGAACCTGGCTGGTAGAATCAGATGCAGGGACAGTGAATATGAACCTGAAATTAGGTTGGATGGTGACATCCGAAGTTAATGGTTTCGACCGCACCAACGCATACATTACACATTATACGAATAATGATTGGGATACACAGGTATCCGGAAGTGCAACCGCCGGAGCAAACAGTACTTACGAGATCAGCCGCTCGGGGATTACCAGTTTAAGTCCTTTCGCCGTTGCGGATGAAGATGCTGAATTGATTGTGGATGAAAATGAATTGTTGACCATCCATTTGTACCCGAATCCATGTACGGATGTGATGAACGTGACGTATGCAAGTGCAAACAATCATCCATATACCTGCCAGGTAACGGATGTTACAGGAAGGGTTTACGAGGTGGCACGTACCGGAGAAAACCAAATGGATGTTTCGGCTTTGAGCAAAGGCACGTATTTATTGAAAATGATCGATACAGAAACAAATAAAGTATCCGTCAGACAATTTGTTAAGCAATAAACTTCTTCAGTTGGTACTGACGCGTGTTGGCACCGGTTTCTTGCAAAAGCGATATGAAAAGTCCCGATCTTGTTTATAGCGGATCGGGATTTTTGGTTTTACTGATCTTCCTGCTCGTAAAGACCTTACATTACTAAATGAGTGATCAGCATAATGAAGTCACACCATAGAAATTCATTCTAATTACTGGTTGGACATGTGTATCCGTAATTCGGCGTGCGTAATTAGCAATCAGGATTTTCCCCTTAAAATCTTTTCCATCTTCTTTCCCTTGGCCAGTTCATCAACAAGCTTGTCAAGATACCGGGCTTTTTTTGTCAACGGAGTTTGGATTTCTTCGATGCGGTAACCACAAATCATCCCGGTAATCAGTTCGGCATTCGGATTTAAGTCTGCACGATTAAAAAACTCTTCGAAAGTCACTTTTTCATCTATCAGCTTCCGCAGTTTCTTCTCATCAAACCCGGTAAGCCATTCAATGACTTCGTGCAGCTCCTGGACCGTTCTTCCTTTTGTTTCAACCTTTTTCACATAGTGCGGGTAAACCGAAGCGAAGATCAGTTTTGCAAATTTTTGGTCATGTTCCGGCGTTGTACTCATATCTGAAAGCTTTCTTCAAAGGTAAGGAAAGTAAAATAGTTTCAAAATGGGCGGTTTCAAACGAATTTTGGTCCTTTTGAAGCACTTATTCTCCAGGTGTGTGAACCTGAACGAATCAAACGATAGAACTGTTATAATTGTTAGTAAAAAAATGTTAAATGTACATTTATTCACGGATTCAAATCGTTCGCAACTGACTGTATTTATTGATATATCAATTAATAAGAAACTGATATTCAGTAATTCAAACGAAACAATTCGGTGAATAGACGGCAGGCAAAGTTGCTTACTTTAAAAACAGTTTTAGAGGGAAACAAAACATCGGGTTGTACAGAATTTTCAATGGTTTATCTTTGCTTAAACAATCAGTTGAAAAGTGAAATTAGTTGATTTCAGGTATCCTTAAATCAAGTAAAGAAATAGAGTTTGTACTGTTTTTGAAAAACAAAGAGTTAGAACTCAAAGGCGCTCTTACGCAAGAGTTGGTTAGGTTAAGTTGTAGTAAAAAGAACCCACGGACTATGTTCGTGGGTTTTTAAGACTCAAAAAATCCTCCAGGGAATAAAATCAAACAAAAAACACGAATCCCTTCACATATTCACCAACTCGACTCCGCTTAGATCTGCCTTTCCGTTCTTTAAAAATTCATATGTCATGCGATCTGCCTGGCAATTGATGAATTTGACTTGCTTGAGACTTTTGTTCTTAAAGAACGTATTTGTGAGCACCGCATTTTGAAAAGTAACGCGTTTGAAAGCACAGAGCTCAAAACAGCAGTCTTCTATCATTCCTTCAAAAACCAGGTCCGCAAGATACATTCCCTGGAAAGTAGTATGCTTCCAATGTGCCTGATCCAGCGTACTTTTTTCGATCCCTCCGGATTTAAAAACTGCTTCGGAGAAATCAGTACCTGTGAAATCACAGCCTGAGATATAACTTCCCGAGAATTCGGTACCGTTCCATAAGCATTCCCGGAATTGGTTTTGGGTCATATGCGAACTCTTCAGGCGACTGTTACTAAGGTCCGACTGGGAAAAATCACAACTCATTACGTGATTGTCGCTAAGTTGCAGTCCCGACAAATCCGAACCGATGAATTTGCAATTCTTCATGTGAGAGGAGCTGAATTTTTCATTCAGGTTTTTGAGTCCCGAGAAATCCGCATCCGCCCAGCTTCCTTTCGACATGTTCCAGTTGAGTTTTTTCTCCTGTTTCTGTTTTCCTGCCGGCGATTGAATGGATTCCGCTGATTTTTCTCCCGGAGATGATGCGGATTGAAACCCTTCCGAAAAGTAATTCAGGTCGACCTGCAGGATTTCTGCCAAACGATTCAGTGTAATGATATCCGGCATGGATTCCCCGCGTTCCCATTTTCCTACCGCCTGTGGACTGATAAATAAAAGTTCGGCAAGCCCTGCCTGGGAAATGGAACTTTTTTTTCTTGCTTCGGTGATTTTGTCACCAATCGTTTTTGTACTTAACATACCCTTTTTTTTAATTGATTTCGATAAGACAAAGGTATCGGAGTGCCTGTACAGGTCAGATAAAAATACAACTACTTATGGTTGTAATTGCACTACTTTTAGTTGTTATTTGAAGCTAAAAGTGGTATTTGGCAGTTTTTACTTCGGATGAAGTTTTTTTGAAGTGTCCGCATGGGTGTTTTTATCCGAAAATAGGGATTATTAACATCTGATAATTTTGTTTCATAAGCCATGAGCAGTAACTTATTGATCCAAAATAAGGAGAGATGATGTTACAAGCTTTAATAGATGAATTCGAAAACGAAGTAAAAAGCACGCGCAGATTACTTCAGGCTGTTCCTGCAAGTCATATCGGTTTCAAACCATCACCGGTGTCCTGGTCCATGGGAGAACTGGCACAGCACATTGCAACGATTTATTATTGGTATGTGGGAACACTCACGATGGATGCATACGATGTGTCGGCCGACAAACTGGAGCGCGGCCCGGCAGATGACATTCATGCCACGCGTGATCTCTTTGAAGCAAATGTTGAAAAAGCCAGAGCAGCCTTGCATTCCCTGAAAGAAGAAGATTTACAGGTTCAATGGGTAATGAAGTCAGGAGACCGAACTATTTTGGGTCCGTTCCCGAGAGGAATAGTGGTACGCAGTTTCCTGTTCAATCACATTTATCATCATCGCGGAGAAATGATTGTGTATTTGCGTTCTACTGGCAACCCGGTTCCCGGATTATACGGTCCGACCTATGAAGAAAGCAACTTCACTCAGGCAAAATAATCAACCGTACTTCAGGAAAAAAGGTAAGTGCTTCAACTAAAAAACACTTAGTTGTATGTACTTGGTTTTTTTGTATATTAAGGGTGCGATTTTGGTAATTATTTTTACTAATTAAACACTACTTCATTGAAAAAATCGATATTAAATTTAAGTATTCTGGACAGTTTGCTGGAAGGATTCCAGGTAATCGATTACAGCTGGAAATACCTGTATGTAAACAGGACAGTTGCAAATCAGGGGCAAAGTACCATTGATAGTTTATTGGGTAAAACGATGATGGAATGCTATCCGGGAATCGAAAACACCTTTATGTTCAGTCAGCTTGAAAAGTGTATGAAGGAGCGGGTAACCCTCCAGTTTGAAAATGAATTTACCTATAATGATGGAAGCAAGAATTGGTTCGAGTTGCGCATAGAACCCATTCCCGAAGGGATTTTCATACTATCTACCAATATTACCAATCGCAAACAGGCAGAAGAGGAATTGCTTCAACTGAAAGACGACCTGGAGAATAAAGTACAAAAACGCACGGCTGAGTTGGAAAAACTCAACAACGAAAAAGATGTGATCCTGAAAGAAATGCACCACCGGGTGAAAAATAATCTGCAGATCATTTCCAGTTTGATTCGCCTTCAGATGGAAGAAGGAGATGCTAATTTTAACGGCATTCTTGACAAAACCCAATCGCGTATAGAAACCATTGCAAGTATTCATGAATCGCTCTACAAACACAAAGATCTGGCGCTCATAAATGTTGCAAATTACTGGGAAAAGTTGTTCAAGGATTGCCTGAATTCCCTGGTGAATGAACCGGCAAATTTCAAACTGATTCTTGATATCGACTACCTGGAGCTTCCGGTAGATAAAATGATTCCGCTGGCTTTATTGATCAACGAATGGATCACGAATTCCATCCTGCACGGGTTTAAAAAAAGGGACCATGGAGAGATCTATCTTGGACTTAGGCTGAAAAATGGAAAATACCTCCTGACTTATAAGGATGATGGAGCGGGTTTTTCCGAAATTTCAGATGATGATTACCACCTCGGGCATTTTTTAATCGAAGGGTTTGCCGAACAACTCAATGGAACCCTTCAAAAATTACCTGCTGATAGAGGAGTTCATTTTGAACTGGAGTTTGAATGAAAAAAGAGAAAGGACCTTACCTGATTAAGTTTGTTTTAGTTCTGTTTGGTCTTCGTTTTACAAACGGATAACTGACTGGTTATCCGTTTTTTTGTGTTTCACTTGTTTTCTCTATAACTGGTTTTGACTGGTAACTGTCCTGTTAAACGAATTCATTCAGGAATTTTTTTTAAAAGAAAATTGTGTAGTTAAATAACTTCATATATATTTGTAGTCAAATAGCTACACAATGAATTTAAGAAGAGATGTATTTCAGGCTATAGCCGACCCAACGAGGAGGGCAATATTGTTATTGGTGGCAACTCAGTCTATGACAGCCGGGGCAATTGCTTCCAATTTTGATACCGCACGACCAACCGTTTCAAAACATTTGCAAATCCTGACCGAATGCGAATTGCTTCGTCAAACACAAAACGGCCGGGAAGTTTACTATCACATCAATGCGAAAAGTATGAAAGAAGTGGCCGACTTTATCGAGCCGTTCCGCCAAATATGGGATGAACGATTCAATAAACTCGAAGAAATCATGAAAAACTACGAGAAGTCTAATCGAAAAATGAAAAGTTAAAATGAAAAGTAGGCATTGTTATTTCACCTTTCCACGACATATATCTTCTTTTCAATGCTCCATTTTACATTTTCAATTCTTCAAATCCTTTAAAATTTTTAACTATGGAAAGAAAAACACAAGTGCACGCCGAAGACGGCAAACAGGAATTGATCATCACCCGAGAATTTGATCTTCCTTTGGAGTTATTGTTCAAAGCGTATGAAGAAGCAGAGATTGTGGAACAATGGATGGGAACCAAAGTACTGAAGCTGGAAAATAAAAAACATGGCAGCTACCTGTTCGAAACAACCGATCCGATGGGAAATAAACACGGTTTCAATGGGGTAATCCACGATTTTATCCCCGGCGTTAAGATCACCAGGACCTTCGAAATGGAAAATGCTTCTTTTGGTCCTCAGATGGAGTTTTTGGAATTTGAGAAACTGACGGATGCTAAAAGTAAGCTGACCATGCACGTGGTGTATCGGTCAAACGAGATCCGTGACCAGATCCTGAAACTTCCGTTTGTACAGGGAATTAACATGGCGCACAATCGGATTGAAGAATTGCTTAAAAATGGAATAACCCATTAATTAATTAATTTAGAAAATGAGGACAAAAAAAATAATTTATTGGATTGCCACGATCTGGCTTTCATTGGGAATGCTTTCAACGGGAATTGTTCAATTGCTTCAAATGGAGCAGGATACGAAGCGTATGGCCGAATTACATTATCCGGTCTACCTTCTGACTTTATTGGGAATCTGGAAAATACTCGGAGTGATCGCGGTGTTGGTCCCAAAATTCCCGATCTTAAAGGAATGGGCCTACGCCGGATTTTTCTTCGCGATGTCAGGTGCAGTATTTTCACACCTTGCATCTGGAAGCCCGGCAAGTGAAATCTTCCCTTCGATCTTGCTTTTAGTTTTAACTGTTGTATCTTGGTATTTCAGACCGGAGGGAAGGAAAGCTGCGGTAATAAATTGATTGTATGAATCCGAAAGTTGATTGGTTTTTCGAGAAAGAAGAAAAGTGGAAGGAGGAGGTGAATGAACTGAGAAAAATAGTGCTTGAATGTCATTTGACCGAAGATTTGAAATGGGGCTGTCCGTGCTATACGTATGAAAAGAAAAACATTGTTCTGATCCATGTGTTCAAAGAATACTGTGCACTCTTGTTTTTCAAAGGAGCTTTGATGAAAGACCCGAAAAAAATTCTCATTCAGCAAACAGAAAATGTACAATCTGCAAGACAAGTACGTTTCGCGAACCTGAAGGAAATCAAATCTCTGGAAACTGAGCTGAAGAAATACATTTTCCAGGCGGTGGAAGTAGAAGAATCCGGGAAGAAAGTAGCATTGAAGAAAACGAAGGAATACCCGGTCCCGGAGGAATTAACGGCTAAATTCAAGGATAATCCTCCGTTGAAGAAAGCTTTTGAGGCATTGACTCCTGGAAGGCAACGGGCATATATACTTCATTTTTCGCAACCGAAGCAAACCCAAACCCGTGAGTCGCGAATCGAAAAATCCATTCCGCATATTTTGGAGGGGAAAGGATTGAATGACGTGAATGAGTATTTAATACGGAAAAAAGCATCGAAAAATGAGTAAACAATTATCCGCTGAAGCTGCAAAGGAACTAATGAGTGTACTAAAAAAACGCTTCGAAAAACACCCGGATCGCCACAAGGGAATGGATTGGTCGAGCATACAGGCCAAACTGGAAGCAAATCCGGAAAAACTCTGGTCACTGGATGAAATGGAAAGCAGTGAAGGGGAACCGGACGTAATCGGTTACGATGAGCAAACAAACGAATACCTGTTTTGCGATTGTTCGCCGGAAAGCCCCAAAGGACGCAGAAGTTTGTGTTATGACAAGGAAGCATGGAATTCCCGGAAAGAGCATAAACCTTCGGGAAGTGTATTGGAACGTGCAAAAGAAATGGGAATTGAGCTCCTGACAGAAACGCAGTACCGCGAATTGCAAAGCCTGGGAACATTCGATTTGAAAACATCGAGCTGGGTAAAAACACCGGTGGAAATCCGGAAACACGGAGGTGCCATATTTTGTGATCGCCGTTATGGAGCGGTTTTCATGTACCACAATGGAGCAGAATCGTATTATGCTGCAAGAGGATTTAGAGGAATGTTGAGAGTATAGCTTCAATAATGCAACACAAATTAAATTTTGAACCATTTTTTCTACTTTATGGAAAACACAAAAAACAGAGATCTTTATATCACAGCAACTTTCAACGCTCCTTTGGTGTTGGTTTGGGAAGCTTGGACCAATGCGGATAAAATTGTTCATTGGTGGGGCCCCGATGGGTTTACCACTACCATTCACCAAATGGATTTTCGGGAAGACGGGGAATGGAAGCTCACCTTGCACGGACCGGATGGAACGAATTATCCCAATAGAAGTATTTACAGGGAAATCATTCCTTTAAAAAAGATCGGGTTTGAGCATTTCAATCCGCACTTTATGACTACGGTTCTTTTTGAATCCGTAGAAGACGGAACGGAAATCCAGTGGCATATGCTTTTTGATTCTGAAGAACAATACGACCTGATTGTAAAGGCACACAAAGCAGATGAAGGACAAAAGCAAAATATTGAACGATTAAACACGTATATACAACAACTGCTGGATGAAGGAAAATTTCAAAGCTGAGACCTCTAACGGCTAGAGTGAAAGTATTTTAAGATGAGTCCTGTCGCTGCGAAATAATTTCCGGTTTTCAAATGTAAATTAATGTAAATCGGGCAGAAATCCTGTAAACAAAAGCTGTATTCCCGTAAATTTGGAGCATGGCACCCGGAAAATTCAACACCATAACCTTATGGATTCTTTTGTTAACAGGAGTTACAAGCTATGCGCAATCTTCAAAAGAAGAAAAACACCTCCTGGTTTCATTGCGGATGATCGGTCACGAGATCTTATTGAATTCCGGTGACAGCACGTCCCGCATTTTCCCGATTGAAAAAGAAGGTGACAGCTACAAGATCCAATTTGCGTCTGCATTTGCATTTAATCCGGGTGACCTGACTGCAACAATTGATCGCCTGGTAAACGGAACAAAGATCGCGGACAGCTACATAGTAGAAGTAAAGCGGTGTGAAAACGATGAAGTTGTTTACAGTTACGAAAAAGGAGATTCCGCTGGTGCTGATCTGATGCCCTGCGGACCACGTTTTCAGCCAAAAGCATGTTATGTGGTTTATTTTACGATTTTGGAAAAGGTCCGATTCAATACGGGATCTCCATATCCTGCGATACCGGTCGAACGGGTTTTCACAGAAAGTAAAGAACAGGTTTCTACAATGAAATCCATCAGTTCATCCGAAGAAAATACCACTGACTCAACCGCTGCGAAGGAGAAAACACGTTATTCCTTGATTGCGGTCCCGATTGGTTCCGCTTTCGCATTTATCGGCTTATTGGTCTATTTCAGAAGGCGCAGACGGATAGCGGTTTCCGCGAATGCAGTCATAGATTCAGGTTCCGTACTGATCGGGGATACTCGCTTTGATCAAAAGAACATGCTGTTAGTCCGCGGAAAAGAACGCATCGAGCTTTCCAGCAAAGAGTCGGATTTACTTTCCCTGCTTTACACTCATGTCAATCAAACAATCGAACGTGAACATATTCTGAAAGTGGTTTGGGGAGATGAAGGAGATTATATCGGAAGGACTCTGGATGTCTTTGTTTCCAAATTGCGAAAAAAACTGGAAGCCGATCCGCGGGTGAAAATTGTCAATATCCGTGGAATAGGATATAAGTTCATTGTTAACTAGAGATTGGGGTGTCAAGACTTGAAGTTGTCAGGGTTGGTTGTTTTTTGTCCTGACGGATCTGGTCCCGAAGTGTTTTAAAATTCGAACATTTTAATATCCCCTGACATAGGGTTGTCACTGCCTGCTCGTACATTTACCGAACGATATTGAAGATAAAATCAGGTATGACATGAATGAAATCACCATTTTTTACCCGGAAAACAGAAATGAATGGCGCAGATGGCTGGAAGAAAATCACCTGAGAGAACAGGCCGTTTGGGTAGTCTTTTACAGCAAGGCTTCTAAAAAATCGACCGTTACCTGGAGTGAAGCAGTTGATGAAGCCTTGTGTTTCGGATGGATCGACAGTAAGAAAGTATCCGTTGATTCGGAGATATCCCGCCAGTTTTTCAGTAAACGAAAGACGCAAAGTACTTGGTCAAAGATCAATAAAGAAAAGGTCGAACGGTTGATTGATGCTGGCCTTATGATGGAAGCAGGTTATAAAAGCATCGAACTAGCCAAAGAAAACGGTTCGTGGACCATTTTGGATAGCGTGGAAGAACTGATCATCCCGGAAGACCTGGAAAGAGCATTTGAGCTTCAGGAGGGTTCAAGAGCATTCTTTCTGAGCTTGAGTAAATCTGTACGGAAAATGATGCTGGCTTGGCTGGTTTTGGCAAAAAGACCCGAAACACGTCAGAAACGGATTGACGAAATCGTTGAATCCGCAGCTCAAAAACGCAAACCGAAACAATTTTAGATGCTTACTCCGGATTCTTGCTGCAAATGTCAGTAATGTGACGATTGGATCCGGAGTGTCATTTCAACACCGTCCAAGGTTTCTGTTGACTTTTTAAATGAATAATTCTGATAGGGATTTATTTTTGCAATGACGAAATGTTCCGTGGAAACCGAATGGTCCAAACGAGTGATATCGATCCTGATCCGGACATCGTAAACGCGGTTTTTTGAGTTGTTTTGAATGGTTCCCATCACTTTGTCTGAAGAGATCATTCGGTAATCCAGGGTTAATTGGGTAATGGATTCATCGCTTAGCGTTCCTTTCGGGATATTTGTATAAAGGGGTTGACAAGAACTGCAAATGAAAAGAAATAGGAAATAGTGTAATAAGCGCATGCAGAGTCGGTTTTAAAACCAAAAAATAAGCATTTTTCAGGATTAAATCCGTTGAGAAGACTAAAAAAACTTCCGGTAAAAATTAGTATGTAATTAAAAATCAGTTGATTAAAAGAATTTAATTTTAATGTAAATTTTCAAAAGGAATGCGCGGAAATAATTAACTTTGAGTGAAACGGGGTGAAATAAATACTGGCAGCGATGGAAAAGTGTCCGATTTGTTATCATGAACTGGAAGTGCGGGATTGCGCTCCATGCGACGATTGTGGGTGGGATCCGAGGGAAATAAATCACCTGAAGCAAGGCATTCATACGTATAATACTTACGAAGTATACAACGGACTTCAATTGACGCTATGCAATTTTTGCGATGTGGACTTCGGATCGTACAGACCGGAGTATTTTGGTTTTACACATGGAAAACGTTTGGGTTTCCGGCAGTTTGTGTTTGTAAAGGAATTAGTTGACCCACAGGTTGTTAAAGACAAATACTGTCCCAAATGTTCCATGCGGCTGAAGTTCTTGACTTTCTTAAGTGCTGTAAGGGCATTGAATACCATGAAATGAATCACATTGAAATAAGAAAATCAGTTCATCAATCTTTTTTTCTCCGTCGGATTATAAAGTAAAATGAAAGTAACAAAGCAAAACCACTTGTAGGTAAAATATACCACCAAACGGAAGTTTCCGGTTCCGGATTAATCATGCTGCTTAAAAGAATAAAATAAGTCATCTTCTGATACCTTTTTAAACCCCTGTAAAAAGGGGGAAATAATAGTTTGTTCCATTAATTTACAAAAAAAATTGATAAAAAATTTGCGAAACCGATCAGTTGCATATATATTTGCGAAACCAATCGGTTTCTAATTTAAAATTCAATGACATGAGAAGAGATGTTTTTCAAGCAATAGCGGACCCCACCAGAAGAGCAATCATCATGCTGGTAGCAGTCCAGTCCATGACGCCGAATGCCCTGGCCGAGCATTTCGATACCACTCGTCAGGCGGTTTCTAAACATTTGCGCATTCTTACGGAGTGTGAACTTTTAAAACAGAACCAATCGGGTAGAGAGATTTATTACCAACTCAATGGAGATAAAATGAAAGAAATCGATCACTGGCTGGCACAATTCAAGAAGATTTGGGAAAGCCGCTTCAATCAATTGGATGACGTATTGGCAACTTTAAAAAAAGAAAAAAAGAGCAACATTTGATTTTTTTTCAAATGTTGCGCAGATTAAACAAAAGAAGAGATGAAAAATAATGTACTTTTTGATTTTTCCGTAAACAAGGAAAATAACACCATTCACGTAAAGCGCGACTTTGCTGCAAATGTATCTATGGTTTGGGATGCTTGGACAAAACCGGAATTGTTGGACCGGTGGTGGGCACCGAAACCGTTTCAAACTAAAACCAAATCAATGGATTTCCGGGAAGGAGGAATGTGGCTGTATTGCATGGTTTCTCCGGAGAATGAAATGCACTGGTGTAAATTGGACTACAAAAAAATTGAAGATCAAAAATCGTATTCAGGATTGGATGGTTTTTGTGATGAAAACGGAAACCTGAACACTTCATTCCCGCGTTCTTTATGGAATAACGAGTTTTCTGCCAATGGCGAGAACACGACAGTAAACGTTACCATCAAATACGAATCACTGGAAGACCTCGAAAAAATCATATCATTCGGGTTCAAGGAAGGATTTACGATGGCCATGGAGAACCTGGATCACTACCTGGAAACAAAGTTTAAATTGCGAAATGAGTTAAAACCGGCACAACTGCCACGTGTTTGCAACTACCTCAATTTTCCCGGAAATACGGAAGAAGCATTTTTATTTTACCGCTCGGTTTTCAGATCTGAATTCTCCGGAAAAGGAATTCAGCGTTTCGGAGATATTCCTGCAGACGGAAGTCATCCACCGGTAGCGGAATCTGTTAAAAAGATGATCCTGCATGTTGAATTACCGATTACATCAAACCATGTGTTGATGGGAACAGATGCTCCGGAAGAAATGGGATTCACTCTGACATCCGGAAATAACATGCACATCTCCATCGAACCGGAAACGCGCGAGGAGGCCAAGCGTATTTTCGATGAACTTTCGGCGGGAGGCACTATTACAATGCCATTGGAAGACATGTTCTTTGGAGCGTATTTTGGTTCTTTCACGGACAAGTACGGAATTAACTGGATGATCAATCACCCGAATTGAAAAATAACTGAGATCACTTAAGTTTAGTAGAATGAAACTGAAGAGGAAGTCAGATTTCAAAAAAGCATTGAACTATTTGGATGCCTTTTGAGGAAGTTTTAAATTGTAGTTGGATTGAACGCTGAACCTTTTCAACTTTTTGAACAAGTCAAATAAAAACAAGTAAAGTATGAGACACAATTTAGCATTTGATTTTTCTGTAGACAAAGACAACAGAACGATCACCGTGAAAAGAGAGTTTGCAGCAGAGCGCCCGTTGGTTTGGGATGCTTACACAAAAAGTGAGATCCTGGATAAATGGTGGGGACCCAAACCGTGGAATGCCCGAACAAAGCGTATGGATTTTAGAGATGGTGGAACCTGGTTGTACGCCATGGTTGGTCCGAACGGGGAAGAACACTGGGCGACTGTAAATTATACTAAAATCCACCCGAAGAGTTCGTTTGCCGGGTTGGATGCATTTACGGACAGTAATGGAAAGGTTGCCGATGGTATGCCACAATCAAAATGGGAAGTTTCTTTTGAAGATAAAGGGGAAGAGTTGACTGAAGTGACAATCCACATTACCTACGACGACCTGAAACAGTTGGAAGATACCATTAAAATGGGCTTCAAGGAAGGGTTGTCTATTGGAATGGAACAGTTGGATGAATTATTGCCAACGCTTAAAAAGGAAAGAAATGAAGAATAAGATCTTATTTGTTATCAGCTTTCTTTTCGGATTGGTATTCATTAATTCCGGTCTCAACAAGATTTTCCAATACATGCCGATGCCTGAAGACATGCCGGAAAGTATGATGAAAATAGTCGAAGCATTCGGAGCAATTGTTTGGTTGATGCCTTTGATTGCAGTGGTGGAAATCATCGGTGGTGTTTTGGTGATCATTCCCAAATACAGGGCGCTTGGAGCGGTAATGCTTTTACCGATCATGGTCGGGATTCTTTTGACGCATATTTTCAACGCACCATCCGGTTTGCCGGTCGCACTTATATTATTGGCTGTTTTAGCGTGGATTATGATTGATAACCGGGCAAAATATGCTGCTTTATTTAAGTAATTAGTGGAATAAATTCATAGAAATGGAGAAGACAAAAATCACCTTACAGGCTACCGTGAAGGCGCCGATCGAAAAAGTATGGGACTATTGGAATGAACCGGAGCATATTAAAAAATGGAATAGCGCTTCGCCCGATTGGCATACACCGAAATCAGAAAATGATTTACGTGCAGGAGGAAGATTTACGGCGCGGATGGAAGCCAAAGACGGCAGTTTCGGTTTTGATTTCGGAGGAATCTACGATGAGGTAACTGCCCATCAATACATCAGCTATACGATGGACGACGGAAGAAAGACCAACATTACGTTTACAAGTGATGGTGGTAATGAAACCAAAGTTGTTGAAACCTTTGAAGCGGAAAGTCAAAATCCGGTTGAAATGCAACAGGGTGGCTGGCAGGCAATTTTGGATAACTTCAAGAAATACACGGAAGAAAATTAAATTGCGAATGACGGGTTCCGAATTACGAATGAAAATGCTCAGGAGTCTGAATCGACGTACAATAACGAAATCATTCGGCATTCGTAATTTGGGATTCGTCAATTAAATCGCTGTTACTTTTTTCAACTCCTTGTGTTATAGGAGTATGAAAACTATTCTTCCACTTTTGTTACTCTTTCTTTGGATAGGAAAGACAACTACCGCTCAGGTTTCCATCAGGGAAAACTTCCGTTTCCGCGACACCTTAAAAGTTGCAAAATACCGGCCCATAGAAAACGGATTCAGTGTTGCAAAGATCCGGATGACGCCAGGCGAACATACGATCCTGAACCCGGAGGACGTGAAAGCACTGAAAGACCAGACCATTATCCGGGTTGATCTCATTTATTCCGATTATCCCTACGGAATGGATTTTACGGAATTGAATCGCAGAAGGATCCTTGAATTGTATATCCTCCTTCCGGAAGCATTTAACAGCAGTATCATTGACTGGAATATTGTGAAACAAACGGGGGTTGAATCACAAAGGGATATGCAGAATTATTTTCACGGCTTTGAGATTTATTACCGGAAACTGCCAACCTTCCAGGAAGAACATAAACAGATCCTGGACGTGGTGGAGCAAAGGACCTCCCCACAGGATTCCAGTATCCTGAAGGTTTTCGAAAGACAGCCGACCTGGAAGAACATGCTTGTTGTGACGGATGTGACGGGGAGTATGGCACCCTATACGTCACAGCTCCTGCTTTGGATTAAGGCCAACCAGAAAATGAAAACATTTAAACAGATCGTGTTTTTTAACGATGATGAAGAGAACAGTAACAATCAAACGAAAGCCCTGGATCCAACTGGGATTTGGACGATCGAATCATCCAATGCCGATAAAGTCATCGAACTGGCATTTAAAGCCATGGAAAAAGGCAACCACATAGAAAATGACCTGGAGGCAATTTGTTATGCGATACAAAAATACCCTGAAAATAAGAACAACGTAGTCTTGATTGCCGATAACTGGGAAGATCCCTGTGATATGAAGCTCATAGAATTCCTGAAACAGCAAAAAATTCCATTGAAAATAGTTGTTTGCGGGGTGAAAGACCGCTTGAATACCTTATACCTTGATCTGGCTTACGCAACGGGAGGAAGCGTGCATACCATGGAGGAAGACCTCACAAATATCGCTCAATTGGGGAACGGCAAAACGTTCAAACTGAACGGGATGAAATTCATGATGAGTGCAGGAAGGTTCATACAAATAGATAATTAGATCAAAAGGAAGAGCGATTCGTCATTAGTTTCGTTAAATTTGGTGAAGACAATTCAAACCGAATGAAGAATTATTTGCTCAGTCTTTTACTACTGACCGCTTTCAATGTGTTTTCCCAGTATAAATCCTATGTAGAGTATTACAAGCTGGTGAACAAGGCAGAAGAAGAATTTGTACTTAAAATGGATTCGAGCTGCTTTATGTACTACGACCGTGCATTTGCCAGTAACAAGCCTTTTTTGAAAGATCCTTACATAGCCGCCCAAATTGCACTTTACCTGAATGACAGCCTGCGGTTCAGAAATTATTTATCCATCGCTTTCAAAAACGGGATGCCTTTGAAATCGGTGACTGCCGGTAAGTTTATCCGGGACCGATACTATCCGGAATTATACAAAACGATCGTGCGCCTGTACAAGCAATATGGCCGACAGCCAAACGTAGATAAAGGATTGTTGGAACAGATCTGTGTCATGTGTTATCAATCGGATAGTTTGAAGCTGAAAACAGGCGGGGAGAGCCAGCAGTTTTATCAGAATGAGAATGAAACCCGAAGATTTTTAGCAGAATTGCTAAACAAAGGTGTTTTCCCTAATGAACACCTGCTGGGAATTACAACTGCCGAAATGTGGACCGAATTTTACAAAAAGACCGGACGAAAAGATTTGTATGCGGACTCGCCTATGACGGATCCTGATTATTGTGAAGAATGCGAATTGCGTTTGAAATGCCCGATGAATATTGTACTTCATTCTCAGTGTTTCTTTCAGGAAAATAAGGAATTGTTCTTCAAGGCATTAGAAGCGGGTTATCTGCATCCGAAAGATTACGGGATTTTGGAAGAGAAATCGATTCTGTGGTTCAAGGAAAAGTCAACAAATGCCTCTGTAACGTTCGTGTGCCTTTGAATCAATTTCAGATGACTTAGCATAAAAAAATCAATAGCTTTACCCGAACAGCTGAAAACAAGTATCCCCGACCTGTTGTTACTGATCGGGAATGTATGATCATTCGGATGAATCAATCGACTTTGAAACGCCCGATAAGTGAGGTAGAAGAACCGGTAGCTTTTAACAGGTAGATTCCACTGCCCAAAGGAGGCAGTTGAATCTCGCTTTTTCCATTTGCAAAGGAAACCAATTCCGGAAGGATCTCTTTTCCATCCAATGTTTGAATAATATAGCTGTCAGCAACAGCATTTACAGTTAGTTTATCCCCGTATTTTACCGGGTTCGGATAAATTTCAAGATTCATTTTACTGAGTTCCGATAATCCCAATTGATCAATAATCACACAGTCACTGGTATCTGAACAACCGTTATGTTCTGCGATTACGGCATACGTTCCGTTAGAATCCGGAGTAAACGTAAATGAACCCGATCCCCCAGCAAGACTTCCGTCCAAACAATTGATCCAAACCAAATTGTCTGCGGTTGGCGCATCTACCGTAATGGATGTAATGTTGCTGGCGATGGAATTAATGACCGGGTTCATAACACTTACAACGGTCACTACCGTGCTGTCATCACCATTGCTATCCTGCAATAAATCAAAATAGGTTCCGGAAGCAGAATAGGTATTGGATCCTACTGTTACCGAATCTCCGTAGCAAAGAATTACCTGTTGCTGCGTTACATTACTTGTAAAACCAATGGTAATCGGACCGCTTACCGGCAAATTTCCTGAACTATACAATGTTCCTTCATTTGCACCGCTGCACAGCCCTGAAGTTCCGGAAGGAACAAAAACCCATTGAGTGCCGTTCCAAACCGTCATTGTAATATCAGCACAATCGGTCAAACCACTTTCAGAAGCATGGTTCCAGCCCAGTGTGACCCCGACCAGGTCGCCCGGATTTGAATTGGTGAAATCCCAATATTCCAGTGCACTGACACTTTGCATAGGAGTTTCAACCGGTGTCAAACTGCCATAAGCAGTATTCAGATAACCGATTTTAATTTGGGTATTTTGGGAACTCGGCGGAGTAATTGTCAATGGACGGTACCTGTCCGGAACAAGTCCAAGTGGAAAAGTAAAAGCATCATTCCCGGTTTTTTCCACGTATCCGTCGATAAAAGTAGAATCTGATTGCCCTGTCAAATACAGTTCGTCAGCCAATTTGATCAGTTTTCCGGGAGCAGAAACAACGATTCCATCGAATAGTTCCATGGTAGTGCTTACGCTGATATTCGTGTTCAAAGAAATCCCGTAACCACCATCTGAAGGACCATTTGCGGTGTTTCTGATATGGAGTCCGTGAAAGATTAAATTGTTTGAAGAATGATTGACCTGCTGATTGACAGGTCCGTTCAAAATCAATTGGTTGCTATTGTGGGTGAAAGCTCCCACGATATTCATATCTCCGCTGATTCCTAATTCAGCCGGATAAACATGGTTGAATGTTTTTCCAGCAGGAACCGTTAAATTTCCTAATTGATAGACCGCAGTTCCCAATCCGGTTGTCCCGTTAAAGATCGTATTCCCGGACTGAAAAAACGAAGTGTTTGTTCCGTAAACAACACCGTCGTTCATCCAATTCACGGAATGAAGGTCTTTCCAGGTTGCGCTGTCGGCCAAAATAAGGGAATCACCGCTTAATAATTGAACATTCGGTCCCGAGTTTTCCAACACAGTGCTGGAACCGTTCAATTCCAAATGCATTCCCATGGTACTCGTCGGATCATTACCGATTGTTCCTGTTACGAAAACTGATCCTCCTGTTGAGCGAAAGTATCCTTTTCCTGCGCCCGGGGCAGCTCCGAGCCAAACCAATGAGCCATTGATCTGGAGCGTTCCGCCGGTTTGTTCAAAAGTGGGGTAGTAAACACCCGCTTCGTTCTCAAACCCGAATTCTGCATTGGTAGTAATCGTACCGCCGTTCTGGATCAGTTTACTGGAAGCCAATGTGCTTCCGTCTACCAAAGCGATTGTTTCACCAACGGTAACTGTTCCGTTGTTGATTGTCCCACTTGCTCCCAATTCGAAAAGCAGGCGCTGCCCGCTCGATAAACTTCCGCCGTTCATTTCGAGGTGGGTCTTGTCCTGAAATAGCTTTACAAATTTGACTACTTAAACCTGAAATAACTTGACATTTCAAAATTAACCCTGAAATTGCTTTACACCAAATTTTTTCTTTGTGTAATCTTTCCATCTTT
>NZ_VLPL01000009.1 GCF_007558725.1 Fluviicola chungangensis
AAATCATCCACACAAATCTTTAGCGGGGCAAAGCCCCTGGTTGTTTAAGGGAAGTAATAGATTGGAAAAAGTAAAACAGAATAATTATATTTAATCATTGTCTGAAAACGGGGAAGGTTACAATTGACCTGTGCTAAATAATGCTGATAAGGACAGCAAATAAGTGATTTTTTTCATAAGTATTATTTAATAAAAGCCGAGGTTAAATTTTATAGTATTGCATTAGCTTTCGGCATTTATTTTGCCAATACAACACTTATATTTCAATTGTCTGTAATCAATGAAATATGCTAAAACAAGATATTACAGATCTCTTGTTTTTAATTAAATTGCTTTTTCAATAAATGGGAATTTGGTGAATAGTATCTGGTATTGCTAAATATTTTTTAGGTTATTCTTCAATATTGCATTACAAAGATACCCTTCAACCTCGTAACCTATTTACGTAATGAAATCAAGTACTTTTATTTTGAACGCAACGTTAAAATTAATCTCTAAGTTGAGGCTCAAAAAAACACGTATTTTACACGTATTTTTCAAATTTCACGTACGTGTTTCGTACGTGTTTTTATTAATTGGTTGATTATCAATCGTTTCAAAATTTGTTTCAGTTCTAAAATTTTCGCCACTAAATTTCTCTATAAAATCTTTTTTGTTAGCAGATTCTGTCTTTTTGTAAATGTTTGAGGCATGTTTCGAAACAGTTTTTGGAGTGATAAATGTTTCTTGCGCTATGTCTTCATAAGTCATACTTTTGTTTTTCAAGATCAAATAGGCAATATCCAATTCCCTTGAAGTCAGTCCACTTTTTTCAAGTAATTCCGATTGCAAATCATTCAATTCATCATTCGTTGTTTCTTTTATTCCTAAAAACCCTGCTTTTTTCAGCAGGTTATATTCTACTTTGCTTTGAAATAAATAGTACTTCGTATAGGCATAAAAGGTAATAATGAAACTAATATTTACTAATCCATTATTGATTGTCTGATAATCACCAAAGAAAACGACAATTGGCATGGTGGCCATAAATATGATTCCGATATAGCCAGAATATATCATGAGTTTAAAAGGTGTTTCTTCCAACTTCTGTTTTTTTCTTTTTTTCGAAAGAAACTTAACTGTAGTAATGCAAAAATATACAGAGATTAGAACCGGGAGAACAATGAAATTTCGTTTTGAAATAGCGATATTACCAGTAATAAAATAGGTAAGAATGAAACCTACTCCAAAGGATAAAACCAAACTCCAAAATAGAACTTTTGTATTGAATAGCTTTTCCTGGGAAATGTTTAGTTCCTGGACCAAGTAATAAAAGTAATAGGTGGCAAGTATAATTCCGCTTCCAAATGCTAAAATGTTTTGTGCGAGAATATGAATCGGAATCCGTTCGTCTGGAAGTAATCCACTGCAAAGATTATAAAATATAAAAGCAACAATGAGAATCAAAAACCTGAATCGGGATTTGTCTTGCCTACGAGATAAATAATTTGGTAGTTGAA
Source organism: Fluviicola chungangensis (assembly GCF_007558725.1). Taxonomy (GTDB): domain Bacteria; phylum Bacteroidota; class Bacteroidia; order Flavobacteriales_D; family Crocinitomicaceae; genus Fluviicola; species Fluviicola chungangensis. The sequence continues at coordinate 1,500 of NZ_VLPL01000009.1, forward strand.
AAAACAAAACGATTATTTCAATGCAGGTAAAAATGAATGTTGTTAGTTTAAGTTCCGTTCCAAACATTTGCTTAATTCTCTTTTAAGTACATTTTTAATGGATAACCTAAAGTGTTTATTTCGGAGATAACTTTGAATCCGAGCTTTTCGTAAAATGGAAAGTTTCTTTCTGTAGAAGTTTCTAAATAAATAGGTAATCGTTTCTCCCTAGCATCGTGGATAATTCTCGCCATCATTTCAGTTCCTTTAGCTCGACCTTGTTCCGCCGGATCTACACCTATATACCACAGATGGAGGAATTGAAAATCCGGATGGTGTTTTTTGATTTCGCTTTCGCGTTTTAGAACTTTTTTGACGTTTGAAATTCCCATGCATCCGAAAACCAGTTTCAGATCCCATACAATGCTTTTTAGTGTGGTTTTCTGTTTGGACGGATCCAGTACTATTGCGCATGCCTTTTGATCTTTTGAAATATAGATCTGTCCAGAGTTTTTTCCCTTAAAGTAGGAGTATTCCATTAACTTCCTAATTCTTGCTTCGCGCTTATTATCTTGTTTAACTACAAAGTTTACAGATTTATTATCCACAAATGATTTAAGAAGAATGTCAATTACGATCTGCTTTTCGTTGATATTGTTTTGCATTTTTTGTTTTTTGCTCGCAGAAGGGGTAAGAACAATTGTTTTACCGATTCAGTGAATGTTTTTTGTTGATCAAAATTAAATATTTAATCGGTTTCTAGTATTTGGGTTACAAAAATACCGTAAATAAATACACCGAAAACGTGAAATTATATTTACGAAAATATTAAAAACAGCTTATCAAATTTGAGTTGTTTTGTCAGTATGGCAGAAATCCACATTGGTAACGAGATTAAGAACGTTTTTGATAAGCGCGGATTTACAATAACCGAGTTCTCAAAACGTATAAAGACATCTCGTGAAAATGTGTATAATATCTTCGCTAGAAAAACAATTGATACCGGATTGCTTTTAACTATTTCGAATGCCCTTGAATTTGATTTTTTTTCATTGTATGTGCATACTATTAATCCGACAAAAGATTCGGAAATCGATAGGCTTCGAAAAGAAATTGTATACTTGGAAGAAATTAATTCACTTTTAAAGGCGAAACAATCTAAATAGGATTTTTTCAAACTCAGCATAGTATATTGTTTTTCAGTTGGCTTTGGCAAGAATACAACATTAAAATTGTATTTACAACATATTTGTTGTATTGTTTTTCATTTTGATACAAGACCTTTCCAGTATGGATAAGGAACGATTGCAACAATTTGGAGAAGGAATTAGACAATTGAGACGTTCCAAAAATTTAACACAAGCTGAATTAGCCAGTCGTATGGGAAGAGATCAACAATCAATACAAAGGCTTGAATCAGGAAGAGTTAATCCGACTTACTTATATCTTCTTGAATTAGCAAAGAGTCTTGAAATGGATATTTCTGAACTCGTAGCAGTTGGCAAATAAATTTTTCATTTTCTATTGAAAAAAATATCTTCCCGTTTGAATAGGTCAGTCAATATTTTTTTGTCCTTTTCAGTTAAAAGAAAACGAGAACAAAGCGAAACCAACCAATTACCAGTTTGCAACCCCGCTAAATCCTGACTATCAGCTTCACATTGAACCTCCGCTGTGTCAAATAATTCGGGATAGAGTAATACTTCCCGGAAACGTCCTGTACCCACTGCTTCGAAAGCACGTTGTTTACCCCAAGTAGGTTAAATACCTCAAACGAAATGATCGCGCTTTCCATTTTCTTCAGGAAATTTCGTGTTTTACCCGGTTTGCGGTATAAAAGATCATACGACATTCCCATATCCACCCGGAAATACGATTTCATGGTTAAGGTATCTTTATAGCGCGAATGATCCGGCGGACCGTAGGGTAAACGTGAACCGTAAGTAATTCCAACCTGGCAAGTCAACTGCTGTAATCCCGGCATATGATCTTGGAACAACACTCCGACAGTTACATGCTGATCAGTGGGTCTTCTGATATACCCTGGATTTACCCGGTTTGAGTCTACTGCCACCTGATCCTCGCTGAATCCATAAATAATCTTTTCACCTGCAGCATTGTAATAATCGTAATAATAATCATCTTTAACGTCTTCCTTGGTAGAAAGTAAACCGAGCTTGAAAAAAGACATGAGCCCCGGAACAAATTCGCCGTTCAGGTTCAGGTCCAGCCCGGTTGCATAGGCTACTGCATTATTCTGTGCGAAATAACGTGTCCGTACATTGTCCACCTCGTAAGGATTTACGTCCCACAAGTATTTGTAGTAAGCTTCCGCTGAAAATTTAAAAGGAGACTCCCGTTTCCACATAAAAAAACTGTAATCCATCCCCAAGACAAAATGAGCGGATTTTTGCGATTTTACATTCGGATTAATTTGCCCTGAAAATGTGCGGTATTCTCTGTAAAAAGGCGGTTGATAATAAAGTCCGGTAGAAAGTCGGTAACGAACTCCCCTTCTGACAAACAGCGTGTCTTTACGAACATATTTGACAGGATAAAAAGTAAGGCTTAAACGAGGTGTAATGAAGCCATCGCTGTTGAAAGTGGTATAAGTGCCTCTCAATCCATAATCCAATACCAAAGAAGACCTTCCTTCTTCAATCGTGTCACGTACAATTGTTTCGCGGAAATTTCCAATCGAATCTTTGAACTTATAGGTTTTGGAAACAGGAATATTTTTCCGGGACTTTTTCCATTCCCAGTGATCCTGAGTATAAACATTGTAACGCTGATTATCCAACTGCAGCTTGCTTTTGATTACCTCATACAAATCTACCTCATCCGTTTGTTGGTCCACTTGGGAATACCCGGCAGAATCTACAAATTTCCATTCGCTCAATACGTCATTAAAATGATCGATCTGGATTCCTGCGCCTACTTTTAATTCGTGTTTGGTATTTTTATTCTTCGGTTTAAAAATTACCGATCCGTCATGGTACACACTGATAATATCTGCATTCAGTTTATTTCGGGCGTGATTCAGAAATCCTCCTACCCCCAACACAGCAATGGAATCACCAAATGCTTCTTTGGAAGGGTCCATTTCCAATTCATTGATGAAGTATTCACCCAGGATATCAAAAGTTTCGCGCTCATCGCTTCTGAAATAGGTAAAAAAGGTCTTACCCTCGTATTTTTTGGAGGTATAATTCAAAGAAGTTCCAACCGTAGAAGTGAGGAATTTGGTCTTTTCCTGTCCTTCAAAATAAATATTGAACGAATACGCCTGGTTCGCTGTTCCAAAATCGGTCTGGCTGGTTTGAGGAGCAAATTGATAGGTATTCGATGAAACATGCCCAAGCATACTCCAGGACCAATGCTCATTGATAGTATAATTCGTCACTGCCTGGGCATCCCAAAAGATCGGATTGTAATTTCCTTTCGTCGGAAGTGAATTCAGCAAGTATCCGTTGGCGCGGTATCTGGCTCCGAACAAGTATTGAAAACGGTCGTGTTTCCCAACCTTATCTTCCACATGAGCTTCAACCCCTAGCAAAGAAGCCATCGCCGAAATCCGCAATGAATCGGGACGTTTGTATTTGATATCCAAAACCGAGCTCAATTTATCCCCGTACATGGATTGAAAACCTCCCGATGAGAAGTAAATATCTTCTACCAATGCTGTATTAATAAAGCTCAATCCTTCCTGCTGACCGGAACGGGTAAGAAAAGGCCTGTTGATCAAAAATCCATTGACGTATACCAGGTTCTCATCGTAGTTTCCTCCGCGCACATTGTAATTGGAAGTCAATTCATTATTGGAATTTACACCGGCCTGGGTCAACACAAGCATACGTTCAACACCTCCGAGCACTTGTTTTTGCAAATCAATCGGTGGAATTTTGTCCAAACCATTCAGATCTTCCTTCGCTTTATTAATATCCACTTCGATAAAACCAAAATCAAAAACAACCGGGTCAAGTATAAAGGAATTCACATCCGGGATATGAACATTGCGCTTGTACTCATTTTCGGCATCAAACCGGGCAATCATCCCGTACTTTCCCGGTGCAAGCTGGACCTGGAAACGGCCTTCCTTATCGGTCGCGGTCGAAATGGTGTCTGCACCAAGGAGAAAAAGGATTTTCACGTTAGGCAACCCATTTTTCCGGTTATCCAGTACATTTCCGTTTACCTGGACCTGTGACCACAAAGCAGTCAGTGGCAAGAAAACAAGGAAAAATAATACTAGAAATCGGTTTCGCATCTTCGCTTAAACGTTGAAATGCCGAAATTAGTGTAAAGTTTTTTATTTCATCTGCGAATCCGCCGTTTTTTCAAGAATTCCTCCGGAAGAACAGCACATTTCAGTCCCCTGCAGATTTCGAACAGAGCGCAGATTAATGATTTACTGTATGTAAGCAAAGTTTATTCATCCTCCAGTGAAAAATCTGCGAGATCCGCATGAGCTTATTTCGTCAGATCAACCACTATTAACCCGGCTTCAAAAGGATCAATTTCTGAGTGGATCTGCTTTAGTAATTCCTTATAAGCTCCACTTGGTGCAAACTGCAGCCAATGAAAATGCCGCTCTTGCAGGGAATTCTCAGGGATTATCCGTTCCGAAATGAAATCAATGGATTGCAGTGCCTGCTCGTGTCGCTGCTTCAACTGCTTTACCAAACGCTGCTCGAAGGATTCCAGCTGTTTTTTCATCCGGACGGTTTCTGCTTCAGCGAATGATTCCAAAGTCGCTTCAATCGATCGTGCCTTTTCGATCATGGTGGAACGCAGGGTATTAAATTCAGTATAAAGCATCGAAAGATCCAGGTCATCTTCTTCATTTTCTTTCAGAAACAACTTTTTCAGATGCTCTTTTGGCTCGAAATAGCGTTCATCCGGCCAATTCAGTTTATCCATGCGCTTTTTCAAAGCACCATCGACCAATTGAAGTGAAACACGCTGCTGAACCAAAGGAAACAACATGCGATGCACTTCAAACACTCCTTTCAGCTGGATCCAATAAGCCATCTCTCCTCCTCCTCCGACATACACCAGATTCGGTAAGATCGTTTCCTGGTAAACGGGACGCAAAATCACATTCGGCGAAAAATTTTCCGGTTCCTTCTGAACCAATTGCTCCAGCTCTTCTTTCGAGTATATCTTTCCGTCAATTGCCAGGCCATTTGCCGTAGGTTCAATTCGTAAACGCTCACCTGCTTTCAGGTAAAACAAATTACATTCCCGCGAATTTGCCTGCGGTTTATATCCGGCTTCTTCTACTTCTTTATTTTTAGCTAAAACCGCCTGGTGTGCCAAAGGACCGGAAATCTCGCGTAAGATTACCGGGATAAACTCCTTTTTCAGATCACGGTTATCCGGTTGCAGCACCAATACTCCGAAATCTGCAAATAACTTACTGATGAATTCCTGCAAATACGAAGCATAATCTACTTTCTCTGAAATCGCTAGCAAGTCATTGATTTCCGTTTCCTTTCCTTCAAAGAAGGCACTGAATTGAGAAAAAACCTCCTTGAAATCACCCATATTAAAACGACCTACAGGTCCTGTTTGTGCAGATTCCCAGGTCAATTTTTGATTGAACAAATACGCAGATTTCACTTCATCAAAATCATGATCTTCGGAAGCCATCCAGAACACCGGAACCGCTTTAAACTCGCTTTGACTTTTGTTAAACTCTTCCGATAAACGGACCACATGAAGGACTTTGTAAATCAAATATAGCGGTCCGGCAAAAAGCGTCAGCTGATGCCCTGTTGTAATGGTAAACGTACGTTCGCGCTCCAATAATTTCAGGTTTTCCAATTGACTTTCGGAAGCATAAGAAGCAATTTGACTGTTCCAAACCCGCACCAGGTTTTGCCTGTTCGCTGAAGAGTAAACTTCCTTCTTTTTTTGAGCTTGCGCATGCAGATCTGAAATGGAACTCAAGGGTGCCGTAAGAAATTGCCCGAATGTTGTCTGGTTCCCAAAAGCCTGGGAAAATGATGAAAATTGGTTGATTTTATCTCGGGAGATTGTTGTATGACTCATGAGGCAAATGTACACATCATTTTCACTTGTAGCAGTTACCATGGAAGCTAAACTGTTAAAAACCCTAAAAGAATCCGGACTCTGAATCCCGGCTTTCGCATTGAGAATTCAAGAATAAGCCCGTTAAATGAGTTTTATTCCATGTGCGGGAACACTTCCGGAATTCAATTCGCATTTTTTAAAGTACTTTTGTAAAAAAAAATTTATCAATGGAAGCTATCATTCGTACCGAAAAGGGAGATATGCGTGTAACCTTCTTCCAGGAAGATGCACCGAATACAGTTGCTAATTTTGTCAAATTGGCCAAAGAAGGATTTTACGACGGACTGACATTTCACCGTGTTTTGCCAGACTTCGTCATCCAGGGTGGATGCCCGAACTCACGCGAAGGTGCAACAGGAATGCCGGGAACAGGCGGACCAGGTTACAAAATCGACTGTGAATTGAACGGAGGGAATCAATTCCATGATCGTGGAGTGCTTTCGATGGCTCATGCGGGAAGAAACACCGGAGGATCTCAATTTTTCGTTTGCCACAGCAGAAACAATACGGCACACTTAGACCGCAATCATACCTGCTTCGGAAAAGTCATTGAAGGGTTGGATGTAATTGACGACATCAGACAAGGTGATCGCATTTTGGCGATAGAAGTTCAAGATTAAGATCAAAACGCAATGGACCATTGCGATTTTGCTGAAATAAAAAAGGGTGGAAATTTTTTCCACCCTTTTTTATGTTTATCAAATCTTAATTTGTTTTCGGTGCATCAGCAGGAGTTTCCTGAGGCAATACTTTCCCGGTAATGGTCAAAATGATCGGTTCTGTAGAAGCGTTCGTTGTTACTGTAATTGTTTTTGTAAACTGACCAACACGTTTTGTATCGTAATTCACAACAATTTTAGAAGATTTTCCTTTTGCAATAGGTTCAGTCGGTTTTTCAGCAGCCGTACAACCACAAGAAGTCTGAACATTTGTAATGATCAATGGGGTTTTCCCGTTGTTTTTAAATTCAAAGATAAACGGCTCCTTAGAATCATATGGAATTTCCGCTCGTTCGATTTTTAACGTTTTAAAAGCCACAGGAGATTTCACTTCTGTTTTAACTTCTTTTTTCGCTTTATCCTTTGTAGTTTGTGCAAATGTTCCAAGTGAAATCAATGAAACTGCCAGAATTGCTATTACTTTCATGTGTTTTAGTTTTAACTATACAAGAATACGAACTCTTTTTAGAATGGTTGTTTAATTAACAAAAAAATAAGACAGTTCAAGAGCTTAAAAGTTCAAAACGATCAAAGAATCCCAGTAATCAAACCATTTAAATTGCAAGTTGAACATTTAAACTTTTTGAATCTTTTAAAATTTGAACATTTCTTTATCTTCGCAATCCATTCAAAACGAGTTCCATGAAGTTACTTTTTAGTTGCATCCTGTTCCTCACCACCGGATCTTTGCTTGCACAAACACAGCAGCAGCTGGATTCCCTGGAACGGCTGCTTCCCAGAAAGAAGGGAAAAGAAAAAGTACAGTTATTAAACGATCTGACCTTCTATTACTTTCGGGCCGATGCAAAGAAAGCCATTGCTTTTGGATCTCAATCACTGAAGCTGGCTCAGACTTTGAACGACGAAACCATCCTGGCAAATACCTACAACGATTATTCCATGCCCTTTCTGACTACCGGAAATTTCCAAAAATCGGTCGAACTAAATACCAAAGCTCTGGAAATACGAACCCGTTTAAAAGACACGAGCGGAATGATCTCTTCTTACGCAAAACTGGGAAATGGCCATTTCGAACTGGGACAATACAAAAAGGCGCAGCAAGCTTACAATAAAGCCATCTATTTTGCAAAGATTCTCGGCGATGAAAACACCTTACTTCAACTGTATCAGAACAGCGCAAATGTACTTGAAGTCAGTGGTTTTATAAAAGAAGCCCTGAAAATGCAGTTGGATGTACATGAAATCGCACTCCGCACAGACAACAAATTAGTCCAGCTCTCGAATTACGGCAACCTCGGCTCCTGCTATCAAAAATTAAAGCAATACGAAAAAGCAAGGGAAATGTATCTCAAAGCAATACCCCTTGCCAGGGAAACCAATCAGTCGGAACAACTTGCTATGGTTTATCAGGGCTTGGGAGTGGTAGAAAGAGCTGCTGGAAACACCGATTTAGGTCTGAAATATTATCAGCAGGCATTTCAACTCTACAAACGACTGGATTCAAAAACGGGAGAAGGAATTATTGCAGTCAATATCGGGAATAGTTTTGCAGACCTGAAGCAACCGGATTCGGCTGCTTTTTATCTCAATCTTGGTCTTCAACTGGTCAAAGACACCAAATCGTACAGACAAATAATGAACGCATACCGTGGTCTATCCGAACTGGAACTGAGCAGAAAAAATTATCAAAAAGCCGCAGAATACTTAGTGCTCCAAAACAAATACCAGGACAGTGTGACTATTTTTCAAGGAAATGAGCTCATTGCGGATGTTTTTGGGAAATACGAATTGGAGAAAAACCAACGTGCACTGGCTGAAAGCAAAGCAAAAAATGCAAAAAATCAATTGTATCAAGCCATTTGGATCGGTATTTCTGCTACTTTGTTACTACTGTTCGTTATCGTTTTCCTGTTTTTCAGACACAAACGAAAGATTGCCAAAGAAGAATTGGTGCGGACCAAACAGGAAGAACAATATTTGCGCGAAAAACAACTCAACGAACAGAAACTGAGTATTTCAAGAGAGTTGCACGACAACGTTGGTTCACAAATTACCTACCTCATTTCCTCCATTGATAACCTCTCTTACATGGATGAGGAAAACGAGGTTTTGAATACCAAACTTCAGGACCTGAGTAATTTTGGAAGAAATACCATGCAGGAACTCCGCAGTACTATTTGGGCAATGAATTCCGAAGACGGAAGTATCGAAACACTCTTAACACGCATTGAAAGTATTCGCAATAAAATCCCGCTTTCAATCGAAATTCATACAAAACTGGATCAAAACCATCCTTTAAAATCAACCGAATTATTGAACCTGTACCGGATCATCCAGGAAGCGATTCAAAACACCCTGAAACATGCACAGGCAACTTGCATCCGGATCACACTGGAAGAAAAAGAAAACCGGGTAAAGCTCACCATTACGGATGATGGCAAGGGAGTTCAAACAGGAAACGCACAGGGGAACGGCCTGCAAAATATGCGTCACCGCTGTGAGCAGATCGGCGGCGAATTTCAATTGAACACATCCGAAAAAGAGGGTACAGCTATTTCATGTACATTCGTCATCTGACGTATTGATTCATTTCGGGAATGATTGCATCTTTGCCAAGGAGAAAACGTTCTGTTTGTGATTGGACTCTTTTGATTCCGATAACTTTCCGGACTTTTAACCAATTAAACAACCTTTATGATTCGAATCGCAGTAGCCGAAGACAATGCTTTCTTAGCAAAATCCATTCAGGAAAAACTAGCCCTTTTTCCCGGGGAATTGAAATTTAAATTCCATGCATTTAACGGGAAATTGTTCCTGGAAAAATTAGCAGAAGACCCGATGGTGGATGTGATCCTGATGGACATCCAGATGCCGGAAATGGACGGTATTGAAACAACACGGACCATTTCAGAACGCTATCCGCAGATCAAAGTCATTATGCTGACAGTACTGGATGACGAAGAATCTATTTTCCAGGCGATCCTGGCTGGAGCAAACGGATATTTGTTAAAAGATGAAAATCCGCGGGTCCTGCTCCAAAGCATTTTGTCGATCGTAGAAGGCGGAGCTCCCATGTCATCCGGAATTGCGCTCAAAGCATTGAGACTGCTGCGGAATCCAATCAAACCGGATGAAGAGAAATTCAACACGGAAAGACCGGAACTTTCCCCACGGGAAATAGACGTCCTGAATCAGCTAAGCAAAGGAATGGACTACAAACAAATTGCGGAAAACCTGATCATTTCTCCGTCAACTGTTCGCAAGCACATCGAAAACATTTACAGCAAACTGCAGGCACACAACAAAATGGAAGCCGTGAAAATTGCTCAAAAACACCGGATCATTGATTAATTATCAAGAGGAATCCCCGTAATAATTGATAGTTAGAAATCCTTCAGTTCATAAGAGCGTCCACTCGCACAAGAAGTCCCGCATCCTGCTGCCAATCCTCCAACGTAATTCCGCAATATTACGTCAGGACGTTCCCAAAAGTGTAACCCGTTTTTACCATGCAATTTGAATATTCCAGGCATCAAGTACAGATAGAGCATAGATAGAGCATAGATAGAGCATAGATAGAGCATAGATAGAGTATGAAAATGTTATGAAATTAACAAGCTGATTTACTGCAAAAAGATATCTAAACGAAGCTCACTGATCAGGTCAGAAGCACCAAAGACGGTCTTAACGCCATAAAAAACTGCTCACAAATGTATCCCCGGAATTCCCCTTCATAATTTAAAAATCTTTTGCCATATCAAGAACCTCCTTAATCGAATCATAAGTATTCTCCCGGATCATATTCCATTCCTTCTTTTCAATCCAAATTGCCTGGGTGATCGATTCTTCTTCTTGAGGAAACACCTCCATGGACCCGGAATAATGGAGTGCGTACCACCAGTTCTTCTTAATAGTCGGCCTTCCCATATACGAATAAGTATGAAAAGTGATTCCAAGAAGGTGATCGATTGTTGGTCCCTGGATACCACATTCCTCTTCAATTTCCCGAACAGCAGCTTCCCAAGGCTGTTCATTTGCATCCAGTTTTCCCTTCGGAATATCCCACATTCCATGTCGTTCAATAAATAAATACCGCCGATCACACTTTACAATCCCCCCGGCAGCATCCATAAACTCGTAGGCATGAAAAACCTGGTTAAGGGCCATGTCAAAATCCTCGTAAACAACTAACAAACAAATACTTGAATCATAAAAATTGAATTGATCCAAAAGTTTTGACAAATCATTTTGTAGCGAATTCAGAACCGAATCATACCTCTTGGAAGGTATTTCTTCCGAGGAATCCAAAAATTCTATAACCGAATTATCAATAAAAACTTTGTACATTTGCAGTATGATTTTAAATAAAGATCGAGCACTAAAAGTAGCGGAATTTTTGCTACAGATTAAAGCAGTAAAGTTACAACCAAATTCTCCATTTACATGGGCTTCCGGTTGGAAATCACCGATATATTGTGATAACAGAATCACACTTTCCTTCCCTGCAATCAGAACATACATTCGCCAGGGCTATGCAGACGCTATCCTTGAGCATTTCGGAAAACCGGATATCATTGCAGGTGTTGCAACCGGCGGTATTGCTCAGGGAGCACTTGTTGCCCAGGAATTGGGACTTCCATTCGTATATGTCCGCAGTTCTGCAAAAGCACATGGTATGGGCAATCAGATCGAAGGCCATTTTGAAAAAGGACAACGTGTAGTGGTGATCGAAGATTTGATTTCCACCGGCGGAAGCAGTTTGAAAGCGGTAAAAGATTTAAGAGAAGCCGGATTGGAGGTAAAAGGATTGGTTGCCATCTTTACTTACGGATTTGACATTTCCATCAGGAATTTCGCCCAGGCAGAATGCCCGTTTGTCACCTTAACAGATTACGATCATTTGATTGATCAGGCCTTGAAATCAGATTACGTTACTTCCTCTGATATCGAATCCTTACGCGAGTGGAAGATCAATCCTGAAAACTGGAAAAACTAAGACCATGTTGTTAAAGACTGATTCCTCACCGGTAAATGCTCCAGCACAAAAAGTATTCGAATTCCTTTCGGATGCCGCAAACATAGAGCAATTGCTTCCAAAAGATAAGATCTCTGATTTTCAATCGGATGAAAAAGGATGTTCTTTCAAAGCACAGGGTGGAATTGTTATTCCGTTGATCTATTCAATGAAGGAACCCAACACCAAAATTGTTATGGAATCCGGTGAAAAAGCACCGTTCAGTTATACCTTATCCATTATCTTAAAGGAAACTGGCAGTACCTGTGAAGGTCATCTCGAATTTGAGGCACAAATCAATATGTTCATGAAAATGATGGTTGAAAAGCCTTTGACGAACCTCTTCGGCGTGATGACAAAGAACCTGCAGAAACAGTTTGAATGATCTAAATATTCATAAAAACAGGGGCGAAAAATTTTTCGCCCCTGTTTTATATACCAGCTTAACATTCGGAATCAGGTATTCGGAATAATCCGACCGTAGTTTGATTCAAAATTCAGCTCCTGGTTGTGATAAACCGTGATAATTCCATCCCGTTCAACCAATAAATTCCCAATTTGATCAACTCCGCGGATAATCCCCGTAAACGGGACCGGATTCTGGCGTTCTTCCAGGACAATTTCTTCATCCTTTTTCCACAAAAAAGACTCGTAAGTCCGTTTCAGGTAATCAAAGTCAGCTTGCTGAACGTAGTGATAGAACCCGTTCAGGCTCCGTGACAATGCATCCAAAACGGTAAATACTTCGGGAGATTTTCCCGAAAGTTCTTCCAGTGAAGTGGCATATCCGACACTTTGGACAGGAGAAATATTGACACCTATTCCAACAATGGCACCTTCCACCCGTCCGTTCTTCCAATTGGTTTCTATCAATATTCCCGCAATTTTCAGACTGCCGATGAAAATATCGTTGGGCCATTTGATGGCGACTTCTTTTCGCGTAAAGGATTGAATCATCTCGCGAACAGCCAGTGCAATGCTCATATTCAGATAACACAAATGGTCAACTGACAAAAAATCAGTTTTTAAAAAGTAGGTCCCGGTAAACTGTTTCGCGCCTATAGACTGCCAATTTCGTCCTCTTTGTCCCCTCCCCGCTGTTTGGTGCTCTGCCAAAATTACAGTTCCATGTGTCAATTTCCCTTCCGAAAGTAGCTTGGCAGCATAATTGTTGGTAGAGTCTACCTCATGGATTTGGATAATTTGTTGACCAATCATGTTTTATTAACAAGTATTTGCATTTAACAATCACACAAATCAAGCTAATAAATGCTTAGATTTGTACTTACAAATTTACGAATGTATAAATTAAAAAACGACATCGATTCTAAAGTACTTTGCGACACGATCGTTGAAGGTATGCAAGAAAACAAGGCGAAAGACATCGTTGTATTAGACCTACGAAATATTTCAAGTGCAGTTACAGACTTTTTTGTCATTTGCTCCGGTGAATCCAGCGTGCAAGTGGATGGTATTGCTTCAACCGTGGCAAGACATACCCGAAAAGAATTACAGGAAAAACCATGGCACCAGGAAGGTAAAACAACTTCCGAGTGGGTTTTATTGGATTATGTAAGTGTTGTAGCCCACATTTTTTATAAAGACGCAAGACATTTTTATGAATTGGAAGATCTTTGGTCGGATGCACTCAGAACAGATATTCCAAATTTGAATTAACTCTATTATGGCTGAAAATAACAATTCAAACAAACCGAAAAGAAATCCGTATGCGATTTACTGGATCTATGCAGTAATTGTACTAGGGATCATCGTTGCAGCTTACTACAACGGATCTTCGGACGCTCAATTGCGCAATATCAATACGTTTTATTCCCTGGCAGACTCCAGTATGATCGGAGATGCACGTATTGTAAATTACAAACGCGTGGATTTCAAACTCAACGAAGCAGGTGAAAAAGCGCTCAAAGCGAATAAGAACCCCAAGGGAGAATTAAAATTCATCAAAAAAGCACTGGAGAAGAAAAGCAACGGGTTTTCTCAAAAGGGTACGCCTGTTTTCTCCATTGATATCGTAGACGCAGGAAATTTTGAAACCAAACTGGATGAGATTAACGAACGCTTGATAGCAAAAGGAAAAGCAACGATTTCGGCTCCTCCGGTTGAAGAACGCGATTACTTCGGATCGATCATCGGTTTCCTTTTACCTATTTTGATCATCATTTTGATCTGGGTATTCGTTATGCGCCGCATGTCAGGAGGCGGTGGCGGAGCAGGCGGTCAGATCTTCAACATCGGTAAATCCCGTGCCCAGGTTTATGAAAAAGGAAAATCTACAAACATTACATTTAAAGATGTGGCAGGTTTGGAAGGTGCAAAGGAGGAAATCCAGGAAATTGTAGAATTCTTGCGAAGCCCGCAGCGTTATACCGAACTGGGTGCCAAAATTCCGAAAGGAGCTTTATTGGTAGGCCCTCCGGGAACAGGAAAAACCTTATTGGCAAAAGCTGTTGCAGGGGAAGCAAAAGTGCCGTTCTTCTCGCTTTCAGGATCCGATTTCGTGGAAATGTTCGTCGGTGTAGGAGCGTCACGAGTACGTGATCTATTCCGTCAGGCAAAAGAAAAAGCACCGGCAATTATCTTCATTGATGAAATTGATGCGATTGGTCGTGCAAGGGGTAAAAACAACGGTTTCAATTCCAATGACGAGCGCGAAAACACCCTAAACCAGTTGTTGACTGAGATGGATGGTTTCGGTACAAACTCCGGGGTGATTATCCTTGCAGCAACGAACCGCGCCGACGTACTGGATGCTGCCTTGATGCGTGCAGGTCGTTTTGACCGCCAGATTTATGTCGACATGCCGGATTTGAATGAGCGGAAGGAAATTTTCCAGGTTCACTTAAAACCGTTGAAACTGGATAAAAACATGGATATCGATTTCCTGAGCAAACAAACACCGGGATTCTCGGGAGCGGATATCGCAAACTTATGTAACGAAGCTGCTTTGATTGCTGCACGTAAAAACAAAAAGTTTGTTGAAAAACAAGATTTCTTGGATGCCGTAGACCGGATTATCGGTGGACTGGAAAAGAAAAATAAAATCATCACCAAGGAAGAGAAACGTGCAATTGCATTCCACGAAGCCGGTCATGCGACCACTTCCTGGTTGCTGGAACACGCGCATCCGTTAGTAAAGGTAACCATTGTACCGCGCGGACGTTCATTGGGTGCTGCCTGGTACTTGCCGGAAGAACGTCAAATCACCACTACAGAACAAATCCTGGATGATATGTGTTCTGCATTGGGTGGCCGGGCTGCGGAGCAGCTGATCTTTGGAAAAATCTCTACGGGAGCATTGAGTGACCTGGAAAAGGTAACCAAACAGGCTTACGCCATGGTCTCTATCTACGGACTGAATGAACGGGTAGGAAATATTTCCTTCTATGACTCCCAGGGCCGCGATGCATTTACCAAACCGTATTCCGATGATACAGCACGTATTATTGACGAAGAAGTAAGCAAATTGATTGAAACTCAATACCAGCGTGCCTTGAAAATCCTTTCAGAAAACAAGGATAAACTGACAGCCCTGGCTGACAAGTTGCTGGACAAGGAGGTGATTTTCAAAGAAGATTTGGAAGAAATTTTCGGAAAACGATTATGGATCTCGGAAGAAGAAGAGAATATGGCCGTGAATACTCCGCCAAGTGAAGATTCGACTACCAACTTCGTTTCGGAACAAGGAATGGATGAAGCAAACAATTCTGATTCGAACGTGATCAATCCGACGATTGAACCGTTGGACCATACGAATAAATCGGAAGAGTAATAACTATTTAAATAGTCCCGTCCCGGTTGAACCGGGACGGGATATTTTTTATATGAAAGATGTATTGATACGCTCCGTTTTCGGGGCTTTATTTTTGATGGTTGTTTTCACTCCATTTGTTTACGATGTCAGAAACAATGGCAATATGCTGAATCTGGTATTCTATGTATTTACCATGCTGGGAACTCATGAATTGTCTGAAATGAGTAAGAAAAGCCCGTATAAACACAGCATGAAATTACCGGCACTTTTACTGGTAACCGCCTTATTCATGCCCTTGCTGATCCAAACGGCAAAAAGTTTTTACCCGCTTTTATTCAATCCTGTCTGGGATTATTTTGTTCAAACACCGGCATTACTGGTATTGTGGGGAATCGTAATTGCAACAGTTATTATTCTTTCCTATTGGATCTTTCAAAAAGAAAAGATCGATTTTGTATTCAAAAGCCCGTTCGTATTCAACTTCTTCTACCCTGTTTTACCTATGTGGACATTGGCAATTGCTTATACCTTAACAAACAGCATCGACAAACAAATGCTGTTGATTGTGCTGTTGCCTATTTACCTGAATGATACATTGGCCTATGTTTTCGGGCGCTTGTTCGGAAAAACTCCCCTGATACCAAGTGTTTCCCCTAAAAAAACACGGGAAGGATTCATCGGTGGATTAATCGGTGCAGCCATTGTTATGATTGCCATCCTGTATTTCGCCGGGGAATTTACCACATACAACGCACTTGGTGTTGCCGGAGTATCTGTTTTAGCAAGTATTTTAGCCACACTCGGCGATCTTTTTGAGAGCAAATTAAAACGTTCTGTCAACGTTAAGGATTCCGGAAATATCCTTCCCGGACACGGAGGAATTCTGGACCGAATTGACGCCATGCTATTCGTAGCTCCCGTTTTATACGTACTTTTGGCACTCATCAGTTAACATCATGACATGACACTTCACAGAGAAGGAACAACTACCATTATTATTGCGGTAATTATCCTTGGCTTGATCCAATGGGGAAATTACTGGCTTTACACCAAAACAGACTGGCTCTGGTTATTCGTATTATTATCTGCAGGAGCATTGGTAATGCTTTATTTGGTCGTTCAGTTTTTCAGAATCCCCAAACGTACATTTACATTCACAGATTCGGATATTTTGTGCCCGGCAGATGGGAAAGTAGTTGTTATTGAAGAGGTAGAAGAAACGGAGTATTTCAAAGACAAACGCATCCAGGTTTCTATTTTCATGTCACCCTTAAATGTCCATGCCAATTATTTCCCGATCAGCGGATTGGTAAAATATGTGAAATACCACAAAGGACTCTTTTTGGTTGCCTGGCACCCGAAAAGTTCAACAGACAATGAACGCAGTACGATTGTCGTTCAACACGCTTCCGGTCAGGAGGTATTATTCAGACAAATTGCCGGAGCTGTAGCACGAAGAATCTGTTATTACACAAAAGAAGGTCAACATGCAGAAACCGGACAGGAATTCGGATTTATCAAGTTCGGGTCACGGGTGGATGTATTCCTGCCACTTGGCACGAAATTAGATGTCAAAATCGACCAGGATGTTAAAGCTAAGTTAACGAAGCTTGGCTCATTCTAATATTAATTGTATTTTTAAGCAAATTAAAACATTGAATCATGAAAAAAGCATTTGTTGCATTGACTTTATTGATGTTCGTAGGATCTGTAAGCGCTACAGTTTACGCTGCTTCTAACAACACTACTGTTTCAATCGTTAAGCACGACGATAAAAAAGGAAAGAAAAAGAAAAGCAAAAAAGGTTCTTGCTCCGGTGAAAAATCAGGAGGATCTTGCTGCCAGAAAAAAGCAGCTTAATACATTAAACGAAATAAAAAATCCCGCCTTGTTAAAACGAGACGGGATTTTTTTTGTGTTCGCTTTTTGCTATTCGGTACTTTTAATCCACGTTTGGGTTCTGTAAAATGGCCCCACATACCCTCTCACATGCAATTTGGTAAAATCATTGCGATCGATCCAAATGGCGCAGGTGTATACTTTTCCGTTCTCGGGATCCACAATCGTCCCATCTTCCCATTCACCGCCGTCCCACTCCAATCCGCGAACAATCTGCAAACCAACCAAGGGCTGATCCTTGCGGTCGTCCGTACATTTCTTACACTTCGGGTTCTCTTCTCTTCCCTCACGCGGGTACAAATAGGTAATCCTTCCGTACAGCTTCTCATCCTTTTTGTAAAGCTCCACTTTAGACTTTTTCTTGCCTGTTTTGTCGTCAATGGTAATCCAGGTCCCAATACAGGACTGGGCTTTTGCTACAACAAAAAATAACAGAAATAACGATGTGATGATCCATTTCATAGTTTTCGAATTTGATCCCAATATACAACTTTTTGCTATGACCGCATAATAATCAATGCACAAGGATGTCCTGCTAATCTCATTTTAGTGTCGCATTGACAACAACTCCGTCCTGTCGGTATTCCGCATATTGTTCCCGATGCGTGCCGACCTTCCTGTCAGGACAATCGAACTGACATTTGCGGAATGTATCAAGACACGGACAAACTAATTTCCCGTCACAATCTCCACAAAATTTTTGATCATTTTCAAGCCTGCAGGAGTCAAAATACTTTCCGGGTGGAATTGAACGGCATAGATTTTTTTCTCTGGGATTTCCATCGACATCAACACATTGTTTTCTGAAAATGCAGTCGGAATAAACGGCGATTTCTCATGGAGCTTAACCGCCCAGGAATGGTACAAGCCCACTTCAAAGCGTTCGGGAATCGCAGCATAAAAAAGTGAATCCCGCTTTACCAGCCGGATCTCTTCGGCCAATCCGTGTTTTACGATTTCCTGATTGTAAACAGTATCTCCTGCGTGAATAGCAAGTGCCTGCATTCCCAAACAAACTCCCAACACAGGAATATTCATTCGAAAGGTTTCAGCAACCACTTCCATCAGTTTTCCTGCCTGCGGAGGAAGTCCGGGACCGGGTGAAAGCACAACGGCATTATAGTTTCCGAGCAATGAACAATCGACTTCCAGGTTCGTAACTACATCCACCCTTACCTCGCATTGTTCCAGGTAATGGACAATGTTATAGGTAAACGAATCGAAGTTATCTACTAATAAAAACCGCATGTGGCCCAAATTTACTAAACTTGCAAAAAAGAATCGATGAAAAAGGCAATTCAAATTCCCGGAGCTCCTGCTCCGATCGGACCATACAGCCAGGCTATTGTTAGTGGAAATACAGTATATGTAAGCGGACAAATTCCATTAAATCCTTTCACGGGGGAATTGGAAACCGGATCCATTGAAGATGCAACCCATCAAATCCTGAAAAACATTGAAGCTTTGCTGAAGGAAAATAACATGACCCTGAACCACATTGTAAAGTGCAGCATATTCATGACCGACTTAGGGCAATTTTCCGAGATGAATGCCGTTTATGGTTCGTACTTTCAGCATGTTCCGCCGGCAAGAGAAACCGTACAAGTTTCCAAATTGCCTATGAACGTACCGATTGAGATTTCTTGTATTGCTGTAAACTAATTTAACACACAACGGTATTGTGACCCATTCTGCTCCAAAAATTGCTGTGATCATCGTCAACTACAATGTTGTCTTTTTCCTGGAGCAATGCCTGAATTCTGTTTCCGAAGCAATGAAACAGGAACCTGCAGAAGTTTGGGTCGTAGACAATAATTCCGTGGATGGCTCCGTAGAAATGGTACGCGAGAAATTTCCATGGGTGAAAGTCATTGCCAATAAAGACAATAAGGGATTTTCCAAAGCGAATAACCAGGCAATGGAACTATCCGAATGCAAATACCAGCTGCTTTTAAACCCCGACACCGTTATTGAAGAGGATACCCTGTTCAAAGTGGTCAACTATATGGACGAACACCCGGAAGTTGGCGGACTGGGAGTTCGCATGGTGGACGGAAAGGGGGTTTTCCTGCCGGAATCCAAGAGAGGCTTACCCACACCGTCGGTTGCATTCTACAAAATTTTCGGGATTTCCCGCATTTTCCCCAAGTCCAGGATCTTCGGAAAATACCATTTGGGTTATTTATCCGAATTTGAAACCAATGAAGTTGAAATCCTTTCCGGTGCATTCATGCTGATGCGCAAGGAAGCCCTCGACAAAGTGGGACTACTCGACGAAGCCTTTTTCATGTACGGTGAAGACATTGATCTTTCCTACCGGATCATCAAGGGCGGTTACAAAAACGTTTACTTTCCCGAAACGCGCATCATTCATTACAAAGGAGAGAGCACTAAGAAAAGTTCGGTAAACTACGTTTTCGTGTTCTACCGTGCGATGGTGATTTTTGCACGCAAGCATTTCTCTCAAAAGAATGCGCGTTTGTTTTCGTTCCTGATTAATTCCGCCATTTATTTCAGAGCGGGGTTAGCAATCGGGATGCGTTTCATCCGAAAGATCACCCTTCCGGTTTTTGATACTTTGTATTTGTTACTGGGATTATTTGCTTTGACCAATTACTGGCAGCAGGCGCAAATCGATTTCCCGGAGCAGATCACCAATATTCTCATCCTGTTCTATACCTTTATCTGGATGACGTCTGTCGCTTTGCAGGGCGGATACGACCAACCGATTACTTTCAGAAAATTTATTTTCGGAGGAGCGATCGGGACTGCCTTTATCTTAATATTGTATGCGCTTTTCCCCAAGGAATGGCAATTTTCGCGCCTCTTCATTTTACTGGGAGCCGGCTGGACCATTGCTTACTATATCCTTTCCAGGAGTATTCTTCACCTGGCAATCGGAAAACGATTCACTATCAACGGACGCAAGCACGCCAATTTTGCGATCGTGGGTTCTCCCGAGGAATTTGAACGGGTGTCGAATCTGCTTCATCAAACACAGCCGAAGATCAATCAGATTGTTTCTGTTTCCCTGACTGAGGACCATGGAAAGGATTCGCTTGGATCGATCGATCAGCTGGAACAAATTGCACGCGTTCACAACATTGATGAGATTATTTTTTGTGCCAAAGACCTAAGCGCTGCGGAAATCATTCATTGGATGACGGCCATTCCGGATGTTTCTGTGGATTATAAAATTGCCCAGCCCGACAGTCAATACCTCATTGGGTCCAATTCCATTGAAACCGCAGGAGATCTGTATATTCTGGAAATTAATGCGATCAGTCAGCCCGCTAAAAAACGGCAAAAAAGATTGTTTGACTTTCTGGTCGGGATCAGTTTACTGTTTACTTCTCCCCTTTTGATTTGGATGTACAGGAATAAAATCCAGTTCCTGGGAAATGTTTTCAAATTGATCAGCGGGCGGAAAACGGTTGTTTCCTACAATGACCCAAGCAATTTATCCAACAAGCAATTACCTAAGATCAAAAAGGGAATCCTTACACCAACCGACCATTTGAGCGGTTTGGACGAAAATCTGAAATCAAAACTGGACTTACTGTATGCACGGGAATATTCCGTCATTCGCGACATCCAGATTTTATGGAAAACGTGGAAAAAATTAGATCAGTAAAAAGCATTGGTGAAAATCCTATTTTTTCCGTTATTTTTGTACGAAATTTAATCGAGAATTCTTAGTCGTTATATGGCACAAATTGAAATTCGTCTTCCAAAAATGGGAGAAAGCGTTACAGAAGCTACCATTACCAACTGGTTAAAAGAAGTGGGTGATACAGTGGCAATGGATGAACCTTTGGTAGAAGTTGCAACTGATAAGGTTGACAACGAATTGCCTTCAGAAGCTGCTGGAGTTTTGGTTCAAAAATTATTTGAGAAGGACCAGGTTGCTCAGGTTGGTGATGTTATTGCGATTATCTCTACAGACGGAGATGCTGCACCGGCTGCACCAAAAGCAGAGCCTGCTGCCGTAGCGGCGGTTGCCGAAACTGTTTCTGCAGCTCAGGCCGTTGTTTCGAACGGAGGAGTTACTCTTGAAAAAAGCAGTGGAAATGGAAAATTCATTTCTCCGCTGGTAAGAAGCATTGCACAAAAAGAACATATTTCCATGTCCGAAATTGATGCAATCAGCGGAACCGGCATGGGCGGAAGAGTGACTAAAAAAGACATTCTTTCTTACATCGATACACGCGGAACGAGTGCTGCTGCTGCAGCTGCAACACCGGCTCAGCCGACACCTGTCGTTTCCGCACCGGCTGCATCCAACAACGGAGCTGCTCCGGTTGTTTCAGGCGGATCTTCGTTCTTAAGCAATATCAAAGAACCGGTCGTGGTTGCAAATCCGGGAGACGAGATCATGGAAATGGACCGCATGCGCAAGCTGATTGCCGAACACATGGTCATGTCAAAACATGTATCTCCTCACGTAACTTCTTTTGTGGAAGCGGATGTAACGAACATCGTGAACTGGAGAAACAAAATGAAAAAGGAATTTGAAAAACGTGAAGGTGAAAACTTAACGTTCACTCCTATTTTCATGGAAGCAATTGTGAAAGCGATCAAGGATTTCCCAATGATCAATGTTTCCTTGTCAGGAAACCAGATCATCAAAAGAAAAGATATCAACATCGGGATGGCAACAGCGCTTCCTTCCGGAAACCTGATCGTTCCTGTTATTAAGCAGGCCGACCGCATGAACCTGACAGGAATTGCCAAATCCGTGAATGAATTGGCACGAAATGCACGCGACAATAAATTGAAGCCGGAAGATATCCAGGGAGGAACCTATACTGTTACGAACGTAGGAACGTTCGGAAACGTAATGGGAACTCCGATCATCAATCAGCCGCAAGTTGCGATCCTTGCTTTGGGAGCAATTCGTAAAATGCCTGCTGTTATTGAAACACCGGAAGGAGACTTCATCGGCATCCGCCACAAGATGTTCTTATCTCATTCTTACGATCACCGGGTAGTCGACGGTTCCCTTGGCGGACAGTTCGTTCGACGGGTTGCAGATTATTTGGAACAGTTCGATATCAATAGAGAAATCTAAATTTATTTATATTTGTAACTAAAAATTAAAAAGAACGTAAGACCCACCAACTTAAACTGTTAAACTGAAAGAGGTGGGTCTTTCTTAATTTATAGCTCAGATGAAATTACTACAATCTACTATTTTACTAACTCTCTTGTGTCCGTTCATGTCTTTTGGTCAATATGACTCCAAAAAGGTCATGGAGATGATCAGCAACGGCTCCGAATCTGAATTGGTTATGGAGAGTGCGATTATGATCCAGGAAGGGTATTTCTATCAGGCAGGGCTGATCGTAGACAAACTGCTCGAATATCAACCTGCGAGTGCGAATTACAATTACCGCCGCGGGTTCATCTATTTAGAGATGTCGACCGATTTTGTTAAGGCAACTCCTTACCTGGAAAAGGCCGTATTGAAAACAGACAAAAAATACGATCCGTTCAACACCAAAGAAACGGCTGCTCCGATTGATGCGTATTTTGAAATGGGGAAATGTTACCACGCAGCTGGAAATATTGATAAGGCAGAAGAGTTTTACAATAAATTCCTCACCAGTTCGATTACGAAGTCCAACAATGTATTCTTTGCAAAACTGTATTTGGAACAATGTAAAGTAGCACGTGCCGAAATGATGAGCCCCAAAAATGTGTATTTAAAAAACATGGGGAGTTCAGTCAACACGGCCAACCCCGAATTTTCCCCGGTTATTTCACTGGACGGTTCTGCTTTGTATTATACATCACGCAGAAGATGGCCGACAGGAGCTTCGGATAAAGGTTTAGATCCGAGAAACAATCAATACCCGGAAGATATTTACGTATCCTACCGCGATTTCGATTCCACCTGGATGGACCCGATCAAACTGGAATTCTGCGATTCGTTGCAAAACGAGGCCACCCTGGCTGTGAGCCCGGATGAACGCCGGGTATATGTTTACCAGGATACCAAAGGAAACGGGGACATCTTCTACTCAGATTTCTCTACCAACAGATTCCAGGAGGTAACTCACCTGGATGATAAGAAAATCAATACCAACGATTGGGAAACACATGCAACAGTGACTCCTGACGGACAGCGTATGTATTTCGTATCGAACCGCAAAGGTGGTTTCGGAGGGCGCGATATTTACTACTGCATCAAACAGAAAGATGGTTCGTGGGGAGATCCTGTCAATGCCGGACCGAATATCAATGGGCCGATGGAAGAAGAGTCTCCATTCGTTTCTATCGACAACAGCACGCTTTATTTTTCCAGCAACGGAAACAAAAGTATGGGTGGGTTCGATATTTTTATGTCCAAAGCAGACGGGAAAGGAAATTGGGGACCTGCCATGAATTTAGGTTCACCGATCAATTCCACCTGTGATGATATTTTCTATACGACAACAGTCGATGGTTTAACCGGGTATATGACTTCCCTTCGCGCAGACGGAAGAGGCGAAAAAGACATTTACGAAATCAAGAACAACTACTTGGGAGTTAAAAACATCGCTGTATTGAACGGTAAGATTAACGTAATCGGTAACAAACCACTTCCTGAAGATGTGTATGTAACCCTGAGATGCCTGAACTGTGAGAACCCGTACGATCGTAAATTATTCCCGCGTTTGCGTGACGGAGTATTTATGAATTCCCTTGAGCCTTGTAAAGAATATGATTTAACATTCTCATACGAGAAAGACGGGAAGAAAAACTTCTACAACGAGAAATTCACCACGGAATGTAACAAGGAATATTCGGAAGTTTACCGTGAATTCTGGTTAGATTTGGACAAGCAAATGATGGTGAAACCTTATTATGTGGTCGGAACGATTACAGACAGCAAGACCAAGGAGAAATTATCAGGAGTTGCCATTACCCTGATCAACAAAAAAACGGGGGAAAAATTGTCTCAATCTGTAACAGCAGCGGCTGGTGCTTACAAGACAGATACGCTTGGCGGCATGAAGAAAGGCGATAACGTAGAGTTTGCTTTAACACTGGAAAAAGCGGGTTATGTGACCATGACTTATGATGCTCCGGAGACATTGGGCGATAATTCCGAGATCCGGATTGACCGTTCGTTGGCGAAGAACGAAGTTGGAACAGACATCGGTTTGGATGTCAATCCGATCTATTTCGACTACAACAAGTGGGATATCCGTCCTGATGCAGCAGCTGAACTGGATAAGATTGTGAAAATCATGAAAGCAAATCCGGATATCAAAATTGAGTTGGGATCACACACAGATAGCCGTGGTACGGATGAGTACAACATGAAATTATCCGATCAGCGTGCCAAAGCTTCTGCCCGTTACATCGTTTCGAAAGGAATTGCTTCCAACCGAATTACCGGGAAAGGATATGGTGAATCGAAATTGAAAGTTTCTGATGCACAAATCAATAACATGCCAAGCTGGGATGAAAAAGAAAAAGGTCACCAGTTGAACCGTAGAACGGAGTTCATTATTGTGAAATAACCCGGATTAAAAAATATCATAAAAAAGGTAGGGGCGAAAAATTTTTCGCCCCTACCTTTTTTATTTTCCCCATCTTTGAAGTATAACTTGTACACTATGAATTTATCACTCACCCGGAATTTTGTGATGCTGGACCTGGAAACCACCGGACTGGACGTTGCAAAAGACCGGATTATTGAAATTGCTTTGATTAAAATTGCTCCAAACGGAGAACAGAGTGAATATTACAAACGCATTAATCCAACCATTCCTATCACAAAAGAATCTGCTGAAATTACAGGTATTACAGACGAAATGGTTGCCGGGGAGCCCACTTTCGGGCAATTGGCTGATGAGATCGCCGCATTCATCGGGGACGCGGACCTGGGCGGTTACAATTCCAATAAGTTTGACATTCCCGTTCTGGCTGAAGAATTTTTGCGCATCAACCATGTATTCAAAGTGAATGAGCGCCGATTCATCGATGTACAGAACATTTTCCATAAAATGGAACAGCGCACACTGGCTGCTGCTTACCAGTTTTACTGCAAGGAATCCATGGAGAATGCCCACAATGCCCTGTATGATACCAAAGTGACCCTGGATGTTTTCAAAGCGCAACTGGAGCGTTATCCGGACCTTGCGAAAACAATTCCCGAGCTATCCGACTTTTCCCGTCAGGGCAACCAGGAATGGCATGATTTCGCAGGCAGACTGGCAAAAACGAAAGACGGCCAGGTGACTTACAACTTCGGGAAGCACAAGGGAAAAACCGTTGAAGAAGTGGCAGAGTCCGAACCGGGATATTTCGGATGGATGATGGATGCAGACTTCCCCTTGTTCACGAAGCAATTACTGCGTGAAGAAATGGAGCGCATCAAGCAGAAACGCCGGGAAAAACGCGAAGGAGAAAGCGCCAACGTGAGTATGGAAGATAAATTGGCTGCACTTCAGAATAAATTCAAAAAATAATTGAAAATGGAGCATGGGATAATTGAAAAGACTTTTCAATTGTCAATTTTAAATTTTCAATTCAATTGAACTTTTGGAACATTTGAACTATTGAATTTTAGAGAATAATGAAAATCATCTGCATAGGGCGCAACTACGCCGATCACGCAAAAGAATTGAATAATCCGCTTCCAACGGAACCTGTTTTCTTTATGAAACCGGATACGGCTTATTTGCCGGCAGGAAACGACTTTTACATTCCCGACTTTACCAAAGACCTGCATTACGAATGTGAGATCGTGGTGAAGATCAAGAAAGTGGGAAAGAATATCCAGGAGAAATTTGCATCGACGTATTACGATGAGATCTCATTAGGGATTGACTTCACAGCACGCGATCTGCAGGAACAATGCAAAGCAAAAAGCCTTCCGTGGGAAAAAGCAAAGGCGTTTGACAACAGCGCTCCTATGGGAACGCATTTCCTGCCTGTCAGTTCACTGAACCTGGCTGAACTGCACTTTACCCTGAAAAAAAACGGAGAAACCGTGCAAAAGGGACACACTGCGGATATGATCTTTTCGATAGACAAAATCATTGCGTATGTTTCGCAATACGTGACACTCAAAACCGGTGATCTGATCTTTACAGGAACACCTGCGGGAGTTGGCCCGGTGGCAATCGGAGATCATTTAGAGGGATTTATCGGGGAGAAAAAAATGCTTGATCTGAAGATCAAATAATTGAAAATGGACAATTGAGAATTGAACAGACAGAATCCATCAAAATTTTTCAATCTCAATTTCCAATTCTGAAAGGCCATTCACCATTGTGTTTCGCCTTCACGAAATAAACAATGGTTCCAAGACTGATCACGCTCAATCCGGCCAGGATCATCTGCCAGCCGGTAGAAATGAGAATTCCTGTCCACAACAAGATCGCAAGGATTGCGGGAAGTGGAAACAAAGCCATTTTCCATGGGAAGAATGCTCTTCCACGTTTTTTATGAAGCAGGACCAACCCGACGGATTGCCCGATGAACTGGATCAGGATGCGCATGGCCAGGATCGCACTAATGACGTCGCTGAGTTTGAAGAGCAAACTGAAAACGAATCCCAACCCCCCAAGGAACAATAGGGAAATATGCGGAAATTGTTTCGTTGGATGCAATGTTGCAAACACTTTAAAAAAAGAGCCATCTTCGGCGGCGGCATACGGAATGCGGCTGTACCCCAAGGTTGCAGAGAATAAGGACGCGAACGCAACCCACAAAATGAGACAGGTTACCACAATCGCTGCGGCGCTTCCCATTAAGCGTTCCATAAATAAACTGATGACAAATTCACTGTCTTTGGCTTCGTTCCAGGGAACAACGCTGGTTACACTGATATTCATGGCCAGGTACAACACGGAAATCCCCGTAATGGAAAGAAACATGCTACGTGGAATATTCCGGGCTGGATTTTTTATCTCACTTCCCAAATGGCAGGCATTGTAGTAACCGAGGTAACTGTAAACGGTCTTTACGCTGGCAAAACCCAATGCTGAAACGAATCCATAATTCAGGGTCAGTCCATCATTCATGTGCTTAATCGGTCCTAAGAAGTTGCCGTGAGCAAGTCCACCTGCAATAATCCACAAGATGGTCAGAATTACTCCGAACCACAAAAACACACTGATCTTCCCGATGGTTTCAATTTTCCGGTACAACAGCAATACGATCAGAATTACTACTCCCCCGCTGACAGCTTTCGAAGCATACCAGTTCAAAGGAAGGAGGTATGAAAAATAGGACGCAAACCCGATAGCCGCGGACGCGATTACGAGCGGTGCCTGGATCATGGTTTGCCACACAAAGAGGAAACTCATAAGCCTACCTGCTTTGTTTGGTCCGTAGGCTTCTTTGAGAAAATTGTACGATCCGCCGGCTTTGGGAAAGGCTGCTCCGAGTTCGCTCCAAACAGTTGCATCGATAAATGAAAGGAGCGCACCGGCGAGCCAGGCATACAGAAAATAGGGGCCGTTCATCATGGTAATGATCATCGGCAAGGTAATGAACGGTCCGATACCGACCATGTCGATCATATTGATCGCAGTAGCTTGTCCAAGCCCTAAACGTCTTTCCAGCATATGTTCAAAATTACGAATTATGATGATGCATGATACATACCGAAACACGAAATTCCTTCTCACTTATGAGCAGTTGTAAAAAAGCAAGGAATGATGTCAGAAGCGCTTCATTTTTGAGTGAATATTTGCTGAAACCCAGTGAAACCGGGTGTTAAATTCATAACATTTTCATACTCTATCTATACACTACCTATGCTGTATCCCTACAGTACCCATACAGTACCTCGCCCTGAGGTCCGGACGGAGTATTTTTGATGGTCCCGGGCTTCCCGGAAGTTACATTTGTGTGAAATTTATTTTTTGCCAACCGGCAAACGAATCTGCATTCGCTCCCCGGCCTGTTTTACTGTAAACAAGAATTAATAAACGACTGCTGATTCAGTAATTCGAGCAGGTTGAATGTGGAGGGATAATCACCGATTCAGCATTCGCTTCTGCTCTTTGATCATTTTATCAATTTCACCCGTCATTTCGACTGTCAGTTCTTCCCAATCGGGAAAAAAATCGTGTACAGCCCCGGTATCATTCCCCGGATTCCTTTTGGTGATTCCTTCCACATACCGGAAACGATCCACAGGACTCGGATGTGTATCTTCTTCACTCGTTTTGCGGTTGAGCGATTTTTGCAATTCACTTTCAAGATCGGATTCATCGGAAGCAAGTTCCGACAATTCGTAGAAGTTACTGTAACTGCGCTTTTGTTCTTCTGCTTGTTTAATTTCAGCATTTGCCAACATACCAAATTCAATGGAACGACGCACAACGAAGGTCAATCCATTGCGAAATGACTGCGCACCATAGGTTTCCGCTGCAATACGATCTGCGAGTACTTCCTGCAAACGGGTTGCTCCGGCAGAAATACGCGTAAAGATGAAATGATAAAACTTCAAAAACAAAAAGGCGATACTCCACCAGGAAGCATTCCCCGAATTGTAAAGTGCAATATAATAGTTGGTCATGTCGCGTTGTACGCGCATAGCAACGCCTCCACCGGCAGTATCGCGATTGGCGAAATGTCCGTACTCATGGGCAAGAATTGCCCTGAAATCATCCTTCTGAAAGTCTTTCAAGACAGCCGCTCCCAAAACGAGAACCCGTTTACCGCTATCCTGCATCTTAGCTCTCCACGAACCCATTTCATACACTGCCAAATCTGTTTCCGGAGTAATCCGGATTTCATCAATCGGCCGGGTGTTCAGGTCCTTTGCTACCGAGCGTGTTAGTGCAACTAATTCAGGTGCTTCCGATTCATTCAGCAATCTTCCCGGTTCTTGCAAACGGCCTCTGACAAGCAGGGATCTCAACAATCCGATGATTGTACCTCCAACAACGATCACCACAATAATAATGAGTTTAAACGCAATAATACCAGCCGAAAGCATACCGAAAAGAAGACCGCCTCCAATGGACAAAACTAAAATCACTATAATCGGCAGAGAAATGTAGTAGTAAAACCCGGCAGTATTAATCAAGATTTTATATACTTTTCGAAGCTTCGAACTTGCTTGCAAATTGTTGTTTCTGATTTGTTGCTCAATGGAACGCAATGTAATCCTGGACAAGATGATACCAACCAGGTAAAGCAATACGATGCCGCTGATCCAAACAATTACAACCACGAAAAGAATGTTCAGAAAACTCCATATTGTATTTTCAGTTGGCGCAAAACTGCCGGCAGAACCAGGCGTCGTATAGTCAGCATTCGCTGCCAAGAATGCATTCATATCTTCCTCCGGTAATCCCAACCTGTTGGCAATTCTGATTTCTTTGGCGGCCTTTTTAGGGTCTCCGTCATTCGCAGCAAGAATCGCGGCATAATAATGTGTTGCCATTTCGTTCTTGAAATGATCTTCCAAAAAATCGGTCGCTTCCCGAAATTGAGGCGGATTATTTTGCTGCAGCCCGATTTGTGCTTTCAATAAATAAAAGCTCACATCCTCCTTGGATTCAGGAAATAGTGCTGCTTCCCGAAGAAGCGTGTTTGCCCGGGTTAAACCAACGGAATAGGATGTTCCTGTAGCATTTTGCCGGACAATGCAGTTAATCAGTGTAATGAGATTAGAATAGGAACGATTCATTTCCACTGCTTTCTCACAAAGAAGAAGTCCTTCAGCATGTTGCCCAAGTTCATTTTTAATACTGCCCAAACGTCTGACAACGTGATTAAACGATGGAACATGTTCATACACGATCGAATACATACTATCGGCAAAAATCAAATCGCCTTTATCCATAGCGACGGTAGCCTGCCTGAATTCATCGACATAATCCGGTGCAATGGATTGAAGTTCTTTTTCTATTGCCTGTTCTGCAACCTGATCGCGTTCTTGTCCAAGAACCGTACTTGAAAAAATCAGTACTATAAGAGAAATAAAGGTGGTGATATAATTCATAAAGATTGAGTAATCGATTAGGTAAAAATAAGACGTTTCAATGAAATAGCGCATTGAATCGCATTTTATTCGCAAGCAACTCCGGATCAACGAAGAACTTTCCGGTTTTTTAGTTTGTTTGTACGGGAGAAATTTGTTTGTCGGCTTTACTAAAACGACCGGTACCCTCTGCAATATTTAATACGATGCTTAATGAGGCTCTTCGTAATTGGTTCTTCGTAACAACATCAATGGATTTGGTGTTTCTAAGAAATGAATAAACTTCTTTATTAAATGCCTTGGCTTTTTTGCAGACCTCCAATTTTTCGAAATCGAACATGAATAGTAGATTATCAGTTTCTACTTAAGATACACATTTTGAAATTAAAAACGAAACAATCCGAAGCCAGATTCTCCTCACACTCAATACTCACGCTCACTACTGCAAAAAGAAAAAGCAGATAGAGTTCAGTGTGAGGGAGAGTGTGAGTATGGAGGGAAAAAGAAAAAGCGAATTACTACCGCAATTCGCTTTTTCTTTTTGGTGCGCATGACTGGACTTACCGACGAAGACGAGCTACAGCTCACCTTGTCGGAATAAACGTCTCATCTTAAAGCTAATTATTTGTCAAATTCCCAATCATCCGAAACAACATCCGCGACAATTCATCTGCTCTCAAGTAAAATTGCTTGAACTCTTCTTCGGTTAGAATGGTTTCGTCTTTCAAAAAGTCGAAAACAGCTGCACATTCAAATGCCGAACCTCTGGAAATGACAAAGAAGTTTCTACGATCCGGTTTGCTGAATCTGCTGGAACCTTCGGCAATGTTGAGCATAATACTGAGCGATGCTCTCCTCAATTGATTTTTAGAAACAGAATCGATGGTTTTGGAGTTTCTAAGAAATGAATAAACTTCTTTATTGAATTGTTTTGCTTTTTGGTAAACATCTAGTTTTTCGAAATCGAACATGAATAGTAGAATTAAGATTACTATTTAAGATAGGAATTCTTTCTGGGATTGAAATGAGTGGAAGGTAATTATTCTTCTACGAGGATCCCGCTCTCAGTTCTCACTCCCGCTCTGAAAAGAATCGGGAATAGAGTGAGTGTGAGAGCGAGAGAGGAGTGAAAAAAAAATCGGGATCTTACTACCGTAAAATCCCGATTCTTTTTTGTGCCCAAGACTGGACTCGAACCAGCACACCTTGCGGCGCCGCCACCTGAAGACGGTGCGTCTACCAATTTCGCCACTTGGGCATTCCGATTACAAAAATAATTGTTTTCCCGAGCGAATCATCACTTGATTCATATATTTTGAAGAAAACATTAGGATTTCCTCACTCTCCGTTAAGAAAGAATAAGAACCTTGCAAGCGTATGCACAGGTCGAACCAAAAAGCGGGGAATTATTCACACCCGCTTTCAGTGCATTCACCCGAAGTTGAACAGGAACTTGCTTCTTTCTCTTTACCTGGTGCGGTGCATTCGGTTTTTGTTGAAGATGCTGAATTGTACTTTTCGTATGCGAAGTAAGTTAAAGCAGTAACGCTGATTGCCAGTCCGATCCAAAAGATTGCTTTTCTTCTTTTTGTTTTACGGATTTCTTTATCATTTGGAGCGCAATCGCACGCATTCCCGGTGTTGCAATTCAGCTTCGGGATCACATAGAGTGAATAATAGGAGATTGTAAAGGAAACCGCACTAATTGCGATTAACAAGGGTTCAATTACATTCATGACGGGTGAACTGGCAATGGTTGCGGAAGAAACCCCGAATAGCGAAGCTACCGGACTAGCACAAACTCCTACGCAGGCACCACTTTTGCAACACGCAAGTAATACGGGAGCAGTTGAAGTTAATCCCCCGGTGAGGATTGTCCAAATGGTTCTTTTCTGTTTCATAAAATTAAGCTTTGTCATAGTATTTCTTCTTAAACCAAAAAGCCAGGTTTACCAACGCAATTAATGCTGGAACTTCAACCAATGGTCCGATAACTCCTGCGAATGCCTGACCGCTGTTAATTCCAAATACGCCAATGGCTACGGCAATAGCTAATTCAAAATTGTTTCCCGTTGCTGTGAAAGCAATTGCGGTTGATCTGGAATAATCCGCTCCAAAATATTTTCCCAAAAAGAAACTGATCACAAACATGATTGCAAAATAGATCACCAATGGAATAGCTATTCTAACAACGTCCATCGGT
The DNA here is from genome assembly GCF_007558725.1 of Fluviicola chungangensis. GTDB lineage: Bacteria > Bacteroidota > Bacteroidia > Flavobacteriales_D > Crocinitomicaceae > Fluviicola > Fluviicola chungangensis. Next base: position 34,083 of record NZ_VLPL01000009.1, read on the forward strand.
ATGCGCAGGATCAATTCACCTTTCAGGCTAAACATTAAAATGATTGTGAATAACAACGCAATTAAAGTAATCGGAGAGATTTTCGGGATGAACTTCATTTGAAACCATTCTTCACCTTTTAATTTGATCAATAAATACCTGCTTGAAATTCCCAATGCAAAAGGGATTCCCAGGTAAATTCCTACACTTTCAGCAATTTGGCCGATACGGATGTCTACTTTGAAACCTGTGTAACCAAAATAAGGAGGTAGCATAGTAATAAAAATGTAAGCATAAACGCTGTACAAGAGGACTTGAAAAATACTGTTTAAGGCAATCAGCCCGGCAGCATATTCACGATTGCCTTCAGCCAGGTCATTCCACACTACAACCATTGCAATACAACGTGCCAAACCAATCAATATAACTCCAATCATGTATTCCGGATAACCGCCCAAAAACAATAAGGCCAGAACAAACATCAACACAGGACCGATGATCCAATTCAAGAGCAAGGAAGATACCAGGACCTTTGTGTTCGAAAACACGTTACCCATTTTGGAATAATTGACTTTCGCCAAAGGCGGGTACATCATCAATATTAAGCCTATTGCAAGCGGAATATTGGTTGTTCCATTCGAAAAGGAATTGATAAATCCGGTACTTTCCGGGACAAAATGTCCAATAGTAACACCCAAAACCATGGCAAGGAAAATCCATACTGTTAAAAAGCGATCTAAAAAGCCAAGCCTTTTTCGCTCATTTGCGGGAGCACAGTTATTTGCTGACATATTGATTAGTTAATTAATGAAAATGCGTACAATGTTTCCAACGCAATTTGTTTGCATCGTTCATCGTATTTCTGATCTTGTAAGGGCGTATTGTCAAATTCTTTCGGGTCGTCGTAAGTTGTTGCTACCCGTAGCTCAACTCCAGGAATGAACGGACAATTTTCCTCGGCATCACTACACGTCATAATAGCAGAAAATTCTGAACCCGGGTTTTGAGCATGATCATAGACTTTCGAAAAACAAACGCTTGGTTCGCCTCCGTCGCTGTGATAAACGTGATAAATTGGATTTTCCGAATCAGTCGTTTTCTGAACGTTAAAGCCTGCACGTTGCAATGCACTGATTGCATGGGCATTAAATGCCGTTGCTTCTGTTCCTCCCGAATAAGTTTTGACGTTTTCTATATTGAAATAGTCAGCAGCCACTTTCGCCCAGATCTGCCCGAAATGACTTCTGCGGGAATTGTGAGTGCAGATATACACCAAATTTGCGGGTTTGTTTTGCGCTTGTTTTGATCGGATATAATTCGAAATTCGTTCCAAAATATCTTTTCGTTCCTGTGGAATTGTATCGAATTGCTGAGTCAATTCGTCTAAGTAGTTCTTAATTTTTGCATTCATTGGAAATATGGTTTTTTCTTGTTTCGGGAATCGGTTTTGGGACGATCTCCATTGTTCAAATTTCATCCCTTGCATCAAAGAACACGATCGCAAATGATTAGCAACAACCGCCTCCCGGAGTGCAACAAGCTTCCGAACTTCCACCCAATTCCCTCAATGCTACTTTTTCCTTTGCGGCAGGAATGCCACAAGCATCAGAAGCCAAACACGCAGTTGTTTTAGGTACTAATACAAAGTGAGTTCCGTTGAAACTTAAATCGTATTTCCCAATCGTTCCACTTTGGTATTCCACCTCGATTTCATTATCCTCAATTCCCAATTTCTCTTCCGAAAGCTGAATGATCTTCAATAATTTACCCGGCTTCAGGCGGTGTTCAAAATCGTCGGCGTTCCACAACTGGAAATTCACTACTGTTTCTTTGCGGATAGTGCCTCCGCAATCAATAAAGTGTTTTTGAATGCTTCCCACTTCTGTAACATGGAAATGCTCCGGAACGAAAGAACCATCAGGCATTTGAAATTTGACGTTCTCTAAGTTTGGCAAAATTGCCTTGATTTCTGAAAGTTTCATTAGTTGAATTTTTAATTAACAACACGGTTTTTTCTCTTTATTCTCCATTTGAAGCGTGGCATTCGTCAAATAGCCTTGCAATTCTGCAATCGCCTCTTTGTCTACACAGTAACAAATCGCTGTCCCTTCAACATTCCCCTTGATCAACCCGGCGTTTTTCAACTCCTTCAAGTGCTGTGAAACGGTTGGTTGAGCCAAAGGCAATACGTTTACAATATCTCCGCAAATACAAGCATCAACCTCTATTAAATGTTCCATAATGGCAATACGTGCCGGATGCCCCAGGGCTTTCATCCTGTTTGCCAGTCTGTTTTGTTGCTCTGTAAAATGATCTGTTTTAGTTGCTCCCATATCTATCGTAATATAACTATATTGCAATATTACGATTAATAGTTGAATAGAAAACAAAGTGGAGTATTTTTTTTGAGTTTTCGCCATCCATCCGCTGAACATCGAGTAGTTTTAACAAACTGAAACAATCCGAAGCCAGATTTATTTCCCTCACACTCAATACTCCACACTCACTACTGCAAAAAGAAAACGCAGATAGAGTTCAGTGTGAGGGAGAGTGTGAGTACGGAGGGAAAAAGAAAAAGCCCCTAAGGGTCAGTGTGAGGGAGAGTGTGAGAGTGAGTATAGAGGGAAAAAGAAAAAGCGAACTGCTACCGCAATTCGCTTTTTCTTTTTGTGCGTAATTCGGTCCGGAACTAGAACCATATTTGAGGTTTCATAGTACTAATAACATCTACAATTCTATTTTCTGACCAAATTCTAAAATGTTGTGTTTTACCACTCATATGTTCATACCATCCAAATTGTTTTTGAACATACTTCATGTAATCAGAGTTACCAACAACTTTTAGAAAACCGTTAGAATCTAAAATTTCATTTTCATCAAAGCAATAAGCAGATTCATCGACAACTTGCCATGTCAAAATTTCTTCAAAATGAACAATAAATTTTTTGCTGTTCTCATTTGGCCCGATAGCATAAGCATCGTTAATTGTAATATCATTCGATATTTGAATATTTTCAGGCTCACTATTTCGGAATAATTCCAAAAACTCTATTTTCAATCCATTATCATTATACTGAATCGATTCAAGTAAAAGACTATGAGCGGTGTCTAATAATGTTTGCATAATAAAGATAGAATTTATCTATAATGAGCTAGTATTTCCGGTCTCACTCTTCGCACTTGGTCTGAAAAATAAGGAGAGTCCTCACTCTCCTTATTTTTTTGTGTGCAATTCGGTCTAAAATTAGCCTTAAAAAGAGAATCTATTTTTAAGTATTTGATGATATTATAAAATTAATCAGGAATTTCTGGACTTATAATTGAGGGATCGAGTGTGGCTTGTAAAAGATAAGCACGATTAATCGCATCAGCAGCAATTTGCAATTTTTTATCTCTTGGATGTTGGGATGCTGAGCTATTAATTTTTTTCCTTAACATTTCAAGTTCATTAGTTCTAGCTTCACGATTTGTAATCCATTTCATTATAAAATAATAAGTACCTCTGCAATGGATATGAGGTATATGTGGATCTTTATCTCCATGACTAATCATTAATTGATTTGAGAGTTGATCAGCTTGTTGTTTGTAATCTAAGGCATGAGAATAATCGTCTTGAATAGTACTCATTTTATAAAATAGATTACATTTTGCATTTTGGATATGGATATTTTTGGGATCAATTGACTCTGCTTGATTTATGTAATTTTCAGCCAAAATAAAGTTCCCTCCATTCCCTTCCAATTCTAGAGACCCGTATTGCAACCAAAATTGTGCATCATAGTGAAAATATGAAGTTATAGAATCATAAACTTCCCTAGCCATATTTATATCGTTTTGGAATCGAAAAAATAGAATCTTATGATTTATAAGTGACTTGTATAAACTAAATTTTTTGGAATATTGTGAATTAATTAATTCAGGTGCTAATACAGACAAAACTCTTATATATGCGGTTTTTAGCATATTTAGATTTGCACAATGTCTTATCATATAATCAGCAAGAATTCTATGTCTAATCATGAAATTACCAGAATTTCCTACCCAATTAATCGTTCCATCTAGTACGTTATGCAAATAATGCAATGTTTCAATATGATTAGCTTCTGAGAAGCCTACAAAATCTTGTTTTGAGTTTGAGAATCCTAGCTCTGTATTCAGTGCTATACATAAACATAATATTTTCGCTTCAAATGGTTCTATAGAATCAAATTCACTTTGTATGATTTCGTTAAAAGACATACCATTAGTAGCCTCCTTCATGGCAACAAGGATCTGTTTTTTAGCGCGAAATTTGAATTCCGAAAATCTCCTTGCATCACTCATTCCTTTTAATTTACTCAATAAGTTGTATTGATCGAGTTTAGCAATTAAAGCAGTAATTTCATCATCATCTAAGTTGGGAATAGTATATGAAAAATGCTCTGTTATATCAGGATCTGTATAATAAACTAATTTGTCTTTTAAATTAGTCCGAACTGAAAAAAGAATTATTGGAGGGTTTTCAAGTTTAGCAAATGCATGGACAAGATTAGGAATTTGTGAAAGTACTGAAGTCGCATTATCAAATATAAGGACAACACGATCTTTGATAGCCGCTAATACATCTACTATTTTATCAATTCTGGGTAGAAAATCGGAATCAGTAATAAAAACTGTTATACCATTTTGAGATAAGTTAAGACCAAGTCTTTTGATAATGGTGGATTTTCCTGATCCAGCTGTTCCAATAATTGAAAAAACTTTTTGTTTTGTATTAGGATGCTGTCTTGTGCACAAATCAAAAAGTTGATTATAAATATTATTTGAGATTGTTCTCGGAATATCCAAATTATTATAAATATCGTTCCAACTTGGATTTGTTCCTAGTAAATAAGCTGATCTTGTGTTACTAATAGTATATTCTTTTGGAACACGTTTAAAAGTTTCTGCAAAGTCACTAACTGATTTTGTATTAATATTTGATACCGTAGCAAACTCAAGAACATTTAAAAGGTTTGGAAAAGTTTGCTTAAGTATTTCATTCTTATCTGGTAAATTACTTGCTTTAGATTCAAGCCAATTGAAAAAATCTTCTGTTGTTCCAACGATGTGATGAACATTATAGTCATTCTTTAATATTTGCGCTTTAACAGGCGAGATTGATGGGGTGATGATAAACGAACGAGGTCTTAACTCACCAAAACCTTCACGCCCTTCCCTAGATTCTATATACCTTTCAAACAAAGGTTCATTAAGGTCTGTTCCGATAAATATTGTGGGGTGAGTAGCATAATCATAAACGAATTGACTGTACAAAGGTTGTTCCCGCAATCCTGCCCTTGCATATTGTTTAGTGGAAAATACAACATCTTCAGGAATACATGGTAATTTACCATGTAAGTGAACAATATGAATTTCATCAAGAGATTGGTCGCGCTCCTTGAATTCATCGTGAGGGAAAATTAATTCCCGTAACTTCTTTCCCTTTCTTGCATAAACTTTTTGGACAATGTCATCAATATTAATTGTATAAATTTTATACCAATAAGGGATTGTTATTCGATTATAAGAACTAGGAATATCCCCACTCGAAAGGTTTTCATTTAGAAAATTTGTTTTTAAATCTCTTTTAATACCAGCTCCAATAAAAGCCTGATATAAAATAGGCAAACTAGTCCCATCATACTCCCCTGGATAACCGAGGAACTGCCATAATTTTTCTCCAAGTGCCCAACCTGTCGGGAAACTCTCTCCAATTTTATTTTTTGCATCTAAGGAAAATCCTGCCCCTAAAAACAATACGACCTCATTTCTTCCAAGTAATCGAATCAGATACTTTTCATCTTGTTCTTCAAACATATAGTGTTAGATTATATACGATGTAATTCTACACAAATAAAAAGACAATAGTGCAATACTTCAATCTTAATTTCATCTTTAGGATGAACTTTTACTTTCAATTCGAAAGTTCAAACCTTATTGTCCCACAAAGAAGGGCTTACAAGTTTTTCATTCTAATAAATATTTGTTATTGTTAATTCAAGGTAGAATTGAAGAGTCTCTATTTCGTTTTGCGTATGACTGGGGCTTACCGATGTAGCTGAATTATATGGCATAAACTTCTCATGAGTACTAATTATTTGACAAATTCCCAATCATCCGAAACAACATCCGTGATAATTCATCAGCTTTTCCATAAAATTGGGTGAATTCTTCTTCGTTTAAAATGGTTTCGTCTTTCAGAAAATCAAAAACGGCAGCACATTCAAATGCAGAACCTCTTGAAATAACAAAGAAATTGCGTCGATCAGGTTTACTGAATCTGCTTGAACCTTCAGCAATATTGAGCATGATACTCAACGAGGCTTTTCTCAATTGGTTTTTGGATACTGAATCAATGGTTTTAGAATTTCTGAGAAAGGAATAAACTTCTTTGTTGAAGGATTTTGCTTTTTGGTAAACATCTAATTTTTCGAAGTCGAACATGAATAGTAGGTTTAAGATTACTACTTAAGATAGAAATTATTTGTGAGATTGAAAACCTGGAACGACAAATTAGTTTTTTTCGAGGATCCCGCTCTCACTCTTCGCACTCGCTCTGAAAAATAAGAGCATTCGTAACAATAGAGTGAGTGTGAGAGTGAGTATTGAGGGATGCGCACAAAAAAATAAGAGCACCACTCGCGTAATGCTCTTATTTTTTTGTGCGCATGACTGGACTCGAACCAGCACATCCGTAGGAAACCACCCCCTCAAGATGGCGTGTCTACCAATTTCACCACATGCGCAGTTGCGTTCTAAACGCTTGCGAATATAGTATTTTTCTTGCTTTCAAAAAGACCTGTTTGCAGATTTTAGCCTGTTTTTCATACGTACTCCTTACAATATGCCTTTATCTGGTCCCGTACCTTGCGGAATCGGACAGTATTTCTTCCGGGGTTCCGCCTGCTTTGGTCGGATCCGGGAAATTCTGGTGAAACTTCCGGGCAGTTGTGGGGAAATACGGACAGTGTTCCGGAACAAAGATTCGTCCGGCATTTGGAATACGGTATTAGCGAGCTTGAAGGAGTAAAATAAAAAAAATCAATTATTTGTCACAAAACAACAGCTCGCCGGTCTTTGGTATAAAAAACGATTATGGATACTCCTTTTTTATTACCGATCGAGAAACCAAAAGGCCTTCTTTGGAAACTGATCTATTTTATGACCCGCAAACGCTTCGGCAAAGTTATTACTCCGTTGAAAGTTATGGCCGTAAGGCTTCCTCTTAGTTTCGGAAGTTTCTCCGGAAAGATTTCAAAGCTCGATAAAAAATTACTGCTTCCCGCCGAAACCATCATGCTTGTCCGTGAGCTGGTAGCCCAGATCAATGTCTGCAAATTTTGTATGGATATCGGACGTGCGCAGACAATCGTTTCGTTCATGAACCAGAAAAAATTTGATGCCTTGCATGATTACCGTTCCAGTCCCCTGTTCTCCGAAAAGGAACGCATATTGCTGGATTTCGTCACAATGCTGGCACAGGAACGTAAAATGGAGCGCGAAATGTTTGATCAATTGGCAAAACATTACAATGAGCGTTCCATTTGCGAGATTATGTGGCTGGTATCCAGCGAATTTTTCTACAACATCGGCAATATTGGCCTGAACATTCATTCGGATATGCTGTGTGATATCGCAAAAAAACGCGTTAGTTAACCCATTTACAACAGACCTATTTCTCCATTTTTAGTAACTTTAATTGTATGGAATTAACACCGGAAATATTCGCACTTCGCCCCTATCTCTTCAGTATTTCCTATAACATGTTGGGAATGGTGGAAGAAGCGGAAGACATTGTGCAGGACGTTTTTGAAAAGTGGATATCTGCTAAAGAAGTACAGGATGCTAAAGCCTACCTGGCCCGCATGGCTGTGAACCAAAGTATCAACCGGCTAAAGGAATTGCAGAAAAGCCGGGAAAATTATGTCGGGATGTGGCTTCCGGAACCGTATATTACATTGGAACCGGAACCTGTTCCCACCCTGGAATACGGCATGCTCTTTCTATTGGAACGCCTGAACCCCAATGAACGGGCTGTTTTTATTTTGCGGGAAAGTTTTTCGGAAGATTATCAATCAATTGCAGAGAGTACGGGACTTTCTGCCGAAAATTGCAGGCAATTGTTGCACCGCGCACACGAAAAACTCGGACGAAGCAAGCCCTTGCAGGTAGATCCGGAGAAACAACGGGCGTTCACTATTGCTTTCCTCACGGCCTTGCACGAACAGGACCGTTCGGAGCTCACCCATTTATTGCGAAACGACATTGAGTTATACAACGATGGAGGCGGAAAACGCGCAGCAGCTCTCAAACCACTTTTCGGAATGGAAAAAGTCCTGAAATTCCTGATGGGTGTTACGCAACTTCCGGAAGCCCTGGAAAGTCAGTACGAATACCGCGCTGTATTTGTGAATGGCCGTCCGGCAGCAATTATTTTCAACCGCACCACCGAACAACTGGATTCCATGCAATACATCGAAATGGATGACCAGGGAATAACGCGTTTGTTGAATATGAGGAATCCGGATAAGTTGCAGATCAGAGGGAAATTGAATTAAGCGGCATCGTCGCAAGAAGTAAGCAAAAATCCCGTTAGCTATGGGGACAAAGTCTGTACTCATGCGTCAGTCTTGATACGTCCCGCTTGTTGATTGATATTTATAATTCGCAGGGCATTCAGGCCACTCGACATGACATCCGTGTATAATGCTGTCCGGTTGAGTAGTGGAACAGTACCTTTGCTTGTTACGCTGTAAGCCCTTTACAGTCCACCATTCAGCCAGCCCATGCACTCTTTCAACTTCAACGGAAAAAGCGGCTTGTGTGTTATTCTTGTAAATCGCACTGGAAGGACAACACCTTTAGTTATAAAATGTAACATTTATCACATAAAACAATATAATCTAACTTTCCACGTCTCTTTTGTGCTTTATCGTAGCGGAAAACCACATTTAACGTTTTCAGATTTGACTCGTGATACCGAATGAGTTAACTTACTTCCATAACAATTATTCACTGTATTATGAAGACAACACTATTCACGGTGGCGCTCCTGCTTGCGCCCTATTTTGGCAACTCTCAGCGAATCCTGGAAATTACCAACGGAAGCTGGGTCAATCAAAACTTATCTGTTGAAAGCTTTCAGGACTTTGTCATAAGCGGTTTCACGGAAACCAATCCGGCAACAGGTTTATTAACTCCCACTTTTAAGGTTACCAATGTTGCCGGAACTCCTTTGAGCACCTATTATGTCGATTACCCCGATGCTGTTTATTTAATGGACTTTACAATCAGGGAAGCCACAAACACCATTATTCTCACGGGAATGACGGCTGTAACGACCGGCGGAACACCTTATAAAATGATCGTAGCAGAAGTTGACTTCATGACGGGAGCACCGGTACAAAGTTCGCTTGAGTATACCTTCAGCGGAAATTCCACGGTACCTCACCAGATTATCTGCTCGGAAACAGCCGGACAGGTGACGGTAGTCGGGACTGAAATTGTAGGGACAGTTACATCGAGCAATTATGCTACTATTCCGAAGTTCGGTTTTGTACTGGGGCTGGATATCACTAATTTCAATATCCAATCTTATCCTCCGATCGAAATGGACCTTCCGGCGACCAGCATCTGGGATTATGACATGCTGGAAAACATTACGGAAGTACCGGGAGCAGGCTACTTTATTTCGGGATCCTGCAATGCTCCTGCTTCGGGAGAACAAAACCTCATTACGCTCGGGACAGATTATGCAGGAAACGTAACATTTTCCAATATTATCGACAACACCAACTCGCGTTTTGCGGGATCTTCCGTAATGTACAATGCCCCATTGAATGTCGTTTACCTATTGGCTAACAACAGTGTTATTCACCAGTTCCAGATTGCTATATGTGATCCGCTTACCGGGGCATTCCTGACACCCTGGACACGCCATCAGCTGGCAGGATATCCGATTGGCAGCGGTGTCGATCAAAACGGTTTCCGTTTACAGCAGTCCCGGGATAATATGATTGTCATTGGGGGATATTTAAGCGCTCCGTCCGGTGCATTGCCGCAATTACTCACTCCTTTCCAAATTACACTGAAGGATAACCTGACTTTCCTGGCGGCGAAAATATACCAATCAGGCAACAACTCGCCTTTGGCGCCAAGTTATTTTGAGGAAAGCGGTAATTCTGTCTTTATCAACACTCCGGATATGATTGTGTACAACCTGTCTTCAAACCGGACTTACCTGGTAAGCCAGAATACCATCAACGGGGGTTTTGACCTGAATGTTTCTTCCCTTTTAAGTGTTTCCAAGTGTGAAAAACAGGCTTCGGTAAATACGTTTACAACCAGCCCGATTTGGGTAGGTCCCGGAAACTTCAATCCGCTTCCAATGTATCCGGTGAGTTATCCTTCCACCCAAATCCCGCGCCCGATCCACCAAACAATCCTTTGCCAAAGCATCGCTCCTGCCCTTGCCGCACAAGGTCCGGGAATTACTTTATCTCCGAATCCGGCAAACGAAGTGGTTAACATCACGGTGGATGAAGGGACCATTGAACATGTCTCTGTTTATGACCTGAAAGGCAAACTGGTACTTTCACAGCAAGCCGGTGAACGAAACCCGGATGTAATGACTCTTACTGTCGGAAAACTTGAGCAGGGAGCTTACATGATGGAGGTGACTACGAAAGGAGGAACCATTCAAAGAGAACGATTCGTGAAAGAATAAGCACTTTCGATTATGCATCAGCCCAGGCTGATATTCATTCAAACAGTAACAGAAAGGGAGATGACGCGGGTTGTCTCCTTTTTTGATATAAAACCTGTTGTTTTTGTTGTGAAAAACAGGTTATGGGCGAGTGTGGAGGATTACCAACCGCTCCTCCACTTCTGTGCAATCCGGAGTGCTGTTTCCAACATATAGGGCGACCAGCTTTCGGTTTTCCAGGCCGAATGCGCCAGTGTGGAATTGTTAAGCAAACGGGTTGCTTCTTCATAATTTGCAGCTTGTTCCAGGATGGAAGACAATTCCAATTGTTGCCGGTACAGTTCCAATGATTCGGGAACAGGTTCATTCAAAGACACGGCTTGCTTCAACAGGAAATCGTTATCGGGGATCAAATTATTGCGTCCATTGAATTCATTTACAATGGCTTGCATGTGGTCAAAATCCTGCTGAAATAACTCCTGGCTTTCAGTGGTATGCAGAGCAATCCCCAGCTGTTCCAATACTACAAACTTCAGGTTCGGGCATACGGAAAGTGTTTTTCTTAAGAGCTCAAACACGGCCTCCGGAACTGCATCGTCGTGCGTATCCCTGCGAATAGTTCGTTGCGGTTGAATCCCGGACACGTCCCAACTTCCTCCTGAAATGTGAATCTCACGCACACGATCAAGCGGATATGCCCGGATAAGCGTTTCGAAATCCAATTCAAAATTCTGCAATTGACAATATACATTGTGGAGGTCGAGAATAATAAATCCATTGACCGGTTCGATCAGTCTTTCCAAAAACTCGCCGTGTCGCTGCACTTCTTCCAGCGAATACGAAAATGCCAGGTTTTCCAACCCGACGGGACAAGCGCATGCCTCCCGGATCCGTTGCAGTCGGTCAATTCCAATACGAAGTGTTTCTTTCTTGTAGGGCACGGAGATCGGTGCACCTTTGTGGAAGTCCTCACCGGTCATGAACCCGAAATGTTCTGTAATATGATCAAAACGGAAGTTAGATGAAACCTTGCGCAAATGGTCGAGCCAGCGTTGTTGCTCTGCGGTCCATTTTCCCGAAAAAAGCGAGAAATACACTCCGTGACCAACAAGCCTTCCTTCGTTTCCAAAAGCATGCAAGAGTTCTACGAACCAAATCGGAATCTCACGCACTTTATAAAGTGTATCAAACGACCATTCGATCGCTTCTATTTTTTCCGCTGCAAATAAAGGAAGTGTCGCCTGTAAAAGCTGATTATCCAGGTTACAGGAAACAGCCGAACGGATTTTTGGAAGCAGTTGATTCATCCCATTCCACATACCGGACAGTTGTCTCTGACCGGCTTTTCTTTTTTCGCTTTGATCTCTTTTGTTCTTCCTGAATTCACCTCATTTTGATGACAAGAAGAAGACAGGGCAGTTACCGCAACACCCAGGGTAATTGCCTGAAGCAAGGCAGGAGAAAGTTTCATTCGGGTTGTCTTTAAAAGTTCGCTTTATCCCATTCCACATGCCGGACATGGCTCAGAATGCGTATTCGGTGAATTGGTGTCGCCAGACCGGTCGTCGTTGACTTGTTCTTTTTTCTTTTTGATGTCTTGTTTTTCACAAGAAGTTGTTGCAGCAGAGATCGTTGCTACAGAAACACCTAAAGTAATGGCATGCAATAAAGATGATGATAGTTTCATAGTTTCAGAATTTTGGGGAAGGTAACACATTCTCTTTACATGATCAAATTCATTTATTCTGCGGTGTATTCTCTTGAGGGAACGTTCGTTGACCCAAAAAAGATGCCTTCCTGATCTCCCGCATGACCAAAAAGACCCAAACACTTTGTACAGCTGCAAAAAAGCACCAAACGGAAACCAACCAGGCTTCATAGAACAACTCTGTGGTGATCAGCGAAACTAGATTGACAGCAGCCAGAATAAGGGCATTTTTCCAACTGGAAAAGAATGGTGAAATGACAATTGCAGCGATATACAAAATTCCCGTAATTTGTATGGCGTAGAAAGCCCCCATTTGATATGAAATATGACATCCGTCGATTTGTGCACTTGCAGAAAAGAAGAGCAAACGGTAAGCCAGCATAATGGAACACGCACTCCCTGCAAATAAAAAATAGCGGAGGATTTTCTGTCTTCGGGGATTGCGTTCGATAACCAAAAACGAAAGAGGAACCCAAAACGGCCAAATGACTTGTGCAAACAGAAGAAAAACATACTTAGCAGGTTCGTGCCACCTGGAAAAATCCGCATCAATTAAAGAAAGCCAGACAAATCCTTCGCAAAACTGTTGAATCGCAAAGAATAGCGGAATACAGGCAAAAACCACATGAATGGGTTTACGAACCTGGCTCACGGAGGCTATTCCAGCAATGGTTAAAGTTCCTCCTGCTATAAAACTTGCACTTGCAGAAAAACACATCCTTATTCAATTTAGTTTGTATTTCATTGAACGGCCGTACAACCCATGTTGCACATACCGTCTATGGATATAGAAATATAATATGAATAAATGACATAAAAGGATTAAGCGATCCGACATTTTTTTACCAAGCGTCTTTTTGTCCGACTATTTTTACTAGTATTGAAAATTCCAGACGACCGCCTGCATTACTGAAAAATAACTAAGCGGAAAATCGATGCATACCATTTTACTTTTTACCCGCCATGATCGCCGTCATCGTATTCCTGAACATGTGGGCGGTCAAATTGCACATTTCGCATCTTATTTTATTGGCGGGAAGCTGTTTACTGATCCGTTTTATTCCGGGCTTACGCAGCTATACCAAATTGATTTGAAAGAAGAACGTGTGAAAAGTATTTAAACATTCAACTATGAAAATTGCATTTAGCGGAGCTCACAGAGTAGGAAAAACCAGTCTTGCAGAAAAAATCCATGCATCCCTGCCTGAATTTTTTTTCGTTCCCGAGCCCTATGTGGCCCTGGAAGAACAAGGGCGTTCCTTTTCCCATACACCGAATTTGGAAGATTTGACCCTCCAGATAGAACACGCGATCGAAACCGTTGAAATGGATGAATTGGATGTCATTTTCGACCGGTGTCCGCTTGATTTACTGGCTTACATCTATGTCATCGGCGGAGCTGAAGCTTCGCGGAAGTACTACCTGCAAGTCAAAGAAGCCATGGAGGAAATCGATCTGCTGGTATTCGTTCCGATTGAAAGTCCGGATGAGATCGGTTGTCCGGAAGCTGAATTTCCCCAACTCCGCCGGCAAGTCAACGACCTGTTGGAAGAATGGATCGATGCTTTTGACCTTGAAACAATTCTTGTTAATGGAACTCCGGCTGAACGTGAGAAGCAGGTCATTGAAGCAATTCTTCGTTTTGATTAAACTTTTCATTATCACCACTCGAGCTGAAATGTCGCTTACTTAAAATAAAACTTATCCGGGGTATCCCTTTTCAATTACCGCAATCTGTGTTAATTTAGCCTTTATGAATGGGCACGAATTACTCCAAAAACACATTTCGAAAACGGTGACGCTTTCGGACGATGTATTTGAATACGTGCTTTCGCATTTCAAAGAACAGCATTTCACCAAAGGACAAACAATCATTTCTGCCGGGGATAAAGTACAGCATGAATACTTTGTGGTGGCAGGATGTTTAAAATCCTTTTACATCAACGAAGACGTCAAAATGTTCATCCTCCAGTTTTCCATGCCGAACTGGTGGGCCTCCGATTTCGAAGCACTCTACAGTGGTGAAAAAGCGAAGATCCATGTGGATTGTATTGCCGATGCAACCGTTCTGGCGCTTTCCAATGAAGACCGGGAAAAATTATGTCGGGAAATCCACGAAATGGAACATTTCTTCCGTTGGCGAACCAATAAAGGATACGTTGCCACCCAAAAGCGTTTGCTTTCCTTTATGAACAACAATGCCAAACAACGCTACGAGGAATTGCTTACCCAATACCCGCAACTTTACAACCTTGTTCCAAAACACCTGATCGCGGCTTACCTGGGAGTTTCGAGAGAAACGTTGAGCCGCTTATAGCATTGTGGGTTTGAGGGCGTGTATTAAGGATAAGGCAAACCAATTTCCACATCAAAATCCAATTCGCCGTTGTGACCTATGTCACATTCAATGCGCTCTTTTTCGAATGTGATGTATGTCACACAATGGTGCACTTTTTCCGCCTCAACTTTGTGTTATTCATTTAAACAGTTCAAGACATGAAAACACAATTTGAAATCAACAATGCAAAAAGCAAAGTAGCATGGGTAGGCCGAAAAGTAACCGGTGCCCACAACGGAACAATCGACTTCAAAGCAGGTCAATTAAATTTCAACGATCATTTCCTAAGTGGCGGAAACTTCGTGATTGACACTACTTCAATCAAAATCCTGGACATTACGGATCCTGCAACCAATGCACAATTCGCAAGTCACCTGGCATCAGACGATTTCTTCAGCTCCGAACAATTCCCGGAAGCACGTATGGAAGTGGTACATGTGGAGCCGCGTGAAAATGGTTCTTACCACGTAACCGGGGATTTGACCATCAAAGGAATCACACATCCCGTGGGATTCGATATGCAGGTAGATCAAACCGGCAATGCGGTTACTGCATCCGGAAAAATGACCATTGACCGCACGAAATACGACATCCGGTTCCGCTCCGGGAATTTTTTCACGAATTTGGGAGACAATCTCATTTACAACCATTTTGATTTGAATTTCACCCTCACAGCTGAGGCTTAACACGTTACAGTCATGCCAGTTATCAATATAGAGTTAACGCGCGAAGGCGTTACACGAGAGCAAAAGAGAGCGCTCATCCAGCAAGTAAGCGATGTGGTTACAAACATCCTGAACAAAGATCCGAACCTGACACATGTAGTGATTCGCGAAATCGATACCGACAATTGGGGATACGGTGGCGAACAAGTATCTGTGTTACGAGAACAGGGAATCACTGCCGACAAAAAATGAAATTATTCACCATCGCGCTGATGTTGTGCATCCGGCAAGGCATCAGCGCACAAATACTGAAAATCATGGAGACAACAAACAATACGGCAGCCGTTGTGACAGTAATCAACCGGTATTTTAAAGGAATCGAAACAGGCGACACGGTTCTTTTGGGGCAAACCTTTCATTCGGACGCACTTCTTTTCGGGGACATTAACGGCGTACCGTATGCCAAAACACGCAACGAATATTTGAGCGGTGTCGCAAACCGGGTAAGTCCCGACAAATCAGGTCAACCGTTTGAAGCGGAAATCCTGTCAGTCGAGGTGATCAATTCCATTGCGACGGCTAAATTACACGTGAGGATGTATGCGTTCAATTACTATAATTTCCTTACGCTTCACGAGACTGAAAAAGGTAAATGGCTGATAGTGAACAAGACGCTTACAAATGTTATTGATTAATTCCTTAAATTCATTCATTATGTGGTACAAGACAAAAGCAACTGAATTAATGGGGATTGACTATCCCATTTTACAGGGACCTTTCGGTGGAGGCTTATCCACACCGGAACTGGTTGCAACAGTTTCCAATACGGGCGGTTTGGGAGGTTACGGAGCATACAGCATTTCTCCACAGGAGATTTACGATATGGATCAGCGCATCAAAGCATTGACCGATAAACCTTACAATCTGAACTTATGGGTTTCGGACACGGACGCAAAAGACGGAACAGTCAGCGATGAAGCGTTCGAACAAACAAAAGCCGTATTCAAGCCGTATTTCGATGAAGCCGGTTTGGAACTTCCGGCAAAACCGGATTTCAAAACACGTTTCGAGAACCAGGTTCAGGTCATTTTGGATGTGAGGCCCAGGGTATTCAGTTTTGTTTTCGGTATTCCCTCTCCATTCATCCTGGAAGAAGCACGGAAACGTGGAATTTTACTGGTTGGAAATGCCACCACTCTTGACGAAGCAATAGCATTGGAAAATGCAGGCGTGGACGCAATTGTCGCATCCGGTTTCGAAGCCGGAGGACACCGTCCGTCCTTTTTGGAACCGGCTGAATTATCAACAACAGGAAGTTTTGTATTGACTCAACTGGTTCGGGAAAAAGTAAAACTGCCGGTCATTGCAGCCGGTGGGATCGCATCAGGAAAAGGAATTGCTGCAGCCTTTACCTTGGGTGCAGATGCAGTGCAAATCGGAACAGCATTTTTAGCAACAGAAGAATCGGGAGCATTGCCGGCACACCGGGAAGCCCTATTCTCAGATGCAGCGAAACAAACCCTGTTGACTCGATCTTATACCGGACGGCTAGGACGTGGAATCAGCAACCGGCTGGCAAAAGAAACCAGCGGGAAAGAAGTACAAATTCTCCCCTTCCCGCTTCAAACTGCTTTCATGTCCTCCTTGCGGAAAGCCGCTTTGGCTCAAAACAAATACGACCTGGTTTTATTCTGGAGCGGTCAGATTGCCCCTGTTTTGAAGCACCGGAAAGCAGAAGAGTTGATGCACGCATTGATCGAGGAAACAGGGAAATTGATGGGATCATAAAAAAATAATCTGCTATGAACAAAACCATTTATGGAATGTTGTTCTATTCGACATCTCTATCCAAATTTATTTATGAAATACGTCCTGTTTTCCGTGCTTTCCTTTTTGACAATAAACCAATCCCTTGCTCAATCAAGCATCCCGGACACAAGCAACCACACGGACCAGATCCAAATCAGGGGACAAAGAGGCGATAGTACATTTTACTACATCGATGGAATTAAGGTCCGTAAGACTGCCAATGTGACCGGAACAAGAATTGAAGACATTTTCATTATTACAGGCGGTATTCCCATAATATACGGAGATCTAAACAGCAGCATGTTCCGCATTAGTCCAACCCCTGATCCTGCAATCAAACACAAAACCTGTGAAAAGGAGCAAAATTTGGTAACGGAATAAACTGTAAAAGGGAAACCATCAACCGGGTACACTCCTTCTTGCAGCGATTTGTTTATGAATAGAAAAGTAACTAACAATCAACCCGTAATCGTATTATCGGGGGGAAACCCTTCATATGCCATTTTTATTCCTTACGCAATTAAATTTCGCGGTTAAAATAGTAGATTTGCAACAAATTTTTAAATCACTATTATGATAAGAAGACTACACTTACTTATTCTTGCGTTTACATTTTTTGGTTTTAAAGCCTATGCCCAACCTTGTTCTGCTGTAATCAGCGCCACAGATTCCCTGATATGCTGGGGAGACAGCATTACCCTGAATGCTTTGGCAAACGGGCCGGATAATCAGCTGGATGCTTCGAATACAGCTGGAAATAACCATCGCGGTAACATGTTTGACATCGTTGCAACCAATGCCGTAACGATTTTGTCATTCGACGCTTCCCCGATGTCAAATACAACTATCGAAATTTATTACAAGGTTGGTACCTGGAACGGATTTGCCAATACCCCTTCAGCCTGGACGTATATCGGTTCAGCCCCCGTAACTTACACCGGCGGGTTCTCACCGGTACCGGTAGATGTGAATATCACAATCCCAGCCGGACAGACGTATGCATTCTACGTAACGTCGAATACCTCCGCAGTTAGTTTGAACTATTCAAACGGTACGAATGTCGGAAATATTTACAGCAGCGATGCAAACATCACTTTCCTGGAAGGAGGAGGTCTGGAATACCCGTTTACACAAAATACAGGTGCTGTTTATCAGCCCCGTGTCTGGAACGGAAGGATCCATTATGCTTTGGCTAACCAACCCGGAAGTACGCTTACCTGGGGTACCGGAGAAACAACTGCGTCCATTCCTGCAGCACCAACAGCTACAGCAACATATACCGTGTCTGCTACTGTTCCCGGGTGTCCCGCAACATTGGCAGATACATTGAATGTGGTCGTTTCTATTCCGGTTGTAACTTCGAATAGTTCTCCTGCCGTGTGTTCCGGAGACGAACTGCTTCTTTATGGTTCAGGAGCCGAAAGCTATGCCTGGACCAATGGCGTAACAGATAGTGTTCCCTTTGAAGCAACGACAACTACAACTTATGTCGTGACCGGTACCGATTCGATCGGATGTACGGATACCGATACGGTAACAATTACAGTAAACGAACTTCCAAACGTGAATGCAGGTGCCGATTTCAGTGTATGTGAAGGAAACAACATCACGTTAAGCGGACAAGGTGCAAATACCTACATCTGGAACAACGGAGTGACGGATAATATGCCATTCGAACCGGATACTACGGCTGCGTACATTGTAACCGGAACAGATACCAACGGTTGTGTTAAAAACGACACAATTACAGTAACAGTTAACCTTTTACCGGTTGTTTCTGCCGGACCGGATTTAGACCTTTGCCAGGGAATACCACATACGTTCTCAGGAAGCGGTGCACAAACATATACCTGGGACAACGGCGTAACCAACGGCATTCCCACAATCCCAATGAACGCAACTTATACCGTAACCGGAACAGATGCCAACGGTTGTTCGGCGAGTGATCAAATGAACGTTACCATCCACAATGTGATGTCTTCTATCTTTTCATCAGGAGGAATCCTAACTGCAGGAGTATTGGTTGATATGTCCGCTCAGTGGATCAACTGCTCCGATATGTCCATCATTCCGGGTGAAACAGATGTTATTTTTGAACCTGCACATGGCGGAAGCTATGCAATCATCATCCAGGATAATGTTTATGGTTGTATCGACACCTCCAATTGTGTGGACATTCAATTTGCGGGAATCAACGAAATGCCTACTGCCGGGTTGAACATTTACCCCGTTCCGACCAATGGAAAAGTGACTGTTGCTTCTTCAGAATCAGTGATCGAACACCTGGAGCTGATCGATGTACTTGGAAAAGTATTGGAAACCTCCGAACCGAATACGCTTCAAACAGAACTGGACCTTTCTGCATACGAGTCTAATACCTTCTTCCTGCGTATTTACCGGGCAGGCCAGATGAGCTTGTTGAAAGTAGTAAAAAACTAAAAAACAACTTCCCGGTTGACATTCATCCTTTGTCAATTGACCTTAAAACCTCAGTAAACAATGTTTACTGAGGTTTTCCATTTTAAATCCCCGAT
Source organism: Fluviicola chungangensis (assembly GCF_007558725.1). GTDB lineage: Bacteria > Bacteroidota > Bacteroidia > Flavobacteriales_D > Crocinitomicaceae > Fluviicola > Fluviicola chungangensis. Next base: position 53,842 of record NZ_VLPL01000009.1, read on the forward strand.
GGCTTTAACGAATTTTAAGGGTTTAAATCGTTTAAAAGATCGATTTTATGCAGTAACTTTATTCATTCAAATTACAGCTTTATTTCATTCATTCATTGACCGAATACTTCATCCAACTCACGGTCAATCACACTTAAAACGAACACCATGCGCAAAGGATTTGTATTTACACCCTATTCCGCTCCTGAGCAATCTCCTTTTGATCGGCTCTTTGAGATTTTTAAAGAACTTATTACACACACTTCCGGTGATTTTGATGAGGCCATTGAGTGGCTTCGTGTCCTGGACAAAGAATATGAGCTCACCACTCCCGATTACACTATTGACGATTTTGTGGAAGATCTTCGCAAAAAGAACTTCATCCGTGACAAAACGGGTCAGGAAGGAAGCGGCGGAGCGGAAATTACCGCTAAAATGGAACGGGCAATCCGTCAGCATGCTTTGGAGCAAATTTTCGGGAATCTGAAGAAAAGCGGAATCGGGAATCACCGTACCAAGTACAGCGGAAACGGAGACGAACAAACAGGAGATTACCGCCAATTTCATTTCGGAGACGGATTGGAAAAGATTTCCATGACGGAAAGTCTGCGAAATGGGCAAATCAATAACGGGATGGGTGAATTTCAACTGCATGAGCGTGACCTGGTCGTAGAAGAAAGTTTCTACAAAGCACAGATGAGCACCGTTTTGATGATCGACATCAGTCACAGTATGATCCTGTATGGCGAAGACCGCATTACTCCGGCAAAAAAAGTGGCTATGGCTTTGGCAGAACTGATCAAAACCCGTTATCCGAAAGATACGCTGGATATTTTGGTGTTCGGGGATGATGCGTGGGCTATTGAAGCAAAAGATCTTCCCTACCTGGAGGTGGGACCCTATCACACCAATACGGTTGCCGGACTGGAATTGGCAATGGATCTGTTACGCAGAAAACGCAACACGAATAAGCAAATCTTCCTGATCACGGACGGAAAACCGAGCTGCGTAATTGAGCCGGATGGCTCTTATTACATGAACTCAAACGGTTTGGACAAATACATCGTGGACAAATGCTACAGGACTGCACAACAGGCGCGTAAACTCCATATCCCGATCACGACCTTTATGATCGCCCAGGATCCGTATTTACAGCAATTCATCCAACATTTTACAGCGGCAAACCAGGGAAAAGCATTTTACACGGGAATCCAGGGATTGGGGCAAATGATCTTTGAAGATTACCAGGCAAACCGGATTAAACGAATCAGAGGATAGAAAAGGTTCAAAGGAATTCAACTGAGAATGGAGAAAGTAATTATTCATGAACAATTATCAAGTTAGTTTATAGTGTGCATCAAAAACTATTGAACTATTGAACTATTGAAACAAATTAAACACACACATTGAAACAACACGTATGGAATCAATTAAAACACTGGGTGAACTAAAAGCTTCGGGATACCAGACAAAAAGCGTTAAAGAAGAATTGCGATCGAACTTAATGGAAACATTCAAGTCCGGAAAACAGGCTTTTGAAGGAATACACGGATATGAGAATACCGTCATTCCGGAATTGGAACGCGCCATTTTGGCAAAACACCATATCAACTTACTCGGATTGCGTGGTCAGGCAAAAACACGCTTAGCACGGTTGATGGTCAATTTACTGGACGAATGGATGCCGATCGTCGAGGGTTCGGAAGTGAATGACGATCCATTGGCTCCGCTTTCCCGTTATGCAAAAGACCTGATAGCGGAACATGGAGATGCGACTCCGATCGCCTGGATCCACCGGGAAGAACGTTTTGCTGAAAAACTGGCCACACCGGATGTAACCATTGCAGACCTCATCGGGGATGTGGATCCAATCAAGGCTGCGAACATGAAATTGTCTTACGCGGATGAACGGGTAATCCATTTCGGAATGATCCCGCGTGCAAACCGTTGCATTTTTGTGATTAACGAATTACCGGATCTCCAGGCTCGAATACAGGTTGCGTTGTTCAATATCCTGCAGGAAGGCGATATCCAGATTCGGGGTTTCCAGTTGCGTTTTCCAATGGATATTCAATTTGTATTTACGGCAAATCCGGAAGATTATACGAATCGCGGGAGTATTGTAACTCCGTTAAAAGACCGCATTGGGTCCCAAATCCTGACGCATTACCCGGAAACGATCCGGGTTGCACGCACTATTACCGAACAGGAAGCAAAACTGGAAGGCGATCAGAAAGAAAACATCACTGTTCCGGGATTAGCTATGGACCTGATCGAGCAAATCGGATTTGAAGCCCGCAACAGCGAGTACATAGATGTTAAAAGCGGTGTAAGCGCCCGCATGAGCATTTCGGCTTTTGAAAACTTAGTGAGTGCCGCGGAATTGCGTGGCTTGAAGAGTAAAAGTCCGAAAACCAGTGTTCGACTGGCAGATTTCCAGGGAATCATTCCTGCACTGACAGGAAAAATGGAATTGGTTTACGAAGGCGAACAGGAAGGAAGTACTTACGTGGCCGAGCAATTGATCGGAAGGGCTGTCAAAACCCTGTTTGAAAGTTATTTTCCGAAAGTGGAGAAACTGGAAAAACCAGGGGAAAGCGGACCTTACCAGGAAATCGTGGATTGGTTCTTCGAACAGGATGAATTTGTCCTTTCGGAAGATGCAGATGATCTTACGTATCATGCACAACTGGATTCCATTATTCCTTTGGAAGCACTGATCCAAAAATACCAGCCGAAAGTAGCTCCGTCCGAGAAACATTTCCTGAAGGAGTTTGTTTTGTGGGGATTGGTAGAAAGCAAAAAACTAAGCAAATCACATATGAATAACAACACTACGTTCAGTGATCAATTCAGTTCCTATGTACGCGGTGGATTAAATTAATCTCCAATTGATGAAAAAAAGAATCCTGCTTACTTTCGGAATTATCACATTAGTGGTATTCGGAATGATCTATTATTTCACTGATCATTTTCATGTACCAATGTGTTAGAAGAGACGGACATTCCGATTCATCCGATCAACTAAAACAAAAAAGGGAACCCGCATGAGGTTCCCTTTTTCATCAGTGTAAAACCGATGATTATTTTCCAGCCAATGTAATGGTTGTTTTTCCTTTTGTTGTGCTAGTATTGCTTCCGGAAGTATATGTATTTCCAATTTCAGCTTCTAACTGCAACTCATCTTTCTTAGACTCTTTAACAGTATAGACCATTACGTTCTCACCTGTCATGTAAGTATCAGAGCTTGAAGATGTCTGAGTTGTGCTTCCTGCAGTGTAAACTGAAGTAGTTGATTCAGACAATGTATTGAACATTACGCGCTCATTCTTTTTGAAATCATCACCTTTCGTTTTTCCAACAAAAGCCCAAGTTCCACTTGCAGTCATTGTCACTTTAGTTGTTGTGTTCACTCCAAAAACTACATCTGTAGTAGTAATGTCTCTTGTAGAAGTCCATGTACCATCTTTATCGATCGTCATTTCGTTCATATTAACTGTACCTGTTTGAGTTGTTGTAGTTGTTGACCCACCGTTTGGAGTATCTTCCGTTGTCATAGTAGCAGTCGTTTCTGTCAACGATGTTGTGTAAACAGTTTTGTCACCGTTTGATTCTGTGTCAGTTTCTGTCTGGCTGTACTCGGTTACTTTCCACTCATTAGCCATTTTACCTTTAGTTGATTTACCACAAGAAGATAATCCAACAGTTAAAAACGCAACACTTAAGGTGCAATAAAAAATCTTTTTCATTATTGTAAGTTATAAATTAGTGAGGCAAATGTACCACTATTCTTACAAAAGCCAAACTTTTAACAAAAAGATAACCAGTAATTTCCTGATATGCCTGTCAGTTTAAGTTCCTGTTAACAAGCGGGAAACCCGATTTATTAAGAATTTAGTTCATTTCCAGGGAATTTTCGTGAAGTAGAATGGATTCTCGTATTAACATTTCGGATAAATCCGGTTTTGAATTTTAGCTTTAATTCCAGTTTCCCGTTCTTCATTCCATTCCCGTTTTTTGTTTTATGAGATAAACACGCCGGCTGGTTTGTATTGTCCTCCTCATTATGCACTTGCTGCAAGCTATCCGATTCAACCATTCACCTTCAAAAAATGAGTATTCAGTCAACAGACTAAAAATAATGTTGCTCTTTTTTGCACAAAACGGCTTAAAATGCTGACCTTTGCACTAGAAAATATATTCAGAATGATTCGATTCATCTTTTTGGCTCCACTAATCGCTCTTGCCTTTGGTTTTATGAAGGAGGAAAAAAACAAGTTCCCTATTGAAAGCACGCTACCCGTTCACCCGCACGAATTGGACGATACCCTGCGCATCAATGACCTGATCTTTGCGGATTTCTTTTCACCGAACGGTGACGGATACAATGACCATTTCATCATTTTGAATGTATTGAACTACCCGGGGAATTACCTGAAAGTATTCAACCGCTGGGGAGAAACGGTTTATTATGCTTCCCCATATCTGAACTTGTGGGACGGCAAATCAAACCAATCGAACCCAATGCTCGGTGAAGAATGTTCACCCGGGGTTTATTATTTTGAATTCAACGACGGAATGGGAAATATTGCGTCCGGGAAAATAACATTGAAACGATGAGAAAAATTTACTTCCTTTTGGTGTTCCTGACATGCACCTTTGTCTCCCATTCACAATTAAGAAGTTTGTATAACCAATACATGCTGAACCAGGCAGTATTCAATCCGGGTTACATGGATATTTCAACCCGGTTCAGTGCCACATTGAACTTTAGAAAACAATGGATGACTACGCCAGAAACTCCCATGACCTTTACTGCGAACGGGCATTACCACTTCACCAAAAATCACGGTATCGGAGCAATTGCAATCAGTGATTTTGCTGCAGGAGTGAACTCCCTGGAGATCGGAGCAGTGTACAATTATCACATTTGGCTGGGCGAACGGACAGCACTCGGATTAGGAGTTAAAGTGGGGTATCAGCAACGTTCCCTACAAACAGACTACATTTATTTCAGTGAAAAAGAGCCGACTTTAGATAACCGTGTTTCCAGAGGTGTAAACCTGGGAGTCGGTCTATCCATTCAATCTCAAAATTTTGACTTCGGGGTTTCGATGCCAAGTATATTCGACAATGCATTGGCCAATCCTTCAAATATTTACACTACCACATACAATCATTTCTATTCGCACATTGGTTATAAGATCCGTTTCAACGACAACATTATTTTGTATCCCACAGCCATGGTACGCATGGTGAAAGGCTCACGTTTGAATATGTCTTTTGACGGACACTTCTTATTCGGTCAACTGGTTTGGGTTGGCGGCGGGTACCAATCAGACAATTCAGTAACGGGAAGTTTGGGTTTCTTTTTAGAAAAAGGATTGCGTATCGTTTATACCTACCAGACAAGTACATTCAGTCCGCATAAGACCACCCTGGAGCACACACATGAAATCACGTTAAACTTTGCACGAACGATTGATGATCTGCCATTCGCCAAACGGAAGTACACTACCCGAAAAGGAGGACAGTTCCGCAAGAAGCTGAAGTGGTAAATAAATCCCGGGCAGCTTAGTCGCAGCCCTTTCATCCATCTATTTAAGGGAAATTAAAACGGGATCCTGTCTCTACTCCTTGTTTTTCTTCGTTCGGAAAATGATGATCGGAACGATAAAAATGGCAAGGGTTAATCCGGAAATGAACAGGTCGAATTGCTCCGATTCAATCCACCCATAAGGTCTGATCAAGTACCCGGCAGCATTTGTATATTCGGTAAGTTTAACCAACAATGCCAAACACAATTTCACTCCTAAAATACCGATTACCAGGAAAGCTGAGTTTTCGAGAAAGGGATATTTCTCCATCAAGACCACAAAATATTTCGCTACATAACGCATCGCCAAGATTCCGATAAACACACCGGTACAAATCAGTATCACATTGTCTGAATAAGCTACGACCGCAAAAATGTTATCAATTGAGAAAACAATATCCATAAACTCCACCGCCAACACCGTAGACCAGAAAATACCAATTACACCGACAGTTCCGCGGTAAATGAAACTTTTCTTTGTGACTTCCACTTCCTCGTCTATTTTTTCCTGCACACTTTTCGCCGCGAAATGCTTCACAGCCATGTAAATCAGGTAAGCTCCCCCAATCGGTTTGAACCACCAGATACTCAGGATCGATTCCACCAGTACCAAAGCAAGTCCGCGGAAGAGATATGCACCGAGAATTCCGTATTTCAACGCTTTTGCCTGTTGCTCTTTCGGCAGATCTTTTACCATGGTTGCAAGTACCGCCGCATTGTCGAATGACAAAATAATTTCAAGCAATAAGATACCAAGGATCAACAAGATAGCATTCACCGGATGTTCGGTCATTAGTGCTGCAAATTCATGGAATTGGTTCATCATAGGATCCTGCGTATTCTGGGTCTGCGTCTTAACAGGTCGTAAAGATAGGATTAATTGAAAAGTTAAAATGGAGAATTGAAAGGTTTTCTGAAAATCATCCCGTTACTTCTGCGTTAATTCCCTGTGTAATTGAATTGTAACTCCCTCTTCAAAAGCTGTCGCTTGTCCCTCCTTACTTCCGCACTAACGTTTGTCGTAACTCCCTCTTCAAAAGCTGTCGCTTGTCCCTCGTTACTTCCGCACTAACGTTTGTCGTAACTCAGTCTTCAAAAGCTGTCGCTTGTCCCTCGTTACTTCCGCACTAACGTTTGTCGTAACTCAGTCTTCAAAAGCTGTCGCTTTTTCTTATATTTGTTTTATGGATTTCCAACTCACTTCTGAATTTAAACCGACAGGTGATCAGCCTGTTGCCATTGAACAATTGGTTAGCGGAATCCGCGACGGACATTTTGCTCAAACCTTGTTGGGTGTGACCGGAAGCGGAAAAACCTTTACGATGGCAAATGTAATCCAGCAGGTGGAAAAACCAACCCTGATATTGTCCCACAACAAAACACTGGCTGCCCAGCTTTACGGCGAGTTCAAACAGTTCTTCCCGAATAATGCGGTGGAATACTTTGTGAGTTATTATGACTATTATCAGCCGGAAGCCTATTTGCCGGTCACAGATACCTACATTGAAAAAGATTTGCAGATCAATGATGAAATTGAAAAACTGCGGCTTTCTGCTACTTCTGCCCTGCTCTCAGGAAGAAGGGATGTAATTGTGATCGCTTCCGTAAGCTGTATTTATGGTATCGGAAACCCGAACGAATTTGCCAATTCCATTATCCCGATCCGGATCGGTCAGTCGTTCCCTCGCAATAAATTCCTGCTTCGGTTGGTCGAAAATTTATATTCCCGTACGGAAGCCGAATTCAAACGCGGGACCTTCCGTGTAAAAGGCGATACCGTGGATATTCACCTAGCGTATGCCGATTATGCATTACGTGTAGAGTTTTGGGGAGATGAAATTGAACGCATCCGCACAATCGATCCCGAGAATAATTCCGAAATAGAAGTTTTCCAGGAAATCAATATTTATCCCGCAAACATTTTCGTTTCCAGTCCTGAGACCACTCGAAGAGCAATTGACCAGATTGGTGAGGACATGGTCATCCAGGTCGAAAATTTCAAACGTGAAGGAAAAATACTGGAAGCAAAACGCCTGGAAGAACGCACCTCTTATGATATGGAAATGATGCGTGAATTGGGTTATTGTTCCGGAATCGAGAACTATTCACGCTATTTCGATCAACGCGCACCGGGAACACGTCCCTTCTGTTTGTTGGATTACTTCCCGGATGATTATTTGATGATCGTAGACGAAAGTCACGTTACCATGCCTCAGATCCGCGCCATGTATGGAGGTGACCGCGCACGCAAGATCAACCTGGTCGACTACGGCTTCCGAATCCAGGCTGCGATGGATAACCGCCCTTTGATGTTTGAAGAATTCCAGTCATTGATCAACCAGATCGTATATGTTTCTGCTACTCCAGCCGACTTCGAACTGGAGCAATCCGAAGGGGTGGTAGTGGAACAGCTGATCCGCCCTACCGGCTTATTGGATCCTATCATTGAAGTGAGACCAAGTTTGAACCAGATCGATGATTTGGTCGAGGAAATGCAATTGCGCATTGAAAAAGACGAACGCACCCTGGTAACCACGCTGACCAAACGGATGGCGGAAGAACTCCAGAAATACCTGGACAAACTCGGAATCGCTTGTCGTTATATCCACTCGGATATCGATACCATTGAGCGCGTAGAGATTTTACGCCAGTTGCGCTTAGGCGAATTCGATGTCCTGATAGGGGTAAACCTGCTGCGTGAAGGACTGGATTTACCGGAAGTGAGCCTGGTAGCGATCATCGATGCCGACAAAGAAGGATTTTTACGAAACGAACGTTCGCTGGTACAGACAGTTGGCCGTGCAGCTCGGAACGTCAACGGGCGCGTGATCATGTATGCCGATAAAATGACCGATTCCATGGCGCGGACCATTTCGGAAACGGAGCGCAGAAGAGCGATGCAAATGGCATACAACGAAGCGAACGGCATTGTTCCGACTGCATTGAACAAGTCCAAGGAGGTCATCCTCAAATCCACGAAAGTGGCTGACGGTGATCCGGAGACACGTTCACAAAAAGCATATTACGCTCCGAACGAATCCGGATTAGTGGCTGCGGAGCCGTTAGTAGATTACCGCGATCCGGAAGAACTGGAAAAAGCGATTGTTGCGAAGCGTAAGCAAATGGAAAAGGCCGCGAAGGACTTAGACTTCATTGAAGCTGCGCGCTTGCGGGATGAATTGTTTGAATTACAGGCTCGTAAAAAGTAAATTTATTTAACGAAGATGATACAATCATAGACTGTAGACAACAGACTGAAGACTTTAGACAAAATCGTGTCTTTGGTCTTAAGTCTTCCGTCTTTAAGTCTAAAAAAACTGAAGCATGAAAAAAATAATTCTCCTTACTACCCTGACACTTGTTCTTTTCGCCTGCAACAAACCCCTCTTGAAATACAATTCCGACTTTGAAGGGACCTGGTATAGCGAACCACAATACAATTCGGTGATGGGTGTTTTTGTAAGTGACGAACTGGTCTTTTCCGGAAAAGAAGGAAGTTACCAGGTAGATTGTCAAGATACCTGTTCAACCAACTTATGCGAATGCACGGGTAAAATCACCGGAACACCTGAAATCAATAAGCAGCACACGATCATTCGTTTAAATTCCCAAACTCCCCGCACCTTTTCGTTGGACGCAGAACCTTACGAACAAGGCGGTTCCTGGTATATGGAGGTGGATGGGAAGAAATATAAGAAACAGTAGGAACACGACGCATCGTGCCTGCTGTTTATGAATCACATACGTATTATTGCACCTCAGTGCACAATGTTTTTCCGTTACCTACCATTTTTCGGCGAACGGTACCCCTATTTTCCGCTCAGTGATTAATTTCGCAAACAAAAACTATGAACTTCAAATCTGTTTTGGGTGCGTTGCGTATTGTCGCAATATTGGAAGGGATTTCCTTTCTTTCGTTTTTGGTGACCATGCCTTTGAAATATATGATGGACATTACCGCTCCGAATAAGATCGTAGGAATGGGTCACGGGTTGTTGTTCATTGCCTATGTCTTTTTGGTGTTCTGGGCTTCGACGGAAACCAAATGGAGCGCCAAAACCAAAATCTGGGCGTATGTGGCTTCCCTGCTCCCTTTCGGGACCTTTGTAGCGGATGCGAAAATTTTCAAACCGACGCAGGAATCCCTGAAATCCATCTGATTTTAGTACCTTCGCTCTTAATATGGATACACGAAAACTGATCGAAGTGTGCTATACTCCGGGTGAGTATGCTTATTTTAAAGATGAATTTGAGATTGTGGTAGTGATTGATGTGTTGCGTGCAACCTCAGCTATCTGCGCTGCTTTCGACAACGGAATTGCATCCATCATTCCGGTTCCAACCGTGGAAGAAGCCTGGGAATACAAGCAAAAAGGCTTCCTGGCGGGTGCGGAACGAAAAGGTCAGATCGTGGAAGGTTTCGACTTCGGGAACTCCCCTTTTTCCTATATGAAGGAAGAATTCAAGGGACAGGAAGTCGTATTGACTACAACCAACGGAACGAAATCCCTCGATGTTGCAAAAGATGCGGAGATCGTAGTGGTCGGTTCCTTTTTAAACCTCAATCATTTGAACCAATGGCTGGCAAAGCAGGACAAGAACATTTTGTGTTTGTGTTCGGGCTGGCAGGATAAGTTCAACCTGGAAGACACTATCTGCGCAGGAGCCATTTGTGATCACCTGATTAATACCGGTAATTTCACTTCCGTGGAAGATTCATCTATTGCCGCAAAATACCTGTATCTGTCCGCAAAAGACAATTATCTCGGATTTTTAAAGTCCAGTTCGCACAGAAGACGATTAAAAAACTTAAATTTGAATGAAGACATCAAGTATTGTTTGACACCGAACCAAACAAACGTGATTCCAATTTTAAGAAATGGTAAACTCGTCAACATTTCGGAGAACTAGCACTATTTTACTACTGAGCCTGTTCCTGACAGGATTCGGGGAAGCAGCTCCCTTACCTGATTACAGTAATTTTCCACAGCCGGCTCTTTGGGGATTTTTCGGACATAAACGCATTAACCGGGTGGCTACTTTTACGCTGCCACCGGAAATGTTCGGTTTCTTCAAGGAAAACATTGATTTCATTACGGAACATGCCGTAGATCCGGATAAACGGCGCTACGGTGTAGACGGTGAAGCCCAGCGGCATTACATCGATATTGATCACTACGCGATAAACGGACAAAATCCGTTTGAAGTTGTTCCGAAAAAGTGGAATGACGCCGTTGCCAAATTCACGGAAGATACGCTCCAGGCTTACGGAATTGTTCCCTGGCACATTTTGGTGATGAAACATCGCCTGCAGAAAGCATTTGAATCGAAGAACATCGACCTCATCCTGAAAAATGCAACGGAGATCGGACATTACATCGGGGATGCACATGTGCCCTTGCACACCACGGAGAACTATAACGGACAACTGACAGGCCAGCGCGGAATTCACGGTTTGTGGGAAAGCCGGATCGTGGAATTGAACTCGGAAGACTACGATTATTTTGTCGGGAAAGGAAAGTACATCCCGGATGTCCTGGAATTTGCCTGGGACGCAGTGAAAGCTTCCAACGCAGCGGTGGATTCTGTTTTAAGCATGGAAAAAGAATTAACTGCTGAATTCCCGAGTGATCAGAAATACACCTATGAAACGCGTGGAAATGTGGTGATCCAAACCTATTCCAAAGGGTTTTGCGATGAATACCAGAAACGCATGAACGGCATGGTAGAGCGTCGTATGCGCCAAGCCATTATTGCAGTCGGGTCGATTTGGTATACTGCCTGGGTCGATGCCGGTCAACCGGATCTTTCGAAATTAACGAACAATCCTCCTTCCGCAGAATTACTCAAAGAGTTGGAGGAATTAGACCATTTGTATCAACACAGCGACCATAAAGGAACGATTTGTGATTAAACCAATCTGGGAATTATGTAATAATTTAACCGGATAAGAACAAGGAATCTGTATGATTTACATTACCTTTATTGCCTAATTATTGAAAGTAAACTATGACAGTAGACACAAACATGGTGGTTTCCTTGAGTTACAAGTTGACCAATCACAAAACGGGTGAACACATCGAGGAAACATCGGAAAATCAGCCAATGGAATTTTTGTACGGAGTGGAGCGCATCATTCCTGCTTTTGAAGTGAACATTCACGGATTGAAAGCCGGTGACACGTTTGAATTCGATATTCCATCTGCGGAAGCATACGGCGATAAGAACGATGACCATGTAGCATTGATCCCGATCTCTGTATTTTTCGATGAGACCGGGAAAGTAGACGAAACACAAATCAAGGTCGGTGCTATTTTACCGATGACAGATAACGAAGGAAATCATTTAAGAGGAACGATCTTGGAAATGACGGATGAAACCGTAACCATGGATTTCAATCATCCGCTTGCAGGAACGGATTTGTTGTTCAAAGGGACAATCCTGGATGTAAGACCGGCAACAGATGAAGAAATTGCGCACGGGCACTCACACGGTGCACACGGGCATCACCACTAAACAAGTTTCGATACTCAAAAAGGTTCAAAAGGTTCAAACGTTAAAATATTTGGGCCTTTTGAGCGTTTGAGTTACCGAACTTTAAAAAAGCCACCATGAAAAGCACCTTGATTATACTTTCTTTTCTTTCAATCGGAATCACATCTGTCTACGCACAATCGAGCAACCGTTACGATTGGGGAATCGAAGGCGGACCGAACTTCAGTACCATGATTGTAAAGAACAATCCTTACGTTAATCCAAAACCTGCGATTTTCGGTTCGGGCGGTTTTATTTTTCAATACAACACCAAAAAAATCCTTTCGTTTAAAACGGGCTTTTCATTCCAGCAAAAAGGAGCTCAATCTGAAAACGCTATTTTTACAAACGCTCAGGGTGATTACATCGGTACGGGAAAATCAATCTCTACTTATGATTACATCACTTTACCCTTATTGGTGAAAGCCTCTTTCGGTAAAAAAGTCCAATTCTTTGTCAACGCTGGTCCTTATGGCGGATTTTTGTTGGCTCAAACCGATCGCTGGAAGTTGTCGGGATACCCTGACCATGTGACTAAAAATGATTTCAAATATTTGAAGCGCTGGGATTTCGGTTTTGCCGGAGGAATCGGAGTTTCCATCCCGATCAAGGAAGTCTGGGCAATCTCTGTGGAAGCACGCAACTATTCCGGAATCTTAAATCTCAATACGGCAGGTGTCGAAATGCAGGTTCAGGGGAATGGTTCCAAAATATACACAAATACAACTGACTTACGCATTGGAGTTGTATACAAGCTTGGCTTTCGCGATTCGGAATAAGCATTAACCAAAAACCATCATGAATCAACAAGTAAAAGCACTCCTGTTCCTTTTATTGATATTGCCGCAATTAACGTATTCACAAAAAGGTAAACTGGAAATTGGAATGGAGGGCGGCCTAAATTGGTCAAACTTAAGCAAGGAGCGTTTCAAATCGGATTATAAGCGCAAGATCTACGGAGCCGGAGGAATTACGATTCAGTACCATTTTTCCAAATTCTTCTCCCTGAAAACCGCGGTGAACTATGAAGCGAGAGGCTTCAGCCTGCCGATGACACTCACCTATCCCGATCACATTGAATACCCCTGGTTTTCCACTCGTTTCGATTTCCTGACAATTCCGCTGATGGGGCGCGTTACAATCGGTAGCAAAGTGCGTTTTTTCTTCAATGCCGGTGGATACTTTGGATTTGCCATGGACAAAAGCGGCCACCTGGAAGGAGATGATCCCGGTTTTAACAAGTTACACCTTACTTATTTGAAGGATTACAAAAAAAGAGATGCCGGTTTGCTTGCAGGAATAGGGATTAGTGTTCCGCTAAACGATGTGTGGGCACTTTCACTGGAAGCAAGAGGTACCATCGGATTTGCTGATTTCACGGAATCAAACATTACCAGAAGATGGGAAGGTGCCAATGTTTTATTCGGAGTCAGTCATCACGTAAAACCGAAAGACCCCGAAAATACTTCTTTTCAGAATAACCGGATTACCATCGGGATCAGCGGAGGACCAAACTGCACTTTTGCCCGCGGAGAAACTTCTCCCGGACCGAATTACACCTTTAAAACATATCCCAACGCCGGTTCTTCTTATGAATTGGCTCTTCAATGGAATTTCAAGAGACGGCTTTCCATACGATCCGGACTTTTATACGAACAAAAATCGGTTGTTTGCAATACCTACTATACATCTCCTGGTTGGGAACAACTCATCAATCACCACTTGGTTTCAACATTTGATTACCTGACAATTCCGGTATTGGCAAAACTCACATTCGGAAAGAAAGTCCAATTCTTTTGCAATGCAGGTTTTTTCATCAGTATCTTAAATAAACAACAAGATCAGATCAAAAGCAATTACGCCCTATTTGTTTACCCATATACCGGATATGAGTTTTCGACCACGGAGGTAACCCAAAACAATCGTACCATGTATAAAAAGACCGATTCAGGTTTAAGCGGTGGAATCGGAATGGGCATTCCGATAAAAAAACGGTTCTGCGTATCTGCAGAATGGAGGCAGAATTACGGAATGAAGACTATTTTTAACCTCGACAACTGGAAAGGACAATACACCGGAATAAAAAACGGCCGCCTTTTAACCAATTCAATGGGCTTTTTGGTTGGAATTTCATACAGGCTTAGTTTCCGGGAATCAACTAAATAATTGATTAACTTTCCGTATGAAAAAACCGGTTTGCTACATATTATCCGGCCTTGGAGCAGACGAACGTGTCTTCGATCAAATCGATTTCGGTGATTTTGCCCCTGTTTTCATTCCCTGGGAACCCGTTGAACACAGTCAATCATTCGAATCGTACGTTGAGCAACTGAGCCGGCAGGTGAAAAGTACACACCCCATCCTGATCGGGATTTCTTTCGGAGGGATTATAGCCCAAGAAATGAGCGCCTTGTTTGGAAATTGTCCGGTCCTGATTATTTCGAGCATTCAAAACCGTTCGCAGCTCACCCCGTTTATGCGCTTTAGTGGAATGGTCGGATTGTACAAACTCATTCCGATAAAACGGGTATTAAAAAACAAGCGCATCAATTATTGGCTTTTCGGAACAAAAAGGGAAGATGAGAAAAAAATATTGGATCGGATTCTTGCAGATTCGGACCCGTTATTTACTCAATGGGCAATCAAACAAATCACAACCTGGAAACGAACAGAACCCATTCCCGCTAAGTTACTGCACATTCACGGAGATGCAGACCGCATTTTCAGAATCGGGAGAGTGAATCCGGACTATATTATTCCGGGAGGAACACATTTCATGACCGTCTCAAAACACGAAGAAGTAAGTAGTGTGATTCGCGAAGCTTTAAGCAGTATTACACGTTCTCTCCCCTTGAGGGGAGAATAAGAGGGGTGGCCATCCCCCTTTATCCCCCTTCAAAGGGGGAAAACGAAAATTCCCCTACTAGCAATTCGTAATTATTTAAAGCCTTTCATCCTCAAAAATCACTTTCCCCTGAATTTACTGGCATTGCTGGAAACAACTTAGTAATTTAGTCCCATAATCTCTCGCTAATGATTCAAATTTCACACCTCAGTAAGTCTTTTACCTTAAACAGGCAGCAGAAGAAGGAGTTGGGAACAACCCAAAACTCTGTTCTTGCCGTAGACGATATCAGTTTCGAATGTCTGCCGGGCCGGGTGCATGCATTGCTTGGACCCAATGGCGCCGGAAAAACCACTACACTTCGCATGTTATCTACGATCTTCAAACCTACCAGGGGAACCATTATCATAGATAACATCGATGCTGTAAAAGATCCGCAGGAAGCCAGAAAACACATCGGGTTTCTGACTGGGTCTGCCGGATTGTACGCACGTCTGACTCCCAATGAACTCATTGCCTATTTCGGTGAATTGTACGGTGTTTCCAGAAACGACATCGAAATGCGTAAGAAGAAACTGTATGATTTGCTCGACATGCACGATTTCCAGAACAAACGTATCGGGAAGTTGAGCACCGGGATGAAACAAAAGGTTTCTATTTGCAGGACCATGATCCACGATCCGCAAGTCGTTATTTTCGACGAACCTACCAGCGGGCTGGATGTCATCACGGCAGAAAACATCATTCAACTCATACGCGATTGTAAAAACCAGGGGAAAACCGTCATTTTTTCCAGTCATATTATGGGAGAAGTCGACCTCTTGTGTGATGATATTACGATCATTCACAAAGGAAAAGTACTTTATAATGACACCATGGAAGCTTTCCGTGCTCAGCAACAGACCCCGAATCTCACCGCAGAATTTATCCGAATTGTTCACGACCAAAAAACTGAAGTCCAATGATCTTTACAGTATTTAAAAAGGAATTACGCGATACTTTAAGAGATCGCAGAACGGTGATGATGATGATCGTTATCCCGACCCTGGTATTCCCGATGATCATGAGTATCTTTATGTCAGTATCCGAGAGTTTCGAGAAAAAAGCTGCGGAGAAAAAAGTGAAGATCGGTTTGGTGAGCAACCAGGCAGGAAGCCTGGAATCTGATTTGCTGAAAGTTCCGGAGGCACTTGGAAAAAAAGAATTTATCCCGTTTACAGATACCATTTCCCTGGTTAAGGCAATTCGTTCGGATTCGATCCAGGTCGGGATTTATATTCCAAACAATGCCGAACAATTGAAGCGTACTATGAAACCGATTTCAGTAACTGTTTTTCATGACGGTACGGACCTGGGAATGAAAGAACGAGCAGATGCTTACCTGACATTCATCCAGGAGAACTGGAAAAGGGAACGTTATGCCGAACTGAAAATTGACGAAGCAAAAATAACCCCGTTCATCCTGGAACATTCCAATGTGGCCTCCAGTAAAGAAATGATCGGAAAACTGGCCGGAGGATTCCTTCCCTACCTGTTCATCGCTTTCGGATTCATGGGCTGCATGTTCCCTGCGATCGACTTATTTACCGGTGAAAAGGAACGCTCAACCATTGAGACCTTACTGACAACTCCGGTTCCAAGATGGAAAATCCTGTTCGGAAAAATGGGAGTCGTTGTACTTTCCGGTTTACTGGCAGCGACTTTCAACTTGCTGGGAATTTATTTGTCCATCGAAGTACTGAATATTGTAAAAGATCCGGTTGTACTGCAGGCAATTAAAGACATCCTTTCACCGACATTTATTATCATGCTCTATGCCTTACTTTGTCCGCTAATCATTTTTTTCGCTGGAATTATGATTCCAATTGCCGTTCGGGCGAAAAGCTTTAAGGAAGCTCAAAGTATCATTTCTCCGCTTAACCTCTTGATCATTCTGCCAGCCATGGTAGGATTCTTCCCGGGAGTAGAATTAAATGAAGTGACGGCCCTGATCCCGGTAGTGAACATTGTTTTGGCAACGAAGGAACTGATCGCCGGAACGCTGGAATGGCACCTGGTGGCAATGGCTTTCGGTGTGATGGTCTTACTGGCTGTGATTGCGATCATGCTTTCGTACCGTAAATTTGAAAATGAGAATAATGTAATCTCGTAATTTTACCGCAAAGAGTGAACGCTTCCGCTGTAGCTTGTGCCATCGCTAAAGCTAAGGCGGCATGCGATCAGCGAAGGAGCAAAGGGCGCAAAGGAAACGGATAAAAACTTTGCGTTCTCCTTTTCTTTGCGGTGAATAAACGTAAATTCGTGTCAAAAGAATTATGCAGTTGATACATCCGTATTTGGAACAAGCTGTCCAGGAAGAAATTTCGTATTCCCGAGCACTTGCTGCTGAAAACCTAAAGGCTTCTCCCAATGAACTGCGGAAACAGGGCTTGAGTTTATTTCCATGCGAAATTGCGGATATCAGAAGTGGTATTGACGGCGATTTCTACCAATTGGAAACTTCGTTTGTGATCAACAATACCTATTTTAAGCGAGGCGCCACTGTTTTATTGCATGTTGAGAGTAAAAGCTATAAAGCACGAATTGTCGAACTAAATGCATATTCGCTGCTCCTTTTCTGTAAGGAAGAGCCGGAAGGAAACCTGAGAGAACATTCGGTGCGTGTCGATTTCACACCGGACGACCGCACACTGGAATGTATGCAACTGGGACTTCGTTTCCTGAAGGAACACAAACAACTGCAGGAATTTGAGAGCAGTTTTCAAACCGAAAAAGCACCTCATTTGTTTAAACATCCGGCGCTTAACCGTTCGCAACAGGAAGCAGTCGGCGCCATTTTAAGCCCAGAACTGACGACCGTTATCCAAGGCCCGCCGGGAACTGGAAAAACCCATACTCTTTCCATTGCCATTGAAGAGTTGGTGAAACGGGGAAAAAAAGTACTTGTTACGGCTCCGAGCAACACGGCTGTTGACAACCTCTGTAAAAAGATCGTTGCATCCAAAATTTCCTTGTTGCGTATCGGAAACAATGAAAAAGTGGCCTCTGAAATCATGCCTTTTACCATCGATGCATATTTGGATTCGGGGAAAGCTGCTCAATATGGGCAGACGTTGAAAAAACAGATTCAAAAAGCCGAACAAATCGCTAACCGGTATATTCGCAATTATACGAAAGAAGCAGCAGATGAGCGGAGAAACGCCCGAAAGGAGTTACGCGAATTGCAGAGGGAACTTCGAAAACTGGCGCACGATTCCGAAGAGCAATTGATCGAATCCAGTTCGGTTGTTGCCGGAACGCCGGTTGGTTTATTCAATGTCCTTTCCAAAAACCATTCGTTTGATGTGGTGATTATGGACGAAGCAGGGCAAGGATTGGCACCATTGAGTTGGCTGGTTGCGAGTTTCGGCAAGAAATTAGTCCTGTGTGGCGATCCTCAACAGCTGCCACCGGTTGTTTTGAGTACAAAGGCATTTCAGCTGGGTTTAAGTAAAAGTTTGTTGGAAACGGCAGCTGCAATCCGGAAACCCATTTTACTGAATGAACAATACCGGATGTCCCCAGAAATTGTTTCCGTTATCAATCCCTATTTCTACCAGGGACTTTTACAAACAGTAGCAGATATGCCCCCGGGTCAGATCCAGTTTATCGATATGGCGGGTTTCGGAAACGGAGAAACTCCCAACGAAACCACCGGAAGTTTTGAGAATGAAGATGAGATCGGAATCATTCAAAAATTAGTGGAATCAGAATCTCTTGACCCGAAACGCACAGTTATCCTGGCACCTTATTCCGCCCAAATAGCCCGTTTACAAAAAGAACTGGGCAATAAATGGAAGGTTTCTACGATTGATTCGATCCAAGGACAGGAAGCAGAAAACATTGTCGTAAGTTTCACCCGTTCTAACCCGGATGGAATTATTGGTTTCTTAAGTGATTATCGCAGAACCAATGTAGCTATTTCACGCGCAAAAAGAAGCTGTTATTTAATTGGCGACAGCGCTACCCTGGGGAATGATGCGTTCTATTCGGAACTCTTGAATGAAATTGAACAACACGGGGTTTACAGAAGTGCATGGGAGTTTAATCTTTAATTAAAATTGTAAACTGGATAATTGAAAAAGGAATTGCTGATTTCTCAGAACGACCCTCCTTAACTTCAAATCCCCCTTTCCAATTTTGAATCATCCATTTTAAACAAAGAGCTGTGCTTTCGCCGAATAATCAATGATTTTGATTTGAATAGTTGTTCCTGAATTTTCACCTGTGTTCTTACCCACTATGAAACTTGCATCAATTTGTTCGCATAAGGAACGAATCAATTCAAAGCCAAGCGTATTGTTGTTTTGCTTATCCGTTTGGATCCCTGGTCCGTTGTCCGTCAATTCGATTTGGAGAGAATGACCGATTTGAGAAACATGGATCGTAACTACTAATTTTTTTCCGGGCACCATTCCGTGTTTGTATGAGTTCGTTATCAGTTCATTCATGATCAAACCAATCGGAACAGCTTTGGAAATGGGTAAGATCAATTCCGTGGAATCCACTTCGAGTACCACATCGGCATCATCACCAAAAGCATGTTCGACGTTCCGGATCAATTCCACCAGGTAATCCATCATGTTCAGGTTCCCGACTTTCGATCCGGAATACATTTGCTGGTGTACCAAAGCCATGGAATAAACCCTTCCGCGACAATCTTCCAATGCGTCTTTGACTTCCTGGGAAGTGGAATTGTTTTTCCTGATATTGATCAGACTGGTGACAATATTCAGGTTGTTTTTCACCCGGTGATACAGTTCTGCCAACAGCAATCGCTTTTCATCAATGACATTCCGGATTTGTTCTTCCTGACGAATATTTAACCAGGTAATCACGGTAATTTGCATCATGCCGCAGAAGAAAGCGAAAAGCCCGTTAAATACTTTCAGGACAGCCATGGTCGAATCAGGAATTTCAATAGGATAATACTTTGGTCCCAGGATAATGAGAAAACCGATCGTAAGGAAATAAATAATACTCCAGGTTATCAGGTGACCGAATACTTCTTTCCTGCCATAAATCTGAACAATCGAAAGCGTGAGCGGGAAGAAGTACATCAGTACATTGCTTTCCAATTGCATGAACATGGTTGCAACTCCCAACAAATAAATGCCAATTGCAAAAAAGAGGTAAGATGCAAGAATAAATTTGCTCCAATAGTTCAATAAAAAAACGGCTGTTGCCAAACCCAACACCACAAAAAAATGGACATTCAGGAACTGAAAACCTATGATATTGAAGACGATTAAGCAGGCGATGACATTAAAGGAACCTATCAAACTCAGGAAATTGACCTTACGAACTAAATTCTTCTCCCATTCGGGCATTGTCTCGGGCCATTTTAGTCCTAATTTGTTGCTTATCACACGTTTCAGTTTCGGCTAATATACCAACATTTTTCAAAAAAATTGTGGGATATTCAGATAAGCTATATACATTTGAAGCAAATTAATAGACTCGATTCATGCCTATACTTAAGACGTCACTTCACACAGTCTTGCTTTTTGCATTTTTGTTTGTCACGAACTTCGTTGATGCTCAGCCATATGTTCTGGGAAATCGTAAACCGTATTCCTGGATGATCGGTTTAAGCTGGACAGCTGTAGAGGACGATGGTCGTGGATTATGTCAGCCATTTGACGTGGCACAGTCCTGGAACTACGAATATTTCCCTACGCGTATCATGGTCGATAAGTATTTTAAATACGGGTTGAGTGCTGAATTTTCGGGAGCATATGTAACGTATAAACCTGCGAAATTAATCAATGATACCGTTGGTCGTTCGGGCGTGTTTTTGGCCCTGGACCTGAATTGCAAATACAGCTTTTATCCTTTGATTACTCCGCGTTGGGTTGACCCGTATGTTTCTTTGGGAATTGGGATGACACAGCGCACCACAATGCCGGGAGTTACTGCGCTTACAGGAAATATCGGTTTGGGAGTGAATTTATTTTTCTACCGAGGCCTGGGATTCCAGATCCAGACTTCAGGAAAATTTGCGTTTACCGGCGGTACGTTGGCAGGTGGAAACTATTTACAGCACAACCTGGGTTTTGTTTATAAATTCAACTCGGGTGCCCGAGGAAGAGAGAACTTCAACAAAAAGCGTTACAAGTGGACGAATAAAAAACAGAAGTTCAAAGGCAATAAACGAGGAGGATAATTTAATTATCAATGAGTTAATTATGAATTATCAAGTAAGCTTTGGCCTCTTGATAATTCATTCATTGATAATTACCCTTTTAGTCCCATCATTAACAAATCGATGTCTTTGTATTTCAGATCGAACACGCGTCCCAGTACCTCGCTGACCAAAATTCCTTTGTAGATATACACTCCGGAACGGAATCCGTGATCATTGCGGATCAAATCCAGACATCCTCCCGATTCGCCCATATCCATCAGGATCGGGGAAAAGATATTGGACAAGGCAAATGAAGCTGTTCTTGGAACCCGGGATGCAATATTCGGAACACAATAGTGTACTACTCCATGTTTCACAAAAGTAGGATTGTTGTGGTTTGTCACCCGGGAAGTTTCAAAACATCCTCCCTGATCAATACTCACGTCAACAATCACAGACCCTTCTTTCATGTTCTCCACCATTTCTTCGGAAACCACACATGGTGTGCGTCCCAAAGGCGAACGAATCGCTCCGATTACCACATCGGCCCGCATGATGGATTTCGCCAACACTTTCGGTTGTAAAACGGAAGTATAGATCCGTGATCCCAAATCGTTCTGCAAACGGCGTAAACGGGATAAACTGTTATCAAACACTTTGACAGATGCTCCCAGTCCCAACGCGGCACGTGTAGCAAATTCACCAACCGTTCCGGCACCCAAAACAACGACTTCTGTCGGCTGAACTCCGGCAATCCCACCCAACATAATTCCCTTTCCCTCGTTAAAGGAAGACAATAACTCACCTGCAATTAAAATCGAAGTGGTTCCTGCAATTTCTCCCATCGTACGAACGACAGGAAATACTCCCTGCTCATCTCGAATATAGTCCCAGGCAATTGCCGTTACTTTCTTTTCAATTAGTTTCTGAAGGATGCTTTTGGGCTGAATGCTTAATTGCAATGCCGAAATCAGGGTTTGGTTCCCTTTCATCAGGTCCACTTCTTCTTCGGAAGCAGGTGTGACTTTCAGGATGATATCACATTCAAAGATTTCCTTATTGGACGGACATAGTTCGGCACCTGCCTCGGAATATTCACGGTCGCTGAATTTACAGGATTCCCCTGCCCCTCTTTCTACCCGGACATCGTGTCCGTTTGCGACTAAAAATGAAACAGCTTCCGGAACCAATGCTACACGGCGCTCCTGGAAACTCAATTCTTTGGGGATCCCGATTACGAGGCGCCCTTTTTTCTTAGCAATTTCGAGCATTTCTTCCATTGGAAGAATATTGCCCTCTTTCAACAATTGTTTGAGTAATTCCGGGTCCTTTACCATAGTCTGTGTCCAATTTTAGCCAAACGAAGATACGAAAAAAAGGAATATGGAAATCGGAGTAAGCAGAAGGTTTTGTGTTAAATAAAAGAGGTGAATAGAGGGGATTTGAAATCTTCAGTTTCAAAAATCGATTTTACACAAAGTGTTGATAATTAGATTTTTAAATTTAAATCTGTTCGTATCTTTGGGAACACCCAAATTTCCAACTTCCCAAACCCAAATGACGAAATCGTACAAAATAAATCAACTTACCGAAACTACCCTATCCCCATTCGAACTTACCGAAATCCTCACCGTCACTACATCTTCCGGCAACAAGGGCTCAATAATCTCAGCCCATTCTACAAAACAAGTTGCTCCGGAATACAACAACTCCTCGATTCCTGCATCCATCGCTTCTTCTATTGAATTTAACCGGTACACATCGAAATGCATGACTTCACCGTAATAAGGTGAATCATACGTATTAACCAACGAATACGTAGGCGAACCCTCCGGAGACTCAATCCCCATTGCACGCAAAACAGCTGAAATCAAGGTGGTTTTTCCAGAGCCCATTTCAGCATAAAAAGCGATGACTTTTCTATTCCCGATGGTTTCCAATAATTCTTTGGCTACAAACGGAATATCCTCCAATTTATGGGCAATCAATTCTTTCACTTCGACTGCAAAATTACAAAAGGAATCAATAATTCCTCCATGGAAATTCCCCCATGCTGGAAGGTGTCATTGTAATAGTTTACAAAGTGATTATAATTGTTGGGGTAGACGAAATAGTCTTGTTCACGGGTAAATACAAACTCAGCCGATAAACTTGATTTCGGCAAACCTACTTTATCCGGATGTTTGATCGTAAAGACTTCTTTGTCCTTATAACTCAGGTTTCGGCCGGTTTTATAACGCAGGTTGGTATTGGTGCTGCGGTCTCCGACAATTTTCACCGGGTTGGTTACCCGAACCGTTCCATGATCTGTGGTAATGACCACCTTTCCTCCTTTTTCGGCAATTTTCTTAAACATTTCCTGTAAGGGAGAATGCTCGAACCAGGATAGAGTCAATGAACGGTATGCCGCTTCGTCTGCTGCCAATTCTTTAATCATGTCCATTTCCGTGCGTGCGTGCGAAAGCATATCCACGAAATTATAAACGATCGCATTCAGCTGGTTGTCCCATAAGGTATGGAATTGATCCACCAGTTTTTTCCCGGCCTCCAAGTTTGTTATCTTGTGATACGACCATTTCACGTTCTTTCCGTTTCGTTTCAGGTTTCCTTCGAGGAAGGTTGCTTCGTGCATATTTTTTCCGCCTTCGTCTTCCTCATTCAACCATTGGTTCGGGAAACGCTTCTCAATTTCGGAAGGCATCAATCCTGCAAACAGGGCATTCCGTGCATAATGAGTTGCTGTAGGTAAAATCGAATAAACAATTTCTTCCTTTTCAATATTGAAATAATTGGAAAGGATCGGTTTGAGAACCTGCCATTGATCGTAGCGCAGGTTGTCAATCACCATCAGGAAAATACGTTCATCCAATAAAGGAAAAACCTGTTCTTTCAGCAAATGATGCACCATGTCCGGTGCTTCTTCCCTGCCATTGAACCAATCTTCGTAATTGTTCTCGATGAAACGACAAAATAAATCGTTTGCCTCTTTTCGCTGGGCATCCAGGATTTCACGCATTCCCTGGTCTTCAATTCCTTTGAATTCCAAATCCCAATAAGTCAGCTTCTTGAACACATCTTTCCATTCTTCTGCATCCAGGCGACCATTCAATTGCATTCCCAACTGACGGAATTCCTGCTGGTAGTTTGAATTTGTTTTTTGGGAAACCAATTTCCGGTGGTCCAGGTTTTTCTTCAGGCACAGCAATAACTGATTCGGGTTAACCGGTTTGATCAGGTAGTCGGCGATTTTACTTCCGATTGCTTCCTCCATAATGGATTCCTCTTCACTTTTGGTAATCATCACAACCGGAGTCATCGGTGTAATTTCCTTGATACGTGCTAATGTTTCCAATCCGGAAATACCTGGCATGTTCTCATCCAAAAAGACAATATCGTAATTGTTTTCCTGACATTTTTCCACCGCTTCACTACCGTTATTAATAAGTTCCACACTGTATCCTTTTGCTTCCAAAAAGAGCACATGTGGTTTCAGGAACTCCATTTCGTCGTCTGCCCACAGAATCTTTGCTTGCATATCCTAAAGATTAATTAGCTTTGATATTAGATTTATAAAGGTATTCAATTGCGCACAAACACACATCGAAATAATAAAAAGAAAATCATCAACGACCCCGTTTACGGTTTTATTTCAATTCCCGACGAATTTATTTTCGATTTGGTGGAGCATCCATTCTTCCAACGGCTTAGAAGAATCAAGCAATTGGGAATGACTCACCTGGTCTATCCCGGCGCTTTGCACACGCGTTTCCATCATGCAATCGGTGCCATGCACCTCATGTCACAGGCTGTAGCCGTGATTCGCAGAAAAGGCCATGAAATTACCGAAGATGAAGAACGCGCCGTATTGGTCGCCATTTTACTGCATGATATCGGACACGGGCCTTTCAGTCACGCATTGGAATATGATATCGTAAAAAATGTCAGCCACGAACAGATTTCGTATTACTTTATTCAGGCGTTGAAACTGGATTTCCCGGACAACTCTGACGACCTGGAACGCGCTCTGATGATCTTTGCCAATAAATACCACAAAACCTTCCTGTATCAATTGGTTTCAAGCCAGTTGGACATGGATCGACTGGATTATCTGACACGCGACAGTTTTTTCACCGGCGTTTCCGAAGGAATTGTGGGAACAGAGCGTATCATCGAAATGCTGAATGTACACAACGACCAGCTGGTAATCGACGAAAAAGGTATTTACAGCATCGAAAAATTCCTCGTGGCAAGACGTGTGATGTACTGGCAGGTTTATTTACATAAAACCGTTGTTTCAGGCGAATTTATGCTGATTAATATTCTGCGCAGAGCAAAAAAACTGATCCGCGAAGGGCAAACCCTGTTCGGAAGTCCGGCCCTGCTTTATTTTATGGAAAAAGACATCCAAAAAGTAGATTTTGAAACAAAACCGGAAGTGCTGCAAACCTTTGCCCAGTTGGACGATTTCGATGTCATGGGAGCTGTAAAAGTATGGCAGAACCACCCCGACAAAGTATTGTCCATTCTTTCCCGGAACCTTGTTGACCGCAACCTGCATAAGGTGGAGATCGCGAAGGAACCATTCAGTCCTGATCGTATTCTGATGGAAAAGGAATTGGTGCGTACTCAATACCAATTAGACGACGAAGAGATTGACTACTTTGTTTATTCCGAACAATTGACAAACAACGCATACAGTCAGGTGAAACAAACGATCAACCTCCTGAAGAAAGACGGACAAACGATTGATGTATCCAAGGCTTCGGACAACCTGAACATTTCTGCATTGGCACAACCTGTGGAGAAGTACTGCTTGTGTTACCCGGTGGTTCGGCATTAAGAATCGAAAAATACGGAGTCTTCGGGAGGAGAATTACAACCCACCGGCCTTTCTTTCGTTTACAAGAACGGCAACCTGTATGAAGAAAGCTACATGAGTGAATATGAACCGGGGAAGTGGAAAAAATTTGATATTGATTCAAAAATCCAGTCCTAACATCTTAAAATCCTGAAGTCCTGATATCCAAAAAAATCGTTTATTTACACAAAATTTAAAGCTTATGATGATTGTATGGATTATTCTTGGTGCGATTGGAGGATTGATTGCCCTGGTGTTGATTATTGCTGCTTTCAGCAAGAAAGAATTTGCCGTTGAACGAACTGTTACAGTCAACAAACCACTACCTGAAACGTATGATTTTCTGACTTCGCTCCAAAAGCAGAACCAGTGGAGCAAATGGGCACAAATGGACCCGAACATGAAAACAACCTACATCGGAACAGACAAAACCGTTGGATTCATTTCCAAATGGGAAAGTCCCCACAAACAAGTCGGTGAAGGAGAACAAGAGATCAAAAAACTGATCCCGAATCAGCGCATTGAAAACGAGCTGCGTTTCGAGAAACCTATGAAAAGTGTTGCAAACGCGTATTTCACTGTAGCTTCCGAAGGAGATGAACATACGCATGTCGCGTGGGGATTCACCAGCCGAACTCCCTGGCCGTTCAATGCCTTCATGCTTTTCTTCAACATGGAAAATGCCATTGGAAAAGATTTTGAAGAAGGATTGGGGAATATGAAAAAGATGATAGAAGCCGAGTAATCGGCTTTTTTATTGCAGTTCTTTTTTCCCATTGCGCAAAAAAGAACCAAAAAAGGCTAGTCGCTCGCAAACCGAATGACCCATTAGCAGATCGTTCGCTCATTTTTCTTAAACTCGACTGCGTCTCAAACAAACGAAAAATGTACGCTCACTCCTGCATGGGTTCCCATTCTTGTTTGCCAAGGCGACAGATATAAATCCTTCTTCGATTGAAACAATTATTCTTTCGAAGTAATAAAATATATCAACTCCATGAAATTTAAATGGGTTCTTATACTGGAAATTGTCAAAAAAGAGCAAATAAGCTTCTAAACTGCGTTATTTAATATTCAAGTCTTAATTCAAATTATTTCGCGGTACAGGTGCCATTCCGGAAGCGAGGTAAAGAAAAATATCGTTTTCGTAATGTTTTGTCAAAAGCGCTTGCGTTTCAGATCCTGATCTGTCACTTTTGACCTAAAATATAGAAAAAGATGTTTTTCACAAGCGACAATGAATGGCACATTTTAAAAGGATGTTTTGCATACTTTTTCAGCCAAAAAGTATAAATAAATCGATTATTGTTTCACGATCATTCTTTGGGTAGAAACCCCTTCTTTCTCCAGCTCAACAAAGTAAATCCCATTCTGAAGATCAGATAAAGGAATCGTCACCTGATCTGTATTCGAAAAATCAACCGTTTGTGCTTGCACCAGCTCTCCTGAAACACTCAAAATCCGGAATTCCATTGTTCCCAATTCAAATCCACTTTCGCAGCGAAGCGTCACACTTTCTGTTGCGGGATTCGGGAAAAGCGTGAAATCTGCCCCTGCAAATAATTCCGTAAGGGAAGTCGTATTTGAAAAGACCGTTGTCTGTACCATCAATGAACAACCATACTGATCCGTAATTACACAGGAATAAGTTCCTGCACATAAGTTTGTTGCCGTGGAAGTCGTTTGATTCAGCGGGTCATCCCATTGATAGGTATACGGAGGATTTCCACCGGAAACTGCCACAAACGATTGTCCGTTGCACGTTCCGTAATCCATTCCGTCAAAGCCATTTGCGCTGATAGGACTCATTGTTTCCACTTCGAAACACACCTGATCCGTCAATCCGTTGTTATCCGTTACAGTCACACAATAACTTCCGCCCTGGAGATCATTCGCCGTTGCAGTGGTTTGCGAACCGGCATTCGCACTCCACTGATAAGTATACGGTGCCTGGCCCAGGTTCGGCTGAACCGTGACACTCGTTCCACCCGACTGACAGTTACTGCTCGCAAATGACAACGTCAGGTTCAACCCGAAATTCGTCGGGATAGTTGCCGTCATATCCAGTTTCACAGGCAAATGATCTGAAGCATAATACAAGGCGCGCACTACTGAGTCAGGATACTGAGAATTACTCCCGGTCAGGATGCTTTGATTGTAATGGTTCCCGTCATTCCCGATTGCTTTATAGGAGTTTGCGTTGTATTGCAGTAAATTAGTCCCATTCATCACGTTTTGCGACACAATGATGTGATCGAAGCGATCATCCAGTCCACCTGTAACACCGCAATCTGTAGATCCGCTTGCTCGCGGAGATTGGGTATGAATAGCTGCAAAAGTGGAATTAGTTGTCCAGTTTCCCGGCATATTCAGTGGATCTTTCAAAAAATTCGTCCCGCCGCTTACCAGGTTCTGGTATCCTGCTTCCGTGCTCCGGTAGGTATTCAGATCCCCGCAAACGAACAAATGACGCCCTTGTGGTCTTCCGTCCAAAACCGTGCGCAGCAACTGCGTTTGAGCCGCACGGTCACTCAGGTCGGCACTGGCACTTCCCGCTTTCAAATGACACATGAATACTTCAATGAAACAGGTATCGTGGTGCTGCGGCAAAGTGGCATCTTTCACATATAAAATGTAGTGACTGATATCGCGCGGTGAAGTTTGCACGATGCGTTGCTCTTTCAGAGTCAGTTTTGCTGCGTTGTAAAACAGCATGTTCTGCAAATCGCCGCCAAAGGAATTATTGACCCATTGCGCACGCTGGTAATGTGTGGTCCCGAATACATTCAATGCGCGGTTCAATACACTGTCGCAACCAGCTTCCGTTTGGATCTCACAGCCCACAAAAATATCGGGCTTGAGGTATTGCATGATCTTACGCAGTGAGTCCGACCTGTTCGGAAGGTTTACATTGCCCGAACCACAATCGTTGCGTCCGTTCGGAAAGTTCAACAGGTTATAGGAAACGATGCGCAAAGGAATGGTTTGTGCCGAAGCTGTAAACCCGCAAGCAAGCAAAAGAGCGAATAAAACGTATTTCATCCTGCAAAATTACAACGGAAAAACGGCTGAAACTAAGAATAACTCAAGGAAAATCAGATAAATCGGTTTAGTTCAGAACATATGCAAAAGGTTGGTCAGATGAATATTTGGAACTGGCAGAAAAATTTGATCAAATCTACGATAAGTACAAGTAGCCAAAAACTCCTTAACTTCACCCCATGACATACACCTTTTCATTAAGCCAAGCGGATTATTTGAATTTCCAGTTGTTTTTTGCCTCGACGGTTCAAAATGCCCGTACACAGCGAAAGAACAGTCAAATTATGTGGACAGTGTTCTTCCTGCTAATGGCTTTTAATTTCTATGCTGAGAAGATATTCTTCCCGGCTGTCGTTTTCCTGGTATTTGGAGTTTCCTGGGCTATTTTCTATCCTATGTATGCGAAAAACCGCCAGCAAAAGCACTTTGAAAAGTATATCAATACCTTTCTATCGGAGAAATTTGACAAAGTGTGTACGATCACCATCGACGATCAAATCATTCACACTGTAGAAGAAAATTACGAATCCAAAATTGCATTGAGCGAGGTGAAACAGGTTTATGAAACGGGCGATTACTTCTATGCACATTTGAAATCCGGGCAGACCTTTATTTTTCCAAGACATAGAATCGAGAACATAAACGCATTGGAAGACCAGTTGCGCGACATCGCTGCTAAAAACCAGGTCAACTTTACTGAAATGACCGATTGGAAGTGGTAAATTGAACTACCAAGATCAGTTGCTTTTCCTTCGCAGTAACCATTCCTGCAATTCGGCATTATTCCATACATTTATCCCGCAAACCCAAACGTCATCCCAATGAAACCCTCTTCGATATTCATTCTCCTTCTGTTTTTCATTCTGGCTTCCTGTTCCGTCGAAACCCAAAAAACGAATCCTGTCAACGACCAACTGATTCAATACATTCAAAAACGGTACAAAACTTCGGAGGTGAGCTCCATCATAGGATCCGAGTCTAAAAACGGTAAAACAAATACTTCTTTGCTGATTACCGTTGGGAAGAGTAATGTTATTGACAGTTCCAAATCCGATCCGCAGCTGTTCGCATCCGACATTGCTTTTCGTCAGTTCTGTGACATGAAAGAACAAGAACGTAAGAAGTATGACATGATTACCGTGAAGATCAATCAGCGGAACAAGGTAACGGAAGTGAACTACACAAAAGAAAAACTCCTGGAAGTAAATGTCAACCTGCTTTGGCTGGACGGATTTTTCCGGCTCATCGAAGAGAAGGAATATGCTCTTGCCAAAACACAATTTAATCCCAAGCTGGTAGATACTTCAACGGTCGAGCTCGAATCCATCTTTGAAGCGGTCCACACGAATCTGGGTAAACTTAACAGACACGAACTGCAAGGCTTTGAGATCCGTGATATTAAAGTTGACGGTAAAACTTACCGCGTGTTGCAAGCCAATTATATCTTTTTCTATGACGAGCATTACACCCAAGCCAAATATGCGGTATTGATGGACGAACCGGAACAAAAACTGGTCAACTTCCTGATCCAATAAGTTAACCACAAAGAGCACAAAGCTCACAAGGTATTTTTTTCTAAATGTGTCTAAAAATAATCCTCGTGCTCCCGATAGCTGTCCGGATTTCCTTCACCCCTTTATGGTATGACAAAAGGTGGGAAATATCACTCAATAACAAGTAAAGAAGCACTTGACTTTCCTAATTCGTCCGTACAACGGATAAAGTAAGTTCCATGACTCACCGCACGGCAATCCACATTCACCCCGCCATCAACGGCGCTAAAAGGTACTTCATGTGTTCTCCCCACATTGTCAACGAGCTTTACGGAGGTTATCTTTCGATGTTCATTTTCTCCCACAAATACATAAGCCTTCGTCGGATTCGGTGTAATCACATGTTCATCCATCAGCGAAACTTTGACAGATCGCACAGGACTGAGAACCGATTGACCGTCCATATCCACCTGCATCAGGCGGTAATAATTGATTCCTTGATTGGGTGAATCATCCGAGTAGCTATAACTGTGCGGGTCCGAAGTGGTTCCGGATCCTCCAACCACTCCGATAGTTTCCCAAATCAAACCATCGACCGAACGCTGTACGGCAAAATAATCATTGTTTGTTTCAGTTTCCGTGGTCCACGACAAACGGACCGTTCCATTAAGATGAACGGCATCCCAAGCGGTATATCCTACAGGCAAAACAATCCCGCAATTGGTAGTAGCCGTTCCTCCGGCATTGGTCACATTGATATTTTGTACTGTATTCGCATAATTGGTTACCAAAAGTACATACACCTGTCCGGGTAAAACTCCCGCCACATTTACCTGTTCTACTGCTGCAATGGAATACGAGCAATCAGTCGGAGCCCCATACGTATTGCATGCCGCGGTCCCGGTAGCTACGTTTGCAAAAGGTCCCCAAATAGCAAAATCCACATCGGAACCGGCTGTAATATCAATAGTAAGTGTTCCTCCAGTAGCAATTTCAAGATAATACCAACTTGGGTTCGGAGAAGTAGACAAACAACCGTAACTGTTTCCCGGGTTAACGGTACTGGCGGGAGTTCCGCCCGTATTTGCAGTAAATGTGATCGGTGAACCCGAACAAATCGGGGTTTGAACGGTACAAGTTGTATTTCCTGCCGGGGGAGCTAAAGATGAAACACATATATCAAAAGTACCCGTTCCGCCACCATATTCCCAAAAACGAATCAGATAGGTAGCTCCGGGAGTTAATCCCGATGTTGAAATTTCAGGCATCAATCCGTTATCATCGTCACTGCAGGTAATTTCTATCCAATTCCCACATGTCCCGGAATAGAGTGCCATTACTCCATCCGAGATAGACCCGGCTTGAGTCTGAATCAGAACAGAACCCGAAGCAGGTGCCGTGAACTGGTACCAAACATCCGGTCCCATAGATCCGCATGAAGGAGTATTTCCATTTGCATTATTTGTTTGTGCAGTAGCTCCGGCAGTTGTTCCGGAAGTATAAGAACAACTTGATCCAACAGAAATGGAAGGAGCTGATAGTGAGCCGCTTGTACAAGGAGTATTTGATTGTCCGAATCCAGTTTGCAGTGAAATGAGTGCAGAAAAAAGCAGGACAATATTATTTGTTAATCGCATAAGTTGTAGTGTGGGTAATAAATAAAATCAGTGCGGGTAATTTAGAATATCTTGAATCGTAATCGTTTCTCCTATTAAAATAAGGGATTCCATTGACTCATAAAGCTGTTTCCGTTCTTCGGTTAATGCCTGGAATTCAGACTGTTTTAAAATCTTAATACCCGGATGTAATCCAAGCCATTCTTTAATCACAGAAGCATCCGGATCCTCTTTTGTATAAATACCGGTTGAAACCTCATCGGTTTTCTCCAGCGGATCATAAGCATTCAGAAGGTCCAATGTTAATTGATCCTGGTAAATAACCACTTTTCCTTTAAGTTTTGTTTTAAATTCCTGGTCGAGTTTTTCGTAATTTTTCTCCGAAAAAATATGTACAGAAGGATGTGCTGAAATCCATTGGGCTATTGATGAGTTCTGTTGTCCAAAAGCTGTAGTAGTAGCATATTGAAAACATAAAACTCCCAACAAGAGCATATGTTTCTTCATATTTGAAGTATTAGTTAAGAATGTAGTGTTTGCAATTTGTAAAATATTCTTAACCCGGTTTTCTGTCTTTGAATATTTGCACACATCTTTCTTTCAAATAACTTTCTAAAATTATTTTTTAGTTATCCAACTATTAAACCTGCTGATTTTAAAAAACTAACCTATTAATAATGAATGTGATATAATTTAACTTTTTTAATTAGATAACATATAAAATATAACCGAAGACGCTTGCCTTTATTACTTTCTGCCGAACTGAAGTGAATAATTTCCCGACAATGCGGCGCTTATTCATGCTGATTGTCCTTTTACATCAAGTTCAGATTACCAGTCAATTCCAAAACCTACCAGGTATTGCAGGCAAATTATATCCTGTTCTATAAAAAACACTATTCCCAATCCAAATACGCCTTGTTAATGGATGAAGCAGAACAAAAACCGGTGAATTTCAGAATTGAATGACCACAGCACACAAAGAAAATAAATGATAAAGTTGTTAAAAAATCCTAGTGATCTTCGTGTCCCTTGTGGTTAACCTGTCGGATAGCTAACTTAGAAAGATGCAAAAAGAACTTCATCCCTGGAATTGGTTTGCTCCCGAAAACAGTCGTGTACTTATCGTTGGAACTTTTCCTCCCACGAAAAGAAACTGGTCTTTTGATTTCTTTTACCCCAACAAAAACAACTTCTTCTGGAAAGTCATGGCGCGGATCGCCGGAACCGAATTACAAATTCCGGGCGGAGAATCAGCTGTGGAAGAGCGAAAAGACATCTTGAGAAAACTGCACGTCGCCGTAACGGATATGGGACAACACATAACGCGCAGCAACAACAGTTCGCTGGACGAAAATCTGCGCGTCGATGCATACATGGACATTTTCCAAATCCTGGACGAAAACCCCGGAATTCGAAAACTCATTTTTACCAGCAGTTCAGGAAAGGAAAGCGCGGTGCGGTGGTTTAACCTTTTTTTGGCAGAAAAGGGAATTCCTCACCGTTTTCCAACTGGAAAAAGACCGATCAAAAGTTCGTTCCAATACCACAACCGAACCATAGAACTTGTTGTTTTGTACTCCACTTCTCCCCGCGCCGCCAACCGGATTTCTTTTGACAATTTGGTGGAGTTATACAAAAACGAGATACTTTTATAGCAGAATCTCCCGCTGATTACGCAGAGGAATGAATAAACCACATACTCTATAAACCAAATGAAAACCATCAAAGAACGCATCTTAACCATCGTCCTGGTCGCAAATTTTGCACTTGCACTTGTAGGTTACATGTTTGTTCGCGGAGCGCTGCGTCATTTCGACAACTATGTAAGCTTCATCATGTTCGCAACGGGAATCATATTGATGTTGTTGTTTTTGATTGTTCTTTGGATTGCTCTTCGATTCTCAAAGAAAAAAGTAATTACCGAAGAGTTAAAATTCTTCAATCAACTCACTTCATGGAGCAAATACCTCATTGACCTGAATACCATTCAAATTAAAAGTAACAAATGGAACGACTCTCATTTTATACGAAACCTGGGAGGCGATATTGAGATCAAACAGGAAAATATTCAAACCATCCTGGAATTCGAACTGGAAATAGCAGGTGAAACGAAACAATTTCACTGGCCTTGCAGTTTGGAGACCAAAAGCCTCGAAATGTATTTTGCCATTCAAAAAGAAACTGGCTTTTACCTCGATCCAAACGATCATTCCAACTACTACCTGGATTTGAGTTTTATCGGAAACTAAGTATTTTTATAGCTAAACCGCAAAGAGTGGAAGAACGCAAAGAGTTACAGGATAACTTTGTGGTAAAATAAAAACCATGCACATTGAAACCCATACTATAAATGCGATTCCAATCGCAGAAGTCCATTCGGATCATTTCATTATCGAAAAAGCCGAAGACGGGCTCGATCTCCTGGGAAGTCTCTATTACCAGGGTTTCGATCGCATCATTGTTCACGAAAAGAACATCACTCCCGCTTTCTTCGACCTGAAGAACGGCATGGCGGGAGAAATTCTTCAAAAATTTTCCAATTACCGTGTCCGTTTGGTCATTGCCGGTGACTTTTCTCCTTATACAGGAAAAAGCATCACCGATTTTATATATGAATGCAACAAGGGGAAGCAAGTTAACTTTTTACCAAATACAGAGACTGCTTTGTTGAAACTATCCTCGTAAAGTTTCTTCAGTAACCTTTGAGTCGAAATGGAATTAATTTAGTAAGAACGAAATCTCAAGACCATGGAACCAAAAAAAAATGCCCGCTTAATTGTTACAATTACTCTTTTATCTCTTTTTCAGCACGTATTTTCTCAAAATCTGGATACAGTAAATCTCAACAATCCACTTCCGGTTTTGAACGGAAAAGCGGTATTTACATTCCCAAAAGGAGCACAAAATGTGAAACGCGGGGTGGACATCATGTCGGTGGATCATAACGCCAATGAAGAAACACGCATCATTTATGATATTCAGAATATGCGACTGGTATTTTTTGCCGAAGAACTATTCGCATTGGGAGAAGACCACTTATTCGAGCATGTTTCAAAGGATTATGCAAATGATCCGTTCAAACTGAAAGTACTGACAGACAACAATCAACTCTATTCCATCCTGGCCACGCCAACACAATGGGATTCTACCCAAAACGGCATTCTTTTAAATACCCTGCTGGTAAAAACTCCGGATAATACCCTGTTCCGTATTCACGCTTTAATCAATCCTGCTGCTTACAAGCTCAAGGACCAATTTGTGAAACTCACCGAACAGGTATTCGGTTCCTTAGTAAAAGGCAACCGGAAAACCGATCTGAGTCCACGTAAAGAAACATTGGCCATTTTCGGGTCGGAAAAAAAATTCACCTTTGAACTGCCGCAAAATTATGTTGTCAATGTAAGCCAGAAATACGATTTCCAGGTATTCAAGTTCCGGACTTACCGTCCTTACTCGGATACGAACTGGACAAATATTACGCTATACACCGGACACCATCCTTCCTTGAATTACCGCGATTATGGCTTTTCAGAAAGTGATCTCAAAAAGATCAACGGGACTTTCTTAGGTAAAAATGTATCCTGGGTATTCTTCCAGGTCGAGAACGAAAATTACTACTGCAAAGAACAAGTCATTCCGGCCGGGGAAATTGAAGAAGACCTGGTGGTACACGTTTCTATGACTTCCAATTTGGAAGGTTCGCTGGATGAACTTACGCGGATTGTGGAAGACATTCAACTACAAAAGTAACACCGGCACTCATCTATCATTAAACAAATTTGATTTTTCAGATTAAACCGGAAAATCATTGTGAATAGTTGTATAAATCCATTTCATTGACGTAACTTAAGAACTAAAACAAAATCCATGTTCAGAGGTCATTTTATTTCAATTGTGTATGTCATTACCGCCTTGATCTTTGGCATCCTTGCTTTCTTGGAACGGTCCGAGACGCTTGACGTTGCGCTCAAGGAGGTTTATTTCGCCATCCCGAAAAGTTTTGCCTGGCTGGCCCTGGCTTTTTGCTTCTTACTTTTTGCCGGAATTTCCCTGGCCTTCGAACTTTCAAAGAAACCCATGAACCTGTATTTTTTTGGCGCGCATTACTTACTGACAATCATCAGTCTGGCAGTCATTTATTTTGCTGTTCCGCAGGAAGTATCTCCAACAAAATATACCGATTACAGCCTTTCTAACGAAGCACAGCAAGTTGAAATGGCAATCAATACGGTTGATTGGGTCTCGAATACGATCTATATCCTGATCGGTGCGCAGATTATTTTCGGATTAAACATCCTGTTTTCAATCCTTAAAAGCAGAAAGGTCAGAAAGGCACAGGGTTAACTATTAACTTGTTCGGGGCATAACGATGTACCGTTCCCGAACTCTATTCTCAAAATCCGTTTTGTTTTCAACATCCCCGGGTCCTTAACATCGTTGTTCCTCCAAGTTTCTTACATTTACTACGTCGAATAAAATCAGATCCAATGAAACAAATCGTTACCCTTTTTCTTGCTGTTACCTGCGCTCTCACAGCTGTTTCGCAAACCAAACAAAAAACTCCGGACTATGCCAAGCGTCTTTCCGGAGTGGAGAAAGAACTGGAAAAAGTCCTGGCAGATCAAAAAGTAGCCGGGTACTCGGTTGCCGTTGTTTACAAAGACAAGGTGCTTTATTCAAAGGGATTCGGATACCGCGATTACGAGAACAAAAAACCGGTAACTCCCAATACCTTGTTTGCAATCGGTTCTTCCAGCAAAGCATTTACAGCCGCAATTTTAGGCCAGCTGGAAAAAGAAGGAAAGCTGAAGCTGGATGATTTGGCAACTACCCACCTTCCACAATTAAGTTTCAAATACGATTATATGAACACCGGTATTACAATCCGGGACATGATGTGTCACCGCACTGGGCTTTCCCGCTTTGACTACTCCTGGTATCTGTTCAACACCAGTAACCGCGACAGTTTGATCCAGCGGGTGAAATACATGGAACCAAACACGAAACTGCGTCAAAAATGGCAATACAATAACTTCATGTTCCTTGCCCAGGGAATGATCGCCGAAAAGATTACGGAAAAAAGCTGGGAAGACAACATCCAACAGCGTTTTTTCGTCCCGCTGAAAATGACGCGAAGTAATACCAATATTTTCACGACTCAAAAAGATCCGGATGCTTCTCTTCCTTATACACTCGACGAGAAGTCTGCCATCACAAAAATTCCGTACTACAACATCAACGGAATGGGACCTGCGGGAAGCATTAATTCTTGCGCAAACGATATGGCAAATTGGGTTTCGACCTGGATCATGGATGGAAAATTCAACGGAAAGGAAATCATTCCTGCCGCTTACGTGAGAGATGCTTCCAGTGCACAAATGGTTGTTTCGGGCGGACGGCCGGGAGAACATCCCGATATCCAATTCAGTAACTACGGATTGGGGTGGTTCCTGAAATCATACCGTGGACATTATTTAGTGGAACATGGCGGAAACATCGACGGGTTTTCTGCAAATGTGGCTTTCTACCCTTCCGATTCGATCGGTATTGTGGTATTGACCAATCAAAACGGTTCCGCGGCAACAGATATCGTACGAAACATCCTATCGGACAAATTATTTGCTTTAGACCCGATTCCGTGGAATGCAGATGCCAAAAAGAGAATGGATGAAATGATGGAGATGAAGCAAAAGGTGAAAAATTCGACCGATAGTTTACAGGTGAAAAATACCCATCCGTCTCACCCGCTCAAGGACTATGCCGGCTTATATGGAAACCCGGCTTTTTCAGAATTCATGGTCACATGGAAAAACGATACCTTGTTTACTTTCATAGCCGGAGAAAAAACCTGGCTGAAACATTATCATTACGATGTGTTCGAGTTTAAATCCGTCGACAAGAAAGACGATTCGCCTGAAGAGGACGACAATCATTTCCTGATCAATTTCGGAACAGCGAACAACGGGAAGATTGAAAGCGCTTCGATTGAAATGGACGAACCCGGACAAGCAACCGTATTTGCAAGACAGCCGATCAAGGTCAATTTATCTGGAGATGATTTGAACAAGTACGTAGGCGATTACGACCTGGAAGGTATGACTGTAAAAATTTACCTGAAAGGAACAACGCTCATGTTATTGGTACCGGGACAACCGGATTACGAAACCGTTTCTGTGGGTAACGACACCTTTGACCTTGCCATTGCGAAAGGATACAGTATAAAATTCACCGTTGAAAACGGAAATTCAAAAGCCGTAACATTCATACAACCAAACGGGAATTTCACTGCAAAACGCAAATAACAACCCCATAGATATGACGAAAGAAATTTGGCTTAATTTACCTGCTAAGGATGTAGATGCTTCCCTGGCTTTTTTCACTGCAATCGGGTTTACCCCCAAAAATGAACAATCTGCCGCAGGAGAACGTGGCTGTTTTCAGGCAGGGAAGACCGTTGTGATGTTATTTCCGAATAACACATTAAAGCATTTCAATGGCGGTTTAGAAGTCAATGACACTTCCAAAACTGCTCAGATGATGATCTCGTTTGATGCGGAAAGTAAAGAAGAAATCGATGAATTAGCTGAGAAAGTAAAAAAAGCAGGCGGGCATGTATTTGCAGAACCTGCAGAAATCCAGGGATGGATGTACGGTTTTGCATTTGCGGATCTGGACGGACATCGCTGGAACGGACTTTACATGGACTTTTCTAAAATGAAATAACCGGCGATACAGAACAGCCGTGAATACGAACATAATATAAATCAAGATGAAAGGAATCAAAATTACATTTTGGATCAGCACCGGACTGATCGGTTTATTTATCATCCCGGGAGTTTTCTTTTTGGATACTCCTTTTGCAAAAGCAGTTCCAACTCATTTAGGGCTACCGTCCTGGTTCCACTGGGAACTGGGAATTTTAAAAGCAATCGGGGCATTGGTAATTTTATTGCCTTTTGCCGGAAACCGGATCAAGGAATGGGCATATTTCGGTTTGGCGTTGGATATGCTTTCAGCAGTTTTTGCACTTGCCTGGGTAGATGGAATCACGGGAGCTACTTTTTTCCCTCTCGTCGTGTTTGCTATTCTTGCAGTTTCATACTGGAGCCATCATAAGCTGCACCAGGTTTTTTGACAGTTCAAAAAAATAGAAAAGGTCCAAAGAGTTCCATTTAAATTGAAAAGTGGATAAGCGAGATGTTTAGACAAAACTATTTTTTCAATAAAAATCATCCCAAGCTTAACCGTAATTAATAACATTTAACAACACACTGTTCTATGACACAAGAGATCAAACAAATTCAGGCAAGCTTGGAACAAGTTCGCAAAGAAGTAGTTCACCACCCAAGCTACGAAGCTATTCAATCCATTGAAGATATCCGCACATTTATGGAACACCATATTTATGCAGTCTGGGATTTTATGTCCCTGCTAAAAGCGCTTCAAAATCAACTGACCTGCACGCAAGTTCCATGGTTCCCCGTTGGGTCCGCAGAAGTTCGTTACCCATCAATGAAATTGTTTGTGGAGAAGAATCTGACCTGGCTTCGGAAGAAGATGTAAAGAAGGGAGACGGTATCCGCAAAAGTCATTTCGAACTGTACCTGGATGCAATGGAACAAACTGGAGCGTCGCGGACAGGAATCGATGCCCTATTTGCTCAAATCCAACTGGGGAAAAGTATCGAAGAAGCCATTGAAGCAGTTTCCATTCCACCAGCTGCCAAGCGTTTCCTCCAATTTACCTTTGAAGTCATCGCGACTAAAAAACCGCATGTGATCGCTGCTGTTTTCACCTTCGGAAGAGAGGACTTAATCCCGAATATGTTCCACAGCATCGTCAGCGATTTGAATGCCAAATTCCCGACACAATTGGCTACCTTCAAATTCTACCTGGACCGGCACATTGAAGTGGATGGTGACCACCATGGACACCTGGCTTTACAAATGGTGAGTGAATTGTGCGGAAATGATCCGGAAAAATGGCGGGAAGCCGAAACATATTCCATCCAATCCCTCGAGATGCGCAAGCAGTTGTGGGATGGGGTGTCTGAAGAAATCAGGAAACATCAAATGGTATAAAACGACATAAAATATGGTGTTCTTTGTGCTCCTGGCAAGAAAAATTGACCGTCAGCACACAAAGGATGCAGAGTCTTTACACACAAAAAAACAGATCGGATCCTTTTTGATTCAAGGATAAGCCGTCATGGTAAATTGTTCCGCTACTTTTCCTTCTTTGATAAGGTGACTCCCGGAATAGACCAGTAATTTCGAAGTACCTGCAGCAGTCATCCGAAAACGCGATTCGGGAAGTCCATAGTAGGAACTGGTTCCCGGAAGTTCATTGTATCCGTAATGCGTGTTGGACCAACCGTATACCAGGGTGCAAAAGCCCTTTCCAGGTGCGTTGGCGGAATGGAAATCAGTTGAATAAATCAACACTTGCTGGCCTAAGGAAGAACTATACACCAACGAATCAAAATCAAGACGGGATAATTCATCCGGAATCGTGATCGTTACATCCGTGCCGCTTGAGCAGCATACTCCTCCCGCCCAGGTATGAATAAGGACATTGGTGAGTGCGTCCTGTGAAAATCCATCCGGGCTGAACACCAATAAAAAAAGAATACCAATTGCTTTCATAGTTCTTTTTACAACCGGAAATGAAATTGGTTCAGCTAAAAAGGCTGACAATAAATCGCCAGCCTTTGTTCCATATCTTAAAATGATCGCGGAAAACACGTTTTAATCTGCGGGATACTTTTCATATCGCTTTATTCTTTTCCTCCACTTTAGGCGGGATCAATTTGTAGATAATCGGTGTGACAACCCGTGAAAGCAGCGTCGAACTGATCAATCCGCCAATCAATACAATTGCCAAAGGTGAAATCAATGGATTGGTAGAGATTGCAATTGGGATCAAACCTCCGATTGCAGTCAGTGATGTCAGTACGATTGGTAAGAAGCGAACTTCTCCTGCTTCCCGGATTGCTTCATCCAGGCTTCGCCCTTCTTCGCGGAGATGATTCGTAAAATCAACGAGCAAAATGGAGTTCTTCACTTCAATCCCGGCCAGTGCAATCAACCCGATCACCGCAACGAATGAAAGCGAATTTCCGGTCATCCAAAGCGCAATAACTGCTCCCACGATTCCAAGCGGAATGACCGATAATACGATCAGCGTACTTTTAAAGGTCTTGAACAACAAAATCAATACCGCAACGAATAAGAAAACAGTAATCGTGATAATGGTATTGAAACCTCCGAATGATTCATTACGTGATTCGAATTCACCACCCATCACATACGAATATCCTCTCGGAAGTTTCTTCCGATCCATTTTCGCAATAACCTCATTGATCAGGTTATCTGCCAACACTCCTTTCTGAGCAAAAGCACTCACGGATACCGTTCTGACTTTGTTGAGGTGATTGATGAATAAAGGAGAGCTTTCGAGTTCCAGACTTGCAATTTGGGAAAGCAGAATAGCCTGTCCCTGCTGGTTATTGATGTACAACTGGCTGAAGACATCCAAAGTCGCTCTTTCGCCTTTATGCGTGGTCAAAAGCATGGAAAACTCGTCGTTGTTTTTATCCGAAAATGTTCCCAGATCTACTCCTGCAATTGCCAGTCGGACCGTTCTGTCAATATCGACCGTATTGATTCCCAAAGCACGTGCTTTCTCTTTTGAGATTACTAATTTGAAATCGGATTTCAGGTTGCTTACCGGGTTGTTTACGTACATCGTTCCGGGAGTTTTTTTCAACAGGATTTCAACTTCCTGGCTCAACTTGCGCAAAGTATCCAGGTTATCTCCCGAAAGACGCACTTCAACCGGAGCAACCATCGGCGGACCCTGCTCGAAATTCTTCACTTCGATCTTCGCTCCAGGGTATTCATTGAAAATACTTCGTAAATGATCGGCAATCTCCTGCTTCTTCTCTACTCCGGTATGTTTATCCAACTGAACAAAGACCTGGGCAAAATCAGTGCGTTCATTTTCCTGTGCTACATTATAATAGACCTGCGGATTTCCTTTCCCAACGTTGGACGCATAGTATTCCACTTCCGGAATTTTGCTCAATTCCTTCTCTACGTATTTCGTAATCTCATTGGTACGATTCAGGTTGGTTTGCAAAGGAGCTGAAACATTCACCATAAACTGCGGTTTCTCCGAAGCCGGGAACAAACTGAACCCAATGACAGGGAATAATGCCAAAGAACCTGCAAAAATTGCCAGGGCCACCGTCAAAGTAATGATCGGTCTTTTCAACGCTTTGTCAAGCAAAACGGAATAAGTCCCGGAAATAGCTTTTTGCAAGGCTCTCAGAAAAATATTCCCATCGTGTTGTCCCTGGTGTTGTTTCAACAAACGACTGGATAAAAACGGAATGATGGTCAATGAAACCAGCATGGAAGCCAGTACGCTCGCAATAACTGCCATTGGAAGGCTCCGAATGAAATCACCGGCTACTTCAGGTAAAAATACCAATGGTAAAAAGGCAATAATCAATGTGACCGTACAACCTACTACCGAAAGCCCGATTTGTTGTGTTGCCATCAGAGTGGCATCCATCCTGGAATGACCTTCGCGCAGCCAGCGTTCAATGTTTTCAACCACCACAATGCTGTCGTCGACCAGCAATCCAAGCGCTACCACCAAGCCTACAATGCTCAACTGGTTGATATTGTATCCCATGACGTTCAAAAGTACCAATCCAATGGCCAGTGAAAGCGGAATAGAGATCATGACTACCAGAGATGCTCTTCCTCCCAAAGGAAGCAAAGTGATGGCAACCAGGAGAATTGCGATCAGGAAATCAACACCCAAACCGCCCAAACGCGCATTCACATTGTCTCCCTGGTCAAAATGGTTCACCATGTCGATGTTGGAAGGAATGTGCGGATCAAATTCATCCAATACTTTTTGGTATTTCTTCTGCGTTTCGGAAATATTGAACCCCTCTTTCTGTGCTGCTGTTACAAACACACAGCGGTGGCCGTTCAGGCGCGTAATGTGCTTGGTTTCCGAAAAATCGTAGTAAACATCTGCCACATCTTTCAACGGAATGGTTTTCCCTTCGGAAGCATAAATAATGGTATTCGCAATCTCGTCCAGGGAAACATAATTTCCACTGGTCTTCACATTCAACGATTTAGTACCGACATCAATACTTCCTCCGGGAATATTCGCAATCTCACTTTGCAAAGTTCCCACAACGGCATTCAGAGGAAGGTGCAATTGTGCCAGCTTATCGGTTCTCAGATCAATTCTCACCTGTTCGTCTGACAAACCATGGATCTTCACATTTTTCAGTTCCGGCAGTTTTTCCAGTTCTTCCTGCAAATCTTCCGCTACCTTTTTCAAGGACTTGCGCGATGCATTTTCACTGATCAGGGCCGTTTGAATCACATTTACATCAGAAGCTACGAGTTTTTTGACTTCAATACTCAGGATTTCATCCGGAAGTTCGGAACGCATTCCGTTGACTTCGCGTGTCAGCTCCTGGAATTTTTCGTTCACATCGGATTCGTATTTGTACTCGACCTGCATGATCGCAACCCCATCTTTTATTTGGGTTTTGATCCGCTTGATATTTTCCAGACTGTAGATTTGTTTTTCCAGCGGTTTTACAACCAATTCTTCCATATCGGAAGGACTTGTTCCCGGATACACAACAATAACAGGAAACATAGGGGAATTGGTTGCCGGGTCCTCACTTCGAGGCATGGTCAAAAGCGTATTCACTCCCAAAGCGATCGCCATGATAAACAATACCAAAGTAAATTGGTAATTGCGTACTGCGTAAGTTGCTATTTTCATCTGTTTTTTTATTATCGAAAGCTGTGCTTTCTCTTATTTGGATGAGATCGTCGAATGTTCGTTCAGGTAAGGACCGCCGGAAACAATCACATATTTGTATCCTTCCAGACCTTCCGAGATTTCGACCACGTTC
Organism: Fluviicola chungangensis; assembly: GCF_007558725.1. Lineage (GTDB taxonomy): Bacteria > Bacteroidota > Bacteroidia > Flavobacteriales_D > Crocinitomicaceae > Fluviicola > Fluviicola chungangensis. The sequence goes on from NZ_VLPL01000009.1 coordinate 97,933, forward strand.
TGGTCCAGATTCTCAATTTTCACCGGAACTTTCTTTACTGTTTTTTGATCATTCGAAATGAAAACAAACCCATCGTCTGCATTTCCGTCCAGCAATGCCTCGTAAGGTATTTTCCAGTTCTCGGAAGTCTCCGAAAGTGTGATCGTTGCCTTTCCAAAAACCCCACTTGCCAAACCTTCCGGCAATTTTCCCAGGATTTCCAATTCTATGGTAAAGGTTCCGCTATATGGATCAATGCTTTCCGATTTGCGGGAAACTTTTGCTTTTAACGTTTTGTTCCTGAAAACATCGGCCTGAACTTCTGCCGGATCACCGATCTTAATCTGGCTCCATTGCCGGTCACTCACCCCGACTTTTAATTTAAATGCGTTGGATCCTGCACCGTTCGTCTGGAAAACAGGAGTTCCGCTACTTACCAGCTGTCCCTGGTTCGCCATTTTCTTCAGGATATATCCATTGGAAACAGCTCTTATTTCTGCGTATTTCAGGTTGAACAAGGCAGATTGCAACTGCTCCTGTGCAACGTCAAAAGCGGTTTGGGCATTTTGCATTTGTTCCAGGGTTGCATACCCTTCTCTTTGCAGGTTTTTCGCGCGTTCCAAATCGCGCTTTGCTTTTTCAAGCCCCAATTTTGCCTGGCTCACAGCAGCTTTTACCAGTGTCAAATCCAAAGTTGCAAGTAATTGTCCTTTGTGCACTTTATCGCCCTCTTTGACATACAATTTCTGGATAATTCCTCCCGAAAGAAAGGACAAATAGGTTTCGTCGTCTGTAGTAAACTGACCGGAAACATGAATTTCCTCGTTGGAATTCATCGCCCGGATTGACTCCAGTTTTACAGGAATGACTTCCGTTTTGGGAATGTCGTTGGTTGGTTTTTCTTTCGAACCGCAAGAAGCCAGGATAACCGAAAGAAGCAATGCCGGAATGACTAAATTTTTCATAATCGAATAGTTTATTAATTGAATTTCAATGGATATGTTGCTGCTGCCCGCTCAAGTTCAGCCAGTGAACTCAAGTAATTTTGATATTGAATGAGGACAAACAATTCCGCGTTGATCACCTGATTGGAGGCATCGATGAACTCAAGCTGATTGGTTAATCCTTCTCTGTTTGCACCGGAAACCAGCGCAAAATATTCTTTGGAAGCTTCTAACTGAACTTTAGCCGTTTCCCAGTTTTCCTGTGCGTTCAATACATTACGTAAGGCTTGTGTGCGTTGCAATTCCAGTTGCTGAGCTACCTGATCCAATTGCAAACGGGCATTTTCAAGATCGTATTTCGTTTGTTTGATTTGCTGTTGATTACGCGAACCGTTGTAGATCGGAATGGAAGCAGAAACACCAAACATGTAATAAGCCGATTTTCTGCTCACTTCCCAGTTTGTTCCCTGTGATCCCAAATCCAAAAATGCATTGATCTTCGGGACCCAGTAATTTTTGTTCATTCTCAAAACGGATTCCTGCACGTCGATCGATTGATTGATCAATTGAAGTTCTTCCCGTTCCTGCTTGACTTCCAATTGCGGGTTCTCAGCCGTAGCTTCTTCTAAGATAATTTCCGAATCCAGTGGTTTGTTGATCAGGAAATTAAAATAGGCTTGTGCGTTTTTCAATTGGTTCTTTGCAGTAGAAACCGACGTATTCATCTTCATCAATTCTGTCTGAGCTTTTACCAGCGTTACTTTCAACCCTTTTCCCTGTTTGATCAAAGCTTCATTCAAAGCGACATTTTGTTCCAGGATCTTTTTATTCGACTCATACACTTCTACCGATTTGGAGGCCATGATCACGTTGTAATAAGCCACTTTGATATTCTTCACCAATTCGCGGGCATAAACCTGCATATCCAGGCTGGTCAACTCAACCTTTTGTTCCTGGATGCGCTTATTGGAAATCATATCCATATTCAGTAAAGGAACAGAAGTGCGGAGGTACGTATCGTAGAAATTATTCGGCAGGAAATTGATCTGCTGATTTTGAATTTGTGGAAAAGCATTTGTACCGGTCATTTGGTTCAGGGTCGAATAAACCGGGTTCAGCATATCACCAACCGGGAGTTCTGAATACCTTCCTCCTTCCGCAGTGGTATAGGAAGCATTGAAATTCACAGAAGGCAGGAAATTGCTTTTCGCTGTATTTAAAGTCAAAAGCGCTTTTTCCAATTGAATTGAACGTTGCTTGAGTACCAAATTGGAGTCCAGCCCTTGGCGGATATAGTTCTCCAAAGCTCCCTGCGACCAGGAAAATGTATGTCCGAGCATACTTGCCGAAATCGCAAACAAAAGAATCATTTTTTGTCTCATAATAATCATTGTTATTTTACTAAACAGTGTTAAGTGACTAATAAAAAAATTAGCGCCCGAAAGCGTCAAGCATTTTTAAGAACTCCGCAAAAGCCAAATCAACGATTTGCTCGCTTTTTTCTTCGTCCAGTACTTTGCAGCGACCGCGGTCATATAAATTACACATTCCATGCAGTGTGGCCCACAAAAGGTAAGAACCCGCTTCTACATCATTGAAAGGAAGATAGCCCTGTTCCATACATTGTTGAACAGAAAACTTCAAGCCATCGAACGTGCTCATTCCCTCTTGCCAAACTTCGTGATCTTCATCCAGTTTGTTCATCGGCGATTTCTGCACGAACATCAGGTCGTAATAATCCGGATGTTCCATGGCAAAACGAATATAAACACGCCCCATTGCCTTGATGCGTTCAAGCGGATTCTCAACCAGGTTCAGCACCTCCATTTTGCTGGCCAGTAATTGAAATCCCTCGGAATGAAGTGCGAATAAAATCGCATCTTTATCCTTGTAATACAAATAAATTGTTGTGGGGCTGTATTCAATTTTTTGCGCAATCGAACGAATGGACGTCTGGTCAAAGCCCTTTTCCAAAAATACCTCACGAGCAGCTGTGAGAATGCTTTTTTGCAATACTTCTTTTTCCCGTTCCTTACGTTCGTTTATTCCCATTTTGAATATTGAATGGTACAAATATACTTAACACTGTTAAGTTTCCAAATTTTATTTCGAAAAAAATGCAAGAAAAATGATTTTTTATTTCTCTAAGCCTCCAGATAGCTGATTGAAACTAACAGTATATTTAAGAAAATAAGGAGACGATCAATTAATTTTCAACAACCCGATCAATCGATCTATTTCTTCTTTCGTATTGAATGCATGGAGGCAAATACGCAGCCGCTGTGCACCGGCCGGAACAGTTGGTGGTAAAATGGCTTTTATGGCGAAACCGGCATCTTGTAATTCTGCAGCCTTCATTTTGCATAATTCCAAATCAGGAAACGCAATCACCTGAATCGGGGAATCTGCAGAACTGGAGGTCGACCGGACACTTTTAGTAAAATGAGCAATATTTGCCTGTAATTGTTTGCGTAAAATATCCTGTTTGCTTCTTTCGACCTGATTCAGGATGTGGACATACACAGCTTCCGGCAAGGCTGTCGTGTAAATAAACGAACGGGCAAAATTGATCAGGTATTGCCGTACCTCAACCGAACAACACACAGCCGCTCCATGTGCTCCATAAGCCTTTCCAAAAGTGAACAGGCGGATAAAAACAGCATCTGCAATTCCCAATTCTTCGCACAATCCTTTGCCTTCCTTCCCGAAAACACCGCCGGAATGCGCTTCGTCAACGATCAGCAGTGCACCAAACTTTTCACACAGCCTGCTCATTTCAATCAAAGGAGCAAGATCCCCATCCATGCTGTAAAGAGATTCTACCGCAACGAAAACAGTTCCTTGTCCCATCGCTGAAGCTTTTGGCGACATGCGATCTGCTTTCTTCAGCTTTTTTTCCAGGTCCGCAACATCGTTGTGCCTAAACGAAAAGGAAGTGGCGAAACTCAGGCGAATTCCATCGCGAACGGAGGCATGGACGTATTCATCGTACAAAATAATATCTCCTTTTTGCGGTAAAGAAGAGAACAAGCCCACATTGGCATCGTATCCGGAATTAAAGATCAGGGCCGCTTCGGATTGAAAATGAAGGGCAAGCTGCCTTTCAACATTTTCTACCGCTTTCGAATTCCCGGAAATTAAGCGCGACCCCGTGCTTCCGGTTATTTTTATGGACTGTTCTTTTCCAGCCAGTCCCAAGTAGTCGTTCGACCAGAAATCGATGTGATTATCAAACGACAAAAGGGAGCGTAAACTCCTCTTTTTTATTCTATCCTTTAATTTGTCCTGAAATTTCAAGCCGATGGTTTAAGAAACGGTCACTTTACGCGGAGCAAATCCCTGCGATGCAATTTTCGCCTCTGCCAGTTCTTTTGCACGCTGAGCTTCTTTTTCTTTTCTCGCTGCGATGATCGGATCCGGTTTCGAAACCGGTTGTTCACCGTCAGCAAATGCTTCTTTCGGAATTAATCCCAAAATTTCGAACATTTCTTTGTCTTCATTGAACTCCGGATTCGGAGTTGTCAATAACTTATCTCCTGCAAAAATAGATCCTGCTCCTGCCATAAAACACAAAGCCTGACCTTCCATCGTCATTTTTGTTCTTCCTGCGGATAAACGCACGACGGCTTCCGGGAATGCGATGCGTGTAGTTGCAACCATGCGGATCATTTCCCACTGTTCGATCGGTTTTTGGTCTTCCAGCGGTGTTCCTTCAACTGCAACCAGCGCGTTGATCGGAATGGATTCCGGTGGATTCTCCATTTCCATATAGCTCATCAATAAACCTACACGGTCTTCGATCGCTTCACCCATTCCGATGATCCCTCCGGAACAAACGGTCAAGCCTGCTTTTTTCGCATTGTCAATTGTATTCAAACGGTCTTCGTATTCACGGGTGGAAATAACATCTCCGTAGAATTCCTTGGAAGAATCCAGGTTGTGGTTATACGCAAACAAACCGGCATTTTTCAACCGGTGTGCCTGGTCTTCGTTCATCATCCCAAGTGTTGCACACACTTCCATTCCAAGATTGTTTACTGCTGCCACCATTTCGATTACATTGTCAAAATCTTTATTGTCGCGGACTTCTCTCCATGCAGCTCCCATACACAAACGGGACGAACCGTTTGCCTGTGCATTTTTCGCCTGTTCGATCACCGATTCAACCGTCATTAATTTATGAGCTTCCACATCCGTGTGATAACGAGCTGCCTGCGGACAATATCCGCAGTCTTCCGGACAACCACCCGTTTTGATGCTCAACAAAGAAGACATCTGAACTTCTCTCGGGTTATGAAATTGACGGTGTATCGTTGCTGCTTCAAAAACCAGCTCCAACAGCGGTTTGTTGTATAATTCCAGTAAGCTTTCTTTCGTTTTGTATGCGGGGTTTACTTTCATATCTGAATTCTTAATGCGAACAAATATACGAAGTCTCCTGAAGGTGGCGTCTACTTGTGTTTTGAAATTATGAACAGAAATCGATTATCTTTATAAGACGAATATTTCAACGGATGAATCAGGAAATACCTCACATCAGAGCTTACAGGGATTCCGACAAGGATTCCTGTATGGAAATGTTCAAAACAAACGTTCCGAAGTATTTCACCCCGGAAGAAGTCGATGAATACGAACGATTTTTAACAAAACTCAGCAACCGGGAAGCAACAGACAATCCACCGTACTATGTAATGGAGTTGGAAAAGACGCTTATTGGTTGCGGTGGGTTCGGAGAAAAGAACGGAATTGACGGAACAGCCTCTATAACGTTCGTGTGGGGAATGATCCACAGGGATTACCACAAACAAAGATTCGGGGAACAGCTTTTGCGATTTCGATTAGCAGAAATTCCCGTTCATTTTCCAAACAAACCCATAATCCTTGACACCACCCAGTTTTCACACACCTTTTTTGAAAAATACGGATTCAGAACGGTGAAACTAACGGAAAATGGCTACGGAAAAGGAATGCACCGGTACGATATGGTACTGGAAACGTTAAGACTTTAGGTCTCGATAGTTATCGGGATTAAGATTTCAAATTGCATCAACCGGGACCAATTCAAGTCCTAATATCTAACTCTTCGAAACGAGGCAAACAGCATATGCTTTCACCGCTTCTCCCGCCCCGAATGAATCTACGTTTTCATGAGTGGTTGCTTTGATGGAAACGCGATCAGCTTCCACTTCCAGCAAGCCGGCAAGAATGGTTTGCATTTGGGGAATGTGCGGGTTAACCTTCGGCTGTTCCAAGATGACCGTTGCATCGATATTGACTACTGAAAATTGTTTCTCCTTAATCAAAGTCATCACATTTTTCAGGAGAATCTTCGAATCAATTCCTTTGTATTGCGGATCGGTATCTGAAAAATGATACCCGATATCGCGCAGGTTCAAAGCTCCCAATAAGGCATCACATATGGCATGAATCAGGACATCGGCATCCGAATGACCGACGGCACCAAACGAAGAAGGGAGTTTTAAACCTCCCAACCAAAATTCGCGTCCTTCCTCCAAACGGTGAACATCTACCCCGAAACCAATCCGAATGTCCATTATTCAGGCTTAGACTCCTTATCATTCATTTTATCACCCAAAGTAAAACGAAGGGTAAAACGCATCGTGTTTGCCAATGGATTATTTCTTTTCAATGCTGCCAGATAGGAGAAATCAAAACTGAAAATATTGTATTTAAACCCAACTCCCATCGTAAAGAACTGGCGGCCTCCTTTGGAAATGTTTTCGTAGAAATAACCACCGCGAAGGGCAAAAATATTGTTATACCAGTACTCCAATCCGGAACCGATCATGATCTCGCGCATTTCTTCACCGAACTTGGACCCCTTTTTAACCTGGTAAGTTCCATCTCCGTTATCGATCGGATCTCCGTTTTCGTCTTTGAGAACTCTTCCGGGAGCATCGTAAAACGATTGCACCATACCGGCAATCACACCTACATCATTGTTCTTCCCGGAAATCAGCGTTTGTTCCCCATTGATTGTTGCATACACAGGCGGTGTCGGAACTAATAACTTAGCGATGTCCACACTTACTGTCAAACTGTTGTATTTGTCAATTTTCGCTGTGTAAGCATTCCCGATTTTCAAGGTTGTCGGCAAGAAATCTCTTCGAGCATTTGCAGAGTAAGCAACCTTGTTACCAATATTGGTAATTGTAACTCCCAGGGCATAAACTCCATTGACTTTAAACCAATTGATATCTTCAGTTCTGTAAGCATATGAAATGTCTGCAATACCTGCAATCGCAGCCTTTGTTTCTGTTCCTTGTGTCACCAAACCACCTGTCAGATTGGAATAAGCAAATTTTCCGTTCACACCGATACTGTGTTTCTCTGCTAGTTTAAATGCATATCCCAAGGTCAATTCAAATTCATTCGGTTTAAACTCGCGAATCGTGTTTCCCGCATTGTCGGTAAAAGTAATTTCCCCCAAACTAAAATAGCGTAAAGCTCCACCGATCACATGTCTTTCACCCACTCTTGAGTAACCGGAAAGATAAGAAAGGTGCATGTCATTTGTTAATTGTCTCAGCCATGGTGTATAACTCACACCGATTTCCGATTTGGCTTCGGAAAAATTAAGCATTGCGGTATTCCACATAATGGAAGATGAATTCGGACTCAAAGCTGTTCCTGCATCACCCATTGCCCCTGATCTTGAATCCGGATTGATTCCCAGGAAAGGCAATGCTGTTGTGATTGTATTTAATTGAATATCATTTTGAGTCACTCCTTGTCCGTTTGCCTGAGAGAATGATAAAAAACCTACAAAAAGATTAATAACTAGTAATTTATGTGATAACATCAATGTTTTCAGTTTTAATTGTGACAAAAATACGCAAAACTAGGACTTTTATTGTGCAACTATCTTAAAAGAACCAATTTTTCCATCTTTTGGGCCTTTTTACCGTCAGGCATAGTGACTTTCAGTTGATAAACATACACACCTTTAGCCAATTGATCCCCGAAATCATCTTTCCCGTCCCAGGAAATTCCTTCCACTCTGAATCCGTTGGTCGGCACCAATTGATTGATTGTTTTCACCAAACGGCCGGAAACCGTGTAAATGTTGATTTGGGTCTCCAAAGAAGCACAGGATTGATTGTGTTCATACATAAACATGGTGTGTGTTGTAAACGGGTTCGGATAGTTCAATACATGATCCAGTTGCACATCCTGATCTTCCGTCACTGTGAAATCCAATCGAACAGTACTCGAATTATTGTTTACATCCCACATCTTTACGTCCAATGTGTGCTGCCCGACCGCAAGGTTACGAAGCGTATACTGCAGTTTCCCGTTTTGATAACTGTCGAGGTTCGATTTGTAGTATTCATTCAATACAATCGGGCTTCCGGTATTTCCATCCAGAACAGCCGTAATATCGTGTCCGATACCGTTTCCAACCGTATTGATTCCATACTCATCGTACGCTTCCACTACCAACAACGGGTTTGAGCTGGAAATACTGCCATTCACAAATGAATCGTCATTTAAGTAGATTTTTAATTCCGGTCCCACGTTATCCACCGGAGGGTTCGGGTTGATTCCTCCCACCACAAACGTACTGTCCCAGCCATCTGCGTCAATGACCTTATTATCTGCATAATAACTGATCTTTCCTCTTCCGTAATTAAAGTCAATATCCTTTGGAACCACGAACTCAAACTTGAAATCCCCGTTTGTTATTGTTGCGCGACCTTTGTACAAAGCATTCTTTTGGGTTTTGAATGTAATGACAGGGGATCCATCTGGATGAGAAGGTGTTATCGGGTCATTCGCAAGCGTTTGAACTTTTTTGGGTTTATCAAAAATCGTTGGAGACAATACACCGTTAAAAGTGGTCAGCTTGTTCCCGTTGTAATCTTCCAAATGTCCCACAACATGCATCTTGGTAAGCGCTCTAACCGTATCTGCACCATTGGAAATTGCCACATGGTTGATCGAATCAGTTACAACCCTCCATTTTGGCAGGCAGATCTTTAACGCGGGATCCCCGATCAAATTAAAACACCTTCTATTATCCTGATTTCCGGAAGTATTTTTTGTTCTGCGCATGATTTCACCGAAAGCAAGCGCATCGAAATTGGCATCCCGTTCAATTACATGAGAAAACAGACTTGCAACTACTACCGTATTGATTGAAATATAAACCGATCGGGTAGTCGTCATCAATGCAATCGAACCACCTTTCGGATTCAGAGAGATCAATTCCCCGATCGATTCCCTTGAAGGATCATCAAATTTCGTAAACTCACAGGTTGCCGTAACAAATAATCCCAATCGATTCAGGTTGGTCCACGCGTTTACCTGCGGAATCGTTATAATGCGTTCTTCCGCGGCCCCTACCTCTCCGCCATGTCCAACATAATTGGTAATCAAACTACCGCGCTCTACCCGATCTGTTATTGCACTCACTACATCCGGATACCGGTGACCACCCGTTGTTGAAACCTGTGTATACGCATCCGAATAAATTTTTTCGCAATTCATTTCATTAGCCGCTGCCTGCACCTGGTTGAAAGCCGGTTCGGCATCCGCTGTAATAAAGCTACCGCTTTGTTCATCATCCGTGATATTGGTGTAAACCTGTCTCCAATCGCCGAACATGTTGGCAGCCTCTCCTACGCAGCAGCTATTCGGATCATTGGAAACTATCGGTGAATTGATTCCGTTTTTCATGTAATGTTCGATCTTATCTACCTGGGTCTGCGCATGGGTCGCGTTGGATATCAATAAACGTCCTACACCGATATCCATCAAATCATTTCCGTCAATTGATTCGTTGTTATCCATAAATCCGAAGTAATCATCGGTCACCAATGCCGAAATGTGATTTTCAGAATTCAGGTACTCATACGTAGGGATCATGTAATTATTTCCAGCCACCCGGTTTTTCGGATCGTATGTTGCATCACCGAACAAACACAGGAATTTAGGTTGTAAAGCCGGATTCCCTCCCGCGCGTTCATAGAACATTTTCACAAATCGCCTGATCGCTGTTGCGTCCTGGTTCCCGGATGAAAACTCGTTGTACACCTGATCTACATCCACAACAACGGTAGACAGTCCGTTCGCGTCGTGTAAATTCCCCAGGCGAACTGCCTGATTGAGAAACTGTTTCGGACTTACGATGATATAATCAAATTGTCCCAAAGCATGTAAATCCTGGTTTTCAATCTGTTTTACAAAAGTTGGCTGTCCAAAGGCAACCTCATTAAATGCGATAAACTCCCTGAGGGTATCCGTATTTTGTTTAAACGAAAAAACATTTCCGGTCAAACTGCCAGCAATTAATCTCGGATTCGTTCTTGAAGTAATATCCCAAACGTGATGTGCTGCACTCATCCCTGACACATTAAACAAACTCACATTCCCTGCTCCAACGGAATTCAAATCGCGGAACAGCATGGAATTCCCGTAGAAATACAGGCTTCTTCTTCCAACGACCTGTATAAAATCCAGGTACGCTCTAATGGAAGCATTCATCCTGTTGAAGGTATAGATCAATTCAACAGGCGATGAAGTTGCATTGAATGAAAAAGCTCCGGTGGTACGAATGTAATCATCAGAGGTTGAGCTCATAGGAAGGTTATGTACGGAAGAACCATTGTAATTTACCTGGAAATTATTTCCCGCCCCATTTGCATTCGAAGCAACCGCATAATTCACCTGGATAGGTATTCCCGGATCCAAATTCGGAATATTAAATTTAAACGACTGAGTCAGAGTTGCGTCAAATGCTTCTCCATACCAACGCTGCCCCCCCTGAACAAGGTTGACAGATTCATTTTCGTGAATATCATAGAACGTATAGGAATTGACCGTTTGGGTTGATGGCAAAGAAGATTCCGGAAGACTTTGGATCCGCAACGGCAGATCTGTTTCATCGATATGAATAAAATAATGGTTTACAGCACTATAAATATGCATATTTCGGTCGTAATTGGTTCCAGATCCATGATCCCAGCGGTTTGGTCCGGCACCGAAGAACAAAAAATACTCGTCCTCACTGAAAGTCGTGTCCGAATTCCCTACAAACTGGATTGCATTCTTCGTCAGATCATCCCGAAAAGGAGCGCTATTCAATTCAGACAGTCTGCCATCCGCATTTCCATACAGATTGATCGTTTTCGGATCCAGGTTATCGACATCCACACCCATACTCTTAAAAAATGCCCTGTTCAACTGAAATATCCCATCAGTTGGAACAGAGATTTTATACCAGGAACCTGCATTCAAGACCGAATTCGAGGCGTAGCTTTTCAGATAATTGGAATTGGAACCTACTGCTCCGGAAGCAACAGGCCGCAATTTATAGGAAACTATTTTTTGGTATCCTGAAGGTGTTTTGATATAAGGAATACAATTCGACATCAGAAAATGTTCATTTCTTGCCTTTGAAACCTTGGCATTAATCCGAGCGGAAACGGGCACCTGGTCCATAATCGAATTCAGGTAATTGGTCTCATATGCGCTCACCGGTCCTGTTTGTACATCAATCACAGAGACCTGATAATTACCGGGTTTAAACTTTTGTTGAAAGGAATGCATTGGAAGCCGGTCTTCAAAACCTCCACCGGAAATTATGGGAACGATTGTCGGAACACCGTTAATAGTCAATTCTTTCGGATCCTGCCAACTGATTTCGACAGAAACATCCTGGGCTACAGATGAATGCCCTATCAAAAGTAAAATAAGGAGTTTGTAATATTTGTTAAAAATGTAACTTGCTTGTGTTTTGTCGTTTTTCATAGCACAAAATTCGAAAACTAGATGAATGTTCAATCAAACGTATGAATTCTTTTTTTATTTTTGTGTTTCGGCGATTTAGTTGTAACCATTGTATTTTTTTTTCGTAACATTGGCGAACCAATGCTACAAATTTAGCTTGAAAATATTCTTAACCGAATGAGAAATATTAAACTATTAGCGTTTGTTGGATGTTTATTTGGCTCGTGTCAATTATATGCGCAAGATCCAACTTTTACGCAGTTTTACGCGAACCCCCTGTACCTGAACCCTGCTTTTGCTGGATCTCATGGATGTGCTCGTTTTTCGATGAATTACCGAAACGAGTGGCCCAGTCTTTCCGGGAACTATGTTACCTATAGTGCATCTTATGATCAATACTTCAAAAACATTTCAGGAGGGATTGGAGTTCTGGCTACTCATGACATGCAAGGTCAGGGTACAATTAATACATCTATGTTAGGCCTGATTTACTCTTACCACTTGAAAGTAAACAGAAAGTTTGCAATGCTTTTTGGCGTTCGGGCAGCCTGGTACCAAAAATTCCTAGATTGGGATAAATTGACTTTCGGTGATATGATTGACCCCAGAAGAGGATTCATCTATCAAACCGGTGATTTAAGAAGAGGAGGATCAAGAGGATTCTTTGATGCTTCCGCAGGATTTGTAGGTTATTCAAAACATTTCTTTTTTGGAGGAGCAGTTCACCACTTAAATATGCCTAATGAGTCGGTCATTATTGGTAATTCACCGATGCCTATGCGGTTCACGGGACATATGGGGGCAGAAATTCCACTGGGAGGAAAATCAAAATACAACAATACAACTTCCATCATGCCAAACGTGATCTATCAGTACCAACAAGGTTTCCAGGAAATCAACATCGGTACTTATATCAAGTATGGAGCGTTCAACGCAGGAGCATGGTTCAGAAACAGAGATGCGTTCATCCTGACAATCGGGGTAACGACTCCTTCTTTCCGAATCGGCTATAGCTATGATGTCACAGTTTCACGATTAAATAATGGTGTGTCAGGCGGTTCACATGAGGTTTCACTAGGTATTTATACCAAATGTAAAGGTCCTGTCAAAACCTTCAAAACAATCTCTTGTCCATCATTCTAAATATTTTTTGTAACCTTTTGTTGATAATCCGTTTATAAACTTAACTTTGGTGTCCCAAAAAATGAAAAAACAAACCAAGCATATGAAAATGTTGCGTTTATTTATCTTAGCGGTTGCAGGTGTTGCAATAGCTTCGTGTAGCCGAGATTCCTCCTCTTCAACAGGATGGGATTACAACAATGTACAGCATGGAGGCTTTCAAAAAGTTCCGTTTGTAGATCAGGAAACTGGTCCGGGATTAATTCTTGTTGAAGGTGGTACATTTACAATGGGTATGGTCGAACAAGATGTCATGTTCGATTATAACAATCGTCCTGCCCGTGTTACCGTTTCATCCTTTTATATGGATCAGACAGAGGTAACAAACTTCCATTGGCTGGAGTACTTGTACTGGATTAAAAGATCTTACGAAAAGTACAACATGGTGTACCGCAATGCATTACCGGATACCCTTTCATGGAGAAGCCCGTTGGCATTCATGGACAAATATGTAGATTACTATTTACGTCACCCTGCATACAGAGACTACCCGGTAGTTGGTGTTTCATGGTTACAGGCAACCGATTTCTGTAAATGGCGTACGGATCGTGTGAACGAATACATTCTAATTCGTGAAGGTGTTCTTGGATGGGATATCGACGCAGCCGATGCGGAAACATTTAATACAGATGCATATCTTGTAGGTCAATTCGAACAGGATGAAGAATTGGGTGGAAGAAAATTAAAGGATACAGATCCATCTCATAGAGATGGTAAAAAATTAGGTGAACGGATCGTTCGTATGGAAGATGGAATCCTTCTTCCAAGATACCGTCTCCCAACAGAGGCTGAATGGGAATACGCTGCTCTTGGATTAATCGGGAACCTTTCCGAAGGAACTGAAGTAATCACAGAGCGTCGTCAATACCCTTGGAATGGTCACTTCGTTCGCCAGGACAACAAAGAATTTACAGGTGCTATCCGTGCTAACTTCGTAAGAGGTAAAGGGGATTACATGGGGGTTGCAGGTCGTTTGAACGACGGTGCCGATGTAACTGCTCCGGTTGAATCTTTCTGGCCGAATGATTATGGTTTATATCACATGGCCGGTAACGTTTCCGAGTGGGTGATGGATGTTTACCGTCCGTTGACTTCCGAAGACTATAATGAATTCCGTCCTTTCCGTGGAAATGTGTTCCAAACGAAAGTATTGAATAATGATGGAGTTGTTGAACAGAAAGATCAGCAGGTAATGTATGATGTTCACGGAATGAAAGAATATTTGAATGCATTTGAACGCGTTCGCTACCAACGTGTATCGGCAGCAAACCACAATCCGAATGACTCTGTTATTCCTGGTGGAATTCAAATGCACAACCAAGCAGAACATCGTTACAAAAGAGGAGCAGCTCCTGACCCTTACTATGTTTCTCACGGGAAAAAGAAAGACTCAGTAGAATTAGCTTTGATCGCACGAATCAATGAAGTATTGGATAGAGCAATCCAGGATAAAAATGACAAGTATGATATCGAGGCTTCTTCATTGGTACAAGATGAGATCTTTGAAGGTATCTTCGCTGAAAGTACAAGACAAGGTAGAGATGAAGAGTATTCTTTCGAGATCATTCCTATGTTGCGTGAAGGATTCAACCAATTCATCATTGGTACTCCGGGTAAATTGAAATACCGCAATGTAACAGAAGAAGAAAACATCGGTCGTTTGAACTACCGCAAGGATGATTATATTGATTATTTGGACGGTGATATCGAGAGCTCAATCTATTATGATAACGACGATCGCAAAAATGGTATTAACGAAGCAACCCGTGATCCGCATTTGATCATGTACCAAAACGAATACGAAACATACGATTTGAACGGTACTCCGATCAAACCGGAAGACAGAACATCCTGGCCAACAACTTTGATCTCTGATAAATCAAGAGTATACAAAGGTGGTTCATGGAGAGATCGTGCTTACTGGTTGAATGCAGGCTCAAGAAGATTCCTGGATGAAGCACAATCGACCTGTACCATTGGATTCCGTTGTGCAATGGATCGCGTAGGAAGTCCGGTTGGTCACAACTACGGTAAAAAGAAACAAAAGAAAAAATAATATTCAATTAGTAATAGAAACCCCGATGAGCTAACTGTCGGGGTTTTTTCATGGGATATGGAAGCACTTTATGAACTATTTCAATCAAGTACAGGTGTAGAAACAGACACACGAAAGATCCGGAAAGGATCATTGTTCTTTTGTTTGAAGGGAGCAAATTTCGATGGAAATACTTTTGCTGAAGAAGCAATTAAATCAGGTGCAATCGGTGCAGTGATTGACAATCCTCAATACCATATCGAAGGAAAAACAATCTTAGTGGAGGATGCATTACTCACCCTTCAACACCTCGCAAGACACCACAGAAACCAGTTTCAGATCCCTGTAATTGGTATTACGGGAAGTAATGGAAAAACAACGTCAAAAGAACTTATTTCAGCTGTATTGGCTACACAATATCACGTTCACTTTACCCAGGGAAATTTCAATAACCACATTGGAGTTCCCTTAACGCTTTTACAGCTCACGAAAGTGCATGACATTGCAGTTATTGAGATGGGTGCGAACAAACCGGGAGATATTAAAGAATTGGTTGAAATTGCTTTGCCTACCCATGGGATCATTACGAATATCGGAAGGGCTCACCTGGAAGGCTTCAAATCATTGGAAGGAGTCATTAAAACCAAAACCGAATTATTCGATTTCCTGGCTCAAAGCAAGGGACATATTTTCGCGAATAAACAGGATGAAACCATTGTTGCCAAATTACCTCATACAACGCATAACCATTTTTACAATGATGACTCCGAATTAGGTGGTTCACTTCTAAAGCTTACACCTTTGGTGGAAATGGAATGGTTTGAATCCGGATATTCCAGCCCTGCAATTCAAACCAACCTGGTAGGAGAATACAACTTCATTAACTTCCTGGCTGCCATCCGGATCGGGCGCTTCTTTGGAATAAGCCCGGAGAATTGTAACAAGGCAATTTCGGGGTACGAACCAACAAACAACCGGTCACAGGTAAGTAAAACAGAACGAAACACGCTGATCGTGGATTGTTACAACGCCAATCCGACCAGCATGCGCTCTGCCCTATCCAGCTTTGCAAAAATCGACACGCATGCTAAGATTTTTATCCTGGGCGATATGCGCGAAATGGGAGATGATGCTCCGATGGTACATGAAGAAGTCGTTCAACAGACAATTGATCTGCGCTTAAGCGGTTTCTTTATCGGTGAGGAGTTTTTGAAATTCAAAGGCATGCATCCGAACGCCATTTTTTTGAAATCAACAGAACCGCTGATTGAACATTTCACAAATAATCCGCCTGCAGACTTGTTGATCTTGTTAAAAGGTTCAAGAGGAATTTCACTGGAGAAGGTGATTCCATATCTATAATGATTGAAACCCGACGTAATTCCGCAATATTACGTCCGGATAGGTTATAAACCAGTAGGGGCGCGATTAATCGCGCCCCTACTGGTTTTTGTTTTCCTGATTGATTATTAATCAGCCAAAATATTTCTTGAAATAACGATTTTCTGTACTTCAGAAGTTCCTTCGTAAATCTGTGTAATCTTCGCATCGCGCATCAAACGCTCTACATGGTACTCTTTTACGTATCCGTAACCTCCGTGGATTTGAACAGCTTCAACTGTTTGTTCCATGGCTACTTTTGAAGCATACAACTTCGCCATAGCGGAAGACTGGTCAAAATTTCTGCCTGCATCCTTATCGGCAGCAGCACGGTAAACCAATAAACGGGCAGCTTCGATTTCAGTCGCCATATCTGCAATCTTAAATGCAATTGCCTGGTGCTTGTAAATCTCTTTTCCAAATGCTTTACGCTCCTTTGAATAAGCAGCAGCCAACTCGAAAGCTCCTGCAGCAATTCCCAATGCCTGAGCAGCGATCCCGATACGTCCTCCGGAAAGGGTTTTCATTGCAAATTTGAAACCAAATCCATCTTCACCGATACGGTTCGCTTTCGGAACTTTTACATCGTTGAACATCAGGGTATGGGTATCACTTCCGCGAATTCCCAATTTATCTTCTTTGGCTCCAACAATGAAACCTTCCATTCCTCTTTCAATAATCAATGCATTGATTCCTCTGTGTCCCAATTCAGGATTCGTTTGAGCAATCACAATATAAGTAGAAGCAGTCGAACCGTTTGTGATCCAGTTCTTTGTTCCGTTTACCAAGTAATAATCCCCCATATCAACAGCGGTTGTACGCTGAGAAGTTGCATCAGATCCTGCTTCCGGCTCCGATAAACAAAACGCCCCGATTTTTTCTCCTTTTGCAAGTGGAACAAGGAATTTTTCCTTTTGCTCTTCGTTACCGAACTTTTCCAATCCCCAACAAACCAGGGAATTGTTCACTGACATACAAACTGAAGTTGAAGCATCTACCTTGGAGATTTCTTCCATTGCAAGTACATAGGACATCGTGTCCATACCCCCACCTCCGTATTTCGGGTCAACCATCATTCCTAAGAATCCAAGTTCACCCAGTTGTTTCATTTCTTCAACAGGAAATTTTTGATCTCTATCCCGATCTATTACCCCAGGTTTTAAAACGTTTTGAGCGAAATCACGCGCAGCTTCTTTTACTGCTTTTTGTTCTTCTGTCAATTCGAAATTCATCTGTATCGCAGTTTATTTTATATTTGTTCAGGAGACAAATGTACCTATAAAAACTTAATTTTCGTCTTTTATGAATTCATTCAAAATAATCGGCTTAATGTCAGGCACTTCACTCGATGGAGTCGATGTAACTTATGCAACATATACGAAGGTTTCTGATAAGAATTGGGAGTTTAAAATTCACGCGTCTCACACCTTTCAATTCCCTGAAATCCTGCTATCCAGCCTGCATGAAGCAAGCAAATTAACGGGATCTCAACTGATGACACTGGACCACGATCTGGGCATTTTCCTGGCCTCATGCATCAATCAATTTATCGAAGCAAACGGAATTTCAAGACAAGAGGTGGAAGCCATCGCATCTCATGGTCAAACTGTTTTTCACCAACCATCCCGAGGGTTTACAACACAAATCGGGAATCCAGCCGTCATTGCCGTAAAAACAGGTATCAGAACCATCGGCGATTTCAGAACAAAAGATGTCTTGTACGGAGGCCAGGGAGCACCACTGGTACCAATTGGTGATCAATACTTGTTCGGATCAAAAGCGGACGGATTTATCAATATCGGTGGTTTTGCAAATATCAGTTTCGAAGAGAACGGAGTTGTACAGGCTTATGATATTTGTCCGGCCAACCTTCCCATGAACAAACTAGCCCGGTCCAAGCAGTTGGAATACGATAAAAACGGGGATCTGGCCCGGGAAGGCGAATTGAACTATTTCCTGCTGGATTTGCTGAACAGCCTCGAATATTACAAAGAAGAAGGACCGAAATCATTGGGAACGGAATGGCTCGAACAACACTTCTACCCGCTTCTTAAATTTGACAAAGACATTGAAAACAACCTGGCAACAGTTGTAGAACATATCGCCATTCAAATCGGTGAGATCTGTACCAAAAAAGATTTGAAACGCGTGATGATAACAGGCGGAGGTGCAAAAAACACCTTTTTGATCGAACGACTGAAGCGCTATTATACCGGGGAAATCATTTCAGTTGACGGTGAACTGATTGATTACAAGGAAGCTTTGATTTTCGGATTATTGGGAGCATTGAACCTAAACAATGAACCAAATTGCATTTCGAGTGTCACGGGCGCATCAAAAAACGTGATTGGTGGAGTTCATCATTTACCATAGGAATCCTATCACCTGTAAAGTTTACCGGAGAATTCACTGATTTCTCAAGGTTGAAAGAGCAATAATTCCTACTTTTGCGTCTCAATATTTGAAAGATCCAACGAATAAGTTAACATGAAAGATTTACTTCACAAGTTTGAAAATAAGCGCCCGGAAATCGTTTTCGAGTGGAAAGATGCTGAAACTGAAGCAGAAGGATGGGTAGTGATCAATTCTTTGCGTGGCGGAGCTGCCGGAGGTGGTACCCGAATGCGCGTAGGTTTGGACAAACGTGAAGTGGAAAGCCTTGCAAAAACCATGGAAGTAAAATTTACGGTTGCAGGCCCTCCCATTGGCGGAGCAAAATCCGGAATTAACTTCGACCCGAAAGATCCGCGGAAAGAAGGCGTTCTGAGACGTTGGTATGCTGCCGTGACACCGCTTTTGAAGCATTATTACGGAACAGGCGGCGATTTGAACGTAGACGAAATCCATGAAGTAATACCGATTACCGAAGATTGTGGAATCTGGCACCCGCAGGAAGGTGTTTTCAACGGACACTTCCAACCGCGGGAAGCTCAGAAAATCAATCGCATCGGTCAATTGAGACAAGGAGTTCTGAAAGTAATTGAAGACAAACAATATAGCCCAAGTGTAGAAAAGAAATTTGTAGTCGCAGATATGATTACCGGATACGGTGTAGCTCAATCGGTAGCTCATTATTACAACATTTGGGGAGGCGACCTGAAGGACAAAAAAGTCATTGTTCAGGGCTGGGGAAATGTAGCTTCGGCAGGAGCTTATTACCTGGCACAATCAGGGGCCAAAATCGTTGGGATCATTGACCGTGTCGGTGGTTTGATCAATGAAAACGGATTTTCATTTGAAGAAATCAAACAGTTATTCCTGACAAAAAACGGAAACGAGATCATTCATCCGGACTTGAAATCTTTCGATGAGATTAACGGAAAAATCTGGGATGTTCAGGCGGATGTATTTATTCCGTGCGCTGCTTCCCGTTTGATTACGCAGGAGCAAGTTGAACGCATGATCAAAGCAGGAGTCCAGGTAATTGCTGCCGGGGCAAACGTTCCGTTTGCAGATAAAGAAATTTTCTTCGGCCCCATTGCTGATTATGCTGACAACCACATTTCAGTGATTCCTGATTTCATTTCAAACTGCGGAATGGCACGTGTATTTGCCTATTTGATGAGCAATGACCTGAAAGAGCTGACTGACAAAGGAATTTTCGAAGATACGAGCAAGATCATCGGAGATGCATTGAGAAAAGCACACGCGTCAAATCCATCCAAAACCGGAATTGCTAAAGCTGCATTTGAAATCGCACTGAACCAACTGGTATAGTTCATTTGTTCCAAAAGTTCAACAAGTTTAAAAATTGAACTCTGCGCCGATGCTAAAGCTTTAGCGCAAGCATTTTGAACCGTTGAACTTTCAAAAAAGATCATGGCAAACAGGAAAACAGACAGCAGAATATTCAAAAAATTCTTTGAAAGCGAAAAATCGAGCGGTTTAACGCTGATTGCTTTTACCATTTTATCTCTTATTCTGGCAAATTCGTCATTCAAAGACTCTTATATTGAACTTTGGGAACATACGATTGCCGGTTTAAAAATCGAACATTGGGTAAACGACGGATTGATGGCCGTTTTTTTTCTCCTGGTCGGGCTGGAGCTGAAACACGAATTTATGGACGGAGAACTTTCTTCGCTAAAAAAAGCTACGCTTCCTATGTTCAGTGCACTTGGCGGAATGCTTGTTCCTGCCGGGATCTTCGCTTTTATCAATCTCGGTTCACCAACTGCTTCGGGATTCGGAATTCCCATGGCCACAGATATTGCATTTGCCCTGGGAGCATTGTCACTTTTGGGAGACCGGGTACCGCTTTCTATTAAAGTATTCCTGACAGCCCTGGCAGTAATTGATGATTTGGGAGCGATTGTGGTTATTGGTGTTTTCTACACAAAAACCATCTTCTGGCTGAATTTTGCTATCGCAGTAGGAATTTTCATCGGACTGCTGGTCTTGAACAAATTGAAAGTACGTTCGCTCTGGATCTATCTTCCTCTCGGAATCGCCATGTGGTATTTCATGCTCCACTCCGGGATTCACGCAACTATTTCAGGTGTATTACTGGCATTAGCGATCCCTGCTTCCAAAAAGAACGGCGCCAAATCTCCGGCCAATCGTTTACAGGAAAAACTGAATTACCCGGTTCCATTTATCATACTTCCGTTGTTTGCATTGGTAAATACCGCAATTGAAATCGGACCTGCTTGGCAGACAGCTTTGTTTGAACGCGCCAGCCTGGGGATTATATTCGGTTTAGTCATTGGGAAGCCGGTCGGAATCTTTCTGTTCACCTGGATCTCTATCCGTTTCAAACTGGCCGACAAGCCTAAAGGAACGACCTGGGGACAGTTATTTGGAGTTGGGATTCTGGGAGGAATTGGCTTCACCATGTCGATCTTTGTAACCATTCTTGCTTTCACAGATAAAGAAATCATTAACAACTCCAAATTTGCTATTCTTGTTTCCTCCTTATTGGCAGGATTGTTTGGGATTATCTGGCTGAAATGGAGTTTCAAAAAGGCTGCCAAACGCACCAATCTAAAAAAGAAGTAAGCCTGGACCGTAACCAAATCAGTCCTTGAAACTTATTGAATAGACACGCGAATCGCAAAATTCAATCCCTATAAACAAAATACTGTGAATATCTCTTTACCTGAAGGGAAAATCATCTGTTATTGGGGCGTATTTTTGGAAATTGATTCATGTATTCATTTATAGACCAGATGAAAAAAGCAGCAGTATTTACCCTTTTATTTTTAGCAACCCCTTTGTTGAGCCTTGCACAAATTGTCAAAGACAGCGTGCCGGAAGCGGAGAAGGTAGCAAAAGCAGGTGAAAAGATCACGGCATTGGAATTCGTTATGAAAGGCGGTGTCTTCATCATTCCGATTATCATATTGCTGTTCTATACCCTGTATGTGGTGATTGAACGATACAGATACATCAAACGCATGTCTGTATACAATTCCAATCTGTTGAATGACATCCGGATGAACCTTGAAAAAGGAAATATCCAGGATGCATTGAATACGGTACAACGCGACCAAAGTGCTTACGGATCAGTTGTTGCTGAAGGCATTCAAACCATCGGAAGACCTGTTTCCGAGATCGAATCCAACATGGAAAAGGTTGCCAATATCGAAATCGGGAAAATGGAAAAAGGGATGGGAATTTTGGGATTGATCGCAGGAATTGCTCCTACATTCGGGTTTATCGGTACTATTGCCGGGGTAATTAAGATCTTCTACAACATCTCGATTTCCGAAAATGTAAGTATCGGGAATATCTCCGGAGGTCTCTATGAAAAAATGATCAGTTCCGGTGCCGGATTGGTTGTGGGTATCATTGCTTATTCAGCATATCACATTCTGAATGCGATGATTGATAACTACACCCTAAAAATCCAGTCAACGAACCTCGGATTTATTAATATCATTCAACGACCAGGAAAATGGCAATAAAACGCAAAAAACGCTTTCATGCGGGGGTCGAATCCTCCTCCATGAGCGACATCATGTTCTTCCTGCTTTTGTTCTTTTTGATCATCTCGACTTTGGCCAATCCTAACGTGATTAAAGTCCCGCTTCCGGATGCGAAAGAAACAGACACCAAAGTCGGATCTCATCTGACTTTAACAGTAACGAGTGAAAAAAGATACTACCTGGATAAAGAAGAAGTCAGTCCCCAGGACCTGGAAGTCCGTTTACTGCAGGAAACAAAATTGCGAAAAGATGAAACCGTAGTGCTTCGTCCTGCGTATGACTTGGATGTCCAGGAATTGATCGATCTGTTACAACTCGGTTTGAAACATCAATTGAAGTTTGTGATTGCTACCAAGGCCGGATAATGAGCTAAAATCCAGAAATATGTCTATTCGTGTTGAAACAGAGCAAACCTACGGGATCAGGGACCGTAAAATAGCCGGGATAATTGCATTCACGGCTTTTGTGTTGTTAGCAGCTTTGCTTGGTTTTATCGGATACCGCATTTCAAACCAGTCTCTTCCCAAGCAAACGGCATCCGAAAAAATGACACTCATTCCACTGAATCCCCAAGTATTGGAGCAAATGCAAAAAAACGGGCGATCCGGCAGCCCTGCCAAAACAACGGAAGCAAAAACGACACCTGCACAAACAGAGCAACTTCTCGCGGCAGCACATAGTTCCGAACATGTAAAATCGGGGAATTCCAACATAACGAATACATCAGCCCCAAACAATAATCCTTCCGGAGCAAAATACCTGAGCGACAATCCATTTACATCGGGAGGAATCAATGGCGGAAAATACCGTGAAAAGGATCCTATCGGGATGCACGATGATCAAATCGATGATCCGAAACCTGTGAACAACCTCCGTCAGCTGATTTCATTGCCCAATACAAGTGCTATTGTTTCTGATGAGAATTGTAGAATTCTCTTATCCGTTCTGGTAGATCCGGACGGAAATATTATAGGCAATCCAACCCTGGTAAAAAGCGCTTCAACAACAACAGACATGAGTTTGATCAAGGAAGTTATTTCCGTGGTAAAAAATCAGGCAAAATACAACAAAGTAAAAACAACAACGAATATGAAATTGGCACTGAGCATTCGTATTACCGCAAGTTAGTTTTGCTAAAAGTCATTAAAAAAATGAACGATTCGGGAATTGAATGGTAAATTAGAATAGATCATTTTCCGGAAAAACACTAAATGAAGAATTATGGAAGAATTTGCATTTGAAACAGTAAAAGCCGAAGAGATCAAGGATCGCAAGGTTGCAGGGATCATTGCAATATCTGCATTTGCACTTTTATTGGCGATTCTTCATTTTCTCGGATACCGCATCCCAACTCCTCCTCTCCCGGAGCAGTTGTTGTACCAGAATATGGAAATGGAGTTGATTCCAATGGAATTACAGGAATTGCCTACCGGGACCGGTGGTGGTGGCTCCGGAACACCGGCAAAAGTGGAGCAGACAGATAAAACGCCTCCACAGATGGAACAAGTTCTGACACAGAACAGCAGCAATACACATGTAAAATCAGGAAATTCCAACATCACTAACACCAACACTCCGAACAACAATCCTCCAAGTGGACAGAATGTCAGCAACAACCCCTTCGGATCAGGCGGCAGCGGTGGCGGGAACGGAAGTGGAAACGGTCACGGAATCGGGAATGACAACGGAAACGGGGAAGGACCCGGAAGCGGGCCCGGAAGTGGTGGAGACCCTGAGCGTTATTGGGTGGAAAAACCCAATACCAATAGCATACGATCGGATGAAAGCTGTGTCATTGTTTTATCTATTTTGGTCGATCCAAACGGAAATATTATCGGGAAACCAACTTTCGTAAAGAACGGATCCAATACGAATGATATGACGGTGATCAACCAGGTGATTAATGTGGTAAAGAACCAGGGACGGTTCAACAAAGTGAATACTTCCAGAAACATGAAAGTTCCTGTTGTCATCCGGATTAGTGCAAATTAGTTTTCGTTAAAGTCGTTTAAAAAAATAATTTCTTCATTTTTTACTTGTAGATTTAAACTGGTTTACACAGAGGTTTATGTTATTCGTATATATTCTATTTATACTCATTATTATTTTTTCACTCTATCAGTATGTAGACAATAGTGAATGGGAAGAATTTCATGCGAAAAATTTCAAAACAATTTTCGAACACCGCAATAAACGCTATGGCGCTTACCAGGCAAGAACCCGCCAACCAGTAATTATGATGTATATTTTATTCGGAGCAATTGCCCTGGGCGCAGGATCTGTTTACACCAAAACCATCATTGACAACTACGAAGGTTTAAATGAAATGAATTTCAGTGATGTCTCGGACACAACCCAATTTTCGCTAAACAACCAAAATGTGGAAGAAACTCCTCCGGCACAGTTTAATTACCAGGGCGAAAACGGAGACGGGCTTCCCCAAGCAAAAGAAGGCGGAGAAGTACGGGAAGATCGCCCGGAAACAACCGAAGCTTCTTCCAGGCAGCAACCGAAACCGGAACAAACAAAGCCCAAAACCCCGGAAGAATCCATTTATGATTTTGAAGCCAAACAATTCGAAATGACCGGTGGAGCTGCAGAGCGCGAAAGGATCAAAAATGAAATGGAAAAGCGCAAAAAAGAGCGGGAAGAAAAGGAAAAAAAAAGACAGCAGCAAAAAACTGAAGGAGGCAACGGTGGAAATATCGGTTCGAATACCGGAGTGAAAGGCTCCACGATGATGAGCTATAATTTGAACGGCCGGAAAGCCTTTCAAAAAAACGATGATTACATCAAAATCCCTGGCTATATGTGCGGAAAGGGAATTTCGGAAACGATCGTGGTCAAGGTGAAGGTGAATTCAAACGGAGACGTTTATTGGGCGCAATCTCAGGCTCCCTCCACGGCAAACCAGTGTTGTGTAGAATTAGCGGAACGCTATGCCAAGAAATCGCGGTTTGAGTATTCCGAAAGACCTATTGAAGAAGGAACCATTACCTATACCTTCAAAGCACAATAATTCCATGAACTATTCAGAAACCATCGATTGGTTATTCCGGCAATTTCCGGCGTATCACAATTTAGGTGCACAGGCCTACAATCCGGGATTAAAGAACATCGAAGAATTGAGTGCTTTCTTTCATAATCCGGAAAAAGAACTGCGTTTTATTCACGTAGGTGGTACAAACGGAAAAGGTTCCGTATCCAACATGCTGGCTTCGATTCTCACGGAAAGCGGTGAAACCGTCGGTTTATTCACCTCTCCTCACCTTTTCGACTTTACGGAGCGGATCCGCATCAATGGAAACCCGGTCGACGAACAATTTGTCATTGAATTTTGCGAAAAAGTGAGAAATCACTCCTGGAAGATCGAACCTTCTTTTTTTGAAATTACCTGGATGATGGCGCTCGTATTCTTCCATCGAAACAGTTGTTCGATTGTCGTAGCAGAAGTTGGTTTAGGCGGGCGACTGGATGCTACGAATATCATTCAACCACTCATTTCAGTCATTACCAATATCGGGCTGGACCATGTGAATATTTTAGGTGATACGCGCGCAAAAATTGCATTTGAGAAGGCAGGTATCATCAAAACACACACCCCGGTTGTACTAGGTGAAACAGATTCCGAAACCTTTCCTGTATTTGAATCCAGAGCAAAGGAATTGCAGGCCGAAATCATCATCCCACGAAAAGAAATCAGCTTACCCGAAGGAATAATCGGTTACCAAACGGGAAATTACATCATCGTATCAGCCGTTTGTGATTACCTGGAAACACAAGGTTTTTCGGTAGATCAAACTGTTCGCGAAAAAGGGATTCGAAACCTGAAGCGACACACCGGCTTCTTTGGGCGCATGGAAATAATTGCCCGGCACCCTCTGACCATTGTGGATTGTGCGCATAATGCAGAAGGAATTCATGCACTATTTCAATCCGTCAAAGAGTTTTCAAGAGGAACACTTCACTGCATTTACGGGACCAGTTCGGACAAAGACCTGGAAGCCATCCTGGATGAATTCCCAGCTGATGCACATTTTTACTTCACAGCTTTTGCGAATCCACGGAGTATCCGGTTAGAGGATTTGAAAGAAAAAGTAGATTCGCGTGTAGAAAAAAAACTTTTTTTTGATTCCCCGCTAAAAGCATTGGAAAAAGCGCAAGATTCTGCAAACAAAGCGGATACGATTTTGATTTTTGGTTCCTTCTTTTTGGTTCATGATTTTTTTGAAGTTTTTTTTCAAAAAGGTCTTGCAGAAAAGAAATAATGCCTTATATTTGCACTCGCGTTTGAGAAACAACGGTAACTCGGAAAACGCATCGTATGGGGGATTAGCTCAGTTGGTTCAGAGCGCCTGCCTTACAAGCAGGATGTCGGCGGTTCGAATCCGTCATTCCCCACAAAAAGAAAAAAGCATTCAGCGGTAGTTGGATGCTTTTTTTCTTTTTGTCCCTCTGTACTCGCTCTCACGCTCACTCTTTTCGGGCTTTTTTCTTTTTGCAGAGCGAGAACTGAGAGTGAGAGAAGAGTGTGAAATCCCGGTTCGAAGTTTCATTCTGTCTCCTCCCTTGAGAAGAGCATACGCAGTATGTGAAGACGAACAACGACAAGCGTCAGTGCGAAAGTTGTGAGGAGGATTAAGGAGGATGGCAGAACCCAAATCTTCCGCAAGCACCGATTTTATTCGAATTCCCCAAATTCATACCGGTTCAATTCCGGTTTGCTCGGAAATCCTAGTATTTCGGTATTTTTGATTAATAATTCTTTCATTCAAAATGAAAAAAGAAAACTTAACCAACATACATCTCCATTCTGCAGGCGCAACTATTCAGCATAAAAGCCCATTTGAAGATCTCATTTCTTATACAAACGAAACCAATCTTTCACAGGAATTTAGGGAAGAATGGGTTATTCCATTTTATTTTGAACTTAATAATCAATCTGATGAATGGATAAAAAAAATGATCGAGTTAAAACCTCAAATAAACGAAAATATCATACTTCAGAATTTGGGTGATTTTGATTGGAGAATACGATCAACGGGAAGTTATTTTGCTGGTATAAAAAAGGCTATTCAATTTCAAGAAATTATCGGGATTCATTTATTGAAAAGTGAAGTTTGTTATGCAGGTTCAGAATATGCAATAACTCTTGCTTCTTTTAACACAAAACGTTCTGTTTATTATTTGAATCTGTATTTGGAATACTATTTAACAAAACCAGAGCTCTATTTTGATCAAGGTTCAGTAATAACTGCTCTTAAATATCTGGATGAAATTAATAATACGAATAATACAGAAAAACATCTGAAAAACTGGGAGAGCCTTGTAATCTGGCGTAACGAAAAGCAAATTGAAAATCTAAACAATCTAAAAAAACTAATTCCAGATAAAAATCTGGAACTAGAACAACAGATTCAGGAAATAAAACCAATGGATACAAACATTGTAATTTCAAATTTTCATAAATCGATTGAATCATTGAAAAGGATAATAAATGGCTAATTAGTGGTTTCATTTCCGTTCGCTCTTCCCCACAAAAAAGTTCAGATGCAAGTCTGGACTTTTTTTTTGACTAATAATTCCACCGCCGACATCCTGCATAGAGTATTTTTTGAGGTTCCCTGTCATTCCCCACAAAAAGAAAAAGCATTACGAGAGTGATGCTTTTTCTTTTTGTCCCTCTTTGCTCACACTTCACACTCACACTGAGTTGTAGCTTTTTCTTTTTGAGTATTGAGCGTGAGTTTTGAGTGTGGAATCTCGGTTCGAAGATCAATCTAGGCTTCCTCCTTTGAAGGAGGACCGAGGAGGGTGGCAAAGCCAAATCTTCCGCAGTGATTGATTTCATTCAGGTGAGAAATGTTCCGATAGTTATCGGATTTTCGCCTGTGTTCTCGATACGCCCCGCACTCGAGCCGACAGGCGAAAGTATTGAGACAACAGCGGTCGATTCCCATTTACTCATCAACACAAATCGATATCGCTTCGTAATCGGTCCCTAAACTTCCTTTCCAAAACCTTTTGAAAAATTCCTCAGAAAAACTTAATTTTACACCCGAAACCTAAATTATAAGACAATAGGCCTAAACTTAAAATGCTTAAATTTTATCATGAGAAAATTATTAATCTTAACCCTCCTGACACCGCTTACTTTTTTTGCTCAAAAAAATGTTTCCAGGGTAGTGGCAAGAGATGTGATCGATCGCGGCATCAAATTGCACGACGAAGAAAAGTATGCCCAGGCAATCGAAGAGTACCAGAAAGTGAATATCAACGATACCGCTTATGCGCTTGCACAATACGAAACAGCGCTGAGTCACATGGAACTCGAGAACTACCACCAGGCTACTCAAATACTCAATGACTTACTGAAATACCAAATCCGTTTCAATTTTAAGCACACCATTTATTTGACGCTTGGAAGCTGTTACGATATGAACAAGAAACCGGAAGAAGCGATTCGTACGTATACGGAAGGACTGAAATTGTACCCTTATCAACACAACTTGCTCTACAACCGGGGGATAACTTACGCCAATCAAAAGAAATACAAGGAAGCAATCAGCGATTACAAACAAGCTATTCAGAGCAATGTTTATCACGGGAACAGCCATTTGGCACTCGGGTTACTGGCTGCACACGAAGGATTATACGATCAGGCGATGCTTTCCCTGCTGACTTTTCTGTGGTTAGCACCGGACGATTCCAGGGCACCCGAAATTACAGCGATCGTTGAACGACTTTCAAACGGATCTTTCGAAAAAGAACCCAAAAACATTAAAGAACTTTTCGGGCCGGATAATTACGAAGATTACAACCTGCTTTTTGAGAATAAAATCGCACTGCAGGATAATTACAAGGTGAAACTCTCAATCCCTACTTCGTATGGAAGACAACTTCACTTGTTTTTGAAAAACAACAGTTACGACAAGTCCAATATGGATTTTTGGAACCAGCACTACCTGCCATTTTTCGAAAAAATCTGGAAAGGAAAAATGCTGGACCAATTTTGTATGGTCCCATTGACTTCCGTTAAGAACGAAGGAGTACAATCCAAAGTCAAGTCAAAGATTTCAGCGATTAAAACGTTTTATGAATGGTCAAAAACAGCTTACAAAGAAGCAACTTCTGATCAGTTTATGGAATTTGAAGGAAAAATGCAGTGGGTAAATGTCGATTACCAACCTTCCCACCTGGAAGGAATCGGTATAATGAACGATAAAAAACAAGTGGTTGGGAATTACTTTATTTACCACAAAAACGGCTTACTGAAAATGCGTGCCCAGTTCGGGGAAGACCAGAAACAGATCGGGACCTGGGAAATATATAACGATTACGACGGAAAAATCACCCGGCGAGTTGGTTTCACATCCAATCCGGACGAAAAGATTCAATATTCCTATTATCCTAGCGGTGAATTATACCTCAAATACCGGACAATCAACGACCTCGAACAGGATACGGTTACTTACTTTTACCGGAACGGAACCATAAAAGAATGTTACCTGATAAAAGACGGGAAGAAAAACGGGATCTACAGAACGTATTATGCAAACGGCCAGTTATCGCTGGAAATGCAATACAAAATGGGACTTGGGGAAGGAAATTATGTTTCGTATTATTCGAACGGGACCAAGCAGGCGGAATTCAAACTGGTGAACGATAACATTGACGGCATCAGTAAGGGATACCACACAAACGGGCAACTTGCTTCTCAATATAACTACGTGAATGGAAAATATGACGGTGAATACGTCAATTATTTCTATGATGGAACAATCGAAAAAAAGGGAACTTACAAAAATGACAATGAGGTAGGTAAATTTGAAGAGTACTTCTTCAACGGAGCCATGGCTGCTTCCATGCTCCTGGATGAATCCGGGAAACAGAACGGAATCAACACCTTGTATGACCTGGACGGAAAAAAATACGAAGAACTGGAATTTTCCAAGGGCGAATTAAAATCAATCACGCATTTTGATAAGGCAGGAAATTCCAAAATCATTTCCGAGAAAAAAGGAAAGAAATTAGATTATATCCGCACTTATCCCGACGGAAAAAAATCCATCGAAGGACAAATCATCGATGATGAACGGGTCGGTGAATGGAAGTACTATGACAAATACGGGAATCTGACAACGCTTGAAAAATACAAAGACGGGAAATTAACCGATACCTTAAAAGAGTTCTTTTCCAACGGACAATTGGAAAGCTTCAGTTTAGTGAACGAAGGAAGAAGAGACGGTTTGTTCCAGGTATTCAATATCTTCGGCGACTTGGTTTCCGAAGGATATTATTCGGACGGCGAATACGACAGTCAATGGATCGGGTATTACTCCGATGGCAGTTTCAAATACAAAAACTTCTTCGTTCAGGGAAGAAAACAAGGATATCAGCTCTCTTACGATGTGAATGGCAAACTGGAAGAACTCGATGAGTTTGACGACGGACTGCTGATTGCGCATACACAATTTGATACAACAGAAAACATTATCAGTCAAATGGGAGAATACAATGGTGAAATCCAATTGAAAGATCCTACGAACAGCTACGTTACCTATATCGGAAACTATAAAAACGGAACGGCAGACGGAATATTCAAATGGTTTACGATCAACCAGGTTTTAACCTGCGAAGGGACGTATAAAAACGGAGATCGTGACGGGGTTTGGCGCTGGTACAACGAAAATGGCAAGCTAACACGCGAAGCGAAATACGTCAATGCCAATTTAGACGGGGTCGATAAAAATTACCATGACAACGGCGTGATCCAATCCGAGTTCACCTATGTCAATGGAGTACGCCAGGGAAAATTTACGCATTACAGTGAAAGCGGGAAAGTTATAATCAGCGGGGAAAACCTGGATGACCAAAGACACGGAGAAGTCAAATACTTTGATCTGAATGGTTCGTTGATGATGGTCCGTTACTACAATTACGGCATTTTCACCTCCTATTCTTATTTAAATCCGGAAGGCAAATTGGTAAAACCGGTAGAGCTGGCCGGCAATGAAATGAAAGTTGCCTGTTATTACAAAACCGGTAAAAAGTCCATGGAACATTTGCGCAAGAACGGTTTGATAGAAGGACACTACATTACCTATCACGAAAACGGGAAAACCTGGGAAGACGAAAGCTTCCTGCACGGCGAGCAACACGGAAAATCAATCGAATACAACGAACTCGGTAAGAAAATAAAAGAGGCTGATTACCTGAAAGGAGAATTGCATGGGAAGTACCTGAAATACAACCAGGCAGGCACCTTGGTTTATGAAGCAAACTACCGTTTCGGAGAGTTGAACGGTGATACGAAAGAATACAACGCAGATGGAAAATTAATCCGAATTATTACATATTATGGAAATGTCGCAGTTAAGGTTCAAACATTCTAAGCAGCTCTTTCTTTTCGTGTGTTTTTTGGGCGCCTTTCTCAGTTCCCGGGCTCAGACGACAGAAATCCTTGCGAACTATAAAATCAAGTACCCTGGAAATCACATTGTTTCGACCAAACATGAACGAACTGTAACTATCCGGTATGTCAAAGGGAAACCGACGTTGGTTTACCATTTTGAATACGAAGATCTGATCATCGACAAAAGCGGCGTGAATATGCTTTCGGAATATGGCATTGATTTCACTTCTTTTGAAACGGTCTCCAACATTGAAGCTTACGCTTTAATTCCTTCGGAAAACAAATCCAAAAAAGTGGCATCAAACGCTGCTTTCACCCGGGATGCCCAATCCGATGGAAGTGTTTTCCACGATGACGACAAGGAAACGATCATTGTTTTTCCCGGATTGATCGAGGGTGCGCTTCGGCATGTTTCGTATGATATCACCATGAAAGAGAATGATTTCCCTTTCGGGTTTATCTTTTGTGATTACACCCCAACGGAGAACCCGACACTCAAAATCATTTCGGATACCTCCATCCATCTGTTACTGAAAGAATACAACATGGATAAGATCAAACTGAAAAAGGAAGAGTCTATCTCCAAGAATATCCGTACAACGACTTACAGTTGTGAACAGGCTTTCTTATTGAAACAAGAAGAAAACGCGCCAAATATCCGGTACTACGCGCCGCAAATCCTGGCACAAATTGCCTATTATAACTACAAAGGACAAAAAATACAGGTTGGGGCCAATTTGTCTGACTTGCACACGAATTATTCCTCGAATGTAGCGGAAGTTGAAAATGAAAAACCAAGCCCGGAAATTACGCGGATCGCTGATTCGATCACGCGCAATCTGACAACCAATCTCGACAAGGTGCGCGCAATCTATTACTGGGTGCAGGATCACGTGAAATACATCGCTTTCGAGGAAGGAATGGGCGGATTTGTTCCACGTCAGCCGAGTTTGGTGGTGGATAAACGTTACGGAGATTGTAAAGACATGGCTTCCCTGATCTATTCCCTGTTGAAAGCAGCTAACATCCCCAGTTATTTAACTTGGGTCGGATCACGTGATATTCCGTTTAAATACAGCGAATTCCCAAGTGGAATGTGTGACAATCACATGATCACCACTTACAAGGAAGACGGGAAATACTACTTCCTGGATGCTACCAATTCCTTTCAGACGATGAATGCGGCAACCGATTTCATCCAGGGAAAAGAAGCACTTCTGCACATCAGTCCAACCGAATTCGAATTGACTAGTATACCGGTCCGGACACAAAATTACTCAACTTATACGGATTACTCCAAAATCAAAATCGAAGGGAAGGACCTGGTTGGAAAGTCCTCTGTCAAAATTGACGGTTATTACCACACACTGATCGGAAATTATGCAAAGGATGTACTTGCCAAGGACCTGAATAAGTTCTTGACCAGTATGAATAATCGTGGAAATAATTCTTTCATTGTCACAAATGGAAGTATGCAAAATGTATTGCAAAGAGACAGTACCGGAGTAATGGATTTTGACTGGACCTGCAAGAATTATTGTACGAATCTGGATGATGCTATTTACGTCAACCTGATCCTGGATAAGGAAATCACTTTTCAGAATGAACTGAAGGAAACGCGTATTGCCCCTTTTGAACTCAACCATCAATCATTCGACCGATACATCGTTGACCTGGAAATTCCTCAAAATTACGTGGTAAACTATCTTCCTGCTCCGGTTTCCTATCATTCCGACATTGTTGATTTTGAAGTGAGCTACGAACAAACCGGATCACGGGTAACCATGACGCTGGATCTCGCTTTGAAATTCTTAATCCTGGAACCGGGCCAATTCGCAGAATGGAACAAATTCGTTGCCCAAAAGAAAAAAGCAATCTCCGAAACTATTGAACTTAAACGCAAAAAATAATATGAAACATCTAATCCTTGGGATACTCGCTTTTGCAGCAACAAGTTACGCGATCGCCCAATCACCGGTCTACATGAATTATGATTGGAAAAGTACCCCTGATAAATTCGAATTAACGGAAAAGGACCGTTTGGAAGACGAGATCCTCCTGTTTGAAAAAAGAAGCATTGAGTTTGCAGAATACAACAACGGATTTTACCAACTGGTCCTGGTTCACAGTATTAAACTGATCAACACCGATAACGGGATCGAGAACAGTAACAAAGTGTATATTTCCAACAAACCCGGTTCAACCGTACTGAAACAAAAAGCGCGCGTAATCAAACCGGACGGAAAAATCATCAACCTCAAGGAAACCGATATCCAGGAATCCAAAGACGAAAACGGTGAAGTGGAATATCATTATTTCGCTTTGGAAGGGTTGGAAAAAGGAAGTTATGTTGAATACCTTCACTATATAAGTGAAGAACCGGTTCTAACGGGTTCTGCCATTTACATGCAATCGGACGTGGATAAAAAGAAGGTCAGTTATGATATTATTTGCCCGAACCACCTGGAATTTAAATTCCACTCTATTAACGGGATGCCTGAGTTCAAAAAAGATACGCTGAATGTGGATGTCAATCGCTGCTTCATTGAGGCTTCGGATATTGAAGGATTGAAAAATGAAGAATCCAGTGCGTATAATGCCGATTTGATGAAGTGCTATTACAAACTTCAAAAGAACACTTCCAATGGAAAATCCAATTTTTATACCTACCTGGACGTCTCTAAAAACGTATATGCCAATCTATTTGAAACAGTATCGAAAAAATCAGCCAAAAAAATCACCTCTTTGGTTGCTGATCTCGGAAAAGGAGACCTGGAAGCCAGGCTGCGCGAATTGGAGTACAAATTAAAATCAGAATTTGGAATAACCGAGGAGTACTTTGATGGAATCAGTGATTTGGACAATATCCTCACCAAGAAAATCACCAATGAAACAGGTATGATCAAACTGATGATCGCCTGTCTGAAAGAAATGAAAGTCAAATTCGAAGTCGTTCTGACCTCCGACCGGGAGGAAAACCCGTTCCTGACAGATTATGAAGCATATAATTTTCTGGACGAAACCATGATCTACCTGAGTGATATTCAGAAGTACTGGTCGCCCGGATTGTTTTCCCGAATCGGTTTTCCTCCATTCGAATTCACCCATAACAACGGATTGTTTGTTGAAGAGCGCATTGTTGCTGATCAGGCTTTCGGAGTCGGTAAAGTGAAGTACATTTCAGGAACCAAAAGTGAGGAATCCATTGACGAGATCAACACAATTGTGACCTTCGATGCCGGATTGACGGAACCTACCATTGAACTTGAACGGAAGTTATCCGGATACAAGGCCATGTTCCCGCAATTCATCCTGGATTTCGTACAGGACGAAGCTAAAAAGACCGAGTTGAAAGAAGAAGTCCTGCTTTACCTTGACAAGGATTCAAAACTCACGGATGTTTCTTTTCAAAACGACAACAGCAAAGTAGCAGGTAAAGAAACATTTATTGCCAAGGGAAAAATTTCGGGAACAAATTTCATCGAAAAAGCAGGGACCAAAACCCTTTTGAAAGTAGGAATGCTTATTGGTCCACAAGCTGAAATGTATAATAAAGAGCCTCGGAAATTACCTGTTTCGACACAATTTACACGTCAGTATGTAAGAAAGATCGTCATTCACATTCCGGAAGGAGTCACTGTGAAAAATCCGGAAATTCTCAACATACATATTGTAACCGCAGATGAAAAAGCGCTGCAATCCGGTTTTATCTCTTCTTATGAATTAAGCGGAAACCAGCTGGTGGTAACAGTGAATGAATTTTACAATAAAGTGTACTACCCCGTCTCGGAATACGAGATGTATGAAAAAGTGATTAATGGGGCGGCTGATTTCAATAAACTGGTACTGGTCCTGGAGTAAACTTGCGGAAAAAGATAAAATAACTCAAAAAAATCCCCGGCATTTGATTCTTGAAATACCGGGGATTTTTTATTTCTTGCAATTGCTTGCAATCTGCGTCATCACCTTGGTTGTAATCTGCATTTCTTCCTGGGTTAATCCGCTCAGAGCAGTTGCGCGATTGGTTGGAATCACCTCATCCATTGCCTCCATCGCATCCAGTGCCTTTTGTGTTACCAGGATGTCCATTTTCCGGCGGTCCGTTTTGTTAATTTTACGCTTCAGGTACTTGGATTCCACCAACAGGTTAATCATCCTGTTAACAGACGCCGCATCTTTAAATACCAATTCAGAAATTTCATTTTGTTGAATACCGGGATTTTCAATCAAACAGCGTATTACCAACCACTGGTCGATAGTAATTTGATGTCCCAAAGATCTCAGACGAGCTTGTGCAAATTGGCGATAGGTACGAATAGCTCGGTCGATCTTATAAAAAATAATCGAATCTAGTTTTTCCACTTGAATAATATTGTTGTAGTAAATTGATAAATTGAGTTATTGATATAACGTCATTTACTCACTCTAAGTTGCATTCCGTGGACAAAATCCGTGAATTCTTTTAAAAGCCTTGCTAAATGAGGCCAAATCAGCGTACCCAAAAATAGAACTGATCTCCGTCCAGGTATAAACTTCCTGATTGTGTAACTCTTTGGCCTTCGCCATTTTAATGTTCCGGAAATAAGTTGCAGGACCAACTCCCATATAGGCCTTAAAGCTTTTGTTCAATTTCGATACAGAAAATCCGATCATCCGTGCATGATTCGTCACGTCGAAATTTTCATGCGGATGCTCATTCATGTAAGCAATCAACTTTTCAATTGCCTTACAGTCTTCCGGGTGCAACATTTGTTTCATAGTCAACAGATTACCAAAACAAAGGTAATAATTGATACATCAATTAATAAATTGCAGTCACTTTATATTACCACTGGTCATTGATTCTGAACCGTTTACAAATTCGGGTAAAAACAGACAACACAAAACCAGTCAAAAAAACTGATTTTTGAAAAAACAATTAAACACAAAGGATATGATTCAATGGTTTTCACATCAATTAAGCATTATCGATCTTTTTGCAATTTTCGGTAAAAAATAACTTCCAGATATTTCTTTGGTCGGCAGCTCCCGTTCTGGTTTTACACATGGAGATATAGAGTACGGTTAGGTAATATAAGTTGAGATGCTTCAGCATTTAACAAAGCAAAACGAACAGAAGCCACCCGATTGAAGAAAAAACAGCTGCATAGCTGAGTAAATTAAAGAAGAAGACCCCGTTTCTAGCTAGCGGGGCTCTTTTCTTTTCCCATTACTTCGTCCAATGCTTCATCCAACAGATCTTCTGATGCTTTAAACGCGATTTTACTAAAAACATAACGCAAGAGTATCAATGCAACGATCGCAAGTGCTCCCGCAACAAAAAATGGTGTTCCGTAAAAAACAGCATTTTTTTCAGCTAAAGGGACCGATTTATAGAAAATCCAAATCATAAAAAACGGCCCGACAATCTCAGCTAAACTCATCAGGGAAGTGAAAATCCCCTGTAATTCGCCCTGTTCATTGCTTTTTACCTCACCTGAAACCAAAGAGCGTACACTCGGATCAACGATTCCCGAAAATGCGTACGGTAAAATAATTACATACATCAACCATCCGTAAGGGATCAAACCAATTCCCAGGGTAACCAAACTTAAAATAACGAGTCCAAGTGTTGCGGCTCCTTTCTCTCCCATTTTTTTCACAATCGGCCCAGCCAGGGCACCCTGCACCAACCCGAAACAAACACCTACTACTGCCAGTGAAATCCCTACATCCTTTGTTTCCCATCCATAACGGGAAATGGTATAATAATTCCACACGGAATGAATTGCCATGTTTGATAATAAAACAATGAACGTAACTACAAACAATCCCCGGTATTTCGGAAAGTGCACAATCTGTTTAATCGCACCTATTGGATTCGCACGTGCCAAATCAAAAGACCTGCGTTCGGAAGCCGGCAGGGATTCTTTCAAAAAAATCAATCCATAAATGAAATTTGTCAGTGACAAAAAGGCTGCGACCATAAACGGAACACGCAATCCGAATTCGGAAGCCACACCGCCGATCGCCGGTCCGATAATGAATCCCACACCGAATGCAGCTCCGATCAAACCGAAATTTCGTGCCCTGTTCTCATCTGTCGAGATATCTGCAATGTAAGCAGCTGCCGTTGTAAAGCTTGCCCCAAACATTCCCGAAACGGCTCTGCCGACAATTAACCATGCCAAACTTGGAGCAAAATACATGAATACGTAATCCAATCCCAGCCCTAAGAGAGACATTAAAATAATGGGTCTGCGTCCATAGCGATCGCTTAAATTCCCAATTAAAGGTGAAAACAAGAACTGCATGGCAGCATACGTAATCAAAACAGGGATGGAATATTTTGCGGATGCTGTAATAGACATATGTGTCGCATCTGCAATCAAACTGGGCAACGATGGAATGATAATCCCCAATCCAATGGAATCGATGCAAATAGTGATTAAAATAAATAGTAATCCTCTGGTCTGTTTTTCACTCATGCGGCAAAATTAAGGATTCCTTTTCTTTAAGGAAAATCTGAATTTTAATTTTAGGTAAAATGTGGATTTCGGGGTGTAAATGGAATTATCAATTATGAATGATTTAATTATCAAGAATGAAACTCCTCTTGATAATTAATAATTAGTCCTGACTCTAACAGTCTTGACTCTTCTGAATATTGACTAGTTTTGTAACATGAAACGTGAATTGGTAAAAACTGCGGATGGTTCAACAACAATCTATCTTCCGGAATGGAACGAGCATTACCATTCCAGTCATGGTGCGCTGCAGGAAGCTCAGCACGTTTTCATTAAACACGGACTCAATCCAAAATCCGAAGATTACCTGACTATTTTTGAAATGGGTTTCGGAACAGGATTAAATGCACTCCTCACCTATTTTGCTTCGGAAAAACGGAATCAATACATTCATTACATTGCTTTGGAGGCGTTTCCCCCAACTCCGGAAGAGATTAAAGGAATGAATTACGTTTCATTCACACGGGATGAAGAGGCTGCAGAAATCTTCCAAAAAATGCATCTGGTTGATTGGAATGCTCCACGGGAAATTTCAGAACATTTTGTCTTGGAAAAAGTTGAAAAACAAATCCAGGACCTGGAATTGGGAGAAGGGAGTATTGATCTGTGCTATTACGATGCATTTGGTCCGCGGGTTCAGCCGGAATTGTGGAGTGCCGAAATCTTTCGTAAGATATACAACTGGCTGAGTCCGGGAGGTGTTTTGGTTACCTATTGCGCAAAAGGACAAGTCAAACGTGATCTGAAATCTGTTGGATTTGAAGTGGTTTCTTTACCTGGCCCCCCGGGCAAACGGGAAATGACAAAAGCAATTAAAAATGAAAATTCGTCATTCGCAATTTAATATCGTAATTTTAGAATCGTAAAAACACAAACAATGGCAAATGTAACTTTAGGAGGGAATCCTCTACACACCAGCGGCGATTTACCTGCAAAAGGATCGCAAGCAGCAGATTTTTCATTAGTAAATACAGACCTGGGAGCAGTTTCGCTGGATAATTACAAAGGAAAAAAACTGATCCTGAACATCTTTCCAAGTATTGATACGGGAACCTGTGCAGCTTCCGTTCGGGAATTCAACAAGAAAGCTTCTACTTTGGAAAACACAACCGTTTTATGTATTTCACGCGATCTTCCTTTTGCTCAAAAACGTTTTTGCGGTGCAGAGGGAATTGAAAATGTGGTAACACTTTCTGATTTCAGAGATGGTGAGTTCGGAAAAAACTACGGATTGGAATTATTGGATGGACCGTTACAAGGATTGCATGCAAGATCGGTAGTTGTTTTGGATGAGGATCACAAAGTCGTTTATACCGAATTGGTACCGGACATCAAGGATGAGCCGAATTACGAAAAGGCATTGGCCGCTTTGTAAATTTTAAGCCACAAGACTTACACAATAGTTCTTACCTTCGTAAAACTTCAGGATAGCAAGGATAGCGAAGGCTTATAGAAACATAGATTTAAAATCCCGTTTAGCAAAGGCTGATCGGGATTTTTTTCCTTTTTGGGGATAAGTGCAAGATTATCCACCAGATACCATGGTAAATAATTTATTTATTCTCCTCCTACATTCGGCAAATTCAACCCTTCCGAATCATTTTTCTCTATTCTCCCGAAAGAATAAGCGATCTTAAACCAAATAATCCGTGTATCCTGCTTGGAATAGCTGTTCATATGAATATTCGGGAATGAAACCCTTGTATTGCTTTGGTCGGTATTGAAAATGTCTTCAAAAGAGACCGAAGTCTTTAACTTTTTCTCGTAAAACTCTCTGCTGAAAGACACATCAAATGATGATCGGTTTCTCACAAATTCGTAAATCTGGTAATTCCCTTTTCCGGTTATGTAATACTCCACATTCATTCGGATTTTCCAGGGTAAAATAAACTGAGAATAAACTCCCAATGTCCACATTCCCTTGTTCCGGTTTACATAACTATAATCCGGGATGGTTGTTTTTGTATAAGAACTGTAGATATACAAAAATGACATCTTATCCACTTCCACCGGCTCGTCCATAAACTTCAGTCCTTTTGTAAACAAGACAAATGGAATTGGAAGTGCCATAAAATAGTTGATCGAATTCACATTCTTATACGTCCGGAAAGTTTGAACAGTCTGTAACGAATTCGGTTGAACAACCACTTCGCTCAGATTTAAAAATTGGGAATGGGTATAATTGACTGAAAGCTGTGCATAATCGAAAAAAGTGATCTTGAACTGGGCATTGTCATAAAAATTAGGTTTCAAGGCACTATTTCCGCTGGAAGAAGTAAAGGGATCATAATACCCCGAATTATTCGGATCATACTGAGAGAAACCAGGTATTCCAATTTTCCGCGAATAGGTTCCGATCACATTTACCAGCGAATTCATACGGTAAATGGCATTAAATGACGGAAAGAAATTAAAGTAATTATTCCTTGCCGTACTTGTTACGTTGGAAGCACGACTCAAACTGAAGTTTTCAGCTCGCAAACCTGTCCCGATCGTGACTTTCTTTCCCAATTTCTTTTTCAGATCGAGATAGCCAGCCAGGTTATCTTCCGTATAATCAAAATCGATCCTGGAGGAATACGTGCGATTATCAAAGATCTCTGAGGAATCATTGTTTAAATTATAGGAGCCGATATTATCAACGTGCATCAAACTGTATTTTACTCCGAAGTTCATATAAAACTTAATTTTTTCAAAAGGGATTTCAGCATCAGCTCTCAGATAAAAGCGATTGATATTCATGTAGTAATCCAAAATACTGAAATCATCCATTTCGGAAACCCGCTGTAAGTTGCTTCTTTTGGACCTGTTCTGATAATTGGAGTAAAATGCGGTCACATTTAGCACCCTTTTTAAAGTATCGAATTCCTGCCTGAATTTTAGCATTCCTTCATTTCCCATTCCATAGTTGCGGGAAGTATAATCCGTTTGAAGCGCAATAGCAGGAACCATTCCGGGGCTTTCCGTCATCGAATTCCCTGTGAACTTCGTATCACCAAAAGAACCATTATAATTCATGATCAAACTTGAACGCCTGGAAAAATTCAGTGTCGCCGAAGGTTTAAAATAAAAATAGCTGCTGTGTACTTGTTCCTTCCTGTCCGAATTCAGACCGATCTCCGGGTTGAATGAACTAAAAACACGGTCCGATGTATCTCTATTGGAACGTTCGTTATTGGAATAGCCAGTCTGCAACTGCCAACTCCATTTAGATTGACGACTGCTTAACACGATGGACGGAGAAATCTTCTGGTTCTGGTTCAAACCATAGTTCAGCGTTACAGTTCCCGACAACCATTTGGTAGGTTTACCGATACTGTTAATATTAATGATTGCTCCACTGACGTTTGCATCGAAAGAAGCTCCGGGATTCGAAATAATTTCGATTGTTTCTACAGAACTGGCCGGTAAACTTTTCAGTAAATTCATCAAATCATCAGTCGACAAGCTGCTCGGAACTCCTTCAAAATAAACCGAAGCCATTTGCCCGCCTACAGCAAAACCACCTCCGGGGTACGGCATAATTCCCGGAACTTTCAAAATTGCATCATAAATACTGCTAATCGATAAAACCGGGTTATCCTTTACCGTCAGAGTTGTCTTATCCGCATCGATCTCAATAAATTTCCGTTGAATTCCCGTAATCGTTACTTCATCCAATTCGGAAACAGGTTCTTTTAATACCAGGTCTCCCAATTGGATCGTATCTGCCATATTTTCTTTAATCTCGAAACTCAGCAGGATCGGTTGGTATAGTTGTGTTTTTACCGTAAACGAATACATTCCCGGAAGTTTTGGTATTTCAATGGATTTCGAACATTCGGAAAACGGTTGTTTAAAAATCGTACTGTCTTTTCCTGCTAGAATTGTAGAAATGGTCAGTTCCTTCGGAACCTCCTCGCAGGGAAAATCCTTCGAAACAAATGAAAACTGTATCCATTGGGATTGAGCAGACAATTCCATAGAGCAAAGCAAGATACAAGCTAGAATGAGCGTACGTTTCATTTGAGTTTTAGTGAACCGAAGTTACAAGATTAATACCCAACAACAATGCTGAAATGTGACTTCGTTACAAATAATCTTTCGAACGGCGAAAAAAATTTAGGGACCCTACCCCCCACCAGCTTTCCCATTTCCGTTCCTCTTCAAAATAGTTAAATCGAAAAAATATGAAACGCTTCCATTTTTTATCCGTACTTATGGCAGGAGCCATCCTGATTTTTGCCGCATCCTGCAAAAAAGACAAACCACAGCCAACCAACCCGGACCCGTCGAATCCTGCAACAAATTACGCAACGGCATTTTTTAACAACAACTTGAGCAACGGAACACAAACATTTACCATCAATGCCGGACAGGCTCAAACCATTACAGGTAACAAAGGAACGGTCATCCATTTCAATGCAAATTCGTTCGTTACGGCAAGTGGAGCTCCTGTTACAGGAAGTGTGCAAATCGAATTGGTGGAAATATTCAGCAAGTCCGACATGATCCTTTTGAATAAACAACCTGTTGGTAAAACAGGAAATGGTGTCAGCCAACTAATTTCAGGCGGACAATTCAGCATAGTGGCAAAACAAAACGGACAAAAACTGAAACTGGCCCCCGGAATGTGTTACCAGATTGAAGCTCCGGCTCCAAACGGTACGAATAATATGATGGGTTTATTCTATGGCCAGGAGACAGACGGACAATTAGAATGGACATAAGCTGATTCGGCATTTGTGAATCCCGGTACGGGAATTTATGCTGCATTTCCTGATTCTACAGGATGGGTAAACCTGGATTACTTCATGAATACTTCAGGACCATTATCCAAATTGAGTGTTCAGATTCCTTCCGGATTTACTACAACGAACACCCGCGTATTCGTTTCAATCGACGGTTCAAGTGCAATGGCGGGAATTTATCATGTAGATTCGGGAATTTTCAATACCGGTGATTACTACAAACTTCCTGTAGGAATGAATGTACACTTTGTGATCATCAGTTTGGATAACAACGAAATTCACGCTGCAGTGGTACCGGCCACCATTACAGCCAACCACATGCAGGTAGTCGGTTCTCTAAATGCATATTCCCTTACCCAATTAGATGCATTGCTTGACAACCTTCCTTAAACAATTTTCGTTTGGTTAAAGGATGGGCATTTTGCTCATCCTTTGCTTGTATTTCATGACTGAAATAATTCCGTTACCTTTTGTTTGAATTAAATCGCGATTCCGTTCATGCTATAAAAAAAGGCGATCGAAAGATTATCCTGGATTTATACCGCTACACTTTTCAGGTGTTAATGGGAAATGCTGTCCGGTATTCAAGCGACCAGGAGAAACAAATGGAAATGGTAAATAATGCGTTTATGAAAATTATCGCAAATATCGATCAATTCCAATTGGGAACAGCCTATTTTTCATGGGCCAAACAAATTGTGAAACGGGAAATCATTGACGATTTCAGAAAAAATAAACGCTACAAAGAACTATTCTCCTACAATGATGATTACAAAAATGATTCATTGCTGAGTGAGCCGGAAATCAACACTACATTTCAAGCCGAAGAATTACAACTGTTGCTTGACCAGCTGCCCCCGGCAACCAAACTCGTTTTCAATCTCTATGCCATTGACGGATTTAGTTCCAAAGAAATCATGGACGAACTCCAGATTTCCTATGAAACAGTAAAATGGCACATCAAAGAAGCACGGAAACGCTTAAAAATTGCCCTGAGTATTCATCAAACCCAAGAAGTAAAGTCATGAAAGATGATAAGGAACATATCGACCAATTGTTCGAGTCATTAAATGACCGCCAGTTCGATATTCCGGAAGCTTTCCTGGAGGATTTGAACAAGCGTTTAGACAATCAACCAAAGAAAAGAAGGTACGGCTTCTTATGGTTCCTGGTTCCCTTTGCTTTAATCGGAGCAATCGGAATCGGCTATTTTTCCTATACTGACAACTCAGAAGAGAAATATCCTGGCCGCAAGGAAAAGAAACAAGTTGCCATAGATGAATACAACAAAAACTTAAAGAACCAAAATACTTACCATTTGAACGAGCCGGATCAACGGATACACCATGCGAGTGATTCGGACTTATCGCAGGAAAAAACCGGATATGCGCAAGCCGGCACACCTGAAAGTATAC
Organism: Fluviicola chungangensis; assembly: GCF_007558725.1. Classification (GTDB taxonomy): domain Bacteria; phylum Bacteroidota; class Bacteroidia; order Flavobacteriales_D; family Crocinitomicaceae; genus Fluviicola; species Fluviicola chungangensis. The sequence goes on from NZ_VLPL01000009.1 coordinate 142,198, forward strand.
AGCAATCAGCCAAATTGGCTCATTCCGTTCAATGGGGCCAAACAAAACTGAAAACTGAAAATACACAGGTCAAACAATCTGCACAGATTAAAACTGCAGGTCGAAAATCACGTTCAGAAATCAGCACCGATAAACAAACAAAAGGAACAAGCCAAAAACAACTCACTTACAAAACAAAAAAAATCACCGATTCTGATAAAAAGACAAGCAGCAGTGCAGACATGAGTGTTCCCGATAAAACAAAAGAACCAAATCTTTCTGGTTCAGATAAAGGAACAGCACCCGGAGACAAAACTCTGCAGGCTTCTATTGCCGATTCTGCTGATAAAACTTCAGCAAGCACAAAAGCGGACAGAGAAGAATTGTCCGGTGAATCCGTTCCAGAAAAAGATTCCACGCTGGCACAAACTATAAGTGACAGCGCACAGCAAGTGAACTCAAATCAGCGCGAAAAGGATGAAACCGGTGTAAAACCTCCGTTGAACAATTGGAAAAAAGAAGTGCAGTTTTTCGCAGGATTGGGAGGAAACAGCATACAGGACTCACCGAAAAGCTCCGATTACCTGGCAAAAATCAAACAAGATCAGCATTCCATTTTTGCTGCGTCTTTTGGTGTAAATGTAAACTTCTCCCATAAAAAAATCACTTTCGGTTCGGGAGTTAATTACGCTCAAACCGGGGAAAAATTCAAAGCAGACATGAAAAGTACCGAATTGAAAGATTCTACTTACTCCGAGTTTATCCAGGATACCCTTTGGGTCCAGGATTCTATCGGAAACTGGATTCCGGTTCCACACGATACAACGATCTACCATACGGTCCAATACATGGATTCGGTATCAAACTCCCAGTCATTCCAAAACCGCTATTCGTGGATTTCAATCCCATTGCATTTCGGTTACCGGTTTGAATTGGGAGACTATGAGTTGATTCCGCGTCTGGGAGCAGTTTTTAACTTCGGGATAACCTCGGGAGTTGGAACTTATCCGAATGCTTCGTTTAACAATACCGGTCGGTACAAACCCGTCACAGTTAACGTTTCTTATCTCATCGAGCTGGAAGCAAGAAGAAATTTTGACAAGTGGTTTATCTATATCAATCCGTACTTCCGGTCCATGATCAATCCTGCCGTTTCCGGTGATGTCATTCGCAGAAGATATGCTTCCTGGGGAATACAGTTCGGAATCGGTTTGAAGCTCTAACTATTGATTGTTTTTAAATCAATAGATGATTATTTTTTAATCAGATTACTTGTTTCAAATGAACTTTCTTCTTATCTTAAATAAGAAAACGAGAAGAAATGCTGGTAAAAACATTTGGAAGTGCGGTATTCGGAATTGATGCAACAACGATTACCATTGAAGTGAACATTGCAAACGGAGTCAATTTTATGCTGGTCGGACTACCCGATAAAGCAGTCCAGGAGAGCCATCAACGGATCAAGGCGGCTTTAAAGAACAACAATCTGAATTATCCCGGAAAAGAGATCACTGTCAACATGGCGCCGGCAGATATTCGTAAGGAAGGATCCACTTTCGACCTGGCCATCGGAATTGGAATCCTGGCAGCTTCCGAACAAATTTCCTCTGCCAAACTGGAAGAGTATATGCTGCTTGGTGAATTATCCCTTGACGGGACATTGCAACTAGTTAAAGGAGTGTTGCCCGTAGTTATGCAAGCCAAAAAAGATGGTTTCAAAGGAATTCTTCTCCCCAAACAAAATGAGTCCGAGGCAGCAATTGTAGAAGGAATTGATGTCTACGGAATGGAAAACATGCAGGAAGTCATCGATTTTTTGAACGAAGCAAAGCCATTTACTCCTGTAAAATTCAATATCGAAGAAGAATTCCAACGCCAACTCCATGAAAACGAAGTTGACTTCAGGGATGTCAAGGGACAGAGTGCCATCAAACGGGCATTTGAAATTGCAGCAGCTGGCGGGCACAATGTCATCCTGATTGGTCCTCCCGGGGCAGGGAAATCCATGCTGGCAAAAAGGCTCCCGACCATTCTCCCTCCTATGAGTATTGAAGAATCGCTGGAAACGACCAAAATTCATTCGGTAGCCGGAAAAATCGGTAAAAACAATGGCCTGGTAACTCAAAGACCATTCAGGAAACCGCACCACACGATTTCGGATGTTGCATTAGTCGGTGGGGGATCTTACCCGCAGCCTGGCGAAATTTCCCTGGCACATAATGGTGTGCTGTTCCTGGATGAACTTCCCGAATACAAACGGCAGGTCCTGGAAGTCATGCGACAACCTTTGGAAGACCGGACAGTGACAGTTTCCCGCGCACGTTTCTCTGTTGATTATCCGGCCGGGTTCATGTTGGTTGCTGCAATGAATCCTTGTCCGTGTGGCTATTACAATCATCCCGAAAAAGAATGCGTTTGCGCACCGGGCACTGTTCAGCGTTATTTGAATAAGATTTCAGGCCCCTTATTGGATCGCATCGATTTACACGTGGAAGTCACTCCGGTTTCCTTTGATGACCTGGCTTTCAACGCACCTACTGAAACCAGCGCAGAAATTCGTGAACGCGTCATCCGGGCACGAATTATCCAACTGGATCGCTATCGGGATTCACAAACGCATTGCAATGCACAAATGCAACGAAAAGAGCTGACCCGATTTTGCGAGATCTCCCCGGAAGGCAAGCAATTATTGAAACACGCCATGGACAGGCTGGGACTTTCGGCCAGGGCATACGACCGGATTCTGAAAGTTGCCCGGACAATCGCAGATTTGGAAGAATCAACACTTATTGAAACCGTCCACCTTTCCGAAGCGATCCAATTACGCAACCTGGACCGGGAAAATTGGGCCGGGTAAGCTAAACACTCATTATTCTTTCACAAAATTCAAGGTATAGAGCTCTTTGTCTGTTTGAATTCTGAGTAAATACATTCCGCCGGTAAGCTCCGAAATGTCAATTGCATTTTGATTTACCACCGGATGAATGGTCTTCCCGTCAAGAGATAGAATGGATAAAGCCGACACCTGTAGATCGTGAAGGTTCAGGATATGTAAAAATCCGGATGTCGGATTCGGATAGAGTACGAAAGGAGTCTCTTGAGCATTTTCATCGACTGAAAGGGTATTCAAGGCAAGTTTAACAGCAGCATAAGCATTGATTTTTCCCATTCCCCACTTGGTATCACCCGGAGCAACAATAGTCCCCGTATAATTGTCGAGTCGGGCGGTCGTTTTAATAATATTTTTGACCTGCTGACTGGACAAATTCGGATTTGCATCCAGGATCAGGGAAACGATACCGGTAACGCATGGCGTAGCCATCGATGTTCCGGAAAACTTCGCGAAATCATACGTTTTATTGTTGAAAGTTATCGAAGCAACTGCCGTATAAGCCGCATCCGTATAAGAGGAAATGGAGGAAATCACGTTGACTCCCGGAGCCGCAATATCCGGTTTCATTGTTTCATTATGTAATGGCCCGATACTCGTGAATGATGCCGGAGCCCCCCCGATCGTATTCCCGGAGGTGGTAACATAACTGGACGCATAGGCAGCAACGGTAATCACGCTATTTGCACAGCCTGGCTCTCCGATGGCATAAAATGAGTCTCCGGTGATTCCATTGGCTCCGTAAGCAGAAAACGTTTGACCGAAATTACCTGCGCCGTTTGTTAATTCAGGAAGGTTCCAATAATGAACGGTTCCATCTGTTGCCGAGCCCGTAAGTACAACTCTGTTATTCGCATTCAGGGAACGAATACGAATCTGCATACCAGGTTTTCCATTCAGGGGATTGGCACTTTCTTTGGAAATATTGAACTCAATCGTATCGTTTCCTGCAACTAAAATGGAATCCAGGTATCCGGTCGTGGAGGTAGAGTAAGTGGGGCTTGCAACCAGCAATGTTCCGACATTATTGTAAATGGAGATCTTGTTAGAAAAATTATGCCCCTGTTCTCCCCATACCGTAATACATTCTCCCCACATATTCGGATTGGCAGCATATGAATAAAAGCCAACTAAGGTATTAAAGAAGTTATTATTGAACGTCTTTTTGATATGGAAATTGGTTCCGTTATTGTTTCCGGCTGCAGCAACAAACACAACCTGGTTCGTTGCACTTAATTCGTCAATCGCTTCGGAAAGCAATGAAAACCCATCCAAACTTCCCATCTGATTGTAATAAACTCCCCAACTCATGTTTACAACCAATCGTTTGCCGGCAGCTTCCGCCTTATCTTTCATCCAGACAAACGCATCGATCGCCGAAGCCTGATCAATATAAAAAGTGGTAAAGAGGTATTGGGATTCAAAACCAAATCCGCGGTAAACGGATCCTGCACCGCTTCCTCCTGCAATACCTGAAACATGAGAACCGTGTGTATGATGACTATAAATATTCGCTGTATCCGTTTCGGCAGCAGCCAATTCTGCCGGGGTATCGTATTCAACGCCATACGTTTGTCCGAACGGCAAATCACCGGTTTGTTTGTATTGGTCCCAAGCTGCGTAAACCCGTGACTGTGTAAGCAAAGTGTCGTAAAACATCGGGTGGCCATAGTCAAATCCCCAATCCGTAACACCGATCAATATATCTTTCCCGGTAAACGCTCCCGGTAAATTAATCCCTTGCTGAACACTGTCCGCACGCGTATCTTTTACTGCTTTATCCAGTTGCGGAACAATTTTCCCCGGAATCTCCAGGTAAGAATAGAACTGCGAAAAATCGATGATGTTCAATCGCTCCAAAGGAACTTTCATGGTGGTAATTTTTCCTACAGAACTTCCCAACAGGATATTGTTTTCCTGGATCAGGTTCCAGTTACAATTTGGAAGCCGTTTTCCATATAGCGAAACATACCAAACTCCGGAAATCTTGTAAACCGGATAAGCGTCAACCACTTCCTGGCTCACACCAGTCTCATTTTTAAATGTTTTCGAATACTGTATTAATTGGTCCCAACGCATGCGATTGCTGGCACTCTGAGTCTGGGCAACTAAAAATCCGCTTGCAAAAACGAACATAAGCAGTAATAAGTTCTTCATAATTATCCTATTAATCCGGTATTCAATAACAGCCGGTTGATTGGACAAAGATAGGGTTTTAGATGATGTTTGCCAATTTGGTATTAGATTCCAAATGCCTTAGTCACTAACTCATCATGTGTAATTGCCTGATACGATCTCAGGATTTTGGAATCCTTCTCAATAATCAAAATCCGGGAACAGTATTCGATACAAAAATCAATGTCATGCGAAGCAATCATCACCATCCGGTTGCTTTCTGCGGCGATTTGTCCCAATAAAGACATCACTTCTCTCTTCGTAGGATAATCCAAAAAAGCGGTCGGTTCATCCAGAAGAATGATTGGAGTTTCCTGGATCAATGCTTTGGCAATTCCAACGCGTTGACGTTCGCCGTCACTCAGAGTCGAAGTGGATTGCCCCAACAGAGAATCCAAATGCAGGATTTGAATGTACTTTTGAACGACCAACCGGTCTTCGGCAGTCAATCGTCCGGTGAAATTGGTATAGGAATGCCGGCCTAATTCCAGGTACTCACTCACCTTCAGGTAATCAAAACCCAGGAAATGATTGTCGACCAAGGTAATTTGATGAGCCCGTTCCATCAGCTTCAAGTCAATCCAGTTCCGTCCTTCAATACTCACTTTTCCATCTGGAAATTTACCCTGGACCAGGGAATCCATTAAGGTCGATTTGCCCGAACCATTCGCTCCGATTAAGGCCACAAATTCCCCCCTCCGCAATTCCAATTCCGGAATTTCATACAAGGTCCGATCATGTCCTATGCTGCAATTTTCGAACTTAAGCATTGCGAATATTTTTAAGTAACAGGAACAGAACAATCGGTGCACCAAGCAAAGCTGTTAAACTATTAATCGGCAGGACCATAATGGGCTCAAAAATGCGAATCAGCAAGACACACAAAACCATCACGCTGGCACCAATGAGTCCCGAAGCCAAAAGTAAATGACCGTGCCGTGCCGTTTTATAGAACATACGCACCAAATTCGGAACGATTAGTCCAACGAATCCAATCGGTCCGCAAAATGCCGTTACCAATCCCGCCAATAGGGAAACCACAAAAATGATTTTCCAACGTGTTTGTTTCACTTTTACCCCGAGAATGGCTGCGGGCTTTTCACCCAGGATCAGAGCGTTCAATGGTTTTGTCAATAAAAAGGCCAAACCGATCCCGATCAGGAAAAGCAAGGTAATCAGGGGAACCTGATCAATACTGACCTGCTGTAAAGAACCCATGCCCCAGATGGAAAAAGCTTTGACGCTGTTCGCATCGGCCTTCATCAGGATAATATTTGTAATCGAATAAACAAAAGTACCCAACATCATTCCTACTAAAAGCAAAGAAACCATCGAACGGATCCTGGCTGCAATTACCAGAATCAGCAACCCGAAAACCAAAGCACCGATAGTGGCTGAAACGGTAATTCCGAGATCCAATATTTCCAGTCCGAGCATCGAACTTCCCATAATAGTCAATGCAACCATTAAATGCGAACCTGCGGTAAGTCCCAAAATGGAAGGTCCTGCGAGTGGATTGTTCAAAGTTGTTTGTAAAAGCAATCCCGCAATGGATAAGGCAAATCCTGCGACAACAGCTATAAACACTTCGGGAACCCTGTAAATTACAAACAACTGCCAGGCTTGCTTATCAGAAGTAGTTAGAAAGGAGAACCAGGGATCATCTCCATGTGGAAAACCGATCGTAATCACGGTAATCACGATAAACACGGCAAATGAAAACAGGTGCTTCTTCCACATAATTTATTTCAACTGCTTATAAAAATGTAAATTGGCCGGCGTATCATCGCGGTTGATCCGCATAAAATCTTCCAGTAACCAATGGGGATTTACCTGGCTATATTCCCAGTAATAATTGGGATCATGCATGTAACTGTAGACTTTCCCTTCCCGGACCGTGTGGAAATACCTGAACTTGGAATTCAACTCAAACAGCTCATTCAAAGTAGATGCTTCGGCATTGATCCACACATCACACGACCGGTCGTCATTAAAAACCTGTTCCAAACTCAGAGAAATACTCGCCGTGCCCGTGGTATTTTTATAAAAATAATTCATCCCGGCATCTTTCATGATTCCGGCCATAAAAGATTTTCCGGCAGGTGCATACCAAATATCTCCCGCCAATCCACCGCACAAAACTGTTTTCTGGTTTCGTTTCGTTTCAGAACCGGAAGTGATCTGCTTTCTCAGTTCCCGGTAAGATTTAACGACCTGGTTAAAATAAGTGTCTGCTTCCTTCTCTTTGCAAACCAGGGCTCCAAAAACCTTGATCCATTCAGCTTTTCCCAGCGGATGTTTTTCTTCCCAGTCGTAATTTGCCATACAGACAACTCCCAATTGCGCAAACTTGTCCTCATTCGGAAAAGGTTGACCGAAACCACTGAAAACAATCAACGGAATTTCTGCTTTTAAAACGGCTTCAGGAGTTAAACCTGTTTCATAACCTGCCGTAAGTACTCTTCCTGCTTTAATCCCTTTCAGTAATTGCCTGTTCGAGATATATTGTTCTTCAGTTGTAGCTTTAATGGCTCCTATGCTTTTGATTGCATTCAGCATCCCCACAAAAGAAGTAGATAGAGCTGCCATATGTTGAACAGGAACCTCAATGATCTTCCCATTTTTCGGACGTTTCATTTTAGAATTGCGCGGAAACAGTACATAACGGCTTTCCACTTTTAATGTCTTCGGGTTTTTAATGATTAATTCTTTGTATCCCGATTTTTGTTCGATAGAAACCAATTGAGCATATTCGAATCCCTTCACTTCAACATTAGCTGTTTCTTTCTGCCTGGTCGTACAGGAAAACAAGAAGATAAGCAGGGAACAAATCACTAAGGTATTTTTCATTGGACAGGGCATTTTGCGTGTTTCATGGCTTCGGCAAGCTGCCGGTCATTCGAAGTTCGTATATTCAGGTCAGTCAGGATCCGGTTAAAATCTACTTCATTTCTATTCTGCGACAGCTTAAATGCCGCTTCAAAGTGTTGGATTTCGATCCGGTAGCCGACAATTTCCTTTAGGTATGCCTCTATCAAATCTTGCGGCCATTGGCTCAGATGCACTTTGTTCTCGCGGTCAGATTCAAAGGAATCCACCAGTCTGGTCAGGTGATTTATCAATTCCTGCTCTGTCAGTTCTTCCAGCTTACCGGAAATATGAACCGCTTCATAGTTGTAAGTCGGAACGTTGACATGCGTATAAACGGAAGATGAAATGTACCCGTGAGCACCTAAAACAATCATCTTTCCCCGCTTTTCTTTTGAAATAGCCGAACTGATCGGGTTTGATTTTGCCACATGAAACTCCAGGCACTTCGCAGAATCATTGAATTCACAGGTAAAAGGAATGTGAACGACTGCAGGAAATCCATCCACATCATTTACCGTCAATGACCCGAAGGGATGCTGTTTCAAAAACTTCAGCACCTGCTCCTGATCTTTCAACTCAAAATCCTTCGGGATATACATAAAGCAAATATACCATTTCGGGAAGATATTCCTTTCATATCATAACAATGCTGCACAATCCTGGTTCCAAATGAAAACCAATGATAAAACAACCCGGGAACCTGTTAATGTCATGCGAATAAAGGCCTGTTTTAATTCTGCCGGAAATATTCCACTATGCAGCTGCGAAATCCGTGCAATCCGCGGGAGACCAAAATTTGGATTAACTTTGTAAAAAACTGGTTCATGTTATTTTCGGATTATCCCATCTCCAAAGAAATTAAAGCGCAATTAGAAGTTTTAGGATTTAAAAGACCAACAGACATTCAATTCAAAGCGATTACACCTATTCTCAACGGAGAAGATGTCTTCGGTATTGCACAAACCGGAACGGGAAAAACGGCCGCTTTTGCGATCCCGATTGTTCACAAATTGAGTACATCCAAAGCAAAATCAAAAAGTCCGAGATGCATCGTTATGGCTCCTACAAGGGAACTCGCGGAACAAATCAAACAAGCATTCGAAAGCATTGCAAAAGGTTCTGATTTAAGAGTCACCGCAATCCTGGGCGGATTGGAACAAGATAAGCAAATCCAGGAATTGAAACGCGGGACCGACGTGATCGTTGCAACTCCGGGACGGGTGTTCGATTTGCGCTCGCAAGGCCATCTTTCGCTGGATTCCATCCAATTTCTTGTACTGGACGAGGCTGACAGAATGCTGGACCTGGGTTTTGCACACGACATGAAAGCCATTCACAAACTTTCACCGCAGCGAAATCGTCAAACCCTGTTCTTCTCCGCAACAATTGACAAAAAAATCAAGGCTTTGGCCTACGATTTGGTTCGCGATGCGATCCGCATCCAGATCTCACCGAAAGATCCGGTGGCAAAAAACATAGAACACGGGTACATCAAAGTAGAAATGGACGATAAACGCTTCTTTTTGGAGAACATCATCAAAGAATACGAAGCGCTGAAATACGTAGTTTTCGTCCGCACCAAAGTGCGCTGCGAACGTGTGGTTGCAGCAATGGAGCGGGTCGGTATCCATTCGGAGGCACTTCATGGAGATGTGGAACAAAAAGAACGGTTCAACGTATTGGAGCGGTTTCGCTCCGGAGAAAATAAGGTATTGATTACAACGGATGTTTCTGCCCGAGGAATCGATATTCAGGGCGTAGATTACGTCATAAACTACGACTTACCGGAGCAGGGAGAACAGTACGTTCACCGAATCGGGCGAACAGGCCGTGGAGAAAACAAAGGACAGGCACTTTCTTTCTGCAGCAAGGAAGAAGAGAAAACGCTGGAAGAAATTGAATTGTACCTGGGATACGACATCGAAGAAATCGTAATCAGTAAAGGCGATTATTCTGCCATCTTGAAAGACACCGAAGACACTACTTACAACTGGAAAAAATTGTTGGACGAAGCAAACGAGGAAGACGGAACACAGGACACCTGGTGATCAATTCCGAGTGAAAGTCATACTGACGGGAGCATTCGTAATTAATAAAAAAACCATCTTTCGATGGCATTTTTTATTTGGAGAAGGCAATATCGTATTGAAGATCGATCTGGGAAAGCTGCGCGTCCATTTCATTCCAGGAGTACAATTCCACATACAATCCGGTAGTTGAGTCAAAAACGGTCACACGGCGATCTTTTTTGCGATAAGAATCGTATAATTTCGCATCAAATAATTGTCTTTGTGAGCGAAGAACCATCTGATTGTCGGCAAAGCGGTAAGATTGTGCCATCACATAATTCAATTTAGCAAGCTTGCGCGCATCGCTTTCCAGTTCCATGCGCTCCTGGGTGGAGAAATTCGCCTGGATCAAACGCTGGGTAACGGGCGCACAATCGGCGAATTTCTGAATGAGGGTAACGGTGTTAGCTTGAGAGAATCCTACGAAGCTGAAACAAAGTAAAGCTAAAATGGTAATTGTAGTTTTCATAGCAGTGTGTTTTAAGATGATCTTAATAACGGCTTTCATTATTAACTATCTAAAAGCTATGAAATAATTAAACAGAAATCAAATCTGTGGAAATTCCAACAAGTCAACTCAATGAAACAAACCGCATATTTACTGATAGTTGCAAAACACCATCAAAAACACGTAATTCATCAAAAACCAAGATTTAATCATTATGCAAGCATAAATATTCATTCAAACACGGACTTTACTCATTTAAGCCCTAAATGGATTTAGTAGGCTAAAGAATATTCACTTCGCGCTCCAATGTCACTCCGAATTTGGACTGGATATCTTCAATAATCGCGGTTGACAAATCGTAAATTTCACGACCACTTGCTCCTCCGTAGTTCACAAGTACCAAAGCCTGTTTTTCGTGAACACCACAGTTTCCAATGCGCTTTCCTTTCCATCCGGCTTTTTCGATCAACCAACCGGCCGCCAGTTTTTCCTCTCCGGATTCCTGCGGGTAATGCGGGGCATCCGGGTAATTGCGCAACAACTCATCGAAAACTTCTTTTGAAACCACGGGATTTTTGAAGAAACTTCCCGCATTGCCCAACACATTCGGATCCGGTAATTTACTTCTTCGGATATTCATGACAGCCTGGCTCACCGTATCCACCGTAACTTCATTCACACCCATCACTTCTATTTCGGATTGGATGGCACCATAGGTAGTATTGATCTTCGGATTTTTTGACAACTCGTAAGAAACCGAAACGATTACGTATTGGTCTTTCAACGCTCTTTTGAACACACTTTCGCGGTATCCGAAACGGCATTCTTCCTTATTGAACGTACACATTTCCAACGTATCGATGCGCAGTGCTTCCAATGAAACAAAGGTATCTTTGATCTCTGCACCATAAGCTCCGATGTTCTGCATCGGACTTGCGCCGACACTTCCCGGGATCAAACTCATATTCTCTATTCCTCCCCATCCTTTTTCAACGGTGTAGCGCACAAAGGAATGCCATTCCACACCGGAACCTACTTTCAAAACTACGTGTGTTTCCGTTTCGTTCACCAGTTCAATTCCTGAAATTTCATTTTTTAAAACAAAATAAGGCAAGTCCTTTGTCAACAAAACATTGCTTCCGCCACCCAGAATGAACAGGGGTATCTCTTTATCTCTGCTGCGCAACAGATCTTTCAATTCATCTACCGATCTGAAACGTCCGAATGATTTGGCTTTGACATCAATCCCAAAGGTATTGTAAGGTTTTAAAGAGATATTGTGTTCGATCATGGTGCAAAATTAATTGAATGGAGAATGTAAAATGTATAATTGAAAAGAAAAAGGTAGCTCCGATTTCACGTAACCACCTTTTCAATTATAACATGATCAATTTTCAATTAGTGAAGATCGATCTCGTAGGGCATTCTCATTTGAATTCCGGTATATGATTCCAATTTCATCAGGCGTTTTGTCAGGTCATCAATTACTTTCGGAATAGCATTTTGTTTGATCTTCAACGATTCCTCGTCTCCATCTGACAACTGGTCCAACAAATCTTCAATCGGATCTTCTTTTACTTTCGGGTAGTACTGAACACGCGCGTCTTTGATTTTCGCTTCCTTGATCGCATAAGCCAATGCATCGTTTACTCCACCCAATTTATCAACCAACCCGATCTTCAGGGCATCCGCTCCTGTCCACACCCTTCCGCGGGCAATTTTGTGCACCTGTGCCACTGTCAAACCTCTTCCGTCAGCTACACGTTTTTTGAATTGAGTGTAGATCTGGTCCACTTCTGTCTGAATCAAAGACACTTCTTCCGGAGTTAGTTTTCTGTTTGTAGACAATACACTGTGCTTATTGGTTTGAACACGATCGAAGGTCAGTCCCAATTTATTTTCCAGAAAAGCCCCCGTATAAGGAATTACTCCGAAAACACCGATTGAACCCGTAATGGTTGTTGGTTCCGCAAAGATCGTTGATGCAGGTGTAGAAATATAATAACCACCTGAAGCCGCAACATCTCCCATAGAAACGATTACCTTTTTCTTTTTGGTTGTCAGGGAAACTTCTCGCCAGATTTCTTCCGAAGCAAGCGCACTTCCTCCCGGACTGTTCACTCTGAAAACCACTACTTTAATTTTATCGTTGTTGCGCACTTCTCTGAAATATTTACACACCTTATGGGATGTCATTTCATCTCCGTCAACAGTAATAGCACCTTCTGCTACAATCACAGCAACATTCGCTGTCGCCGTTTCATTGTCATAAGCCAGTTGTTTGTTCTTGAATCCTTTTGCAGCATATTCCTCAAAAGTCATGATGTTCTTCAAATCTTTCAATTTGGACTTTTTCAGAATAATATCTTCTACTTCGTCGCGGTATTTCATCGCATCAATTAATTTGAACTTCACCGCATCATCCACCCGTTGAATTTTTGCGTTTTCTGCAATATCATTCAATTGAGCAACCGTTAGCTTGCGGTCAGCAGCAATCTGGGACCGGATATCACTCCAGATCGAAGCCATGTAGCGCTGGGTTTGCAAACGACTTGAATCGCTCATATCTGTTCTGAAGTATGGCTCCACAGCACTTTTAAAATCATTGTCGGAACCGCGAATTACCTGCATTTCGATCCCTAATTTATCGAAAGTGTTTTTGAAGAACATTAACTCTCCCCCCAAACCAATAAATTCCATCGCGGAAGTGGAGAAGCCATACACTTCATCCGAAACAGAACTGATGTAGTACTGTTTTTGGGTAATGACTTCCCCATTCAGGTAAGCCACCAGGAATTTTCCGGATTTTTTAAAGTCTTTGAGTGCATTGCGAATTTCCATCGCGGTAGCATACCCACACTGAACGTTCCCCAACTCCAAATAAATTCCTTTTACATGCTTGTCTGCTTTGGCCTTTTCCAAACCGGTCAAAATATCAGCCAATCCGTTCGTTTTATCCATTTTAAAACTGGAAGGATTCAATTTGGAAGAACTTCGTTCACCGATCGCTCCGCTGAGGGTCATGTGCAAAACACTCGGATCCTTCGCTTTCGGTTCTTCACCGAGCACAGACCCGAAAATAATGATCCAAAAAATCCATCCGAAAACGGATAAGATCATGGAAGCCAGTAAGGATGGCCAAAAAATGCGCCAAAAAGAAACTTTAACTGTAGACGTTGACATAGAATATAACTTTGGAACAAATATACACCCAAAAAAAAAAGTCGTTTCACCATTAATGATGTAAGTTATCTTTACTCCATCAAAAGGACAAATATTGATTTGAATGGTAAGTCAGGAAAAAGCCGGTTACAACGAATACATTTATATTGGTGTCGGTACCAATTTAGGGAATCGCCTGGAGCACATAAAACAGGCGGCAAAGGAACTTCAGAGCCTGGGAATCCGCATTTTACGGACATCTTCCATTTACGAAACCCAGGCATGGGGGTTTGAATCCGATGAATTATTCTTAAACACTGTATTTGAGTGTGTTAGCTCAATGAAACCATTGAATTGTTTAAAAGCCCTTCAATTTGTGGAAAAAAAAATGGGGCGAAAAAAGCATTTGGATAGCGGATACGAATCCCGGATTATAGACCTCGACATCCTCCTGTTTAAAGATCAACGAATTCAATTGCCTGAGTTAACAATTCCACACCTCTATATTACTGAAAGACAGTTTGTAATCACCCCGATGCATGAACTAACGGGTTCGTTTTTCTTTCATTCGCTTTCTGTCAGTTTTGAAGAACTAAAAAGCAAATTCGAAAACCCGGATTTTCCATTCGTCGTTTATAATCCGCCACTTGTCAATGAATAAATACAGATTAATCTTTCACAGGTTAAAAAATAATGTTTATTATTGCAAGGAATTTTATTAAGGTAGTAACTAACAATTGAATATGAGAAAGCAAAGTATCAAAGGATTAGCTTTTATCGCTGTAACTGGTTCGCTTGTTTCAAGTTGTGATCTTTTAAAGGATCTGGATTACACAGTAACTCCAAGCCCTCTTGAGATGCACGCTGACAGTGTACGCGTAAAAATTGATGTTAAATTCCCAGAGAAAGGAATTAAGAAAAAAGCATACGCTGAAATCACTCCGAAATTAGCCGGAACACCATTGAAAACGGTAACCGTTCAGGGAGAGAAAGCAACAGCGAATGGTACAGTAATTCAGTACAAACCAGGTGGAACAATGACATACACAGATGTTATCCCGTACAAGCCTGAGTTCGAGTACACAGAGTTAATCGTAACTGGTAAAGTATTCAAGGGAGGAAAAGAAAAAGCAGGTCAGTTTGAAGATAAAGAAATCGCAAAAGGGACTATTATCACTCCTTACTTAGTGAACAAAAATTTCAAATGTATTTATGCGAAAGACGAATTCAAGCGTGTAAACGAGAAAACGTCTATGGCTCAGATCAACTACCTGAAAGGGAAGCATGATGTGCGTAAAACGGAATACAAAGATACGGATATCGTGAATTTGGGAACTTGGTTGACTGCTGCTCAATCCAATCCGAAAATCAATATCAAGTCAATCAACATTACCGGTTTTGCATCTCCTGAAGGGGAAGTAGCGTTCAACGACAACTTGTCTACTGACCGTGCAAACTCAGGAAAAGCTGCAACTATGGAAGTTGCTAAAAAAGCTAAAAATGAGAAAGCTTCAGGCGAAATTTACAACCTGGCAGGACGTGGTGAGGACTTTGACGGGTTCAAAGTACAGTTAGCTAAAAACAATGCAATCAAGCAAGAAGATAAAGATTTGATCCTGCGCGTACTTCAAATGTATGCGGATCCGAATCAACGTGAGACTGAAATGAGAAACTTAGGTAAATCATTTACAGAATTAGACAAAAACATCTTCCCGTTATTGCGTCGTGCTGAAATCAGTGTAGTTTACGATCTAACAGGATATTCCGATGAAGAATTGAAAGCAATCTCTACTTCAGATCCACAAAAATTGACATTGGAAGAGTTGTTGTTTACAGCTACTTTGACAGAAGATTTGAATGAGAAATTACGTTTGTACAAAGAAGCTGAGAAAAAGGATCCTTCTGATTACCGTGCTGCAAACAACGTAGGTGTTGTATTGTACAACCAAGGTAAAGTTGCGGAAGCGAAGTCTCAATTCGAAAAAGCAAACGGCCTGAAAGACAACGCTATCTCTAAAAACAACTTGGGAGCTGTTGCAGGAGTAAGCGGAGATCGTAAGAAAGCTGCTGAACTGTTTGGACAGGCTAACGGAGCTGGCGAAGAGGTAAATTACAACAAAGGTATCCTGGCGATCCAAAACGGTAAATACGCAGATGCAGTAAGTGCATTCGGTGGAACTGCTTCTTTCAACAAAGCATTGGCTCAATTGTTGAATGGTGATGCCGCTGCTGCGATCAGCACAATCGATAATTCAACAGACAAAGAGTCTGGTCAGGGATATTACCTGAAAGCAATTGCTGCTGCTCGTCAAAGTAAATTGACTGACGTGGTTAGCAACTTGAAAAGTGCAATCGCTAAAGACGCTGCATGGAAAGCTAAAGCTGCTAAGGATCGTGAGTTCCTGAAGTATGCTGAAGACGCTTCTATGTCTTTCATTAAGTAAGAAATAACTTCTTATATATCAAAAGCCCTGATGTTCATCAGGGCTTTTTTATTACCTTTAACTTACCAAAATCAGGATTTATGAACTCCATCTTCCTTCGCGCCAAACACTGGCAATTATTCATTCCGCTTGTAGTGATTCCCTTCATTGCGATGATCATTTTTGTTATCATCATTGCTGCTATTACAGTAACCAACAGAAGACCTCCCAGCCCGGAAGATTTCATTTGGATCTCTTACTTTTTTCCTGTCATCGGCATACTAAGCGGGTTTATTCAATTTGCCTGGTTCTGGAATGTCATTACCAAATTGAGTAAGCTTGTGAGTGATAAAGTCCGGTTTCCGATGACACGAATCAAGCTCTTCTTTTTTATTCCGGTCATCTATTTTTGCATCCTGCCTTTCTTTATCTCCTTTGCGGTAAAAACAACAACAACTTCCCATCAAAATATAGATGCCATCTTCGAACTCGTGCTATTCGGTATCCTTATTTTTATTCTTCATTTGTTCAGTATCTTCTGTATTTTGCACACCATCTACTTTTCGGCAAAAGTCGTTAAATGCGTGGAAATGCAAACAAACGCGCGTTTCTCAAACTTTGTCGGGGATTTTTTCCTGATCTGGTTCTTTCCGGTAGGGGTTTGGTTTTTACAACCACGGATTAATGCGCTTGCAGAAAAAGCAAGTAATTCCTTGAGTTCAACCGACGAAGAACTCGTTGATCGGTTTTAAGAACTAAATAAACTCAAAGTCCACTCTTCTGTTTAACTGCTTTCCTTCTTCAGATTTGTTGTCACTAACCGGGTTCTTTTCCCCTTTAAAGTCGATGACAATGCGATCGCGTTTCAATCCGGCTTTCACAAAAAAATCAATGATTGCCTGTGCCCGGCGCTCTGAAAGACCGATGTTGTATTGGTCCGATCCGTCCGCATCTGTATTACCGGTTACACGTACCCGCAAATCCGAATGGCTGTTGATCACATATACGATCCGGTTCAAAAAAGCTTCATATTCCGGCCGGATATCCGCTTTGTCATAATCAAAATAGATCGGTTCAAACTGGAAGTTTTTCCGTTCCTGGTCACGGATTTCTCTCGACTTCCGCCCTTTTTTAATATCATCTAAAAAAATAGGACGCCAGGATTGTAATTCAATCACTGTTTTCTCTTTTGAAACCGTTTCGGACACTTTAAAGCAAACGAGTTTCCCACTGACTCCTCTACATTCCAGACTAAAGAATTTACCCTGTAAATAACCGGTCGAATCCACATAGGCCATTTCAAATTCCAGGGCACACCACCGGTTTCCGTAGAGATCCTTTTTCTTTACAATAGTGGACTGCTTGCCCTTGATCACCCCGTTTTTCGTTTCCGTTTTAAGCACACGGACCACGTATCCATCCTTTCCCGGAAGTTCTTCCCGGGTGATCGGTTCCTTTCCAAAATCAAAATAAATAATCGATGCCTGATCCAATTTTTGTCCATCCCGAATCAATACACCTTTCCAAACTCCGGTAACCTGAGCATTGATTATAAATGAGATAAAGCTTGAAAAAAAGAAAAGTTGGTACTTCATGTTTACTTATTCGTTAATTTTAGAAAAAAGTTGCCTTTTAGGCAGACTTAGCTAATTTTTGATTATGAAAGCAATACTATTTTCTTTATTCGTACTTGTAAGCGTAATTGCTGCATCTCAAACGATCTATGATTTCAAAGTAACCGATATTGATGGAAAGGAATTCGACCTGGCATCCCTGAAAGGAAAAAAGGTCATGATTGTCAATACCGCTTCAAAATGTGGATTCACACCACAATACGAAGACCTGGAAAAACTCTATGAAATGTATAAAGATCAGAATTTTGTGATTATCGGCTTTCCATCCAATGATTTCATGTCCCAGGAACCGGGTTCGAATAGTGAGATCAAAGAGTTTTGTAAAAAGAATTACGGAGTAAGCTTCCCGATGATGAGTAAGATCGAAGTAAAAGGAAAGGGAATGCACCCATTATATCAATTCCTTACCGAGAAAAAACAAAACGGATATTCGGACAATTCCGTAAAATGGAATTTTCAAAAATACCTGATCAACGAAGAGGGTAAATTGGTTAAGGTAATCGCTCCGGGAACAAATCCCATGTCAGAAGAGATTACTTCCTGGATCGCAAACAAATAAACAATCATATACACATGAAAATTAGAAACCTCGCTGCCTTAGCATTCATTGGCGCCACCTTTGCAAGCACGGTGTTAGCGCAAGATGACAAAGTAACTACTTCAAAGGAATTTGAATACAAAGCCGGTGACCCTTATCCGGTTGTTGATGCTGCAATCAAAAGCTATTCATCAAGAGATGGTGGTGTTGTCTCCTTCAAAATGAACAGTCGTTCAGTGACTATTCAAAAGTTTTCCGGATCACCTTTAAACCAGGAATCCAGTAAGTTGTACGAAGATTTTCCAAACGGAACGGTTTACGAGGATGATATTGAAACTGAGGATTTTGTTTACCTGCTTTACTCTGTTTGGGACAAACCCAATAAGGTAGAACAACTTTACGTAAGAGCCATCAACTTAAAAACCGGAGAATTCGAAAACGAAGGTGAAAGAATCATTGCTGTAGAAGGCAAAGTTACAGGTGGAGATGGAAACAAGTTCAAATTAGCAACCTCTTTTGATAACTCTAAATTGTTGGTACGTTTCCGCAAGAAACCGGAATCACGCAATGATAAAGTAAACAAAGACGTCATTGGTTTGTACGTATTCGATTCCAAGTCGATGAAACAACTTTGGGGTAAAGATGTTGAAATGCCTTACACGGAAGCACGCATGGACAACATCGATTACGCGGTAGGTTCAAACGGAGATGTTTTCATTTTATCTGAAGTGATGAAAGAAGGTGAAACCAGAAAGTTTGACCGTGATGACAATCCTAATTTCGACAACCAGTTAATTGCAATTTCCGAATCCGGAGTAGATGTAAATGCTTCAGAGATCGATGTTAAGGGAAAATTTGTTACTCAGGCAAGTTTCTTTGAAGGTAAAAACGACGCCCTGATGATCGCAGGTTTTTACGGAAACAAAAGAGGAATTCAAACAGACGGTATTTTCTACCTTTCATTAACAAAAGATGGTACACAGTCTGATTTCAAGAATTTCGAGATCCCATTGGAATTGATCAAGCAATACATGTCTCAAAGAAGTCAGGAAAAACTGGAGAAAAAAGAAGACAAAGGGAAGGATTTGGGAATGACCAACATGGTATTACGCGATATCCTGATCCACGACGACGGAAGTATTTTCTTTGCTGCTGAGAAATATTATGTAATCACAAGAACCGACACAAAGACAGGTAATACTACTTATGATTACTATTTTGAAGAAATGTTGGCTGCTAAGATTGACAAAAACGGAGAGTTGGTTTATATGAAAAAACTTCCGAAAAGACAACACAGCAGCTCAAGCGGTTCCGGATTTGGATTCGTTAGTTTTAGTGGCTTCATTGGTGCAAACTTCTTTAGAAACAGCGAGTTGAGTTACAAATTAGTTCAATCGGATAACTACTACTACATCATGTTCCTGGACAACGTAAAAAACATGATGTTGGACGAAAACAAAGTTCCGGCACGTCACGAACAGGGACGCGGAGGTTTCCTGACTGCTTACCAAATCAATAAAGAATCAGGCAGTGTGAAAAAACTCTCTATTTTGGATACCAGAGATGCTCAGGGATACGAACTATTCCAATTCTCGCCTAAACGAATTGTAGAGCTTGGTGATGATGAATTCGCAGTAGAATTCTACATCAAAAAGAAGCAGGATATTATGATCCGAATTAAAATTAAAGATTAAGCAGAAAGCCCCGATTAAATCGGGGCTTTTTTATTGCCTTAAAATGTCAATATTTTGTTGATAAGTACCCGCTCCCAAGCCCATTTCCGCTAGTAAAAACGGCTTAAATTTCGTATATTTGTTCGGCATTGAAAAATGCATTTTTTAAGCAATTTATTTTATGAGCGAAGAAAAAAAGAATCAGGATTATTCTGCGGATAATATTCAGGTATTAGAAGGCTTAGAGGCCGTTCGTAAGCGTCCTGCCATGTACATCGGTGACGTTGGGGTAAAAGGTCTGCACCACCTTGTTTACGAGGTAGTTGATAACTCTATTGATGAGGCACTGGCGGGTCATTGTGATACAATCGGTGTGTGGATTAATGCAGACAACTCCATCACCGTTAAAGATAACGGTCGCGGGATTCCGACAGGTATCAATACGAAAGAAGGAAAATCTGCTTTGGAGATCGTTATGACGGTTCTTCACGCAGGTGGTAAATTCGATAAAGACACATATAAAGTTTCCGGAGGTTTGCACGGTGTGGGTGTTTCGTGTGTGAATGCCTTGTCTACTCACCTGCATGCTGTTGTGCACCGTGACGGAAAAATATTTGAACAGGAATACAACATCGGTAAACCCTTATACGAGGTTCGTGAAATCGGCAATTCCGATAAACATGGAACGGAAGTAACGTTTAAACCGGACGGAAGTATTTTTGAATCCACGGAATATAATTATGACACCTTGTGCGCACGTATGCGTGAATTGGCTTTCCTGAACAAAGGAATCACCATTACCATTACCGATTTAAGAGAAGTTGACGAAAACGGAAAAGCAACATCGGATGTATTTCATTCCGAAGGAGGATTGCGTGAGTTTGCCCAATACCTGGACCGAAACCGCGAACCGCTAATCACTGACGTCATTTATTTCGAAGGAGAACGCGAAGGAATTCCGGTAGAAGTTGCTTTGACTTACAACACTTCCTATACTGAAAATATCCAGGCATATGTCAACAACATCAATACCCACGAAGGTGGTACTCACCTTTCAGGTTTCCGTCGTGGTTTGACAAACACCCTGAAAAAATATGCTACTGACAGCGGTATGCTGGCGAAAGAAAAAATCGAAATTGACGGGGATGATTTCCGTGAAGGATTGACTGCGGTTGTTTCGGTAAAAGTGCAGGAACCTCAATTCGAAGGACAAACGAAAACCAAATTGGGTAACAGAGAAGTAACAGCTCCGGTGTCTCAAGGGGTTTCGGAAATGTTGACGATTTACCTGGAGGAACATCCTGCCGAAGCAAAAATCATTGTTGACAAGGTTATTCTTGCTGCCAGAGCCCGTCATGCTGCCAGAAAAGCGCGTGAAATGGTTCAAAGAAAGAACGTGATGTCAGGATCCGGATTACCTGGAAAACTGGCAGATTGTTCGGAAAAAGATGCTTCTTTGTGTGAGATTTACTTAGTCGAGGGAGATTCGGCAGGTGGAACTGCAAAACAAGGACGTGACCGGATGTTCCAGGCAATTATGCCACTTCGCGGAAAAATCCTGAACGTCGAAAAAGCTATGCAACACAAGATTTTCGAAAACGAAGAGATCAAGAACATTTATACTGCGCTCGGAGTTCGTATCGGAACAGAGGAAGATTCAAAGGCTTTGAACCTGGAGAAACTGCGTTACCACAAGGTGATTATCATGTGTGATGCCGATGTCGATGGTTCTCATATCGAAACCTTGATCCTGACGTTCTTCTTCCGTTATATGAAGGAATTGATTGAATCCGGTTACATTTACATTGCTACTCCTCCTCTTTACCAGGTTAAAAAAGGTACAAAAGCAGAATACGCATGGAATGAAGATCAACGTGACCGTTTAATTACAGAATTAAAAGGAAACGGCGCGGATTCTTCCGTAAACGTACAGCGATACAAAGGTTTGGGTGAGATGAACGCAGAACAGTTGTGGGATACAACGATGAATCCGGAGAACAGAACGCTTCGCCAGGTAACCATCGAAAATGCCGCTGAATGTGACCAGATCTTCTCCATGCTTATGGGAGACGAGGTACCGCCAAGACGGGAGTTCATTGAAAAGAATGCGAAATACGCAAAAATTGATATCTAAATAGAAAGCCCGGATGATAATTGTCCGGGCTTTTTTTATATTTATATCCAAATCAATTTTAGTCAAACGAAATCCGTCTTATGATCTATCGATTAGTACTCTTGTTCATTCCAACCTTTCTGTTCGTAGGATGTTATGATTTCGATAAGGAAAACAAGGAAATCAGAGAAGATTTCAAAAAGAACCACTACAATTTTAACCTAAATAAAACGCTTAAATACGAAGGAATTTCATTTAAATTGCCGGATCATTTCAAGCAAAATTACTCACACACGTATACGATCAAAAACTCGTCCCTGACCCGGTCAAGTAATGCATTTAATATTTATTTCTCTGTGGAACGATTTAATAAATCCGACCTGAATCGGGAATTTGTTTACGATTTTGTCTTAGCAGATGATGATCTGCTGAACACTTTCCAGGACGCCTATGTTTGGCGTCGATTTGAATCCCTGAATAATTCCGGAGTATCTATCAAAAAAGAACTTCCGAAGAGCTTTAGGAACAAAGGCCTTATTCAGACAATTTCTGGCGACGGAACCTATTCCGGTCAAACCTATTATGTGACTTCTACCATCAAAGTGAAGAATGATTACTATGTGTTCCAATGGATCACAAGCAAACCCATCATGAATTATACTTACGACGATTTTGAGCGAATTCTGAAAAGCGTACGGAAATCGAAATGACACACGCAGATTTAATTACAAAGTTCAAAAAGGAATTACCCGGAGAAAAATCTCATTTTGCATTCATGCCTTCGAGAGGAAGTTCGATGGAACAAATACGCCGGGGAATTACTTTCCGGGATGCAGCTGTTGCTATTATCCTTTTTCACGATGAAGCAGGTAAATTGTGTACGATTGTAACCAGGAGACAAGAATACGATGGTTCTCACAGCGGACAGATTAGTTTTCCCGGGGGGAAAAAAGAATTGGACGATACCAACTTGCTGGATACAGCCATCCGGGAATGTTACGAAGAGATCGGTGTCCATGCAAGGAACTTCGAACTATTGAAAGAATTAACCCCTCTTTTTGTTCCTGTAAGCCAATTTTTGATCACTCCTTACGTTTTCTACTCTCCAAACAAATCATTCGACTATATGCGTTCTGAACGCGAAGTAGCAGCGATTTATGAATTGGATCTGCTGGCCCTGTACGCGTCGGAAGTTGTCCGGATCGATATTCCGATTCAGGCGGATTTGACCATGAAGAATGTCCCGCACTTTAAACAGGGAGACATTCTTATTTGGGGAGCAACTGCTCTTATTCTAAATGAGCTGAAAGATATCCTGATCTAGAATCGTACACGTGCAAAACCTAAAGCAGCTGAAACACTTGTTCCGTCTTTTAAAAAGAAACTAAGTGCATCTCTGGAAGCAATGCCGAATTCATACGCTCCGTCTTTGATAATAAAGGTCAAACCAAGCGGCATGTTGTTTTTATATACTCCGCCACCATAATAACCGATACTTAATTGAAGCCATTTTACAGGGATGATATCTCCTCCAAATGAGTA
Organism: Fluviicola chungangensis; assembly: GCF_007558725.1. Classification (GTDB taxonomy): domain Bacteria; phylum Bacteroidota; class Bacteroidia; order Flavobacteriales_D; family Crocinitomicaceae; genus Fluviicola; species Fluviicola chungangensis. Next base: position 165,715 of record NZ_VLPL01000009.1, read on the forward strand.
AACCGGATTTTGAATGGATCCGGGAGTTTCTTTATTGAAGGGAGCAACAACATCAAATCCTAAACGAATGTACTTGATCGGCTCATAACTTACTCCGAATCTGAAATCAGAAGCATTAATTACCGTGTATTTCTGCTCTCCTTCCAATGTTAACAACCCATTGTCTCGCACCAGCTGATTAACCGTCTGCGTAATGTTATCACTATTGACGCCACCTAAATTGAAACTTGCAAACAAAGTATCCTTCACCTTGTAGACATTTCGCTTATAAGTGACCGAACCAATATTATTGACCGCAGCAGCTATCCGCACTTTGTTGAAGAGAATGATACTCGCTGAAAGATCTATTCCATATCCTGTTCCCATAACTGGTGCCATTCCTTTACTTTTCTTTGGTACCGAATTGGAACCACTGACATTTCCGTAGTCAATATCGAATGTAGGAGTGATTGCCGAATACATTCTTAAACCGTCGTCATCGGAAGTCATATTGAACATAGCCATAGAAGTGATCAATCGTGCACCAACACCTCCATATACTTCAAATACGGAATCTTTACCGAATAATTTTCGACCGTAACCAACATTGTAACTTCTGTTCCAAACCATCTGAATCTGGGTTCCCTTGGTCAGTTCACTGATACGGATCGGAACATTTAAGGAGCCACTGACAACATGTCCCAAAGAGTCCTCGGAAATATTCGCATTGTTTGCAATACGGGAAGTATCCGAGCCATACACAACCGTCAGGGAATCAAAAACAGAAGATAATTTCCCTCTGAATAATAAATCGGTTGTCTGGGAATTCATTTTTGAATACCAGCTGTAATTTTCCCGGATGTTGAATGCGATACCACCGAACCGTTCTCCATAGTAAGCAAATCCCAGCCAGTTGTAATCAAAATTAATGGCAACCCCCGACTCAGCGTAATCACCAGCGGACTGCAATTGTCTTTTATAATCTACCTCATTGGGATTTTTATGCTGTGCCGCATTGTATAAAGTACTTGTGAGGTTTTGAAGTTTTTGGGAATTCAGTGAAGGAGACGAAACACCAAACGCAAATTCAGAAGTTCCGGTTGTAAATTTCTTTCCTGCGTATCTGGGCCTCCAACCCAATGCCGAAGTATTTATTCCCAGTGCATGATAATCCGTTACAAAAGGCGTTGCAACTCCTTTTCCTACTGTCGGAAAGGCAACTCCCTGCGTTTGAGAAAATGAAAATGAATATGATAAAAGGAATAAAAGAAATAGTTTTAGCTTCATAATTGTAGTTTGAAGCCTAAAGAAACAAAAAAATCAGGAATTCGGTTATGTAAAAACAAAAAGAGGAGTAAATTCGATGTCATTTACTCCTCTTTTTGCTAAACCATGCTAAAACTATAAAACCCAAAACTAACAACTATGAAAATTGTCGTTCTTGAAACAAAGGTAAGCCAGTTTATTGATATAACAACTTTATTTTATTTTTTTTTATTCAAATAAAGCGTTTATTCTTGAATTCTTGAAACGGAGATTTTACTAAACTTTAGCTGGAACGTATACTTTTTTTGAAAGGCAAGACAAATATGGAAATCAAAAACAGCAAGCCATTCACACATACAATTAACGGTGAAATTGAAATATTGATCCACTTGCCAAGGAACACTCCAAAGACACAAGATACTATTCCTATGCATGCAGAGTATAAAAAAGTTCTTGCCAAAGTCCCGGAAAACTGTAAAGCTGTTGCAGCCGGTAAAACCAATAACCCTACTACGAGTATAACCCCCACGCTTTCAAAACTCAAAACAGCATGGATACTTAACAATAACATGAGCACCAATTGAAAAGCCTGAATCGGAATTCCGATAAAAGATCCGAATTGCGGATTAAAGGCCCAAACCTTCCAGCCCTTGAAGCCGACAATAATTACAATCAACAAGGTAATTGTCAGGGGAAGCAATTGTAAAATGGCTCTTGTTCCATACAAATAGCTACCAACAATCACCTGGTCCAGGATAGATGTCTCCAAATCTCCATATAAAACACATTCCTGGTCCAAATCACTGTTTTTCCCGGCAAAAATGGCAATCATTAATACTCCAAGTGCGAATAGGAAGGTAAATGTAAACCCAATTGCCGCATCTTCCTGTATGCGCCATTTTTTTCTCAAAAAGTCAATCAGGAAAGTCGTTAAAAACCCTGTAATGGCTGCTCCGAAAAGCATTGGAACAGAATCCTTGGTTCCGCTAAGCAAATAAGCAACAACAATCCCCGGCAAAACAGCATGCGAAATTGCATCTCCGACCATCACCAGGCTTTTTGAAACCAACAATACACCCAGCAAAGATGCGGGTATCGCAACAGAACAAGCAGTCAATATCATGAGCAGATCATTCATCTTATTTTTTTATTTTGAATGGCACTCTCAGCAAAAGAGCAACCGAAATTGCACACATACTCAATACCATAATGATACAGGGGCCGGTGGGAATATTTTTGCCCAAAATTGAAATATAAGATCCGGCTAAAGATGAACCCGTTCCGAAAATAAGTGAAAGCGTGATCAGAGACCTCAATTGATAAGTGAGCATCCTTGCTGTTAATACCGGAATGATTAAAAGGGCGGACATCAGTACCACTCCAACAGCCTGAACTCCCATTGCAACCACTAAAATGGTCATCGAATTCAAGATAAAGTCATTCCACCGCAGCGAGAACCCTTTGCTGATCATAAACTCTTTGTTGAACGCAAAACTGAACATGACCCGATATCTGAAAAAAGTCACTGCAATGATCAGCGCAGAAACGGTTGCAAAAAGATACAGATCTTCTATATTTAAGGCCGCAATTTTTCCAAATAAAAAATCACTTAATCCTGCTTGTCCATCATCCGGTCTTCCCTGGATGTACGACAACATAGCCAATCCCAAAGCAAAGAAAATACTTAGTGTAGCGGCAACAATGGTATCCGATTTCAATTTGGTTTTCCGCTGCAGCCAGGATATTTGCTGTGTTGCTAACCAACCTGAAAAAAATGCCCCGAGCATTAGGATCAGTGTATTGCGTTGCCCGGAAATCATATAAGCCAAAACAATTCCGGGTAGAATGGAATGTGAAATCGCATCACCGATCAATGATTTCTTTTGGAGGAAGGTAAATGTTCCCACCAACGCCGCCGAAATCCCGATGAGAGCGGTTCCTATGAATACGATCCAAATACTTAAGTCCATTACTTCCGATTCAATAAAAGTGTCATTCCGTATGCCTTTTCAATATTTTCAGATTTCAGGATTTCGCTAATCGGACCATTTGCGATCAGTTTTTTGTTCAATAATATCACTTCATCAAAATATTCCGCTACAACGGATAAATCGTGGTGAACAATTACGACCGTTTTCCCCGAATCCCGGAGTTTTTGTACGATGGATAAGATCGATTCCTGGGAAGCCATGTCAATTCCAACAAACGGTTCATCCATTACGATCAACTCGGCTTCCTGTGCCAATGCCCGGGCAAGAAAAACACGTTGCTGCTGACCACCCGAAAGCTGTCCGATCTGTCGGTTGACGAATTCAGACAATTGCACTTTTTTCAAGGTTTCCTTTACAATTTCCCTGTCAGCCATCGTAGTCCGCGACCACCATTTTTTCGGGCGGATCCTTCCCATTGCCACCACTTCTTCCACGGTTATCGGGAAATCCCAATCAATGGACTCTCTTTGCGGGACATAAGCAATCTTTGAGCGGTATTTTTCAAGCGAACTTCCGAAAAAACTTACAGTTCCTTTTTTTACTGGAATAATTCCTAAAATTCCTTTCAGCAAAGTGGATTTCCCGGAGCCGTTCGGACCAATAATCCCGGTGATTTTTCCCGAATTTATGGATACCGACACATTATCCAAAGCCAATGTATCGCGATAAAAAACGGTCAGATCATTTATTTCAACAGCCTTTTTCATTTCAATCCTTCTTTTATGGAATTCACATTATGAGTTAACATTCCCACATAGGTGTCGGCACCGCTTCCCTTTGATCCCAAAGCATCTGAAAAAAGAGTTCCCCCGATTTTTACATGGTATCCCCGGCGTTCAACCGAACTTAAAACACTTTTTAATGCTTTCGGGCTCACGGAATTTTCAACAAAAATGGCTTTTACCTTATGGTCGACAATAAAATCTACCAGGTCTACCACATCTCTCATTCCCGGTTCCTGGGAAGTGGACACTCCTTGAAGTGCTTTTACCCGAATATCAAAAGTTCTCCCGAAATAATGAAATGCATCGTGAGAAGTGATTAAAACCCTTTGTTTTTCTGGTATTTCACTCAATTTTTGCTTCAACTCCTTTGTCTTTTGCTGAACTTGTATCATGAATCTGTAAAAATTCTCTCTAAACTCCAGTTCATATTGCGGGTAAAGTTCCACTAACTTGTCGACCACTCCATTCATACCGTGAACCCAGGAATCGGTATCAAACCATACGTGTGGATCAGGCGTGATTCCGTCCGTATAGAGGATTCTTTGCTTGGGAAAATCCAATTGAAAAGAAATCACTTCCTTTCTTTCCGATAAACGGCTAAACAATTCGGCCATTTTCCCTTCCAAATGGAACCCCGTGTACACGACGAGTCTGGCATCATTCAACAACACTACATCACTGGGTCTCGGATTATACGTATGCGGATCGACACCAGGCCCCATGAGTGACTTGACCGTTAATTTGCTTCCAACCACCTGTCGGACACAATCAGCAGTTATGGAAGTGGAACAAACAATCAGTTTTTCATTCTCTTTTGTTTGCTTCACCTTACAGCTAAAGACAGTGCCTGCGCAAATCAGAATGTAAACAAAACGTTTCATAGGGGCTTGATCGATATTTGTTTGGCGATAGTAATAGAAAACTGAACCTGCTTCCCATTCATGTTAACGAGAACAGACCCGTCAAAACTTAATTTATCCGCGATATCTATTGGCGTACCCAGGTGCAGTCCGATTTTATTCAGATATTGCAAAAACTCCGTTTGATCGTCCTCCACTCCCATGACAATTGCTTTCATTCCAACAAGTGACTCTGATAAAAGAATTCTGTTCGAAACGGATTCGATTCTTCCGTCTTTACCGGGAATAGGTTCTCCATGGGGGTCCACTTTAGGAAAACCAAGAAATTCATCCAACCGGTCTGTTAATTCGGTTGATTGAATGTGCTCTAACTGTTCCGCTATCTCGTGGACTTCGTCCCAACCAAAGTTCAGTTTATCTACCAAAAAAGTTTCCCAGAGCCGGTGCTTGCGGATAATGGCCAAAGCGTGTGCTTTTCCTGAATTTGTGAGTGCGCATCCTTGGTATTTTTGATACTCCAACAATTCCTTTTCACACAACTTTTTGAGCATATCCGTCACAGATGAGGCTTTCGTAAGCATTTTTTCTGCCAAATCATTTGTGGAAATCGCTCCTTCCGTATCCTGGCTCAGTGTAAAAATCGCCTTTAAATAATTTTCTTCGCTTTGAGTCAAACGCAACATGCTGCTTTTTTTACAAATATAAAACTTTTTTTAGACTAGTCTAAAAATTAGATGAATTAAGTGTGATCATTGAATTAGCATGTCGGCATATTTGGAAAATAGTTGTACTTTTGCACCAAATTATTCAAATCAATTAAGATGTCAGGCAACAGAACATTCACAATGTTAAAACCAGATGCGATCGAAAACGGTCACATGGGAAAAATTATTGATATGATTATCCAGGCTGGATTTTCGATCAAAGCGATGAAATTAACACGTTTAACTGAGGAGCAAGCAAAGAAGTTTTACGAAGTACATGCTGAACGTCCGTTCTACGGTGAATTGGTTGAATATATGACATCAGGCCCCATTGTTGCAGCAATTTTAGAGAAAGACAATGCAGTGGCTGATTTTCGAGCATTGATCGGTGCGACAGATCCTGCTGAAGCTGCTGAAGGAACTATTCGTAAGTATTACGCAGAATCAAAAGGAAGAAATGCCGTTCACGGATCTGATTCTGATGAGAATGCTGCCATTGAAAGTAAATTCCATTTTGCAGATTCAGAGATTTTCTAAGAAACTTTCAGATTAAGATAAATAAAGGCCTTACTTTTAGTGAGGCTTTTTTTATGAGAAAGAATTTGATCAAATGCAACAATTAGACATGTTTGGAAGTGAACTTCATGAATACCTCATTTGTGTTGAACCCGATCAGCAAACAACAAACAAGGTAATTCAATTAAAACATTTACTTCATACTAGCATTCCGTTATCAGATCAGGTCTTAAAGTCCAAACCACACATCAGCCTGTGCTACTTTGAAGCTTCTGATTTTTCTGATGAATTAATCATTTTAAAGATAAAACAAGCTCTTGCCGGGATTGAATGTTTTAAGATTGGATTAAATGGTTGCGAACTATGGAACAATGGATCTTTCATTCTGAAAGTTGACCACACTGAGTCTATTCATATGCTTCAGAAACAACTCTCTGCTCATTTTAAAGGAGTCGTGCAAACACTTCATTTAACCATTGCCCGCACTATTTCAAGAAAACAATTCGCTGATTTTTCAGCTAATGATTTTCAATATTCCGGAAACTTTAGCTGTGACAGTATTGTTTTGCTAAAAAAGAGCGGAAATACCCCTTATCAACTGCTACATCGGATTCTTCTTTCCAGTATGAAGTGATCTGCGATTTTATCCTTATCTATTCCATCATCTTTTCAAAAAACAAAAACGCAAAAAAGCCGCTCCTTTTGGGAACGGCTTTATTAAAAGTGGCATCGACTTACTCTCCCACCCTCAAAAGGGCAGTACCATCAGCGCTAACGGGCTTAACTTCTCTGTTCGGAATGGGAAGAGGTGGACCTCGTTGCTATAGACACCTAAAATCAT